>JADJRK010000001.1 GCA_016712285.1 Planctomycetota bacterium | reverse complement strand
CGTTCGCACGCTGAGTTCGCAAAGTTCCCAACCGCGATAGGCGCAGTGCTCGACGACAGCCTCCCTTGCAGTTTTGCGCATCGGCCCGTTGAGCCTCATCTCCGGATGTTTCATCCGCAGGCGCATCTGCGCCTCAAGTGCCGCGTCGGGTGCCAAGATTGCTGTGCCCAACGTGGTTCCCTTTCGGTCGTGCGAACCTCGCTCGTCGCCGTGAAGCCATGTGCCGTAGCAAGTGATTGTGATGAAGTATGTGGCCATGCTGCGACCTGGCAATCACTCCCCCGGGCCTTCCGGCCGGGGCTGAAACGCCTTAGGGAAGTACTTCAGGGCGTCCACCAGCGGCTTGTGGGCTACCATGCCCAGGCCGCAGATGCTGCCTTCTTCCATTTCCCAGCCTACGTCGTTGGCGTGCTTGAGCGCGCCCGGGTCGCCGGACTTCAGGTACTTGCTGACCTGGTTGTGCAGATAACGCGTGCCTATGCGGCACGGCGCGCACTGGCCGCAGCTTTCCAGCTCAAAGAATTCGAGTTGCCATTGCGCAGCCTTGGCCATGTCCACGGTGTCGTTGAGCACCACGACGCCCGCGCTGCCCAGCATGCTGCCTTCCTTTTGCAGGCCCTTAAAATCCAGCGGGACATTGCGCTTCTCGATCGGCAGAAATCCGCTGCTGGCCCCACCCGGGCTGAACGCCATCGGGTTGCCCATGTAGCCGCCCGCTGCCCCCACCAGCTCATCCAGCGTTGCGCCCAGGGGCAATTCATAGACGCCTGGCTTGTTCACGTGGCCGCTGATGCAGTACAGCTTGCTGCCGGCTTCGGTGCGGCCGTGGGCTTTGAACTTCGCGCCGCCCTGCAGAACAATGTATGGCACGCACGCAAAAGTCTCGACGTTGTTGATCAGCGTCGGCTTGCCGCGGAACCCGAACTCGTGCGGAAACGGCGGCTTCAGCCGCGGCATGCCGCGCTTGCCTTCCATGCTTTCCAGCATGGCTGTCTCTTCGCCGCAGATGTAGGCGCCATGGCCACGGTGGAAGTGCCAGTCCAGGTTCTGGATGCTGTCGGGGGCCTTGTGCAGGGCGGCTTTCACCGACTCGTACTCGGCATTGAACTCGCCTCGAATGTAGAAATAGACCTCTTTGGCCCCCACCGCGTAGGCCGCGATCGCCATGCCCTCGATCAGTTTGTCCGGGCGACGCAGCATCGTCTCGCGGTCCTTGAATGTCGCGGGCTCGGCTTCGTCGCCGTTGCACACGACGTAGCGCACGGGGTCTTTCTGGCCGGCCACGCCCTTCCATTTGATATGCGCCGGAAAGCCCGCGCCGCCGCGGCCCTGCAGTCCGCTTTCTTCAAGCAGCTTGAAGATGTCCTCGGGCTTGAGTTTGCGCGCGGCTTCCAGCGCTGCAAATTTGTAGTCCGGCTTGCCCGCCAGGTTGAGCGGCAGATCGTCATTGGCGGGCGTGATGCTGCGCTCCTGCTTTGCCCAGTCGATCACCTTCATGTCTTCGTCGAGCGCAGCCGGTGCGCGGTCGCATTGGCCAAGGCACGTGGCCTCCGTGACCTCTTTGCCCTGGGCGCGCAGCCTTTCAATCACTTCGTCGGCGCCGAACAGCCGGCAGGTCAGCCCGTTGCATACGCGCATGCGTTTGCCGGGTTTGTTGATCAGGTGGTAGAAGGTGCCCGCGCCCCAGATTTCAGCCTCGGATACGCGCGTGAGCTTGGCGATCTTGCGCACGTTTTCTTCGGTGACGCCGCCCATTTCGGTCAGCAGTTCAAGCACTCGTTCGCGGTCTGCGCCGGTCTTCTGCATCTTCGTTCCTTGTTCCTGTGCCGCGCAGTGTAGGATTCTATTGGCCTGCGGGCACGTCGCGCCTCGTTTCTTTCCTTGCGCGGCGGGTGCCCGCTTCCCACAATCGGACATTGCTCACAGCCACAGGTGCAGGTTATGGCCACGGCATTCCGCCTGGTGTTTGCGCTCGCGCTGGTCATCGCTGCCGTCGGCTACACCGGCGCCAAGGACGATCCCGCGCCGGCAGACCAGTTCGTGCTGTACCGAGTGGCGGGCCGCACCTGGATGCTAAAACGCTCGCCCAAGCCCGGCCAGGAAGGTGGCGACGACCAGATCACGTACCTGCGGCACGAAGTGACCGCGGTATGGGACGACCGCGCCGAAATGCGCCAGGCCATTCTCGACGCAAACAAGAAAGAGTCCGAGGGCGCGGCCACCATCGTCAAAGTCGCATTCCAGGCCGACAGCCTGATCTTTCGCGACCCGGTCGGGTTCCGGAAAGTGAAGCAGGAAAAGATCAAGGTGCCCGCGGGAACGTTTGATTGCGTGCGCTGGGAAAACGAGATCGACGGCGGTGCAACCATGTGGCGAAGCGTGGATTATCCCACCATGGTGGTGAAGTCTGACGACCGCTTCGGCACCCGCGAATTGATTGAGCTCGATGTGGTCGAGGGCGACCCCGGCTACAAGGCGCCCAAGGCAAAGAAGAAGAAAAAGGGCGAGGCGGAAGACGCAGAGATCACTGACACCCGGCTGTTCGGCACCAAAGGGCGCAAGTGGATCCACAAGACCACAACGCAACGCGGCAAGAACCGCGTGCGCAGTTTCCTTGTGCAGCAGTACGAGATTACGGCGGCGGACAAAGAGAGCTGCGAGCTCGAGATCACGGACCTGACGCTCACGCTGGAGAAGCTGAAAGGCGCCAAGGTAGAGAATGTCAGCATCAACTTTGCTGAAAACTTGCGCGACTGGCTTGAGCCCAAGCGGCGCTCAAGGCTTGACCGCACCGAAAAACGCATCACGATTGCGGGCCTGCTTGAATGCAAGGTGCACTCCTACGAAGACGAAGAGGGCCGCGCCTGTTGCGCATGGTACGCCAAGGCATGGCCCGGGCTTGTTGTGCGCCTGACAGTCACGGGCGAAGACTTCGAACAGTTGACTGAACTTGTGCAGTTTGATGAATGAAAACAGGAACTCAGGAGGATTGAATATGAACGCGAAAATCGGGATTTGGCTGTTTGCGGCAACGCTGCTGTGCGGCGGGTTGTCGGCGCAAATGGGAGGCGCCGAAGAGGGCGACGAGACAGATGCCGAGGTCAACAGCTATTTCGAAACCCTGGACACGGACAAGAACGAAACGATCACGCTCAGCGAGTTGAAAGCCGCGCTTCGGAAGGAAGCCACAACCGAAGAAGGCGCAGAGATGCTGTATCTGACGTACCTGCAGATGTACCTGCTGGACTACCTGAGCGCCGACAAAGACGACAACAACGAGTTGACCAAGGCTGAGCTCAAGAAGTACGTCACCAGCCGCAACAGCGATATGGAGTTCAAGGCCGACCTGTCCGCCAAGGACATGAAAGTCGTCGAAGCCGAATACCTGACGCCCTATGTCGATGAAATCTACAAAGAGATGGACACCGACAAGGACGGCTCGCTGACCCGCAAAGAAGCCGCAGCCGCAGACAACGGCGAAGAACCCAGCGATGAGGAATGGAAGGCAGTCGACACCGACAGCGACGGCAAGGTCAGCAAAGCCGAGTTCAGCGCCTACCTGAAGTCAGAACTGGCCAAGAGCTACAACGTCGCCAAAGACGACAAGAGCACTGAGTCCAAGCCCGACGAGACCAAGCCCGCCGAGGGCAAGGCTGGCGATACCGATGCGTTCGCCCTGTACAAGAAGAAGGGCCGCACATGGACCATGCGCACCGAGTCAGACTACAGCGGGTTCAAAAACACTAGCTACATGAAGACCGAGATCATCGAGGTCACCGAGACGTACGCCATGGTCAAGTACACCATGCTCGACAAGGACAAGAAGGCATACCCCGGCATGGAGCCGACCGAGACCAAGCTCGAATTCAAGACCGCAACCGGCAACGGTGGGACACCCGCCGAGGCGCCGAAGACCGAAGACGAAACCATCAAAGTCGAAGCCGGCGAGTTCGAGTGCGTGAAAACCACCACCGAAGCCAACGGCGCCAAGTCCATCGTCTGGACCTCCAAGAAGACCCCAGGCCTGTTGGTCAAAGTTGTCAGCGAAGCCAGCGGCGGCAAGACCACCATGGAACTGATTGAGTTCAAAGACGAGTAAGCTGTCAGCCTTCCAAGCCGGGCCGGGCGCTATGCCCGGCCCGGTTTCATTTGCGTCCGGATAAAACCGCTTTCGCTTTTTTCCCAAAGTCGCGCAAAGCACCCTGCCGAATGCAGGGATACCGTCCGGTCCCCTTGGCCCGGGCGCACACAAGCGCCACCCACGTCCACGGACGATTTCTTGAAGGAGACACGATGACAAAGAGCCGCATTTCGATGGTCGTCGCAGCAGCCGGCCTTGTACTGGTCGGGTTGCTTGCGGCTGCGCTTTTCAGCCCCGGTATCGACGAGCCGACTGAGGACACAACGTCCAAGACTGAAGACATCAAGCCCGTGGACGCCACCCCGGTGAAGTCGTCCAACGTGCTTGGCTATGACGTGGTCACGCCACCCCTGAACTCGGACCCGCTTCCCACGCCTGAAGTCAAGCCGGAGCCGAAGCCCGAGCCCAAGGTTGAGCCCAAGCCCGCAGCAACCGGCGGCGTGGTCGAACACAAGATCCAGCCCGGCGACATGGTCAGCAAGCTGGCTGTCCAGTACGGCTGCAAGGTCGAGGACATCTACAAAATCAACGAAGGACTGGATGCCTCCAACGCCCACAAGTTGCGCGTCGGCCAGACCATCAAGATTCCGAGCGGGCCCGGCGGCGCCGAGGCTGTGAAAGCCGCAGAAACCAAGTCAAAGGGCGAGTGGTTTCCCGCACGCACCGTGACTGCCGAAGCCGGCGACACCGCCTACAGCCTGGCGATTGAGTACTACGGCAACATGTACCTGTTTCGCAAGATTGTCGACGCCAACCCCGAGCTTGCCTGGGGCGACCGCCTCAAGGGTGGCGAGCAGGTCAGCCTCCCTGAGTACGGCACCGCGCCCGCACAGGCCAGCCAGCCCGCCAGCAAAGAAGAGAAGCCGGCCGGCGAAACCGTCGAGCGCAGCAGCCTGATCCCGCCGCGCAAGTAAACCGCAGCACGAAAGCGAAACGCCCGCAGACATGCGGGCGTTTTGATTTTTCTGGCTGCTACTTCTTCTTGCCCGCCGAGTCTTCGGCGGCATCTTCGGGCTGTTCTTTGACCTTTGCGTGCTGGCCCGTTGCCGGCTGCGGCGTCATCTCGGGCTCGGCTTCCAGGATGATCTCGAGGGCGCGCCGGATGTCATCGATCTGGTCCAGCAGCATCTTGGGGTGCGCGACAATCGGCTCAAGCTCGGTCTTGCTGTCGAACACCTGCTTGGTCAACAGCGCCAGGTGCGCGCACAGCACCGTCTCAAGCGAGTTCAACCACGCGATCACCCAGGCCCGGAAAGCCTGCTGGTCATACTCAACCATCTTGCCGCGCGGGTTCACGATGTGCTCAAGGCGCACCATGCGCAGCGTCTCGATGGTTTCTTCGGCGACAAGGCCGCGCAGCCTGAGTATGTGCTCGCGCAGGCCGGTGTCGTCGATGTCAGGAATCGGCATTCTGTCGCTCATGAAGCTCGTCCCGGTTGAAACCTGGTGCTGCCGGCCCTGCGTGCGGGCGCCCTATTCTTCTTCGCTGTCTGCGCCCCGCTCGTCCTTGTTGAATTGGCCTTCTTCGCAGGCGACGATGAAGTTCTCCAGCCGCCCCTTCAGCTTGTCCCACATGCGGCGCAGCTTCTTGGATTCGTCGTCGTCAATCCTGCCATCGCCGGTCAGGGACTTTTCGGCGTGGTGGATCATGTCGGCAAAGTCGTTCAACGAGCTGATCGTGGCCGACACAAAGTTCTGCGTCTGCTCCGGGCCGTGCACGGGGTTGGACGTGTAGTAGCCGCGCGCCACGCGACACAGAAAGTGGATAATCTCGAGGTCCTGGCTCAGGTGAAACATCGTCACCAGCTTGTCCAGCGGGTTGCGGGCGCCGCTGGCGCTGGGGTTTTTCTTGGTGCGCGGCGGCTGGGTCCACTTGTAGACCAGGCTCAGGCTGACATCCAAGGCGCGCGAAATGCGCTTGGGACCGGCGCGGTCCACAGCCTGTTTGAGCACCTTGTGGGTGTCATCCAGAAGGCCTTCGAGCAACTGTTCGTCGGATTGCTGCTCTTCGGCCAGCAGCGCCTCTTCCGAGGCAGGTTCGGGCTCTGATCGTTTCGCCATGGGTATGCTCAAGGAATGGGTTCAATCTCAATATAGTATGCGCACCCTCTGAAAGCGAAGGATTGCCTATGGCCATGCCCCCCACCGTCAGCTGGCGCGGCGACGCGCGCACCGGCGCGCTCGTCATCATTGAACAGACGCTGCTGCCCTCTGAACTGAGGCTGCTTGAGCTGACAGACCTCGACGGAGTGATCGACGCAATTGTGCGCCTGGCCGTGCGTGGCGCACCTGCGATCGGTGTGGCCGGTGCATACGGCTGCGTGATTGCGCTGCGCAGCGGCCTGGGTGCCGCCGGCCTTGAGCGCCTCGCCGATGCCCGCCCGACTGCGGTCAACCTGCGCTGGGCCGTCGAGCGCGTGAAATCCGTCGCCGAGGGCGATGTCAAAAAGGCCCTGGCCGAGGCCAAGCGCATTCACGCGTCAGACGAGGACACTTGTCGCCGCATCGGTCAGCACGGTGCCGCCCTGATTCGCAACGGCATGGGCCTGCTGACGCATTGCAACGCGGGCGCGCTGGCAACAGCCGGCATGGGCACCGCACTGGCCCCGATGTACGTCGCACACGCCAACGGCGTCAAGTTCCGCGTGTTTGCCGACGAGACGCGGCCACTGTTGCAGGGTGCTCGCCTGACTTCGTT
Organism: Planctomycetota bacterium; assembly: GCA_016712285.1. GTDB lineage: Bacteria > Planctomycetota > UBA8742 > UBA2392 > UBA2392 > JADJRK01. The sequence goes on along the minus strand of JADJRK010000001.1, from coordinate 4,115,921 downwards.
TGAACTGTCTGAACAGGGCATCGACGTCACCGTGATCGGCGACGGCATGGCGGCCAGCGTCATGCGCGCGGGCAGAGTGCAGCTTGTGATCACCGGCGCCGACCGCATCGCCGCCAACGGCGATGCCGCCAACAAGATCGGCACCTACGGCGTGGCCGTTGCGGCCAGGCATCACGACATTCCGTTCTATGTGGCCGCACCGCGCAGCACGTTCGACGCGGCACTGGCATCGGGCAATGAGATCCCGATCGAAGAACGGTCTGAGTCTGAGCTTCGGCGCCTTGGGCCGACGCAGCTCGTGCCAGCCGGCGCGAAGGTGTTCAACCCGGCGTTCGATGTAACACCGGCCGGGCTGATCACGGGGCTGATCACTGAGGACGGGATTTTCAGCCCGGGCCAGATACGTTCATGGCTCGCGGGCGGGTGATTGCGCGGCTGCAACCGTGGCGCGTTATGTGCGTGCATGGTCTCCCCGCCTTGACGCTGTAGACACGCGGGGCTACTTTCGGACCCATCGGGGCGTAGCGCAGACTGGTAGCGCGCTTGCTTGGGGTGCAAGAGGTCGGGGGTTCAAATCCCCCCGCCCCGACCAGAAAACCGGCGCCCGGCCCAAACCGGGCGCTTTGCTTAGGACACGAACCCATGCGTTGGATTGCGATTTTCAGCCTGCTGCTACTGCTTGTCGCCTGCGGCTCGAACGCCGCCAACAACAGCGAGGTCGTCTGGTTGCCCAAGTTCACGACTCCCGAAGATGCGCTTGAGGTGTATGCGCGAGCCATTGAGTCGGGCGACGTCGAGCTTGCCGCAAGCTGCGTGGCCCGCGACGAGCGCGAAGCCTACGAGCCCGCGTTGCGCGGCCAGTTTCGGCAATCGAAAGAGCTGGGGCTGCGCTGGAAGATCGAAGCCGTCAAAGACTCGGCCCAAAGCGACGACAAGCTGGCCCGGGTGCAGGTCCGCTACGTGCCCGTGGACGAAAACGGCAAGTTCAAACCCCAGAAGAACAACAAGGGTGAAGAGGCGCCGGTTCAGACCTCGTGGCTGGTGTTCATCAAACAGGCCGATAACACCTGGCGGCACAGCCCGACTCGAAGCCGCGAATTGAACATGCCACCTGAGCAGCCACAGCCGCCGGCCAACAGCCCAGACTAGAAGGGTCTCGCCGCTATCACAAATTCTGGATGAACTGCTCCTTTTGGTTCGTTTCGGTTGCCACGATTGCACTGTTTGTGTAGACGGTTCGTTCTGTCGTTCACTAACCCATGGCCCGGTGAGAGCTCGCCAATGATGATGTACAGACCGCTGCGTGCGCTGCTTCTTTCTGTCCTTGTACTGTTCGCCGGGGCATTGTTTGCCGCTGACACGCTCGTCACGACAGACGGTGACACGCTGGTTGGCAAGTTCGAGAAACTCGAAGCCGGCGAAGTCCACTTCAACTCGGGCGCCCTGGGCACGATCAAGGTGCCGGTGGCCAAGGTCGCGTCGCTGGAGCTGGATGGCGAACGTGATGCCACGCTTCGCCTTGGTGACGACATCAAGCAGCAACAAAGCGGCAAGCTGCTGACGCGTGACGGCAAGCTGGTGTTCCGGACCAACGGCACGGAAACCACGATCGAGAACTTTGCCGGCGTCAACGGCATCAACGAATCCCTGCCCGACGAGCGCCCGATCTGGGAAGTCTCGGCCCTGGGCACGTTTTCCATGACGGCGGGCAACACCAACACCTACTCGCTGGGGTACCGCTTCGATATCAAGCGCACGGGCAAGCACAACTTCATGACCTGGTACGGCCGCGGCAGCTACTTCCAGGACCGCAACCTTGAAATCGACCCGGTGCGCGAACGCAAGCACCACTTCGGCTACCTGTATCGGTACATCTTCGATTTCCGGCTGACGGTGGAAGTGACGGAAGACCTGTATCTCAACGAGTTCGCAGGCTATCACTACCGCAGCATCACCGGCATCGGCCCCGGCTACCAGATCTTGAACGATCCCAAGCTGTGGTGGAACGTGGCGGCACACCTGACTTACACCTATGAAGACCAGATCGGCGGCGCCGAAGATCGCGGCTACCTGGGCGCGCGCGCGCGCACCGAGCTCGACTGGGTCGGGGTGAACGACACCCTGCATGTGAACTTCAAGTCTGAGGTCCTGTTCGACTTTGACGAATTCAAGAACATCAACGTCAACAACTCCCTGCTGGTTGAATACAAGTTCGGCGGCTACTTCACCGCGGGCCTGCTGATTGAGCACAGCTTCGACAACCTGCCGCCTCCCGAGTTCAAGAAGCACGACTTCAGGCTGACATTCACGATCGGCATCAGCTGGTCGGGTCGCTGGATCTAGCCTGCATGCATCTCCGGGCCGCGTTGCTCCAGACGGGTGACGCGGCCGTCGCTTGCCTGCAGGACCATCTGCCCGTCAGCCGCCCACCAGGTGCCGGTCTCGACGCGTTTCACGCTGCCGCGGTCACCGGAGACTTCGCCCTCATAGGTCAGGTACGCGCGCCGGTGCGGCGCCAGCTCGCTGCATGCAGCGCTGTCACCAGGCGCCAATGGCCAGCGCGCAAGCTGAAGCGTACGCAGCAAGTCCTGCCCCTCAACCTCAAGCATCAGGTCAAAGTGGACAGCGTTTCTCACTGAATGCTCAAGCACAGCGTAGCGCACGGTTACTGACCTTCCGCCAACGAACGGGCCATTGGAGCTCACACAAAGACACAAAGGCACAAAGAACTGCCAATACCCTTCAAACCGCTCAAGCTAGCAACCTGTAGCTCGAAGTTCTGGTTATGGCCTTTCCTTTGTGCCTTAGTGCCTTCGTGTGCGACCTGTAACTCCGAGTCCTTGAAGAATGGGCCCACACGAAGCCACGAAGACACAAAGGAATGACAACTACAGCTCGACTGACCTGTAGTAGTCGTTAGCCACTCTTTCGATGCCTTCTTTCATCAAGCGCTGACCGAAATTCAGCACAAAGGCCAGGGGCAGTCCCAACGGACAGATGTACGTTAGCGCCTGTTTCGAGTGCAACTTTGAATTTGCCTCCACAGACTTGGCTTCCACCACGACGCAGTCGTTGACCAGCAGGTCCACGCGGTAACCAACGCCCAGGTCTTCGCCATCCCAGTGGACGTGAACCGGGACCTCTGTCTTCACATCCAATCCCCGTTTCCGTAGTTCGTGGACGAGAATTCTGACGTAGACGGACTCGAGAAGTCCCGGGCCGAGCGTCTGGTGAATCTTGACCGAGCAGTCCACGATCGCTGTCGCGACACGTTCAACCTCTTGCGGATTCCACGCCGACATGTTGTCTCCTTGGTGCCTAAGTGCCTTCTCTAGCGACCCGCGCCTTCCACCAGTTGACGAACGGGCGTCTGCGGGCCTAATCAGCAAATGCGCAGGATTCTGCTTACTCTTGAGTTTCACGGCAAAGGCTTCTTTGGCTGGCAACGCCAGGGGCCTGACCGCAGTGTGCAAGGCGTCGTCGAAGCGGCCGTCGCAGACCTCGTCGGCCACCCGGTCAGCGTGCAGTCGTCGGGCCGCACCGATCGCGGCGTGCACGCCCGCGCCATGCCGGCCCATGTGGACGTGGACTCGCGGCTTCCGTGCCGCGAGTTGCTGAACGCGATCAACGCCAGATTGCCCGACGATGTCGCGGTGCGCGCCGTACGCGAAACTGATCCACGCTTTCACGCCCGGTTCGACGCGCTATCCAAGCTGTATCGATACACCCTGCTGCGGTCGCGGGCCCGCAGCCCCTTGCAAGCAGATCGCACTCACCTTGCCCCCCGGCAGCTCGACACCGAAGCGATGCGCGCCGCGGCAGCACTGGTCGTTGGCACTCACGACTTCAAGAGCTTTCAAGCCAGCCCCGACGACTCCAGCCCAGGCGCCGACCAACCTGACACTACCGCCGACACCGTCGGCCCGGCGGCCGTGGCGCACGGCGACTTCACGCCGCCGCCCTGGCGCAAGCCCCGCCCCCTGGGCACTGTGCGCACAATCACCTGCTGCGAACTGGTCGAACGTGGCGAGTTGCTGCGCATCGAAGTCGCCGGAAACGGCTTTCTGCGGGGCATGGTCCGTGCGCTGGCTGGCTCACTGCTGGAAGTCGGGCTTGGCAAGCAATCACCGGAATGGCTTGGGACCCTGCTGGACGTTAAGGACCGCAAGGAGGCAGGCCCCAACCTGCCCCCCCACGGGTTGACGCTGGTGCAGGTGGAGTACCCGCCGGAGCCCTTTGAGGGGCGCGAAGCCTATCTGCCGACGGTGTAAGCGGGGCTTGACTTGACACCCCCCCGGGTCGGGCTAGCTTGCTCTAACATTCGACAGCTTTTGAGGTTGGGTTGGTGGCCTGCGCGCATGAAGGCAATCGTCTCAGACATCCATGCCAACGTTGCAGCCTGGGAGGCCGTGAAGAAGGACCTCAAGTCCCACAACATCACGGACATCATCTCGCTTGGCGACCTTGTCGGATACGGCCCTGAGCCCGTCGAAATCATCGACGAGGCCATGGACTTTCGCATCAACCTGATGGGCAATCACGATGAAGCCGTGGTGTTTGAACCCGTCGGCTTCAACTACCGGGCGCTGACCGCCATCCGCTGGACGAAGAAATCGCTGACGGGCGGGCTGTTCGGGTTCAAGAACAAGAAGCGGATGAGCTTCTTGAAAGGCCTGAAGCTCACGCACCGTGAAGATGGGGCGCTGATGGTGCACGGCAGCCCCCGCGAACCAACGACCGAGTACATTCTCAAGCACGACGCGCTGGGCGCGGGCCAGGGCGTCCCCGAGGCGATCAAGAAGCTCAACGACATCTTCGGGCAGTTCGAGGACCTGTGCTTCGTGGGCCACACGCACATACCTTGCGTGATTGACCAGGAGTTCCGGTACCAGACCGAAAAGGACCTCGAGTACGAGTTCAAAGCCGAGAAGGGCAAGAAGTACATCATCAACGTCGGCAGCGTCGGCCAACCTCGCGACCGGGACACACGCGCCTGCTATGTCATCTGGGACGAGCGCAAGTTCATCTGGCGCCGGGTCGAGTACGATGTCACGGGCACAGCCCGCAAGATCCGTGCGCTCAAAGAACTGGATGACTACAACGCAGACCGGCTGGAACAGGGTGTTTAGCCCCTGTTGCCATATGGCCTGAACCACGCCACAATCGGCCCGCCTGCTACCAGCCAACGAGGAGATTCCGTGCGCATCACGATTACAGCCAAGAACGTCAAGGTCACACCAATGATGAAGAAGTACGCCGAGGAGAAACTCGAGAAGCTGGAGCGTTACTTCAACCGTATCCAGACCATCCAGGTGATTTTGAACCAGGACGGCCTTGACCACGTTTGCGAAATCAACCTGCACACCGACACGCACAACCACCTGTCGGCGGTCGTGCACCACCGCGAAGACATGCACGCCGCGGTGGACCTTTGCATTGACAAGGCCTATCGCCAGCTGCGCAAAGTGAAGGAAAAGCTGAAGGGCCACAAGGGCACCGACAAACGCAAAAAGCTGGTGCGCGACGTCAAGCGCGTCACGACCCGCATTCGCCGCGAAAGCACGTACGAGGAAGCCAAGAACGAGTAGTCGGGCAGAGTTTCACTCTACCGGACAGCATCCCAGGTCTCTTATGGGCATTGCAGACGGATGCCCGAATCCCGCATCGGTTGCCGATGGCACTGTTTCCACGACTGTTCCGCCGTTCCGCCAGCGTCGTCGCCATCGGCGGCGGCACCGGCGCCAGCGGCCTGCTGCGGGGACTGAAAGAACACACCGACAAGCTGACAGCCATCGTCACCGTGGCTGATGACGGCGGCAGCAGCGGGCGCTTTCGCAAAGAGTTCGGCATGTTGCCCCCCGGGGACATTCGCAACTGCCTGGCCGCGCTGAGCGATGCCGGCCCGGTGCTTGAGAAACTGTTCCAGTACCGCTTCGAAGAGGGCGACCTCAAGGGCCACCCCTTCGGCAACATCTTTCTTGCCGCCATGACCAAAGTGACCGGCGACTTCGAGCAGGCCGTGCGCGAAGCCAACCGCGTGCTGAATGTGCGCGGTCGCGTGCTGCCGGCAACGACCGTCAAGCTGAGCCTGATCGCCGAGCACGACGACGGCAGCAAGACCACCGGCGAGTCACTCGTCGGCAAGGTCAATAAGCTGGTCAAACGACTGGCGATCAAGCCAGAAGATGCGCCTGCAGCCCACGATGTGGTAGACGCCATCATGGCCGCCGACCTTGTGCTGCTGGGCCCCGGCAGCCTTTACACCAGCGTACTGCCCAACCTGCTGATCCCGGATATCCGCAACGCCCTGCTGAAAACCGGCGCGGTCGTGGGCTACGTCTGCAACATCATGACCCAGCCCGGCGAAACCCAGGGCTTCACAGCCAGCCGACATGTCGAAGTGATTATTGAGCACACCGGCAACGCTTTGCTTGACTTCGTGGTTGTGAATACCGGCGCGATCCCTGACCGGCTGCGGCAGGCCTATGCAGCCGAAAACTCGGTGCCCGTGGAAGCCGACCTGGCAAAACTGAGCCAGCTTGCCGGCAGCCCGCGGCTGGTGACCGGCGACCTGGTCAGCGCCGACCACGTCGTGCGCCACCACCCCGCCCGGCTGGCCGAGTTGTGCCTTCAGGTGTTTCGCGACATCGGGCGAGACAAGGCCAAAGCCGGCTAAGCCTTGATGCCGCAAAACCACAAGTCGCAAGTCCCTTGATTCCAACGCCGCACGCCCATACATACACTGTCAACTATGTCCGCAACCGCCGAAGTCGAGCTGCTGAACAAGTACGGCCTGCACCAGCGGCCGGCGATGAAGGTGATTGAGACGGCGTCGAAGTTCGCGTCTGAAGTGTACCTGATCAAGGGCGACCACCGCTGCAACGCCAAGTCGATCATCGACGTCATCATGCTCGCCGCGGAAAAAGGCACGCGCTTGAAGGTCGAGGCCGAAGGCAGCGACGCCGATGCGGCAGTCACCAGCCTGGTCGAGCTGTTCAAGAACAAGTTCTTTCTTGGCGAAGAGTAGGTACCTAGCGCGCCTGGTACCGGTACGCGAGCAGGATGCTGGCGGCAACGGCTGCATTCAGGCTTTCCACCTTTGCCGTCTGCGGAATGCTTACCTGGATTACTTCGTGGTCGCCCCAGAACGGCTGCACGCCTTCGCTTTCGCCGCCGATGATGAACGCCGTCTTTGGCGGGTAGCTGACCTCAAATGCATTCTTGCCCTTGGTGCCCGTGACGTAGGGCCAGACACCGGTGCCCGAGAGTTTCTCGATCACGTCCTCGGGCGTCAGGTCATTGAACACCGGCACATGGAACACGCCGCCCATGCTGGCGCGCACGGCCTTGTGGTTGTAGGCGTCGACACAGCCCTTGAGCAGCAGCAGGCCGTCGCAGTCAAACGCCGCCGCCTGGCGCATGATTGTGCCCAGGTTGCCGGGGTCGCGCACGTTATCCAGCACCAGCAGGGTCAGCCGCGGCTTGAGCAGCAGCGCGTTCAGGTCGTAGACGGGCAAGCCAAAGATCGCCAGCAGGCCCTGGCTGTTGACGGTGTCGCTGGCGTTCATGAACTCGCCGGCGTCGCTGCTGAAACACTCGACCTGTTCGGAAATGCACTTCTGCACCAGCGCGCTGATCTTGTCGCGGGTGCCTTCCATCAACTCATCGCAAGTGACCACATAGCGCGGGAACACGCCGGCCTTGAGCGCCTCTTCCAGCAGCAGCGGGCCCTCGGCGACGTACAGGCCAAGCTCGTCGCGCGACTTGCGCAACTTGAGCGCGCGAAGTTCTTTGCTGCGAGCCTTGGAGAGTTTTTCCATGGGGCCGGAGCGTACAATTGAAAGCCCGCGACGGAAGTCGCGGGCTTGGCAACGCAATCATTCTCAGGCGCTTGCCACCAGTTCCGCCGTGTCCGCAGTGCGCAAATCCACGCTGACCTTGGTGCTGGTGCCGGGTTCCTGCATTGTGACGCCGTATAGCGTGTCACAGGCCGCCATCGTTTTCTTGTGGTGCGTGATGATGATGAACTGGCTGACCTTGGCGTAATCTTCAATCACGCTGCAGAAGCGATCTACGTTGGCTTCATCCAGCGGCGCGTCCACCTCGTCCAGGATCGCATAGGGCGCCGGGTTCGTCTCGTACACGGCGAACATCATCGCCACGCTGATCATGGCGCGTTCGCCGCCGCTGCGCATCGCAATCGGCAGCGCCTCTTTGCCCGGCGGCTTTGCGATGATTTCTACGCCGCTGTTGAGCGGGTCTTCCGGGTTCGTGAGCATGATGTCTGCGCTGCCGCCGCCGAACAGCCGCCGGAACAGGCGCTGGAAGTTCGTGCGTATGGCTTCGAACGTCGTCAGGAACATGCGCCGCGTTTCGTTCTCGATGCGCGCGATCGCGTCGCCGAGCGTGCGCTTGGCCTTCAGCAGGTCGCTTTCCTGCTTGCTGTAGAAGTCGTTGCGCTCTTCGGTTTCCTTCAGTTCGTCCATCGCTTCCATATTGACGTTGCCGAGCTTGCGCAACTGGTCTTCGACCACGCCCAGTTCCTGCCGGCAAGCCGATTCATCAATCACGCTTCGTTGCGCGTCAAAGTCGCGGTACAGGCCGTCGATGTCGGTGTTGTACAGCTCAGACAGGCGGCGCCGCACCGAGTCCATCTTCATGAACAGCGTGTTTTCATCAATGCGCGCCTGCTGCACGCTCTCGCGCTCGGTGTACAGCTTCTCCTGCAGTTCCGTGGCGTACTCGCGGGCTTGCTCCACGGCGGCGCGGCGGGTGGCCAGCATGCCGCCGCCCTGGCTGCGACGGTCGTTCAGTTCGGCCTGCTCGCGTTCAAGCTCGGCTTGTACTTCCACGCTGCTGCCTGCCGCGTGCTCCAGGCCGCGGCTTTCCTTGGCGTGCGTTTCGACTTCGCCGGCACTGCGGGTCAGCTCTTCGGCATAGCGCGCCAGCGCGCTGTCGATGCCCTTGAGCGAATCTTCCGACTGCGCCAGGCGCGTACGGCGGGCGGCTTCATCGACCCGGGCGTCGGTCAGTGCGTCGCGGGCCTCGGCCAGTGTGACTCTGCGCGCGGCTGCATCTTCGTTCAGGCGGGCCAGTTCGCCCTCGCAGCGCGACTTCTCTTCTTCGGCGCGGGCCATCTGTTCGGTCAGTTCGCTGTGGCGCGCCAGGCTCTGCTCGACCTGCGTTTGCAGCAGCGCCTGTTCGCGGCGCAGCACGTCCTGCTCTTCAGCAAGGCGCTTGTGTTCGCGATTCAGCGACTCAAGCGCAACGCGGCGCGAAGCCGCCTCCATGCTCGCGTCATAGATCGATGCACGCAACTCTACGCCGCGGGCTGCCAGTTGCTCCTGGCGTGTCAGCGCGTCGGCAAGTTTCGTTGCCGTCTCTTCGACTTCAGTGTCCAGCACGCCCAAATCACGCGTCAGCCGGTCAATCTCGGACTGCTGCGTGATCAGCCCGGTGTTGGTCTCGCCGCCCGCCAGCGCGAATGCGCCCGGCAGCGTGAACATCTCGCCGGTCGGCGTCACGATGCGAAAGCCCGCGCTTGTTTTCATCAGGCGGCGCGCGACGCTGCGGTCAGCCACCAGCAGCACGTCACTGACCAGCGCCCCCAGCAGCTCGGCAAAACCGTCGTTGACCTTCACCTCGTCCAGCAGCGGGCCAATCACGCCCTTGCCGCCGGGAAACTGTGGCGCCTTCTTCGGCGCGGAAAACTGGTCGCGCGCGATCAGCGTGATGTTGCTGCTGCCGCGTCCCGCCAGCCAGTCAAACAGGTCGTGCGCCTGCTCCAGCCGGTCCACCACGATGGCGCTGCCAAGGTCTTTCAGCACGCGTTCAAGGGCGGCGGCGAAGCCAAGGTCGATGCGCACATTGTCAGCGATCACGCCCAGGATACCGAAGCTTTGACAGCGCGCGGGGTCTGCCAGCAATTCGCGTGCGGTGTCATCAAGCCCCGGGCGCTGCTCGGCCATGCTGACCAGCATGGCTTTGCGCTCAAGTTTGGCGCCGCGCTTGAGTTCAAGGGCGTGTTTGCGCTGGCGCAAGTCGTTGGCAGAGCTTGCCGTGGGCGCAAGCTGCGCGTCCAGCTCGGCGAGCTCGGCCTTCAAGCCGGCGAGTGCTTCTTCCTGTTCATGCTTGGCCGCATTGGCTGCGTTGGCGCGCGTCGCGACGTCGTCAAACTCGCGTGCTGCCTCTGTGCCCCGCGCCTCAAGTGTCTCAAGGCGGCGGCGCGCGCCGCGCAACTCGGCATCCAGCGTCATGCGCTGGTTCAATGCGCCGTTGGCTTCGCCGATGGCATCCAGCAGATGGTTGCGGACCTCCTTGAGCTGCGCCTCCATCGACTCTGTTTCGGCGCGCGCGGCCTGCTCGGCCTGTGCAAGTTCGCTTACCCGCTTGGTCAGTGCCGCCATTTCTGCGCGGCCCTGCTCGGTTTCGGTCTGGATGCTCTCGCGGCGCTGCTTGAGGCCACTTACCTGCTGGCGCACACGTTCAGACAATTCTTTCGCGCGCTGGATGGCCTGCTGCAGGCTGTCCACGCGTGCCAGCGCCTGTTCGCGCTTGTTCTGTTCGGCGCGGATATCCAGCTCAAGCTTGTGAATGCGCTCGGCCAGCCGGCGCTCTTCATGCTCGGCGTCGGCCAGGTTCGTCTCGGCGTCTTCGAGGTCCATGCGCGTCTTGGCAAGGTCGGCCTGGATGGCACCTTCGCGCTTGCCGGCGGCTGCGATCACCTGCAGCAGCTCTTCGCGCTGGACGTCCAGGCGTGCGAACTCCGCCAAGCCAAGCTGCTCGTGGATGACGCGGCAGCGCTCTTTCAACTCGGTGTACTTCAGGGCGCGTCCGGCCTGCGCCTTGATCTTGCGAAGCTGGCCCTTCACTTCTGCCAGCACGTCTTTAAGTCGGTCGAGGTTCTGGTCAACGATCACCAGCTTGGCCTGCGCGATTTCCTGCTGTTTGCGCATCTGGCCGATGCCGGCGGCTTCTTCAAAGACCACTCGGCGGTCTTCGGGCTTGCTTTGCAGCAGGGCGTCCATCTTGCCCTGTTCCATGATGCTGTAGGCGCTCATGGCGGCACCAGTGCCCTCGAACAACCCGCGCACGTCGCGCAGCTTGGCGGGCTCGCCGTTGATCAGGTAGAAGCTGTCGCCGTTCTTTTCGAGGCGGCGCGTCACACGGACAATCTTGCTCGAAAACGGCAGCACCTTGTCGCTGTTGTCGAAGCTGATGCTGACTTCGGCGTAGCGGGCCGGCTTGCGTGTGGCACTGCCCGAAAAGATCACGTCCGTGCTGCTTTTGGCCCGCAGCGCTTTGCGCGACATTTCGCCCAGCACCCAGCGCGTGGCATCAACGACGTTGGACTTGCCGCACCCGTTGGGCCCGACGACACCCGTGATCGGGGCCGGGAATTCAAAGATCGTGTGCCGCCCAAAGGACTTAAAGCCGTCCATTTCAAGGCTGACGATGCGCATGGGCCACCTGCCAAAAGAGTCCGGGGCACCACCCCCGGCAATCTTTAGCGTATCGACGGGAAGGGCGGGTTTTCTTTGGGCAAAACCCCACGATTGAAGGGCTTTCCGGGTCAAAGTTTACACCATCTTCACGGGTGTCAGGCGGCCGTGGATACCAGGTGGACAAGTTGTGCGATCATTCGCCCGGTTTCGCCTCAGTGATGCGGTCCAGGTCGATCTTGTGATGGTTGAAGCCAAGCTCGGCATTGATTGCGTACGACGCCTCGGCTTCCACTACAAAGGCGAGCACTTCGCGCGGGCCCATGCCGCGGATCCAAAGGTGGCGCAGGATTTCGCTGATATCGCTGGTGGGCAGCTCTTCGGTCTGTTCCTCGATTTGCTTGCCGTCTTTCCAGCGGCTCCAGGCAAGACGCACGCGCCCCTTGTGGCCGTCGGGGTTCGGGTTGTCCGCGTCGGGCACGCCGAACAGCCGTGAGCGGCCGGGATCAGCCCTTTGCAGCAGGCGGCAACTCACGCGAAAGGGCAGCTGGTAGGCGTCAACGTTCGGCTTGTCGCGGGTGAACGGGTCGGTGGTCAGCGCCAGCCCGTCGATGAGAAAACGATGCGCTACGGGGCCATAAATGGCCACCCGGAACAGCGTGTCGTCGAACACGATAATGATGCGATTCTTGGGCTTCAGCTCAACGCGCAGGTCTTCTACCCGCTCGTACACCTGCTGCAGCGAGATTTCACGCACACCCAGCGGCGTGATGATGATTTTGCCGGGCTCATCTTCCACCTTGGCGGGCAGGCCGATCTCGGCCATCTGTCGCTTGATGTCCGCGACAACATCCGGGATCAGGTCAGACGACAACGTCCGCACCACTTCCTCTGCATTCACTTTGCGTACCAGCGGCAGGATGATCTGGTCAGCCGACAGGTCGTCCGACAGCACCGTTTTCTGGATGGTCACGCCCTTGCGCAGCAGAAACCACGAGCCGTTGGCTGCTTCGCGACGCTCGAGGTTCTTGGCATCTTGGCGCATGTCCTCGGTGACATCCTCGGGTTCCATACGGTTGACGTCAAAGGGCAGATAGCCCTCTTTCAAGATAGCGACCGTGCGGCCGGCACTGTTCTTCAGGGGCGTCGTGTAGACGTATCCGCCGTGGATGTCGGTCGCGTTGCCTTTCAGCTCAATGGCAACCGGGATCATGTCGCCGGGCTTCGCGCCGGCAGGTATGCCGATCGAGCGTATGCTCACGACCGCCAGGTGCGACTCGACCATGGATTCGCTGGTGGCTGTCTGGCTGTGTTCCCAGCCCAGCTTGATCGCAAGCTCGGCGGCAAGGTCCGCGGCTGCGCCATGCAGGGCACCGGTGTCGCCGGTGCTGTTCAGACGAAAGACCACGGTTTCGCAAGTGAACTGGCGATTGACCAGCTCGACTTCAGTCGGGTCGAAATAGTTCAGCAGGCCCACCCGCAGGCCCTCAAAGCGCCGAATGAACTGCTGTGCGGTCTTTTCGTTGTGCGGGATGTTGCGGGTGTCTTTGAAACCGCCTTCGCCCGTGTCGCCACCGTCGGTCGATGCGCTGTTGTTCGTGGGCGGCGTGCTGCATGCAGCCAGCAGAAACAGCAGCGATAGAAGTTGGACTGCTTTCATCTCAACTCGCCAGGGGCCTGAGCAGGGAGCCCGAGTATAGCCTGTTTGGGCGCGCCGTAACCTACCCGAACAGCGACTTCTGGCCCGGCGGCAACGCCCAGGCGGTGCTGCCGCAGACCGGGCAGGCGTCGCGATGGGCCGGGAAAGCGTTGCCGCAATCACGGCAGGTGCGGCTGCGAATGCTGACTGCAAATCGTGCCGGGCGCGGGCCACGCTCAGACAGGCACTCGCGCAGCACGCGTGTGACGTCTTGCGCCGTGAGCGATTCCTCGGCCACTACCTCGGCGTCGCGGCCGAGCAGGGCGTGCAGCGCACCTTCGGCATCTAGGCGCTGGGCCAGCGCGCGCGCGGGGTCGCCACCGGCGCCCGGCTGGTATGCGCCTTCGCGCGACAGCGCCACGCGCAGCGGTGACTCGGGGTTTGTGCGCTGCAATATTGCTGCATCCTGTCCCGCCATGCGCCCGCACGCCGCTTCACCGGCCTGGCCGCACAGGCGGCCCGTAAGCCCTTCGCGCGCTGCAAGCTCACGAAACTTGAAGGCCGCATAACTCAGCAACTGCTGCGCCACGCGCTGCACCTGCGGCTCGGATTCTCCGGCTGCACCCGACAACTTGACCGCCGCAGGCCACAATCCCACGGGCGCAACCCCGACATCGCGCGAGCCCCCCACCAGTGCGCGGAACATGCGGGCCGATGCCGGCGCGGGCTCCGCCAGGTCGCGCATGGCCACGCGCTCAAGATATCGCACGCGCAACGCCAGCCCCTTGGCGGCTACGGCAAGGGCCGCGTCCAGGCGCTCCAGCACGACGTCCATGGCTGTAGCGTCCAGCGCCGGTCGCATCATGTTCAACGCCACGCGCGCCAGCAGAATTTCATGGGGCGGACCCGCCGTGTCGTCAAACAGCCCGCCGCCGCCGCCGGTTGCCGGCTCACGCAGCCGAAACACCGGCACGCCGCAATACGCGGCAGCAGATGCCGCACGCTCGATCAGCGCGCGACGCGCGGGGTCGGCAAAGGCGCCGGCACTGACCGTCAACTCCAGCGCGACCTGGCGGCGCAGCGCGCCCTCACTGCCGGCGAGTGCGTCAATCAACGTGCGCGTTACTATGTCGCGGGCCGATGTGCCCGGCGGGCCGCACTCGATGACAAGCCCCTGCGGTGCCAATGCTGCCAGCAGACGCACACCATCCTGCATCTGGCCGCGGTCAAGGGCCTCGGCGTTTTCGGCCACTTGGCCAGCCAGGGCGCGGTCAAAGCCTTTCAGCGTCACAGGCCCGGCGGTAAAGGCCGCCGCGTCGCGCAGCATCGCGGCAATTCGCGCAAACGCAGCGCTGAGCCCAGCCGCGGACTCGGGCGCCATGCGCTGCATGCCAAAGCCGGCGCCGCCGCGCAGCAGCGCACACACGTCAAGCCGTGTCGCGACCACAGCGGCCGGCGCGTGCAGCGCTTCAAAGTGCAGGCTGCCGTCCTCGTGGGCATCGCGCGCCGCACCGCCCATGATGTTCTGCAGCGTGTAGGCTTCAAGCACGCGGCGGCCTGCGCGATCGGCTAGCTCGGCCTGGCCGGCCACCGGCTGTGCGTCGGTGTCGTCGCCGGGAAACATCCATTGTTCAAGGTCGTAGCGCGGCACGGAAACAATGCTGGGCTCGTTGATCAGGCCGCGCGAAAGCAGCTCTGCGTCTGCCAGCTCACGAATCAGGCCCGTGGTCACGCGCGCCACATCCAGCGCAAGCACGCGCTTCTCGACCGCCTCGGCCACGGCGCCTGCCTGCGCCGAGTCCAGACCGTTTTCGCGCATCAGCGCCGCCGTGATGCGCACGCGGTTCCAGCCGCCTGCACCCTGGCTTGACTGCGACACGCGGGGGCCGTCGGTATCGGTGCCTGCGACTTCAAGCTGTTCGATTTCGCGGCGCATCGTGCGGCCCGAGATGAAGGCCTGCGCAACGATGGAAAGATCCGGCGAGCTGAGCAGCGCTTTTTCAATGGTGTCGTCTACGTCATCGGCGGTCGGTGGCGTGGGGCGCTCACCGTGCAGGCTGTCCAGAAAGTAGACCACCATGTCGGCCAGCTTGTCGGCGACCCACTCGTCTTTGCTGCCCGACGACCGCACCGCGGCAAGGATCGCACGAACGACACGCGAGCGCCGGAAGGGCACCACTTCCCCGTTGCGATTGATCAGCCGTGTCACGCGAGACATGGCGGAAAGGTTTACCAAGCGCGGCGACAATGCAAGAGGCAACGCTTCAACAAAGGGCTGACAAGCAAGGGCCATGAGCAGTTTTCAATGAATCATGAACAATGGACTGACCGCCACGCCCGCCTGCTGCCTGCTGCCCGCTGCAAGCTGATCCTGTTATTCTGTCCGCATGTTCCCGTTGAAGACGACTGAGCGCGTAAACTCATGGCCCATTGTCACGTGGCTGCTGATCGCGCTGAACATCTTCGCGTTCACCCAGCAAATGCTGGTGACTGATGCGAATCAGTTCTTTTACGAGTACGGCCTGGTGCCGTCGAACTACCCACACCTGTTTAGCGCACGGGCCGGCAATGACCTCTCGACCCTAGAAAAAGTGCTGCCCTTCCTGACTTGCATGTTCCTGTACGGCGGGCTGTGGCACCTGCTGGGCAACATGCTTTCGCTGTTCGTGTTCGGGCCGAACGTGGAGGACCGCTTCGGCCGCATACGGTTTTTCGTGATCTACCTGGCGTGCGGCTTGGCGGCGAGCATCACCCAGATCGCGTTCTCGGGCGGCAGTGACATCCCGGTCGTCGGCGCCAGCGGCGCGATTGCGGGCGTGATGGGTGGTTTCTTTGTGCTGTTTCCGAAGGCGCGTGTGATCAGCGTGGTGCCGATCATCGTGATCCCGGTGATTGTGCGCGTGCCGGCGTTCTTCTACCTGTTGTTCTGGATTGGCATGAACGTGATCAACGCCCTGACCGAGATCCAGCTCAGCCCGCAAGGCGCCGAGAGTTCCGGCGTCGCATGGTGGGCGCACATCGGCGGCTTCGTGATCGGCATGGTGTATGCCGTCACGCTGGCCCGAAAACCGGAAGAAGAGAAGAAAGAATAGATCGGCGTTTGGTAGTTCTGAGTTCCGGGTTCCAGACTTGACGCAGGATGTCAGGAGTGGCGCACCACGGAGTTCAACCCAGAACGCAGAACTCAGAACGCAGAACTCAAGTCATGTCCTACCCGTGGTCCACAACTTCGCCTGAAGTCGTCGTCTTTGACATGGACGGCACGCTGCTCAATAGCGGCGATTTTGGCGTACTTGCCATCACACGCGCCTTTGAAGCGCTCATCGCCGCGGGCCGTCTGCCGGGCCTTTCCGCGCCGCCCGCCACGCAACTGATTCGCGACCAGATCGGCAAGCCGCCTGCCGTCTTCTACGCCGAGCTGCTGCCCGAGTCGCTCAAGCACGCAGCCCACGAGTTGCACCTCGAATCCACCGTGCACGAGCGCGAGTTCCTGACCAAGGGCATGGGCCACCTGTTTGAGGGCGCGCTCGACGTTCTGGATGCGCTCAAGCAGTCGGGCCTGAAGCTGGCACTGGTCAGCAATTGCAGCCAGCCCTACATGGACTGCGTAGTGGACGTATTCGGCCTTGATCGCTGGCTGGACCATCGTGACTGCGTGGGCGACAAGTCGATCGCGGGCCGCAACAAGTCAGCGCTGGTGGGCAAGGCGCTGCAGGCGCTGAACGTTTCAAAGGGCCTCATGGTAGGCGACAGGTTCCACGACGCGGAAGCGGCGCAGGCCAACGGGCTATGGTTCATCGGCTGTACGTACGGATACGGCCAGGTCCACGAGTTCGAAACCGCCCACGCGTTGATTGGCGACATCCGAGAGCTGCCCGGGGTGCTTACCTAAGCGCCCATCACCTTGATGATCACCCGTTTGCGGCGTTGGCCGTCGAACTCGGCGTAGTACACCTGCTGCCAGGTGCCCAAATCGAGCCTGCCGTCCGTGATCGGCACGATTACCTGGTGGTGCACCAGTATGCTCTTCAAGTGGCTGTCGCCGTTGTCTTCGCCGGTGCGGTGGTGTTCGTACTCGTGGCGCACGGCGTGCACGGGGCCTTCTTCGCCGGCTTTGGGCCACTTGATCTGCGGGTAGGCGCCACAGGGCGTCAGGCTCTCCAGCCAGTGGTCGATGTCGTCAAGCAGCCCGTTTTCGGCGTCGTTCACCCATACGCCCGCGGTGATATGCATAGCTGAAACCAGTGCCATGCCCTCGCGCACGCCCGATTTCTGCACGACTTCTTCGACTTTGTCGGTGATGCGGATGTACTCGCGCTTGCTCTTGGTGTTGAAGTACAGGTATTCGGTATAGGTCTTCATGGGGCCTGTTCCATTGCTGACGATAGCGGGGTGCCACTCACTTCGTTCGACCGGAAATGTCGGCGGTTTCGCCGCAGGCACCCCTTCCATGTGGTACCTTCTCTTGCTCTAGATTTTGCGGCCAGAGGGGGTTCACAGTGAAGGACCTGCTTTTCCTGCTTGTCCTCTTGGCGGCGCCCCTTTCCGCACAGTTGAACTACAGCGTCTCGGGTGGCGTCCAGACGTTCACGCCCCTGATCGCTGCCAGCGCAAATGTCGTGCAAAACCTCAACGGCGCGCCGCCGAACAACGCAACCATCAAGCCCTCTGGTTTTCTTTTTCCCTTGGAAACAACCACACTGCACGAGTTCCGGGCCCGCGACGTGGGCGTAGTCCAATTCGCCTACGAACCCAACATAGCAACCACCTACTGGACGCCATCGCCCATGTGCGCGCGCATGGCGGCACCCTGCCTGCACGCTTGGAGCTACACGGGGAATTCGGTAGTCTCGTGGGAGTTCTCCGCCGGTGTGTTGACAATCGAGTGGCTCAATGTACCGGACGGCGCGGCACCCCCTGGCGCAACGCCGATGACATTCAGTTTCCAAGCCGCATTCGACACCAACAGCGACACCATCGAGTTTCGCTATGGCCCAGGAGTCGGCACGCCATACACATTTGCCGGCACGGACTACTGCGTTTCCATCACTGGCTCAACCACTGCCGCCGGGCGCTGCTTCATGCCTGGCGCTTTGGCTGGGTTCGTGGATTCAAACGGTCGGATGACCCAATGGCCGGCGGATTCGTACATCCGCTTTACGCCCACGGGGACTAGCCGAAGTGCGCCCAAGGCCACGGTGGCGATCAGCGGCAACCAACTCAACGACAACGAACAAATGAGCATCCCTGCCGGTACATCCGTCGCGTCGCTGAATATCCAGATCACGGTCACTGACGACGACGGCGATCCGGCCAGCATCGATTCGTACAACAACAGTCCCGTGCTTGTGGCGGCCGAATTCGAGAGTGCCTTGGCGGCGGTCCCTTACGCGCTGAATCCGACCACGGGCACGCTGACTTCGGCGTCGTCGCACTTGATCCAATTGGTTGTCAGTGACGGTCAGGACTCCCTGCGGGTCATCCGGGTGGGGCTCTATACCCCCTCGGCCGGAGGTAGCGGGGGCGTAAACATCGACCCATTGGACCTGCCCCTTGTCGAGTTCTCGTTTGACCTTGGGGTGGCGGTAGCCAAAGGCGTTGACAACCAGATTGTCGGTTGTGCTTCCGCGGCCGGCGATTGCTTCTCAATGTTTTCGTTGTTGGCGTTGCTTGCCGTTGCCTGCGTGCGCCGCCGCCGCTTGACACTCTAAGTCCGCTGCTGTGTACTGGTCGGGGTCGGCCGTCTTGCGGGCGGAAGGGAAACTGTGATCTTCAGCAGAAAAAGTGATTACGGCTTGCGCGCGCTGATGTACCTGGTTGACCGCCGCGCACGCGGCCCCGTGACGCTGCACGAAATCGCCGAAAAGCTGATGATTCCCAAGGCGTTTCTCTCCAAAATCCTGCAGCAGCTTGCCAAAAAGGGCGTCGTGCGCAGCCTCAAGGGCCCCAGCGGCGGCTTTGTGCTGGCTGTGGACCCCGCCGAAGTGACGTTGCTGGAAGTGCTTACGGAAATTGACGGCCCCACCCGCGTATTCGAATGCTTTGCCACCGAGTCTGATTGCAACCTCTATGGCGACTGCATGATTCGTGACGTTTTCGGCGAAGTGGAAGAGCAGATTGGCAAAGTGCTCGCTCGTTACACGCTTGCCAACTTCCGCCTGCGCGAAAGCCTTCCCGCCACGACCGGTGGCGAACCCCGCGCTTGAAAACCGCCCTTTGCAGCATCAACCCGGAAAAGGCATAGTCCGCCCCCGTCGGCGTTTCACGTCCAGTTCAACACACAAACAGCCGATAATGCTGTGCAACGAGCTCGACTCAGGATGGCCGCATGTCCACTCGCGTTACAGGTCGATACAAAGCTTCTACTGGTCGCTACAACGCCTTCGAAGCCGTCAACGGGCTCTTCGACAAGTCCGCCGACCGCCTCAATATGCCCGAGTGGCTGCGCGAGGTGCTGAAAACACCCTTTCGCGAAGTCACGGTAGCTGTGCCCGTGCGCATGGACAGCGGCAAGATTCACGTCTACACGGGCTATCGCATCCAGCACAACGGCGCCCGCGGCCCCTGGAAGGGCGGCATTCGCTATCACCCCGAAGTGGACAAAGACGAAGTGCGCGCGCTGGCCAGCCTGATGACCTGGAAGACCGCGCTGCTGGACATTCCGTTCGGCGGCGCCAAGGGCGGTGTGGCCTGCGACCCGATGAACATGAGCATGACCGAGCTTGAGCGCCTGACGCGCAAGTTTGTGGCACGCATTGCCATCGTGCTCGGCCCGCAGCGCGACATCCCCGCGCCCGACATGGGCACTGACGGGCAGGTCATGGCGTGGCTGATGGACGAATACTCTTCACGCCGCGGCTACAGCCCGGGTGTGGTGACCGGCAAGCCTGTGACGCTGGGCGGCAGCCAGGGTCGCGTCACGGCCACGGCCTACGGCGTGGTGATTGCCGCCGACGCGTACTACAAGTCGCGCAACGAATCGATCACGGGCAAGACCTGCGCAATCCAGGGTTTCGGCAACGTCGGCAGCTACAGCGCCAAGTTCTGGCACGAGCGCGGCGGCAAGGTGGTCGCCGTGACCGACGTGAAGGGCGGCGTGTACAACGAGAAAGGCCTGGACGTCCCGGCGCTGTTTGACTGGTTCAATGAAAAGCGCACGGTCGCGGGCTTTCCTAACGCCGACGTGATGAACAACCAGGACCTGCTGACACTGCCCGTGGACTGCCTGATCCCGGCTGCCATCGGCGACGTGATCACGCCCGACAACTGCGGCAACATCAAGGCGCCGCTGATCATTGAAGCCGCCAACCACCCCACCATGCCCGAAGCCGACGAAGAACTTTACGAGCGCGGCATCGTGGTGATTCCGGACATTCTGGCCAATGCCGGCGGCGTGACGGTCAGCTACTTCGAGTGGAGCCAGAACCTTACGCAGTTCTACTGGGACGAAGAGCGCGTGAACATTGAGCTTGAGCGCAAGATGCGCAAAGCCTACCTGGATGTGCAGTCCATGGCGCGCCAGGAAAAGTGCAGCAAGCGCACCGCAGCGTTCATGCTGGCGCTCAAGCGCGTAGGCGAAGCGGAGCAGCAGCGCGGGAATTAATTCGGGGTCACGGAAACTGTCGTGAACGGGTATGCCGAAATCGAGATGTCCCTGCGCGACAATGACGGGTCGTGCAGGGACATCAACTTTTTGGCACCGAGTTGGGATGGCCTCGCAGAACTGCTCACCGAACTCACCCAGACATTCGCTGTTTCGTCGGCCGAGGACCACAATGGCAGCGTGATCGCCCAGGTGCAGTCCGAAGCGCTCGTCGGTGCCGCCCGGGCGGGGCACGTCAGGATGCTGCTGAAGAGCGGCAATTCCTTGTTCAAGACGCTTCAGGTGTACTCCGGTGCCGGAAGAGACGGTACGCCATTCATCGAGATGTCGTTCTTTCCAGAGGACCTGATCCCAACAGCTGATTTGGCGCCCATTTTCGTCCAGTGGGTTGAATCTATGAGGACTCGCGTTCACGCTTCGGAGTATTACGTGCGATATGAGAATGCGTCCTGGCGCCTGGGCGACATCGGTCCCCGGTCTGGCGTGTTCTGCAGTTCAGCACTTCCGACTTAACGCAGCTCACAGGCATTGCGGGTAGTTGTATTGAAGAGAGGAGAGCCGATCGGCTCTCCTCAAGTCTTGCTGCATTTAGCGGCCGACGACGGGAACAGTCCCCAAACCCGAGGACAGCCCCCTACATCAGCTTCATCACGCGGTCCTTCAGGCCGCCGTCGCCGAGCACGACCGTCAGGTTGCTCTTCTCGGCGATCTTCTCAAGCACCTCCAGCTCGCGCAGCTTCATGAGCGTCGGGTTGCCCTCGAGGATCTTGGCCGTGTTGGCCTGCATGCGCGCAGCAGCCGTCTCTTCACGGCGCGTGATCAGGCCGGCCTCGGCGGCCTTGCGAGCCTGCATGACCTTGTTCATCAGGTCCTTCATCTCGCCCGGCAGGATGATGTCGCGAATGCCAAGCGACTTCACCTCAAGGCCGAACTCCGGGGCCTTGCGTGCCACAACCTCACGCAGCTCCTCGACCACGGCGTCCTTGTCCGTGAGCAGCGCATCCAGCTCACGGCTGCCGATCACCGCGCGCAGGGCAAGCTGTGCCTCGCGGTACAGGGCACCCGGCGCGTCGTCCACGACGCTGACCGACTTCACGACATCGGCCACGCGGTACGTCAGCAAGGCGTTCAGGCGCAGCGTCACCTTGTCGTGCGTCATGATCTCCTGGCCTGCGATGTCAAACGTCTTCTCACGCAGGTCGGTCACCATGACCTTGAGCTTGGAAACGCCCGTCCAGAAGGCGTGCACGCCCGGTGCCAGTTCGCCCTTCAGCTTGCCGTCATTGAACCACAGGCCCAGCTGGCCCGGCTCGATCGGGTACACCGTCAGGGCGCCGTTGGCGCCGGCGCTGTTCACGATCGCCGGGAGATCCTTGTGCGCAAAGCGCGGCTCAGACACGTCGAACGACTCGACGCGCACGCGCTGCAGGCCCTTCCACACCAGGTACTGGCCCGCCTTCAGCGCCATGCGGAAGCGGCCATCAACCCAGACCAGCGCGCGCTTGCTATCTTCCAGCTCAAGCACGTCGGCGTATTCCTCGATCGTGTTGCCGCGCAGGATGCCGGCCATGTCGGCCGACGCGTACACGGCGTCGCGCATGTCGGCAACCTCAACGCGCACGTTGCGCAGCGCGATCACCAGCACGTGCAGGCCCGGCGCCAGGATGCGGTCAAAGCGGCCGTCGACAAACACGAAGGCGCGCTGGTGGTCCGCAAGCTCCACGACCTTGAACAGGTTCGGGTACTGCTTCAGCTCGCGGCTGATCACGTCCAGCTCGGCGTGCTTGAAGTAGACGTCGCGCAGGTTGACCTTCTCGACACGCAGCTTGCGCAGCGGGTCGAACTCCACGTGCTCGCCGGCCTTGTAGATGTCGAGCAGGCGGTCGTCGCGGAACTTCAGGCCAAGCTGGTGCGCGGCAATCTTGAACTTGCGGTACAGGATCATGGCAACCCCCTTTCGATGGGGCAAAGTGTCTTGACACGTCAACGGGATAGGGTTGCAGGAAAAGTTGCCAGTGGTCGGTTGTCAGTTGTCAGTTGTCGGCAGCGGTTGACGGAGTGTGCGATCTTGCCAACGGCCGACAGCGCGACCCAAACAGCAGCCACTGACAACCGACAACTGAAGACTGACAACTGAATACCGACAACTAACTTCCTTCCGGGGGACGATTCGCGCACAGCCGCACTTCTGAAACGGGGCACTGCTTGAGGCCGGGGTAGTGGCGCTTGGGGCCGGCAGCGCCTGGGCTTCGGCGGACGACCGGCGACATTGCTTCATCGCCTGCCTTCCGCGTTGGCCCGGCGGCTGTTGGCCCGTCTGCGTGTTCCTCGCCGACCGGTATCCGCGTGCCGCAGAGTCTCTTCTTGTGCTATTCTTGACAGGTCAAGAACGGGCGTTGCGCTGCACATCCCCCTTCCGGTTTTCGTTGCGGCCCTTGCGGACCGCTTAGCCAGCTTAAATGGCTGGTGCCCTTGCGGGCGAGGTTGGGATAACGGGATTTGAACCCGCAACTCCAGGATTCCAAGTCCTGTGCTCTACCGTTGAGCTATATCCAAGGGCGATTCCCAAGGCTCCAGCGGTTTCAAAGCCGTACACGGTACGTGGTGGCTGCACGCAGCCCACGCCGCCGGCCCGCCGGAACAACAGGCGCCCGCACGACACTCGTGCAGGCTTCTCGCAGACTTGGAACGTAAGGCAGTTTCAACCTGTGGCACGGGTGCCTCGCCCGTGCGCCGTGCATGGGCGGGGCGCCCATGCCACAACTCAACCACCGTGGCACTTCTTGAGTTTCTTGCCGCTGCCGCACCAGCATGGGTCGTTCGGGCCAAGCTTCTCGCCGCGTCTTTGCTGCTGCTCGGGCGGCACGGTCTGCAGCCGCTCCAGGTGCTGCTTGTACTGCTTGACGCGCTCAGGCCATTGCTTGACTTCATCCAGCCCCAGCTTCAGCGCGGCAATCGCGTCTTCCTTGCGACCCAGGCCTTCAAGGCATGTCGCGCGAAACGACTGGTCCAGCGGCATCGTCTTGCTCAGCTCACGGATCATCTCGTGGTCCGCCAGCGCGCCCGCAAAGTCGCCCAGCTTCAGCCGAATCTGGCTTCGCAGGTTCCAGCCCTCCAGGTGCTGGGCATCGGCGTCAATCAGCTTGTCCACCCAGCGGCGCGCCGTCAGGTTGTCTTCGTTCTCGAAGTAGCCGACGGCAATGCGAAACAGCAGGTCGGTGTCTCGGGGCTTCTTCTCGTGCGCCTTCTCAAGAAGCGCTTCGCCCTCTTCGCGCTTGCCCATTTCCTGCAGCAGGTCGGCGGTGTCGATCACGGCCTGCGAATCGTCCGGGCGCTCGGCCAGGCGCTCGTTCTGGAATCCATAGGCTTCATCCCAGCGCTTGAGGCGCGCGAGCAGGATGCAGTAAAGCCGCCCGATCTGCGCATGATAGTGCGTTGCGTGGCCGACATCCCACGCGCGCTTGGCGTAGCGCAGGCCATCCTCATGGGCCTTCGAGTACAGCAGCACCTGCGCCAGCGTGAAATTGGCCATCGGCTCGTCAGGGTCGAGCGTGGCTGCGTGCTTGGCCGTGACCATGCAGATCTTGAGCTGGCCAAGCCGGTAGCTGAGCTGGCTGAGCCACGCCATGAGTGCGGCATCGCGCGGGTTGGCCTGGAAGGCGGGTTCGCAGCGGGTGGCGATTTCCTGCGGCGCCACGCCAAGCTGGTCAAGCGTGAGAATCAGCTTGAGCGCGTTCTCGGCGTTGGTGTTGTCGGCGTCAAATGCGGCTTCCAGCGCCTCACGCCGCTTCTGCAGCGCAAGGCGTTCATCAATGGCAGATTCCGCTTCAAGCCAATCAATGCTCATGGTGGTGTGCGTGTTCGTGGGCGTGGTCGTGGTGGTGGTGCCCGCCCTCGTCGTGGAAGTGCAGGCCCGTGGCTTCCAGCCTTTGCCGGATCAGCTTGTGGTCCAGCTCTTCGCCGATGAACACCAGCACGTCGGGCTTGGGCTTCAAGATCTCGGGCCGCGGGATCATCTCCCAGTCGCCGGCGGTCCACTGCACAATCGCCTGCGGCTCAACGCCCTGCACCTGCAAGAAACCCTTCAGGCGCAGCAAGCCGGGCAACCCCTCGTTCAAAAAGTCGTTGAATCGCGCCTTGTCGGCTTTGCCGTGCGGGCGCAGCGTCAGGCTGAGGTAGTGGTCGTGGCTGTGCTCGTGCTTGTGGTGGTGGTGTGCGTGGCCGTCGCCGGTGTGTTCGCAGTGGTCGTGTTCGTGGTCGCAGTGGCTGTGGTCTTTGTCGTCGTTGACGACTTCGGTGCCGCCGGCGTCAAGAATGCCCGCGATGTCCACTTCTGCGCGCTGCGTGCGGTGCAGGCTGGCGCGCGCGTTGAGCTTGCGAACCTCCGACTCAACGCGCTCTGACACCGCCGCGTCCACCAGGTCAGTCTTGTTCAGCAGCACGATGTCGGCGAACTTCGCCTGGCGCTTCATCAGCGCCTCGGCCTGCGCCACCTTGCCCCAGCGGTTCACGTCCACCACGCTGACGATCGTGCGCAGCGTCAACTTGTCCAGCAGGTTGGGCAGCGTGCAGATGTCCAGAATCTCGACCGGGTCAGCCAGCCCCGTGGCTTCCATCAGGATGCTGCTGGGCTTGTCGCTGGCAACGATGTCGTACAGCGTCTTGGTAAGCTCGGTCTTGCTGGTGCAGCAGATGCAGCCGTCAATCAGCTCGCGCATCTGCGCGTTGCTGCCCTCAAGCAAATCGTTGTCGATGTTACTTTCGCCAAACTCGTTCATCAGCACCAGCGGCTTTTCGCCGCGGGCGTTCAGGTGCTCCAGCAGCCGCTTCATCAGTGTCGTCTTGCCCGACCCAAGAAACCCTGCCACCAAATAGACCGGTACAGTCATCGAAAGCCTCCGCGCGCAACGATAGCCAAGCCTGTAACGCGCGGGTAGGGGCCGTTGTTCCGCCCGCGAATGCACAAGCGCGCGTCGCCCCTACACCAGCTCGACCAGCGTCACCTCGGGCGGGCAGTTGATGCGCACGGGCAGCCAGCTTCCGATGCCGCTGTTGACGTACAGGCGCCGGCCTTCGTGCTCGTACAGGCCCTTGTGGTAGAACTCGAAGGGCAGGTTGGGCGTGAGCGCGTGGTCGTGAATGCGCCCCAGGCTGATCTGCCCGCCGTGTGTGTGGCCGCTCAGCATCAGGTCGATCTGCCGCTCGCGGCCTTCAAAGAATGTCTTGGGATGATGCGAAAGTACAATCCTCGGCGCGCCGTCGTCGCGCATGTCAGCCAGCACACGGTCCATGCTTTCGGCTGTGCTCGGCCGATCGCCCAGTGAACCCCCCGGTGCGCCGGGGAAGTCCGTGCCCGCAAGCCACAGGTGCGAGCCCCCCAGCGGCAGCTTGATCGCAGTGTCCACCAGCACCGTCGCGCCCGCCTCGGCGTAGGCTGCTTTCACAGCCGCCTCGTCGCCCTGCGCCGCGATGTACTCATGGTTGCCCATGCACATGAACGTGCCCACGCGCGGCTTCAGGCGCCCCAGCAGGTTCTGCGCGAACTCCAGTTGCTCAAGCCGGTTGTCGATCAGGTCGCCGGTGCACACAACCAGGTCCGGGCGCTGCGCGTTCACGGCCTCGGAGATCTCACGCAGCCGGTCACGCTCAAGATAGCTGCCAATGTGCACGTCGCTAAACTGGACAATCCGCAAGCCGCGCAAACCGGGCGCGCGCACCGGCAGTTGCACGCGCCGAATCACTGGCGGCAACTGGCTGCAAACCCCGCCGGCGGCTGCAGCCGTAACAATCACCGCAGGCACACCAAACGCGGCTTTGCGCAGGAAGTCGCGCCGCGATTGGGGACTGTCGGAGGGGGGACTGTCCCCGGCCGAAGGCCGAGGGACTGTCCCCGTTTCTGTTCGTGAAAAGCGGTCACCGGCGAAGACGCCGAAGCTACCCCGCACAACCAGGCCAATCAGCAGCACGCCGCCATAAACCCAGACCGCAAACTGAAACGCCATGCACGCCACAGCAAGCGGCGCCGGCAGCAACGAGTGAAAGGCCTCTGCGGCCCCGTGCCCGCCAACCGCCATCGCCAGCATCGGCAGCAGCAGCAGCCAGTACGGCACGCCGATCAGCCAGCACCATGGGTCTGACGCCATTTTGCCTGCAAAATGGGGTCTGACCCCCCTAATGCGACGCACCAGCACCCAGAACACAGCAGCGTTGCCAAGGCTCACCAGCGCCGAGATCAGCATCAAGCCGGCTGTCGAATTCTCGACCGACGCGCACCAGTTCTCGGCTTGCTGGATCCAGTCGGGCGTCATTTTGCCCCCTTGCGCAGGAAGGCCGGGTCACGGCGCACAAGTTTTCGGGAGCGGCGACACGAGCGCACACGAAGCAGAGAGTAGCGGCAGCGCATCAGGGGGCCCTCGGCAAGGGCAAGGGGCGAGAGCCGGCCGGCAGTGCGCAGCCCAGGCAACGAAGCAGCCGCACGCGGTGGAACGGTCGAGTCATGGATTCTCCGGGAAAACAAAGACGCGCCCACAGGGGGCGCGAGAGGGGTGGCATCGCCAAGGGTCGCTCGAAAGGATCGGGGCTGTGGCAAAAGGGCGCTGATAGCCGTATTCCTCGCCAGTCGCGAAGAACATACCCCCCAATTGTTAAGACAAAGTGGGTGTGTCAGTAATTCAGTGCAGGGATTTCACAGGAGCAACGCCAACGACGCCGCGTTCGAACCGGAGAACAAGAGCCCGGAGCGCCAGCGACGGGTATGCGTGCGACCTGCGGCAACCACTCGCAAGGTCCGCAGTGACCGGCGGCCATGCATACATCGAGCGGCAAACCCAAAACGCCGCAGCCTGCCGGGTTCTTGCCACGCCGTTCCAGCCTTGGTTCAACTACGGCCGGAGCGAACCATGGACAAACCAATGGCGGCCGAGACGGAGACGCTGCGGCAAGTGTACGCCGCGCTCAACCGGGGCGACATTGAGGCGATGATCAAAGCGTTCGACCCGCAGATCGAACGGGCGGAGTTTGTTGATTCGCCGCACGGCGGCACATATCACGGGCTCGAAGCCGTCAAGGCCCACATCATCAAGGCGCGCGAAACCTGGGCCGAAGGCAATTGCGAGCCGGAACAGTTCATCGTCGCCGGCGACAAGATCATCGTGCTGGTTCACGTACGAGTAAGGCTAAAGACCGAAACCGAATGGCGCGAAGGCCACACCGCCGACGTCTTCACCTTCCACAAAGGCAAGGTCACCCAGTTCCACACCTTCGCCAACCAACAACAAGCCATCGAGTGGGCTGGCGCCAAAGCCTGAGACTCCCCCCTGGGGCGCAGGTCAAGCCGATGACTGCAACGCTTGCGCAAGTAGTGCTGGCTCTTGGGTAGGACCGCGTCAGCCGATGCGCCTGACCTCGTGTGACCCCTCGGGCGCAGGAACTCAATGCAGATGCTGATTTATCTTCGTCACAGAATCTCGCGGCAAGGCATTGATTTTTGGTTATGCGGATTAGACAATTGACGGTGGAGGTGGGAAATGACCCAACGATACTCGACAGTGGATGTGCTTGAGTTCGTGGAATTGGCGGGCAGCAAGGGCTGGTACAACTCAGTCACGGCGGCGGCAATCAAGTCGGCCTGTGAACGCTTATTCTCGATTCTGGATGACCAAGAGAAGGGCGATGTGAGGCGCTTGGAACTGAAGGTCCTGGTTCGCCGCTTCGCAAACCTCAACCCCAAGGTCAGCGCACCGTCGCTGCGAACTTACTCCGCCCGGGTAGGCAAAGCAATCCGGGACTTCGTGGAACGTCAGACGAACCCAACGGGATGGCAACCCAACATCACTGCGGGAAGGCCGAGCCCAGCTGCTGAGAGAATTTCGGGGGCGGCAGGAAAGAAAAGGAAGTCGTCCGAGCGGCAGGCGGGTCCCGCGGCAAGTTCCGCTGCTGAACATCAGTCATCTCGGCCATTGTACGGCGGGCTTCAGCACAGTTTCCCGTTGCGAGCGGACTGGGTGGTGCGGGTCGACAATCTGCCCATGGACCTAAGCATGGCCGAAGCTGAGCGACTGTCCGCTTGGCTGAGAACCATGGCAGTTGACTTCACGGAGAAGGCCAGATAGGCCGGAAAGCGAGGTAGTATGGATCCGCCTTAAGCGAGAAAACGCGTCAAGGACGCGCTTTCCCGGATCGATGGCTGTTGCCACCGCTGAACCTGAACACTCAGACGGTACTCCACAACACGCTCTTCGTCAACGGATTGCGCGCACTCAGCGGGCCAGATTGCCCGCGACTAGTTCTGATTTGTGGAGGCAAAATGAAAAACGGTCCTTTCCCGGCACCACCGGGATTCAAGTGGGTGTTTTGCAAGTCGTTCAAACATTGGCGGAGTGGCAAAGTACTGCACGCCGCAGACTATGGCCGCCAAGCCTGGTGCTTCTTGGCGAGGTGCAAGAAGTAGCCAGTCAAACCATACACAACAGGGGATGAGCGTTTACGCTCTTCCCCTGTTGCGTGGGACACTGACCATGCTCCCTATCATCCCCGTTGTTCGGGGCGACAGATGGGCGATCACTCTGTTCCATCAACTTCTGGCGGGTCGGCTTGTATGTCACCAAGAATGTTGGAGCCCTTACCGAGTTCTCCCCGAATGACCGCGTCTTCCCCAATATGGGTAAGGCGATAACAGCCCTTAGACCCGCCATCATCAAAGAAGCCGAGTTTCGTCTTTCCATCGCGGAACGCCTGGGCCCAAACCTTTGGCATTTTCAATTTTAGCCAGCGGTAAGCTGTGTACATTTCGTCGATTCCGCACTCTTCTGTCCCACCGACTTCTTTCAACCAATGGGCGATGACTGCAAATGCAGCCGGGTGGCTGGCTTGCCCAGTGGGGAACTTGGCTGAAAAGAACTCTCGCAGTGGAGGCATGACCTCGCCTGAACCATGGAACGTCAGATCGTGTTTTAGCGAGGGCTTGTCAGCCTTGGCTCCCCGCGGACGCTTTGCTTTGTTGGACTCCACGACCGAACTAGCTTGGGCAACCTGCTCCTGCGCAGTGGTCTCAGGAACAATGGCCGGTGTCGTGTGCGAACCAGCTGAAATGCCATACTTCTCGATCGCCCAGTTCACAACACGCAGCCGTGCGTCGGTGTCTGTCAAGCTCTCGAAGGCCCGCCCGACGAGCGTTAGAGCTTGAATTTCAGGATCAACTGTACTTTCCATCTTTGCATCCTCGAATAGGGGAGAAAAATCCATAACGACAGGAGTATGCCTTTGCGTCAGCCCCGAATTGGGTGTTAGTCGATTGTGCAGAAAAACTTGGATATCTGTGAACGCGACGCAACGCCGCGTCACGCCGCCTCACGCCGCCTTCCTCTATCGTGCGTTTGCCGCGTTACTTCGCGGCGTGGGCGTAGTCCACGGCAGTGTGTCACAATTTGTAGTTCTTGCCGGAGCCGCAGTGACAGGGGTCGTTGGGTCCGCGGGTTTTCTTTTGTCCCTTGCCCGTTAGCCGGTGCCTGCCGTCGCGTTGGGGGGCAAAAGGGGTCAGGCACCAGACTCCCAGGCCCCGTGCGCCACGGTCAGGCGTTCGTTGCTTGCGCCGGCACCAACTCTACCAGTGTGATCTCGGGCGGGCAGTTGATTCTTACTGGCATCCAGCCGCCGGCGCCCGCGTTTACGTACAGCCGCCGGCCGTTGTGCTCATAGAACCCGTTGTGGTAGTGCTCGAAGGGCAGCACGGGTGTCAGCGCGTAGTCGCCGATGCGCCCCAGCTTGATCTGCCCGCCGTGGGTGTGGCCGCTCAGCGTCAAATCCACCGGGTGCTCGCGAATCACGTTAAACGTGCGCGGGTGGTGCGAAAGCAGAATGCGCGGCGCGCCGTCGTCGTGCACGTTCGCAAGCACCTGTTGCAGGCTTTCCTCGGTGCTGCGGTCGTGCAGGCGCGGCAGCGTCATCTGCGGCGGGTGGTCAATCGCGCCCAGCCACAGGTGCGCGCCGCCGACGTTCAGCTTCTCGGCTTCGTCGATCAGCAGCGTCGCCTTCGTGTCTTTCAGCGCGGCCACAATGCCCTGGGTGTCGCCGGTGCGGGCCGCGATGTACTCGTGGTTGCCCATGCTCATGAAAGTCTGGCGTTTCGGCTTCATGCCGTTGATGAAACGCTGCGCCAACTCAAGCTGCGCGACGTCGTTGTCAATCAGGTCGCCGGTGATCACGAACCAGTCGGCGTTCGTCGAGTTCATGACGCCCAGAATCTCGGCAAGCCGATCCCAGCCCATATAGCTGCCCACGTGCACGTCGCTGACCTGCGCAATCGTCATGCCGTGCAGTTGCGTCAACTCGCGCCGCACCGGCAGTTGCAATCGTGTCACGCGCGGGACCACGCGCGACGCCAGCGCGCCGCCCGCTGCCGTCGCGACTATCGCCGCGGGCACAGTCAGCGCCGCCTTGGCCAGCATGCGGCGCCGGCCCTCATCGACCAGCCGCTGCTCAGCCGGCGAGCCCGCCTTTTCGCGCCGCAGCACGCGGCGCAACCGGCGCCCGCCATCAAGCAGCGCGCCGGGCGCGCCCTTGATCAGCAAGCCGCCGCCATACACCCAGGCGGCAAACTGACAGGCCATCGCAGCAATGCCGAACCAGATGGGCGAATCATCGCGAATCGCCATCAACCCGGAAATCCCGCCGAACATCAGGAACAAACCCGGGTGCAGCATGATCCAGAACGGAATGCCCACGCCCAGCGTCGCCCAGCCGCTGTGCCGCGGAAACGCCAGCTTGATGCGGCGACGCAGCGCCAGGAACGTCAGCACGTTCAGCAAGGTGACCAGAAAACCGATAATGTTGAAGACGACCATCATGCCGCCCAGCAACTCCTCCATCACGTAGCGCATCAGGCTGAAACCAGTTCAATCAACGTGATCTCGGGCGGGCAATTGATGCGCACTGGCAGCCAACCGCCGGCGCCGGCGTTCACGTAAAGGCTGCGGCCCTCATGCTGGTAATGCCCGTTGTGGTAGTAATCGAGCGGCAGGATCGGCGTCAGCGCCGCATCGCCCACGCGGCCCAGCTTGATCTGGCCGCCGTGGGTGTGCCCGCTCAGCATCAGGTCAAGCTGCATTTCGCGCGCGTCAAAAAAGGCGCGCGGATGGTGACTCAGCACGATGCGCGGCGCGCCATCGTCGCTCATCTGTGCCAGCGTGGCCAGCAGGCTGTCGCGGTGGTTGTCGCGGCCGCTCACGCTCTGGTCGCGGTTGCGGGGATAGTCGATGCCGCCCATCCAGAAGTGGTCGCTGCCGACACGAATCACGCGCGCCTCGTCGATCAGCATCGAAGCGCCCGTCTCATGCAGGCCGCTGACAATGGTCTTCACGTCGGCGCTGCGGGCCGCGATGTACTCGTGGTTGCCCATGCACTGGAATGATTCGCGCCGCGGTTTCAGCTCGCGCAGAAACTGTGTGGCAAGTTCCATCTGGCTTACGTGGTTGTCTACCAGGTCGCCGGTCACGACGTGATAGTCCGCACCCGTGGCGTTCATGGCATCGCGAATTTCGGCAAGCCGCTCACGGCCCATGTAGCTGCCGACGTGAACATCGCTGCATTGCGCGATGGTCAGCCCGTGCAGGCTGGTCATCTCGCGCGGCACTCGCAACCGGATGCGCGTGACCGACGGCACCACACGCGATGCCAGCACGCTGCCGCCACCAAGCACCATGGCTGCGGCGGGCACCATCAGCGCCGCGCTGGTGAGCATCCGGCGCCGGCCGCTGTCGGCGAGCTGGCGCTGCAACGGCGTGCCCGAATCGCGGCGCGCCAATGCGCGCAGCCGCAACATCAACCGCCATGCGCCAAACGGCGCAAGCATCAGGCCGTAGAAAATCCAGCCGAACTGGGCCGCCACGCAGAACATCTGGAACCATTCCGGGAACAAACCGCGCGAACCGCGCATGCCGGACCAGCCGCCGACGGCCATCAGCATGGAGGGGTGCAGCAACAGCAGCAGCAGGGGTATAGTCGCAAGCGCAATCCATTTGCCACGGCGCGGGAATGCCGCAACCAGACGCTTGCGCAGCGCGAGCCACACAACCACGTTGAAAGCAACGACCGCGATCGCACCAATCTGGAACATGCCTTCTCTATAACGGGCGAATGAAGCGATCATTCCATGAAAACGCCCGGTGCCGCGCAACCGAAACCGCCTCCACCGCGATGGCCGCCGCATCCCGCTTCCCATAAGGGCGCAATCATGTTCTAATGTGAGTGTGAAGTTGACACCAAGGGTGTCGCGACACAGGAGGCAGCCATGGCCGGCACCGTGATGCAATCCCCCATCCGCGTCGAAGAAGACGAAGCGGCGAACATTGAGCGAATTCGTGAGCTCAAGCGTGAGCGTGGCGACTCGTTGCTTATCCTCGCGCACCACTACCAGCGCCTGGGCGTGCATGCCTGCGGCGATATCACCGGCGACAGCTACCACCTGTGCAAAGCCGCCGCCAACGCCGGCAAGGCACGCGACATCGTGTTCTGCGGCGTGCGCTTCATGGTCACCAGCGCCGCGACTCTTTGCCGCGACGACCAGGTTGTCTATCACCCCGATCGCAACGCCGGCTGTCCCATGGCTGACATGGCCAACCTGCCGCAGGTCGCGACCAGCTGGATGGAACTGGGCCAGTTCGTGAACACCGCCAAGGTTGTGCCCGTCGTGTACATGAACAGCGATCTCGACCTGAAAGCATTCTGTGGCGAGCGCGGCGGCATCGTCTGCACCAGCAGCAACGCCGGCAAAGTCTTCGACTGGTGCTTTGAACGCGGCGAGCGCATCTTCTTTTTCCCCGACGAACACCTCGGCCGCAACACCGCCAACAAGTACGGCATTGCGCCCGAACAGATTGTGCTGTGGGACCCCAAGCTGCCCAACGGCGGCTTGACCCCGGCGCAGATCACCAACTCGCGCGTGATCCTGTGGAAGGGCTATTGCCACGTTCACACGCGCTTTTCTGTCGAGATGGTCCAGAGAGCCCGCGCCGAGCACCCGGGCATCAAGGTGATCGTGCACCCCGAGTGCACGCAGGAAACCGTCGCCGCAGCTG
Organism: Planctomycetota bacterium; assembly: GCA_016712285.1. Lineage (GTDB taxonomy): Bacteria > Planctomycetota > UBA8742 > UBA2392 > UBA2392 > JADJRK01. Next base: position 4,082,165 of record JADJRK010000001.1, on the reverse strand, counting down.
ACTTCAGCGGCAGCACCGGGTTCATCCAGGACTACGTCATCAACAAGATGAAGCCGGGCGACAAGGTCGCCATCGGCACCGAGGTGAACATGATTCACCGGCTCGCGGTGCATCACCCGGACCGGCTGGTGATTCCGCTGGTGCGCAGCCTGTGCCCGAACATGTTCAAGATCAGCACCGGCGACCTGCGCGACTGTCTGGAGAACCTGGAAACGTGGGAGCCGGTGACGCCGGACCCCACAGAAAAGCGCTGGGCCAAGGTAGCGCTGGACAACATGCTCGCCTGCACCGGATAGCCAACCAATACGCCCGAAGGGCGCGACATGGATCGCTCCGGCCGCCAATCGCAACGTGGCGGCAGTTCAGCGCCCGAAGGGTTGCGAAGCAACGCGCACGCGAAACGCAGCGCGTTTCGTGGGCATGCATAATTTAGCCCGGCCAGTAAAGGCCGGGAATCGCAGCGATAACAATTCAGAGCCCCGGCAGGCGCGGCACCGGCAACATGCGTCGTTTGCGGCACATTCCAATGCCCCCAGCTGACGCCGGGGGCTCAACCGGACAACCCTCACCACAAACCACGCAAGCGCGAAGGCGTGGGTGGTGGCAATTTGTCGTAGTGGCATTGGCTTCTAGCCAATGTCGTTCCACGGGCTTCCAGCCCGTGGCCAACAGGCGCTGGAAGCGCCTGCAACGCCATCGCCTGGAAGGCGATGCCACTTACTGCCTGCGGGCAGGGTGCCCGCACCACGGCGTTGTCGTGGTATGTCTTTACCCCGGTGCCCCGGTTCGGAATAATGCGCCTTCCATTTCCGTTTGAGCAGAAGTAGACCATGGAGCCCTGTGCGGGGCATTAGGAGACAGCCATGTCAGGACCGGACACACTTGAGGCCGACGCCTCCAACTTTGAAAAACTTGCCTCGGGTGTAGCGCTGGTGGACTTTACCGCCACGTGGTGCGGCCCCTGCAAGGTTCTTGGCCCGATCGTTGACAAGCTTGCCACCGAGTTCAAAGGCAAGATCAACGTCGCCAAACTTGACATCGACAAGAGCCCCGAGATCGCGCAGAACTTCGGGGTGATGGGTGTGCCAACGCTCATCTTCTTCAAGAACGGCGAAGTCGTGGACCAGCACGTCGGGTTGCTGAACGAAGACGCCCTGCGCAAGAAGCTGGCCAAGCTCGCCGGCTGATTTCAGAAACTCCAACGAAGCAGGCGAGGGCATCAGCCCTCGCCTGTTCCATTCTTGCGCCGCTATTTTGACTTCGGTTTGGCACTCGGCGCCGGCTTGCCTTTGGGCGCCTTGGCCTTGGGGTCGGGCTTGGGGTCGCCGCCGCCGAACTCAAGATGAAATCCAATCTGCACGCTGGCGCCGGCGCGCTGCGGCAACGGCTCATACTCGTTGCTGGTGCCGAAATTACGCTGCTCAAACGCCATGTGCGCACCCAGGTCCAGCGTAAACACCCACAACCGGAAACCCAGGCCAGCCGAGAACGTGATCGCCTCATTGGCATCAGCAAGGTTCTTGAACGCGCCCAGGCGAAGCCCAATGCCGGCAAGCCCGAAGTCCGGCTCAAAGGCAATCGCAGCGCGCACAAACTGCTGGTGATAGTTGGGCATGATGTCGCTGCCGGTCTTGTTCAGGTCGGCTTCGACCGCGAACGAAAGGGGCAGCCCCGCCTCGTAAAAAGCAATGTACGAAACGCCAAGGCGAAACTGCGGGTCGAAGCGCACCAGTGACGGCTCGCCGGTTGTGCTGGGCTTCCAGCGGAACTCCGGGCCGTTGATGTTGCGCGCGGCAAAACTGATCGCCAGCGTGTCAAAGGGCGTGATGATCAGCCCAAGGTCCACGCCCACATTGAAGCGCGCGGCGTCGGCATCCAGGCGGTATGCATCGGCCACCTTGTTGCCAAGCCGCGCCAGCGTGTCTTCCACGCCGTTCTTGTCCATGTCCTCGACGCGCAGCAATTCGCTGAAGGCGTACGCCTGGATCAGCCGGATGGTGGCGCCGAACGTGAGCAGGTCAGAGACGCCCATGATCGGCAGACCGAATGCATAGCTGAAACCGACCTCGTACCAGGCAAGGCCGCGAATCACGAACCCCGAGTTGTTGCCCTCAAGGGGGTTGGCGCCGCTTTCAAGGCTCTGGCCCGTCCCGTTGTATGTGTTGATCAGGAAGTCGAGCAGGATGTCGCCCGCCTTGCCGTCAAAGTTCACGTCGGCGTCTTCGGCCCAGGCCGCCAGCGCGTCGGCGGTGGCGGCGCTGTAGCCCGCAGCCTGCAGGTCCAGGCTGAACTGCTGGCCGCCCGGTGTGCTGGGTGCCGGGGCACCGCCGCCGGAATTGATAATCGCTTCACTGATCAGCGTTTCCCAGGCCGCGGCGGCTTCGTCGGTCAACCGGTAGCCGCGCAGGCTGTCAAGATCGACGTAGGGAGACGCCGCCGCGATGTTGAACCCGCCCAGGTAGGCGCTCATGCCGTCGCGGGGCAAGAACAGGTTTGTCCAGCGCGCGCCAATGCCCGCACCCGCGCCGACGTAAAGGCCGTCGCCGTTGAGGCTGCTGAGTTTGTCGAGGCGGTTAATCACGCGCATGGCAAAGCGCATGTCGTCCGCATCGACGCCGCCGCCCGATTCGAAGGCGCCCTCGTCGAAGCGGTCTGCCAGGTCGTTGGCGAGCTCGACGGTGTCGAACATCCAGCGGTAGCTGGTGCCCTGCAATGACGCGGTGATGTGGCTCGGGATATCGAACTCAACCTGGGTGATATCCTTTTCCCAGGGCCGGCGCGCGGCGTTTGCCGCATTGTAGTACGAGCCCGTGGCGCCGCGTGCCAACGATACGCCCGCGCCGCCGCGGCCGACGGTGGGCGTGTGAAAGTCGATCCATTCTTCGGCGCACAATGGCGCGCAGGTCAGCAGCAGGCAAAGGATCATGCGTGGACTCATGCGGTGCCTCCGGTCATTGGGTGTCGCCGTACAGCGGCGCCAGCACCCGCTCGTCATCGACGAACAGGTCAACGTTCGCGCCCACCAGTATCGCAATCGCGTCGCTTGGGCGGGCGTCCACGCGCACCTCGCCGTCGGCGGTCTGGATTACCAGGTTGGCGTAATAGGTATGGTCTTTCAGGTCGGTGATTTCCACCGCTTTGACCGTGCCCCCCATGCCCGCAATGACGTTGTCGAGCAGGTCGTGGGTCAGCGGCCTTGGGTGAAAACGCTTCATGGCGCGGCGGTAGATGGCCACGGCTTCAGGCTCGCCGATCTCGATGGTGAAGTGGCGGACGCCGCCCTGTTCTTTCAAAACGATCTTCTGCGACGGCTGGGTGTCAGCCAGCACAACTCTCGCAAGCGAAAACCGCACCATCGTCATTCGAAACATCCCGGGTAAGCAAGGCAGACAGTGTACCCGCGACGGGCGCGAATGAACAATGACCGGCACGAGGTTCGTGAGGGCAACGACGTTTGTGTCCTGGCGAATGACGTGGTTCACTGTGGACCTTGGCCCGAATGACCGACAAGAACATTGACCCTTTGAAGCAACGCCTGCGCCGCCTGTTCGACGTCGCGATCGGCGGGGCGCTGGCGTTTGCGGCGATCGTCGGCGTGTCGGTGGCATCGCCGGAGGGCGTCGGCTACGGCGTATGGCTTACGGTGCTGGGCTTTGTGCTGCTGGTTGTCGGGCTGACGTGGCTGATCTCAGCGCGGCTCACCCGTGTAGAGAAAGAGGTCAAGCGCGCGGGAAACACCGGCGCGATGCTGCGCGGCGAAATCGCCCGCCGCGAAAAGGCTGAGGCGGCGCTGCTGGCTGAAGAGCTCTTTCCGTTCTTCAACCCCGGCCCCACGCTGCGCTTTAACCGTCAGGGAAGTATTGAAAAGCACAACCCCGCCGCCAGCGAACTGATTGGGCGTGAGCGGCTGGTCGTCGCGACCATCCTTGACCTCGTGCCGGGCCTGACGCAAGCCGACATCGACCAGTGCATCGACCGCGGAGTCGCCGAGTCACGCGAAGTGCAGTGGGGCGACCGCTGGTACCTGTGCCACTTCCGGGGCGTGCCGGACCTTGAGGTAGGCATGTTGTACGCCACCGACGTCACGCCAATGATGGAAGCTGCCGACGAAGTTCACGCCGCCGAGTTGCGGGCAAGGGCGATCCTGGACGGCGCGGTCGACGCCATCATCATCGTGGTGGTCGGCGGTATCATCCAGGCCGCGAACCCGGCAACGCAGCGGCTGTTCGGTTGGGAAAGCGACGAGATCGTCGGCCGCAATTTTGACCTGCTGTTGCCCGAGTTGTTTGAAGGGCAACGCGGCGACCACTTGGATATCCTGGTAGATTTCTCGCGCAAGCGCCGCACCGGGCCGGTCGAGCGGGTCTACCGCGCACGCAAGCGCAACGGCGAATCCTTTCCGGTGTCGGTGACCGTCAGCGCCTACCAGATTGAAGGCAGCATCCGGTGCAGTTGCATTGTGCGCGACATGTCCGAGCGCGTCGCTGCAGACGAAATGCAGAACGCCCAAGCCGAGAAGCTGCGCGAGCAGTACCTTCAACTGAAGCAGCTGGTGACTGAGCTGGATGAGTTCAACTACGTCGCCAGCCACGACCTGCAGGAGCCGCTGCGCACCATGAGCACCTACTGCGGCCTGCTGCAGCGCGACCTGGGGGAGAACCCGCCCAAGCGCGCGCTGGAAGACATGCAGGCGATTCTCGATGCCAGCCTGCGCATGCAGCGCCTGATCACCGACCTTCTGGAGTACTCGCGCTCAGGCCACCGAGACTTGAAACAGCAACCGGTAGATCTGGCCGCAGTGATGGAGCAGGTGAAGGGAGACCTCAAGGCGCGGCTTGACGAAACAGGGGGCCAGATCGTGTGGAACGGCCTGCCCAAGGTCCGGGGTGACGCCATGCAGATCAGCCGGGTGATGCAGAACCTGGTGGCGAACGGCCTGAAATTCAGCCGGCCCGGGGTGGTGCCTGAGGTTCATGTCACGTCGGAACAAGTTGATGGGATTGTGCGTATCACAGTGCAGGACAACGGGATCGGCATTGAGGAGCAGTACTTTGGCCAGATCTTCAAGCCCTTTAAGCGCCTGCATGGCGTTGGCAGGTACGAAGGCTCTGGCATCGGGCTGTCGGTTTGCCGTAAGATTGTGGAAAGGCATGGCGGCAGCATTGACGTGCAGTCAACCAAAGGCAGCGGCAGCCGTTTCACTGTGACGCTGCCGGCAGACGAAGCAGCACAAGGAAACCCGGATGGGCGCAACGAGCATGCCTGAAACCAGACCGTTCACCATTTTGCTGGTGGAGGACAGCCCTGTGCAGCAGGCGCTGACGCGGCGTGCCATTGAAGACTCGACACTTGATGCCCACCTGCACGTCGTCGATGACGGCGAAGCCGCAATGCAATACCTGCGCGGCGACGGCGAGTACGCGGGCTCGCCGCGGCCCGACATCATTCTGCTTGACCTGAACATGCCGAGAATGGACGGGCACAGCGTGCTTGAGGCTTTGCGCGCAGAACCGAAGCTGGCAGCCATTCCGGTGACCGTGCTGACGACCAGTACCGCCGACTCTGACGTATCCGCCAGCTACGCGCGCGGCGCCAACGCCTTCATCACCAAGCCCGCCGAGTATGAAAAGTTTGTCGCGCTGTTCAGCGCGCTGGGGCAGTTCTGGGCCCACTTTGTGCGCACACCCAAACCGTAAGCGCTAACCCAGCATGGCCGTGAACAGCACGCGCTGCACGCGGCCTTCGGTAAACTCCATCACGCCCACCTCAACGATCTCGCCGCTGATCGGAAACGTCAGCTCCAGAATCGAATCCACCACGCGCGGCAACGCAGACTTGGGCAGGCGCGTCACCAGCGTACAGTGCGGCACCCAGCGAGCCGGCGTGTACAGCACCCATGGAGTGGTCGAAAACTTGTGCACCTGCGCGTGAAGCCGCCGGTGCATCTCAAGCAATTCTTCGTTCACGACGGGCGCGAGAAACACCACGTTCTGGTCGCCGGGAAACACCCCCACCGAGGCCAGCCCTATCGGGATCGTGGGCGTCTCTTCAGCGATGCGGCGCACGCAGGCTTCCAGTTCGCCTTCGTCGGCTTGTTCGCAGATGCACAGGGTGATGTGCGGGCGTGCTTTCACGTCGTCGGTGACGATCATGCCGCTGCGGTCTCCTTCGCGCAGGCCCGAGGCAATCTTGCGGACGCGGGATTCCAGCGTGGGGTTGAACAACAGCTCAATCGAGAATCCCAATGCCGCCTCGCCCGTAGGGTGCCGAACGGCGGAGTATAAGAACAGCGGGGCCCCGTTCTACCGGGACCCCGCGCATTGCCTGAATCGGTTGAACTAGATGCCGACCGAAATCTCCAGCGGCTGGCGCAGATAGTAAGCGATATGCGACACCGGCACACCCGACAGCACCTGGCTGCGGGCAAAGGTCACAGCCTGTTCGCGCGTGGAGAATTCATTCGTGTCAACACTGCTGCTGAGATGCATCACCACCACGTGCTTGGGCATGCCACCCAGCACATGCTGGATCTTGGCAGCGGCCTGGTCCGCGGCGCGGCGGCCGATGCGACGGTCCACCTTCGGGCGCGGCTTGGCGCGGCGGCCCGGCTTGCCGACTTTCCCGCCGGCGGCCTGGAAAGCCTGCTTCAAGCGGTCAAATGCAAGCTGGCTGCCGAACCTTGTGCGCACGCGCTTGCCGCACTCGTTCATGCTCATGTCGGGGTTGCTGCGCAGCAGCTCCGCCACGAAGTCTTGCTTGGCGCGCGTTGCCTCGGGGCTGCGCTTTCCATACTTGCGCGGGCCGGGCTTGCCCTTGCTGCCCTTGGGGCGACCGGGGCCGCGCTTGCTGCCCTTGCCGGGCCCGCGACGGGTGTCAATCTTGCCGCCCGCGGCGACATAGGCTTCGCGCTGCTTGTCGTACGCGAGCTGCGTGCCGAATTCTTTCTTCACGAGCTTGCCGGCTTCATTCAGCGTTGTGCCGGGTTTGTCTTTCAAGAGCTTGGCAATGAATGCCTGCTTCTTCAGGGTATTCTCGGGTGAACGTTTTCCAGCCACAGTTTCTCCTCAGTGTTAGTTGTGCGTGGGGAGAAGATGTAGCATTCATGCACACAATTCCAAGTTCAAATCTGGAACTATTTGTCGTCGCGCCAGACAATTTCTCCGCTCGCGACCTGCCAGTCCTCGCCCAGAAAGCCCGCCGCGCGCACACCCCCCGTGCCCAGTTCAAGCAGCTCCGGCCCATACATGATCACGTCCGGAAATGCTGCGCCCGACACAAAGTACGCCAGCCGCTCGGTCAGCCGCATGCCCGCAAGGCCCGTACCGCCGATCACGCAGACGCTTGCCGTGTCGCTGTCTGAGCGCGGGTAGCAAAACAACAATGCTAATTCAGGCTCCGTCACCTCGCGCTCGCCGATCACCGCCTTGCCTTGCCAAAGTTTCACAGGCGAATGCGCCAGCAGCGAGAACCCTGAGTTGACGGCGGCGTTTCCATACAGAATCACGTCGCAATCTCGGTATTTCTCGGCTTTGAATTCTGTATCTGCAAGCACCGTGAACCCGCCGTTGGCACGCACCAGCCACTGCTCGGAATCAAATCGTGCCTTGTTGAACATCCAGGCATTCTCTTCGGCGTTGCCGCCCGTGCCGTACACCAGCACCACGTTGCGCGCCATGGCGTTCTTCAGCAGGCCGTAGCGATGCGGCCCCTTCAGCTTCGGCGACGGCTTCTCTGTTACCTGCCACTTTTGACCCCCGCGTTGCAGCCACATCACGCCATCTTTCGGCCACGGCGCCGCTAACTCCTCGTCACCGTCCAGCGTCAGTATGACTTCGTCCCGGGCCTGCAAGATCTTCGCCACGTCAAGGCGCAGTCGCGATACGTTTTGCGTGGTGCCGGAAATGCGCCCGCGGTTGGGTTCTGCGGATAGTTGAATGCGGCTTGGCTCAAGCTGCACTTGCTGCATGTGGATGCTGGCCCAGAAGCACGAATCAGAATTCTCAGGGCAAACGGTCGTGAAGTCGATATTCATGACTTCGCCCGGCACCGCCAGCCGGCGCTTCGCAAACAGGTCCCACATCGGCGCCCAGTCGAGGCAATCCGCGCCCGCGTCGTGGCCGCGGTCCCACCAGTGGCCGACGCCGGGCTCTTCGTGGTAATGCAGGTCGTTGTGAAACTCTTTCAACGCGTCGCGCATGCCGCGTGCTTCGCTCACCGGCACGTTGTCGTCGGCGTCGCCATGAAGAATGTATACACCCTGCGACTTGTAATTGTGCTGCATCAACAGCGTTCGGCTTGGGTTTGCGCCGCGAGTAAGAATCGGCGACAGCTTGAACTGTTCCGGGTGGCCGCCCCCGCCGGCGTACGTCCAGAAGCTCTGCCAGCCGGCGCTCGGCCCGATCGCCGCAAACTTGTCCGGGAAGTGCGCCCCCACCGTCCACGTGCCGTGGCCGCCCATCGAATGCCCCGTGAGCCATATGCGGCGCGGGTCGTGGTCAAGCGTGGCCTGCGCGTGCGCCAGCACTTCCAGCGCGTCAAGCCGTCCCCAGTCTTCCCAGTCAAAACCAAACGGCCGCCGGTTCGTCGGGCACACGATGTGGCACCAGCTCTTGGGGCTGTACGCAGCCGCCTGCCCGATCGCTTCAACCGACGCGCCATGCAAGGACAATGCAATCCCCGGTTTCTCAGTCTGCCCCGCAAGCGGCTTGGCAGCCAGCAAGCCGTAGTACTGCACGCTGCCGTCAATCCCGCTCGTGAACGTGACCTTCCGCGGCGCCCCGCGATGCTTGACCCGGACTGTGCACTCGCCCGCCGCGCACTCTTCCAGCGGGTCGCCCTTGCACACCGCAATCCTCAAAGATTGGTCACCCGTCAGCTCACCGGGGCCGGGTATGGGAAAACCGATCCGTTGCACTGAAAGCGGCTGAATCGTGCTGCCCTGATCGTTCAGCCACGAGTTGCCCAGCCCCTTGACCAGCAGCCGCACACTCTGCGACTGGCTTGTCGCGTTGATGATGTCTACGGAAGCCGCGAAGCGCGGGGGCGAGAACGCGTCACCCTCGACAAGGTCAGGCAGCGTCCAGTCCGAGCCGACAAACAAGCCCGAATGGCCCGCCGGCACACGTTCCAGGCTTGCCTGGATGCGCCCCCGGCCCATCAGGAACAGCAGCTGGTTGTCGCCGGAAGCCAGCGCCACCGGCAACGTGAGGTTGCCCGTGCCGTATGGGTCGCCGCCGCGCAACTCGCCGTTGACGTACACGCCGGAGTGGCCGCGCGCTTTCAACAGCCAGATCCCGCTTGCCTTGGCCGGCACCGTCCACCAGGCGTACCCGCCGGCGAGGTCGTCACCGGCAAGCCAGCCGTCGTCGTCGGCTTTGGCGGCGCGCCAGGCAACTTCGGTGCCGTCGTGCCGCTTCAGCTTGTCGCCCGCGCTGGGCGGCTTGAACCCGTCGCGCAGCAGCGAGGCCTCCAGCGCATCCACGCGCACGGGGCTGCGGCCCCCAGCACCGACTGCGGGCAACACCAGGCAATCGGCAAGCCGGATCAACACCGGCGCCTCGGCGGCTTCCTGCGCGACAGAAGATGAGGAATGGTTCAGGCAAAGCAGGACGGCCAAGGCCGCAACAGACAAGAAAGCGCGCATCGCATCTCCAGGCCCCAAGCCGCCAAGATAGCGCACAGACGAGGCACCGCAACCCGCCCCCGAACGGGCATGCACGAGGACGATTGCACGGCCCAGGCACCCAGCACCATGCAGGTCCACCAGAACCGGGACAGGAGCATCAGAAATGGCAGGCCCAAGGTCGGCAACATCCGTTATCATGTCAAAGGCACCGAGACGGGCTCGGTGCAGTACATCCACGGCAAGGGCATGGGTTCACTGGTGCACGAGCTTGCAACCAACGGCGTAACCACGGTCCACCGATTCCGCCATGAGAACCAGGCGGGCGCGGGGACTGGCTCCACAGCGCAGCGGAGGTGCCTGCCCCCCTCATCATTGACCCCGTTTTCGTTCCATCAAGAGAGAGTGGTGCAGGAGCTGGAACACCTGATAGGGTGAACACCGCGAGAGGGGAGAAGCCAAGTGACGGAAGTGTTGTTCGCTACGGGAAAGGCGTGGCGGGACACACACTCGAAGATGTCGTTCCTTTTGAAAAACTGGGTTGGGAAGAGTACGTCAAGTACTGGCCGCCCAACCAAGGCGTGGACTGCGAATGAATACACGAAAGGAGGGGTGCGAGCAACGTCGTCGCCGACTGAGTCGGCAACATGCCCTAATCTTTGTAGGCATGGTACTACTGCTTGCGCTAATGTGGGTGGCGCTGCATCCACTGTCCAAATACTGCCGCATCCATGAGTCGTGTAGAACGAGCCCAGTGTACGAGTCCTCCGAGCCGCTGAGTATGTTCCTCATTGATTTCGACGTTGAATGGCAAGACGCGTCTGCACAACAAAGTGTTTGGCTGCCGGTCTACTTCATCGACAACAGACCCGCCGTGAAAAACTTGAACCTGCTACTTGTCCCATCAGTCGGGGATGTCGATCTTCAGGACTCGGAGTACAAGTACTCCGCAGTTGTGCGGGTGCATTACCACAGCGGGCAGGTATCTACAACTACCATGCAAGTAGATGCTGCGTACCTGAGAGAGCTTCTGGCGTGGCGCGATGGCATTCCCGAACAGGAAAGTCCGGCGCAGCTATCGATTCCACTCCTAGCTCACGGCGATGTCTTATCCAGCACTGCTGAGTTGTATCGGCAGACGTCGGATGTATCGCAAGTGGAGTTGGTTGCACGATGTGAAGTGCGCTTCGATGTAACCTGCAGAGTGCAAGTGGACATTCCGTAACGTGACGCGGCGGAAATGGCGAGGCCAAGGCCGGCGAAATCCGTTATGATGATGAGGACGCCGAGACGGGCTCGGTGCAGTACATCTACGGCAAGGGCATGGGTTCACTGGTGCACGAGCTGGCAACCAACGGCGTAACCACGATCCACCGCTTCCGCCACGAAGACCAGGCGGGCGCGGTGACTGGCTCCGCAGCGCAGCGGAGGTGCCTGTCCCCTTTATCATTCGCCAATGCAGCAGGAGAAACGAAGCGCAACCCAGAAAGCCGTACAGTAAAGGCATCTACAAGTAGCCTGACCCCGTTTCCGACCCCGAGAACGAAGATATTCCGCCGTCAGGGGGATAGTATTATGAACACTCCGCTATTGATAGTTGCTTTCCTGATACTGCTTCCTATGCCCTTTCTGCACGCAGAAGAGTTAGCAGAAGAGAGTTGGGCGGTTGTACAGAACAAGCCTGACGCCACTCAGTTGATGAACCGAAAGCGCGTAAAGCTGTATGCGGTGGAATGGGCGGTCCTCTTCAATGCTATCGACCTCACAAGCCGAGACAGTGTTACCGATCTCTGGCTATGTGATTGCAGCGTACCGGACGCACCAGCAGCCTGGGCCGAGGATCTGACCAGATTCAAGTCACTCAGGCGCCTGATCATAGACCGAGTGAGGCAAGTCACGTCCTTGCACCTTCGCAATTTGCGTGGTGCTTCGGTACCCGTGGAAATCGAGGTGCGGACGCAAGCAAATTTTGACTCGAGTTGGCTGGAGGCGTTTGCCGACCTCTCGCAACTGGAGCGCCTCGAGTGCTGGTACTGCGCCGACATCGACCGCAAGGCCTTTTGCGGACTTAAGGGGCTTCGCAACTTGAAGCGACTACTGTTAGCGGATGTAATCACATTGCCAGATTCATTTAACTTATGGCTGCCGCAACAAGGTCTCAGGGAACTTGAGCTTAGAGGATCATTCCAGTTAGATGAGGAGGAGATTGAGGTGCTCGCTGGTGCGCCACAGTTGGTGTCCCTCGCGTTGAAAGGCGGGCGCATCGGTGATGCTCACCTTATCCATCTTGAAGGTGGCAAGCTAAGGTCTCTTGCTCTTACTCTAGGCAGTAGCGTCACCGAGAGCGCCCTGAGCCGGTTGATAAAATCTCTTTCGTTGACACACTTGGAGCTGCACAATTCCGTCAATCTCACTGGCGAGCTTTTCGACGATCTGGGCAAGTCGATGGCCTGCGAGTCTATCGTGTTTACAAGCCTCCCAGCGATTACTACAAGCAAACTTGCGGGCTTGGAGAAGCTTCAACGGTTGCGGCGACTTGAGGTTAGCGGCCCGTCGCTAGCGAACGACGCGTTGATAGCGATTGCGTCACGGTTACCGAAACTTGAAACGTTGAGAATGCTTGAGGCATCAGCAGCTACGGTTCAGGGACTATTGATTATAGGGAACCTAAAAGTCGTTACTAAAGTATTTGTAAGTGGTTTGTCTCATGTAAACGCGGCAGAGCTTAATAGCGTCCGCGCAAAGATTAGTGAGGCGTTTGGTGATCGACCAGTTGACCTTACCCTGAATCGGTAGATCTGAATCAACAGGGCACTTCTCTGGCCTTTCCGAGAATGCCCTCTTTGCAAGGTCCGATGACTTCCGGGGCGGTGATGACAGTGATCCAAGGCCGGCGAAATCCGTTATGATGATGAGGACACCGAGACGGGCTCGGTGCAGTACATCTACGGCAAGGGCATGGCTTCACTGGTGCACGAGCTGGCCACCAACGGCGTAACCACGGTCCACCGATTCCGCCACGAGGACCAGGCGGGCCCCGGGACTGGCACCGCAGCGCAGCGGAGGTGCCTGTCCCCCTTGTGGTTCGCCTGCATGGGCGCCCCACACCGAAACCGTGTTTCTTGACTTGAGCGCCGCGCTTCTGACCACCGGCAACGTAGGCGAATTGGCAACCGGCGAAAGGCTGCATTCTCGGCCGTGGCCTCGGCTGTCCGACGCGAGTATTGGGAAGCGCAGTTCGGCCCCGCGTTTGCGCGCGGGGCCGGACGGCTTTGTTGATCGCTGGTCTGGCGTTCACTCTTGCGGGGCGGTTAGCCGCCTGACTTTACTTTGCTGCGGGAGCTGCGGGTGGCTCGCATGTCGGTCTTGGCGCGGGGCGTGGCGTTGCGGGTTTCCGGCTTGCTTGATCCGGACGAGCCTACGCGGCTCTTGCTGCCGCTGTCGGCGCCGGGCTTGGCGCTTCCGGAATTGCGGGTTGGGCCTGCCTTGGCTGTGTCGCCGCCGCCCCTGTTGCCGCGTGTCAGCGCCGGCTGTGCCTTGCCGCTGACGGTGCCGATGCGGTTACGGGCCCGGGCGCCGATCGCGTTGTTGCCTGATTTTTCGGCAATGCCCTCGAGCTTCTTGAGGTACTGCGCCTTGGCGTCGTCTGTGACGCCGCCCTTTTTCGTGATCTCGCCGAACTCTGAGTCAATCTTCTCCAGCTCGTCGCGGGCCTTGACGAAATCCTCCAACATGCCGGACTTTGCCCATTCTTCGATGCGGGCGCTGAACTTGCTTACGCCGGGCACGCCCTTGAACTTGTCGAGCACCGGCTTGGCGCGATCCAAGGCATCTATCGGGTCGTAGTAGAAGTTATGCTCGATGCGCTGCATCTTCTTGCGCGCCAGGTTTTCTACGAACTCTTTCATGTACTTGGCGTCTTTGCGGTCGTCGTCGCCTGACACCAGCGACTTGTCCACGGCGTCGGCTTCGTCCCACGCCTTGGTGTAGTCGCCCTCTTCGAAGGCGTCGAACGAGCCGCGGCAGGCGCGCGTGACTTCGCGCGGCTTGACGTGGCAGTCACAGTTCAGGTTTGCCGAGAGGCGTTCAAAGGTCGCCTCAAGGTGTTCCCATTCCGGCTCGGCTGAGTACCAGTCGTGGTCGCGCACGGTGCCGTGCTGGTCAACGATGACGGCTTGCGGGGTGCCGACCTCTTCGTCGAGTTCGAACAGCTCATACGAAAGTTCGTCAAAGTCGCGCGCGACGGGCATTTCCCAGCGCATGCGTTTCAGGTGCTCGCGCGTCTGTTCGACATCGGCGAGGTAGGGGTAGGTTTCTTTGTCAAACGCCGTGTTGATCGCCAGCACCAGCACGCACTTGCTGTCTTTGTAACGCTCCCACAGCTTTTGCAGCCGCGGCATGGCGATGGTCTCGCAGCCCTGGCAGTCGCGGCGATAGAACATGAAGAAGACGACTTTGCCGTCGAAGTCGTCCTGGGTCAGCTTGGGGCCCTGCACCATTTCTTCTTCGAGCAGCAGCTCGGGGCAGGCCTCGCCCGTGACGTTTGATTTCGGCTGGCTCCAGCGTTGGGCGCTCAGGCCGGTGGCGCAGAGGAGCAGCAGGACAGGCAATGCAATGCGTGGCGACATGGGGAATCTCCGGCGGGCGTTTTGGTTGAGAAACGACAACCATGGAACGCGCGGGCGCCGGATTCGTTGAAGAATTGCTCAGGGAGTGGTGTTGAACGCGCGCCGGTAGCAGTAAAGAAAGCCGGAATCTTCTTCGCGGCCGGCGACGCAACCCTTTGCGGCGAAGTAGCCAACCACGGAACCGGCGCGCTTGTCGGTCAGCGCGTTGAGCGTGAAGACCTTGTGCTTGGCCCGATCTACGCCATGGGCCTTGAGCGCGGTGTCGGCATCAGCGGTCATGCCGACCACCCATGCAGCATAATCGCCGCCGTTGCGATGGATGAAGGCGTCGATCTCCATCACCAGCGTGCTGCTGAGCAGGGATGAAAAGTTGTCGTTGGCCATGTTTGTATTGTGCCGAAAGCGCATGCCCATGGGAACGGGTTGCCTGCGTGCCTTGACTTGCCGTATGCTCTGACAATGGCCGACATGATTACGCTCACGGAATGCCCGCGCGACGCCTTTCAAGGCTTGCCCAAGTTCATTCCGACCGACCGCAAGATCGCCTACATGAACCGCTTGATCCAGGCGGGCGTGCGGCGCATCGACTTTGGCAGTTTCGTCAGCCCCAAAGCGGTGCCCCAGATGGCGGACACCGCGGTCGTGTTCGAGAACATGAAGACCGCGCCGGGCCTGTACCTGATCGCGATTGTGGCCAACCTGCGCGGCGTTGAGGGCATTGTGGCCGCGAATCACAAGTTCGGCCATGTCGGCGGCCGGCGCATTCATGCAGCCGGGTTTCCGATGAGCGTCAACGAGACGTTCCAGCAGCGCAACACCAACAAGGGCCTCGACGAAGCGTGGGCCGAGCTGACGGCGATGAGCGAGCTGTGCCGGTCACAGAAGATCGAGCTGGTCGTGTACCTGAGCATGGCGTTCGGCAACCCCTACGGCGAGCACCACGAGGCGAAACGCGTGATCGAGTTTGCGCGCCGTGCCGTTGACCTGGGCGCCGTGACCGTGCAACTGGCCGACACTGTGGGCGTGGCGACCGCGCCACAAGTCGGCGAGACCTTTGCCGCGGTCAGGGCCGCCGTGCCCGGTGTGCAACTGGGCGTGCACCTGCACGCAACGCCTGCCACGATGCAGGCGAAAGTGCAAAGCGCGCTGGATGCCGGGTGCCGGCTGTTCGACAGCGCCATTGGCGGCATCGGCGGGTGCCCGTTTGCCGAGGATGAGCTGGTGGGCAACATGGACACGCTGCAGTTGATTCCGTTATTGAAGCGGTTGGGGCACGACACGCCTTACTCGGTCGATAGACTGCTGGACTGCGCGGCAGAGGCGCAGGAGCTTTCGCGCAAGTTCAGCGCGAACGGAAACGGAGTGCCGGCATGAGCGGTTTTGACGCAATCAAGATTGAAGTCGATGACGAGCTGGGCGCCGCCACGATACGCCTGAACCGGCCTGACAAGCGCAACGCGCTGAGCGGCGAGCTCGTGGACGTGCTGAGCACCGAGCTGGATGGCCTGCGCCACAACGACGCGATTCGCAGCGTGTTCATCCGCGGCAATGGGCCCGTGTTCTGCGCCGGCGCCGACTTGGCAGAGATCCAGGGGCTGCAAACGGCCACTGTGCACGACAACCAGAAGAATTCGCACAAGCTGCGCGACTTCTTCGTCAAGCTGTACTCATTTCCCAAGCCGACCATCGCCGTGGTGCATGGCGCTGCGCTGGCCGGCGGCTGCGGCCTCGCAACCTGCTGCGACTTCGTGGTGGCCACGCGTGAGGCGACCTTCGGCTACCCGGAGGTGAAGATTGGCTTCATCCCGGCGATTGTCATGGTGCTGCTGACCCACCAGATTGGCGAACGCAACGCACGCGACCTGTGCCTGTCGGCGCGCACGATTGACGCGGACGAGGCCCACCGGCTCGGACTTGTCACGAAAGTGGTCGTGCAAGCCGACCTCGACGCCACGATTCACGCGATGGCCAAGATGCTGCACGGCAACGCGCCGCAGGCGATGGCCACGGTCAAGCGCATGTTCTGGCGGCTTCACGAAATGGGCACAGAAGAAGCGCTGGTGTGGGCGAGCGACATGAACGCGATGGCCCGCAGCACCGACGAATGCAAAGAAGGCATCGGTGCATTTCTGGAAAAGCGCAAACCCAAGTGGGCCCAATAGCGTGCACCGAGGGTCGCGCTGCGACTACAGAATCTGCTCTGGGATCCAGCCGCCGCTCACATCCAGTTGTGTGCCGCTGACGTGGTCGCTTTCGGTGGCAAGGAAGAACGCCAGCGCGTTGCACAGGTCGGCGTACTCGGCAAAGCGCCCAGCCGGCGGGTTCACGGGCTTGACCACGCTGTTCGACAGAATCCCGACGCCGATCGTGTTCACCGTCACGCCTGACTTTGCCAGCGAGGCGGCGGCGCTGCGCGTGAGTGTCGCCAAACCGGTCTTGGCAATGTGGTACGGGACCGTGAGCCGGTTGTAGGTGCTGCGTTCGCCCGCGGCATAGCCGACGTTGACGATGCGGCCGAAACCGCGATCTCTCATGGCCGGGGCCGCGGCGCGCATGCACCACCATGCGGTGTACAGGTTGCTTTCAAGCTGGTCGCGCCACTCGTCCGGCGTGAGTTCGAACAGGTCTTTGCGCAGGTAGTTGCCCACGTTGTTCACGAGCACGTGCAGGCTGCCGAGACCCTTGGCGGCCGTTTCAACGACGCGCGCGGCCTGGTCGGGGTCGCGCAGGTCGCCCTGCACCAGCACGCAGCCGGGCGCCAGGGTGTTGCATTCGGCAAGCGTCGCCTGCGCCTCTTCCTTAGAGTCGCGATAGTGAACCGCGACCTTGACGCCCTGCCGCGCAAGCCAAAGTGCCAGCTCGCGGCCGGTGCGCCTGGCGCTGCCGGTCACCAGGGCGGCCTGGATGCGTGTATCGATTTTGTGCACTGGGCTCTCCACAGGCTTATTCCGGGTTGCGTCAACTGCTACACTCTGCGCCCGATGAAGATCTATACCAAGACCGGGGATGATGGCTCAACGGGCCTTTTTGGCGGCCAGCGCGTGCCCAAGCACGACCCGCGCGTGAGCGCGTATGGTACCGTCGATGAGCTGAACTCGGTGATCGGAATGGCAATTTCCGCGGGCGGCGATGATGAGTTGTGCCGGCTGCTCACGGCCCGCCAGAACGAGCTGTTCACGCTTGGCGCGATGCTGGCTTCGGGCGACGGCAAGTCCGGCGACAGCATCAGCGAGTCTCACATCACGCCGCTGGAAAGCGAGATTGACCGCCTGGACGCTGAGCTGGCGCCGCTGCGCAACTTCATCCTGCCCGGTGGCAGCGAACTTGCATCGCGCCTGCATCTCGCCCGCACGGTTTGCCGCCGCGCCGAGCGCGAAGTCAGCGGCCTGCGCGCGGCCCGCACCAAAGACGCGCCACGACTGGCGCCGGCGGTGAAGTACCTGAACCGTTTGTCGGATTGGCTGTTCACAGTCGCCCGTGCCGCCAACAAACGCGCGGGCGTTGACGACATTCCCTGGAAGAAGTCCTGAAGTAGTCCTGACGAGAGACCAATGAAAAAGACACTGCTGGTACTGCCGCTGTTGCTGATTTGCCTGTCGAGTTGCCGCGACGCCGCCGAGTTCTTTCACTTCACCGGCACGCCCGAGGGCCACGACGGCTGGCGCCATGACTACAACGACACTACCCGCGACACGTGGGAGGCCTTTCGCCTGGTGATGCGCGACAACGGCGAAATCACCTGGGAAGACAGCGACAACATGGAGCTCGAGGGCATCTACAAGCCGCACGACGCCAACCAGCGCGACGGCATCAACGTCAAGGGCAAGGTGTATGACAAGAGTTCGCCCGAAGAGTTACGCTCGCGCCTGATCGTGCACTGCTGGTACGCCCGCAACGCGAATGACCGCGAGCGGCCCGACGACGCGCGCGAGTACTGCAACGCGGTGTTCCGTGTGCTCAAGGCATGGAAGGGCGAAGACGTCGACGAAAAGCCGACCGTGGATACGACGTCGGAAGACCCCGTGGCGGCCGACGAGGCGATTGCCTTCTTTCGCGTGAACCGCGCCCAGGCGTTTGAGGTTGCGCAGGCGGTAGTGAAACAGTACGGCGAGGTTGACCAGAGCGAGCCCGAAAAGGGCTACCTGCGCGGCAAAAAGAAGAATGCCCTCGAGAAGGAAACGCAGGAAGTGCGCGTCAGCGTGTTCGACCGCACCGAAGGCGAAAGCGTGCGCGTGAAAGTCAGCGTGCGTGTGAATGGCGCTGAGGGCAAACCGCTGCAGGACATCGCGAAGGCCTACGTCGCCGAGATTCGCGCGCAGCTTCAGAAAAAGTACGGCGCGCAGGAGTAGCGTGAGCGGGGGCACGCCTGAGCCAAACGTCGAAGGCAGCGCGGCGCCCGAACTGGCGCTGAGCGCGGACAACATCGCCGCCGAATCCGTGCGCATTGAAGAGGATCGGCGCTCTGGCAGTTTCGAATCGCCGGGCCGGTCTGTGATCGGCTCGGCGATTGTCGTTTCCGGCGCAACCTTTGTCAGCCGCATCACCGGCCTTGCGCGTGACGTGATGCTGGCTGGCTTGTTCGGCTTCAGTCGCGAGATGGACGCCTTTTTCCTGGCGTTCACGGTGCCGAACCTGTTTCGCAAGCTCTTCGGCGAAGGTGCACTTTCCAGCGCGACGATTCCGATTCTGACTCGCTATCGCCTCAAGGGCGACCTGGCTGCCACGCGCACCTTTCTGGGAACGCTTTCAACGGTGCTGATCTTCGGGCTGGGGGCGATCACGCTGATCGTGGTCGGCTTGACGTACGTGATGGACCCGGCGTGGTTCGACGACCCCGGCAAGTTCCAGCTCTTTCGAAAGTACCTGGCGGTGTTGCTGCCCTATGTGGTGTTCATCTGCCTTGCGGCGCTGCAGACCGGCACGTTGAACTGCTGGAGCCGCTTTGGCGTGCCGGCGCTGGTGCCGGCACTGGCCAACATCGGCTGGATTGTCGTGCTGGTGCTGATCTGGCTGACGCCTTTGCGCGCAGACACGGAGCGCGCGGTCATGATCATGGCGCTGGGCGTGCTTGCCACGGGTGTCATGCAGTGGGCCGTGCAGCTGCCATCGCTGGGAAAGCTGAAGCTGCTGGCCCGGCCGCGCCTGGCCCTGTCTGAGCCGGGGGTACGCGACACGTTCAAGGCCATGGCGCCGATGCTGTTTGCGCTGGCTGTGTTTCAGGTGAACACGTTTCTTGACCAGGTGCTGGCCGAGTTCCTGATTGAGGGCAACGGCGCCGTCAGCAGTTACTCGTATGCCTCGCGCCTGTTCCAGTTTCCGCTCGGGCTGGTCGGCGTTGCGCTGGGTACCGCGATGTTCCCGCTGATGTCGCGGTTTGCCGCGGACAACCAGCTTGAGAAACTGACCGCCAGCCTGCTGAACAGCGCGCGCTTGATTGCGTTTATCGCGTTTCCAGCCGCGGCTGGGTTGGCTGCACTTGCATACCCGATCACGCACCTGCTGTTCGGCGGTCCGAACAGCGACGCCGAGATGCTGCGCCGCAGCGCAATGGTTGTCGCCGTGCTGTGCATCAGCCTGCCGATTGTCAGCGTGATCAGCCTGCTGACGAAAGCGTTCTACGCGCTGCGCGACCACCGGACCCCGACGCGCATCGCGCTGCTGTCCGTCATCGTCAACGTCGTGGCCAACGTCATCCTGTTGCAGACGCCGCTGCTTGAAGCCGGGTTGGCGCTTGGCACCGCCATTTCCGGCGCGGTGAATCTGGTGCTGCTGGTCTGGATGCTCAAGCGCAGACTCAAGGGAACCATCCTTGAAAGCATGCGCGCCGCGGCCATCCCGCAAGTAAGCGAGCGACTTGCGCAGCCGTTCACGCCCAGCGCCCTGCGTTCATTCCCGGTTTCGCTGGTGCGCTCGTTGCTGCTAGCGGCGTTGATGGGTGTCGCCGCGTTTGCCGTCCAAGCCGCGTTGTACGGCGAGTTCGGGCTGATAGGGCGCGCAAGCCGCGTGCTGTCGGTGTTTGCGGCGGTGGCGGCGGGTATGGTGGTCTACGCGGGCATGAGCATGGTGATCAAGGCGCCGGAAGTAACGCAGATTCTGAGTCTGCGCAAGCGCCGCGCTACAACTCCACCGGCAGCTTCTTGAGCAGCCGCGTGTGCTGCGGCGTGCACTCGACCTGGTACGGAAGAATCAGCACGCCGGCCTTGGCAGCTTTGCGCAGCAGCTTGCCGTACTCGGGGTCAATTTCGTCGGCAGGTCGAAACGCGCGTGTGTCGGTGCGGCCGCAGAAATAGAACATCGCCGCGCCAACTCCCTTCTTGGCTAGTGCGGTCAGTTCGCGCAAATGTTTCTGGCCGCGCTCGGTGACGGCGTCGGGAAACGCAGAAAAGTCGTCGATGCGCATGGAAGTATTCTTGACCTCAACATAGCAGTCGGGTCGCCCGTCGGGCTTGCAGCGGGGCTCGGGGTCGGGGTCTTTCTTGCGCTTCTTGGGCGGCGCCTGCTCGGTCAGCAGCAGGTCAATACGACTCTTGCCGTCTTTGCCGTACTTCACTTCGTTGCGGATGAACGCGTAGCCTGTCAACTCGGGCACGGCGTCTGCGTCAATCAATCGCCGGACCGTGCCGTTGGGAATGCCGGTGTTGACGTTGACCCAGCATTGCCCCATGTGAATCAACTCCCAGGTGTGGCGGTACTTGCGCTCGGCGTTCATGCTGTCGCTCAGAACCACAAGCCGGCCTGGCTCGTTGCAGCTTTTCATCGTGCCGGTGTTGGCACACATGGCGGTCAGCTTCGTGCCGTCCTCGAGGCGCACGTCGGCCAGAAAGCGGTTGCGGCGCTCGATCAGCGTGGCTTCGAGCATTGGCTCGTGGCGAATGATGGTCGACATCGGTGTACCTGTGCGGGTATGACGTCGGCGAACATAGCACAAAGGGCGCCATGGATGCAGATGCGTTGAACGTCGAACTTGCGGGCATGGATATCTACCTGTTGGACCAGGTGCTCAAGGGCCGCTTCAAGCAGGGCTCGCGGATCGTCGACGTCGGCTGCGGCGGCGGACGCAACCTGGCATGGTTTGCGCGCAACGGCTTTGAAGTCTACGGGATCGACAGCCACGAAGGCGCCGTCAGCAAACTGATCGCGGCCAATCTCGCACCCGTCGGTAACATCGTTCACGGCAGCGCGGCCGCGTTGCCATGGCCCGACAGCCATTTTCAGGGAGTGATCTGCAACGCGCTGCTGCACTTGTTGGGTACGCGCGACGAGTTCAACGCCGTGTTGCGCGAAACTTGGCGCGTGCTCACACCGGGCGGCGTCTGGTTTGCGCGGCTTGCCACGACACTAAGCATGGAGCAGCACGCCAAGCCGCTGGGCGACGGCCGCTACCGCATGCCGGGCACACAGTGGGACATCCTGCCGACCAGCCTGGAAGACATGCTGCGCCTGACAGCCGACCTGAGTGCGACGCTGCTGGAGCCGATCAAGACGGTGAACGTTCAGAACACACGAGCGATGGCGACCTGGGTGATGCAGAAGTAAGCAGCAAATTCGCTTGCATTATATATACTGCCATTATATAGTTTGCCGATGGGCACGCTCCCACAAAGGACTCGCAGGGTTCGCGCCGCGCGCGCGGTCAGTGCTATTGCACTCTGGTTGGGTTTGCTGGCGTTGCCGTCTGTGCTCTGCCTGCTGTTTCCGGGGCCCTTGAGCACCGAGTCGCTGCGCCAGCACTACCCGATGCCGTTCATCCGCGGGCTGATCCAGGGCGGAATCTTCGTGGCGATCGTGCTGGCAATCATCAGCCTCGCGCTGAAAGGCCAGCGAACACGCGGCGGGATCGCGCTGGTACTGGCCATGTGCGCGTTAGCGCTCGGGGGCGGCGACGCGCAACCGGTTGAGCATGCCTTCGACGCGCCGCTGATCGGGCTGGACTTCCTGCTGCTGGACCTGTTTGCGCTATGCCTGATTTTCGTACCGCTCGAGCGCTGGCTGGGCCGTCGGCAGAAAGTGCTGCGCGCCGGCTGGCATGTCGACCTCGCGCACTTTGCAGCCAGCCACGTCGCCATCGGCGTCATCGCGCTGCTGAGTGTTGCGCCGGCGCACTTGTTGTTCAGTTGGGTGCTCGAATCTGAATTCCGCGACTGGGTTGCCTCGTTGCACCCGGTGTTGCAGTTCGTGCTGGTCGTGCTGACCGTCGAGTTTGCCAATTACTGGGTGCATCGCGCTTTCCATAGAGTGCCGTGGCTTTGGCGCCTGCACGCGGTGCATCACTCTAGCCGCGAGATGGACTGGCTTGCGGGCTCGCGCCTGCACCTGGGTGATATCCTGATCACGCGAGCAGCGGGCTTTGTACCAGTGTTCGTGCTGGGCTTTGAGCAGGGGCCAATCTACGCATACGTGCTGTTGATCAGCTTTCATGCCGTTCTGATTCATGCGAATGCGCGCATTGAGTTTGGCTGGCTGGACCGGGTGCTGACCTCCCCGAAGTTCCACCATTGGCACCACGCGGACAAACCCGAGGCGCTGGACAAGAATTTTGCGGTGCTGGTGCCGCTGTGGGATGACCTGTTCGGCACCGCACTGCGCACCAGGCAATGGCCGCAAAGTTACGGATTGATCGACGGCGAGATGCCCGAAAGCTGGGCGGCGCAGTTCGTGCACCCGTTCCGAAGAGCCGCCAGGGCAAAACCAGAACCAACGCCGCAAGCGCAAGCAGTGGTGGGCCCGCCGGGATTCGAACCCGGAACCAAGGGATTATGAGTCCCCTGCTCTAACCGTTGAGCTACAGGCCCACGCTGGCGTATTTCAAGCATGTCAGGCGGCATTTGCTGTGCCAGACAAAAACTGCCGCTCACCCTATCTGCCACCCTGTATTCACTTCCAATGCCCTGCGTTCTGGTCCAGTTCACCACCTGCACGAGCGTGGCGCGTGAGGGTAAACGTGCCGGCGTTTCGCGTCCACTGGCCAGCCAGAGTACGAGATGCCCCGCTGTTCCTTCGGCGGACGGTCAGCGCATTGTGCGAGCCGCGACTGTGCGGGCCTATGTCATTCTGAGCCGGCTGCGTGTTTGCGCGGCTTTGGGTGCGTGGCCAGCAAACTTGCGCACAGGGCCAATATCGCGGGCCAGAACCATCCGCTGGGCGTGCCGGTTGAGCATCCGCTGTCGCTTCCGCCTCCGTCTCCTCCCCCACTGCCGCCAGTGGGGCCGGTCCAGCCTATGGGGTGCCACTCGTAGGCTCCTACGTCCGCTACTCCGTTGTAGGGGCGGCCGATTTTGTCGGCATCCAGGCTTGGCATGAGGGTGTTGCTGCCGGTGTCCACGGCTGCGCAGGCTGGCAGCAGGCGCATGTCGTATGTGCTGGGGTCCACGAAGAACAGCGTCGGGTCGGTGACCAGGATGTTGTGGTCGGAAACAATGTTCGTCTGGCCCGCGGGTATGCTGATCGTGTTGGAAAGGTTGTTGCGGATCACACAGTCCTCGCTGGGCGTGCCGTCCTTGTGAAACCCGATCTGGATCCAGGATGGCCCCGGCGTGCCGGTGTAAAGGTCGATCACGGTGTTGTTCACAATCCGGCAATTGCGCGCGCCAAGCAGCGTGATGCCGTGCCAATGGTCGGTGATCACGACGTTGTTCTCGATCACCCAGTCGTCGAACCAGCCGTCGAAACAGCCAACGCCCTGCGTGGTTGTGCGCATCGGGTGGCTGGGATTCTCGTGATTGATGAAGATGTTGCCGCGCAGCACCACGCCCACGACGCTGCCGGTGCCCACGCCGCCTGGGCCGACTGACCAGCTCTGGAAGCCGTCGTCGTGGTGTCCGTCGCCGACATCAATGGCATTCTTGACCGCGTTGTACTCGTACACGCCATAGTTGCCCAAGCCGCGAATGCCATCGCCGGAAAACCCGTCAATCACGTTGTCGTGCACGTGGTTGTTGGCGCCGCTGCAGGCGATGGCGTAGCGGGTGTTGCGCACGGTGTTGTTGGCGAGCACTGTGTCATCGGAACGCACGTCGAACGCGGTGCCGGCATTGTCGATCCAGTCCTGCGCGGTCCACGTGCTGGAATCATCGCCGCAAAAAACGTCGCAGTTGCGCACGGTAAGGTCCGAAGCCGGCCCCCAGAAACCGTCATTGCGCAGCGTGACGATCGTCTGGTTGACGAACACGGGAGCATGGTCCGTACTGATGGAAAGCCCATCCAGCACCCAATTCTGCGCGCCGATGATGCTGACGCGGCTGAGCTGTGGCGTGTGCCCGGCTTGCGCGCGAATCGTGATGGGTTGCGCGTTGTAGTAACCGTTCAGGACCAGCTGGCCGTGATAGCCGGCAAGAAGCCAAATCGTGTCGCCTGCGCTCACGGGCGCGCCGGCGTTCTTGGGCTGCAGGGTTGCGCCCGCGGTGTATGGGTGGGCGTTCCAGTCCTGCGACTCGATCAGGTTGTCGGTCACGACTTGTTGCAGCGTCAGCCACGGGTTCGCGGCGCTGCCGTTGCCGCCGGCGCTGCCGTTGACGGGGTCGACATAGAAGTCGGCCGCAAAGAGGGCGCTGGAAAAGATTGCCGCGAGAAACAGTAGACAGGTGCGCATGGCCCCCCCAGATTAACCGCCGTCACTGCTGATGCCCTGCAACGCCGCTTCCAGCCGTTTTACCAGCGCCTTGGCGTTGCCGGGTTTGCCGCTCCAGACTTCTTTGCCGTCGGGCCCCAGAATCACGATCTGCGGTGACTTGCTGCCGATGCCATACAGCTTGCGCACGTCGCGCGGCAGCTCATCGCCGAGTTGAATCCCGGTCGTTGCGCACTGGTCGAGCAGCTTGCCGACTTCTTCGTCGTCCAGCACTTCGCGTTCGAACTGGCGGCACGCGTCGGTTTCGCGTGCATCGCTTTCGTCGCGTGTGAACACGAAGAGCACGATCGGTTTGCCCTTGCCCAGTGCCGCGGCAATGGTGTCAATCGCCGGGCCATTCTCGCCGTCGACTACCTTGCCCTCAGCCCAGCGGAACTTCTCCAGGCCGAGCCGCCGAAAGCCGGCCACAGGGTGAAGTTTGCCGTGCTTTTCGTCGATCAGGGCCAGTAACTCGGCTTGGCGTTTCTGGTGGACTGCGGGGGTGACGGTCTGGTTGTTTTCTGCGACGACTTCTTTGTCGTTGCTCAACTTGAACGTGTACGCGTAGTTGTCCTTCACCTGGTTGCCCTTGACCGGGCCGGTATCTTTACTGCCGAGTTCAACCCATGGACGCAGCTTTTCTTCCGTCCATTGGGTGTAGGCGACGTTGTTCAGGATCTTGCAGCCCTGCGCGTCGTAAAGTGAGACGCCGTGCCAGTGGCTGGTGTTGATCACGTTGCCCTCGACCACAAAGTCGATCAGCGGGCCGTCGAAGAAGCCAATCCCCTGCATGGTTGCCTTAAGTGGTTGCTCTTCGTTTTCTCGCATCACGATCAGGTTCTCGCGGATCGTGACGTTGCGGACGGTGCCGGTTCCTTTGTTGAAGAGAAAGCACTGGATAGCGTCGTCGTGGTTCTTGTCGCCGTCTTTGTCGTCCACGTAGATGTTGCGGATTACGTTGTGCTGCACGGTCTGGCCGTCGCGCGTCACGCGAATGCCGTCGGCCGAGAAATGCGAAATCACGTTGCCTTCGCACAGCGAGTTCTCGGCGCACAGGTTGATCGCGAAGCGTGTGTTCAGCACGTAGTTGTTGCGAAACACGTGGCCCGTGCCGTGGCGCCCCATCGTCATGCCCGAGTTGGCGTTCATCCAATCGGAAGCCGTCCACTTCGATGTATCGAGCGTCGAGTACACGAAGCAGTCCTCGACAGTGATTTCGCCTGATGCGCCACCGTCAGCGACTTTCACCATCACACCTTCGTACGGTTGCTTGGCGAACGAAGCGCTGATCACCAGCCCCTTGATGCGCCACTTTGTGCCCTGGGTGATCTCGAGGTAACTGAGCTGTGGTTTGCAGCCTTTGTCGGCTGCGATGGTGACAACCTCGGCGTTGTCGCCGCTGAAGACCGCGCGGCCATGGTCGCCGTCCTTGAGCAAGACGGTGTCGCCAGCCTTTACGCGGCCTGCTGCCATCACCTCTTCGAGCGTGCCCCAGGGTGCGGCCTTGGAGCCGTTGTTGGAGTCCTTGCCCTGCTCCGGGTCCACGTAGTACGTCTCAGCCGACGCGTTCGCCGCAAACAGAAGCGCCGTCAACACAACACCAGCCGCTGCACGGTAGCGCATGACAGAGCCCTCAAGGATCCGAAGAGCCTGAGTGTACGCGCATTGTGCCGGCCAGTTCAATGATTTCCGGCGGCGGTACTCAGGCAACAAAGCAGTGGCACAACCGGCTCGGGTCGCGCCACTGCTGATGATTCGGTGGAGGTGGCGGCGGGAGTCGAACCCGCGTATGACGGTTTTGCAAACCGTTGCCTAACCACTTGGCTACGCCACCGGCTGACAGGCGGCGGCGCTGTTGCGCCGCCGCCCTTGTCTGGTGACCCCTACGGGATTCGAACCCGTATCGCTGCCTTGAAAGGGCAGTATCCTAACCATTAGATGAAGGGGCCCTGTTTTCAAACACGCGCCGCGGGCACTTCTGCCGCGCTGCGAGAGGCGCAATCAATACAACACGCTTAGCCGTCCTTCAACCCCGGGTCACCCAGGTCAAACGCCGGTTCCTCCCCTTTCTCAACGCGCGCGAGATTCAGGCGCAGCATCTCGGACTTCGGCCGCCGCTCCAGCGCCCGTTGCAGCACCTTGCGGGCCGCGCTCTGATGGCCCGCGCGAAACAGCGCCAGCGTCAGCGCAATCGTTGCCGAAAGGTCGTTCGGGTGCTTTGCCACCAGTTTGCGCAACGCATCGGCTGCGCTGTCGTTCAAGCCGCGCGCCATCTGCAGCACGCCGATGGCTCGCAGAGCCGGCGGGAAGTCGCCGCAGCGCCGATACAGCACCAGCGCCTCGCGCTCGCGCCCCATGCCCTCATTCGCCACGCCCAGCGAGAACAGCACCGGTTGCGGGGCCATGCGATACTCAAGAAAGCCGGAGAGTTCGAGCAGGCTTACCTGGGCCGTTTCCAGGTCGTCGCGTTTCAGGGCAAGCGCCGCTTCGCGCCACAGGCGGCGCATGCGTCGCCGGCGCGCTATCCAGAACACAAGAAACGCGCCCTCGAAAATCGCCAGCAGCACCGCGCCAACCAGCACCGCGGTCGCGCGCGGGCTGCCGGGCTCTGAGCTCCACCATGCCGTGCCCGCAAATGCCAGCATGTACCCCACGCCGCCCGCAATCAGCCCGTGGGCAAGATGCAGAACGCCGGGCAGCCAGATGGGCGGTTTCGGCAGGGGCTTCACGACACCTCACGCGGGGGACTTGTGTTAACGGGTCCAGCGGCCCGACGTTCATCGTTGCCCGGTTCGCAGCCGGAACGCTTCTTGAATCCGCTTTGGCAGACTTTCCCCGCCTGCATCCATCAACGCCTGCATCGGCGGCGGGACGCCTTCGCCGACCCAGAACTGCTCGGCCAGCACGTTCGCAGCCGCCTTGCCCAAGGTCTCATCGTGGACGAGCGCGGAAAGTTCGTCCACGGCAACCTGTGTCGCCGGCTGCGACATGTCGTTCGGTGGCCTGCCCATGGTTTCAAGCGCGGCCAGCTTTGCGGGCATGCTGCGCAGGCGACGCACTTGGCGAATGCGCTGCTCCCAGTCCGGAATGTTCTCGGCGTGGCGGCAGGGGCGAAGTGCCTTCGACAGCGGCTCAACCAGTTCCGGGTGCTCGGAAGCCATGTCATCCAACAGTTCAAGCATCGGCGCACGCGGCTGCCGGAATCCCACGTCAAGTTCGTTACGCAGGTGCCGCAGAATCCACTCGGCGACCTGGCCGTGCACATAGGGCAGCCGGTCGATCAATATCTGGTTGCACAGGTGGCGGTAGTCGGCTTCGCGCCCGATGGCGGTCTGCACACCGATCAGTGCGTGCTTGGCGTAGTCGGTCAAGCCCTGTTCGCTGGCCCATTCGGCAATCTCGAGCAGCAGCTTCACGGTGCCCGCGTCGCCAAGGCTGAGTGAAAACAGCAGCCCCCTGCTGCCGGGATTGCTGAAGCCAAAGCGCTGACCGGCGCGAATCGCGAGGTTACGCAACGGAAGCTTGTTGCAGCAGATCAGCTTGCCGATCACGCCGCGCATGGCGTGGTCAAGCTCGTCGGGCGCGGTCAGCATGAACGAAACGTAATGCGGCAGAAGCCGCCCCATGGTCTCGTTAGCATGGGGCCAGTTGTCCAGCGCCTTGGCCATGGCGACCTGCTCAGCCGGCACGGTCCCGTTCAGGATGCCCCAGACCAGCGCCTCGGTGCCCCAGTGCGCGTAGTCCTTGGCTGGGTCTACTGGCGGCTTGGGCGGCGGGCCGTCCGGCAGCTCCGGCTCAAGCACGCGCAGGCGCCGCACGATCTTGCTTTCGGTGCCGCAGTAGCGGCAGAGAACGTGAATCTCCTGCGCGGCAAGCTCCAGAGCGGCGCCACAGCCCGGGCAATGGGCGCGCTCAGCGGCATGGCGATGTTCAAGTTCAGGCATGAGCACATCATAGCGCAAGTTGGGCGCGGGCGCTAAAGTGCCGGCCTCGCGCAGGAAACGGGTGAGAATCCCGGCGGCCCCG
This sequence comes from Planctomycetota bacterium, assembly GCA_016712285.1. Taxonomy (GTDB): domain Bacteria; phylum Planctomycetota; class UBA8742; order UBA2392; family UBA2392; genus JADJRK01. The sequence continues at coordinate 4,053,283 of JADJRK010000001.1, read as the reverse complement.
CCACTGTGAAAGCCAGACCTTGCACGAGACTGCTTTGCCCAAGGCCCGAGGGAGGCTGAGGGGCGCGCGCCCATGCTCGCGTCCCCCGCCGCGCGCATGCACAAGAACCCGCTGGTAATCGTGATGTTGCTGGCTGTGCTTGCGGGCGCGGTCGCACTGATGATTGCGATTGCCCTTGAACCGGAGGCTCACGAGCCGCCACCCAATCAGACCCCGCGCATTGTCAGCCTGATGCCGCCCATCACGGAAACACTCTACGAGATCGGTGCCGGCGATTACCTGGTGGGCCGCAGCGAATACTGCGTTTACCCGCCCGAGGCCGAATCGCTGCCGACCTGCGGCACGGCCTTGATGCCGAACACAGAGGCGATCGTGCGGCTTGAGCCGACGCTGATCATCGGCAACGACAGCAAAGCCACCGCGCGGGAAAAACTGAGCGGGTTGGGCAATGCCGAGTTCGTGCCATGGCTGACAGCCGAAGAGGTGATTGCGGGCACGCGACGCCTGGGCGTCTTGACCGGCAAAGAAGCAGCCGCGAACAAGCTCGCCGATGAGCTGGCTCAGGTGCTGCTGGTGCCTGAGCCGAAAGACGGCCCGCGCGTGCTGCTGGCCATGTCGCACACACCCGGCCAGATGGCAGGGGTGACGTTCATGCGGCGCAACTCACTGCACGGGCGCGTGCTGTATGCGGCGGGCGGGCGCAACGCCGTTGACCAGGACGTGAGCGGTGTGCCGACACTGAGCATTGAAGAAGTGCTGGCGATCGACCCCGACATCATCATTGTGCTGGCGTTCGCCCACGACCTGGGTGACGACGAGCGCGCGGGCATTCTGGCAGACTGGCAGCGCCTGTCGCCGCTGACGGCTGTGCAACAGGGTCGCGTGGGCCTGCTTGAGGGCAGGCAGCTTGTGCCGGCGGCGCGGCGCACGTTCATGCTGGTGGATGCGCTGCGCCAGGAGATCACGCGCCTTGGCCGCTGAGCTTTCTTTCAATCGCGTCGGCGTCGAAATCAGCGGCAAACGCCTGTTGCAGGATGTGTCGTTGCGTGTCTCGGAAGGAGAGTTCGTCGCGCTGCTGGGGCCCAATGGCGCGGGCAAGACCACTTTGTTTCGCGCCGCCCTGGGCCTGCTGCGCGCGTCGGGCGAAGTGCTGCTGAATGGCAGGCCCGCCCGTCAGGTCGGCGGCCGTGAGCGCGCGGGGATACTGGCGTGGCTGCCGCAGCAGGCGCTGGTCACCGAGGCGCTGTCTGTGCTGGACCTCGTGGCGGGCGCGCGCTTCCGGTTCAGTGAGTCGCGGCGCAACGCCGAGTCCGCTGCGCGCGATGCTTTGCGCCAGGCCGGCGCCGAGGTGTTTGCCGATCGCATTGTGAGCACGCTTTCTGGCGGCGAGCAGCAACGCGTGGCGGTGGCGGCGCTGCTGGCGCAAGAGGCGCCGCTGCTGCTGCTGGATGAGCCGGCGAATCACCTTGACCCGGCGCACCAGGTTTCACTGTACCGGTTGTTCGGCGAACTGTGGCGCGCAGGGCGCGGCGTGCTGTGCATCTCGCACGATGTCAACTTGCTCAGCCATGTCGGCGACGCAGCGGCGGTTCGTGTGGTCGGCTTGGCCCAGGGGCAAGTGCGCTTCGAAACGTCGTACACCGATGCCGACCTGCCTGGCAAGCTGGGCGAGATCTTTGGCATCCACTTCGAATCGGTGCAGGCGGGAAGCCGCCGGGTGCTGCTGCCGGGGGCCGGCGTATGAGGCCCCGCGTCATCTTGATCCTCGTCGCATGCGTCGCGGTGGCAGTCTCGGCCCCGTGGATCGGCGGTGCGCTGGAAGGCGAATCCGGCGAATTCATCCTGCAAAGCCTGCGCATCCCGCGCGTGATCATGGCTTGCCTGGTCGGCGCCACACTGTCTCTGGTTGGTGCCTGCTACCAGACGATTCTTGCAAACCCGCTGGCGGCACCAAGCACAGTCGGCACCACAGCCGGCGCAACGCTGGGCGCACTGGTCGCCGTGCTTGCTGGGTCTGCGCTGGGCGGCATGCCGGGCGGGATGCCGATCGTGGCCGTCTTCGCGTTTGTCGCGGCACTTGGCGTCAGCCTGTTTGTCGCAGCGCTGGCGGGCAGCGGGCGGGCGCGCGTCAACGACGTGCTGCTGGCGGGCGTGGCCATTTCGCTGGCGGCGGGCGCAGTTTCGGCGGGGCTGCAGTTCTCTGCCGATGAGTTGCAACTGTACGCCGCAATCCAGTGGTCCCTGGGGCACCTGCCACAGGTCGGCTATCGCGGCGTGCTGATGATTGCGCCCTTTGTGGCAATCACCGGGGGCGTACTGCTCAGCCAGACCCGCGCGCTGCAATCACTCGCCGCCGGTGAAGAACGTGCCCACAGCCAGGGCGTCAACGTCGCGCGCGTGCGTTCACTGGTGCTGGGCGTGGGCGCCCTGGGCGTCGCGGCCTGTGTTGCCTGGTGCGGGCCGATTGCCTTTGTCGGGTTGATCGTGCCGCATATCGTAAGGCTCAGTGTTGGTTCCAGCCGCAGAATCCTGTTGCCCATGAGCGCTGTCATGGGGGCCGCGTTCCTGGTGGCCTGCGATACGGCCGCCCGCAACGTCCTGCCCGGCCGCGAGTTGCCGGTTGGCGTGCTGACAGCCGGGATCGGCGCCCCGCTACTGGTGTGGCTGGTCGCCCGTCGTAAATGACCGCGTCTGCCCCAAAAGAGAGTTTTTCCCATCCGATTGCCCTGCCGGGCGTTCCAACTATGATTCCCGCCACGGAGGTTCGCTTGGCATTCATCGACGAGAACGACCTCAGCCCCAAAGCTGAGCAGCGGGTGATTGTCCAGCAGGCGCCGCGCAGCAAACTGGTGCCGATTCTGCTGGTCAGCCTGAACGTTGGCGTAGTGGCACTGCTGCTCGTGTTCGCGGCACCCAAGTTGGGGCTGCACTGGGGCAGCGACGCACCTGACCCGGTCACCGACACCGCGCAACTTGACCCGGCCCTGCTGGTCACCCCGACCGGCCGACGACTGGATGTGAAAGACTTTGGCGGCTACCTGTTTGAGGTCACACGCATCACGTTCAGCAATGACCCCGCCATGCGCAGCGTCACCATCACGGTGCCGGGAAATCCGCCCCGCCAGGGCGTGTTTCGCGTGCGCGACAGTTTTGCCGGCGGGTTGATTCGCGTTGTCGAGATCAATGCTTCGTCCGTTGTGCTTGAGCACCGCGGCGACCAGCGCACCTTCATGATCGAAGGCGGAGACCCCGCCGATGTGTGGGAACGCCAGCCGTCAGGTGTCCAGTTCATTCCCGCGCGCAACTCCGGCGCATTCCCGGACGCGCCGGCCGGCAAGCCGCTGCCACCCAAGGATCCTGCCCTGGAACCTGAGACCCCGGCTGGCACCACGGCCGAGGCCGGTGGCGTTCCCGAAGGCCTGACGCTTGAGGAACTGCCCGACGAGCGCTACTACGCGCTGCCGCAGAAAGAGTTCCAGATTCTTGTGCGCACCCTGCCCGACATCATGGAAAACGACTTTGTGTTCGGCAAAGCCATCGACCCCGAGACGCGCCTGGCCTACGCGGCGCGCGTCATGAACCTACGCTCTGACAGTGTTTTCCATACCCACGGCATGCGCGCCGGCGACGACATCGTGTCGATCAATGACCTGGACGTCCGCCAGCCCGGCGACATCAACACCGCGGCACGACAGGTTGGCAGCGCCGTTGAACTGAAAATCGTGATCTGGCGCGGCGACGAAACCATCGCGTTCATCTTCCACGCCGGCCCGCAAGACTAGCATCTGGCGCTTCCCACCCCGACATTCCAGAATGACCAGCCTTGGGGGCTGGTCATTTTCATTATCCGCCGTTTGGCGCCGACCAGCCGTTGGGGAACCATGAAGTATTTCCTTTGCCTGATCATGTTCGTGTCTGCCGCGGCCCACGCCCAGACGGTGGAACTCTTTGGCTTCGGCCAGCCCGCCACCGGCTCAGTTGCGCCCGGCAGCGTTGACAACGAAGTGCTGCAATTCCGGCTTTACCGCAACACGGGCTCTCCAGCGACCAACTGCACCGAGGTCAGGATTTCGCTGCTTGGCACAGCCACCACGACCGACTGGGTATCAATCAAGCTGTACCGCGACGCGGACAGCAGCGGCACCATCAATGTGGGCGACACGCAGCTTGCCACCACGGCTGTCACCGTTGCGGGTAAGGCGGTGCTGACCGGTCTGACCGAGGCGGTCCAGGAGGGCTTCGGGGCTGGTCGCGACTATCTTGTGACAGTAGACGTGGACACGTCGCCGCCGGCGACTTTGAATAATACGTTTCAATTCCGGTTGCTGCCCGCGGACGTCATCGTAAGCGCGGGCACCGTTTCCGGCCCGAGCACGGGCATTACCAGCAACACGCACACCATCAAGGTGGACTCAGGCGCCGAGATGGATGTCTTTTACCAGGGGCTCGCCCTGTTCAGTGGTATCACCGGCTCAACCGACATTGGCGTGCTGCCCCTTACCGGGCGCACGTTCACCCTGACGGTCGAGAACAACGGCATCAACCCGCTGCTGCTTTCGGGCACGCCGCTCGTCGCGTTCAGTAACCTCAACAACTGCACAGCCGCACTCACCAATTCGCCTTCGACGAACATCAGTGCCGGCTTGAACACCACGATCTCCATCAATGTCGACCCGGGCACGGCCACCGGCTTCAGTTTCCGGATCGACATTGCGAACAACGACTTCAACGAAGACCCGTACATCCTTCTGTTTCACGGGACGGCCGCCGCGCTGCCGTACATGCGCCTGGAACTCACGGGCACCTGGCTGCCGGATGGCAGCAGCACACCGATCGGGTCGCAGACAGCGGGCGTGGGCTTCACGCGCACGTACTCCATCATCAACGACGGCAATGCGTCCCTGGACCTGACGAACACTCCCACCGTCACGTTTCCGTTGCAGCAGAATTGCTCCTGCGCCCTGACAACACCGCCGGCCGCAAGCATTGCAGCACTGGGTGGCAACACCACGTTCGTGGTCACGATCACCCCGACCGGCAGCGGCAACTGGGCATTCCAGTTGTACATAGAAAACAACGATGTGCCGCGTAACCCCTACACCGCAAGCTTTACGGGCAGCTCTCCGGCCGTCACTGCCAGCGAAGTGCGCATGTTCACTCAGCCGGCAGCGTCAGTCGCCGGCGTGGTGCTTGCCGCAAGTCCCGTCGTGGGTGTGACCAACTCTGTCGGCGCAGTGGACAGTTCAAACAACAGTGCGCAGATCACTGTCGCGATCACCACCGGCACGGGCACTTCAGGCGCAATCCTGACGGGCACGCTGACTCGCACTGTACTGAATGGCTATGCGACGTTTTCTGACCTTGTGATCGACACGGCGGGCACGGGCTACACGCTCACGTTCACGCACTCCAACGGTTCGTTTGGCACGGTGGTCAGCAGCGCGTTCAATGTCACGGACCCGCCACCGGCGCCCAAGAAGGAAGAGAAACAGAAAGAAGAAGAAAGCGGCTGCAGCACCAGCGAAGGAAAGACACCACTGTGGTTGCTGCTGGGCTGCGGATGCACCGCCGCACTGGCGCTGTTGCGAACGCGCCGCAGGGCCTGACAAGTCGCAGTTGCCACGACACGCCCCCGCCGAAAACGGGGGCGCAGTTTTTTGACCCCTTCTGGCACCCCGGCGGCACTGGTAGCTTGATGTCAATGACGGCTTCTGACCGGATGCATGAGCTGGAAACGCTCGTGGCTGCGCACCAGCGTGGCGTTTGGCGCTTTCTTCGCTTCATCGGCGCCTCCCCTGTCGAAGCCGACGACCTGACACAGGAGACTTTTCTGGCCGTGTGGCAGAAGCCATTCGAGCAACGCGACGAACATGCAACCGGGGCCTATCTGCGCACGGTGGCGCGACACCGGTTTCTCATGCTGTTGCGCAGCCGCCGACGCCGGCCCGAGGTGCAGAACATCGAGGATGCCGAGAATGTCTTCGCGGCAAAGGCGGGTGAAGACGGCGGCGACGAGCATGTAGAAGCGCTGCGCGAGTGCATGCAGCAGCTTCAGGGCCGGGCGCGAAGTGCGGTGGACCTGTTCTACGGTGACGGCCACTCGAGGGCCGAAACAGCCCGCCTGCTGAAGATGGACGAAGAGGGCGTGAAGACATTGCTGCGCCGGGCCAAAGAAGCGTTGCGCGAGTGCGTGGAAAGGAAACACGGCCGCAAGCCGGAATAGAACGATGCCGGACAAAGAGCGACTGGAAGATCAATTGATCGAAGAGGCCCTGGGGCGCAACGCGCCGCCGGACTTGCGGTCGCGCATTCTCGGCGCGGCGCAGGGCAGCCTCGCCGACGCACCGACTCCGCCGCAGGGAACACCGTCTGCCCGCATGCGGCGCGCCACCAGCGCCGTCACACGGCCCATCAACGAGCCAAAGCCTCGCCCGTCGCGGCCGGTATACAAGCCGCAGCGCAACTGGGCCGGCGCTGCGGTGGTGGCAGGGTTCTGCGCCGTGTTTGCCGTCGCGTTGACATTGTTCGTCGTGTACTCGGGCGACCCCGCCGATGTGCAGATTCCCGACGCGGGGCCGAGCGCATCGGAAAACCCAGAGCACCCAATCCACGAGCCGGGGCGGCGCAACGACGCTCGCGATGGCCAGGCGCCTGTCGATCCGACGGGCACAAAGCCTGTACCTGAACCGCCTGAACCGAAAGAAGAGAAAGCTCCTGACCCGCAGCCCGAATCACGGCTGCCCGAAGGCAAGCCCGAATCTCAGCCAGCGATAGAAACGCCTGAAACGCCACCGAAGAAGGAACCGGTAGACACGCCGCCAGAACCCGAGTCGAAACCCGAGCCAGCACCTGAGCCAGAGCCGAAGCGCGAATCCGTCGAGAAGCCCGACGCCGATGAGCCGGGCACCGAGGCCAAGCCCGACACACGCGCCGTGGTGGCGACATTCGAGGCTCCGCCTGTCGGTCAAAAGCGTTACGACTACTTCACCCGCCGAAACGCCGACGAGAAGTGGCGCGAAGTCCATGGGCTCAGCGGCGCGTGGGGAGTGCGCAAGACTGAAGACGGGGCGTACTTCGAAGTACTGGAGGGCACCGAGCTGAAGGTCACCGGCGCGCCCCTGACTCTTGCCAACGACGCATTGCTGCACGCTGAAGGAGAATTCGCCATCAAGGGCGCGGCTGAAGCCATCACCATCGAACTGTACAACGACCGCATTTACGTGGATTGTCTGGGCCTGCTGACGGCTGTCCATGTTTCACGAAGCGGGTTGCTGGTTGAGGTCACGGGTGCCGGAATCCTTGAGGCGGGCCGAGACAAGCTTGAACTCTTCTGCACCGACGGCGAGTTCAAAGTCGGCGCAGACACCCTGACGGCAGGCCAGTGCGCGACGCTGAGCGACCGCGGGCTATCCCGACGCCGCGACGCCACAAAGCGCGACTGGTCTGACACGCTGCTGCGAACCCTGCCGTCACGCCTGCTGCACGGTGAAGGCTTTGAAACTGAGCCAGCCGGAAAAATGATCACCGGCACTCGCGAGGCCCGCGACGCAGCGACACTGGGCGCCGATCGCGATGGGTTCGTCGCTGCCGGTAACGGCCTCGATGCCGGCGTGAGCTTCCAGTTTGACGGGTTGCACACCCAGCTTTCGGGCGAAGTCATACGTGTCCGCTATCGCGCCCGGGGTGCTAACAAGCTGATCGTGCAATGCTGGAACCCGGACGCCAAAGACAACTTCGGCATCGACCTGACGCCCGGCAAAGCCGGCGAGTGGCACGTGCTGGAGATTCGCATGTCAGACCTGCGCGACCGCGAGACGATGAAAGTTGGTGCCAGCGCCGGCGCCCGCTACACCAGCTTCGGGTTTCACACGACCGGCACCGAGACAGAGCTTGAGGTGGACTGGGTCGAGTTCGTGCGCGCACCAAGATACGAGGACTAGCAGCCGCCGGCACGAGCGCCGGTGCTGAGGGCTTTTTGCAGGAGACTCGTCATGCTCAGAACGACAGCTTTGCTGTTGCTGCTCGGGGTTTGCCCCGCGCTGTTCGCCAAGGACTGGACGCCCGCGCCGGCCTTGGCCGACCCCTCCGGCACCACTCGCGTCAATGTCAGCAACAACTCGCAATTGCAGACAGCCATCAGCAACATCCAAAGCAACCAGTTGATCGTGCTGGCGGCGGGCACCTACACTCTCACCAGCACGCTGTGGCTTGGGGGCAGCGCCGCGCTGAGCAACATCGGCATTCGCGGCGCCACCGGCAATCCGTCTGACGTGACCGTCCAGGGCAACGGCATGACGGGCAACATCCCCCACGGCATCTGGGTCGGCGACGTGAACGGCATATTGATCGCCGATCTGACCATCCAGAACGTCGCCAACCACCCGGTGCAGGTCACCGTCGATTGCAACGCGCCGCATTTCTACAACTGCCGCCTGCGCGACTCGGGTGAACAGTTGATCAAGGGCAGCAGCGGCGGAAGCTGGGGCACCGGCTGCAACAACGGCATCGTCGAGTTTTGCCACCTCAGCTACACGACCCAGGGCACGACCTACACCAACGGCGTGGACGTGCATGGCGGCGACAACTGGATCATCCGCCATTGCCGCTTCGAGCGCGTAAACCTTATCCCGGGCGGAATCGGCCCCGCCGTGCTGATGTGGAACGGCAGCACGAACACGCTTTGCGAAGGTTGCACCTTCATCAATTGCGAATGCGCCATCGCGTACGGCCTGGTCGACCGCAGCGCGCCACAGTACGACCACAGCGGCGGCATCATCCGTAACAACTTCATCTGGCGCGCATCCGGCACACCCGCCGGCGTGGATTCCCCGGATTGCAGCATCCTTGTGTGGGACTCGCCGAACACCAAGGTGCTCAGCAACACGATCATCCAGAACGGCAGCTTCTCCAGCGGCATCGAGTACCGGTTTCACACCACCGGCGCCGAGATTCGCCATAACCTGCTCGACTGCAGCATCCTAGACCGCGGTAGCGGCACCAGCGGCAACACAATCGCCGGCAACATCACCAACGCGCAAGCTGCGTGGTTCGTCAACCCCTCCCAGGGCAACCTGCGCCTGACCAGCAGTGCGCCCGCCAGTGTGATCGACGCAGCCGCAACCCACGCCGACATAAGCGACGACTACGACGGCAACGCTCGCGGCAGTGCGCCCGACATCGGCGCCCACGAGTACAACGGGCAACCGCCGCAACCCACGGCGCCCAACGCGCCTACCGGCTGCAATGCCACATCGCTCGGCAACCTCGAAATTCGCGTCAGCTGGGCTGACGCCAGCACCAACGAAGACGGCTTTCGTGTTGAGCGCGCGCTGGGGCAGGGCGCATTCTCGACCCTGACCACCGTCGGCGCGGGCACCACTACACACACCGACACGGGCCTTACCCATGGCCAGGAGTACCGCTATCGCGTCGTTGCCTACAACGCTGTCGGCGACAGTGCCGCCAGCAACATCGCTTCGGCGACAGCCGCCACGGCACCGCCAACGGGCGGGTCGGGCGGCCAGGGCGGCAGCTCTGGCGGCGGGGGCGGCTGCAGCCTTCCCGCAGGGTCAAGCCCGCTGACACTTCTCGGCCTGATGGTGGCAACGATCATCGCAAGCCGCAAATTCCCGCCACGGGGGTGCCGTGATAAAACCGGGGCATGACCGACGCCTGGAACCCCGCACTCTATGAACGCTTCAAGCACGAACGTGCACAGCCGGCGCGCGACCTGATCGCGCTGGTACAGCCGCGACCGGGTATGCACGTGGTTGACCTTGGTTGCGGTACCGGCGAGATCACGGCTGAACTGCACGCGCACCTGGGCGCCGCAAGCACCGTGGGTATTGACCGGTCAACGGCAATGCTGGCGCAGGCCCGCCCCCGAGAAGCGCCGGGGCTGACGTTTGCCGAAACCGATATTGCCGGGTTCGCGCCTGAGGCGGGCATCGACCTGGTGTACTCAAACGCGGCACTGCAATGGGTCGAGGATCACCCGGCGCAGCTTGCCCGCGTTCGGCGGTGGCTGTCACCCGGTGGCCAGGTCGCCATCCAGGTGCCCTGTGCCGATGACCACCCGACGCACACTGTCGTATTCGAACTCGCGGAGCGCTATGGCACAGGCAGCCTGTATCACGGCGCCCGCCGGGTCCTGACACCTGCGGCATACGCTGCACTGTTGTTCAAGCTTGGATTCAAGGAGCAGCAAGTGTTCACGCGCGTGTATGGCCACGTGCTGCCGGACCTGGACGCGCTCGTGACTTTCTTTTCCAGTACGCTGCTCAATCCGTACAAGGCAGCACTGGGCGACGAACGATTTGGCGAGTTCCTGCAAGACTACCGGGACGAGTTGGCAAAGCACCTGGGCGAGCCGAAGCCGCTGTTCTTTCCCATGGCGCGCACACTGATGTGGGGCCGGATTTAGCCCGCAGCGCCCAGCGCGGTGCGCAGTGTATTCAGGAACTCCTCGGCCATGGGGTCGACCACGCCGTTTTCAGCGACGACATAACGCGCAACCTTGACCAGATTGTTGGCCAGGGCGGCGTCGGGCACCGCCCGCAGCACTTGCACCAGCGGCATCAGGTATGCGTCAAGGTCGTCGAACTCGGGGGGCTTTGCAAGTTCGGCTTGCACGAGCGCCGCGTTCTTTTCGCCCAGCAGCTTCAGCGCACCTTGCTGTGCTCGTTTCAGGCGCGCATCACTGCTCATGCCGTCCGCACTGACCGCCGCGCCTATGACACGCGCCACTGCCTGTGGGCGGGAGACCTTGCCCAGTCCCGCGTTTGGACCCGCGGGCCGGCCTGGGACAGGGCGCCGAGCCGGCCGAGCAACGGGTGCCGGGTATGCAGCATGCCCCGGAGCCCCGCCAGCGGGGTGAATTGGTTGCCCGTAGGGCTGGTACGTGCCGGGAACCCCCATGCGCCTATCCGCCTGCTGGGCCCTGATTGCCTTCCACGCGAACGTCAGGATCGCGCCGTTCATCAAGATTCCGCAGCCGCCGCCGCCGAGCATCGCAGCGTTGGCGTTCTGTGCCATGTTCATCAGCAAGCCGACCAGACCCAGTACCAGGCTGCCGCCGCCATCAATCGCGCCCATGATCGGGCCGGCGATGTAGCCCTTGAACGCCAGCACTGAAGCGCCAATGACGTAGGCCATCCAGATGGCGAAAACCAGAATCACCACGCCCATAGCCGCAGCAAGTGGGTTCCCACTATCGCGCGCGGAGGGCCCCGACACGGAACTTGCCGCCATCAACAGCACGACAATCACAAGGCCCAGCAATACACCGCGAATGCCGATGTACGCGATGCCGAAGGCGCGGAACTCGGATGGCGGCCCGTAGTTGGGCACGCGGGGCGCTGGCTGCATCTGCCCGTATGGCTGGTGCGGAGGTTGCATAGTTTCGCTCGCGGGAACCGTAGCAGTCTAGAAACGGCGAAACAGCATTGGAATTGCCTTTCTGCGCCGGTTCCATCCGACGGTGGCGTTGGCACAATGCGGACGGAGATTGCCATGAGCGAGTTTGTCTGGACGCCGTCGCCTGAGATCATCGAGAACGCCAACATCACGCGACTGATGCGGCGTCTTGGCGTTGAAGTTGACCCGCGCCATCCCGACCAGGTCGCCCGCCACGCCCGGGATTTCGTCAGGCGCACGCAGGACGCGCCCGCCGGCTTCTGGGACGCGGCTTTGCGCGACATGGACATGGCCTGGTTCAAGCCCTACGAGCGCACGCTGGACACCTCCAGGGGCAACGCCTGGGCTGACTGGTTCATCGGCGGCGAAACGAACATCGCGCTCAACTGCGTAGATCGCCACGCCAAGGGCCCCCGGGCAGCAAAGCCGGCACTGATCGCTGAAACGGAAGACGGCCTGGTCGGGCAATACACGTTCGCCGAGCTGGCAACCGAGGTCGGCAAGGTCGCGAACGCGCTGAAAGCCTGCGGCGTCGGCAAAGGCGACACCGTGGCCTGCTACATGCCGATGGTGGCCGAAGTTGTATTCGCGATGCTGGCCACCCAGAAGATCGGCGCGATCTTCATACCCGTGTTCAGTGGCTACGCGCCACCGGCGCTGCGGGAAAGGCTGGAAGACGCCGAGGTCAAAGTGCTTTTCACAGCCGATGGCTCATTGCGCCGCGGCCAGCCGTTCAGCATCAAGGAACAGGCGGACAAAGCCGTCGCGGGCTTGGACTGCGTCAAGCACGTGATTGTGCTGCGGCGCCTTGGCGGCGACGTGGGCCCGCCGGACAACGCCCACGAGTTCCCCTGCCCGATGACGCCGGGGCGTGACCTGTTCTGGCGCGAAGCTGTTTGCACCCAGAGCCCAGACTGCGAAACCCTGCCACTACCAAGCCTGACACCCGCGCTGATGCTGTACACCAGCGGCACCACCGGCAAACCCAAGGGCACGGTGCACACCCACGCCGGCTGCATGGTGCAAATGGGCAAAGAGTTGCTTTACAACTTTGACGTGAAAGACGGTGACCGTTTCTGGTGGTTCAGCGACATCGGCTGGATGATGGGCCCGTGGGAGATCATCGGCTGCTTCATGCACGGCGTGACGCTGGTGATTTTCGAGGGCGCGCCGAACTATCCCGAGCCTGACCGGCTGTGGGCCAGCGTCGAGAAGCACCAGGCCACGCACCTTGGCATCTCCCCCACCGCGATTCGCATGCTGATGCGCGCCGGCGACGAATGGGTGGACAAGCACGCGATGACCAGCCTGCGTGTGCTGGGCAGCACGGGCGAGCCCTGGGACCCCGAATCCTACATGTGGTTCTTCAACAAGGTGGGCAAAGGCCGCCTGCCGATCATCAACATAAGCGGCGGGACCGACATCGTCGGCTGTTTCATGGCGCCGCTGCCGATCATGCCGCTGAAGGCCTGCACACTGCAAAGCCCGGGCCTGGGCATGGACATCGACGTGTTCAACGAGGACGGCAAGTCGGTGATTGACGAGGTCGGCTACCTGGTGTGCAGAAAGCCCGCGCCCAGCATGACGCGCGGCTTATGGAAGAACGAAGAGAAGTACCTCGAGACCTACTGGAGCAAGTTCCCCGAGACCTGGAACCACGGCGACTGGGCGAAAGTGGACAAAGACGGCGACTGGTTTCTATTCGGGCGCGCCGACGACACCATGAAAATCGCAGGCCGCAGGGTGGGCCCCGGCGAAATCGAAGCCGCGCTGATCGACCACGACGCAGTAAGCGAAGCTGCGGCCATCGGCGTGCCCGACGAGTTGAAGGGAACCGAAGTGGTCTGCTTCGTGGTGCTGCACAAGCAGTTCAAGCCAAGTGAAGAATTGAGGAATGAACTGGTGCAGTCAGTGGTCAACGCGCTGGGAAAGGTAGACCGCCCCAAGGCAGTACTGTTCGTAGACGACTTGCCAAAGACTAGAAGCGCCAAGATCCTGCGTCGCCTGATCCAGAAGAAGTATCTAGGGCAAACCAACATGGGTGACCTGAGCAGTGTAGCCAACCCGGAAGCGCTGGAAGCCATCTCCAAGGCAACGTAAGCGAGAGCAAGAGCCCGGCTTGCGCGCCGAAGCCTTGGCAAAGGCGAGAGCGCCAGCGACGGGTTGACGCGCGATGTACCAGCCGCTTGCCTACAGGAAGAACAAGGACGCTCTATGAAAAACGTTGAGATGAAGGTGGAAGGCGACAAGCTGACGATCACGGTGGACCTGACCAAAGAGTTCGGGCCATCCTCAAGCGGCAAGACGATCATCATTGCCAGCAGCGAGGGCAACCAGACGATCGACTACAAAGACGGCTACAAGATCGGCTTGAACGTCTACCGCAAGCCTTAGGGGGCCGTGTGCCTTGGCCGGGGAAGAACCAAAAACTGCACGCATCAGGCCCGTCCGGCACAAGAAGCTGCGTCGGCGGTTGCGAACATTCCAGTCGTCGCAGAAATCTAGCTCGAGTCCCAAGCCCGCAAATCCCAATCCGGTCGGACCGCCCGACGCAAATGAGGATTTTCGAAGGTCGATTCCCGCGCCTCCCGGTTATCCACCCGTGCCGCGGTCGGTACCAAGAATTGGCGTAGTCCAAGAGTTCCAGTTCTTGCCCATCAGCTTTCTGTACATAAATGTGCTTTCCGCCGCCGGTGCGGCCACGCCGTTCGTCATCGACAGCCCGATGCCTGCGCTGCTCAGGTACGGCATCGCTGTAGTCGTCATCGGATCAGCACTGGTCTGGAACTACAGATTGATCGCATCGGCACGCATGAGCGCCAAGAAATTGCGTGTGGCCGCAAATGGTTACCTCACTTGGGCGGTTGTCGGCAACGCAGACCCTGCAGGTCTGGTTGACTACACGTATCTGACCACCGACGGAAAGGTTCGGCAGACCATATGGCAGGTGAACTGGCGTGTCGAAAACACTCACGACCAGACCCACGAGCCGCTGCTGATTGACTTAGAGTCGCCGCACGAGCCCTTCTTCGCTGATGACCTGTTTCCGGGAACTACCTTCGAGTTGCAGGAGTTTCGCTCACGGGTCGTGGTCGGGCGGCAGCTCCACTTCATGCTAGTGCTCTTGATTCTTGGCCTTGTTGTTTGGGCCTTTGCTAGTCTTGCCACCTGAAGCCATACCCCCCAAGTTCGGGCCCGGCATAGCAATGACATCGCCGTTGACCAAAGCCCTACCTGCCCCCCATGATTGCCGGCTTGCGTTTCCCCCGCCTTCGAGGCCCCTGCCGGCCGACGTGAATCCCACATTTGCTGAAGACCACTGCGGCTTGCGTCCGATATGCGCGATGGCGTGCGTTCCGCCCGCCTTTCCGTGTTCGGAGGATGTTATGACACTTGCCCGCTTCTCCATCATCGTGCTGATCGCGCTGGCGGCACCGCTTTGCGCCCAGGACTTCACCTCGTACACCGCCAAGGTCAAAGGCGACTCGGTGCGCCTGCGCTCTGGCCCGTCGCTGGCTCACCCGCCGGTGCACGTGCTGGCCGAGGGCGACACCCTGACTGTTGTATCAGAGCAGGACGGCTGGGCCATCGTGCAACTGCCCGCCGCCGCGCCCTGCTGGCTCAGCGCCGACTTTGTGGCGCTTTCGGGCAAGACCTACATTGTCAACGCCAACAAGGTCAACCTGCGCGTCACGGCTGACACCAAGTTCTTCAGTGTCGGCCAGGTGGAAAAGGACCAGATGCTCACGCCGGTCTTCGGCGAAGACGGCAAAGCCGTCGTAGAAAACGGTTTTGTGCGTGTAGTTCCGCCGCCGCAGGCCACCGGCGCCGTGACCCTTGAGTTCATCGAAAAGACCGCTGACGCCGCGCCGGCCAAGACCGACACACCGCCTGCTGACCAGCCGGCCAAGCCGGAAGAGCCGGTCAAGCCGCTTGTGAAGAAAGAAGACGTCAAGCGCGAGCCGACGGCGACCGAGCTTGAGGATGAGAAGAAGACCTTCGCCGAGCTTGAAAAGCTGCTGACCGACGAGCTGAAGAAGCCCGCTGCCGAAATCCGGTTGGCGAACATCCGCAAGATGTTTGAGCAGTTCGAAGAGCTGGCGCTGGACAAGGACATCAGTGCGCGTGCCAAGAACTACATCGCCAAGATTGACGCCACCGAGAAACTGGTCGCCGCGGAAAAGGAACGCCTTGAGAAAGAAGCCGCTGAACGCGCCGCCGAGCTTGAGCGCCTGCGGGTCGAGGCCGAGAAGATCGGTGAGCAGCCGAAGGAAACACCCAAGGGCCCGGTCGAGTACATTGCGATCGGCACGGTCGGCAGCCACGGCAAGACAGCCAAGACGCCTGCCAGCCACCGCCTATTTGACGAGAACGGCAAGATCCTGCTGGACCTGCGCTGGGACGACGGCGACCTGAGCAAGCTGATGGGCAGCCGCGTGGGCATCGTCGGCGAAGTCAAGGAGTACAAGGGCTGGCCGCACAAGGTAATCGTGATCAAGCGCGTCGATGTGCTTGAGGAAGGCGAAGAGAAGTAAGCCTGCTGAATAAGAAAGGGCGCCCCGCATGGGGCGCCCTTTGCGTTGCGATAATCCTTATGCCTGCCTGCGACGACGCATCACCGACGCGTAGCCTGCAAGTACCAGCATCAGCAGCAATGCCATGCTGCCGGTACCCGTGCCCACGGAGCATGCTTCCCAGAACGGAACCAGCTCTGTCTTGCGTTTGCCCGGGTTGATCGTGACGCTGTCATCGGTACCGCCCGGTGCACCATTGAGTTGCAGGTTGAACGTCTTGGTCGCATTCCCACCCGCACCATCGGTGCAGGCAATCGTGAAGCTGTGGGTACCCGCCTGCGACTGTGTCGGCGTGCCGTCAAGGCGACCGTTCGGGCTGAGTGTCAGGCCGAGCGGCAGCGATGAACCGGCTTCCAGTGCAAACTGGTACGGATCTACCGGGTTGACCGGGGCACCGCCGGTGGCGCGGAAGTTCACGCTGTACGGGTTCATGACGCCGCCTTGCGGCAGGTCGGTCGCGGTAGTGATGGTCAGCGCGCCGGCCACGAACGCCACTATGTTCATGGTAAACGTCTTCTCAGCCACTTCGGGTATGGTCGCGCTGTCTTCGACCTCAATTGTGAAGGTGAAGTCCTGGTCAGGCGTCGCCGCCTGTCCGGTGATGATCACGCCACCAAACTCACCGGTTTGCGAGTTGACAGCCAATCCCTGCGGTGCAGAGCTGCCGGTCTTGACGCGCCAGGTGTAGGGCGTCACGCCAAACGATGCAGAGAGCATTGTGGTGTACGGGTTGCCCTCAACGCCCTGCGGCAGGTTGGAGCTACTGGTGATCTGGAGCGGTGACGGAACCAGCGGGTCAATCTGAATCGTGAACTGGGCTGAACCCGAGGACGGCGGGAATGCGCCGTCAGACGCGCGCAGCGTGAACTGGTAGGTGCCCGCCGCGGTCGGGATGCCCGAAAGCTCACCCGAGTTGGGGTTCAGTACCAACCCCGGTGGGACCTGACCCTGGGTCACTGACCACAGGTATTCCTGGCCAGCCGGGCCCGTAAAGCCACCGGTCGCATCGAACTGGAATGCAGCACCGCCATTATACGGCGCAGTCTCAAGGCCGCTTGGTGGAGCACCCGTGGCACCCTGGGTGGTCGGCGTAATGATGCCGACGTCCGGGTCCTCCGGCAATACAGAGATGTAGAACGTTCGCGTTACCTGGGCAGCAACAGAGTCAGACAGCGTGATGTTGAACGCATATCCGCCCACGGTGCCGGCTGACGGCGTGCCGCCGAACTGGCCGGTGGCCAACGTGAAATTCATGCCGGCGAGAGCGCCGTTGCCTGCTGGCGCGGCAAGCCACTGGAAGTTGCTCCAGGTGTAGGGCGGCGTGCCACCAGACGCGTTGAAGTTCACTGCGGCATAAGGCTGAACCTCGGTGGCATTCGGCAGCTGGCTGCCGGTCACGATCTGCAACGGGACAGGCCCGGTGCTGTTACTGACCGTCACGCTGAAGACCTTCGAGTCGTTGGCTGCAGGGCTCGCGCTGTCTTCAACGTAAATCGTGATTTGGAAGACCTGTGGCGGGCTTGGCACTTCCACAGCCGTTGCCGTGAAGGTGAGTGTATTGCCAGTCAGTGTCATCCACGCCGGGCCGGCGGTCTTTGCCCAGTTGACGTACGGCGGCGTGCCGTACTGGGCCGTGAACGAGAACTGGTACGGCTGATTCAGGGATGCGCCGGGCAGAGTCGCCGGGTCCGTCAGGTCGAGGGACGGAAGCTGAAAGACCGTCATGACCTCGTCGCCGCAGGGGTCTGTGGTTGAATTGCTGATCGTGGCACGCAACGGGGCAGTCCCGGTCTCCTTGCCCAGCATCTCGACGTGCAGAATCACGGACGTGCCGTTGCCAGACGGCGCCAGCGCCGTGCAGTTGAACTGTATATGAGCGATTTCAGGGCCGGATGTATTACTTATGAACACGGTACTGTTCGCCGGAATCACCCATGGACTCGATACGGAGGGCGTAGACGCGAGTTGCAGGGTTCCCACGTTCTGGGGCGTCCCGCCCAAGTGAATGTTGTATGAAAAGTTGTTGATCTCAACGGCCTTCGCCGAGTTGTTACGCACTTCCATGATCACGGGGTGTGACTGGCCCACGTACACCTTAGGCGTGCTGCCGGCATAGCTGGTCGAGAAGACTTCAAGGCGCGTGATCTCGACAATGCCCGGCTGCGGCTTCTCGATCACCTGGATGTCGTCAACGTTCCAGTCGCCGGACAGGTAGCTGGTCAAGCCGATTGCGTTCGTGATGGAGAACCCGAAGCGCAGGCGGGTTGTGACGCCGCTGCCCGGGTTCTGGCCGAAGTCGTAACTGGCCACGATCTGGTTCCAGGAGTTGTCGCGCTCCTGGCCGTACTGCATCACCCATATATCCGCCCACGTGCTTGTGAACGGGTTGTAAATCTCGACTTCGCACGGGTGGTAGTAGTAGTAGTACGCGTTCAGCCACTTCCAGAACTTCACGTCCACCGTGCGGTAGCCGGTGATGTTGATCTGCGGTGAATATGCCCAGTACCAAGTGTTCAGCGTGACGTTCGAGGGAGTTGGGCCGCCGATGTTCACGCCCAGCAGCATATTGTCCGTGGTGCTGGAATGGTCACTGGCCGGGTCGCCATAGTCGTATGAGGAAGCCGGAGCGCTGTACGTCGCATAGCCGCGCTCCCAGCCGCCAGCCGACGTATCGGAGTATGCACCCGGCGAGGCACCGTATGTCACGTTGCCAGTGCTGTAGACCCAACCGGTATCGGTCGAGAAGTCTTCGTTGTACGGAATTGGGATAACCGGATAGATGAAGCCCGCCGGCCGCGTCACCGCCATCGAAAACGTCTTCTGCGCCAGCAACTGCGGGCTGCCGCTGTCGCGCACCTGGATCGTGAAGCCGTAGTTGCCCGCATCGGTCGGAGTACCGCTGATCAGGCCGGTGCCGCTAAGCGTCAGGCCGGGCGGCAGGGCGGAGTTCACGAGCTGCCAGCTATGGTAAGGCGGAGTCCCGTTCAGAGCGTTCAACTGGATGCCACCGCTTGGCAGCGGTGAGCCGGCAGGAAAGCTGCCCAAGGCATTGGGGTTGGAAATGCCAAGGGTTGGAGGCGTCAAGCCGGTGACGTTGACGTCGTCGATGAACCAGCCGGCGGCTTGGGCCTCGTAGTAGGAGCCGTAATCACTCTTGTAGAAGAACTCGATGCGCACCTGGCCCCAGTTGCGGTTCAAGACGATGTTCTTCTGCTGCCACGGGATCAGCGCGCTCTGGCCAGTAGACAGCGGCGCAAGCATCTCTTCTTCGTAGAACTTGGTGGTCAGGGTGGTGTCCCATACGCGCACCTGCATGGCATGCAGGTAGGTCGTGGGCTGGTTTGAGTAGTAGTAGTAGTAGTCGCGCAGGTGCCAGAACGTCAGCACCGGGTTCGGCGCGTACGTCAGGTCCAGTACCGGCGTCAGCACGCCGCCCGACATGTTGTTCGAGCCGTTGTAAGCGTTGGTGCCGTTATTCCAGTTTAGCGAGTAGGGCCCGCTGCCGGCGTTGTACGGCGTGAACGGCGTATACGGCGTGTACACCTTCTGGGTGCCGTTGGCGTCCACGTTCCAGAGATTCGTGCCCACGTTGCCCGGTGCCAATGACCAACCGGCGGGCAGCGTGTTCAGGGTCGGGAACGCTTGTGGCCATTGGGCGCTGAGGCTGTTCGCTGCAAACGCCAGCAACAGAAGCAATGCGCCGGACTGCAAGATCGTGCGGGGTGCCATCGTCTCCTCCAAGAAACTAGGGCTGCCTCATGCAAAATGACAAATCAATTCACGCGCAGCGTGTGCTGCGCGAGACCAACCCCCAAGCTGTTTGATTTACCACGCGCTAAGAAGCTTACCACAAAGTGTGGCTCAAACAAGGATTTCGGCCAAATCCTTACACCGGATTCTTACACAATTCATCCCCTGCAGCCGATTGCGTTTCGGGCGATCTGTGCGGATAATCCCAAGCCCTAAGGACGGTGCAAGATGCGTGGATTTCGAGGCTTCTGCATGTTTGGCATGGCCGTTCTGTTGGCCGTTGTGCCGGCTTGCAATGAAGAACCTGCGCCTGAGCCGAGCCCTTGCGCCGCTCCGGCACCGCCGCCTCCCCAAGACTGGACGGAGGCCGCGCTTCGCACCGAGATTGAACGCTGCTTTGCACTGATGAAGCAAGCGGCAGAACAGCGCAACGGCAAGCTGTTTCGCGCCCAGTTTGATGTGGACGCCTATGCGGCAGCGATCGCGAAGAATTCAAGCCAGCTTCGTCCATCGAGGCAGGAGCTGGAAGCCTTCAAGGCGGGCGTCAGCAACGCGCTCGAGGGCGACATCGACGAAGGCAGCTCTGTTCGGCGCATTTTCATGAACGTGCGCGTGCGGCGCATCGAGCACGACGGCGCGATCTGCACCGTGAGCACCAGCCACATTTTCCAGAACCTGCTCGGGCGCACCATTATCGAGAGCGGGCGCTGGTGGTTCACCTATCGCGAAGACCTGTGGCGCATCTTCGACTGGGAACTCACGCTTGAGTCCGTCCGCGCAACCGAGATTCGGGGTCAACTGGTCGACAGCACCGTCGGCGGCAAGGACGTCCGGGCGCTGGCGATGATCCACTCAGCGGTGCAAGAGATCGACTTAGGCAATTACGAAAAGGCAGACCTGGTGCTGGCATCTGTTGCCACGGGCGGTTTGAACGACAGGTTTCTCGCGATGTTCTGGGCCACGCGGGCCCGCGCGGCCATTCACCTTCAAGACTACTCCCGGGGCCTCGATTACGCCCAGAAGTCGCTCGAGACACTTCCGGACTTTCATGCCGGACGCGTGACCAGCTCCCGTTGCCTGCTGGGCCTGAAGCGCCATGAAGAGGCGCTCGCCGAGACCGAATGGCTGATCAGCAAGCTGGGCGCAGATGCCGGCCTGTTGATCCAGAAAGGTTTCGCGCTGCAGGGTCTGGAACGTCGCGACGACGCGTGGGCCGCGTTCAACCTGGCGCTGGACGACTACCCCTTGCCGGACGCAGTCACAGGCTTGGCGCTGAGTGCCTCTCCCGCGCGCATCGACGAGGCGCTGAAGGCCATCGACCGGCTGCCCGACCCCAAGCAGGGCCTCCTGAGCGTACTTGAGGACCTTGACACATATCCCTCATCGCCGGCCGCCTCCGCCTTCTGGTACGAGCAATTCAAGCGCAACCGGACCGACTTCAACGCCTTGCTGAGGGCAATTGAAGTCGCCGGCGAAGCGGGCATGTTTGAGGCCGCTTTCGAGATGCTCAAGCAACATGACGCGACGGCTGACAAGGCGAAGATCGCAGCGCTTATGCGCGTGTGGGCCGTTGTGGCGCTGCAGTCGCCCGACCCAGCCAAGCAACTGACCCGGACACAGCACGCCAAGCTGCTTTACCGCCTGATGGCGGCCGCGTGTTCCGCCGACCAGAACCTGGCGGTGCTCGAGCAATTGAATGTGGCGCACAAAGTACAGGACCGCGACGAAGCCGCTTGGACTTACTACACGGCCTACCTGCTGCATGCCGAAAGAGAGTTCGCGCAGGCGGAAGTCCTGTTCGATCAGGCTGCCGGAGCGATGGCTGAAACCGATGAGCTGCTTACCCCGGCGCGCACGGCCCGCAGTGAATGCCAGCTGGCCCTTGGCCGCTTCATGGATGCCTATCGCGGCATGGGCACATCGGAGTGGTTCATGCGCGCTGCAACCGGCCTTTATGAGCAGTCAGAGACGGAGCTCTTGACGCAGCTCGTCGAGCTTCGGCAGACCGACGACCCCAAAGACCCCAACATCGCGGGTTGGCGCGGCGTGCTGCTTTTCCTTGACGGCAAGAACCTGGATGCCGCGAAGTCCTTTGTCGCCTACGCGCGCGGTGTTGCCGAAGACCAGGTGCCGCAGTTCATGTACGTCATCTGGACGCGCGCCGAGGTTCGCGCCGGCCGCACGCAGGACGTCATGAAGCCGGCATCTGCAGCCAAGCGCGTGTACGCCATCCAGTTGCCGCTGCTGATGGCAAAGGTGGCGCAGAAGCGCTTGCGCGAAGCGATCGAGATCGCACAGCAGATGATCAAGGAACTCGGGACTGAAGCGTTTGTGCCGCTGTACGACGACCCGGACATCGGCGCCAACTTGCGCTCGGCAGCCTATGCCGAGTTGCACAAGAGCGCACCGCCGCCCGGCGAGTAAGTGCAGCATCGCGTGGCTGATACGCCAGCTAGTACGCCAATTTCCATGTCTGTTTGGCACCCGCGGGCGTGGTGCTCATGGCTTCGAACTTGTAGGCCGGGTCGTCCTTGACGGCTTCGTGAAATTCGTGCGAACACAGGATGGACCAGTGCTTGCCCAGGTCTTCACCCAGCTTGCAGGCGATGTTGACCTCGTGCCCGTACACATCCTGGTCGCCGAACTTGAGCACGCGCCCCCACCCAAGCCCGATGCTGAGCAACAGTTTTTCGGCGTCGGGGCGTTTCTTGTTGTAGTCGCGGCTTGCCAACTGCATGGCGAGCGCGCATTTCACGGCGTTCTGCGGCTTCCGGAACAGCACCATCATGCTGTCGCCCTCCACCTTTAGCAGCACGCCGCCGTGATGCTCCACGATCGGGATGTAGACCCGAAAGCTCTCATAGATCACCTGCAGAAAGTGAATGATGCCGAACTCAGCCACGTGGCGCGAAAAGCCGGCCAGGTCCGTGAACATCACGGCCCACTCCTCGCCGTACAGCTCCCAGATCTGCGCGTCGATGGCGTCTTTGTCCGCCGCTTTGCCTGCGCGCTCGCTCAGCAGCCTGTTCAGCCGCTGCTGCATGGCAGGATAAGTGACGGCATGGCTGGTCGGCAGCAGAACGTGCGACAGCATGGGAGACTCCTGGCGGAAAGTTGGCGCAGTTTAGCAACGGTCGCGCCTGCCGCACACGCTCAACGGCGCAGGGCGTTTCGGTCAAAGGCGTCGGCAAAGTGCTCGGCCCGGGCAGGCGCGCCCTGCTGGTCAAGCCACACGCCGACAATGTCAAAGCGCAGCACATCGTGGAATCCCTTGCGCGGGAGCAAACGGCGGGCGGTTTCGACGACCTGGCGCTGCTTGCTGAAATCGACGGCGTCGCGCGGCGACACCAGCCCGCCCTCGGTGCGGGCACGAACTTCGACTACAACCAGGCCCTCGTTGCCCTTGATGCGGCCGACGAGGTCAAGCTCGCCGTCTTCGTCGTGCATGCCTTGCTCAATCAGTTTGAAGCCGCATTCTTTCTTCAAGTAGGCCAGCGCAAACTGCTCGGCTTTGTCGCCAACAGCGCGGGTGGCCGACCGCCCGGCCTGCGGCCGCGGCTTCAGCTTCCACCAGATTTCCTGGATCAGCTCAATCACGAACATGGCGCCAGTATGCCAAAGGGCCGCAGACGCGGCCCTTTTTCGTGGCAATGGTGATCAGACTACGCCTTGGACTCTTCTTTGGGGGCGTCGGCGGCTTCGGCCTTTGGTGCGGCCTTTTCTTCGCCGCTGCGGCCCTGGTCGATCTGGCCAAGGTGGTCGGCGTCCACGCGCTCTTTGATGCGGGTGGCCTTGCCGACGCGGTCGCGCAGGTAGTACAGCTTGGCGCGGCGCACTTCGCCGGCGCGCTTGACCTCAATCTTGGAAACGTTGGGGCTGTGCAGCGGGAAGATGCGCTCCACGCCTTCGCCTTCCACAATGCGCCGGACCGTGAAGGTCTCGCGCAGGCCGCCGCCCTTGCGGGCGATGCACACGCCACTGAAAAGCTGCGTGCGCTCTTTGTCGCCTTCTTTGATGCGCACGTGCACATCCAGCGTGTCGCCGACATGGAAGACCGGAATGTCCGTCTTGCTGATCTCGGCGCGTTCAAGTTCGTATGCGAAACCACTCATGGCATTGCTCCGTTGGGCGTTGTGCCCGCACTCGTTGCCGCTTGTCCCGCTACTTCAAAAGGTCCGGCCTGCGCTGTTCTGTCCGCTTCCGGGCCTGCTCACTTCTCCACTTTTCTATCTCGCCGTGGTGGCCACTTTGCAGCACTTCGGGCACTTTCATGCCCTCGAAATCGGCTGGCCGCGTGTAGTGCGGATACTCCAGCATCTTTCCCTGCAGCGGTCCCGACCCCAAGCCTGGCCCAAAGCTGTCTTCGCGCGCGCTAAGCTCATCGCCCAGCACGCCGGGCAGCAGCCTTGTCACGGCGTCTACAATCGTCAGGGCCGGCAATTCACCGCCCGACAACACGTAGTCGCCCACGCTGATCTCGTCCCAGGGCCAGCCGATGCGAATGCGTTCGTCAAACCCCTCGTAGCGCCCGCACAGCATCAGGACCCGCGGCTTGGCTGCAAGCTCATAGGCGACCTGCTGCGTGAACCGGCGTCCCTGCGGCGTCAACAGCACCATGTGCGCGCCTTCTTCAAGGCTCGCCGCCTGCGGCAGAACATGCCGGATGCAGCGGAAGACGGGCTCGCACTTGATCACCATGCCAGCGCCGCCGCCAAACGGGCGATCGTCAACGGACTGGTGGACACCCTCCGCAAAGTCGCGAAAGTTGTGCAGGTGGTATTCCACGGCGCCCTGCTCTTGCCCGATGCGCGGCATGCCCTCAGAGAGCACGGCCCGGCACATGGCAGGAAACAGGGTCAAGATGTCAAAACGCAGCGCCATAGGCGCTTCCCTACTTTTCTTCTTCTGACTTGGCAGCAGACTTCACAGCCGGCTTTTCAGCCTTGGCCTTGCCCTTGGCGCCCTTCTCGACCTTGGTCCACGGCGATTCGGTCAACTCAAAAATGCACTGGCTGGCGTTGTCGCCAAGTCGCCGGCGCGCCATGCGCACGATGCGCGTATAGCCGCCCTCGCGCTTGCTGTTGCGCTTGCCAAGGTCGCGAACCAGCTTCTGCAGCGTGGTGCGCGCCAGCACGCGGGTCTTGGTGACCTTTTCCTTGCCGTCGCCGGCAGTCTCGGTCGCGGTCACGACGCTCTGCAGGTCGCGGTTGCCCGCCAGCTCGACGCAGCGCCGGATCAGGCTCAGCTTCTTGCCCTTTTCGTCCGCCGTGGTTTCCGGGGCCGCAGCCGCCAGCTTGCCCAGGTGAATGACCTTCTCGACCAGGGGCTGGAATTGCTTGGCCTTTTCGACGGTGGTGACGATGCGCTCGTTGTCAATGATCGCCTGGACCATGTTCTTGCCCATGGCCTTGCGATGAGACGGTTTCACACCGAGCTTGCGTCCACGTTTGCGATGCCGCATGGCTGTACTCCAAGAAGGCGCTTCTGCGCCGCCGTTTCTGTCCCTGCCACTTACATTTCGTTACTGCCGACACCTGCCATGCTGCCGGCTTCGGCACCAATGCCGTAGTCCGCCAGGTTCACGCCAAAGCGCAGGCCCATGTCTTCAATCTTCTTCTTGATTTCCTTGAGCGTTGTCTTGCCCAGGTTGCGAATCTCAAGCAGGTCGTCTTCGCTGCGGCCCACCAGGTCCGCAATGGTGTGAATGCGCTCCGCGCGCATGCAGTTGTTGGCACGGACGTTCAGGTCAAGCTCGGTGATCGGGCGCAGCAGCAGCTGGCGCAGGCGATCCACTTCGTCACTCTTGCGGCCCGCGTCGCCGACCTTGGCCCCTTCGGCCAGCAGCTGGTCCTTCAATTCATAGTACTGCACAAACGGGTTCAGGTGCTTGCGCATGATCTTGGCGGCTTCGACCAGGCAGAACTCGGGGTCCTTGGTGCCGTCGGTCCAGATTTCCAGGATCAGGCGGTCATAGTTGGTCAGCTTGCCGACGCGCGTGTACTCGGTCTTGAAGCGCACGCGGGTGACCGGCGAGAAGTTGGCGTCCAGCCAGATCAGGCCAAGTTCACTGCTGCCCTGGCTGAGCTCTTCGGCGGTCTGGTAGCCGCGACCGCGACGGACAGTCACTTCCAGCTCAAAGGGCTGGGCCGCCGTGAGGTGGCACATGACCAGCTCAGGGTTCATGATCTCGGCGTCCGGGTCGGGGTTGAAGTCACCCGCGGTGATCACGCCCTTCTTGTTGGCCTTGAGGGTCAACACCTTGGGGCCGTCGCTGGTAACAGCGACCTGCAGCTTCTTTACCGCCAGCACAATGTGCGGCACGTCCTCAAGGATTCCCTTGGGGCTTTCAAACTCGTGGCTGACGCCCTTGATGCGCAGGCTTACGGGCGCGGTGCCCTCAAGGCTGCTGAGCAAAATGCGTCGCAGGCTGTTACCAATGGTCGTACCGAACCCGCGCTCGAACGGTTCCACGGTGAATTTGCCGTAGCTATCGCTCTGGGTATCCTTGTCGCACACCAACCGGTTCGGAAGTTCCAGCCCACGCCAGCGGATTCTCATTCTGTCTCTCCTGATGTCCCACAGGCCCCCGGGGTTCCCGACGCGCCGCGCGCCCTCTGTGTCCCGGCCAAAGCAACCACTGCGGCGGGTTGCCTGTAATCTCGTTAGACGCGACGCTTCTTCTTGGGGCGGCAGCCGTTGTGCGGAATCGGCGTAACGTCCTCAATCGACTTCACGTCAATGCCGCGCTGCTGCAGTGCGCGCACAGCCGACTCGCGACCGGCACCGGGCCCCTGCACCCGAACCTCAACTTCGCGCACGCCGATCTTCTTGACCTTTTCGGCAACGTTTTCGCCTGCGCGCTGCGCGGCGAAAGGCGTGCCCTTGCGCGAGCCCTTGAAGCCCATGCTGCCTGCGCTGTCCCACGCCAGCGTGTCGCCGTTCAGGTCCGTGACCGTGACGATCGTGTTGTTGAAGGTGCTCTTCACATACACAATCGCGCGCGGCACGGTGCGCTTGGCCTTCTTGGCCTTTTTCTCTTTGGCGTCCGCCTTGGCGTCCGCTGCACCGGCCGGCTTGCCGCCTGCTGGCGCTTCTGCTGTCGCTGCCTTTGCCATCTCAATTCTCCAGCGGGCTCGTCCCCCGGATCAATTTCCAAGGTCCCCCGCAATGCCCACGCCGCCCCATGACCAGGGCGGCGCGAAAGATCCGTGTTTACTTCGCGACCTTCTTCTTGCCCGCGATCGTCTTGCGCGGTCCCTTGCGAGTGCGTGCGTTCGTGCGCGTGCGCTGCCCGCGAACCGGCAAGCCGGCACGGTGACGCAACCCGCGATAGCACTTGATGTCGCGCAGGCGGTTGACGTTCTGGGTGCGCTGGCGGCGCAAGTTACCCTCAACGACGAAATTCTTCTCGACGAAGGCGGTAATGCGTGTCAGCTCTTCGTCGGTCAGCGTGTGCGCCTTTCGCGAGGGGTCAAGGTTCAGACCCTCACAAATCTTGCGCGCAACGGTTGGACCGACGCCGAAGATGTACACAAATGCATAGGGGAGAACTTTACCCCCCGGAATATCAACACCAAGAAGACGTGGCATGTGCTCCTGCTCCTGTTGGGCTCGACGCCGTTAGGCTACCCCAACGCTGATTAACCCTGGCGCTGCTTGTGGCGCGGGTTCTTGCTGCAAATCACCCGCACTACACCCTTGCGGCGAATGATTTTGCAACCGTCACAGATTCGCTTGACTGAGGCCTTCACCTTCATGATTCCACCGTATTCCGACAAGCCCTGTCTAGTTGCGGTAGACAATCCGACCCTTTTCAAGGTCGTACGGGCTGAGTTCCACAATGACTTTGTCGCGAGGAAGGATCCGGATGTAGTGCTTGCGCATCTTGCCGGAGATCGTGCAAAGGACTACTTCCCCGTTCTCCAGCTCTACTCGAAACATGGCGTTAGGAAGGCTTTCCACAACCGTCCCATCCACCCGGATAGCATCGTCCTTCGCCATAAACCTCCGACAGACTACCCGGCGCTAACTGCCTGCAAAATCAAGACTTGCGTGGCTTGCCAGGATCGCCGCGCACCCCCTCTGGTTTCGGGGCGCGGCATAGTAGTACCGCACTTTGTGAAAAGCAAGCCGCAGGCCAGAAATTCACCCGATTTCGCTTGACGCCTGCCTACTCAGCCTTCAACCGCTTCACCACCGACTTCAACTCTTCGTAAATGTCTTCAATCGTGCCCTGCGCATCAAACTCGTGCAGCACGCCCCGGGCCTTATACCACGGGGTCAGCGGGCCTGTTTCTGCGTCGTACACCTCAAGCCGCTTGGTCACGGTCGCAGGCGTGTCGTCCACCCGGCCCTCTTTCCGCGCCCGGCCCGCGATGCGGTCGACCACCACCTGGCGCGGCGCGTCAAAATTCAGCGCAGCCGTCACCCGCTCATCCCGCTGCTTCAGCGCCGTCTCCAGCGCTTCGCCCTGCTTCACGTTGCGCGGGAAACCATCCAGGATATAGCCCGCTTTGCAGTCCGGCTTGCCGATCCGGTCCATCACCAGGCTTACTGTCAGCTCGTCCGGTACCAGCCGGCCCGCGTTCATGTACTCTTTGGCTTTGCGGCCCAGCTCAGTGTCGCGCTTGAGGTGGTCGCGAAAAATGTCGCCTGTCGAGATGTGCGGCAGCTTCAGGTCTGCAGCCAGTTTTGTTGCCTGGGTACCCTTGCCCACACCCGGGGGGCCCAGAAAGATCAGCACGAGCTTCGCCATGTCTGCCTTCAATGTTTACGCCGGGGCGGCATGCCGCCCCGGCGTCAGAGACTTCGTTGCGCTAACGCTTGCGCTGTCCAACCGTGCCCGTGTAGGCGTCGTAGTTGCGCTGGATGAGCGCGACTTCAACCTTCTGCACCAGGTCAAGCGCCACGTGCACCACGATCAGCAGGCTGGTGCCGCCCATGATCTGGAAGAACAGTCGATTGCTGGTCAGAGTTTCCGAGTCGCCGAAAATGAAGATCATCACGTCGGGCAGCATCTGCGGAACTGCGGCCACAAGGCACAGGAACGTTGCGCCGGCCAGCGTCATACGGCGCAGAATATCAGAGAGGTACGTAACGGTGTCCTTGCCCGGCCTGACGCCAGGAATGAACGCCCCCCACTCTTTGAAATTCTTGGCCAGCTCTACCGGGTTGAACTGCAACTGCACCCAGAAGTAGGTGAAGAAGAAAATCATCGCACTGTAGGTCATCGTCCAGACAAACCCATAGCTGCTGAAGATGTTGTTCAAGTCGCTGACAAGCGCGCCCCAGAACCCGGTTCCATCAATGCCGCCCTGGATGCTGCCGAACAGAATCGTCGGCAGAGTCAGCAGCGCCGACGCGAAGATAATCGGGATCACACCGGCTTGGTCCACGCGCAGCGGAAACGTTTGGCGCTGGCCGCCGACGACCTTGGCGCCACGCACATGCTTGGCGTGCTGGATCACGATTTCGCGCCGACCCAGCGTGATCACCACGATACCGTATGTGATCGCGACCAGCATGATCATCAGCGTCATCAGGCTGATGAAGGCGTCAAGGCTGATGCCTGCATCCACGGTGCTGTCGAGCATCGGCTGTATGAAACCCAGGATCGAGTTTGGCAGCGCGGCAATGATGCCGGCCATGATCAGCAGTGAAACGCCGTTGCCAATGCCGTGCTCGGTGATCTGGTCGCCCAGCCAGATCAGGAAGTACGCGCCCGCAGTCATGGTCAGCATCGCCATGGCGGTAAAAATTGTCAGGTTCCAGGTAACCGACGCGGCAAGGTTTGCCTGGCTGGTAAGCAACTGAATAGTAAAGAACGACTGCACCAGGCAGATCGGCATGGTGGCCAGTCGCGCATACATCCGGATGCGGCGCTGCCCGCTTTGCCCCTCTTTCTGGATCTCTTCAAGCTTGGGCACAACCTTGGTCAGCAACTGGAAAATAATCTCGGCGCTGATGTAGGGCATGATGCCGAGGCTGAAGATCGTGAAGTCGGTCAAGCCGCCGGCAGACAGCGCGTTGTACACGCCGAGAAAGCCGAACACCCAGCTGTCGCTCATCTGCTCTTTGAATACTTCCGCAAATTGCAGGTTGTCGATGCCCGGTACCGGGATCGTGCTGCCCAGCCGGTAGACAGCCAGGATCATCAAGGTGAACAGGGCCTTCTTGCGAAGTTCCGGTACCTTGAAAAGGTTTGCGAACAGCTCGGCTGGCCCTGCGGCTTGCGACATGTACTGCCTCGATCAACGACCGGCGACGAAGCGCCGGAGAATGCTAAATCCCGGTGAAAACGCTAGGCCTTGCCTTTTTCCTTCTTTGGCGCTACGGCTGCCGCAACCTCGATGACTTCGCACTTGCCGCCCTTGGCCTCGATCTTCTCGCGCGCAGACTTGCTGAAGCGATGGGCGCGCACGGTGAGCTTCTTTTCGAGGTCGCCTTCGCCGAGCACTTTCACGCCGTCGGCAAACTTGTTGATCAAGCCCGCCTTGAGAAACTCTTCCGGGCCGACCGTGGCGCCTGCCTCAAAGTCATTCAGCGAACGCACGTTCAGCACGACAATTTCCTTGCTGAACAGGTAGTTGTTGAAGCCCACCTTCGGCAGACGGCGAACCAGCGGCATCTGGCCGCCTTCGAAGTACCACTTGTGTGAAAAGCCGGTACGCGCGGAAGCGCCCTTGCCGCCGCGGCCGGCAGTACGACCCTTGCCGGTACCCGGGCCACGACCCTTGCGCACCATCGGCTTCTTGCGCGTGCGCGGCTTGCCCTTCAGTTCATTCAGGTCCATCGTTTCGCTCCTCGAGAAGCCGGCACCAATGGCTGGTTTCCCGCATCACTCGGCATTTCGCCTGGTATTGGAACCCTGGGTTCCATTGACAACGAATTCATGTTTCCGGCCAAGACCGGCACTGGTCATGCTCAGGTCGTGCCGCCCTGGGCTTCTGCTGCCGGCGCTTCGCCGCCCGCATCACCCTGGTCCGCTGCGCCCTCTTCAGCGCCGCGATCGCGACCCTTACGGCCGCCACGACCGCCACGGCCACCCTTGTCGCCACCCTTCATCTTGCGGGTGTCCTTGCGGCGCGGCTTTTCACTCTCGTCCAGGCCGACAGGCTCAAGCTTGGGGCCTTCGCGGTCAGCGTGCACCGGCAGGCCACGGGCTTCGAACACCTGCTTCTTGCTCAGCAGCTGGTCCAGGCCGTCAAAGCACGCCTTCACCACGTTCAACGGGTTGCGGCTGCCGTACACCTTGGTCAGCAGGTTGCGAATGCCAAGTTCTTCGACCACCGCGCGCACCGAGGCGCCGGCTTTGATACCGGTACCCGGGGCAGCGGGCTTGAGCAGCACGCGAGCGCTGCGGAAATGGCCCCACACTTCGTGCGGGATGGTGTCGCCACGCAGCGGGTAGCGCGTCATGTTTTTGCGCGCGTCGCGAACAGCCTTTTCAATGCTGACGGGCACTTCGCGCGCCTTGCCCTGGCCCCAACCCACAGCACCTTTGCGGTCGCCTACGACCACAAGAGCCGCAAAGCTGAAACGCCGGCCGCCCTTTACGACAGCGGCGGTGCGGTTGACGCGCACTACTTTTTCTTCACCCAGTTCCAGGTCTCGTGCCGAAATCCGTTGACCCATGTCCTGCCTCACTTATGGCCGGTCCTGCCGGCTGTCAAACTGCCTTTTCGGTGTGCGCATGCGCATTCGACGCCTGCGCCACCCTTGTTAGAACTCCAGTCCTGCTTCGCGTGCGGCTTCGGCCAGGGCCTTGATGCGCCCGTGGTACCGGAAGGCGCCCCGGTCAAAGGCCACCTGCTTCAAGCCCTTGGCCAGCGCAAGCTCGGCGATTTTCTTGCCGACGGCCTTGGCGCCGGCGATGTTGCCGCCGTTCTTCAACTCGGCGTTCTTGCCGATGGTTGTGGCAAACGCCAGCGTCTGCTGCTTCTCGTCATCAATGATCTGGACCGAGATGTGGTTGTCGCTGCGATGCACCGACAGGCGCGGACGCGTGCCAGCCGCGCGCATGCGGTTTCGTGAACGGAATGCGCGGCGCGTCTTGCGCAGGCGGACTTTTTTGTGCGTTTTCATGACGTGTTACCTTTTTCGTTAGCTTCTGCGATCTGCCTTCGCGGGTGACGCAAGCGTCACCCCTACTTGCCGCCCACGAATGACTTGCCGGCTTTTCGGACAACGCGTTCGCCGTCGTAGCGTACGCCCTTGCCCTTGTACGGCTCGGGCTTGCGCGATGCGCGGACGCGCGCCGCAAACTCGCCCACCGCCTGCTTGTCGATGCCCGTGATCTCGAGACGCTGCGGGTGCGGAATCGTGCAGGTCACACCCTCAGGCACATCAAAGTCGACGGTATGGCAAAAGCCGAGCTGCAACACGAGCTTGCGGCCCTGCATCTTGCCCTGCCAACCCACACCCTGGATGTCGAGGTTCTTCTGGAAGCCCTTGGTCACCCCGTGAATCATGTTCGAAATCAACGCGCGCACCGTGCCGTGCATCGCGCGCGCGAACTTGCTGTCGTTCTTGCGGGTGACCTGCACGTCGCTGCCCTTGACCTCGACAGCGACCTCGGGCCGCAGCGAAAGGTTCAGCTTGCCCTTGGGGCCTTCCACGGTCACCTGGTTCCCGGCGACGTTCAACTTGACGCCCTGGGTTACTTTGACCGGTTGTTTGCCGACTCGTGACATGACTTGTTCCTCTGGTACTTCAGCCTGACTTCAACCCTGACTTGAGCCCACTCAATCACTGGTGGCTGTGCCGTCTGCACACAGCGATCCACCAGCCCGTTCTTAGCCCACCTTGCACAGCAGCTCGCCGCCGACTTTCTGCTTGCGGCACTCGCGGTCGCTCAACACGCCGCGGCTTGTCGAGATGATGCAGATGCCCATGCCGCCGCGCACCCGCGGAATCTCGGTGGCGCTGGTGTACACGCGGCGCCCCGGCCGGCTGACGCGGTCAATGCGGTGCAGCACAGTCTCGCCGTCGGGGCCGTAACGCAGCTGAAGGCTCAGTACCTTCGCGGCGCCGTCGCCATCGGTTTTGACTTCGTTGACGTAGCCCTCACGCCGCAGCACGTTGGCCAGCTCGTGTTTCATCTTTGAGTACGGGATGCTCACGACTTCCGCGTTATTCCGGTTCGCATTGCGGATGCGTGTCAGCATGTCCGAGATTGGGTCGTTCATCGACATCTGGTGATACTCCAATTTCGATCTTGCCTGTGATTCGGTGGACAGCGCCGCGCGCTGACTACCAGCTCGCCTTCTTCATGCCCGGGATTTCTCCCTTGCTTGCCAAATCTCGCAGGCAGCAACGGCATACTTGCAGTTTGCGGTACACCGCCCGCGGCCGGCCACAAAGCTGGCAACGGTTGCGGTGCCGCGTGCTGAACTTCGGCGGACGTTTCGATTTCTCTACCAGGCATGTTCTTGACACAGCTACCTCCGGCTATTCAGCCATTTCCTTTTTTGCAGCCAGTTTCTTCAGCGGCAGGCCCAGCCCCATCAGCAAGGCGCGACTCTTTTCGTCGTCGTTGCCGCTGATGGTGAAAGCGATGTCCATGCCCTGGACCTCTTTGATCTTGTCGAGGTCGATGTCAGGGAAAATGGACTGTTCCTGCAGGCCCATGTTGTAGTTGCCGCGGCGGTCAAACCCGCGCGCATTCAAGCCCTGGAAGTCGCGAATGCGGGGCACCGCAACGCTGACCAGCTTTTCCAGGAACAGCCACATGCGCTCACCGCGCAACGTGACCTTGGCGCCGACGGTGTCGCCTTCGCGCAGCTTGAAGGTCGCCGCCGCCACCTTGGCGCGGCACACCACAGCCTTCTGGCCCGCGATTTCACTCAATTCGGCGGTCAATGACTGGGCCTTGCCCTTGTCCTTGGCGGCTTTGCCGAAGCCCATGTTGAGCGTGATCTTCTTCAGGCGTGGCAGAGCCATCGGGTTTTCGATACCGAACTGCTCGCGCAGCATCGGTACAACCTCGTTCTGGTACTTCAGCTTCAGCCTTGGTTCAGTTTTTGCCATTGCTCCTGTCTCCTGCGGCCCGGCACTTGTGCCGGTTGCGCTTTACCCGTCGATCACCGTCTTGGTGCTCTTGAAGTAACGCACCTTCTTGCCGCCTTCCTTCTTGTAGTGGACGCGCTCAGGCTTGCCTGCCTGCTCATTCCAAAGCATCACGTTCGCAGCGGGGATCGCAGCTTCACGCTGCTGGCGCCCGCCCTGCGGGTTCTGCTCGGTCTTGCGCAGGTGCTTCCACACCATGTTCTTGCCTTCAACGATCACCCGGTTCGTTTCCCGGTCGACGCGCAGAACGCGGCCGCTGGGCTTGGCCCGCTCGTCCTCAGTCTGCGGGCGATCCTTGCCCTTGATGATCTGCACTATGTCGCCGACTTTCACTTGCATCGTTCTGTCCTCAGCTGTCTTCATGCTCGGGCCGCCGGGGCGGTCCAGATTCAGGTCACTTCTTCAGATCACTTCGTTGGCCAGGCTCACGATCTTCATGAACTTCTTGCCGCGCAGCTCACGGGCCACGGCGCCGAAGATTCGGGTACCGACCGGGTTGTTGTCCTTGTCCACGATGACCGCCGCGTTGCGATCAAAACGCACGTAGCTGCCATCATCGCGGCGCACCGCGCGGCGCGTGCGGACGATCACGCAACGCACCACGCGCTTCTTCTTGTCTTTCTTGGTGGTCTTCTTGAACAGCTCGCACGTCGGCGTGGCTGTCTTGATCACCGCCACGACAACGTCGCCCAGGGACGCATAGCGCTGGCCGCTGTTGCCCAGCACCTTGATGCACTCAACCGTGCGCGCACCGGTGTTGTCGGCGATGTCCATGACTGTCTGTTCTTGAATCATGACTTCATTCCTTCGACTTCATTCCTTCAATGAATCTGGCTTGCACTCTGACCTTTTCTGGCTCTTTCCCCCGGCATTCCTTCCGGGGCTGGTTGCGTTACTTGGCGGCCGCCGCCTCGGTGGCCTGCTCGTTCAGCAGCGCGCCGTGGGCCTTGCGCAGCACACGCACCAGGCGCCAGGTCTTGGTCTTGCTGATCGGGCGCGTGGCCTGGATCTCGACCAGGTCACCCACCTTTGCCTCGTTGTTCTCATCGTGCGCGTGCAGCTTGGTGCGGCGCTTGACGATCTTGTGCACGTGCGGGTGCATGACCTGCCGCTCCCACATCACCGTGATCGTCTTCTGCATCTTGCTGCTGACAACCAGCCCCTCGATCTTGCGGCGGTCGTTGCGCTCTGGCTTTGTCTGTTCTGGCATTCGTTTCTCCGGCTTGCCTGCTCGGCTTCAGCCCTTTTGCCCTAGTTGCTTCAACCGCGCGTGCGGCCCTTACTTTCCAGTCAGTGCATCCAGTTCGCGAATCGTGCGCTGCAACTGCCCCAGGCGGCTGGTCAGCTTGCGGCGCGAATCCTTGCGGGCCTTGTCGCCCTCGTGCGGCGCGCCGATCCCCTTGATCGCAACCTCAAGTTTCTTTGCCTCGGCCTTGGCCTTTTCCAAACGCGCACGACCTTCCAGCACCGTGCGAATCTGCGCCACTTCACGCCGACGCTTCAGCATCTGCGCGCCACGGGCCGACGTCATCGCCTCGGTCGTGAACTTGGCCTTGAAGTTATCGTCGGCCAGCTCGTTCAGCCGCGCGACCAGTTCTTTCTCAGGCTTGCCCTTCAGTCCTTCAAAGCTCATGGCTTCGTTCCTTAAGCTTGCTGCGTCGATTACCCAATCTTGTGCTGGCGCTCAACCATGCGGCAGCGCACCGGCATTTTGTTAGCGGCCTTCGCCAGTGCCTGGCGTGCCAGGTCAATGGTCGTGCCGCCGACTTCGAACAGCACGGTCCCCGGTTTCACTACCGCGCACCAGAATTCCGGCTCGCCTTTGCCGCTGCCCTGTCGGGTTTCAAGCGGCTTGGCTGACACCGGCTTGTGCGGGAAAATGCGAATCCAGTACTTGCCCGCCTTGCCGACCGCGCGCGAAATCGCGATGCGTGCGGCTTCAATCTGGCGGCCGGTGATCCAGGCAGGCTCAAGTGTCTGCAATCCGGCATCTCCAAACGCGACAAAGTTGCCGCGTGTGGCATTGCCCTTGACGACACCGCGCATCTGCTTGCGGTACTTAGTTCTTTTCGGCAGCAAGGCCATACTTCGCCTCCTCCGTCTGCTTCATCAGGCCGCGGTTGATCCACACCTTGATGCCCAGGATGCCATAGGTGGTGTGGGCTTCCGCGAAACCATAGTCAATGTCTGCATCCAGGGTGCTGAGCGGTACTGAGCCCCATACCTGCTTCTCGGTACGGGACAGGTCTGCACCGCCAAGGCGGCCGGCAACCACGACTTTGGCGCCCAGTGCGCCGCCGCCGCGAATCAATTCCATTTCGCGCTTGATGGCGCGGCGAAAGCTGCCGCGACGCTCAAGCTGTTCACAGATACGCTCAGCGGCAAGCTGCGCGTCCAGTTCAGGCTTCTGCACTTCCAGCACGCGCGTATCGATCATCTTGCCGTTGGTGATGAGCGCGAGTTCTTTCTCAAGGTCCGACAGGCGGTTGGTCTTCTTGCCGATCAACATGCCGGGCTTGGCCGTGAAGATGTACACGGTGATCTTGTCGTCGCCCTTGCGCTCAATCTCGACGCGCGGAATGGCAGCGAACTTGTACTCTTTCAAGATGTGCTTGCGGATCTTCGTGTCCTCAACGAGGAACGCGCCGAACTGCTTCTTGTTCGCGAACCAGCGCGAGCGCCACGGCTTGGTGACACCCACCCGGAATCCATATGGCCTGATTTTCTGTCCCATGTTTCTCTTCCCGCTTGGCGCGGCACTTGCCGCGGCAGCCGATTACTTCTTCGGTTTACTTCTTCTTTTTTGTGGCAGTCTTCTTGTCTGACTTTGCCGCAGCCTTCTTTGCTGGCTTCTTTTCTGCCTTGGCTGACTTGGCGGCAGGTTTCTTGTCTGCCTTGACCTCGGCCTTGGCCCCTTTATCCGCGGGCTTTGCCGACTTCTCGGCCTTGGCCGCGTCCGCCGGGACGATGATGCCCTTCTTGGCCAGGCGCGCTTCCTTGCTTACCCGGTGGCGGGGCTTGGCAAACGCCGGACGACCCTTGGACTTTTCGTCCAGCCAGGTGCGCTCAGCCAGCACGACATGCATGTGGCAGGTGTAGCGCGTGAACGGGTTGGCCATACCGCGCGAGCGCGGGCGCCAGCGTTTCATGCGCGGGCCTTCATCGGCATAGGCAGTCGCAATCACCAGTTCGCCGGTGTCGATGTCGACGCCCTGCCGGTTGCCGTATTCCTCGGCGTTGGCCATCGCGCTTTCAATCAGCTTGCGAATGGCTGGCGCGGCACGCTTGTTCACGTACTCCAGCACCACCATCGCCTCGTCGGCGTCACGGCCGCGCACTGCGTCCATGACCAGCCGGGCTTTGCGCGCGCTCATGCGAACATTGCGGGCGGAAGCGCGGAATTCTCTTTTCGGTTCGTCTGCCATTTCTGGCGTCTCCAGATTCACTTGCGGGTCGCCCCGACGTCCTAGGTCTTACGGTGACCCGTGTGGCCCTTGTAGTTGCGGGTCGGGCTGAACTCGCCAAGCTTGTGCCCCACCATGTCTTCCGTGACGAACACGCGCAGGTGCGTCTTGCCGTTGTGAACCATGAACGTCAGGTTCACGAACTCAGGAATGATCGTGCTGGCGCGCGACCATGTCTTGATGGCATCGCGCGAGGCGCTTTCTTTCACCTTGAGCACCTTCTTCATCAGCTTCGGGTCGACAAACGGACCCTTCTTCAGCGATCTGCCCATTTCTTAGTCTCTCTTGCCGACCCTTCCGGGCCCGCCCTTGATTCCACGATTCCGGTTAGGCCTTGCCTGCCTTCTGCTTTCCGCGGCGCGTGCGGATGATCATCTTGTTCGACTGGTTCTTCGGCCGGCGCGTGCGCTGGCCCTTGCTCAGGTTGCCGTGACGGTCCACCGGCGAACGGCCACCACCGGTGCGGTCGTTGCCGCCGCCCATCGGATGGTCCACCGGGTTCTTGCTGGTGCCGCGGTTCTTGGGCTTGCGACCAAGCCAGCGGTTACGACCGGCTTTGCCGATCGAGATGTTCATGTGGTCGAGGTTGCTGACCTGGCCGATCGTGGCGCGGCAGTTCTTGTGCACCTTGCGGATTTCGCCGCTGGGCATCTGGATTGCCATCCAGATATCGTCCACCTTGCCTGACAGAATGCACTGGCTGCCGGCACCGCGGGCGAGTTGTCCGCCCTTGCCCGGCTGCAGCTCGACGCAATGGATGGCCAGGCCCTGCGGAATCACGTGCAAGGGCAGGCAGTTGCCGACGCGCGGCTCCGACTTGTCGCCGGACATCACGACATCGCCTTCCTTCAAGCCGTGCGGGGCGATGATGTAGTCCTTGTGGCCGTTGGCGTACCAGATCTGCGCCACAAAGCATGTGCGGTTCGGATCGTACTCAATGGCCTTCACGGTCGCCGGCACACCGTCGAAACGGTCGCGACGGAAGTCGATCTCGCGGTAACGGCGCTTGTGCCCGCCGCCGCGATACGCAGCCGTCTGCCGGCCACGATTGTTACGACCGCCGGTCGCCTTCTTGCCCTTGGTCTTGGACTTCAGGGGCGCGGTGCCACTGAGTTCAGAATAGTCCACCAGGCGCGTGTGGCGCAGGCTTGCGGTGCGTGGTTTGAAACTCTTGATTGCCATGTTCTTGCCTTCGTTTCCGGATTCTCGCCCCGGTCGGCATAATCAGTCTGTCTGCTCTCGGGTGACGCCGCCTCGAGATCAGGTAATCTCGATGGTTTCGCCCTTCTTCAGGGTGACCATCGCCTTCTTCCAGTCTTTTTCGTCGAAGTAGCCGAAGCGGTTACGCTGGTTCTTGCGGCCCTTCATGCGCACGGTGCGCACCTTGGCAACGGTCACGCCAAAGATGTCGCGAACCGCTTGCGCGATCTGGTACTTGTTGGACTCGAGCTCAACTTCGAAGACGTAGGTGCCGTTCTGCATCTGCACGCTGCTCTTCTCGGTGATCATGGGGCGCTTGAGCACGCCGTAGAGTTCACGCTTGGTCGACATGCTAGCTCCCCTTCGCCTTCTTGCCGGCCTTGGCGCCGCTCTTCTTGGCAGCGGCCTTCTTGGTGCCAGCCTTCTTGGCAGCAGGCTTCTTGCCTGCCTTCTTGCCTCCCGCCTTCTTGCCGGCGGCTTTGCCTGACGCTGTCTTTCCTGCCGGCGCGTCTGCTGCTGCTTCTTCGCCTGCTTCTGCGTCGGCGGCTGCTTCAGGCGCGGCCTTGGTGCCGGACTTGAGCAGGTCAAGCGCTTCGCGTGTCAGCAGCATGCGACGCTGCTTCACGACTTCGTACGCGTTGAACCCCGAGATGGCGCGCACCAATGAGCCCTGCAGGTTGCGGGCGGACAGGTAAAAGTTGCGGTCTTCCTTATCCACGCCGATCAGCAGCGTGCCGCGTGCCAAGCCGGAGTTGTCGAGCATCTTGGCGAACTTGCTGGTCTTGGGCTTGTCGAACGTCAGGCCGTCCACCACCGAGACCTGCCCGTCGCGGAACTTCGCCAGCAGCGCGCTTTGCAGCGCAATCGCCTTCATCTTGGCCGGAATGCGGACGCGAAAGCTGCGCGGGTGCGGGCCGTGGGCCACGCTGCCCTTGGTGCGGTGCGGGGCGTGCTTCTGGCCCGTGCGCGCACGACCGGTGCCCTTCTGGCCCCAGGGCTTCTTGTTGCTGCCCTGGACGTCGCCGAGGTTCTTGCTGTTGACGGTGCCCTGGCGGCGGTTCGCCTCATAGGCGTATACAACCTCGCGCAGGGTGCGCGTCTTGACCGAGTCGCCAAACACGGACTCGTCAAAGGAGATCTTCTCCTTTTCCTTGCCGTTGGCGTCGTATACCTGAACTTCCACCATTGTTCTGCCCTGTTCTGAACCCGACGCAACTTGTCGCCATGGGCGACGCGTTGCGCATCTTCGTTACTTGCTCGACTTGCGCAGCGCCCTGTCGGCCTTGGCAAACAGCTTGGCCTTGGCCTTGCGCACCACAATGTCGGCGCCGTTGTAGCCCGGTACTGCGCCGCTGACGTACAGCAGATTCAGCTTGTCGTCGACGCGCGCGACCTGCAGGTTGCGCACCGTCACCTTGTTCGTGCCCAGGTGGCCGGGCATGCGTTTGCCCTTGAGCACGTGCGCGATTGCGGTGTTCGTACCGACCGAGCCCGGCTCACGCATGTTCTTGGTACCGTGGCCGCGGGGACCGCTCTTGAAACCATGCCGTTTGATACCACCCTGGAAGCCTCGACCCTTGGACTTGCCGCTGACGTCCACGAACTCGCCTTCCTTGAACACGTCGGAAACCTTGAGCACGTCGCCGGCCTTGAGTTCGCTGGCCTTTTCCAGGCGCACTTCGTGCGCGCGGCGGCGCGGCTCTGCGCCTGCCTTTTTCCAGTGGCCCTTCTGCGGCTTGCGCACGCTGCTGAGCTTGATGTCGCCAAAGCCCAGCTGCACGGCGAAGTAGCCGTCGTTTTCTTCGGTCTTGATCTGGCCTACTGTGCACGGGCCGACTTCAAGGATCGTGACAGGAACGATTGTCCCGTCAGCCTTGAATATCTGGCTCATTTCGCGCTTGCGGCCAAGCAACATGTACACGGACATTTCTCTTCCTCTTCTACTGCTGGTTATCAGCCGACACGGTCAAAGGCCGGAGGTCGGTAACTCAGTTGCGATGCTTCAGGTGTTGATGCGCACTTCCACGCCGGCGGGCAGGTTCAGCGTTTGCAGCGCGTCCATCGTGCGCTGTGACGGCTGCCGGATGAAGATCAGACGCTTGTGCGTGCGGATCTCAAACTGCTCGCGGCTTTTCTTGTCAATGTGCGGGCTGCGCAGCACGGTGTAGCGCTCAATGCGCGTGGGCAGCGGAATGGGGCCGGAAATCATTGCCCCGCTGTCCCGCGCCGAGTCACAAATCTGCCGCGCCGACTGGTCCAGCAATTCATGATCGTAGCCTTCCAGCCGGATCTTGAACTGCACGCCCGTTGCTTCCTTTGCCATATCCGCTGACTCCAAAAACCTGCCTGCGTTTTCTGCCGTACTCACTGTTAAAGGGGTGCAGACCCTAGCGAGGTCGCGCCCGTCGTCAAGCTACCGTCTTGCGCCTGCCCTGTGGCCCAGTCCGCGCTCGGTCATGATCTTGTCCTTGATGTGCGGCGGACAGACCTCGTAGCGGTAGGGCTCCATGCTGTAGTTCGCCCGGCCCTGGGACAGGCCGCGCACCGCCTGCACGTAACCGAACATCTCGGAGAGCGGCGCAATCGCCGTCACGATGGTGATGTCCTCGTCCTTCTCGGTGCTTTCGATGCGTGCGCGGCGGCTGTTCAAGTCGCCGATCACGGAACCCTGGAACTCATGCGGGGTGCGAACCTCGACCTTCATCATCGGCTCAAGAACTTCGGTGCCGGCTTCTTCAAGCAGCGCCTTGTATGCCAGGCGCGCGGCGTCGGCATACGCGAAATCCTTGCTGTCAACATCGTGGTAGCTGCCGTCGTACAGCTCAGCCTTCAGGCCCTGCACCGGGTATCCGGCCAAGCCGCCGGAGATGGCGGCTTCGCGGAAGCCCTTCTCGACGCTTTTGATGAACTGGCGCGGGATGCTGCCGCCGACGGTGTCGTCCACGAACTCAAGCTGGTCGTTCTGTTCTTCCGGAAGCGTGCTCCAGCGAATCTTGCAGTGACCGTAGCTGCCGGCCCCGCCTGACTGCTTCTTGTGCAGGCCTTCGGTTTCGATGTCGCCGTTGATGCGCACGGTTTCGCGGTATGCGACGCGCGGCTGGCCGACTGCGGCGTCAACCTTGAACTCGCGCAGAATGCGGTCGCGAATGATGTCCAAGTGCAACTCGCCCATGCCCGAGATGACGGTCTGCTGCGTTTCAGGATCGAGCTTGATCTTGAACGTCGGGTCGTCCTTGGCCATGCGCGACAGCGCGTTCGCCAGCTTTTCGCGGTCGGCGTTGGTCTTGGGCTCAATCGACATCGCGATGACGGTGGCTGGGAACGTAATCGCTCCCAGGGCCAGGATGTCGTCTTCGCTGCACAGCGTGTCGCCGGTAACGGTGTAGTTCAAGCCGAGCACGGCCACGATGTCGCCGGCTCCGGCCTCGTCAATATTTTCGCGCTTGATCGAGTGCATGCGCAGCAGGCGGTTGATGCGCTCGCGCTTGTTGCTGCGCGGGTTGTGGACCGAGCTGCCGGATTTGAGAGTGCCGGAGTAAATGCGCAGGTACGTCAGGTCGCCGTGCTGCTCAGACATCGTCTTGAACGCAAGGCAGGCCAGCGCGCCGTTGGTGTCGGCACCCAGCTTGCGCGGCGTCTGCTTTTCGGGCGGCTCGTCGGACTCAGGGTCAAACGCGTCGACCGGCGGGATGTCCAGCGGGCTGGGCAGGTACCAAAGCACACCGTTCAGCACTTCCTGCACGCCCTTGTCGCGCAGCGCACTGCCGCAATAAATCGGAATGGCCTTGAACGTCAGGGCACCCTTGCGCAACGCGGCACGAATCATTTCGTCGGTGATCTCGCTGATGCGTTCTTCAAGGAACAGCGTGCCGATTTCTTCATCGACGTCAGCGAGCTTCTCGATCATTGAATGGCGCGCGCTTTCCGCTGCTTCTTTATAGTCGCTGGGAATCTCGTGCTGCACGCGCTGGAGGCCGTGGTCGCCTTCAAAGGTGATGGCCTTCATCTGGATCAAGTCGATCACGCCCTTGAATTCGGTTTCTTCGCCCCAGGGAATCTGCACCGGTACGGGGTTGGTCGCCAGGCGGCGGACCATGCTGTCGACGGCCTTTTTGAAGTTGGCGCCGATCTTGTCCATCTTGTTGATGAAGGCGATGCGAGGCACCTTGTACTTGTGCGCCTGGCGCCACACGGTTTCGCTTTGGGCTTCAACACCTTCCTTGCCGTCGAACACGACGACCGCGCCGTCAAGCACGCGCAGGCTGCGTTCGACTTCGGCGGTGAAGTCCACGTGGCCCGGGGTGTCGATGATATTGATGGTGTAGCGCTGGTCGGTCAGCGGGTCTTTCCACGCGCATGTGGTGGCTGCGGCGGTGATGGTGATACCGCGTTCCTGCTCTTGCGGCATCCAGTCCATCGTTGCTGCGCCCTCGTGCACTTCGCCAATGTCGTGCTCTTTGCCGGTGTAGAACAACACGCGCTCGGTCGTCGTGGTCTTGCCCGCGTCGATGTGCGCGATGATGCCGATGTTGCGAGTGTGCTTGAGGTCCAGTAGCGACACGTCTGTCTCTCCGTCTGTGGCCGATGCTGCAGGCCCCATCAAAAAAAGTCGGGCCGGTGATCCGTTTCAGGCCACCGGCCCGACGACAATGGTCGTCCGCCTGGCGCCTGAAACTTACCCAGTACCCCGGGTAGTTTTCCAAGCCCTGCAACCACCATGCTCTGCGGTTGCCTGTATGAAGGCTTTCGCCCTGTTTATCCACACTCATGTGTGGGGGGCGGTAGTGTAGTGACGGCCAACTGCAAGTCAACTGGGCAGCGGCATTTGGGATTCCGGATTTCAGATTGCCGACCCGGGCCGCCAAAGCCGTGATTCACGTCCTTTCGCACAGCGCACCAAAGCAATTGGCACGGCCAGGGCCGTGCCAATTCGAGATCACATTTACGCCTGACAAAATCGAACTACCAGGCGAAGTGGCTGAAGGCCTTGTTGGCCTCGGCCATGCGGTGCGTGTCTTCGCGCTTCTTGACGGCTGTGCCTTCACGGCGGAATGCGTCGCCGATTTCGTCGGCCAGGCGCATCGACATTGCCTTGCCCTTGCGCGAGCGTGCCGCCTCAATCAACCAGCGAAAAGCGAGCGCCTGCTGGCGACGCGCGCCAACGGGCTTGGGCACCTGGTAGGTGGCGCCACCCACGCGCTTGCTGCGCACTTCGACCATGGGGCGCGTGTTGTTG
The DNA here is from genome assembly GCA_016712285.1 of Planctomycetota bacterium. Lineage (GTDB taxonomy): Bacteria > Planctomycetota > UBA8742 > UBA2392 > UBA2392 > JADJRK01. Next base: position 4,009,577 of record JADJRK010000001.1, on the reverse strand, counting down.
ATGGCCTCATTAAAAATCTCGAGCGGTTCCTTTTCCGGAATCCGCTCTTTGAGCATCGTCAGCGCGTCATAGACGATCCGCTGGGCGGTCGTGCGCTTGCCTTCTTTCATGATGCAGTTGATGAACTTCGCGAGAAGCTTGCTGTTGTAAACCGGGTCAGGTTGCATGAACCGCTCGGTTGACTTGTAGTTCCGTGGCATCTGTCGTTGCTCCGAAAGCCCATTTTCTGCTAAGGGGCTCGAATCGTATCGACGGGGTGTGCGCGTGCAAGCAGGGGGAGCGCGAAGATTTTTCTTTGCGTCGCGCGAAAGTGGGCGAGAAGTTTTTTCGTCGTCAAGGGGGAGGCGAATCGGTTGTCAGTCTTCAGTTGTCAGTTGTCGGTTGTCGGCGCGCCTACGAAAAAACAAAGCGGTCGGCGCAAGGCCGACCGCTGATCACTCACAACTGAAAACTACTTGCCGCGCTTGCTGCCGTACTTGCTGCGGCTTTGCTTGCGGCCCTGCACGCCCTGCGTGTCGAGCGCGCCGCGCACAATGTGGTAGCGCACGCCGGGCAAGTCGCGCACACGACCGCCGCGGATCAGCACGATATTGTGTTCTTGAAGGTTGTGGCCTTCGCCCGGGATGTACGCGCTGACTTCACGCTGGTTGCTCAAACGCACGCGCGCAATTTTGCGCAGCGCCGAGTTCGGCTTTTTCGGGGTCGTGGTCTTCACCTGAAGGCAAACGCCGCGCTTGAACTGGTTGGCATCAAGAGCCGGGCACTTGCTCTTCTTGGTGACTCGTTTGCGGCCCCTGCGGGCGAGCTGGTTTACTGTGGGCATAAGCTTCGATCCTGCGCCAATCAAGGCGCGAAAGTGTACTAATCTCCGCGCAGTTGCAAGAGCCCGCTGCGCAGTTTTTGCTCCCAGCCTGCCAGCCGTGACATCTCCGACTCATCCAGCTTCGCCCAAGCTTCCAGTGCATCCTCGTATGCCGCCAGCGTGCGGCCCTTCTCGGCCCCTGCCAGCCGGCGCGCCCGGGCATAGCGCGCAAGCAGCAGAAAGCCGTCCTCCGGGTACAAACCGGTATCTTCACTCTCGGGCAAGCCGCCGACGTCGCGGTCGCGCATCCGGTCGCCCCAGCGCACGCAGTCGTCCCAGTTGCCGCAGTCAAAGTGCAACTGCACCGCAAGCGCAATCATGACGTTGCGCCACCACAAATCGTTGCTGCGGTACGCGGCTTCATATCCGTCGATCAGCACCTGTTCGCGCTCTGCATCACGCAGCAAACCCGCGGCTGCTGCGGCGACGGGCAGCATCGTGTCGTCGTCAAGCCGCCGGGCGCGCTGCATTGCCTCACTTGCAAGGCGCTCGGCCCTGTCTGCCTGCCCCGCGATTTCAAACTCGTACGCCAGGCCGATCTGCGCTTCGACCAGGTGGGCGTGCGCGCCCGTTTCAGACAGCAGCTCCTGTGCCTGCTTGAACAGACTCTCTGCGGACTCGAACTGGCCGGCCCCGCATTCAATGGTGGCTTCGGCGATATTCAGGTCAGCTTTGAAGCGCCGGTCGAACAGCAGGTTGAGCGCTCCGCTGTCCATGGCGTCAAGGCGCGCATGTTGCATCTGGCTGCGGGCCTGTTCCTCGTCGCGGCCCTCGCCCTGGCGGCCGAGCATGGCTGCCTTCATTGCGCGCACATAGATGCGCTCGCGCAGTTTCGATTCCGGCAGGGTCTCGATCGCCGCGTCGTAAATCAAAGCGGCCAGCGCGCGCTTGCCGTCGTTTGCCCATTTCTCGGCTTCGTTCAGCTTGTTGGAGACTGCGGCTAGGTCGTAAGCAGACTCCGCGCTCTGGTCTTCCAGCTTTGCCGGGCGCTCGACCCGTTGGGTGGACGCGCACGATGCCAGCAGCAGAACGCAAAGGAGCCCGCTGAGCGCGGGCCCCTTCACGATGTTGTTCAAGCGGGCAATCACTACGCCGCACCGCTTGCGATCGACTCTTCTTCTTCCTCGATGGGCTGGGGCGCCACTTCCTTGACCAAGTCAATGTCGTGGTACTCCGGAAAGCCGCTGCCCGCCGGGATGCGGTGACCCAGGATGATGTTTTCCTTCAACCCGGTCAGCAGGTCGCGCTTGCCGCTGATCGCAGCCTCGGTCAAGACCTTGGTCGTTTCCTGGAAGCTTGCGCTGCTCAGGAAGCTTTCGCTCTGGAGGCTGGCCTTGGTGATACCCAGCAGCAGGGGCTTGAACGTTGCCGGCTTGCCGCCCTCGCTGGTCACGCGCTCGTTCTCTTTGCGGATCGTGACACGGTCAACCACGGTGCCGCGCAGCAGTCCGCTGTTGCCCTCGTTGACGATGCGCACCTTGCGCAGCATCTGGCCGACGATGATCTCAATGTGCTTGTCGTTGATCGCCACGTTCTGGCTGCGATACACCTTCTGCACCTCGGCCAGCAGGTAGTCCTGCACCGCTTCTTTGCCCTGGATGTCCAGCACGTCGTGCGGCACGCGGCTGCCTTCAGTCAGGGGCTCGCCTGCCTTGACGCGGTCGCCCGTGCGCACCTTGATCGACAGGCGCGGCGGAATCGTGTGCTCGGCGACGTCGCCGGCATCACTGCGGACAAAGACAGCGCGCTTGCCGCGCTTCTTGTCTTCACTGAGCTCAACGGTGCCGTCGATCTTGGTGATGATCGCGGGCTCTTTGGGTTTGCGCGCCTCAAGCAGTTCGGTGACGCGCGGCAGACCACCGGTGATGTCCTGCGTGCCGCCGATCTCTCGAACGCTCTTGGCCAGCACTTCGCCCGCCTTCACCTTCTGGCCGTCCTTGGCCACGATCGTCGACTTTTCAGGCAACGGGTAATAGGCAAGCACTTCGCCCTTGGTGTTCTCGATGCGAATCTGCGGGTGCAGGTCGCCCTTGTGCTCAATGACGACGCGCTGCTTGGTGCCGGTTTCGGTTTCGATTTCTTCTTTGAACGTGCGGCCCTCGATCAAGTCGTCGTACACGGCTTTGCCGTCTACCTCGGCGATGATCGGGGTGCTGTGCGGGTCCCACTCGGCCAGGATCTTGCCGGTCTTGGCGACCTTCTCGCCTTCCGGAATCATCAGTGTCGCGCCAAGCGGAATCGCGTAGGTGTCGAGCACCTTCTCGTCCTTGTCGACAACGTACACTTCGCCCTTGCTGCTGACGACGATGTTTTGGCCCTCGACGTTCTTCACGGTCCGCAGGGTCGAGCTGTACTTGATCGTGCCGGTGCGCATGACCTTCAGGTCCTTGTCCACACTGGTGCGCGTCACCGTGCCGCCGATATGGAACGTACGCATGGTCAACTGCGTGCCCGGCTCGCCGATGCTCTGGGCCGCGATGATGCCAACGGCCAAGCCCATCTCGACGATTTCGTCGCGTGACAGGTCGGCGCCGTAGCACATCTGGCACAGGCCCTGCTCAGAATCGCAGGTCAAGCCGCTGCGCACGCGGATCTTCTGGTAACCGAGGTCCTCGATGACCTTGGCCAGCTCAGTGGTGACCAGAGTGTTGGCCTTGGCCAGCAACTCTTTGGTTTGCGGGTGGCGAATGTCGTCGCACAGGGTGCGGCCGCGGATGCCCTCAGCCAGGCTGATTTCAACTTTCTCGCCCTTGAACACCGCGCGCTTGTCCACGCCCTGGTCGGTACCGCAATCAACTTCGCTGATCACGACGGTCTGCGCCACGTCGGCGAGCTTGCGGGTCAGATAGCCCGAGTCGGCGGTCTTGAGCGCCGTGTCGGCCAGGCCCTTACGTGCGCCGTGGGTGGACGAGAAGTACTCGAGCACCTTCAGGCCTTCGCGGAAGTTTGCCTTGATCGGCGTCTCGATGATCTCGCCGCCCGGCTTGGCCATCAGGCCGCGCATGCCGGCCAACTGGCGAACCTGCTCAGTCGAGCCACGGGCGCCGCTGGTGACCATCATGAAGATGGGGTTCAGGTATGGCTTGCCTTCGCGCAGGTCGTGCTTGAGCACGTCCATCATCGAACGACCGATTTCTTCGCGGGCGTGCGTCCACTCGTCGATGACGTGGTTGCGGCGCTCGCGGTCGGTGATCACGCCCTGGCGATAGCGGCGGTCAAGCTCGTCCACGACCTTCTGCGACTTATTCAGAATCTCTTCTTTGTTCTGCGGCGAACGCATGTCGTCTTTGCCGATGCTGCAGCCGGCGCGCGTCGCTGACTTGAAGCCGAACTCCTTGATGTCGTCCAGCAGCTTCAAGGTGCCAAGGCGGCCAAGGCGCTTGTAGCAATGCGCAATGACGCCGCTGACCTGCTTTTTGCCGATCGGGTAGTTGAAGAACGGCATGCCGTCCGGAAGCATGTCGTTGAACAGAATCTTGCCCGGCGTGGTTTCGATCATGAAGCTGTTGGCGAACTCACGCGTGCTTTCGATCCATTCATTGTAGCTGTCAATGTCCTCGAACGTCTCGCGCTCAACGGCCATCGTCCAGTCTTCGGTCGGCTTGTCCTTGTGCCCCGACGCCACGTTGCCGGCGGCGTCGTACGAGACTTTGTGGCCCGGCAGCAGCACCTTGATCTTGGCGTGGGTGCCCAGTTTGCCGTGGCTGTAGGCGGCGATGGCGTCGTCCAGTGTGGTGAACCACTTGCCTTCGCCCAGTTCCTGGGCGTTGTCGGCGGTCATGTAGTACAGGCCAAGCACCATGTCCTGGCTGGGCGTGATAATCGGGTTGCCGTGCGCCGGGCTGAAAATGTTGTGAATGCTCAGCATCAAGGTGTGCGCCTCGATCTGCGCCTCGAAGCTCAGCGGCAGGTGCACTGCCATCTGGTCACCGTCGAAGTCAGCGTTGAAGCCGCCGCAGACCAGCGGGTGAATCTTGATGGCGTTGCCTTCGACCAGCACGGGCTCGAAAGCCTGGATGCCCATGCGGTGCAGCGTCGGTGCGCGGTTGAGGAGCACGGGGTGCTTGTCGATGACTTCTTCGAGGATGTCCCACACCTCTTCGTCGCGACGCTCAAGCATTTTCTTGGCCGACTTGATCGTGTCGGCAAGGCCAAGCTCGCGCAGGCGGCGAATGATGAACGGCTGGTACAGCTCAAGCGCGATCTTCTTGGGCAAGCCGCACTGGTGCAGCTTGAGTTCGGGCTCAACCACGATGACCGAGCGGGCGGAATAGTCCACGCGCTTACCCAGCAGGTTTTCGCGGAAGCGGCCCTGCTTACCCTTGATCATGTCGGTAAGCGATTTAAGAGGCCGGTTGCGGGAGCCCAGAACAGGCCTTCTGCAGCGGTTGTTGTCGAACAGCGCGTCAGCCGACTGCTGCAGCATGCGCTTTTCGTTGCGAATGATGACCTCGGGCGCGTTCAGGTCGATCAGCTTTTTGAGGCGGTTGTTGCGGTTGATCAGGCGGCGGTACAGGTCGTTCAGGTCGCTGGTGGCAAAGTTGCCGCTTTCGAGCTGGACGAGCGGGCGCAGGTCCGGCGGAATCACCGGCACCACGTCCAGCACCATCCACTGCGGAAGGTTTCCGCTTTCAAGGAAACTCTCGACGGTCTTCAGGCGCTTGATCAGATCCTTCTGCTTCTGCTTGCTGTTGGTTTCCGACAGCTCGCGGCGCAGATCGGTGCTGAGCTCAATCATGTCCTGCCCGATCAGCAACTGGCGCAGCGCGTCGGCACCCATGGCGGCTTTGAACTGGTCGCCGTACAGGTTGCGCATTTCGCGGAACTTCTCTTCGTTGATCAGGTCCTTGATCTTCAGGTCGGACGGGCCGGGGTCGGTGACGATGTAGTCCTGGAAGTAGATCACGCGCTCAAGGCTGCTGGCCTTGACGTTCAGCAGCGCACCGATGCGTGACGGCATCGCCTTGAAGAACCAGATGTGCGCGACGGGGGCGGCCAGGTTGATGTGGCCCATGCGCTTGCGGCGGACTTTGCTGGTCGTGACCTTCACGCCGCAGCGTTCGCACACGATGCCCTTGTACTTGATGCCCTTGTACTTGCCGCAGAAGCACTCGTAGTCCTTTTCAGGGCCGAAGATCTTCTCGCAGAACAAGCCGTCTTTTTCGCTGCGGTACGTGCGGTAGTTGATCGTCTCGGGCTTCTTGACCTCGCCGTAGCTCCAGGACCGGATGTCCTCAGGGCTGGCAAGCATGATACCGACCGAGGCGATCTCATTGATCTTGTCGTACAGTGACTCTGCCATTGGGCACTTCCTTCTGTTGGTCGCGGTTTCGCCGCGGAGTCATTTTCAGTTCGCTGCCTGCTGACCTGTCGCCCCTACTCTTTGATCACGTCGGACACCATCGTGCCGTCCGGCCGGTACAGCGAGATGTTGAGCGCAAGGCCCTTGATCTCGTTGACCAGCACGTCAAAGGACACCGGTGTACCCGGCTCAAGGATGTTCTCGCCCTTGACCATGCTTTCGTAGATCTTGGTGCGGCCTTCCACGTCGTCGGACTTGACCGTCAACAGTTCCTGCAGGATGTTGGCAGCGCCGTAAGCCTCCAGCGCCCACACTTCCATTTCACCGAAGCGCTGACCGCCGGACCGTGCCTTGCCGCCCAGCGGCTGCTGGGTGATCAGGCTGTACGGGCCTGTGGCACGGGCGTGCACCTTGTCGTCGACCAGGTGGTGCAGCTTCAGCACGTACATGTAGCCGACGCTGACCTTTTGCTCAAACGGGCTTCCGGTGCGGCCGTCGTACAGGGTGAGCTTGCCGTCGGTCGGGTAGCCCGCCTCGCCGAGCAACTCGGTGATGTCTTCTTCGGTGGCGCCGTTGAACACGGGCGTCAGCGCGCGGAAGCCCATCTTGCGGGCCGCCAGGCCTAGGTGCAGCTCGAACAGCTGGCCGACGTTCATGCGTGACGGAACGCCCAGCGGGTTCAGCAGCATCTGCACAGTCGTGCCGTCTTCAAGGAACGGCATGTCTTCGACCTTCAGGATCTTGCTGACCACGCCCTTGTTGCCGTGACGACCGGCGAACTTGTCACCCACCGACAACTGGCGCTTGGTGGCGAGTTCGACGCGCACTTTCTCAAGCACGCCCGTCGGCAGCTCGTCGCCGCGGGTCAACTTTTGGACCGTGCGGTCAAGCCGCTGGCGAGCACTGCGAATCTTCTTGCGGGCGCGGTTGATCGCCTCTTCGACCAGGCGAACGCTGCGGCCGGATGCCCCGAACGCGTCGGGGGTGAGGTTTTCGAGAATGTCGTCGATCTCTTCGGGCGTGAGGCCCCTGCGTTCTTCTTCGTTCAGCAGGCTCTTGACGCCCTTCTTGCCGGACTTGGGCTTTTCACCCATTGACTCTTCCAGCTCGGTCACCAGCACGTGCAGTTGCTCGCGCGCGTCGGCCAGGTACTGCTCGTTGGCCTGTTTCTGCTCGATCTTGACCTGCTTCTTTTCTTCTTCAGTCTGCGCGATCCGCTTGCTGAAGCGCTCGGTCTTGATCACCACGCCATAGCTGCCGGCCGGCACTTCCAGGCTGTCGTTCTTCACGTCTTCGCCGGCTTTGCCGAAGATCGCGTACAGCAGTTTTTCTTCGGGCGTAAGCTCAGACTTTGACTTGGGCGCGACTTTGCCGACGAGAATGTCGCCGGGGCCGACCTTGGTGCCGACGCGGATCACGCCGCCTTCATCAAGGTTCTTGCGCTGGCGCTCGCCGACGTGCGGGATTTCATTCGTGAACTCTTCGCGGCCCAGCTTGGTTTCGCGAATTTCGATCTCGAACTCTTCAATGTGGATCGACGTGAACGTGTCGCGGTGCAGCAGCTCTTCGGACAACAGAATCGCGTCCTCAAAGTTGTAGCCGTCCCAGGGCATGAACGCGAGCAGGATGTTGCGACCCAGTGCCAGCTCGCCGTAATGCGTCGCGGCACCGTCGGCGATGATCTGGCCCGCCTTCACGCGGTCGCCTTCCTTGACGATCGGCACCTGGTTCAGGCAAGTGCGCTCGTTCAAGCCGACGAACTTGCGCAGCGTGTAAATCTCGTCGCCGATGATGATCTCGCGGCTGTCCACGTAGCGGACCACGCCGTCAGACACGGCGCGCACCACCATGCCGCTGTTCTGGGCGACGTGCTTTTCCATGCCGGTGCCAACGAGCGGCGGCTCGGTGGTTACCAGCGGCACCGCCTGGCGCTGCATGTTGCTGCCCATCAGCGCGCGGTTGGCGTCGTCGTGCTCAAGGAACGGAATCAAGGACGCGCTCACGCCGACCATCTGCATCGAGCTGACGTCCATCAACTCGACTTCGTCGTGCTTGACCGTCTTGAAGTCCTGGCCGATGCGGACCGGGATGTGGTCGCCCACCATGTTGCCCTTGTCGTCAAGCGGGGCGTCTGCCGGCGCGATGATGCTGGCGACTTCTTCGTCGGCGCGCAGGAACATGATTTCGTCAGTGACCTTGCCCTTCTTCACGGCACGGTATGGCGTTACGAGAAAGCCGTACTCGTCGGTCTCGGCATACGTGCACAGGCTGCTGATCAGACCGATGTTCGTGCCTTCCGGCGTCTCGATCGGGCAGATGCGGCCATAGTGGCTGATGTGCACGTCGCGCACCTCAAAGCCCGCGCGCTTGCGGTTGAGGCCGCCCGGGCCGAGCGCCGACAGGCGCCGCTCGTGGGTGAGCTGGCTGAGCGGGTTGGTCTGGTCCACCACCTGGCTCAGCTCACCGCGGCCGAAGAAGAAGGCTACTGCGGTGCTGATCGTTTTTGCGTTGATCAGGTTGCGGGGCGTTGGCTGCTCTTCCAGGTTCATGCGTTCCTGGACGTTCTTCTTGAGTTTCAGGAAGCCCTTGCGCAGCTCGTCGCACACCAACTCGTCGATGGTCTTCACGCGGCGGTTGCCAAGATGGTCGATGTCGTCCACCGAGGCGCCGCTGCCGGGCCGGCGCAGTGCAAGCAGGTAGTCAATCGCATTCTTGACGTCGTCAGGCAAAAGCGACTGCGCGTCTTCTTTGACCTCGACGCCGAACTTGCGGTTCAAGCGGAAGCGCCCGACGCGGCCAAGGCGGTAGCGCGTTTCGTCGTAGAACTTCTCGGCAAACAGCGCCGCGGCCTTTTCTTTGTTCACGGGGTTGCCCGGGCGCAGACGCAGGTAGATGCGCTCAAGCGCTTCTTCCTGGTCGGTGGTCGGGTCTTCCTGCAGGCTGTTGAGAATCAGCGGATCGGTGACTTCCTTGATGATCTCGACTTCCTTGATGTTCTTGTTCACGGCAATGATGGCAGCCAGGTCGGCGCTGATCAGCGTGGCGCCCTCGGCCAGGATTTCGCCCGTCTCGGGGTCTGTGATGTCGCTGACGGCGTAACGGTTGGCGATGGTCTTGGCGGCCTTTGGCCCAAGCTTGACCTTCTGGGTCTCGTAGAACTGGCGGATGATCGCCTCGCTGCTGCTGAGATCAGGGCTCATCGCGCGGAAGAACGTCATGGCGCTGAACTTGCCGCTCTGGTCGATGCGGATGGACAGCGTGTCTTTCTTGGTTACCGCAAGCTCAATCCAGCTGCCGCGCTCGGGGATGACCCAGCACGAGTGCATCTTGCGGTTGTCGGGGCTGAGGTCGAAGCCAAAGTCCACACCCGGCGAGCGGTGAAGCTGGCTGACGATTACGCGCTCGGCGCCGTTGATGATGAACTCGCCGCCGCCGATCATCAGGGGCAACTCGCCCAGGTAGACGTCTTCATCGACGCTTTCGCCGTCGCGGTTCAGGCGCATCTTCACGACCAGCGGCGAGCCGTAGGTCAGCTTGAGCGCCCGGCACTCGTCCGGCGTGTAGCGCGGCTCGCCGAGGTCGTAGCTGAGAAACTCGAGGCTCATCGTCTGGTCGTAGCTGTAGATCGGGAAGATCTCGGTGACCAGCGACTGCAGCCCAATTTCTTCGCGCCGCGACTGCGGCACATCGGCTTGCAGAAAGCGCGCGTAGCTCTGGGTCTGCAGCTGCACCAGGTTGGGCAGCTCGACCTGGCCGGCGGCTTTGCCGAAGCGGCGGATTGGCGTGACGTCTTGTGAAAGAGACATTCGTGACCTCGTTCCTGGCGGGCGAACCCGCAGCCTTGCGGTCAAAGAAAACGCGAAAGGGGCGCCGTGGTGGGGAACCACGTGCCCTCTCAGTTCTGCGGCCTGCGTTCCCGGGACAATGCCGGCCATCCCCATGGCCAATGCGTGTCCCCGTCTGATTGCAGGCTGCGCTATTCACATGTGAAACGCGCAGCGCGGGGGCGGTTTATCCGCCCCCGGCTGATGAAAACTACTTCAGGTCGACCTTGGCGCCGGCGTCTTCCAGCTTCTTCTTCATTGCGTCGGCGTCGGCCTTGTTCACGCCTTCCTTGACCGGCTTGGGCGCTTCCTCGACCAGCTTCTTGGCTTCCGCCAGACCCAGGTTCGTGAGTTCGCGGACCACCTTGATCACCGGAATCTTCTTGTTCGGGTCGGTGATGCCGCTGAGCATCACGATGAACTCGGTCTTTTCGGCGGCGGCAGCCGGGGCATCGCCACCAGCGGCAGGGCCTGCGGCAACCGCAACGGCGGCCTGGGCCTTGACGTCAAACTTGTCCTCGAAGGCCTTCACGAAGTCACGGACTTCGAGCAGCGACCACGTGGCAACCTCGTCGAGAACCTTCTGTACCTTTTCAGCAGCTTCCGGCATGACACTCTCCATTGCGGGCTTCGGATTGCGGTGTGCGGTTTTTCGTGCGCCGCGTGTTCCGTGTCCTGGCCCGACTTGTTCGATTCGTCAATTTGAGCGGAGCGGTTTAATCCCAAATCCGCTTTCCGCAATCCCCAATCAACCCTGTTTTTCCAGCTACTCCAGCTTTTCTTCCAGGGCTGCAAAAGCCCACAGCACCTGCAAGTACCCGGTCTGGAACGTGGCGGCCACCTTCTGCGGCATCGCCAGGAACCCACCGGCCATCTTGCCCAGCAGCTCTTTCTTGCCGGGCAGGGTCGAGACCTGCTGCACGCCGTCGGCGCTCAGCACGTCATTACCCATCTGGCCGCCCTTGACCGTGATCGTCTTGACGTTGCCCTTCAGCCACTTGGTTGCGAACTTGGCTGCGTCCACTGCACCTTCCGCGCCGTAAAGAAACGCGGTCGGGCCCTTGAACATGTCGGGTGCGCGGTCGGACTCAAGCAGGGCCTTCAGCCCGCGCTCTTTGAGCGCATTGATTGCAATGCGGTTCTTGACGACTTCCATCGTCAAGCGCGCCTTGCGAAGCTCGGTGCGGAACTCGGCCATCTTCTCGCTGTTCAGCCCGCTGTAGTCGATCACGACGACTTCAGAGACGTCACCCAGCGAGCGCTGGTACTGGTCCACAAGCAGTGTGTTCAGTGTATTCGGCATGATTACTGCTCCACCGCTACGTGCACACCGGGGGTCATTGTGCCCGACAGGCTGACCTTTTCGATGTACGCGCCTTTCACAGCCGACGGACGCAGTCCCTTCAGGTGGTCCAGCACATGCTTGAGGTTGTCGAGCAGCTTGGCGTTGCTGAAGCTGCGCTTACCCAGCGGCATGTGGATGTTGCCACCCGCGTCTGTGCGGAATTCAAGTTTACCCGCGGCGAATTCTTTCACCGCGGAGACCACGTCCTCAGTCACCGTGCCCGCCTTGGGCGTGGGCATCAACCCCTTGGGACCGAGAACTTTGCCAAGCCGGCCGACATGGCGCATCTGGCTGGGATGGGCGATGGCTTTGTCAAAATCCATCCAGCCTTCCTCAATGCGTTTTGCCAGCTCAGCGCCGCCGACAGCCACGGCACCTGCTGCCAGGGCCTTCTCAGCGGCGTCGCCTTCCACGAAGGCCACCACGCGCTGCGCCTTGCCGACCCCGTGGGGCAGCGAGATGGCGCCGCGAAGGTTCTGCTCGGCTTTCCGAGGATCGACATTGAGCTTGACCGCGAGGTTCACGGTCTCGTCGAACTTCGTCTTCGGGAACTTTGCGAGAATCTCGATCGCTTCTTCGATAGAGTAACGGCGACCGACCTCGACATGTTTCGAGCCTTCCCTGTACTTCTTGCTGCGGAATTTATTTGCCATCGATCCTCCTGGGCAGTGCTGCCGCTGTCTCCTGCCTGTTTACGCTTCCCGCCGACAGTCCGCGGGTTGCGGTTTTCGTTTGTTGGCCCCGACTCCGGAATGGCTTAGCCCTTCACGGCGATGCCCATGCTGCGGGCGGTGCCGGCGATAACTTTCTTGGCCGCTTCCAGGCTGCCGCTGTTCAGGTCGCTCATCTTGATCTCGGCGATCTTGGCCAGCTGCGCGTCCGTGATTGTGGTGACCGTTTCACGGCCGGGGGTCTTGCTGCCGCTTTTCAGCTTGAGCTCGGTCTTGATCAGGATGCTGGCCGGCGGCTTCTTGAGAATGAAGTCGAAGCTGCGGTCCTTGAAAATCGTGATCTCGACGGGCGTGACCATGCCCATCATCTTTTCGCGCGTGCGGTCGTTAAAGCGCTTCACGAAGTCGGCGATGTTCACGCCGTGCTGGCCGAGTGCGGGGCCCACCGGGGGCGCCGGGGTGGCCTGGCCACCCACGCACTGCAGCTTCACCTTCGCCATGATTTCTTTTGCCATGTCCGTTCCATCCTTCGTGCCGGCCCGGCGAGCGGGTCAGGCACCTTTTGCTCCGCTGCGCTCCGCAAAAGGAGCCAGATCCCTTACACCTTCTCGACTTGCCAGTACTCCAGGCCCACCGGGGTTGCACGGCCGAAGATCGTCACGATCACCTGCACGCGGCCGTTCTCGGCGTCAACCTCTTCCACGTGGCCTTCAAACCCGTCAAAGGGGCCGTCCTTGATCTTGACGGCGTCGCCCTTGGCAAACTCCACTTTCACCACCGGCTCGTCGCCCGCCTCGGCCGGCTCCGAGATGCGCAGAATGCGGCGCACGTCTTCTTCGGTCATTGGCACCGGCTGGTCGCGGTCGCCCACGAAGTCGCCGACGCCAGGCGTCTCGCGAATCAGGTGGTAGGCCTCGCCGTTGATGCGCCAGCGCTGGTCGGGGTTGTCAGACTTGTCTTCCTCGGTCTCGATTTCCAGGTACAGGTAACCCGGGTGCATCTTGCGCTTGCGTTCACGCTTCTTGCCGCCCTTGATCTCCTGCACGGTTTCCATCGGGATCACCATGCGCTCAAACAAACCCTCAAGACCGCGCGCTTTCACGCGCTTCTCCAGGTTTTCCTTGATCTTTTCCTCGCGCGAGCTTTGCACGCGCAGGCAATACCACATCTTCATGGCCGGGCTCTCCAACACGCTATTTGCCCTCTGCCTTGTCGGCTTCATCTGTCGGGTCTAGCCGGAACACCATCGTCGCGATACGGCCCCAGCCGACTTCACTCCACTTTTGGCCCTGCAGCATGCCGATGCCCATGGTGAAGGTCAGGTCGTACACGAACATGAAAATCGCGAACCACAGCACGAAGTACAGCACAACGCCGGTGGCGCGATTCGTTTCTTTGCGGGGCGCCCAGCGCACGCGCCGCAGCTCGGCTTCGGTCTCAATCAGCAGGTCGGCAAAGCGCGGGCGGTTCAGCCACGCGCGCAAGGCGACCAGGCCGACGATGAACATGCCCAGCGCGATGAACATGCTCCAGGTAACCCATTCGGTCAGCGCACCGCCGCCCTGCACAAGCTGCTTGCCGAAGAACGGATCTTCGAACTGCAGCAGACGGTCGAGGCGGGTGTTGCCATAGTTCAGGAAGGCGTAGCTCATCCAGGCCAGCAGCAACAACAGCAGCGCGGTCGCGAAACCCCGCGTCTTGCGTCCTGCCCCTCGCCTGTAGCTCTCGAAAAGCGCCATCGTCTGATTTCCTGGTACTGCGATTGACCAGCAACTGCGAGCCTGCGAAACGCGCCGGAAAGACTGACCGGAACCTGAAATCTGGCACGGCGGGAGGGAATCGAACCCCCAACCTGCGGTTTTGGAAACCGCTGCTCTGCCAGTTGAGCTACCGCCGTATCGAGTTCTGAGTTCTGTGTTCCAGGTTCCGGGTTGATTGCGTCACAAGCGAACGCGGAACTCAGAACTCGTGAACTCAACCCTACTTTTTCTTTTCCTTGTGCACGGTGTGCTTCTTCAGCTTGCTGCTGTACTTCTTCAGTTCGAGCTTCTTGATGTTCTGGCCCTTGACCCGCTTCTGCGTGCGGTAATAGCGCACGCCGGTCTCGGTGCATTCCATGAACACGTACTCGCGATTGTCGCCTGCCATGGTCGTTCTCGTCCGGGGACAGAACCGGCGGCGGACACTCGATCCGCCGCCGATCAGCCCTCTGTTTCCGTTTAGGCAATCACCTTCGTCACGTTGCCGGCGCCCACGGTACGGCCGCCTTCGCGAATCGCGAACTTGGCGCCCTCTTCCATGGCCACTGACTTGCCGAGCTTCACCTTCAACTTCACGGTGTCGCCGGGCATCACCATCTCTGCGCCACCAAGCAGGTCGCAGCTGCCGGTCACGTCCGTCGTGCGGAAGTAGAACTGCGGGCGGTACCCGCTGAAGAACGGCGTGTGGCGGCCGCCTTCATCCTTGGACAGCACGTAGGCCTGGCACTCGAACTCGGTGTGCGGCTTGATGCTGCCTGGCGCGCACAGAACCATGCCGCGATCGACCTGGCCTTTTTCAATGCCGCGCAGCAGGATACCGACGTTGTCGCCGGCCATGCCTTCGCCCAGCTCCTTCTGGAACATTTCGACGCCGGTCACCGTGCTCTTGATCGGGGCTTCAATCAACCCGACCAGCTCGATGTTGTCGCCGACCTTGACCTTGCCGCGCTCGATACGGCCGGTTGCCACAGTGCCGCGGCCGCTGATGCTGAACACGTCTTCGACGGCCAGCAGGAACGGCTTGTCCACTTCGCGCACAGGCTCGGGGATATCGCTGTCGAGGGCGTTGAGCAGGTCGAGGATGCACTTGTTGGCGCCTGCATCGGTCGGGTTCTCAAGGGCCGCCTTGGCGTTGCCACGGACGATCTTGATGGTGTCGCCGGGGAACTCGTACTTGCTGAGCAGTTCGCGTACTTCCAGCTCAACCAGCTCCAGCAGTTCGGGGTCGTCCACCAGGTCGACCTTATTAAGGAAGACCACGATGGCCGGTACGTTCACCTGGCGCGCAAGCAGCACGTGCTCGCGAGTCTGGGGCATCGGGCCTGTGTCGGCGGCGACGACCACGATCGCGCCGTCCATCTGGGCGGCGCCCGTGATCATGTTCTTGATGTAGTCGGCGTGGCCCGGACAGTCGACGTGGGCGTAGTGCCGGGTCTCCGATTCATACTCGACGTGCGCCGAGTGGATCGTCACCGTCTTGGTGGCGTCGCGGACCGTGCCGCCCTTGGTGATGCTGGCGTAGTCCTTGGGCTTCGCCAGCCCCTTGGCCGCGCAGACAGCGACAAGAGCCGCGGTCAGCGTCGATTTTCCGTGGTCGATGTGTCCGATTGTGCCGACGTTGACGTGCGGCTTGGTGCGTTCGAAGACTTCACGCGCCATGGCGATCTACCCTTACCCTGAAGTGCGCCCGTAAGTGCCGGCCAGTTGGCCGGAAAGCCACCACGGGAGCTGTCCCATGTTCTGCACGTTCCCACACTGGGGCCGTGCCCTTTAAGCAATTTTCAAACGACTTCTCACTTCAAACTACCGACAGCGCAGCGCGCCAAGTCTGGAGCTGCCCATGGGATTTGAACCCATGACCTCGTCCTTACCAAGGACGTGCTCTACCACTGAGCTAGGGCAGCCTGAGCCAGGTAAGCCCATGCCCGCGACTGCTGCACGCGGGCTCAAGTCTGGAGCGGGCGATGGGGCTCGAACCCACGACCGTCTGCTTGGAAGGCAGATGCTCTACCACTGAGCTACACCCGCTTTGTCCGTTTCAACAAAGCCCCGCTGCAAAGGACTGGTGGGCGGAGAAGGATTCGAACCTTCGAAGGCATTAGCCACCTGATTTACAGTCAGGCCCCTTTGGCCACTTGGGTATCCGCCCGGCTGTCTCGCCTTGGCTAACCTGCGTCCTGTATCCGCGCACCGCGCCTGCCGGTGTTCAATTTTCAATTGTGCTGCAACCCTCAGTCGATGCGGGGCTTCGGCTTAGTTTGGCTGGAGCCGGCGGCGAGAATCGAACTCGCAACCGCTGGTTTACAAAACCAGTGCTCTGCCATTGAGCTACGCCGGCGCACCGCGCCAAAATTGGAGCGGAGAAGATAGCAACCGCCTTTTGCTCCGCAATGGGTGATCCACGTGATTTCAACACTCATCCGGATTGGCGGTGCCCGCCAAGCCAAACGCGACTAGAATCCCGATTGCTCCTGAGCCAAGACCCGCCGGCTTGGCCTCTGCTCTTGACCCGTTTGGAGCCTTACATCAAACCAGTCCCAAACGTTTGCGGGATTCACCATGTGGCTCATCCTCTTCAAGTTCACGCGCTGGGTTTACAAGACCCTGAATTCCGACGTGCGGCCCTGGCAGATCGCGCTTGGCTTCACGCTTGGCGCGCTGGCCGGGCTGCTGCCCCTTGGCCTGGGGACCCTGGCCGTCTTCACACTGATCCTGCTGCTGAACGTTCACTTCGGCAGCGCGATGTTCAGCTTTGGCACCTTTCGCCTGCTGGCATGGCTGCTGCAAGTGCCGGTCATCCGGCCCGTGGGCGAAGCCGCCCTGGATATCGCGCCGCAGAGCCCGCTAGTGGCTGCCGCGAGCACGCCGATTCTGGCCTGGTTGCGCCTTGACTACTTCGACGTCGCGGGCGCGATTGCGATCTGGCTGATCCTTGCGCTGCCGCTGTTCGTGTCCATGGCTGCGCTCTGGACACGGTTTCGCGAGTGGATGGACAAGCGCCTGAAGAACTCGCGCTTCATGAAGTGGGCTTCCAAAGTCTGGCTGTTCAAGGGGCTGCGCTATGTCTTCGTCGGTTGACGCTCAAGACAGCGCCCCGGCTGAAACCGAGGCGCCAAATCCGGAAGCACCCAAGCGCGCCGGGCCCCTGCGCCTCAAGGCCGTGGTGCTACTGCCGGGCCTGCTGCTGATCGCGGGTCTGGTCTACTTCTTCACGATTGACGGCGTGCTGGCCGACCAGCTGGTGGCGGCCGCCAGGGTCAGCGCCGGCGAGAACGGCCAAGCCGAAGTCGACAATGTTTCGTTCAGCATCTTCGGCCCCAAGCTGACAGTCCGCGACCTGCGCGCATGGCAGACGCTGGAAGACGGCACAGAACGCGAGGTGCTGTACCTGGGCGAAGCCACGCTCGACATCGAGTTCTGGCCGCTGCTGGAGCGGCGATTGGTAGTGAACGAAGCATCGATGACCGAGATCCGGTATTCGCACCCGCCCGCAGCGAAAAAGGAAAAGCGCAAAGACGAAGTACCCACCGACACCAACCAGCCGGAGTTGAACGAGTACCTGAAGCAGGTGAAAGACCTGCTCGAAAGCGAAGAGCTGAACGAATTGCGCGACCTGCTTGAGAAGCTGAAAGAGTACTCAGAGAAAGAGTCCGAACCCGCAGAGCCCGAGCCCGAAACCAAGCCCGAAGCGCCAATACTCGACCCGGGGCCGGCTGACCGCGCGGCATTCGTCAAGCGCGCGCTCGCCGCCGAAGAGGCCAAGCCCACCGTGCTGGTGCGTTACGCGGCACTCAAGAAGCTAACCGCCAGCTTCGCGCAACCTGACGGCAAGCGCTTCGTCAGCGAAGTGACGGAGATTGAACTATCTGCCGAAGACGTGAGCAGCGACCCCGTAGCCCACGGCGCGCCGATGAAATTCAAGGCTGCCGGAAACCTTGATGGCAGCGCAGACCGCCGCGTTGAACTGGGCCTGACGCTGCGCTTTGATGCCGAGCAACTGCTCACGCTGGAACAGGTCGATGGCAGCGCGGGCATCAAGTCGCTCGACATCAGCAACCTTGTCGATACCGAAATCTTTGGCGGCACACTGAAAGACGCGCGCCTGAGCCTTGTTCGGTACGCCGCTACCCACGCCGACAAGGCAAGCCGCACGCAAATGCTGATCGCGGGCATGGTACAGCCGCCGGGGTTTCCGAGCCCGGCCAAGGCCAGCTTCTCGATCTGGTTTGGCGGCTATGCGGGCGATCACGGTCTGGCTGCGTTGGCACCGAGCGGCATCAGCATACAGGTGGAAGAGTTTCCGCTGATGCCAATCGTCAATCTGGCCGGCGGGTCGCCGCTGCCGCTGGAAGGCCAGGGTGCGACGATCAGCTTTGGCACGTGCGACGAACAGGGCAACTACGGCACCCCCGGCGCCGCGTTCACATGGCACGACGGAGTGGAAGTGCGTATGCGCCTGCAAGTCAAAGGCCTTCGCTTTGCCGAGAAAGAAGGCGAGCTTGCGGGCCTTCCGGGCGAGTTTGTGCTGCGCGGCTTGAACCGCGTGGTGGATGGCATGGGCGGCCTGGACGTGATGGTCGGCTTTACGGGCAGGCGCGACAAGATTGCGCTAAGCCTGGAGCGGCCGGGCCTGCGGGCCTTCGTGGACGCGACCATCAATGCGCTGTACCTGACATCGCCTGAGCTCAAGTCACTGGTCGATTTGCCCTTTGATGTCAGCAGCAACGCCAAAGTCGGCCTGGCCAGCGTCAACGCCGATGGCACGACACGCGACCCGAAATTGACGATGGGCGGCGAGGCACGCCACGACTTGAACGACCTGCGCGTTTCATTGAACCTGACTGACGTCCGCATCTTGCCCAGGGCCGGGCAAAGCAGCATTGCGGGCCTTCCCGCCGTCGACTTCTGCAAGGCGTTCAACCTGTTCATGGATTCCCTCGGGCCTGCCGGGTTGCGCCTGCGCACCCGCATCATGGGCGCCGATGGCGTGTTCAGCCCGGCGCTGGAAAGCCCGGGCATTCGCGGCCTTGTCGATTCCATGGTCAGCGTGTTCCAGTACAGCGGCACGGAGTTGAACAAGAGTTTCAACCTGCCAGTGACTGTCGCCGCCGACGCGATGCTCAAGTTGGAAAGCATCGACCCCGACGGCAGCGTGCGCAGCTACCTCAGCCCGGGCGGCGACAGCAGCGACCTGACCAACCTGCGCGTGCGCATTCGCGCCACCAAACTCACCGTGTCACCCAAAGCCGGCCAAACCAGCGTGTTGGGTCTGCCGGCAAATGACTTTTGCCGCGGGTTCAATGCGTTTCTCGCGGGCAGCAACGGCGAGCTGGACGTGACGGCGCGGGTGTTTGACGGCGCGCTGTTCAGCCCGATGTTCGAAAGCCCCGGCGCGCGCGGGTTCGTTGACGCGCTGGTCGGCGCGCTCAGCTACACCGGCGCCGAGTTTGCCTCTAGCTTCAACCTGCCGCTGAACATCAATGCGGATTCACGCATCCGGCTTGCCAGCATGGACGAAAAGGGCGAGGTGCGCGGCTTGAACTCGCCGGGCGCTGACAGTGCCTCGCTGAGTGGCCTGCGTGTGCGCGCCGTGGCCCAGAACCTGAGCGTGTCGCCAAAGCAGGGCCAGCCGAACATTGCCGGCTTGCCCGCCCCCGAGTTCT
This sequence comes from Planctomycetota bacterium, assembly GCA_016712285.1. GTDB lineage: Bacteria > Planctomycetota > UBA8742 > UBA2392 > UBA2392 > JADJRK01. The sequence continues at coordinate 3,990,150 of JADJRK010000001.1, read as the reverse complement.
GCAAGGCGTTCAATACGTTTCTGACCTCGCAGGGCGGCGGCCTGACGCTGCAGCTTGGTGTGTTTGACGCCAAGGGCGTGTTCTCGCCCAGCATGCAGCAGCCGGGCGTGCGCGGCTTAGTGGACGGCATCGTCAACACGCTGCGCTATGGCGGCAACGACCTGAACAAGAATTTCAACCTGCCCTTTGAGCTGGTACCTGAGGCAGTTGGCGAGTGCAGCAGCGTCGACGCGGCGGGCAAGCAGCGCACGGTCAACAGCCCCGGCAGCGGCGCCAGCGACCTGAAAGACCTGACGATCAAGGTGAACCTGAAAAACGGGTTTGCCGCCAAGAAAGCCGGCCAGAACACGATACTCGGCATTCCCGCCGACAGCTTCACGTTTGCCTGGAACAAGCTGATGACGGCCTACCCGATGGGCTTTCCCATGACGCTGCGCATGTTCGACGCCCAGGGCAAGTTCGCGCCGGCGCTTGTCGGGCCGACCGAGCAGGAACTGGTCAAGCAGCTTGGCACGGTGGTGGGGATTGACGACTTCGCGAAGAACTTCGGCGAGCTGGCCAAGAAGTATGGCGTAGACTTTGGCGACTTCCAGAAGCGCGGAATCGATGCCGCCAAAGACGTCGCCAGCGGTAAGATCAAGCTGCCCGGCCCCGGCGAAACGCCGAAGGAAACGCCCAAACTGCCCGAGATTCCAAAGCCGAAACTGCCCTGGGAGAAGTGATTGCCCAAGGTTGAAGTTATCGCCCACCGCGGAGCAGGCGGGCCCGAGAACACGCTGAAGGCGTTTCGCCGCGCGCGCGAGCTTGGCGCCGACTGGTTTGAGTGCGACGTGCGCCTGTGCGCCACAGGCGAGCCGGTCGTGATCCACGACCGCACAGTCAACCGTACAACGAACGGTACCGGCCGCGTCGACGAAGTGCCGCTGCATCGGTTGTTGCGCCTGGATGCTGGTCGCGGTCAGCGCATCCCGACATTGCGGCAGGCGCTGGCGCTGGCTGGCGCACGCTTTGGCGCGTACGTCGAAGCGAAGGTTCAGGGCAACGCCATTGCCTTGGCGCACGCGGTGGTCGGGGAAGTTCAACGCGCGCATGGGCGCGTGGTCGTGCAATCGTTCGACACGGAGTTCCTAGAAGTTGCCGCGCAACTTGCGCCCAAGCTGCACCTCGAGTTGCTGCTCAGCGCCAGGCCCAAGGTCGGCTGGCAGCCGACGCTTGAGTTCGCGGTTGGTCACGGCCTGCGCGGGATCAACCTGAGCCTTCGCGCCGCCACGAGAGGTTTGATTCGAAAGATCCACGAAGCCGGCTTGCGCTGCGCGGTCTATACGGCGAACAGTGAGCCGACAATCCGGCAACTCGCGTCGTGGCGCGCCAACGCGCTGATCACCGACAATGCGCAAGCCTGCCTGCGCGCGCTAAAGTCGCTGGGCAAACGCTAAGTGGCATTTGCGTCCCGCAAATGAGTTGCGCCGACGTCCCGTCGGCGGCGGGCGTAGGCGAAGCGTTCGCGCAGCCGTGAGCCGGGCACCGAACGCTTCGCCTGCTTTGGCGGAAGGTAGAGGAATCGAACCCCTGTCCAAAGACAGCCCGGTTTTCGGGACCGGTTGCCCACCATTGGGCACTACCTTCCAAGTGGGACCGCGGGCGTCCCGCCCGCAACCTCCGCACGGACTGGAAGTCCGTGCTACGCCATCGGCTGGAAGCCGATGCCACGAAACTGGTACCGGGAAGGGGATTCGAACCCCCACTGTCGCGCAGCTCAGGCGCGCGCCTCCTGCCTCTTGGGCTATCCCGGTGTAGGCGCCGGTGGAATCGAACCACTCGCCATCCACCCGCGATCGGGCAACGGTTTTACGGACCGCCCGCGGGATCGGCGCCTTTTGATTCATCGGCCAGCAGCCTTCGCGCCGGACTGTCGTCCGGATTCGCATGGGGCTGGCCTGCCAGCCGTAGCGACGTCCGGTCACTGAGCAAGGTACGAGCCCGCCTTCGCCAAGGCTTCGGCGGGCAGCCTTCGCGACGAACTGTCGTCCGCCGCGAAGGCTGGTGCATGGAGAGGGATTCGAACCCACACTGTCCTGCTTCTGAGGCAGGCGCCTCCTTCCGGTTGGGCTACCCATGCACGAAGACTGGCTGGTTCTCATGATTGTCAAAGAAAGCAAAACCCGCCGCGCGAGGGCGGCGGGCTTTGCGCTGTGAAAGACCTTCACCAGCCCATACCACCGCACACGCCTGCAAGCAGGCAAAGGCTAAGCGAGTATGAGCAAGCCATCTTCATCGTTCGTTCCTTCCGCGCTTACTTTACGCGTCAAGAGTTGACGTGTCAATACTAGAACGGGCAGTTGCCATCACGGGTTTCAGGCATTCTTGAGCCCGTCCATGAAAAGCCCCCGACTTCCGTCGGGGGCTTTAGGCTTGCCGGAGCACTACCATTTCTAAACCAGAGCTTCTTCGTCGGCTGCGTCGGGCTGGTCTGCCCCCTCGGACTTCTTGCCGTCGGCCGGCGCGTTGGCTTCGCGCTCGAGTTTTTCGCGCTCGTACTTTGCAGTTGCCTCGGCGACCGCATTCGCATCCTGCTTCAGCTTGCCCTCGTCAATCGCTTCGCGCGCCTTGGCAGGATTGAATGTGTTCTTGCAGTCCGGGTAGCCGCTGCATCCGATAAACGGCCGCGCCCGGAAGAACTTCACCTGCATCGGCTTGCCGCACAGGTCGCAGGTCAGGCCCGCGAACTCGGCTTCGGTCTTGAGCTGGCGCAGGCTCTTCTCGCTGTCGAGGTTGCGCGTGCCGCGGCACAGCGGGAACGTGCTGCAACCCAGGAAGGGCCCGCGTCGGCTCATGCGCACCACAAGCTCCTTGTGGCACAGCGGGCACTCGAGGTCTTCCTTGTCCACCTTCAGGATCTTGCCGTCGCGGTTGAGCGGAATCGTTCCCTTGCAGTCGGGAAACCTGGTGCATCCGTAGAACTTCCCGAAGCGGCTCCAGCGCTCGATCATTTCGGTGTTGCATATCGGGCAAAGCACGGGGTTGCCTGCTTCGTCGATGGCAGGCTTTCCCTTGACCTTCTCGATCTTCACTTCCGCTTCAGCAAGTTCTTCTTCAAAGATGGCGTAGAAGTTGCGCAGCACTTCAACCCAGTCGAGGTCGCCCTCTTCAATCTTGTCGAGCTGCGCTTCCATCTTTCGTGTGAAGTCGGTCTGCATGATGCGGCTGAAGTTATTGACCAGCATGTCGCAGACCATCATCCCAAGTTCGGTTGCGAACAGGCGGCGGCTTTCGTTGCGAACGTAAAACCGGTCCTGAATCGTGCCGATAATACTCGCGTAGGTACTGGGGCGGCCGATGCCCTCTTTCTCGAGCGTCTTGACCAGGCTGGCTTCGCTGAATCGTGGCGGCGGCTGGGTGAAGTGCTGATCCGGCTGCACCTGGTGCTCGACCAGTGCCTCGCCCTCGGCGACTTCGGGCAGCAGCTGCTCGTTCTTGTCCAGCTTGATGCCGCTGACGCGCGCGTGGCCGTCAAACTGCAGGCGCCGGCCGCCGACCCGGAATACGGCATCACCGGCCGCGATGTCGATCGTCGTCACCAGATACACTGCAGGGTTCATCTGGCACGCGACAAAGCGCTCCCAGATCATGGTGTACAGCCGCAACTGGTCGCGTTCGAGGTACTTGGCCACGCTGTCGGGCGTGCGCGCCACGCTGCTGGGGCGGATGGCTTCGTGCGCCGCCTGGGCCTTGCTGCTGGTCTTGTAGAAGTTCGGCTTCTCGGGCAGGTAGCGCTCGCCGAATTCGCGGGCGATCATTTCGCGCGCGTCGGCCACGGCAAAGTCCGAGATGTGAAAGCTGTCAGTTCGCATGTAGGTGATGAGGCCCGTCGGGCCGTCTTCACCCATCTCCATGCCTTCATACAAACGCTGCGCGATCTGCATCGTCTTGCGCGCACCGAACCCCAACCGCGTGCTGGCCGCCTGTTGCAGCGTGCTGGTGATAAACGGCGGCTTGGGCCGGTCGCGGCGTTCTTTGGTTTCGATCTTTCCGACGGTAAAGGGCTTGCCCTGCACGTTGGCCAGCACGTCATCGACGGCGGCGCGGTTCGGCAGCTCGGGCTTTTCGCCTTTGTACTGCTTGAGGTCGGCGTGAAACACGCCCTTGGGCAGCGTCGGTTTTTCCACCGGTGCTTCGGCGACCGAAAGGTCTTCGTCCTCCGAATCGATCTTGTCGCCGGCCTTTTCCTCTTCGCGCGTGGTGCCGTGGTAGAACTCAAGAAACTTCGCAAGTTGCGCGCGCCCGTTTTCAGACAGCTGCTCCTGCCCCAGAAACGCGGTGACGGTCCAGTACTCGTCGGGCACGAACGCCATGATTTCGCGCTCTCGCTCAACGATCAGGCGCAGTGCCACACTCTGCACGCGACCGGCACTCAAGCCGCGAAACACCTTGCGCCACAGCAGCGGGCTGATCTTGTAGCCGACCAGGCGGTCAAGCACGCGGCGGGCCTGCTGGGCATTGACCAGGTTGGCCGCGATCTCGCGCGGGTTTTCAAAGGCGTGCTGGATTGCCTTCTTGGTGATTTCATTGAACGTCACGCGGCGGGTGCGGGCGTCTTCAATGTGCAGCGCTTCTTTCAAATGCCAGGCAATCGCCTCGCCCTCACGGTCAGGGTCAGGCGCCAGGTACACGAGCTTGGCCTTGTTGGCGGCTGACTTCAGGTCCTTGATGATGTCCTTCTTGCCGCGGATGGTGAGATACTGCGGCTCGAAGTTGTGCTCGACATCAATGCCCAGCTTGCTCTTGGGCAGGTCGCGCACGTGGCCGACGCTGGCCTTGACGATGTACCCGCCGCCGAGGTAGCGGTTGATGGTCTTGGCCTTGGCCGGCGACTCGACAATCACCAGTGGCTTGCCGCGGTGGGCGCCCTTGCCGTCTGCAGACTTCTTTTTGCGGGCTTTCTTCTTCTTGGTCCCGGCCTTTTTCGCTTTGGGGGCCGCTTCGGGTGCGCCATCCGCTGCCGGCTCGGTGCTGTCTGCGGGTGCGGCATCAGCCTTCGCGCCACCCTTGCGGGCCTTGGCGGCGCGCTTGGCGGGCTTCTTCGCAGGCTTGCTGTCGGGCGAAGTTGCTTCGGTTTGTTCTTCGGGCTGATCCATGGGGGCGGAATGATAAGCAGAGGTTTAACCCCCTGTCAAACCGGGGTCTGGCTCGCCCGTATTGCCATCTGGCTGCAACGGCCCATTTTCATGGGCTTTGCGGCTCTTGAAAAAACCTTCCAGGATCATCTGGGCGGCGACCGCGTGCACGCGCTGTTTGCGCTCGTGCGGTTTAAGCCCGCCCTCGATCAATTTTCCTTCGGCCTCCCAGCTGGAAAGCCTTTCATCAAACAGCTCGGCGGGAAATTGCGTGTGCGCGGCAAGTCGCCCGGCGAAGGCGCGGCATAGTTTTGCGGCACTGCCTTCCTCGCCGTGCATATGGATCGGCAACCCGACGACAAAGCCGCTTGCGCCCTCGTCTGTTGCCAGCTTCTTGAGCGCGTCGAGCAGCTTGCCTTCCGGCTTGGCATCCAGCGTCTTAAGCGGAAAGCACATCGATTCGTCGCCAATGGCAACGCCTATGAATTTGCTGCCAAAGTCAACGCCGATCCATCGGGCCATGGTTGCCTGAAACGCCCTGCCTTTACGGGCGGGGGTCCTTGATCTTCTTCACGTCGTGGCCGTGGCCCTGTTTCAGCACCAGCACTTTGCCGTCGCTGACCACCACCAGCAGGTTGGATTCGCCCACCACCACAATCTCGGCACCGAAGCCGCGGTTGTTGTTCCCGCCGACTGTCACAAGCTCGGTGCCCTCCAGCGGCAGCCTCCGGAACACCGCATCCCAGGTGCCAACATCGTCGAACTCGCCCGTCAGTTCGACCATGCGCAGGTTGCGTACCTTCTCAATCAAACCGAAGTCTATGCTGATGCTCTTGAGCGCGTTGTAGTCGGACTTGCCAACACCGGCTGCGGCAACGCGCGCGCTGTGGCTTGGCAGGTGACGTTGCAACTCGGTTTCAAAGGCCGGCAAGTTAAAGAAGAAGCAACCGGCATTCCAATACCACCCCTGCTGCACCAGCTGGTTCGCGTCCGACCCCGGCTTCTCGCGAAACGACTTCACCGCAAACACGCCCGGCGCGACATCTGGGCCGGGCTGGATGTACCCGAACGCGCCTTCGGCCCGCGCCGGTTGCACGCCGAAAATATGGATGCTTTCGCGTGCGCCATCTGCGGCACGTGCGCGCCTGACGCCGGCAGCGAGCGCATCCAGCGGCTCTATGATCTGGTCTGCAGGAAGCACGAGCAGCCAAGCCTCAGGATCGATGGCTGCAATGTGTCGCGCACCGTAGGTGATTGCGGCGGCGGTGTCGCGGCGGGCGGGCTCGACGATCAGGTTGCCTTGCGGAAGGTCAGGCAGCGCCTCCGCGAACAGGTGGGCCTGGCCGGCGCCCGTTACCAGAAACACGTGCGCCGGGTCCGTCACTGCCAGTGCGCGCTGCCATGCCATCTCAAGCAACGATTGCCCGCCGATGTGCATCAGGTATTTCGGGTACTCGTCGCTGGACGAGGGCCAAAGACGCGAAGCCGCGCCACCCGCCAGAATCAGCACGTAAACAGCGCGCGGGTTGCGGCGCTCGGTGTTGGGGGGCTCAGCCATGGCTTCAGACTACCTTGGAATCTCTGCGCGCGAAGCAGGTCATGCCCCCAGCGCCGCGAGCACAGCCTCGCCCATCTGTTGCGTGCCGACAAGCTTTTCGCCCTCGTTGCCGCGGGCGATGTCGGCGGTGCGATAGCCCTTGTCCAGCGCGGCTGCAACGGCGTCGTCGATCGCCGTGCCGATATCGGGGCGCTTGGCGGCGTGGGTGTACAACATGCCCACGGTCAGAATCATGGCCAGCGGGTTGGCCTTGCCCTTGCCGACGATGTCGGGTGCGCTGCCGTGGACGGGCTCAAACAGCGGCACGCCGGCACCAAGGCTGGCACTGGGCAGCATGCCGAGGCTGCCGGTGATCTGCGCGCCGATGTCGCTGAGAATGTCGCCGAACATGTTGGGCGCGACTATCACGTCGAACTGCTTGGGCACCGCAACCAGTTGCATGCAGCAGTTGTCCACGAAGACGTGCTTGAGCGCCACGTCGGCATACTGCTTGTCGTGCAGCTTCTGCATCGTCTCGCGCCACAGTTGCGTGGCCTCAAGCGCATTGGCCTTGTCGGCGCTGTGCACGCTGTTGCGGCGCTGCCGGGCGGCTTCGAATGCAACCTTGCCGATGCGGTCCACTTCCCATGCGTGGTACTTCATCGTGTTGATGCCGTAGCGGCCCTTCTCGTCCTCGAAGTAGCCGCGAGGTTCGCTGAAGTACAGCCCGCCTACCAGCTCACGCACGATCAATATGTCCGCCCCTTCAACCAGTTCGCGTCGCAAGGGGCTCGAATCAAGCAACGCCGGCACGGGCTTTACCGGGCGCAGGTTGGCGTACAGTTCAAACGTCTTGCGCAAGATCAGCTTGGCGCGCTCGGGCCGGTCGGCGGGCGGCGCGTTGTCCCAACGCGGGTCGCCAAAAGGCCCGCACAAAATGGCGTGGCTGTCACGGCAAAGCTTCAGCGTCGCGTCGGGCAGCGGCGGCAGACCAAGGTCAACGGCGGCGGCGGCGGCGGGCGCGCTGTCGTGTGTGAGCTTGACGTCAAACTTGCGCGCCGCGGCTTCCATCACCTGGATTGCGGCGGTCGTGATCTCGGGGCCGATGCCGTCACCGGGGATTACTGCCACCTTCAACTCGGTCATTCGCTTCTCCGGTTTGTCTTTCTGGTCGGCCCAGACGCCAAAGTCTGCATCGCCACCGAACGGGTCAGAGCCCGCCGAGTGGCTGTCTTCACGGGTGCGCCGGATGCTCATCTCCTCAACATTAGCTTGGGACGGTGCCGCGCCAAGTGCTGCCGAACAGGCGCAGGGAAGCACTTTGGGCAGTTCCGCGTTACAATCCTGCCATGATCAACATTCTGGGCATATTCCTGGCCATCCTGATCGCCCACTCCACCGGCGGCCATGGGATTGTGGTCGGCTGGGAATCTGTCGTGGCCGTGCTGGTCGCGGTGCCCGTCGTCCTGCTGTTCCACAACAGTGTGGCAAGCCATGTGATCGACCGCTGGCACCTGACCCGGCAGCAATTCATTGCCGCCGAATCCCAGGGCATGATCGAGTACGCGCGCCAACTCGCACTTGAGCGCGACGCCATGCAGCGCCGGCTGCCGGTGTTTCGCATGGGCACCGACCTGCTGATTTTGGCGATCTATTTGCTGCTCAGCATCGTCTTCGGCTGGACTGACTTTGTCGGTGACGTTTTGCGCGTGCCGCAATATCTGGACTTGCTGCCTCAGTTGGCGCCGTACTTCGCCTTGCTGGCTGCCAGCTGGATCGGGCAGTGGCGCATGGAACACGCGATCCGCGGCGGCGACCTGAGCCTGGCTCGATTTGTCGGGTTCAACACCCGCGCCAACCTGATGACCGTGGCGCCGATCCTGCTGATCTACGCTGCCTACTGGGCATTGATCACCTGGGTGCCCGCCGTCAACGATCTGCGCCAGAGCTTCGAGTTTCTGGAGGTCGCCGTGCATCTTGGCCTGGTGCTGCTGGTCAGCCTGTTTGTGCCCGTGGTCGTGCGGCTGGTCTTGCCGGGCGGGCCCATGCCTGACGGGCGCCTGCGCCGCAGGCTTGAGACATTCGCCCGCGACCGCGGTTTGCGTATCAACCAGATCATGGTCTGGCGCACCGGCGGCAACATGTTCGCCACCGCGTTTGTAATCGGCTTGATTGCGCCGTTCCGTTACGTGTTCCTGACCGATGCGCTACTGCGCCGCCTGAGTGAAGACGAAGTCATGGCAGTGTTCGCCCACGAACTCGGCCACGTCAAGCACCGGCACCTGTGGTGGCTGCTGGCGTTTGTCGTCAGCTTCAGCGTCATCATGATGGGAGCCACCCTCGGCCTGCAGGTGCTCACCGGCACGCCCGACTACGACATGTTCGGCATGGGGCTGCTGCTGGCGTATGGCTACTTTGTCTTCGGGTACGTGTCGCGGCGCTTTGAGCGGCAAGCCGACGCGTTTGCAGCCAAGCACACCAGCGCGGAGCTGATGGCGAGCGTGTTTCTGAAGTTGGGGGCATCCAACCCCGCCGCGATGAAGAAAGATGGCTGGCGGCACTTTTCGCTGGAGCGCCGGGTACGTGAGCTGGTGCTGGCACGCGCCCACCCCGAGGTCGCTCGCATTTTTCGCGCCGAGCTGCTGCGCGGCGTGGCGATAGCCGTCGGCGCCACGCTGCTGGGGGCGCTGCTGCTGGTACAGCCGGTGCAGCGCGACGTGGTGACCGGCCTGGCGACCTACAGCCTGAACCAGTTTGACCGCGAACGCGCAAAGGGCAGCGACGGAGCAAAGATTGACGCGCTACGCGAGAAGACTCTGCAACGCAGCGCAGCCATCGCACGCCTGGGCGAAGACCTTGAACCGGTCGCGGACTGGTATACCGGCATTGTCGTGGAACTTTCGGGAGAAGACACCCGCGCGTTTGACAAATTGATTGCCAAGGCCGAAAGCCGGCTGGCAGCCACGTCCGACGCCAACGAGCGCGCACGGATCGAGTCGTGGGCCGATCTATGGAAAGTCAGCAAAGCCGCAGCAGCGCGCGCGCGAGAAAACGGCACAACGTTCGACGAAGAGTTCGAGAAAGAACGCAAACGGCAGGGCCTTGGCGATTAAAGTGGTGCAGGCACCCTGCCCGCATATCGCTTCGTTGATGCTGCCCCTTCGGGGCTCGGAAAGTTTTTCGTCCATGTTCCCGGCGCTCACGCGCCGGGCTAACTCATAACGCGCCCTCCGGGCGCTCACCCGGCGCGGGAATGTTCCGGCCCGTTCGGGGCCACCACGCGTGCGGCCGAGGTGGTCGCAACACAGCTCCACTACACAATTCCGACACGAACGTGTGCGCGCGAATCGAGAAGCAGACAAGAGGGTACGCCGGGGGGCTCCGGCCGTCAGGCGGCGGCGCTTTCTTCGCCTTCGGTGCGGCGCACCGGGCGGTAGCACTCGACAAGGCGTGAATCGCCCTTCACTACAGCTTCGCTGACCGTGTAACAGCGATTCTCCTTGATGGCCGGCAGCTCGAACTGTGTGTCCAGCATGATGCGCTCGACAATGCCGCGCAGGCCACGGGCGCCGCTGGCGCGCTTGATCGCCTGGCGCGCAATTTCAACAAGGCCGTCGCGAGTGAATTCCAACTCATGCCCCTGCATGCGGAACAGCTTCTGGAACTGCTTGGTGATGGCGTTGCGCGGCGAAGTCAGCACGTTGATCAATGCTGCCTCGTCAAGTTCGTCCAGTGTGCTGATCACGGGCAGGCGGCCGACGAACTCAGGAATCATGCCGTACTTGACCAGGTCATCGGGCTCAACCTGCGCGCGCAGGATGTTGCGCTCTTCGCTTTCGGGCAGGCCCTCGGGCAGCCCCTTGATGCGCACTTCGCCGGGGTCGCGCTTGGCGTTGATACGCATGGTGGTCTGGCCCAGGCGCTTGCGGATGAACTCCTCGACGCCAACGAATGCGCCGCCGACGATGAACAACACGTTTTCGGTGTTGAACTGGATGTACGGCTGTTCGGGGTGCTTGCGCCCGCCCTGGGGCGGCACGTTGGCAACCGTGCCCTCCAGCATCTTGAGCAGCGACTGCTGCACGCCCTGGCCGCTGACGTCGCGCGTAATGCTGACGTTGCTGCTGGTGCTGTGGATCTTGTCGATCTCGTCGATGAAAATAATGCCCATCTCGGCGCGGCCGAGGTCAAAGTCGGCGGCTTGCAGCAGCTTGAGCAGCAGGTTTTCCACGTCTTCGCCGACGTAACCGGCTTCCGTGAGCGTGGTGGCGTCGCCGATGGCAAACGGCACGTGCAGCAGGCTGGCCAGCGTTCGCGCCAGCAGCGTCTTGCCGCTGCCGGTGGGGCCGATCAGCATGATGTTGGATTTTTCGAGTTCAACGCCGTCTTGATCATCCTTCTGCAGCAGGCGCTTGTAGTGGTTGTGCACCGCCACGCTCAGCACTTTCTTGGCGTGGTCCTGCCCCACGACGTGCTGGTCAAGCGAGGCCTTCAGCTCGGCGGGCGGGGGCAGCGTTGCCAGCGACAAGCCAGATGTCGCGCCACCGGCGCCCTGGCTCTTTTCGGCGACCAGGATGCTGTTGCACAGCGTGATGCACTCGTTGCAGATATAGATGCCGGGCGGGCCCGCAATCAGGCTGTCAGCCTGACGCCGCGACTTGCCGCAGAAACTGCAGCGTTCGACTTCGCGGCGCGTGGTGTCGGTTGTCTTTGCCATACCGGCTCCGTGCTGTGGTACGTCTGCCCTGACGTGCGCATGCTAACAAACCCGGCGACATTCCGGCCAGCCCCGCCAAGCACAAGGGGCCTGCGCGGGCCCCTTGGGTTATCGGTCGTACGGGCACTGCTTCTGAACGGCAAGCGGCCGGCTATTTGCCCGGGGCGTGCTCAATCACGTCGTCGATCAAGCCGTACTCTTTGGCTTCGTGCGCGGACAGGAAGTAGTCCTTGTCGGTGTCTTTCTCAATCTGCTTGAGCGGCTTGCCGGTGTCTTTGGCCAGCATGTCGTTCAGGTACTTCTTAAGGCGCAGGATTTCTTTGGTCTGGATGCTGATGTCGCCCGCGGTCCCGCCCGCACCGCCCCAAGGCTGGTGAATCATGATGCGCGCGCTGGGCAGCGCGTGGCGCTTGCCGCGGGTGCCCGCCGCCATCAGGATCGCGCCCATGCTGGCCGCCTGGCCGATGCACACGGTGCTGATGTCACACGACACGTACTTCATGGTGTCGTAGATCGCCAAGCCGGCGTTGACGTCGCCGCCGGGGCTGTTGACGAACATCTGGATGTCCTGGTTCTTGGCCTCTTTCTGCAGAAAGAGCAGCTGGGCCACGACGGCGTTTGCCATGAGCTCGTGAATCGGGCCCTGGATGAACACGATGCGGTCCTCAAGCAGGCGCGAGTAGATGTCGTAGCTGCGCTCGCCGCGGCTGGTCTTTTCGATGACGAAGGGAAGCGGATAACCCATAGAGCACCCTGAATGGTCGTAGTTCACTTTTTGATCAGGCGGCAGGATGCAGGGCGCAGGAGGCAGGAACTGCCGCTTCGTAGTTCCTGCCTGCTGCCTCCTGCAAACTGCCTCCTGGACTAGACGTACTTGGCCTTGTCCCGCAGCAGCTTCAACACCTTTGCGGTCTTCATTTCTTCCCGCATGCCTGAAAGTGTGCCGTCCTGCATGAACTGCGTGCGAATCTCGTCGGCGGGGCGCTGCACACGCTCGGCCAGCGCGTTGATTTCGCGATTGATGTCTTCTTCGGTGACCACAAGCCGCTCCGCGCGGGCGATGGCGTCTGTGACAAAGGCGCGCTTGAGCATCGCCTTGACCTCTTCGACGCCCTTGTCCTTGTTCTCGTCCAGGAACACGCGCACGTCTTCTTCGGTCTGGCCCGCCTGGTACATGCGGAAAGCCTGCTGCTGCACAAGCTCGCGGGCTTTGCGCTGGCTGAACTTTTCGGGCAGGTCCATCGTGGTAGCGTCGGCGACCTTTTTCAGCGCCTGTTCTTCGATGGCGCGGTCGAGGTCAGCTTCCTTGCTGCTTTGCAGCTTGCCGCGCACGTCTTCGCGCCAGGCGTCTTCACTTTCGTAGCCGCGCTGCTTGGCGACTTCTTCTATGGAGGGGCCGTCGAACGTCGAAATGTCCACGACTTCAATCTCGATCGTCGCGTCTTTGCCCCGGAAGTCTTCGCGCGGGAAGTCTGCCGGCAGGGTGGCGTCCAGCGTGACGGTCTCGCCGGCCTTGGCGCCGACCAGCGCCTTGTCGCCCTTCTTGGGCACCAGCCCGGCCACGAAGCCGTAGCCTACCTCAATCAAGCCGCGGCGCTGTGCCAGCAGGGTCTCGTCGCCGCAGGTCACCTTTACGCTGCCACGCAGCAGGTGGCCCTTTGCGGCGGGGCCTTCCACTGGCTTGAGTTCGCCCTTCTGCACCTGTTCGCTGCGCATGACGGCGTACACTTCGTGGTCGGCGGGTTTGGGCGTTTCGCGCTTGAGCTCAAGTCCTTTGTAATTGGGCAGCTCAAACTCGGGATAAACCTCGGCTTCGAGTGTCAGCTTTGCTGGGCTGCCTGTCTTGAGGTCGTCGGCTTCGATCAGTTCGGCCTGGCCGAGAAGCTTGAGGGCATGTTCGTCGACGGCCTGGCGAACGACGTCGTCGGCGAGGGTCTGGCGAACGTCGTTGACGACGTCCTGCCCGAAGCGCTTTTCCAGCATCTGGCGCGGGGCCTTGCCCTTACGGAAGCCGGGGAACTGGACCTGTTTGTTGATGTCGCGGAAGCCCTCGGCAAGCTTGGTTGCCACGAGTTCGGCGGGCACTTCGGCGCGGATGACGCGTTTGCACGCGTTGGCCTTTTCGACGGTGATCTGCATCTTCGAGTCCTGCATGATTGGTCAAGTTCCTTGAAGGCGGGCGGTTCGGAAGGCCTTTGCCCGCGAGGGGCGGAATACTAGCACTTTCGATTTCGCGGACAAGCAACGGAGGGGTGCGGGCAGGGTAAGGGAATTCGGGACAGGGAAAGGGCGAAGGGGCAGGGGAAGGTAAGTCATGGTGCTCAGTCTTCCCGTACCATGCCTGCTAACAACTTCCCCTATCAACTTTCCCGGCCATCAGCCGATTTCCTAAAGCCTTCCGCCCCCATGGGTTTGATTCTTTAATCGTCCCCTGCTACGGTTGCACAGCAATTGCATCGGAGTAATGGATGGCCCGGGCCAAGGTCCGCATCGTGGATGGCATCGACGCCGGGATCGAAAAAGACCTCCCAGACGAGGGCTCGACGACTATTGGCCGCCGCAGCTCGTGCGACCTGGTGCTGCGGGTTGATTCGGTTTCGCGCGAGCACTGCCGCATTGAGCGCCACGACGGCGCCTATTGGCTTTACGACAACGGCAGCAGCAACGGCACGCTGCTCAACGGGCTGCGCATCGAGAAGGCCAAGCTGGTGCACGGAGACGTGATCACGCTGGACCGCGTCACGCTTGAGTACATCGAAGACAGCGACAGCGCCCACACGCGCGAGATGATTCGCGAGTTCGTAGTGCAGAAGCGCCCCGACGTAGACGGCACCTACACCGCCGAAAACAGCCTGATCGGCAAGACGCTCAAACACTACAAGGTGCTGAGCGTGATCGGCGAAGGCGGCATGGCGCTGGTGTACAAGTCGCGCGACGAACGCAACGGCGAAATCGTGGCGCTGAAAGTGCTCAAGCGCGGCGAGACCGTGGACCAGGAAAACCTGCAACGCTTTCTCAAAGAGTTCAAGACCGGCAGCAAGCTCAACCACCCGAATATCATGCAGGTCTACGAAATCGGTGAGGTGGACGGCACGTACTTCATTGCCATGGAGTACATCAACGGCTCGTCGCTGCAGGAGATTCTGGACGAAAAGGGCCGCCTGTCCGCTGAAGGCACGCTCAAGATCGGTATCCAGGTCGCCAAGGCGCTCGAGTTTGCATTCAGCCAGCGCATCATTCACCGGGACATTAAACCCGAGAACATCCTGATCAGCCGCGAAGGCGAAGTGAAAATCACCGACCTTGGGCTGGCCAAAGAGCTCAAGCGCTATGTCAGCGTCAACATCACCAAGACCGGCGAAGGCATCGGCACCCTGCACTACATGAGCCCTGAGCAGGTCGAGAACACCCGCGACGTTGACCAGCGGGCGGACATCTACAGCTTAGGCGCCACCCTGTACGAGTGCCTGTGCGGGCAGCCGCCCTTTGACGAAGTCGGCGTGTGGAAGTTCGTCGAGGCCATCAATGAAAAGCCGCCACCGGATTTGAACGAGCGCGTGCCGAACCTGCACGCCGAAGTCTGGCCGTCGATCAGCCGCGCCCTTGCCAAGCGGCCCGAGGAACGCCAGCAGACACCGACGGAACTGCGCGAAGACCTAGAACGGCTTCTGGCGCTGGTGCAAGCCGACCGCAAGAAAAAGGTATCGGCAGGGGAGAACTAGTGGTCCGGCAAAGCACAGGCCGCAAGCGCGACGCAGCACGCACCAAGGCGTCGATCTTGAACGCCGCGATCAGCGAGTTTGCGCTGCGCGGGCCGGCTGGCACGCGCGTGGATGAGGTGGCGGCGCGCGCCGGCGTGAACAAGAGCCTGATTTACCAGTACTTCGGCAGCAAACAGGAGCTGTACGCTGAGGCGCTGAATGCCGTGCTGACAGCGATCACCGAAAAATCTGCCGAGTACAGCAAGGTCTTTGCCGACAAGGCGCTGGGTGGCGACATGCGCGGGTACGTGAAACAGTACCTCGATAACCACCTGTCGATGCTGGAAGCGATACCGGAGTACCCGCGGTTGATTGCGTGGGAAAACCTTGAGGGCGGCCGCACGCTGGCGCGCTTGCCGTTGCAGGCCACGTACCAGGCATTTCTCGGCCGCGTGAAGCAGATTCTGTCGCCGTTGCAGCAGGCCGGCATGCTGAGCGCCGACTTCAATCTTTCGCACGTGGCACAGGCAGTGATGGCGCTGACCCACTACTTCGTAACCCAGAAGGGAACGCTGCAGCACCTGTTCCTGATGGACCCGCTCGCACGCGAAACGCGCGACTCGTGGCTGAACTTCTGCACCGACATGTTCCTGGCCGCCTTCAAGGCAGCCATGCGCAAACCCGCCTAGATGTTCCAGAAACCGCCGCTGCGCTTGGCGCCAAGCTTGTCGAGCGCAAAGTGCGCAATCGGAAACAGCAGCACCGCTAACGGCCCCGTCGCGATGGCTGTGCTGGCACAACGCGTGATCGCGCGTGACCAGCCGACACCATCGCCGCCAATTGCCAGCATGACGTGATACCCGAAATTCACGAGAAACGTCCCGATCACCGCCATGACAAAGACGTTTCCCGGGCGCTCCGGGTCTAGTTTCTCGCGCGCGCGGCCCGCCACCTTATGCAGCAGGCTGTAGAGAACCGCATAGCTGCCCAGCAACCCAAGGCTGAAGAAGTCGCGAATCAACCCGAACACCAGCGACGGCCCATAGCGGCCGTGGCGCGACGCGAACAGGCCCAGAAACAACGCGGCAACCGTGTACAGGTCGGGTGTGAAGTCCTCAAGGTTCAGGCGGTGCAGCAGCGCGGCATGCACGATCGCCAGCACGACGCCGCCACCGATGACGATGCGCCCACGCCATCGGACCTGCCGATGCCGGGTAAATGCTACGCGGGCCGCCAGGTTCATTTCTTCCTCTTCAGCAGGGCCAGCGCTTCTTTCTCAAGCTCGGGGCGTTTGTGCATCAGCACCTGCACGACCTCGAGCGTCAGCAGGTCAAGGTTGGCCTCAATCCGCACCTGCAGAAACCCCGCCTGCGGAATCGTCTCGCGCACCACCCCCACCGCCAGCCCAGCCGGAAACTGGCCCGAGTAGTCGTTCGTCACTACGTGCATGCCCGCCTTGACCGGGGCGCCAGCCGGCACGTCCTCAAGCTCCAGGCGCGGGAAATGCGGCATCGCCGAGCCGTCGCCGCGCAGCACGCCACGCACCCGCATCGCGGGGTCAATCGCCGGGTCGTCCGGGTCAATGATCAGGCAGCTCGCAGCGAAGCCGGGGTCGGTCAGCAGTTGCACGCACGCGTGCCCGTCGCCGACCATAAACACGCGGCCGACCAGGCTGCGCCCGGTCACGACCGGCATGCCTTCTTCAATGCCGTGCTGCCGCCCGCGGTTGATCCAGCAGCAGTGGCGCCAAGTGCTGGCATCGCCGCGAAAGATGACGCGTGCGTTCACGGCCGCTGGCAGCGGCGCCTCGGCAAAGCCGGGTGCGGCTTGCGCCAGTGCATCGAGCTGCGCCAGCGCAGCGCGCATGCGTGCGTTTTCGGTTTCCAGGTTGCTGACCCGTTCACGCTCAAGCGCGAGGTCGACGCGAACTTTTTGCTCTTCGTCAAGTTCTTCGTAGGGCGTCTGCTCGACGTCGGATGACGCGCGCGCAAGCGGCAGAAACGTCATCAGCTTCAGGCGCTCGCCCACGCGCAGGTAAGGCAGCGCGATCGTCAGCGCCAGCAGGATGCAGGTCGCGACAAGCGGGTGGCGCAACAGCCAGGAAAGCGAAAGTTTCTCGTGCTTGGGCATGGTTGTGGATGCCGTGCGTGGTGCGTTTTGCCCTACCGACACGACGCGGTTGACGACGCACCAAGCACGCCCCACCAGGCAGTCTCGACTAGATATCCTCAGCACTCTCCAGCAGCTCGGCGAACGTGTCGATGTCGGCCAGCACCGCCTCAGTGCCGCGCACTACCGCGTACAGCGGCTCCTGCGCCACGCGCACCGGCAGGTTGATCTCGTGCTCAAGATAGTACGCCAGGCCGCGCAAGGCCGCGCCGCCGCCGGCAAGCATGATACCCTGGTCCACCAGGTCGGCTGCGATTTCGGGCGGCGTCTTTTCCAGCGTGCGCTTGATGCTGCCCGCGATCTGCCGCACTACCGGCATCATCGCCTCGCGAATCTGGATGCTGTTGATCACCGTGCGCGCCGGCAGGCTGGTGGCAATGTTGCGGCCGCGGATTTCCATCTGCATTTCCTCGGCGCCCAGCAACTCCAGCGGCACGACCGAGCCCACGGCAATCTTGATCTTCTCGGCGGTCTGCTCACCCACCAGCAGTCCGCACTGTTCCTTGATGTAGGTGACGATTGACTGCGTCAACTCGTCGCCCGCGATGCGCAGCGTTTCGTAATTGACTACGCCCTGCAGGCTCAGCACCGCGACGTCCGTCGTGCCGCCGCCGATATCCACTACCATGCTGCCCGAGGGATCACTGATCGGCAGGCCGGCGCCCAGTGCAGCCGCCTTGGGCTGTTCAATCAGGTACACGCTGCGGGCGCCCGCGCGCTCGGCGCTTTCGATCACGGCGCGTTTCTCGACGCCGGTGATGCCCATGGGCACCGAAATGATCAGCCGCGGCTTGAGGCCCCAGCTGCGCTTGTGAACCTTCTTGATGAAATAGCTGAGCATCGCCTCGGTGATCTCGAAGTCGCTGATCACGCCGTTTTTGAGCGGGCGAATGGCTTCGATGTTGCCGGGGCACTTGTCGAGCATGTTCTTGGCGGCGTTGCCGACGGCTTCGCCGTTGTTCAAGACCTCGGTCGTTCCTTTGCGTACGGCAACCACGCTTGGTTCGCACAGCACGATGCCTTGCCCGCCCACGCACACGGCGGTGTTGGCGGTTCCCAGGTCGATGCCCATGTCCAGGCTGAAGACGCCCAGGATCCGTTCAAGCAGGGTAGGCATGGCGATTCCGTCCGATGAGGGCCAATGGCGGGAGTGGTCCCGCCATTGGGGTATCGGGCAAAGCCGCGCCCAGCCTTGAGTTAAAGAGAAGAACTTGCACGACACGCCCAATGGAATGAGTTCAGGGGAAGTGGGAAGTGGACAGGGGAAGAAGGCAGTTGCCTGGCGCGGACCCGCATCAACGCCGAAACCACTTCCCCTGTCCCCTTCCCTATCCACTCTCAAATGAAATCACCCCGCCTTCGACAGCGGGGTGATGGGACTGCATTGCAGAACGCTACTCGTCTACGCTGAGCTTCTCGACGGACAGGTTCAAGCCGTTGACGCTGCGCAGGCCGACCTTGCCGGTGCCGTCGCCTGCCTTGTTGGTGCCGAGCAGTGCCTTGCCGTTGTAGCTGCCGAACACGTCGCTGCCACGGTACGACAGGCTGATCACGTCGTACTCGCTTTCGCGGCTCCAGCCGGGCAGGGGCAGGTAATCGCCCTTGCTGTCACCGACCAGTGTCGTGGACTTGCCGCCACTGACGCGCACGATGCGGTAGTAGCCATCGCAACGAACCTGCAGCGCGTGGTAGTTGTTGACGTCGCTGAACCTGAACTGGATTTCGTAGGCCTTGGAACTGTTGCCCGTGTTACGCCGATCAGCTTCGGTCAGGTCTTTCCACAGTGTCATGCGAATCTCGCCGCTGCCGACGTTCGCGCTTAGCTGGAACGCCTTGTTGGCGGCGATATCCAGCGAGCCGGCAACGCCAGGCTTGCCCGGCGTAAGTTTGACGCCGGCGGGCAGCCAGTCCCACTTGTAGCGGGGGTTGCTGAAGTCTTCGTTGAAGAAGTCTTCCGCGCGGCCAGCCTTGGCCGGCTTGGGCTTTGGCCGCTCGTAGGACGGCCACTCCCGCTTGTACGGGTCTTCTTTGGGCTCGGGCTTCGGCTCAGGCTTGGGCTCGGGCAACGGCTCGGGCATGGGCTCTGGTTCCGGCTCTGGTTCCGGCTCAGGCTTGGGCTCGGGTTCCGGCTCAGGCTTCGGCTCGGGCTCCGGCTCGGGCTTGGGCTCCGGTTCGGGCTCAGGCTTCGGCTCGGGCTCCGGCTCCGGTTCGGGCTCAGGCTTGGGCTCTGGTTCCGGTTCGGGCTCAGGCTTCGGCTCGGGTTCCGGTTCCGGCTTGGGCTCTGGTTCGGGCTCTGGCTTCGGCTCGGGTTCCGGTTCCGGCTTGGGTTCAGGTTCCGACTCAGGCTTGGGCTCTGGTTCCGGTTCCGGCTTGGGTTCCGGTTCGGGCTCAGGCTTGGGCTCTGGTTCTGGTTCCGGCTTGGGTTCCGGTTCGGGCTCCGGCTTGGGCTCTGGTTCCGGCTCCGGCTTGGGCTCTGGTTCCGGTTCCGGCTTGGGTTCCGGTTCGGGCTCAGGCTTGGGCTCTGGTTCTGGTTCCGGCTTGGGTTCCGGTTCGGGCTCAGGCTTGGGCTCTGGTTCCGGCTCCGGCTTGGGCTCTGGTTCCGGTTCCGGCTTGGGTTCCGGTTCGGGCTTAGGCTCAGGTGTCGGCTCGGGTGTCGGATCCGGTGTGCTGGCCGCCGAGTCGTCGTGGCCGCCTACCTGCTTTGCGATGTCGTTCAGCCACGGCTGTCCGTTCAGGCCCACGGCTTCACGCACTTGCGGCACGTACACCAGCAGTGCGAACGCCACCACGTCGAGCAGCAGGAAGATCAGAAGAAACTTCACCAGAATCCCGCCGCCCTTTTTCTTCTCGGCTTTGCCGGCGGGCTTGGTCACCAATGTGCCGGGTTTGCCGGCCTTGGCGGGCAGTTTGCGGCCGGTGTTGGCTTTGTCGATCTTCGCCGTGCCCTTGGGCAGCTCGCCCTTTCCGGGCAGCTTGCTGGTGCCTTTGCCGGGCAGGGTTCCCTTGCCGGGCAGCTTCAGGCCCTTGCCGGGCAGCTTCTTGGCGCCTGGTGCGCCGCTTTCGACTTCTTCCGGCACATCCTCTACCGGCACATCTTCCGGCATTTCGTCGGCGATCATGTCATCTGGCGCTTCGCCGCCGGCTGGCATGTCGATGGCGGTGTCACCTGACAAGTCGTTCTCGCCCGGGACAAAGTCGCTGACCGTGTCGCTGGGGTCACCAATCACCTCATCGACAACGGTGTCGCCCGATGACGTCTCGGACGGCTCCGGAAAGTAGTCGTTGTGCGTGTCGCCCGAACCCCAAGTGTCGCCGACCGTGTCGTCGGCCTCGCGCCAGGTGTCGCCCACAGTGTCTTGCCCCACGCCGCCGGCGCCGGGCACTGAGGTCTGCGAAAAGTCCTGGGCATCGTCATGCATGCCCGGGTACTGGGTGGCAAAGTCGTCTCGGCCGGCACCGGGATACTGGGTGGCAAAGTCGTCGCGCGTCGGAGGCGGCTGTGTCGCAAAGTCATCGCCCACGCCCGGCCTGGCTAACTCCGCGCCGCCCTCATCATCAAGCGCCACGGAGTCTACCTGGGTGCGGTCCACGGCGTCGTGCCGATCAAACGCGTCGCCGGTCGGGGGCGCAGACGCCCCGCCGACACGGAAAACCCCGCGGCACGCTTTGCACTTGATACGCTTGCCGAACAGGTCGTCCGGCAGCACGAAGTTCTTGCCGCAATGCGGGCAGTCGGTTCCAAGAGGCATGGGTCCTCCGCGGATTGGCCTTGCAACGGCCTATGCTAGCGGCCTTTACGCCCGGCGCATAGGAAAGACTGGGCTAGCGGTTGCCGCTCATTTCGCCCGGCAGGTCGCTGCTGTAGCTTTCCGTGAACCGGAACTCGTTGGGGCTGCGCTCCAGCACGCCGATCTGGTACGTCGGGCCATAGTTCAGCGAAAGCCGGTTGAAGCGCTTGGCCACTTCGGCCAGCTGGTCCCGCGCGTCTTCGCGGCGACGCTGCTGCAGCATGAACAACAGCCGGTCTGACGAGCGCATCAGGTCATCAACCTGCGCGTCGTATTCCATGTAGTCGTCGTAGCGGTTGGTCATGCGCGGCGGCTCATAGCGCGAAAGGTGCATCGCGTACTTGACCACCAGCTCCGCTTCGTTCGAGGCAAGCCCGTACTGGCCACCGATCAGGTGCTTGTCGATCTGCCCGACTTCACCGGCGATCATGTCCATGGCTTCGCTGTAACTGCGCGGGTCTGTGCGCAGCTTGGTGTCCTGGGTGTTTGCACAACCCGCAATCACCAGCACAGACAACAACAGCACAATAAGTGTGTGCTTCATGGCTTCCTGCGTCTTCTGCCGGGGGACTGTCAATGTAGCGCCGACTGTGCCTGTGGCAAGCGTCTGCCTGTCACCGCATCGTCACGGGGTGGCAAGCGCAAATCCCGCCAGGTAATCCGCGGCCTTGAAGTGACGGCGGTAGTTGTCCGGCTGGATACTGTGGGCCAGCGTGCCGTCGGCGCGCACGAAAAACACAGCCGGTCGGGCGATGTCTCTGCCGGGCAGGCCCTCTTCGTGCTTCACGCCCCACGCCGTGATCGCCACAAGTTCAGGGTCGGCGCAGAAATGGAACGTAAAACCGTACCGGTCAGCGGCGGTTTTGATCTCGTCGGGCGAGTCAGAGGTGATGGCGACGACGTCGCCGCCTTTGGCCCGGATTTCTTCAAGAGCACCCTGCGCCCCGGCAAGGTCAGCAAGGCAGAACGGTCACCACACGCCACGGCTGAAAATCAGCACAAACGGCTTGCCGCGCAGCGACTTGGCGGAAATGCTCTCGCCCTTCTGGTTGGTCAGTTCGAAGTCCGGCACGGTTTGCTGCGCCGGAATTTCCGCCGCCGCCGGCAGCCGGTAGCTGTAGTCAACCACCCACCACGTCGCAGCCCCGCCAACGCCCAGTGTCAGCAGCAGGTTGAGCACGAGAAACGCCTTGCCAAGCCTCGAGCGCCCGATGCGAATGCCCTGCACGGTGCCCAGCAGCGTCCAGCCGGCACCCAGCGCCATCACAATCAGCTTGGGAACGTCGCCGCCCGAGATCACGGGCAGGTTGGGCGCCGTCGGCATGAACAACTGCGTGCCGATCAGCACCAGCGCCGAGCCTGCAAGCGCAACCAGTACCTGAAAGCCCATGTTACTCGTCCACTAATGTTGCCGTGTCGCCGACGCGCACTGTGCCGCCCTGCACGACGGCGCACATCACGCCGACGTGGCCGACAAAGTGGCTGACCTTCTGGCCATCCACATGTTCGGTAAATCCCGCGCACGGTGCCCGCGGCGTGGTGATCTGCAAGATCGCCTCGCCAAGCTGGATGCGCTGGCCAAGGTCAAGCCAGTTGGGGTCGATGCCGTCGATGACTACGTTTTCGCCAAAGCCACCGGGCATCGAAAGCTCGCGGCCGAAGTTGCGCTCAAACCAGTCATAGCTGTGTTTGCTCAGCAGGTTGACCTGGCGTCCGTGGCTGGTGCCGAACTTCTTGTCGCCCTCGACGCCTTTGTCCTCCACAAGCTGCACCACGTCACGCTGCTCACGGTAAACCGGCGTTTCGTTGCCCGCGGGCCCGATCGCTAAGCCCAGAACTTTGCCTGACGCCATAACACCCTCCGCGCGCAGTCTAGCGGCACGTGGCGCGTTACCCCAGTGGGAAGTCGAGACCGGCGGGAATCGGTTTGCCGAGCAGCCGGCACATGGCGGCCACCTGACCCTGGTGCTGAAAGATGTGGGTCTGCGTGCGCACGATGATGTGCGCCGGCATCAGTTCGCGCTCGTTGCCGCCCCACGTGGTCATCTTGCGCCGGGTGTTGAGCTCGGCGTCGCTGGCCCCGCGCAGCCAGCGAACAGTTTCTGCGGCAACGCGCTCGCGGTAGCTATACAGTGCCGCCATGGAAGCAAAGTCCTCCGGTCGCTCGTCCACCAGCATCAAGCTACGCAGCACGCCGACCCAGTACTCTTCCGCGCCCATCACGTGGTGCAACTGCAAGCGAATGGATGGATAGCCAAAGCCGTCAAGCTCGCGGGCAAGTTCAGTGTCAGAAAATCCCGCGCAGTGGTCGAACAGCTTGCGCAGGCTCTGGTGCGCGCGGTCGTGAATGTCAAGCAGCGCGGCGGCTGTGAACATGTTTCCTCCACTGTTGCTGTATGGGGGGCAGGCGCAGCTGTCAACCAACTACAAGCCCCGGCAATTGCCGGGGCCTGCACGATGCTGGAAGAATTTCTGGCTGTGAACGGCTGGTCAACCCGTCGCTTGCGCTCCGGGCTCCTGTTCACTGGTCAGGTCACTTACTCTTCTTCGCCGGCCTCGTCGCCGCCCTTCTTTTTCTTCTTGGGCTTTGGTTCTTCCTTACCGTGGACTTTCTTGGCGTGGCCGTCGAGGCCGCCTGCTTCGAGGGTCTTGACCACGTCGTCGGCGTGGGCCATGGCGTCTTCTTGCTTCTGTTCTTCCTGCGCTTGTTCGGCTTTCTCAAACGCCGTGTCCTCGTTCATGATCTTGACGACGCTGCTGACTTCGTCGCCCGGCTCCACTTTCATCATGCGCACGCCCTGCGTGGCACGACCGATCTCGCGCATGCTGTCGGTGGTGACGGCTGTGCGCAGCACTACGCCCTGGCGAGTCATGAGCATGATCTCGTCGCCCTCAAACACGCTTTTGCCCGACACGACTTTGCCGGTCTTTTCGTTGACCTTGTAGTTGATGATGCCCTTGCCGCCGCGGCTCTGGATGCGGTATTCATCAAAGCTGCTGCGCTTGCCATAGCCGTTGCCGCAAACCGACAGAAAGCTGGCGTTGCGGTTGACCACAGCCGCACCCACCACCACGTCGTCGTCGCGCAGGTTGATGCCGCGCACGCCCGCCGCCACACGCCCCATGGTTCGTGCATCGGTTTCGTTGAAACGAATGCTGTAGCCGTTGCGCGTCACCAGCACGATTTCATCGTTGCCGTGCGTCAACAACACGTCGATCAGCCGGTGGCCCTCTTTCAGGCTGATCGCGCGAATGCCCTTGCGGGTGACGTTGCTGTACTCTTCCAGCTCGGTTTTCTTGACGGTGCCTTCGCTGGTCACGAACAGCAGCTTCTGGCCGGTGTCGAACTTGCGCACCTTGATGCAGGCGCTGACTTTTTCGACGGTGCTGATGTTCAGCAGGTTGATCAGTGCCCTGCCCTTGGCCTGCTTGCTGAACTCCGGAATGTCGTACACTTTCAGCCACAGCAGCTTGCCCAGGCTGGTGAACACCAGCAGGTAGTCGTGCGTGCTGGCGATAAAGAAGTGCTCTACGTAATCGCCCTCTTTGGCCTTGCTGCCGACGCTGCCGGTGCCACCACGATTCTGGCGTCGATAAGCGTCAAGCGGCACGCGCTTGATGTAGCCTTCGGCAGACAGCGTGACGACCACCGTCTCGTCGGGGATAATGTCCTCGACGCGGAAGTCCTCAATGCCGCCGGCCAGGATCTCGGTGCGGCGGTCGTCGCCGTGGCGCTCTTTGACGTACTCCAGGTCCTCGCGGATCATCTTCAGCACGCGGGTTTCGCGGTTCAGGATGTCCAGCAGGTCCTCGATTTCAGCCAGCAGCGCCTTGTACTCTTCTTCCAGCTTGTCGCGCTCCAGCCCGGTCAGGCGGCTGAGCGTCATGGCCAGAATCGCGTCGGCTTGCACGCGCGTCAGTGTCTCGTTGCCCTCAATGACGTGGCCGCCCTCGGTTTTCACTTTCTTGGCGAACTTCAGCGCCATCAGGCGTTCACGCGCTTCGTTGACGTCCTTGCTGGAACGGATCAGCTTGATGATCTCGTCCATCTTCGTCAGCGCGAGCAGCAATCCGATCACGATGTGCTGCCGCGCGCGCGCCTTGTTCAACAGCCAGCGCGTGCGGCGCAGAATCACTTCCTTGCGGTGGTCGCGGTAATGCTCGCATAGTTGCTTCAGGTTCAGCGTCTGCGGCTTGCCCTCGACGATGGCGATGTTGATGACGCTGAAACTGCTTTGCAGCGCGGTGTGCTTGTACAGCTGGTTCAGCACGATGTTCGGGTCGTCGCCGCGCTTGACTTCGACCACGACGCGAATGTCCTTCTTGCTGTAGTCCTTGATGTCGTTGACGCCGGTGATATTGCCCGCGCGCACCAGCTCAGCGATGCGGTCGATCAGCGCCGCCTTGTTCACCTGGTACGGAATCTCGGTGATGATGATCTGCGACTTGCCGTGGTCGCCCTCTTCGATTTCAAGGCGGCCGCGCACGGTCAGAATGCCGCGGCCCGTGCGGTAGGCATCGGCGATGGCTTTGCGGCCGTGGATCACGCCGCCGGTCGGAAAGTCGGGCCCCTTCACGAACTTCATCAGGTCGTCAACGCTGCAATCGGGATGCTCAAGCACGTTGATGATCGCGTCGCAAATCTCGTTCACGTTGTGCGGCGGCATGGAAGTCGCCATGCCGACGGCGATGCCGCCGGTGCCGTTACACAGCAGGTTCGGGAACTTGCCGGGCAGCACGGTCGGTTCTTTGCGCGTGCCCTCGAAGTTGTCGATGTAATCGACGGTGTCTTTGTCCAGGTCTTCCAGCATGTCCGTGGCGGCGCGGGTCATGCGCGCCTCGGTGTAACGCATGGCAGCCGGCGGGTCGCCGTCGATGGTTCCGAAGTTGCCCTGCGGGTCGACCAGCATGTAGCGCGTGGCGAAGTCCTGGCCCATGCGCACCAGCGTCGGGTACACGACGGACTCGCCGTGCGGGTGGTAGTTGCCCGAGGTGTCGCCGCAGATTTTGGCGCACTTGCGGTGCTTGCTGCCCGGGCCCAGGTTCAGGTCGTTCATGGCCACCAGCACGCGGCGCTGGCTGGGTTTCAAACCATCGCGCACGTCCGGCAGCGCGCGGCTGACAATGACGCTCATGGCGTAGGTCAGGTAGCTTTCGCGCATCTCGTCGGCGATATTCAGCGGCTCAATGCGGCCGTCTGAGGGCGCGGTCGGCGGCGGGTCTTTCTTCTTTGCCATGGTGATCCTTACCGGAAAGCGCGCAATCTAGAGGGTTTTGCGGCGATAGCAAGCCTTTGCGCAACCCTGTGACCGCCGGCAAACATGCTATTTCAAGCCGTTCACAGCCGGTCAACACACTGTGGAAACAATGTGGGCTGGGAGTCGCACGGATGCATCGCGGCCCAGAGTCACGCGGTTGCCGCTTTTCTCTGCAACTCTGTGCCTCTGTGGTGAAATGCGTGAGGTTCCCGGCCGTGGCGTGACTATTCGCAACCGACGCCGAACGGAAAGATGACTATGCGACTGATGCTTCTTGCACTGCTGGCTGCTGCGCCCCTCCTGGCGCAATCTGACTGGCAAAGCCTGCACCGCGACAACTACGCCTGGGGCAAGTACAGCGCCGAAGCCGACGGTGTGGTCTCAGCCCGATTCACGGAACCACCCACCGCCGACATGCTGGGCAAAGGCAAAGACCTGGTGGCTGTGCGCCTTGAGGGCGTAAGCATTGGCGATGAGGGCCTGGGCAAAGTCCCCGCCAAGTGGAAGGTGCTGCAAGTGGTCAAGGGCAGCATCAGCGACGCCGGGTTGGCGGCGCTGTGCAAAGAAGCCGACAGCCTTGAAGAACTCGTGCTCGTCGGCGTGGGCGGCTTGACCGGCAAAGGCCTCGAAGCGCTGGGTAGCCTCAAGAAGCTCAGCCGGCTCACGCTCAGCAAGACCGACACGTTCGGCGACGCGGACCTTGTGGGCTTGCCGCAGATGGGCAGCGTGCAGTGGGTCGAGCTGTGGGATTTCGACGCCGGCACCGCGATTGACGCGCTGGGTAAAGTGCCATCCGCCCGCACCGTGCGCCTGTTCACGGCAGCATTGGGCGGCGACGCCGGCTTGCAGGACAAGCTGCGCCAGTTGCTGACCACTCGCACCATCGAAGAACTCGGGCTAAGCGCGCCGCTGCCCAGCCAGGCGTTCATGGGCTTGGGCATGGTGCCGTCGCTGAAGCGGCTGGTGTTTTCGGGCAGCAACCTGGATGACGCGGCCATTGAGGCCATTGCAAACCTGTCGCGTCTTGAGCTTGTGCACGTTAACGCGCAGGCTATGAGCCTGAGCCAGGCTCGCCGCCTAGCCGGCATGAGCGGCCTGCACACGCTGCGGCTGACCAACGTGACCGGCTTGAAAACCTACCCGTTTGAGGCGTTGTCAGAGAACAAGAACCTGCAGCACCTTGAGCTGGGCAGTGCCGAAGCCGACGACGCCGAAGAAGTTGAACTGATGGCGGCGATGACCGGGCTGAAAGAGCTGCGCATCAAACTGGCTGCACCGACAGAGAAGCAGATGGCGTTCCTGGGCAAGCTGGCTGCACTCGAAATGCTAGAGTGGGAGTTCAACGCCGCGGCACCCGACGACCTGCTGTTCAAGGCGGCAGCCAAGCTCAAGAAGCTGCGCGTGCTGGCAACCAACGCCACGGGCAGCGAGAAGGTGATCAGCGGCCTGGGCTGCGCCAAGACGCTGGAGTTCCTGAAGGTCAAGTTCGCAGAGGCCGAAGCCGAAGAAGCCCCCAAGACCCTGCGCAAGAAGTTCAAGAAAGCGTTGTTTGAGTAAGCAGAGAGCCCCGAGCGTAAGCTCGGGGCTGCCTTGTCACCGCTTGCGGATTGTCCAAGAAGCCCCGGGCAGTGCCACCGCCAACCATTGGCGCGCCGGTGGCGAAGTTCGCACGCGTTCTCCGGCCCAAAGGGCCGGCTCATGCAGCCCAGGGCGCAGCCCTGGGTGGCCGGTGGCAACATCGACCACGACCCCAACGGGGTCGTTAAGTTTCTGTAAGCCAGATGTCGCAACCTGAAATGGGGCCGCGAGGATTGATCGCATGCCTGCTATCGTCTCAGGCGCAACCAAAAGGCGTTTGATCTGAGCAAGAGGCTCAGGAGAACAAACCCGCCGGCAATCCACTGCAACAATTCGAAGGTATCGAAGTCAGAACCAACAAGCCCGTAGAACATCGCCACAAGCAGCAATGGCCAGCACACTGCGATAAGCGCGTAACCGATACTCCTTACGGCCTTCGGTTCGTGGACAGCACAAACAAGCGGAATGAGCATGCCGGTCACGAGAAGCGCATAGCTCACTGCGATCACACCGCACCAGCCTTCCGCAACAGTTGACGTCGCAAGCAACGCGACGGAGATCAGAAACAGTGGAGTAACGATGTTTGCCGCCACGCGCATCCGCTTGAGCAGCACTTGGCAGCCCCTGCTGCTGAATTGCAACAGAAAGTCTCCCAGTAGCGTCCGGCACATCGTGACGAGCATCAGGCCAGCCAAGATCATTGAGACTGCATAGGCTGGCTCAAGCGTTGCTTTTGGACCGAATTGGATAACTGCCAAAAGTGCCGGAAGTGGAGCGATGAGTGCCAGCTTCAACTTTTTGCCGCCCCTGACAAATAGGAATGCTGAACGCACGCCCAATCGGTAGACCGGATTGGCGCTCTTTATTGCCTCGGCAATGCCGATCTGCGCTGTCTCATACTCGGCATCAAGGCGTAGGGCCTCGCGAAACTGTCGCTCAGCCTCGCGGTGATCGCCACGCATCAGGGCGCCCTCGCCAGCCGTGAAATGCACCAGCGCGTTCTCGCTATCCTCTGCCAGGGCAGCGCCCAGCGTGCGCTGCTCCTCGTGCAACTGGCCGGTCATGCGCAGCGCGACGGCGCGGTGGCACAAGGCATCAGTGTTGCCTGGCTGAATGCGCAGAGCTTGATTTGCAATTGTCAGCGCATCGCGCCAACGCGCCCATTTCAAGTGCAAGTCGGCAGACACCGTCAGGGCCGCGGCATTGTCGGGGTCAAGTTCCAAAGCCTCACCAACAAGTCGGCGAGCCTTTGAGAAATCGCACACCTGAACTTCCTGCTTTGCGGCGTCCGCGAGATTGTTTGCTCTGATCCGCGGCGGGAGCAGTCGCTGGAATGCCTGATAATGCACGTCGGTGTTTTCGAAGTCTCCCAATCCCTCATAGCACTCGGACAACATCTCGTGCGCTCGCCAGTCGTCGGGGGCAGCGTCAACGAGACGAAGTAACTCTTGCAGAGCAAGGTCGTATTGCCTTTCTTCTAGAAGGCTCTGCGCATGGGCAAAATTGTCAGGCGCACTGTCCATGCGATCCATGCTACGGTCTGGCAACGGCGGTAGACAATGGGATTCCGACGCTTTGCTCTGACCCGCCCCCGGCTGACGCCGGGGGCTCCCTGTTACACGTGGATTCGGGTGAAGAAGTAGTCTCGCAGGGCTTCCAGGTTTATGCGCTGCTGCTGCATGCTGTCGCGTTCGCGCACGGTTACTGTGTTGTCCTCAAGCGTCTGGAAATCCACGGTCACGCACCACGGCGTGCCGATTTCGTCCTGCCTTCGGTAAAGCCGCCCGATGCCCGCGCTGTCGTCGTACACCGTGCGGAAGTGCGGCTGGTAGGTCTGCGCGATGCGGCGGGCGATATCGACCAGCTCGGGTTTGTTCTTCTTGAGCGGAAAGACAGCCAGTTTGATCGGCGCCAGCGACGGGTGCAGCTTGAGCACCACACGCGCGCAGTCTTCAGCGAGTTTGTTGACCTTAGGCTGCAATTTCTTGACCGGCTCAAGGTTATGGGCACCGGGGTGTTCGGTCAGCAGCGCATCGATCTCAAGAAGCGATTGCGGCAGGCGCGACGCGGCTTCCTCCAGCGCGGTGCAGAAGGCCTCGATCGCGGCGGGGTCGTGCTTGCGCTGCGCAGGATCGGTTTCTTTCTCGGCGTCCTTTTGCTTCTTCTGGGCGTTCTTGACCACCGCCGGGATCTCGGCCTTGATCGCTTCGATCTCGGGTTGCGGCGGGTCTTTGGTCAATTCTTCGTGGTAGGCTTCGCAGAGAAACGCCAGCATCGCGCGGGTCGCGCCGGCGCTGGGCTCGATCACCCACGGTATGTAGCGGGCCTTGGCGTCGGGGTCGAAGTAGTCGAACTTTTCGACGCTGTCGGTGTTGGGTTCCAGCTTCAGGCGTGCCAGGTCTTCGGCGGGGATGTCCCGCGAGTGCGCCGTCAAATCGTAGTCGGTGCGGTTGGCGATGCCTTCCACTTCTCCCCAGCCGAACTCGGGAAACAGGTACTCAAGGTCCACGGTGCGCTTGGAGTAGTGGGCAAGCTCGTCGGCCGCTTGCTCGCGCTGGCGCAGGCGGGCGCTGTCAACGCCGAGGCCCAGCCACCACTCGTAGCGCTGATTGATCCATTCGTCGTGCCACTGGGCGTCGTTTTTCTCGCCCTCGCGCACGAACTGCGGCGGCTTGATGAAGAACTCAATCTCCATCTGCTCGAATTCGCGGGTGCGGAAAATGAAGTTCCCGGGCGTGATCTCGTTACGAAACGCCTTGCCAACCTGGGCAATCCCAAACGGAACTTTGCGAGCAAGCGACCGCTGCACATGCGCAAAGTTCATAAAGATCCCCTGCGCCGTTTCGGGGCGCAGGTAAGCCCGCGCGGACAGTTCGGCCTCTGCGTCAGTGGCCTCAACCGGTCCAACATGTGTCTTGAACATCAAGTTGAAGTTTCTAGGTAGCGTCCAATCTCGCGCCGCACAGTTTGGACACACAGCCAAGCCCAACTGGAAATATGCTTGCCGAAAAACTTCGAAGTGATCTTGAATGAACTCTGCATACCGGCGACCGGACTCTAGCACGTCGGGATCTAGCGCCGCGAGTTGGCCAAAAACACTGATGAACCCGTCCCCGCGCTGTCTGGCACGTTCGATTCGTGCGAGGGCGTCGATGCTGTTAGTTTGGATTGCCGTCAGGAGTCGATTCGTCAGAAGGCGTCGACCTTCCAATTCGATCGCGTTTGGCACTTCGTGCAACATTTCCTCCACGCTGCTAACGTAAGCGTGGCGGGCAACGTCCAACTCTGACGCAACATGATCCGCCCTAAATCGTGACCGGCAGTTTCTGCAGTCGACCATTGGGTCGCTGAACGTGGCTTCATGACCTGAGTGTTGCCAGACCTTTCGAGACATGAGAATCGCCGCGTCAATGCCATCGACATCATCCCGTCTGTAAACCACGTCCCGCCACCAAGCCCGCTTGATGTTATTGAGCAACTCCGCACCAAGAGGGCCATAATCCCAGAAACTCCCTAGGCCACCGTATGCCGCGCTGCCGGGAAACACGAATCCCCGCCGTTTGGACAGGTTGCGTACTTGCTCTATGCTTCGGGCTGGCATCGTAGATCCTTCCACAAACTTCTAGTGCGAGTCGGACTCCTAACTTCCCACCTGTCAGTCTTCGTTGTCTCTTTTTGGGTCGTTCGGGGGGTTGCTTGGGACTGCTGGCTTCTCTGCAAGTTTTACGAAGACATAGCAGCCAATGACAGAAACCCAGAAACCAATCATCAGAACCTTTCCTACGACATCCCAGTACTGCGCCGCCACGTGCCAGATGAGCAGCCCGATAGCCACTGCGGGGATTGCCAATGCGAGCCCAAAGAACATCTCTGCTCGGCCGTCGGACCGTATCTCTTTCTCCCTTTGCTCGCGAACGTGATCTTCCCACTTCATGGCTTCACCAACGCTTTACGTTGTTCAGCATCTCTACGCCCAGCGGGCCGTAGTCCCAGAAGCTGCCCAAGCCGCCGTATGCCGCGCTGCCGGGAAACACGAACCCCCGTCGCTTGCACAGGTTGCGGACTTGCTCAATGCTTCTGGCCGGCATGGTTGCTCCGTTCGATCAGCCCCGGCCGGAAGGCCGGGGGAAACCAGTCTAGGCTTGCGTTGCGCCAACAATCCCCCGCCCTTCCGGGCGGGGCTGCGGCGTCTTGCTACCAGCATGGCAACGTTTTGCAAGGGTGCGGGGTTGCAGCCTACAGCTCGGCGCTGAACACCAGCCAGTACGCATACAGGCATGCCGGGCCCAGCACCAGGCAGCCCAGCAGCTCGGGCCACACGCGCTTGAACGTGCGCCAGCCGGCCATGCGCAGCACCACCGTAATTAGGCTAAGCTTGATGATCTGCCCCGGCTTGGCCTTGAGCGGCGGCAGCACAGAGACGTCATACTCGGGCTCAAGAATCTTGCGCACATCACTGAACAGCCGCTGGTCGTTGACCTGCATGTTCAGGTCGCGCACGAAGGCCTTGAACGTGCGAATGCTGCCCAGGCTGGTAATCAGCCAGTAGACCGTCATGCCGGTAAGCACCAGGCCCAGGATGAACCGGTAGCTGGAGTAGGGCTCAAGTTTTTCAAGGAAGTCGAGCAAGAGTTCCGGGTTCCGGGTTCTGAGTTCCGAGTTTTCCACGTCGCCAAGGCTTCGTCGGACAAGCCGAGTTCCGGGTAAATGTACTGCCCCGAGCCCTGAACCCAAAACCCAAAACCCCCAACTCGGAACTCGGAACGCGGAACGCGGCACGAACCTGCCCCCCATGTTCCACCTTCCCAAGCACGCGAAAAATCGGGATACTTTCTCCCATGTCCGACGCCCTTCGAGCCGAGATTCGCCGCGTGTTCGCCGAATGGCAAGCCGCGCGCATGACCGCACAGGCGGTGCAGCACTGGGCGCGCGACACCAGCACCCAGGGCGCGGATGTTTACGCGGCGAAAGTTGTGCTGCATCTGCGCGGCTTGGGCGAGTACCTGATCACTTGTGACGACCTGCCGACGTACCTGGCCGGGTTCGACCTGGATCCCGAGAAAGCCGTCACCACGCTCGAAAGCGCAAGCAACATCTTTGACGTAAAGGCCCGTGCCACGGACCTGAAGGACGACCCGTTCTACGGCCCGCACACCAAGGCCATCCTGCGCGAACTGACGTAGGGGCGGGGCTAGCCCCGCCCGCGACGCAGGGGGGCCCGCACGCCCCGCACGCGTGTGCACGGGCTTTCCCCGCCCGCGACGCCCGCGAAACGCAAGGGCGACGCAAGCGTCGCCCCTACGAATCTTCTAGTTGCCGGTAACGGGTGATTCGGCTTTGCGCGCGAACACCCACACGTTGCCCAGCCGCTCTGAGGTGCCGCGGTACTTCTGCATCTTGACGGCAATCTCGCGCATCTCAGTCATGTACTTCTTGTATTCTTCGTTGTTCTGCAGCTCGGCGGCGACGTCTTTTCGCACCTGCAGCTGCTCTTCTTTGCTCAGGTCTTCTTCTTTCTTGCCAGTCTTCTTGATCGCGGCCTCGTACAGCTTGGTGTAGACCGCCATGTAGGCTTCAGACAACTCGCGCTGTTTCTTCTCAAGCTCGGCGGCTTCCTTCTTCTGCTCTTCGGTCAGATTCGGCGGCGGCACCTGGCGATAGTTGTAGTCCCCCACCAGCAGGTCAAGCTGGCCGTCGCCGTTGTAGTCGGTGATGCTGATCTTGGCGCGGATGCCAGGCTTGCCAAAGTCGCGGTTGCTCTTGGCAACCAGCGTCTGCGGGTCAGCCAGCTTCGGTACGCCCCTTTCTGCGGTGTTGCGGTACCAGGCCACGGCGCCGTCGCCCTGTGCCAACACAAGGTCAACCTTGCCGTCGCTGTCCCAGTCGGCCATCACGGGCTGGCTGTCGCCGCCGCCGACCTTGATGTCTTTGCCGCCGTGTTGAAGCTTGGCCGGTGTGCCGAACTTGAGTTTGCCGGTGCCGGGCACGACCCACACGTGGCCGTACACGTCGCCGACCAGCAGGTCGAGCACGCCGTCAGCGTCCCAGTCAAAGGCAAAGGGTGTGCTGGCATAACCGACCAGCAGGGGCTTGTCGTCGGCGCCCTGCAGGATTTGGCCCTTGGCAAAGCCGTCGTCGGTCCGCTTGAAGAAGTACAAGTTACCGGGCGCGTAGCTGCCGGTGATGATGTCGAGCTTGCCGTCGCCATCGAGGTCCACTACCTGTGGAGTGAATCCGATGCATCAGCTTGCGGGAATCTTGGCGATCTCGCCGCCGGCCATGAACCACTCGAACTTGCCGTACTTGGGGGCCTTGTCGGTGCCTTCGTTGCGGTAGACGCGCAGCTTGCCTTCGCCGAACTGGCCGACCAGCAGGTCACGCACGCCGTCGCCGTCGAAGTCATACGCAAACGGCGCGGCGTGGCCGATGTCGACGTTGATGTCTTCTCCGCCCGCGGCAATGCGCGTCGGCTGTTCAAACTGCGCCGCAAGCGTGCCCGCGAACAACGCAGCCGCCAGTGGCATCCATGCATGTCTCATTCTCATCTCCTTGGTCCGGGGTACCCAGCACTGTCTATTGAACGAACAGTTGGCGCGGGTCGGCTGAGAATCGGACAAAGCCTTCACGGATTCGAAAAGGTGGAATCGTGGCGAGCGAAAATGGCAAAGGCCGGCCGTGTGGAGTCTTGAGGCCGGGTGTTGGGTTGTGGGTTTGGGGTTTGGGGTTTGGGGTTTGGGGTTTGGGGTTTGGGGTTTGGGGTTTGGGGTTTGGGGTATCGCGGCGAGAAAAGAATCGGCAGTTCCACCTGCCTCCTGCCACCTGCCTCCTGCTACCTGTGCCGCCACGCGCATTTGCGGGCGACGCAAGCGTCGCCCCTACGTGATCGGTGGCAGGAACCCGCTGGCTTCGCTGCCGCCGGTGCGGGGGATCGCTGTCAGCTTCATTACCTGTGACGTCACCGGCGTGACGCGCGCGCGGTGCGCGATCGTGTTGCCGCAAACCACCAGCAGGCCGCTTGAGTCGCAGACCAGCGGCACGAGCTCGCGTTCCTCGCGCGGGACCTTGTTGTCCACCAGCACATCCTGAAGTTTCTTTTCGCCTTCCATGCCCAGCGGCTGTACGCGGTCGCCATCTTTGCGGCCGCGCACGAACAGCGGGAACAGCACTTTCTCGGCGTCCAGGAATTCGACCTCTGCGCCCTTGTCCTCAAGCAGCTGGTTCAAGCCGCCGCTGGGCATGGCCATCATCTCGGCGACGATGCGCGCCACGGGCCCGCGGTCAACGTCGGCGGCCCAGGTGCCGTCGCGCCCGATCTGGAACTCGGCGGGCGTGATGTACTCGGGCAGGGTGGTGGTGTGCGTGATCTTCACGACGATGTCGCTGTCATCGAGCATGACGGTCGCGCCGTCGCTTAGCTTGACGACCATGCCGCGGCGCTCGCTGGAAAGCAGGTCGCGCACACGCTCGACGCGGCGGTGGGTCACTTCGCGCACGGGCAGGCCCACGCTTTGCAGCGCGCTGCGCAGGATGTAGCGCTGGGCAAGCGGCCCCTGCGCGCGCAGCCGTTCTATGCTCACGCGCACGACGGTTTCGTTGCCGCGGTTGACGGGCGGGTCAAGAAAGCGCTCTGCGTTCTGCTGCAATTCCTGCTCAAGCTCCTGGGCCTGGAGGCCCAGTGCCGCAAGGTGCTGCTTGACGCCCGGGTTGAACTCTTTGGCCAGCAGCGGCATCAGCATGTGCCGCACTTTGTTGCGCGAATAGCGCGGGTCTTTGTTGCTGGGGTCTTCGAACACGGGCACGGCTTCGGCCTGCATCCACTCTTCGATGTTCTGGCGCGAGACGCGCAGCAGCGGGCGCACCACCTCAAGTTTCAACTCGCGGCTGAGCAGGCGCCGCACCGGGATGCCGCTGATCCCCGTAAGCCACGAGCCCGAAATCGCGCGCATCAGCACGGTTTCGGCCTGGTCGTCAAGCTGGTGGCCGGTGGCGAGCTTGCCGATGTGCTTTTCGCGGCACGTGTCCACAAACAGCCGGTAGCGCT
Source organism: Planctomycetota bacterium (assembly GCA_016712285.1). Taxonomy (GTDB): domain Bacteria; phylum Planctomycetota; class UBA8742; order UBA2392; family UBA2392; genus JADJRK01. The sequence goes on along the minus strand of JADJRK010000001.1, from coordinate 3,954,247 downwards.
CGCGACGGCCCAGGGTCTCAAGGTTCATGCCCTTGAACTTGCCCGAGTCGAGCATCATCGGGATCGAAACGCGGCGCACGACGAGCGGCAGGTTGAAGCGGTCTTTGGCGACCTTGCGGCAGAACTCTTCGTTGCGGTCGGCGGAGTCGGTGATGCCGTGGTTCAGGTGCGCCAGCGTCAGGTCCCAGCCGTAGCGGTAGGTGTTGCTGATCTGCAGCAGCGCGTCGGTAAGGAACATGCTGTCGGGCCCGCCCGAGAAAGCGACAAGGATGTTCTCGCCCCGGTCGAACAGGTCGTTGGTGCGGATGAAGGCGTGGACTTCGTCGTAAAATCGGTTCATGCGGGGCCAAGGGTCATAGGACGTTCCATCGCCGTTGGAGCCTACAACAGTAGGCCCCTGATTTGCAGGGTCATCGCTGCCGGGTTCAGCCGCGCCCCTGGCACAGGCTGTGGACTACCTTGATGCAGCTGTCCACGAACACCTCGATGCCGTGGTCGCGCAGTTTGCCTTCGACCTCCCAGCCGCCGGCGTTGAGCTGAAACCAGACAGCCTTGGGCAGCGGGTCCATGGCCAGCACGTCGGCGCACACCTGGTGCTCGTGCTCGGCTGCGCGGAAGACATCGACGATGTCCACGGCGCCGGGCACGGCTGGCAGTGAGCGGTAGCAGGTAAGGCCTTCGATTTCGTCGTGGCCGGGATTGACGGGGACGATCTCGTAGCCCGCGCTCTTCATGTACATCGCGATGGCGTGGCTGGTGCGATGCGCCTTGGGCGACATGCCGAGAACGGCGATGCGGCGGGCGGCTCTGAGGATTTGGCAGGCGGTGTCCATGGGTGTGCAGTCGTCGGTCGTCAGCTGGAGGTTGGAGGCCGTTCCCTGAGCCCTAAACCCCAAGCCCTTTCCCCTGCCTTCAATAGTGCTCGCCTGACTTGCGTACATGCACCCAAGGCTCACCTTCTTTCAGCATGCGCCCGCCGATCACTTCGGCTGCGATGATGTTGTGCTCGGTGCTTGGCTCCATGACGCGCAACACGCGGCATTCCAGAAAGCCCAGCGCGTCGGGCAGGTACGGCGTGTTGTTGTCGGTGCGCTCAATCTGGCTGCCGGCAAAGGGGTCTTCGCCGATCTCAAAGCCGCGGGCAAAGCGGCCCATGATTGCTTTGTCGTCTTTTCCCAGCAGGTTGACGGCAAAGTGTGCGCCGCGGCCCATTTGGCGCATGATCGGCCGGTCCTGTTTGACAGCGACGGTGACGGCGGGCGGTGAAAAGCCGGCTTGGCAGACCCAGCTGGCGAGAAAGCCGGCGCGCTGGCCGTTGTTCTCGGCTGTGATGATGTAAAGGCCGGTAGGAATGCGGCCAAGTGCCTGCATGTCAGGGGGCGCTTCGGGCATGGGTTCTTTGCCTGTTGTCAGTCGACGGTTTTCAGTTGTCAGTCGTCGGTGTCACGCTGCTGCCGGCCCTGGTCACCGCCGCGGGCCACTTCCATCAAACACCCGGTCTGACGCCTGACAACTAGGAACTGACAACTAAATGTACTCCCGCGCGACGCGGCGGCCCAGCCCGCACAGGACTTCGTACGGGATGGCTTCGGCCCAGGTCGCAACTTCGTACAGGCTTATACCATCGCCGAACAGCGTGACTTCATCGCCCACGGCGGCGTCGGGCACGTGGCCAACGTCAATCGTCGTGTAGTCCATGCTCACGCGGCCCACCACGGGGCAGCGCCGGCCGCGCAAACTCACCTGCGCCCGGTTGCTCAAGCTTGTGCGGTAGCCGTCGTTGTAACCCACGGGCAGCGTCGCAATGCGCATCGGCGCCGGCGTGTAGTAGGTGCGGTTGTAGCCGATGGGTGTTCCCTCGGGCACGTCCTTGAGAAACAGGATGCGGCTCTTGAGCGCCAGAACCGGCTTCAACGCCTGCTCCCAACCTTCCTCGCCGCCGGGCAACAGGCCCCACAGCGCGATGCCCGTGCGCACGAGGTTGAAGTGCGCCAGCGGATGGTTCCAGATCGCGAGGCTTGAGCTGGCATGCAGTGACAGGCCTCCATAACCAAGCCGGTCGGCGACCTCGACCGCCAGGTTGAAGTACTCAATCTGGCGCTGCGTGAACGCCGGGTTTTCCTCATAGGGCGAACTGAAGTGCGTGCACAGGCCCACCAGTTCAAGGTTTCGCAGGCTGCGCAGGCTGTGCAGAAAGGGCACGGCTTCGAACGGCTGCATGCCCAGGCGCCCCATGCCGGTGTCGATTTTCAGGTGGACGCGGACGGTGCGGCCCTGTCGCTGGGCCTCGGCGTTGAGTTCGCTGGCCATCTGCACGGTGTGCAGGTTGACCTCGATGCCGTTCTCTACCACGCGCGGCATTTCGCCGGGGATGATGCCGCCCACGATCAGGATCGGCGCGGTGATGCCGGCATCGCGCAGCTCAAGGGCCTCGCCGCTGTCGCCGACGCCCAGGTGATCGATGCCTTGCCCCACCAGCAGCCGCGCCATTTCGACGGCGCCGTGGCCATAGGCGTTGGCCTTGAGCACCGCCATCACCTTGGCACCGGGCGCGCGGGCGCGGATCGCGCGAAGGTTGTGGCGCACGGAAGCAGTGTCGATTTCAGCCCAGACGCGGTGCATAGGGAACCGGTGTTCGGGAATCGGGAATCGGGAATCAGCAACTGTCGCGATTCCCGATTCCCGATTGCCGATTCCCGAGGTCAGTTACTTCTTCTTTTCCAGACCTTCCTTGCGCTTGCGTTCTTTGGCGCGCTTCATCTTTGCGCGCTTGTTCTTGAGGTGGCCCTTCTTGCTGCTGTTGTATCCCATGGTCGTTCCTATTCCGTTTCAATGCTGGATGCCCACTGCCGAATCGTGTTCGCCTGCTCGTCAGCATCTGCTGCCAGGATGATGCCGACCACGATGTAAGTACCGAGTTTGTTCTTGAGCGCGATGACCTGCACTTCGCCGCCCTGCATGGCTGTCCAGGCGACTTCGCCCTCTGTCTTCACTTCAGGCACGCCCGCCGCAATCTTGGGCGCATACTCTTTCACCGCTGCTGCAAGGTCCATCTGGTCTTTGCTGGCGTGGTACAGAATTGCGCCAGCGGCCTGCTTCGACCATTCATTCCAGTGTGATTCGCTTTCTGTGCCGCCGGGCGCCTTCACGTTGCAGATCGCGGCCACATACTTCAACTCTTTGGGCAGGTCCGGCTTGGCGTGCTTCAGCAGTTCTGAGCGGCCGTCCTTGCTGAGTACCACCCAGCCGCCAACCGGCGCGGCTTTCACCTTCTGGTACAGGTACGGGTCTTCCTTGGGTGTGTCGTCCGGCTTGTTGGCCGGGGCTGCATCATTGACCGGCGCAGGCTTGCAGCCGCCGGTCGTGTCGCCCGCGGGCTGGTTATTCACTGCACCGCCGCCACAGCCGGCCATGGCCAATGCAATCAGCAACAGGAAGATAGTCCGGTACATCGTGGCCTCCGTCTTTCGAGGCGCGATGGTAACGACGGCGCGCGACGCGCGCTAGAACTCATCGACGCGGCTTGTGTCGCGCTCGGGCGTCGGCTTGGTCTGAAACCCAGGCGGCGCGGGTTGCACGGCCTTTGTCTCCAGGGGCGCGGGCGCCGTGCGCTCAAGTTCGCGCAGGCGGTCCATGCTGTTGGCGATTTCGTACGAAACCAGGGTTTGGCCGGCAACGACCACCACCAGCGCCAGCAAGGCGCGCTGCCACCATGCAGAGCGCGTTGCGGGCCGGCAGACCTTCACAACGTGCCGGCGGGCGCGCGCGACGGGCAACCTGCGCGCCGCAACGACAAACCCGCACGCGGGACAACGCAGGTGCCTGCCCGCGTAACACGGGCTGAGGCTGCGCCGCCATCCGCACCCACAATGAGCAGTCACGCGCATGCCACAAGTATACCCGACGGGCGGGGTCGGGCCAGCCGACGCACCGGGATACGCAACTCCTCCTTGCGTGGCAGCCGCCGGCAAATAGAATCTGCGCCATCTCCCGGAAGCCGCTTAAACAAGGCGCTGTACGACAGCGCAGACCCTGTGGAAGCTGAAAACAACGAAGAAGGCGCCCCAGGCGAAGGCGAAGTCGTCTACGAAGACGATGATGCCGACCTTGACCTGGGCGACCTGGCTGAGCCACCGCACCGCGAAACCGTGCGCGAGCGCCTGCAGAAAGCAGCCAAGCGCCGCACGACTAAAGTACAGGAACGGAACTGGCACGACACGCCGGTAGACGTCACACCCAGCGGCCGACACGAGGTCATTGAGTGGAGTGCCGAAGATGACATCGCCGACGACGACGTCAGCGAGATCATTACCGGCCCCGGGGTCACGGACATCAGTGACCTGGATGAAAGCAGCCTGGGCGAAGGCGCGCCCGCGGGCCCGATGACTGTGGCTTCCCGTGAGATGATGGAAGTCGAGGACGTAGACGACGAAACCGACATCGGCGAGCTCGAGATACCCGTGGAGCACGGCTCAGGCAGTTCCGGGCCCATGACTGTGGCGGCGCAACAGATGGACGCAGTGGACGAGTTGACGGAATCGACGCTGGGCAAGACCGAAGGCCCCCCGGAAACTGCCCTGGAATGGGAATCGAACATCGCGCAAGATCAAGCGCGTACGGGGGATGAAGATCACGCGGGTCTGGAAAATCAGGCTGGTCAAACCGAAAACTTGCTGCTAGATAAAGCGGCGCAGAAACCCGACCCGGATCAGGAAGCAGCAGCCACCCCCGCGCAAACGTTTTCGGCGGAGGGGCTGGACCAGTCCGATGTTGGGACAGAACCTTCGGCAGATGTGGGCGCCGAAGCCGAGGGCGAAGACAGCAGTCAGGCAGGCGAGTACAGTTCTGGCGCAATCGCAACGGCCAGCGAACCCGAGGAGCTTGACCTTGGGGGAGAAGAAGAAGAAGGTCAAGCAAACCAACAGGATAGCGCGGACGCCGACGAGCCCGAGATGGTCTCGGCAGAGTCGACTCCCGCGGAGCCACGAGAAGAAGTTTCTCAACAGCCGGAGGTATTCACCGTGGGTGATGATTCGGGTGCGCCGCTCGGGCGCGGACTAGACGTAGGTACAGCCAACCTGGTAGCGGCCCGCATGGATGAAGAGGGCAGCATCGAGTTCTTTCCGGCACGCAATGCGTTCCTGGACGTTCCCGAAGACCCGTACACCTTGAAGATGCTCAAGGGCCAGGGTGTTCCGTACATCAAGCGCGAGAACAAGCTCTTCATCATTGGTGAAGACGCCTTCGAGCTTGCGAACATTTTCAACCGCGAAATGCGCCGGCCGATGAAGAACGGCTTGATCAGCCCGACCGACGCGGACGCGATGCCGATGGAAGTCGAGCTGTTCAAGAAGATCCTGGGGCCGCCGCGCGCGGAAGGCGAGATGGTGTACTACTCCATCCCGGCTGACCCGGTCGACAGCACGATGAACATCGTGTACCACACGAACATCGCCAACGGCCTGCTTGAGCGCCTTGGCTACCGCGGCCACCCCTTCAACGAAGGTCAGGCCATCGTGTTCAGCGAACTGGGCGATGACGAATTTACCGGCATCGGCATTTCCTGCGGCGGCGGCATGGTGAACGTTTGCGTGTGCTTCCGCAGCATGCCGGTCATCAGCTTCTCGACGGCCAAGGGCGGCGACTGGATCGACCAGCAGGCTGCACAGGTCATGGGTTGCGCGGCATCCAAGATCACTGCGGTCAAAGAACGCGGCGTGGACATCAACGCGCCCAAGACGCCCGAAGAAGAAGCCATCGTCATCTACTACCGCCACCTGATCAAATACTCGCTCGATAACATCGTGAAAAAGTTCGCTGCCACCAAGGACATCCCGAACTTCCCCAAGCCGGTACCCATCGCTGTCTCGGGTGGTACCAGCAAGGTCGGCGGCTTCGTCGAGGTGTTCAAGGACGAGTTCAGCAAATTGGCCAGCAAGTTCCCGATCAAGATCAGCGACATCCGCAAGGCCGAGGACCAGCTTAACGCCACGGCCAAGGGGTGCCTGCTTGCGGCGCTCAGCCACGAGGACTAGAATCAAGCCTCGGCAAATCCGACCGTGAAAACGCGCCCGGTGCCTACCGGGCGCGTTGTCTAGGTAACCAAACGCAGGTGATTCGACATGGCGGACCTGGCAAAACTGGCAAGTCTTTCCAAACGCCTCAAGACGTCTGAGGCCAAGACGCACGAAGATCGTTCGCCCCTTGGCTCGGGTGAGCCCCCGGGGCCAGGCCCCGCGGACGACAATGGCGACGATACCGGCACCGCGACGGCCAGCGCGCCCGCACCATCGTACTCAGCGCCAGTTAGTGGCGGTGGAGGCGGCGGCGGGCCGGCACCGAAAGTGACCGTGAACGTCGACATGGGTCCGGTAACCGAAATGCTGGGGCGCATCCGCGACGAGTTGCGCAACCTGCGCGAAGAAGTCGGCAAGACGCGCAAAGAGGGCATGAAGATCGACCTCGGTGGCGATTCCGCCGAGTTGATGGACCAGGCGCTCAAGCACCTGAGCGCAGTAAGCAAGGCAAGCCGCGAACTCACGGAGAAAGTGGTCACCAGCATGCCCGAATCTCGCTGGTACGCTGACTTGATCAACCTGGGCCGCGAAGTCGGCGAAGGCATCGTTGCCGGCGGCGGCGGCGGCGGCGGTGGCGGCGGAAACGCCGAGGAAATCACCGCGATCAAAGAGCAGCTTGAGATGCAGAAAACCCAGCTTACCGCGATTTTGAGCATTCTGCAGCGGCGCTAACGAGCAGTTCATAGTGCAAAGTAGGGTGTACGGAGCCGCGAAGACGCGGCTCTTTGCACACAAGGCTAACAGGCTCCGCACGTGCTGACTCCGTACGCTGTACTCTGTACCCTGTACTTGCCATGGCCATTCACCCAACCGCTATCGTCGACAGCGCAGCCAAGATCGACACGTTCGCCGAAATCGGGCCCTATTGCGTCATCGGTCCCGGCGTTGTCATCGGCCCCGGCACTCGTGTCGGCCCGCATACCGTCATTGAGGGCCCGACCGTCATCGGCGAAAACAACCGCATTGGCAATCACTGCAGCCTGGGGGCGCCGCCGCAGGACCTTGGCTACAAGGACGAGCCCACAAGGCTGGTGATCGGCAACAGCAATTTCCTGGGCGACTATGTGCAGGTCTCGCGCGGCACCACCAAGACTGCCGCGCAAACCACGACCATTGGCAACCACACGTTTCTGATGGCCTACTGCCACGTCGGCCACGACACCACCGTCGGCGACCATGTCATTGCCGCCAACGCGGTACAGCTCGCCGGCCACGTCACGGTAGAAGAACGCGTCGTGTTCGGCGGCCTGGTCGCCATTCACCAGTTTGCGCGCGTGGGCAGGTTTGCCATGGTCGCCGGCGGCTCGGTGACCAGCATGGACATCCCGCCGTTCTGCCGCGTCGGCGGTTTCGGCTGTCCCGTGTACGGCTTGAACGCCATTGGCCTGAAGCGCAACGGTTTCGACCGCGATCAGATCAAGCGCCTGCGCGAAGCCTATAAGCTGCTATTCCGAAGCGGCACGCCGCTGGAGAAAGCCCTGGCCGCGATCGAGTCCGACTACAAGGACAGTCCAGCCGCCCAGCACTGGGTGACGTTCTTCCGCACCACGAAGCGCGGCGTCGTGCGAGTTCGCGGCGACAAAGACGACGCCGAAGATTAGCGCAGGCCGCCCAGTTCGCGGCTTTCGCGCTCGGCGCTGCTGATTCCCATCACCCGGTCCACGTCGGCTCGTCCCATGCGAGGCTCGTTAGCCTCGCGCTCGAGTTCGCCGCGCAGGCGCGCCACGAAGTCGTGGCCCCATCGCCGCGTGAATTCGCGGCTTGCGGGGTTGTGGCGCAGCTCAATCATCAAGCCGCGCTGCAGAATGTCAGCGCCGCACTCGACAAGCCGTTGCTCGATCAGCTCGAGCGCCCGGCCAAAGTTTGGGTATGCGCGATCGCACCCGGCAAATGCCGCGGCTCCCTTGCCGCGCAGCCGCTGCCCCGGCACGAGCAGCTGCGCCATGCTTTCGTCGAACGGCCGAAAGTCGGCGTGGTGGTCGCCCTGACCCCAAGTCGGCTCGCCGATCAGGATGCCGTCATGCTCGGTCAGCACGTCCGCTGAAAAGTCGCGCGCACTGTACAGCGCCGTGACGGCGCCGGCTTCGCCTGCCCCCACTGCAGCCATACGCGCGGTCTCAAGCGTGTTGCCGCCGGAAGACGCAAAGACAATGGCGATGCGAACGGTCATGAAGGGTGGCGAGGAACAACAACGACTCAGGCCGGCTTGAACGCGAGTATTTTGGACGGCCCCTGCAAAACCGGCACGTCATGCAGGTACAGCGCCGTGCCCACGATACCACGACCGCCAGGGTATGCGTCATGGCGCGCGCCGCGCAGACCGCACAGCACCTGCACCGGTTGGCCGGCTTCGTTCACGACGCGCAAGCGCATCCACAGCTCGTTGCCCGGCTTGGCTGCCGCCTTTTCGATAGATTCGTCTGACAGGTCGGCGTCGTCGGGATACACCACCGAGGCCATGCTGTACCCGGGCGCATCCATGAACTTGGTGATGTCATACCCGAGTTCGCTCTTCAGGCTCCCGCTCAGGTACACCGGTGTGTAACCCTCGTTGTCGGTCGTGGCGTAGCTGACCGTTGCCAATTGCGGCAACAGCCATGCTGCCGTCACCGGGTCCGGGCGTGATGCGACAGGTCCGGCAACGTCGACGTCGGGGAGGTTCACGTCGGTCAGAATGCGCGTGTCGCCCTGAAGCGGTTTGATGTCGGTGATATCTACGAAGAACCCGGCAATCGCCAGCACCTTGCCCGCGGCGTTGCGCACAGCCCGCGCCGAACAAAGAATCGGCACTTCCGCGCCATCAGAGCGAACCAGCCGGTAGCGCGCGACAATCGGCCGCGCATGCAGGTTCATGGTCTCGGCAAATTGGTCGACCAGGTCATGGTCGTCGAGGTGAATCGCTGATGCGGCAAAGTAGTGCTTGTTATCGACGAAGTCCTGAAGGTTGTAGCCAAAGGCGTGCCCGCTGCCGCTGCACAGGAAACGCATCGTGTAGAACTCGTCGTTCTCGCACACATACGTCAACCCGGGCAACTCGCGCAGCACCCAGTCTTCCAGCCCCGGTTTTGACTCGTTCGCGGTCACTGCCATTGCCCTGCGCGCCCGTCCTTTATGCTGCGATGAAGATCACACCAGAATTACATGCAGACGCACAATGTGCAATCCCATTACTCGGCGCGCGCCGAAAGAATGGAACGACCGTCCGCGTCCCAGCAGACGGACAGAAGGTTGGGGGCACAGCACACTGGGCAATCCTCTACATACTCCTGATCTTGGCCGGCGCTAGGGTCTACCGGCACCTCAATCTCCTCGCCGCAGTGGTCGCAGATGTACGTTCCCGTTTCATCCATGGGCAGGCACACCGACGCCAGTTTTCAGGTACACGCGCAACACGCTGACATCGCCGGGACCGATGCCCGGAATGCGCGCGGCCTGCCCCAGCGTCAACGGCTGTAGTGCCGCCAGCTTCTCGCGCGCTTCTTTGCGCAGGCTGGTCATGGCCTCATAGCGCAGGTTGCGAGGCACGTTGACGGCCTCAAGTTCGCGCAGTCGGGCAATATCGGCGTCTTCGCGCTCAACATAGCCGGCGTAGCGAGCGTCAATCTCAAGCGTTTGCAGCGCCTCGGCATCCAGCGCTGCCAGTTCGGGCAGCCGCGCAATCACGGCCGACCACTCAAACTGCGGCGTGCGCAACCAGTCGTACAGCAACTTGCCGTCCACCCGCTCGCTCTTCAGCAGGCCTTCGGCACGGGCATAATCCGCCAGCTTGGTTTGCAGGCGGCGGCTGCGCGCCTCTTCAACGATTCCAAGCTGCCCGGCCAGCGGTGTCAGCCTGCGGTCGGCGTTGTCGCTGCGCAGCCTGAGCCTGTACTCCGCAAGGCTGGTGAACATGCGGTAGGGCTCGTCCGTGCCGCGCGTGGTCAGGTCGTCGATCAGCACGCCGATGTAGGCCTGGTCGCGCCGCAGAACGACGGCCTCACGGCTGTCCAGCGTACGCGCGGCGTTCAGACCTGCCATCAGGCCCTGGGCGGCGGCTTCTTCATATCCGGTGGTTCCGTTGATCTGGCCGGCAAGGTACAGGCCGAGCACCAGCTTTGTCTGCATGGTTGCGTCAATCTGGGTCGGCGGCACGAAGTCGTACTCGACGGCGTAGCCGTACTTGACGATGCGCGCGTGCTCAAGTCCGCGCATGGTGCGCACCAGCGTGTCCTGGACGTCGCGGGGCATGCTGGTGCTGATGCCGTTGGGGTAGATGGTGTCGCCGTCGCGCGTCTCGGGCTCAAGGAACACGTGGTGGCTTGTTTTGTCGGCGAAGCGCTTGACCTTGTCTTCGATGCTGGGGCAATAGCGCGGGCCAACGCCGACAATCTGGCCGCTGTACAGCGGGCTGCGCGCCATGTTCTCAAGAATCACCGCATGGGTCGCGGGGTTGGTATGCGTGACCCAGCACGGCACTTGCTGTACTGCAAGTTCGCTGGTCATGTATGAAAACGGTTCTGCTGGCTCGTCTCCGGGCTGCTGTTGCAGTGCACCCAGGTCAATGCTATCGCGGGCAAGCCGCGGCGGCGTACCGGTCTTGAGCCTGCCCAGCCTGAACCCGAGCGCGCGCAGCTGGCTTGAAAGGCCGACCGCGGCCTTTTCGCCGGCGCGCCCCCCTGAAATCTTTTCTTCGCCGTAATGCAGCAGCCCGCCCAGAAACGTGCCGGTGGTCAAGACCGCGCGCGGCGCGTGCAGTTCGCGTCCGTCGGCGAGCTTGACGCCGGTGATGGCGGGAATCGGTGTTCGAGAGGCGGCAGGAAGGGCCTCGTCGACTCCCGATTCCCGATGCCCGGTTCCCGACACGAGCAGTTCAGTCGCTTCGCCCTCGACCACCGTGAGCCCCGGCGTTGACTCAATCATTGCCTGCGCCGCTTGCTGGTAGGCGTCTTTGTCGGCTTGCGCGCGGGGGCTGATCACAGCGGCACCCTTGCTGCGGTTGAGCATGCGGAACTGGATGCCGGTGGCGTCGATCAGCTGGGCCATGGCGCCGCCCAGGGCGTCGATTTCGCGCACGATCTGGCCTTTGGCCACGCCGCCAATGGCGGGGTTGCACGACATGCGGCCAATACCGGCACGCTCAAAGGTCACCAGGCAAACGCGCGCGCCAACCCGCACAGCCGCCAGCGCGGCTTCAATCCCCGCGTGTCCCCCACCCACGACAATCACTTCATAGGCGCCCATTGGGCGAAGAATAGCAGACGCCGCAGAGAACAGGAGCCGCCGCCTGTCCTTGCGCGAGGGCCGGTCCCTTCCTTACACTCCGCGCCACATGAACACTGACCTGATCAGCTTTCTCAAGAAGCAAAGCCACTACATCCCCGTCGGCGACATCGAGGAGAAGCTGAAAATCTCCCGCGATGCCATCTTCAACGACGTGGAGGCGCTCATTGAGCAGGGCTACTCCATCGAGTTCCATCCCTACCTTGGCGTGAAACTCATCGACATACCCGACCGGCTGCTCAAGCACGAGATCCGCGAGGACCTCAACACCAAGATCATCGGCCGCAAGCTCAGCATTCACGACCAGCTTTCCTCAACCAATGAAACCGCCTGGGAACTTGTTGAGACCGACGACGACCTGAAAGACGGCACCGTCATTCTGGCCGACAGCCAGACGCGCGGCCGCGGCCGCATGGGCCGCGAGTGGCACAGCGCGCCGGGCCTGGGCCTGTGGATGTCGGTGGTGCTCAAGGTTGCCGTGCCGCCCGACCGCGTCGCGTTTCTGACCGGCATGGCAAGCCTGGCTGTCGCCAACATGCTGCAACAGTTCATTCACCTGCCCGCCGAGATCAAGTGGCCCAACGACGTGATCATCCGCGGCCGCAAGGTCTGCGGCATCCTGGTCGAGGCGCGCAGCAACGTGCCCGATACGTTTGTGCTGGGCATCGGCTTGAACGTGAACCAGTCGCGCACCGACTTTCCGGAAAGCCTGCGCGAGACAGCCACCAGCCTGCGCCTGGAGCGCCCGGGGTCGCGACCCCTGAACCGGGTGCGCGTGCTGCGGCCACTGCTGTTTTATCTGGAGCGCGTGTATGACCTGGTGCGCAAGAAGAAGTGGGACAAGCTGGCAAAGGCCTGGAGCGAGTTCGTGCACATGGGCGGCAAGCACGTGCGCCTGAGCCGTGGCGCCGAAGAGATTGAGGGCACCATCATTCGCGTGCATCCCAGCGAGGGCATCACGCTGCGCATCGACGAAAAGGAAGTGACGATCAGCGCCGAAAGCGTCAGTAACGTGCGCGAAATTCAACCGCCGAAGCCCGAGACAAAGGCCACCGAAAGCCATGGCTAAGCAACCCAGCACACTCTACGACACGCCCGACCTGTACGACCTGCTCAGCGATGGCGTAGACGGCGACGTCGCCTACTTCAGCAAGCTCGCGAAAAAGGCGGGCAAAGTGCTGGAACTGGCAGCCGGCACCGGCCGCGTGACGATCCCGATGGCGCGCGCGGGTGCTGCCGTGACAGCCCTTGAGATCGCGCCGATGATGCTTGAGGCCTGCGGCGAGAAGGTGGACAAGGAAGCCCCTGAGGTGAAAAAGCGCCTGACGCTGCTTGAGGGCGATATGCGCAAGTTTGACCTGAAGACCAAGTTTCCGTTGATCGTGATTCCGTTTCGCGCCTTCCAGCACCTGCATGAAACAGCCGAACAGCGCTCATGCCTTGAACACTGCCGCAAGCACCTGGCGCCGAAGGGCCGCCTGGTGGTCAACCTGTTCGACCCCAACCTGCGTATTCTGGCCGAGAGTGTCGGGCCCAACGCCAGCGCCATGCGCAAAGTCGGCGAGACCGAAGTGCCCGGCGGGCGCGTGGTGGCGTACGCCTGCCGCGTGGCGTGCCCTGAAGAGCAGCGCTTCGAAGAGCAGTGGATTTACGAAAAGTTCGACGACCAGGGCCGCAGCCTCTGGCGCCGCGCCCGCCGCATTAAGCTGCGCTACTTCTTCCGCTACGAGATGGAACACCTGTTTGAACTCAGCGGCCTGGAAGTCGAGAAGCTCGAAGGCGGCTTCAAGGGCCAGCCCTACAAACACGGCAGCGAGCAACTCTGGACAGCGCGAAAGCCGTAGAGGTTGGAAGTTAGAGGTTAGAGCCCCACGGCTTCAACACGAAGTATTTAGAACTCGGAACTCGGAACACGGAACTCAAAACCCCGGTCCACCCACACCCATCACGGAATGTCGTATTCCTGCGACACGTAGCCCTTGGTGTTGGGCTTTACGGCTTCGACTGTCATCTTCTTGCCGTAGCAACTGATCTTGTAGTCCGTGGCCACGTAGTGCGTGCCGCGCAGCTCGGCCTCGGTGATGCCGATTTTCGCCAGCTTGGTTGCGTTCAGTTGCCCGTTCAGCGACGAGTAAAACGACTTCATGTCGCCGCCCTTGGCCTGCACACTGATGGCGCTAATGCGCACCCGCTGCCAGATCGCATGCGACGCCGTCGTCGCCTCGGTACGCCGCGCCTCGTCCACATTGCGCAGGTACGGGTCGGTGCTCTGGTGCTGCTCGACCGTGCGGGTGTTGTCGGCTGTGTTGTCGCCACAGCCCGTTGCCATCGGCAGTGTCACAAGCACAAGCATCAGTGTCAGCCAAGGCTTCATTGATAGCTCCGGATCACTTCGCGTGACTTCGGGTTGAAAAGCAGCCAGCGCGTACCGCCGTTCTTGGGCTCGCCGCAGGCAATCTCGACGTCGCCAAACAACTGTTGGCGGATCACAAACTGGCCCGGTACATACAGGTCCTGCGCACCGAACGTTATGCCAAGACGTTTGGCCAAGGCTTCGTCCGAGAGCACGCCGCACAACTCGCTGAGCGGTGTCGTCGCGGCGAGCTTTGTGATTGCCGCCTGTATCTCGCCGATGCGCTTGATCGCTTCCTGGCGCCGCTGGCTGAAAACTTCGGCGCTATCTTCCGCGGCGTGGTGCCACTTGATGCGGTCCTTCACGTCTACCGTCTGGGGGTCCTTCTCGGCGTTTTTTGCTTCTTTGAAGGCGGCCACGGCTTCCGTCACGTCAATCTCGGCATCCAGATACAGCGCGTGTCCGGGGTGGTGCGCCCGCAGGCGCGCGACCAGGTGGTCGTCTTCGTTTTCGGGCCATTCCAGCAGGAAGGCCTGCAGGTTGTAACCCGGCTCGCCCCAGCGCTCAAAACCGCGCTCTTCCAGGCCCGCCATGATGTTCCAGCCGCGGCCCTTGGGCATTTCGTCGCGGGTGCGCTTTGGCTCGCGCACACTCAACGCCACCATCGCGCCAAAGATGTCGTGGTACCAGCTGCGGCCGATGTGAACGACCAGGCCGCCATCAAACGTGGTCTTGGCGCGCTCGCCCAAATGGCTGCTAAGCACGGCCCCTTCATAGTCGGCCCACTGTGTGCCGCTGTACCAGTAGTTGCGCATGAGCTGCGCGCCGACGAAGTTCGATTCGGGGTCAACCTCGAAGGTGTCGCCGGCCTCTTCTTCTTCAAAGCCGCCCCACCAGTAGTTCTCGTCGAAGATCGGCACGCCCTGCCACTTGTCGCCGGCCCATACGCGGTAGCTGCCGCCGCTGCCGTACCAGCTTTCGTCGATGTGGTAGTCCTTGGCCTTGTAGTGCATGCCCTCCAGCAAGGCAGGCTCCAGGCCGAGTTTGGCCAGCTTCTTCTCGATCGTCTCGGATTTCGCGAACAGCGCCTCAGCGTCGCGGCCGCTCCAGTTGGGTTTGGGCTGGGCATTGATGCTTTCAATGATGCGGGTAATGGCCCAGCGTGGCTCGGCCCGGCGCGAGCGCTGGTCAAGGTTCGTGGCAATGGCGATGCGGTCGCCTTCGGCACCGGTCAACGTGCCTTGAAGCACGCCTGCAAGTTCAGCGTTGTCGAGAGTGGTAGTCACGCGAAGTGTAATCACGTCGGCTTGCGCACCCAGCGCCACGGCCTTTTCGATGCCGGGCAGCGCCTGCACGCGCTGTGCGGTGCGCCACAGGGGGCGCACGTAGCCACGGCTTACGCCCGCCAGCAGGACGGTCACTTCGCGTGCGGCGGCGTCCTGGGCGCCAGCTGGGGCTTGAACTGCCGCCAGCAGTGACACAGCGCAAAGCAGGCTGAAAACGGCGCGCATCGGGCGCTCCTTGGCAATGGCAGTTGCCGAAAACAAACCCGAAACAAAGAAAGCCCGGCATCCGTTTACGGGAATCAAAGATTGACAGTCCCACGGAAGCGTGGGCATGAGTATAACCGCCCCTTTCGGCAGACGATAGCTTGCGACTTTCCTGACAGGCTGGATCGAGTAGACGATGGGTGTTGTTGACACGGTTCTGCGTTTCTTCATCGGCACGCGCAACGAACGGCTGGTGCGTTCGTTCCAGCCCTCGATCGACGCGATTATCGCCAAGTTTCCTGAGACCAACGCGCTCAGCGACGAACAGCTCAAGGCCAAGACCGAAGAGTTCAAGAATCGCCTGCGCGACGGCGAAACGCTGAACGACTTGCTGGTGGACGCATTTGCCGCCGTGCGCGAAGCATCGTGGCGCATGCTGGGCGGCAAGCGCTGGGTCAAAGACCCCAACACCGGCGAAGAAGTGCCCTACAAGGCGCACTTTCCAGTCCAGCTGATGGGCGGCATGGTCCTGCACCAGGGCATGATCAGCGAAATGGTCACCGGCGAAGGCAAGACTTTCGTCGCGACCCTGGCTGCGTACCTGAACGCCCTTGAGGGCCGCGGCGTGCACGTCGTGACAGTCAACGACTACCTGGCGCGGCGCGACGCCGAAGAACAGGGCCGCGTGCTGGGCCTGCTAGGCATGACCTGCGGCTGGATCCAGTCCGACATGGACAACGAAGAACGCCGCGCGATGTACGGGCGCGACGTCACTTACGGCACGAACAACGAATTCGGCTTTGACTACCTGCGCGACAACATGAAGGTCAACCCGCGCCAGCAGTGCCAGCGCGACCTGCATTTTGCCGTGATCGACGAAGTGGACAGCATCCTGATCGACGAAGCGCGCACGCCGCTGATCATCAGCGGCAGCCCCGAGGGCACCGCCGAAAAATACGCCCGCGCGTCGCAAATCGCAAAGACGCTCAAGGGCGTAGACGCGATGGACCTGAAAGAGAAGCTTGAGGCCAAGCACGGCAAAGCCGCCATGATGCAGGACCGCAAGCTGTACCAGGACGCGCTGAACGACTACGACTTCGAGAAGAAGGAAAAAGAAAGCCAGTGCCTGCTCAGTGAAACGGGCGTGCGCAAAGTAGAACAAGCGCTGGGCATCAAGAACCTGTACGACGGCGCGCACATGGAGTGGCCGCACCTGATTGAACAGGCCCTGCGCGCGCACAACCTGTTCCTGCTGGACAAAGACTACGTGATCTACGACGGCGACCACGGCCCCGAGGTCGTGATCGTGGACGAGTTCACGGGCCGCATGCAGCACGGCCGGCGCTGGTCAGACGGCTTGCACCAGGCTGTAGAAGCCAAGCACGAGCTGGTGCCGAAAGCCGAAAGCTTCACGCTGGCCACCATTACGCTGCAGAACTATTTCAAGCTGTACAACAAGCTCTCGGGCATGACCGGCACCGCCATGACCGAGGCCAACGAATTCGCCAAAATCTACAAGCTCGATGTCGTCGCCGTGCCGACGAACCGCAAGCTCGTCCGCAAAGACAACGAAGACCTGATCTACGGCACCACGAACGAAAAGTGGAACGCCATCGTCGCGGAAATCGAAAAGGTACACAAAGAGGGCAGGCCGATCCTGGTCGGCACGACCAGCGTCGAGAAGTCGGAACACCTGGGCCGCCTGCTGAAAGCCGCGGGCCTCGAACACAACGTGCTCAACGCCAAGTACCACGAACGCGAAGCCGACATCGTCGCGCAAGCCGGCAAGAAGGGCAACATCACCGTCGCCACCAACATGGCCGGCCGTGGCACCGACATTCTGCTGGGCGGCAACCCGAAGTACATGGCGCTGCAGGAACTGAAGAAGGAAGGCATCTCCGTCGAGTCGCTGCTGCCCGACGAGTTCAAGCAGGCCGCAAGCTGGACCGTGCCGCGCGACGTGCTGCTGACCGCCGAGGTCCAATTCGACGAGCTGCTCAGTGAGCGCGCCAAGAAGTACCAGCCCGCCTGCGAAGCCGAACACGACGAAATCGTCAAGCTCGGCGGCTTGTGCGTGATCGGCACCGAGCGACACGAGTCGCGCCGCATCGACAACCAGCTGCGTGGCCGGTGCGGCCGCCAGGGCGACCCCGGCAGCAGCCACTTTTTCCTGAGCCTTGAAGACGACCTGATGCGCCTGTTTGCGGGCCCGCGCATTAAAGCGGTCATGCAGTCGCTGGGGCTGAAAGACGGCCAGCCGATCCAGAGCAAGATGGTCAGCGGCAGCGTCGAGCGCGCCCAGAAGAAGGTCGAGCAGCGCAACTTCGACATCCGCAAAAACCTGATTGAGTACGACGACGTAAACAACGGCCAGCGCAAAGCCGTATATCGCATGCGCCAGGTGTTCCTCGGCGGCCTGTCTCGCGGCGACTTCTTTGCCCTGGAGGGCGAGATTCGCAACCACGTGCGCGCCGAGATCAAACGCATCGACGGCGTGGACAAGATCACCGACAAGACCCGCTTCTCGGCCAAGGTGGCCAAGGAACTGTCACAGTGGGCCGACAAGGAACACGAAGCCGAGATTTCAGAAGACGCCCTGCGCGACATACCCTGCGAAGAGGCAGTTTTCCGCCTTGCCCACACGGTGCGCGGCCGCATCCATGGAGAGAAACTTCGCGCCGCGATCACCGACCGACTGGACAACGTGATCCAGGCATCGGTTGAGCGCCACGTGATGAAGAATGTCGAGCGCGCCGAGATGTGGGAACTGGGCGAAATCGCTGCGGACTTCCAGAAGGCGTTCAACGAAGAGATCAACCCGGCGGACATGCCCAAGGGCGAAGGTGGCCTGGACCACGCCAAGGCGCTCAAAGAGCACCTGCTCGAGATCGCCAGAAAGCTTTACGAAGAACGCGAAAAGACGATCTGCGCCGGCCCCGACGGCGAAGTAATGAAAACGCCCGCCGGCCGCAAAGACCACGGCCGCATGCGCCAGCTTGAGCGCTACCTGCTGCTGCAGAGCATCGACGAACACTGGAAGCAGCACCTCAAGAATCTCGAAGTGCTCAAGGGCAGCATCCACTGGGAAAGCTACGCCCAGAAAGATCCTAAGGACGCGTACAAGAAGAAGGGCCACGAGATATTCGAGGTCATGCTCGACGACGTGGACATGGAAATCATCTCGACGCTGTTCCGCATCGAGGTCAAGTTCGAGAACGCGCCGCAGCCCAAGGGCATCGCGTCGCCGGCCAGCACAGCCGTCCACCCGAGTGCACCGGGCGTAACCAGCACCAGCGGTGGTGGCTCATTGCCGCAACCGACCGAGGCGCAACAGCAGACACGGCGCCAGATGGAGGCTGCAGCCAACCCCAACGCTTCAGGCAACACCGGCTATCGAGCACGCGAGAAAAGCAAAACGCCGGGCCCCAACGACCCCTGTCACTGCGGCTCAGGCAAGAAGTACAAGAAGTGCCACATGGCCGAAGACCAAGCCAGCGCCACGAAGTAAGCGGCAGGCTTAGGCGTCGAGGATGGCGCGTTGCAGCGCTGTGATCTCGGTGATGCCCTGCGTGGCCAGGTCGAGCAGCTGGTTCAATTGCTCGCGCGGGAAGCTGTGTTCTTCGGCTGTGCCCTGCACCTCGATGAAGCGGCCCTTGCCGGTCATCACGACGTTCATGTCAGTCTGGGCGGCGAAGTCTTCGGTGTAGTCGAGGTCTATCACTGGCGTTCCGCCCACGATGCCGACGCTGACGGCGGCCACGCTGTCAATCAGCGGCCAGTACTTCAGCTTGCCCTCATCTTTCATGCGCAGCAGGCAGTCCCATAGCGCCATGTACGCGCCGGTGATGCTGGCGCAGCGTGTGCCGCCGTCGGCTTGCAGCACGTCGCAGTCAATCCAGAGCGTGCGTTCGCCAATCTGTTTCAGGTCAATGATCGCGCGCATGGCACGGCCGATCAGGCGCTGGATCTCGACGCTGCGGCCATCCACCTTGCCGCCCTTGTCGCGCTGCTTGCGGGTGTGGGTGCTGCTGGGCAACATCGCGTACTCGGCGGTAAGCCAGCCTTGGCGCTCGGCTTCGGGCTTTCGGGCATTGGCGCTGCGCAGCCATGGCGGCACGGAATCTTCGTACATCACGGTGCACAGGACACGCGTGCGGCCGCACTCGACCAGCACGCTGCCCGGCGCGTGCACGGTAAACCAGCGAGAGAATTTGATGGGCCGAAGCTGTGCCGGCTCGCGGTCGTCGTGGCGCGGCATCAGGCGGCGTCTTTGTCGGTGGAGTCGAGAGTGACTGACTGGATCAAGAGCACGTCGATAATCTCAATCCCCTCAGTCGTTTCAATGAAGCAGGTGCGTCCAGCTTCGGCCAGCCACAGAAAGTCGGGGTGCCGCGCTTCCACGCGTCGGTCATCCGCCAAGTTGACCCGGAAAGAGCGAAACGGGCGCCTGCGGACTATGACTCGAAACTCTTCGACCTTCATCCCTAGTGCCCTTCGCCGATGACTTCGTTTTTCTCGTTCAGCAGCACCACCTTGGGCTGGTGATCCTTGATCTCGTCGCGCTCAAACGTGCCGAACGCCACGATGATCACGCGGTCGCCGATGTTGCAAAGCCGCGCCGCCGCGCCGTTGATGCCGATGACTTTGCTGCCGCTCTTGCCGGGAAGCGTATAGGTCGAAAAGCGGTTGCCGTTGTTGATGTTGTAAATGTCCACGCGCTGGTACGGCAAAATGCCCGCCGCCACTAGCAGGTCCGCGTCGATGGTCACGCTGCCCTGGTACTGCAGGTCGCATTGCGTGACTGTTGCCTTGTGCAACTTCCCGATGAACATCTCGATCTGCACTGCGTTTCTCCCGTTCAGCCCCATGAATCTAGGGCAAGGGCGCCGAAGCGTCAACGGATCGACACCCGCCAGCTTAACGCCGGCGGCAGCTCTCGTATTGCGTTGCGGGCCCTTGGCTTGCCCACCCGCGCTGACTAGCCTCGCGGCATGGAACAACTCACCAGCATTGACGCAGTGCGCAGCTACCGCAAGGGAGTCGCCGGCCGCCTTGGGTTTGTGCCGACGATGGGCGCTCTGCACGAAGGCCACGCGGCATTGATCCGCCGCAGCGTGGCCGAAAACGACGCCACGGTCGTCAGTGTGTTCGTCAACCCGACGCAGTTCGGCCCCGGCGAAGACCTGCACAAGTACCCGCGCACCCTTGAAGCCGACCTTGATCTGTGCGAGCGCGAGGGCGCAGCCGCCGTGTTCACACCCAACAGCGTCATGATGTACCCGGCTGGGTTTACCACGTGGGTCAACGTCGAAGGACTGACCGACAAGCTGTGCGGGCGCTCACGCCCGAACCACTTTCGCGGCGTGTGCACTGTAGTGGCCAAGCTGTTCAACATCGTCGCCCCGACTCGCGCCTACTTTGGCCAGAAAGACGCGCAGCAGGCGATTGTGCTTACGCGCATGGCACGCGATTTGGACCTGCCGCTTGAGGTCATCACCTGCCCGACCGTCCGTGAGCCCGACGGGCTGGCCATGTCCAGCCGCAACCGCTATCTAGATGATCGCGACCGGCAGCGCGCGCTGAGCCTCTACCGCGCACTGCAAGCCGCAGAGACAGGCTTGGCCGCGGGCGAGACGGACGTCGCCACACTCAAGCGCGCCTGCTGGGCCGAGCTGGATGGAAACGTCGAAAGGGTCGATTACGTGGAGGTTCTGGACGCGACTGACCTCGGCGCGCTGGATGCAGTGAACAGACCCGCGCTCTGCGCCATTGCCGCATTTGTAGGCAGCACAAGACTGATCGACAACGTGATCCTGACGCCGTGAAATGCGTGTCTGACGCCAAGGCGCCAGAAGCTGCAGCTGCTGGTTCACACCGAGGCACAGAGTCACGGAGAACTGCTTTTTGCCTTGGGTTTCTCTGTTACTCTGCTTCTCCGTGTTCAACGGTAGTTGCATTTCGCCGCGCCACCGCGCGAGACTGGGCAGTTGCATGACTGAGCATGAAGAACAACTTCTGAATGGGCACTCGCAGCGGGTTGAGCTTGAGTACGAAACCGCGTTGCGCCCGCGCACACTGGCTGAGTTTGTCGGCCAGCTGAAGGTCGTTGAGAACCTGTCGGTGTTCATCGCCGCGGCTCGCGGCCGTAACGAGCCGTTGGACCACATTCTGTTTTCCGGCATGCCGGGCCTGGGCAAGACCACGCTCGCCAACCTGGTGTCACACGAAATGGGCGTCGGCATGCACGCAACTTCAGGCCCCGCCCTTGAGCGCGCCGGCGACCTGGTCAGCCTGCTGACCAACCTCGGGCGCGGCGACGTGCTGTTCATCGACGAGATTCATCGCATGCCCAAAGCCGTCGAGGAGTACCTGTACTCGGCCATGGAAGACTGGCACATCGACATCATGCTCGACAGCGGCCCCGCGGCCCGCAGCGTGCGCGTGTCGTTGCAGCACTTCACGCTGATCGGCGCGACCACACGCGAGGGCCTGCTCAGCGCGCCATTTCGCGCGCGGTTTGGCGTGCTCGAACGGCTTGACCCATACCCGGTGGAGGATCTGCAAACCATCGTCACCCGCAGCGCCAAGCTGCTGGGCGTGCCAATTGAGCCTGCCGCGACGGCACTGGTGGCGCAGCGTTCACGCGGCACACCGCGCGTTGCCAACCGCATTCTGAAACGCTTGCGTGACGTCGCTCAGGTCAAGGGTGACGGCCGCATCGACGTGCCCGTTGCGGAGCGCGGTTTGGCGATGCTGGGTATCGACCGCATCGGATTGACTGAACTTGACCGTCGCATCTTGCGCTGCCTTGCGGGCAGCAGCATCGCAGTCGGCTTGAAAACTGTTGCGGTCGCCGTGGGCGAAGAAGAAGACACGATTGAGGACACCTACGAGCCGCACCTGATACGCCAGGGGCTGATCCAGAAAACGCCCCGCGGGCGCGTGATCACGGAGCAGGGCAAGGCTGCGTTGAAGTAGTCCTTAGTTGTCGGTTGTCAGTTGTCAGTTGCCGGTCTTCAGTTGTCAGACAGTTGCCTCTCACACAAAGCCACGAAGGCACAAAGAACTGCCTGTGCCTGACGACCGACAACCGACAACCGACAACTACTTAAATGCAACGGGGACCGGCCCCCAAGGTGTCGGTCCCCGCTTGTCCCGCCCACGCGTGGGGTCGCGGGCTAGAACTCGTCGTCTTCGCCCGGGGCGGCGCCTTCCGGCGCGGTGCCTTCACCCTTGGGGAAGTCTTCGTCCTTCACTGCGTCGTTGATTTTCGGCTCGGTGATCTTGAACGCCGCAGGAAACTCGGCGCCCAGGCTCTTGAGGCTGACCGCGCCCTTGAGCTCAATCGCGATGTCGTGGTCGCCGGCTTTGCCCCACTTTTCGACAGTGATGCTGCCGGAGAGGGTGTCCTTGCCGCCGCCTGCGCGAGGCGCGCCCGGGTTCTTGGGATCGTTTTCGCCGGGAATCTCAGGCATCTCGATTTCGGTGTCGCCGGTGACCTTCTTGGGCCGCAGCTTCTTGCCCAGGTCTTCGTACTCGAAGGTGAAGGTGATCTTGGCCTTCTGTTCCTGCTCGGCCATGCCGATCACGGTGTCCTTGGTGAAGCTGAGCACCATGTTCTTTGAGACGTTGAAGGTTTCGACGCGTTTGTCGCCGTAGGTGACCTCGATGGTGTCAACCTTTTCGGCCTTCGCGTCTTCCTTGGCGCCTTCTTCTTTGCCTTCTTCCTTCTTCGGCTCAAGCAGCTTGAAGCTCGCGGTCTTGAAGCGCACGTCCCAGGCTTCAAAGCCGGTCACGTATGCCAGGTACGGCTCAAACACCTGCTTGGCGATCGGGACGATCATGCCAAGCATCGGGTTGCCGCCTTCGTCGCCCTCTTCTGACGCTTTCCAGATTGCCGGTGCGCCGCTCTTCCACCACAGTTCGCCCTCGAACGCCTGCTTGCCGGCGCCGAACGCGCTGATGTCGATTTCAATGCTGGCAGCCGACATCAGCTTCTTCAGGCCGTCGGCTTCAGCGCTGTGAACGCGCGTGTAGGCGCGCTTGAGCAGTGCCTCGGCTTTGGCGTCACCGCGGTCGGCGTTGGCTTCTTTGCCGTCTTTGCCGTCAGCGGACTTTCCGTCGCCGGGCTTGGATTCAGTCTTGCGGTCCGGTTTTTTTGCGTCCTGCGCCACGGCAAACGGGACCATGAGTCCGACTAAAGCCGCGGCGACAAACAAGCGCATCCAGTTCATGTCTTCTCCAAAGGTCGTCAGTGTGGGGATAGTCGCGTGTGGGTCGGTTGTCTCACGGGGAAAAAACGAAACCGGGAGGCAAGCCTCCCGGTTCAAGCTCTTTCGAGCTGCCAAACTAGTTGGTCTTCGGCGCTTCGTTGGTCTTCGGCGCTTCGTTGGTCTTCGGCGTGTTGGCCGGCTTGTTGTCCGGGCAACCTGCGACCATCAGACCACCGAATGCGAGAACCAGGGCAAGCAGAGCGAACTTCTTCATGGCGTAACTCCTGTCGTTTGTTGGTTTTGAATTCCGAGCACTCCTGTGCGCGGTAAAGCGTCAGTCGTGCCAATCATCGGCATGCGCTCAGTGCATTACGCAACCTTTTCGTAGATAATGGGTTACGCTTAAAGAGCCGATCGGGCCCGGCGAGCCCGTATGTCAGAATTGGACACGGGTGTAAACTACTGTTACTCAGAATCGTCGGCTTCCACGACTTCTTCGCCGGCTTTGGGCCCGCGTGGTCCGGCGCGCAAAGCCTCCAGCGTGCGCAGCATATCCTGCGGCATGGGCGCCTCGAACGTCATGCGCTCGCCGGTGCGCGGGTGGTCGAATGTGAGCCTGACGGCGTGCAGGGCCTGCCGCGCAATCAGTGGGGTTTCGCCGGGTTCGGGCGGGCGGCCCTGGATCTCGCTGGCCGTCAGCGGCGGTTTGCGCGAGTAAAGCCGGTCGCCGACAATCGGGTGGTTGATCGCCGCCAGGTGCACACGCAACTGGTGTGTGCGGCCGGTGCGCGGCTTGAGCCGCAGATAGCTGAAGCGCTTGAAAGTCTCGAGCACCTGCCAGTCGGTGGTGGCGGGCTTGCCTTCTGCGTGTACGCGCTGCATTTCGTAGTGGTCGGGGTGGCGCCCGATGGCGAACTCAATGACGCCACTTTCCTGCTTCATGCGGCCGCGCACGATGGCCAGGTATTCTTTCTCGACGGTGCGCTGTTCAAACTGCTTGGCCAGCAGAAAGTGCGCACTTTCGTCTTTGGCGCACACGATCACGCCGCTGGTGTCGGCGTCCAGCCGGTGCACGATGCCGGGGCGAATCGGGTCAGGACGCGAGAGCTTGCCCACATGAAACATCAGCGCATTGGCCAGCGTGCCGCCGCGCCCGGCTTTGGGCGGGTGCACGGGTAGGTCAGGCGGCTTGTTGATGACGATGATGGCGTCGTCTTCAAACAGCACATCCAGGGGAATGTCCTCCGGCGCGAGTTCAAGCTCGGCCATGGTCGGCCGTTCCACGGTGACCTGCATGCCTGGCTCAAGCTTGAGCGAGGGCTTGACCTTGCTTGCGGCAAGGCCGGCGACGGCAACGTGGCCCTCCTTGATCAGCGACGCCAGCAACGTGCGCGAATAATGCGGCCACTCGGCGGCAAGGTAGCGGTCAAGGCGCTGGCCGGCGGCTGACTCGGGTACGGTCAGTTGCTCATTGGTGAGTTGCTTGAAGTCCGGTTCCATGAACGGGACTAGAACGCATTGCAGGCCGCAAGTCCAGACTGCACGAATCGCCCGTTGCGTTGACCGTGGATGCGCTTGCACTCGAAACGCGCAAGGCTACCCTATGAAGCGCTCAGCAGGGGCCCTCTTACCTAAGGAAATGAACATGCGCAGCTTTCTGACGATTCTGATGATGATCGGGTTTGTTGCCTTGGCCAGCGGCTACGGCACCGGGTGCCGCCAGTCCACCAAGGTGGACGTGGAAGACGACGAAGAGGGTGTCGAACACAGCGGCCCCTACGCCGCCGACGCCAAGGAAGTCACGGCCTACATCGTAAAAGAAGTGAAGCGCCAGAAGCTGATCGAGAACTTCAAGGCCGACTACAAAGAGCCGCCGATCGTCGCGCTGATCACGCCGACCAACAACACCCGCTTTCCTGAAATCACCGAGTACTTCCAGGAAGACCTGCTGACCGCGCTGAACGAAGTGTTCACCCGCGACCAGATGCGCTTTGTGATTCGTGAGTCCGAAGTGCTCAGCGAAGTCGAGCGCGAAAAGATCGAGAAAGAAGCCGGCGAATACACCGACCGCACCGGCCGCCGCACCAAGCTGGGCGCCGACTATTTCCTGCGCGCCAAGTTCACCTCGCTGTCCGTTACCGACGGCGAGACCAGCGACGATACCGTCAAGTACTCGTACGAGTTCATTGACACCGAGACCAGCGAGCTGATTTTCAAGAGCAGCCGCGACATCCGCCGCGTGTCCGACACGAACGCGGTTTACCGCTAAGCAATGTTCCGGGGGGCCGCCAACGCGGCCCCCGCTTTGCTTCCCGGGGCCGGGACGGTGTTCACCATGACGTTGCGCAACCCATTGATTCTGGTGCTGCTTGCCGTGCTGTTGCTTGGCGCGGGGTGCAGCTCTGTCTACGACGCCCGCAAAGCCATGAGTGAGGGCGGGTACCAGAAGGTGATGACCGATACCCGCGACATCACACAGTTTCCGGACCGCGACAAGACGCTGATCCTGAACTTCCGGGCCCACGCCAAAATGGGTTTGGGCTACTGGAAGAGCGCCCGCGACGACTATCTTCGGTCGTGGAACACGATGAACCTCAGCGAGGGCGGCAACGTCAGCGACGCCCAGATTTTCAGCGAACGCATGAAGTTCTGGATGGGCGACCCCTACGAGCGCGCTTTCAACTCGTGGTACCTGGGCATGCTGTATTACATGATGGGCGACCGCGAAAACTCGATCGCCTGCTTCAAGAACGCGCTGTACGTCGATACCGGTGACCTGAAAATCGGCGAGTATGATGCTGACTGGCTGCCTACGTTCATCATGCGCATCCGCGCGTTCCTGGCCCGCGGCGACGAAAGCGGCGCCAAGATGATGCTCGACGAGATGCTGCGCCTGCCCAAAGAGCCCGCGAACTTTGACCCGAACTGCCCGTGGTTCACCATGGAGGCCCAGAAAGAGGCCAACACCGTCATGATGCTTGAGCTGGGTGTTGGGCCGTTCTTCACAGCCGAAGGCCACCACGGCAGCGTGCGCGTGATCAACCAGGGAGAGTATCGCGAGAGTTCGGTCGAGGTGCTGGTCAACGGCGAGAGCCTGGGCCGCGCATACAAGATCGGCGACACGTTCTTTCAGGCGATCACGCGCGGTGGCCGCGTCATGGACGACATTCTCAAGGGCAAAGCCATCGCCAAGACAGCCAGCATCGCGGTCGGCGCATCAGCCATGCACGTCGGCCGAGTGCTGTACAAGAGCGGCAACAAGACCGCCGGCGCCATCACTGCCGGCGTCGGCGCGGTACTGCTGATCGCGGGCCTGCTTGCCAACGCCGAAGCCGACACCCGCGGCAATGTGCTGCTGCCCGGCGAAACACACCTTATGCTGGCCAAGCTGCCCGAGGGCGACCACCTGGTTGAACTGCGCTTCTTTGATGCCAACGGCAACGAGATGGCTGACCTGCGGCAGCGCAATGTCCAGTTGCATGTGCCCGCCCAAGGCGACGCGGTGCTGCTGGCGCGTTCGCGGCCCCAGTACGTGTTGCCGCGCACCATTGAGCAGGCATCGGCTGACCCGTACCCGCCGCCCGCCAAGCCCCCAGTGAAGTAGCCGGCTGGTACACCATTCCCTAGGCGACACCCGGGATTAGAATTGCCACGCCATGGCAAAGATTGACGTTATCTGCCCCTTCTGCCAGCGCCTGCAGGCTGTGCCGGAGAACCGGCTTCAAGAGCCGTGGCTGTGCATGGTGTGCCGCGGCACGATTGACGACCCGTTCCTGCACAAAAAGAAGGGCCCGCCACCGCAACTGGCCATCCCGCTGCATGGCAAGATTATCAGCGCTTCGGGCATTACCAATCTCAGCGAGATAGTGGCAGCGAGCGAGGCCTACGGCGGAGACTTTGAAAAGGAAAGCTGGGCGCCCGGCAGAATGCAGGTCGGCGATTACTCGGCCGAGTACGAAGAACACAAGCAAGCCGACAAGCGCCAAAGTGTGCTGTGGATCTTGCTGGTGGCTGTACTGATTCTGGCCGGGATTGGGTCGATCCTGTTCTGGGTCGTGCTGCCGATGATGTAGTCGGGCGACTAAATGGGTCTGGCTCCGGGAAGTTACGCTGCCTGACCCCTGTGGCCCTACCGGAATGCGATTTCTCTCTCGCAATCAATCCGCCAGAATGCACAATATCAGGCTTGCGATGCGTGGCGGTTACCCGGGCGGGTAGTAGTCGGGGGGGGCTTCTGACCCGACGCCTTGCTGACATACCATCCGGGGGGTGCCCGCAGGAACCAGAGGCTTCATTGGCAGCCGTTGAGATCATCTGTCCCCATTGCAACCGCAAGCAGAAGGTTGCCGAGCACCGCCTGAAAGAGACGGCGATGTGCTTGATCTGCGAGCAGCTCATTACCGACGTTTACCTGTACAAGTGCGCCGAGAAGCCGCCCGAGCTTGCCATTGCCATGAAGGGCCGGCTTGTCACGGACTCGGGCAGTCACCAACTAGAAGAACTTGAATCAAAAGCCGACGCCTACCTGAAAGACGAAGACGGCCAGTCGCGTGACGTGCAGCGCATGCGTGAAACCACGCAGATGCTGTCCAGTGGCATGTACCGCGCGGCGCCGCAGCGCAAGAAAGTGAGCACGGCAACCAAGACGTGGGCGATCGGCGCCATAGCACTGTTCGGTTGCCTGGCCCTGTTTGCGGTGATCGCGTGGCAGGTGATCGGGCGTGACAATCGCGCCGCTGCGTCGATCAACACGGCGGCGGACAACACCACGCGTGTCGAGAAGTACGACAACGGCATGACCAAAGCCGAGTGGGGCATCAAGCGCGGCAGCGACGGGGGCGAGGTTCTGCACGGCCCGTTTCAAGAGTACTTTGCGACCGGGGCAAAGAAGGCCGTCGGCGCGTACGAAGAAGGGTTGCGTGTCGGCGACTGGCAGGGTTGGCATGAGAACGGAAACCCGGCAAGCCAAGCGCGCTACGAAAACGACGTTCCGGTCGGCAAGTACCTCGAGTGGCACCCCAATGGCGACAAGGCAGTCGAAGGTACCTACGTCGCCGGTAACAAGGACGGCGACTGGATCACCTGGTATTCGGGTGGCATCCAGGCCTCAAGCGAGTCATGGGACAACGGCACGCCCAAGGGCGACTGGTATTCGTGGTACGACAGCGGCCGCAGCAAGTCGCGCGGCAGCTATGTCAACGGCCGCAAAGAAGGACGCTGGGTGACGTTTCACGACAACGGCGCCGAGCAGCTGAACGAAATCTACGTCGCCGGTCGCGCACATGGGCCTACCTACGGACTTTACCGCACCAAGGCCAAAGAGTTTGAGGGGCAGTTTGACCAGGGCATGCAGACAGGCACCTGGACCTGGTGGCACCCGAGCAGCGAGAAACTGCGCGAAGGTGCTTATCAAGCCGGTCGCAAGACAGGGGTCTGGCGCGAGTGGTACCCTGACGGCACGATTTGCATGGAGGGCCAGTATCAGGAAGATGCTCGCCATGGCGAATGGGTTGAGTACGACACGGACGGCAGCGTATCGGTCAAGCGTCAGTACTCGGCAGGCATGCTGGGCAGCGAGGAGTTCTACTTTCGGGAAGAACGTGTGCATCTGCGACAGGGCCCGGATGGCCGCCGCGGCCGCAAGGCGGAATGGACTGTGCGTGTACAGGCAGGCACCGATGTGCGCCACGGCATCTGGCGCGAATTCCACGATGACGGGGTAGTGGCCCTCAAGGGCTATTTCGTGGACGGCCTTGAGGACGGCGTCTGGCGCACCTACGACGCAGCCGGCAACCTGCTCGAAGAAGAACAGTGGCACTCCGGCAAGCGCATCCAGTAATCAACCCAGACAATTCCCCGAACCCCCAAACACGCTGCTCTGAAGCAACCATAGATGAACATAGGTGCACATGTTCATGGATGTGCACTTATGGTTGCTGTTGCGGCTCGTAAGCCGGCCACCGCGCGGAACACAAGTTAGGCGGCCTACTGGGGCGGCAGGAAAATTGTCGGCATCTCGATGCCTTTGGCTTTCAACAGCTCGCGTGCGCGTTGCAGCACTTGCGGCTCATGCACCTGCATGTCCGGCCAGTCGCGCATGAACCCGTCGCGCGCATCTTTGCGCGTTGCATCAATAGCAATGTGGCGCGGGTGGCGCTTCAGCAGCCAGCGGCCGTTCTCCGGTACCGGCTTCTCGTCAAACATCAGGTCACGCTCGGGGTCGATGTTCGCCAGCGCGGCCCACACCAGCGCCTGGGCCTGGCCGGGGCCAGCCAAGCCGGCTTGCAGGATCACGACCAGCGGCAGCGCGTCTTCGCCCGCACGTTCAAAGAGCGCGTTGGCAATCTCGCGCGCCTGATGGCCGCGCGTCTTGTCAATCTCAATGGCCAGCACGGCGGGCGATGCCATCCATGCCCGCGTGTGCTCGATGCCACTAAGGTCAGGGCGCTCAGCATCGGCTTGCTTGCCTGCGCCGCCGACGCTTTCAGCTTTCGGCGCATGCGTGTCCGGACGCAGGCCGGTGATGCCCGTGCCCTGTGTGCCCGTGCCAGGCTCGCCGGCCATGGGAGTGGTCGCGTCGATGGCGACCTTGCTGCCGAAGTGCAGTGCCCGCGTGGCGTGGTCCAGCGTCTCGGTCGGCCCAAGCACGAACTCAAAACTGCTTGACGCGTCAAGACGTGACAGCACGTGCGCGGCCACGGCGGCTTCGTCGTGCAGCGCGGGGCCATGCTGGTCGATCACGGCAATCACCTTCGTGAACGCCGCCTGCCCCAGTCCCCACACGGCGTGCGCGACCTTGCGCGCCTGGCCGGGGTAGCTCTTGTGAATCTTCACCAGCATCAGGTTGTGCGCCACGCCGCTGAACGGCAGCCGGTAGTCGATCACTTCCGGTACGGTCTGCTGCATCAGCGGCAGGAACAGCCGCTCTATCGCGCGCGTCAGCCACGCGTCTTCCTGCGGCGGCGGCCCGACCACAGTCGCAAAATACGTAGGATTGCGCCGATGCGTGATCGCGCTGACATGAAACGTGGGGTAGTCGTCTGCCAGGCTGTAAAAACCCGTGTGGTCGCCAAATGGCCCCTCGCGGCGCAACTCGTCGAAGTGAATCCAGCCCTCGATGACGTAGTCGCAGCTTGCGGGCACGTGCAGCGGCACGGTCTTGCACGGCACCATCTTGACCGGCGAACCCTGCAGAAAGCCCGCGAGAATCATCTCGTCGAGCCCGGGCGGCAGCGGCACCACAGCGCTGAACGTAAGCGCGGGCTCGCCGCCGACGCAGATGGCTGTGGGCAATTTGTTCTGGCCCTTGGCGCGGGCCTGCCGCATGTGCTCGGCGGCGGTGTGGTGGGTGTGGACGTGAAAACCGGCCACGCGCTTGTCGAACTGCTGGATGCGGTACATGCCGCAGTTGCGCTTGCCGTCGTGGGGCGACTCCGTGAACACCAGCGGGTAGGTGATAAAGCGCCCGCCATCTTGGGGCCACGTCTTGAGAATCGGGATCTCGTCAAGGTCGATCGCGTCGCCGGTCTTCACGACCTGCTGGCACGGGCCGCCCCTGCCGTGCTTTGGAAAGAAGCCTGACAGCTCTTTCAGTGTCGGCAGCACGCCCAGCTTCTCGATCAGTGTGCGGCGCGGCGTTTGCAGCGTGTGCAGCAGGCCAGCCAGGCGCGCGCGCAGGTCGTCGAAGCTCGCAACGCCGCACGCCATGGCAATGCGCGCTTCGCTGCCGAGCGCGTTGATCAGCACGGGCGCCGTGTAGTCGCGGCCATTGGCGCCGGTCGGTCTGTGAAACAGCAGGGCCTTGCCGCCGCCGGGCAGCTTGCTGACGCGGTCAGACAGGCAGGCGATTTCCTGGTCAACGCTGACGGGCTCATGAAACTCCAGCAACTCGCCGGCGCTGCGCAGGGCCCCAATGAACGATGTCAGGTCAGGAAACGGCATGGCCGCATTGATCGCATCAGGAAGATCAACGGTCAAGCGCTGAACAACGTCGCGCGAATTCGCGATGACCGTTAAGCCCGAGAAGCAGGGCAACTACAATGAAACCATAGGTGAACACGGGTGCACAACGCCGGCGCAAAGTCCAGTAGTTGTGTTTACCCGTGTTCACCCGTGGTTCCAAAAAGGCATTTCTGTGTTTTCTGAGTGTGCCGCTTGAGAACAACCAGACGTGAAACTCGTTGCACATGTTCATGGATGTGCACCGATGGTTGCATTTGCAGTTCGCGGTCTTGAACAAAGCCGCGGCGACTACTTGGCTGTGATGCTGACTTGCAGGTGCGAGCGGATTACGTCGTCGCGCTCTGGCGCCAGTTCCTCTTTGGCAATCTGGAAGCTGACTTTGCGCAGGGCTCGGCGCGAGCCACCGGATTCAACCTCGGCTTCAAGCACGCGCGAAAAGCCTGCATCGCGCGAACTGCGGTCCCCCACTTTGCGGCCGGCCATGGCGCGGCGCAGAACGGTAAAGCTGTCGCCGGTCACCGACTTCAGGCACGAGCCCTCGGGGTCGCCCTGGCCGAAATGCGGCGGGCCCTTGGTCAGCGTGTTCTTCCACACGTAGGGCGGCGCAACCGGGGCGTCGCCTAGTCCCACGGTAAAGCCTTCGGTCAGTGCCTGGATCGCCGGGTTCACCACGTTCTGGAACACCGTCACCTGCGGCTCTTCACACAGACCAAACCATGGGCTGATCGTCAGCACCGTCTGCTGGCCATCCAGCGCCTGCCACTCGTCGGACGGCGGGTCGCTGAAAGTTGCCTTGACCTTCCAGACGCCGCCGTGATCGGGTACCTCGAGCACTTCGATCGCCATCGTGAACTCGATTTTCAACTCTTGCCCGCTCTGGCCTTTGCCCTCGCCGGTTACCGCGATCACCACTC
The DNA here is from genome assembly GCA_016712285.1 of Planctomycetota bacterium. Taxonomy (GTDB): domain Bacteria; phylum Planctomycetota; class UBA8742; order UBA2392; family UBA2392; genus JADJRK01. The sequence goes on along the minus strand of JADJRK010000001.1, from coordinate 3,921,979 downwards.
GAAACTCGGCTTTGTCCCCCACGGCATAGGCCGGCGCCAGCGCGCGCGCGCCCTCAGACTTCACGGGCAGCACATCCAGCAGGTTCACTTCTTCGGGTGTTGGGCGCAGCAGCGGAGTGTTCGGCACCTCGGTAAACAGCTTGCGCATGGCGGCGCTGGCCGTGGCGTTCTCATTGCCGCTGTGCAGCGCGATGGCCGCCAGCAGCAGCGCGCCGCCGTCGCTGCGATCAGCTGCATAGCTTGCTTCGAACTCGGCCACGGCTCGCTCGACGCGTTTGCCGGCAATAAACAACCGCCCGCGCGCCATGTGAATCGCTGCACGCCCCCACTTGTCGCGCGCGTTCTCAAGCGCGCGGTCCAGCAGGCCCTCAGCCGCCTGGAAATTGCTCAGTTGCACTTCAAGCAACGCGAGTTCAAGCAGCGCCTCGGGGAAGCGCGGTGCCAACTGCACCGCCTCTTCGATCAGTTTGCGGCGCATCGTTGGCTGCTGGTCTTTGTCCTGCGAGCTGAGCCACTTGGCGAAGGCGCGCTGTTCATCCTGGCTGCCGTTCGCGGCCCACTGGCACAGGCTGTGCCAGCGACCGGCGTCATTGTAGCCGGGGCGGGCCTCGTCAATCTGCTTGAACTGTTCGGCGGCTTTGGCGTACTTGCCCAGCCGCATCTGGGCCCAGGCGCTGTTGTCGCGCACATCCATGCCCTCGGCGCCCAACGCGATTGCGCTGGCGGCGGCATTTGCAGCCGTCTCAAACTCTTTCAGCAGCAGCGCCACCTTGGCCAGCAGAGCCTGCGCGAGCTTGAACTTGGGCGAGCGCGCACAGATGTCTTTCAACGTCGCCAGCTTGACGCGAAAGTCGCCGGTTTCTTCGAGGACCGTGCGGTAGTCGAGAAAGTCGTTGCCGTTGTAAAGACCCGCAGCAATCTCTTCGGCGGCGACTGCATAGCGCGGGGCGTTGGGGTCGGTCGGGTCTTTCTCGGCGACCAGCTTGTATTCCAGCGCGGCCTCTTTGTGCCGGCCGAGCTGCCACAACACGTTGGCGCGCAGCGCGTGCCACTCAATGAACACTTCGCCAAGTGCCTTGCACTTCTCAAGCACCGCCAGCGAACTCTCCAGAATGCGCTGGGCATCCTGGGGCGGCGCCTGCATCGCGACTTCCACGCGCTGCGAGGCGTCGGCAAAGTAGGCCTCCAGAAACTCAGGCTGTGCGGCGATCAGCTCTTGTATTGCGGCTGCCGCCGCCGGGGCTGGAAGAAAACCATCCAGAGCGCCAAGCCAAGCCATCCAGGTGGCCATCAGCCACTTCTTTTCGCGCACGCGTTTGGCGGCCAGCAGGTGAAGCTGCCACTTCGGGTCGCGCCAGACGCGGGCCTGTTGGTCCATGGCGTCCACAAGCAGGTCGAAGTCGTCTGTGCGCTGGGCAATGTGTTGCAGCACGCGGGCGGCAGTGATGCTGTTGGGCAGCGCCAGCGCCTGCTGCTTGGCCTCTGCGTACTTGCCGATGCGAAAGTAGATCTCGGTCAAGCGCTGGCGCGCGTAGGCGGTGCTGTCCTTGTCAGGCTCAATGCGTTTGTACAGCGGGATGCAAAGCTCAAACAACTCCAGCGCCGCGACTTGAAACGGCATCAGCGCGCGGTCAATCAGCGACCAGCCCTGGAAACTGCACGCCAGCTTGTCGAGGTAGCTGGCTGCGAAGTGGTCAACCTGCAATTCCCGCGGCTTGGCCAGCGCGCAGCGCGCCAGATAGGCCAGCGGCATGTCGGGCCTGCCCTTGGCGGCTTCGGGCAGCTTGTCCGTCGGCTCGGTGATGAACTTTGCGAGCTCGCGGAACACGTCCATCTCGATCTTCAGCCGGTCCAGCGCGTTCTTGAGCTGTTTCGGGTCTTCAAAGTCCGGCGGCACCGGCAACTCTTCGTTCATTTCCAGCCAGTTGGCGACGGCCAGCGCACACTCGTAGTCGTTGGCGTACAACTGGTGAAACACGCGAATCCATAGCCCGATCTCGTCTGCGCCGGCGCGGATGTGCGTCAGCAGCCGCAGGTGCTCAAGCACGATCGGTTTTTCAGTCGGGAAGCTGCGGGCGCCTGCTTCAAGCTGCGTGCGCGCAAGTTCCGGGTAGCCGAACTCGCGAAGCCGGCGGGCGCGGTCTGCGTATTCCTGCGCGGGCAGCGCAGGCGGCGTGTCCTGCGCCGCGGCTTGCTGCGGCGCCGGGAGCAACGCGGCACCGAGCGCAAGCACAAGCAGCGAAAAAGCAATCAGGCGAGAAACCAAGTGCAACTCCTGGGCCCGCGGACTGATACGGGTGAACGGGGGGCTACCAGCGTAGAAACAGGTCATCCGGCGACAACGGGGCTAATCGCCGTAAGCAGTCGATCCTGTGCGCCGGGTGAACTGTTTGAACGTTGCCGGGTGGCCGATGTTCATGGCCGTGATCACCGCGTCGTACACCTCGCCGCCGTGGCTCGCCCCGGAGTACGTCACGAACCACAGGTCTGAATTCAGCTTCAGGCTGAAGTTGCGCTTCAGACCGTCCAAATGGCGGCCCAGCTCCGTGTGCGCGGATTTGGCGTCTTCGCCCTTGAGGTAATACAGCAGCATCACGAAACCGGTCACCATCTTGCCGGTCTTCTTGTCCTTGGCCGTGATGATGAAGCCGTGTGCCTTGAACGGCGAGCCCGGCTGCAGACCCGACTTCCACTGCGGGGTGTCGCCGCCGGCCTGCGCGATGGCAATCATGGCTTCGTCAAAGTTGGTGGTTTCCTTGACCTCGGCGCCTTCGACGCGGGTGAGCGCTTCGCGCGACTTCTTGACGGCGTCGTCAACGGCGCGTTCAAAGTCTTTCTTGTCCAGGACTTCTTCGATTTCCTGTTTCTTGATGGCTGAGCGGTCTTCCTTGAGCGTGGTCACGATGAAGTACAGCGTGATCACAATCCCGATTCCGATCACAATCAGCAGCACCGTGTTCATCACGGCTTTGGGATTGCTCCGCTTGCCGTAGGCCACGTCGGCGCTGACTTCAACGGGCCCGTCCTGGTCCCCGTAGTTGGGGGCGACCGGGCCGCCGGCGGCGCGATAGGGAGTGCCGCCCCCTGCGCCGGGGTGCGCAACCTTTACGACCTGCTTGCGGGCGCCGATGCCGGGGCCGGAAAGCTTGCCGAAGGTGCGGCACTTGGGGCACGTTGGCTGTTTTGAAACAATCTCAGGCGAACCTGCAAAGACATGTCCGCAGGCCTGACAGGTATATTGGGCTTGGGCTGGCTGCATCTGGGCGTTTCCGGGCTCGGTTGCTTGTCAAGAGAACGGCCTATTGTAGTCTGAAGTTCAGTTCTTGCGTAACCTTTTGCTCTCCGGAGCGTTGAATGTTACGCAGCCGGAGCATGTCTATGACAATGGGAATGTTCAACCTCGGAACGTGGGAGATTGTCGGCATCGTCGCCGTGGGTCTGCTGTTGTTCGGCAGCCGGCTACCGTCAATCGCCCGCAGCCTCGGCAAGAGTGTCATTGAGTTCAAGAAGGGCGTCAAGGACGTGAAATCAGACCTGGACCCCACCGAAGAGCCCCGGAAGCTCGAAGACCGGTCCCGCGAAGTGAAGGTCGAGAAGTCTGAGGAAGCGGAGAAGGTTTCCAACTAAGCGGCACCGATCAGTGCGACCCTGATAGACGCGCTGTTCAACAAGCGTCGCCTCAGAAGCCGCGGCGCATGACATTGCCGTTGCTTGTACCTGCGCGGTTCACTGCAACTGCCAAAGCGCAAAAGCGCCAAAGTAACGGGTAGACCAAACATGCGCTTTGCACGTAGCACTGTATTCCACCACAGAGACACAGAGAACTCCTTTGGGTCCATTTCAGGCCCTGTCTTCGTGCTGCGTGGCGAACGTCATTGCCTTGGCTTGACGGTGCCAAGTGTGCAGTCCGCTGTGCCATCGGTTTCTCGGTGACTCTGTTACTCATGTGTTGAACCGCCTTGCTTATCTTGGCGTCTCCGCGTCTTCGCGTGAGACCGCATCAGAGTAGTGGCATTATCCGCAACAGCGTGGCGAGATGCTACGGCGGCCTCACGCCAAGGCACAAAGGCGCAAAGAACTACAATGGCCCTTGGTGTGCCACTTCACCCTGTTGATTTGGCGGCGTCTTGGTGTAACTTCCCCGCCCGCCCTGAAACGGGCGTGCGTTTGATAGCGTCGCTGGGGTGGCGGAATTGGCAGACGCGCCGGCTTCAGGTGCCGGTGCCCGCAAGGGCGTGGGGGTTCAAGTCCCCCCCCCAGCACCATGTTTCAGGCCCCGCGTTCAGGCGCGGGGCTTTTCTTTGGTCACGCGCCACAACGTGTCGGTGAACCAGCGGCGGCTGTCCTCGTACTCGCTCACAATCTCAAAGCCCGTGTCGGCAGCCATCGTGCGGATGTCGCTTTGCAAGTACTTGTACGAGTACTCGGTATGGATTGGTTCCCACTCGTCAAAGTCGAAACTGATGCGCAGGCCGCGCACAGCCACGCTCTGGCGAACCATGCTGACGATGTAGCTTTCCACGGCGCCTGAGTAGACGTCGTAAGTCGCGTAGTGCCGGAAGTTCTTGAGGTCAAACTCGCCGCCGAGGTCACGGTTGATTCGCGCCAGTAGGTTCAGGTTGAACTGCGCCGTGACGCCCTTGGCGTCGTTGTAGGCGTCGAGCAGCAAGTCGATGTCTTTCTTCAGGTCCCAGCCGATCAGTACCAGGTCGCCGGGATTCAGCGCTTCCCACAGTTGCCGCAGAAACACGCGCGTCTGCACCTTGCTGAAGTTGCCGATGTTGCTGCCCAGGAACATCACGAGGTTGCGGCGCGTGGTGTCCTGGCTCAGCCAGGTGAGCGCGTCAAAGTACTCGCCGACAAGCCCGCCGACCGCCAGGCCCGCGTGGCGCGTGCGCATGTCTTTCACCAGGCCCTGCATCGCTGACTGACTGATGTCGATCGGCACATAGCGCACGTCGCGCTTCTGCTTCAGCGTTGCGGTCAGCACGATGCTGGTCTTGCGGCCGTCGCCGGCGCCCAGGTCAACGATGTCGATCGGGCCCGTGCCCGTATGCCCCAGGATCTCGGGTGCATGGCGGGTCAGTATCTCGGCTTCGCAGCGCGTGGGGTAGTATTCGTCCAGTTCGCAGATTGCGCTGAACAGTTCACTACCCACGCCGTCGTATATCCAGCGCGAAGGCAGCCGCTTGGGTTTTTCAGACAAGCCGTGCAGCACATCCAGCGAGAATTGCCGCAACGCGCCCGCAGCCGCGAGTTCGGCGGGGTCCAGCACGCGATAGCCGGGGTCGTTCACGCGTCCACCGCCAATCGAACGCCGCTGAACTGCCAGCGTTTGTCCGGGTGCCAGAAGTTGCGATAGCTGACGCGTGAATGCTCCGCCGGTGTCGCCACGCTGCTGCCGCGCAGCACCATCTGGTTGACCATGAATTTGCCGTTGTACTCGCCCAGCGCGCCCTGCACAGGCTTGTAGCCGGGGTAGGGCGCGTAGGCGCTGCGCGTCCACTGCCACAGTGTGTTGAACAAGTTCTGCGCGCGCGCATGCCTTGCGTTGTCTTCGCGGTGCTGGGCGCCCAGCCGCCGTGCGGCGTGCTCCCATTCAAACTCGGTAGGCAGGCGTTTGCCGGCCCAGCGCGCGAACGCGTCTGCTTCGTAGTAGCTCACGTGCGCCACCGGAGCGTGCGGGTCAAGCTCAATCACACCATGCAGCGAAAACGCGTGGGCTTCATCAATCCAGTACAGCGGCGCGTTGATTCCCCGTTGCTGCACAAGATCCCACCCGTCGGCAAGCCACAATTCGGGCCGCCGATAGCCGCCGTCGTGCATGAACGCCAGCCATTGCGTGTTGGTCACCATGTCACTGCACAGGCGAAATGGTTGCAGCCACACTTCGTGCGCCGGGCCCTCGTTGTCATCGGCAAAGCCCTTGCCATCGTGCCCGACGCGCACACGGCCGCCTTCAAATGCCTGCCACTCGCCGCTCGGGGCCGGGCACGGCGACGGCGCCTTGCCTGAGTAGGCGGGGTACAGCGGCGGCTGCCAGAGGATATACTTGATGTCAACGAGCAGCAGTTCCTGATGTTGCTGCTCGTGGTGAATGCCAAGCTCAAGCGCGGGGGCCACTGCGGCGACCGCTGCATCGGTGCAGGATGCCAGCAGCTCGCTTACGCGCGCATCGATGGCATGCCGGTACTCGTACACCTGCGCGACTGTCGGTCGCGTCATGGTGCCGCGCTCGTGCCGCAGTGTGCGCTCGCCGACAAGGTTGTAGTAGCTGTTAAAGAGAAAGGCGTACTGCGGGTGAAACGGCTGATAGCCCGGTGCAAACGCTTTCAGCACAAACTCTTCAAAGAACCAGGTGGTGTGCCCCAGGTGCCAGCGCGGCGGGCTGACGTCGGCGTGCGGCTGCGGCACATAGTCCTCAACGCAAAGCGGCTTGCAAAGCCGCTCGCTGGTACTTCGCACGGTCATGAATGACTGCAACAGTGTGTGCCTGTCTTGCATGGCCGGCGAGTATAACGACCTGCGCAATTTGTTGACCCCCCAACCTCATCGTTTAGGCTGTGCGTCACGTGGAAAGCCCGAACGCACAGCCCGACCCGTCCAAGTTGCGCCGCCGCGCCAACATGCTGGTGATGTTCACCGCCGGTGCCGTGCTGATCGGCGGCCTGATCGGCGGGTTTCTGCCGGGTTGGCTGCCCGAGGATGCAGGCGCGCGCAAGACGGCGCTCACGCTGATCGGTTTTCCGGGCGACCTGTTGATGCGCATGCTGAAGATGATTGTCGTGCCGCTGATCGTGGCCACGATGGTCGTCGGCGTTTCCAGCCTTGGCGACATTCGCAAAGCCGGCCGCATTGGCGGGCGCACGATCGGCTTTTACGCGATCACGACCGGCATGGCGGTGGTCACGGGCATCGTCCTGGTCAACCTGATCCAGCCGGGGATCGTCGGCGCCAGTGTGCCGGCCGACGTGGCCAACTTGCCCAAGAGCCTGCGCGAGCCCAAGGGCGCACTGGAAGCCATGCTGGATGTCGTGCGCGGGATGTTCCCCGACAACCTGGTGCGCGCGGGCGTGGACATGAACGTGCTGGGCCTGATCGTGTTCAGCGTCGCGCTGGGCGCGGTGCTTTCGACGATGGGCGAGCGCGGACGGCCCGTGCTGCGCTTCATTGAAAGCTTCAATGAAGCGATCATGAAGATCGTTCACCTGATTGTCTGGTACGCGCCGATCGGCATTGCCAGCCTGCTGATGGCACGCATGGGTGCCGCGGGCGAATCCTTCTGGAGAGTTGAGGTCAGGCAACTCGGCTGGTACATGGCCACGGTACTTGGCGGACTGGCGCTGCACGCCCTGATCACGTTGCCGCTGATCTACTGGATCATCAAGCGGCGCAACCCGTTCACTTACATCTGGGGCATGGCGCAGGCGCTGCTGACCGCATTCAGCACCGCTAGCAGCAGCGCGACTCTGCCAATCACGATGGAGTGCGCGAAACAGAACAAAATCAGCGAACGCACTGCCGGGTTCGTCCTGCCGCTGGGCGCGACGATCAACATGGACGGCACCGCGCTGTATGAAGCTGTCGCCGTCATCTTTATCGCTCAGAGCCTGGGCGTTGAACTGACAGGCGCACAGATGGTGGTGATCTTCTTTACTGCGACGCTGGCGGCAATCGGCGCAGCCGGCATCCCGGAGGCCGGCTTAGTGATGATGGTGATCGTGCTGACAGCAGTCGGCCTGCCGCCCGAAGCCGCGGCACTGATCCTGGCCGTCGACTGGTTTCTCGACCGTTTCCGCACGGCTGTAAACGTAGCCGGCGACGCAATCGGCGCCGGAGTAGTTGACCACTACGAGCAACGCAACACCGCGCCCGCACCACAGGCTGCTGCGTGATTCCCTGTCTTTGCCTGCTATGCTGCGCGTATGCCAGGCAAGGGAATACTCCGCATGCGCATCATCCTTCCGGTCTTGGTTGTCGTGGCGGTCCTGGCCGCCGGCGGCGCGTGGCTTTACGACCGCAACTACGGTGCGTGGCGTGACTGGGTCACTGGCGCTGACAGCGCCGATCCCGGCCCCGCGCCCGCGCTGGACATGGTCAGCGCGTTCCCCAACCTCAAATTCGAAATGCCGCTGTGGTTCGGCGTTGCGCCTGACGGCACCGGCGAAATCTACGTGATCGAGCAAAACGGCCGCATCTTCCGTTTCAAGAACGACCCAGCCGTCAAAGAACGCGAGACTTTCCTCGACATCGCCAGCCGCATCCCGCGCCGCCGCAACAACGAGGAAGGCCTGCTGGCGATGGCATTCCACCCCAAGTTCAAGGAAAACAGTCTCGTCTACATTCACTACTCGCAGCACCAGGCCGGCGACAAACCGCGGCGCGGCGTGACTTCGCGGTTCAAGGTGGATGCAAAGACGCGCAACATTGACGTGTCAAGTGAAACGATCCTGTTTGAAATCGAGCAGCCCTACGGCAACCACAACGGCTGCGAGCTGGTCTTCGGCGCCGACGGCTTTCTCTATGCCAGCTACGGCGACGGTGGCAGCGCCAACGACCCCCACGGCAACGGGCAGAACCTCAAGACGTGGCTCGGCACGGTGCTGCGCATTGACGTCGATAAGCCTGACGCGGGAAAGCAGTACGGCATCCCCAAGGACAACCCCTTCGTCGGCCGCGACGATGCGTTGCCCGAAATCTGGGCGTACGGCCTGCGCAACGTTTGGCGCATGAGCTTTGACCCCGAAACCGGCTTGCTGTGGGGCGGCGACGTCGGCCAGGTCAGCTATGAAGAAATCGACATCATCGTCAAGGGCGGCAACTACGGTTGGAACGTGCGCGAGGGCTTTCACAAGTTTCGCGGCGACAAGACCGACGCGATGATCGACCCGGTGATCGACTATGAGCGCAAGCTCGGCATCAGCGTCACCGGCGGCTTTGTCTATCGCGGCAAGAAACACAAGAGCCTGCAGGGAGTGTACGTCTACGCTGACTACGGCAGCGGACGCGTCTGGGGCCTGCGCTACGACGCAGCCGAAAAGAAGCTGCTGAGCAATCAGCTGCTCTACCACAAAGTTGGTTTCACGCCCTCGAGCTTCGGCCTTGATGCGGATGGCGAGCTCTATGTGTGCGACCACCGTGGCGGCTACATCTACCGGGTAGAACCCAAGGCGGACTGATGGACCTTTTGCTTGCCGACAAAACCGTGCTCATCACCGGCGCATCCGGCGGCATCGGCCGCGCTTTGGCCCGCGCGTTTGCCGCGGAAGGCTGCAACCTTCTGCTCACGGGCCACAGCCAGTTTGGCGGCCTCCAGTCGTGGCTGAAAGAACAGGCACTTGCCGACCGCGCCCTCGCATGCTCAGCCGACGTGACTGACCTGGCACAGATGCGCGCGGCTGTAGCGGCAGGGCGCGAACGCTTCGAGCGCGTGGACATCTGTGTTGCCAACGCGGGCAAATGGCCGCCGCCCAACGAGCGACTCGACGAGATGTCGCCCCAGCGCTTCGAAGACACGCTGCGCGTCAACCTGCTCGGCAGCGTCTGGACCGCCAAGGCCTTCATGGAGTCGCTGGCCGCAACAGGCCCCCGCGCCGACGGTCACGGCGCCGCGCTGACATTCATCGGCAGTACAGCCGGCAAATTCGGCGAGCCCGGCCACGCCGACTACGCAACCTCCAAAGCCGGTTTGTACGGGCTGGTGCGCACACTCAAGACTGACATCGCGCGCGTTGACCCGTTCGGCCGCGTGAACATGGTCGAGCCCGGCTGGACAGTCACTGAGATGGCGCGCCCGGCGCTAGAGCAGGCGGGCGTCATCCAGCGCATCGTGCGCACAATGCCGATGCGCCAACTTGCGCGCGCCGAGGACATTGCCCGCACTGTGCTGGCGCTAAGCAGCCCCGCGATCTCGCGCCACACCAGCGGCGAGGTCATCACCGTGGCCGGCGGCATGGACGGCCGCACCCTGTGGGGCGAGCCGGACATCGACGAAGACGCCATCCGCCGCCGCGTCAAAGGCCAATAATTTCGTCAAAGAGTAACGCAGCAACGAAGGATTGCTCCACAGTCGGGCGTCGCCCCGCGCCCAAGGTGTCTCACTCCGTTCCCCTGTTACTCTGTGTTCAAATCCCATAACCTGCCGCGCGATGGAAGAAGAACAGATCTATGTGCTGGCTGACTCAGCGCGGGCGACCGTGTTTGAAGCGCGCGGCGTCACCAAGGTCTATCGCATGGGCGAAATCGAGGTTCACGCCCTGCGCGGCGCCGACCTTGACCTGTACGAGGGCGAGTTCGTCGTACTGCTGGGACCCAGCGGCAGCGGCAAATCCACACTGCTGAACATCCTTGGCGGGCTTGATACCCCTACATCCGGCAGTGTGCACTATCACGAGAAGGACATCAGCGCCGCGGGCGACCGCGAACTCACCGAGTATCGGCGCAACCATGTCGGCTTTATCTTTCAGTTCTACAACCTGATCCCCAGCCTGACAGCGCGCGAAAACGTGGCCCTAGTCACCGAGATCGCTCGCGACCCCATGAAGCCAGAGGAAGCGCTGGCGCTGGTGAGACTTTCCGAGCGCATGGATCACTTTCCCAGCCAGCTCTCCGGCGGCGAGCAGCAGCGGGTGGCGGTGGCGCGCGCAGTCGCCAAGCGCCCCAATGTGCTGCTATGCGACGAGCCCACCGGTGCGCTGGATTTTCACACCGGCATCAAGGTGCTGGAAGCGCTGGAACGCGTGAACATGGAAATGGGCACGACCACGGCAGTGATCACGCACAACGCGGCGATTGCGGACATGGCCGATCGGGTTGTGCACATCGCCGACGGCCGCATCGCACGCGTGGATGTAAACACGACGCGCAAGAAACCCGCGGAGCTGAGCTGGTGATCCCCGCCCTTGACCGAAAGTTGCTTCGCGACCTCTGGCGTATGAAAGGCCAGGCGCTGGCGATTGCAGCCGTCATCGCCGCGGGCGTAGCCATGTACGTGTCGCAGCTTGGCATGCTGGATTCGCTGCGGCTGACCCAGGGCGAGTACTACAGCCGCTATCGCTTCGCCCACGTGTTCACGGGCTGCAAGCGCGCACCGGAAAGCGTGCTTGACGATATTCGCGCCATCGATGGTGTGCGGGCCGCCGAGTCGCGGGTGGTGTTTGCCGTCACCCTTGACGTGCCAAGACTTGACGAGCCGGCGGTCGGGCAGCTGATCAGCTACCCGGATGAAGGCAGCCCGCTGTTGAACGACCTGTTCATTCGCGAGGGTGATTTGCCGCGCGGGCAGGACCAGGTCGCCGCCGGCGAAGCCTTCTGCAATGCCCACCAGTTTGGGCCCGGAGATCAATTCATCGCGGTGATCAACGGCCGGCGGCGTACCCTGACCATCACCGCGATCGTGCTTTCACCCGAATACGTGTACTCGCTGCCCGCGGGCGGCTTCATCCCTGACGACAAGCGGTACGGCGTGTTCTGGATGCCGCGCCACGAGCTGGCAGCCGCAGCCGATATGCAGGGCGCGTTCAACGACGTGACGCTCACATTGAAGCCGGACGCCAGCGAAGCCGAGGTCATGCGGCAGCTTGACGACCTGCTGGCGCCGTACGGCGGGCGCGGCGCCATGCCCCAGCGCCTGCAGCTGTCGAACTGGTTCCTGAACAACGAAATCTCGCAGCTTGAGAACTTCGGGAACGTGCTGCCCATGATCTTTCTCGCCGTCGCGGCGTTTCTGCTCAACGTGGTCATGACCCGGCTGATCTCCACGCAGCGCGAGCAGGTGGCGACCCTCAAGGCGTTTGGCTATCGCGACCGCGACGTCGCCATCCACTATGCCAAGTTCGTGCTGCTGGTTTCGATCATCGGCGGCGTCATCGGCGCAGCCGCCGGGGCCTACATGGGCCGCGGCCTTACGCAGATCTACGCCGACTTCTACCACTTCCCGGTGCTGGTGTTCCGGCTTGACCCGTTGCTGCCGGTCAAGGCGCTGGCGATCACGGCTGGCGCGTCGCTGCTGGGCGCGATGGCCGCGGTGCGCAAGGCAGCCGCGCTGCCGCCCGCCGAGGCAATGCGGCCTGAGCCGCCGCCGACGTATCGCCGCACACTGGTCGAGCGCATCGGCCTTGAGCGCGTGCTGAACCAGCCCACACGCATGATCCTGCGCGAGCTTGAGCGCAGGCCGGTCAAGGCAGCGCTGAGCGTAATGGGCATCAGCATGGCGGGCGCGCTCATCGTTGTGGGCTTCGGTTTCATTGACATGGTCAATTATGTGATCGACACCCAGGCCAATGTGCTGCAGCGCGAAGATGTCAGCGTCACTTTCATTGAAGCGCGCAACCGCAGCGCGTTGCACGACCTGCGCGCTATGCCCGGCGTCCAGCACGCCGAACCGTTTCGCAGCGTGCCGGCGCGTCTGCGCTTCAAGCATCGCTGGCGGCTGGCAGGCATCAACGGCGTCACGCGCGGCGCGACGCTGAATCGCGTGGTGGATGAAGACCTCAAGCCGCTGAATCTGCCCGCCGAGGGCGTGGCGCTATCGCGCGCGCTGGCCGACGTGCTGGGCATCACCGGCGGCGACCTGCTGACGCTGGAAGTGCTTGAGGGCGCGCGGCCGACGCGCCAGGTGCGCGTCGCAGCGCTGGTCGATGACTTTCTGGGCCTGAACGCGTACATGGATATTGATGCCTTGAACCGCCTGATGCGCGAAGACGGCGTCATTTCAGGCGCCTACGTCAGCGTTGAACCGACGCAGCAGCAGCAGCTCTACCGGCACCTGAAGAACACTCCGTTCGTGGCAAGCGTAAGTATCAAGCAGGCAGCGATCGACAACCTGCGCAAGACCATGGCTGAAAACCTGCTGATATCGCTGGGCCTGACCGTCTTCTTTGCCGGCGTGATCACGTTCGGCGTGGTCTACAACGCAGCGCGCATCAGCCTTTCCGAGCGATCGCGTGAACTTGCCAGCCTGCGCGTGCTGGGCATGACGCGCGGCGAAATCAGCTACATCCTGCTGGGCGAGTTGGCGATCCTGGTCCTGGCCGCCGTTCCGCTGGGCTGCGTGGCGGGCTGGCTGATGGCCCGGGCAATGCTGGACGCCCTGAACACCGAGACTTTCCGGCTGCCGTTTGTCATGAGCAGTGTGTCGTACGCTTCGGCGGCCACGGTCGTGCTGGCCGCGGGCGCCATTTCGGCGCTGATCGTGCGCAGCCGCCTGGACCAGCTTGACCTTGTAGAAGTATTGAAGACGAGAGAGTAAACCACCTGCATGAAGTGGCTGAACCGTGCGCTGATGATTGTTGTGGCCCTGGCCATTTTGGCTTTGGTCGCGTACGGCTTCATGCCCAAGCCCGTGGACGCGGAAACCGCCAAGGTTACGCGCGGCGATTTGCTGGTCACCATCGACAATGAATCCCGTACGCGCGTGCGTGACCGCTACACCGTTGCCGCACACATCGCCGCCGACATGGGCCGCATCATGCTCAAGCCCGGCGATGCCGTCGCCGCCGGCCAACAACTCGCCACGCTTATGCCCCTGCCGCCACAGCCGCTGGATGCCCGCGCGCTGGCTGAAGCCAAGGCGCGCATCTTGGCCGCAGAACAGCGCGCGCTGGCCGCCGAGTCAGCCGTCACCGCCGCCGAGGCCGAGCACAAGTTCGCAATCAAAGAACACGAGCGGCTGAAGGGCCTTGGTGAAAAGAAGCTTGTCAGCGAAGAAGCGGTGCACGCCGCCGACACCCGCCGCGCCGCCGCTGAAGCAACGTTGCAATCCGCCCAGTTCAGCCAAGCCGCCGCCGGCCATGACCTTGAGATGGCGAAATCGGCCCTGGTGTTCAGCAACCAGGGTGCAGACTTGGCCGCGATTCCGGTAGTGTCGCCCGTGGCGGGCAAAGTGCTGCGCGTGTACCGCGAGAGCGCCGGCGCGGTGATGCCGGGCGAAATGCTGATCGAGATCGGCAACCCCGCAAGCCTTGAAGTTGTCGCCGACGTGCTTTCGCGTGATGCCGTGCGTATCAAACCGGGCATGCGCGTACGCATGGAACGCTGGGGCGGCGAGGGCGCACTGAAAGGCCGCGTGCGGGTGATTGAGCCGTCGGGTTTCACCAAGCTTTCGGCACTGGGTGTCGAAGAGCAGCGCGTGAACGTGGTGATCGACTTTGACGAGCCGGCGCAGAAGTGGGCGGCGCTCGGCGACGGCTATCGCGTTGAGGCGCGAGTGATTCTGGTTGAGCGGCTGCAGACTCTGAAAGTACTTGCGGGGGCGCTGTTCAACACCGAGGACGGCCCGGCTCTGTTCCAGGTGCGCGACGGCGTGGCGCACGAGCTGCAAGTGAAAGTCGGCGTGCGCAACGGCCTTGAGGCCGAAGTGCTGAGCGGCTTGAACGAGGGCGATGAAGTGATTGTCCATCCCGGCGACAACGTGAAAGACGGCGTCGAAATCACGGCCCTGAAGTGACCCTTGCTGTCTGCCTTCACCAATGAAGCAAACCCCGCAACAGGCGCTGTGCCGCTGGTTTGAACGCAACGCGCGCGACCTGCCGTGGCGCCGTCTGCCCACGCCGTATCGTGTCTGGGTCAGCGAGATCATGCTGCAACAGACGCGCGTTGAGGCCGTGCGTGACAAGTACGTTGCGTTTCTCAAACGCTTTCCAACGGCGCGGGCGCTGGCTTCCGCACCCATCGAGCAGGTGCTGCAGGCATGGTCCGGCCTGGGCTACTACCGTCGCGCGCGCATGCTGCACGCGGCTGCCCGGCAGGTCGCCGACGGACACGGCGGCCGTGTGCCACGCGATCGCGCGGCGCTGCTGGCGTTGCCCGGCATCGGGCGCTACACCGCCGGAGCCATTCTGAGCATCGCGTTCAAACAGGTTGAACCGATTGTGGACGGCAACATTGAACGCGTCTTCGCGCGCATGCATCACATCGCACAGCCAAAGCAGAGCACGAAGGTCTGGAAACTCGCAGAGCTGTGGGTGCGCGAAGGCGCGCAGCAGGGCCTTGCGCCAGCCAACCTGAATCAGTCGCTGATGGAGCTTGGCGCAACCGTCTGCACGCCGCGCAATCCGCGCTGCTACGCCTGCCCGTGCGCCGCGAAATGCGCGGCATTCAAGGCCGGCAGTGTCGCGCGTTATCCGGCGACGGCGTTACGCAAGAAGAAGCAGCGGCTGCGCTATCTTGTGCTGGCGGTAGGCGATGGCGCGGGACGCGTGCTGATGCAGCGGCGCGATCAAGGCGACAACAGCAGCGTTCTGCCCGCCGGCCTGTGGGAGCTGCCCCACGCCGCCTGGGGCGAGGATCAGCCGCAGCCGCGGGTCGGCGCGCTCAGCGGCAACGTCGAAATTGTGGGCGAGCCCGTGATCGTGCGCCACAGCATCATGGATTTCGATGTGCAGCTTGCCGTGCAAGCCGCCGTTGTCGTCGGCAAAGTGCGCGGCAAATGGTTTACGCCGCAAGCCGCCGAAAATGCCGCGATTGCATCGGCCACTCGCAAGGCGCTTGTGACCTATCGGCGTCTATCGGCTTTGCAGCGCGGTCCTACAATCCTGCCGGGACCGAAAAGGAGACACAGATGAAACGACTCATGATTCCGCTGTTGGCACTGCTGGCGTGCGCGCCACTGTTCGCCGGCGAAGCAGAGCGCCAGGAAGCAACAAAGTTCATGGAAAGCCAGACCGCGCTGAGCGAAAGCGCCAAGGGCGAAACCACGCTCAAGCTGCGCATGCTGGGCGTTACCGTAGGCCAGGTCACGTTCAAAGTCGAACACGGCGAGCACGAAGGCAAGCCGTGCTACGCGGTAACGATGAACGGCCAGATCAAGCTTGGTGAAATCGTGACGAAGTTACAGGGCAAGGCCATGGTCGGCCCGGACCTGGCGCTGCTGATGGAGGAAAACCACGAGTACGAAGGCGAAGAGCTGACCAAGCACTCGGTGTACAAGAACGCCGAGGGCAACCTGCAGGTCAAGCTGTTCGACAAGAACGCCAAGAAAGAAGAAGACAAGAACCGCGAGTTTGAAATCAAAGCCGAAACGCGCCTGCTGGTGGGCACGTCGCAGATGATCGCGCAGATACTGTTGCCCAAGCAGGCCGGCAAGAAGTTTGAGTTCCTTGACTGGGACGACGACGTGAACAAGACGTTTGCCATGACGCTTGAGGTCGCCGCCGAAGAAGAACTCTACGGCAAGAAGGCCTGGAAACTGCTTGAACACGGTATCGACTACAGCAAAGACGACGAAGGCGTAGTCAACGAAGACGCCACGATCGAAACGCTGTGGCTGAGTGGCGCCAACGCGCTGCGCATTGAAACGGCTGAGGGCCTGATCCTCGACAGCGGGCCGGACCCCACGCGCACCGCGATCACCAAAGAAGCACTGGAGAAGCAGGACAAAGAGTGCCACGCGGTGGTGCTGTTCTTCATGGCGGTGCAGGCCAAGAGCGAAGACCTGGTGAAGAAAGCCGTCAACATCGACCGCTTCATTGACTACGTGATCGAGAACGACGAAAGCCTCAAGGCCCTGGGCCCGGACGAAAAGGCAGCAGTCAAGGAAATGATCCGTCCGAAAATGCCGGAAGAATTCCTGAAGAACGCTGGAGGCGAAGAAAAGTCCGAAGCAGAGAAGCAGCGCGAAGCCGCCGTGTTCGAGCTGCTGAAGCACGAAGAGAACTTCAAGGTCACCAAGGTCGACGGCCACGACGCCGTGGTCTTCACCGACGAGGCCCAGAAATTGTTCGGCCGCATGGCGTTCTACGTTGAAAAGAATTCCGACGGCGTTTGGCAGATTACCTGGGTCGGCGAACAGCCCGAAGAAAAGAAAGAGCCGGAAAAGACACCGGACAAGGAAGACGAAGAAGGCTTCTAGTCAGCAAGATCAACACAACGGGGCCGGCAATCGCCGGCCCCGTTTGCCTTGCACTTGCGATTATTTGCCGCCGGCGATGCCTGTGTCTTTGGCTTCCTCAAGGCTGCGGGCCTTGGTGATCAGGTTGGCCAGTTCCAGCACTTCGCTGTCGTCGGTCTCTGCGATCAGCTTCTTCACGTCCTCAAGCAGTGCGCTGTAGCTGCCGCCCTTGGCCCAGTAACTTTTGCGCAGCAGCTCGGCGAACTCGGCTGCGTTGCCGGCCAGGCGCAGGCTGACGGGCGACTGTTCCCATGCCCTGATGTCGCGGGTGCCCGTGGTCTTTTCGACTTCCAGAAACTCTTTCAGCTCGTCGTGCTTGTAGCGCACCGTGGCCTTGGCGACGTCGCCCTGCACACCCTCATGCAGTTTCAGCTCGTACAGCGCGGTCACGCTGTGCCCGGCACCCACTTCGCCGCCGTCTACCGTGTCGTTGCGGAAATCCTCGTTCTTCACCCAGCGGTTTTCATACCCCAGCAGCCGCCATGACTTCACGACCTCGGGGTTGAATTCAAGCTGCACCTTGGTGTCGCGGGCGACCACCTGCAGCGTGCCGGTCAGGTTATCGACGAAGATCTTCTTCGCCTCGTCCAGCGTGTCGACGTAAGCGTAGTGGCCGTCGCCCTTGTCGCCCAGCTGTTCCATCAGCGTGTCGTTGTAGTTGCTCATGCCAAAGCCGATGGCCGAAAGCGTGATGCCCTTGCGCCGGTACGTCTCGACGGTTTTCAAAATCGCCTCGGGGCCGGTGGTGCCGACGTTGGCGACGCCGTCGCTGCACAGGATCACGCGGTTGATGGCGTTCTCGCGAAAGTTCTCGGCTGCCATTTCATAGCCGATGCGAATGCCCTCTTCGGCGTAGGTGCTGCCGTCGGCTTGCAGGCCTTCGAGCTTGTCGATGATGCGCTCGGGGTCGTTGGTGTGGCCCAGCAGCTTGTATCCGCGGCTTCCATAGACGGCGATGCCGACCTGGTCGTCGCGGCGCAGCTGTTTCACCAGCATGCGCAAAGCCTGCTTGACCAGGCCGATGCGGTTTTCCATCTGCATGCTGCCGCTGATGTCGATCACAAAGGTCAGCACAGCCGGCTTGCGCTCGGCTGGGTCAACGGTTTTGGCCTGCATGCCGACGCGCAGCAGGTGGCAATTTTTGAGGTCGGCGCCGTAGCGCGACGGGGCGACGTCCATGGTGATGCCGAAGACGCCGTCGCGGGGCGCTTCGTACTTGTACTTGAAGTAGTTGACGAACTCTTCGACGCGGGGTGCTTCGTCGGGCGGCATGTAGCCGCGGTTGAGATAGTCGCGGCACACGGTGTATGCGCCGGTGTCTACGTCGACGGCGAAGGTGGATTGCTTCATGTCCTCGGTGTCAACGAACGGGTTGGTCCCGTGCTGCTTGAAGAACATGTCGAAGGGCTCACCAGTATCGGCGGGCGGCGGCGCGTCGTCCTCGCCCTGGCCCTTGTTGCCGTCGTCGTACCGTTCCTGGTCAGCGGCAACGTACCCGACGCTGGCGCGCTCGGCGCCGCCGCCGCTGTACGAAGCGGAACATCCGGCCAGCAACACGAGGGCAAATCCGGTGAGACTTCCGAGTGTGGGGCGTTTCATGGCTTCCTTTCCATGGGCGCAGGCTGATTGCCTGCTGGATGAGCGGCATTGTTTCCCAGCCAATTGGCCCGGGCTCTATTCTTTCTGTTTCAGCTCTTCAGCTTTCTTCACGAGTGCAAGCAGCTCTTCGACCTTGTTGTCGCGGTACTCGGGTGCGATTGCGTTCAGTTCTTCGATCACCGGCGCAAGCAGAGCGCCCTTGGCATAGAAGCCCTTGCCCAGAATCTCGGCAAACTCGGCCACGTTGCCCGCCAAGCGCAGGCCGATGGCGGCTTGATCCCATTGCAGCGCGAGGTCACGGGTGAACATCTCGCGCTGGATTTCGGCGAACTCGCCTTCTTCGTCGGTGCGATAGCGCAGCTTGGCGTATGCTACGGCGCCGGCTGCGTTGTCGTGCAGCTTGATTTCGTACAGCGCCGTGGCTGCATGGCCCGCGCCGATCTCGCCGCCGTCCACGGCATCGTTGCGGAAGTCCTCGTCGCGGATGTCGCGGTTGACATAGCCGATCAGCCGGTAGCTCTTGACCACCTTCGGGTTGAAATCGACCTGGATTTTCACGTCGCGGCCCACCACCTCAAGCGCGCCCGTCAGGTTGTCCACGAAGATGCGTTTGGCTTCGTCGATGGTGTCCACGTAAGCGTAGTGGCCGTCACCCTTGTCACCGAGCTGTTCCATCAGGTGGTCGTTGTAGTTACCCATGCCAAAGCCGATGGCGGACAGCGTGATCCCCTTGCGGCGGTTCTCGACGATGGTCTTGAGAATGCCGTCGGGCCCGGTCGCGCCCACGTTGGCCACGCCGTCGCTGCACAGGATCACGCGGTTGGTGTGGCCGGCGCGGTATGCGCCTGTCGCCATCTGGTAGCCGATCTTGAGGCCTTCCTCGGCGTTGGTCGCGCCCTGGGTGCTAAGCCTGTCGATCGCATTAGTGATTTCGCTGCGGCGCGAGGCGTCCACGTGCTCCATGTGAACTGCGCCGTTGCTTCCGTAGACGGCAATGCCGACGCGGTCACCTTCCTGCAATTGCTCGACCAGCAGCTTCAGCGCCTGCTTCACCAGGCCAAGGCGGTTGTCCTGGGCCATGCTGCCGCTGATGTCGATCACGAACGTCAGCACAGCCGGCTTGCGGTCTTTGGCGTCGATCTGGCGGGCCTGCACGCCGACGCGCATCAGGTAACAGTTCTTGAGGTCGGCGCCGTAGCGCGAGGGCGCGCCGTCCATGGTGATTTCGAAGGGCGCGTTGAGCGGCTTGGCATAGCGGTAGTCGAAGTAGTTGACGAACTCTTCCACGCGCACGGCTTCGTCGGGGGGCAGTGTGCCGCGGCCCAGATACGCGCGGGTCATGGTGTGGCTGCCGGAGTCATGCTCAAGGCCAAACGTCGATTGGGCGTCGTCTTCAGTGTCCACGAACGGGTTGGAACCATGACCCTTGTGGATCATGCCACTTGGATCCTCCAACTCTTGAAGCGGCGCGGCCCAACCGGTGTCACGCGTGGGCTTCGCTTCGATCGAGTCCTGGGGCGTAGCGAAGTAAATTTCCGGCACGTCACCGTCGTGATTCCCCAATTTGTGCTTCGACAGGTCGAGCTTGATCGAAGGGTCGAACGTGGACGAACCTGAACAGTTCGGCTCCTGCGCATTTGTGGCAACCGTTTCCGGGGCGGCGCGATCGGCAGGATTCAACGCAAACACGCCTACGCCGACTACCAGCGCAGCCGCTGCGGCCAGGCCTGCACCCCAGGCACGCCAGTGCGGGCGCGGCATGGCCGGCAGCGGTGCTTGGGCTGCGGGGGGCAGTGCAGCCGCTTTCGCAAGTGTCGCCGCGATCAGGTCGGGGGGCGCCTTGCCGCCAAGCGCCTCTTCAAGCGCCGATTCAAGGATGGGGTCGTGATCTTGCATGGTTGCCTCGTAGGGGCGACGCTCGCGTCGCCCGGATGGCAGGAGCAACGCTTGTGTCAACCGCATGGTGCGAAGTTATCCGGTCGGTCCGGTCCTTTTCCCGGGCGGGGCAAGCCCCGCCGTTACCTTCAACTCCACACACTTCTTCAGGCGTGCCTTCGTTCTGGCCAGCAGGGTCTTTACGCCGTCGTCGGTCATGCCCAGCGATTCGGCGATCTGCACCCGCTGCTTTTCCTGCGTGTACTGCATCTGAAGCGCCTGCCTTGGCTTTTCGTCCAACTGTTGCAGACACTCTTTCAATGCCGCCTGCATTGCGCTGCCGTCGTCGTGCACCAGCTCAGTCCAGCGTGCTTCGACCTGGTTCAGGTCGTCCGCGCTGACCACCTTGCCCGCGTGGCGCCGCGACTTCAGAAAGATGTTGCGCGCCACTGTGCGCAGGTATGAGGCTGTCTCACCCCGCGTGCGCTGCTCAAACGGCTTCTGGTGAACCGCCAGAAAGGTCTCCTGCGTCAGGTCATCGGCCAGGCTGGCGTCTGCGCCCAATGCGCGCACATAGCGCCACACACCCGCCTGATGCTCGCGCATCAGGGCAGCCAGGTCCAACGTTGGCTCGGCTGCTGCCATGATCATCAACCTAAGAGGCCACGGGGTTCGATGATGGGTTCAGAAATTCGACAAAACGCGGGGCGCCTTGATGCTCAGGGGCCCGGAGCGTCGGCTGTCTCTTTCGGGGGCGTCTCTTCCAGCGGTTTCTGCCACGGCCAGCGAAAGGCTTCCACGGGGTCAAAGCCACTTGTGCCGAAGGGCTGGCAGCGCAGCAGGCGCCACAGACCGATCAGGCTGCCCTGGGCAATGCCGCGCTGGCGCAACGCTTGGAAGCAATATTCGCTGCACGTGGGGATGTGGCGGCACGCGGGCGGCATCACCGGGCTGACGTAGCGCTTGTACACCCAGATTGGCGCCAGCAGCGGCACAGTGCGCCACTCCCACATCGCGCGGGCGGTGCTCATGCCGGTGGTGTCAGGGCGAACACGCATGCCCGCAGGATACAGTCGAGGTCGCGCGCCGGGCATAGCGTAGCTGACGATTCGCCTTCGGCTCACCGGTGATCCACGAAGGGCCACTAAGTACCACTAAGAAACACAAATCTGGCTGCAATGTTGTGGCTCTGAGTGTCGCTTGGTGAACACGAGCGTACTGCGTTGGCCGCGAAAATGCGAAAGCGCTAAACGGCCAATGGCATTTTTCGCGCTTTGGCGCTTTCGCGGCAAATGCAGTTCGAGGCAGGAAGAGAACGGAACTTCACTCGTGGCTGCCTACGGCAGTTGACAGGGTCCAACAACAGCCGCGAAGTTGTCAGCCAGGAAGCGGTGCCTGGTGATCCTTGGTGGCCCTTCGTGGACAACAGCCGTTTGCGTTTCTGCAGTGTGCGGCTGCCGGGGCGACTCTGCCTTGCATAACGTCGGTGCGGATTGGATAGTTCGCGCCGGACTTCGTTTCCCCAACCAAGGATGCCGATGCAGTTCTCATACGCAGACAACAGTGCCACGGTCAAAGCCGACGCGCTTCTCGTGCCCGTCTTCGAAGGCAAGGGCCTCAGCGACTACAAGTACGGCGCGCAGCTTGCCAAGCTGTTCAACAAATCAGACTTCGAGGGCAAAGCCGGCACCTCGTTGATGCTGCACAAGAGCGACGCCGTCGCCGCTGACCGCGTATTCCTGATCGGCCTGGGCAAGAAAGACAAGGCCGGCCCGCAGCAGCTTGGAGAGGCGGTGGCTGCGTTCTTTCGCGGCGGCGCGGTGAACTCCAGCAAGCTCAAGCACGTGGCGATCGCGCTGGAGGGCGCAAAGGGCGATGCCGTGGCGATTGGCCGCTGGTGCGCCGAGGGTGCACTGCTGGGCGACTACCACTTTGATGTGCTGTTCAGCAAGAAAGACAAGAAGAAGCACCACGCCACCAAGGTGACGCTGGCTGGCGGCAACGCCGCCAAGCTGAAGCAGGGCGTGGCGTATGGCGAAGTCACCGCCGAGTACACGGCGCACGCGCGCGACCTGGTGAACGAGCCCAGCAACCGCATTGACCCGGCGACACTGGCCAAGTTCGCGCAGGAAATGGCGCGCAAGGTGCCTGGCCTCAAGTGCACGATCCTGCACAAGGCACAAATCGAGAAGCTGAAGATGGGCGCGTTTCTCGGCGTCAATGCGGGCAGCGACATCCCGGCGCACCTGATAGTGCTGGAATGGAACGGCGGGAAGAAAGGCGACAAGCCCATCGCCTACGTGGGCAAGGGCCTGACCTTTGACAGCGGCGGCTACGACATCAAGCCGGCAGCCGGCATGCTGGGCATGAAAATGGACATGGGCGGCGGCGGCGCGACCATCTGCGCGCTGGGCGCGATCGGCAAACTCAAGCTGAAAGTCAATGCCGTCGGCGTTGTGCCCGCCACGGAAAACCTGATCAACGGCCGCGCCTATCACCCGGGCAGCGTGCTGACCAGCATGAGCGGCCAGACCATCGAGATCGGCAACACCGACGCCGAAGGCCGCCTGATTCTGTGCGACGCGTTGACTTACACGCAGCGCGAGTTCAAGCCGCGCGTGATCGTGGACATGGCAACCCTGACCGGTGCTCAAGTAGTGGCACTTGGGAACAAGGTTGTCGGCCTCATGAGCAACGACGACAAGCTGGCCAAGGGCCTTGAGAAGGCGTTCGCCAACGTCGGCGAAGAAGTGTGGCGCCTGCCGCTGCCGGACTTTTACGACAAGCAGCTCGATTCAACGATTGCCGACATGCAGAACATCGGCGGCAACCCGGGCACTGTCACCGCGGGGTTGTTCCTTCAGCGCTTTATCGATAAGGGCCAGAAGTGGGCGCACCTGGACATCGCCGGGCCTGCCATGAACGACGGCGAGGGCTGGCGACTCTGGAGCGCCAAGTCCGCCACCGGCGCGCCGGTAAGGGCACTGGTAGAGTTCGCCGAAAGCCACTAAGGCGAAGCTTGCATCACCCGCGTCTAACCACGAGCCCGGCGGAAGCCGGGCTCTTGTTCGAACTACACCACGCGAAGGCGCGACGAGACTTCACGATGTCGCCGGACTTTCGTCGCGTCGTGGCGCTCGTAGCGCCATTGCGTGCCGCAGTAGATTTTCTATCCCAACAGGTGACACGCCGAGGTCTTGATCACCGCCACCGCGCGCGCATCTTTCGCCAGCCCCAACTCTGCTGCTGCGGCTGGCGTAATGCGCGCCAGCAGCTCGTTGGTACCGGCCCGCACGCGCACCAGCACTTCGCTCCCGACCTCGTCCACTTGCGTGACCGTGCAGGCCAGCGCATTGCGCGCGCTTAAGCCCGCCGGTTTCTCAAGGCAAAGCATGATCTCGTCGGCATAGATGCCGATGCTGGCATGGCGTGTGGGCTCAATGTCGCAAAGGGGTGCGGCAAGCTCGACCCCGCCGAGGTCAAGCACCGTCACGCCGCCGGGTTCATCGTGCCGCACAACTCGAAGGCGCAGCAGGTTGTCCACGCCGACCAGGTTCGCCACGCCAATCGCCCGCGGCTTGCGCAGGACTTCCACGGGCGCGCCGTGCGCCACAACTTGCCCCTGCTCAAGCACCGCGCAGTCGTCGGCCAGCGCCAGCAACTCCGGCGCCTTGTGTGTCACGAACACCATCGGCACTTTCAGGTCGTGTTTGACGCGCAGCAGCAGCGACAGCACATCGCGCGCAAGTTCCGCATCCAGGCTGCTTGTCGGCTCATCCAGCAGCAGCAACTCGGGCTTGCTGAGCAGCGCGCGCCCCAGCGCCACGCGCTGCTTCTCGCCGCCGCTGAGCCCGCCTGGTTTGCGCTCAAGCAGCGGCTTGAGCCGCAGCACTTCAACGATCTTCCAGCCGCCGTCGCTTTCGAGTTCGTCCCTCGCCCCGGGCGCGTACGCGAGATTGCCGCGCACGCTGATGTGCGGGAAAAGCAGCGGCTCTTGCGTCACCAGCGCGCATTTGCGGCGCTCGGGCGCCACCCACGTCCCGCCGGGCCGGTTGCACACCGTGCGGGTGCGCACATCGATGCGGGCTTCACGCGGCTTGATCAAACCGGCGATGCAATGCAGCAAAGTGGTCTTGCCGCAACCCGAAGGCCCGAACACGCCCAGTACCGGGCCGTGGCTTTCCAGCTTCACGTCCAGTGTGAACCCACGAAGGCTGTGACAAATGCGCGCCTCTAGCATCATGGATGCAGCCTTTTGGCGCTGCGCGCGCCCAGCCAGATCGCGCCCAGAAGCGCAAGCATGCTCAACACCACGCTGATGCCCACCAGCCGCCACACGGCTGCATCGGTGCCCGGCACGTTCATGAGCGTATAGACCGCGACCGGAATCGTGCGCGTTTCGCCCTCGATGTTGCCGGCCAGCACAATCGTTGCGCCGAACTCGCCCAGTGCGCGAGCGAAGCTGAGCACTGCCCCCGACACGATGCCCGGCAGCGAAAGCGGAAGCGTGACACGCACAAAGGTCGCCGCGCGCCCGCGGCCAAGGCTGCGCGAGACCTGCTCAAGCCGCCCGTCCACGGCCGTCATCGACAGCCGGATGCCTTCGACCATCAGCGGAAACCCGACCACGGCGGCCGCAATCACGCACGCGCCTGTGGTGTAGGAAATGTGCCCGCCAGTCACGGCGTTCCAGGCTTCACCAAGGGGCCCGCGACGACCGAAGGCAGCCAGCAGCAGGTAGCCCGTCACCACCGGCGGCAGCACCAGCGGTAGCATCAGCGCGCCCTGCAACGGCACACGCAGCGGCGATTTCCATCGGGCAAGTAACCAGCCAAATAGCACGCCGGGAACTATGCTGACTGCAACCGCCAGCGCCGCGACCTGCGCGGAAAGCGTAAGCACCTCAATCTCGGCATCAGTCAGCATCGAACACCACAAAGCCGGCTTTACGCAGGATAGCGGTGGCTTCGGGCGATGTCAGGAACGTGATAAAGGCGCGGGCCTGCTCAGGGTTCGCGGCGGACTTGAGCAGGCAGGCGTAATAGCCGATCTCGGCGTGCAGCGCGGCATCCACGGTGAACAGCACGCGCACTTTGGCGGTGCGCGCGTCAGTCGCGTACACAAACCCGCAGTCGGCCTCGCCACTTTCAACCGCTTTGACCACGGTGCGAACGTCCTTCTGGCCGATCAGTGATGACTTGAGTTCTTCCTGCACATTGGCGGCCTTGAAGGCCTGTCGCGTGTAATCGCCGGCGGGCACACCTTCATCGCCGATGACGATGCGCCTGAACCCCGCTTGAGGTAATGCATTGAGGTCCTTCACGTCGGCCCGTGAGTCGGCGGGTACCACGCAGACCAGCACGTTGCGCGCAATCGTAAGCGGCGGAATGCCTGTCAGGCCCTCACTGACCATGTAGTCGGCCCACTTGCTGCTCGCCGATATGTATACGTCGGCGGGTGCCCCGTCCTTGATCTGGCGGGCAAGGTCGCTGCTGGCGCCGTAGTTGCATACGACCCTTGCGTCCGGGTAGGCCGCCGCCAGGTCTCCGATCGCGCCGGTCAGGCTCGCGGCTGCCGCAACCCTTATCTCGGGCGACTCGTTGTGACGGCTGCCACTGCCGCATGCGGCAAGCAGTACCAGGCAAATGCAAACCAGTCGGCGCATGGCGGCAGCATAACGCAGCCGGACCGGACCGGTAAGATCGCACGACAACTTCCGATCAATCCGTCCCGCAAGTGCCACGGCAGGCAACGCTTGCTATGCTTCCGCCATGAAGGTTGCGACGCTGGTTGATTTCTTTGATCGCCTGTACCCCTTCGCTCTGGCCGAAGAGTGGGACAACGTTGGGTTGATCGTCGGCGACAGCAAAGCCAACGTAACGGGCGTTCTGTTCTGCCTTGATGTGACGCATGATGTGCTGGATGAGGCGATTGCCGAAAACTGCAACGTACTCGTCACGCACCACCCTCCGATATTTCGTGCACTCAAACGTATCAACGTCGCCGAGCTGCAGGGCGGATTGATCGCCAAAGCCATCAAACACGGCATTCACCTGATCGCGCTGCACACTAACCTCGACAGCGCCGTCGGCGGCTTGAACGACACGCTGTGCGAGGCGCTGGGCCTGGTCGAAACCAAGCCGCTGGTCGATAGCGGGCGCGAACGCTTTTACAAACTGGCCGTGTTCGTGCCGCCGGACCACGCCGAGAAAGTCCGCACCGCGTTGTGTGCGCAGGGTGCGGGCGTCATCGGCGACTACGAGGATTGCAGCTTCGCCATCCCCGGCGAAGGCAGCTTCAGGGGCATCGAAGGAAAGACCACCCCGTTCACCGGCACGCCAGGCAAGCTCGAGAAGACCAACGAGCTGCGGCTGGAATTGCTGCTGCGACGCGAAATCGCCGGCCGCGTGATTGGCGCCCTGCACGATGCGCACCCCTATGAGGAAGTCGCCTACGACCTGTACCCGCTGCACAACAAAGAAAAAGGCACGGGCCTGGCGCGCATCGGCAAGCTCGAAACACCCGAGCCATTCCGCGCGTTTGTCGGCCGCGTGCAGGCGCTGGGCATACTGGTGACGCGTGTGCTCGGCGATGAGTCCAAGGCCATCCGAAAGGTCGCCCTGTGCAGTGGCGCGGGCGCGGATTTTCTGCCCAACGCGCTGTCTGCAGGCGCAGACGTCTACCTGACCGCCGAGATCAAACATCACCTGGGGCTGGCGGCGGCCCACAAGGGCATGGCGCTTGTCGAGACAGACCACTATACGCTTGAGCGGCTTCACTGGCCGAAACTGTCAAAGCTGATCGAGCAGCAGCACAAGGACCTGAAAACGAAAGTAAGTGAACGTGGACCCGAACTCTGGCGCCGCCCGTAAGCTCGCGCGGCAGATGACCAAGCCGTCAGTTACGTATGAGCGCGAAGACGCCCCGGGCAAGCGCGTACCCAGGCCGATCCCGTTCAAGGCCAAGCGCGCGGCTGCCATTCTCAGCGTGCTGGTAATCGTGGTTGTCGCGCTGCCCTCGCTGCTTGAGGTCTCGGGCGTGTACGTCAACATCGGCCCGTGGCTGAGCCTGCTGATCACGCTACCAATGACGCTGCTGGCGATTGCGTGGATGGGCTTTCTGCGCGACGGGCTGGCCGCCAACCTGATCAGCGCCGCGGCGATTCTGTTCGCGCTGAGCGTGGCGTACGCGACCACGTTCAGCCCGCAGGATTTCGAGTCGTACCACTCGTTGAGTGTGCGCAGCGCCGGCATCGCTGTGTGCGGCGTGGTGCTGGTGTTTTTCTGGCTGGGCCTGCGCACGCACCTGCGGGACCTGCACTACCTGATCGAGCAGGGCCAGAGCATGCAAGACATCATGATGCGCTACCAGCAGGCCAACGTGATCCGCAAAGCCGGCGGCAAGCCGGCCATGACCGAGGACGGCAAGGTAGTGGACGTAAACGAAGTGCAAGGCCGCCCCGGCTTTCGCCAGAAGCCCGCAAAAACCGCCCGCCAGCAAGGCGAAAAGAAGAAGCGCAAGAAACCCAAAGTGCGGTGAGCTGCAGTTGTTCGCAGTCTCCCGCAGATGCCCGCAATTGAGTCCGCGTTCGAGCACTGTCCGCACCCCGAAGGGGTGCGTTGATTCCAGCCCACGGCGCAAGCCGTGGGTTAGCAAATCCGTTAGACGCAGCGCCGAAGGCGCGTAAGAATGCCTTCATGGGACACACCAACGCCAAACTCGTGATCCACGCGGTCTTTTCCACCAAGGGCCGCGAGCCGATTGCCGACGACGCCCTGCGCGCGCGTCTGTTCGCATACGTGGGAGGAATAACGCGTGAGGAGGGCGCGACAGCGATCAGGATCAATGGACCAGCCGATCACGCCCACCTGCTGATCCAGTACCCCGCGAAGCTGAACGTCGCGGACCTGATGCGCGTGATCAAGACGAACTCGTCGCGCTGGATGAAGGAAGAAGGGGCGCCCGGATTCGCGTGGCAGACGGGATACTCAGCGTTCAGCGTCAGCCATGACCGCATCGACACAATCATTGGCTACATCGACAATCAGGAAGAACACCACAAGAAGCAGTCGTTTCAAGACGAGCTTCGCTGGTTTTTGAGGCTTCACGGAATTGAGCCACAAGAAGATTACCTTTGGGATTGACGCTTCTTCCGCCCCTGCGGGGCTCGACTGACTCGCCATTCGCTAACCCACGGCTTGCGCCGTGGGCTGGAGTCTCAGCACTCCTTCGGAGTGCACATCTGACTGAATCCGCGTCTCGGCCCCGTGTACGGCACCGCCGCTTTGCGCCTCTGCGTGAGACCCTAGGTGGCAGGTGATATCGCATTAGGTGATTGGGTCCGCCCTCTACTCATCGTCGCCAGCATACTGGCCATTGTGGCCAGAAGTGGGCCCCTCAAACTCTCGATCCCAAGCTAGACGGATCTGATTCAGGGTTTCCTGTTTTGGCACTTCATGCTCCTCGTGTAGCGCATTGGCAACGTGATGCGCCACATCGGACAGCAGGATTCCCCATGCGGTCGACTCGTCCACAAAGTCAACACCCGCCCAAGTCCCGACATTGATCGTGCACCAGAGGTCTCCCTCAGCAATCCATGCGCGGATCATTTCCCTCGCCTTGCGATCGCGCTTCGCGCTGGCAGGGATTGGCAGTTCTGCGGGTCTTGCCGGCTTGTTGCGCACGACTCCTCCGATCCAAAGTTATAGACCCCACCAGACTTGCCTTGATCCAATGCTTCCAGCACTTCGCGCAAGACCGTCCGAAGCTCACAGCTAATCACGAACTGCGGCGTCTCGTGAAGGCCCGGAGTCGCAATAGCGCACGCGCGGCGGTTCTCCGCGCCTTTGCGCCTCCGCGTGAGACTGTAGTTTGCATTTGGTGCAGAAACTTGCGAAAGGAAACGCGCAGCTGCGTTCAAACAGCCGACGCACGAATGTGCAGTGGTTTGGTGAGGTCCCACTCTGCGGCGTCTCTTGCCAGTTCGATCACTTCGCGGGCGCTTTCGGCGACCAGGGGGTCTACCTCTATGGCTGGCGGGCGCTTGCCGGTGGCGGCTTCTACTGCCCTACCGAAATAGTCCTGGTATGCCTGCTTGAAGCCTTCGGGGCTGTGCGGGCCGTCGGCGTTCTTTACCGGCAGAAACTGTTCTTCGCGTGGGACCTCAAGGCACATTACGTTGCCCGCCAGCGGAATCGTGTCGAAGATAAAGCGCTCAAACTTGTAGGCGTTCGGCTGTGCGGGTTCGACGGCGTTGCCGTCGCGGTCGACGTGCGGAACTTTCTTGTGCGCGGCGTGCAGCGGCAGGTCGGTGCCGTTCTTTGCAAGGCGGCTCAGGAAGTCGACGTTGAAGGTATGCACGGCGATGCTGCCGGCCCAGTACTTGAGATCGTTGCCCGCGCGTTCATTGCTTTGGGCCTGGCTGAACTCGGAGTACTCGACAATGCCGGGCACGCCGTCATCCAGACAGAAAATGCCGACCTTCTCGGCGGGGTCGATCTTGCGCACGACCTTCAGGCTGACCTCGGCGCCCTGCGCGATGTGCAGCCCCAGGAAGGCGCTGTCCGCGACCGGCGTCTGGGCGTTATCGACCTGCAGATAGCTCAGGCAGCGCACGCCGCGGGTGCGCATGTCGGCCAGCATGCCCTTGACGTGTAAAGCCTGCAGCACGCCGCCGTGGCCATCTGGGCCGGTGAACAGCGTGTCGCGGGCAGCCATGACCAGTTTGCCATCGGCATCGAGCGCGGGCATTTCGCCCTGGGCAAAGAACTTGACGTTGTCGGGCTCAAGGCCGAAGAAGTTGTTGTCCTGCCAGAAGTTGACGGTCGCGCTTTCATTGTGGCTGCCGACCATGATGTACAGCGGCGGCGTAACGCCGTGCTCAAGGCCGACGCGGCGCAGCTTGCGGGCGAACACCTCAAACAGCGTCATGCCCGTCAGCGGCAGCACCGGAAAGCAGCCCTTGGGGCCGTCAAAGCCAAGTCTTGTTCCCTGGCCGCCGGCGACCAGCAATGCCGCCACCTGGCCGTCGCGCAGGGCCTTGTCGCCGATTGGCGCCACGGCGCGGGCGGCATCGGCCAGCGAGTACGGAAACTCGCGGTCGGCAAGTTCAAACACCGGGGCGGGTGCCAGCGTCCGTGGGTGGGGCGCCGTCAGCGCCGTGACGGCGGCGCGCAGTTCTCCAAGTCTTGACAGGTCAACTGTGGCCAACTGGCGCGCCAGGCGGCGGCGCGCCCGGTCGCCCAGCTCGTCCCACCATGCAAACACGTGGCCCTGGCCCGCGGTTTCAAATTCGGCGCGAAGTTGGTCGTGGTCTGCCATGCCTGCCTTTTACTGAAACGGGCCGGCGTGCCGGCCCGTTCGGGTGCTTGGTGATGCGTGTTACCCGCCGCTGTTCTCAGGTGCGGGGCTGTTGGACGGCGAGTTATCGGGTGCGCCGTTGCCGGGCAGAATAATCGGGTCCTGCGGCACGGTGCCGGGTTTGCGCCGCGGCGGCTGGCCGGTGATCGTGTCGTAGATGTCCTGCACATAATCGTAGATTGGGGCCGCGCTGCGGTGGTTGCGCAACTGGTCCAGCTGCTCGATGCCGTGGGTCGGGTACGCGATTGGCGTGATCAGCAAGCCAAGCACGATCACCAGCAGCAGCAGAAACAGCAGAATCACGCGTGAGCTGGTCTTGCTCTTCTTTTTCTTCTCGCCCTCTTCGCCCTCCGCGGCCGGTACCTCAACCTTGTCGCGTGGCAGGTCGCGCTTGCCTGTCTGTTTCTTTTCTTTGGCGGCCTTGGGCGGAAACTTGCCGGGGCCTTTGCCGCCGGGTGCGCCGACGGACTCGGGCATGTCGTCGGGAATGTCGGCGCCGATATCGTCGCTGGGCAACTCGTCGGCGACATCGTCGGGCACCGATACCGGCACCTGGCTGCTCGGGCTGCGTTGCGCCGGGCGACGCTTTGACGTGGTGCGGTTGACGCCGCTGCTGCTGCTTGTGCCCACGCCGCGGCGCAATGGGTGCACGTCATCGCCCTGCGACGGTGACGTCGGCACGTCGTCCATGCGCTTGCCGACCGGAATATCTACCTCTCCAAAGTCGTCCGCGCCCTGGCGGCCGCGTGCGCTGGCCTGCTTCCGCTCGGTTTCGCGGCGGCGTTCTTCATACTCAGGTGGCGGCGGGCTGAACACCGTGGCGTCCATGTCAGCGCCTGCAACGGCGTCTTCGAAACCTGCCGGTTCGTCCATCGCCGGCTCGCCCCATTCGTCGCCCATCGGCTCCGGTTCCGGTTCCGGCTCTGGGGCGGCTTGCCGGTCGCGCGGGTGAAATCCCGGCGGCGGCGGGCTGAACATGGTCTTTTCCATCGCGCCGGTTTTCTGGCGCGGGGAACCGATGCCCGGGGGCGGTGGGCTGAACATCGTGGCGTCAAGGTTGCCACCGCCGCGCGCGCCCGGCATCGGGGCTGAGTCTAGCTCTTCCGGCGAGCGGATATCGTTGCCGAAATCGTCAAAGCCATCGCCGGCAGGGTTCAGGTCATTCATCGGCGCGGCATAGGCCGGCTGCTGCGGTCGCTGAGGCTGGGGCTGGAACGCCGGCTGGCGCCGTGGCGGCGGGGCCGGGTCTTCATCAAATCCTGCGCCGATCGTCGGCAGCTCTTCATCTTCAGGCGAACCGAAACCGTCAAACTCAACCGGCAGGCTGGACAGCTTGGGGCTTGAGTCCATGCGGCTCAATTCTTCCGGTTCAGCGCCGAATGGGTCCGCGCTGAAAGGCGCCTCCTCGCCAAACCCATCGCCCTGGGGCTGCAGGTCGTCGCCGCCGAAACCGCCATGCATGGGCTCAGGCTGCATTTCGTTGAAACCGCCGCCAAATCCGCCGCCGAAAGGCTCGGGCTGCATCTCGTCGCCGAAGGGCTCAGGCTGCATTTCGTCGCCGAAACCGCCCATGGGCTGCATCGGCATCGGCTCGGGCGCCATGGCGTCGCCGCCAAACGGGTCGGCGCCAAAGGGGCTGGCGTTGTCGTCACCGAAGAAGGCCGCGGCTTCCTGGTCCTGCTTGCGTTTCTGCTCAGCCTTTGAGCGTTCGCGCTCGTTGCGAATCTTGTTCTGCATCTCGGGTGGCGGCGGCGAAAACACAGTCGCGTCGGGGTCGCCGCCGGACATGCCGCTGAACTGCGGCACGGCGTCGCCCGCAAAGTTCTGCGCGCCCACGGGCCCGGTGGCCGGCCGCTGCTGGCGGCGGGCGTCTACGCCCGGGCGATCCAGCTTGCCGGTGCGTTTCTTGACCACCTTGATGTTCAGGTCACGGTCAATCTGCGAAAGCTGATCGTCGCTGAGAAGTTTCGACTTCTCGAGGATCATGCGAACGCTGACCTTTTTGCCCTGGCTGTCAAGCTGTTGCTGTTTCGCCAGTACCGTCTGCAGCCGCTGAGGCGTAAGAAACCCGCGCGCGACTGCCTGCTGACCGTATCGAAGATTGATTGGCATCTTGTTGGTTCGCCCCCAGGTGGGCCAAAGGCCAGCCTGTCAGCACCGCCCTAACGAGCGCGCTTGTATGCACTTACAGGCTGATTCCCGAGTTTCAAAGCAACCCCGGATGAGCATCAACTCACCCAGCGCAAGAGTATAACTCCGCGCTTTCAATGCGATAGCCTGCTGAGTGCCAGCTTCACGGCGTCGGCGTTGCTGTCTACGCCGAGCCATTTGCGCCCAAGACTGCGCGCCGCAACCAGCGTGCTGCCGCTGCCGCAACACAGGTCCATCACCAGCGCACCCGGGTTCGTGAAGCACTCGATCAGCCGGCATAGCAGCGCCAGCGGCTTTTGCGTCGGGTAGCCCGCCCACTCTTTCATGTTGCCCCGCAAAGCCGGGATCTCCCACACGTCGCGCAGGCCGCTCAGGGTGTACGGGCCGTCGCCATCATCGAGGATCTGCACGTTGGTAAAGCCATAGCGGTGGGCCAGGCGGCTCTTTTCGGTGGACGGGTTGAACACGTACTTCGGCCCGTTGGCAAAGACGTGGATGGTGTCGTGCTTGCGGCGCAGGTGGCGCTTGCTGCTGCCGCCGGTGCGGTAGGCCCAGATGATCTCGTTGATGAAGGCCTCGGGCCCGAACAAGCGCTCAAGCTCGACGCGGCCCCAGTGGCTCGCGCGCCAATCAAGGTGCAGCGCCAGCAGCCCGTTGGCGGAAAGCAGTGGTCGCGCGGCTTCCAGCAGCTTGCGCAGAAACGCCAGGTACTCGGCAAGGCCACCGGGCCAGCGGTCGTCGTAGTGGTGGCCGGTGCGGTTGCGCTGGCGCCTGTTGGTGAAGAACGGCGGGTCAAGATAGATGAGGTCCGCCTGCCCCTGCGGCAGTTCAGTCGCGAGAACCAGTGAATCGCCGTGCAGAACCGTGGGGTCGGGTTTGTTCACAGCGCGAGTTATGTTCCGGCGGGCAGCTCACGGCAATATCGAAACGCCTGAAGCAGCCGCTGAGTACTCGGAATCGCACGGAGCAAGGCGGAACAAAGGGCCAATCCTCCCGTCCTGCCTGTCCTGTCTCCTTTGTGGTCGACTTTCCCAGAATCCCGCCAGCACACAGATTTATAACCCTCTGGCAGTGGGCTATGGCCCTGTGGGTGCGCGGGGGTTAACGTACGCCGCATGCTCGTCAACCCTAGAACCGGGCCGGTGAAAGCCGGCGTTGTGCTGGTACCCAAGCGCTTTGTCGCCGACAAGGCGGTCATGCATTCAGCTCAGGGGATTGCCAACACAGGCTTTGCCGTGCGGGTTCTCGAGCTTACGCGGCAGCCGCGCACGATCGACAACGTCAGCCTCGACGAGATCGTGCATGGCGTGCAGCAGGTCAAGCAGGCGGCGCGCGAGCTGCGCAAAACCATGGGCGGGGGCAAGAAGGTGGGCACCGTCGGCGCATGGCTTGGCGGCACACTAGCACTGCTGGCCTGCGACGAAGAGCTGGATGCCTGCGTTGTAGTATGCCCCTTCGTCAAGCTGCCCGTCGCCGACGACGTGATCATCCGCCAGCCGCTTGAAGTGGTGAGCAAGTCACGAGCACCCATTCTGGCTGTCTTCGGCGAGCTGGATTCCGAGGTCCCGATTGAGGATGTGCGCGAGCTTGAGCGCGTGCTTTCGACCAGCCCGCTGGATGACGAGACCTACACCTACGCCGGCGTCGGCCACGCATTCTTTGACAATGAAGAGGGCAACTTCGAGTACCGCGAAGCCGGCGAACGCGACCTGTGGACACGCATCGACCGCTTCTTTGCCCAGCGCATGTTCTAGGGCGACTGGCGCAACTGCTTGTTCAACGCATTCATCGCGTCGCTTACATCGAACCAGACTTCGCTGCCGTCTTCGCAGGCCAGGCGGTCGAGCGCCTTGCCGTCTCTGCGGATCAGCGCCTGAGTCTCCATCTTCTTGTCGATGAACATCAGCACGTCGTATTCGTCCGATGTGCGCAGCACCAGCCACGGCTTTTCGGCTGTGCCGTCGCCGGTCATCAGGATGCCGTCGGCGCAGGTGCGGGCGATGGCGCCTTCCATGTCGGCGGAGTCGGTGTTGCCGAGCCGGCGCTGGGTGTACGCCAGCATCAAGTGCAGGCGCGGCGACAACACAAGATTGGGCACAAGCTCGGGCATGCGGTCGAGCACGCCCTGGTAGTCTTCCTGCTCAATCAGCGCGTCGAGTTCTTCAAGTTCTGTCGAGTATGGTTGGTAGCTGGGATCTTCCAGCACCGCGCGGCGCGCGGCCAGAAAGCTCTCGCGGTTTGGCTCGCGTAGAAATTCGAAGAACGGTTCGGGCATGGTGGTTCAGGATAGCGCCGGGCCTGCTGATGCGTTTTGAAATTGGTGTGTTATTCTTGCACATATGGCGGACCCGCTCCAGACCGTAGTTGGCAACTCCTTGCTCATGCGGGAGTTAAAGCAGCAGATCCTGCAGGTGGCGGGGGCAGAGTTCCCCGTCATGATCCTGGGCGAGAGCGGGGCGGGCAAAGAAGTCGTCGCCCGCGCTATCCACGCCCTGAGTGCCCGACGCGACGCCCCGTTTGTCGGCCAGAGTTGCCTTGCCATCCCCGAATCCCTGATCGAAAGCGAACTCTTCGGGTTCGAAGCCGGCGCCTTCACCGACGCGCGTGAGCGCCGCATCGGCTTGTTTGAGCAAGCTGAGGGCGGGACGTTGTTCCTGGACGAAATCGGCGACATCCCGCTCAGCTTTCAGAAGCGGCTGCTGCGGGTGTTGCAAGAGCGCGAGGTGCGGCGGCTTGGCAGCGCGGACGCGATCAAGATCAACGTACGCATCATCACGGCCACGAACGCGCCGATCGAGCGCTTTGTCAGCGAGGGACAGTTTCGCAGCGACCTGCTGTACCGCCTGAACACCTTCGAGATCAGGGTGCCGCCGCTGCGCCAGCGCACTGAAGATGTTCCGGCGCTGGTGGAGTTCTTCCTGCGCAAGCACGGCCTGCGCTACGGGATCGAGGTGAAAGCGCCCGAAGCCGAAATCATGCAGCGCCTGAAAGACTACCCGTGGCCGGGCAACGTGCGCGAGCTTGAGAACTTCGTGGTGCGCTGGATATCCCTGGGCGAAGAGGCGCTGGGGGCTCTGGACCGCTCAGTGGCGCTGGGCTTCGAGCAACAGGAAGTGTCGCGCCGCTGGCTGACCATGACGATGGACGAGATCGAAGCCGAAGTGATCCGGATGGTGCTGAAAGACTGCGGCGGCAACAAGACACTCGCAGCCAGAAGGCTGGGCCTCGCCCGCAAGAGCCTCTACAACAAGATGGAGCGCTACAACATAGAAGGCGTGGAAGCCCGCAAGTAACGGCATCGGCCTTCAGTCCATGCATGCGTGGCCGTTTGCGCCGGCCACCGTCAGCCACCCTGCTGGATGTACTTCATGCCCCTCTTGAACAGCGCGCGCACGTCGGGTCGCAGGTGCGCGGCCCAGGGCGGCTTGTCTTCGCCGCGGGCGTGAGCAAGCACAGCGTGCGCGTATCCCCACATCGGAAAGTCCAGATAGCCCGTCCGGGAATACCCCCATCCAGCCATACCAATCGCGCCCTCGTACTGCCGCTCGACGAGGCTCGCGTTGGCGCCGAAAATTCCCAACCCGAAGTACACCGTAAGCAAGTCGGTCAGTGGCTCGTGGTCCGGCTCATCGGCGTCAAGCCGATCCTGCCCCAGCAACAGAAAGTGGCCGAGCTCATGGGCGGCCGTCGCAACGAAACCCAGTGCGTTGTCAAGGTGGGCGCGGCTGATCGTAATCTTGGTGTACACGTTGTCTTCATAGGTGCCCGCGGGCGCGTCGCTGCTCCAGTTGTACTCAAGCGTGCGGGTGGTCAGCGGCTCGTCATGCTCGGCGAACTCCAGGTGCACGTCGTCGGGGTTGACTTCCATGAAACCACAGACGTGCGCAAACATGCGGTGCGCCGTCGCTTCAGTACCGTCCAGCCCAAAGGGAAAGAACTCGTCGACGGGCAGGATGACGGGCGCCTTCAGGCGAGAGTCGCCGAATTCCTCGGCGAACCACTTCATGTTGGCCTCGATCCACTCGCGTGAATCGGGGTCAACCGGGCACTCCACCTTGCCGAATCCGAAAAGGCCCATGGCTTGATGATACAATCCAGCCAAGGAGACACCTGAGGTGTCCGCTGACGATAAGGGCCTTCGCACAGCCGGCATGGCACTCTGGGCGGTCGGCTTCGTGTTCGTCATCCTGTGTTTCCTGCTGTACTTCGAGCTACTTGAATTTGCCCGCGCGTCGCACAAGTCCGCCTTGCTGCGCGAGTTGTGGCCCGAGGCTGACCCCGACGCATTCGCACAGTCGCACTGGCTGTGGGCTGCGCCGCTTGTGGTGTTCAGCGGCGCACTCGCGGTCATGCTGGGCCGCCTGGTGGCCGGGTTCGCTGCGGGCCTGCGCTGGCGGCCGTTTGCGCTGGGCATGACACGCTCGATGCTGCCGGGGCTGCATTACCAGCGCTGGCTGCCACGCGACGACACCAACCTGCCGGGCCGCTACGCGCGCCTGTTGTGGGGCGGGCCCGTGGGCACGCTGCTGCTGCTGGTTGCCACGATCGGCGGCTTTGCTTGGGCGACAGCCGCAGGCCACGCCCTGTGGCGCGACGTGCTGTGCCTGCTGAGCGCGGGCGCAGCTTTCTGGGCCGCGGGGCAGATTTTTCCAGACGCGCACAAGGGTCTGCCGAACACCGGCTGGCTGATCGCCAGCCTTTCACGGCGCGGCGCGCGCGCAAAGCGTTTCTGCGCGCTGGCACTGCTGGCAGGGCAGCACGCGCAGGGCGCCGGCCCCGCGGGCTGGGATACCGCGCTGGTCGTGCAAGCGCTGTCGCCATCTGACGGCACCACGCACGAGGTTGAGGCGCTGCTGGTGGCTGCCATGCACCACACGGCGATCAACGAGCCTGCGCGCGCCCGCGAGGTACTTGGTCGCGCGATGCTGCACAAAACCCTGCTGGGCAAACACGGCGTGCGCAAGGTCGAAGAAATGCTCAGCCACCTGCCGCAACCTGAATAACCTTCTCGTACGCGTCAGCGGCCTGCTGCACCGAGAACTGATCGGCGGCTTGGCGGGCGTTGGTGGCTCTTTGCTCGCGGTTGCCTGACATCGCTGCACGAATTGCGGCCGCTACGGCCTGCGGGTCGTTGCTGTCCCCCACCACCCAGCCGCACTGGTGCTGCTCGATCAGCTTTGCCAGCTCACTCTCCGGCGGCGCCAGCGCGAGCACCGGCCTGCCCGATGCCAGAATGCCTTGCAGCTTGCTGGGCATCGCCAGCCTGTCCGCGCCGGGCTCGATGGCGACGACGCCGACATCGCACGCGGCAAGGCTGTCCTCCAGCGTCGCCAACGGCTGATAGTCGAAAAACCGCACGTTCGAAACATCCTGCGCCAGTGCCTTCGTCGGCTCAAGTTTCGCGCCGCGCCCGATGTAGCACAGCACCGCTTCGGGCAGCTCGCGCATCGCCTGCGTCAAGCCGTCGAGCGGGTGCAGCAACCCCAGGTTGCCGCTGTATTGAATCACGAACGGCTCAACCAGCCCGTGCTCGCGGGCGAACGCGCTGGCGGCCTTCGGCCTGGGCTTGATCGCCTGCGTGTCCACCCAGTTCGGGATCACGCTGACCTTGGCGCGCGGCTGCAGATCGCGCGCCTTGTCAGCCATGCCCGGCGTAAGCGTGACAGTGCGGCCACGTGCGAGCGCGCGGCGCTGCGCAAACCGCAGCAGCGATGCAAGCAGGCCCGGCTTGAGCCGCTTCAGCGCGATGCCAAGCTCAGGGTGAATGTCGTGCAGCACGTAGATGTACTTGCGACCGATCCACGACAGCCACCAGCCGACCAGCCCCAGCGTCGGCGGGCTCGACGGCATCAACAGCACGCCGCGCGAAAACAGCGCCCGCCAGAACGCCGTGTTCGTGATCCACCAGGCGGCGAACCCCCGCGCAAGCAGCGACTTGCCGCCCGGCGCCCAGCAGCGGGAAACGCGCACGCCGTCGGCGGTTTCGCGGCGCGCCCAGTTCGTGCGCACGCCCTGGTAGCGCGGCGACCACGCCAGCACCCGCACGTCGTGCCCACGCGCCGCCAGCTCACGGGCCAGCAACGCGAACAACTGGCCGTCGGCTGCGACGTCGGGCGGGTAATGCGGCAATAGCATGGTGATGCGTCGTGGCATGAAGGTCAGGGTTCATTAGGCGCCCGCTACACGCAAGGGGCACTGCGTGACTCACACCAAGCCACGAAGTCACGAAGACCCCGTGCAGCCAGCTAGCGCTGCCAAGCCAAGAAACTTGCGCACCATGGTGGCTTTGGCTCTGGTTGCCAAGGTTCTTTTAGCCACGGGTGAACACGGGTAAACACAAGTGCCATGACTTCCGCCAAGGGTGTGCACCCGTGTTCACCCGTGGTTTCATCGTCGTTGCCATTATCCGGTGAGTAGATGCCAGCGTTGCCGCGCCAGCCGGCGAAGAACAGTGACTGTGTGTGACCTCGCCCTTCGAAAAAATGCAAAGGACGCGACAGCGCTGCTTTCGCGCACTTCGCGTCCTTTGCGGCAAATCAACTAGCGCGTGTTGATGGCTTTGTCTTTGAACGTGTGCAGGTTGAAAAAGAATGCGTCGTGAAAGTAGTGCGTCAACAGCAACCCGAACCCGAGCAGGTAGTAGGCCTGCAACACGCCACCCGGCTTGTAGCTTAGCGTGCCCGCCTCGCCGCTGCCGGCGAACATGCCCACGCCCTGCGCCGTTGACAGGATCACGGCAATGCCCATGATCAGCCCGATAATCGCCAGCACCAGCACGAACGCGATGCTGTAGTAGCGGCGGCCGGTGTTGTCGTCTTCACTCAGCCAGCGCACGAAGCGGTTCAGTTTCACGCCCTTGTTCACCTGCATGCGCATGATGAACCACGTAAGCGCAATGTACTGGATGCTGTGCCAGAGGTTGAAGCCCTGGAAACTTGAATCAAGGTTCGGCCACAGCGGGCAGAACAAGCCGACGCCAATCGCGCACGCGATCAGCAGGAACTTGGGCTTCTGCAGAATGCCCAGGCGATGCTCACGCACTGATTTGGTCACCCACAGCGTCGTGCAGACCACGAAGCCCAGCAGGTTCGCCATCCAGAACCAGTCGCTGAGAATGAAATCCGGCAGCAAGGGGTTCACGCGGCCGATGTGAAAGCGCCAGGCCGCAGCGTTCTCGCCAAAGAACGACTGTGCCCAGGCCCACGCCCAGGTGTTTTCGTTCACCATCACCATGCGGAAGCTGCTGACCGGGTAAAGCGGAAACAGCACCGCACCAATGTCGATCATGCGCGACTTCAGCGAGGGCCGGGCGGCGTCACGGTCCTGGTAAAAGCGCACGACGTAACTGAGCTGGTGAATGATGTGCAGACTGGCAATCAAGAAGAAGCCGGTGAGCAGCAACGTGCGCGTGAGCTCCGACGACAGCGCCAGGATGGCGACCGTCGGCACCACGGCAAAGCTGGCGAAGAACCAGATTTTCTCGCGCTTCCTGAACTCGGGGTGCAGCCACGTTCGTGTATAGGTCACCCAGACGTGCGGCCCGCCGGCAAGCACCATCACTACCAGGCTGACAATGTCTTCGGCGACGCCCATGCGCGTGGCGGCGTCGAACGCCGAGTAGCGCTCAAGCAGAAACATCGAGGCATAGAAAATCAGCGGCGGTATCGGGGCCAGCAGCGCGGGCAGGATGATCCAGCGCTTGTCCCAGCTTGGGTTCAGAATCCAGCCTGCGGCGCCCGCCTTTGCGGGTGCACGGTCCTGTGCAAACGAACCAACGGCAACTTGACCAGCCATGTGCAGTGTTCCAGGGGTATCGAATCGGGGGAAGAATGTAAGGAAAAGGGGCGGCTTAGGCAACGGGGTTCCAGCGGCCATTCCGGACCCCGCAAGCCTGTTTTGGCACGGGC
Source organism: Planctomycetota bacterium (assembly GCA_016712285.1). Lineage (GTDB taxonomy): Bacteria > Planctomycetota > UBA8742 > UBA2392 > UBA2392 > JADJRK01. The sequence continues at coordinate 3,881,200 of JADJRK010000001.1, read as the reverse complement.
CTTTGGTCTTGACATGCCAAGAGCAATCCGCCATGCTGGTGTTTACACGTCAATACCGGCGTGCAGCGCATGAAAAAGCATGCAAGCGCATGCCGTGCAAGGAGGACTCGTGTCCAACAGCCAGCCCGCCGTCGATCCCGCGACCGTTGCGAACAATTTCATCAAGCAGTACGGCAAAGCGCGTTTCAAGCGCTTCCTGAAGCTGCTCAAAGACGGCACCAGCGGCGAAACCATCGCCGAGGAATACAACGTCTCGCGCGAGCGCGTGCGCCAGTGGAAGAACGCATTCGGCAACGTCGTGCACAACTACGACGTGAACCCGGACATCCAGAAACTCGCCGGCCGATAACTACAGTGCAAGCTAGTCAATCCCGCGTGCGGTTTTTCGCGCGATTTCGCCCGCGTTCGCTAGAATGGTCCCATGGCTTCGCCCGTTGCCATCTTTGGCATGGGGCGCTTCGGCCGCGCCCTTGCCGCCGCACTTCAGTCCTGTGACGGTGGATTAGTCCGCATCGGCGGACGCGGCAGGCCCCATACCCAGAAGCTGGCCCTGGTCACCGAACCTGCCGACTTTGTTCGTGGCTTGCCCAAGGGGTGCATCGTGGTGGTCGCCGTGCGCGACGACGCCCTTGAACCTATGGCAGCCACGTTCGCCGCCCTGCCCGGCATTTCGCATCTGCAATTTGTCCACACTTCCGGCGTCAGCGGCCCCGGCGTGTTCAAGGCACTGGCCGACGCCGGCGCCAACACCGGCGTGTTTCACGTGCTGCAAAGCCTGCCGCCCGAGAACGGGCACGCGCGCGTCCCCGGCAGCTACGCCGCGATTGCCGGGCCGCCGGACCTCGTCGAAGACCTGCGGGCGGTAAGTCGCCTGCTGGGTGTGCATGCTATTGAGCTCAAGCCAGACCAGTGGACCGCCTACCACGCAGCCGCAGTGCTGGCCAGCAACGCACTGCTGGGCCTGCTCGAAACAGCCGGTCAGATCTTGAAAGATGCCGGGGTGCCGTCCGCGCCGCAGTTGCTGCTGCCGTTGGTGCGCGGCACGCTGGACAATGCAGAGGCACTGGACCTGACCCTGGCCCTGACCGGTCCGGTGGCACGGGGCGACACCGGCAGCATTCGCCGCCACCTTGATCTGCTGGAGGGCGACGCGCGCGAGCTGTACAAAGCCGCCATGCGCGCCGTGGTGAAGCTGGCCAAGCGCGGCGGCAAAACGCCCCCCGAAAAGCTGGCCGAAATCAATCGCCTGCTGAATTGAGGCGGCTGCAAATGAGCCGCGCCCGGCGGTTTGCCGGGCGCGTTGAGTATGGAGCGGGTGATGGGACTCGAACCCACGACCATCACGTTGGCAACGTGATGCTCTACCACTGAGCTACACCCGCCTGCCGGGCGGCTTCCCGCCCGATAGGGCCGCGAATGATAGTTCGCACCTTGGGCGAGTAAAGGGGGAGGCTGCAACGCCCCCACGCATGCCCATTCTCGCGCCTTGCCGCGAGACACGGTGTTTCACCATAGAGGCAAAGAGCCACGGAGGACTGCGGTGAAGTTCCGTGCATGGCCTTGGTTTTGCCAAGTGCTGAACGCATTTGCTTTGGGATTTTCTGTGGCCCAGTCGCTCCCGCCTTCGTCAGGGCGGCATTGCCTGTCCGCCATTCGGGATTTCGTATTGCCCATACCGGCTGTGCATTCACCTGAACGTCAAATCTTGATAACATGACACAAGTCCAACTTCGCTGCCTTGGTTGATCTGTCATGGCTGACGCCATTTCCTTTACCTGTCCCGACTGCTCCAAGGCCTACAAGGTCGCCGGCGAGTACGCGGGTCGCCAGTTCGCCTGCAAGCAATGCGGCAACCAGTTGACCGTGCCCGCCATCTTTGCTGAGCCTCAGGTCGAAATGGGCTCGGGCACAGCCGTCATGCGCAAGACCGATTCGGGCCGCGTCGTACAGGTCGTCGCGCCCACGCAGGCGTTTTCGCAACAGCGTGAAACCACCATCACCGCGGCGCAGCAGGCACGCAAGAAAAGCCCGCTTCCAGTCCTGGTGGGTGTCGGCGCGGTCGTCCTGGTCGCGGTCGTGCTGGTTACTGCCTTGGCCCTTGGGGCGTTCAGTTCAAGCGTCGGGGACGGGCAGGACCACCCCGCGGGTCCAATCGGTGCCAATCAAAGCGCCCAAGACCCCGATGTACCCAAAGTGAGCCGCCGGGACGACATCATGAACCGGCTGAATACACCCGGCTTGGCACTGCGTGATTTCCTGTCGCTGTTTCGGCAGGCACAAGAGGCCAAGCTGGACAGCGCCGACCTTTCGCTGCTGGCCGAAGCGGTAGTGAAAGCAGCATGGGACGAACAGGGCGGCGAGTTGTCCGATGCCGACCTGATGGCGCTGGCCCTTGAATTGAAAGGCATGCGCAACGACGTGCCCACCGACACGCTGCGCCGCACCGTGGTGGAGCGCTACCGTGGCAAGAAAGACAAGCCCGAGGTGTGGGCCCAGGCCCAGGGCCTGCTCGGCCGCCAGTTCTATGACTTCGGCCCCCAGGTCACGCGCGCCACGGGCCTGCACGACAGCGGCGTGCTGACCGGCGCCGACGTGCTGGCCAATGAGCTGCGCGACATTGAATCGAAAAGTGACGAAGGCTGGGTGCTCAAACCTCAGCTTGAGCGTCTGCAGCAAATCGCGACTTCGCTGGATGAACTGGCCGCTGAACTTGCCCGCATTGCGCGCGACGAGCCGTTCCGGCTGGTGGCCGCGCAGGTCCAGCGCGAAGTGTCCGCCGAGCGCTTTCACGCGCGCGGCAAATGGCTGATGGATGTGGCAGAACCGCTGATCGTGTTTGCCGAGGTCGGCCGCCGGTCCAGCGAAAGCGAAACCCGGCCCGAGGCTGAGCGCGCAAGGCAATCCGCCGCCGCGCTGCTTGAGTGGTACCGCGCCAACGTCGCCACACCTCTTGAGCTCACGCGCAGTCTGCCTGCGGGCATTGAGTCGCAGTCCGAGCGCGACAAGGCGCCGATTGTGCTCGTGCTGTTCGCGACCCAGGATTCATGGCGCGCGTACCTGAGTGACCTGCGGGCCACAATCGACACCGCGCGCAACAAGACCTTTATCGATCATACGCGGGGGCGCCTCAGCGGCGTGATTCCTGCCGACCAGTCTGACACCAACGACTTGCTGCATGGCCTTGCGCGCCTGGCCGTTGACCTGTGGCACCCCAAGGCTCCGCGCGAGCTGGACGAGAAAGCCGAGTTTCGGCGCGCGACCACATACTTCTTGTCGCGCTACTTCGCCGCCTGCATCAGCAAAGCCGATGACAGCTTCGCGCCGCGCGATTTCATGCAGGATACCGGCGACCACCGGCGCTTTCTGGCGCGCTGGATCAAGCCCTTTGAGCAGGACGCCGTCAACCGCGGCGTAAACTCCTTTGGCGGCCCTGCGGCCACGGTGAAAGACCTGGTCGGCATGAAAGACTCAGCCGACTTCCCGGACATCTTCGAGAAGCACATCGCCGGCTACAGCTGGCCTGAGGAAGTCGCCAAGAGCACCGTCAATTCGCTGCGCACCGATTCGCGCACACTTGCGCTGGTCATGCAGCAATACTGCATCGGCTTGATCATGTTCCTGTATCACCATGAAGCCGGCGGCAAACCCGTCTACCGCGAGAAACTGCTCAAGTACTTCAAGGCCGACATCGACGGCACCGTAACCAAGGACAACCAGCTCGAGATTTTCACGAAGACGTTTGCGCTGGATGAAGCCGGCTGGACCGAGCTGGAAGCCCAGTACCGCAAGTACCAGGAAGGGCCGTAGGCCAGTTCTGGGTTCCGGGTTCTGGGTTTAGGGTTCGGGGAAGTTAAAAATTTTAAGCCGAATTTCTGCGACGGGCAGTTTCCAGCCTCCAATCTCCCGTCTCCAACCTCCCAACTCATACCGTCTTTGCCTCAACGCATCCGCCGCTATACTCCGCGCGGAGTGCATTGTGATCGACCTTCAACAACGCAATTACTGCCGCGAGGCGCTCAAGGGCGTCTCGCGCACGTTTGCGCTGGGCATTGAGCTGTTGCGTGAGCCCCTGCGCGACGAAATCGGCGTCGCCTACCTGATCTGCCGCATTCTCGACACCATCGAAGACACCACCAGCCTGCCCGCCGAGCCGCGAGCGCGTTTGCTCGAAAACTTCGCCGAGACTTTCAACGAGCCGCACAACTGGCCCATGCTCGCCGCCGAGGTTGAGCGCATGTTCGCCGACAAAGCACTCAGCGGCCCCGACCACGAACTATGCCGCAACACTACGCGCGTGCTGGCGGTGTTTCACGGCTTCCGGCCCGGCGCCCGCGTGGCACAGCAGACCAGCATCATCGAGATGGCCAACGGCATGGCGGAAACCGTGCGACGCGAGCTGCGCGGCGAAGGCCTGCGCCTGCAAGACGAAGAAGACCTCAAGCGCTATTGCTACTACGTCGCCGGCACCGTCGGCAAGCTGCTGTGCAACGAGTGGGCGCTCGACCGCAAATCGATCACACCGCAGGTCAAAGCCGCCCTTGATGAACGCGCCGTCAGCTTTGGCCTGGGTTTGCAGGTCACCAACATCATCAAGGGCGTCACCGACGACATCGAACGCGGCGTGGCCTACGTGCCCAACCGCCTTTTCCAGGCCGCGGGCATTGACCTTGCCACGCTGATCGAGAACCCCGCCGACCCGCGCGGCCGCGAAGTCGTGGCCGGGTTGGCCGACATGACGCTGCTTTGGCTGGATGAAGCGTTGGAGTACACGTTGACCATCCCGGCGGTTGAACGCGACATCCGGCTGTTCTGCGCGCTGCCGCTGGTGTTTGCGGTGCGCACGCTGGGGCTGGCGTTGAAAACCAGCAACGTGTTCAGCGAAAGCGTACTGAAGATCACGCGCGATGAGGTGAAGCAGATCCACACCGAGGTCGAAGCCGCCATCGCCAACGACGGAGCCTTGCGCCAGATTCACCAACGCGAACGCGAGCAGGTAGTACAGGAAATAGAGAAAGCCCGCGCAGCATCAAAGTAGCGCAGGCGCGAGGCACTGCGTTTCACCACAGAGAAACAGAGGCACGGAGAACTGCTCTAAGTTCTCTTCACGGCTTTTGCATTACTCCGTGCCTCTGTTACTCCGTGTTCAACCGCAGTTGCTTTGCAAAGCGTCGGCGCTCACCGCCAAACTGGCCTGTGGCTGATCTGCCGCTATACTCGCGCCGATGTACGTGCAGAAAGACTTCCGCAGTCGCGACATCGGCCTTGAAACGGGGCTGCTGCTGGCGCGCTATCTGCTCGACACTGAAAACCTGCACTACGGCTACTGGGCCAACGGCCTTGAACTCAAGTTTCAGAACCTGCCCGCCGCCCAGGAAAAATACACCGAATTCCTGCTGTCGCACATCCCGGCCGGCGTCAAAAGCGTGCTCGACGTCGGCTGCGGCGCCGGCGTCACGGCCGAAACACTGCTGGAGCGCGGCTGTGAGGTTGAGTGCGTCGCGCCCCAGACCGCGCTGCTGGATTGCGCGAGGCAGCGCCTGGGCGACCGCGCCAAGGTGCACGCCGCGCGCTTTCAAGATTTCGAGCCCACGCGCAAGTTTGACCTGGTGCTATTCAGTGAAAGTTTCCAGTACGTCCCGTTTGAACAGGCACTACCCCACGCGCTGCGTTTTCTCGACGATGGCGGCCACGTGCTGATCTGCGACTTCTTCAAGATCCAGGGCAAAAAGAAAAGCCCCATCGGCGGCGGGCACAAGCTGCACGAATTCATCAAGCAAGCCGCGAAACTCAACGCCGCCATTGTCACCGACATCGACATCACCGCCCAGACCGCGCCCAACCTTGACCTGGTCGATGACTTTCTCACGCGCGTCGGCAAGCCGGGCTACGAAATGCTGATGGAGCACGCGATGGCCACGTACCCCAAGCTGACGCGGGTAGTACGCTGGTGGAACAAAGAGAAGATCGAAAAGGTCGAGCACAAGTACTTCAGCGGCATCCGCAACGCGCAGACCTTCAGCGAGTTCAAGACCTATCGGCTGCTGCTGCTGCGCAAGGGCGGGGCGAAGTAAGTTCTGGGTTCGGGGTTCCGAGTTCTGGGTTAGGGACAAAACAAACCGCGTTGGGCCGGGGATCTCGGGACGAATGCGACGCCCTTACCTGTGTCGCCCCTGCCGGGGCTTGATTCTCCCGATGGCCTGTTTTCCAGGCCCTTACGGACCTGGCTAAAATCTATCGCGCCCTGCGGGCGCTGTAAGGCCCCACAGGGGCCGCCAGAGACTAGCGCGGCCCGTAAGGGCCGGGACGTTCCCGCGTCGCAGTACCCAAGGCCCGTCAGGGCCGACAGACCCTCGATTGTGGAGGTTCAGGAATAGGACAATGCCCTATGCCCTAGCTTGCGTTCGCTGCTGCGCCCGCGAACACCTGCCCGATACACCCCAGCACGAAGTCCAGGTCTTCGCGCGTTGCAACAATCGGCGGTGTGAAGCGCAGCACCCACTTGTGCGTGTCTTTCAGGATCGCGCCCTTTTCCAGCAAGAGTTCGCTGAAGTGGTGGCCGTCGGGGCCGTCCTGCGTCAGCTCAATCCCGAACATCATGCCCTTGCCCCGCAACTCTTTGATGCGCGGCGCTGACTCGGCAATCTCCTGCAGTCGCTGCCACACGTACTCGCCCTTTTCCTGCGCCTGCTCGACCAGCTTTTCTTCCTCGATGGCGCACAGCGCTGCGTAGGCAATGCAACTCGAAATGGGGCATCCGCCAAAGGTGCTGCCGTGGCTGCCGGGGCCGAACAGGTCCATCAGCTTGCGGCTTGCCAGTATGCCCCCCACCGGCGCGAACCCGCCACTGACGCTCTTGCCGATGCACATAATGTCGGGCCGCGCTTCGGGGCCCTCGTGCATCCACGCGAACATCTCACCGGTGCGGGCCCAGCCGGTCTGCACCTCGTCGAAAATCACCAGGAACTTGTGCTCGCGCCCCAGCTCAATCAGCGCACGCAGGTAGCCCTCATCGGGCACGTTGATGCCGCCTTCGCCCTGGATTGGCTCAACGATGATCGCTGCCGTGTTCTCGTTGACAGCATCAGCCACGGCCCGCAAGTCGTTGTACGCGATGCGCTTGAAACCCTCTGGCCACGGGCCAAAGCCGTCGCGGGCCGCGTGCTCATCCAGGTCAAACATCTGCGTCACGGTCAGCGTGCGGCCATGGAAACAGCGGTTGGCGTACAGGATTTCGGGCTTCTTCTTGCCCTGCATGTGGGCCCAGCGGCGCGCGAGCTTGATCGCGGCTTCGGGGCCTTCCACGCCGCCGTTGGCGGGCAGAAAGCTCTCAAAGCCCGACATTTCGCAGACCTTGCGGCCGAACAGCGCCAGGTACGGGTCAGCCATGAAGCGCCCGAGCACCGTGGGCGCGTGGCTGCCCAGAAACGCCTTCAGCGTCTCGCGGATCAGAGGGTGCCCGTGGCCGAGGTTAGCCGCTGAGTACGCAGCCACGCCGTCGAAAATGCGGCGGTCTTTTGTGTAAAGCCACGGCCCTTCGGCCTTGATGATCGGCTCGCGGCACAGCAGCGAGTAGTTGTGGGCGACGTAAGTATCGATCAGCTCAAGCGTTTTGGTCGGCGTCAGGTCAGCGGCCTCGTCAATGATGCGGCGGGCGAACTTGTGGGCGGTCTCAGTGTCCATAGCGGTATTTTAGCAGGCGAGGCTGGCGGCAATAACCCCGGGATAGACAGGAGGCGGGATGCAGGCGGCAGGAGGCAGGAAAGAACGCCGGCAGCTACTCTCGCCCTCGCCCCAACTCCTGACTCCTGGCTCGTTGCCCAAACTCCGAACTTTCGCCCCGCTTGGACGTTCATAACATGATTCGGGACAAGAATTTAACGAGGCGGCCATGAGCACTATCACCTGCAAATCCTGTGGCATGCAGTACGACGGCACCGGCTTGCAAGCCGGCGTGCAGTTTCAGTGCACGCAGTGCGGCTCGATGGTCGCCGTTGGCGGTGCCGGCGCACCCGCCGGCAACAAGCGCCCCACGGCGCGCCAGCGCAAGACCGCGGGCCCGGCGGGCCCCAAGGCCGCGCGCGGCCCGATGCCCGCTCGCGCCGCAGGCGGGCCGCCACAGCGTCGCGGTGCGGCACAGCCGGTGATGGGACAGCCCGGCCATGACCCCAACCAGCAGCAGGGCTACGGCCCACCCGTGCGCAAGAAAAGCAACGCCGGGCTGTTTGTGGGGCTGGGCGTGGGATTGGTGGTGCTGGTGTTGATTGTCGTGGTGGTGGTGATGTCCAGCGGCCCATCGCCCGAGCAGCTGCAGGACACGGCCAAGGAAGACGAAGCCAAGAAGAAACGCGAAGAAGCAGCCCGCCGCGACGCCGAGACCATCAAGAACAACGAAGCCGTGATGAAGCCCGTCGAGGCCTCAAAGGGATTTGGTCGCGCCATTGAATCAGCACTGCGCACCAGCGACGCCAAGACGCTGGCGGGCATGTTCGACTGGAAAGCCTATGCGCTTTACAACGGCGACCTCGCAAAGAAAGACGAGCAGTACCTGAAGTCGCCGCTGATTGCCGACGGCGAATGGGAAAAGAACGCCGACGGCCGCTACTCGGGCCGCTATCTGGGCACCGCTGCACGCGGGCCGGAAAGCCTGAACGCGCGCGTCATGGGCTACATCGAAAACTACCTGATGGGCTCGGCCGACATCACGTGGGACGAAGGCAAGACAAACCTCGGGCTTGAAAAGAGCGGGTTTAAGCTGCAGATCGGCGGCACCGAGTACCTGGGGCTGAAGATCTTCATCGACATCAAGGACCAGGGCAAAACCAAAGAGTTCTGGGTCGGTGCACCGCGCGGCACCACCGACGTCGTGATCCTGAACTTCATTGACCCCGGCATGCAGAAAAAACTGCAAGAGAAAGAGGCCAAGAACGAACGCGGCACCGACAACCGCGACCCGTACAACAACGAGCGCGACCCCAAAAACCCCGACCGCGACCCGAAAGACCCGGACAACCCGCCTGACCCCGACAACCCGGAAGACCCGCCCCTGGACCCCGATGCCGACTTGCCGGCTGTGGCAAAAACCGGCGAAATGCCCAAGGACGCAGCGCTGGTCAACTGCATCAACGACCTCAAGCGCATCGGGGCACTGAACGAAGCGCGCAAAGACACCATTCGCAAGACCACCGACAAAGCCGAAAAGAAGGCGGTCATGGGCGCGGTCATCGACATCCTGATTGATGCCGTGAACAGCAAAGACCGCACGCTGAAGCAGAACGCATCGCGCCTGCTGTACGACATCTGGAAGAACTTCAGCGCAGCGGAATGGAAAGAAGACGACCTGGTGTACAAGATCGACTTCGGCGGCGCACAAAGCGATTCAGACATGACCGTCCGGCGCTGGCTGTGGACGTACAACAACTACAAGACGGACTAACGGCTGCAGTTTGGAGGCGGGAGTTTGGAATTGGAAGGCCGGAGCAATCGCCGGCAGTTGCTCCCACCTCCACACTCCCGCCTTCCTATTCCTGCCCCCCTGCCTCCAACCCCAAGTTTCCGGAACACTTTTGGGGCCTCTTGCCGTTACAATGGCCAAGGAGGCGCCATGGGTGATGTCGGTTTCTTTCTGCTGCTGGCGTTGACGACCATTGTGTCGTTCACACTGAGCGAGGGCTTGAACGCCCGGCGCCGCGCCCGCCGCAATGCCCTGATGGACACCCGCGAGCCTGAATCCGACGAAGTGTTCACTGCAGGCGTCAGTGCGCTGACCCCCGTGCCGCAGTCGTTTGTCCGCGCGTTCCGTCTGGCCATTGGCCGCGCCCTGGGCGTCGACGCAGCCAAGCTGCGCGCCAGTGACCGCATTGCCGCCGACCTGCGCGCCGTCAACTTTGACGCGTGGGAAGTTGCCGCTGTCCTTGAGCGCACGTTTGACATGCGCGTGCGCGTGATCGACGTGATGCGCGCCGCGACTCTGCGCGAACTGTGCAAAGAGCTTTTCATCCGCAGCGAGGACATCAGCGAGGCGCAGCCGCCCCTGCACCGCGACCCGGTGCCAAAGCTGCGCGCCCCCGAGCCTGAAGTGAAAATCGCAGAGGCCGTTGTGCTCACACAGACAGCGCCGGGAAACACCGATGGCCAATAAGACCCCGCTGATTCTGGGTGGCACCGCGCTGATTCTGCTGCTGGCGGCGGGCGCCCTGTTTCTGCTGTTCGGCGGAAATGCGCCGGCGCCACAACCGCAGCACACTGCCGCCAAGCCGCAGGCGAAGGGCGACGTACCGCCCGGTGAGAAACCGGCACAACCCGCGCCAACGGACACACCGGCTGCGCACTCCGAGGTCGAAAAGCCGGCCAATCAGCCGCCGACGGACTGGTCCAGCAAAGACCCGCGCCGCGTGCGCCCGCCCGACGCGGTGCCGCCGCCGCCGAGCAACCCGCGCCCGCCAAGCGAAGGCGAAGAGGGCGAAAACATCCCCGCCACCTGGACCACCACCGACCTCAGCGGCCAGGCGATGCAGGTGCATCGCGACCTCGACCTGACGCTGCGTGTGCTGCACGATCTGATGCGTTGACCTTTGACCCGCCGCAACGCCTGTCGCTACACTCGCGCCCATGCCTGACCTTGTCACCGGACACCGCGACTTCGTACTGCCCTGCCCGTACACACTGGCGCTGCCCGAACATTTCAAAAGCGACCGCGAGTGGCCCGTCGTGTTCGCGCTGCATGGCATGGGCCAGCACGAAGACCTGATGCGCCGCTGGCTGGCGCCGCTGCTGAAACACCCGTGGATCTTCTGCTTTCCGCGTGGGCCGCTGCCGTACGAGATTCGTACGCCCGAGAAAATGCGCATCGGCTACGCCTGGTATGTGTTCGACGGCGACCAGGCCGCGCTGCGAACCAGCATGGCGCTGGCGAGCACCCACTTGCTCAACATCCAAGACGCGATTCGCAAAGCGTACCCTACGGGCCGCAGCGCGATTGTCGGTTTCTCGCAGGGCGGCTACCTGGCGCCCGTGGTCGCCACCAACGAGCCGCAGCGCTTTCACGCCGCCGCCAGCCTATGCGGCCGCCTGAAACATGAGTTCATGCCCGAACCCGGCAATACCCGCCTGGCCCAACTGTCCGGCGGCAAAGACGCCAGCATCACACCTGAACTGGCAGCCGCCGGCGTGGCAGGCGCTCGGGGCCGCGGCTACGAAGTCGCCGAGTTCACAGACCCCGAAGCCGGCCACGAGGTCAGCCCGCTGATGCTTGAGCAGTTGCGCGCGTGGCTGCAAGAGGTGCTGGAGTGAGCGCACAAACCACATCAGCTAGCATGCTCTTGGCGGCGCTTCTGCTGCTTGCCGGCTGCTCAGGCAGCCCGTACCACGACGCGCCGCGCTATGCCGAGCCCGCAACGCGCACGGCGGCTGCGCGCCAGCTTACGCAGGCGCTGGCGTTCGGCGGTCGCGGCTACAGCGAGGTGCGCGCCAACGAGGTGACGCTGCGCTGGCAGGAGCGCCGGCCGCTGAGCGAGAAGCGCTCGGTGTGGCTGGACCGTGAGCTTGACCTGCTGGCAGTGCAGCGCGTGGGCACGGCGCACAAGCCCGGCGAAAACTGGGAAGTGAAGGTCAACGCCATCGGCGGCGCCATCACGTTCGTGTTCAAGAACGACCAGCACGCCGCCCGTGCCGAAATGGCCCTGCGCAGGCTCAGCCGTCCGATGTCCGCTGACGAAAAGCGTGAACTGATCCGCGACGCGAACCGTAAGCCCACGCGCTAGGGGCTCTACGGGACCCGCGCGATACAGTCGATTTCAACCAGCACGTCTTTAGGCAGACGCGCAGCTTCAATGGTTGCGCGCGCCGGGCGATGGTCGTCGCCGAGCGAGGCGGCGTAGGCGTCATTGACGGCACCAAAGTCGGCCATGTTTTTCAGGTAGATCGTCGTTTTCACCACGTCGGCAAACCCGCACCCGGCGGCGTTGAGCACCGCCATCAGGTTGGTCATTACGCGCACGGTCTGTGCGCCGGCGGTTGCGCCGACCACCTGGCCCGTGGCAGGGTCGAGGGCGATCTGTCCCGAGCAGAAGACAAACCCGCCGGCCACCACGGCCTGGCTGTAAGGGCCTATCGCGGCGGGCGCGGCGTCGGTCCTGACCTGCTGGATGTTCTTGGACATGGGGATTCTCCGTCGGCGCATGCTTTCATGGTTGGGAGTCAGCGCAAGCCGGAGGTCGGGGATTGGGTTGTGGGTTCCGAGTTCCGAGTTCCGGGTTTGGGGTTCTGGGTTTGCGAGTTGGGAGTTCGTTCAGTCAATGGCTGTCGCACCTGCAACCTGCCACCTGCATCCTGCATCCTGCCACCCGCCTCCTGAACCCCCACCTACCACACATCCGGATCGAACAGCTTCTTGTACTGTTCCTTGGCGTAGCGGTCGGTCATGCCGGCTATGTAGTCGCACACCACGCGGTGCGTGCGCACGCGTTGCTCAATGCGCTTCACAAAGCCGCCGGGCATCAGGTACGGCTCGCTGACGAAGCGCTCAAACAGCTGTCGCATGAAGCGCGTCACCTTTTCCATGCTGCGGCGCACGGTGCGGCTCATGTACAGCTCGTTGAACAGCATGACCTTCAAACCCTTGACCTTGGCCTTGAACGCCGGGCTGAAGTCCACCACCGGCTCTTTGCCCGCGTACGCCAGCACGGCGCGTACATCGCTGAAGCCTTCTTCTTTCAGGCGCCGCGCCGTGTGCTCCAGCAGGTCCGTCACCTGCAAATCTTTCAGGCGCCGCACTAGTTGATAGCGCAGCAGGTCGTCTTCGCCTTCCGGTACATTGGCGCGCGCGAACGCTTCGGCTTCGGCAAACAGCTCGCTCTTGCGCCCCGCCTGCCAGGTCAGCACTTTCGAGTCGATGCCGTCGTCCACATCGTGCGCGTTGTAACTGATCTCGTCGGCAAAGTTCGCGACCTGCGCCTCAAGGCTCGGGCCTTCGCGCGTCGTCAGCCCCTTGAACAGCGGCTTGTCATAGTCCGTCACGTGTTTCATCAAGCCGTGGCGCACCTCGTGGGTCAGGTTCAAGCCGGGAAAGCGCGGCTGGTAGTGCCGTTCAAGCTCGTCGACAATGCGCAGGCTCTGGCCGTTGTGTTCATAGCCGCCGTGGTCGCGCATCAGGTCGCGCATGGCGTGTTCGCCGGCGTGGCCGAACGGCGTGTGGCCCAAATCGTGGGCGAGGCTGACGGCTTCGCACAGGTCTTCGTTCAGCGCCAGCGCGCGTGCAATGGTGCGCGCGGCCTGTGCGACTTCGATGGTGTGGGTCAGGCGCGTGCGAAAGTGGTCACCCTCCCAGTTGAGAAACACCTGCGTCTTGTACTGCAGGCGGCGAAACGCGGCGCAGTGGATGATGCGGTCGCGATCGCGCTGGAAGCAGGTGCGGTAGTCGTGCTCGGCTTCAGGAAATGCGCGCCCCACGGAGTTGCCGGCACGCATGGCATAGGGCGCGAGGTGCGCGTCCTCGATGGCTTCAAGCTGTTTGCGATCGTTCATGTCGGCTGGTTATAGGATAGTCAGGCAACAACCGCCAAAGCCGCGACTCGGCAATTTAAGCAGTGTGCATCGCGCGGGCGGGGCGTCCACGCTACCCAAGACGTTCTAGGCTCCCTGCGCTATACTTTTCCGATGCGATATGGATGCCTTGCGATGCTCTGCCTGCTTGTGGCCTGTTCGGCCGCGCCCGTAAACAACGAGCCCGCGAACAACCAGCCGGCGAACACGGTGAACAACGCGCCCGCCAACAACACCCCCGAACCGGAACCGGAGCCAGAGCCAGAGCCCGAACCCACACCCGCCGAGCTCGGCTTTGTCATTACCACCGGCGTGCACGGCAACGAGCCCTCGGGCTACCTGATCCAGGACCAACTGGTCAAGCTGGGCTTTCGCGTCTTCGGCCCATGCAACCCCTGGGGCATCGCCAACAACTCGCGCTATCTCGAAAGCGGCGACGACCTCAACCGCATGTTCGGCCGTACCGACTGCCCGCAAGCCGAAGACGTCAAAAAGTTCCTGGCCGAGCACCCGCCCAAGTTCCTGCTGGACCTGCACGAAGACCCCGATGGCACCGGCGCGTACCTGATCCAGCACGGCCCTGACGACGACATCGGCCGCAAGATCATCGACGAACTCAAGACCGACTACGAGTTCGACCCCGAGCCTTCATTCATGGTCGTCAAGGGCGAAGACGGCCTGCTGAAGCCGACGATCCAGCAACTGCGCGCGCTGAAGTTCGTGGGCGTATACGGGCTGGCCTATCACGCGTGGTACACACACGGCTGCACCAGCATCGTGGTGGAGTGCCCCGGCAGCTGGCCCGAAGAAAAGCGCAAGGCCTATCAACTGCGCGTGTGCGAGTTGGCCTGGAAGTTCTTTCGCGAAAAAGCCAGCTAGAATTCCGCGTCCTGGGGTGGCGTCCACTGCCGGCCGCGCAGGATATCCTTGGCCAGCACGCCTTTTTCGCGCAGCAGCGCCACCACCTGGCGGCTGCGCTTGAGTCGCTCAAGAATCGTCTGGTCGCCGGCGGCGTAGCGCGCCGCTGCTTCCAGCACCACCTGCTCATAATTCTGCGGCTCGACAAAGTTCTGCACATAGCGGCACAGCTCTGAGGCGCGGCGGTCATGGCTGGGCGTGCGCTGCGTCACTGTGTCGAGGTCAAGCAGGTACAACTGCTCGGCTTCACCGGGCACGACCAGCAGGTTGCCGGCATGAAAATCGCGGTGCATGAATCCCGCCTGATGCAAGCCGCGCAGCATGTCAATCCCGCGCTGGTAGAACCGAACAATCTCAGGGTGTGCCGCGCTACGGCGCTGCGGCTGCAACTGCTGCTTGTAATCGCGCAACGTGATGCCGTTGGGGAAATAGGCACCGATGGTCCACAACGCCTTGGGGGCGTCCGGCAGCGGAATCGCACCCCAATCAGTCACCGGGCAAACAGCAATGCCCGCGCGTTGCAGCAGTTGCGACTGCTTGAGCGCCCGGCGTGCCGGGTTCCAGCCAAAATAGCGGGCGAAGCGTTTGCGCCAGTGGCTGCGGCAGTTCATCAACTTGAAGACCTGCAGTTGGCCGTCGCGCTCGAACACGCCCAAACCGCCACGCCTGGAAGTCTGAAGCGCGCGCATCAGCACGCCCGGGCCCAGCACCTGTGCAGCCGCGCGGGCCAACTGCGAGTCGGCGGGCAGGTGCGCCCTCTGACTTACAGATTCGTGCAACTCGATCGACTGCTCGCTGCGAAACTGGATGAGCATAGGTGGTCCGGCTTATCGTGCGTACGGGCCATCTTGCAGGCCCCGGATGCGCGTTTATTCAACCAAAGCGGCGCGGGTTGCGCTATCGGTCAGCCCCGGCGGCGAGCAACCGCATTCTCGCGACGAACGGCAACGGCCTTGCCGCCAAAGCGCGAAAGCGCCAAGGGAACAGGCGGACCAAGTACGCGTTTGGCATGCAGCACTGCATTTCACCAAAGAGGTCACAGAGAACTGCCTTTCGAAAACACTGCATCCGCTGTAATTCACGAAGGGCCACTCAGAGCCACGAAGGACTCCGCTGGCAGTCCTTTGTTGCTTGGTGTGAGACAGTAGACAGGCAGTTGCCCTTGCGGTTCATGGCACCGTGGCGCCCTGGCGTGAGACAGGCAATTCGTCGCCATTGACATCGCGCGTGTGCACCACAAAATGCGGCCTTCTCAGCGAGACCGGCATGAAAGTTGACGACTATCCGGTGTTCACGGACCCGGAAGGCTATTCCAAGCTGCGAGAGCCAGGCGGCATTGCCGGGTGGCTCAAGACACGCGCAGAAAACAAGGCGCTTACGCGCTGCCTGGGGCCGATCAGCGGCGTGACCACGGTGCTGGACATCCCGTGCGGCCCGGGCCGGCTGTTTCCGTACTGGCACAAGCGCGGGTTCAAGATCATCGGCATGGATTTTTCCGAGCAGATGGTGGAAGCCGCCCTCAAACGTCACCAGCAGATGCATCTTCCGGGCCGCGTCCAGCACGGCGATGCCTTCCGATTCGAGGCGCCGCCCGAGGGAAGCCCCGAGCTCGTGGCCAGTGTGCGCTTCGTGTACTACTTTGAACCTGACGAGCGAGTTGCCCTGATGAAATCGCTCGCCAACGCCAGCAGCCATTACGTGCTGATCCAGTTCAAGAGCGCCGAGACCTGGAAGGGCCAGCGCAACGCCGCGCGCAGCAAAGCCAAGGCCCGAGGCAAACGCTTCTGCACCAACGAGCAGATCCTGAAAGAAGTTGCCGACGCGGGCCTGACCACGCTGCGCCTGCAACCGATCGGCGAATTTTCAGACCGCGCATTCCTGCTGGCGGAAAAGGGCCAGACCGGCGCCAGGGCCGAGATCAACAAGGCCCCCGGCGGGTTCTGGGCCGGCATCATTCGCCTGTTCGGGTAGTGCAATCGCGTTGAACTGCAACACGCGAAGGCGAAACGAGCGCGACGGCTGCGAAGTACTGCTCCACGCAAACATCGGTGCACATGTTGATGCAGGCACAACGCCAAGGCGCCAGGAGCGCCACGACCGCCTAGGTGACTCGCGAATCCTTGGAGCGGCCGTGGCGTTCTTGGCGACCTGGCGACTCGTCTTTCGAGATGGTTTTCTCCGCTCTGAACTGCAACTACCTCACGCGAAGGCGCGAAGTGCGCTGAGGCCGCGAAGAACTGCTTCAAAGCAACCATAGGTAAACATCGGTGCACATGTTCATTGATGTGCACCGATGGTTGCCTTTGCAGTCCGGTACATTCCGCCTGGCTGCCTACTTCATTGTGAACTTGAAGCGGCGGGCGCCTTCGGGGTGTTTCAGCGTGATGGCGACCACGATCTCGTCGCCCTCGGCCAGCGGTTGCGGCTGGGTCAACGGGTTGCCGTTGAGATACGTGCCGTTGGTACTGCGCATATCTTCAATGAAGTAGCCGGGCCCCTGGCGATAAATGCGGAAGTGGCGCTTGCTGATCGTGGGAATCGCAAACACCGGGTCGCTGGGCGGCTCGCGCCCGATCACGATTTCTTCGCCGACGTCGTAACGCTTGGCGTCTTCTTCATCGACCATGCACCCGCCAGTCGCCTTGGTCTGAATCTTGGTGATGTTGATGTCGCCGGACGGCGGGTGGGTTTCTTCCTTCTCTTCGTGTTCGTCATCATCGACCGGGTCCAGCGCGCTCGCGTCGTCGCCTTCGGCCTGCTTGATGCTGCCGTCCATGTGCTCAATGACGCTGACCTTGACCAGGCCGGCCAGTCCGCTGCCCTCAAACATCTTCATCAGCGGCTCGGCGATGCGTACGACCAGCTGCTTGCTGCCGGCAGCGTCCACGAGCAGCGGGCCAATGACCTTGAAGCCCTCTTCGCCGACGTTGACGCAACGGCCGATATCCACCTCAAGTTCGGGGTACGGCGAATCGATCAGCTTGGGCAGGTTCGCGTTCACGTCTTTCTTGAACGCGGCGTCGCCGTCGGCTTCGATTGACAGGCGGTTCCATTGCAGCGTGGCGGTCATGCCCCCTATTTACGCGGGAATGGGCCGAGTTCGCAACGGGGAAGTTGCGGCGTGCCGGCCTGGCCGAAACACCCAGCCGCCCAGCGTCCGATAACCCCGGGCGCTTCGTCCACGAACCCACATTTTAAGCGGTTTTCAGGGTGATTGGTGAAAGTCGCCGCACCGCGATTGCCGATTTCGTTCATAGCATCACAAACCATGACCAACACACTCAACATCCTGTTGCGCGACCCGCGCGCGCACTTTGGCCTGGCACTGCACCGGCCCCGCAACCTGAGCCTGCTTGGCATGGGGGTAGCCGGCGCAGTCGCTTGGGGCGCCGCCATGGGCAGCCACGTCGGGCGGGCGCACCTTTGGATCTGCGCGCTCAAGATGCCGCTGTTCCTGCTGGCGACGCTGGCACTCTGCTTTCCGTTGATGCACGTGGTGCTTGCGGTCAGCGGCGTGAAAGCCGATGTCCGCCAGACCCTGTCCGTGGCGCTGGGCGGACTCGCGACGTTCGCGTTGTGCCTTGGCGCGCTGGCACCGGTGGTAGGGCTGTTCTGTGCCTCAGCCCCGATTCCCAGCATGGCCAGCTACTTGAACCTGTACCTGCTGTGCTTCGCTTGCGGCGTGATCGCGGGCGCAGCCGGCCTGCGCACCCTGGCCCACGGCATGCGCGCCCTGGCGCCGGGCCGAGTGCGCTGGCCGCTGCTGGCATGGGCCCTGATCTACCAGTTTGTCGGGGCGCAGATGGCGTGGATCCTGCGCCCCTGGATCGGCAGCAGCTATGGCGTGGACGGCTATTCGCTGAGCCACGGCCTGACCGGAAATTTCTATGCCGGCGTGTGCCATGTGATGCGCCGCTGGCTCACTGAGTACGGAGTACTGTGATGGAATCGCAATCTTC
This sequence comes from Planctomycetota bacterium, assembly GCA_016712285.1. Taxonomy (GTDB): domain Bacteria; phylum Planctomycetota; class UBA8742; order UBA2392; family UBA2392; genus JADJRK01. The sequence goes on along the minus strand of JADJRK010000001.1, from coordinate 3,862,784 downwards.
CCCACGTCTGCCGGCTGTGCCGGAGCCTGTCTACTCAACGATCTCAAAGGCCGCCGACATCGCAGCGTCGCCGATCTGGATGCTGCGCTGGGAAGCGGACCGGTTCAGCCCCGTGGGTGTGTTCACCATCGGCGGCGGCCTGCTGCGTGCGCAGGGTGCGGTCGCGCGGGACCTGTTCGCGGCATCGCGCCTCCGGCTGTACACGCAGGGCTGCACGCTGCTTACGCTGTTCGCAACCGCTCTGTATGGCGCGATTCTGGGCAGCAGCGTCGGCCCGGCACAGGTGGTGCCGGCGGCGATAAAGTTCCCGGCCGTGATTCTGGCAAGTTGCGGTTTGTGCCTGCCGAGTTTCTACATCTTTCAGGCGCTGGCGGGCGCACGCCTGACGTTTCAACAAGCGCTTGCGGCTGTGATGATGCTGGGCGCGGCGGCAGGTCTGATCCTGCTGGCGTGCGCGCCGATTGTCTGGTTCTTCAGCGTGAGTACCGAAGGTGACGCCTCAGCCTTCGTGGCGGGGCTGAACGCGATGGTGATCGGGGTGTCGGTTGCGTTCGGGTTTCATTTCCTGACGCGCACTCACCGCTACACGGCCTGGAAGTACGGCGAGCGCATGTTTGACCTGCGTGTGATGGCGCTGTGGTTCGCGCTGGTGCTGCTGGTCGCAGCGCAGATGGCCCACTTCATCGGCCCCCTTGACGGCGAACGCGGCTGGCTGGGTACCGAGCGCGGCTTCTTTCTGGCGGCGTTGTTCGCCGTATAGCGGCTCCGCACAACAGGCCCGGGAAGGTCGCCCCCCATACCCGGGCCGGCGTGGGCGTGCGCAAGCGCGCCCACGTTGTATTCTGCCGCCATGCTTACCGTAATCGCAAAGATACGCGCGCTGCCCCAGCACGTCGCCGAAGTCGAACGCGAGTTGCGCGCACTGGTGGCGCCCACACGCGCTGAAGCCGGCTGTATCAACTACGACCTGCACGTCAGCCAGCACGAGCACACGGTGTTCGTGTTCTATGAAAACTGGGCCGACCGGGCAGCGCTGGATGCCCATGCCGCCAGCCCGCACATGAACGCGTGGAAAGCCAAGCAGCGCTGCCTGCTGGCCCACGCTGTTGAGATCAACCTGCTGGAAATGTTGACCGACGCGCCTTGGATCTAGTGAAGATCTCGCGGGTAGTTTTCTCTGCGCGCTGCTGGCGCGACGCAAGGCCTGCCTCACACAAAGGCACGAAGGCACAAAGAACTGCAAGGCAATTGCCGCAGTTCTTCGTGGTGCTTGGTGGCCCTTAGTGGATCAATGCAGTTGCGGTCAGGCGTGCACGGCGCTAGCTGATACGCACGATTTCGCCTTCGTCGCCGGCGCGCTTCAGGCGCTGGGTCTGCGTGTGGTTTGACTTCGTGCTGGCCGTGGTCAGCGGGTTCAGGTCGCGAATCCAGGTGTCGAGGCTCATCGCGTCCACGCGGCCCGCGGCTAGTCCCTTGTTCAGCATGTCTACGCATGAGTCGATCACCAGTTCCTGCCGGCCGCGCTCAAGAAAGTCGCTGGTCGTCAGGCTGCGGCGCAGGCCCAGCAGGTCGTCGCGGTAGCTTTCAATCTGTTCGCGGCGCTGGGCATCGATCTCGCTGCCGTCGGCAAAGAAACCGAACACGATCAACGGCGCGCGGCTGACTTCTTTCATGTCGTGGCGCGAGTCGCTGCCGAAGCGCGGCGCGAACTCGTTGTCTGCGGCAACCGCAACCTGCTCAAGATTGAGCGGTGCCTGCTTCTCGCTGGTGAACACAACGCCCTGCGGACCAAGCTCAGTGCGGGTGATGCGCTTGGTGTCGGAGGTCGCAACGCAGCCGGTCATCAGCAAGGCGCCGACAGCCGGAAGTAGGATTCGTGTTGCGGTCTTGTTCATGGCCCAGCTCCTGCAAGATACCCACCTATATGTATGACGCAGCCTGTATCATTCAGGTTCCAAGTAATTTCAGGCGAGAGGGTGCGTTTGGGGCGCGGCGAGCTCGGCAAACGGCGTTGGCGGCGAAAAGGTGACAAGTGTTTTTGAGCCCCGAATGAAGGCTGTATCGCGCATCCGAGTGGCTCCCCTGTCCGACACATAGGCACACGGGTCCGTACTCCGTGCGCGAGACGCGCATGCTACGATGAAGAGCCGAAGACCCCCTCCGGCAGGTCGCCAAAGACGCCAGTTTGATCAGCCCCTTCGAACCGGGCTGCCAGGAACAAATGGGCGACAAGGCCAAAGACTGGCTGGCGTAAGTCGCAACTTGGGATCGTTCCTTGGGTATGGCAGGCATCGAACTACATGCAGTTTTCGAGGCGCCTTACTATCAAGGCGACCCGCCTTGGCCGTGGCCCGTTAGCCGCGTGTCAGCATATTCATTCATGCGTCTGAGTGGCGCGTCGACACCCGACGACGTTGGGTTGTTCTTCGGCGCGTTGAGTGCATACAACGAACTAAAGTGGGATGACTTCGGCATCAACTGGGCCAGCGAGCTTGAGGTATCCCGCAATCACATCAACTTGGCAGGCGGGCTAATGCTCGTCGCACCAGGCAGAGACCCAATCCGGCCGGGATGCTGCGCAGGGATTGAGGCTTGGGCAGAGTTCTGGAAGTACTCCAAGAATGATTCGGGCTCGCCATGGTGGGGGCACGATCCTGATCCTTGTCTTGAGTGGAATGGAGACGAGATTCTGGCTTGGCCTTGCGGCGGAATTTCGCCGCGGTCTTCGGATGTGACGCCCGTTCGCTTGGCTGCTGATGAGTACCGCGCGCTGCTGCGGTCGGTACAGCAAGATCTACTCGACTTCTTAGTGCTCGCCCGCGCGTGGCTGGAGTCCCGCGGCGTGCACACCGGCGATCGAATTGTCGACATCATCGACGAAGTGTTCGCAGTCAGCAATCCAGAGAGCTGGAGGTCGTGATGGCGCAGAACGAGTATCTTGGGCTTGCAGCGCCCTTCGGGCGCTGGACGACAGCGCACTAATGCTACCGCTGCGTCTTCTCGGCGTTGGTGAACGGGCTTCACGAGCTTGCCGCGACTGTCCCATGTTCTCGCCGATTTGCGCGGCTAGCCGATCAAGGCCGAGCATCAAGCTGGTCGGGCATGTGAGGCGATGATTCCCAACGCTGAGTGAATGCCGTCGAGCGCGGCACTCACGATGCCGCCTGCGTAGCCCGCGCCTTCGCCGCAGGGGTAGATCCCCGGCGTGCTTATGCTTTCGCGGGTGGCTTCGTTGCGCGTGATGCGCACCGGGCTTGAGGCGCGGCTTTCAATCGCGTGCAGGATCCCGCTATCGCTGACAAACCCCGCAATCCGCCGCTCAAACTGCGGCAGTCCCGCGCGCAGCGCCTTGTTCAACTTCTCGGGCAGCAGGCCCTCCAGCGACTGATACACGCGCCCCCGCGCATAGGTCCCGCGCATCTTGCGTGGCGAGTGCAAGCCGCGCAGAAAGTGCGTCACCGGCTGTGCGGGCGTGGCGTAGCCGCCGCCACCCGCGGCAAACGCCATTGCCTCATAGCGCCGCTGGAACGCGACGCCATCGAGCGGCTTATCGCCGAAGTCGGTGCTGTCAAAGGTGGTGACGAGCGCGCTGTTGGCATAACCGCTGGCCTGTGGAGAAAAGCTCATGCCGTTGGTGCACAACATGCCGGGCTCGCTGACGGCGGCCATGGTGATGCCGCCGGGGCACATGCAGAAGCTGAACAAGCCGGGCGCGCCGGGCGGGTGGCACGCGATGTCATAGCTTGCGGGCGTGAGGCGTTTGTCGCGCGCAAAGCGGCCGAGCTGCGCCTTGTCGATCAGTTCCTGCGCGTGCTCAATGCGCACGCCGAGCTGAAACGCCTTGGCATCAAGCTGCACGCCGCGCGCCAGCAGCATCTCGTATGTGTCGCGGGCCGAGTGCCCGGGTGCCAGAATCAGCGTGGACGTCTCTACACGTTCGCTACCATTGATCGTAATGGCCGACAACTTGCCGCCCGCGAGTTCAACGTCAGTCAGCTTGGCCGAGAAGTGAATTGTGCCGCCCAGTTGCTCAATCTTCTCACGCATGCGCACCACCACGCGCGACAGAATGTCAGTGCCGACGTGTGGTGCCGCGTCGGTCAAGATGCGGCTTGGCGCGCCGCACTCGACGAACGCCTCAAGAATGCGCGGCAGGTACGGGTCGCGCCGGTTGCTGGTGTACAGCTTGCCGTCGCTGAAGCTGCCCGCGCCGCCTTCGCCGAACAGGGCGTTACTGTCGGGGTCAAGCTCAACCACGCCCGCGTTCCAGCGCCCGATCTGGCGCAGCCGCTCCAGGGCCGGCTTGCCGCGCTCAATCAGCAACGGCTTGTACCCGTTCAACGCCAGCACATAGGCGGCGAAACCGCCCGCCGGGCCGCTGCCGACGACCACGACCGGCCCGCGCAGGGGGGCGTTGCCCGGCTGCGCGGTGAGAGGCGGTGTGGCCTCGGGGATGGCGGCGTTGCTGCCCAGGCGCGCGAGCAATGCTGCGGCGTCAACGCCCTCGGCCAGGGTGACGTCGGCGGTGCAGTTGAACAGCGGTGTGCGCTCACGGGCATCGACACTGCGGCGCACCAGCGCGATCTCGGCCACGCGCGCGGAGTCAACGCCAAGGCGCTTGATCGCCTCGCGGCGCAGGCTGCGGGCAAAGTCGTCATCGAGGCCGATGTTGAGGTTGTACAGGCGCAGCTTGCTCATGGTGGTTTGGCCGTGCGGCTATTCAGAATGGTAACAGGACGAAGTGGACGGCAGGACACCTGCTTCAATCCTCGCCGATCCTGTCGCCGTGTGGTCCTCAGTGAATCTCGGAGTGCTCCGTGGCGTGAGGACTTGTTGCCGTGGTCAGCTTGCGACGAAGGCGTCGATCTTTGCTGCCAGTTCAAAGTCCAGCCGCGTCAGGCCGTCGGCGTCGTGGGTGCTCAGGCGAATCAGCACCTTGTTGTACACGTTCGTCCATTCCGGGTGGTGGTCCAGCGCTTCGGCGGCTTCCGCCACGCGGCCCATAAACGCCCACGCCTGCTTGAAATCCGCGAACTCGAAACTGCGCATGATCGCGCCGTCCTCAAGCTCCCAGCCGGGCAGCTTTGCCAGCGCCGCCTGCACTTCCGCGTCAGTCGCCTTTTGGCGCATCGTCGTCCCCCACCTTGAACAGCGGCCCGATCTCGCCGCTTGGCAGCCTGGTCACGCTCACGATCGCCAGCTCAGCCCCGCCCTGACCCAGCGCCGTGATGCGCAACTTCGTGCCCCGCGCAGTCGGCATGCCCGCCGGTTGCGGCGCCTTTTCTGAGCGCACAAGCTGGGCAAACACCTCTTTCCAGAAGGCGTCGCGCAGCGCTTCGTCGGCGTCGGCACTCTCCATGCCCTTGGCCGCCGCCGCCGACATGTGCGGCTTCAGCGCGGCAATGCGCGCCGCCCGGTCAGCCCGGGCTGTGACCTCTTTGCGCAGCTTCTGCATCACGGTCGCGTACGCGCCCTCTTCTACGTTTAGCTGATCGGCCAGCCCCGCGTCATAATCGAAGGGCGCCGGGTCAACCTCATTGCGTGTCAGCACGTCGCGGCCGACCAGGTAGTCAAGCTCGGGCGCATCCAGAATCGCCAAGTTGGGCGCACCATTGCCGAAATACGGCGCTGCGGCTGCGATCGGTGCGGCGCCCGCGCCCTCAAGGCCGACGTCGAAGCGCGAGATCTTCCAGTCCTGCTCCTGCCTCTGCCAGGTCACATGAATCCGCACCACCGCCTGCAGTTCCAGCGGCCGGTGCGCCAGCAGTTCGACCTCGGTCGCTGCTTCCGGCACCTGCTCAATGGCAGGCAGGGTCTCCAGCGCCTGAAAAAACAACTTGCCAAGCCGTGTACCCCGGTGTGTGGCCAGCTGCGCCAGGCGCTCGTGCAGACGTCCGGCTTCGGCCCCGTTGGCCGGCTGGTTGACCAGAAACGCCAGAACGTCGGCGCGTGCCTGGAGGGGGTCTACCCCGGCCAGGTCAGGATTTTGCAGTGCCTTTGCCAGCGGAACGACCGATAAAACAGTGCCGGCCCACATGGGTGCGGCGGTCAACAGTAAGGTAAGCAGCGGCAGGGTCAGGCGCATGGTTGCTCGCAAGTGTTTGCTGTCATTGACGATAACGGCACATCCTTGCCGTTGCCAGCCGCCTTTGCCCTTGTCGGTTTACATTCAAAGTGGTTCAATCAACGTGATTGCGCCTCCCAGGTCCACAACAGTAGTTGCAGGGCCAATTTGGGCCGCGCGCTACTGAATTTGGCAGAGCATATGGCCGACGGTGAGAGTGACGTTGACTATGCAAACCTGATCCGCGCCCAGACGCGGCAGGTCGACATTGACGCGTTCAAAGAACGCGGCATGAAGAAGGTCAATGTCATCAACGCCAAGAAGATCAATGAAATGATCTCTCAGGCGGTGACGAACATTATCGGGCGCATGGAAAGCGCCGACATCCAGACGATGAAGGACGACAAGGCCCAGATCGTCATGGACAGCATGGCGGAATTCAAACGCCTGTTCGCCGAGCAAAAGAAAGAGTCTGAGGGCCAGGGCAAGCTGCAGGAAGAAATCGGCAGCCTGCGCGAAATGCTGACCCAGCGCGACAACACCCCCGGCGCTTCCAGTGTTCAGTCACAACAGATCAGCGACGAAATCGCTGAGCTCAAAGCCTTCATGATCAACCAGGCCAGCCGCTCACAAAGCAGCGAGATGACCCGCGGCGCCATGATGGAGCAACAGGCCCAGTTGCTTGAGGATCACTTCAACGACCTCAAGGCCGCGCTGGCCACCGGCGGCAACGTCGCGGCGCAGCAGGCCGTCGCCGATGACAACACCAAGAAGGCGCTTGAAGAAGTCGTAGACAAGGTAACCGTGCTGCTCGAAGAGCAGGACAAGAAGCGCAATGGCACCACCACCGACGCCTTGATGGCTGTACTGACCGACCTGAAACAGGACCTGGGCAAGCGCTTTGACGACCTGACGGGCGCGATCAAGCACGCCAACACCGACGCACTGAAAACTGAAATCTCGGCCCTGCGCGACGACCTGGCTGCCAAGACCGTCGCCGCGGGCGCCGCCAACACCGAGGCACTGCAGGCGCAACTGGCCAAGATGGAAGAGATGATGGCCAAGGGCGGCGGCGGCGGCGGGTTCAGCGGCGACCTGAACGACATCGTCAGCAAGCTCGAAGGCAGCATGAACAAGAAGTTCGCCGAAGCCGGCATCGGCAAAGAAGAAGTCAGCATGGACGACGCCGTGGCAGTCTCGGGCGTTATGCTGGGCGCCGCGTTCAAGGGCATGGACGATATCGAGTCCAACATCGGCGCGCTGGATGCCCGCAAGTCAGTAGACAAAGAGGGCGGCAAGAAGGCCAAAGGCGCGCTGGACGCCCTCAAGAAACTCAAGGGCAAAGGCTAGGCGCGAAACGCACGATCACTCCGGCCGCCGCGAATTCAAGGGTTTGCGGCGGTTTGCGTTTCTCTGCGGCAAGTTCCGGCCCCACCCCGAAAGCCAGGAGTTCGGCCGCTCGCCGTACTTGGGTGAGAAATGCGAGGCCAACTGCTGAACTACGGCCTCACGCAGAGGTGCGGAACCGCAGAGCACTTCAACTGCTTGGCTGCGGTCTCACGCCGAGGCGCCACGGCGCTAAGAACTGCGAGGGCAACTGCCTAACTGCCTGACCCACACAAAGGCACCAAGGCACAAAGAACCACAACGGCAACTGCCTTGTGGATCGTGTAGCTCCTTAGTGGTTCTTGGTGGTCCTTAGTGGACCAAAGCAGATGCAGTGCGCAGTACTCGGTAAAGAGGTTCTTGGCGCCCCAGCGACTTGGCGTGAGACAATCAGCTGCGGGTTGTGGTTGGGGGCAGCGGGACCATCAGTGTGTTGCGGCACTTCGGGCAGGTGGTTTTCTTGCCGGCGCGTTCGCGCTTGACGGTGTACTCGGCGCCGCAGGCGCAGGCGAATTTCAGTACGCGCTCTGAGGCCCGGATCAGCGCCCCGACCGGCCCTTCCGCGCGCACCTTGTCTTCCGCGGCGCGGCCCATTTCGTCCAGCAGGTCCCAAGCAAGCTGCGCCAGCAGTCGCGAGTCATAGGCCGTCACGTTGCCGGCCTTCATGTGCTCGCGCGCAGCTGCGACACATGCCGCGCCTGCCTCGGCGTTACCGCGTGCGTTGTGCATCCGGGCCACCACCACGCAAGCCAGCGCCCTCAACGGCGCCTCTTCGATGCCGACGCTGGCCGGCACAAGCTGCTCGGCGTTCGGCACCGGCGTGTCGATGTGGCCCAGCTCACAGTTCGCCAGCAACTCAAGCACCGGCACGTCCACTGACGTCCGCGACTGTGCAGTGGGAGGCGCCTCGCGTCGCATTGCCTCGGAGAACGCCAGCAGTTCCTTCCACTTGCGACCGCACGCAGCCGTCAGGATCGCCATGTAAAAGCACGATGACAACGCCGTCACGCTTCCGACCTCGTGCGCCACCTTCAGCCCGTACTCCATCAGGCCCTCGGCGGCTTCGACGTCGCCCATCAGCAGGTGTAGTTGCGCGCGCGCTGTGCTGAGCCACGCCATGCCCTCGGCGCGGCCCTGCATGCGGATGACTTCCTCGGCTTCGTCCAGCACGACCAGCGCGTCTTCAAGGCGCCCGAAGCGCATCAAGGCCAGTGCGTAGTTGTGCCGCGTGATCGACTCAATCGCCGAGCGTTCTTCGCCGGCCATGTCGGACAGCACGTCCTCGAACAGCACGATAGCTTCTTCATTCCGGTCCAGACCGGTGAGCGCGTTGCCGAGCAGGCTGATCGCAGAGTGCGCAGCCTGGCGCATGCCCGCACGCTTGAGCCGCGCCGCGGTGTCCTGCAGCAGGCCGACTGCCTCTTTCAACTGGCCTCGGTACACCATGAGGCGCCCGCGCGACAGGTTCAGCAGGTCCATGCGCGTGGCGTCAGATTCGCGCTGGTACACGAACGCCGCGTAGTCAATGCGTTCCTGCGCGGCATCCAGCAGCTTGCGGCTGATGAACTGCTCGGCTTCAGCCACGGCAATCCAGGCGCGCAGCATGCGGTCTTTACTGCGTTGCGCAGCCTTGGCGGCGCGGCTCAGGGCAGCTTCGGCGGCGGGCACATTGCCGGCCCACGCGTGGGCCGACGCCAGCGAACGCGCAATCAGCGCCTCGGCCTGCGGCTTGATTCGGCCCTGCGCGAGGTTGGCAAAGTAGGTGTCAAGGCGCTTGGCTACCTCGGCGGCTTGGCCGCTGTGGGCCAGGCTCTCGGCGATGCCCGACAACAGCAGCGCCGCGGCGTCGGTGTCGCCCGCCTTCTCAGCCAGGCGCAGCGCCTGGTCAATGTTGCCGTGCTCGGCCCGAATGCGCTCGGCGTGCTCGGGCGCGTTGCGCCCGCTCAGGTCCTGCACCGTGGCGAACACGGCCTTGGCAAAGTGGCGGTAAAACCGGCGCAGCGGGCCTTCTTCTGCGGGCGACTTGCGGGCCCACGACGCGCTTGCCATCAGGGTTTCGCGCACGGGCGCAGGCACGCGCATGCGGTTGCCCAGTGGCTGCGCGCTGCGCGTAAGCAACCCGCGCTCTACCAGGGTGCCGACAATGTTGATCAATGGCGGGGCAGCGGCGGCCAGCGTCACCACCTCTTGCGCGCTTTCCAGAAAGAACCCGTCGGCGAACGCGCACAGCTGCGTCAGCACCTCAAGTTCCCACTGCTGCAGCGCGCCCAGCGACCATTGGATCGAGTCCTCAAGGCCCTTGAGAATGCCCGCTGTGTCTTTGCGCCCGCTGTCTTTCAGCACCGCCAGTTTGCGGGTGTTCGACTTCAGTTGCGTCTCAAGCTCGGCCAGGCTCATGCTGCCAAGGCGCGACGCCGCCAGTTGCAGGCTCACCGGGTGCCCTTCCAGCAGCTCGCACACGTGGCCCAGCGTTCGCAGCTCGTCGCCCGTGGGTGCAAAGTCCGGCTTGTGCAGTCGCGCCAGCGACGTGAAAAGCACCACCGCGTCGAAGGCCAGCAATGCGTCACTGTTCGCGTTGCGGCGCTTGGCACGATCAGGAAAGGCAAGCGGGCCAACTTCGATCTCGGGCGTGCCGAGAAACTTGGGCGAGCGCCGCGTGGTCAAGATAAAGCGCGCGCCGCGCTGCACGCGCGACCATTCGGGCAGCGCTTCACCGAGCAGCCGGCTGGGGTCCTGCATTCCGTCGAGAATCATCAGCATCGGTCCGCGCAGTGCCAGCGCGTCGGCCACGGCGCGCACGGGTGGGATGGCGCCATCCAGCCGGCTGCCCAGCACGGCCAGTATCTCGCGCATCGCGTCTGCGGGCTCGGTGACGCGCGACAGGTCCACCACCCACGTGCCGAAAGGAAAGCGCGTAAGCTGGCGACGCCCGAACTCAAGTGCGAGCTCAGACTTGCCTGTGCCGGCTGCACCACTCAGCACAAGCACGGACTGGTCCGAACCCATCCACTGCTGCATGCGCGCCAGCTCATCGGCGCGACCCACGAACTCGACTTCAGGCGCGGGCAGGTTGCTCAGGCGTCGCGGCAGGCGCGAGTTGGTGCGTGGCGGCTCAGGCGTGGCCAGCATCGAGCCCAGCCGCACCGCCAGCAGCGTGGCGTCATCATCCATGCCGCGCTGGCCCACGTGCTGCTGCACTTCCGAGCGGATAGCGCTGACCAGCACGTGGCAATCGTCTGTGCCCAGGCGCAGGGCAGTATCCTGCAGCCGCTCCAGGCCGTACTGCTCGTCATGTTCGTTGGCGGCTTCGACGATGCCATCAGTGAATAGCAGTAGCGAGTCGCCCTTGCCCATCTCGGCGGTGTGCTGGGTCAGTGTTCGGTCGAGGTGGTCAATCAGCATGCTGGAGATGACGGTGCCGCCGCCAGTCAATTCAAAGGCCTTGCCTTCTTTCAGCAACAGGGGCGGGTTGTGGCCGGCGCTGGCGTACGTGAGCACGCCGGTGCGCAACTCCAGGATGCCATAGAACACGCTGATGAAGCTGCTGTCGGGCAGGTCGTCGCGCATCTCGGCGGCCAGCGACAACAGCACGGCGCGCGGCGAGTTGCTGCCGCGGGCGATCAGTTGCAGCGACTTCTTGGCAGTCGCCATCAGCAAGGCTGCGTCGACGCCGTGGCCCGAGACGTCGGCGATCACCAGCCCGATGCGCCCCGGCGGAAACACCAGGAAGTCGTAGAAATCGCCGCCCACAGAATCGACGGGCTGGTAGTGCGTGGCGATCTCCAGCCCCGGAATGACCGGCGCCTTGGGCAGCAAGCCCAGTTGTACTCGACGAGATCGGTCGCTCGTGGCAGCCACGTGGTTCCGGCAAAGGGAAAGGAGGCCCATCTTACGCGCCCGACCCCGTTGGGGGGAAGGAGCAAGGGGAAGTTGGGAGGATCGAGGTTGGACGTTGGATGCCAGGGCAACTGCCGGCTATCTTTCCGGCCTCCCATCTCCCATCTCCAACCTCCAGCACTCCGCGTCAGCGGTTTTCGTGCAGCAAGTTGAAGTTCTGGTCGTAGACGGCAGCGATAGAACGCGCGGGGTCTTTGCGGTACTGGTCTACGATCGCGGCCAGGATGTGTTCGGGGTCGCGGTCGCTGCGGTCAATCGCCTTGGGGCGCTTGAACTCAATGAAGCCGGCGCGCGCCGTGCCCATGATGCGGGTGACGCGGCTTTTGCGGCTGGCATAGCTTTCCAGCATTTCCATGCTGACAGTGGCGCGAAAGAAGGCCTCGATGGTGCTGACCGGGGCGCTCCAGTCGTGGATGCGGGTGACGGTCTCGATCACATCCATCATGCACAGGTCCGGCCCGGCGCCGATGTCCGTGCCCATCACCCAGGGGATGTCCATGGCGCGCACTTTCTCAAGCTTCATGCGGCCGCTGCCCAGGGCCTCGTTGCTGGTGGGGCAATGCACGACGATGCTGCCGCGCTTCTTGATCGTGCGCCAGTCAAAGTCATCCAGGTGCACGCAGTGGGCAAGCAGCGTGCGCGGCGTAAGCAAGCCGGCCTGGTCGTAGACGTCGACGTAGCTCTTGGCGTCGGGGTACGCGCGGGCGACGGCTGCGCATTCGTCTTCGTTCTCGGCCAGGTGGGTCTGCACCCAAAGCGTGTAGTCAAAGGCGAACTCATGCAGCTCGCGCAGCGCCTTCATGTCGCAGCTCAGGGCAAAGCGCGGCGTGACCGCCAGCTGTTCTTCGAGTTCGATCTGCAACTCCTTGAGCATCGCGATCACGTCGCTGATCGGGCGCACGAGGGTCTTGGGCTCGCCGGTGGTCATCACCGCCGGGCCGATCAGCGAAAAGCGCACGCCCGCATCCACCGCGGCGCGCACGCTTTCAAGGTGCGGGCTGCACCAGCATGCGCCGGCCAGCGTGCCCGCAGCCGCCTGCTTGCGCACAAAGCCCTCAGCGGCGACGGCGGCAAAGCCGGGCTCGCTGAAGCGGGCTTCTTCGGGCCACGCGTCTTCAGCCAGCCAGCCGAGCAGCGACTTGCCCTTGACGCCCATGATGCGGTGCTGCACCCAGTGGTAGTGCCAGTCGCAGAAAGCGGGCGTGATGATGCCTTCGACTGGGATGGGCTCGTACTCAACGTGGGGCAGGCCCAGGTAGCCGGATTCCGGGCGGTGGAAGGGGTCGTCGTATGCCGTGTACAGAATCGAGTTGCCCTCAACCCGCGCCTGGTTGGGGCTGATCGGCCAGACACACTGGCCCTGCAACACTCGACGTTTGACCGGCTCGTTTTGCATGCGTATGCCCGGGGCGCCTCGTTACACCACCCTGCTTGTCAGTTCGCCATCGGCAAGTTTTGTCCGCAATGTCGTGCCGGGCGACACCTCGCTCGCCCGCTTGACGACCCGGCCCTGCTCGTCCTTGGTGATGCTGTAGCCGCGCTGCAGCACGGCCAGAGGGCTCAGCGCGTTCAACTGCTGGCCCAGCGCGTTGGCGTGGTCGCGGCTTGAGGCCAGCCTGTGTTTCATGCGGCCCTGCAGGCCCTCAAGCAGATAGTCTAACCTCTGCTGCTCACGCCGCAGTTGATTGAGCGGACCTTGCGCGAGCAGGCGGCTTTGCAGGGTTTGCAGCCGCTCTTTCCAGATTTCGCTGGTGTGGCGCAACCCGCGACCAAGGCGCAAGCGGTACTCCTGCGCCAGCTCGATCATGCCGACGAGTTCGGGCACGACCATCTCGGCGGCGGCGGTCGGCGTGGGCGCGCGCAGGTCGGCGACAAGGTCGGCGATCGTGGTGTCGACCTCGTGGCCCACGGCGCTGACAATCGGGATCTCGCTGTCAAAGATCGCACGCGCCACGGGCTCTTCGTTGAACGCCCACAGGTCTTCCAGTGAGCCGCCGCCGCGCCCGACGATGATGACGTCAATGCCAAGCCTGTCGTTCAGTGCGTTCACGCGCCGAATCGCCCGCGCGATGCTTTCGGATGCTCCCTCGCCCTGCACCTTCACGGGATAGACCAGCAGCTCGACCAACCGGTTGCGGCGCCGCGCCGTGGTCACGATGTCGTGCACCGCGGCACCCGTCGGCGACGTGATGATCGCAATGCGCTGCGGGTACGCGGGCAGCGCAACCTTGTGGTCGTCGCCGAACAGGCCCTCGGCTTCAAGGCGGTCGTACATCTGCTGAAAGGCCAGTTGCAGGCCGCCGATACCGCGCGGCTCAACGCTGGTGGCCACCAGCGAGTATTCGCCGCGGCGGGCGTAGACGTCAAGCTTGCCGACGATGGTGACCTCGAGGCCGTCCTTGAGTTCAAAGCGCAGTCGCTCAAAGGTGCCGCGCCAGATGATCAGGCGAATCTGCGCGCCGCTGTCCTTGAGGTTGCAGTAGACGTGGCCCGAGTGGTGCTGGCCGCGATAATTGCCAAGCTCGCCAGTAACGGCGACGTTGCTGAACGGGGCCTCGATGGCGCGCTTCAGTTGCTGCGAAAGCTCGGTGACGCTGATCGGTTCCAAGTCACTTCCGCGGGTAGTACTGCTCGTCCTTGACCTCGATGCCCCAGTACGCAAGCGCGTCGGCGGCGTCGGGCTTGAAGACCAGCGCGCGCATGTACATGTTCAGCGCCTCGGCTTCCATGCCCCAGTCGCGGCAGCGTTTGGCCAGGGCCAGTGCCCCGTCGGCATCCTGCAGTTTCAGCTTGCGTACCTCGGCGATGTACACGGCCTGCGGAGCCTGAGGCAGGGGCGTGATCTCGCATTCGTCGCGCTTGACGATGCGCAACCGGGGCGACCACACCGCTACGCGTAGCATGCCCTTCTCGCGCCGGATGAAGCCTTCATGCTCAAAACCGTTCGGCATGGCGCGCACGACCTGCCCGAAGGTTTCATAGGTGAGCCCGTGAATCAATGAGCCCGCCTTCGGGGCCGCCCACTCCGTGACCATCACGCGCTCGTCGGCGGTGACCGCCGCTTCCACTTCAGGCACGTAGGGCACCTCGTGCACCGTCACGTGCGGCATGAGCGCATAGGTGCGCCCGCCGTGTTCGCTGAGAAAGCCCTCATACATCTCGCCGCTGGGCGTGCGCACCTGGCACCACTCACCAAAGTACTTCTTGTCAAACCAGCGCCCGCCAAAGGGCAACTCGCCGCGGGCCACGCCACCCTTTTCGCGCTCGTAGGCTTTCAGGCGCGGCTGGTTCAACGCCAGCAGGATCGAGTCCCACTCGCGCGCCATCAGTCCGCGGGCCTCAGTTTTCGCGCGGTGCTGGATCCACCTTGCGTCATTGCGCAGTGTCAGTTCGCGCTCGGTGATAAAGCCGTCGCGGTCAATATCCAGCAGCCGCCACGCGGGCTCAAGCTCAACCTTCACGCCGCCCTCAGCGGAGATAGCGACCTGGTTCTCGCCGTGGCCATAGCCCTTTTCGAATTCTTCGCGGCTGATGCGGCCGTCGCCGTCGCTGTCAAAGTGCGAGATGAACTTCTCGAGGTCAAACTCGCGGTCCTCGACCACCAGTTCACCGTTGCCGGGCGGCAGGGGTTGGTCGGCTGGCGGCTTGTCGAACAGCGCAAACCACGCAGTCACACCGACGGCAATGCCGATCAGCGCAAGGATGACGGTCGGGACAACTTTCTTCATATGGTAAGCCAGCTACGGGACCACGCCGAGTCGCGCCAGTGTAGCAAAACACTGCGGCCACTGAACCAGCGGCCCTGACTCGCTGCTATCACTGCAACTGCCTTGGGCCGCCAAGCTGCCAAGGTCCGCCAAGAACTGCTGGTGCAAAGGCTTGTTTCTCGCAGAGGCGCAGAGACGCGGAGAACTGCCTTTCGAACTTAATGCAACTGCCCGAAGCACTGCCAAGTCATTGCTGTGCCGTTCTTGGCGTTTCTGGGCGCCTTGGCGGCAGAGCAGTCCCCGCACAAACTCAGAACTTTCGCCCGCAGCGTTCGTTTGTCAGACTATGCCCATGAAGTACGCACTCGCTGGCCTGCTTCTGCTTGCCCTTTCCGCGATACATCACGCGCAGCCGGCCGCCGTGGAGATGACCGCGGCGCAGGTGATTGACGGCCTGCTGTCGCAGGACGCCGGCCAGAAAGACCGCGCAGCCACGGAGCTTGCCGGCATCAGCACCAAGACCGCGGAAGAGATGGGCACCGAGCTGCTGCGGCTGGGCGTGCGCGAAGCGCAGACCGTGCTGGGCGAAATCGCGCTGGCCAACACCGCCAATGCCAGTGTCGTCGCGCTTGCGGCGCTGGAGAGCGAACACCAGGAGATTCGCAGTGCGGGGCTGGATGTGTTCACCCGCGTGTCGGCGGCAGCGGCCTCAGGCGCCGCCGAGAAAGGCCTGAGTGCGAAGCGAATTGAAGCGCTGCGCAAGCTGCTGGATGGCGGGCAGTACCTCAAGAAGTTCTGCGAAGGTGTGCGTGCCGAAACAGGCAAGGGCGCCAACGGCCCGGTCGAAGAGGCGATGCGGCTGGTGGTGTTTCTTGACCGCAAGCTGGGGGTGCGCGGCTGGACGCTGCTGTTGCGTCATTGCGCCGACCTGATGCAGGGCCACGCGCCGGGCGAAGACGTGTCACCGGCGGCGGCGCTGCAAGCCGAAAAACTGCGGCGCGGCGCAGCCCTGATGTTTGAGGCGATCTGGGTCGCGGACCCGGCCACGCAATTCAACTTTCACCCGACTGCTTCGCACGAAGACCGCGTCAAAGCCATCACCAAGG
Organism: Planctomycetota bacterium; assembly: GCA_016712285.1. Taxonomy (GTDB): domain Bacteria; phylum Planctomycetota; class UBA8742; order UBA2392; family UBA2392; genus JADJRK01. The sequence continues at coordinate 3,846,624 of JADJRK010000001.1, read as the reverse complement.
TCAAGCGCGTGCTTGACGAGTTTGAGAAGCGCGAGGTGGAGCTGGGCGACAAGAAGTTCGCCGGCCTGCGCTACGGCGACTACCTGTGGGAACTATTCAGCAGCGACGTGACCGAAACGCGCTCGGCTGCGTACCTGCGCTTCAAGTGGTGGCGCGGCGACGAGGGGCCGATCATCGGCGAAGGCTACCCCGAAGCGGTCGATCGCCTGAACGCCATGGGCCGCCGAGAAGTCAGCCAGCTGCGCCGCGAGCTTCGCAACTGGTGGCAGGATTATCGCGCCCGCAGCGAGTAGCGACTCCCCCGATCACAAACGGATCGTTGCCGACCAACGCGAGAAACCGACTAACCAACCACGAAAGAAACGTTGCGGCCGTCGCCCTGCGCATGCACCCGGCCGGTCTCGCCACTCAGCAGCAGCGCCTCAAGGGTGTCAATGCCGCGCAGCCCATAGCGCAAGTCGCCCGGCTTCAACTCTCGGGCGCCGTCCGCCGCGACACCAAACTGCGCGTCGGACAGTATCGGCCCTTCTCCCTGCGCTGACAGCAGCCACGCCGCCGCGGCACTTTGCGGCTTGTTGTCGGGTGTGAGCGCATGGGCCGCTGCGCCAGCCGCGTCGGCGGCGATGGCCAGCACGTGCGTGGCGCGGCCTTTTTCAATCCAGCGGATCGCGGTGGCCAGCGCGGTCAGCCCACTGAGCGGTCCGGCCGACAGCAAGGTGCAGCGGCCCCGCAGCTTGTGCAGAATCGCCACTTCGCCCTGGAACATGCTGGGCAGAGTGTACACAAACAGCGCAGGCGACGGGTTGCCGGCCAGACGCGTCTGCTCAAACTGCGCGTCCACTTCGAGGCAGCCCAACATCGTGCCGCCCACCTGCGCAACCTCGTCGCGGTCATCAGGCAACGCGCGCGCCAGCATCTGTGACGCCGCCACGGCAATCTTGCACAGCGGGTCCATGCGCCCGAACTTGGGGTGCGGCTGCTCGAAGAACCAGCGGGCCTTGAGCGCCGGTATACCCAGCGGTCCGCGCGTGTCGTCGCCGAGCTGGCGCCAGCTTGTGCGCGTCAGGTCGCCGCCGACCCAGCTCAGCAGGCCCGACGGAAAGATGCGCGCGTAGGCAAGCAGGTGTGCGGTCATGGCCCGCCCCCTACCACGATGGCGGTGTTCATGCCGCCGAAGCCGCTGTTGGTGGTCAGCACCAGCCCTGGCTTGACCTTGCGCGGCTTGCCGTGCACGACATCGAGTGGATGTTCACTCTCGCCCTTTTCATAACCCACCGTGGGCGGAATCACGCCCTCGGTGGCTACCCGCAGGCTGACAATCACTTCCAGCAACCCTGCCGCACCAAGGGTGTGGCCGATGCTGCCCTTGATGCCGAACACCGGCGGCGGCTTGCTGCCGAACACGCGGTGAAAGGCGCGCGCTTCCATGGCGTCGTTGTAGACGGTGCCGGTGCCGTGGGCGCAGATGGCCACGATGCGCGACCGGTCGACCCCCGCCAGAGCGCGTTCGATTGCCAGCGCCAAGCCGCCGCCGTCACGGTCGGGGCCGCTGATATGGTTGGCGTCGTTGCTGGCGCCATACCCGTGCACGCGCGGGCCCGGGCCGCGCGCAAGCACCACCGCAGCCGCGGATTCGCCCAGGCTCAGGCCGTCGCGCGTGGCATCAAAGGGCCGCGTGCCGGTCGGTGAATCGCCTTGCAGACTGTGAAAGCCCTGCGCAACGAAGGGTGTCAGCGCGTCGGTGGCCAGCACCAGTCCGGCATCGGCGTCGCCGTCGGCCACAAGCTCAAGGCCCTCAATCAGGGCCTGGGCGCCGCTGACGCAGGCGTTGCTGACCACGCGGCAAAGTGGCGGCAACTTCACGCCCATGTCGGCAAGCTGCTGCGCAAGCGCGTTCAAACCGTCTGTGCCATGGCCGGCCAGCCACGGCTCAAGTTCGCCCTTTGTGGTGGCAATGACCACGGCTGCGCGCTCTGGCGGCAAATCGCGAATCACCTGGCGCAGCGCGTGGTGGGCCAGCGCCGTGGCGCGGGGGGCAGCAAAGCCTTCGGCCAGCGTGCACGCCGGCGAATCGAGCCCCAGGTGCGCGTGTACGCGCAACTGCGACTGCCCGCCGAGCAGCATTGACCACAGGTCATCGGACGGCGACATCGCGTCGCCATGGGGCACGGCGACGCCGGTGGCTATGATGGCAATGTCCATGGCGCGAGGTTAGCGACGGCGCGGGTTGCGAACAGGTCAGGACCAGGGGGTGGGCGCAGGTGTCGCGGGGACCTTCACCTGGCCTAGTTTCCAGCGCTGCCGAAAGTCGTCAAGAAACGGCGGGAAGTTGAGCGCGAGTTTCTGGTCGGGGTGCAGCAATACCTGCGTGGTCTCCGCAGTGGTCAGTAGTTCGCCGTCGGCTGCGCGGCGCACTTCGTAGCTGTGCACCAGCTTGGGCACCTCCATCCAGTGCAGGCTCGCGGTGATGTCGAGCTTGTCGCCGTAGCGTGCCGGGCGCTTGTACGAAAGGTGCATGTCCACGATCGGGCAGGCGAAGTGCTCGCGCATGAAGTCCTCGTAGCCCAGCCCGATGCAGCTGCCCAGAGCCTGGCGCGCGTCCTCAATCCAGCGCACGTAGTTGCCGTGCCACACCATGCGCAACAGATCGCTTTCCATGAAGCGCACGGTCACGCGAATCGTATGGGCCAGAGGTTCCATTGCCGCACCTTAGAACCCGCGTCAAATTGGAAAAGGGCGGCACACGCCGCCCTTTTCTTGTGCGCGAGAGGCACCTCACGCGCGCCTACGCCGGGTGCGGACGCCCATGACCGCACACAGCGCCAGGATCATGACCAGCAGGCCCGAAGCGCCCGTCGACGACACACAGCCGCCACCGCCGCTGCCGCCCGAAAGGCCGCTGCCGCCGCCGGTTGGCGGGGGAGTCGTGCCACTGGTCGCAGCCGCGCTGACGTCAATCCGGAATGGGTTGCTGACCGTGCTGTCGTCGTGCGAGAACGTAACACTGTGGTTGTGCGAACCCGCCGCCGCCGGCTGATAGGTAATCACAAACGTGGCACTGGCATTGGGCGCAAGGGTTGCAGGCAACGTGCCGCAGGTGAACTCGGCGCCGCTGCTGGCCGGGGTGCCCAGCGTCAGGGTTGCCGTGCCGACGTTCTGGACAAAGATGGTGCGTGCTACGCCGGTGCCCTGTGTCAGGTCCAGCGTTCCGAAATCCACGGTGCTGCCGTGCAGGATGTAGCTGCCGGTCACGCCGCCCAGGCGGACGGCCAGCAGCGGGGCCGGAACCTGCGGCTGCGTGCCGGTGCCCATGACTTCGATAACGAAGTCCGCGCCGGCACTGTTAGTGACGGTAAGCTGCGCGACCTTGGCGCCGGGGCTGGTCGGCTCGAACGTCACGTCAAAGCTCGTGCTGGTGCCCGGCGTGACGGTGCCGCTGAAGCCAGTCATGTCGAGCGCAAACTCGGTGCTGGCGCCGCCAACGGTCGGCGTGCCGACGGTCAGGTTGCTGCCGCCGTTGTTGCTGATGGCGATGGTCAGCGCCGCCGAGGCAGTGCCGACGTCCTGGTTGCCGAAGTCGCGGTTTGTGCCCGACGCGGCCTGCCCGCTGGCGACGGCGGTGCCGCCAGCGGTCACGCTGATGGTCGGGCCCGACGCGGCCTGCACGACGCTGAAGCTGAAGGGCGTGGTGTCGGTGCCGTCGTCGGCCACCAGCGCGAACACGTGAGTGGCGCCGGCGGTGGTGTCAAACGTGCCGCTGGACGGGAAAATCTGGTACGGCGTAAGGGTGCTGGCACTTTCCCACTCTGAGGTGACGAGGCCCGTGGCGCCAACGTTCGAGATGGTGGCTGTCAGCGAGCAGTTGTCGAGGTCGGTGTCCCCGACGCGCACGGCAAAGAACAACGCGCTAACGGTCGTGCCGTGGGGCACGTTGAGCGTGCCGGCGTTCGGGATGATGACGATGTTGCTTGAGGCATCGATGTAGCTGACGCTGATGTTGGGCGCGTTGTTCGTCGGCGCCGTGCCCGCTGGCGTGAAGCGAATGAACCGGTCGCGCGGGTAAGTGTTCACCTGCCCGGTGCTGCTGACGTTGGTGCCGTCGCTGCCGGGCACCACCGCCTGCGGGCTGACCGTGTTCGGGCCCGAGATCGCGCACGCGTTGGCCGAGGTGTTGGTGAAGCCGCCGCCGCCATTGGGCTGGCCATAGCGGAATTCGATGGTGTCGTTGGCTGTATCGAGGACAGCCTGCATGCGCACGCCGATAGCGTTGTTGCTGTTGCTGGGAATGTCTTTCCATTCGACGGTCAATACACCGCCGGACCATGTGTACCCGACCTGGCCCATGGTTGAGGCCATGCCCAGGAACGCCTGGGGGTTATAGTCGCCCCAAAGCGGCGAGACAAAATTTCCGACCGCGCTGGAGTGGTCTACCGGCTTGGTAGGTGTCCCTGACGCACTGCCCATGACCATGTAGCCGGAGGCATAGATCCGGAAGCTGGTGTAGTTGTTGCCGAAGTAATCAAAGCTGAAGCCAGTTGGCGAAATCAGTGCAGAAACGCCGCCGTATCCCAGCCCAAGATTAGTGGCGCCGGTTAGCGGCACGTAGGTGTTCGAAAGCGCACCAGAAGTCACGGTGTAGTTCGAGGAAGGCGGCGCAGGAATTGTGGCTTGCGCGGCGAGACTGCTACAGGCTGCCAGCAGTGCGAGGCAAAGCAGAGTTCTCATATTCATCTCCTGGGGAAGTACGCGGGCGCAGTTTGCCGTCGATATTGTTTGCGTGAAAGTTGAATCAAGATTGGCAGCCCGGTATCATTTCGGTTTCGAGAAAGGTGACTTTCCCCATGCGCGATCAAGAATCCCCAGATGACGACGTCGGCATTCGCGAACGGCTTCATCGCCTGCTCAATGAGCACTCGCAAAGCGACATCGCCCGCAAAACCGGCACCGGCGTCGCTGCTGTGAACCGCTATGTGCACGGCGCGCGCATACCGGCGGCTTTCTGCTCGACGCTGGTGCGCGGTTTGGGCGTGAATCCGGCTTGGCTGCTGATGGGCGAAGGCTCGCCTTACCTTTCGGACGTACCTGAGCAGACCGCCCGCCTGGGCGAGAACATGCTGGAACTGGTCGAAGCGATGAGTGCCGTCAGCAAGATGCTGCTGGGCAGCCTGGCCGGCAAAAGCCACCTGAAAGTCCTGCGCGAGCTGAATGACGCGCTGCTGGCCCACGAGCGACTGCGTGAAAGCATGAACCAGCGCTCAAGGCCGGTTTTTGAGCGCATCATCCAGGACCTGCAGACCGCGCTTGACCGTCTTGACCTTGAGCGCGCCATTGAGCTGCACAAAGCCGCCACTCAGGTGAGCCGGTTCTGCGACGATGAGGCCCTTACGCGCGACTTCTTGCGTGTCAGCGCCTACTACGAGTTCCAGCGCAAGCGCAGCGACCGCTTTCTGGACTACCAGCGCAGGCTTTTTCTGCGCAGCCTGCCTGACGGAAAGCTGTTCGATGAGCGCGCCTGTGACGAGGGCCGCCGCATCGTGGTCGCGTTGACCCAGATGCACCGCGTAAAAGAAGCCGTCCAGATCTGCCGCGCCATCCGCGCACTGGCGGGCAAGCGCGGCCGCAAATGGGGGGCCTATTCGCGCCTCGAAAATACTTACGGCGTGCTGCTGGCGGAAAGCGGCAAATTGCGCCAGGGCCTGGAACTGATTGAGCGCAGCCTGCCGCGACTCGATGGCATGTACCGCAAGGTGAGTGAGGCAGCACTGTTGCGCATGTTGATCTGGTCGGGCGCGCTGACAGTGATGGACGCATTGAATGTCGGCGAGCCGACTGACGCCAAGGCCCAGCACTTTGTCACCTACGCGACCTGGCTGCTTGAGCCCAAAGCGCTGCGCGCGGCAATCGCGTATGCGACGCAGGCCGGCCTGAGCCCTGTATGGAAGAGCGACAGCTTCCTGCAGCGCGGGCGCATGTTGCTTGAGCAGCTCGAACACCCCGCGCCCGAGCGGGTTGCAGAGTTCGAGAAGAGTCCACAAGCCGAAGACAGCGCCGAGGCTGACATCGCCCCATGGCTTGAACTGGTGCGCACCGCCGAGGCCTACCGGGTCGCCGGCAACCGCAAGACCGCCAAGGCCCGCATGGAAGAAGCCATGGCGGTGATGGCCAACGTGCCCCGCGGCCTTTGCCCGCCGCCGATGGAAGAAGCCACCGCGCACCGGGCCGTGCTGGACCTGTTTGCCGGCGACAAGTCGCCAGCCGCGACCAAAGCCGTGCGCCGCGCCCGCAAATTCTTCGAGAAGCGGGTAGCCGGCGGGTACATCTGCTTCGAGCCAGTGCTGCAAGGCGACTACGGCCTCAAGAAGCAGTAGACAACGATTGCGCCGCGACCGCCTTCCTAAGGTCCTTTTCTACCACGGGTGAACATGGGTAAACACAACTGCAATGACTTGCCCAGCCGTGTGCACCCGTGTGCACCCGTGGTTTCATAGCCTTGGTAGTGCTTCGCGGCCGTCGCGCTCTTCGCGCCTTCGCGCGAGGTAGTTGCAGTTCAGAGCGTGGACAACCATCGGTGCACATTAGTGAACATGTGCACCGATGTTCACCTATGGTTGCTTGTGAAATCTGGGCAGCCCCGCAAAACAACAAGCCGCCCGGAGATCGTCTCTCCGGGCGGCTTTCAAGATGGGCGGCTAGACGGGACTTGAACCCGCGACCCCCAGATCCACAATCTGGTGCTCTAACCAACTGAGCTACTAGCCGCATCGCGCGCGTAAGGTAACGCGGCGGGGTTGCTCGTCAACGGGGCGCAGTGCGCAGCTACTTGCGAAAGCGCTCAGACCACGTGTCGAGCTTGGCCTGCGTGACCTTCTGGCGTACGAACTGCAAACCCTTGTTCTCTGCGCCTGGCAGGGCCACCAGTTGCAGAACCGAGTTGGCGTTGTCGAGCGACGCTTCCTGCCATTTCAGCAAGTACGCGTCGGCCATCGCTTCCTGGTCGCGCAGATAGTTTTCCATGCTGACGCCGGCGGCAGCGTGCCCATACGCGCCGCTGCTGTTCAGCCCGTCTGTGAAAAACAGGCATGCCACGCGCGTGCCGCTCTCGCCCCGGGCGGCCTCGGTGATGCCGGTCAGCCCCTGCCACCAGTCGCAGTCGGTGCCGTCGGCGCCAAAGGGCGCGGCGTTAGACTTGGTTGACGCAAACAATTTCTGGATCGGGCTGGCGCTGCTCTTGAAGCCGTCGGCTTTGAACGCGCTTTCATCTTTCTCGGTCTGCACCTTGGTGTTGAAGTCAACGACCACCACCTTGGCGCGGTCCTGGCGCGTGCCCCAGAACCACGTGATGCTCTCGGCGGTGTGCAGGCTGAGCTCGCGCCGCGGCAAACCCTTCAGCTTGGCCGGCTGCAGGTCAAAGCGCTTGTAGTTGTCCTTTACGTCGCTGACAATCTGGTCCGGCACTTTCACGCCCGTGGCTTCTATGAAGTCAGCGGTCTTATCGGTCAGCACGGCTTCAACCATGGCCATCAGCACTTCCGGCGGGACCTCTTCAGTGCCGTCGCTGCCCTTGCGATTGAATGCAAGCGTGCCGGCATAGCGAAGCGAGAACAGCCAGCGTGAGTAGCCCTCCCAGTCAAACCACTCGTCTTCAATCTTGCCGGCCATCGTCTCGCTGCTGTCAATCGCGACCACCACGAGGTCGAAGTCGCCCTTGAAGTACGTGGCGCGTGCGGTGTCGATGCCGCGACGCTCAAGCTCGGCCAGGGTTGCGTACCATCCGCTTGCGACTTCGCCTTCTTTCGCTGGCGGCTCAGGTGTGCCGCCCAGTTTCGTGGGCAGGTTGCCGAAAGCGGCTTCCGGCGCGTCATGCGAAAAGCGCGGCGGCATGGTGTTGCGCGGTGCGCGGCGCGCGCGGGCCAGAAAGCGCTGCGTCAGCTCGTCAAAGTTCAGCGTGCCGAACGTGCGGGCAAATGCCTGCTGGCGGCTGACGCCCTGTTTCATCAGCTCCCAGAACTGTCGGTAGTGCGGCTGCAGGTCTTCTTCGGTGCGGGCAAAATCCACCCAGCAGTACGCCAGAAGATAGTGCAGCTCAGGGTTCGCGTAGAAGTCCGCGAGTTCCATCTCAAGCAGCTCGCGCAGCTTCACTTCATAGCCGCGCTCAATCAGCACACCCAGGTAGCCCCATGCCGCTGTCGCAAACTCAGGGTGCGTGCGCACGGCGCCGGACAAGGGTGCAGCCTTATCAAGCCACTCGGCGGTGCCCTCGGCAAACCACGGCACCAGCAGGCTTTCCGCGGCCAGGCGCGACTGCACCGCGTGAAACATCTCGTGCCTTATCACTTCGGCCAGGCAGGTGCTGTCCAGTACCGGGATGCAAACCACTTCCCAGCTTGAACTGAACAACCCGGCAGACCACCCGGGCACATCCAGCCGCAACCGCTTGCGTGAAAAGTTCAGGTACTCTGCATCGTCGCGAAAAATCACGAAGTCGAGCGGCAGAGACTCGCTGTAATCTGTCTTGCCAAACTCCGACTCAATCGCCGATAGCCAGCTTCCCACGGCGGCGACATCCACGCTTTCCTGAAGCCGGCGAGTGATGGGAGCGTAGACACCCGGCGGCGAAATGTGCTCTGCATCGGGCAGCCGCACGCCCTCGCGCGACCACAGCGCCGCGCGCGAACCTTCTTTTATCGAGTACGCGCCACGGGCTACGTCGGGCCGCAGGAACGCCGCCGAAACCTCGGCGCTGAACGACGTGATGTCGGACGGCTGCGCAAGGCCCTCGTAGACCAGCCGCGCGTGAGGCGCAAATCGTGACTTGAGTTGCTCAAGGGTCGAACAGAACAGCCACGCTTCGTCGCTCTTGGCGGGCGGCGGCTCGCTGATAGCCAGCGCGGCGTCAGCCTCAAGCACCAGCGCTCGAAAGCGCGTGAGTTGCGGCATCGCGACATGGGTGCGCCCCTCCACGGGCTCGGGCACGGGCTCCGGCTCGGGTTCCGGCTCTGGTTCTGGCTCGGGGGCGGCGTTGGTCTTGGGCGGCTCAGGGGCCGGGGTGTTGTCTTCTTCGGCGACGTCGGGGCTGTTGACGCGCGGCTGCTTGTCCTGCGACACCAGCCAACCGCCCACCCCCAGCCCAAGCAGCAACAGGATCAGGAAGGCAATGGCGGGCAAAGGGATACGCTGGCGTGAAGCCATAGGACCTCGGTTTTTGGCGCAACCTCTGGGACACCACTGGGTTTAACACTTGGATGCCGCGGTATAGCTGAAAAAACCGGGGCCGGAGCACAGCCATGACGAATGAGAGTTTCCCGCAAGACCTGCAGCAGGAAATCGCTGCCTTCGCCAGGGGTACCCTTGACCCTGAGCGCGCCCGCGAATTGCTTGCCGCGGCTGAGCACGACCCGCAGTTGAAACTGGCCATCACGCAAGAGCAATCGCTGGAACAGTGGCTTGGGTATTACGACGTGCCCGAGCTTAGTGAAGGCTTTCAGGGCCGATTCTGGAAACGCTTCCACGAGGGCAAGGTCTACGGCGAAACAGCCGGCAGCCGCGGCGGCTTGCTGCTGAAGCTGGCGGGCCCAATTGCAGCCGCGCTGTTGATCGGTGTAGGCATCTTCATGTTCATGAATGGCGACGACACACCGCCCGTGACCGACGCACCGGAAACCATTGCCGAGGACGACGCGGACGACACCGCCGAGGTCGAGTTCGACGAGTTCGATTACCTTGCCCACGGCGAGCCCGCCGACAAGACCGACAGCGCCCTCAACCTGGAGGACCTGCGCCAATTGAAGCTGCTTGCCGACTCCGCATTTTCTGAGCTCGAGCGCGTGCAGAACCCGGACGACCTGGGCTTGATCCAGGACCAGGACCTGCTGGAGCAGCTTGCCGCCATGGAGGCTGAGTAATGCGCTTCCTGCCCATTCTCTTGATTGCAGTGATGGCCCTGCCGCTTCTGGCACAGGATGTGCCCACCGAAGCGCCCACTGACGAAGCCGGCCTGCGCCAGTGGTACCAGAGCCTGCCCAAAGAGCAGAAAGAGCGCCTGCGCCACCGCCAGCGCGTGTTCAAGCGCCTGGACAAAGACCGCCAGCAGCAGGCCATGGCCGACGCCAAAGCCGGCAAGCCGATCCTGACAACCGCCGAGCGTGAAAACCTTGAGCAGTTGCGCACGATGGGCTACCTGCAGCGCGCGCGGCTGATGACTCTGGCGAACGAGCTGCAGATGCTCAAGCGCACGGGCGGGCCCGAGTTCAAGCGCGCCATGGACCTTGATGGCGCCGAGCGGGTGAAGGCGCTGCACCAGATGCTGGTGCGCCGCCGTGCACTGGCATTCCTGCGCACGCTGCCCGACGCAGAACAGCAGCGCCTGGCGGGCTTGCCGCCCATGGAGCGCCAGCGCGAGGCGATGAAGCTGTACGAAGAGCACAACCGCAAGCGTCGCGCGGCCCTGGAAGAGGCATTTCCGCACGTCAAAGAACTCAAGCAGAAGGCCCGCGCCGGCGACCAGCAGGCCCGTGAAGAGCTACGGCGCGTGATGGCCGACGTCTGGACGCTGGACATGATGCTGCAGCGCCTGAACACCGAGGCTCGCGACCGGGTGATGGCCCAGTTGCCCAACCTGAGCATCGAAAAGGCCGCCGACCTGCTGCGCAAAGAACTGAAAGAGCAGTGGCAGAACGAAATGCGCGAGCACAAACGCAACAACAAGCCGCAACCCCGCGATGGCGGCTTTGGCCCAACCAACCGCAATGGCATGCCCGGCGAAGACCGCAAACGCAAAGGTTCGCGAGAGCAGTAACTGAGCCGCGGGTTTTGCTCATTGGTAATTGCGCACGAAAGCGCGCTGCCTATACTCTTCTTTTGCCCCGGCGGGGACGTTCAAAGCGTCCCCGCTTGTGCTTTTGGAGGCTTTATGGCGGCACACGAACACGTCGTCATCCTGGACATGGGATCGCAGTACACGCAGCTGATCGCGCGCCGCACGCGCGAGCTGGGTGTCTATTCTGAAATTCTGCCGCACACCACGACGCTTGATACGCTGATGGCCCGCGGGCCCAAGGCGATCATCATCTCGGGCGGCCCAGCCAGCGTGTACGGCGAAAACTCACCCACCGTTGACCCCAACATCTTCACCAGCGGCATGCCTGTGCTGGGCATCTGCTACGGCATGCAGCTCGGCAGCCAGGTCCTGGGCGGCAAGGTTGAACGCAGCAGCGCGCGCGAGTTCGGCCATGCCGAGCTGCACATCAACCACGAAGACATCCTGCTCAGCGGCATGAACCGCGAACTTGCCGAGAACCCCGACGCCACGCGCGTCTGGATGTCTCACGGCGACAAGGTCACCAACCTGCCCAAAGAGTTTGAGGTGCTGGCCACGACCCCAAGCTGCGAGTACGCGGCGGTCAAGCATCGCGTGCACCCCTTCTATGGCGTGCAGTTTCACCCTGAAGTCAAGCACAGCGTGAACGGCCGCATGGTGCTGAAGAATTTCCTGTTCAACGTGGCCCACTGCCGCGGCGACTGGCAGATGAGCAGCTTCATTGACGAGCAATGCGACCGCATCGCCAAGCAGGTCGGCAGGGGCCACATCATCTGCGGGCTTTCCGGCGGCGTTGATTCAAGCGTCGTGGCAGCGCTGATCAGCAAAGCCGTGCCGGGCCAGATCACCTGCATCATGGTGGACAACGGCCTGTTGCGCAGCGGCGAAGTCGAGGAAGTTCGCAACGCGTTCGAAGGCCACTTCAAGTTGAACCTGGTCGTGGTGGACGCCGGCCAGCGCTTCCTGACCAAACTGGCGGGGGTTTCGGACCCCGACAAGAAGCGGATCATCATCGGCGAAGAGTTCATCCGCGTGTTTGAGGTTGAAGCGCGCAAAGTTAAAGACGCGAAGTTTCTCGCCCAGGGCACGCTGTACCCCGACGTGATCGAAAGCGTCGCCGCCCACGGCGGGCCGACCGCCATGATCAAGCGCCACCACAACGTCGGCGGATTGCCCGACGACATGGATTTCGAGCTGGTCGAGCCCCTGCGCTACCTGTTCAAGGATGAGGTGCGCGAAGTCGGCCGTGAGCTGGGCCTGCCCGACCAGCTTGTCTGGCGCCAGCCGTTTCCCGGCCCCGGCCTCGCCGTGCGCTGCCTGGGCGATATCACCGAAGAGCGACTTTCTATTCTACGCAAAGCCGACTTGATCGTTCGAGAAGAGATACGCAAGGCCGGACTGGAAAAGCAGATCTGGCAATCGTTCGCGGTGCTGCTGCCGGTCAAGAGCATCGGCGTCATGGGCGACGAGCGCACGCACGAGTACACCTGCGCCCTGCGCGCGGTGGAGAGTGTGGACGGCATGACGGCGGACTGGGCGCGGCTGGACTATGACCTGCTGCGCAAGATCAGTAACCGCATCATCAACGAAGTGCGGGGCTTCAACCGGGTGGTGTACGACATCAGCAGCAAGCCGCCCGCGACGATTGAGTGGGAATGAGTTCGAGAATGAACAATGACAAATTGGCAAGGAACAATGCTACGCGTCAGCGCGCGGGCCGGCTCATTTTTCATTGCTCATTGTTCATTGTTCATTGTCTACTTCTCGCGGCTTGCGGCGGTGGCGGCAACAATGCGCCCGCAGCCCCCAAAGAAACCAGCCTTGAGGGCGACCGCACCGAGCGCCAGCCGATCGACACCACACCCGCAATTGACCTGAGCAAGGCCCCCACCGAGGCCCACAAGCGGCTGGCGCAGCTGTTCAGCGTGCCCTCGTTGATTCGCGAGAGCCTGGCCTATGGCGGCTGGGACGGGCAAAGCGCCGACATCTCGACACAAGACCCGGCGCAGGCCGCCATGCCTGTCGTGAGCGCGGACTACCTGTCCACCGGCTACAAGATCATGACCGGCACGGATGACAACAAGACGGCAACGCAGGACTACCCGCAAAGCTGCAAGCTGGTGGTGATCCAGGCGCCGGACAGCGTGGCCACGGGTGTGATCGTGGCCAACATCTACCGCAAGCTCGAAAGCGTCGGCTTTGAACGGCGCGACCCGATTGAGCTTGTGATGGGCAAAGACAAGCTGCACATGGAACGCTTCGTGCGCATAGATTCCGAAGGCGACCACGACACAGTTCGCATCGGCTACGTCGCGGCGTTTGGCGACATCGTGGCCTACGCGCTTGAGAAAGAAGAGCCGCCCAAGGTCACCGGCCCCGGCAACACCCAGATCCAGCGCGTGACCGACAACCGTGGCAGCCGCCTGGGCGCGCAACTGATCACCATGGTCCACCACCTGCGCGGCGAATAGCCGCACTCGCCTTTTTCCCTGTAACGCGCGGGCTGCGGGCCCTGTAGTCTGGTTAATACTGAGGGGTGGGATGGCTGCCGAAGCAGACAGGGGCTCCATGCTGAGCAAGCTGGCCGTGTTGCATCACGGCCCCCTGTTCGGGTATTGCCGTCGCCGCCTTGGCACCGAAGCAGAAGCCGAAGACGCGTTGCAGGAAACCTTCATGCGGGCCTTCAAGTACTTCAACAGCTACGACCCGTCACGCGACGCGCGGAAATGGCTGTTCGGCATTGCGCACAACGTGTGCGTCGAGATTGCCCGCACCCGCAAGAAGCTGACGATCAGCGACGACCTGCCCGACCCCGCGGACCACAGCCCAACGCTGGTGGCGCTGGAGCGCCTGGCACATGAGGAAAGCCTTGAGACTGTGCGGCGCGAACTGCACAACCTGCCGGACCGCACCCGGCGCATACTTGAGCTGCGGTTCTTCGGGCAGCTCAGCAGCAAGGAAATCGCTGACCTGGAAGGCATGAAAGAAACCGCGGTGCGTGTGGCACTGCACCGCGCACTGGAAGGCTTGCGGGCAAAGCTCGCAAACACGGAGCAGGACCATGCAGCATCCTGAACCCCATGACCTCACAGCACTGGCCTACGACCTGGTCGAGGGCGCAGAGCGCGAGACATTGCTGAAACACCTGGCCGAGTGCGACCAGTGCCGCGCCACGTATGACAGCTTTCGGCAAGAGCAGACGCTGGTGCGCGATGCCATCGTGCGCGACGCACGCTCGGGCCCAGCCGAGGCGCGCGCCCTTGAACGCACGCTGCTGATGCTTGGTGCCCAGGGGCAGGAATCCGCGCCCGCGCGCGGCAAGCTGTTGTCGCTGCCGCTGTGGCTGTGGGCCGCGCAGGCCGCCGCCATGCTGCTGGTCGCCGTGGGGCTGTTTTTCATCCTGCGGCCCGAAACCGAGCCCGACGTGATACCGGTGGCCGACACCAACCGCGCCGCCGCCGTGGAAAGCGGCATTGCGCTGGTGTCTGACAACGGCGGCAACTGGCGCCCGGCCGAAGCCGTGCCCTTTGACGCTTGGACCAAGGCCGGCGACGAGCTGACGATCCAGATGCTCGACGGCAGCAGTGCTGTGCTGCAAGCCGACGCGATTTTCAACATCACCTACGAATCCGACATGAAGACGCCGATCCTGAACGTGCTGGATGGACGCGGCTTCATCAGTGCCGCAGGCGACGCGCAACTGCTGGTGCGCACGGGCGACACGCGGCTTCACGCGCTGCCCGGCGCACAGGTGCTGGTCACCAGCGAGGGCGAAGAGGGCTGGAGCAGCAACGCGCAGAGCCTGCGCAGCTGGACACTGCCGCGCAATGCGCAGGCCGAAGTCAAGCACGGCGACGTGCTGGTGGTGCCCGGCAGCCGCAAGTTCAGCAGCGTGGCGCTGCGCAACGGCGAGAGCATGCGCTGGACGCCACAGGGCATGGACGCACGCGACGCCGCCGGGCAATCGTTGACGCTGTCACTGGCGTCATTCGCGATTGAGGTCGGGACGGACACGACCCATGACCCCGCCGAACTGGCCAAGCTCGAGCACAGCATCAACGCGCTGATGCTGCGCCTGGACGACGTGCAGAAGCGCCACGGCGAGTTGAAGACAGCGGACTGGTTTCTTGAGGACGAGTTGCGCCTGCGCACGTTTGGCCAAAGCCTGCAGGTGCGCGTGCTCGTGCGCGGCACCGGTGATTCTTCCAGCGTGGCACTCAACCTGAATGGCGTGGGCGTGGCGGCATGGGCGATCGGCGGCGGCATTTCGTTTG
This sequence comes from Planctomycetota bacterium, assembly GCA_016712285.1. Classification (GTDB taxonomy): domain Bacteria; phylum Planctomycetota; class UBA8742; order UBA2392; family UBA2392; genus JADJRK01. The sequence continues at coordinate 3,831,534 of JADJRK010000001.1, read as the reverse complement.
AGGTCAGCCGTGACAACGGCACAACGCGCCACCAGTACGACGCGGACAGCCCCGAAGTCCTGCGCGGCAAGGTGCCCGCCGACCAGCATGAGCTGCTGGGGCTTGTGAAGTTTGAGAAGAATGGCGACGGCTGGAAGGTGTCCGAGGACACCGACAACCTGGCTGCCTATCGCAAGAAGCACAACCTGCCGGGCAAAGACTAGCGCACGTTGAGTGTGGTCTTGCTGCGCTCGCCGGCGACTTCGAGTTCCAGCTCAAGCGCGCCGGTCCATTCGCCCATCAGGTCCAGTGCCCGCAGTTCTGCGTCTACCAGCGGGTTCAGCGCCTTGCTGCTGTTGGCCAGGCCGTTGCGCGAAGCGATGATCTCGCCGTTGCGCACGGCACGCACGTTCCAGGCCACGTCGTCCTGGCGCCACAGCACCTGCTGGCGGCGGCCATCGTCGAACAGCGCGCCCCACAGCACGCGCCGCCCATCCTGCCACGCCACGATGCGCACGTTGCGCACGTCATTGAAGTACAGCGGCCGCGTTGTACCCACGCCCCCGAACTCAAGCGGTGTGATGCCAGCGACAAACTCGCCCACCTGCACCGTTAGCTGGTCGCGCAAACCCACGGGTGCCTGTGCCAACGCCACCAGGTAGCCGCCGTTCAGCCGCGCGTACAGAATGCGCTGCACATAGCCATCTTCGCGGTAATACTCGCGCAGGAAGGCCTGGGTGCCGGCGACCTCGGGCCGCGCGCCGGGTGCGGGCCGGAAACTTGCCGCCGTTAACTCGGTTTCCAGCGCCGTGGTCAATGCATCCAGCGACTCGTGATCGGTCTCGGCCACATGGAACAGGCGCAGGCCAAGCCAGCTCTGGTTGACTGTGGCGTAAAATCGCTCGCCGACACGCTGCCAGCCTTTCAGTACGCAGGCATAGCGGCCCTCGAAAATCAGCGGCGCGCACGAGCCCGGCTGCATGCCAGGCAGCAGCACAAAGTCGCGCAGAAATGTCTCGCGAAATGCGGGCAGACCTGCCTCGGCGCCGGCCTCGGCGGAAAACACGAGCGCGAAGTTGGAGCCGTTGGCGGTGAAGTCGAGCACGCCGGCACTGCGCCCACTGCCAAGGTCCACGCGTGTCCAGTGGCCGGCGATGTCCTGCGGGAACGACTTGGGGCGCAGTGACAGGTTGGTGCCGGATTCGAACCTGGCGCCTTTGGCTTCCATGTTGCGCTTGAGTGCTGCAACGCCGTCCGGCCCAAGGTCCCACAACGCGGTGGCAATGGCCTGGTTCTCGGGCGCGTCGCCCGCCAGCAGCTTGGGAAAATCCGCCTGCCGGGCCGCCGGCGCCAGCTTCACGCCAATGCCGTAGTCTTCGAGCCAGATGTACGCGCCGACGCGTGAGACTTCGGCGGGTGCGGTTTTCAGCGCGCGGCGGATCACGCTTTCGGCGCTGGTCGTGCCGGGCAACGAAAACGCCGCCGCCAACAACACGGCGCAAGCGATCATGCATGCCAGGGCGATTCGAAGCATCGGGTTCCAGCTGACGCGGGGGGCCGCGATTATCAATCAACGGCACGGGTTGGGCAATGCTCTAGTGGGCCTTGCGCACGCGGCTGTCGGGGATGCCCAATTCTTCGCGGTACTTGGTGACCACACGGCGCGAAGCCTGGATGCCGGCGTCGGCCAGCTTCTTGGCAAGCGCCATGTCGGACAGCGGTTTGGATTTGGTCTCGGCGTCCACGAGTTCTTTGACCTTCAGCTTGACGGCTTCGCGGCTTGTCTCGCCATCGTCCATGGGCAAGCCGCCCGTAAACAGGTCATTCATGGCGACCACCCCCTGCGGCGTCTGCATGTATTTGCCGTACACGGCACGCCAGACGGTGCTGTGGTGGATGCCCAGTTCGTCGGCAATGTCCTGCATTTTCATGGGCTTGAGCGACGACAGCCCCCAGCGCAGGTAGTCGGTCTGGCGGCGCACGATACTGTTGGCGACACGCTCAAGGGTGCTCTGGCGCTGCACCAGCGCCTCGATCAACTGGCGCGCGTGGTTGACCTTGCTCTTGATGAAGTTGAGCGCTTCCTTGTCCACTTCGCGCTTGTCCAGCATCTTCAGGTAGGTGGGGCTGATACTCAGGCGCGGCAGGTTCTCGCGCGTCAGCTTGACGACGAAGTTGCCGTTGTCGTCCGGCGTCACAATGACGTCGGGCGTGACGACCTGGGTGTGCACTTCGTTGTAGATCGCGCCCGGGTGCGGGTTCAGCGTGCCCAGCAGGTCGATCAGCAGCTTGACCTCGTCAAAGCTGATGCCCATTTCTTTGGCGATGCGCGGAACGCGGTTTTTCAGCACGTCGTCCCACAGGTCCGTCAGCAGGCGCTTCAGCCTAGGGTAATCGGGGTCGTCTTTGCCGACCTGCAGCAACAGGCACTCTGAAAGTGTGCGGGCCGCAACGCCCTTTGGCTCGAGCGACTGCACCACGCCCAGCGCCCACTCGGCTTCCTCAAGGGTGTAGCGGTTGTCCAGCGCCTTGGCCACGTCCTCAAGCGGGTACTCAAGGTACCCGCGCGGGTCGAGCGAGAAGATGATTTCTTCCACCAGCGGCAGGTCGAGCTCGTCGATTTCCAGCATCCGCACCTGTTCCATCAGGTAATCGGACAGTTGGCGACCGGGTGCCGCGACCTGGTTGAACGCTTCCTGCTTGGCGTCCTCGTCGCCGTCGCCCTGTGCCACACGCCCCGAGCGGGAAGTGAACTCGTCCACTTCGGTGTGCTTCTGCAGAAAGTCGTAGACCTCTTCGTAGGTTTCGCCGGCTTCAGTGGTCTGTTCGGGAGCCTCGTTGCTGATTTCTTCGGCGACCTGCTCCTGGCGTTCGATTTCGGTGGGTGCCTCGACGGGGTCCTCGGCGGACATCTCAAGCGTCGGGTTCTCGAGCATTTCGTTGTTGATCAGCTCGTGCAGGTCCACCGTGGCCATCTGCAGCAGCTTCAGGGACTGGATTGTCTGCAACGACAGCACCGGGCGCTGTTCAAGCCGATGCGAAACGCGCATATCGAGGCTCATGCCCGGTCCGCTCATCAGCGTCCCCCCTCGAATGTCTGTCTGCCACTCAGCGCGTCCGTGAGAATCGCGCCGCTGACGTTCTCGATCTCGGCGCCTGCGGGTACGCCGCGCGCAATGCGCGTCAGTTTGATCTTCTTGCGCAGCGCCACGTCGTGCAGCGCGTCGCGCAGATAGACAGCCGTGCCTTCGCCCTCAAGGTCGGGGCTTGTGGCCAGAATGATCTCCTTGATGGTGCCCGCCTCGGCGCGCTTGAGCAGCGGCGCGATCGTCAGGTCTTCCGGCTCAATGCCCTCAAGCGGCGCGATATGGCCGTTCAGGCAGTGGTACACGCCCTTGAAACTGGCGGCTTTCTCAAATGCCATCAAGTCTTTGGGTGTCTCGACCACGCAGACGACGGACTGGTCGCGCTGCGCGTCTGAACAGATCGGGCAGGGGTCGTTTTCTGTAAAGTTGAAGCAGCGCGAGCAGTGGGTCAGGTTCTGCTTGACGTCGCGGATCGCGCGGGCCAGTCCCATTGCTTCTTCGTCGCTGAGGTTCACCAGGTGAAAGGCCAGCCGCTCGGCAGTCTTGCTGCCGACACCCGGGAGCTGTTTGAGGCTCTCCACAAGTCTTGAAAGGCTGTCAGGATAGGCTGTCAAGGGATTTCCTGTAATTCGGTACGCTATTTGCTAGCAACTACCTAAAGCCTACCCCATCCGGCGCGTTTTTCAAGCATCTCACTTTCTGCCGACACGTCACAACTCCTGTGCGTTCCACGCTTGTAGCGCTTTTTCCACGAACCGTTAGATTCGCTCCGCTGGCACGACAATGAGACGGGGGACACCGATGCGTTACATCCTTACTTCCGCATGTTTCCTGGCGGTGCTGCTCGCGTCCGCTTGCTCACTGGACGACGGCCAAGACGCCACCAGCGAAACGGCCACCGCCAAAGCCGGCCAGGACCTGATTCTGGACATCGGCGTGGCCCGGCTTGTGATCAGCGGCGCCAGCATCGGCACCGGCGCCGGGCAACTGGAGCCGGGCAGTAAGGTCACGCTTGCGCACGCCAGCAGCCAGCCCTCGGGGCGGGAACTCTACTCACCGGTGATTAAGGTTTCCGTCAAAGATGAAGACGGCGATGCCGTCACCGGGCTTGCCCTTGACCCGCCTGCCCTGTTTGAGCTCTCGTACGACGCGGGCCAGGCCGGCGCCGATGGTGTGAGCAACACCGACCTGTCGCTGCTGTCGATCAGCGGCAGCACGATCGACGAGCTTAGCTTCACGACCGTGATCCCATCCCCCGACACCCAGTTCGTGATCCCCTACAAGGGACGCACTCGGGCCAACTTCACGTCGCTGGCCACCTACGCCGTTGGCACGCTGCTGGTCACCGACCCGCCGCCGCCGGTGACTGCGTTGACCGGCACCATCAGCACGATCCTGACCAGCACGGCGTTCCAGCTTGCCGACACCGGCAGCATCTTTGCCGTGAACCTCGTGGTCCCCACCAGCGACACCACTACGCCGCCGACGGTCGTTACGCTCAACGACGCTGCGTTTGACGCGGCAAGCCCCTTGAACCCGACCAACCGTATCATGACCGTCCAGACCGCCGGCACGACCTATACCACCGACCATCCGGCAGCCGGCGTGGTCGTGCAGATCAACACGTTTGCCGGCACCAGCAGCAGCGGCAGCATGGTCGGCAACATGATTGAGCAGGGCGGCAGCGATGTCCTGCAAGTCAACTTCACATTCACAACTGGTGGTGCGGCGACCACCACCTTAGGCGGTACAGTTACTGACGCAGCCGGGCGCCGCACGCTGAGCCTGACCGACGCCTCAGGCGATGAAACCGTGCTGGTGCTGATGCCCGACACGTTCCCCAACGTGGCGCTGGACCCGATCACGTTTGACGACAGCACCTTTGATACCGGCGACCCGCTGAATGCGACGGCCCGGCTTGTGACGGTGACCGACACCGGCGAGACGTTCAGCAGTGACGTGCCGGTGCTGGGCAGCGTGACGTTGACGTTCACAAGCTTTGACGACGTGACGCTGGTGGGCGCGGGCACGATCACGGGCACCGTGGTCAGCACGACGCCGACCACCAAGACGCTGAATTACACGTTCAGTGTCACGATGGGCAGTGTCGGCGGCAGCGGCACCCTGACTGTCGAAACTTCGTCAGATGTCGCGACCAGTGCGGCCTATGAAGCCGCCGTGGCCGGTGACGGCAGCGACTATGTGGCCTGCTGGCTCAGCGATGTCGGCACGACCAACCGGGTGCTGGAATTCATTCGCATCGATGGCGCCGTGTTCACGACGTTCGGCGCCGACAGCTACGAACCGACGGTGAACCTTGACCCCGCCGGCGGCTTTGCTTTCGCCAGCAACGACATCACCGACACGGTGGTGATCGGCGCCAGCGGCAGCGACCCCGGGACGGCCACCGTCACCGCCATCTTCTACGACCCGATTGTCTTTGGCCTTTACGCAGAAGTACCGCTGGGGACCGGCGCGTTTCCCCGCGTGCAATACCACTTCAATGAAGACCTGTACGTCATCGCGTGGCAAGCCGGAGCCGATGTCAGCGTCGCGGTGTTTGACAACGACGGCGACCAGATCGGCACCACGCAGACAGCCTTTGTCGGCATGACACTCGCCGGGTTGGCAGCCGCCGGCGACGCCACTGACGAGGCGCTGATCACCGCCACGGACGGCAGCGGCGTGGTCGGCCAGTACATCACTGTCAGCACCGGCGCGCTGAGCGGCGCTGACTTCGACATCAGCACCAGCCTGGACGGCGGCGCCGTCAGTTGGGAAGACGTCGGCGGCCAGTACCTGGTTGTTACCCAGACCCTGGTCGGCGGGTTCTTTACCGCCAACGAGTTGACGGCGCTTGCGACCGGCACCACCGTTCCGCTCGGCACCAACCTGACGCTGGCAACGCTGGATGCGCCAGTCAAAGCCGGCTGGGGCAGCGGCGGCGCGGTGTTCATCACAGCCACGGCCAGCCTGTTTGCCGTAGATAGCGACACCGGCGGCGCCGACCTTGTGGCCAACCCGGTCTATGGCGCGCAGCAGGGCGGACTGGACGTGGACACGTCGGCAGACGGCCCGGATATCGCAGGCCTGGGCGACGACACTTACATCATCGTGTCAGCTCTGGGTGCTGGCGGCATTCGCATACAGCCACTGACCCTGACACCGTAGCCCGCCTTTTGCGGTCGAGTACAGCGAAGACAAACTGCTGTCTCACGCCAAGGCGCCACGGCGCCAAGAACTGCCTTGGGGTTTTACTGCTTACTGCTTGGCCCACACTAAGGCACTAAGAACTGATTTACGGGTTTGCTGCGTACTGCAACTGCCTTAGTCCACGAAGGGCCACCAAGGACCACAAAGGAACTGCATTCCGTGCCAACCAGTTGTCCTTGAAATTCTTGGCGCCTTAGCGCCTTGGCGTGAGCCTGTAGTTGAGCGGTTGCCATTGCAGTTGTTGGCGACATGGCGTGGCGGCATCAAACGCAAAGAGTCGAAGGCAACTGCCTTCGACTCTTGTGTAGATTGACTTGGCGCTGCTTAGGCCTTTGCCTTCTCAAGAAGCTTGCGACGGAAGATGCAGGCCACCAGACCGCCGCCGATCACCAGTGCCAACCCCTTGGGCAGCGGGCCGTTGTTGCTCGCACAGCCGGAACTGTCGGCGCCGTTCGCGTAGGGCACGGTCATCGCAGCTTCGAAGCGCATGACCGTCGCCGAAGCCAGGTCGGTGAACGTGAACTCGACGTAGTAATCGCGTGGGCTGGTATCCAGCATGCGGGCCCACTTCGTCACCACCATCACGATCGCCACCGAACTTCCGTTGGGCACCGAAACCGCAGCCGGGTCATACCCGAATACGCGCATGGTCGCGCCCGGGTCAGGCGATGACTGCTCAGGCGCGGTCGCGGGGCTTACGGCGGCGCGCGTTGACGATATGGCGATGGCACCGGCGCTGGGCGTGGTGAAGTCCATGTCCACGATGATGTCCGCGCCGGTGTTGTTCGTCAGGATGATCAAGTCATGGGTCGTCGTGTTGGCCAGCGCGTACATCTCTGGGCTGACCGAGTCCAGATGCGACAGGCCATTGCCGTTGCCGATCAATGGCAGCAGGGCAGGCTCACCGTTGGTGTCGTCGAAACCGTCTGAGTCCGCGTCGTTGGTCGGGTCAAAGTGCGGGTTCGCAATCGTCTGGCTGGAAAGGAATGGCCCGGCTTCGGTCTCGTTGGGCTCGTGAATCACCGAAACCACGGTCAGGCCGACAGTCAGCTGCGCCGAAAGGCATGACCCGAACACCGCCAGCGCTGCAACGCCTGCAAGGAAAGAAAGAACTCGCATTGCCTCCTCCAAGGCTGAACCCATTGCCGGGGCGCCGGGTTCATCTACGAAAGCCACGAATTGCGGCGGCTTTCCATGCGGGGTTCGGGGGATCTGCCCGCTGACAACAACCAGAAGCGACGTCGCCTCCGCGACCGCCCCAAGTTGTGTCTACGCGTAAAAGCAGTATAGGCGACGGGGTTGGCAACGCAAGGGTTCACGGCCGCCGGAATACCTGCGTCCAGTAGGTCCCGTACTGGCCGGTGCTGCCCTGGCGCATGCCTATGCCGATCTCGGTGAAATTCGGGTTCAGGATGTTGGCGCGGTGCCCGCTGCTGTTCATCCAGCCGGTCATCACATCGGCTGCAGTAAGCTGGCCCCCCGCGATGTTCTCGCCCGCGGCACTGTATGTGATGCCCGCGGCTGCCATGCGGTCAAAGGGGCTGTCGCCATCGGGATTGGTGTGGGCAAAGAAGTTGCGCGCGTCCATGTCCCAGGAATGGTCGTAGGCAACCTGCGCACAGCCGGCGTGCATAGTCAGCGGGCCCGCGCCGGCGTTGGCGCGTTCCTGGTTGACTAGCGTCAGGACTTGCTGGGCGAGGCTTAACTCACTGCTGGTGGGCGTGTTGCCGGTCTGGGCCCCGCCTCCTCCGCCGCCTCCTCCACCGCCGCCACCGCCGCTCGAACTGGAACTACCACCGGACGAGCCTGCAGGCTCGCCATCACACCCCGTCAACGCCAGAACACTCGCCAGCAGGACGGCACATAGCATATAGGTTGTGCGCATAGTCCCCTCTCGAAGCCGGCCCCCACCAGCTCGTCCCGGGGTTGATGGTATTAGCTGCCAACTTCACTGACTGGCTCGGTGATGCCACAGGCTTTGCCCAGCGCTGCTTGGGGTTAAATGTACCGCACGCACACCCCAACTGTCCAATTCATGCCTCGAAAATTGCCCGTTGACAGCCGCCCGGCGCTGCTACAATGCCATTCAAGCCCACTAGAATAGTAGGCACTAAGTTGGAGGATGGGGTCGGGCGCTGTCTCATGGCTCCCCGCTGCAGAGTACCGCGGCACCCCCCGCCAAGATGAAACCTGCGATACTGAGCGAGCATTCGCGCCAGTTTGCCCACCTGCGCTTCGCCTACCCGGTTGTTTCTCGCCGGAGTCGTGGCCTATCCCTTGGGCTGAACGCAAACCCTGACAAGGTCTGCAACTTCGACTGTCCCTATTGCCAGGTTGACCGCTCGGTAGCCCCGCGCGACAAACTGGTGGACTTCGACGTCCTGGTCCGCGAAATCGACGAACTGCTTGAACTGGCTGTCAGCGGCGAGATCTGGGAAACGCCCCGCTTTGCCAACACACCCCACGAGCTTCGCCGCCTGAATGACATCGCCTTTGCAGGCGACGGTGAGCCCACAACCTACCCGCGCCTTGGCGAAGCCATACAGGCCGTCGCCGACTTGCGCGAAAAGCATCGCTTGCCCGACCTGAAGCTGATTGTCCTGACAAACGCCCTGCTGCTGAACAGGCAAGATGTGCTGAACGCCCTGCTTGGGCTGCGGCAGGGCCCCTATGAACTGTGGGCCAAGCTTGACGCCGGCACCCAGCCGTGGTTTGAGCAGATGGCCGGCCGCAACCTGAGCCTGCAACGCATCGTTGACAACATCGCGCTGTGCGCGCGCCAACTCGCGGTCACAATCCAGAGCATGATCCCCACTCTCGATGGCAAAGACCCCGGCGAAGCCGAGATGGTCGCCATGGCTGGGCGCATCAATGAGATCACGGGCGCCGGCGGCAACATCAGGCTGGTGCAGGTGTACACGACAGCCCGCAAGCCTTCGAATCCGCGCATCGGGATGGTGGAAGATGCCCGGCTGGATGAACTTGCAGACACACTCAGGCAGCACGTAGAGGTACCCGTTGAGGTTTTCTACGGGCGGCACTGGGAGACATAGGCACGAGAGTACGAGGACGGGGTCAAAAAAACGAGTTCGTGGAAAGCGAGCAAAGTCGGACGCGGCAACGTCCGATAACTCAATGGCAGGCAGGGCACGGAAGGTCGCACCCTGTCGCCGATGCCACGGCTCACACTGAAGGTTTACCTATGGCGAAACGCCCAACCGTGTTCATCGTCGCGACCGAAAGCAGCGGCGATAACTACGGCGCAATGCTGGCCCGCGAACTGCGTACCATGCGCCCTGATGTCGAACTCTACGGCCTCGGCGGCGGCAAGATGGAAAGCGCCGGCGTGACGCTGTTCCGGAACATGCTGGAACACTCGGCGGTCGGCCTGGTGGAAGTCGTGCGCAGCCTGCGCTTTTTCCTGGATTCGATGGACCAGGTGATCGAGAAGGCCAAAGAACTCAAGCCCGATGTGGTGGTGCTGATTGACAGCCCGGACTTCAACTTGCGCATCGCGCCGCGCTTCAAGCAGTTGAACATTCCCGTGGTCTATTACGTCAGCCCGCAACTCTGGGCCTGGCGCGAAGGCCGCGTAGAGCAGATTCGCAAGTTCATTGACCGCATGCTGGTCATCTTTCCCTTCGAGGTGGACTTCTACGCCAGCCACGGCATTGAGGCGCGCTTTGTCGGGCACCCGATGCTCGATATCATCAAGCACGATGAAGTGAAAAAACGCGCCGAGGGCCTGCGCCACGGGTTCAAGATTCCCGCGAAAAAGAAAGTAATCGGCCTGTTCCCCGGCTCGCGCCGCGCCGAGGTCAGCCGCCTGATGCCGCGCATGCTTGATGCCGCACGCGAGATTTACAACCGCCGCAAGGACGTGATCTTCCTGGTCGGCTGCAGCCCGTGGTTCAACCCTGACCGCTACAAAGCCGCCATCAGCGACCACGAAGACCTGCCGCTGCGCGCCATACATGGCCGATCGCACGAGGTGATGTCGCTGGCCGATTTCAGCCTGATCTGCAGCGGCACTGCCACGATTGAAGCCGCCATTGTCGGCACGCCCTTCCTGTGCACGTACCGCATGGCATGGGCCAGCGCGATTCTTGCCGGCTTGCTGGTGAACTATGAGTGGGCGTGCATGGTGAACATTCTGGCGAACAAGCAGGTTGTGCCGGAGTTGTTGCAGCACCAGGCCGAGCCGTTGACGATGGGCCTGATTGCGCTGGAGAACCTGGAAACCGGCGGCCCCGAGATGCGCCGCGAACTCGCCGAGGTCGTCAAGACCCTGGGCGGCAAGGGTGCCTCGGCACGAGCAGCCGAACAGGTGCTGAGCGTCGGCGGTCTGCGCCCAGTGTCACGCCCGATCAGCAGCGAGCTACCAGTGGTTGTTCAAGCCCGTGCGTAGTCCGCAACAGTGGCATCGCAACTAGTGATGCGGGCACCCTGCCCGCATGCAGTTCCGGCACGTGCCCGTTAAGATCAAAAGTTTACCCAGCCCCAGGCGCGGGCGATCAGCAGCACACCGGACACCACGCCGGCCAGCATGAACGGCGCCCATGCGACAAAGTAGGTCACCTTGCCTGTCTTGGGCGACAGGGGCTCCAACCGGTACTGGTCGTACCGCCGCACGAGCTCGTCGCTGGCTTTAACAATCAACTTTCCGGCCCTGAGGCGGAAGAACCAGCTCCAGAGCACGCCGCCCCACATCGGCGTCAGCGCCATCAGGTAGTGCGTCGCTGAAACCTCGTGCCCGAACTTGTCGAGCAGGCCCGGCGAGATCATGCCGATCCATGCCAGGCTGCCCATCGCGCCGAACAGCACGGCGTTGCTGGCAAAGCTGCGCGCCATGGGTGCCACGCGTTCGCGCTGTTCGCGGGTCATGCGCCGGCTCAGAAGCATGCGCATGGCGCGGTTGACTTCGCGCGTCGGGTGCCCGATCTGCGCGATCACCCACACGCCGGCCAGAACCGCCACCAGGTGCAGCACCAGCGTGCCGCGCCGGAAGTCCGCGGGCATGCGCTGGATGCGCCACTCCCAGCCCGCCTGGTCCATGAAGAATCCCGCAAGAATCAGCACCAGCACGACCACCATCCAGCGAAACACCATGTCGCGACGGTCCTGGCCCGAGATCGCGTCAAGGGCATCCAGCTTGCGGTAGCAGCCTTGCTCAAGCGCCCCCACCGCCAGGATCGCCAGCAGCGCGCCGCCGAACATCTGGATCGCCACAATTGCCGCCCCCACGCTGCGCAGCACCACCGCATACACGAGCGTGAAATCGACCGCCGCTAGGTACATCCACTTGGCGCGCCGCGAGGCCTCGGCCACGAAGTAGCCGCGCAAACCCTCAGGCGTGATGCCCGAGCGTTGCCACAGCAGCAGGCCGTGCGTCGCGTCAAACGCCGCCCAGGGCTTCAGGTAAAGCCACACGGCCATCGTTCCAAACGCGAGCACCGCAAGCCCGCTCATGATGCCGGGGTCAAGCAGGTGCGTGCTGAGGTAAAGGTTGTCCGCGCCGACCAGAATCAGCGCAGTCACGAGAAAGGTCGATGCCACCACGAGAAACGCGAACGTCTTGCCCAGCAGCGAAAAGAACAGGCCCTCGTCGGCCGAACGCTCGACTTCTTCTTCATAGCTCTCGAGCGCCTTCTGCAACTCCCGGATCGTCCCATAGCGATGGTCGCGCTCCGGCGACAGGCACTTCATCACGATCGCTTCCAGCCCGCGCGGCACAACCGCCCCGCGGTTGCGCTGGCTTGGCGGCGGCGGCGGCTGTGTGGCCACTTTGCGAATCAGGTCGGTGGCCGTGTCGGCTTCGTAGGGCGGCGCGAGCGCCAGCATCTCGTACAGGATGGCGCCCAGCGAATAGATGTCGCTGCGCTCATCAATGCGGTCGCGCTCGCCTCGGGCTTGCTCGGGCGGCATGTACGCCGGCGTGCCGATCACCTGCCCGTCGATGGTTTCGCTGCCGGGGGTTTGCAGCCGCGACGTGGTAATCTTGCTGACCAGTTCGGGCCGATCACGCACTTTCGCCAGACCCCAGTCCATCACCATCACTTCGCCGTAGTCGCCGATCATTACGTTGTCGGGCTTGAGGTCGCGGTGAATCACGCCGTGATCGTGGGCGTAGGCCATGCAGTTCAACAGCTGGCCAAAAATGTAAAGCCTGCGCGTGAGCGGAAACTTTTCTCGTGTTTCGGCATCGCCGACTTTGAGCTGGCGCAGCACCCGCGCCAGCGAGTTGCCCTCTACCAGCTGCATCGTGAAGAAGGTTCGCCCGCCGGGCTCGTGGCCCAGTTCATGCACCGGCACGATGTTGGGGTGATTCAGCTGGCCGGTAATCTGCGCCTCTTCAATGAAGCGGCCGATGCTGTGGGTGCCGGTGCGGTCGCTGCGCGTGACTTTCAGCGCCACGTCGCGGTGCAGGTCGCGGTCAAAGGCGCGCATCACCACGCCCATGCCGCCACGCCCGATCTCGGCCTTGACCTCGTAGCGTCGGCCGCCAATGGCGCCGTGGGGTGCCGCCACGCGGCGCGTTTCGGCTTCGCTGTCTCGCTGGGTGGCGGCGTCGGTTGGCGCGAAATCGAGCAGTGTCTTCTGCACGTCGGTGTTGTTGTAGACCGACATCTGCCCGATCTCGAGCAGCGTCTCGCTGCTCTCGGGCAGGTGTACGACGCCGCCGACGTCCAGCAGCGTCTCGCCCTTTTCGGGCGGCTCCGGTGTGTTTTCTTCCGACATACGCGTGTGCGCCGCCCAAGTTAGCATGCAGCGATGCGCAAGTGCCCACTCTTTCCCGGCGGACCTGAAGTCAGCGTGATCGGCCTGAGCCTTTCCGCCCCGCCGACGGCTTCGCTGCCACTGGGGCAACTCGCGATTCTTGCCCCGCAAACCGAAGACCCGGCAGCAAATGGCGAAGACGTCACGGCTCAGACCATCGAGCGCGCCGTGGCGCTTGGCGTCAACCTGATCGACACCGACTGGATTACTGCCAATGGCCACGCCCAGGAATTGCTGGGGCGCGCGCTCATAGGGCTGGATCGCGATGCCTTAATCATCACGTCCAAGGCCGGGCCGCGCCTGACGTTCAAGGGCGACCTGACGCTGGACAACTCGCGCGCCAACCTGATCAACCAGTGCCACGACAGCCTGTTTCGGCTCAAGACCTCGCACATCGACCTGTACCAGGTGCACTGGCCCGACAACACGCCGCCCGCGCAGACCGCGCGCGGCTTGCAGGACCTGATCTCGGGCGGACACGCGCGCTTCGCCGGCGTGTGCAACTATGGCCTCGAACAGTTGATGGCCCTGACCGGCCTCATCGAGTTGCGAAGCGTGCAGGCGCCGCTGAACCTGCTGAACCGCCGTGCGCTTACGACCCTGCTGCCCTGGTGCCGCGAACACGGCATCGCGTTCCTCGCCGCGGACCCCCTGCATTCAGGCCTGCTTGCGGGCCGCTATACCGGCAGCGAAGAGTTCACCGACGAAGACCGCGACGAATGGTTCACCCAGCCCGCGTTCAGCCGCGCAGCCGGTTTTGCCAAACGCCTCGATGCGTGGGCGCAATCCCGTGGCATGACCGGCCCTCGCGCCGCCGTGGCGTGGTCGCTGGCACAGCCCGGTGTCACGAGCGTACTGTGCCCGGCGCATTCTCCGGCAGAGATTGCCGAACTTGCGCAGGCAGGTGACGCGCCGCTCTCTGCGCCGGACCTCGCCGCGATCGAGGCGCTGGCGGAATCGGTTTAGCCCGCCTTGCAACGCTGCCGATTCGTAGTACCAACGGGCCCCGCGTCGCTGAACGGAAACTGCATGCGTCTTATCTTCCTTATGATGTTGATGGCGCTGCCGCTTGCGGCCAACGAAATCGGCATTTCGGCGCCGGACGGCAACTCCGGCTGGCTGCTGCTGGAAAACCCGCCCGGCGCGGCCGACGACAAGACCTCTGAGTTTGCGGGCGACCCCGGCTTTCCCGTGCCCGACGTCAACGCCTGGCCCTACAGCGGCAGCAGCAACGGCGCGTGGCCGACCTGCGAACTTTGGCGCTACGACAGCGCAACGGCAAAGTACACGCGCATCACGCATGTGTTAGGCAAAGGCGAAACCAGCGGCGCATGGCGCCGCACGCTGACCGAGGTGTTTGAAATCAATGGCACGCCCTATGTCCTGCACTACGACCCGCTGCAATCCCTCAAGGGCCTGACCCAGGTCGTTCGCGCCGACGCTTTGGATGCCGCAGGCGGCGCAGTACCGGCGGCGTCGATCGTCTTGAACTCGGCCGAATTTGTGGATGCAGCCGTCGTCTCACCGGACCGGCGACACGTGGCCTTTCGGTCATTCCGAAACGTCAGCGGAAAGTTTGTTGCGCGGCTAGTCGTGTATGACGTCGCAGACTGGAAGCTGGCAGCGCAATCGCCCGACCTGCACGCAGGCCGGCCCGTCTGGATCGACAACCAGACGCTGGCGGTGGTGGCATGGGATGAAGCCATCCCGCGGCCCGCGCAGCGCGACGCAACCAAAACCTACGTGAAGTTGACGGAGAGCCATGAGCCCGCCGCGGGTCGTCTGCTGCGCCTCGACATCAGCGGCGGCCAGTGCAATGCCACGGAGTTGTTCAAGGGCACATTCCCACCCGATCGCCTGACTGCAACCTTGCTGCGCGATGCCCTCGGCTTCGGGCTCGTGGTCGCGCGCGGCGACGGCTCGGGAATCGTCGTTGAGATGCGCGAGCCGATAGCGTCGGGCCGCGTGCGCGAAATCGCGCGCTTTGAAAAGTTTCGCGGCATGTCGGTTTCGCTGGGTTTGGTGCGCAGCGCCGGCGTGCGCACGATCGACGGCGCGCAGACACTGGTCGTGGCGAAGTGCGAACGATGGGGCGAAGCCGCCACGCCGCTCGGTCGCATCGAGTTGCCCTTCGGCGACAAGTTCCTGTGCACCGAGGCGCCGATCCGCGCGCTTTCGCCCGATGCCCACGGCGGCATGCTTGACCTTGGGCGCGGCGTCAACGCGTTCATTGAGCCTGTCGTCAACCCTTCATTCAACGCAGCCAGCCCCGGCGCAACCGCGCTGTTGCGGCACGCGCTGTTCGTGCCCGCATGGCAGCAGTGCGACAGCCTGCGCAACCCACGCCAGCTCACGCGCCTGAGCCGTATGGTACAGCGCTTTGATGAGGTCTCGCGCGCCTGCGGCGGAAACATCCCCAGCACGCTGCTGATCTTTGACATCGACATCGCGGCAAACGAGGGCCAGAACCAGAAGAAGGGCCGCTACATTGAGCTGTACGGCCGCGAGGGCCGCAGCGGCAAGGGGCGCATTCGCACTGAGGACAGCCTTGGCGGCTCGTGGCTGATGCAGTCGGTCGATGAAGAGGCGGGCGTTGACTATTACTACGATTGCTCGCTGCCGGGCAACGTGCGCCGGCGCAAGGGCGCCGATGCAGGCAAGGTGCACGACGACCTGATCGTGCAGCTTGAGACCCGCAAGCTGCTGACGCTCACCGGCGTGGAACGCAGGATCGACGACAGCGGCGTGCGCTTTCTGGGCCGCGACATCTACCGCGACCCCAACAGCGGCGCGAGCTGGCGCGTGTGGGTCTATGAACGCTTCGGCCGGCAACTTGAAAACGGCGGGCGCGAACGCGTCGAGCTGCGCTTTGTCGCCAGCCTGCCCGAAGGCACCGCCGGCGACTGGAAGTTCCCCCACGCGCTGGCCCGCGCGCGCCTGAAGTTTGCGCTGGCTGGCAACAAGGATGCCGCGGTGACCGATTTGGCCTTCGAGCCGGACAAGTTCATCGAGTTGCCCAACCTCACCGACATCGCCAACAAAGAACCCGCGAAGACGGCCAAGCCCGCATTGTTGATGCCCGCCGTCTTCCGCATCTATGAAGAAGGCGGCGCCAAGCCCGTGCAGCGCCTGCTCGCCCGCGCAGTGCAGCCGCCCGCCGGCACCGACGGCGTGGACCACCCGCAGGACCTGGTAAGGGGCGGAAAGATCAGGCCCGGCTATGACGTGCCGCTGGTGAACTATGCCAGCAAGCCCTGGCGACAAGTGCAGCGCTGAACGAGTGCCAGGGCCAGCCGCGCGAGTGCATGTATCAAGATCGCCTGCGGCGGGCATGCCCGGGCCAATCGGCGCGCGCAAGCCCCAACCACAGGCACAGCCAGATGGCCTCTGCCCCCTTGACCGAACAAAAGGCCAAGGTAACCATTGTCCAACCACTGCGGGGTGGAGCAGATGGCAGCTCGCAAGGCTCATAACCTTGAGGTCGCTGGTTCGAGTCCAGCCCCCGCTACCAACCGATAAGTCGCCCGGAGCAAGGCTTTCAGCCGAATCCGGGCGGCTTCGTTTTTTCCACAAAACCCGTACGCAAGTCACCAGCCACCGTCGACACCGGCAAGAACGGTTCGGATGGTGGGCGTGCGGAAAGAGTGTGGTCAGGGTTGCCGGGGCCGACTAACATGCGTCGGGCTTGAGAATGAGAGAAGATTCTTGACCGACGCTCACCCGCCGCGCGTTTTGTCGGCCCACCGGCAAGATAGGTTGCGCAACTGTAACATGCACGCCTGGCTGCTCGGTTGTTTCCCAGGTCCTTGTAATCGTACGTGAGGTTCGCATGTCTCAGGCTGCAGAAAAGTGGCCTGCCACGGAACATGGCGCCGAGGGATTTGTACGCCGCACGCTTGCTGTGCTTGAGGCTGACTTCCGTTTGCTTGCGTTACACGCGCTTGCTCAGTGGGAGGCCTCGGGCGCGGTTTCTCCGGCGCTGTTTGAGGCTCTGGGCAATTTGCAAAGGCCCTCCTTCGGCTCGTTCAAGGGTCTCGTTGACGCACTGCGCAGAGCGCGTTCGACGGCCTCGCGCGGACAGGAGCAGGCAGTCGCACCGGAATTGGGGAGGCTGCTTGAGCTACTTGACCAGCGTCCTGCACGCGAGGAGCTTGAAGCACTTCGTCCGCTGGCAGAGATGTGCCGCACCAAGGCGTCGGGCCTGACGCTGTTGGGCCTGTTGGCCATGCCGATTGCATTGCGCAACGACGTTGCGCACCAAACGCCTGCACCGGATGCGCCATTCTGGAACCGCGCTGCTGAAGCACTCTTGCCGCTCGTAGATCTCCACAAGGCGGGCCTGCTGGGCCTGCGGGAACACCTGCACTCCCTGTCGCCCGCTGCCCCCTGGTTTGTCGTGCGGGACGAGCGCGTGCTGACATTCAACGGCTTGACACACGACTACGCCGCGCGCTACTCGGGTGACGACGGTGACCCTCTGCTGGACGAGGAGATGGCAGGGCCGGTGTTGCGCTCAATCGCGCGCATGCTGGGTGAGGCCGACACCGGCGAGCGCGAACTGAAAAAGCTGCTCAAGCGCCTCGCCCCAGAGGAACTGCGCGGCGTGGTACTCGACGACTACCTTGTCAGCCGACCGGTCGGCGAAGGCGGCTTCGCCACAGTGCACCTCGCGCGCCAACTTTCGACGGGCCGCCGCGTTGCAGTAAAGATTCTGCGTGACACCGCAACTGCCGAGGATGCCGCGCGATTTCAGAAAGAGGCAGAGTTTCTTTCATTGCTCAACCACCCGAACATCGTGCAGGTTATCGGATATGGTGAGGGCACATGGCTTTTGCCGCGAAACGTCGATCTTTCGGGAGAGGCTTGGTTCGAGCCATTGTTTGCACGCGGCAAACCGGCGAAGACCTTCATCGCGTTGGAGTGGGTTGAGGGCCGCACGCTGGAGGAAGTGTGGAGGCATATCGCCTCGCGCGACCCCAAGGCGCCCAGCCATCGCGAGATCACACTCTGGCTGGAACAGGCGGCACGCGCGTTGGATGTGGTACACGGCGTAGGGCTGATTCACCGCGACATCAAGCCATCGAACCTGATGGTGGCGGCCGATGGCAGACTCAAGCTGATGGACTTCGGCATCGCGCGCTCGCAAAGCGCGGCGCGCACCATTCAGACACGCTCGGGCGAAGCGCCGGGAACGCTGGCATACATGTCGCCCGAGCAGTTGCGCATGCGACACTCCGAGGCTGGTGTGGGATCGCCGACCGACGTCTACTCGCTGTGCGCGACATTTTACGAACTCTACAGCGGCGCGCGCCTTTTTGAGTGGGACCTGGATGACTCGCGGATTTCACAAGGCAAGCTTGATGAGACCTCGCACTACAAGCGGGAACACGCACAGCGCCCGACAGCCCCGCGCATAGCCTTGCCCAGGGCCGGGTCTGAGGTGCGAGCGCTGCTGCAGGGCGGACTTGAGCCTGAACCGAAAGACCGCCCAAGCGCAGGCGTGTTGGCATCGGATGTTGCGCTCGCACTGGCCAGCCGCCCGATCCTGTATCGGCCGCCCGGCGCGGCGCGGCGCGTGCAGCTGGCGTACCGGCGCAATCCGCTGCTGTGGAATGCCGCTGTGGCATTTGTGGCCTGTGCGATCGTGGGCATTGCCGCCTACATCTGGAACATCACGGAGGAGCAGGCACGCACCGAGGAACAGCGCGACATCGCGCGGGAGAACGAGCTCAAGGAAGCAGCGGCCAGGAAGCTCGCGCAGGAGAACGAAGCCGATGCCAAGCGCATGGAGAAACTCGCAAGCGAGCGCGCCGAAGGTGAACAGCGCGCCAAGGAGGAGGCCCAGCTCAGGCTGCGAGAGTCGCGGCGCAACTCGGCGCGCGTTCAGGTCAATCTGGCACAGACGGCGCGCAAAGAGCTTCGCCGGCAGGCATCCCTGCTGCACATCCAAGCGGCGCGCGACCTAAGCGATGACCTGGAGGGTGAACCCCCGGACAACACGTTGCGCGAAAGTACAGGTCCGCTCTGGCGTACCCGCTCGGTCTTTGCCGGGCTCAACGGGGCAGCTTCGCCGGACTTTGGGGACTACTACGGCAGTATCTCGTTGGACGCGACTGGCCGCCTCGCGGTTGAACCCGTCTTCGATGGCCTGGTTGTTTGGGATGTGCTGACGGGCGACACGGTCGCGAGCATGGGTTTTCAGTACTCGGGTTTCGATTACTACCACGCGAAGTTCTCGGCCGATGGCAGCAGGATCTTTGCCGCCGGCGCGAGCCATGTCCTGGACGTCTGGGACGTTGCAACCTCTGAGCGCATTGCAAGCCTGGAGGGCCATGCCAACGACGTACTGGCGATGGCCGAGTTTCAGGCTTCCGGATTGCTCGCCACCGCGTCGGCTGACCGCACCATTCGAATATGGAACACCAGTACACTGAAAACCACTGCCAAATGGAACGCGCCACCTCAGGTCGGTCGGGCGCTGGCATTCAGCGCCGACGGGCGCCTATTGGCACTGGGAATGTACGAGGGTTCGGTGACGATCTTCGATGCCGCCAACGGTACCCAAGTTGCTCACTGGAAGGCGCACGAAGCCGAAATCCGCGATTTGGTGTGGCTCAAGGACGACCGGCAAATCATCACCGCCGGAGATGATGGCAAGATCCTGGTTTGGAATGCGTCAACGGGCGACCTGGGCGGGAGCTTTGTCGGGCATGAGGGACAGGTTCTGGACATTGCGCTGAGTGGCGACGAGCGCGAGCTGCTGTCCGGCGGTACCGACTGCAAACTCCGGGTCTGGGACGTTCCAGCGAACGCGCTGCGGCAGCAGCTGGAAGGCCATTGGGACGCCATCAACTTTGTCCGTTTCACGCCACACCGGGGCTTGGTCATCTCGGCTGCGCTGGACGGTACATGGCGGTTTTGGAATTCTGAAACTTCCAAAGAGTGTCGCACGCTGGATAGCTTGCAGCACCCGCTCTGCGGGATGGCCGTGGTGCCTGGCGGGCAAGGTGTGGCAGTCATCGAATTGGAAGGGTCTGTGACCCTGCTGGAAACCAACACGGGTGCCATCCGCTGGCGTGTTTCAGCGGTTTTCGATACACCGCGCAGCGTAGCCGCGAGCCCCGATGGGCGATGGATTGCGGTGGGCCAGAGCAACGGCAAAATCCTGATGTACCGTGTTCGCGACGGCTTGCTGACCGCGGAGATTGCGAGCGAAGGCGGCGCAGTGGCAGCACTTGCATTCAGTCCCAGTGGCCGCGAACTGCTCGCCGGCTACGCTGATGACACCTTCGTCAGAATCAACGTCGCAACCTGGCAACGTGTCGGCCGCATCGGACCTCTTCCTGCCAGCATTACCGGTATGGACTTTCTGCCGACGGGCGATGCCGTTCTGGTCGCGTGCGACGACCTTCACTTGCGGCTTATCCGGATATCGGACGGGAAAGAACTGCGGGCATATCCGCAGCGCGGCAGCCTCGTGCTGAGCGGAGTCAGTGTTTCGCCCAATGGAGTGTGGGCGGTGAGTGGCAGCGACGGTGCTTCAGTTCGCGTCTGGAAGCTGGATGAAAGCGAAGAATACACGCGCATTGACGTTTCCGGCATCGTCATGGTCAATGCTGTCGATATCAGCCCTGACGGCGCGTTCGTGCTTGCCGCTCTTTCGGACGGTTCGGTGCGCGTGATCGCGATGCGGGATGGCAAGGAGGTGCGCAGATACGACGGGGCCGGCGGAGAAGTGCGTCACGTCGCGTTTGCCATTGACGGTGCTTTCGCCATCGCCTGCTCCGATGACAAGACCGTCGCGTCGTGGGAGGTGCATCCGTCAACCGTTCGCAAGTCGTTCGATGCAAACACCAGCTACATGCGTAGTGCCGCCTACAGCCCCGATGAATCGCAAGTCGCGACGTGCGGGAAGGACGGCCGCATTAGGACCTTCCATGCGACGACTGGCGAGAGATTGGCGGAGTCCGCTGACCTGGGCCAGGAAGTAACGCGGGTGGAGTACGCGCCGGACGGCACCAGCATCGCCTGTGCCACGGACAAGGGGCGAATATACCTGCTTCAACCCGGCACTCTGAGTGTCACCCTGGAACTCACGGGACACAGCGACTGTGTCAACTATCTGCTGTTCAACAAGCGTGGAACAGAGCTGGCCTCTTGCGGCTTCGACGGTGCAATCCGGATCTGGAGTCTGCCGCACGGTACCGAGCGCCTTCGCATCGACGCAGGGAAAGCGCCATGGGCAATTGCATTCACGCCGGATGAAACACAGATCGTTAGCGGCGGGGAGGATGGCGCCATCAAGGTATTCGCGAGCGCTTCGGGCCAATTGTTGCGAACCATGGAAGGACACTTCGGGGGCATTCGCGGCTTGAAGCTCTCCCGCGACGGGGCGACTCTGGTGACGTGTTCTTACGACAGGACGGCACGCGTCTGGGACTTTGAATCCGGCGCGGAGCGGCACCGATTCGCGCTGCATCGCCACGCCGCGCCACGCTGGGTGGACATCAGCGCCGACGACATGAAACTGGTATGCGGCGGGGACGATGGCATGGCGAGAGTCTGGGACCTGCCGACGGGCCGCTTGCTCATCGTCTATGAGGAACGGACAAGCGGTGCGCTCCACTCAGTACGCTTCAGCAAGGCGGGCGACGAAGTGCTCATCGCGTGTGACGACAAGACGGCCCGCATTGTGTCCGTCCGGGCGTGGGTAGACGAGGTGCCGCGCGATGACCGTGCCGCGTTCGTTTCACGCGTCACACGCTTGCGGCTAGATGCCGCACAGGCAATGCAATTGCGCGACCCGCGTGCCATTGAGCCAGGCAGCGGCGGAACCTGGGCCGACCCCGCAGTGCCCGCATATCTTGAACGAGCGGGCGCTTCCCTTGGCGCATTTGGTGCCCGCCGAATGTCTCCGGGCGCAGAAGGACTCTGGCGCGCCTACTGCGAGTCGCGGATGCGCCTTGCCCAAGAGCAGGTGCAGCTCCTAGCTCGGCGTTGGCATGACCAGTTCGAGGGCTATCGATACCATGAAGAGCGTGACGCCGCAGGCAACACGAAGCGAGTGCCCGTGCCGCTGCGAGCCCGCGATGCAAATGGCGCATACGCAGGTGAACCCGAAGGCGAGATCGATTACGAGCGCTGGTGGGACGAGGTGATCAAGCCGACGTTCAACTAGCCGCAAGGTTCCCCGGGGATCGGTGGCGCAAAATCGCGCTGATTGGCGTGCCTTGGTCTCGAGGCGGTCAACGGCAAGTCGGCGTCAGCGACGGTACCGTTGCTGCATAGCGGACAAAGCCGCCAGAGCGCAGTTTCGAAGCTCCTCGTCATCGCCCTTTGCCAACTGCTGCAAGTAGAGCACGCCTTCGGAAAGTTGCGTCCGCGTCAGAAGTGCCACGGCGCGCATGCGTTGGCTTCTCGGCACGTCCCCAGAGCGTGCCACGTCTAGGACAGCCAGTTGCGCCCGATCATCGTCCAGGTACGCCAGCGCCTGGACGGCGAGAAAGCTTTCCTCGGTTGTCTGGCCGGCAAGCTGCAGCAGGTCTTCGATCAGCCCGAACTGCGGATGCGTCGTGCAGGTACGCAGGGCCTCGCGGCGGACATCACTGTGCGGGCTGCGGATCGTTGACTTCAGCAAGTTCATCATCTGCCCGTCGCCTTCCTTCATGGCTAGGTGCCTCGCGACATCAAACGCCGCCCGGCGCACGTCTGCGGAGTCATCCGCGATCATCGCAACCGTCAGTTCCTGCATGTCCGAGCGCGCTTCGGGGTCATCGCGGAGTGCTTCCAGAACTCGTATCCGATCCCCTGGATCCACGGCGGCCTGGCTGCGGGGTGTTGCCTTGATTGGGTCCGCCGACGGTGACGGCTGAGCGTCGACCTGCGGCTGGGGGTCCGATTGCGCCACCGGGTTTCCAGCCAGCAGATCAAGCCCGCCACGTGGCAAGGGGCATTTTTCGTACCAGTTTGAAGTAGAGTTTCTTCCCTCCCTGATTGGCCGTCATGACACCATGGCGACCTCTGTTTGTGATGCTGCGTAGGCTTGCGGGGTCATGTACCCGATCCCGCTGTGGATCCGTCCTTCGTTGTACCAGCGCCGGTGCTGCCCCAGGATTACACGCGCTTCCCGGAGTCCCGAGAACAACTGCCGGTTCAGCAGCTCATCTCTCAGCCGGCTGTTGAAGCTCTCGATGTAGCCGTTCTCCCACGGTGAGCCTGGTTCCACGAACAGTGTTTGGGTGCCTCGTTTTGCCAACCACTCCTTGACCGCCCTTGCCACGAACTCAGGGCCGTTGTCGCTGCGGATGTGAGCTGGTGCGCCGCGCACCTTGATCACCTGCTCCAATGCCTCGATCACGCCCTCCGAACCGATCTTCCAGTTGGCCTCAATCGTGAGGCACTCCCGTGTGTACTCATCCACGATCGCCAGAAGCTTGATTCTGCGGCCGTACTCCGTGCGCTCGAACAGGAAGTCATAGCTCCAGACGTGGTTCGGGTACCTAGCCGCTTTCAGCAAGCAACTGTTCTCACCGCTGCCCGTACTTCTCTGCCTCCTGGGCTTGCGGGGCACCTTCAGACCTGCTTCCTTCCATAGCCGCCTTGCTCGCTTCTTCCCGACACGGATGCCCTGTAGCAGCAGCTCGCGGGTGCGCTTCCAGCCGAAGCGGGGGTACTCGCGCGAAAGATGCAGCATCCGGGTGACGATTCCGGCTTCTTCGGTCATTGGCCTGGGAGCACGCCGTTGTGTTGACCTCGGCTGTCCCAGCACTCGACACGCCCGGCGTTCGGAAACTTTGAACGCTTCCGCGGCCCTCGCGACCGCAGTTCGTATCCGTGCCGGGCTTACAAGTTTCCCTCGGCAGCTGCCTTGAGGATTCTGTTGTCCAAGGCCATCTCGGCAACCATCTCCTTCAGCCGCTGGTTTTCCTTCTCAAGCTCCTTGAGCTTCTTGGCCTGCGGTACGTCCAGGCCGCGGTACTTCTTGCGCCACTGGTGGTAGGTGGCCGGCGCGATCTCAAGCTGCCGGCACGCATCGGGCACCGTCATCCCGCTGCCGCGAAGCCTGTCGGCCTCCTGCAGCTTCTTCACGATCTGCTCCGGGCTGTGCTGCTTCTTCATGACTGAATCCCCCTTCAAAGTAACCGGAAGACTCTACTTCAAACTGGACCGACTTTAGGGGGCCCTGTCACAAGTCTATAGCCGCAACTTCAAACAGGTCATTTATCACTCAAATAGTCCTGAGTTCATTTCGCACTACTCGCGAGTGTTCAGGCGATTTGGTCTTAACAATGTTAGGTTCGTTCAAACCCCATAGAACTCATGGAAAAGATACCTATAGCCGAGCTTCCCGGCTTCAACGGTCCCGAAGAGGACGGATACCGCCATTTCGTCTATTTGCAGCGCCTACCGGGCTTGGTCTCGAATCTGCAGGACGAAAAAGCTGCATTCAACTGGCAGTACACCAACTCGATTTCCGACTTCTTCAATAAGTCGCTAAGTATGAAGGTGATGCGTGGCGGAGACATGAATGAGGAGCGAGTGCTGGAGCTGCCAACTGGCGAACAACTACACTGCATCTCCTACCATGGCAGCTTAGACGAGATTGTGGAGCTCTATCGAGAGTACGCTAGCGCCAACCAACTGATCCTCGCCAAGCTCGATCACGGCAAAGTCCACATTCTGGAAGGCAAAGCAACTCAGGCGACCTACGACCTGAGCGACTGCCATGCCTACTCCACGGATTAGCGAAGCACTGTACGTGCCTAAAGATGGCCATCGGCTCGGGTAGTAATGCGACGTGCGCGGACGGCGAGGCCAACCTTGATTCGACACGGATTCTTGTGCCTACTGTTATCCGCTGCGATGTCCGCGCTGTCCGCGCCAGACGGCGCCATCTACGCCGGCGGGCGCGCCAGCCACGGGTTGACGACCGAGCAAGGCAGGACATTCGGCAGTTCAAGTGCCGTAGGCACCGGGACAACCACCCATACCCTGACCGGAACGCCAGAACGCCCGTTTTGGTCTTTGGTCCGCAAAGGCTGGGTCGCGAGGGGCGAGGAGCAACCCGGCGAGCAACTGCTGCTGGCATCGGGCCAACCCGGCACGTGGACCTCCGCGGCCACGCCGCCTTCGCAACAAAATGGCGAAACCGACTTCAAGCTCGACGCCTACGCCGCGATGAACCAGTACATGGTCGGCTGGGGTCGCGAAGCGACCGCACCGCAGGAACGCATCGCGTTCCGAGGAATGCAGCCGGATGTGAACCACCATGTGTACCTGCCGATCACGGGCGTGAGTGGCAACACGGTCAGTGTGCGCGGCAACTATGCGGCGCTGGGGCAGGCGGGCACGAACTTCCGGGTTTACGCCCCGCCGGGGGTTGAGCGGCGCGGCGGGCACGCGGGCACGCTCAGCCGCTGGGTCAGCGCCGAGAGTTCCCGCTGCCTGTACGGCGGCTATCGGTACGAGAGCCCGCTCGCGGGCTTCGAAGCCGGCACAACCACGACCCCGGCCGCCGAGTGCCGCCAGACAGGCCCCAACTTCGGGGGCCTGCACTACACACTGCACCGCCACTACGACCCGGTGCAGATGAGATTCACAGGCCCCGACCCGGCGGCCTCACCGTTCCACAACCTCCACGCCTACTGCGGCAACAACCCCGCAGCCTTCTTCGACCCGGACGGCCTTGCCCGCAAGAAGTCGTGGAGCAACGAGACATTCACGGCGGACCTGATCGAATCGGGCCTGGACATCTTCGAAGGCGTGCTAATGAAGACGTTCGGCGGCATGGCCACAGTGGGGGCGTCCGGCTTCCAGATGCTGGACGGCGAGCACATCGGCGACACTTTCGTCGGCCAGGGCGTGCAGGATGCGGGTCGACGGCACCGGACGCGGTCGGCGCAGAACGGGGGCGGCTTGTGGGGCTACCTCAACGGCGCTGGCGGCACGATCAGCGACACGTTTGGCTTCACGGGCATCAGCGAGAGCATCTCCGGTCGCGACAACATCACCGGCCAGCAACTCTCCAGCCACGAACGCTACGAGCGGTTTGTTGATGGCGCGTCGTCCGGCATTGCGTTCGCCATACCCGTTGTCGGCGGGGCCAAGTTTCGAAGCAGTGTGAAGGCCGTGCATGCGCGGGCAGCCTTGCCGCAGGCAAGAACACTACCGATGCGCGGCGTGCATCGGGAACTCGCGCCAGGCCCCCATCGCGCCCAGATCCAGTATTTGAAGGCCCTACGGATGGAGGCTCGGATTACCTCGCGCGTCAGCGAGTTGAACAGGGCGTTGCCAGCCGGCTCACGCGGACGCGTGACGATGGCCGTCGGGGTCGTTGAAGCACCAAACGGGCTTCGCTCCGTACTGGTAGGCACAAGTGAACCTCGCGGATATCTCAGACCGGGGGTTGAGTTGAAACCGGGTGAGTTTGTGGTACCAGGAACCGGCCATGCAGAGGCAAACATTGTTGCGCACGCGAACAGGTGCGGGTTCAGGGTCATCTCGATCGGCGCAACGAAGAGAGTGTGCCCAAACTGTCAGGAAGTGATAGGCTCACGCACCATCATCCAAACACGCAGAAGGTAAGGCCGGGAGCTTCGCTTGAAACGTTTGGATACAGTTGCTCGGTGGCTGGCTGACCTATTGCGAAGTGCGCCTGCCTCGAATCTGCGGCGAGCAATTGTCGTTGCATTGGAGTTCGCGATTGACAAGTCATCGTTCACGGACCCGCTGATTGAGGACGGGATCGAGTGTGTTCGCACAGGGCGGAATGATGAGGCCATTCGGTCCCAGTTGCTTGCTCTAGGGGAGCAACTTGACGCCGAATACTTTGCGAGAGCGGGCGACGCCAAGAGCGGCCTCATTGACGAGCAGGACTACTTGTCAGCGTTCGCCAGAGCACGGGCTGTTGCGGCGATTGCAGCCGGCCTGGGTCCGCATTTGTTGGAGGCAGCATTTGAGAGCATCTACGAGGCAGCGGCGGCCACAGAAGATCCCAACCAGCTTTTCTGTGCCGTTCGAGACGCATTGAAATGACCTCCAGCGAGCTAATGAGTGACGGCTCCGCCATCAGACAGAAACCAACGACGCAGGTGCCGTCGCGGACACTGTCAAGACCAACGTTGATACATACAACCGCGCCGGATGGGACCACTACGCCAAGGACGTGAAGACAGCCGGGGCGGGCTACGCCACCGGCGCGGTGGATTCGGTCTCGCCCCATGGCGGCGACACTGGTGGGCCAGACGATCGGCTTTGGCGCGGGCAAGCTGGCCAAGGGCCACGTGCTCTGCTTTGTCGAGGGCACGGAAGTCGCCGTGGAGGGCGAGCACGGTTTGGCGGGCAAGCCGATTGAACAGATCGAAGTCGGCGACCTGGTGTGGTCGCGCAACGAGCACACCGGCGAACAAGGCTATAAGCCGGTCGTCACGCTGTCCAGGAACACCACCGACACGCTGGTGCACCTGACATACACGAGTAGCGCAGGCGTCCCGCCTGCAGCGGGGGCGGACTTCCAGTCCGCGCCTGCAGCCGGGACGGCCGCGATCCACACCAGCACCCACACGCTCACCGGCACGCCGGAGCACCCGTTCTGGAGCATCACCCGCAACGCCTGGGTCAGCATGGGCGAGCTGCAACCGGGCGAAACCCTGCAACTGGCAGGCGGCCAAACCGCCACAGCCACCAGCGTCCGCACCGAACACCTTGCAACCCCGGTAGCAGTCTATAACTTCGAAGTAGCCGGCTGGCACACATACCACGTAGGCACAGCAAAATCCGGATGGGTCTTCGTCCACAACAAGTGTGGACCAGCCCACAAAGCAAGGCAAAAGCACATCCAGCAAACCGCTGGAGGGCGCACTGAACGGCCGATCCCCCTCGCGAACGGTCGCAGGCGCATTGCCGACAACATTGACGCCCAAGGCAGGATCCACCAGATCGGTGACATGCGAACCCGGGGCGGCTTCCGTCCAAGTGCCCGAGAACGCGCCGCGATCGAGGACATTCGAAAGGCACGACCGGACGCAACTATTATCTTTCACGACAAGCAAGGGCGCCTGCCGTCGCTCATAAACCCTGACTTACAGCCAAACTGGCGAGCGGCACCCCCAAAACGCAGGTACAACTCATGAGCCGACAATTCAATTTCTTCGCTCACCCGGACGATGTAACCGCAATCGAACAATGTTTGCGGCGCACGTTGGGTGACTATCTAACGACCGAGGCAGAACGAGGGCTTCCATCACAACTAGTCCCAATCCGGCGTCGGATTCCCATGCAATGCGAGAAGTCTGGCGTCGCGGTCCCGTTTGGACGTTGCATTCTCATTGTACCTCCATGGGCAGTGCACAGGCTTCGACAGGTACCTACTGGACGTGAAAACGTATCCGGCGAATTGATCATCCACACGGACGAATGCCCAGTGCTGGAGTACGAGTGCGCATTCTTTGACACAACCAACAATGTCGGGCACTGGGGCCGCTTTTTTTGGAACTTTGACGGAAGAATCGGCACACAAGAATCGAAAGCCATTGACCGCCTGTTTCGCTCATTGCGACAGTCATCTGAACGCTTCCAAGGTAGTACGTTTCTCAGGGTCTTCCCCAAGGCAAAGGAGCTAATTCACCAGTACGTGCTCAACAGCGGCGCGGCGTCAACGAATTCGCCGTACCTGACGGCGTAGCCGAACACTGGTTGACACAACGGCGACCTGGTGTGGTCGCGCAACGAGCACACCGGCGAAGAAGGCTATAAGCCGGTCGTCACCCTGTTCAGGAACACCAGCAACACGCTGGTGCACCTGACGTACACGTCCGGGAGCGCAGGCGTCCCGCCTGCAGCGGGGGCGGACTTCCAGTCCGCGCCTGCGGCCGGGACGGCCGCGATCCACACCAGCACCCACACGCTCACCGGCACGCCGGAGCACCCGTTCTGGAGCATCACCCGCAACGACCCAATTCTCGGCGTCTTCTGTACCGGTCTGCTTGAGCTGCTGCGTAATCGCCAGGTCGAACAGCCGCAGCGCTTCGTCAATGATGTTGTACTTCAAGTACACGCGCGCCAAGTCAGCACTTACTTGAAATGGGTACTCGGACTTCGGTGGCGTGACCGGGGTAGGGGCAGGATTGGCCGGAGCCGCCGATGTGTTGGCTGCCGCGTCAGACGGCTCCTGGGCTCGCGCAACACCAGCGTTACTCTGGCCGCGAGCAGCCAGCATCAGCGCTGCGCCAGATAGCAGGATGGGCAAGAGCCGGCGTGGGTTCACTGTGTGGAACCGATCAACAGTAATCATGGAATGGGTCGATTCTGAAGTGTATTCAGAGAAGCGAAGTACGACCAAAAGCAAGCGAACGGTGTGCCCCTCGGCAACATTCCAATAGTCTCCGGATTATCTCGCGTGCGACGGAATCTGCGGTCTCAGAGCCCCAGCGCAATTCAGCCGCATCAACAAGATGAGTGGCGCGCGTCAGGCCACGCCGGCTGCTCGCGCAGCGAGTTGGATGGGACTGAGTGTGCGCTTCTCCGGGGGCTACTTCACGACTTCCAAGGGTTCGCTCCACGGTCCCTGTAGCTTGCCGTCGCAGACCCCGCGCACGATCACGTACGCTTTCAGGTCCTTTGGGGTTTTGACCTTGAAGCTTGTGCCTTCACCGCGCTTGAGTTTGCCGAGTGTCTTGGGGTTGATGGGCTTGCCGTCCTCCATGCCTTCACAGGTGGCAACGTCGAAGTGTTCGAATGCGGCCCAGTCATCGAAGGTGAATCTCTCGCCCTCCCACATGCGCGGCTGCCACGTGAGCGTAGTGCCGTCAAAGCTCAGGCCGTGCGGTGCGGGGGTGAAGTAGCGCGCCTCTGGTTCGCTGCCCCATGGGCGGTCGGGCTTGGTCGCGAGAAACTCCTTGATCGCGGGCTCGAAGGGCGTGTCGCGGATCTGCATGGTGCCGGGCGCCATGCCGTGTTCACTTTTGCCGGTGTTGTTGCCGAGCCAGGTCACGCAACGCACATAGCGCGCGCCGTAGTCGTAGAACAAGTTCAGTGCCTGCAGGTACTCTGCGGCACTCAGCTTCTGCACCGCAAACGCACTGGGGTGACACTCGAAGCTGCCCCAGTCGCTGCCGTTCTCCTGTGCGAGCTTTTGTACCGCGGCCCACACCTTGGCATCGCGCGGCATGCCGTACAGGTTGAAGCCGATATTGTTGTAGGACGTGGCGTTCATCCAGGGCGCCAGTGTCGTGCGCGCATTCTCGACGCCCGCGCCGCGATACGCGCAGCCGTGCTGGCGAGTCCAGATGTCAGCTTTGGGCACTTCGCATTCTTCGACAGCCACGCGCAGCATTTCGCGCAGGGCGTCCGCGATGCGCCACTGGCGATAGCCCGGCGCCTCTTTCGTGTTGTTCTGGTACAGCGACCACAGGGGCTGGCCCGGCGCGCGCGGTGAGTCAAAGCCGCCTTCGATAAAACCGGCCTCTCCTTTCCCGGGCATGCCCTTGGCGGACTTGAGCAGCGAATCGGGGAACTTGTCGATGTCCCAGTATCTCAGCTCCCAGGTCGTGAAGTCCGTGCCATAGGTGGCGTTGAAGCTCTTGTTTGAGCCTTTGGCGCGGCTTGGTGATGGATCGTCGCAGAAGTCCTCGCCGCCCGGCCGGCCCTTGCCCTCAAGTGCCTGGCCCTTGGCGAAGTGGCCACGGTGCGTCAGCCAGTCACGGAACTCGGCCACTGCAAAGGGCGAGTAATCGGCGTACCACGCGTCGCCGCCGAAGAACACGTACTCGAATTCGTTGGGCCCGGCGAAGATCGTGAAGCGTTCGGACTCTCTGCGACGCACGTAGTCTCTCGCGCTGTTGCGCAGGTAGGTGAACATGCCATCCCAGGTTTCGCGGCTGTAGTAGCTGGGCGTCAGGTCGGCGTCGGCCGGGTTGCCGTTTTCGTTCGCGGTGTTCTCGTCGATGATCTCGTTGCGCTGGTTCCACTGGCGCGCGCGCCGGTCGGTTGTGTTGTAGGCCGGGTTCAGGCTGTCGAGCGGGCTGTTCCAGACATAACTTTCGTACAGGCCGTGCTCGGCGCGGAACTCGGTGCTTAGCTGCACGCCGTCGTAATTCAGGCGCACGTACATGCCACCCTTGCCCAGGCGCTTCACGATGTCGGCGTACTCGTCTTCCCACGTGGCGAACGCGGCGTCTTTCAGCTTGGTGCGCTGGATCGTTAGCCAGAAGCACTGGTCCCAGGTCGGCTGCGGCAGCTCGACCGGCTCATTTTTGCCGCGCGATTTGCGCTTCTGGGCGTCGTGTGACGGCGGCGCAATCAGCAGCAGCGCCGCGACGGCGATAACCGTGAATGTCGGCATTCCTTTCATCTAGTTGCCTTTCGCGGCCTTGGACTTGAGCGCTGCCGCGTCGCGGCCCGCGGGGGTGTCGGGGTATTTCTCGATCACCCTGTCCAACTCGCGCAGCAGTGCGTCGCCTTTGAGGTCTTTGGTGCTGGTGATGCGCGCGAGCATTTCGTCGGCTGCCTTGCATGTCTTGTACTCGGGCGTGGCCTTCAGGACCTTGGCCTCGGCTGCGCATTCATCTGCGTAACCCAGCCCGTCGTAGGCTTTGCTGTCCTGTTCAAACAGCGTGACCAGGGCTGACAGGCGGCCAGCTTCGCGCAGCCGCGTTGCTTCTTCTTTGCGCCAGTCGATGGCTTTGCGGACTTTGTCGGCGACAAATTTGGCGTCAGCGGCAACGCGGTCGTTCTCTGAGGACTCGTGCTTCATCGCTTCCAGCAGCGCCTTGCCGTACTTTCCCGCGTTGTAGTGCTTTACGGCGGCAGCGAGTTCGCGATTGAGCTGCCTTTCGATCTTGCTGGCGGGACAGTCTTTGAGCCATGTTTCGACCATCGCGCCGGTGATGTCCGCGGGTTTGCCCGTGAAGGCAATCTTGCCATCGGCGGAAATCACCCAGCCGCGCGGCACGCCCTGCCCCATCTTCACGTAGGCTGAGACGCCGGGTGCCTTGGAGACGACGCCGTAGTTCAGCGGGTTCTTGCCCAGCCATTCGTCGACTTTGGCAGGGTCCTCGTTGGTGGAAGCGATGACTTCGAAGCCGCGCTCGCGGTACTTTTCGCTGAGTTCTTTCAGGAGGGGCACGCCCGCCACACAGGGGCCTCAGTAGGTTGCCCAGACTTCGACCAGCACGACCTTGCCACGATAGTTCGACAGGCGCGAGAAGCCCTGCGGCGTGTTCCAGGTGTTGGTGCCGAGCTCAAAGTCCGGCGCGCTGTCGCCGATGGCGAAGTCTGCCGCGCGCACTTGCGCGCAGCCCAGGGCAAGCAGCAGCAGGCAGATTACTTTCATGAGTGCCTCCGTTCGTGCCGGCAGTGTATCCGGTCGCGGCCCTGACTTGCGCGTCGGACCAAAAGCCGCCTTTCATATTTGGAACGGCCGGCCGGCAGGCTTTTAGTTTCAGCACTCGCTTTCGAAAGTGCGGGCAATGCAAACAGCCGAAAAGTACCCTGCCGGAATCGAAATGCCGCAGATGGTTGATTCACTTGCGGCATTCCAATACTGAAACCGGAGGATGCCGTGCCTGCCACCACCCTGCGCCAGCGACTGAATCACCTTGCCCAGACCCACTCGCAGGCAGAGCTGGGCCGCCGTACGGGATTCCCGCCGGCCAACGTGCACCGCTTCATGAAGGGCGGCAAAGTCCCCGCGGAATTCTGCGAGTCGCTGGTGCGCGAGCTGGGCGTCAACCCCGCGTGGCTGCTGGCCGGGGAAGGCACGCCCTACCTGGCCGACGTCACCGCGGGTACCCAGCGGATGGCGTCGAACGTGCTGGAACTGGTGGAAGCCATGAGCGCCGTTTCACGCATGCGGCTGGGCTCGCTGACCGGCAAGCACCACCTGCGCGTGTTGCGCGAATTGTCGGTTGCGCTGGACGACCATGAGAAACTGCGCCGCAAGCTGAACGAGAACAGCCTGCCCGTGTTCGAGAAACTGGTCGTTGACCTGGAGAACGTGCTCGACAAGCGCGACCTCGAACGCGGCGCAGAGCTGCTGAAGGCCGCCGACCAGGTGGCACGCCTGTGCGACGACGACGCGCTGATGCTGCGCCTGAATGCCCAGCACGCGTTCTTTGCCTACCTGTCCGGCGACTACGAGAACAGCGCGGCCTGGCGCCGCAAGGTGTTCATCCGCCAGATGGCCTGGGGCGAGCCGATGGACGAACGCCGCATCCTGCATGCCCAGTACCTGGTCATGGCCGTGCTGGCGATGGGCCGCGTGCGCGAGGCCCTGCGCATCTGCAACGCGGCACTGGCGCTCAGCAACGGCATACGTGGCCGCAACTGGTGCGTGATGCTGGCCACCGGCGGACTGATGGAAATGGACCTGGGCGACCTGCAGGGCGGCATGGCTAAGGTCATGCGTGCGCTGCCCGAAGCGGCGCCGGTGCTGCACGACCTGTACGGCGGCTACTTTGCGAAGATGCAGCTGTTCTCAGGCCTGGGCGACGTGGAGACGTGCCTTGCGGACAAGCCGATGTCGTCGTCGAAGTCGCTGCAGATCCTGCGCTTTACAGCCTGGCTGGAAGAAGTGGAGACGTTGAAGGTGGCTGTGCGGCGCTGCGTGTCGAGCGACCGCAAAGACGCCCTGACCCACGCGATGCCCGACAACCCGGTTTCGGTCAGCGCGCTGGCCCTGCTGGAAGTCCTCAAGCAGCCCACCCGCAAAGTGTGCACGGCCCAGGTCAAGCGTGTCGATGGCATCGCGGCGATCGAGCACCGCACCCGTATTCTGAAGGAGATCGTGAAGACGCAGCTGCTGCGCGCGGCGCGACTGACACAGCCGGCGCGCACCCAACTGCGCCGGACGCTGGCTGAGATCGAGTTGCTCTCGGCGGACATCTCTTTGTCGCCGGACTTCGCGGCGATACACCATCGCAACGTGATCGAGCTGGCGGATGAATCCATGGCCGGCGCCCGGGCGCGAGCCGCAGAATTCTTCTCCAGCTACTTTCGCGGTGGTTACGCCTGCTTCAAGCGCTGGGCCGAGCTCGCATAAACGCTGGCCGCGATCAGCAGCAGCAAGGCCAGAATGCCCGTCGCGCCGCCCGCACCCGCGCACCCGCCGCCGCCCGCTGAAGAGGAGGGTACGGCCGGGCCAGCCGGCAGCGTGATCACTGCCGTGGCTGTCGCGGTGTTGGACGGCGCGGCGTCGCCCACTGTGTTGAAGGCAACGACCCGATAACCGTAGGCGACGCCATCGGTCAAGCCGGCGTCTTCGTAGCTGGTCACGCCGGCCGCGAGTGAAGTCAGCGTCGTGAAAGGCCCCCCGGCGTCCGAGCGTTCAATCCGGAAGCCGTCTTCATTGCCGCTGTTGTCGGCGAAGTTCACTCGGATGCGCAGGCCGGAAAGCGCAGTCGCCGTGCAATGGCTCGCGGCTGAAGGCGCGCTGGGTGTTGACGTTCCGCCGTTGAAACCCGCAGGGCCGTAGGCCGGCACGCCGGCGCCGCGTTCATAGGCGCCAAGGTCGGGTGCAGCCGCGTCTGTGACGTTCGGCAGGGCGACGCCCGCATCGACAGCAACGTTGGCGCCGGACTTGAGAGTCAAATCCGCTGCGCCCGGCGTGTAGGGCGCCGAGAACCCGCTGGTGAAGGGATACACGAGGCCGCCGCGTGTCGGCATGGCCGCACTGGTGAACACAGTGTAATCAACCAGCAGGCCGTGCGCTTCCTGCCCCATCCCCGACCGAAACGCGGCGATGATCGCGTAGTAGGTGCCGTTGAGCCGGCCGAAGTTGGAGGCCGAAGGCGAGTGGTACCAGCCGTTGTAATCCCAGCTGAAGCGCTGGGCGTTGGTGTCAAACGCGATCGCGCCGGAGTCGTCGCTGGCAAGAAACAGGTTGTTGCGGAAGTGTGAGTTGCGCCAATCGCCGCCGCCTATGCCGCGAGGGTCAGCGCCAACGAATGTGTTGTTGTAGACCAGCATGCCGGTGGGGGTGTTGCCCAGGATGTGGAACTTCAGCGGCTTGAGCTGATAGTTGTAGATCGCGTTGCGCACGATGTAGGTCGGCCCGGCAAGGCACGGCTGGCACGAGATGCCGCACAGCACGTTGGTGAAGCGGTTCTCAAGCACGCGGTTGTTGAAGCGCGCGCCATCCATCTCAATGCCGTCGTCGGTCACGTTGTGGAAGTCATTGCCGCGGATGTCGCAGCCGCTGGTGTCGACCGTCGTGTCGTTGCCGCCGAGGCCCGCGGTGTCCCACCAGTCGTAGATCTCATTGTATTGAATGATGTGCCCGCGCCCGAGCAGTATGCAGGCGTACGCGTCTTGGTTGCGGCCGCCGGTCCAGTCGATGTTGCCGCGGATGCGGTTTTGCGAGATGTAAGCGCCCTCGTGCCCGGCGCCCTGCAGCAGAACGCCGTGGGCCTCAGTGGAAGTGGAAACCGCCGAGCAGTCGATCACGCACTCGCGGATCACCAGGTTCTTGGTCGCCGTGCCGTTAATCGCCGTTCGCAGCGGGTTGCGCACGGTTACTTTCTCGAGGTGCACGTGCTGGCTGCCAGAGAATGTAAGCACCGGCTGGGCACTACCCGCGCCGTCGAGGATCACTGTCGCCGCATCGACGCCACGCCACACGATCGGGTTTCCCGCAGTGCCGCTCTTGTTAAAGGTAAAGGTGCTGGGAATCGAGTATGTGCCCGCTTGCAGGATGAACACGTCGCCGGCGGTAGCGCCGGCCTGCGCAGCCGCGAGCCCCAGGTACGGGCTGGACTGAGTGCCCGCGCCGCCACCCGAGCCGGGCGCCACATACTTGAGCACGGGTGCAACCGGGTCAGCGGGGATCGCGCGGGTGCGAAGGTTGCGCGTCTGCACAGAGGCACCGCCATCGGGGTCACTCAGCGTAAGGCGCACTTCGTAGTCGGTATCCGGCTGAAGGCCCAGTACGCTGCCTGCAAGCAGGTTGCCGGGGTCGAATGCATTACCGCTGACACTCGCGGGTTCAACGCGCAACATCGGCTGCGCAGGCAGCCACGCCGTTGTGCCGGCCAACCGGTAATCGACGGCCACGGAGCAATCGAGATCGGTGTCGCCGGTGATCAGCCAGCGAAAGCCAAGGCAATTGCACGTGGGGATTTCGTCAACAATGGCGCCGGGCGTAGTCGCAGTCTGCGCGAGCACACTCGAAGCGCAGCCGATCAAAAGCAGAACCAGGAAATAGCGCATGGCTCCTCCTTGGGCTGGCCCCATTCAAGCCATTGGCGCGCCAGGGCGCACTCACCGCATGAAAGTCTGCGACCAAAAGCAATCCGAGCCCGAATCAGCATTTCAAAACTGAAATCAACCAGACCTGCTACGGCCCGGTAGCCCACAGCCGGCTGATGGCCTATTGACAGCGGATGGCAAAGCCTCCAAGCCGGCCAGTGACTCTCTTGAACGAATAGCGAGTTTCGCCCATCGGGTGGCCGGGTAGTCTAATGCTCATTGCAATGTTCGATCGAGCGCGAATGGCACTCACGTGCAGCATTCCCGATACGCGACAAACTTGGCCATTGCCCTCCAATCGGCGATGGCAAATGCGCAATACCGTTTCGGGCGTGTGCCGGGTGCTCTATCTTCTCTTCAGTATCGCACGGTCCCCTGAACGCACGCCCGATGTACACATCCACCGCCCGGAGTCTTCCATGAATACCATGCTGCGATTCGGTCTCTGCCTGCTGCTCGTTGCAGCGCTTGCTCCTGCGCCCGTCAGCCTTGCCAACGAAAACGAAAGCGCACGGCCCGACCAGAGCGAAGAGCCGGCCAAGCCATCGGTTCACCAGTTCAGCGACGCCGAGCTCAGCACGGCCCACGAAACCCTTGCCGCCCTGTCCGCCGAGCAAGGCGCACTGCTGAACCACCTGCGCTACCTGCTGCAGCCGCAATATGAAGAAGAGCTGATGACCGGCCGGGCCTTCGCGCCTTGTCCGCTGCCGCCCTTCGAGCAGCCCGGGGCAGCACTGGAAAGCCCTGATGTCCTGCGCCTGTGGGCGGTGCTCGCGTCGGGCATGCCGATCACGGATTCGACCCGGACTTGGCTTCAGCTGTTTGTGCAAGCGCCCATCCCCGCCGACAGCGAAAGCATCAGCGAGATCGGCCTGCACATGGCGGTGTGCGCACACGGCATGCGGCGCGCTGAGCTGGGTCTTACCGACAAGCTGACCAAGCGCGCCAATGAACTGATCGACGCCGCACAAGAGGCAACGCGTGTCACGGGCAAGAACTCGCACCTGATCGACGGCCGGTTCATCGACCCCGAATGGTTTGCCAGCCAGCTATGGCGCAGCCTGATTTACCGCTTTGCCCTTGAAATGAACCTCAAGATCCAGGAGAGCGCGTGGGAGAACGCACTTCGCAACCTGATTTCCGCCGGCGACAAGAAAAACGGCTGGACCAGCAAGTCGCGCGAAAACAGTGAAGCGGAAGACCTCGACGCCAACCTGTTCGCGATCGCCGCGCTCAGCCTTGCTGCGACGGCACCCGAGGGCGTACTGAACAAGGGGCTCGCGCGCAACATTGAGCAGCGGCTGCAGGATGCACCCGGCGTGTTGAAGCGCCTGGGCAGCGACTACGCGGGCGAAGTGCGCGCGGGTACTCGTTTGGCCATGATGCTCACGTTTGCCCCGGACCTGGCGCCTGAGGGCTCAAACCCGGACACCTGGCGCAAGTCGATGGTGCAGTTTGCCATCAAACAGGACCCGAGCGGCATGGTGCTGGACGGCGGCGACGGCGGGCGCGAGCTTGCGCTGCCGAGTGGCCGGCGTTACCTGACGGTGAACGAAACGGCGCTGCAATGCGTCGCACTTAGCGGCG
The DNA here is from genome assembly GCA_016712285.1 of Planctomycetota bacterium. Classification (GTDB taxonomy): domain Bacteria; phylum Planctomycetota; class UBA8742; order UBA2392; family UBA2392; genus JADJRK01. Next base: position 3,793,651 of record JADJRK010000001.1, on the reverse strand, counting down.
GGTTGCTTGGCGACGCTGCACCGCTGGCCGACATGAGCCTGGCCGATGTCGGGCGCGCCATGCACGCTTGCAGCGTGCTTCATGCCAGCACGCTGCCCGAAGGCGCGCGCCGCACTTTCGCGGGCGGCGGCGGTGGCCGCGGACACGACTTGCCCAAGCCCGGAGTCATGGAAAGTTTCATGGTGGAAGGCATCGACTATCTCATCCAGTCACAGCACAAGGATGGCGGCTGGGGTTCGGCGTACACCACGCGCGGCGCACAGCCTGCGGCGTCGTTCGATCCCGGCAGCACCGCGTTTGTCGCCATGGCGCTGATGCGCGCCGGACACACGCCGTTCAAGGGCAAGCACAAGGACGCCGTACTGAAGGCGACCAAGTACCTCGTGGATGTAGTTGAAAAAGCCACCGAAGACGGCCCGCGCATCACCGATGTCACCGGCACGCAGCTTCAAGGCAAGCTGGGCCAGATTGTCGACACGGCGGTGGTCACGCAGTTCCTTGCGCGCGTGCTGCAAGCGGTCGAGACCGACCGCAAGCTGTACAACCGCGTAGAAGCTGCCCTCGACAAGTGCATTTGCAAAATCGAAGCAGCGCAAGCTGAAGACGGCGGCTGGATCACCGCCGGCTGGGCACCGGTGCTGCAGTCGGCCATGTTCAACCAGGCGCTTGAGCTGGCAGAGCTGGCAGGTCGCGAGGTTGACCCTGCGGTCCTGTCGCGTTCGCGCGACTACCTGAGCCATGACGTGGACGTCGAAGGCGGCAAGACCGGGGCGGCGAAGAGGCCGACATCGGCCGGAGTGGCCTTCTATGCCGGCGCGTCGGCTCTGCGCGCCACGGCAGCAGACAGCGCCGAGGTCGAACTTGTCATGGAACGAGCGATCAAGGACCGCGTTCTTCCGGCGAAAGCCGAGGTCAGCGACACGAACCTGCGCAAAATCGGCTACAGCGAAGAAGCAGCCGCCGCCAAGGTCAAAGCCTACCGGGCGCACGAAACACTGGTCGCAAAGCTGAATGACGAAGCCTACCTGAGAGGATTCGGCAACAACGGCGGCGAAGAGTTCATCTGCTACATGCTGAGCAGCGAGTCAATCGTCATCACCGGCCACGACACCTGGGACACCTGGAACAAGAAGTTGCGCGACACGTTCGAGAAGATCCAGAACGCCGACGGAAGCTGGAGCGGCCACCACTGCATCAGCAGCCCCGTGCTCTGCACGGCGGCAGTGATGCTGTGCCTGACAGCGGACCGCGAAGTGCACGTGCTGGTGGAAACCGGCCCCTCAACAAGAAGCACAAGCAGCAAGAAGACCGAGAAGAAACCCGAGCCGAAGTCCGAAGGCCCCGTCACCGGCAAGAAGTAAGTCCCCCGCGCCTGCATGCCAGCGCCCGGCCCAATGCCGGGCGCTGTTCACTTCCGGTCACGGCGCGTTCCTGTGTAAAGCCGCTGTAACAAATCCAGAACTCGGGAACCCATTTCGCCTGCCTGTCGTACTTAGGGGGTAGAGGTACGTCCCTGGCCCCCATACGAGAACACCCATGAAACCCAATTCCCGATCCATGCTGCTGGTCGGCGCCGCTTTTGCCGGCGTCATGTTGTCCGCCTGTGTCAGTCGCACCCAGACGCCGCCACCCGACGGTTGCAGCGGCAAAGACACCACGCTCGAAAAGCCCATCGAAAACAATGGCACCGGCACCTCCGGCGAAGACACCACGATCAGCCACAAGCTGCCTGAACCCGGCCCGATTGATCCGTTCATGGTCAAGGGCATCGACTTTCTGGTGGCCGCACAGCACGAAGATGGCGGCTGGGGCGGCGGCTCACACGCGGCCCAGGATGTGCGCGACCCGCACGCCGTGAAGACAGACCCCGGCAGTACAGCCTTCGCAGCGATGGCGCTGATGCGCGCCGGCAACACCCCGTTCTCGGGCAAACACAAGACATCGGTGCTGAAGGCGACCACGTACCTTGTCGGGGCTGTCGAGGCATCCTCAGACAATGGCCCTCGCATCACCGACATTGAGGGCACGCAGTTGCAGTCCAAGCTCGGCCAGATCATCGATACCGCCATGGCCTCGCAGTTTCTGGCGCGTGTGCTGCCACTGACCGAGCCTGACGCCGCGCTTCAGAAACGCGTGGAAGACGCACTGGACAAGTGCATTCGCAAGATCGAGGCCTCGCAGGGCGAAGACGGCGGCTGGACCACACAGGGTTGGGCGCCGGTATTGCAGTCCTCAATGAACAACCAGGCACTCGAGCTGGCAGAAGTCGCCGGACGTCCGGTCACGAATGCCGTGTTGGACAAATCGCGCGAGTACCAGCGAAAAGACATCAACGCTGACACCGGCGCAGTCGGCGGCGACAAGGGTCGCACTTCGGCGGGGGTTGGCTTCTACGCCGGCGCGGCAACGCAGCGCGCCACCGCCAAAGACGCCACGGAAGTCGAGGCCAGAGTCGAGCAGGCCAAGAAAGACGGCATCGTTGCCGCCGATGCTGAAGTCAACGAGGACACTCTGCAGAAAGCCGGCTACAGCGCCGACGAAGCCCAGAGCAAGGCAACCGCGTTCAAGCAGAACGGCGCATTGCTCAGGCGGCTGGACGACGAGAACTACCTGTCAGGCTTCGGCAACAATGGCGGCGAAGAGTTCATCAGCTACATGCTGAGCAGCGAGTCGATCGTGATCACCGGCGGCGAATCCTGGACCAAGTGGAACGAGAAGATGCACACCATGTTCGAGAAGATCCAGAACACCGACGGCAGCTGGAGCGGCCACCACTGCATCACCAGCCCGGTGATCTGCACCGCCGCATCCATCCTGTGCCTGACGGCAGACCGTGACACCCACGTGCTGATTGAAACCAGCCCGCTGGTCCGGGCAAACAAGGGCAAGGGCGCCAAGTAGCTCGCAGCAGTTTACGCGGCCGGCAGGATAACCCTGTCGGCCGCGTTGCATTGCCAGCCCGGATGTTGCATGGAACTTCGTTGCGAAACGGGCAGGCTGCCGTTCAGCTTGCGGGCTCGCAGCGAGATCGACGCCGAGGCATATCCGTCGATATGTCGCAGGCGGCGATCCGCGAGAAACCACGAGATGAACGCAGACCGCGCGTTGCAGCCGATGGCTCCGTGCAACGTCCGGGCTAGAATCCACCCATGCGCGGCACCACGATCACGTTGGCATTGCTCATGCTTCTGGCCACCGCTGCTTGCGGCGGCAAGTCGAACGTACCCGAAAAGGCGGCGGCCCCGCAGTCCACGTTGCAGCGCGCATGCGCGTGGCTATGGAAGCAGCAGGCAGCAGACGGCGGCTGGCACAGCGAGACGTACGGCCTGATGCGCTCCGGACAATCACTCACGCCGTTTGTTCTGCACGCGCTGCTTTCAGTACCCGAAGAACAGGTCAGCCGGCCCGACGGCGGCGTTGAGAAGGGGCTGGCGTTCATCCGCACCCACACAAACGGCGAGGGCTGCCTTGGCAGGTCCGATCCCGACATCGCCGACTACCCCAACCATGCTACAGCCTACGCCGTGCGCTGCCTTGTCGCCGCGGGCAACAAAGACGACGCCAAACTGATTCGCAAGATGTGCGACTACCTCCTCGCGCAGCAGTTCAACGCCGCGAAAGGGACCGACCCGCATTCCCATCGCTGGGGCGGCTGGGGGTTTGGCAGCGACGGCGGCGTCATGGATCTGGGGCATACACGCCACGTGCTTGAGGCCCTGCGCGACGCCGCGGTCCTCGATGCCGCAACGGCTGAGCGCGCGCAGGCATTCCTGCGGCTGCTCCAGCGCCACCTGGACGAGTGGCGCCCACAGCCGGAAGTACCCGGCGAACCCGAGGGCGAAGCCGGCAACACCTACGACGGCGGCTTCTATTTCTCGCCGACCGACACAGCCATGAACAAGGGCCGGCACCAGCCGGCGGCGGGCGGGCGGGCGGCGTGGTTTCGCAGCTACGCCACTGCCACGTGCGACGGCTTGCTTTCGTTGCTTGCAGCGGGCGTCGCGGTGACCGACGAGCGAGTGAAGGCGGCAGCAACCTGGCTGGACAAACACCCCGCGCTCAATCATCCAGCCGGGATCCCGCAAGATGATCCAACGCCCTGGTACGTGGCGGTTCATTACTACCACGTCGCGGTGCGCGCCGAGGCCTGGGGCGCGCTCAAGCGCAAGGGCGACTGGCAAGCGGAAATCGAAACGCACCTGACGGCGTTGCAGCGCGCAAACGGCAGCTTTCTCAATGAGATCAGCCCGCTGATGAAAGAGAACGATCCTGTGCTGTGCACCGCGCTGGCCGTGGTGGCGCTGGCCAATTGCGCATGACTTGCCGGCGCGCCCTTACTTCTGGGCGTGGACCGATTCCTGCTGCTGGTAGTACCAAACGCCGATCGCGCCAATCGCAACCAACAGCATCAGCAGCGCGACCACCATCGTGACCAGGTTGGCCCGCCGCTTCTCAGAGCGCGCCTCAAGCCGGTCGGCGACCTCTTTGATCATGCGCTTGGTCTTGTCGCCGGCACCAAGCTCGTTGCCCATGGTTTCGACCAGGCGCGTCATGGACTGCGGCTTGCCCGCCGGCGGCTTCATGGATGACGGCGCCGGCAGTTGCGACGAAGCGGGAGGGTTTTCGCCGGGGATAATCAGGCGCAGCACTGCGCCCTCTTGCCCAAGGCTGACCTCGCTGCCGTCCCACACCTGCGTGCCCTCGGTCGAGCAGCGATTCCCGTTGACCCACAAGCCGTTGCTGGAGCCCTGGTCGCGGACGAATATCCCGTCGCGGGTTTCCACCACCAGCGCGTGGTGGCCCGAAACTTTGAGATCGCGGTTGGCATCAAAGCGCAGGTTGCAGTCCGGCGCGCGCCCGAACATCAGGCCGCGCCGCAGGTCCTTGACTGCAAAGGCAAAGCGCCGCCCGGCCAGCGAGCTGGTTTGCACCTCGACAATCAGGCGCGGCTGTCCGGTGTCAGAAGCATCGGCCATGCCGCGACTCTACTGCAAATGGCAGGGGGAAGGGAAGAAGCCGCCCGCGGCCGCCGCACCGATGTTGCAGGTTACAGGCCACGGGCCCATTCCGGGCGCAGGGGAATCCGGCCGCTGAGGGCGGCGTCCAGCACTTCGACAATCCGCTTTCGGTCGCGGGGCAGGCGGCCCTCCAGTGGCAGATAGTTGCTGGCATGGTTGCTTCTGAAAATCGCGTCGTGGGGCGCCGCCAGGTCAACGAACGTGCGCATCTCGCCCAGCAGGCCGTGGATGTAGGGCAGCGTGAAGCGCCCGCTGTCTTCTAGCTTTGCCAGCGGCGTGCCGGGCACCACGGTCAGGGTCAGGCACGACACGAAGCGCGGGTTCATCTCGGTGGCAAGGCGCGCGCTGGCCTGCGCGTGCTCGTGGCTTCGCTCTGTGCCGCCCGCGCCCAGCAGGAAGATCGCGCTCAGCTTGATGTCAGCGGCATGGGCCTTGTGGGCGGCGCTGACGTGCTCGTCGAAGGTCGCGCCCTTGGCAATGCGCTTGAGCGTTACGTCATCGCCTGACTCGGGCCCTATGTACAGCAGGCTCAGCCCCCACTGCCGCAACTGTTGCAGTTCGGCGGCGGTTTTCTCGTTCAGGTTGCGCGCTGTGGCATAGGCGCTGATGCGGCGCAGGCGCGGAAACGTGTCGCGCAGGGCGTGCAGCACGGGCTGCCACTGGTCCAGCGTCATGGCCAAGGCGTCGCCATCGGCGACGAACACCTTGTCCACCTCGTCGCCATAGGCCGCGCCCGCCAGCGCGATGTCTTCCAGTGTCTGGGCAAGCTCGCGCACCCGAAACTGCTTGTCGCGGTACATGTCGCAGTAGGTGCAATGGTTCCACGAGCAGCCGATGGTCGCCTGCAGGATGTAGCTGTTGCCCTCGCTGGGTGGCCGAAACACGCGGCCTTCGTAGCGCATGGCCCTGTGTTGCCATGAACGCGAGGCCGCGTGAAGGGGTGGGTCACGTGGCAGCGACCTGTGGCCTCTTCCAACGGGCCGGATTCCCGTATGATCCGCCCGCGGAATCTCCTGATCGTTAGGCGGCTGAACACTCGTGGCGAACCTGCCGTTCCAACTTCACGCGCTGGTGCAGCGCCTTGAGAACGACCAATTCATTGGCGAAGCGTTGTTCGTGCCGGAGATTTCGCGCTTCGGCCAGTCGGCGTTGCGGGTACGGCGCGCATTGGCCGGCAACGCCCGGCGCGTGCTTGAGCGGGATGCCCCCGGCGAACTCTTTCGTCGCGCATCGGCAGGCGCGCCACAGATTCGCGAGTTCACTGTCGAGCTTCCGCCCGCCCGCGAGTTCACGCTGTGGCGGGGGCCCCTGGCGCTCACGTTTCATGCCGCGTGCTGGACCCACGGCAGCACCGAGCTGGCGTTTCTGCCGGCCTTGGGCGTTGAGGTCATTGCCGACAGCCGCAGTGAGCTTGAGGCCCGCGTGCCGCGCGAAATCCTGCAACACATCCAGCGCACGCACCTGAACGAGTCCTGGGGCCGCCTGCTGCTGGTGCAGCGCTGCCTTGAGTTGCAGACGTTTCCGCTGCCCCTTGAGCCCGAGATCCTGTCGCCTAAACAGCGCGACGTGCAGTCCGCCCAGGGCAGCCCGAAGCAATCGGTATTGCGCGAGATCGGCATTGAGCTTGCCAGTGCGCGGCTTGACCCGGTGTTTGAACGCGACGAAGACGTGCGCCGCCTCGCGGGCGCGCTGGCAGAGCCCGCGCCGGAAAGCGTATTGCTGGTGGGGCCCAGCGGCGTCGGCAAGACTGCCGTGTTCCATGAGCTGGTGCGCCGCCGCGCCGAGCTGCACTTTCCGGTCACGCCGTTCTGGGCGACCAGCGGCTCGCGCCTGGTGGCGGGCATGAGCGGCTTCGGGATGTGGCAGCAGCGCTGCGACGACTTGCGGCGCGAATCCGCCCGCACGCGCGCGATCATTCACCTCGGCAACCTGGTCGAGTTGATGGAAGTCGGCAAGGGCATGATGGTCCAACAGGGCGTGGCCGGCTTCCTGCGCCCGTTCATCGCGCGCGGCGAGTTGCAGTGCGTCGTCGAATGCACGCCCGAGCAGTTGCCGCACATTGAGCGCCGCGACCCCCACCTGCTGGGGGCATTCAAGCGCATCGTGATTGATGAGCCGACGCCGCAGGCCGCGCTGTCGATTCTGCTTTCCGTGGCGCACGAGTTGTCACCCGACGGCCGCGACCAAGTCTCCCTAGAAGCGCTCGAGACGCTGGACCGGCTGCACCGGCGCTACGCCACCTACAGCGCCTACCCGGGCCGCCCGCTGCGGTTTCTGAAAAACCTGCTGACCGACCGGGCCGTGGACGCCCATGCGCCCACAGACGAAGCCGCCGTGTATGAGGCGTTCTCTCGCGAAACGGGCATGCCGCGCGTGCTGCTGGACACCGCCATCGCCCTTGAGCCCGCGCAGACGCAGCGCTTTTTCACCGACCGCGTGATGGGCCAGGACAGCGCGCTGGCGCTCGTGACCGACCTGCTGGCAACGATCAAAGCCGGCATGGCACGCCCGCGCCGCCCACTGGCAAGCTACCTGTTTGTCGGCCCCACCGGTGTCGGAAAAACCGAGACCGCCAAGGCGCTGGCCGAGTTCATGTTTCATGACCCGCGCCGCATCACGCGCTTTGACATGAGCGAGTACGTCAGCGCGGGCGCCGTCGCGCGCCTGATCGGCGGTGACTTTGGCGAAGAGGGGCTGCTTACCGCGCGCCTGCGCGAGCAGCCGTTCTGCGTGCTGCTGTTTGACGAGTTTGAGAAGGCGCACCCGGCGTTCTTTGACCTGCTGTTGCAGGTGCTGGGCGAGGCGCGCCTGACCGACGCCGCGGGCCGGCTGGCGGACTTCCGCAACGCGGTCGTGATCATGACCAGCAACCTCGGCGCGGAAAGCTTCATGCAGGGCGGCCTGGGCTTCACACCCGGCAACGTGGACGCGCGCGAGCACTTTACGCGCGCGCTGGAAAAGTTCGTGCGCCCCGAATTGATCAACCGCATCGACCGCGTCGTTCCGTTCCTGCCGTTGCCGCCTGAGGTTGTGCTGCGTATTGTTGGGCGTGAACTGGAACAGATCCGGCGGCGCCCGGGGTTGCTGGCAACGGGCACCGTGCTCAGCGTCGACGACGCCGTCGCCGCCCATATCGCGCGGGTCGCCTACCAGCCGGCGCTGGGCGCGCGCCCACTGAAGCGTGAAGTCGCGCGCAGCCTGCTGGCACCGCTGGCAGAAGCGCTGAACACGCAGAGCACCGTTTACTCGCTTGAAACGCAGGCCGTGATGGACGACACCGTGCGCGTGCTGACCAAGCCGCTGGATGCGGGCGACGGCCCGCGCGCGCGCGGCGGCCATGACCACGCACTGGGGGCGCTCGCAGGCGAAGTCGGCGCGCTGCGTCGCAAGGCCCAAAAGGCCAACAAGTCGCCCGCGCTGCTGGCGGTGCGCAATGCGATCTTCCGGCTTGAACGCGCGCTTGAGCTTGAGGCGCGGCGCATGCGCAAGAAAGACTACAAGCCGCCGAGCGACAAGAGTGTCTCGGAGCTGCCGGGCCTGCAGGCGATTGACCAGTCGTTCGTCGAAACGCTGGCGCAGTTGAACACGCTTGAGGACAGCCTGCTGCTTGGCGCATTCGGCCGCGAACCCAGCGACGAAGCGGCCCTACGCCTGCGTGCCAAAGAGGTTGCCACGCTGTGGGAGGCGGCCCTGCGGGCACTGATGCGCATGGGCCTGCGCTCAGCCGACACGGCGACGATGTGGGTCTACTCGCACAACAACGACCTGATGTTCGACCTGGCGCGCGCGTACTTTGCGTGGGCGCAGGCCGGCGGCATCAAGTGCGTCGCATACTGGGCTGCAAAGGCACACACCGAGCAGGACTTCAAGGATCTGCGCAACCGCGAGCAACACGACGAAATCGCGGGCGACTGCCTGCTGCGCGAACTCAAGCGCGACCGCGAAAGGCAGCCCTCGCTGTACGCGCCACGCGACGCGGGCGCATTCCTGGCCGAGCCGCGCGAAGACCGGGGCGCGATTGTGCTGTCGTTTTCAGGGCCCGACGTGCTGTTGTCGATGCGCGGCGAGCAGGGGCTGCACCGCTTTCGCCACGACGCGGAAAGTGAACCCGTCAACGTCGATGTGCGGGTGTTCAGCGAAGACCCCTACCAGGCCGAGCTGCCGCTACCGCGCGGCGCGACCGACGAAGGCGACGTGCGCCGCCGCTATGAGCTTGCGCAGCGCCAGGCCCACGACACCGTGCTGGACTTGATCGCGCCCTGGACCGGCCGGGCGCTTGAGCTTGCGCTTCAGCGCTGCATTGACGCCACGTTCCTGCGCGCGCTGGAAAGGCAGGTGGGCCTGTGAAGTTCAACCTGCCGGTGTATTGCGAGAAGCAGTCGGGCGACAAGGGCGACGTCTTTTACGTGCGCACCCTGTTCGCGACCGGGCTGGAAGCCTCGCGCCCCGAACTGAAGCGCGCCAGCGATTCGCTGACTGCAATCGTGCAGAAAGGCTTGCGACGCTGCGTCTCCGAGGCACGCCACGAGGACGTCGCCAACCTTGCGTTTTCGCCGGAGTTGCACGAGCAAGCCGTCACGGTGCATCTTGAGCTGCGGCGCCGCACTTTTGACGTGCGGTTCCTGTTCGCCATCTTTGAGGCAGCCGGCCGCCGCATCGCATACACGCCGCGCCTTCCGGCGCTGGCCTTTGAGCTCGGCCGCAAAGAAGACCTGGCAACCCGGGCCGCGGAAGTGTTCACGGCGTACTACCGCAAGCTCGAGCGCGAGGACAAACCATTCGACGCAGCCAACGATGGCATCAAGGGCAGCGCATGGCTGAGCACGCTGGACTTCAACCTCGATGTCGACGCCAGCTGGAACCCCGCCCCCGAGGAACGTCGGGCCGAGATTGGCGGGTTCGCCAACATGAACGGCGCAGCCGAGCTGCAGCGCGTAGGACGCCTCGTGAATGCGTTGTATCCCGATGACCTGGGCCGCGCGATCCGGCGCGACGACGAAGTCAGTGAACTTGCGCGGCTGCTGGGCGAGAAGGCGTCGCGCCCGGTGGTGGTGCGCGGCCGCTCTGGTGTCGGCAAGACCGCCATCATCCACGAAACCGTGCGCCGCATGATGGAAGCGCGCGGCAAAGGTAGCGAGCGCAACCAGGTGTGGCTGGTCTCACCGCAGCGTCTGATCTCGGGCATGATGTTCGTCGGCCAGTGGGAAAACCGGCTTCACGCAATCCTGGCTGAGTGCCGCCGGCGCAGCCATGTGCTGTACTTTGACGACCTCGTCGGCCTGTTTCGCGCCGGCATCTCTGCCAGCAGCAAGGTCAGCGTCGCCGCCGTGCTGAAGCCGCACCTGGAGCGACGGGAAGTCAGGGTTCTGGCCGAGTGCACGCCGGAGGCGTTTCGTGTGCTGACCGAGCTTGACCGCAGCTTCGCCGACCTGTTTCACGTGCTGCCGCTCGAGCAACCCAACGAAGCGGAAACGTTGCGCATCCTGATTCACCAACAGCGCGAGCTTGAGTCGCGGCTTGAGTGCCGCTTTGACCTGGAAGCTCTGCCAACTACCCTTGACCTGTCCACACGCTACCGGCGCGAGCAAGCGTTTCCCGGCAAGGCGGCGGGCTTTCTGTCGCAGCTCGCCGTCAAGCACCGCAAAGAGCCGGTCACGCGCCGCGACGTGCTTGCCGAGTTCCAGGCCCGCAGCGGCCTGGCGGTGACGTTTCTTGACGAGCACGCCCGCCTGTCTCGTGACGACATTCGGCAGGGCTTGCGAAGCCGCATCGTCGGCCAGGACGGCGCCGTTGAGGCCATGTGCGACGCCATCAGCATTGCCAAGGCGCGCCTGAACGACCCGGACAAGCCGCTGGGCAGCCTGCTGTTTCTGGGCCCCACCGGCGTGGGCAAAACCGAGTGCGCCAAGGCCCTGGCCGAGTTTCTGTACGGCAGCGCCGAGCGCCTGCTGCGCTTTGACATGAACGAATATCCTGAGGCGCACAGCGTCGCGCGCCTGGCCGGCACGATCCACGAGCCCGAGGGCCTGCTGACCGGCGCGGTGAGGCGGCAACCATTCTCGGTGATCCTGCTGGACGAAATTGAAAAGGCTCACCCCGCAGCATTTGACCTGTTGTTGCAGGTACTCGGCGAAGGCCGCTTGACCGACGCGTTGGGCCGCACCGCGGACTTCAGCAACTGCATCATTGTGCTCACCAGCAACCTGGGCGCACGCGAAGCCGAAGGCGGCATGGGGCTCGCCGGCCACGACAGCCGCGGCGATGACGCCTACGTGCAGGCCGCGCGGCGTTTTTTCCGGCCTGAGTTTTTCAACCGGCTTGACCACATTGTGCCGTTCTCGCGCCTCAGCCGTGAACAGGTCGGTGAGATCTCGCGCCACCTGCTGCACGACGTGCTGACGCGCGAGGGTTTGCAACGCAGGCGCTGCATTTTGCAAGTGGACCCGCTGGCCATGGAACGCGTGGTGGACCGCGGCTTTCATCCCACGCTGGGCGCCCGCGCGATCCGGCGCGAGATTGAACGGCAACTGACGCTGCCACTGGCTGCGCGTCTGGCGGAGTTGAAGCCGGACGTGCCCGTGCTGGTGTCGCTGATGGCGCGCGGTGACGAGATCGCCGTTGCAACGTCACCGCTGCATGCAGACGCATATGCCGCGGACGCCGCCGCGCGACTGGCGGACTTGCCACCCGACGACGCCATTGCAGTGATCGACAAGCTGTTGAACGCCGCCGAGACGCAACTGGAAGCGCTGAAGCCGCAGGGTGCAATCTCGGGCGGCGACGTGAACCCGGCCTTGCAGCGCTACTACGCGATCAAGGCGCAGGTTGAGGCAATCGACCGCGCTGTCGAGAGCTACCTGGACTGGCGCGAGCGTGGCAGCGGACGCCCGCAGCCGCAGCAGGATTTCGTGCCGGTCGACGCGGCCGCATGGCTTGAACTGCACACACCCGCCGACGCGCGCACGCTGCTGGCCGGTGCCGCCGAGGTGGCGGGGCTGGAAGGGCGCTCACGGATGCTGCGACTGGGTGCCTCTGCAGCCCTGTTGACGCTGATGCTCAAGACCGAGGCCCGCGACGACGAACGCGCGCTGCTGCTGGTGGACGCCATGGGCGGTGTGTCATCGCGCGGCGCGTTGCTGGGTTCGTTGATGGCGATGCTGCGCATGCGCTTTGAACTGGGCGCAGATTTCACAGTGCCGGAGGGCAGCGACGAGGTCGTTGTCTCGGGCTATCTCGCACAGCCGCTGACGCAGGCCCTGGCCGGCACATACCTGCACGTGAGCGACCACGGGCTGACCCCGCTGCGGGTGCTCGCCGCGGAAGTGCCCAGGGGCGACGATGCAAAGCAGCATGCCGCGCGGCTGCAATCTGAGCGACGTGCATGGGCGCAGGCTGTGGCACGCGGCGAGGCCTCGCCCGACCACGACCCTGTGCCCGCGCGCCCGGTGCGGCAGGTGCTGGTTGCAAACGGCCCGACGCTGGATGTTCGCGGCGGCATGCTTTCCCGTGAGCGGCCGACGCTGGCGCTGCTGGCGCAATGGCTGCTCTGCGGCTTACCGCTGGAGGGGGCGCCATGAGCGTCTCGCGCATTCCCGTGCTGTTGTGGCGTGACCTGTCGGGCCTGTGGACCGGCGCGGTGGTCGAGTCGCCGCACCTGGCAGCCATCGATCGCAGTCCGCAGGGCTGCCTGGACCAGTTGCGCGCGCACCTGCACTGGCTGCAGCGCAACCAGCCGTGGAATGTGCCGGAGCCCGAGATTCTTGAGGGCAGCCTGTTGCGCGTGCAAGTCAACGTGCGGCCCGAAGTCGTGGCCAAACAGCGCCGCATGCCCGCCGAGTACGAAGTGCGCATCCAGGCGCCGTGCATCCACGGCCGCACGGCCAGCGGCATGTTCGCCTGCTCGATCCCCACCATTGGCGTATGGTTCATGTACCACGATGCCGAGCAGCTGCGCGACATGGCCAGCCACTATGTGCGCGACGCGCTGCGCGGCCTGAGCGCCCAGCGTCTCAGCCGTCACTTGCCGGCCTTAGAGTACGAGCTGGAGCAGGTGCTGTTGACCGACCCGCGCGAGCGGCGAAGCCAGACCAGGCCTGCGCTGCCCGCCCTGGAAGCCGTTGCAGAGCCGATTGGCGAGCGCAGCGTGCGCAAGCAATTCCCGCGGCCGTACGAGCGCGACACCGAGATCAGCGACCTGGTCACGCGCGTGCACACCGACCGCGCGTCGGTACTGCTGGTCGGCGAGCCCGGCAGCGGCAAGACTTCGGTGCTGGTCGCCGCCAGCCGCGAGATCGAGCGCAAGCGCGAATCCGGCGATGACCGCCGCCTGTTCTGGCAGACCTCGGGCTCAAGGCTGATCGCGGGCACGCCGTATCTGGGGCAATGGGAAGAGCGGCTTGAAGAAGCGCTTGAGCAACTGGCGGGCATTGACGGCGTACTCTGCGTCGAGAACCTGCTTGAGCTCGTGCGCATGGGCGGCCACGACGCCAGCGACAGCGTGGGCGCGTTCCTGGTGCCTTACCTGCGCATGGGTGAGTTGCGCATGATCGCCGAAGCCACCCCGGCCGAAGTTGACGCCTGCCGGCGCCTGCTGCCGTCACTGGCCGAGGCGATGCAGGTGCTGCCGGTGACGCCGATGCCCCACGCCAACGCGCTGCGCGTTCTGGACAAACTGGCCGCCAGCGCCGAGCGCAACCAGCGCCTGACGATTGGCGGCGAGGCGGTGTCGGCCGTCGGGCAACTGTTCCGGCGCTTCCGGCCGTATGATTCGATGCCGGGCAAAGCGGCCCAGTTCCTGACTTCGCTGGTGCAGGCAGCGGCGAACACCAAGGGTCGGACAGTTGACTCTTCCACAGTGATTGAGCAGTTCCGATCCGACACCGGCTTGCCCGAGAAGTTCTTGCGTGACGAGTTGCCGCTGCAGCGCGCTGAAGTGCTGAGCTTTCTCTCCGCGCGCGTCATGGGCCAGGCAGCCGCATGCGAAAGCGCCGCCGGCGTGATCCTGGCGTTCAAAGCCGGGCTGAATGACCCGCGCCGCCCGTTGGGCGCCATGCTGTTTGCCGGCCCGACCGGTGTCGGCAAAACGCAGCTGGCACGCGCCATGGCCGACTATCTGTTCGGCGCCGGCGCCGAAAAGGATCGGCTGGTACGCCTGGACATGAGCGAGTACGCAGGCGCGGGCGGGGCTGAGCGCATGATCAGTGACAGCAACGGCGAACCCAGCGAGTTCCTGCGCAAGGTGCGCTCGCAGCCATTCTGTGTCGTGCTGCTGGACGAAATCGAGAAAGCCGACGTCGGCGTGTTCGATGTGCTGCTGGGCCTGCTGGATGAAGGCCGCCTGACGGACCGCTATGGCCGCGTCACCAGCTTCCAGAGCTGCGTGATCGTGCTTACCAGCAACCTAGGCTCAGGCAGTGGCGGCGCGCTGGGCTTCGGCGCACAACGCGGCCCCGACTTCGATGGTGCGGTGGCGCGCTTCTTTCGCCCGGAGTTTTACAACCGGCTTGATGGCGTAGTGGCGTTCAAGGCGTTGGAAGAAGCAACCGTGCGCCGCATCGCAGACAAAGAACTGGCCGAGCTTGCGGCGCGCGAGGGCATCGTTGCGATGGGCATCAAACTTGAGTGGACACCGGAAGTTGCGACGCTGATCGCGCAGGCCGGGTTCGACCACCGCTATGGCGCCAGGCCACTGCAGCGCGCGCTGGATGAGCTCGTCGCGACGCCACTGGCCAGGCTGCTTGCGTCAGACCCTGCGCTGCGTAACTGCACGCTGATGGCCACAGTCGATAACGGCAAGGTCAACTTCGAGCGGCGCAGCAGCTAAGAGGCCTACTTCGTCTCAGTCAGCGAAGCCGGAATGAAGATGCGGTCGCCCTCCGCAATGCTGTTGTCTTTGAACCAGTTCTCGCGCATTTCCACGGCAAAGCGTACGGGAGCGCCGGCGGGGTAAAGTTCGAGTTCGTGGTCGGGCGTGCCTGCGGCTGGCGCCTTCATCACGTTGTGAATCTTGACGATCACGCCGCGTTCGTCGGCGAACGCGATGCTCAGGTTCATTTTGCAGTTCTTCATCCAGTAGCTGACGTCGCTCTCCTCGGCTGGATAAATGAACAGCATGCCGTGGTTTTCTTTCAGGCTTTCGCGGAACATCAAGCCGCGGCGCTGCTCAGCCGGCGTGATTGCCAGCTCAACGCGGGCGCGGCCCTTGAGGCTGTTGTCTTTGCCCGGCCAGCGGTCGGTGACCACGTCCTTCTGCTTGGCGTTGTAGAACACCACGGCAGGAAGGCTGGGCGGAAGGTCCTGCAACAGGTATGGAAACTTCAACTCGCCCTTGGGTGCGAAGCCCGCGGGCACCGCGATCACGAAGCGCGTCTGCGCCTTAAAGTCCACTTTGCCACCCTTGGCTGCTTCCTTGTGCACGATGCTGTAGCCGCCGTCGCCCTTGCCCACAAACCACAGGTTTGCGCCGGCGGGTGCATCGATCGTGACATGGCTGGGGTCGTCCCACGCAAGCACGATCGCCTTGCCCGTCTCAATCGTGTTGGATTTCTTGAGTGCGGCCAGGCGGGCGTCTTCGGTCATGGCCAGGCTGGCTTCAAGCCGGTCGTCGCCGAACTTGATGTCGATCTTGTCGTAGCTTGGGGCCTGGTTGTCGTACGCATCCACGCCTGCAATCGTAACGGCGCTGCGGCGCTCGATGTTGTTTTTCGTGAAGTAGTCGCTGCCCTTCCAGATGGCGAGATAGCTGGCCTTGGTCGGGCTGAAGTAGACAGGCTCATCCAGGTCGCTGCCGCCGGCGGCTTCGATGCCCTCGTACAACGCGCTGATAATCTTGGTGCGACCCGCAGTCTCAATCCACGCGGCGCAAACTTTGCCTTTGACGCCCTTGAGCCAGAACTGGCCCTGCTTGCCGCCGAACGGGACGATCACGCCCTGCCCTTCGGTGAGGTCGTCGCGATCTTTCATGAGCTGCGCGACTTCTTCGGCTTTCTCAAGCACTTTCAGGCTGACACTTGGCGCGTCGGTGGGTTTGTCCTCGGGACGTTCGTTGCGGATGAAGAACATCTTGGCCATTTCTGGCTCGGCACCCTTGCTCTTGTCCAGCAGATCGGGCGAAGTCTTGACCGCGGTACCCGCCGAGATGCCAAGTTCTTTTGCGGCGCCCGCAGGCAGCTGCAGCACGACGCGGGCATTTTTGCCGCCATAGATGCGCGGAAAGGCAGCTTCGTTGAATGCGGGCACGCTGGCGACCAGCACGGCATTGCCGTCGGCGCCGACGAACACGAGGTCCAACGGGTCTGGCACGGTCTTGAACTCGATTTCGACGGGCTCTTTCAGTTCCGGGTAAAGCATCGCGATCGCCTGGCCCGCCTTGACCGCCAGGCCGTTGATGGCGCGGCGGCGGTGCATTTCGGTGGTGGCAACGAAGGCTTTGAACTCTTTGCCGTTGATGGTCAGCGCCTCGGTGGACTCCATGTACGGCCACGCCACGGGCTCAACGACTTCTGAGTCCGGGCCGCATGCGGCAAGTAGCAGGCTGATGGCTGCCAGCGTGAAAAGGCAAAGTCGCGTACGCATCAAAGTCTCCAAAGTCGCACCACCCCGGGCAACCGGGGCGGGGTGGGCAGGATAGGGCGACCCGACCCCCGGGGCAAGTAGCGGGCGTTGTCACAGCACGCCGCAACCATCACTTGGCCACGACGTTGACGATGCGGCCGGGCACGACAATCAGCTTCTGGATGGTCTTGCCATCGACGAACTTTTTGACGTTGTCGTTCTCCAGCGCCAGCTTTTCCATCGTGGCCTTGTCGGCTTCGGCGGGCAGCCGGATGGTGCCGCGCACCTTGCCGTTCACCTGCACCGGCAGCTCGATTTCGTCCAGCTTCATCGCCGCAGGGTCGGCCTTGGGCCATGGGCGGTCAAACACGCTCCCTTCGTTGCCCAGGGCCTGGTTCAACTCTTCGGCTGTGTGGGGCACGAATGGTGACAGCGTCTGCACCATCGCGTCGAACGCCTCCCGCAACACGTGGCGCGAAGCCAAGTCTGCGCTTGCAGGATCCGCAAATCCACGCACGAAGGCATGGATGTCGTTCAGCAGGGCCATGCCGGCGGCGATGGCGGTGTTGAACGCATAGCGCCCCTCAAACTCGCGCGTGACCTTGTCGATCAGCCCGTGCGTGCCGGCGCGCAGGGCCTTGGCGGCCTGCGAAAACGTCTTGTCGGCCGGCAATGCGGGCAGCTCTTCCACCAGCGGCGCGAACTGCAGTACGGTGTCGTACCACCGGCGCAAGAACCCGTAGGGGCCCTTCATACCGTTGGGGTCCCACACGCTGTCGGCGTCGCCGGGGCCCAGGAACAGGATCGCCAGCCGGGTTGCGTCTGCGCCATACTGGTTCATTAACTCGGTCGGGTCGGCGCCGTTCTTCTTGGACTTGGACATCTTTTCGATGCGACGCGTGATGTCGCCATCTGTGGCTTTGCCTTCCTTCTTCAGGCGCGCGAATTCTTCCTGGCTGACGTAGCGGTTCATGTGCTCGTTGACGATTCGAATGCTCTCGCCCTGGATCAGGCCATGGGCATACAGGCGCTGGAAGGGCTCTTCGAAGTCGATCAAGCCGATGTCATGCAAGAACCGCGTATAGAAGCGCGCGTAAATCAGGTGCAGGATCGCGTGCTCGCGGCCGCCGATGTACAGGTCCACGGGCGCCCAGTGGTGGGCCTTGGCACGGTCGAAGATTTTTTCGGCGTTGGTGGGATCGGTGTAGCGCAGGTAGTACCAGCTTGAATCCACGAACGTGTCCATCGTGTCCGTGTCGCGGCGGGCGTCTTCGCGGCCGCACTTGGGGCACTTGGTCTTCTGGAAGTCCGGGTGCAGGGTCAACGGCGACTGGCCCGTGGGCAGGAAATCCACGTCGCTCGGCAGAGTGACAGGCAGCTCCGCTTCGGGTACCGGGACAATGCCGCACGCCGCGCAATGCACGACCGGGATCGGACAACCCCAGTAGCGCTGGCGCGAGATGCCCCAGTCGCGCAGCTTGTAGTTCACCTGCGGCCCGCCCTTGCCGGAAGCCTTCAGGTCGGCGGCGATCTGCTGGATGGCTTCGGCTGTGGTCTGGCCGGTGTACTTTCCGCTGTCGATCAGAACGCCGTGGTCGGTGAAGGCAGCGCCTTTGACGGATACGTGGCCGCCATCGGCTGACCCCCGGCCTTCCGGCCGGGGCTGTACGACTTCTTTCATCGGCAGCCGGTAGTCGCTGGCGAACTCATGGTCGCGTTCGTCGTGGGCCGGCACAGCCATGACCGCGCCCGTGCCGTACATCAGCACGTAGTTCGCGACAAAGATCGGCACCTCTTCGCCGCTCAGGGGGTTGACCGCCTTGAACCCGGTGTTGATGCCTTCTTTTTCGGCTTCGCCGGCGCGGTCCTGTTCGGACATGCCCAGTGTTTCTTTCACAAACTCGCGCAGGCGCGCAGCCTGCTTGGCATCGCTTTGTGCGATGATCTGTTCAACCAGTGGATGTTCCGGCGCCAGCGCCACGTAGGTGACGCCGAATACCGTGTCGGCACGCGTCGTAAACACCGTCAGCTTGTGCGGTTCTTTCAGCTTGGCTGTGAAGTCAATGTTCACGCCTTCGCTGCGGCCGATCCAATAGCGCTGCTGGGTGGCGACTCGTTCGGGCCACTTGTCGCCCAGCTTGTCCAGGCCTTCCAGCAGGCGGTCGGCATATGCCGTGATCCGTAAAAACCAGGCGTCGATTTCTTTGGGGATGACGCGCGACTCACACCGGAAACAGGCTTGGAACTCGTCGCCGTCCTTGACCACGGTTTCGACCTGCTCATTGGCCAGCACGGTGTGGCACTGTGTGCACCAGTTGACGCGGGCCTTCTTGCGATAGGCGACGCCGCGCTCCAGCATTTGCAGGAAGATCCACTGGGTCCACTTGTAGTAGTCGGGGCGGCAGGTAAAGACTTCGCGGTCCCAGTCAAAGCTGTAGCCGAACGCGTGCTTCTGTTTGCGCATCGCGTCGATGTTGTCGTAGGTGAACTTGCTGGGGTGAATCTTGTTTTCAATCGCCGCGTTTTCGGCGGGCAGGCCGAACGCGTCCCAGCCCGTGGGGTTCAGCACGTTGTAGCCGCGCATGCGCAGATAGCGCGCCATGGCGTCGGTCAGGGTATAGGGCAGCGCGTGGCCGAAGTGGAGCTTGCCGCTCGGGTACGGGAACATCGACAGCACGTAGAATTCGCGGTCGGATTTGGGCTCGGTGCTCTGGCTGGTTGCCTGCTTGCGGGCATCCCAGAACTTCTGCCACTTGGCTTCGTAATCCGGAAACTTGCGTTCGTCTTCCATAGGTCATGTCCCTCTGCCGGCTTCGCCGACAGTCCCCGGCCTGCCGGCCGGGGCTGCATCGCCGCGCCACGATAGCGGCCAAAGTTGCTTCCTCAACTGCTTGGATTCACACAAAGACACGAAGTCACAAAGAACTGCAGGATTGTTTTGTGTCTTAGTGGCTTCGTGTGAACCCTGAAAAACCAAAAAGCCCCGCCGACTTGGGCGGGGCGGTCCTTGCTTTCAGACTTAGGCCGTAGCTTCCGTCTTCTTTGCAGGCACCGCTTCCACCCGACGCACATCGAGTCGGCCGCCGTTGAACTTCAACAGCAGGCCTACATCGAGCTCAAGGGTCTTCAGAAGCGTGCGCATGCGGCCGTACTCGTCGGGGGAAATCTCTTCGTCATCAACCAGAACGCACAGGATGGCGTCGTTGACGCAGAAATCGATCGCCATTTCACCCAGCGTGTGGCCTTTGTATTGGACCTTCACGGGTTTGTCGACTTCAGCGGCCAGGCCCTGTTCGCGCAGCTCCAGTTCCATGGCTTCGCGGTAAAAGTTGTGGGGCAAGCCGGGGCCAAGTTCGGCATGCACCGTCTTGGCGGCATTGATCACAACTTGTGTCAGGTCTTTGTGCAGCATGACAGCCCCACGTGAAGCCTGTGTAAATGTAACGCAACAGGCGGCTTCACGCCAGACCAGCGATGCAGGGATGCCGGCAAGGCCCGAAATAGCAACGGGGGGGCACGGCAAAGCGACCGTCAGGCGCTACGCTGCGCGGTTGCGTTGGCTTCTTTCTCCAGCTCGGCGTCTTGGCTGATACTCTACTCGCTTGATGCCGGCGCCCAGTGTGGTCAGCTTGGCTTCCAGACGGTCGTAGCCTCGGTCTACGTGCTGGATTTTCAGGACGTCGGTTTCGCCCTCGGCGGCGAGGCCCAGCAAGATCAGGCCCGCGCCCGCGCGCAGGTCGGTGGCTGCCACCGGCGCGCCGTGCAGCTTGTCTACGCCCGTCACGATGCACGTGTTGAACTGCTTGCGAATGTCCGCCCCAAGCCGCCGGTACTCCGGCACGTGCATGAAGCGCTCGGGATAGATCTTCTCTTCAACCAGCGCGTAGCCTTCGCTCACGCACATCAACGCCATCAGCGGGCTTTGCAGGTCGGTGGGAAAGCCGGGGTAGGGCAACGTCGTCAGGTCGGCTGCCCGCGCGCGGTTGGGGCAGTTCACGCGCACCGTTGACGCGTCAAGGCGCTCAAAGGGCACGCGCATCTCGGTGAACTTGTCGAACAGCGCCAGCATCACGTCGGGGTCGCATTTTTCCAGTGTCACGTCGCCGCGCGTGATTGCGCTTGCGATCATCAGCGTGCCGGCCTCAATGCGGTCCGGGATCACGTCAAACGTCGCCGCGTGCAATTCGTCCACGCCGTGGATGACAAGGCGGCTTGTGCCCGCGCCGCGGATCTTCGCGCCCATGGCGATCAGCATTTCAGCCAGGTTCGTGATCTCGGGCTCGCAGGCTGCCTGGTCAATGACAGTCACTCCGCTGCCCATCACGGCGGCGCACATCACGTTGGCGGTGCCGGTGACGCTGGGGCCCATCGAGCCGCCCAGGTACACGCGACCGCCGGTGGGCCTGCCCTTCGCGATCACGTTGCCGCGATGAAACGCGACTTCGCACCCGATGGCCTGGATGCCCTTGATGTGCAGGTCTACTGGCCGCTCGCCCAGTGTGCAGCCGCCGGGCTGGCTGACATGCGCCTCGCCGCGACGGGCAAGCAGCGGGCCGAGCACGCAAAAGCTGGCGCGCATTTCGCTGACCAGCTCGTAGGGCGCGGAAATGTTGGATTCGTCGACTACATCGATCACCACCACGCCCGGCTGCGGAAACAGCGTCACATCGCAGCCCAGCGTGTCGAGGATGTCGGCCATCAGCCGCACATCCGACAGGTCGGGCACGTTGCGCAGAATGGTGGTGCCTTTGGCGAGCAACGCCGCGGCCATCATCGGCAACGCCGCGTTCTTGCTGCCGGAAACGGTCACATTGCCGGTGAGGCGGGCACCGCCCGAGACGACGAATTTGTGGGGCATGGCGATCCTGTGGTCAAAGCCGCAACGCCGGGACACCCCGGCTGCTGAGTTATCGGCAGAATCATCGGCTTGAATGCAGCGAATCAGGGCGTGGCCTCACACCGTCACGGGCGCGTCGGGGCCGAGGTGGACGACGGCTTTGACGTGGTCGCGATTGGCGCGGGCACCCTGCAAGGCCAGCTGAAGCATGTTGCGGGTGCTGTTCAACGCTGACTCGCGCGACGAGCGCTCAAACTCAATCGTCCACGCGCCAGCCATGCCCGCCAGTTTGAGCCACCCGAAAGCCGCGAACTTTTCGTCGAACATGGCGCGACTGATGCGGTCTACCGCCACGTCAAACTCAATCACCAGCATGGCTGTGAATTCCATGATCCATCCTACTTGTGTGCCACCAGCACCCGATCCAGCCCTGCCATGTCCTGCACCGTGCGCGCGTCACGCAGGCCCGCCTGCCCGGCCAGCGCGCGCATCGCTTCGCCCTGGTTGAAGCCGTGCTCGAACAGGCACACGCCCCCGGGCTTGAGATGTTCCGCCGTCTGCAGCAGCAGTCTTTCCGCAATTTCAACTCCGCCTTGGCCGCCGAACAAGGCTTCGGGCGGTTCGTGGTCCCGCACTTCGGGTTGCAAGCCATCGGCATCGGCTGGATCAACGTAGGGCGGATTGCTGACGATCAGGTCAAAGGGCCCGCGCGCCGCACTTAGGCCATCCATGCGCGCGCACCAGACTTGAGCGCCCAAGCGAGCCGCGTTCTCGCGCGTCACCTGCAGGGCAACCTGACTGATATCGGTCGCCAGCACGCGCAGCCGCGGGAACTCCAGCGCCAGCGTAACCGCCAGCGCGCCGCTGCCACACCCGATATCGGCTGCCAAGCCGGCCGCTTCGGGCAGTTCGCGCTTGAGTGTATCGACAATGGTCTCGGTATCCGCGCGCGGGACTAACACCCCCGGCTTGACGACGAATGTGCGAGAATAGAACTCGCGTTTGCCAAGGATGTAGTCGATAGGTTCGCGCGCCTCGCGGCGGGCAGCGAGCGCGTCAAACTTCGCGGCGTGATCCGGGGCGAGTTCGCGGTCGCCTGCGCCCAGCAATTCACCGCGTGTCACGTTGAGTGCGCGGGCAAGCAGCAGCTCCGCGTTCAGGCGCGGAGAATCCACGCCCGCACGCGTGAAGCGCGCAATGGTCTTCTCAAGAATATGCCGCACCGAAAGCATCGTGCAATCAAACTACAGGCAGGGGGCCCCGAGCGTAAGCTCGGGGCCTAGCGAGGCAGGCCCAGACCCGGCGGTCGGGGCTCCCTACACCACCCTCTTTCGCCAGGCGCCGCTCTTCCAGCGATACAGCAGGAAGCTGCCCAGCAGCGTGATGTGCACGAACGCCGCAATCCAGCCGCCGCGCGCACCCATGCCGTACTGGGGCAGGAAATCCACCCAACCCTCGCCCTCGGCAAAGATCAGGCTGTGCGACAGCGGCACGAAGATACACCACGCCAGCACAAGCAGCGCGACCGTTGGCACCACGACGTCGCCCGCGCCGCGCAGGCAGCCAAGGCAACCCAGGTTCAGCGCGTCGAACAACTGATAGCCCGCGGCGATGAACAGCAGCGCCGCGCCCAGTTCAATGACCGCCTGGGCGTCCGGGTCGCCGGCGCTGACGAAGACGCTGCTCAAAGGCCCGCCCAAGGTCGCGAAGAGCACCGCCCACATCACCATCCACAGGAATGCGATTTTCACGGCGGCTGTGCCCACCTTGTCGGCCCAGGCCTTGTCGCCGGCCCCGATGCTCTGCCCCACAAGTGTTGCCGCCGCAAAGTTCAAGCCGGCCACGGGCAGAAAGCCGAGCGAAGTAAGGATCATCGCGATCTGCGTGGCAGCGCCGGGCACAGTGCCGAGCTTGCCGACCATGAGCTGAAATGCCGCGAACGAACCAACGTCGAACATCGCGTGCACGCCAATCGGAATGCCAAGCCCCAGCACCGAGCCCAGGATGGCCGGGCGCAGGCGCCATGTGCGTGTGGTCGCAAACTCGCGGCGGAAGTAACGGCTGAAAAACAACACAAGGTAGAACAGTACGCCGCCAGCCACGGAAAGCGACGTGGCAAGGCCCGCGCCGTACATCCCCCACCCGAGTTCAAGGATGAAAAGCCAGTTGAGCACGACATTGAAAGCAGCCGTGACCAGCGCGCCAAGCAGAGAGATGCGCGTGCGGCCCACACCGTTGAAGAAGTTGCCCAGCGCGAATGAGACCACGACCAGCCCGCCGCCGGCCATGCGCGGCAGCCAGTAGTCAGAAGCTGCCGCCACGACAGTCGCAGGCAGACCGAAAAACGAAAAAGATGTCCTGTCCCGCGATTGCCACGCCAACACACAGCGGCGCGATCAGGATGGCCGAGTACATGCCGTGCCATGCGGCTTGCGAGGCACGGCCTTTGCGCCGCTGCCCGAATCGCTGCGCGACAATTGTCTGCACGGCAATACCGCTGCCGCCGAACAGCAGCAGCAGCGTGAAGCTGGAAAAGTTCACCGCGTTCATGCCGGCAATGGACTCAGAGCCAAGCCGCCCGACAAACCAGGTGTCGATCACGTTC
The DNA here is from genome assembly GCA_016712285.1 of Planctomycetota bacterium. Classification (GTDB taxonomy): domain Bacteria; phylum Planctomycetota; class UBA8742; order UBA2392; family UBA2392; genus JADJRK01. The sequence continues at coordinate 3,769,638 of JADJRK010000001.1, read as the reverse complement.
AGGAAGGCTTGCACGCCGAACTGCACGAACAAAGGCCACGCCATCTTGACCACCGCGCGGTAGTCAACGCGGCGCGTGCCGTCAGGCGCATACAGCACCGCAGGCAGGCGAGAGTTGGCGGCAGGAGCATTCATGGCGCGACTGTAACGATTCACCGTTGCAGTTTGTGCCTGAAATGCGGGTATGACGCCCGTGGTCCGTTACTTGTAGTTGCCGAAGCTGATCGGCAGCGGCAGGTCAAGCTCGCGCACCGCCTGCTGCACGGCTTGCAGCTCGTCGCGGCTCTTGCTGGTCACACGCACGACGTCGCCCTGGATGCTGGCCTGCGCCTTGAACTTCTTTTCCTTGATCAGCTTGGTGATGATCTTGGCTTTGTCCGACGGGATGCCATCCACGATGTTGTAGATGTGGCGGATGCCCTGGCCGCTGGCGACTTCTTCGGACTTCAGCTCCAGCGCCTTGGCGTTGATGCCCCGCTTGCTGAGCTTGGTCGTGAAGATGTCCAGCATGGCGTCCATGACCGTCTTGTCGCTGGCGGTGATAGTGACTTTCTTTTCGCCCTTTTCCCACACGATCAGCGCGGTCTTGCCTTTGAAATCCCAGCGCTGTGCGATTTCTTTCTGGGCCTGCTGCCACGCGTTGTCGATCTCGTGTACGTCGACGCTGGCCATGATGTCCATGCTGCTGTCAGCCATGACTGCCTCCGGACAATGCTCTATCACGAGCGGGCGCAGTTGTGAACTGGCGGGTCAGACTGCCGTGTGTTTGCTCAAGCCCTGGTGATTTCGATCGTGCAGGCGTTGTCGTCGCTGTGGTTGGTGCCACGATTGAGGTTTACCTCGAATTGCAGCCGGCCGCGGTAGCGCTCCACCAGCGACTCAATGATCCCAAGGTCGAACACGTTCGGGTACGGGTTGTCGCACTGGATCTGGAAGTGGTCCATGCCGACTTCAACGTAGCGATACACGCCGATTTCGCCGCCGCGATGCGCCGTGTGGTAGGCAACGTCGATGGCAGCCAGAGCGGACGGCACGTCAAACATCTGATCGTCCGGAAACTCGGCCGAGTACGGGATGCGCCTGCCGATTGAGTACAGCGTGTCTGGCCCCAGGTTGTCATGAATCGCGCGGTAGGCGTTCAGCCATGACTGCTGCGAGTACCAGGCGTCGGGCTCGACGTGCTCAAGCCCCGCCGACGCCAGCAGTTCGCGCGCCACGGCCCCCACCAGAATGCCGCTGCTGACCGCGACCACGGTGCGCCCGTCAACTTCGACGGCTGGTGAACTGGCTTGAAATGCCTTGAACATGCCACACCTTAGCGCTCGAGACCCAGCCCCCGCAGCACAAGCAGCACCGCCTCACGAACGCTGAGCCCACCCTTGGGATTCACCGCCTGCATGGTCATCTGCTGGTGAATCGTTCCGTAAGTGCTGGCCAGAATTGACGCCGCCGCGCGCTCGCAGTCTGTGTCCGCGGGCAACATCCCGCGGCTTCGCGCGTTTTCAAGCAGCACCCTGACCTTGAAGCGCGATTCTGCGATGATCTGCCGGATGCCGCGGCCCAGCAGGTCGTTCGTTGACTTGCCGATATGCCCGAACATGTGCAACACGATCGTAGAGTCATCACCTAGTGCGTTTACCCGTGCCTCTTGCTCATCGCAGAAGCGGAGCAACCGATCAATCGGCTGCGGCTCTTCTGACAGCCGCGCTTCACCTTCATCAGTGTAGGTGAACAGGTGGCGCACAAGGTCACCAGCCAGCGCCTCTTTGCTGTCAAAGTAGAGGTACACGCTGCCCTTGGCCACGCCGGCTGCTTCAGCGATGTCAGCGACCGAGGCCCCGTCGATGCCGTCGCGCGCAAAGATCTTCAGCGCCGCCTTCAGCAGCTGGCTGTACCTTGCTTCTCGCTTAGGCGAGGTGATGCGCATGCTGACCAACCAGTCATTAGGTTACATCTGTGCGATTGAATAAGATTACACCATGTATGCTCGGTGTACCCGAATTCGTTCGAAATTGTTCCAAATTCCTGACCGTCACACCAAGTCGGTGTGTAACTACAACAAATGAAAGGCCTTACGATTGGTCGTTGGGATTGTGCGGCGCAGGATTCGCGCCGCAACATCCACTAAACCTTCGTGATGAAGCCCCACTTGTCTTCGCTGCGCCCCTGCACCAGGTCAAGGTAGGATTTCTGGATGCGTTCGGTGATGGGGCCTCTGGCTCCGATGCCGATCTTGATCTTGTCGATGCTTCGGATCGGTGTGACCTCCGCCGCGGTACCCACGGCGAATACTTCGTCGGCGATGTACAGTTCTTCCCGCGTCACGGATGCTTCCACAACCGGGATTTTCAGCTCGCCGCAGAGCTTCATGATGGTGTCGCGCGTGATGCCGCGCAGAATGCTGTTGCCGGTGGCTGGCGTGACGATACGCCCGTCGCGCACGACGAAAATGTTTTCGCCGCTTCCCTCGCTCAAGATTCCGTTCACGTCGAGCGCCAGGCCCTCAACATACCCGTTGGCGATTGCTTCCATCTTGATCAGGGCGCCGCTGGCGTAGTTGGCTGCAGCCTTGGCCTGTGCCGGTGTGGTGTTCGGCGCGTTGCGCGACCATGAGCTGATCTGCATGTCGACGCCCTTCTCCAGGGCCTCATCGCCGAGATACTTGCCCCAGTCCCAGGTCATGATGTCGAGGGTAATGGGGTTCTTCAGCGGGTTGACGCCCATAGGGCCGGCGTCGCGGTACATGATCGGGCGGATGTAACAGGCCTTGAACGCATTTTCCTTCACGGCGGCAACGCACGCGGCGCTGATCTCTTCCACGTTCCAGCGCACTTCCATGCGGTAGATCTTGGCGCTGTCGACCAGCCGCCGGATGTGGTCTTTCAGGCGAAAGATGCCGGGTTGGCCGCCGCAGTCGTATGCGCGGATGCCTTCAAACACGGCGCTGGCGTAGTGAATAACGTGGGCGCTGATGTGCACCGTCGCCTTGTCCCAGTCGATGAACTCGCCGTTGCGCCAGACCTTGTTGCAGAGCTTGTTTGCCATGTTTGGTCTCCGAGTTAACGATTGCGGATTGCGGACTGTTCTGCAAGTGCCGGAGAGCCCAAACCGCAAATTCCTGAACTGAGGCAGCGCCTGAGCCGCATCACTAACGACCCTTCAGCAAATTCTCAAGCGCCTGCCGAAACTTTGCCAGCGCATTGCTGCGGTGGCTGATCTTGTTCTTGTCCTCTGGCGACATCTCGCCGAAGGTCTTGCCCGCCGGCGGGTACAGAAAGAGCGGATCATACCCGAACCCACCGTTGCCGCGCGGCTCGTCTATGATCAAACCCTCAAGCGAGCCCCGCACCGTGAACAGGATGCCTTCCGGGCTTGCCAGTGCGATCTCGCACACAAACCGCGCCTTACGTTTCTCGGCGGGCACTCCCTTAAGATTCTTCAGCAACAGCTGGTTGTTGGCCGCGTCATCGCCGTGGGTGCCGGCGTAACGCGCGCTGTGCACGCCCGGCGCGCCGCCCAGCGCATCCACCTCCAGGCCGCTGTCGTCTGCCATCACCAACAGCTCAAGACTCTGGGGCGATTCGACTTTGGGCATGCGTTCCGGCGTAAGGCTTACCTTGCGCTGGCGCCCGCTGGCGCTGCGGTGGCGCTGGGCCGAAAGGGCCTCGAAATCAGTTTCCTCTTCATCTTCATCCTCAATGGCTGTGCTGCGGCTTGCAAAGCTCACGCGATTGACCAAGGCCAGAAACTGCGCCAGTTCAAAGGCCTTTTTCTGGGCGTTGCCGGCAAATGTATCCGCGGTTTCGGCAATCGACGGCACGCCTGTAAACGCGGTCAGTGCAACCAGTTCAATGGCTTTGATGTCACCAAGAATCTGGTTGATCTCGCGAAACTTGTGCCGGTTATTGGTGCCTACAACAATCTGGACCACGGCATGACCCTGTGCAATTTGTGAGGCAGTCTATGTTCTGGGTTCGGCGCTTCCAGACCGCTCCATGCCGTACCGCGGACCCGCAGCCGGTTACTTCTCCGCGTCGATGATCTTGCCGTACTCGCGGTTGGCCATTGCTTGCTGATAGTGACGGTAGTACTCGTCCTTGTGGATGCTGACCACGTGAATGTTCAGGCGCTTGAAAGCGTTGGCGCGGTGCACTTCTTCCAGGATCCCGATGCTTGTGGGCTCACCATCGCTGAGCAGCACGATCGTGTCCGCGTCGGCCTTCTCGATGATGCTCAGCAGCGCCGACTTGATGTCGGTGCCGCCTTGGGCGTCCGTGCTCAGCATCCAGTTGATGAGCTGGCGCCTCTGGTCCAGCCCGTTGGTGATACGGTCGCTGTGCATCTGCTCCGTGTTGAACAGCGTGATGCCGACACGGGCAGACTGGCTCATGGCATCCACGCAGGCGTGCAACTCGGCGGCAGCAACATAGAATCGCGGAAGAAAGCCATCGCGAACCAGCTTGTTCACCTCGGGCCGGCGCTTGAGAATGTCGGCTTTGCGGTCGGGAAAGTCCTGTCGCTGCGGCTCTCGCGCCACGGGCAGGACCATGCTGACGCTGCGGTCCACGGCAAACTGCACGTTGGCACTGTCAATCTCAAGGCCATAGAACGTGGCCGCTGTCTTCTGCCTCAGGTGCTGGTAAGGCACGCCTCGCAGACTGTCGAGCTTGCGGGGCTGAATCGTTGGTTCGCCCGCGACAACCTCTTCCCATTTCGCAATCAGGTCGCCGTGGTCGAGGCCGGTCAGGTCCACCAGAAGCGCAATTGCCTCGGCAAAGATGCGCCCTTCCGCGCTGCGGCGGGCAAGTTCATACACCGGCTTGAGGCATTCGCTGGGCCGCAGTCGCAGCAGGCAATCCAGCGCCGCGCTGACGACCCACCAGTGAATGTCGTCCAGCAGCTCAATCGCGCGGGGTGCGTGCTCGGTCAGGCCCATTTGCCCAGCCGCCAGCAACGCTGCCGCGCGCTGCAGCGGGGTTTCGCCCTTGAGCCACCCGGCCACGCGGGCTTTGGCGACGTCCGGGCAGGCGCCCGTCGACGCACAGGCCAACAGGGCGTGGGCTGCAGTGCTTTCGTCTTCTGAGGCCAGCTTGAGCGTCAACTTATCGGATGCTGCCTTCAGTTCATCGCCTTCATATTTTGCGGGCAACCTTTGGATCGTTCGCAGGCCGTGGATCACCTTCTGGGTGTCGTCGTCGTCAAGCCATCGCGCCGCGCCGCTGAACGGCGCACCGCCGCGGTTGACCGAGACGATCCACCAGCCGATTTCCACGTCAAACACGCGGTTCAAGGCGCCAGCGTCGGCAAGCACGGCCTTATGCGACTCGATCATCGTCAGGCGGCCCAGCAGACTGCCGAAATAGTGCGGCCGCGCACTCACGCCGCGTGTCTTGCGCGCATGCTCAAGTACTGCCTTCAGCGCATCCGTCTCAAGCGCCGTTCCGACAGCAGAGTGCGCGGCACGGGCCGCGTCTTCCACGCCTGCTGTCGCGGCAAGCCCTGTGATTCCACGTTTGTCGCCTGCTGCCAGCAGGCGCGCGCACGCAGCGGCCCTGGCCCCCGGAAACTTGGCCTTCTCCGACGCCATCTCCAGCACTGCCCAGCCGGCGTCAGTTGCCGCGTCGGCGCACGCATGCACCGCGGCTTCGGCGCTGGCGTCGTCTTCCAGTGCCAGTTTCTCGAGCGACTTGAAGGGCGTTTCCGGGCCATATCCGCCCAGCCATCGCACGCAGGCGGCGCGGCGCGCGGGCGTCTTTGCCTTGTTGAAGGCCTTGACCAGCTCTTTGTGATCGTCGGGGTCGCCGTGTTGGACCACCGCCTTGGCGGCCCAGCTTGCAACATCGTCGTCAGATTCGTCGCTGACGGCATCGACAAGAAACTTGGTCACCGTGTTTTCGGGCCACCTCGAAAGCGCGAGGATCAGCCGGTACTTGTCTGCTTTGGTGGCTGTCTTCCAGTCCTTCTTTACTTCACGCAGCTTCTCTTTGGCGGGTTTGGCGTCGTCGCCCTTTAGCTTTTGCGCATCGGCGGGGATGCACTGGCCGGCTACGGCCAATCCCAACAGAACGCACATCGTTAGCGAACGCATACCTGACCTCGGCCCTTGAGTGGAACGGATTTGCGACGGATTACCAGTCAATTAAGTGGATTGCGGATTCGGGATGGCCCGCGACGCCCCTCTCAATTTCGGGTGATTGTTTGAAGGTTCAATGAAGCTACCGGCACCGGCCATAGCTACACTACTCAGCGTGGTCCCCTTGCAACGGAGGACGCTATGCTGCGCCGGACTCCAGTTCTGCTACTGCTTGCCACCCTGACCGTGGGCTGTCTGATTGCCGCCGCGTATGGCGTCAAGGCGGACGAGCCCGCTGAGCGCGACACTACCCCGCAACTCGGCAAAGACTGGCGCCAGCTGCGCGATTCGATGGACGCGGCCTACGAGGCCCTGCAAGCCGACGCCGGCGTCAAGCCCAACCCGATTGTTGACGACAACGTCTTTGTGCGCCGCATCTACCTTGACCTTACTGGCGCGCCGCCCTCGATTGCTGAAATCAACGAGTTCGCCCCGGGCCGTCGCGACGCCAATGGCCTCAAGGGCCAGGAAAAGCGTGAAGCCCTCGTCGACAAATTGCTCGCAACCCCGGAGTTCGCTGAGCATATGGCAACCTGGTGGCGGGTCGTGCTGGCGGAGCGACAGGGTGACGGCATTTACCAGACCTACTTGCAACGCTACCTGAGCGAGGCGTTCACCGCCAACAAGCCATGGAACCAGATGGCACACGAAATGTTGGCTGCGAAGGGAAAAACACCCGACAACCCGGCGCTTGGCTTTCTCCTGACGTTTGAGAACGACAAGCCTGCGATGGCCGGGCAAGTCAGCAAGGTCTTCCTCGGCCGCCAGATCCAGTGCGCAGAATGCCACGACCACCCCTATGAGGCGTGGTCGATGGACGACTTCGAGAGCTACGCGGCTTTCTTCCGGCTGTTCAGCACCGGCGCCAAGGGTGAGGGGGCCGACCGCTACTGGTTCAGCAACGACCAGGCGATCAAGAACGACATTGACGTCCGCAACCGCCTGCGCCTGAAGGGCAAGTACAAGCTGCCGCGCTTCCTCGGGGACAAGGATTGGCAGTACGACGCCGGCAAGACCATTCGCGAGTCACTGGCGGACTGGATCACCAACCCCGAAAACCCGTGGTTCCGTGAGATGACGGTCAACCGCTACCTCGACTATTTCATGGGCGTCGGCTTCGTAAACCCGGTCGACGACTTCAACAGCATGAACGAGCCGACGCTGCCCATCGTCATGGAAGTCATGGGCAAAGACTTTGCCGCAAGCGGCTTTGACACCCGCTACCTGATTCGCGCCATCGTCACCAGCAAGATGTACCAGCGCGCCGTTGACCCCAACCGCACCAACCGCCAGGACCGCGTCTACTACAGCCGCAACTTCGTGCGCGCCCTGACCCCTGAAATGGTCGAACGCAGCATCCTGAAGGTGATTGGCATTGACCGCCTGAACCCTCACCTGCCGGTACCGAACGTCGCTGACGACAAGCTCAGCGCCGACGAAAAGAAAGCCAAGCAGGTACGCGACTGGATCAGCGGTTACAAGGGCAACCTGCGCATGCTGATTCGCAATGCGTGGGGTGGCGACCCCGTGGTCAAGGACGTGGACGACCACGACGGCAACATTCTGCAGGCGCTGATGTTCATGAACGCCGACCTTCTGCCGGGGCACCTGAATAACTCGCTGAAAGAAATTCTCGCGCAGTACCCGCACCCCAAGGACAAGATCAAGCGCGCCACTGCGATCTTTATGACCGTGCTGGGGCGCGAACCGGACACTCGCGACAAGCAGATTCTCAACAGCACGTTCGCGAACTGGAAGGGCGGCGACGAAGTCTTTGAAGACCTGTTCATCGCCCTGATGAATACCACCGAGTTCGTGAACCGGCATTGATGCCGGGCAATTTTGCGAAACCCGGGCTGCAACGCAGGGTTAGATGAAACTGAAACCGTCAAAGCTGCAACAATGCTTCACTGGCAATGCACTTACCGGAGCGACTCATGACCGAGTTTCACGTTAATCGCCGCGACTTCCTGCGTACCAGCGCTGCCGCGGGCGGCATCATCGCCACAAGCAGCTTTCTTGGCAGCACCTTGTCGGCACAGGAAGCCACCCGCGCCCGCAACAGCAAAATCAAGGGCGTGATCCTGATGTACATGGAAGGCGGGCCAAGCCAGCTTGAAACGTTCGACCCCAAGCCGGGCTCGAAGAACGGCGGCCCCACCAAGGCGATTGAGACTGAGGTGCCCGGCTTTACGCCTGCCGAGAGCCTGCCGTTTCTTGCCAAGAAGGCCAAAGACCTGCTGCTGATCAAGAGCATGGCCACGCGCGAGGGCAACCACTCGCGCGGCGCGTACCTGATGCGCACCGGCTTTGCGCCCAACCCGACGATCAAGCACCCGAGCCTGGGCAGCATGGTGGCCCACCAGCTGGGCAACCCGAACTTTGAACTGCCGAACTTCGTCAAGCTGCGCGGCTCGCCGTTTCCGGCTGGCTATCTGGGCGTTGACTACAACCCCTTCGTGATCAGCCGTCCCGGCGCCAAGATCGAGAACCTTGACTATGCCAAGGGTGTCGACAAAGAGCGCATGGAACGCCGCATGAAGCTGGTCAAGGAAATGGAGAAAGACTTCGCCAAAGAACGCGGCGAAGACGCGGTTGAGGCCCACAAAGCCATGTACGAAAAGGCCCGCCGCCTGATGGACAGCCCGCTGCGCAAGAAGTTCTACCTGGATGACGAGCCCGCCGAGGTGCGCAAGGCCTATGGCGAAGGCGCATTCGCGGATTCATTGATCATCGCGCGTCGCCTGATCGAGACCGGCGTGCCCGCCGTCGAAGTGGTGCTGGGCGGATGGGACACCCACGACGACAACTTCAAGCGCGTGGCCGACCTGTGCAAGACCATGGACCAGCCGTGGGCAGCGCTGATCGACGACCTCAAGAAGCGCGGCATGTACGAAAGCACGCTGCTGGTGTGGATGGGCGAGTTCGGTCGCACCCCGCGCATCAGCCCCACCGACGGCCGCGACCATTGGCCCAGCAACTTCTGCGTTGTGCTGGGCGGCGGTGGCGTGAAGTCGGGCCAGGTCATCGGCGAAACGCCTGAAGACGGCATGACCCGCGGCGCCAAGGGCGAAGTGCTGCTCAAGGACCCGATCGCACCAGACCAGCTTTACCGCACTCTCGGCACCATGATGGATTGGGACATGACCCGCGAGTTCCAGGCCGGCAACCGCCCGATGTGGCTGACCGACAAAGCCGTCCAGCCGGTCGAGAAGATTTACAAGTAGCGCGCAGCCAGTCAGCGGGACCGACAATCCTGTCGGTCCCGCTTCGTCTTTTTCCTGGCTCCGCTTGCGGGAAATCAGCCAGTCAGGGCCGCTCCCAACTCTCAACGGGCCCAGCCACGACCCGAAACATCGGGTGCGCCGCCGCTTCTGCCGGCAGCGCCTTCAGCCATGCTGGATCCCGCTGGCGCAGCTTGCGTTTCAGGTGCAGCCACTCGTGTTCGATCTGTCCCCGCGTCACGCTCAGCCGGGCGCGCGATCGCGGGCGGGCGATCTTACTGGCGTCAAACCGATAGCCCCGCCGCCGGGCCTCTGCCGCAACGGCCGCCAGAAACGCCCCCACGGCAGCGACGGGGTCCCGCGCCCGCCGAAACCTGTCCAGTTGAGGATGGTTGCGGTAGCCCCGAGTTCGGCCGAGCAGCACCGCCTGCGCGAGCAAGGATTCACGCCAACAGGCAACAAGCCCCTTGGAATCGAGAAAACGCGGATGGATCGACCACAGGCGCACGCAGGGAATATGCGGCGCAATCGGCATCATGCAACGGGAAAGAAGCTACGCGTCCCGTTGACCGCGCACGGTCTCCAGAATCCCCGCACCGTAGGCCTCAAGCTTCTGGGGGCCGATCCCGGGGACTCTCAGCAGTTGCTCTTCGGTTGTCGGCTTGTCGCGTGCAATCGCGTTGAGCGTCTTGTTGCTGAGAATGCGAAACGCCTGCACGCCTTCTGACTTTGCCTGCGTCAACCGCCAGCCCTTCAGCGCCTGCACGATCTCGGCGTCGGGTTCTGCCAGCGACTCGGCTTGCGCAATCGCCTGCTTGGCCGATTTCTGGCGCGCTTTCCGGGCCGGCTTCTCGGCAGGCACGGCAGATTCGTCGTCCGGCAGGTTTACCCAGTTGGCCGCGTGGATGCCCTCGGCTTTGGCTTCGCGGGTCAGAAACGCGCGCTCGAAGTTGATCAACTTGCCGTCTTTCTCAAAAGCATCCGCCTGCATGTGGACTGCGCCTGCAGCTGCTAACCCGCCCAGCAATTCGCGAAAACGCCGGATGTCAAGCTCGCCTTCGCGCAGCGCGCTTTCGTGAAGCTGCTTGGGTGTGCGCCCATCACGCTCTTGCAGCGCGCCGATGATGCGGCACAGCAGGTCGTGTTCCCGCGGCGTCGGCTTACGAAAGCGCTTGATCACGCACGCCTCCGGCGCGCAGACGTCGCAGATGCCGCACGGTCGCGCGTCCTGTTCACCGAAGTGCGCCACCAGCGCGGCCATGCGGCAGCCGCGGCCATCGGCAAACGCGTATACCGCGTCCAGCTGTTCGCGCCGGTGCGAAACCCGCGCGGCGTACCCGGGGCGCCAGTCGGCATCGCCGCGTATCACACGGCCATCGGCGTCAACGCCAGCGCCGCCCAGCGCCATCAGGCGCTCCAGGTGCCTGGAAGCATCCTGCTCGTTCAGGTCCAGGTCAGCCGCAATCTCTTCAATGCTGCCGCTGCGACCGCCCAGCGCGCGCCACACACGTTCAAGTTCAGCAGCCGGCGGGTAGTCCCGATCCAGAAAGAACTCGTGAAGCCGCCGGTCGGCCCAACCGTACAACAATATCGCGCGCGAAGGCTTGCCGTCGCGGCCCGCACGGCCAATCTCCTGGTAGTAGCCCTCAACGGTGGCAGGCAGCGCCGTGTGAACCACCGTGCGCACGTCGGCTTTGTCGATGCCCATGCCGAACGCGATAGTGGCGACGATGACCTGCACCTCGCCGGACTGGAACGCCGCCTGCGCCTTGTCGCGAGTTGACGCGTCAAGACCAGCGTGGTACGGCAGGCAAGCGACGTGGTCGGCAAGCTTGGCCGCAAGCGCGTCGCACTCTTTGCGCGACGGCACATAGACGATGGCGGGCAAAGGGGACTGGCTCCGGAGCGCAGCGGAGGTGCCTGTCCCCTTTGCCGGTGCGAGCAAAAAGGGGTCAGGCACGCTGCGCGAGCCTGACCCCTTTTCTCCAAGCAGCCGCAGCACGGTATCGGCCCGTTGGCTCGGCTTCATGTCCACGCATTCGACAGCCAGGTTCTGGCGCCGGAAGCCATGAATCAGGCGTCGCGCGTTCTGCAAGCCGAGCTGCTCACAGATGTCGCGCTGTACCGTCGGCGTGGCAGTCGCGGTCATGGCAATGACGGGCGAAGGGTCTGGCTCAATTTCAGCCGCAGTCGGCCGAAATTGTGCCTGACCCTCTCCTGCGAGTTCCTTGGTGCCAGACCCCAGGCGCAGTACCGCAAGCCGTTCGCCCAGCAGCCGGTAGTCCGGCCGAAAGTCGTGGCCCCATTCGCTGATGCAGTGGGCCTCGTCCACGGCGATCAGGCCCGGCTTGCGGCGTGCAAGCCATTCGACGAATCCGGGCACGCGCAGTCGTTCCGGGGCGATGAACAGAAAGTCGAGCTTGCCGGCTTCCCAGTCGTAGCAGACGTCGCGGGACTCAGGTTTGGGGCGGCCCGAGTGAATGCGCGCAGCGTTGAAACCCTGCGCGCAGAGTTTGGCCACCTGGTCTTCCATCAGCGAGATGAGCGGAGAGATGACCAGCGCCGACCCGCCCCGTGCAATCGCCGGAAGCTGATAGCAAAGCGATTTGCCCGCGCCCGTAGGCATGACCAGCAAAGCCGACTCGCCAGAAGCCAAAACCGAGCAAGCCTCAGCCTGATGAGGCCGAAACGCCGGAAACCCAAACCTCGACTGCAGGATGCCCAACAAGTCCATGCGCCGCAGTATATGCCGCACAAGTGAACCCGCGAGCAGTGTTCAATTCGGAGTGGATTGAGATTTATTCACTGATCCGGAATAGAGTGCCGTCGCTGAAATCGGCAACCCTTTCGAGTTTCAGTTCGTGCTGCGAATCTTCGACTGGCGCATCCCACCGCCACGATTGGTGAAATCTCAGCACGTAGGTCACTTGTCGGTCACCCCGTGCCTGGTGGAAGCGTTGTACTCTCTCCGCATCGAGGCAAGTGTGATCCCGCCCCTCATCGCCAGCCCGCGGCAGTGGCAGGCATGGACGGTCCAGGTGCCAGAATACTGCGTCGGCTTGGTTGCTGGCGAGGACCGCGTTTGCCGGCAACTTTCTTGCGGCATCAAGCATTGGGGACTGATGCCATGCGCGAGACCCGAAAGCGAACCCGGATTCGTGGAGCTCTTGAGCCTGCGCCGCTGTGCGGATCGCGCCGACAGCACACACGAAGATTGCCAGTGCACTCGCACACCATACTCTCCAGTTCCGCCCGGATGGAAGTGCCAGCCCTAGCACACAGACAATCGGCAGCATGACCGGAAGCATCATGCGCACGTCCAGGTCCTGGTCCCTCGGCGTCAGGAAGTCCGTTGCAAACATCAGGCAAAGATACCCCGTGATCCACCAGCCCGCGACAGAGGCGACAGCGCGGGCTCGCGCTGCGGACTCGGGAGCTGTCCTCTTTCTGAGTGCTGCCACTCCCGCTAGCAGGAGGAACAAAGTAGCCGGATGCCTGAACCATCGCGTCCACTCGGCCGGCCAGAACCAAAGGGTCGCGACGCGCCACACATTGAGGACCCAGTCGAACTCAATGGGCTGCGGCGCCATTGTCCGTTGTGCCACTGTGTCCGCCTCCAACACATTCCGCAGGAGCCACGCGATCAAGGCGATCTGACTCGCCATTAGGATGATGGCGGGCGCCCGCAGGCGGTGGCGACCGGAATGCCATGCCGTCAGGGCCACCAGCAATATCATGGCCAGCGCGGCACCCTGCCCCACATATCGTGTCAACGTCGCGGAACACAACAGTCCGCCAGCCAGCCACAACACGGATTCCCGCCTTCCGTTCATCCAAGCGCTGACCGCCCAAATCCCGCCCAACTGAAGCGGAAGAAAAAGTGTCTCACTGGAGACCACCACGAACTGGAGAACCATCCCTCCACCGCAACAGGTGAGTGTTGCAGCCAAAGCCGCACCCGGGCGAGATCCGCCCGCCCACCGCACGAATGCAAAGGCCATCAGCGTGCAGCAACCAAACAACAGTGCCTGCACCCACCGGGCCCACGCGGCTACCGCGTCTGGGGCTAACACCAAGGGAAATCCGGGTGGCCATTCCGTTAGCGGCCGCTTCACGCCATCGGGAACGCCCGTGACCAGTCCATCGCCAGCGGCAATGTGCGCTGCGGAATCCATATACCGCACGGAATCGGTAGTCAGTCCTGGCCCCCACTGGGCGGTGGCGTACAGGATCAGAACAATGGCAAGGCCCACAAACAGCGCTGACAGCAATAGGTCGGTGCGCGTGAACCATGACTCCAAGGCGTCGGACTTGTTAGGCGCAGAATGCCTGAGCTCTGACATAGTGCCGCTGGAGTTACATGTTGCGGCGGTATTGGCCGCCTACTTCGTATAGGGCCTGGCTGATCTGGCCGAGGCTGCAGTGCCTTACGGTCTGCATCAGTTCGTTGAAGATGTTCTGGCCGGACAGCGCGGCCCGCTTCAGGCGCTCCAGCGCTTTTTCCGCGCCCGGTTCGTGCTGCTGCTGGAACTTGCGCAGCCGCTCAATACACGCCTCTTTCTCGGATTGCGTGGCCCTTGCCAGCTCGACCTTCGCTTCGTGCTCGGGCGGGTGCGGGTTCAGGTAACTGTTCACGCCCACAATTGGCAGCTCGCCGCTGTGCTTGAGCTGCTCGTAGTACATGCTCTCTTCCTGGATCTTGCCGCGCTGGTACTGCGTCTCCATGGCGCCCAGCACGCCACCGCGCTCGGTGATGCGGTCGAACTCGGTCAGCACGGCTTCTTCGACCAGGTTGGTAAGTTCCTCAATCACGAAACTGCCCTGGATGGGGTTCTCGTTTTTCGTCAGGCCGAGCTCTTTGTTGATGATCAACTGAATCGCCAGCGCCCGGCGCACGCTGTTGTCCGTGGGCGTGGTGATCGCCTCGTCGAACGCGTTGGTGTGCAGGCTGTTGCAGTTGTCGCAGATCGCGTAGAGCGCCTGCAGCGTGGTGCGAATGTCGTTGAAGTCTATCTCCATGGCGTGCAGCGAGCGCCCGCTGGTCTGGATGTGGTACTTGAGCATCTGGCTGCGCTCGTTGGCGCCATACATGCGCTTCATCGCCACGGCCCAGATGCGACGTGCAACGCGGCCAATCACGCTGTACTCGGCATCGACACCATTGCTGAAGAAGAAGCTCAGATTGGGCGCGAAGTCGTTCACATCCATGCCGCGCGCGCGGTACGCCTCTACGTACGTGAACCCGTTGGCCAGCGTGAACGCAAGCTGGGTAATCGGGTTGGCGCCGGCTTCGGCAATGTGATACCCGCTGATGCTCACCGAGTAATAGTTGCGAACGTTGTGCTCAATGAACCACTGCTGCACGTCGCCCATCATCTTGAGCGCAAACTCGATGCTGAAGATGCAGGTGTTCTGGGCCTGGTCTTCTTTCAAGATGTCGGCTTGCACCGTGCCGCGCACTGTGCTGACCGTTTCTGCGGCAATCTTGTCGAACTCGGCATCCGTGAGCAGCGCGCGAATCTGCGACCAGTCCTGGTCAAAGCAGCGCGGGTCCTGCCATGCAGACTCAAGCGGATCGCGCGCGCCGACACTCTTCGGAACAAACAGCCGTGCGGGCGGGCGCTTGGCGGCGAGCTTGCCCTTCTCCATCAGGTGCTTGCGGGCCTGCTGCCGGATCGCGGCATTGAAGAAAAAGGCCAGAATGATCGGCGCCGGGCCGTTGATCGTCATGCTGACGCTGTTGCTGGCGGCACACAGGTCAAAGCCGGCGTACAGGATTTCAATTTCCTCTACGGTGAAGATCGCTACGCCGCTTTCGCCGACTTTGCCGTAGATGTCGGGGCGTTCGTGCGGGTCTTCGCCGTACAGCGTGACACTGTCGAACGCCGTGCTCAGGCGCGCCGCGGGCTGGCCCTCGCTGACAAGATGAAAGCGGCGGTTGGTGCGCTCGGCGGGGCCTTCGCCGGCAAACATGCGCGTCGGGTCTTCGCCGCTGCGCTTGTACGGGTACACGCCAGCGGTGTACGGAAAACCACCGGGAACATTCTCTTCAAGCAGCCAGTAAAGCCGGTCGCCCCAGTCACTGAACTTCGGCAGGGCGACCTTGGGAAGCTTCGTGCCGCTGAGCGTCGTGGTGTAGTTGGCGACGCGGATTTCGCGACCGCGCACCTCATAGACGTTCTCGTCGTCGGTATACGAATGCACCAGCGCCGACCATGCCTTGAGTTCGCGCACGCAGGCCGGGTCAAGCTCTGCCAGCAGGTCGCTGTAGCGCTCACGCAGCGCGCGCGTCACGGGGTCTTTTCCCTCTTCGGGCTTCAGCGGCTCGAGCGGCGTGACAGACTTGTCGCCAAGCTCTTGCAGTGCGTGGTAGCAGGCGCCGAGCTTGCCGGCGATGACGCGCTGCGCCTCAGACCAGCGGTGATGGCCACGCACAGTTTCGGCAACCTCACTGAGATAGCGGGTGCGCTTGCCGGGTACCACGGTCTGCTGCGTCGGCCCGTCGACATCGCAGACCTGCGTGAAGTAGCGCGTCTCAAGGGTTTCGCCGGTGATTTCAGAGAGCCGCTTGAGCAGGTCGCCGTAAAGCCGATTCACGCCCAGGTCGTTAAACTGCGCGGCAATCGTGGGGTACACGGGCATCTGCTCAGGCTTCAGGTTGCTGGGCGCGCCCCGATTGCGCCACGCCTGCTTGCGAATGTCACGCAACGCGTCTTTGGCGCCACGTCGCTCGAACTTGTTCAGCACGACAAAGTCGGCGTAGTCCAGCATCTCGATTTTCTCAAGCTGCGTCGCCGCGCCGTATTCGCTGGTCATCACGTACAGGCTGCTGTCGACATACCCGGTGATGACGCCGTCGGCTTGCCCGATGCCGCTGGTCTCGACAATGACAAGGTCGTAGCCGGCGGCTTTGCAGATGTCGATCGCTTCGTCCAGCGCGGCACTGACCTCGGTGTTGGACTCGCGGGTCGCGAGGCTGCGCATGTACACGCGCGCGTTGTTCAGCGCGTTCATGCGGATGCGGTCGCCGAGCAATGCCCCGCCGGTGCGTTTGCGAGTGGGGTCGATGCTGATCACTGCCACGTGCTTGTCGGTGAAGTCGAGCAGATAGCGGCGCAGCAGCTCGTCGGTCAGGCTGGACTTGCCTGCGCCGCCGGTGCCGGTAACGCCAATCACCGGGATGGCATGTTTGAGCGCGTCTTTGCGCTTGCTGATGGCCTGCTTTACGCGCTCGGCCTGGCCGGGCGGCGACTGGCCGTTCAGTTCGGCCAATGTGATCAGTCGCGCGACGCTGCCCTTGTGGGCGACATCGAAGTTGGTGATTTCACCATTGAGCGCATGCACGGTGGAGAAGTCGCACTCGGCCAGCATGTAGCGGATCATGCCCTCAAGGCCCATCTCACGGCCGTCGTGGGGGCTGAAAATGCGCGTAATGCCATAGTCGTGAAGTTCGCGAATCTCGTCGGCGACGATCACGCCGCCGCCGCCGCCAAACACCTTGATGTGACCGGCACCCTTTTCGCGCAGCAGGTCGTGCATGTACTTGAAGAACTCCATGTGGCCACCCTGGTAGCTTGAGACGGCGATGCCCTGGGCGTCTTCTTCAATGGCGGCGTTGACGATTTCTTCGGCGCTGCGGTTGTGGCCGAGGTGGATGACCTCGGCACCGTGGGCCTGCAACAGCCGGCGCATGATGTTAATGCTGACATCGTGCCCGTCGAAAAGGGCAGCGGCGGTCACGAACCGGACCTTGTGCTTGACCTGGAATACCTGCTTCATGGGCTGAACTCTTGCCCCAAGGGGTTCAAGGGGCCCCTTGCCCCTGCCATTCGGTAACAACGCTATGGTTAGTTATAGAACAGCGCCGCCGGAAGGTGTAGCCCTCAAGCAATGGTCAGGTTAGTCGGCGCTAGCGCTTTAACGTAGGACGGCTGGCCGTGTGGCCAGCCGTGCTTCGAAATGGCTGGGCTAGCGCAGCGCCGGGGCTTCTTCCTCGCGGCGGTTTGCATTTTGCTCGGTACCGGGTGCATTGCTTGCGCCCGGGTGGCGATTGCCGGGCAGCACTTCTGACGGAAGCACGGACTTGGGCAACTCGCCCTCATCGGCGCCCTTGCCGACGTTTTCGGCTTTCAGGTTCTTAGTGTAGTCTTCGAACTTCTTGTTGATGGTGTCCCAGTCAGCGTCGGACTTGATGCCAAACACCTGCTTGAACACATTCACGCCGGGTGTTGTGTCGTAGCTGGTGAGCTTGATCTCACCTTTGTAGTCCTTGCCCAGGAACTCCCACCAATGGTCACGGTAGGGGTACTTTGAGCCTTCTTTGTAGTAGTGGAAGAAGTAACTCATCTGGCACGCCGTGGCGTAATACAGGCCCATCAACGGCCCCTGAAACCTGCCCTCGCCGCCCTGCGGCACCGGGACGCCAAGTTCGCGCAGGCGGTCGCACCCCAGGTACACCAGCGCCGAGTAGCTGCCACACTTCAACAGGTCCTGCAGCCGGAAAATGCTGCGGTTGGACATGCTTTCGAAGTTGCGCTGCCAGCCTTGAAGGCGCAGGTGGTTCAGTTGCAGAAACTCGTACTTCGCCTCGCGACCCTTACCGCCGCTGCGAACGAAGCCCGAAACAGAGTCGGTAATGCCTTCTTGCACCAGGATGCTTGAGTAGCTGGGGCGGTCCGGTCCTTCGCCCTTGCCCAGCTTCTTCCAGTCAATCGGGTTGGCGCCGTAATGGTCGGACAGCAGATGGAACGTTTCATGAATCAGCACGGACTCGTTGAACCACGCGGTATCCGGGTTGGCGTCGTTGCGGTCGTCATAGGTGATGACGATTTCGTTGCGCGGCGAATAGAACGCACGTGCACCGGGCATGGGCTGCCCGATCTCGTCTTCACAATACTGCTCAAACGTGTGGCTGTCCTTGAGCACGATCACTGACAGCGGCCAGCCTTCTTTTTCCGCCAGCTCGCCCTGGCCCATGGGCTTGACGCGCTGCAGGCTGTACCGCGTGACGAAGTTTACACTGAACCAGTCATACAGGTGCTGCAGCAGGGCCGACTTGCTCTCCAGCGACTCCTTAAAGTCCGCGCTGATGCCCTCAGTGCCGGGCGGCTTTTCGACGTACACCATGAAGGGCTTCCAGTAGGTGTAGGTCCAGACTGTGTCAAACTCTTCATTGTCTCGGCGCATCGCAAGCTGACAGAAAGAACGCTGCTGCTTGGCGCGGTTCCACTTGAGAGTGGTTGACCCCTTGGTGTCGTTGGCCTGTTTGAAACGAATCCAGGCGCGCCGGGCGTTGCGGGCAAAACCGTCTTTCTCGTGCTGGGCAAAGAACTCGTCACCCTTCTCGACGGCTACCTTTTCGAGCTTTTTCAGTTCGGCGACAACATCGGGCGGGAACAGCTTGGCGTCCGCATACACGGGGTCGAGCGCCACGAAGTACTTGTTGTACGCTTCACTGCCCTCGGTTTCGTGCACGAGGTAATCGTCCATCTTGGCGGGACGGGAGTACTCCGCCCATCCAAGCCGCTTTACGACGTCTGCAAAGGTCTTGTTCGCCGAGACAATCTGACGCTGGCCATCTCGCTGCCTCTGGACCGCAATTCCTTCGCGCTGCATTGCCGTGGCGGCTTTGCGCAACAAGTTATTGGCAAACGAGTAGCCGTCGTTGTCCAGCATCAAGGCGATCTGCGCCATCGGCAGGGCCTTGTCGCTCTCGGCTTTGGAAAGCAGCTGGTTGGCCCAGGCGTCCTGCTGGGTGCGCCACTCGGGCTTGTCCTTGCGCGCCTTGGCTTCTTCGTAGAAAGTCTTGACCTGGTCCAACGTGAGGGTCATGACGTTGTTGATGTTCTTCTGGTGATGGACCAGCAGGCTCTTGTCCGGGTCAGCAGCCGGGCCACCCGTATCGGTCGATGATGTACCGCCGTCTCCGCCGGTGCCGCCACCCCCGGTGCCGCTGCCACCAGACGAAGCGATGATGATCACGACCACCAGGATGACCGCTACCGCGCCGCCGCCAATGCCGGCGAACAGGGGCATGTTGTTTTTCTTCTTGGGCGCACCATGCATGTGCGGCGGCATGGGCCGCCCCATCGGCGCCGGCTGTGGAGCATGGCCCGCGCGAGTCGGCACGCGCGTTGCCGCACGGCCGCGGGCGCTGGTGTCGGTGGGTGCCATCGGGGGCGCCCCGATGACGGTTTCTTCTTTGCGCATCACGGACGCGCCGCCGGTCATGTCAACCGACGACTCGTGCTGCGACACGCCGGTCGCCTCTTCGCGGGTGCTTGAACCTGGGTCAATGTCGGCGCGGCGAATGGTGCGCGTGCCGCCCACGATGGTGGGGTTCGCCACCTGCGGCGAGGGCACCGTCACCGATGCACCACACTTTTTGCAGCTGGTTTTCTTGCCGGCGTGAGAGGGCGAAACGCTGTATTTCGTTCCGCACGCGGGACATGGAAAAACGATAGCATCTGACATCGCGGACTCCCTGCGGTTCTCGGCTTGCTGGTTGGCAGAGCCGGGTGGACTACTGTATGACATTTCCGCCTTGTTCGAAAGTCTGCCGCCTGCCAGTTCGGCGGCTTTGGCATCGGCGGCGGATAACACAGCACGGTCAAGCGCCGGTGGTGGCGTCGGGCCGCGGAAACGCTGGTTGAACGGGTCTTGCGAACTCATACTGGCTGTCCTTCGGAACGCGAGTCTGGCCCGCCTGCGCGGGAACCGGCGTTCACGCCATTTCCCCCGAAAGCCACTCGCGTAACTTCTCCAGCGCCAGTCGGTGACGCGATTCCACCGTCTTGGCATTCTCTTTCAGGACGTCGGCAACTTCTGCAAACGTCAATTCCCCGTAAATCTTCAAAAGCACCACTTCGCGTTGATCTTCCGGCAGCCTTCGCAGCGCGCTGTCCAGCCGGTCAGCCTCTTCGCCCGACGTCATGGTGTCGCGCGGCTTGACGAGCATCGTTGCCGGCTGACCCTCATGCAGCGCCTTGCGTTCACGACTTCGGCGCCGAAATTCATCCAGCACCGAGTTGCGAAGGCCGCCATACAGGTACGCGCGCACGTTGCGGGCCGACTGCAGGCGCGCCGGGTCTTCGATCAGGCGCAGCCACAGGTCCTGGGTTGCGTCGGCGGCGTGGGCTTCGTCGGCGCACATGCTCAGCGCATAGCCATACAGGCCGTGCCGGTGACGACGGTACAGCTCGGCAAAAGCGTCACGGTCGCCCGCACAGAAACGGGCGACCAGGTCTTGATCCGAATCAGTCTTCGTCACCAGCGGCACTATCCATAGACGCGGCAAGGACGGCGATTCCTCAAAGGAAATCAGAATTCCCGCGGCGCCTGGGCCAGAACACTCACCAGTCGGCCACTATAGCTTCGGCCGTATTCTTCGGGGCGGGCAATGAGTCGATTGCCGAAAAGGCTTGCGCGGGGCCGGGACCGCCCTACTCCTGCTTCCACCAGCTCAAGCCACGGTAGGTGTTCAAGCGTCGCCAGATTTTGGTCAGGTCGCGACGGGCGGCCAGCACCTGCTCGGTGCTGTGCTTGGCTTTGCCGTCGTGGCGTGGGTGCAGTTCAAAGGCCATCTGGAAGTCATAGGTGAACTCAAGCGACCACTCGCACTCAAGCTCGGCACGCATCAGGCGCAGGGCCTGCCCCAGGTTCTCGAGCTGCCATGTGCGATGGTCGGCCAGTTCAAACGCCACAAAGGGCATCGTTCCCTGGCGCTTGTCGCCGCCGGAGTCACCGATAATGCGCACACCCGGCAGCCCCTCGATGAACTGGGCCAACGGGAAGCTGTCAATGCTGACGCCCAGGCCATCGGCTTCGCGCTGCAGTTCCAGCAGTTCGATCAGGTCCGCCGGGCCCTCAAGGTTGCCGCAGACTTCGCATTCGCGGACGAACTCGCCTTCAATGGCACGCACAGCCACGGCATGGTTGCCGCAGGAATCACACGTCTCAGTTTCGGTCTCAGGGTCCATATTGAAGCCGCGGAGTATAGAGCGGGCGGCGCCAAGTGAAACGGTGTTGGTAGCTGAGCCGCCAAAAAGCAAACCGGCGCGGATTTCTCCGCGCCGGTCGGTGTCTCAAGCAAAAGGGTGTGACTTACTCCCAGGCAAGCAGGGGCTTGGCGTCTTCGCCGAACGCGCTCAGCGCGGTGACCATGCCGCTGACTTCGTTCTTGATCATGCCGCCGAACCAGCCGTTGTCCGCCATCCAGGTCTTGGATTCCCAGCCGTCGCCCTTCATGGTGATGATCTTGCCGCTCCACTTGCCGCCGGCCAACTCAAGGTCAGCGAACGGCTCTTCGGTGGTCTCTGGCGGGGTGCCGCCGCAAACCGGGGCGGGCTTGGCCATCACGCCAATCTCGGTGCCCTTCTCGCCTGGCTTGCCGATCCAGGCCTTCTGGACGTTGACTTCGCCCATCGCAACGCTGGTGTCAACCTGGTACGCGGTGACGTAGTCGTAGCTGCTGTACTCGCCCTTGCTCGTCATCTGCATCTCGACGATGGCGATGCTGCCGTCAACCTTGGCAATCTGCCAACGGGTGGTGTTCTTGCTGCCGTAGGCTTCGCTGCTGGTTTCCCAGTACTGGCCGGCCTTCGCGTCGGCGTGGACGGTGACCCAGTAGGTCGTCTCTTTGATGTTGTCGATCATCATCTGCGTCATGTCGGTACCGCCACCGCTGCAACCACCGCTGCAACCGCCCGACTCGCCGCCGTCGCCGCCACCGGTGCCACCACAAGCCGCCAGTGCCAGGACTCCCATGAACGCAACCAATGCAAGAAGCTTCTTCATAATGTGAACTCCAAAAGGAAGTTGAGTGAACTCGAGCGAACCGTTTTCGTGCGTTTCCCCGACCATTCCCTGCTTAGGTGGGTACGGGCCAACCCGCAAGTGCGGATTTGCCTATTCCCATCCAAGCAAGGGGCGTGGAGTCTATGCATCCCCTCACTGCCGTTCAATAGACTTTGTAAAAGAAACTGACACCCGCTTAGCCGCACTGTGGAAATCGTTAGCGCGCACTAACATATGACCAGCATTGAGCTTACAACTTCTGGCTATTGCTGGCTCACACCGCCGGCCGCTTCCGCGCTGTCTTTGCTCTTCCTTTACATGCCTGCATTGCCGACAGTTTTTGACGCCAAACTTGCTGCCGCAGATGACGTTCCACGCATGACGTGGCTGTACGCCAATGGTGAAAAAGTCGACCAAGTGGTCTATGCCCGCTTTGGCCCGGGGGTACTGGTCAGTTGTCATGGGGGCCCGGCTGTCCGGTCAGCAATCGAGGCAGCCCTGATCGGCGCCGGAGTAACCCGGTCGCTCGCCCCCGACCTTTGGAACGGGCGCACGCGATTGGCAGCCGAAGTCGCCCGCCTGCTGCCCGATCTGCATGGGCGGGCCGGTGTAGCTCTGGGCTTGCGAACGCTCACCGATGGCGAGCGCGGACTACGCGAATTGCTGGTTGCGCCCGACCCGGTATGGGTGGAGGCACTTTGCCAAGCCCGCTGGCTGTTCTCGCCTCCGCGCATTCAACTTTGGGGGCCGGTAAACGCAGGCAAGTCCAGCCTGCTGAACGCGTTGTGCGGGGCAGATCTTTCTGCCGTGGCCGACGAGCCAGGCTTGACCCGAGATGTGATTGAAGGCGGCTTTGAGCACGCAGGAGTGGTCTTCCGCGTGTTCGACGCCCCGGGCGAATGGCCCCAGGCCACCGGCGTCAATGCAGCCGCGCTAGAACTTGCACGCACATGGAAGACGCAGGCTGACCTGGTGCTTACGCTTGTGCCCCCGGGCGCTGCCGGGTCGGGCGAGTGGTCATTGTTCAGCCGCAGCGACGAAGACCCCCAAGCGCGCCAGCCCGGGGTCAGCGTGCATAGCCGCGCCACAGTTGAAGCGCTCAAGGCGCGCCTGGTGGTTCACTTCACCGGCAAATTGCTGGCACTGCCGGCCGAGCGACAATTCGCCTTTCCGCCCGCGCTGCTCACTGAGTTGCAGGAGCTCGCCGCGGGACGCGTTGACGCACAGGCGATTGCAACCCGCTGGCTTGATGCGTGGTAGGCAGGAATTCGCCGATGGGTCTGGCGTCGCGGGCGCGGTCAATCCAGAATTGCCCCCCTTCATTGCGGGCGAAACATGACCACATCGGTGTTCGTTGACGCAGCCGGCGTCACAGAGGGCGTTTCCCGGCTTGCCAAAGCAATTCAGCAGCGGCACGCGCAGGCGCCCGTGCTGGTGGGCATACGCACGAACGGTGTGCCACTGGCGCGGCGCATCGCCGCGGCCTTTGCCGCACTCGGCCTTCCGACGCCGCAGTTGGGAGCAATCGATATCACGCTGTACCGGGATGACCTCGGCGCGCGCGGCCTGCCCCAGGTGCTTGGCAGTGACATCCCGGCGGACCTTGAAGGCAAGCGCGTGGTGCTGGTCGACGACGTGCTGTACACCGGTCGCACAGTGCGGGCAGCGCTGACCGAGCTTGCGGATTATGGGCGCCCCGAGCGTATTGAATTGTGCGTGCTGGTAGACCGCGGACTGCGCGAGCTGCCGATTTGCGCGGACTATGTCGGGTTTGAGTGCAAGACCGGGCCGGGCGACCACGTAAAAGTCGAACTGTCAGAAAGCGGTGCGAGCAAGGACTGTGTGCTGCTGAAGCGCGGATGAGCAACCATCGGTTGCATTGAGACACAGTCGCAGTTAGAACCGGGGCAGCCACCAACGAGGAACTACCCATGAAACGCATGCTCTGTCTTGCCACACTCAGCGCGGCCCTTTGCGCCGGCGCCCTTGCCGTTGCATTCACGTCGTCCGACACGGCGGCCCAGCAAGGCTCCAAGCCACAGGAGCTGGTGGCAGCCAAAGTTGAGAAAGTGGACTTCAAGGCTGAACTGACCGACGGCTGGAAAGCTGCAACCATGGTCGAGATGGCCAGCGCCCACGCGCGTGGCAAGCCCGGCCCCAGTGTCGAGTTGCGAGCGCAACACGACGGCGAGTACGTCTACATCATGGCGCAGTGGAAAGACGCGACCAAGAGCGACACCAAACAGGCATGGGAATACAAGGATGGCGCCTGGTCTAAGACCGATGGCGACGAAGACCGCATTGCATACGCGCTTGGCGGCAATGCTGCCAGTTTCGATACCAAGGGCTGCGGCGCGCTTTGCCATGACGGCGAGATGCGCACGACCGGCAAGGACGAAATCGGCGACCTGTGGCACTGGAAAGCAGCCCGCGGCGGCCAGAACGGCGAGTGCGACGACCAGCACTTCGCAAGCGGCGACAAAGGGCGCCCCGATGACGCCGGAAAGTCAGCCTACGAAACGAACGCCGACAAGGACGGCAAAGCGCCCAAGTGGGTCTGGAAAGAAGGCGCAGATGTCAGCGCGGCGTTCACGGCCGATACAGCCCGCGACCTGCCCGCCGACTTCAAGCCCGAGAACGGGTACCGCGTGCCCAGCATTCGTTTGCGCGCCCCGGAAGGCAGCCGCGCCGACCTCAAGTCAGCCGCAGCCTGGGCCGACGGGGTTTGGACAGTGGTAATCAAGCGCAAGCTCGATACCGGTAACAAAGACGACGTCCAGTTCAAAGTCGGCGAAAGCGCGAGCTTCGCGGTCGCTCTGCTGGACAACAAGGGCGTCAAGGATGGCCACGACCACTCCAAGACTACCCTGGTCAAGTTGGTGATCAAGTAGACTCAGCCGAGAATTCTGGCGGGGGCGCGCAAGCGCCCCCGTTTCATTGAGTGGCTGGCGGCATGGCGGGTGGTCCCGGCGGCCGTTCAAACTTCATCGGGAACAGGCGCCGCAGCGGGGCCGACATTCGCGGCGTATCATCGCCCGCGGGGGCGGCGGTGTTGGGTCGCCACGAGGCGGTAAAGAGCAGGTTGTCGGCGTCTTCCTGCACAAACGTCACGAAGATCCGGTTGCCGCCGCGCGTCGCACCGGTGAGCGCCATGACGCCCTCATCATCCGGGGTCAACTCAATCAGGTACCCGCGATGGATGGTCGAGTACGCAATGCCGCGCAAGTCGCCATTTGGCGCCTGCGAAAGAATCGCCCGCACGCCGTGGTAGAGAATACGATACCCGGGATCGCACGCTTCAAAGTGCATGCTCAGCGCCGTTCCGCCCTGGACCAGGCTGAACTCGGTGCGAACGATCGTGGGGTCGCCGGTCTGGGCCTCACCTTCGCCGCCCCAGACCCCGATCCAGCCCAAGAATGGTGCCAGCGGATTCATAGCGGGGGAATCTCCGATTCCGCGCGTCGCCGCAATTGCGTTATGTTGCGCACGGTGACGCTGCCGGTGTATCCCTCAGACGTAGAAGAAGTCAGCTGCAGCCCACCATCGTTCTGCGAATACATCACGGTCAGTGTCCGGCCGTCGCCCAGGGGCCCACTGAGCGCCAGCGCGTCTGGGTCATCTGGCGACTCCAGCAGTTCTGTAAAGCCGACGCTGCCGCCGTACATCACACAACAAACCCGGCCGTCACGCTCAAGCGACCAGAATCCGATTCCGCGCCCGATCAGCACCTGGCCGGTCTGGTCCGTCATAATGGCGCCGACCTCAAGGGCGTCGCCTTCAAAGATCGGCGTGATATCGAGTTGCATCACCCCGTCGCGACCCTCGGGCAGTTGCACGGGGCCACTCCACGAGCCGATCCAGCCCGCGAAACGCTTTAGCAGTGCGCTTCTCATGCATTCCACATTAGCACGCAGCCGGGCTGTTGCGACAAGCTGTCAACATCTCGCGCCCTGTTGGGGGGGCCGCTATCATCCCGCCCCAATGGCACGCCGTCTGAATGCGAAGCGCAAGCTACAGCCCCCGCCGGGGTTGCACGCGGTTTCGGGCCGGCGCCCGGCCCGCACGTCTGCCCGGCAAAGCAAAGCACCCGGCATGACCTATGCCGACGCGGGCGTGCATTTCGAAACCCACAACAAATTGGTCACCGAAATTTTCAAGCGCGTGCGCAGCACATACAGCCCGCGCGTGATGCCGATCGATGATGGGTTCGGTGGGCTGTTCAGCCTGGATTACGACACCGGACTGTTCAAGCGCAACTATCGCAGGCCCGTGCTGGTGGCTTGCACCGACGGCGTCGGCACCAAGTTGAAACTCGCCTTTGAGATGGGCAAGCATGACACGGTCGGCATTGACTGCGTGGCCATGAGCGTCAACGACATGCTGTGCATGGGTGCTGAGCCGCTGTTCTTCCTCGATTACATCGCCACTGGCCGCAAAGACCTGGGCGTGCTGCTGCCGCTCGTTGGCGGCGTCGTCGAGGGCTGCAAACAAAGCGCCTGCGCGTTGCTGGGAGGCGAGACTGCCGAGATGCCCGACTTTTACCCGGACGGAGAGTACGACATCGCCGGCTTCGGCATTGGCGTCGTCGAGAAGCAGCGCGTCATTCGCGGCGAAGGCATCAAGCCGGGCGACGTGGTTCTGGGCATCGAAAGCAGCGGCTTGCACAGCAACGGCTTCAGCCTGGTGCGGCGGATCCTGAAGAAGAAAAAGTGGAAGCTGACCCAGCACGTCGGCGAGCTGGGGCGCGAGCTCGGGCTGGAACTGCTTGAGCCAACCCGCATCTACGCGCAGCCGATGGTCGCCCTGCTGAACACGTACAAGCGCAAGCGCATCGTTGAGGGCCTTGCGAACATCACCGGCGGCGGGTTTCTCGAGAACATCCCGCGTATTCTGCCTGAAAGCTGCGACGCCGTGATCGACACCGGCGCATGGCAAGTGCCGCCAATCTTCCAGATGCTGCAACGGGGCGGCAACATTGAGCGCGACGAGATGTTCCGCGTTTTCAACATGGGCATCGGCATGGTCGCGATCGTGAGCCCCTACCACGTGGATGCCGTGGCCGACAAGCTGGAGAAGCACAAGGTCAAGGGCGTGCCGCCACTGAAGACCCACGTAATCGGCGAGATCAGAACCGGCGAACGTCGTGTCGTTTTGGCTTAGTGCCCAATGGTCCCGCAACCCATGTTCCCCGCGAGTCAAAACTTTTCCGTCGCCGCGGCGACCTAACTCGTTACATTGCCGGACCTTTGTTCGGACTGGTACGGGACTCGCATGACTTTGCGGCTGTTGATGCTCGGTGTTCTGGCCTGTGTGCCGCTGTTCGCGCAGGGCATGAGTGAAGACTACGTGCGCGCCCGCGCCGAGGCCAAGTATGCCAAAGACCACGGCATAAGCTTTGAGTGGGATGTGTTCGCGCACGTGCCATGGTTTGAGCAGCAGCACAAGGTGCGCGCCAATGGGTTGGGCGGCGACGGCATCAGCTTTGTGCGCGACATGGATGGTTTTCCGATCGGTGTCTTTCTGGACACCGAGGCGCGGTTGCGCTTCTCGTGGCATGACAGCATTGAGGTCGGGTACGGGTTTCACGTCCTGCGCATTTTCAAGAATGACCTGGACGACTTCACGCGCTTCAACGGAGTGCTGTACCCGCCCAAGACCGACATCGACTTTGGCTCGGACTGGCACGACATGCGGATTCATTACCGGCGTGACCTGTTCCGGTTCGGGATTGACCGCAATTTCACCACCTACGTTACAGCCGGCCTTGAATGGGCGTACCTGAAGGCCCACACCGGCAGCGACACTTTCCCCGTAGCCGACGACCGCGACGAAGAACATTTTCGCGAACTGCTGCCATGGTGGAACGCGGGTGTGGGCATGCAGCTTGAGTTTGGCCGCGTCCGGCTTACGGCCGATGCGCGGGGCACGTACGCAGTAGGTTACCCCACCTTTCAGAAGCGCAGCGACGAAACCATGAAGCAAAGCGTCGTGAGCCTCAACGCCTATGTCGCCTTTGAGTACCAGATCACAGACTGGTTCAGCTTTGTGGTGCGCGCCAAGTTTCGCTACCTGTTCGTCAAGCTGTACGGCGGCTTTCGCTCGGATCGCTTCCTTTGGTACGGCGTCGGCCCCGAAATCGGCTTCGGCATCCGCCTTTAGCGCTGCAAACAAATACCGCCCGGGGACACCCCGGGCGGTTCGCATGCGTCGTCGGCACTAACGCCGCCTGCGCCTGGGTACGACCACGGCGAGCAGCCCGAGCATCGCCAGCAACGGCGTTGTCCCGGCGACTGCGACACACCCGCCGCCAGAACCCGCGCCACCGCTGCCCGTTCCGCCGCTCAGGGCGTCCACGGCCACAACAAGCGTGAGCGGCTGCGAAGTGTTCGCCCCCACCGCATCCTGCACGTGGACTGTGAAGTCATAGCTGCCCGCTTGCGAGGGCGTGCCGCTCAGAACGCCATCCGACGAAAGCGTGATGCCGGCGGGCAGGGCACCAGCCGACACACTGAACGCCAGGGCGCCCGTGCCGCCGACAGCCACTACTTGCATCGGCCCGTACGCCACGCCCTGCATCGACGCCGGAAGCGATGTCGTGACGATCAGCGGAATTGCGGACGAGAATGCGACACCGGCAACGCCAAACGTGAATGGCGTCGGCTGCGTCGTGTCGTCATGGGTGAATGTAACCGTCGCTGACTTCACGCCAATGCTGGTTGCGTCAAACGCCACCCCGAATGAAGTGCTGCCGCCAGCCGGTACGACTGTGTTGAAAGCCGAAAGGTCGAGCACAAAGGCCGTGGCATGGGGGCCAACCAGCGCCGGTGTACCCAAAGTCAGCGGGCCACTGCCAGTGCTGGCGATGGTGATGGTCGCGTAGGCAGTGGGCATGCTTGCCACGTCTACGTTGCCGAAGTCGCGAGGGCCCGACGCAGACGCGCCGGCAGTGATCGGCCCCGCGCTGTCGGACACGCCGATGCGTGGGGCAATCGTGATTTCGCCACGCAGTTCAAACCGGAAGGGGTTGCTCACCGTCGGGTCGTCGTGCGACAGTTCGATCCAGATTGAGTTGACGCCGACGCTGCCGCCCTCAAGCCGAAACTTGATCTGACAACTGCCGCCCTGCGGCACCACTTGCGAGTACGCGCCACTGTCAAATCCGAATGCGGCGCCACCACTGCCCTGGGCCGGGGCTGCAAAGTTCCAGCCGCCGAGTGTCAGGTCACCGGTGCCAGAATTGCTGATCGTGAGTGTTGCCCAGGGTGTGGGAAGCTGTGCCATGTCGTGCGTGCCGAAATCGCGGTCGCCGGCTGCGCTGGCCCCATGCAGCACGGCCCCGGTTGAGTCGGCAATGCCGATGCGCGGGTCAGGCACAACATTGATCGTGAAGGTCGCCTTGGTCGCGATGCAATGGTGCTTGAAGTGCAGGTAGCCGCCCTGGTTTACCAGGTCAATGACCAGTCCCCAGACCAGCATCTTGAACTCGTGTGTGCCGACGGTGTTGAACACGCCCGAAACTGAACTGCCGGGGCGGTTCAGGTTGTGGTGTCCGTATCCGCAGAACTCGTCAGCAATGATGCCCGTGCCGGCAGTGTTCGTGATTGTGGTGACCAGCCCGACACTCTCCCAGGCCGTGTTCTCGACGTAAACGTTCAAGCCGAGCGCGCTGACGGAAGTGCCCACCGGCACGTCGATCGTGCCCGTGATCGGCTGGCTGGCGATTGTGGGAGTCGCCGAGACCGAGACAGGAAACGGCGCCGCGGGGTACGAAACGGTCGTGCCCTGGCCATTGGGATCGCCGACCAGAATGACGATGGCGTGGTCTTCGACAAAGATCCCGCCCGTGGTCGCCGCGAGTTGCAGGTTGATGTAGTACGTTGTGTCGTCCACCAGCGTGCCGCTGCTGGGCGTGATCGAGAACGGCGTCTGCATCAGTGTGCCGCTGCCCCACTCGCCAGACTGAAAGCCAGAAATCGCCGGGTAGACCCGCGATGCGCTCGATACCGCGGTGCCGCCATTGATCTCATCCACCGTGATGCTGAGGCCAAGGTTGGCTAGCGTGGTACCGTTAGGCACGGTCCAGATCCAGCCGGGAATGATCTTGTCGCCCGCACTGAAGTGATAGGTCGAAATTGAGCCGGTATGGGCAGGAGCGATGGTCGAAGTCAAGGTGACTGTCAGCGGCGAAGTCTGGCCGCACAGGCCGTCTGCCAACGCCAGCCCCAGTATACAGATTGCAGTCAAGCGCCACATGTCGAGCCTCCTGTGTTCGCCGCGGGCACGACCGCCGCGGCATGCCAGGCAGGATACCCGTTTATGAAAACTTGACGCCAGCATTGCTGACTCGTAGATTTTCGTTTATGAAAACTACCGCGAGCGCAGCACAAAACCGGAAACAGGATGAACCTGCCCAGGTCGCCACACGTATCGAGCATCTCGTGCAGGTCCACAGCCTCAGCGTGATTGCGCAGCGCACCAGCACGCCCATCACCAACGTTCATCGCTATATGCGCGGCGCCAAGGTGCCTGCCGACTTCTGTGCCCGCGTGGTGCGCGAGTTCAATGTCAATCCCGCGTGGCTGCTCAACGGCGAAGGCGCGGCAAGCCTGACCGACGTCACGACAAGCACGGAGCGTATGGCCGGCAACCTGCTTGAACTGGTCGAGGCGATGAACGCCGTGATGCACATGCGCATGGGCGCCCTTACCGGCAAGCACCACCTGCGCGTGCTGCGCGAACTCAACGACGCGCTGACCCGCTATGAGCAATTGCGTGAACGCCTGAACGAACACGCCCAGCCCATCTTCGGGCGTCTCTCCGAAGAGTTGCAAGCCGCCCTGAATCGCCTCGACATTGAACGCGCCGCCGACCTGTTCAAGCCCGTGGACCAGGTCGTGCGCCTTTGCCTGGACACCCGCGCTGAAAAAATACACCTCGCCATGAAGTCTCACTTCGCAGTCCTGAGCCGCAATCGCGCCGAGGCGCTGCGCCTGCAACAACGCCTGTTCCGGAACCCGCTTTCTGAGGGCCGCATCGACAGCGAAGAACATTGTGAAGAAGCCACACGGCTGCTGATTACACTCACCGACGCCGGGCGCGAACCGGATGCGTTGCGCGTCGGTGAAGCCTCAATGCTGCTTGCCGACGACTCTACACGTGCAACCGCGGGGTTTGCGATGCTGGCAATGATGACCGGCAACCTGATGATCCACACCGGTCGGCTGCACGAGGGTTTGGCCTGCATCCAGCGCAATCTGGCGCGCGTAACCAATGAGGGTCGCCGTCGGGCAGGCCGCCACATGGTGATGATGGGCTTGCTGTACGGCGGCGTGCTGCAGCCGGGGCAGGCCTTTGAATACGGCGACCACTATGACGTGAAGGCGTTCGACATGGTCAGCCTGGCAGCGCTGCTGGAAGACCCGAAACTGCTGCGCAGCGCGTTGGCCTACCGCCGAGAAGCCCGGATCGAGACAGCGGTTGTGTATCGCCCGTTTGACTACATTACCGATGCGGCCGCCGCACTGCTGCATGCGCTTGAGCGCGATGCGTCGCGCGCAGAATCCGAGTGGCGCCGCGCAAGCGAGAAGTGGAAAGACGCCGACGCTGAGCCGGAGCTTGCAATCTCGCACGCGCAACTGCTTCGCCTGCTCAACCGCAACGCCACAAAGGCCCATAACCGGGCGGCCGACCTGCTGGCAGGCATGAAGGACCGCAAACTCGGGCTGCTACAGCGCGTGTTGCATTGGCGCAACGCCCTGGCCATCAAAGGGGCTAAAGACCGTGACGAAGCCCAAGCAAGACTGCGCCAGTATCAGGCAGCCGGCTATGAACTGTTCCGCAACCTTGGCTGAGGGTCTGGAGATCGCATCTTGGTTGCGCATACCGGCACTGCTAGTGTGCGCTTGCTGAGGAGAGCGATTGCCGGACGAGACCATTCGAGTGCTGTGCCTGGGTGACCTTGTAGGAAGACCCGGCCGGCGCGTCATCCGCGAGTGCCTGGCCGGCGTGCGCGCCGCCCACCGGATTGATTTCGTCATCGTCAACATCGAAAATGCCACCAACGGCGCCGGCGTGCGCGAAAAAGAAGCAGCCGAGGCTGCTGTCCTACGGCATCGACTGTATGACCAGCGGCGACCACATCCTGGACTATCCTGATGTCTATCCGTACATGGCCGAAGAGCCGCGGCTGCTGCACCCTGAAAACTACGACATCCCGGGGACCGGCGCCCACGTCTATGACACGCCCAAGGGCAAGGTCGGCGTTGTCAACGTCGTCGGCCACGTGTTCATGAAAGACCGCGTGCCGACGCGCAACGCCTTCAACACCGCACAGCAGGCCGTAGCGCGCCTGCGCGAACAGACGCCCGTTGTCTTCGTAGACATCCACGGCGAAGCCACCAGCGAAAAGATCGGCATGGGTTGGCTGCTGGACGGGCAAGCCAGCGCCGTGTTCGGCACCCACACCCACGTGCAGACCGCGGACGCACAGGTGCTCCCCGGCGGCACCGGCTATCTGACCGACCTGGGCATGACCGGCCCGCACCTGGGTGTCATCGGGCGCGACAAGGACACCGTGCTCAAGCGATTCACGCAGGAAGAAAAGGCGTACATGCGCGTGGCAAAGCAGTGGGTGCGCATGAGCGGCGCCATTTTTGAAGTCGAAACAGGCAGCGGCCGCTGTCGTAGCGTCGAGTTGTTCACGCACGCGCTGGAAGACACAAGCGATCCTGAACCCAACGAAGCATAAATCGGCTTGACCACACGGATGCCGTCGTAACACTGTTCCTTGCGTAGGAGACATCCGCCACCGGGGCAGGCGGATGATTTGCATTTGTCAGGAGCGAACGATGAAAATCCTGCTACTGCTGTGCGTGCTGATTGCAGGCGCGCTTAACGCTGCAACGTTCACCGTCACAAGCCTGGCCGACAGCGGCGCGGGCACTCTGCGCGATGCGATTACCCAAGCCAACGCCGCAGCCGGGGCGGACGAAATCGTGTTCGCGACATCGATCAACCTGCCCGGCACGATCACGCTTCAGACCGCGCTGCCGGACATCTCCGACGACTTGACGATCACGGGCCCCTCAAGCAACGACCTGATTCTTCGCCGCAACGCGGCTGCTGCAGCATTTCGGATTTTCACGATCACAGCCGCCACTGTCGAAATCAGTCACCTGTGGATGCTGGATGGACGTGTCGTGGGCACTGCGGGCACCACCGTGGAAGGCGGGTGCATCCGCCACACTGGGACACTGACCGTTCTCGACTGCATCATCGCCGACTGCAACGCCGTGGGCTTCGACGGGGGCACCACAATGGCCGGCGAAGACGCTACCGGTGGCGCAATCTTCAGCGCAGGGGACCTTACGCTGGATGGCGTGGCAATCGTCGACTGCTCAGCAACCGGCGGCGGCACTTCTTTTGCAATGGCTTTGGGCGGCGACGGCCGGGGTGGCGCGGTGACGCACTCCAGTGGCTTGATGATGCTTCGCAACAGCCAGATTTCAGGCTGCGTGGCACAAGCCGGCGACTCCGTCGGCGGCGGCGGCATAGACGGCACTGCCGAAGGCGGCGCGATTTTCGCGACCGCTTCTGTGTACCTGTACGACAGTGATGTATCGGGCTGCGCCACCCAGGGTGCAACGGCAGCCGTAGATGGCGGTACCTTGAACCTGTCCGGGGGTAACCTGCTGTTTCGCAGCAGTGTGCGCAACAGCGTCGGCGTTGCGATCCGCAAGACCGGCCCGTTGTTCATGCAGAACTGCACCCTCAGCAGCAACCAGGGCGTGGACAATGGCGGCCTATGGCTGGACTCCACGGGGTTCACGTCAACGCTTGAGTATTGCACGATTTACTTGAACTCAGGCGCGGTCGCTGGCGGCATTGAGTTGACTGGCGGCGCGTTGGAACTCGAGGGCTGCATTGTCGCGGGCAACACTGGAGTATCGCCCGATGCCTCCGGCACATTCAGCGATTTGGACAACAACCTGGTCGGCGATGACACGGGCAGTACCGGTTTCACCGTCAGTCTGCTGGTAGGCAATGCCCTCAACCCCATTAACCCCGGGCTTGACACGCTTCAGGCCATGGGCAGCTTCACCTGGGGCCACGCGCCCGTATGGGGCAGCTTTGCAATCGACCGCGGCGGCATCAGCGCGCCGATTGATGACCAGCGTGGTGCGAACCGGTTGTTCGGCGGCATCCCGGACATCGGCGCCATTGAGTTCATCACCAATCAGCAACCGGACTTCACGGCGGGCGGCAGCGTGTCCGAGAAGACTGACGGCGAAACCCGCGTGGTTGCGGCCTGGGCCACCAACATCACCGCAGGCGCGCCCTGGGAAAGCGGGCAGACGCTCACGTTCTTCGTGACTGGCAGCCGGACAGCTTTCAAGGATGGTCCCAGCATCAACAGCACGACGGGGGACCTGTCGTTTCGCCCTGAAGAAGGCGAGTCGGGAACTTACTTCTTCAACGTGTACCTGGTTGACAACGGCGGGACAGCCAACGGCGGCGATGACACCTCGACCACTCGCACCCTGGCAATCAAGCTGACCGACGGGGGCGACGGCGACGACGATGACCTGCAATGCGCAGCCAAGCCGGGCGCGGCAAGCTGGCCACTGGGCCTGTTGCTGGTCATGGGTGGCGTGGTGTGGCTGCGGCGCAGGAAAATTCCGGGCGACGCGAAAGCGGCAGTGGTAGATTTGTAACAATCGATATTCGACGCCAGTGATCGCTCACGGGGCTGATAGCCCGCGTTTCGAAAGGACGGGAACCATGGCAACGACCAGATGGCTCTGCGTGTTGATATTTGCGGTCAGCGGTCTGCCGCTTCTTGCACAGAACCAGTTCACGGTCACGACCGTGGCCGACTCGGGCGCCGGCAGCCTGCGCCAGGCAATCATCGACGCCAACGCCCTGCCGAACCAGGTGGTCAGCATGGTGTCGGTACCTGACGAGATTCGCTTTCAGTCAGGAGTAACGGGCACAATCACGCTGGCGACCTCGTTGCCGCAGGTTACCGAGGGCCTCAGCATCATCGGCCCCGGCCGCACACTGCTTACGGTAAGCGGCGCCAACACGCTCCGGATTATCGACTCGCAACTGGGTACGTACATGGCCATCTCGCGCATGACGTTGGCCAACGCCTTGGCCGACGGCGACGGTGGCGCGATTTTCTCGCGCGGCTGGACCGTCATCAGCGACGTTGCCTTCAACAACTGCCATGCCGTTGGCGCAAGCTCAGGCAGCGGCCCGGGCGTGGCCGGGCGCGGCGGCGCCATCTATCACGAGCCACTTGTCGCCGAATTGTGGGTGACAAACTCGCTGTTTGACGGGTGCAGCGCCGATGGCGGCAATGGCACAACCGGCAACGGCGGCGCGGGCCAGGGCGGCGCCATCTTCTTGTCCAATGGTGTGGGGCGCTTCTCTCTCAGCACATTCCAGAATTGCGCAGCCACCGGCGGCGACACCACCACCAGCGGCAGCGGCGGACAGGCGGCTGGCGGTGCGATCTATGCCGACTCGGTGCTGGACCTCGACGACGTCGTGATCACCGCAAGCAGCGCAACCGGCGGCATCACCACAACCGCCGCAGCCGAGGGTGGGCGAGCATACGGCGGCGGCATCCGCGCGCTTGCAGCCATCGACGCGCAGCGCCTGGAAATTGCCAGTTGCAGCGCAACCGGGGGCGCCCCCGGCGCGGGCGGCAGCAGCGGCGAGGCGGGCGGCGGCGGCCTGCACAGCGACGCCGGCTCTGGCGTCACCGTTGAGTTGCGACTCGCGGTGATCGAGCTGTGCTCAGCTGCCAGCGCAAGCGGTTTCTCGTTCGGCGGGGCAATTGCCGTGGATGCGATTTTCAACCTGATCGAGTCGCACATTGACCAGTGCACCGCAGGCGACAGCGGCGGAGGCATCCACAATGAAGGAAGCGACAACGTGCAGCTCATCCGCAGCACGATCAGCGGCTGCACCGGCAGCGGCATCTCAGCCATTGGCACCCCGTCGTTCATCATCCAGAACAGCACAATCAGCGGCAATGACGGCGGGACCGCCACGGGTGGCATCGACAACTCCGGCGCCGTGATGCAGATCAGCTTCAGCACGATCACCGCCAACACAGGCGCCACATGGGGCGGCGTGTATCGCACGTCCGGCACGCTCACGATCATCGGCAGCATTGTCGCGGGCAACACCGGCAGCGGCGCGTCCGCCGACATCGACGCGCAGGGCAGCATGACGATCCAGAACAGTGTGGTTGGCATCCAGGACCCCGCAGCGGTTGCAGTCAACGGCACCAACGGCAACCAGGTCGGATCCGTAGGCACACCGCTGAACGCGATGCTGGCAAGCCTGACCACCAACGGCGGCCCGACGCCAACGCACGCGCTGCTGGCCGGCAGTCCCGCCATCAACATGGGCGGCGCAGTCGGCGTTCCTTCAACTGACCAGCGCAATGCCGTCCGCGACCAGGGTGTTGCCGACGCCGGCAGCTACGAGTTCGGCGCATCACCACCCAACACCGGCGGCAATGCAGGCGCAGAAGGTGACGCGCGCTGCAGCACCAGCGCAGGCGGCTTCAACTGGCTGGCGTTGCTGGGGCTGCTGGCCACGCTTGGGTTGGTGGTTCGTTTGCGACGCGCCTAGAGTTCAACAATCATGACCGGATGCATGGTGCTGTACGTTGCATCAAGGCTCGAGGCGTTCACGAAGTGGACGCCTCCTGCCTTTAACTGGCCGGCGCCCTCGTGAATGTGCCCGAAGATGTGGACCCGCGGCTTGATGCGCGGCAGCGCGGCCCGCAACTCTTCACAGCCGACCAGGTCCCCGTGGCGGGTTTTGTCCAGGATGCCGTGGGGCGGACCGTGAGTGATCAGCACGTCGATTCCGTCGGGTACCTGCGCCCACACCTGGCGCAGGGGCTCGCCTCGCTCGAGGTTGAACGCCCAATTCATGAAACGTGGCTGCCACGGGGAGCCCCAGAAGCGCACGCCATCGATCTCTATGCCGCTGTCACGCAGGTAGTGAACGCCAGGACAGGCCTGGCGCAGAATGTCTTCAGCGATCTCGGGCACATGTTCGAACAGCAGGTCGTGGTTGCCCGCCACGACAATCCGCTGCGCAAATGGTTGGCTGTGAAACCACAGGGCGAAGCCGGCAACATCATCAGCATCACCCACGCCGCAGAAGTCACCGGCATGAATGAGCACATCACCCGGAGGAAGCTCCAGGCGATCGTGGCGCCCATGGGTGTCACTAATGCAGACGAGTCTCATGTAGTTCTCAAGAGCCTTGCCAAGTCAGGTCCCACCCGCTTGATACTCCCACAGCCCAACTTCATTGCTCTGCAACAGTTACGACATTTTTGCCTAGCTTGCACTGCATGGATGTACGAACAAACCTATCGCATCCAATCGTGGTAAGTGCTTTAATGTTACTTCATTAGCATTGAATTGCTTGTCCACCGCACGTGCAACTGCCTGAAGGCTCACTGGCAGTGGTCTAAGCAGTTTCACACTGGCCGGGTAGCGCTTCTTTTTTGTGGGGAGGAACATGAGATACCTGACTTGCCTGGCGGCGATGGCCGTCACCGTGGTTGGCGTATGCGGCCTTTCGGCACAGGCCCAGGCGCCCGGCGCCGAGTACGGCCTGCCGGTCGCGTCGCGCACACGCGTGGCGACACACTATCGGATGCCCGACGGCAGCCTGCGGGCCGTCTTGACCATCAAGCCGCACAACTACCAGGATGCGGACGGCAACTGGCACGTTATCGACGAAACGCTTCAACGCGACGTCGAGTACGCGTACAAGAACCTCGACAACGGCCTGACTTCGCGCTTTCCAGACGCGATCGCCGATGGCGTTCGATTTGCAGGCCACAACCAGCCGGCTGTCACTCTGCGCCCGGCGCAGTTTGCCGGCTATGCGGCAGACGGCTCAATGCTGAACGCTGTCACGCCCTGGCGCGCGTTTGCGCAACAGGAAGGCGAGAAGACGGTGTTCTACCCGGGCCTGTACAACGGTGTCACGGACGAGTACGTGCTCGGGCCCGACATGGTCAAGCACAACATGGTGGTCTACCGCAACGGACTGGCCGGGTATGAAGCCAGCGAGTTCGTTGCCGGAGAATACACTCTGGACGTGCCCGCCGGTTGGTCAGCGCATGAAAGCAATCGGAAGCTGCGCCTGTTGAACGAGTACGGCGAGTGCATTTACGAGTTGGGTGCCGTGGACGCCTTTGATGCCGCAGGCGAAGTGTTCAACGGCGAGTTGGCTTGGCGCCTGGACGGCGCCGTTCTGCATCTCGGCATGAAGGTTTCGACCGCGTGGTTGCTCGACGCACAGCGCCAGTGGCCGGTGCGCATCGACCCCACACTCTCTGTGCAACCGGATGGTGCCACAGGTATTGACGCCCAAGTACGAGACGGTGGACCTTCCTCCAACTATGGGAGCTATCAGGATCTGACGACCAACTGGGGAAGCAACACGATCTTGGAAGCATTTGTGAAGTTCGACCTCAGTTCGATTCCGACGACGTCGACCGTCACTTCCTCGCAATTCGAAGCGTATCACCGCACCAACACGGTTACCGGCCACATATTCACCATCACCCAAGTGACTGCAAACTGGGTGGAGTCCACCGTAACCTGGAGCACGAAGCCCACAGTTGCAGGTTCGTCGGCGACTTCACTGACCTACACGAATGGCGCCCCCGCCCAGTGGCGCACGTACACGGGAATGGGAACGCTGGTGCAGTCCTGGGTATCGGGATCCGCCACGAACAATGGATTCCGCGTGTACAACACCACAAACACGAACTGCGTCGCATATCATCGCTCCAGCGATGACGCCACCACTACGGAGCGTCCGAAGTT
The DNA here is from genome assembly GCA_016712285.1 of Planctomycetota bacterium. Classification (GTDB taxonomy): domain Bacteria; phylum Planctomycetota; class UBA8742; order UBA2392; family UBA2392; genus JADJRK01. The sequence goes on along the minus strand of JADJRK010000001.1, from coordinate 3,730,610 downwards.
TGAAGTCATCTACACGAACTCTCAGCCGCCGTCAGTTACCAGCGTCTCTCCCAACCCCGTGAGTTGGAGCCAGACACTGACTATTACGGGCACTAACTTGGGAAGTGCTACGGCTGTGACCATCGGTGGAACCGCTGCAGCGATCTCGACCAACACGGCAACGCAGATTGAGGTGGTGGTCGCAGATACGACCCCAACAGGCGCAGGACGTGTCGTATCCGTTACCACCGCCGGGGGCACGGACACGACCCAGACCGTAACGGTCAATGGCGCAGCCCCTGTGCTCACGAGTGCCACGCCCGACCCAGTCAGTTGGCTCGCGACCCTCACCATCGCCGGGTCGAATCTTTCCAGCACCAGCGCCGTAACAATTGGCGGAACCACTGCAGCGATCACAAACACGACTTCCACTTCGGTTCAGGTTACTGTCAGCGACAGCACTTCGACCGGTTCCCAGACCATTGCAGTAACTAATTCGATAGGAACTACGAGTTCGCTCAGCGTAACCGTGAACAGCGTGGCCCCATCGGTTACCTCAGCTGCGCCCGACCCCGTGGACTGGAGTCAGACACTGACCATAACGGGCAACTACCTCGCCACTACGTCTTCGGTCACAATCGGTGGAGTCGCAGCTGCAATTGGCAGCGCGGCAACCACGAGCGTTTCAGTGACTGTCGCACCGACCACGCCGACTGGTTCGCAGACCATCGTCGTCACCACGTCAGGAGGCACGAGCAACACTCAGACAGTAACGGTGAACGGCGTTGCGCCGACCATTAGTTCCGTTTCGCCCAACCCGGTAAACTGGCTTGCGACCTTGACTATCAACGGCAACTTCCTCGCCGGCACAACGTCCGTCACCATTGGCGGCACGGCCGCTGCGATCACCTCGGCCAACACGACCCAAGTTCAGGTGACAGTCGCCGACGGCACGCCAACCGGCAGCCAAACCATTATCCTCACCACCCCGGCCGGCAGCAACAACAGCCAGACCGTCACTGTAAACAGCGTAGCGCCGGTTGTGACCAGCGCCGCGCCTGACCCGGTGACTTGGAGCCAGCTGCTGACGATCACTGGCAACTACCTGGCGACCACGTCGTCCGTCACCATCGGCGGCGTGACCCAGGCGCTCGGCACGATCAGCACCACGTCTGTCGAAGTCACCGTGGACTTCAGCACCCCCACCGGCTCGCAGACGATTGTGGTAACCACGGCAGGCGGCACCAACAACACGCTGTCCGTGACTGTGAACGCGTTGCCGCCCACGATCACGGCGGCCACACCCAACCCGGTCCAGTGGTACCAGGCCTTGACCATCACCGGCACCGGCCTCGGCAGCGCGACGTCCGTGACTGTCGGCGGCGTGAGCCTGACCCCGACATCCAACACGATGACCCAAATCGTCGTAAGTATCCCCGACACCATGGCCACCGGCGCACAGACCGTACAGGTCACCACCGCCCATGGCAGCGACAGCACCTCGGTCACCGTCAACGGCGCCCCGCCTGTCACCACCAACGTCGCTCCGGGCAGCGTGGTGCAAGGCCAGTCGATTACCATCACCGGCACCGGCCTCGGCAATGCCACGGTCTCGATCGGTGGCGGCAACGCACAGATTACGTCCAACAGCATGACCCAGATCGTTGCCACCGTGACCGGATTTACTCCTGCCGGCACCCACGCGATCAACGTGACAACAGCGCACGGCACCGCAAACAACCTTACCCTCACCGTTACCAGCGCCAGTGTCACCGGCGGGGGCGGTGGTGGAGGCGGCGGTGGAGGCGGCGGCTGCACAAGCGGCACCAGCGGCGCGGCATGGCTGCTGGGCGCTCTGGCCCTGCTGGCCTGTGCAGCAGTGTTGCGACGCCGTCGCGCCGAGTCATAGACTGAACGCTACACTGAACGACAGGCGCCTCGGCGCCTGTCGTTGCTTTTCCACAGCGGGCGGGGCCATGGCGGCATCTGGTGGCTAGGCTATCATGCGGCGGGAGTGATCGATGGCCTCAACTTCTGAGCATCGCAGCAAGCCGAACTTCTTCGACATCGACTTCGGCAAAGCGCCGTTCATCGCAATCTGGGAAATCACGCGAGCGTGTGACCTTCGCTGCGTGCATTGCCGTGCGGAAGCCATACCCAACCGCAACCCCGACGAACTGACGCGCGAGCAGGGTTTTGCCCTGATCGATGAGCTGCGCAAGTTCAGCGACACCGCGCCGCCGCTGTTTGTGATCACCGGGGGCGACCCGTTGAAGTCACCCTACGTCTACGACTACATCAAGCACGCCGACGAAGTCGGGCTGCGCGTTGCCGTCACGCCCTCCGCCACTGGCCTGCTGACCCGCGAAGCCATTCACAAGATGAAAGAACACGGCTTGACGCGGCTTGCCATCAGCCTTGACGGGTCAACTGCCGAGATCCACGACAATTTCCGGCGCCAGCCCGGCTCATATGCCCACACGATTCGCGCAATCAAAGACGCGCTGGCCGAGGGGCTGACGGTGCAGATCAACACCACGATCTCGCGCTGGAACATGAACGACATCGACAACCTGTGTGCACTGATGCAGCAGCTCGGACTGACGCTGTGGGCAGCGTTCTTTCTGGTGCCCACGGGCCGCGGCGAAGAAACAGACGAGATTTCGCCCGAACAGTACGAAGTGGCCCTGCACAAACTTTACGAAACCGCCCGCAAAGCCGACTTTGACCTCAAGACGACCGCGGCCCCCCACTACCGCCGCGTGGTGCTGCAGGCCCAGCGCGAGCAGGGAATGTCCGGCGACAGCAGCGCCTACCTCAAGCCGCGCAAAGAGGGCGGCAGCGCCGCAGACCGAAACACAGAGGGCCCGCCGGCATGGGTCATGCGGCCGATGAAGCCGGGCGGCTGGTCGCGCGGCGACGCAATCGGGCGGGCGGCGCGGGGTGTGAACGACGGCAACGGGTTCATCTTCATCGATCATGTGGGTGAGGTGTACCCAAGCGGCTTCCTGCCCCTGAAGTGCGGCAACGTGAAGACTCAGTCGATTGTCGATATCTACCGCAACAATCCGCACCTGGTGCGCATGCGCGATTTCAGCCAGCTCAAGGGCAAGTGCTGGGCGTGCGACTACCGCGACGTCTGCGGGGGTGCGCGTTCGCGCGCATTTGCAGTCACAGGCGACTACATGGCCAGCGAAAGTTACTGCACCTACGTTCCGCCGGCGCTTTCGCACGTGCAGGGCGTCAACTGGCTAGCACCGGACATGCTGATCAAAGACGTACGCGAGTACATGAAGCCCGAAGACATCGCCCAGTTCGAACGCAAATAAAGAGGGACAGGCACGCTTGCGTGCCTGTCCCTCTTTATTCTCTTTATTTCTCAGTAACGGGGCGGCCTTGGGGGCGCAGGCGTGCGCTGATCCCCAGGCGCTCGCAGATGTCTTCTACCCACGTCTGGGATCCGAACGGCAGCTCTTTGACTACGCTGCGGCGAAAGCTGTTTAGTTCGTCCTCGACTACGGCAGCATTGACATAACGCAGCCACGGCAACGGCCTGGGAACCGGGCCCTCAGTCATCCAGGCGGGAGGTTCGGTCGGTGTCGGCTCGCCGTCTTCACGGAACGCGCGCAGCAATTTTCGGTCCGCGCCACCCTTCAGCCAGAATCCGGCGCTAGACCACGGCCAAAGCTCGGCCTTTTGCGCCAGGCCTGCTCGCACTGGATTATTCTCGACGTACTTGAGCACTGTGTTGAGCACGCCATCCTGCTGCACCGGAAACGACTTGTAGCGTCCTTGCCAAAGGTGCCCGCTGCTGCCGCGCAACTTGTGATAGCGCCGGGCATGCGAGGTTTGCAGCCAGCGCATCCACTCGCTGAGATCCGCCGCGATCTTGGGCCATAGCACCAGGTGATAGTGATTCGGCATCACGCAGAAGCCCAGCAGACGCATAGGAATGCGAGCGCAGGCGTGGTGGATCGAGCGCACGAAAGCGAAGTAGTCGCCCTCGTTGTGGAAGACCGTGGCGCGATTGTTGCCACGATTGATCACGTGGTAACAGCCGCCATCAAAGATCTGTCTCGCGACGCGCGGCATGAACCACCGGTTAAACAGGGACAGGCACGGTATATCCAAGCACGCAGTCTAGAAAGGTTCAATTCTGAAGCCACGAAATAAAGAGGGACAGGCACGCTTGCGTGCCTGTCCCTCTTTATTTTCCGGCGCGTTTTAGCAGGAGCCTTTTTTCTCGTTCGTTGTGGGTCATTGCGGCGGCACGTTCGAACTCGGTGGCGGCTTCCTGGTGACGGCCAAGATTGCTCAACAGGTCGCCGCGCACGCTTGGCAACAGGTGATAGTCCGCGAGGGCGTCCTGCAGTGTGTCCACGATTTCCAGGCCGGCCTGCGGGCCGTCGGCCATTGCCACGGCTACCGCGCGGTTCAACTCGACAATCGGCGATCCGGTCATGTCAGACAAGCGCTGATACAGCGCCGCAATCTGGTGCCAGTCCGTATCCGCTGCCGTCACCGCGCGCGCGTGGCAGGCGGCTATGGCGGCCTGTAGCACATATGGCCCCCCGGCGCTGCCGAGGTCTTCGGCGCGCTTCAGTGCAGCCAGCCCTCGGCGAATCAGCAACTGGTCCCAGCGAGCGCGGTTCTGCTCCAGCAACAGGATCGGCTCGCCGTCTGGTCCAGTTCGCGCGTGAATTCGTGAGGCCTGTATTTCCATCAGCGCTACAAGCCCGTGGACTTCGGGCTCGTTGGGCGCGAGTTCGGCCAGCACGCGCCCCAGGCGCAGGGCTTCATCACACAATGCCGGGCGCATCCAGTCCTGGCCCGCCGTCGCCGTGTAGCCCTCATTGAAAATCAAGTAGAGCACCTCAAGCACCGACGAAAGCCTCGGGCCTAGGTCCGGACCGCGCGGTGTTTCGAACGGGACTTTCTCCTCGGTCAGGGTGCGCTTGGCGCGCACGATGCGCTGGGCGATCGTGGTCTCGGGCGCAAGAAACGCGCGCGCGATCTCGTCAGTCGTCAGGCCGCCGACCAGCCGCAGCGTCAACGCCACCCGCGCTTCCATTGAGAGCGCAGGGTGACATGCAGTGAAGATCAGGCTGAGCATGTTGTCGCCGATTTCATCATCCAGTGCCGTGTCCCAATCCGGCGTCTCGCTCTGGCGGGCCTCGGCTTGTCGTCCGATCTCTTGCTGCTTGCGCTTGAGCCGCTTGTTGCGCCGCAGGACGTCGATGGCGCGGTGTTTGGCTGCGGTCATCAGCCATGCACCGGGATTATCGGGCACACCGGTTTGCGGCCATTGCTCAAGCGCAGAGACTAGAGCGTCCTGCGCCAGCTCCTCGGCGCGGCCCACGTCGCGCGTGATACGGGCCACAGCCGCGATCACGCGCGCCGCTTCCATGTGCCAGACGGCTTCGATTGTACGGTGCACGTCGCTCACAGGCGGCAATCAGACCATAGCGACTCGTTGCCGCAAGCCACAAAACAGGGACAGGCACGCGCGCGTGCCTGTCCCTGTTTTCATTAGGACTCCTGGTAGGACACCAGGGGCAGAATCTCGACACACCAGCCCAGCTCGCCGCCGATGTTGGCCGCCGGGTGCAACGAGGCGATCTTGACCGCTTCGTCAATGTCGGCAGCCTCGATCATGACCACGCCGCCAACCAGCTCTTTGGTCTCAATGTATGGCCCGTCGGTGACGGTGGGCTTGCCCCCCGCGGGCTTGAGGACTTTCCGTTTGGCAGGACCCGCAAGGGCGGCCCCAAAACGCAGTTGGCCGGTCTTGCGCAGCTCCTGGTCCATGGCGGGGCACTGGCTCACGAGGTCGGTGAGTTCTTCCTTCGAAAGCGCGTTGAACTTCTCTTCGTTGTAATAGCAGAGGCAGAGGAATCTCATGGCGGTTCTCCCGGTCACGGCCGATTGCCGGACCACGTTGATCAGGGTTAAGGAAAGTCCGGGTGCGACTGCCTAGCGCTGGCCAAGTTCCTTCTGCCACTTCTTTTCGTCTTCGAGGACCTTCTTGCCGGCCTCAGTCTTCACGGCGGGCTCAAAGTCTTCGGGCTCGAAGACTTTGCGGATCTCGACTTCCTCGCCCTTGGTGAAGGGGATCTGCTTGACCCACTCCAGCACTTCTTCCTCTGACTTGACCTGAAGTATCCAGAACCCGCCGACGAGTTCTTTGGTTTCCGCGAACGGGCCATCGACCACGACGCGCGTGCCGCCATCGAACTTGACTCGTTTGCCCTTGCTGCTCGGGTGCAGGCCTTCGCCGGCCAGCATCACGCCGGCTTTGATCAGTTTCTCGTTCAGCTTGCCCATGGCGACGAGTTCTTGCTCGCTGGGCATCTCGCCGCGCTCGGACCGTTCGTTCTGCTTCACAATCACCATGTATCGCATGTTCGTCTCCCTGGGTCTGCGGGGCCTTCCGGCCTTCTGCCGAAATCCAACCCTCGCTCTACAAACGCGACGAACTCGTAGCCGCGAAATCGACACGGGACAGGATATTTCTTCCGAAATCCCCCGTTACGCCCGAAAAGCCCCTATCCTACGACTTTACGCCGACACTTTGGACACGCTTCCGGGGCGCCCCGCAAAGTCGTGCCGCGTCGCCGGGCCCGGCCAGGATTTTCCGCGTGAGGGGCCGCCACGCGCCCTGACTATTCCTACACGAGAAGGGCGCATCGCCCGAACACTGGAGGATTTCATGAAGCTTTGGATTTCGAGACTTTTCGCGCTGGCTCTGGCTGTGGGGTTCTTTGCCTCGACAGCGACGATGGCGCAGGACGCGCCCAAGCCGGCGGACCCCGACAAGAAGACTGAATCCAAACCCACGGACAGCGACACCGTCACCGTGGGCTTTGAGTTCGAAGGCCTGATGTTTGTCCAGGTCAAGGTGAACGGCAAAGGCCCCTACAAATTCCTGTTCGACAGCGGTGCGACGCAGAGCGTGCTGAACGCGCGCCTGGCTACCGAGCTTGAGCTTGAGCAGCACGACATGCCCGGCGGCGTGCAGGGCGTCGGCACAGCCGAAGCCAAGCTGGTCGTTCTGGACAGCCTTGAGATCGGCGACTTCAAGCGCGGCGAGTGCATTGCCGCTTCGATGAATCTCGATCACATGAGCGGCACGCTCGGCTACCACATGATGGGCATCGTCGGCCAGAACATCATCAAGAAGATGGCCAAGGTCGAAATCGACTTCGCCGCAAGCACGCTTGGCATGACGCGCTACCCCGAGGGCGAAGAACCCGGCGACATGCAGGAAGAGATGCTGATCCGCATGCTCAAAGGCGGCGGCGGAATCCCGGGCATGCCCGGAATGCCCGGCGGCAAGCCCGGCGAAGAGCCGAAGAAAGACCCCAAGAAGGACGAAGACGAGTTTTCTCTTCAGCCCGTGGGCCCCAACGCCGCGTGGTTGATCCAGGATGGCAAGACCGAGGCTGAGGCCGAACGCCGCTCACCCACCGAAGGCATGACCCTGACCTACCGCACCGGCGAACTGAGCTTCTTCGGCCGCAAGATGGAACTGGTGCCGTACTGGTACCTTGATTGCGTCATCAACGGCAAGACCAAGAGCTTCATGTTCGACACCGGCGCAAGCATGCTGCTGGTGATGGGCACCAAACTGGCCGACGACCTCAAGCTGCCCACCAGCTTCAATTACCCGGTGAAGGGCATCGGCAAGGGCGACGCGAAGTCAGGCATGGTGGACACCTTCCAGCTCGGCGTCATCAAAGAAGTCGACGTCGCATGCACCATCATGGAACTGCCCAAGATCACCGACCAGCTTGGTGAAATGGGCGCCATGATTCCCGGCGTGGACAAGCTGAACTTCGACGGCATCGTCGGTGTCACGCTCGCCACCCGCTTCAAGAAGATGATCGTGGACGCCAAAGACAGGCATATCGAGTTCGTCCCCTACGGCAAAGATGAAGTGAACAAGCTCGATCCTTTCGCCAGCGAAGACTTCGTGCAGGACGCCGTCATCCGTACCTGGCAGGGCAAAGCCGGCAAGTTCAGCCTCACCGGCGACTCGGTCCAGTTGGAAGACTGGAAGTCCAAAGGCCTCGAAAGCGGCGGGCTTGAAGTGGAAGCCGTAGACGAAGGCGGCGCGGCGGCCAAGGCCGGCATCAAGAAGGGCGACATCATCACCCACCTGGTTGGAGTGGCCGGGGACATTCCCGACGACCTTGAAGATGCAGACGTGGACGGCAACGACGTGAAGGTACGCGACATGCCGGCACTGATCATGTGGGCCTGCTCACAGGACCCGGGCAAGGAAGTCACGGTGCGGCTGCAGCGCGGCAAAGAACAGCTGGACGTGAAGGTCGTGCTGGATAACTACGGCTTCACCGGCGCATATCCAGAGCGTTTCAAAGAGAAGTAGTCTTGGCACAATCACGCCAATGAAACTGGATTGACGGAACGCCCGGGGATGCCCGGGCGTTCTCTTTGTTGTGATCTAGACTCCCTGCCTGTTCCAACCAACCGGTTAGTGATTCGTCGTAAAATCTAATATTCACAAAACCAGCTACAACAACAACTTAGATCGGCCTTGCTTTTCAACTGCCCAAATGGCACAAATCCAATCGTCGCTAACACAACTTGACTCGGTCTTCAGAATCTGCGAGACGGTTTTAGCTTCTTTTCGTGTATTTGTGGTAGTCCCCGAAGGGGACCTCCACATGGAGGCAGGTCAAAAATGAATCCCGGGGCCACCGATTCCCTTGACCTCACAGGGGCAGAGCATCGCATTGTAACCAACCGCAGCCTACAGGTTCTCCTGTCCTGGGCCACCGAGTTTGCAGCCAATCAAGCTTCCGCAGGCAGGCGCGTTCTGTGGGCGCCTTGCCACGCAATCTCCGGAGCGCTCAGCCTTCGCACCTGGATACTCAACCGCGCCAGCCAGTCACTCGGCACCGCCGATGCAGCCACTCTGCTGTCCGGTGCCGCCGACGTCCTGATCCTGGTGGACCCGTCCGCCGCAGACGCTGCCAGCCTGCAGTGGCTCGGCAACATGCTCTCGTGCGCCGAAGCCGCCCAGGATGTCGCGACTACAACGCCCCTGCCGGAACTGGTCGTACTGTCCCAGACCGGCACCGGCACTGATCACTCCGACGCATTCCTGGATCGCCTGCGGGCCTTGGGCGCGCGCGAAACCCGAGCCTCAGGTCGCGATTCAGACCTGTCCACTACTGTGATACGCGCCGAGATTTCCAACATGCGCAGCCGCCATGAGCAACTGCTCGCCGGCTTGGCGATGTTGCCCTGCCCGATCGGGCTGGAGGACTTTGAGGCAGTCGCGGCACAGACAGGCAACGGGACCAGTGCCCTCAAGGCAGTGACCGCGGGCGGCTTGTTTCGAGTTGTGGACGGCATGGTAATCCCGGGCAGCCGGTACGTGCGCGACGAGATCCGGTCCGACCTAGGCAATGACGCAATGCAGCGCACCGCCGTGCGCCTGGCCGATACCTTTGAGCAGCGCCTGGAAGGACAGGACGACGCCCGCGTCGAGATACTGTTGCTGGCAGGCGATTCGCGAAGAGCATCGCGTCTGGCACGCAAGCGATTTGAAGACCACTACGCCGCCGGAAACAGCGAAGAAGCGCTGCGCATTCTTGAGCTGGCGACCAGGCAAGGCATGGCTCTGGAATCCGGCCGCCATGCGGCAGAGATTGACCAGGTCAAGATTGCCGCGCTGACTGCCGATGCCGGTCACGTCGAGAGAGCGCGGGGCATGGTTGTCCAACTGACCAAGCGCCGCGACCTGTACCGCACTGCGGCATTCGTTGAATGGCTGGCACTGGCGGCACGCAGCGTGGCGTTGCAGACACAGCAGGACGCGCGCATGGCTGACAGCCTGATGCGCCGCGCCATTCGCCTGGCCGGCGACAACCTGGACAAGAGTGTGCACCTGACGTTGCTGCGAGTGCAACTGCTGCAGTCGCCGGCGTTCAAGCTGGACGAGCGCTCAACCTGGCTGCTGAGCCACGTGAACAACAAGATGCTCGAAAAAGTTTCGGCGCCGACACTGGCCGCCTACCTTGAAGAAACGGCCAACCGCCTGGCTGCGGAAGGCCGCTTCAAAGGGGCATTCAAGAGGCTGCGCCGCCTTTCCGGCATCGACACGTCAGACCGTCGCCGCGCCGCCGCCATGCTGCTGATGGCGCGGTGTCGCAGCCACTTCGCCGACGCCGAAGGCGCATCGCGGTACGCTTCGAGCGCGCTGCATTACGGCATACGCGCGGCGGACCTGAAAGTCGTGAAAGAGGCCGCTCAGTTCCTGCGCGACACCGAGCGAGGCCGCCCGCGTGCCATGCCGCGCATTGCCCCGGTCAAGGCTCGCGGCGACAAGCCGCGTCTGCCAGCTGCCGCCGATATCGCCACCCCGCAGACACCGGAGACGGGCAAACTCTTTGAGATTTTGCAGTCGCGCTTCGGCGTGCGCACATGGGTAAGGCGGCGCGGCCCCAATGTCCAGAACCTTGGCCGCAGCGCGCCCAACCCGGATGTACTAAGCGTGTACAACGAGTCTGCGGACGGCACCGTCCAGGTCTCGGCCCGCAGCGCGCCTGTGGCAGGCCTGGTGCGAGGGCTCGTACTCTTGCGCAACGACGGTGATGACCTGGTCGTGTTCGAGGCAGCACCTGACACAGAGCCGCGCGAAGACGCCATCGTACGCTTCCTGCTGGCCGATCGCGCCGTGACCGACACCGGGGACGGAAACACGCCTTCGCGCAAGAACGTGATCGATGAGTACCTGCGCCGGGCGGTGGCCCACGGCACGGAGAGCGGCCTGCACTCGACCGTAGAAATGCTGTTCAACAAAGACCTGCTGATCTACATGGAAGAGCAGGGGCTCACCAAGGAAGAAATGGCCGACCGCCTTGGCGTCTCGCGCGCGACGTTGTACCGCATGTTTGCGCGCGCGGCCCTGAACTAGTCGCACGCACCACATCGCAATCAGGCAGCCGCGGACAAGATCCGCGGCTGCCTGATTTCAGGGTCGCCGGACGTCTCCTGCTGGCAGCGGGTTGCCTGCTTGCTATTCTCCCGCGCCACGGGCTTTCATGGATTGCATAGGACATCGGCATGCCGAACATTATCCGCATTCCCACGCCACTGCGTAACCTGACCGCCAACACCGCAGAGGTCAGCGTAAGCGCCGGCACAGTCGGCGAAGCACTGAACGCGCTTGAGGCCCAGCACAACGGCATCAAGGCGCGCATCTGCGACGAAAAGGGCAACGTGCGCCGCTTCGTGAACGTGTTTCTGAACGACGAAGACATTCGCTTCCTGGACAATCTCAACACCCCGCTCAAAGACGGCGACTCGCTCAGCATCGTGCCCGCCATTGCGGGGGGATAGCCCATGCCCGACGACGGCAAACCGCGCGACTTGCGTATCGGCCTGCTTGGCTGTGGCGTCGTTGGCGGGGGCCTGGTCAAACTGATCGACAAGCACCGCAGCGAGTTGGCCGCCAATGGCATTGCGCTGCGTGTCACCCACGTCGCGGTCCGCGACGCTCAACGCCAGCGCGGCATCGACATGACGCGCTTTCGGGTGACCACGGACCCGATGGCTGTTGCCACTGACCCCGAGATCGACCTGCTGGTCGAGGTTATGGGCGGAAACACTCTTGCTGTACAAGCCGGCTGCGCAGCGCTTTCGCGCGGCATACCGCTGGTGACAGCCAACAAATCGTCACTGGCCCGCAGCCTGCCCCGCTATCTTGAGGCCGCCGGCGACCGCACAGCGATCGGGTTTGAGTCGGCGGTCGCCGCGCACATCCCGATTATCGAGGTTCTCGACCGCAGCCTTGCCTGCGAAGAGCTGACCGTGATTAAGGGCGTGATCAACGGCAGCACCAACTACATCCTGACATTCATGGAGCGCGCCGGGTGTGAGTACGACGAGGCGTTGGCCGATGCATCGGCCAAGGGCTTCACAGAAGCCGACCCGACGCTTGACGTCGAGGGCATCGACGCCGCAGAGAAACTTAGCCTGCTGGCGATGAAGGCCTTTGGCGCACACGTGTCACCTGAGCGCATCCACACTGAGGGCATCACGAAGATCCGCCAGGTTGACATTCAGCTGGCCCTGGCCATGGAACACCGCATCAAGCTGGTAGCCGCAGCTCGCCGCACCGGCGACGGCTTGAGCCTGCGGGTACACCCGGCGCTGGTGCATCGCGGCGAACTGCTGGCCGACGTCGACAGCGAGTTCAACGCGATCATTCTGGAGGGCCCCGGGTTCAAGGAGCTCACGTTCCTGGGCAAGGGTGCCGGCGAGTTGCCGACCGCCAGCGCGGTGCTGAACGACATCGTGAAAATCGCGCGCGGCGGCGCGGGCCAATTGCCGGGTTTTCACAAGCAAGCCGGGGAAGGCATCAGGGTCGCAGACACGAGTACGCTGAAACTGTGCTACTTCCTGCGGCTGCCGGTAGCTGAGGCCGACACCAGCGCCGCAGTGATCGCGCTGGAAGCGATGGGACTTCGCGTTTTGTCGATTGCCCAAATTGCCAGCCGTGACGTAAATTATCTCGGTGTGATTACGGACGTTGTGGAAGAGGGGCGTATGATGTCCCTGCTTCCTGAAATCGGCAGTCTTCGACACGTAAAGGGCGAGCCGGCGCTCCTGCGCCTGGATAAGGACAACTACCGTGACATCGTCGAGCGCGAACAAAGTGCATATTTCGGTGCCAGCCTCCAGCGCGAACCTGGGGCCAGGGTTTGACACGCTTGCCCTGGCGCTGGACATTCGGCTGCATGCCACCGTCGAATGGTCTTCCGACAGGGTGCTGTTGAAAGAGTTCGACAGTCCCCTGGACTGGTGGCACAAGGCCGTCGAACCGAACACCAACTACGGTGGCACGCTGCTTGAGTTCTCGATCGACCACCCCGGCGAGCCGAACCTGCTGGCAACTTCGTTCGTCAAGGCCATCCTGCGCGCGGGCCCCGAGTACCACCTGCCGAAGGAACTGAAGTGCGCCGTAAAATCCGACATCGTCATTGCCCAAGGGTTGGGCAGCAGCGCTGCGGCGACCGTGGCCGGTGCTGCGCTGGCCGAGTTCTGGCGCAAGGGCGAAGCCAACAAAGATGTCGTGTTCCAGGACGCCATTGAGATTGAAGGCCACCCCGATAACGCCGCCGCAGCCAGCTATGGAGGCCTGCAAGCCGCGCTGCTGATCGGCAATGACACGCGCGCAAGCACCGTGAAGATGCACGACAGCATCAAGGTGGCATTGTGCGTACCGCGCGAGACCCTGAAAGAAAACACCAACGCTACGCGCTCGTGGCTGCCTGAGCAACTCAAGCGCAAAGAAGCGGTCAGCAACCAGCGTTCGCTGCTGACTCTGTTGTGGGGATTGCGCACAGCCGAAGCAAAGGCGATTGCCGCCGGGTTTGAAGACCGGCTGCATGTGCCGCACCGCAAGTCGATGATCGCGGGCTATGAGGACATCGTGCGCAGCGCGATTGATGCGGGCGCATTCGGCGCCACGATCAGTGGCGCGGGCGGCAGCATGATTGCACTCGGAACCGGCGACATGAAACCAATTGCCGAGGCGATGCAGGCGGCCTACAAGCGCCACGGCATGGAGTCTCACGCCCTTACACCGGCCATCGACCACAAAGGCCTGATCGTCGAGAAGCTGTAGCTGGCAAGGCTCGGTGGGTTCCTGAAGCTACGGCGTGCTCGGCACCAGTGGCACGAACGCCACCGGGCCCAGTTCCTGCGTCTCCAGGCGGCCGTGCCTGTCCTTGGTCACCAGCGTCATCTGCTGCACACCGCGCGTGCCTACCGGCAGCACCATGCGCCCGCCCGGCGCAAGGTGGCGGGTCAGCGCTTGTGGCACCGAGATCGCGGCGGCTGCAACCAGAATGCGCTCGAACTCGCCGCCATCGGGCCACCCCGCGTGCGCGTCGCCCACCCGCAGCGTCACGTTCTCAACACCCGCGCGCTGCAGGTTGATCGCGGCCTGCCGCGAAAGCTCCGGTACCAGCTCGATGCTGAACACATGGCGGCACAACTTCGCCAGTACCGCAGACTGGTAGCCGCAACCGGTGCCGACCTCCAGCACTTCGTGCCCCGGTTCAAGCGCGAGCAGTTCGCTCATCCAGGCGACGATGTAAGGCTGGCTGATGGTCTGGCCGTGCCCGATCGACAGCGGCTGGTCGGCATAGGCGCTGCGTGCCAACGAGCCATCGACGAACTCGTGCCGACGCACCTGGCGCATTGCTTCAAGCACGCGCGGGTCCCTGACTCCGCGTGCAACGATCTGCGTCTCGACCATGCGCAGGCGAAGCTGTTCGAATTCCCGCTCAGTTGGCATGGGTCCTACTGCTCAGACCACTCGTTCTTCACGCGTTTGGCCTCAGACTCGGCGTGGGTGGCTGCACCGGTGCCCGCCTGAGCCTTTGCAAACGCGTTCAGCGACGTGACGTACAGTTGCCAGTCACCGAATTCCTGCTTGTCTTTCAGCTTCTGCAGGTCTTCCCATGCCTTGAGCTCTTTCTTGAGTTCCTTGTCCTTCTTCAGCCGCGCAATCTCATCCTTGGCGTCGTCCGATAACTTGTGGCCGCGAAAATCCTCTCGCTGCTTCTCCAGCGTTTTCATCACAAGGTCGTAACGCTTTTCTGCAGTCCAGCCTTCGATCCTCTTGAGTCGCGTTTCGGCAAATGACTTCAGGCGGTCTGCAACGACCTGCAAGTCAGCCTCAGTGTCGTCATCCAGTTCCGTGGCCAGCAGCTTCTCTGCATCGGCCAGCACCTTGCCCCACTCGCGTTTCTGCAGTCCGCGCGCGACCTTTGCGGCATTCTCCGTGACGGCGTGCCGACCAAGATTGGGGTACACGACCTTAGCCAGTTCGGCGTCAAGCGCTGGTTTGAAGTCGCCGTCGCCGTGGTAGGCGATCTTGCCTTCCACGTCGATCACGGCAGTCCGGAACCCGCTGTCGCCCTTGTATTTGAAGAACTCGTTCTTGTCGTCGTAGAAACCGCCCATCGCAATCGGGAAGGTGAGCTTGCGGTCATGCGCGAGTTGGCGCACCTGCGGCAACTTCTCGAAGTCCAGGCGATGAATCGTAAAGATCATCAGCCCGTTCTCGCCGTGCTTTTCCCAATACTTCTGCAGGTCGGGCAGCTTGCTGGCGGTGCCGTCGCGTGTGTGCCACTCGAAGATGACGATGACGTCGCCCTTGCAATCCTCCAGCGAACGCGCGAACTCGGGTGGGTTCACCAGCACGCCGCCGGCGCGGAACTTCGGGGCCTCGTCCCCCACCTTCAAGTCGCCCGCGATCAGGGGTGTCGCCAACATCAGCAATGCCATGAGCAGCACGCGCATGGGTATTCCTCCGACTCCTGCTCTGTTGAAAACAGCTAAAGGATTGGCTGGTGGTTTGTCGATACGGGATGCATGGAGGTTTAACCATGCGCTCGTTAACCAAGTCGCCCAAGGCGTTTGTTGAGATGGCGTTTCAGATCGGCCAGCAGGGGCTCGATCCCTACTCACACCCCAAGAGCCCACACAAGTACACCCAGGCGCAGCTCTTCGCCATCCTCGCCTTCAAGCACTTCCTCAACACCGACTATCGCGGTGTCATCGCCATGCTCCATGACTGGCCTGACATCAAAGAGACTCTCGGCCTGAAGCAGCTCCCCAACTACTCCACCCTCAAGTACGCGCAGGATCGCCTGCTCAAAAAGGGCTTTGCGGCTCTTCTTGACGCGTCCGTTTGCGCCGCTCGCCGACTGAAGCTGATCGAGCCGGAGGTCATCGCCGCCGTCGATTCCACCGGCTACGAAGCCGGCTGTATGTCGGCCTACTTCGGTCGCCGCAGCGGTCAGGTCAAGCACACCTTTCCCAAGCTCGCTACGGTCTGCGACACGCGCAGCTATCTCAACCTGTCGGCGCAGGCGTCTATCGGCCCGTGGCCAGATTGTCCGTCGTTCGAGTCACTGCTGACCCGTGCCCTTGAGCGTGTGGAGATCACGGTGATGCTGGCCGACGCGGGCTACGACAGCGAGCCGAATCATGAGTACGCGGATGTGCTGGGAGTCCGCAGCATCATGCCGCCGACCATCGGTCGACCGCCAAAGACAGGCCCGACCGGCAGACATCGCAACAAGCTGTGGAGACGGTTTCCAAAGAAGAAGTACGGGCAGCGCTGGCACGTGGAAGGGACGTACAGCCAGGACAAGCGCAGGTTCGGGAGCCAGTTGCGCTCAACCAGCGTAGCCGGCCAATGGGGCGAGTTGCTGCTCAGGGTACTGGTGCACAACACCGCCCTGCTTTTGCACCGCCAGTTTCAAGCACCGCCAAACCCGCCCAAAACGTATGCTTTCAACAGAGCATCCGACTCCACGATACGCGTGGACCAGGCCAGGCCCAAATGAAAACGGCCCGGCCATAAGCGGCCGGGCCGATCTGATTTCGAGGCTTATGCGATTGCTTCAGCCATCCTCTTCGCCTCATCGGCGGCGGCTGTGCCTTCATATTTCTTGTAGAAGTCGTTCAGCGACTTCTTCTTCGCGGCGCTGTCCTTGGCCTTTTCATTGGCAGCCAAGGTCTTTTCCAGCGCGTCCCACGCCGACAGTTCTTTCTTTACGTCCTTGTCTTTCTTCAGGTTCTTCAGGTCCTCGTCGGCTTTGTCACCGATCTCGGTGCCTTTGAAACCCTTTGCCAGCTTCTCCAGCGCCTTCACGGTTTCGTGGTAGCGCCGGGTTGTCTGTGTCTCGTCGGCCTTGGCCTGCAGGTCCTTCGCCGTCTGGTCTACGCGACCGATGATGAAGTCTGCGTCTGCGACCAGTGCCGCGTCGTCAGCCTTCTTCTCTTTCAGCTTGCTGGCTTCCTCGCTCGCCTTGGCGTACTCGCCGGTGCTGAACAGTGTGGCTGCCTTCTCAAGGCCCGGTGCAACATCCAGCTTGCCCAACCCGGGGTACTTGATGCGTGCCAACTGCTTGTCAATCACTGCCTCGTAGCCGCTGCGACCTTCCCACACCACCTTGGCATCCGGGCCGATCACGAATCCGTATGGCAAGCCGCTCCAGCCGTCGCGATATCCGCCGAAGTCTGAGCCGGTGAACGGGCAAGGCACGTTGCAGCCCTTATCCTTGAGGAACTTTTCCACTTCTTCGCGCGGGTGTCCCTGCGCGTAGACGATGAAAATATGAAGTCCCTTTTCCTTCTTCTCCGTGTAGAGCCGGTTGAGTGAAGGCAACGCCTTCACACAGGGCCCTCAGTTGATTCCCCAGAACTTGATCAACACCACGTCGCCCTTGCACTGCTCAAACGTGGTTGCTTCCGGCGCGTTGATGCAATCCTTGGCGTCAAAACCAGGCGCGTCTTTGCCCGATAGCGTCTGGGCAAACACCGCCGGCGCAAACGCCAACGCAATCAAGAGCGCCAATACGCTCGTCTTCATGGCCAATCTCCTCACTTGATCCAGCACACTGCGGTAAATGTGTAGGCGCATGACAGTTACGCTTACTGCAAAAAAATGCAGAACAGAAGCTCCTGCCCGTTCAGACGTCGAACACCCCGATGCCCGACGCCGGGTAGAGTGTACCATTCAGCCCAGCAAGGAGTTACGTGTAATGCCCTTGGTCACGATATCGCAAGCCGGCATGCATTTCGGTGGCCCCGAATTGCTCAGGGGCGTGTCGCTGGACATTGAACCCGGCGCCAAGATTGGATTGATCGGCCAGAACGGTACCGGCAAGTCCACGCTCCTGCGCTTGATCACCGGCGAGCTCGAACCGACCGCCGGGCAGGTACATCGCCAGAAAAACATCCGCCTCGCCTTTCAGACACAGGAGCTGAAAGCGCCGCCCGGCGCGACCGCGTGGTCAGAGATGCGTGCACTATTCGCCGCAGACGTACAGCGCGAAGAAAGACTGCGGGCACTGGAGGAACGCCTGGCAAGCGGCGAAGACGTTCTCGCCGATTACGAGCGGTTGCAGCATGAGCATGACTTCGCCGGCGGCTATGAGGTTGACCGCCGCATCGAGCAGGTGCTGACCGGCCTGGGTCTGCCCCAAGCTGCGTGGCAGCAGCCAATCACCACCTTCAGCGGCGGCGAACGCAACATCATTGCGCTGGCGCGCATCGTGCTGCAGGAACCTGAGCTGATGCTGCTGGATGAGCCCAGCAACCACCTCGACATGGAAGGCATTGAGTGGTTCATCCAGTTCCTGCGCCGCTCACGCGCCGCCGTGGTCATGGTGAGCCACAATCGCCACCTGCTTGACGCCACCGTCAGCGAAATCTGGGAATTGCACAGCCGCAAGGTCACGCGCTGGGCCGGTGGATACAGCGACTTCGCGCGCCAGAAAGAAGAAGCGCTGGCATTGCAGGAACGCCAGTACAAGGCCCAGCAGCGCTGGATCAAGCGCATCGAGTTCCAGGCGCGCAGGTTGCTTGACATGGCGCGGGCATATGACGATCCCGGCCAGGCCAAGCGCGCCAAGGCAATGCTAATGCGCGTGGAGCAGGTCGAGAAAATCGACGCGCCGGACCGCAGTGAGAACCGTTTTCACGCCAGCCTCGGTGATGGCCGCTTCAAGGGTCACCTTGCGCTTGAGATTGACGAGCTGACGGTCAGTGTGGCTGGAGTTGGGAATCAAGAGCCGGGAGCTGCTCCGAGCACCGATTCCCGAATCCTTCTGGACAACGCATCGCTCACCATCGAGTACGGACAGCGCGTGGCACTGGTTGGCCCCAACGGCAGCGGCAAAACCACGCTGTTCAATGCGATCCTGAACCACGCCAACTGGGAACATCCGGACCTGGATGTACAGGAAGGACCGTTTCACATCACCGGCCGCCTGCGCACCGGCAAAGCCGCCAAGATCGGCGACTATTCGCAGATTCACCAGCACGCTCTGGATGAGCACGCGTCGTTGATCGAATGGTTCTTGAAAGCGAGTGGCCTGGACTATCAGCCAGCCACACTGATGTTGCATCGCTTCCTATTCAACCGCGACGACCTGAACCGGCAGATCGGAACGCTGAGCGGCGGCGAAAAGAGCCGGCTGCAACTGGCGCGGCTTGTGCATGAGCAGGTGAACTTCCTGATGCTGGATGAGCCCACGAACCACCTGGACATCCAGGCGTGCGAGCAGCTTGAGGAAATGCTGGATGAGTTTGAGGGCACGCTGCTTGTGATCAGCCACGACCGCTACTTTCTCGACAAGCTGGTGAACCGCGTCGTCGAGTTGAAAGACCGGCAGCTTGAACCATTCAAGGGCACGTTCGCGGCATGGTGGCAGGAAAAGCACCAGCAGGCGCAGCAGGGGCCCAAGGGCACGCTGCAACTTCACAGCCAGAAGAGCGCTGCTGACCGACGCAGCGACGCCAAGCAGCAGCGCGAAGACCAGAAGGCCAAGCAGCGCGAACAGCACAAGCTGAGGGCGGAGATCAGGGCGCTCGAGGCACGCATCGAAAAGCTGGAATCGAAGCAGAAGGAACTGGAAGACCAACTCGCCAAGGCATTCAGTGCCGACGGCACGGCATCGGCCGAAGAAGCCATGAAACTGAACACAGCCTTCGAAGCCGTCAAACACCAGATCGTCGAAGCCTACAGCAAGTGGGAAGAGCTGGCGGCTGGCGTGGAGTAGGTCGGCGGCAGGCGCTTACCGGGCCTGGACCTGGCGGCGGTTCAGCCACATGCGCGAAGCGTATTTGGCAACCTGCCACCCACCGCACACCATCACCCCGGCAACCCCGAGGCCGATGATGGCAACGATTGCGAATGCAATCTCGATGGACTCCATGGCCCTAGTCTAGCACGGCATGCTCATGGCCTCGCGTTGAATGAGCCATTTCTATGCGCCGATGCTGTCAGATTGATGCAATTTCCCGCCTCAGGCTTTGGCCAGCACAATGTCGAACGTGCCGGTTTCGTAGCTGACTTCGCCTCGCTTGGCTTGCTCCAGCTTGATGATCAACGACTTGCGGATGAACGGGTCCTTCTCCTGGTGCTTGTCACCCTCGAAGTACAGCTGCGTGATCAGCGTTTTGTAGCCAGCCGCCTGCACGCGGTAGTGAATGTGCGGCGGTCGGTACTGGGTGCCGTTCAGGTAGCTGCCGGGGTGGATGGTCTCGTACTCATAGCGCCCCTTTTCGTCGCAGCGCAGCCGCAGGCGATTCACGTACACATCGTGGTCGGGCGGTTTGGCTGCGTCGTCGTTGTCATAGCGGCCGTCCTTGTTGGCTTGCCACACATCGAGCAGCGCGTCGGGCAGTGGCTTGCGCGTATCGAGACCCCACACCCGGCCTTTGAGAAGCATGACGACACCGGGCTCGAGGGGCGGCGTGACTTTGCCGCGAAACGGGGCGTTGCGACGAAAGAACGGGCCTTCGATGTTGGCCTCAGTCGCTTTGACTTCTTTGCCAAGTTCGGCATCAAAGAACGCAGGTAATACGCTGCCGTCTGAGGGCGTCGCGCGCGCCCAAGCCGGCAGCAGCATCGTGCCGGCGGCCACGGCAAAGCCCGCGGCCCCGCGGCTCAAGAACATGCGTCGATGGCGATCCATGGGTTCTTTCGTTAGTCCGGCTTGCCTGACTCGACAGGCTTAAGCTCGATGGCCGGCAGAGTCTTCTGGTCCTCAGCGCTCGCCTGGGCTTCGTAGCTGGGGCCCTGGGTTTCCAGTTTACATCCAAAACGCAGGCCACACTTGGTTACGGCGACGACTATGCAGGACTTGAAGTTCAGCGTCTTGATCCAGCAGCTTGTCGCGTCCTTTGCCAGTTCCTGCACCATCGGCTTGCTGTAGTCATCGGCTCCGGCAATCCAGCCGGCGAAGCCGTCCTTGACGCGCGAAACGTGATAGCTGTTGATCATGTTTTCAGCGCCCACGAACAGCACTTTTTCTATCTCGTAAGCGGCACCCAACTGCGGCAGAGCCCACTTCAGTTTGCTGGGCTTCTTGTCGAACACGCGCGTCTGCGTGAAGTACGGCAGGTAGTTTGGCAGGTAGTAGCAGTCAGCGCGGGTCAACTCGGGTGCCTCGATGGTGGCCTTGAGGTTCACCGGCAAGGTGCGCTTGCCCTCGCCATCGATGAACAACACGTGCACGTTTCGGATGCGGTACTCTTCTTCGTGGCCGATCACGCCCAGCGGCATGTGGTTGTCCTTCACCTCGATGTGGTAGCGCGTGGTTTCGGGACCATTGGCTTTGCGGAAGGCCTCCGCGTCGAACTGTTCGGCGAACAGGAAGTCACGCCACTTGGGGCAAACTTCTTCTACAGAAGGCGCAACCATCCACGCGGTATGGAAGATGAAGACCTCCAGCTTCTTCGGCGCGGTGTCAGGTTTGTCCCACGTGATCAGCAGCGAGGACGGGTTGATGTTGCCACTAGACGGCGAAACGATGAGCGGCTTGAACTCCAGGTCTTCAGCGGCAAGCGATGCGCTGAAAAGCAGCGCGACAAGCACAAGTCGAAGCATGGTTGAACTCCAATGCGGCGTGAGCACGCGGCATCATCCCTCACGAACACCCCACAGGCAAGCGCGTCGGTATGCAGGTGTTACAGAATGCTGCCTTGACCGGCGGGAATCTATTCCCCCACAAGGGTGTCGGCGTGGAACATCCAGACGTGCCCGCACTTGGTGCAGATGCTGGCGGCAAAGCTTGCGCCGGCTTCGTCTGTGTCGTCATCGCGCGCGGCACTGAAGCGCAACGCCGCATAGTTCGACAGAATCGCCCGCGTCTCAAACGCCGCGCCGCAGGCGGGGCACGGGCCCGTCACTTTCTTTTTTTTGAAAGCCTTCTGGATCGCTCTGAAATCCTTCGCTGGCATGTCGCCATCGTCGCTCATGGATCGTCCTCTCCGATTGTTCGCAGCCCGCATGAACTGTCGCCAGAGCAAAGGCCCGGCCATGGCTGGCCGGGCTGACGTGCTATGCCATCGGTATCTGTACCGGGTTGGCGGCTTTCTTGTTGTAGCGCTTGGCTTCTGCGTAGCCGGCGTCGATGTGTCTTGCGATGCCGGTGCCGGGGTCGTTGGTCAGGACCCTCTCGATGCGCTTGTCGGCTTCTTTTGTGCCGTCGCAGACGATCACTTGCCCGGCGTGCAGGCTGTAGCCCATGCCTACTCCACCGCCGTGGTGGAAGCTGACCCACGTCGCCCCTGAGGCGGTGTTCAACAGCGCGTTGAGAATCGGCCAGTCGGCAACGGCATCCGTTCCGTCTTTCATGGCTTCGGTTTCGCGGTTGGGGCTGGCAACACTGCCGCAATCGAGGTGGTCGCGGCCGATCACGATCGGCGCCTTCAGCTTCTTCTCGCGCACGAGCTTGTTGAACAGCAGCCCGGCTTTGTGGCGCTCGCCGTAGCCCAGCCAGCAGATGCGCGCCGGAAGCCCCTGGAACTCAAACGCGTTGCGCGCGCTTCTCAGCCAGTTGTGCAGGTGCTTGTGCTTCGGAAACAGCTTCATCAGGGCGTCGTCCGTGGTGTAAATGTCCTGCGGGTCGCCGCTCAACGCCACCCAGCGGAATGGGCCGTTGCCCTCGCAGAACAGCGGCCGAATGTAGGCGGGCACGAAACCGGGAAAGTCGAACGCATCTTTCACACCGGCTTCCAGCGCGTGGCCCCTTAGATTGTTGCCGTAGTCGAACGTGTGCGCGCCCTTGCGCATGAGCGTCAGCATCTGGCGGCAGTGCTTGGCCATGGTGCGGAAAGCCTGCTTCTCGTACTCGCGAGGGTCTGACTTGCGCAGCTTCAAGGCCTCGGCGAGCGTCATGCGGTCGGGCACGTAGCCGTTCAGCGGGTCGTGGGCGCTGGTCTGGTCGGTCAGCAGGTCCGGCGTGATGCTGCGCTTGATCAGCCGGTCCAGCAGTTCCGTCGCGTTGCAGCACACGCCGATGCTGACGGCCTCGCCCGCGGTGCGGGCTTCCAGGGCACGGTCGATGGCGGCATCGATGCCCGGGGCGATCTCGTCCAGGTACCGGTAATGCAGCCGCTTTTCAATTCTTGACGCGTCAACGTCTGCGGCCAGGAATGTCCCGCCCGCCATTTTCGCTGCCAGCGGCTGCGCGCCGCCCATGCCGCCCAGGCCCGCTGTGACGACCAGTCTGCCCTTCAACGTTGCCTTGGGGCCGTAGTGCGTGCGCGCGGCCTGCGCGAAGGTCTCGTAGGTGCCCTGCAAAATGCCCTGGGTGCCGATGTAGATCCATGAGCCGGCGGTCATCTGGCCAAACATCATGAGGCCGCGTTCACGCAGTTGATTGAAGTGCTCCCACGTCGCCCACTTTGGCACGAGGTTGCTGTTGGCCAGCAACACGCGCGGGGCGTCTAAATGCGTCTTGAACACGGCCACGGGCTTGCCGCTCTGGATCAACAGCGTTTCGTCCGCCTTGAGTTTCTGCAGTGTCTCCAGGATGGCGTCAAAGCATGGCCAGTTGCGGGCCGCCTGGCCGATGCCGCCGTACACCACCAGCTCGCGTGGGTTCTCGGCGTTGGCGGGGTCGAGGTTGTTCATCAGCATGCGCAGCGGCGCCTCGGTCAGCCACGACTTGGCGTGCAGCCGCGTGCCGCGCGGCGCGTAGATGTCGCGGGGACCTTTGCCCTTGAGGGCGGCTTCGGCGAGTTTGGCGACGTCGAGTTTCCTGCTGGCCTTGCTTCTTGCGGCAGATGCCATGTGCAACCTCCGCCGTCGTTCTAGCAAGCGCGGCTGGTGCGGGAAGGTCGCAATGCACTACTCGATTTTCAGGTAGTGCGGGCGGGACTTGTCGGCCCAGGGCTCAAGCAACCCATTCTTGTCGGTGTCCTCAACCTCAAGCCACCCGACTGTAAGCCCGTCGCGACTGGCGCAGTAACCGGTTGCCACCAGGTCGAACTCCGCCAGCCGGTGAAATTTCAGCGCGCGGTCCATCAGCATAAGTCGCGAGCCCAGGTTGCCGCGCTCAACCAGCAGGGCGCCGCGGCCCTCAATCCAGCCCAGCACTTCGTAGCTGTAGCGGGCGGCGGGGCTGCGTGTGTCGCGGTGCTCGGCATCGTCAATGATCAGAATCTCCGCGTTCAGGGCGCCCTGACGCTGAGAGTACGGATTGCCGCGAACTGCTGACTGGCTGACGTCGCGCTCCTGCACGCCGAAGTACGAGTTGTCACCGGTAACGACAATGCGGGACTTGCGGCTTGGACGAAACAACGAAACGACGTTGCCGTCCTTGGGCTCGTAGACGAGATACTCCACGTGGTCAAGCAAACCAGGCTCGGGTGTCTCGACTTCTTCCGGCGCAGCCGGGCCGCGCCGGTCCCAGCGCATCGGCTTCTTGGGCGGCTCGGTCGCCTGCATGCGCTCAATCAGCAGCCGATCGTCGGCCAGCACCAGCGCGACATTAAACGCCTGCACAACGTTCTCGCGCTTGCCGGTCACGATGTTCAGGCTGACAATCCAGCCGCTGACCTCGTCATCGCCGGGCGTCGCGATCAGCACTTCGCGCCCCTCGCGCCAGGCCGCCACGGGCACTTCGCCGGCGCCAAGACTCGCAACGCTGCGCAGGTTCCCGCCGTCGCGATTGCTGACCATCAGGGCGGCATCATCCAACTCGTCGACCAAGGCATCGTCATTCAGGTCGTGGCGGCGCGACACGAACAGGATTCGACCATCCGCAAGAAAGATCGGCGGCAGCGCTGCGGCCCCCGTGTCGGCAACCTTGGACTCGGACTTGTCGCTTCCGACGCAAAACAGTGCGTAGCTGACTGTGCCGGGCTTGTCGTCCTTGGCCTCGACGCGGGCGGTTTCGCGGTAGTAGTAAAACCGGTCACCCTCGGGCGTCAGGCAGTGGCGGAGAAGCACTCCTTCCGCAACGCTGAGCGATTGGGGTCGTGCACCGGCCAGCGCCTTGACCCATGCAATGGTTTGCGGGTCTTCGTCCGGCCGCGGCTGCAATGAGCCCTTGGGCTCAGCGGGCTGCTCCGGCTCTGGCTCGGGTGGCATTTCGTCCTGCGCCAACGCAGCCACGACGCAAACGGACGCAAGCACGCACGCAAACAGCACGCGCAGGTCCGCGCGCACGATGGATGCCACGAACTCGCGCCACCTGCTCATACCGGCTCTCCAGCCACGGTCTTCGTGTCGCGGCGGCTGCTTGACGAAATCTGCGTGGTTGTGGGACGCTTCTGCCCGGTCGGCTTGGGGGGCCGATAGGGCAGATACACGGTAAACGTGCTGCCCTTGCGCAGTATCGACGTAACGGCAATTCGCCCGCCGTGTGCCTGCACGATCTCCTTACAGATAGCCAGCCCGAGGCCCGTGCCGTCCACGTTGCGCGAGAGTTCCTGGTCGACGCGGTAGAACTTGTCAAAGATGCGGCCCAGTTCTTCCTGCGGGATGCCGATCCCTCGGTCCGCCACTTCAATGAACAGGTCGTTGCGGTCTACGCCAACATTCACGAACACCAACTTTTCCGAGCCGCCATACTTGATCGCGTTGCTAAGCAGGTTCAGCACTACTTCGCGCACTGCATCCTTGTCGAACATGGCCTGGCTCGGCAGGCCGGGAAGCATCTTGAGGCGCACCTCGCCCTTCTCGTTGGTCGCCTGGGCCTTGAACAACCCGACCGTGTCTCGCACGACCTGCGCCAGGTTGTTCGGCTGCATGTTGTACTTCTTGACCTGGTTCTCGACCTTGCTGAAGCTGAGCACGTGGTCGATCAGCGCGCCAAGGCGGTCTGTTTCAGTCATGATCACATCCAGGCATGCCTTGACCTGGTTCTCGTCTTTCACGCGGCCCAGCTTCAGAGTTTCTACGAACATGCGAATGCTGGTCAGTGGTGTTTTCAGCTCGTGCGTCACGTTGCTAACGAAGTCGACTTTCTTGCGGGCCTCGCTGGCTTCGCGCAGGATCATGTGCACGACCATCAACGTCGCGCTGGCAACGATCGGCACGCACAGCACCGCGATGGCTACGAAGATGCTGCTGAGCAGCGTGCTGTCTTTGTAGAACTGGCGATCCGTGTCAATCTTCAGGACCACGTAGCGGTTGGGCATGAGTTCGCGGTGCACGGGTACAAACCCCAGCGTCTCAAAGCGCTGGCCCTGCGCGTCATTCCAGGTCAAGGCGGTGCGGTCCACCAGTTGCAGGCTGAGCGCATCATTCGGCAGGGCAAAGCCCGAAATGTGCG
This sequence comes from Planctomycetota bacterium, assembly GCA_016712285.1. Lineage (GTDB taxonomy): Bacteria > Planctomycetota > UBA8742 > UBA2392 > UBA2392 > JADJRK01. The sequence continues at coordinate 3,704,502 of JADJRK010000001.1, read as the reverse complement.
TGTTCACAAGCCGCTCCACTTCGCCCGGGATCAGCAGCCACGCCACGAAACTTTTCGTGCGTGAGCGGTAATGCACCATCCAGGTCTGCTGGTTTCCGCTCGCATCGGGCGGCAGCATGATCGATTGCCGCCTGGCCTCGGCGCCTGCTGTTTGGGCCTGTATGGCGCGCAGGGCCTCGGTCAGCGCCGGCGTCATTTCAAAGACCACTTCGCCCTTCAAAGTGCGCGAGGCAACGACTTTGCCATCCACGCCGATCAGGCAGACGGAAGCGACCGCCTGGTTAAAGTCAGCGAAGTACTTTTCTGCATCCACTGCAACAGCGGGCACGGCTGCACGGTCTGCCGGCGGCTCCAGCGATAGTGCACGCAAGCGCATTTCGAGGGCGATTTCGAGCGACTGTTGCAGCTCGCGCAGCTCGGTACGGTACTGGGTAGGCCGAAGCTCAATCTCGCGCAGCGCGTACGCGCCGAACAGGCCCAGGATGACCGTGGGCGCAATGATTGCGAAGATCGCCAGGGGATACAGCAACCTGCGCTGGGTCCAACGTCGTACGCCAATACCCAAAGCGGCCTCCAGCCGGAAGCTTTCTACGTAAAGCATGGGATAAGGCAGCGGGTTAATCAACGACAAGGCACGCCTGATTCCGCGATCGGCCTGCATCTGCAACGCGAATTCAGCGTAATGGAAGCGGCGCGTTCTGGGCGGCCCGGGGCGCCGCCTGTTTTTTTGCGGAGAAAACGCCCCACCCACCGCGTATGAATAAGGTCAGGGCCGCGCCTGACTTAGGGGAATCCAAATGCACCTTGGCTTAAAAGCGCAACCGCGCGCACAATCTATGGTCCAGGGAGTCTCCCCGCGCATGGACCGGTTCGAACGTTACCTCGAGAAGTACCGCGGCCCGATCTTCAGCTATGTCTTTCGCCTACTACGAGACGAAAGCGCAGCCGAAGACCTTGCCCAGGAAACGTTTGTCAGGCTGTTCAAAGAGCTCGACAACATCCGCGACCAGACCGCCAGCGCGTGGCTGTACCGCGTCGCGCGCAACCTTGTCACCGACTACATCCGCAAGAAGCGACCGGTCACCTTCACCGTGCTCAAGGGCCGCATGCCTGAGGACGATGAAGACGGCCCCGCGCTTCAGTTTGAGCACCCGGGACGCGGGCCCGCGGCAACCACGACAAACAACGAACTCAAGCAGTTGATTGAGCAGGCGCTTGCGGCGATGAGCCCCAAGTTTCGCGATGTGCTTGAGCTGGTCGATGTGCAGCAACTTACCCATGAAGAAGCAGCCGAAATCCTGGGGTGCAGCGTAAAGACAGTCTCGGCGCGGCTGGCACGGGCGCGGGAGTTTTTCACCCAGCGCATTTCGCGTCACGTCGATAAAGAAGAAGGCAACGCCAGCGCCGGCGCATGATTTTCTGCCAGCGTTGTGAGAGATGTGCGTATCAACTCCGGCTGCAGCCACCCCTTGGCTGCAACCGGAATTTGGGGCCCCTGATATGGAAGCATCCGAGTACCAGCCGTATCCGCCTGAAATCCACGACTTCGTGGACGGGCGCATGGACGCCGACGCTGAACGCGCGTTCCGCCGCCGCATGGAAACCAATGCCGCGCTGGCCGAACAGGTAGAGCAGTTGCGCCATGCGATCAAACTGCTGCACGAGATCCCGGCCAAGCAGCCGCCTGCCGGCTTTGACGAGCGGCTGATCGGCCGTATTCGCGAAGAAGAACTGGCTGACCGCGCCCGCACCCGAATTCTGCCCGCCCCGAGGCCGCTGTGGCAGCACGTGGTGCAGGTGGGTATCGGTGCCGTGGCTGCCGCACTTGTGCTGGCGGTCATTGGCGTGCCCGGAATGTGGGACACCAATGACCCAGAGATCGAGGGCACCGGCGGCCTGGTCTCTGACGCAGTTGCCCCGACTGAAGAAGACCTTCTTCCCTCGCTGGGTGATCACTACGAACGCTTTGACAGCCTGCGTCGCAACGTAAGCGCGATGCGTGTCATTGACATCGACCAGCAGCGCCAGGTGCTGCGGATTGAGATGGACTCGTCTGACCTTGTGCGGCGGAACCTGTGGCTTGCAGGCGAGGTTTCGCGCCTGCCGGCAAACCGGCGCGTCGAATACGTGACATTCCTGAGCCAGCTGGACAGCGCGCTCAGTGCCGTAGACACCGAGATTTCTGCCAGCAGCCGCGACCTGCGCGCTGTTGACCTTGCCCGCTTGGAGGCAGCGCTTGCCGGCGTCAAGGCACCCGGCACCTTGCAGGAAGGCTACCTGCTCGCGACACGGCGTTCCGTGCCGGACCCCCGCGGCATGGTCGCAGAGGGCGAGCAGCCGCTTGAGTTGCAGCTTTACGCCAGCATCCGCCGTGCGGACTATCGCCATGACCCGCAGGGCGTGATCGATGCCGCCGACGAACTTCTGCGCCGCCGCGGCCGCAGCGAGTTCAAAGACTACGCCCATGCCGCAAAAGTCGAGGCGCTGATCAGGCTCAACCGCGACGCTGAGGCGGCAAAGTACTTCAATGACTCGTTCTCGGCCTTCGATTCCGACCTTTCGGAACAGCAACAGGCCATGCTGCGCGCCTTCTTCAAGGATGGTGACAAACTCCGCTTGCAAGCCGCCCGCGAAGCACTGAAGTAACGCCACTTTCGTCAAAGTCCGTGCGCAATGCGAATGCGTGGGGTATACTCTGCGCAGGGTGCACCCATGAGCATGGAAGCGCGCTGTAACTGTGGGTGGTGCGGACAGGTCAGCGAGATGTATCTCGCTGATCGCATCATGTGTCCCGACTGCGGCGAAACGATCACTGTCACCGAACCCGCGCCCCAGGCTGCTGAGTCCAAGTCGACAGTCCCGTATGCATACGCGCCCTTTCCTGCATGGGAAAGCCAGCGTCGCAAAGCCGTCACCTTGCCGTCCACAAGTTGCGGGTACCATTGCCGGGCGGGACGCACCTCACGCTGCGCATCGTTGCGTGCGCTGGCATTTGGCATCGGCTCGATCCTGATGGCCACCGGCAAGCACACCTGGCTGGCCGGAACACTGCTGGCCGTGGTTGGGCTGGTCTCGGCGTTCCAGGCGTGCCGACTGGCCAAGGTCGAGGGACATCGCAGGCCGATTACCGCGATTGTCGGCGGCGGGCTGGCCCTAGCCGCGCTTGCGTTCGGGTGCCTGTGTGTGTTCAACGGCAACACCGGTCGCCAGCAGATTCGCGAGATACGCCGCGATCTTCGTCAGGCCCCCGAGTGCGCGATGCCGCCAAGAGAGTTTCGTTACGAGTGCCGCACGGAGTGCGAGCCCACCCGGCAAGATCGCGAACGCCACTCACAGGAAGCCATCCGCGAAGCCCAGCGCAACCAGGATTTGCAGCTGAAGCAGCAACAGTACGCCGCAACTCCGGTCGTTCCGCGCACGGACTTTGAAGCCGAGCAGATTCGCATCAGCGAACAAACGCGCGCTCAACGCGAATCCGATTCCACGAAGTAACCGAAGACTCATGCTCGATAGAACGCGACTTTCGTCGTGGGTTTCTGATTGTGACGCTGCTAACTTGGCACGCCGATCGAGTGCCAAGGAGAGCCCATGCGAGTCCTGTCCGCCCTGCTGCTGGTTGTTCTGCTCACGCTGACCGCCAACGCGCAGAAGGCGCTTGAATACAAACTGCCCGAGGGCGCAAAATTCAGCGCAGAGGAAGTACAGATTCCCGTAGCAGAAACCGCCGAGTCCAAGGCCTGGCACATTGCCGGCACCTTGAACACACCCACCGGAGAAATGCCCGAGGGCGGGTGGCCCGCCCTGTTCTTCATTTCAGGCTCTGGCATGCAGAACCGCCACGGGTTCGGTGGCGGCCTGGATTGTGGAAGCTGGGAAACACTGGACGCGATCGCCAATGCCGGCTTCGTTGTGCTGCGTGCCGACGACCGCGCAACAGGCGGCACGCCCGTCGGGCCGGAAGGCATCAACCCCACCCAGATCGGGTACATGGCGCTGGTTGAGGACGCACGCAATTGCGTGAAGTGGCTGCGCGACCTCAAGTCAGTGAACAAAGAAAAGGTGTTCCTGGTCGGCCACAGTGAAGGCGGCATCACGGCGCCGATCCTGGCCACAGAGGGCCTGTGTGCGGGCATCGTCTGCATGGCTGGTCCCGGCCGCAACATGTACGACGTGATCTACGAGCAGGTGAAAGACGCCAACGCCGGCGTGGCAGCACCCACGCGCATCGCAAACCTGAAGGTGCAGAAAGAGTTTCAAGACGCCGTGAAAGAAGGGCGCGACCCGGACTTCGCGATTCTTGGCAAACAGTATGCCGCCACGCTAAAGGCCCTATGGGAAGCGCAGATCCTACCGGCCAAGAAGTGGTTCAACGAACACTTCAACCTCGACCTGCCCAAGATCCATGCCGCGGTGAAGTGCCCCGTGTTTGTCGCGCAGGGCAACATGGATTTCCAGGTGAAGCCGGTGGCCGACGGTCGCCTGCTGGCGGCAAACCTGCTTGCCGGTGAGTGCAAGGACGTCACGTTCAAGCTGTATGACGACCTCGACCACCTGTTCAAGCCCTGCAACGGCCGCAAGAGCTCGCTGGAGATGTACGCAGAAGATCGCCGCGTGAGCGCGGACTACCTGAAAGACGTTGTCGCCTGGCTCAATGCCCGGGCGCAGTAGCGGCCTTGAGTGTTGCCGCAGACAGCAACACTCGAAGTCTGGCAGGAACTACTACCCGGCGGTTCTTCGCGGCGCGCTGGTGCGCTGTACGTGCGCCTGTTTTGGGGGGCCGGACTTGCCAATGCCGGCACTCTGCGCCTTGGCGTCAGACTTGTCTTTCTTTTCCTTGGGCTTCTTGGCCTTCTTGCCGAAGCGTTTACTGGACATGACGTTCTCCTCCGTGTGGCGCGTTGCCTGCGGCGCAGTTTAGCATCAAGCGCTTGATGTGGTTGTCGATTCCGCTCACGCCGGTGACGCCGGCAAGTCCTTCAGCGCCTTTTCCAGCGCGTTGCTCAGTTCCTGCGCCGCCTGCTTCAGCTTCTCCACGCCCTGCTCAGATTCCGGCAACGGCGGTTCCGGCTCGCCGGGCTTTGCGGGCTCGACTTCCGGCGGCTTCAACTCGGCGATCTGTTTATCCAGCTCAGCCTGTAGTTTCTTCGCTTGCTTGTTCAAGTCGTCCAGCATCTGCTGTTCATCGGGCGCATCAGCCGCAGGCACCGCATCGCCAGCCGCCGTCTCGGTGAAAGGATTCACGAGCGAGGCGATCAGCTTCTCTTTCTCGGCAGACTCGATCGGCAACTCGGCAAACGCCGCGCGCAGGGCAGGCTCCAGGTCTGCGGGGTTGGGCGCAGCAGGCACCGCCTCGGCGGGTGTCATCTGCAGACCCTTCAGAAACTCGAAGAACATCAGCGCGTACTCGGGCTCAAACACCTGGGCCAGCTTGGCCAGGCCGTCCGGCGCATCCATGCCCAGCTTGCCTGCGGCCTGCGCCGAGAGCGTCTTCATGCTGACACCGTGGCCGGCAAGCTCGGTCGTCAGGGCGTCCAGCATCTCCTGCGTCGGGTTGCTCATGACCCCTTCTTTTTCTTGCCCGAGAAGAACCCGACTATGCGCGTCACCATGCTGGCACTTGAAGCATCGGCGCTGTCGGCCGCGACATCCGTGACAGCCGGTGGCAACGGCGGCAGCGGAAGCACAGGCACATCCGGCACAGCGGGCAGTATGACCGGCGGCGACGGCGGGCTTCCCCCAATCGCTGCCATGCCTTGCCCGTTGATCTTCACGTTGGCGCCGTCAATGCTGACGGCACTTCCGGCGATCTTCACTTGGGCACCGCTGAGTTCCAGCGCCTGCGACGCTTCAATGACTACCTTGCCCTTAGCCTGCAACGTGATGCCCTTGCCTTGCAGGTCAATCACTTCAATGCCACCCGCACCGATAACAACCTTGCCCGCCTTGGTCTGGATCAGTACGCCGCCGTCCACACTGCTGAATACGCCGACGCCCTCGGGCCCAAGATACATGCCGACCTTGTGGTCGTTCGTCTCAATCACGGTCTCTTTGCTCGTCAGCGCCGTTTCGCCGTCCTTGATGATGATGCCGGTACCATGGCTGCCCGGCGAATACGCGCCGTGAGTCTTGTACCCGATGCTCGCGAAGTCTTTGGCCACACGCACCGAGCAGTTCGGGAACTCGCCGGGGCCCAGCAACCCCGCGTTCTTGGTGCTGATGGTCAAGCCGCAGCCCACCGGCTGCATGTCTTCGCCCATCACCTGCATGACAATCGCGCTGCTGGCGGTGCTGAGCCAGTGGTTGCTGTGGTGGGTGATGTCGCGCTCGGCAATGAAGTCGATGCTGCCGCTGTCGGTGGCGATCAGCAGGCTCTTGCCTGACCCCATCATCTGCAGTTGCGCGCCGCTGCCGCTGCGCACTAGCGAGATGCCGTGGATCTCTTCTTCTTCAGGGCCGCTGTCGATCGCCTTGGCCTTGCTGATTGCCTGTGTGAAACTGCGCAACGTAAACAGGCCGGCAAAGAATGCAGCCGCCTTGCTGGCGCCGGTCATCAAGGCGCTGCTGCTGTTCAGGATGCGCTTGCCGCGGCCGGGCCACTGGCCGCCGCGCGGCGACATCTTGAGCTTGAGCCCTTTCTCAATCGTGCGCGCCAGCAGCTTGGTCTGCACCTGCACAATCGCCAGCGTGATCACCAGGTTCAGGATCGGCATGACGATGTGCGCTACGGACACCGGCTGGCTGCCGCTGCGCTTGGCACCGGTTTCGTACTTGTAGCCGACGGCGAGTCCTGTCATCAGCGCGGCGATCGCACCCTGGATCAGCGGATGACCCGCGACAATGCCGACCTGGCGCATCGACCCGATCGAGACGCCGACCACACCCTGCATCACTTTCGTAAGCAGCGCGATCTGCGTGTCCATGGCGCACAGCGTCGAGATGTTGCTGAGCGACTTCGCGCTGGTGCCAATTTGGAAGCTGGCATCGGTAAGCGGCCCAAGCGACGTGCCGGCAAACGTGCCGTCGGTGCTGATGGTGATGCACTCTTCGCTTTGCAGGTCCTGCATCACGATGCGCGTGGCCTTGGTCTTGATGATCGTCTGGTCGCGGTTGGTGTTGATCACCGGCGACGTCTGCGACGGCCCAGCCAACGCACCCACGATCACCGGCCGGTCGGGGTCGCCGCCTGAAAACGCGACCAGCACTTCGGTCCCGTTCACCAGCGGCATGTGCATGCCGCGGTCCGGCCCGCCGTACGACTCCATCTTGCGGATCGGGCAGCTTGCGTTGTTGGTGCTTGTGTCGTGGTCGAAAAACAGCCGTACGCGGTAGTATCCGTCCGCATCGATGCCCGGGTAGTCCGCGCCGTCTTCGTTTTCCACCACGCCATGAATGAACCCCACGACCTGCGGCCGCTTTGCGCGGCGCTGCGGGCGGTACGTCATCACGTTGGGGATCGCCACATACTGGTTGCGATATTGCGCGCCCGTGGCCACCCCGGTTGCAATGTCTACGCTTTGACTGCCGCCGTGGGTCACGCGCACCAGCAAGTACTCGCTTTCGGCCCGATCCACCGGGTTGGGCTTGAGCTTGAAGGCGTACCCCGCCGACATCACGCGCACGTCGCTTTCCCCGAACACGCGATAATTCAGGCCGTGCTGTTCATCGCGCCGGACTTCGAGAATCTCGTTGTGGTCGAACGTGCTGGTGTCGCTGTCGATCTCGACGTGGTCGCCGGTGCCTGGCGTGCCAACGTCAATGCTCTCGCGAAACGGGTCATCGGGCGCATCGGCCTTCCAGTCCGCGATGGTGACCACGTTCGGCACCAGCGCCTCGCGCCACTTCACGGTGCGGACGGCTTCGTGTTCGCGCGCGGCCTTGCCCTCAGGCACGTACGCCAGTTGATTGTCGACGCCGGCTGCCAGCTGCGGAAAGCCCTCACGGGCGTTCGTGAACACCAGCACTTCGTTGTCCTCTTCCTGCCGGAAGAAGTAGCTGATGCCGTAAAACTCCAGCCAGCGCGAAAGAAAGTTCAGGTCGCTTTCCTTGAACTGCATGGTGAAAGCGCGCTGCGGGTCAAACCCGCCTGAGACACGATCTTTCTCAAACACCACGTCCACATCGGTCTGGCCGTCCCAGGCACTCTCAAGAATCGTCCACAGGTTCTGCGCGACAAACACGCGGCTGCGCACAGCCTGGCTGGCGCGCCACAGGCGCGGGACAAGCACCGCGGTGTAGTGGTAGCTGGTGCCGTCGTAGCCGCGCAGCTCGAAGCTGCGCAACATGCCGTGTACCGGCCGCGAGCTCCTGCGCACACCTTCGCGGGCCGAGACCTCGTGGCGAATGTCGAGGTGCACATTACGGCGCAGGATGTTGCGAAACTTGGCGGGCTCAGAACGCGAAATCAACGAGATACGGAACTCATAGGGTCGCTCGATCTCTTCGACACCGGTGAAGCGCGTTACCAAGAGTGGATCGGCGTTGTTGCCATCGTCGGACGCGAGCCAGTTTACGGAGAACGAAAACTCGGTCTTGCCGGCCATACAGGACTCCAGTTGAGGACGCGCATCATTGCTTGGCCCTTGGCACTAACAAGCATTGATTGGCAGTGCGGCGGCGCTAGGTTGCCGCGGGAGGAACCATGCCGTTTCCATACAAAGTGGTTGCAATCACGGGCGCCAGCACCGGGCTCGGGCGCGAACTTGCACTTCAGCTGGCCGCGCAGGGCTGCAAGGTCGGTTTGATTGCGCGCCGTGCGGAATTGCTTGAAGAGCTGGCGCAACAGATTCGTGACCAGGGTGGTCACGCAGCCGTTGCCGCCTGCGATGTGGGCGACTTCGCACAGGTCAAACAAGCCGTGGATTCCATCGAGTCCGAACTGGGCCCGATTGAGTGCATGGTCGCAAATGCCGGCATCGGCATGCCGCGCGAGCGCCTGGTCTTCGAAGCCGAGGCCACGGCGCAGATTTACCGCACCAATGTGCTGGGCATGATGAACGCCTTCTATGCCGTGATTCCCGGCATGCTTGAGCGCAAGCGGGGCCACCTGGTGGGCGTGTCCAGCCTTGCCAGCTACCAGGGCCTGCCCCAGGACGGCGGTTACGCGGGCAGCAAAGCCGCCACGCGGGTCCACTGCGAGAGCCTGCGGCTTGAACTGCGCCCGACAGGCATCAAGGTAACGACGATCTGCCCGGGATTTGTTCGCACACCGCTGACCGACCGCAACCACTTCGACATGCCGTTGTTGATGGAGGTCAAGCCGGCTGTGAACCGCATGCTGCGCGCGATTGCGCGCAAGCGACGCATCTATCACTTCCCGTTGCGGATGTGGTGGATCGTAAAGATCGGGCTGGCGACGCCGCGCTGGCTGTTTGATGCGGTCCTGAGCGCGCAGACTGCTAACATCAACAGCGGACGCACGCAGGCATTCAGCGACGGCAAGGCTCCTTGAGGAAAGGTGAATCATGGCAGACCGCGCGATCCACTTTGAGTTGACGATACGCGTGATCTCGCGCGAAGTCTGGTCAGTGCTTACGGACGCCACGAAGATCCCGTTGTGGTGGGACGGTGTGCACGCCGTTCAACTCACGAAGCCCGAGCCGGGTGGCATCTATCGCCTCGACTACGAGGGCGGCAACCCCGACGAATGCCGGATTCTCGACTACGAACTGGGCAAACGCCTGCGCTTTGAGTGGCAAAGCACCGGGCCGGCCCCCACGATTGTCGAGTACACACTGAACGAGCTGGCCGGGGCAACCCACGTGGTCTTTCACAACAGCGGCTACGGCGAGGGTGCCGAGTGGGACAGGCTCCACGACGCCAACTTTGCCGGTTGGCTGAACATGTTTCTGGGTGTCCGGCGCATGCTGGAAGTCGCGCACAGCGGCGAACGCGCATGAGCTATCGAGCGGGCAACATTGTTCACGTCGAGATTCCCGCGCCCGACATCGCGCGCCTGTGTGAGTTCTATGGCGACGTGTTTGGCTGGACTTTCACTCCATTGCATGCGGGATACGTGTTCTTTGACGCGGGCAATCTCGCGGGTGCACTGGTCGGCACAGCGGCACCAAGCTCGGACGGCACAGTAATCACGATCAAGGCCGATGACGTTGCGGCAAAGCTGGCACAGGCTGAAGCGGCGGGTGCAAAGCTGCTGCTGCCGCCGACGGACGTCCCCGGCGGGCGTGGGCGATATGGCTACTTTGCGGATCCTTGCGGCAACAAGATCGGGTTATGGATGGACGCATAGGCAGCCCCGTCGCTAGCTTGTTGCGCATACAAGGAGAGTGTCATGGACTACAAACTGGGCAACGTCTGCCACATAGAAATCGCAGCCGGCAACATCGGCAAGGCAAAGGACTTCTACGGCAAGCTGTTCGGCTGGACGTTCAAGCCAATGGCCGATACGTACGAGTTCTTCGACGCCGGCAACGTGCAGGGCGCCCTCGACAGCGACAGCAAGCCCGGCAAGGACGGGACGGTACTGGTGTTGTACTGCGACGACATCGACGACAAGCTGAAAGAAATCGAGAGTGCCGGCGGCAAAACCACCAAAGGCAAGACTGAGATCCCCGGCCACAACGCTTACTACGCCTACTTTGAGGACTTGGCAGGCAACCGCATGGGGCTGTTTGCGACGAAGTAGTTGTGTCGCATCACCATGTATGCTCGCCAGTGCACGGAACAGGCCGTGCAAGAACGGAGATCGCATGAAACTTTCAGAACTGTTGAAGCAGGATGCCGCCGGCGTGTACGCCGCAGCCGAGGGCCTTTTCAAGCAGGCAGGCGACCTGAACTGGAAGCCCGCCACGGGCAAGAACTGGATGACGACCGGCCAGTTGCTGCACCATGCCGCCACGGCGTGCGGCAGCACCTGCAAGGGTTTCATCACCGGCGACTGGGGTTTCCCCACCGACACCAAACCTGAAGACATGCCAGCAGACGCGATGATGCCTCCAGCCGAGAAAATGCCGAGCGTCAAGAGCATTGACGAAGCGCTGAAAATGCTGGCTGACGACAAGGCGCTGGCGATGCGTCTGTTCAGCGAAGTCAGCGAAGACCGCCTGGGCAATGAGCGCACAGCGCCGCCATGGGGCGGGCCGGAACGCACGCTGTACCAGCATTGCAACGAAATGATCTGGCACCTGGGCCAGCACAAGGGCCAACTTTTCTATTACCTGAAACTCCAGGGCAAAGACGTGAACACCATGTCACTCTGGGCCGGCATGTAGCCAGCCTTCTTGTGCGGCGTGCCTGTCGATTCGACAGGCACGCCATGCACCTCTGCCAATCCTGCAATCCACGACAAACCGACCGCGTAGGCGCAAACGGCCGCAAATACGGCATTTGCGGCAATGCGCGCATTTGGCACGCCGGGTGCTTTGTGTCCGGCGGTTCGATAACAAAGGAGAACAGCCATGGGACAAATTCGACTTCGGGACCCGTTTGCAATCGCGATGCCTGACTTGCGCAGTCTATTCCGCGGGTTCATCGACGATGAAGACGCGGGTCTGCGCCCGGTGCTTGAAGAGGGCAGCCTCGCCGTGGACATCAGCCAGGGCAAAGAAGGCGAGACGATCGTTCGCGCAAGCCTGCCCGGCTTCAAGCGAGAAGACGTCCAGCTCAGCGTCCACAACGGCGTGCTGGACATCAAGGCCGAGAGCAAGCACGAGGAAGAAACCAAGAGCGAGAAGTTCTACCGGCGCGAGCGCCGCGTAAGCTCGCTCAGCCGCCGCATTGCACTGCCGGGCAATCCCGACGGCGAAGGCGTTGCAGCGGAACTCAAAGACGGCGTGCTGACCGTGAAAATCCCCACGCCTGCAAAGAACGGCCCCAAGCAGATTGCGGTCAAGTAGTCAACTCGTGTGCCTGTGACACAGCCATCCGCCATGAGCGGATGGCTGTGAGCACGCGCTGGGTTTACTCGTCCTTGCCGGCCTTCGGTTGCGTATCCCCGCTGGCTGCTTCAGGCGCCGCCACCGGGTCGGGCAGCGTGAACGTCGCGTCGATCGTCTGGCCTTCGTCGTTTACGCGGGTCTCAAGCGTCGGGTTCTTTCCGCCCTGCAGCAGCAGGCGCTCGACCTGGTCAAGGCTGGTGACCTCCACGCCGTTCACGCGCAGCAGGCGCTGGCCCTTGACCATGCCCATCTTCGCAGCCGGGCTGCCATCATCGATGCCGACCACATGCACTTCGCCGCCGACCTGTGCCAGCGTCATGCCCCACTTGTCGATCCGTGCCGCGCGCGGAGCCTCGGCTTGTCCTTCGAACGTCACACCCTCTGGCATTTCGCAGGGCACCATCACGCGCAGCGGCTTGCCGTCACTGTTGACCCTTGACTCGTCAACGGCCAGGAACGCCGTGTACTTGGTGACAATGCTGTAGCGCACGCCCAGGTCAGTGATACGGGCGATCACATCCTGATTCTCGGCGTCCTGAAGCAGCTGGGCTGACAATCCGTCTACCGTACGACGCGCCCACAGGGCGGCGATGGCCGGGTTGCTGGACGCCGCCGCCAGGTCTACTTCGATCGGCAGCGCGACTTTGCGGCCACCGACGCGGCCGCGCACGGTCACTGTGTGCTTGCCTGTAGCATTGGTGCGCGCGCACAGCGTAAGCGGCTCGCCTGCAAACAGGTCCGTCGGGGCAGCCGGGGCTACGTCCTGAACCGCGAGCTCGCCCCAGTCAATTTCGATGTCGCACAGCACGGGACTGTCGATGGCCAGAAAGAATTCCTCGGAAGCGCGCTCGGCATAGGCTGTGTCGCGCGGCAGGCAGTAGATGGCTTTGCCGTTTCCATGCTCGGCCACACCGTCGCACAGGTGGCGATTGACGCTGCCGCCAATTCCAAAGGCAAAGCTGCGCGCGCCGCCGGCCTGCTCTGCGCAGAGCTTGTGAATCTCGGCCTCGTTGCCGATGAATCCGTCGGTCATGAACGCGTAGATTCCCAGGTAGCGGTTATCGCGCGGAAGTTTCAGCGCATGCTGGAACCCTTCCAGCATCCTTGTGCCGCCGCCCGTGCTTGCGCTGTCCACGAACGTCTCGGCCTGCGCCACATGCTCGGGCGTATTCTCCGCAGGCGCCTCGAACAGTGCCTTGGATGAGCCCGCAAACGTTACAATATTGAAACGGTCGTCGGGCCGCATGCCGTGCAGCACCCGCTTGATGACTTTGCGGCTCACATTCGCTGGCTCGCCGGACATGCTGCCACTCACGTCCAACAGGAACGTGATTTCGCGCGGCGTGACGTCAACGTCGGCTGGGTCAAGCTGCGGCTGCAATTGCAGGTTCAGGTAGCCGCCTTCCGCGTCGCGGTGCGTCCAGACCGCCGCCTGGGGCGCCTCTCCGATCACGCCCCAGCGCAGCACGAAGTCGCGGTTGGCGATGCGGTCGGCGTGCTTGAGTTTGGTGATGACACGGCCGTCGCTGGTCATTTCGGCGCTGACTTCGTGCGCCACGCTGTTCAGCCGCGTCAGGTCGATGGGTAAGCCGGGCGCGAGTTCGACCTCAATGTCAACGTCCATGCCGCTGCGCTCGTTGGGTAACAGCGTGGGCGGCGTGACGGCCGGCGCATCGGGCACCCGCTGATTGCCCGGCGTCGTGCCTTCCATGCCCACGGGGTCGCTGCTGTCAGTCGATGTCGGCGCGGCCGGCGGGATGTAGCGCGTGCCGATGGTCAGCGGAAACACATACTCGAACTGACCCTGGCGATACGAAAGCATCTCAAAGAACGTGAAAGTCACGCTGACTTCCGCGTTCACGGCAATGTTCGCCACGTTCTGCGTGAAGATGTTGGGGCGCTCCTGCGTCATCAGCGACGCGGTGTAGCCGCGGGCGCGGGCCTCTTTGTAAGCGGCCTCGGCTTCAGCGCGGGGGCGCACGATGCCGATGATGCGGCGTTTGCCCACGGTCATCACGAAGTCGTTCACCGCCGAGTCCGCAGGCAGTGGAAACGTGTAGACAGCCTCAATCGCTTGTGTGTAGGGGTTCGTGAACGTCTGGGTGACTTTCGTGGCTGCTAGAGAGCCGGTGACTCTGGCGCGCACCACGGTGCTCTTGAGCGGGAATGCACCCAGTGTGCCCTCTTTGCCCTGGGCAACCAGGCCGCCGGGTTGGTCGCTATTGCCGCGAACTTCGCGGGGTTCCGGTTCGCCACCGCCGCTGCGCCCACCGCCGCCGCGCGCGCGACGGTAACTGACGCCGCCGGCGCCCGAAGAGCCACCATACCCGCCGCCTCCGCCGCATGAACTGCCACCCCCACCGCTTCCGCCACCCAAGCCGAGAGAGCTGCTTGTGCGGTTCGGATGCGGGGATTCGTTGTCTGAGGGCGCAGCGGATGCGTTCTGCGCTGCGTCGATCTCGGGATTTGTGCTCAGGCTTTCGTCTACGAACTGTGCAGGTCCCTCGCTGGGGTCTTCGCCGGGATCTTCGTTGTGGTCGGGGCTGGATGAGGCAGCCGCATCAGGCAGCACAATGACTGCCACCTCGTCCGTTTTCTGTTCCGGTGCCGGCGGCGGATCTTCGCCACGCGAACAGGCAGCAACAACAATCGCAAACAGCAGGACTGGCAACAGCTTGCGTGTCAGGCTCTTGGTCAAACGCATGGCCCGGCTCCTGTGAAGGCTCCCCGGGAAGGGAGTTCCTCTAAACGGGAAGCGGCCTCAACGGTTCAGCGCGGTGCGTAAATCAACAGGTCATCAAGCTGAAATTCGCTCGGGTCGGGCAACGGCGAGCGCGCCTGCGCAACCATCCGCAAGCCGCGGTATTGCCGCCCGGGCAGCCAGCCCGGCTCGTCGCGTGTGATCCCGCCTCGCAGATTCTCCAGCGGCACGTCAATCCAGCACCACGCGCCCGGCCGCGGCACGTTCGCGCGCAATTCGACCACACGAAAGCCATCGTCGGCAGCAAGGCGCAATTCAACCAGCACTTCCGGTGCATCCGTCAATACGCGCATCCGCAGGCGCGCGCCCTCTACGCCCGTGAACGCCCCATCCGCAGGGCCGGCACCAATGCCGCGCGTCATCGACACCGGCGAAGCCGCCGCCGTGGACCCAAACGCGCCGGGCGAAACCAGGCGCGCGACCGCGGGCGAGCGCTGAGGTGTTTCGCAGTCCCACTCCAGCGGCACATCGACAGGACCCAGCGTCTCGCGCTCGGCGCCGCGCAGTGCATCACCGTCCAGCGCCGCAGCGGTCAAGCCGGCTTCAAACACGGCCCGCGCCGGCGCAACCAGCTCGCGACGGTCGGCACCCAGAACCAGCGTCGCACCGCCTTCGGTCAATTGCAGGCCGCTGGTTTCCAGAACGTAAGCCGCTGCCGCCACGTGCACCTTGGCTTCACCGCTTTCCAGCGAGCATTGACCGGTCGCGCGCACCGCGATGCGGCCGCTGGTCAGGCGCAGGACACGGTCGTCAGTCCAGGTGAATGCCACCGGTGCCGCTGCCCACACTGTGAAATCAGCCGTTACGAACCGCGCGCTGCCCTGCGAAACCTGAACTCGGCTGCCGGCGGGAACTTCTGCGCCGTCGGCAATCGGCACGAAATCACGCCCGCCAATCGGCCGCACGCTCACATTCGCCCCTGCCGTTGCGTGAACCATCAAGGCAGTCAGCGGCTTGGGTGGTTCTGGCGTCGGCGTGGGGTCGGGTTCCGGTATTGGTTCGGGCTCTGCCTCGGGCCGGTTTGCCGCGTGTCGTGCCGCGCGATTGCCCGGGATGCTTGGCTGTGGCGTGAATGCGGCCTCCTGCTCGGCGGCAGCCTTTGCCGCTTGATACTTCCACAGGCTGTGGGCGCCCAACGCACCGCCGCCCGCACCGACTATCGCAAACAGTGGCGCCAGCATCCAGAACACATGATTCGGCAACTTGCGGGCCATAACGGCATTCTAGCCGGTTGCATACGGACAAGTCAGCGCCTAGATTCCCGCCGCTTATGGAAAAGAGCCTGCTGATCCTGATTGAGGGCACCGACGAGCTGTTGCCCGTCGCCAAGGGCATTGGCGCTAAACGCATTGACGGCTCGATCTATCACTGGCGGGCGCCAGCCGCCGGCGACATGCCCGAGACTTTCATTTCATGCACCGGCGTAGGCACCAAGCGAAGCTACGACTGCACCGTCAAGCGCATCGCCGAGTGCAAACCCGGGCTGGTCGTCAGCGCTGGCACGTTTGGGGCCATCGTCGGCGGGGTCAACATGACCGAGTGGCTGATCAATGCCCAAAGCCGCATGCTTGGCGACGTCGCGGAGCAGCGCGCGCCGCGCGAGACCTTGAACGGTGATGCGTCGGCACAGCACGTGGCGCGCCTGCGCGAGGGGTTTGCCAAGATCGGCGGAAAATGGCGCGATGGCATGCTGGTTTGTGTCGGCGACGTGCCCCTGTTTAAGGAAGAAGAAAAGGCAGAGATCGCAAAGTCCAACAACGCGATCGGCGTGGACATGGAAACCTTTGGCATCGCCAAGGCGGCGTCGGAAGCCGGCGTGCCCTGGCTGACCGCCCGCGTGTGCGTGGACACGCCAACGGTGCCGCTGCCTGATTTCGGCGCGCTGAACCACACGACCGGCCGGCCTTACTACGGGCGCCTGTTCAAGTGGATTGCCATGCACCCGATCAAGTGTGTTCCCACGCTGTACGGTTTGTGGAAGCTGGTCAACGTGTACGGCCGGCAACTGGCCGAACTGACACGCACGGGCTACCTGAAGCCGTAACGAAGAAAGGCCCCCGCGCTTGCGGGGGCCTTCCGATAACTGTGGTGTCTACGCCGCGATGTAGACGCCGTTAGACACACTTGCCGCGAGTTGCTGCATGAAGCTCGCGCCGCCACCCGCGATGCAGATGCAGATCAGCCGGCAGTCTTCAAACTTGTTCCACCAACCGGGGAACGCAGCGAGGATCGTGGCCGGCGACTCGTTGGGGTAGCCGTCCGTGACGAAGAAGAACTGGTCAAGGTCAGCCGGGTACGTCTGGCAGCCCTGCTGAAGCGCCGCGTAGGAGGGCGTGCCTCCGCCGGGATTCATGGTCGGGCCGTTGACCCATGAAATAGCTGCATTCTTGTTGCCGTCGGTCGCGGGCAGCAGCGCACCCCACATGAACTTGACGCCACCGGTCGATGCGAACTGGCCACCGTAGGCCATGCAGTCAAGTTCGTCGTATTCGTTCAGTTCCTGGATGACGCCGGTCGTCTCGGCGCGCAGCGAAGCCATCTTGCTGCCGTACATGCTGCCGCTGGCGTCCAGAATGAAGGCGACCTTGCCACGAACCGGCTCGCCATAGTACGGGGGTGGGTCTTCAAGCGGGGGTTCAACCGGTGGCTCGGTGGGCGGAATGTCTTCGCCTTCGCTGGGCGGTGTGGGGTCGGTCACGGGCGGTGGTTCGTTGGGGGTCCCGCCGCCAGTGCCGCCGGTGCTGTCCGGCACAACAATGACCGCGCCCCCGGCTGGCCGGTCGTGGGTCGTGGGTTTGGCGCCGTCGGGGCTTTTGATCTGTGCCTGGGCACAGAGAACGCCCGCGAACAGGCAAAGTGCTACCGTCAGAACAAGTCTGTTCATGTCCTTCTCCTTCAAGATTAGTTGTAAGGCCTCCAAGCCTCACTGCCGCTAGAGCATTCGGCGTGCCAGTTTTGCGGCAGCAGTGACAAGTCAGCCGAAACCCGCTGCATTGGCGGGAATCGCGGGCGTGTTACGATATGGAATCGAGCCGGCGGGCAGCAGATACCGATACAATTTCGGCTGTGCAGCAACCAGGCGGTAACCCGAAGGAAGACAAGTGCCCGTAGACCTGAAGGCCATGTTCAATATCGACGACGCCACCGTCGTTGAGGCAAACGAGATACTTCGACCTTACGAGAACCTGGTGCCCATCATCATCGAGGGCAACCAGGTGATGCTGCCTGAAAACAACTCGCTCTGGCGTGGCATGCAGTTCTGGGGGCTGATGACCGGCGAAATCAACATCGACTTCAGCCTGTTCTGCATCGCCGGCACGTGCAAGAACTGCAAGAGCCGCATCAAGCGCCCCGGCGAAGACCAGCGCCTCAGCATGCTGGCGTGCCAGACCATTGCCGTGCCCGGCCTGGAAATCGTGCGTCTGCCGATGGGGTTCACGTACCGCAAGAAGAGCTACTAACCGGGTATCGTGCCTGGGCGGCGCAGAAGCCCTTAGCGTGTGGGTTCTTCAGTTTCGCTGGGCTTGAGGCGGCGGCTGGCGCTTTTGAGGAAGCGCTGGTCTTCGGCATCAAGGCTGTCCATTCCGTGGGTCGCGATTTTCTCAAGCAGACGATCCATCCGGTCCTGGATTTCGTTGCGCGTGAGCAAGTCAATTTCTTCGACAAAGTAGAGATTGCCGACCTTGCCCTGGCCCTTGAGGCGCACGGCGCGCATCTGCAATTTCCAGTTCAGCACGAACCCCACCACCGCAAACGCCGGCCCGACCGCCACGGCGGCAAGCAGGCTGTCATAGCTGCCGTGCTCGCGGAAAGCGGCGCTCATGGTCGCCAGTACCACTGCTGCGAACAGCAGCGCCATGCGAAAATCATTCTGCGTCTCGACGCGTGTCTCGCGGCGCTCCAACTGTACCAGCAGCGAAGTGACAATCAGGAACGTCGCAAACGACAGCGTGCTGAATGCGTACTTGTACGGCAGCGCAGCCGCAATGCTGGCGTGGCCGATCATGCACAGCACAAACGCTGCCGCAGTTTTGCGCGTGCCATAGTAATGCTCAACGGCTGGGCCCGAAGACAACAGGCTGAGCCCGCAGACCAGGAACAGTGTGACACTGACCAGGAAGTCCATCGCACTGAAACCCGAGCCCAGCTCGTCGCCGGCCAGCGGGGCGTAATGCGTGAACGCAAACAGAAGGCCTCCCGGGTTCGGCTCAGACAGGTTCAGCGCCAGCATGGTGCCAAACGGGATGTTGGCGATCTCGCAAACGTAAATCGCGGCCTGCGCGAACACAATCACGGCACCAAGCGACAGCGACAGCGGGTGCGCCGCCATGCGCTCCACCATCTGGTCGCGCTTGAGTATGGAAGTGGCTAGCCGGGACATGCGACACCGCCGTAGAAACAGGCCCACGTTGATTGTAGCGGGCCGAAGCAACACCAACAACGTCCCGCCGTTGTGACTGCGCGGGATGACGTTACCATTACGCAGATCGGGGTGTAGCTCAGCCTGGTAGAGCGCCACGTTTGGGACGTGGAAGCCGCAGGTTCAAATCCTGTCACCCCGACCAGACTATGTGCCCCCGGCGCTTGCCGGGGGCGCTTGCGTTTGCGCTGCCTACATCAATTTCAACCAACCCAGCCGCACTAGCGCGCCCAGCACCACGGCCGTGCCCGCCAGGATCAGCAAGGACGCTGGCCCGAAACTTCCTTGCTTGCGCAGCAGGCGGCGACCCAACATGAAGAACCCCAGCAGCGCCAGCCCGGCGCCCGCACCCAGCGTCAGCCCGCCCGGGATTTCACCCAACCCTTCTGGCCCCGGCTCGTCGGGCGGGGGGGCGGGTGGTTGTACCGGTTGCGGCCGGGCCACGGCTGCAGCCTTGACCGTGAAGGACGCCCGCATGCGTGGAAACACCTGGTGGGCAAAGTCGTAGGTCACGGGCAGGGGCGCGCCGTCGCTGCCGACAGCGAACAACTGGTCGCGCGGCGAGGTGACGACGGTCTGCGGGCTGCTGAATGCAAACTCGAGCACATGGTCGCCCGGGGCAGTCTCGGCCTGCGCCGTGTATACGAACCGATAGAAAATGCGGGCGGTGGCGGTTTCAAGCTCAGTCGCCGGCTTGCCGTCGGGGTCGTCCGCGTGTTGCAGCGCGAAGCGCTTGAAGTCTGGCTCAAGCGGCAGTGGCTGGCCGTCCAGGGCAAGGTTCAGGCCCAGCGCGATTTCATCGGCCAACTCGACAAAGCGCTGCTTCATCTCTGGTTGCGTGACGCGGCCGTCGAGGTTGCGATCAAGGCCGTTGCGAAACTCGGTGTAGCTGGCGATCACGCCCTTGTATCGAAACTCAAGCACAAGCTCGAACGTAGTGTCGTCAACCACCCGCACGCGGGCATTCAGCTCGGCGCTGTCATCCAGCGGATGTGCTTGCAGCAGCCCCGCCAGCACCACAACCACAACCCCCGACGCAAGTCGGGGGCATGCCAAGCCGGGTATCACGCGCCGAAACATCGCCGGATTGTACCACCACCCACGCTTGACGTGCGCAGGGGCCGGGGAATCATGGCGCCATGGACGACATGGGCCTGCCGATTCGCCCAAGGCGCAACCGCAAGTCTGCGGCTGTGCGGGGGCTGGTACGCGAAACGCGAGTCAACCGCGAGCAGTTGATTTATCCGGTTTTCATTCACGACGACGACGGCGATACGCCGCTGGCAAGCCTGCCCGGCGTCACGCGCTGGGGCCTCAAGGGCCTGCTTGCGGAAGCCGGACGCGCGCACAAGCTGGGCATCAACGCGATGGTGCTGTTCCCGAAAGTGCCGGATGGCAGCAAGTCCGCGACGGCCGAAGAGGCCTGCAACCCCGACGGCCTGGTGCCTCGCGCAATCAAGGCGCTGAAAGACAAGCTGCCTGAGCTTTGCGTGATCACTGACGTTGCGCTGGACCCCTACAACAGCGACGGCCACGACGGCCTGGTGCGCGACGGCAAAGTCGTCAACGACGAGACGGTCGAGATACTGTGCCAGCAGGCGCTGATGCATGCCCGCGCCGGCGCGGACATCGTCGCGCCCAGCGACATGATGGACGGGCGAGTGGCGGCAATCCGCGGTGCGCTGGACGATGAAGGCTTCAGCGAAGTCAGCATCCTTGCCTACACAGCCAAGTACGCCAGCGCGTTTTACGGCCCGTTTCGCGGCGCGCTGGATTCAGCGCCGAAGTCCGGCGACAAGAAGACCTACCAGATGGATCCCGCCAACATTCGCGAAGCCGTGCGCGAGGCGCAACTCGATGAAGCCGAGGGCGCGGACATGCTGATGGTGAAACCGGCGGGGCCTTACCTCGACGTAATCAGCGCCGTGCGGGCCAATACCACGCTGCCCGTGGCGGCCTACCAGGTCAGCGGCGAGTACCTGATGCTGAAGGCCGCCGCGCAAAGCGGCTGGCTTGACGAAAAGGCGTGCGTGCTGGAAAGCGTAACCAGCATAGTGCGTGCGGGCGCCGATATGGTGCTTACGTACTACGCGCCTCAGATTGCTGAGTGGTTGTAAGTTGTAGCGCGGCTACCCGTCGCTTGCGCTCCTGACTTCGCCAAGGCTTCGTCAGGCTGGCCGGGCGCCTGTTTCCAGCCTGGCGACTACACCCGCAATGTCAGCGGGCAGTGGTGCTGTCAGTTCGATTTCATGCCCCGTGTACGGATGTTTGAAGCGCAAGAGATGGCTGTGCAGCGCGCAGCGGCCTAGCAGCAGGGCGTCGCTTTCGCCTCTTGGCACGCGCTCGCCTTTGGCCAGTGACTCGTACTCGTGGCGCTTGCCGGTATCCACGGCGCGGATACGGTCGCTTACGTCAGCGTCGCTGTCGCCATCTTTATACCCATACGGGCTTTCGATGCGCGTAGGCGCGGGCGGCGGTTCGCGCAGGTCGCTTTCCAGTAACTCATCGCGCAAGCCGTAATGGTGGTCACACACCAGCGGGTGACCGATGCTTTGCATGTGCACGCGAATCTGGTGCATGCGCCCGGTGTGCAGCCGGCAGCGCACCAGCGTGAAGCGCCCCAGTCGCTGCTCGACCCAGACTTCAGTGCGCGCCTCCTGGCCGTTGGGGTCGATGCGCCGCAACATGCTGACTTCGGCATCGCTGTCCTGTGCAATCGCCTTGTCGATCATCTGGTGCTCGGCTTCAACCGCGCCCTCCACCAGCGCCAGATACTCTTTGACGACGGCCTTGTCCTCAAGCGCCTTGCCCAAGGCGCCCGTGGTCGGGGCGTCCTTTCCGCACAGGATCAACCCGCTGGTTTCCTTGTCGATGCGGTTCACCAGGCGGGGAAACACGTCAGTCCCCCTAAAGCGAAGGTGCAGTGCATTAAGCAGCGTCGTGTAGCGATACCCGCCAGTGGGGTGAACAATCAGGTGCGGCGGCTTGGACACGACGAACATGTGTTCGTCTTCAAAGATGATGTCGTACGGGATGCGCGCCATCTCGCTGACGTCTTCGTGGGGTGGCGGCAGAATCAGCTCCAGGGTGTCGCCGCTGCGCAGCTTCTTGCCCGAGTCAATGGCCACGCCGCCGCGCCGAATGCGCCCTTCGTCGAATGCGGCCTGCACCTTCGTGCGCGACATCCACGGTGTACGCTCAGCCACAAACCGGTCGGCGCGCATGCCTTCTTGCGGCAACTCGACGCGGTACACACGCGCGCTCTCGACCTCGGAGAGGTCCGCCGGCGGGTCTTTCTGCTTGCGCGGTCTGCGTGAGCCTTTGGGCATGGGCGAATCACCGGGTCTTGGTCGGGGCTACAGAATAACCGGGCCCGGCAATCTGAGGCAGTCTGCTGCGACGCTGCTTGTGAATCAGTCGCCCATCTCAATCGGCGGATTGACCTGAATGCCGCCCTTCACTTCCGGCCCGGGCGCGCCCGCCATGATCCACTCCCGGATCTTGGCAATCTCGGCGGCCGGTAGCGGGTTGGCGCCGAACGGCATGTGCGGCTGCTTGCGGCCCTCCAGGTGGGCCAACAACGGGCTGTTCTCGGCATAGGGCACCACGCTTGGGCGGGGCCGCCCAAGGTCGTCCACCGCGCCGCGCCGCAATCCGGCATAGGTCACCAGGTCAAGCTTGCGCGCCTTGGCACTCCAGGTGTCCAGCCAGCCCGCGCCGCCCGCCGGGTTGGTCGCCTCGGGTGCTGTCTCCTGCGGCGCGTAATGGCAGCCGTTGCAGCGGCTCATCAGGATCGACATGACTTCGTCGTGTGTCACGTTGGTCTTGGGCGAGGGCACGGCGTTTATCACGTACCACGCCAGCTCGTTTGCTTCGTCCTGCGATATGCCCGGCGCCGTCATGCCCGCCCACGGCAGCCACTTGGCTGGGTCGGCAATAGCCGCCGCAAGCCACTCCGGGCGCGTGCGGGCAAACGCTGTGTCAAGCCGCGGCGCGAACACCTGCGCCTGCACCACCGGCAAGCCGTTGGCCTGGTACCGGGGCGTCAGCGTGTGCGCGCCAAGGCTGTGGCAGGTGCCGCACTGGTACTGGTCCCACAGCATGGCTGCGCCTTCGAGGCGGCTGGCGTCAGGCTCTTTCTCGCGCTGCGGTTTGAAGGCGGGCAACTCGTTGATGCGATCGTCGGCCAGCGCCACCAGGTAGCCCGTCAACACCTCGATCTCAAAGTCGCTGAGCGACAGGTCGGGCATGCGGTCGTTGCTGTTGCCGCGAATCGCGTACGGATAGCGCAGATAGCGCCGAATCCACTCCTCGGGCCGGCGCTCGGCAATGTGCTTCAGTGGCGGCGCCAGGTTCTCGGGCCGGCTGCGAAGCTGGTGGCATTGCTGGCAGTTGGCGCGGTCAGGCGGGTGGTCTTTGGGCGCCTCGGTGCGGTGGCAGAAATTGCAGTTGTGCTGCTTGGCCAGTACCTCGCCGGCGGCAAGAAACTCGGCCTTGTTTTTCGGCAGCTCGGCTTGCGGGCTGCCTTCGACCGGGCCGCGCTCACGGGTGCCATCGACAATCAGCAGCACCACGCCAAGCACACACAGGGCGATGCCGCTGACCAGGATGATGACATTCGAAAGCTTGATGCCGCGCATAGGGACAGTCTAGCTAGGGACGTGGGATGGGCGACAAAAACGGGGCGCCCCATGCGGAGCGCCCCCAAGTTTGTTTCTGCGACCGGCTAACCCCGCTTCATCAGGCTGGGATCGGTCTTGGGCTCGACAGGCCGGTCGCCGCGGCGCTTGAGATAGCTGGTGTATTCTGACCAGACCTCTCGCACCTGCTCAGGCGTGACGTGGCCGTCGTCCATCAAAATGCTCTCGACGCGTTTGATGTCACCCAGCGCCTTGAACAACTGGCGCTGAAACGCCAGCGACTCATCCAGCTGCGTCTTGGTAATGAAGTTCTTGCGGAACAGGCGCTTGCCAAGGCGCTTGTCTTCCTGCCGGATCAGCGCGTAGTTGCGCGCCTTCACCAGCTTGTACAACTCGGCACGGCTTAGCAGGTTGCGCTCAAGAATGGCGTGCGCGAGATCTAGCTCGCGCCCCTCGTTCTTGGCTGTCTGCACAGCCGCAACGGCGTCGTCCACCTGGCCCTGGGTGACCTTGGTGTTCTTCACGACAATCTGGATCAACAGTTGATCCGCCTGCGACATACGAGCAGCCCTGGCTTCCCGGGTATGAGGTTGATTCATGTGGCAGCTTCCTGGGGGAGAACACGGGGAGGGATCTGCCAGTCCCTTAGGCTAGATTTAACACCCCGACGGGTGTTTAGGCAAGCACACGATGTCACAAACCGTGGCAGCGGCGCGGATTGGCAACGGCGTGGTGACGCTTCGCGGGGGAAACGACGTTCAAACCGGGGCTACTTGAGTTCTTTGGCCAGGGTGTCTGCCGTAACCAGGCCCAGCTCAGCGTAGTACACGTTGCGCTCGGCGTCGGCCAGGATCACGAATGGCGCCTTGTTCAGCGTCAGCACCTTGCCCTTGCGGGTCTTGAACACGCGGTTGAAGCCCTGTCCGATGCGGGTGCTGGCATCGGTCTTGTAGCATGGAAACGTCAGCCCCTGCCGCGCCTTGAAGTCCCGCGCCTCGGCAACGCTGTCAATGATGAACGCGATGATCTCGACTTCCGGGTGTGCCTTGTGGAAGGCCTCAAGCTCGCGGGCTTGCTCAATGCTTGGCTGGTGCCAGGTGGCGAACGCCGCGATCAGCAGTTTTTTGCCCTTGAAGCGATCGTCCGTGAGCCGGTGTTCCTGCTCTTGCAGGTCTTTCATTTCAAACGCGGGCAGCTTGCGGGCAGCGTCAGCATCGGCAGAGCCGGCGGTAAACGCCACGCCCATCACAGCCAGCAACACGAACATTACGACTGACTTCACGTTTACCTCGAACGTGGCGCGCGAAAGTTGCCCGCCACACGGTACTTCTTGAACTTCAGGTCGATGCGCCCGACCACAAGGTCCGGCCCGTCGTACACCAGCTCCCAGCTTCCCGACTCAAACGTGTCGTTGCCGGCAGCCGTAAACCCGCTGACCACTGTCCCGGTCACTGAACCCAGCATGGCTGTGCGGACCGTGCCGTCGCCTGCCAATTCGGCGCGCAACGATACCCGCTTGTCATCGGTCTGCAAGAGAGAGATGTCGCCGCGATCAATGAACTCAAGCAGGAACACCCGGTTGTCACCGCGCGTGATCTTGCCGTCTTCGCCCAGCGCGGCGCCCGCATACCAGGACACGGCTTCAATGCTGTAGGCGCCGTTGATCTCATTCACCAGGGCCGGAGTTGTCAGCTCGACCACGCCTTCGGTCGGCGCGCCGGTCTTGCGGAACATCACGTCCACCAGCATCTCGCCGGTGCCCGGCGTCGCGCAACCCGCCAGCACAAGCCAGCACAGCGCCAGCGCGCACATCGCCAGCACCGCCGAACTGCCGTGAGAACCCGCTGCCAGTCTTCGCATTTCCGCAACGCTAGCCCGCCGGCCACCTGAGTCAACCTCGCATGCATGGCGCAAGCTGATATCCTGAGAGCATGCGCTACATCGCCCTGATGCTGGCACTGTTGTTGGCTGCCGCCCCGCTGTGGGCGGTCAAGCTGAAGTTGAAGGCTGACCCGGAGGAATTCGAGGCGGCTGTACTCAGCTTTGACGGCGAAAACGTCACCTACCGGCGCGGACGCAAGGAACTTACAGCCAAACTTGCCGACTTTGAGCACGCCAGCGCATTCGAGATCAAGAAGCAATACACCCTCGAAGACGGCGCCCGGTGGCTTGAGCTGGCACGCTTTGCCCTGCACCGCGCGCTTTATACCCAGGCCCACGACACCGCGCGCCAGGCGGCAAGCCTTGACCCGCAACTGCAGCCGCAGGTCGACCGGTTACTGAACACCGCCCGGTACCTGCAAGCCGACGCGCTGCTTGAGCGTGGCAGTGTGGCGCTGGACGAGCAAAAGATCGACGAGGCGCGCCGGCTGCTGACCCAGGTGATTGAGCAGTTCGCGGACACGCCGGCCAAGGTGAAAGCCGAGATTCTGCTCGGCACCCTCGACCGCGTTGCCCTTGAGATCAAAGCCAAAGAGCTGGAAGAAGCAGCCCGGAAAGCCCAGGAAGTCGCCGACGCGGACGAGCGCAAGAAACGCAAACCGATCGACGACTGGCTGAACGAACTGGCCGCCCAGGTAGAGGCTCAGCGTGAGGTGAAGCGAAGCGGCGACACCGAGTGCGTCGCCAATCGCATTCACAAGGGCCTTCCACTGTACGAGAACGTGGTGAAGGCGCTGGAAACGATTCGCAAGCAGATTGAGGAGAACCGCCACTACTACACGTTTCGTGGGCAGATTGAGCAGGCCAACAGCATCGACAAAGCCGCCAAGACCCTCATGGTCGACACGTACGAACGTTGGGTGTACTACCTTTACTTCAATGCGCGCTACGATGTGGCTGCGGGCGTCTGCAACACCGCGCTGAAACTCGCGCCCAGCGACCGCCGCCTGCTGAGCCTCAAGGTCGATATCGACAACATGTACGACCCACTGCAAAAGTAGCGCCCGCCGGCGCCGCACTTACCCGTGCAAGTACCGCAAAAAAAACATCGAAGCGGTTTTGGCCGCTTCGATGTTTCTGCTTGTATGTGGTTTCCTGTCCAGCTGACCTAGCTGCGCGGGGCGCGTTCGCGCCTCGGGCCACGGTCGCCGCCTCGGCCGCCACGGTCGCCGCCTCTGCCGCCCGGGCGTCCGCCGGTGCGCGGTGCCGGCGCGCTGTAGGCTTCGCCACGGTCCTTGAGGATGACGGCCTTGCGGCTTCCCTTGATCTTGCCGGTGGGGTCAACGTTGATGACCTCGAACTCAAGTTCGTCGCCGACCTTCACCACGTCTTCGGGCTTCTCGACGTAGCCGTCGCTGAGCTCGCTTACATGAATCAGGGCTTCCAGCGCGCCGTTGAACTCGACGAACGCACCGAACTCGCGCATGCTGCCGACCTTGCCCTTGTAGCGCTGGCCGATGACCGGCCTTTCCGTCATCTGGCGGATCATTTCCTTGTTCGCCAACACCTTCACGCCGTCTTCGCCGAAGATCTTGATCGTGCCGTCTTCTTCGACGGTGATGGTCGTCTTGAACTTTTCCTGCATGCCGCGGATGACTTTGCCACCCGGGCCGATGACCGACCCGATCTGCTCGTTGTCGATCTTGATGACCTCAAAGCGCGGCGCCCACTTGCTGATCTCGGGGCGCGGTGCCGCAAGCGCGGCCTTCATCTTGCCCAGGATGTGCAGGCGCGCGTCTTTGGCTTGCCCAAGCGCCTTGCGCATCAGGTCGGCTGTCAGGTTCTTGACCTTGATGTCCATCTGCAGGGCGGTGATGCCCTCAGCTGTTCCGCACACCTTGAAGTCCATGTCACCGACGTGGTCTTCGTCGCCGAGAATGTCGGTCAGCACCGCATGCTTGCCGCCTTCGCTGACGAGGCCCATGGCCACGCCCGCGACGGCCTTCTTCAGCGGCACGCCCGCGTCAAAGGCGCTCAAGCTTGCGCCGCAGACACTGGCCATGCTGGAGCTGCCGTTGGATTCAAGGATGTCGCTGACAATACGAATCGTGTACGGGAACTCGTTTTCGGCTGGCAACATGCCGCGGATGGCGCGTTCAGCCAGGGCACCGTGGCCCAATTCGCGGCGGGACGTGCCGCGGATCATCTTGGCTTCACCGGTGCAGAAGGGCGGGAAGTTGTAGTGCAGCAGGAAGCGCTCTTCCCGTGACTCGCGCAAGCCGTCAATCAGCTGCGTGTCCTGGGCCGTGCCCAGGGTGCAGGTCACGAAGGCCTGTGTTTCGCCGCGCGTGAAGGTCACGCTGCCGTGGTTGCGCGGGAACGGGCTCATCTCGATGGTGATGTCGCGGACTTCGTCGAGGTTGCGGCCGTCGATGCGCTTGTTCTCGCTCAGGATGATGTGGCGCGTGGCTTCGTACTTGAAGTCGCCCAGAATCTGCGATGCCTGCTTGTAGCGAAGCTTTGCGGCGTCGTCGGCGTCAGGACCGACGGCGTAGGCTTCCAGCGCCTTCTTTTTGATATCGCTGAGTGCCGTGCTGCGCTCGTGCTTGGCCTTGATGCGGATCTTTTCCAGGAAGTCCTTCCAGTGCTTTGCCTTGATTTCCTTGACCAACGCCTCGGGCGGGGCTGCGGGCGGCGTAAACGCGATGGGCTTGGACCCTGCCTTCTTCACCAGTTCAATCTGTGCGTCGCACAGCTTGATGATTGCCTTGTGGGCAAGCTCAAGTGCCTCGACGATCTGTTCTTCCGAAAGCTCGTGGGCGCCGGCTTCGACCATGCTGATGCCGTTCTTGGTGCCCGCGACGACCATGTTCAGGTCGCCGTTGTCGACGGTTTCGTAATCAGGGTTGACGACGAACTTGCCGTCGCGCCGGCCCATGCGCACCGCGCCAATCGGCCCGTCGAAGGGCAGGCCCGCAAGCATGACCGCGGCACTGCTGCCGTTGATCATCAACATGTCCGGGTCAAGGTTGGGGTCGGCCGACATGGCCATGCCGTTGATCTGGACTTCGTCGTTGTAACCCTCTTTGAACTGCGGGCGCAGCGGACGATCAGTCATGCGCATGGTCAGCACTTCTTTGGTGCTGGGGCGACCTTCGCGCTTGAAGAAGCCGCCGGGGAACTTGCCAGCCGCGCTGGTCTTTTCTTTGTATTCGACGGTCATCGGAAAGAAGTCGATGCCCGGCCGCGGTGCCGCGGTGGTTACCGCGACGAACACGGCGCTGTTGTCTTCGCGCACGAGCACGGCGCCGGCTGCCTGCTTGGCCAGCCATCCGGTCTCGAGGACGATGTTGCGGCCGCCGATTTCGACGGTCACGACGTGCTTGGTGATTGCATGTTTCTCTATAGCCATGATGTAGCTTTCCTGCCCTCAAATGAGGGCTTATAGGCTCCTTCCCTGTCCGGAGGAGCCGGTGTGAATGGGTGCAAAGGGTCGGGTGCTTGCCCGGGCGGGCAGAGAGGTTGGTGTTTCTCTGGGCAGCCCTTGGGGCAGCCCGAAAACACCGGCCTCTGAGTCCGCGCGGGTCCCGGGTTTCCGGCCGGTCGCTGACCAGTCGGGCCCGGTGACAGGGTCCCAGACCCCCCACACGATGCAGGGCAACATGCCCTGTAAAAAAGACGGGCGGGCACACAGGCCCGCCCGGGTTACTTGCGAATACCGAGCTTGGTGATCAGGTCGCGATAGCGCACTTCGTCGGTCGAATCGAGGTACTTCAGAAGTGAGCTGCGCTTTCCGACCATCCGCAGCAAGCCTCGACGGCTGCTGTGGTCTTTCTTGTGAATCTTCAGGTGTACGGTCAGGTTGTTGATTTCTTCGGTGAGCAGGGCGACCTGCACCTCTACAGAACCGGTATCGAGCTTCTCTTTACCCCCGCGGCCGAATTCCTGTACGAGTTCGTCGCGGCGCTTCTTGGTAATCATCGTTCCCTTTCGTTGCACTTGCGCCGGCAGCAGCCTCAGCCGCCATCGGCGTGACTTATGGGGGCGAAAGGTAACAGCGAGGGCAGCTTCGTCAATGGGGGGACGCCAAACGTCTGCCGTTACTCCGGCTGTACGTCGAAGATGGTTTCGCTGTTCGGGATCTTCCGAAAGATCGCGCTGGCGGGTCGAAACTCGCCCTGCCGGGCGAAACGCAGTGCAAGCAGCGCCTCGGCCACTTCGACATCTTCAGGCGTCGTAATCTTGAAATTCGCGGCGCTGGCCGGCACCACGCTGCAACGCATGCCCGCCAGGGCAGCCATCGCCGCGTCGTCTGTCACATCGTGCGCGTTGTGCTTCTGGAACGCCTTCATCAGGTCTTCGCGGCGAAAGGCCTGCGGGGTCTGCGCGCCCCACAGATGGCTGCGCTCGACAGTACCTTTCACCAGTTCACCCTCGACCTGCTTCAGGCTGTCACGCACCGGGTGCGCGAGGATGGCGGCGCCGGTTTCGCGCGCCTTGGCCATCAGGGCCGTGATCTCATTGCCGGTAACGAAAGGACGTGCGGCATCATGAATCATGACGTAAGGCAGCCTGGCATCGCACGCCCACAATCCGTTCAGGACGCTGTCTTGCCTGCGCCGGCCGCCGACCACCAACCGCGTCACTCCCACGGTCTTGAGTGCATGCACGAAGATCGGCGGGTCGGTCAGGTCGGCGATGGCTGCGTTGGCGCGGCCATTGGCGATGCGGTCCATTTCGTCGGATGGCAGCGCGACAATGATTTCGCCAATGCCCGCCACGCCCATGAACGCACGGGCCGAGTGGACCACCAGGGGCGCGCCCGCGATGTCGAGCAACGCCTTCTTGGTCGTGCTCTGCATTCGAGAGCCGGAGCCACCGGCGACAATGATGACGGAGAAGTCGTTCATCGCAGCAGGATAGCAAAGGCCGTTGCCGGCCAAAGTGCCCGGAGCGGTCTCGGTTGCCGTCCAACGGCATACAACCCATCCGGCTAACCCTTTGCAGTTCGCGGCGGCGCCGTTACAACCCAATCCAAGGAGCCCGCCATGCCCCAGATTACCAATATCGTCGCGCGTGAAGTCCTCGACAGCCGTGGCAACCCCACGGTCGAGGTTGAAGTCGAAACGCTCAGCGGCGCATTCGGCCGCGCGATCGTGCCCAGCGGCGCATCGACCGGCGCGCACGAAGCCCTTGAGCTTCGCGACCAGGATGCGCGCTATGGCGGCAAAGGCGTGCTGCAGGCCTGCCGCCATGTAGAAGCCATGATCGACCCGGAAATCAGCGGGCTGGACGTCACCGACCAGGCCGCGATTGACGAAGCCATGCTCAAGCTCGACGGCACCGACAACAAGCAGAAGCTGGGCGCCAATGCCGTGCTGGGTGTCAGCATGGCCGCCGCCCGCGCCGGCGCGAACTATGAGGGTGTGCCCCTGTACCGCTACCTGGGCGGCTTGCACGCCACCACCCTGCCGGTGCCGCTGATGAACGTGGTCAACGGTGGCGCCCATGCCGACAACAACCTCGATATCCAGGAGTTCATGCTCGTCCCGCATGGATTCGTGAACTTCAGCGAGGCGCTGCGCGCCGGTGCTGAGTGCTTTCACGCCCTGAAGAAACTGCTCAAGGACAAGAAGCTGAATACCGCCGTCGGTGACGAAGGCGGATTTGCGCCGAATCTTGAGAGTGACGAGCAAGGGCTGGCCCTGCTGAATGACGCGATTGATGCCGCCGGCTACAAACCGGGCAAACAGATCAGCCTGGCGCTCGACGTTGCAGCCACCGAGTTCTTCAAAGACGGCAAGTACGAATTCGCGAGTGGCAAGCAAACCAGTGCCGACATGATCGCCTGGTACGAACGCCAGTGCGCCACGTACCCGATTGTCAGCATCGAAGACGGCCTGGCCGAAGATGACTGGGACGGCTGGGTCAAGCTGCAAGCCACCCTGGGCGCCCGCACGCAGCTTGTAGGTGACGACCTGTTCGTGACCAACGTAAAGCGCCTGGCACAGGGCATCGAGCGCAAAGCCGCAAACGCGATTCTGATCAAGCTGAACCAGATCGGCAGTTTGACCGAGACGCTGCACTGCATCGGCATGGCGCAGGCGCGCGACTGGGGCACCGTGATCAGCCACCGCAGCGGCGAAACGGAAGACACGTTCATCGCTGATCTGGCCGTTGCCACCAATGCCGGCCAGATCAAGACCGGCAGTCTCAGCCGCACGGACCGCGTGGCCAAGTACAACCAATTGCTGAGAATCGAAGAAGAACTGGACCACCGAGCCCAGTACGCCGGCAAAAACGGCAAGTTCGTGCGTTGAACCGACAACGACGGACACCAAGGCCCGGCGCGCCTGCGACGGGAGAGTGTCCGTCCTCACCCATCCTTGGCGGCCGCTGGAGCCTGATATGCCCTACATCACGCCTGAAAAACGCATGCCGCTTGACCCGGCGATCCACCAGCTTGCAGCCATGCTGCCGGACCAGGACTTGGCAGGCACGTTCAACTATGTGATTTCGCGGCTGGCTGCGTCGGCGCTTGCCGGCAAGACCAGTTACGCCCGCATCAACGAGATCATTGGCGCGCTGGAGTGCGCCAAACTCGAGCTGTACCGGCGCGTAGCCTCTCCTTACGAGGATGCCAAAGCCGCGCAGAACGGCGACGTGTATTGATCACGCGAACACGGCGGTGATTCCACTCGAACGCACAGCGCAATGCGTGTGCAAATTGAAGCCTAAAGCACTGCTCAAGTAGTGGCCGCTTGGCGGTTTATGTGGGATACTACTAAGCGGAGGATCGCCCCTCCGGCAGCAGGAGCAACCCCGTGGACGACTTTTCCCTTCGAGGCTTCAGCTTCAGCAGTTCCGCAAGTTACTCGATTGTGGAAGAGCTTGGCCGTGGCGGCATGGGCATCGTCTACCTGGTCGAGAAAAACTGCGGCGGCGTACTCGACTATGTCGTGTTCAAGGCCTTGAAGTCCCTCGACGACGAGCAGGAAGCACGCCTGCGCAACGAAGCAAACATCGCAACCTTTCTGCGCCACGAAAACATCGTCAAAACCTACGGGCTGGAAAGCGTGAAGCTGTCCGACATGCCCGAGGAATTTCGCAAGGGCTACGAAGTCAAAAGCCTGCCCAAGCAGACCAGCGACCTGCAACTGCCAAGCTTTCACCTGCGCCGCATTGCTGACCCGCGCAAGGGCGGCAAACGCACACCCGGCTTTGCCCCGGCCCGCATGCCGCACCCCAGGGCAACTCGCACGATCGACGCCGGGCCGGTGGTCACCTTCATGAGCATGGACTACGTCGACGGTGTCGATATGGCCATGCTGATGCGACATCACTTCAAGCTGCACCTGATGCTTCCGATCCCGATTGCGATGTTCATCATCAGTCGCATCGCGCGTGCGCTGGCCTATGCGCACCAGTGGATCGTCCACAAAGACGTCACGCCCGGCAACATCCTGATCAGCACCGAGGGCGTAGCCAAGCTCGCCGACTTCGGCATTGCCGCGCCGCTTTCGGCGGCCGGGGAAGAGTTTGCCGGCAAGGTGCACTACATGGCGCCGGAACAACTGGCGCGCGAACGCGTCGATGGCCGCGCGGATATCTTCAGCCTGGGCGTGGTGGCCTATGAGCTGCTGACCGGTATCAACCTGTTCAAGCCGCTTACGCGCGGCACGTGGGACGAAAATGTGCGCTGGGTGAAGTCGGCGCAGTCGCGCCCGGTGATTCCGCCGCACGAGTTGTGCAACGACGTGCCCGAAAAGCTGTCGGCCATCGTAATGAAAATGCTTGAGTACAACGTCGACAAGCGCTGGCAGCGCATGATCGAGGTACTGATGGAGCTGGAGAAGCGCCACCTGTACGCCCAGGGCTTTGGGCCCACGAACAATTCGATGGCCAGCTACCTTCACATCTTCGAGAGTGACTTTCTCGAGGCAAACCAAGACGACCTGCGCCAACTCACGTTCCTGCGCAACCAGGAAGGCAAAGTTGCACTGCAGCGCCGCATCAGCCGCGAGATGTTCAGCGAAAAAGGCCTTGAGTTGGTGCGCGAGCGCAAGCGCAGCCCGATCTACAATGTGCTTGCCCGCCAAGAGTCCGGCAGCAAGAACAATCCCACGCCGCACAACAACTATCCCAAAGGCCCCGCCAGCATGGCCGGCGGCAGCGTCATCATCGAGAACACGAAGCGCTGAAGCCTGTGCCATCGCCGGCCACTCATCCGTGACGTCGGGCGCAATTCAAATTCTGAATTCCGGAATCCACAATCGCCTGCCGATATGTAGTCTCGCGGCATGAGCGCATGGACCACGGAAGAACGCGACGACATCGTGAAACGCCTGCAGCAAAAGGGCGTTAGCCGACCCTGCCCGCGTTGCGGCAGCGACCAGTTCAACCTTGTTGACGGCTTTGCGGTGTTCGGCCTTGTCGACCGCCTCGAGGATGAAGGCGTGCGCCACCTGATGCCCAGCGTATGCGTCGCGTGCTCGCGCTGCGGATTCCTGACGTTTCACGCCCTGGGTGCGCTGGGCCTGCTGAACAAGGACCAGCCCCTGCCGCCCGGCGACGCCGAAAAGCCTGAGTAACACCCGACCCTGCTACCGGAACTTCACGCCGACGCTGAATTGAAAGTGGTAGATGTCGTTGAACTCGTCGGTCGGCAAGTAGAGCTGCACGCCGGCTTCAAAGAACAGGCCGTACACGTCGCTGATCTCGAAGTCAGCGCTGCGCACCGTGACCTCAAGCCCGTTGGTCAAACCACCCGCACCGCGGAAGCCAACGTTGTTGAAGGGCCGCCACAGCGTGAACAGGATGAAGCGAAAGTCCGGATCCAGGAAGAAGAACTCAAACCCGATGCCTGTCGCCGCGCCGGAAATGTAGCCTTGCTCCCAGTCGACGCGCTCGCGGTCTTTGATTTTGCTGAGCGTGCCAAGCTGGTTGTCGCGATACACGGTGTCGTTGGCGCGTATCTCGTGGCGTCGAAACACCGCCAGCGTGTCGAACTTGGCAACGAACCAGAGCCAGCGCCAGCGCAGCGCGACCTCAACCTCGCCTCGCATGCTGAGCTTCTCGACGTCGTTGGCGCCGCGGTAGTTGCGCGTGAACGGCAGGTCTTCCAGCTCATGCGTGTTGTGATAGCTGGCGTTCAACACACCCATGCCGACGTCCAGCCGCGGCAAAATCGAGAGGCGCCACTCGGGCGAAAACTTGTACTCAATGTGCGCGCGCGCACCCACCCCGACAAAGTCAAAGCTGTACAGCCAGCTCGTCGCCAGCGATTGGTCGAGCCCGCGAATGTCGCTGATGTTGTAGCTGCGCGCCGTGTAAAAGACGTTCCAGGCGACGCCCCACTCTTTCAGGCCCACCTGCTGGAACTTCTCGGTCTCGCTCGGGTGCAGTGTCCGCGGCGGTTTGCGCTTGATGTCGAACTCGGCGGGGCTGGCGCCTTCCTGCGCACACAGCGGCAGGCTTGCCGCCAGCAGGCAGAGAATCAGGAATGTACGCAGCATCAAGCCTCTCGGTGGCCCGCCAAAGGGTGCGCAGTCTAGGGGTGCGGGGTGGTCGGTCAAGCGAGTGGGAGCAGGACGGGGTTAGTGACGACTATTGGTCCGCTTGTCCAGCCCCTACTTTGACTGCCATGTGTGCACAACTACATCCAGTGGCGCACCGCCGACCGCCTGTGAGTCGGGGTTGATGCCGTGGCCCCGGATCAACCCCGGCGAGCCGCGGCGCAGAATCAACTTCACCTCGCCTGTTTGGGCACCCGGCAGGTCGAACGTGTACACCCGCGGTTCATCCGGCAGCAGGCGTGTGTCTTCGCGCTGCGCCTCGCGCCAGTACGGGTTGCTCCAGTCATCGCCGAAGCGGCGTCCGATCAGCGTGCCCGTTGTCGCACTGGCCGCGGCACTCACGCGCTCGTCGGCTGGCAAGCCGGTGTCCGGCAAAAGCGGCTTGCCGTCTGCACGGCCGTGAACCGACAGCACATAGCGTTTCAAACCGTGGCCAGTGGGAATCGCGTGGCCGGCGCCGACATTGGTCAGCGTTACCCGAACCCGCAGGCCGTCGGCGACCGGCAACTGCTCGACCTGCATCGACACGCCGCTGCGCAGCAGGTCAATATCCTCGGTGCCGTTGAAGCTGTGCTTGTGGGCCTCATGCAGCGGGCGAAACCGCGTGCTGAAGCGCGCGATGGCCACGCCATCGTTCTGGACCTCGGCACCGCTCAAGTCCCCGCCCACATTCGCAGGGATCGCAATGCCATTCGGCCCCGCGATCATCGCGACCTTGCCCGCGGTGTACTGCGGCATGTGGCAGTCCTGGCATTGCTTCATGGTGCCGGGCTGTGCGTACTTGCTCGCCTGCCACTCGCTGTAAGTGCTCTGCACGTGCTGCCCGCCGTGGGTGTTCTGGTGGCACGATGCGCATAGCAGCCCCATGCTGAACATCGGGTTGTAGGCCGCGCCCATGTACAGGAAAGAAACGTCCGGCAATGGCCCGAACACGCGCTTGATGCTTCCCGGCACGCGCGGGTCGTTGGGGTCAGGCCTGAGCAGCCGCAGCGAGCCGTTGACGCCGTTGGCTTCAATGTTGGGTACGGCTTCAATCTTGTGGCAGAAATCGCAGTGATTGCCCCGCAGGTGCACGCCGCTGGCATCGAGCAGCGTCTTGCCCTGCAAGTGGAAGTGATCCAGCGAGCTTGCCAGGCTTGGGCTGTGGCAAGGCGTGCAGGTGTCTTCCGTCTCGCCGCGCGCCAGCGCCGCCGGCTTTGCGTCTTTCTCGAACGCCGCCCTCACCCACGAGTTGGTGGCCATGCTTGCGTGGCGCGATTCACGCCAGTGGTTGTGCTCGCGGCGATGGCAGTTGCCGCAGCTCAGGTGCGTGTCAGGTGTATAGGCCGCTCCAACCGTGGGTTCCGGCGACACCCAGGCGTAATCGCGATGGTCCAGCGTGTCGAGGCGC
The DNA here is from genome assembly GCA_016712285.1 of Planctomycetota bacterium. Taxonomy (GTDB): domain Bacteria; phylum Planctomycetota; class UBA8742; order UBA2392; family UBA2392; genus JADJRK01. The sequence goes on along the minus strand of JADJRK010000001.1, from coordinate 3,667,941 downwards.
CGCAGCGTGATCGTGGCCAGCGCAACCTTCTGTGAATCACCACGCGGGCCGATGGCGCGAAACGCCGTGTCCTGCTCAAGCGTCACGATGCCGTTGTAATAGCCGAGCTTGCCCGCCGTCAGCAGCGTCAGCGCCTCGATTCGATCAAGGTTAATTCGAAAAAACCCGCGGGAGTCAGTGACGGACTCAATCTTGCCAGCCGCCCGCCGCTTGACCGCCGCGCCGTCGATACCGTTGCCCGACTCATCCACGACGCGGCCCCACAGCACGGCGGGCACACCATCCGAAATCTCAAGCGCCGGCACCGATGTGCGCACCCGCCCCTCGGGAGGCCGCGCGGCCCACTGTGACTCGAAGTAGGGCGTGTCGGCTGCCAGCTCTTCGCCGGGCTTGAGATCCACCATGACGGCTTCTCCCAGCTCGATCGGTTCGTCGCCAAAGGGCAGCGTGTCGTGATAGTAGCGCACATGGATGCGCCGGCGATCCGCGCTGAAGTCAAACCATGCGCCGCCGCCGTTGCTGACTGCCCGCGACAGGTCAAGACAAGACCAGATGCTGAACCACTCCCCGTCGGCTTCGCGGCGCCCTTCGCCTACCGCGTACCATGCGCCGCCGTCGCGCTGGTCGTCGGTTCCCCAGGAAATGTAGTGCATGCGGTCGCCGCTGATCTGCACGTCGACGCGGTATCGATACTTCCCGAACACATAGCTGCCGACAAAGTCGGGCCTTGGGCTTTCCTGCGGGAAGCTGTGCCAGGTGGGCGATTGGCGCCAGGCCTTCAGGTCGCGAGCCCACTTTGCGACTTCCGCGGGCGTGGCGGCTGGGTCATACTGCGAACGATAGCCCGGCACCCGCGGGTCCAGCGCAAGCACCACTGCCAGCAAGGCCAGCAGCGCGATCACGAATAACCCCTGGACCTTCAGCGACATGCGCATCCTGTGAGAATTTCAGCCCATGCGTTACAAACCACCCGAAGGATTGCAAATGAGCATCGATTCGCAACGACATACCGTCTCACTGGGGAGGCTTTCCATGAATCGAGTGATCTTTTCCGTGTCGCTGGTGTTGCTGGCAGCAGTGTTTGCCGGCTGTAATCGCACAGACCCGCAAAGCGACGCGCGGCTGAACACCGTGACGACCGAGCTCGCGGAGATTCACCAGCACAACCTGGACCTGACCAGCGAAATGGTCAAGCTCAAGGACGAAGTCGCTGTCCTGCGCGCCCGCAATGCCACACTGCAAGCCAGCAGCGAGAGCAAGCCGTCGATCGACACGGGCCGGGCCGACGCCCTGCAAGCCGAGATCCTGGCGCTGACGAAACGCGTGAGCGAACTGGAAAAGCAGCTCGCATCGCAACCCTCCGCAAGCACCAGCAAACCAGTCGACGCAGAGCCCAAGCCCGCCGACGATAAGCCCGCAAATGATACCGCCGCAGCGGACCGCCAGTCTGAGGCACTGTGGCCGCTCGTGAAGTCGGGCGACAAGAAGGCGATGAATGACCTGTCCGAGCTTGCCAACAGCAGTAGCAAGGAGTTCCGCGACAAAGTAATCAAGCAGGCCCGCGACTGGGTGAAAGATGAACCCGAAAGCAAACAGGCGCGCCTGACGCTGGCGTCGGTGCTCGTGTCGCGCTTTCAGGACCTGCGCAGCGAACCCATGAAGCAGGGCGCATTGGCCGGCGAGATCATCACCGAGATCGACAAGGCCCTGGCGATCGACCCCGATTACTATGAAGCCCGGCACTTCCTGGCGATCATGAAGGCCAACTACCCGACGTTCGCCCCGGAGTTCAAGACTGCCAACGTCGACCTGGACAAGGCATTGGAGATGCAGGCGCAGATGCCGTGGGAAGAAACTTTCTGCGAGATTTACGTGGCTTACAGCATGTGGTTCCGCAAGCAGGGCAAACTGGATGACGCGCTGGCCAAGGTCAACGCCGGCCTTGAAAAGTCGTCACAGGACGCCGGGCTGCTCGCCGAAAAAGAAGCCGTTCTGGCCGCGCAAACGCCGCAAGGAGACTGAGCATGGATCGCGTCCTTACGATCGTCGCGGCAGCCTTTGTCGGCATCATGGTCGGCGCGACTGCCGTCTGGCTGCTGATGGATACAAGCACCGATCCCGGCCCGGTGGCCGCGACGAATGCAGCAGACAAGCCGGCCGCGCAAATCCCAACTGATCCCGAGCCGGACCCCGTGCTGGAACGCGCCCTGGCCGACGCCAACGCCGCAGTGAACGCCAAGCGCGAGACAGACCGCGAGCTGGCCAAGGCACGCTCTGAGCGCGACAGTGCCGCAGCCGAGGTCAAGCAACTCAAGGAAGAAATTGAACGCCTGAAAGACGAGGCCGCCAAACCCGCACCGTCTGAACCCGAGACACCTGAACCGCCAAAGCCAACAAGCGTCCCAATCGCCTTCGGCAAGTGGGCCGAGATGCCGGCGATCCGCGATGCCAACTGGGACGAAATCGGCGGCGCAGCCCGCGAAATGGTCCCGCTGCTCAAAGAGTTGGCCGAGGCCATGGCCGAAGGCAAGTCGCCGCCGCCCGCCCTGATGCAGAAGATCGGCGAGCACAACCGCAAGCTGGTCAATCACTACGCCAAGGTCATGGGCAGCCTGCCCACACATGCCAGCTCCAACGGCGAGTTCACGCACCCGATCAACCTGGCCAACATGCTGGCTTCGCAGCTCAAAGGCGCGGGCAAGCCGCTGTCTGATCAGCAGGTCAGCGAACTCGTCAAGCTCGGCGACGAGTACGACCGGCGATGGGATGAACTGCAGAAGGGCTACGACGAAGGCACCTTCAAGCTTCAAAAGAAGCTCGACGAAGCGGACCTCAAGGAGTGGTTCAAGGCGGAGATGCTGCGCGTATGCAGCGCCGAGCAGCGCACGATTGCCGTGCCACCCGAGGTGGACGGATTCGTCGGCCTTGACCTGTACTCTTCAGGCCTGATCTTCCAGATGGCCATCGAGCACCTGACCGCCGCAGACCAGGAAGCACTCAAGACCCGCATCAAGGCAGCCATCGCCGAGCCCACGGGCATCGATGCGGCGGTGCTGGATACAGCGCAGTTCGTGTTTGATGACTGGCTGAACGGGCTGCAGACGCAACTGGCGCCGCGCACCCGATTGCAGCTTCAACTCTTGCGCACGAGCGAAGTGATCGCGTCGGGCAAGGCGCAGCTCAAAGCCTTCAAGGTGCTGCACAGCGACTATGCCCTGGGCGACGAAGCCAAGGACGCACTGAAAGGCGGCGAGGCCGTGATCCTGCCCCACGTCCTCACCGAGTAGGAGAAGATCAGCCGCACGCGAGCAAAGCCGGACACGCCACTTGAGTCACGCCACTCAACGGGCTAAACCACAAGCGTACAGGAGACGCCCATGACCACCGAACCATCCAAGCCCGCATCCGGGGACATCAGCGTTGCCGCCGCGAAACAGAAGGTGGCTGGGGTCGCCAAGCCCATCGACCGCATTGTGATTCACCCGTTTCCGAAAGTTGTGCTGCTGTGGCCGGTAATGCTGATCAGCCTGCTGTTTTTCTTTTTGGGCGGCGGCATCAGTGAGACTGGCGATTCGATTGTCGATCGTTCAGCGCTCGGCTGGTGGTGGATTGTTGTCTTCTTCGTGAACCTGTTGGTGCACACCTTTGACTTCGGGCGCAACAACTTCATCGCCGCGCTGGCAGTGATGGGCGTGGGCCTGCTGGGCCTGTGGGTCTGGGACCTGCAGAGCGAGGTGGCGGTGTACGGATCGATCTATGACTTCTTTGCGCGGCAGGAACTGAACATGCACCCCAACTTCTACGCCATGATCTCGGGCGTGCTGGCGGTGCTGATGCTGATGGCATTCGTGACCACACGCTTCAACTATTGGGTGCTGGCCCCGAACCAGCTCACGCACAAGCACGGCATTCTTGGCGACGAACGCCACTACGCGACGCTGAACATGGCGGTAGAAAAAGAGATTCCCGACGTATTCGAATTTCTGCTGTTCGGCAGCGGCCGCCTGATCTTCAAACCCGGCGTCGGCTCTGAGCAGCACAAGGCCCTGGTCGTGGACAATGTCTTTCGCGTCAACCACCTCGAAAAATCGGTCCGCGAGTTCCTGGGCGTCATCAAGGTGGACGAAGACCGCACGCGATAGGTGCGGGCAGTTGCGACGCGTCAAACAGCCGGGGCGATCTGCCCCGGCTTTTGCTTGCCGCGCGTCGCCGCAATGGTCGCGACCAACGCCGCGCAAGCGGCCGCGACCATCAGCCAGCTGGCGTACTCCCGCGGGGCGGCCGTGCGCGGCCGCAGGTTCACTTCTCCGCGTGGCTCAAAGGGTGCGGCGTGGGCGGCGCGCTGTGAGGGCACTTCGCCGGACGCCGTAAGTCGCGCGCGCTGCGAGGCGCGCTCGCCGCTGACCACGCCGATCGCATTGTCCAGAAGCAGCGCAGCATCGACGATCGGCGCGTCGCTGAATGGGTCGCCGGCAAACACCAGCACCTGCGCGTTCTCGTCCAGTTGCACGAAGTCGCCGAGCCGCTCGCCGCCACGCAGTGCCGAAATCAGCGGCCTGCGCCCACTTTCCTTGTCGAGTAGCCGGCCCGCAACCGCCCAGTCAAACGCGGCAAGCGGCAGATCGGCAAACAGAGCATGCCCGGCGTCATAGCTGACTTCCGTGTCGTCAAGGTTGGCACTTGAGCCTACATTCAAGCGGATCGCGCGACTCTGGTCGTCGGCGCCAAGCCACAGGTCGGGCGCCTGGCCCGCCGCAGCGTCGGCACGCAATGCGGCGTACAGCGCCCGGTGTTGCGCTGTGGCCCATGCCGCGCCCACGCCGACGACAAAGGGTCTGCGCGCAAGACTCACGCGGCTGTTGTGGCGATCTTCAATCGTTGCGAGTTCAGCGCTGGGCATATATCGAAACAGCAGGTCAGCCCCGGCTTCTGTCCTGCTCTCGAGGTTGAGCCCCTCCACAACCGGATCCGCGCCGCGCGTTGCCCTGGCCTGCACTGTTTCGCCTTGCAGCGTCACCTGGAACAGCACGCCCGCACGCTGCGCCAGAGCGCGCGGCAGCACGCGGCCCAGGCGCTCGGCACCCGCGTGCGGCTGACACAGCAGCAAGACGCGCGCGTCCGCATGTCTGGTGCGGGTCTCGAACTGCGCCAGTTCTGTTTCGATCGTGCCGGGTGCAAGCATCACAGTGTCGTCAGGCATCCCGGTGATGCGCGTTGTCGATGCGCAGTACAGTTCAAGCGCGGCATCCGGCACCACGGCGCTTGCTCGCTCAAGGGCCTCTGCCAGCTCCGGCTCATGCACGCCCGCGCCAAGTCGCTCGATGAACACCGCCACGCGCACGTCCCCCGCTGCAGCTTGCACCGCCGGCCGCGACGCACCCAGCGCACCCAGAACCGCCGCGGCCAGTGCAGACCAGAACAGCAGCTCAAGCCGACGCCGGCTGCGCGTCGCAGACTGTGCGGCCAGCGCCACGCGCCGCCATAGCAGCAAGGTGCCGACTTCCAGTTGCTTGGGTTCGCGGCGCTGCAACGCGAGCCACAGCAGCAATGGGACAGCCGCAAGTAGCAAGAGGGCCGGCAGGGCGAGAAAGCTCACAATGCGGCTCCGGCCGGGATCAGCTTGCCGAGCATGAGTTCGCGAAGGTCGGCCGCGCTATCCGTCACGGCAAAGGCCCAGCCGTGGCGAAGGGCAATCGTTTCCAGCGCCTCGATGTGTTTCGTCATCTCGGCGCGGTATGCGTTGATGGTTGACGCGTCAAGGCTTATGCCCAGCGCCTCGCCTTCCTCCAGTCCCAGCAGTCTCGCGTCGCCTGATGCTGTTGGGTCAAGCTCGTCCGGCGCCAGCACCTGCACCAGCGTCACGGCACAACGCTTCTCGGAAAGCGCCTGCAGGGGCGCGAGGTTCTCCAGCGGCTCCAGCGCATCCGTGACCACGACCAGGTTCGCAGGCGGCTTGCGCGCGGCCAGCGCCGTCGCGGCTTGTGCCAGCGTGGCTGTGCCCGTGAACTCGAGCGCTGCCAGTTGATCGAGGAGCCTTGAGAAGCGCGCCGCCCCCTCGACCATCACGCCTCCGGCGAGGCCGGTGCTTCCGCCGCGGCGCAGGGCAAGAAACCCGAAGGCCGCCGCCACCCGTCGCGCCAGCACATGCTTTGGGGGCTCACCCACCGTCATCGACCGTGACGTGTCAACCAGCAGCGTCAGGGCCTCCGTGTGCTCGGGCTCGAACTCACGCAAGAACAGCTTTCCCAGGCGGCCGTAAGCATTCCAGTCAAGCCGCCGCAGGTCGTCACCGCGCGCGTACGGACGGTGGCCCCTGAACTCGGACTGCCCTTGCGCGCGGCCGCGGGTCATGCCCTCGCCCACCGAGCCGCGAAGGCGCGAAAGCGCCGCTTCCAGCGCTTCAAGCTGGCGCAGAAATGCAGGCGGGAACAGGACTTCTTGGTTCGCCATCGAATTGAGGTTCCGCGATGAACGGTTTTCTGATCAGGCAATCCAACTTTTCGCCGCGGTGCGGCACGACGCGACTACTTGCGCAGTCTGCGGTCGTGGCGCCAGATGTCCCACACCAGCGCAGCGCCGCCGGCAACGGCCATCGTAAACAGCAGAATCGCAATGCCGGGGTAGCCGAAGATCGTGAACTTGGTCTTGATGTTCATCAGCATCGCGGCACCCATGATCAGCGACCCGACCACCAGCCCCTGCGCAATCCGGTTCGCCACTTTCTGGAAGCCCTGTACCAGCTCGGCTTCATTGAAGCTGTGCACCTTGAACTCAAGGCGGTTGTCCGCCATCCGGTCCATGATCTTGTTCACGCGGTTCGGCAACTCGTTGGCGAACTCGCCGACTTCCAGCAGGCGCGCCAATGCCGCCGCGGGCGACGCCTTCTGGCGCATCATCTTGAACACCAGCGGGATCGACTGCTCGCGTATCGTGCGGTACGGGTCGAACTCCGGTGCCAGTGTGCGTCCCAGCTCGTCCAGGCTCATCAGCGCCTTGCCCAGCATCGTCAGTTCACCCGGCGGACGCATGCCCGCGTTGCCCGCCGACCGCGCAAGCTCAATGACCACGCGGCCAAGCTGGATGTCACCGACCGTCTGCCCCTGGTAGGCATTAACCAGTGACTTCATCGCGGCCCGAAACGCGGGCTCGTCGAATTCCGATCCCGGCTGCCCGATCTTCACCGCAAGGTCCGCGGCTGCATCGGGCCGGCCCTCGCCCAGCGCAATCAGAAGGCGCAGCAGGTGCTCGCGCATTTGTGCAGAAACGCGCCCGACCATGCCCAGGTCAATCAGCGCGAGCCGGTTGCCGCTGGTCAACAGCACGTTGCCGGGGTGGGGGTCGGCATGAAAGAACCCGTCGATGCAGATCTGCTTCATGTAGGCCTTCTGCAGCGTATCAGCCAGGTGCACGCCATTGATCTGCGCGCGGCGCTCGTCGTCGATGTCGGTGATCTTGATGCCGTCCACGAACTCCATCGTCAGCACGCGCGCGGTCGTGAACTCAGCCACGGGCAGCGGCACCATGATCTCCGGAAACTCCTCGAGGTTCTTCGCCAGCGTGGAGAGGTTGTCGGCCTCGGTGCCATAGTCCAGCTCACGCATCAGTGTGCGCCGCAGGTCTTCAACGATCGCCTTCACGCGATAGCGTCGCGCGTGCTCGCTGACGCCCTCCATCACGCCGGCGACTTCGTCGAGCACATCCAGGTCATCGGCGAGTTTCGTACGTATGCCCGGCCGCTGCACCTTGACCGCGACGACTGTGCCATGCTGCAGAGTGGCTTTGTGCACCTGCCCCAGCGAAGCGCTGGCGATGGGCGTCGGCTCAAACGTCAAAAACACGCGCGACAGGCTGATACCGAACTCTTCCAGCACAACCTGTTCAATCTCGGCGAAGGGCACCGGCCCAACGCGGTCCTGCAATGAGCCCAGGGCGGTGATGTACTCGGGCGCCAGCAGGTCGCCGCGTGTGCTCAGCACCTGCCCCAGCTTAACGAAAGTCGGGCCCAGGGCCTCTAGTTCTGCGACGAATTCTTCGGGCTTGGGGTGCGCCTTTTGCGTCAACTTGCCGAGGTCCTCGCCCAGCAGCTCCTCAAGGCCGCTGCTGCGGACCAGTTCACTGAAGCCGAAACGCAGCAGCAACGACGCAATCTGCCGATAGCGATTCAGGTGTTGGGGTTTTAGCGAAATCTTCATGCGCCGCGCAGTGTACACCGCGACTGCCAGCGGCGTACACCTCGACAAATCGCGACGATCACAAGCAGCAACGCGAACGCAGGCCAGCCGCCACGGGCAGCAACTTGGGCGCAGCCGTCGTCGTCATCCCGGTCAGGCTTGGGCTGGCAGCCGGGAAGTGCAGTCACCACGGTCATCGTGATGGTGGCTTGGGCGGTCTGCATGGACATGCTGTCGGTTACCTCAACGTCAAACGTGAAGGGCGAGCCCGACGAACTCGCAATTTGCCCGGTAAACGTCCCATCCGGCTCCAGCATCAGATTTGCTGGCGGCGCGGTCAGCGCTGTCCATGCGTAGCTTCCGCTACCACCTGTGGCCTGCAGTGTCGGCGGCTGGTGATTCCAGTTTCCGTCGCAGTCGCCATTAATGCTGTAAACTACCGAAGTCGGTGAGACCGCCAGTTGTGCTGACAGCAGACTCGAACAAGCAAACAGCAGCAACAGGCAGAACAGTCTCATGTCGTCTCCACTGAAACGATCGTTAGACCGCTATTCTTGCCCATGTGTCGCAGCGCGCAAGATGGCCCGGCAGACAGTTTCTCGGATTCGAGTGAAACCGTAAGGACTACTTCGGCAATCACGACTATCCCTGCTAGACTGGAAGGCCCATGGCGCGTCTTTGCATGATGCTGGGTTTGCTTACCACGGCTTGTGTCGCGGGTGTGCTGATTTCATCGCCCGCTGCGGCCGACAAACCAGAGTCAAAGATTGACGACACCCTCGTGCTCGCAAAAGCCATCGACATCCAGATCGAACGAGTCTGGGAGCGCGACAAACTATCCCCGGCTGGCAAGAGCAGCGATGCCGAGTTTCTGCGGCGTGTCTATCTTGACGTCGTCGGTGAGCCGCCCACCCGCGCCGAAGCCGAGGCGTTTCTGGCCAGTAAGGCCCGTGACAAGCGCCACCGGCTGATCAACACCCTGCTTGGCGACCCCCGCTTCGGCGAACACCTTGCCGACCGCTGGATGCCGGTCTTTCGCGAACGCGGCACCGACGAACTGGGCGAGCTCAGCGTTTCTGCCAACGACATTCTCGCTTCGTGGCTGGCCGAGCAATTCAATGCAGGCGCCGGATTTGATGCCATCGCCCGCGCCATGATCACGGTGGATGGCCCGATCAGCGCCAACCCCGCCGCGGCCTACTACGGGCTGGCCGGCTTTCCCGTGCGCACCGCCGACGCAGCCGGCGTGACCAGCAAGCACTTCTCGGGCGTGCAGGTGCAGTGCGCCGAGTGCCATGACCACCCCTACGAGCCTGCCTGGACGCAGAAGCAGTTCCAGGGCGTCGCGGCGTTCTTTGCACCAATCGAAGTGCAAGCCGATTTCTACACACAGCCGATTGACCCGCGCATCGAGATCAAGGATGTCCCGCTCGCCGAGCACCTTGAGACCTACCTGAAGACGCTGAAAGAGGACATTCCGGCTGAGTACCGCGGCCGGGTTGAAGATCTGCTGAAATACAACGTGCCGCAGTTGCCCGGGGACACAGCGCTCAAGACCCGCGACCCTAAGGTCTGGCGGCGCATCTATGCCGACTGGCTGCTCAGCGCAAAGCACCCGACAACGGCACGCTATCTGGTCAACCGGCACTGGAGTTTCCTGTTCGGCATCGGGCTCCTGAACCCGGTGGACGACTTCAACAGCCTGAATGAAGCGAGCCACCCGGCGCTGCTTGATGCCCTCGCCGCCGACTTTGTGGCGCACGGGTTTGACGTCAAGCGGCTCTATCGCGCGATCCTGAACACGCGCGTGTACCAGTTGTCGAGCGCAGGCGGCCCCGCCAAGGCCGAACTGTGGCACTTTGCGTCAGCGCCGGTGAGGCAACTGTCGCCAGAGCAGATGTTCGGCGCGCTGTTCAGCCTCGAGGATGGCGACGCCTACTTGAAGAGCTTCGCGCGCCAGTACCCCAGCGCCTACCACCGCCTGAAGCAGTTCGCAGCCATCCGCGAAATGCAGAAAAAGAACGGGCAGGAACCCGAGGGCAACGTCAATTTCAACATGGAGCTTTTGCATATCTATACCGACCGGCTGGACGCCATGCGCCTGAAGTGGCGACTGCGGCGCGCCCTGTCTGCCCAGTACAACGCCATGGCACAGAACGACGAAATGACCATGAGCGAGGGCTTTTCGCTGTCGATTGACCAGGCGCTGCTGGTGTTGAATGGCGACGTCACGCGGCGCCTGAGCGGCAGCACCAACGGTTCACTGGTGTACGCCGTGATGCGCGACATCAAGGAAACGCCCGCCCGCGTCAACGCAATGTATTTGTCAATCCTGTCACGCGCGCCGGATGCAGCCGAGGCTGCCCGGGCCGCAGCCCACATCAAGGCCTGTGTGGACGCCGGCGAAACCGAACAGTCTGCATACGAAGACCTGTTCTACGCGTTGATCAGCACCACCGAGTTCGCGACGAATCACTGAACTTACGCCCTATGGCGCGACAGCGGGTGCATGGGGCGCCGACGGTTGCGCCGTGGCGTCGCCTTCGAAGTCCAGGAAGTGCAACTGCGGAATGATCTCTTTCAGCGCCTTCTCGATGCGGTCGGTTTCCAGGGCAATCGCCTCGCTGATTCGCTCGCCAAAGTCAGCGGCAAACTGCTTTGCGGCGTCGTCGCTGTCCAGCGAAGCCCGGCGCTTGTTCACCCACGACGCCAACTGCTCGCCGAACCAGCGGCCGTTCCAGTCAATCTCGGCCTTGAGCTTGTAGCTGTCGGCACCCAACACACGACTCTGGATCGCGCGTACACACTCGACACTCGGCTGTGCGTTCAGGAATGCCAGTGCCGCCTCCTGCGCATCCTTGGGGATGCTGCGCCCCAGGATCAGGCTGCGGTTCTGATAGCCAAGCCAGATCGCGACAAACCCCAGCAGCCCGCCGATGACAATGCTGCCGATCGCGTCGGGTATGTGGCTTCGGGTAAGCGCGGACACCCCAATGCACCCGACCGCGATGACCACACCGGCGCAGGCAATGCCGTCTTCCAGCAGCACAGCCGAAATCGTGGGATCAGTGGTGGTCTTCAGGAACTTCATGAAGGGCACGTCGCCACGCGACTTGTTGATGGCCTGGATTGCCTTGTGCAACACATATCCATTCATCACAAAGCTGATGCCCAGAATGACGAACAGCCACCAGCGAATGTCAAGCGGGTGCGGGTCCAGCAGAGAGCTGATGCCGTGGTACACCGTGACGCCGCAACCCAGCACAAAGATGCCGACGGCCGACAGCAACGCGAACAGAAAGCGCTCGCCGCCATAGCCATAGGTGAACATGGCGTCAGGGGCTTTCTCGCTGCGCTTGATGCCCATGTAAAGCAGGCCCTGGTTGGCGGTGTCCGCGAGCGTGTGCATCGCCTCGCTGAACATAGAGCCCGAGCCCGAGAAGGCGAACGCCGTGAATTTGAGCACCGTCAAGCCGGTGTTGCAGATCAACGCGGCAAACACCGCACCTTTGGAACTTGCATCACCGGACATGGGCAGGAATCTAGATCAGACTCATCAGGAATTGAAGAACTCAAATGCATCGCCGGGGTCAAACGGCTCAATGCCCTCGGCATCAAACAGTGCGCACTTGAGGCCGGCGGCATGGCAGGCGCCTTCGTGCTCGCAACTGAAGCCACGAAAGCGCAGCGAGCCGCGCACGTCTTCGCCCTCAAAGTCGATGCGGACTTCTTTATCAACCTGCACGCAATGAATGTCGAACGTGGGCATGAAGCGGCTTCCGGGCCTGGCATTGCTGGCTTGCGAGTTCTGACGTGCGGCACCAGGCTGCACTTACAGCATACTCACGGGGTCCACGTCTATGCTTACTTTCAGTCGCTCCTGCACTTTCACCAGGGGCTTGATGGCATCCACGACGCCGCGCACTTCGCGAAACCCGCGGGCCTTGATGATCACCTGCTTGCGGTGCTTGCCGCGCAGTTTGGCTATCGGCGCGTCAAACGGCCCCGCGACCGAGAATATCGCGCCCTTGAAGCGCCCGGCAAAATCCTGTGCCGTGTTGGCGATCTTGCGCGCCTCTTCTTCGGCTTTGTCTGCACCCTTGGCCTCCACTGTGACCAGCACCAGTCGCGAATAGGGCGGGTACTTGCTCTCGTCGCGATGCGCCAGCTCGTACTCGCTGAAGGCGCGGAAGTCCTGCTTGGCACCGGTAACGATCGAGACGTGGTGCGGCTGGAATGTCTGCACGATCACCGTGCCGGGCTTGCTGCCACGGCCGGCGCGGCCTGCAACCTGGGTCAGCAACTGGAAGCTGCGCTCGTAACTGCGAAAGTCGCCCAGCCCCATGCCCACGTCGGCGCTGACAACACCCACCACGGTGACGTTTGGGAAGTCGAGCCCCTTGGCAATCATCTGCGTACCGACAAGAATCTGGGTTTCGCTGGCGCGAAAGGCCTCAAGCGTTTCTTCGTAGTCTTCGCGCGTCTTCATCACGTCGCTGTCCATGCGTGAAATCGTGCGGCCGGCGAAAATCACTTTCAATTCTTCTTCAAGGCGCTCGGTGCCCATGCCCTGCAGCTTCAGCTTGCCGGACATGCACGAAGGACAGACACGCGGCATCTCGGTGGTGTCGAGGCAATAGTGGCAGGTCATCTTGTGCAAGCCGCGATGAAACGACATCGGGATATCACACTGCGGGCACATCAGGGCCTGCCCGCAGTTGCCGCAATTCAACATCGTGTGATAGCCGCGACGGTTCAGAAAGATGATCACCTGCTCGTCGCGCTCGAGGGCCGCAGCGCAGGCGCCGCGCAGCCGCCGCGAAAAGAACGTGAACTGGTGCTGCTCGTGGCACTCGTTGGCCATGTCGATGATCTCGACGCTGGCAAGGCTCGGTGTTCGGGTATCGGTGCCGATGTCGTCGGCTCCCGTATCCTGTTTCCCCATTCCTGAGCTGACTCTCGTTCGCAGCTCCAGCAGCGCATACTTGCCGGCTTGCGCGTTGTGCCAGGTTTCGAGGCTGGGCGTCGCTGAGCCCAGCACTGCCACCGCATGTTCCAGCCGGCAGCGCATGATGGCCGTATCGCGGGCGTGATAGCGGGGCGTGTTGTCCTGCTTGTAGGTGCCTTCGTGTTCTTCGTCGATCACAACCAGGCCAAGGTCAACGACCGGCGCGAACAACGCGCTGCGCGGGCCAATCACCACGCGCGACTTGCCGGAACTGATTGCGCGCCACGCGTCTCGGCGCTGGCCGTCGGTCATGCTGGAGTGCAGCACGCTCACGTTGTCAAAGCGGCTTGCAAAGCGGCGCACGGTCTGGGGCGTCAGGCTGATCTCGGGTACCAGCACAATGGCCGACTTGCCAAGCTGTCGCGCGCGCTGGATCGCGCGGATGTAGACCTCGGTCTTGCCGCTGCCGGTCACTCCGTACAGCAGAAACGTCTTGAACTCGTCGCGCTCGACACTGCCCGCAATGGCATCCAGCGCGAGTTGCTGGTCTCCGGTCGGCTCTTTGGGCCCATCCTCGGGCCCCCACCCGTATATACCGCCCGGGGCGTGCTCAGGCTCGACGCGGTCCAGGCGCAGCCAACCCTGCTTTGCCAGCGTGCGGATCGGGGCCTGGCTGATGCCGAGTTTTTCAGCCAGCTCCATCGGCGTGAACGTGTCATCCACATACGTGCCCAGGGCGCGCAGCACGCGGGCATAGCCGGCGTTGCGTTCGCCGGCATTGGCGCCCGCCTTCTTTGCCGTCTTTGCACCGCGGACCTTGTCCTCAAGCTCGGCAGCAAAGGCCAGCAGCTCGGCTGGCGGTTTTCCGGGGCGCACGACGGTGACAAGGCGGCGCTTGCGGCCGGTGCGAACCACGGCGGGCAGCACGGCTTGCAGTGCTTCGCCCCAAGAGCACGCGTAGTACTCTGCCATCCACTGGGCAAGCTCGAGCATGCCCTTGTTGACCAGCGGCTCGTCGTCTGGCGCCTCAAGGATTTCGCGAACCTGGTGACGCGCGAGGCTTGAGTGATCCTTTTCAGCGACGACGAAGCCCTGCAGGTTGCGCTTGCCGAAGGGCACGGTTACCCGATGGCCGACGCGGGCCCGGGCTGCCAGCGGCTCGGGCACGGCGTAGTCGAACAGCCGGTCCACGGGGGTCGGCAACGCGACCTCAACGAAGCGACCCGTTGCCGCACGGTCGTTCTCGAACAGCATTCCCTTCTCGGCCATGTTGCGAACTATAGTTGTGCGCATCGCGCAGACCCCTGTGTCAGCCGAATGTTGAGTGTAGAACGTGGCGCGACACTCTAGGCAGTCTTGAGGAACTGCATGCACGCCTACCTGGAAGATCAACGCCTGCGCAAAGAAGAGCGGCTGCTGACGAAAGCCGACTTCGACCGCGTGTTTGAACAGGGCACGAGTGCGGGCAACAAGCGTCTGATCATTCACTGGCGCGCGAACGACCTCGGTCACCCGCGACTGGGGCTGGTGGTAAGCAAGCGCTTCGGCAACGCAGTGGCACGCAACAAGTGGAAGCGGCGCATTCGTGACATCTTCCGGCGCAACAAGGCGGCGGCGGGCGCGCACGACATTGTGGTGCTGCCCGGAAAACGCGACGAAGCCCGGACGGCAGCGCTAGAAGAACTGAACGAAGCTTTGTTGGCGCTGCTGCAGCGGATTGGGTGAGGAATCCTATGACTCGATTGCTCGAGATTGCACCAGCATTTGCGGTGCGCGACCTGGAAGCCATGTGCGAGTTCTACGGCAAACTGCTGGGCCTCGAGCCGACCTACAAAACAGACGTGTACGCCGTGCTGCGCAACGGCAGCGTGCAGCTGCACCTTTACCCGCAGCGCGATGGCATGAACGCGGGCCAAGGCAGCGCCTATGTGTTTGTCGAAGGCGTGGATGATGTCTATGCCACGGCGCAAGACATCGCGCAGGTCATCCACCCTCTCAAGAACCAGGAATACGGCCTGCGTGACTTCCTGATGCAGGACCCCGAGGGTAACCGGGTAGGCATCGCCCAAAGACTGTGACGCCGCTGATCTTGAGCAGGCGCCGCTCCAATCGGGCGGCCCCTTTCCCATCGTCCTTGCCGCTGCGCGGGATACGCTGATTGCGGGTGACCGCGATCGAGCGCGACCCCGGGAGAGCAGAAGGGAAGGTCGATATGTACCGGATGATCTGGTTGGCAGCCTTCTTTGCGATCAGCACGGCGTACTTCTTCGACCGAATGTGGGTGCTGGGGCTGGTGCTGCACACCATCCTGCTGTTCGCCTGGCTTGTGGTATCGCCGGGTGAGTCACGCAAGAACGAGTAGCGTCAGGGCTGGTGTTCACGCAAAGCTTCCAGCGCGGCCTTGGCGTTCTTGACCGTCACGTGAAGGCGCTTGCCGTTCTTCAGGTACAGGACCAGCTGGTCCTTCACGCCAAGCTGGCTGTAGGCGGTGCCGCCCCTGCCATCCCAGCGCAGGCCCCAGCCGCCGAACGGTAACCAGCGATAGCGCGAGGCTTCGACACGGTCGATGTCGGCCCAGGGGTGCCTGCGGTTTAGGATGCCGCCCCAGCTTGCGGAGATGCCCGACGCATCAATGACCAGTCGCAACGAACGAAAGACCAGAATCACGACCAGCAGAATTGGCACGGCGGCGCCCAAGGCAATTGCGCCGTTTACACCCAGCTCAGAATCGACGGCAATCCAGGCGCCAACCGCCGCCGCGGCCATGCTGCCAAGCAGCAGGCCATTCAAAGGCAGACTTGACTGCGATTCGCGGTATTCCATACGTCACCCCGCGGCAAGGATAGCCGACGGGCGGGCGCGGGGCCGTTCCAATTCCGGCTCGGGGTTGTAGCGCTAGTCTTTGATCGCGCCGCGGTATAGCGGGCGGCCCATGCTGTCGACGGGCTGTCCATCCTTGTACTGGATGCCGCCGTACTCTTCGTCGATGCCGACGTCTCCGTGGCGCTGGGCACGCAGGCGATTGAGCAGCTCGAGCTCAGCATCGTTGTAACGCTCCGGCGCGTAGCGCTCGGCCAGCAGGGCGACTTCGCCTGCCCGCAAGCGCACCATCACGATTACCGGCGGCGCCGAACGATGCGTGCGATGATGCACGCCGCGAGCGCGCGGGTCAGCCGAGCCGACCTCAGGGTCCCAGCCGCGCACGCGGGCCTGGTCCTGTGCGACGGTGTCGTAACCATAACCCGAAGGCGGCTGGTAAAGGTGCTTCGCGGCGTCCTCAAGCTGAAAGCGGCCCAGGTGCTCGCTGCCACGGGCGTCTACACGGTACAGGTCGCCGTCGATGCCAAGGATGGCAAGGCGGTTCCAGTACTTGTCGTAGAACTCATACAGAAGCAGGTCACCGCGGTCTTCCTCAAGCCGGCGAATGTAGCCGACAGTGGTCAGAGCGGTTGGCTGTGTGGCATCCGGCGCAATCTGCACATGAAAGAATTCAGTGCCGACAAGACCCCGGGCCTGGCCAGTGGTGTCGCGCATCTTGCTGGCAATGTTCTCGCCCTGGAACATCGCTGAAATCGAGTAGCCCGCCGAACCATGCAGCATCACGGACTGGTTCACGGCCTCGGCATCAAGGCTCGCGTCCGGACGTGCCACGCGGGCCTGGTCCGCCACGCAGCCGGCGAGGCAAGCCAACACGCAAATTGCGATCAGAACGCGCATGCAGGTACCAGTCTGGCGGGGGAGTCCTGAGCTTACCCGGGCACGCACCCCAGTCAAAGGGGAAACCTCAGGCTCCATGGCCCGCAACCCAGCCGGATGCCAGCGCGAAATGCTGCTCAAATCCACCCCAGTCAGCACTTACGTCAAGAAGCCCACCGACGACAAACAACCCCGGCTGTAGGCGGCTGCCGAACGTGCGCGGGTCAATTTCGCGCACACTGACGCCGCCGCTGGCGCTCTCGGCCGTCTGGGGCTTATCGACACCCGCAATCCTCAAGCGCGTGGCGGTCATGCGCTGCAGCAGCCCTTCGCGGTCTGACTTTTCGATGTGCATCGAGCGCGCATCGGGCTTGACCTTGAGTTGGCGCAGAAAAACAATCGCCAGGCGCATCGGCAGCATGCGGTCGAGGGCATAGTCGGCGCGTTCGCGTGTGGCTTCGCCGAGCGTGTGGTGCATCCACTTCGTGACTTCCGCGCGCGTCTTGCCCGGGAAAAAGTCGATCACCAGTTCCAGCACTTCGTGTTCCGCATGCCGGCGGGCGGCTTCGGCACTGATGTTGAAGACCACTTCGCCGGCCAGCCCGCCAGGCGTGAACTGCATGCTGCCTTCGCGCTCAGTGACAACCTTGCCGCCGGACAACAGCTGTAGACGCACATCCATCCACAGGTCAGCGACTAGCCCGACCCAAGACTCCTCGACCCGCAGGCCGACGTGTGCCGGCACCAGCGGAGTCACGCTGTGTCCAAAGCCCGCAGCCAATGCACAGCCGGACTCGTCCGCGCCCGTGGCCAGAATCAACGAGCTGGCGTGCACGACTTCACCGTCTACGCGCAGCGAAAAACCGGACGCCATGGCCTTGGTGCGGGTCACGACGACGTCGGCGTACAGGTCTCCGCCGGCTTCTTCCAGGGCCGCCAGGAAGGTGTCGCGGGCGGCTTCCCCGCCGCCGGGGGCGACGATGTGGCCATAGTGCTCGGCTTCGTGAAGTTCAAGATTTCGTTCGGCAAACCAGGCAGAAAGCTCGTCCGGGCCAAACGCCCGCAGCGCGTCTGTCACAAACCGCGCGTGTCGCCCGTGAAAGCGCGCGACATCCAGACTGCTGTTGCTCACTGGTGCCGCGCCCGAGCCCGTAATCAGGAAGCGCCGGCAAACCTCAGGAGCGCGCTCAAGCACCATGACGCTGCGGCCGCGGGCAGCGGCCGAGATGCCAGCCATCAGGCCAGCCGGCCCCGCGCCGATCACGACGACGTCGCGGGAGATGATTGCGTCAGGCATTGGTTACCGGAAGTGCTGGCCGACGTCGTACAGCATCAGCGAGCCACGGGTGAAGTACATCGCCACCATGCCGGCATAGACCAGCAGGGCCACGACAGATCCGCCTAAGCCCTGGTTGATACGCTGCTTGCCCGACATGGTCTTTTCGAAGAACGGGAACACGATGCCGAAACCCAGCGCAAACAGCGTTCCTACGTAGAACGGAGTCGCAGCCGAGGCCTTGATCGTCTCACTGCCCAAGATGCCAGTCCCGTACAGGACGACCCAAATGACCATCAGGGCAATGTTGATCAGGCCCACGTAGTAGGTGATTGAGATGGATTCTTTAGCTGCCACGTTCAGCCCCCCGTTGCGCGTGCGGCAACACGTAGCGAAAAACGCCCTGCTGCCCCGGTGCCTCTTCTACCCCGACCGTTATGGCGTGCAAGTGACGATACTCGTTACGATGAACCAAGGCATCATATAACCTTCCCGCCAAGTAACTTGCGAGAAGTTCTGTGGATGTATTTGGCAGGTCAAGCAACAGCGTATCCTGCCTGGGGACCGAAAAGCGGCTGCCATCGGCGTGCGTTACGTTGACGTTGGTTTCGTCCTCGGTGATTTTCAGCACCTCGGCGCGCTTGGCAAAAATCGTCTTGTGGTCGAGCTGATTGCACAACTCGCGAAACACCGGCTTGAACGTGATGTAGTCCAGCACATAGCCAGCCGGGCCAAGCTCGCCCTCAACTTCGACCCAGGCCCAGTAGTTGTGACCGTGCAGTGGCTCGCGCGTGCCGTCGTTGAACAGCAAGAAGTGCGCGCACGAAAAATTGAAGTACTGCTTGTCAACCTTGATGCGATACATGGCGTCAGCCTACATGGGTGCCGCGCGCGCTCCAAGATAGCAGGCTCGCGCTTTCCGCTAGAACTGGCGCAGGAAGCGCAGGTCGTTGGCTGTGAAGTGGCGGATGTCGGGTATGCCGTGCTTGAGCATGGCAATGCGCTCCACACCCATCCCAAACGCGAACCCCGTGTACTTTTCCGGATCGTAGCCCACCGCTTTCAGCACGTTCGGGTGCACCATGCCGCAACCGAGAATCTCGAGCCATGGCTTCTTCAGGTGGCTGAACATCTCGGCGCTGATGTCCACCTCAGCGCTGACCTCAGTGAACGGAAAGTAGTGCGGGCGCAGGCGCATCTTGGCACTTGCGCCGAAGTACTCGCGCACGAACAGCTCAAGCACCGAACGCAAATCACCAAACGTCAGGCCCTCCTCTACAGCAAGGCCCTCAATCTGATGAAACATAAAGTGGTGGGTCGCATCGACCGTATCCGGCCGATACACGCGCCCGGGTGCAATCACGCGCACCGGCGGCTGCCGCTGCTCCATGGTGCGAATCTGGATCGTGCTGGTCTGGCTTCGCAGCAGAAGCGGCACGGGCTTGCCTTCCCAATCCGGGCCGGTGACGCGCAGATAGAAGTTGTCCAGCTCGTTGCGCGCGGGGTGCCCCGGCGGGATGTTCAACGCATCGAAATTGTGGGCTTCGTCTTCAACTTCAGGGCCCTCGACCTCGGCAAACCCGATGCGGTTGAAAATGTCCACGATTTCGCGAACGGTCTGCGAAATGATGTGCTGGTGGCCGATCTCGCGGCGCAAGCCGGGCTTGGTCAGGTCAATGCCGGGCCCTGCGGGTTTCGCGTCGCCGAGCCGCGCCTTGGCCTGCGCATACGCCTCTTCAAGCTGTTTGTTCAACAGGTTGGCGGCTTTGCCAAACTCGCCCCGCTGCTCTTTCGGCACGTCCTTGACACCGCCGAGAATAGCCTTGGCCACGCCTTTGCCGCCAAGGTAGTGCCGACGCAACTCTTCAAGCTGCTCCGCCGACGCGGCATCCTTGAAGGCCTTGGTGCCCTCTGCCAGCAACTGCGAAATGTCCGAAAGCTGATAGCCCATGCGGCGGAACTATAGCGCGACAGGCACAAGCCGAAAGGGGCGCGCTGATGCGCGCCCCAGACGTGTGAGCGACCACCGGCCTATTCTTGTTCAGGCGGTTCTGGCGGTTTGGGCGGGCGCGGGGGTTTGCCCTCGCCTTCGCCTTTGGGGGGCTTGGGCGGGTGCGGTGGTTCGCCCTCGCCCTTGGGAGGCTTGGGCGGGTGCGGGGGTTTGCCCTCGCCCTTGGGCGGCTTAGGCGGGTGCGGGGGTTTGCCCTCGCCCTTGGGCGGCCGGGGTGGATGCGGTGGCTTGCCTTCGCCTTCGGGCGGCTTGGGTGGCTTTGGCGGACGAGGCGGTTCTTCTTCGCCCTGTGGTGGCTTCGGTGGACGAGGTGGTTCTTCTTCGCCTAGTGGCGGCTTGGGGGGACGGGGTGGCTCATCACCGCTTGACTGCGCAAGCAACGGCGCTGCGCAGAAGGCGGCGAAAGCGAGGACGGCGAGGACTTTCTTCATTACGCATCTCCGATGAACCTGCAACGGATTCACGTATGAAAGCCGACGCATTCACGGGAAAACTAGACCCGCATGAAACCGCGGACAATGACGACGAACACCGCTGCCGCGCCCAGCAGGCCCATCAGCACCCAGTCAATGGCGCGGCCCTGGTTCTGGGCTTCGTACAGCTCCCAGGTGGCGATGCACGCCACGGCCAGGACCGGCCAGAACCTCCACAGTGGCGGGCGCGGGCGCTGGTTCACGCTTGCTCCGCCAGGGGACCTTCGTCGCGCAGGCCCACAAGTTCATGCATGCCAAGCCGCTTGCACACCTCGTCGGCAAGCACCTCGGGGTCTGTGCGGGCGTTTACCGCGGTAATGCCGAGCATCTTTTCAATGTACGCGCGGCCGACCTCGTTGTCCGTCGCCGGGCCCGAGATGATGTCGATGCGCTGGCCGCGGTCGTCAAAGATGCGCTTGGCGCCAAACGCCCCCACGGGGTCGTTGGCGCAGCAGATGTGCACCTTGGTGTGCTTGTAAATGTCTTCGTCGTCAAAGTACGTGATCACCGCATAGCCGCCGATGATGCCGTCACCCAGCTCAAGAATGATCACGTCCGGCTTGTCTTCGGCCAGGCCGTTGATGATGGTCTTGCTGATGTCGGCAATGGTTTCGAGGCCGGCTGTGCTGGCCAAGCCGGTGTCGACAAAGCTGAGCGTTTTGCGCGCCCCGTGATCTTCGAAGCTGAACAGATCTCGCCGCGCAGCCACGCCGGACAGCTTGCCGGCATGCACGCGCAGGCCGCGCTGCGACAGCAACTGGCACAGCTCGGCGACGGCTTTGGTTTTGCCGGCATTCATGCACGTGCCGCTGACCGCGACGATCGGGATGTTCATACCCGGCTCGATGCGCTCGTGGTCGGGGATGCTGCTGTCGACAAGGTTGAGGATGCGCCCCTTGCGCATGATCATGCCGACAACTTCCACTTTCAGTGGCGCGCCAAGGTCCTTGTTGGCGCTGGTGCAGACGCCGATCACGCCGCCGAGGTTCAGCATGTTCAGCACGTCGCCCGACTTGATGGTATCGGGGACTTTGCCGACGTAGCCCTTGAGCGCGTTGCGCGCGCCCAATGCGCCGATGATGATGTCGCCCTCGAAGATCTTGGCCATGCGGCCCTCTTCGAGCTCGAGCTCGCCGTAAGTTGTTTTTTCGCCCAGCGCGCGCACCACGACCACGTTGCCCGGCTTGGACTCGAGGTTTTCGGTGACGACGCGTTCGTCTTTGTGCAGCGTCATGCGGTGCACGACGCTGGCGATCTTGTGTACGCGGATTTCCATGGTGCTGATCTTAGGCAATTTCGCCGTGTCCGTCGCGCCCCCGTTGCCAACAACAACCTGTTCTTCGCTCATGTTTCTACCCTCGAACTGCTATCTGCCGCCATGTCGCCAAGACGGCCAAGAACCGCACCAAAGCCTTGGCGCAACATGGCGCCTTGGCGGCTAACTGCCCTTGCCGGCCTGGGCCGCGAGGCGGCTGGGTATGCTCAGGATCTTGCCGAAGCCTGCCGCGTCTGCCCCGCTCCATAGGCTGAACTCTTCGCCGTACTTGCCTGCCGCGGCATGCATTAACGAATGCGGGCTGGTGATTCCTCCCACGCGGAAATGGCTGTAGCGCACGTCGATGCTGACCTCGCCGCTCACCCGCTGCTGGCTGTGCGTGAGCATGGCCTCAATGTCGCGCAGTGCCGGGTCGAACGGCTGGCCCTCATGGAGCATCGTCCCGTAGAAGTCGCTGACGTGGTCTTTCCAGAAACGCTGCCACTTGGTCAGCACGAGCTTTTCCAGTTCGCGGTGCGCGGCGATCAGCATCAGCGCCGCGGGCGCCACAAACGCGACGCGCCCCTTGATGCCGACAATCGTGTCGCCAAGGTGCACGCCGCGGCCCAGCGCGTAGGTCATGCCCAGTGTGTTCAATTCCTCGATCAGGTCGGGCGCCGCACACACTTTGCCGTCAAGCGCCACCGGCACGCCCTTGTCGAAAGTCAGTTTGAGAGTACGCGGCTTGGCAGCCGGGTAGCTTTCGCCCGCGAGTTCAAACACTTCGTCGGGCACCGTGGTCGCGCTGTCGTGGGTTTCCTTGCCGCCGATCGTTGTGCCCCACATGCCCGCGTTGATGCTGTACTGCGTGGTCTTGGCTGGAATCTCCATGCCGTGCTTGGCCAGGTACTCGGTTTCCTGTACACGTGTCAGGCTGTGCTCGCGCACAGGCGCCAGCATCTTGAGCCCGGGCGCAAGCACGTTCATGGCCACGTCAAAGCGCACCTGGTCGTTGCCGGCGCCAGTGCTGCCGTGGGCCACCGCGGCGGCCTTATGTTTCACGGCATACTCAGCCACCATGGCAGCTTGCACAACGCGCTCAGCCGCGACACACAGCGGGTAAACCCCGCCGCGCATCACGTTGCCCATGAGCATGTACTTAACAAAGCGATTGAAGACTTCGGCTTTACCGTCGAGCACGACCGGGTTTTTCACACCCAGTTTGCGGGCGCGTTCGTCGGCGCGCTTGAAGTCTTCAGCCGAGAAGCCGCCGGTGTCGATCATGACGGTTTCAACGTCATAGTCGTACTTTTCCCGGATGTACGGGATGCAGAAGGACGTATCGAGCCCGCCGCTGTACGCCAGAATGCAAGTTCCGTTGCTCATGAATTGCTCCAACTGCTGGTCTCACACAAAGCCACAGAGGCACGAAGTACTACAACTGCCTTTCTTTGTGGCTTAGTGTCTTCGTGTGAACCTCGCAGTTCATTCCTTCAACCATGACTTCAACTCTGCCAGCCGTTCCAGTACGCGGGCTTTGGCTGTGCCTGCGTACACTTGCTTGCGCTCGACCAGTGCTTCGAGCGACAGTTCGTTCAACAGTTCGGGCTTGAGGCGCTTGTCCACCGCGGCCAAGTCTTCCGCCGTCAAGTCGGCGAAGCGCATGCCCTTTTGCTCGACGTATTTAACCAGGCGGCCGGTGATGTCGTGGCCGTCGCGGAACGGCACGCCTTGCAGCACGAGCCAGTCGGCCACGTTCATGGCTTCCATGTAGCCCGCGCCGGAATCGAGGTGCGCCTGAATGCGCTCGCGGTTGACTTTGAAGTTTTCCTTGCTGAAGACCAAAGCCATCACGCGCAGGCAGGCCAGCGTCTGGTCCGTGGCATCAAACACCGCCTCCTTGTCTTCCTGCAGGTCGCGGTTGTAAGTCATCGGCAGGCCTTTGAGCAGCGTGAACAGCGACATCAGATGCCCAACCACGCGGCCGGTCTTGCCACGAACAAGCTCACAGGCATCCGGGTTACGCTTTTGAGGCATGATGCTCGAGCCGGTGGTGACCGCGTCGCCCAGAGTGATGAACCCAAACTCAGCGGTGGACCAGAGAATCATGTCTTCTGCGATGCGTGACAGGTGCGTCATGTACTTGGCGCAGAGGAACACAAGGTCTAGAGCGAAGTCGCGGTCGGACACTGATCGCATTGAGTTGAACGGCGGGTGCAAGAAGCCCAATGAGTTCGCCAAGTGAACTTCACTGACTTGGAAACTATTGCCGCTACACGCTCCTGCGCTGAGGGGCAAATCACTCGCACTCCCATACGGAAGGTCCAGCAGCTGGTCAGAAGCTATATGCAAGGTGCTTCCGTAGGCTATCAGCTGATGCGCCATGCGGACTGGCATAGCACGCTGTAGGTGCGTGTATGCTGGAATGATGACGTCGATGGTTTCTTCTGCGCGGCCCGCGATCTGTGAGCAAAGACTGTTGATTGCGTCGCGCAATTCCTTCGCCACGCGCTTGCACCACATTTTGAAATCCGTCGCCACCTGGTCGTTGCGGCTGCGGCCGGTGTGGAGCTTTTTGCCGGCGTCGCCGATGAGCTCGGTGAGGCGGGACTCGATATTCATGTGGACGTCTTCGAGTTCGACCTTCCAGTCGAACTTGCCGGATTCGATCTCTTCGGTGATCTGCTTAAAGCCCCGATGGATGTCCGCGAGTTCCTTCTCGGTCAGGATGCCGATGCGCTGCAACTCGGCGGCGTAGGCTAGCGAGCCCAGGATGTCCTCGCGCCAGAGTCGCTGGTCAAATGACACCGACTGGCTGAATTCCTGCATCAGCTTGTCGGGTTTGCCGCTGAATCTTCCTTGCCACATGGGGAACTCCGTTCGTTGTCAGTCACCAGTTGTCAGTTGTCAGCGCCGACAACTGAAAACTGACAACCGACAACTAGCCGTTCAGGTACAGCTCCGCCGTCTTTCGGTAGATTTCGTAGCCTCGGTATAGTTCCTTCTCTTCCAGGTACTCGTTCGCCGCGTGGCTCAGCTCGGGCTTGCCGGGGCCGATGATCAGGCCCTGCGCCTTGTCGTTCCACCATGCGTCACTCACGCCGCCAAACGCCTGCGTCTTGTCGCGCGAACTGGCTTTGCATGCGCAGCGCACCAGCGGGTCGCTCGCGCTGCGCACCCACACGCCGAAGCGGGCCTTCTCTTTCTCGACGCAGGTGTGCTCGCTCATGGCGGCTTTCACGCGCTTGATCGTTTCCGCGTTGTCGAGCTGGTTGATGGTGCGGCCGTCGATCACCCACTTCACTTCGCTGGGCACGACGTTTCTCGCGACACCGCCGTTGACCATCGTGACGGCGAGCGTCGTCCGGCCCAACAGGTCGTCACGTTCGGTGAACCCCTCATACAGCTCTTCGACTCTCAGCATGTCGCGCGCGGCGCGGTAGATCGCGTTCTCGCCCTGCCATGGACGCGCGGCGTGGCTGCTCTTGCCGCTGGTTTTCATGTCCAGCTTGAACATGCCGCGCTCGGCGATGCAGACTTCACAATCCGTCGGCTCGCCGGTGATGCAGGCCTCGAATTCAGGAATCTCGGCACGAAAAAGCTCAAAGCCTTCGCCCTGGACCTCTTCGTCGCAGGTCGGCGCGAACATCAGCGTGCAGGCGGCTTCGTCGAACTTGGCCGTCAGCAGCGCATACAACATGCCCATCAGACAGCCGCCGGCGTCGCTGCTGCCCAGCCCATACACGCGGCCGTTCTCGCGGGCGCCGTCCCACGGGTCGCGGGTGTAGCCCCTGTTGGCGGGCACCGTGTCCGTATGGGTGTTCAGCAGCAGGCGGCGCTTGCCACTGCCGCGCCACGCCAGCAGGTTGCGGCCGCTGTGCTTGAACTGCAAACCGTGCTGCGTGAACTTGTGCTTGAACCACTCGATCACGCCGTGCTCGTTGCCCGACACGCGCTGGATGCGCGTGATCTGGCTTAGCGAGTCGGCAATCTGGTCCTGTGTGATCTGCATGGCTTGCTCCTGTCATTCGGCCCTGCGGGCCGGCCCACGACTTCCGTCGCGGGCTTTCAGGACGCCATGCAAAAGCGACGCAGTGAATCGGCGTCGCGGGATCGGAAGCTACCGCTTCCTCACGCCAGCGCAGTGGAACGTCCTGAGTCGTCAAAGTGAAAAAGCTGCGGTCGCCGACCTATTGCGGTCGGCGGGTGATCGGTCGGATCGGTCGGATCGGTCGGAGCGTCTTCACTGTGCTTCCTCGGTCGCTCGCTTGCCTTGTTTCCAAGACACGCGGCACTTCCTTGTATGTCCCCTGGCGCATCGCCAAGGCGAATAGAAATAACGCGTTTTGGGTGTGTTGCAAGGGCAAAGACGAATTTGAACACAGAGGAACAGAGCAACAGAGACTTCTCGGGAGCCCATGCCGGAAATAGCTACCCGGCTACTCCATTTTCAGTGCAGCCGGGCACTTGGCGCAGTTGTGGCCTTCGGCTTTGCCCTGTGAGACGCGCAGCGTGTGCCACACGCGCCACGCGGCGAAGGCCGCGGCGGCGACAAGGACTGTGGCGACTATGGCGTACTCGATCATGATTCCCCGGCAGGCGCGGGCTGCGCCGCGACACCCTCATGCCCCTAAGGCACTGGCCACCTGGTATGTCACCAGCGCGGCAATGTATGCCAGGCTGGTCATATACACAAAGCTGGCAATCGGCCATTTCCAGCTGTTGGTTTCGCGGCGCATGATGGCCAGCGTTGCCGCGCACTGCGCGCACAGCGCGAAGAACACCATGATGCTCAAAGCTGTCGCCAGCGTGAACAGCGGGTTGCCTTCCTTGTCTTCGGCGTCCACCAGCACATGGCGCAGGCTTTCGGATTCTTCGTCTTCGTCGCCGCCCAAATTGAAGATCGTGCCCAGCGACGCGATGATCACTTCACGCGCTGGAAAGCTCGCAATCGCAGCCATGCCGATGCGCCAGTCCCAACCCAGCGGCTTCACCGCGGGCTCAATCGCGTGGCCGGCAATGCCCAGAAAACTGCCGGCAAGCAGCTCGCCGTCGCGCTGTTTCTCGAGCGCTGCGACGGCCTCGTCGCCCTCAATGCGGGCAGTGTAGATGACCTGGGCGGGCTCGAACGCGGCGCCGTGGCGGCGCTTGAGCTCAAGCAGCGCAGCCGTGAACGCGGCGGCCCGTTCTTCCAGCGCGGCTTCCAGCTCGGCTTCGTCCACGATCTCTTCTTCGGTGGCGGCGACGGCTTCTTCGTGGGTTGCAGTCAATTCTTCGATGTCGGCGACGGAGGCAGCCAAGGCTTCATCATCCTCGGCAAAGCCGCCGTCCTTGGCGATGGCCGCGACCTTTGCGGCAAATTCGTCTTCGGACGCGGCAATGGCGGCATCGTGCTTCTCGATCACTGCACCGTCGCGCGGGAAGTAAGCCAGTGCCCACACGATGATCGCGACGGCAAAAATGATCGTGCCCGCGCGCTTGATAAACGCCCCGCCGCGCTCAACCAGCACGCGCGCGACGGCCTTGGGCCGCGGCATCTTGTAGCTGGGCAGTTCCATGAGAAACGGCGTGATTTTTGACTTCAGGATGCCGCGCTTGAGCACCAGCGCCGTCGGGATCGCAAACAGCACCCCCACCCAGTACATGGCAAACAGCACGAGCCCCTGCAGGTTAAACGGCCCGACGCCGTGATCCGGCACAAACGCGGCAATGAACAGCGTGTACACCGGCAGCCGCGCGCTGCAACTCATGAACGGCGCCAGAAAGATCGTGGTCAGGCGCGTGTTGCGGTCTTCGATTACGCGCGTGCCCATGATGCCGGGGATCGCACAGGCAAAGCTGCTGAGCAGCGGAATAAAGCTGCGGCCGTTCAGGCCCAGCGGCGCCATCACGCGGTCCATCAGGAACGCCGCCCGGCTCATGTAGCCCAGGTCTTCGAGAATCGCGATGAACAAGAACAGGATCAGGATCTGCGGCAGAAACACCAGCACGCCGCCCACGCCGCCGATGACGCCGTCCTTCAGCAGGCTGTGCAGCATCGGCATATCGTCCGGCACTAGCGCCAGCAGCAAGCCGCCAAGCGCGCCCACGCCTTCTTCAATGCCATCCATCAGCGGCCCGGCCCAGGCGTAGATGCTCTGGAACACCAGCAGCATCAGCACCATGAAGATCAACGTGCCCCAGACCTTGTTGGTCAGCACCGCATCGACCTTGTCGGTCTTTGTGCGCTTGCCGTCGTCATCGCTCGTGCGCGCTTGCGCGACCCAGCCGCCGATCAAACCGTAGCGCGCCTGCGCCTCGATCAACGCGAGGCTGCTGCCGGCTGCGGCCTTAGCGCGCAGCTTTTGCAGCGTGTCGGTAAACGCCCCGCCGCCGACCTGTTCGCATTCGTCAAAGAACGGTCCGGCGCCGTCCACCAGCAGGCGAAGCGCTTCCGGGCGTGCGGGCTTGAAGCCGAGCTTGACCGACAGGTCACAGACTGCGGCGTGCAACTCATCCACCGACTTTGTGAATTCATCCCCAAAGGGCACGTGAAGCGCCTTGCCAGGATGATGCAGCGTGCGGTGCAGGGCTGCTTTCAGCGCATCGATGCCCTTGCCCTGCGGCGAATTCACCGGGACGACCGTGGCGTTGAGCTGCTTACCCAGCACTTCGACGTCAATCGTGATGCCCCGGCTTTGCGCCACATCCAGCATGGTCAGCGCGATGACAGCGGGCAGGCCGAACTCAAGCACCTGCGTGGCGAGATACAGGTTGCGCTCAAGGTTGCTGGCATCGAGCACAATGATCACGCCGTCGGGCTTGGGCGTGCCGGGCACGCGCCCCAGCAGCGCCTCGGTGGCGACGCGCTCGTCGGGGCTGCGGGCCGCCAGGCTGTAGGTGCCGGGCAGGTCGATGATGGTGATTTCTGAGTTTTCGAACTTCGCGGTGCCGAGCTTGGCCTCGACCGTCACGCCCGGGAAGTTGGCGATCTTCTGGCGCGTGCCGGTCAATGCGGTGAACAGGCTCGACTTGCCCGTGTTCGGGTTGCCGAGCAGTGCGACGGTGTGCCGGTCGGCGTGCATCACGCTTGCACCTCAACTTCGATGCAGGCGGCTTCTGACCTGCGCAGCGAAAGCGAATAGCCCATGACCTTGATTTCGATGGGGTCACCCAGCGGCGCCTGGCGCACTACCTTGAGTTGAACGCCGGGCAGCACACCCATCTCGAGAATGCGCTGTTCCAGCGCGGCCTGAGCCGTGACGGTGATGACACGGGCGGAAGCACCAACAGGGAGATCGGCAAGTGTGGTCATGGCGCTAGCCCAGTGGCCGCACCAGCACCCGTTGCTGCAACTCGGCGGAGATTGCAAAGCGGGATTCCCCGGCCTGCACGATCCCCGGGTTGCCGCGGCGCACGACGCGTACCTGCTTGCCGGGGCAAAGGCCGAGTTCGCACATGCGTTTGGATTGCCCCTCGGCGTCAATGACCTCGACGATTTCGAGGGCGCCGTCCTGGGGCGCGAACGTGGAAAGCGGAGCAGCGGGTATCAGTGTGCGGGTCATCGTGTGGCTCGTCCGGTTTGTCTGCGACGGCAACATCGTGCCGCCTGTCTTGATACTCAGTCTCAATGTAAACGAATTGCCGGCCCCTGACAATCCCCAGCCGCCGGCAATTCTGTACCGCGCGGACCATAGCATGGCGCGGAAAGCGGACCGACTCGGTCCGCTTTCCACTTGTTGCAACCCACTTGCAGGTGTGGCGCCACCCCCCTACCATGCCGCGCCATGGAGGCTGTTGTGCGCTACCTGATGTTTGTCATTCCTTTGGTATTGGCTGCCTGTGGTGGCGGCGAAACCCGCACACTTCCGCGTGGCGAGACGTTAAGTGTGATCGCTACCACACCCGCACTCGCCAGCATGGCCCTGGCCATCGCCGGCGACGACGCCAAGGTCGAGCTGTTCGGCCCCGAAGGCGGCAGCAGCCACGACTTCGAACCCAGTGTCAACGACCGCCGCCGCCTTGAAACCGCCCACGTGCTGCTGGTGAACGGGATGGGGCTGGAAGGCTTCGACACCCTGAAGGTCGCAAAGTCCGCCCGCATCCTGCATGTGAACTGCTCGGCGGACATGCCCAAAGAGTACCTGATCGGCAGCATCGAGACTGAAGACGAACACGCCGGCCACGACCACGCGCATGGCGAGCACAACCCCCACGTCTGGCTGGGCACCGAGGGCGCGATACACCAGGCCCGGGCGATCACCGAAGCGTTGGCAAAGGCAGACCCCGCCCACGCCGACGGCTACCGCAGCCGTTTCGAGGCGCTGAAAAGTCGGCTTGAGGCGCTCGTCGCCGAGTACAAACCGAAAGTTGCCGCGCTGACCAAGAAGAACTTCGTGAGCAACCACGACGCCTTTCCTTACTTCGCCCGCGAGTTCGGGCTGAAGCAGGTTGGCGTGATCCAGCGAACCCCCGGCCATAACCCCACAGTCGAGCAGCGCCGCGCCATTGAGAAGATGCTCAGCAGCGGCCACGCCCACGCCATCTTCATGGAGCCGGGCTACGACGACGCCGCAAGCCGCATCATCGCCGAGAACAGCAAGCTGCCACTGGGCGTGCTAGACCCGTTCGACGTGGGCAAGCCGTCTACCGACGGCCTTGAGAAAGTCATGCGCGCAAACCTTGACACGGTGCTGAAGACACTTGGCCGATGAACCCCTGTTGCAGCTAACAAACGTCACCGTCGAAGCCGGCGGCAAGGCGCTGGTGCGCGACGTGAGCTTCACGCTTGGGCGCGGCGAAATGATCGCGCTGATCGGCCCCAACGGCGCCGGCAAGACCACGCTGCTGCGCGCGATTCTTGGCATGGTGCGCTACCGCGGCAAAATCGCCATTGGCGGGCGCATCGGCTACGTTCCGCAGCGGCTGCAATATGACCGCACGCTGCCGATGACCGTGCTTGAGTTCATGGCGCTGACGTTGCAGTCGAGCCCGGTCATGTTCGGCATTCGCCGCGCGACGCGCCGCCGCGCGCTGGAGTTGCTTGAGCACGTCGGCGCAACAAGGCTCGCGCGCAGCAGCCTGGGCGGCCTTTCCGGCGGCGAGTTGCAGCGCGTGATGCTGGCCGGCGCACTGCACGGGGCACCTGAACTGCTGCTGCTGGATGAGCCAGCCGCGGGCGTGGACATTGAAGGCGAAGCCACGTTCCTTGAGCTGATCCATCGGCAGGTGCACGAGCGCGGGGCGACGGTGGTGCTGGTAAGCCACGACTTGAGCGTGGTCAGCGACATCACCGACCGCGTGATCTGCCTGAACGTGGACCTGAAGTGCGAAGGCAAGGCAAAAGACCTGCTGACCGCCGAGCGCATCGCTGAAGTGTTCGGCGGGCACAAGGCCGTGTACGGGCATCATCATCACCACTGATACAGCGGACAGCATGATCGACGTCGTAATCAACTACTTCACCCAGCCATGGCAGACCACGATTCTGCTGTGCGTGGTGTTCGCGTGCCTTTCCAGCGGCGTGCTTTCGCCGATCGTAGTCAGTTCACGCATGGCGTTCTTCAGCGACGCCGTGGCGCACAGCACGCTGGCGGGCGTCGCGCTGGGCATGCTGCTGGGCGTTGGCAGCCCGGTGACCACGATGATCGCGTTTGCCGTGATCGTGGCGTTGCTGATCGCGACCCTGCGGCAGTACACGACGCTTGCGCTCGACACGCTGCTGGGCGTGGCGATGGCGGGCTCGCTTGCGTTCGGCGTGCTGATCTACGAAAAAGTCCGCGGCTACTCTGACCTGCACAGCTACCTCTTCGGCTCGGTCAGCCTGCTGGGCACTGAAGACCTGGTGTTCCTGGCCGCCAATGCCGTGCTGGCCCTGCTGATGGTCGGGCTGTTCGCCAACAAGTTCCTGCTGGTCGCGGTCTCGCGGCCGCTGGCGCAGGCGCGGGGGCTGCCCGTGGCGCGCTACGAGTACCTGCTGATCGTCGTGCTGGGGCTGGTGGTTGCCGTCGGCGTGCGCGCGGTCGGTCTGCTGCTGGTGAACGCCTTGCTGATTGTGCCGGCCGCTACCAGCCGCAACCTTTCGCGCAGCGTGGCCGGCATGTTCTGGGGCTCGGTCGCGGTGGCGCTGACGGCGGGCCTGGCAGGGCTGTTCCTGTCCGACTGGCTGGACTTCGCGGCTTCGCCGGGAATCGTGGCCGCAGCGGTCATCCTGTTTCTGGTGTCGCAATTGTTGCGGCCGCTGCTGGGGCATCACGTCGCGGAGTGATGGCGGCTCCCTTCCCGTGCCAGCCGGCACGGCGTACACTTTGGACATGGCCGAAGAGACCAAACGGGTGCCCGCTTTTCTTTCCGGGCCGACCACGGCAACGGCAGTGCTGCTGCCAATGCGCCTGTTTGTGGGCTACTGGTGGCTGAAGCTGGGCTGGGACAAAATCGGAGACGGTTGGCTGTCCGCCGACCAGCACCGCCTGCCCGAGTTGATCAAGACGCTGACTCCGCCCGACTGGTTTGCCGTGACGTTCATTGAAGCCGCCAACGAAAACAACTTCCTATTCCAGTGGTTGATCGTGGTGTTTGAGTTGGTGTTCGGCCTGCTGATGATGGCCGGTGCAGTGACGCGGGTGACCGGCGTGGTGCTGGCGATCATGGCGCTGGTGGCATTCATCGCGCGGGGCCTGCCGCATGACTCGTGGATGATCCCGATGATGCTGATGGCGCTGACGCTGTCGGTTGCCGCCGCGGGTCGCTACCTTGGCGTCGATGCAATCCTGAAGGCACGTCTGGTACGCGTGCCCCTGTTCTGACTCTGCACCTGCGAAGCGCACCCATGGACAAACTTGCCCCGAAAGCCCGGTTTGACGCGTATGCGGCGCTGCTGGGCCTGGATGCGTCCGGCGTTGACTCGATCCGCCACAGCATTCGCCCATTGCTGGCCAACGTGAACGAGCTGGTGCGCCGCATGAACGAAGTCATGAACCACGCCGGCGCGGCAAGGGTACTGGGCGACGTCGCCGGCGAACGCCGCGAGCGGCTGCAAAGCCTGTTGGCAAGCTTCATCCTGCGCACGGTCAACTGCAACTTTGACGAAGAGTACTGCAACTACGCGCACGACATCAGCCACAGCGCCGACGTGCCTGCGGGGCTGTTCAACCTGGGCCTCACGCTTGCCAACGACTTCGTGGCGCAGACGCTGCCGCTGCACATCGACGAGCGCGAACAGCTTGCCACGATGCTTGCGTCATGGAACCGTTTGACCGCGGCCCTGCGCGAACTCACGCGCAAGCCTGCCGCCTGAGCGACCCATGGCAAGCAAGACCAAACCGATCGACATCAATGCCATGGCCGACGAAGTGATTGTTCGCCTGCGCACATTCACGGACCGCGACCGCCACGCAGCCACCAAGAACTACTTCCCGAGTGCGCAGGAAAACCTGGGCGTCTACGCAGCCGACATGCGCCTCGTGGTGCGCGACTTCAAGGCGCGCCTCAAGGCCGAAGGCGCGGCGACGGTGCTCAAGTTCGCGCTGGCAGTGATCGCCCGCAACACGATGGAGGGCCGCCAGTGCGCCTACGAGATTCTGGAGTCGCACAAGCCGGCTGTCGCTGCGCTGAAGCCGGCACAGATTGAGCAGCTGGGCAAGGGCATCGACAACTGGGCCAGCGTGGATGGGTTCGCGTGCGGCATCAGCGGCCCTGCATGGCGCGAGGGCAGGCTGAAAGACGCCGACATTCTCCGCTGGGCCAAGTCCAAAGACCCGTGGTGGCGACGCGCCGCCGTGGTCAGCACTGTGCCCCTGAACATCCGAAGCCGGGGCGGCACTGGCGACGTCAAGCGCACGCTGATGGTCTGCAAGCTCGTGATCGGTGATGAACACATCATGGTTCACAAGGCCCTGAGCTGGGCGTTGCGCGAGTTGAGCCGTGTGGACGGGAAAGCCGTTGAGTCCTTCTTGCGGGCGCACGACGCCGCCCTGCCGTCATTGGTGAAGCGCGAAGTGCTGCGCAAGCTGAAGACCGGTCGCAAGTACGGTTAGCCTACCAGCCGTGGCTCTCTCGACCGGGCAGCGAAGCCACGACCTCAGCCATGATGGACACCGCGATCTCAGCGGGGGTCTGCGCGCCGATGCTCAGTCCAACCGGGCACTTCACGCGCGCCCATGCGGCACCGTCCGCGCCGCGCTGCCTGGCGGCTTCGGTCATCTTTGCGTACTTGGGCTTGCTGCCAATCGCCCCCAAGTGGGCAGCCGGAAACGCCTTCAGCGCCGGCACCAGCGCGTCGAGGTCGAAGTCAGCGTTGTAGCCCAGCCCGATCACGTGGCTGAATGCCGGCAGGTCTTTGCGCGCGAGATAAACCCCACCGCGGGCGCACACGACATCCATCGCACCGGGAAAGTCTTCGCGCTTTGCGAACTCGGGGCGGTCGTCGAGCACGACGTACGGAAACTCCAGCATCGCGCAAAGCTTTGCCACGGCGCGGCTGACGTGTCCGCCGCCAAGCAACAACAGGCAGGGTTTGGGCATGAACACCTCGATGAACACTTCGTTGGTGCCGCCGCACAATGACTTCACAAGGTTGCCGGGGCGGTTCGTGAGTTCATAGCTGACGCTGCGCGAGCGGCCTTCGGCGAGAGCTTGCCGCGCCTGCGTGATCATCTGCAACTCGGCATCGCCGCCGCCGATCGTGCCAACCAGCTCGCCATCGTCGCCCACCAGCAGCTTGAACCCGCCCTTGCCCGGCGACGACCCTTTCACGCGCACAAGATGAACCAGCGCGAAGCGGCGGTTCGCTTTCAGTAGCTCAGTCACTCGCTGGAAAACTTCAAGCATGACTTGGTCAACCGCGCACTGCGACGCGCCACGGCGCAACGAGCGCCAGGACGCAATGTGCTAATCAGGGATTCCGTTGGCTACACGTTTGAAGCCATCCTTGAACAGCGGCAGGCCGAAGTTCATGACGGCACCCAGCCGCTTGTTTGACACCACCACATGCGTCTTGCATTGGCTGAAATCTACCGTTTTGTTCTCGGCCCGTGACTTCATTTCACAGACAACGAGGTCGTCGACCAGCACGTCAATCCGGAAGGCCTTTTCGAAGACCAGCCCATCCCACTCTATTGCCACGTCAACCTGGCGCTTAACTTCGTGTCCGAGCTTCCGCATCTCGTGGCAGAAAATCTCTTCGTACACGAACTCGAACAACCCCGGACCAAGCGCCCGATGCATCCGCATGCCGACTTCAAACTCGTCAGCCATGATTTTTTCTTCGGGTACATCCATGCACGCCTCCTTCAAGTTGTTCGTCGCGCCCTCGCGTTCGTGGCGCCGTCGCGCGTTGCAGTTCACGCCGTGCGAAGAGCAAGGGCGCTTCGGTACTCTTCCGGAGTGTCGATGTCTGCCAGCACACCCGGGTTGTTTACCGGCACTTCCTTGACCTGCGTGTGGTTGTCTTCGATGACCTTGCGGGCGGTCTCGTCGCCTTTCAATTCCATGAATGGCTGCCGGAAGCCGATATCCACCAGCATCGGGTGCCCGCGCCGGCCTTCGTGTGTCGGGATAAAGATGCGCATCAGGCTGGCGCGCCACTGCGCGTACGCGTCAATCAGCGCGCGAATGTCGGCGGGCCTCACCAGTGGCACATCCACCGGCCAGCAGATGCAGCAATCGGTCGAGAAGTCCTGCGCCTGCATGGCCAGTTTCAGGCTGCTGACTTGGCCGCGCTCCGGCTGCGGGTTCACGATCACGTTCGCTTCGCGCAACCCGGCCCCGGCCTGGATTGCTGCCGCATCTTTGCCTAACACGACATGAAAGCGCGAACAGCCAGCCTGGGCCGCGACACTCAACACGTGGTCAATCAGCGGCACGCCGCCCCAGTCCAGCAGCGCCTTGGGACGGCCCATGCGGGTCGAGTCGCCAGCCGCCAGCACAATCACCGCGGCATTAATTTCGGGCAGGTCATTCATGCTGCCAGCTTAACAGCACCACGCCAAATGCAACGCGGGGCCCAGCCGGGCCCCGCGATGGCAGACGTTGGGTGGCTATTCCTTACTCTCGCCTTTGAATCCGTCGGCCAGTGCTCCGAAGATGGTAGCCATCATGGATATCCGCCATTCGCCTTCTTCCTGGATGCACACGAAGTTGGCGGTCTCGGACTTGCCATCTTTCACGTACGTCACGGGCACCTTGGCTTTGTCGCCGGTGATGGTGGCGGTCCCGACAGA
The DNA here is from genome assembly GCA_016712285.1 of Planctomycetota bacterium. Classification (GTDB taxonomy): domain Bacteria; phylum Planctomycetota; class UBA8742; order UBA2392; family UBA2392; genus JADJRK01. Next base: position 3,631,913 of record JADJRK010000001.1, on the reverse strand, counting down.
CCATGTGCCCTTGTCGCCTTCTTTCTTGGTCACGGTGACGTTGCCGCCTTCTTCTTTCTTTTCTTCGCGCTCGGCCTTGATCATGCAGCGCTTTGCAGCCTCTTTGTCATCGGCATCCATCGCCTTATGGAAGGCTTTGACCGTGCCTTCGGGTGTTGTGTAGTCCGGGCCGCAACCCGAAAGGGCGAACGCGCCGACGCACAGTGCTGCCAGCAGCAGCATCGAATGAAAGCCGGTCTTCATGGGAAACCTCGGTTTCAAGGGACTCAAATGGGTTCAGCGCGGGAGTGTGATTTCAGTTGCGCCGCACCGCAATCACAAATCCGGCAATCTTTGGCCCGACGCATCAGTCGCCCGAGTTGGCTTTGCGGCGCTCGCGCAGAATGTCCACATACCTCGAAAACGTCTTGTCCATGCTGACGCGCCAGGTGGCCTCTTCCTTCAACAGGACGATCGGCATCGTGTCGCTCTTGGCGGGCGGCTTCATCACGACACTGACGTTGACGATGATTTCGTCGCCTTCGGTTTTCACATCGCCGATGCTGTAGGACTCCATGTCGCCGTCTTTGTTGAAGCCGTAGCTGGCGCCCGATGGCATCTGCTTTTCCCGCTCGGCCTTGATCAGCAGGGCTTTGCTCTTCTCCTGGTCCTGGGCCATGCTCGCCTGCATCAGCTCTTCGACGACGCCCTTGGCAATCACTTCGTCGGCACTCAGCGAAGGACCGGCGCTTTCGGCGCTTGCGTTGCCGCCGGCGTTGGGCGAAGGCGCGGTGTTTCCCGGCCCGCACGAAGTCAGCACCGCGCACGTGAGCATCAGCAGGCACATGAGTTTCATGATCGACCCCTCAAACAATAGGGGCGCATCGTCGCGCCCCGTGGTTGTGTTGGCTGTTGTCCGATCCAGTTATCCCGGCAAAAAGATGCTCAGGCCGCCGTCCACGATAAACGTGTGGCCATGGACCATGTTGGTCAGGTCGCTGCACATGATCTGCACGGCGTTTGCAACGTCTTCGGGCGTGACGAGCTTCTTGGCTGGCATCCAGTGCAGGCTTTCCTGCAGCATGACTTCACGGTTCGGGAAGTGCTTCAGGGCGTCGGTGTCCACGACGCTGGCTGAAACCGCGTTCACGTTGATGCCCTGGCTTGCGTACTCAATCGCCAGGTGCCGCACCAGCGACTCAAGCGCGCCCTTGGATGCGCCAACGGCCGCGTAGTTGTTGAACGCGCGAATGCTGCCCAGGCTGCTGACGGCAACAATCTTGCCGGTGCCTTTGCCGTCGCTGCCCTTCATCATCGGGATCGCATGGCGGGCCAGCGCCAGCAGCGCGTAGGCGTTGATGTCCAGCGTCCATTGCCAGTGATGGTGCGTGAGTTCTTTGCTGGGCTTGAGTACGCCGCTTGCAGCGTTGCTGACCAGGTAGTCCAGCCGGCCCCACTTGTCAGAGATTTCCGAAAACATCTTTTCGATGTCTTCGTCCTTACTGACGTTGCCCTTGAGCAGCAGCGGCTCTTTGCCGCCCGACGCGTCCAGCAGCACGGCTCGTGCCTCGTCGGCCGCCGCCCGGTTGCGCAGATAATTCACCGCAACGTCAGCGCCCGCCTTGGCCATCTTGGCCGCGATTGCCAAACCAATACCGCGCGTGCCGCCGGTGATGAATGCCTTCTTGCCTGCGAAATCAAACATACGTCTACTCTTATGGCGCTTTCGCCCTCTACTTGTGGGCGATAAACTCACCCGCGGCCGCAGCCGCTCTTTTCCGATTCCAAGCGTGCGGATTGTAGGAAGGTTCTAACCCATGGGCAAATGTACGCTAGGGTGTTTGTTGGCGGCGGCACTGTTTTTGTTGGCCGGGGTCCGCACCACCGCACAGGACACCCCCGCCGATGAGCACGGCTATATGCCCGGCCAATTCTTTACGCCCGCGGACTATGAGCACATGGAAGCCGCGCTGGCGTACCTTGACCTCACGCCGGCCGACCTTTCCTACGAGAAAAAGCACATCGACCACAAGTTTCGGCTCAGCGCCGCCAACCGCGGCCTTGACCAGCCGCTCTCCGTGCCGGGCATTACCGAAGAAGCGGCGCGAGAACTAGGCACCGGTGCGCAAGCCCGTCAGCGACTGGCCCACGCCGAGAAGCTGCTGGACCAGGTACCCCGCATCACCGATGCCGAGCTTGCGCTGGATGACGCCGACTACCGCCGCCACCACGACCAGACCGCCGACCTGGAGAAAACAGAAGGGCGCGAGGCCGCCATCGCAGCCCGCCACGAACTGCGCTGCCAGGAAGTCATCGGCGGCGACCCGCGCGAAGCACATGACCTGGGTGGCCTGCAGAGCTTTGTCGACGGCACCCAGCGCTTTCTGTCACGCGAGAACAAGCGCAGCATTCGCCGCGAGTTCGAGGCTGTTGTCGAGCGGCTTTACCATCCCGTGCGCGCGCTGAACCGGGTACCAAGCGGCCTGAGCGCCGACGAAGTCAACGCGCTGCGTCGCCTGCCCATGGAAACGGTGGACGCAGAAGTCAGCGTCCCCGGCAGCGGCGCCCCCAGCGGCGACTTGCTGCTGGCGGGACAGAAGGTGCCGATCACCGCCTGCCTGGCGGCGGCATACTGGCTCAAGGACGTGCTGTCGCAACTCGTGCCCGCACTGCAAGAGATGCTGCGCAAGGGTGAACCGGACGAGTACCTGGGCTTCCTCAGTGAAGTGGAAGGTGTCAGCGGCGGCATCATCGGCGCATGGCAGGGCCCGTGGGGCAAGATCGTGCTGGGCGGCACCGGCCCCAACACCTATCAGGGCGACGACTTCATCGCGATCATCGACGTCGGCGGCGATGACACCTACCGTGGCCGCGTTGCGGCGGGCATCGGCTCGCCGGGCCACGCGCCGGTCAGCTGCGTGCTGGACCTTTCGGGCGACGACACCTACGCCGGCGATGACTTCACCCAAGGCTTTGGCTTTCTCGGCGTCGGCATCTTGTGGGACCTCGGTGGCGGCAGCGACGATTACCGCTGCGGCTTCTGCGGGCAGGGCTGCGGCATGGCCGGCTATGGCGAACTGTACGACGACGGTGGCGATGACAGCTATCGCTCCGACTCAGGTTCGCAGGGCGCCGCCAGCTTCGGCATGGGCCATCTGATCGACAAAGGCGGCAACGACTCGTACCGCGGTGCGCGCTTTGTGCAGGCGTTTGCGCAGGTGATGGGGCTGGGCGTGCTCAGCGACGCCGATGGCAACGACCTGTACTTCGCCGGCGGCAAGTATCTGCACCTGCCGCTCTGGAACGACCGGCACCAGTCGCTCAGCCAGGGGTTTGCCATCGGCAACCGCTACCTCGGCACTGGCGGCGGCATAGCCTTGCTGCTCGACGAAGGCAACGGCAACGACGTCTACCATGCCGACATCTACGGCCAGGGCAGCAGCTATTGGTACAGCCTTGGCATGCTGGTCGATTGCGGCGGCAACGACACCTACACCGTGGGCCAGTACGGGCAGGGCGCGGGCATTCACCTCAGTACCGGCATTCTGGTCGACCTGTCAGGCAACGACACATACGCTATGGGCGTCGGGCTTGGTCAGGGTGCCGCGCACGACTGGGCGGTGGGATGGCTGATTGATCGCGCCGGCAACGACATGTACCAGGGCAACGGCCAGGGCATGGGCCTGAACTTCTCGTTTGCCGTGCTGCTCGACTGCGCCGGCGACGACAGCCACAGCACCAACAACGACGGCAGCATCGGCAAGGGAAGCAACAACGACATCAGCCTGCTGCTTGACCTTGGCGGCTACGACGTGTACGGCCCCAAGGAAATCAAAGACAGCACGCTGACACGCCGTGCCAAACGTGCGCTGGTGTACGACGTGGCTGATGGCTGGTTTCCGGGCATCGACACGTCCACGTTGCCGACGCCGCAGGACCCCGCGCCGGCAAAGACTCGGGTCCAGCACATCCTGATCGCCTGGGACGGCAGCGGCGTCACGACCCAGAAAGCTCCCCGCACCAAAGAGCAAGCCAAGGCGCTGATGCTCGAAGCGCTAAGGAGCGCGCGCAGCAAAGACGCCGACTGGAAGGCGCTGCAGGTAGCCTACAACGAAGATTGCGCCAAGGGCCCCGACCACGACAACACCCACAACACCTACGATGCCGCACCCGGTGCGCGCCTCGTGAAGCCGTTTCTTGACCTGTCACTGAAGCTGGGCGTCGGGCAGATCGACTGGTGCGAAAGCAAGTTCGGCTACCACATCATCAAGCGCATCGAGTAGAGACCCTCCGTTACAGCCTGTTCCAATCCGTGCGCGGCAACGGACAATCGCGCCATGGCATCGACCCGTGAATACTCTTCGGCGCGCTGGCATTCGCGAGCCGGGTTTCTCGCCACGACCCTGCTGGCGCTGCTGGTCATGGGCGCGCCGTTCATGGTTACGCGCGGGTTGCTTGAACACGGCGCGTTGTTTCTGCCGGCTGTGCTCGGCTTGATGCTGCTGTTCGGCGGGCCTCTCGTCCGCATCGCCCTTGCCACCGGCCGACTTTCCCATCGCCTGACCGGCCGCGAAGCCCTGCACGGCGTGCAGGTACTGGTGCGGGTCACACTGGCGATTGCGGTGCTGGTCATCGCAGCGCGCGCCATTGGCTGGATCTTTGCCGAGACGCTGTTTGAAGTGCCAAGCCGCGCGCTCGAGTTTCGAACCCGTGAGCTGACAACATCATCCACCGCGTGGCACAGCGCGCCGTCGCAGGCCCTGTGGTGCGGGCTGGGCAGTGCCGTGCTTCTGTGCCTTGTGTTCTGGGCGCTGGCTCGGCGGCGGCGGCTTGCGGGCCTGAGCTGGATTGCCGGCTGGGTGCTCACGGCGATTGTTGCCCTGCTGGCGCTGGGGCTGGTGGTCGGTTACAGCCTGCCCGGTGCCGGCGCGCTCGCCGCGCTGGCGGCGCCCCTTAAGTGGAAGGCGCTGGTAACACTGGGGTTCTGGGGTGACGCCGCGACGATTGCGCTGCTTGGCCTTGGGGCACAGACCGCCGTGATCACCGCCGCCGGCCGCGGGTTGCCCAAACGCGCCGCCATCGGGCGCGAGGCGCGCATCCTGGTCGCCGGCATCAGCTTTCTCACGGTGCTCGGCGGCCTGGTGGGCCTGCTGCTGCTGTGCGCCATCTGCGTGCGCCAAGGCATAGTCCCGGGCGTTGAACACGCGGCACCCGGCGTGCTGCTGCTTGAGCTTGTGCCGGCGCTTGGGCGCATGCTGTTCCCGAGCTGGCCGGAGCACCTGCAACCGGGCGACCGCCAGATTACGCTGGCGTGGTGCTTCCTGCTGGCCGTCACCTGCTGCCTTGGCGCCGCCGCGCTAATTGCGTCGCGGCGCTTCTTGCCGCAGCCCGCGGGCTCACGCGCGGCGTGGTTCGGGTATGCCGCCTTGTTTGTGGCAGCGGGCGCGGTGGCTGCGGGCTGGACAGCCGGCACCAACGATGCGTGGCTGGCCCTCGCGACCGTGATGCCGGCGCTGCTGGGAGTCATGAACCTGACGCTGGCGCGCCGGGCCGGGGCTGACCTGCGGGTGGTCAGCAATGCGTTTCATTCGTCGCGGCCGTGGCTTGAGAAGCTGAACATCACGTTCACGTTTCAGGTAGCGCGGCCCTTGCTGCTGCTGGTGGTGCTGGCGGTTGCGCTTTCGCGCCGCGAGTACGGCCTGGTGCTTGGCGGTTTTGCCGTGGCGTTTGCGGTGATGTGGGTCGGCTCGTGGCGGCCGCGCGCGCGCAGTCGCGACACCGGCCTGCTGCGTGCGGTGAGCGCCGCGACGTTGCTGGTCGCCTGCGGTACACCGGCGCTGGCCCAGGACTCGGCGGCCGACGCTGCGTGGTCCACGGCGACAGAGACGCACTTTGAGAATGATCGGGCGGCGGCGCTTGCCCGCTTTGAAGAAGGCTGGGCGCGCGGCGAAAGCGTGGACCTGGCTGCCCTGCGCCTGGCCGCCGACCAGTCGGTGGCGCGCGTGCGCTCTGCCGATTTGCCGGCCCATGAGCGCGACGCCGAGCTGCGCCGGGCCCGCGCCGCCATGATCTGCCTGCTGATTGCCGACCCCACGGGTGACGAGAGCATGCGCCTGGAGCGGGCCATGCTGGCCGAAGACGGATTGATGCCATTCTCAAGGCTCGAGGAGGCGATTGCCGACCACCAGGCCGGCAACAGCGCGCCGCTGCTCGATTTGCTGGGCCGGGTCGAACAACGCCAGCGCGGCAGAATCGTCGGCGACAAAGGCGCGCTGCGCCAGGCCCTGCAAGCAGGCACCGAGTTGCCGCAGCTACTGGCAGCCACCGCCACAGACATGCGCGAAGTCTACGGCGCCGGCGGGCGCGAGGCCCAGCGCCTGCGGGCCCACCTGCTGCAACGGGCCACCACGGGCCGCACGCTGCTCAAGCCCGATGCCGGCCCGGGCGTCGTGTACGTTGTCACCATGCTGCTGGCGGCGTTTGCCCTGGCATGGTCGCTGATGCTGGGCGTCGGCAGGCCCCAGAAGTGACGGGCATGCACGCCGTTGAACCGGCCCGTGGCTTGCGCTACAAACCATCCGGAGGCTGACCGTGCGCTTTGAGCTGAATGAAGAACTTGCCCTGCTGCAGCAGACGACGCGGGACTTTGCCAACACCGAGCTGAAGACGGTTGCGCGCCGCATGGACGAGACCGAAGTCTTCGAGCTCGATGTGTTCAAAAGAATGGCCGAGCTGGGCCTGACCGGGCTGACCATTCCCGAGCGCTTCGGCGGCAGCGGGTTTTACGACCAGGGCATGGCCAACCAGGCCGCGTGCGTCACCCTGGAAGAAGTCAACCGCGTGTGCGCCAGCACCGGCGTTACGCTGAGCGTTCACATGTCGCTGTTCTCGAGCCTGCTCACGAAGTGGGGCAACGAAGAGCAGCACCAGCGCGTGCTGCCCAAGGTCGCCAGCGGCGAGTGGCTTGGCGCGTACTGCCTGTCTGAGGCGGGCAGCGGCACCGACGCCGGCAGCCTGGTGTGTGAGGCGCGGAAAGACGGCAACGAATACGTGCTGAACGGCAGCAAGCTCTGGATCACCAGCGCGCCCTATGCCGACGTGTTCATCGTGTTCGCGCGCACCGACAAGGCCCAGAAGACGCGCGGCATCAGCGCCTTCATCGTCGAGGGCAGCCGCAAAGGCATCACCATCGGCAAAAAAGAAAAGAAGATGGGCATCCGCGGCAGCGCCACCAGCGAGGTGCTGTTTGAGGATTGCCGCATCCCGGCCTCCAACCTGATCGGCGAAGAGAACCTCGGGTTCAAGATCGCGCTGGATACCCTCGATGGCGGCCGCAACGGCATTGCTGCGCAGGCCGTCGGCATCGGCCGCGCATGCCTTGAAGACGCCACGGAGTACGCCAAGACCCGCGAACAGTTCGGCCAGCCGATTGCAAATTTTCAAGCCGTGCAGTGGATGCTCGCCGACATGACCATGAAGCTCGATGCCGCCCGCCTGTTGATGTACCGGGCCGCGTGGCTGCGCGACAACGGCAAGCCCTGCACCACGGAAAGCGCAATGGCCAAGCTGTTCGCGAGCGAAGCCGCCAACAAGGCTGCCAAAGACGCCGTGCAGATCTTCGGCGGCAACGGCTACAGCAAAGAGTACAACGTCGAGCGCTACTTCCGGGATGCCCGCATCACGGAAATCTACGAGGGCACAAGCCAGGTGCAGCGCATCGTGATCGCGCGAAACCTGCTGGGCGACTGAGCACACGCGATAAACTGCAGCTACTGTTCACCACGGAGGAACAGAGGCACGGAGATGGGCGTGGCCGTGGAAGGACAGGCAGTAGCAGTTCTCCGTCCCTCTGTGACTCTGTGGTAAATGGCAGTTGCAAATCGCGTCCTGACAGTCTGAATCACCGCCAAAATCAATGCCCGCCGCCCGCGCCCGCCGCTACCATGGGGCGATGCGGCTTACATTGGCCATCTTGCTTGCTTGCATTACCGGCGCGTTGGCACTGGCTGACGAGGTCGCGCCCGCGACACACGAGTTGCGTGAGGCGTGGCAGAAAGACTTCGTCTACACCATCGATGAAACCGAAACCGTGGACAGCACCACGGTCTTCCACGTCGCCCAGAAAGACGGCGGCAAGCAGCGCGTGTCCGGCGGCGTCACCGACAAACACGAGCGGGTGCTTGACTGCACGCCCGTTGCCTTTGACGACAACGGCGCCACCAAGCTGCATTTCACCGTGCTCAAGCACACGCTGCTGCGCCACGAACTGCCCCCCGGCGAAGCCGCCGCCAAGCAGACCCACAACGGCCAAGGACCCTTCACCGGCGCCGAGTGGGACGAGGACTGGAAGACCGACCACTGGAAGCGCGCGCTCACCAAGGCTGCCACCAGCCAGTTCGGCCAGTTTCCGGAAGAGCTGATGAAGGCCATGCGCGCCAAGCGCTACACGCGCCAGCACTTCATGCTGCCCGGCGAAGCGGTCGCCGAGGGCGCCACCTGGAAGCCCGAGGCCAAGCACCTGCTGGAACAGTTCAAGCAGTTCCAGCGCCAGCCCGACGCGCCGCAGCTGGAAATCGAGTGCAAGCTCGAAAGCGTCATAGACGGCCGCGCAGTTGTCTCTCTTAAGTGGAAGGCAGAGGAGCTGCTACCCGTCAAAGGCGACACCGGCTCCGACTGGAAAGAAGGCACAACGGTCACGATTGCGGGCACGGCAACGCTGACCCTGCATATGGCTGACCAGCTTGTGGAAAAGTTCGAAAGCGAGACCACAGCCAAACTTGAGGGCGAACTCTGGAACTCCGGTTCATGGTTGCCAACAGAGTCCACGCTCAAGTTCAGCCGGCTGGTGGCCACCACGCGCAAGAAAGTAGAACCCAAGTAACCCTGCCCATGGCCGAGTGCCGCCATCGGCGGCATAATCAGGGTCCAGCGGGCCGGGATAACGCATGAGCCAGATTCAAAATACCGACCCCATCATCGGCCAGCAGTTTGGCAACGTGGTGGCGCAGAGCATTCTTGGCCGTGGCGGCATGGGTGCCGTATACCTTGGCTACCACCCCGGCCTCGACATGAAAGTTGCCATCAAGCTGCTGCCCGACCTGTTCGTCGGCAAGCGCGAACTGGTTGAGCGCTTCCTGCGCGAGGCGCGCGTCAGCGGCAAGCTGCAACATCCCAACATCGTGCGCACGCTCGACGTCGGCCAGAGCCACGGCGTGTACTACCTGATCATGGAATACGTCGAGGGCATCGACGCCCAGAAGCTGCTCGACCGCGAAGGGCGCTTCACGCCCATGCGGGCCATCAACATCTGCGGCTTTGTCGCCCGCGCGCTCGGCGAAGCGCACGAGCAGGGCGTGATGCACCGCGACATCAAGCCCGCGAACATTCTGATCGCCCGCGATGGCAAGGTGAAAGTCACGGACTTCGGCCTGGCGCGCAGCATCACCAACACGGCGACAGCGCTGACGCTCAGCAACCAGGTCGTCGGCACGCCCAACTACATGGCGCCGGAACAGATCAAGAGCATGGACGTGGACGCCCGCGTCGATATCTACGCCCTGGGCGTGACGTTCTGCCAGTTCCTGACCGGCCAGCTTCCCTTCGATGGGCCGACGCCGATGGCCACGCTGCTCAACGTCGTCAACGAGTCGCTGGCGCTGCCCAAGGAGATCTTTGACCCGCTGCCGCGCGAAATGCGCGAAGCCATCGTCGCCATGACCGCCAAAGACCCGCGCCGCCGCCTGCCCAACATTGCCGCCGTGCTTGCCGTACTGAAGAAAGCCCGCGACGCATTGCGCAAAGCCGGCCTCGACAGCACCGAACCGTTGAAAGGCCCGCCGCGCAGCAGCAGCCCCGCCATCCCAAGCATGGGCGGAAGCAGCGGAAGTTTCTCAAGCCGCGCCAGCACCCAGCTGCCGCGCAGCAGCCCCGACAGCTTCAGCAAGCCGTTGGGCAGCGGGCCGGTCACGCCGCCAAAACCGGGCGGCCGCAAGAGCTGATCGCGCGCCGGAATTTCCAGATTGTGACTTTGCCACCGCTGCTATGATGCTCTCCCACACAAGGGAGAGCGGTCATGAACGAGCCGATGCAGCCGGGCCAGCCCGGCCAGCCACCGCAGTATCCGCCACAGCCGGGGCAGCCCTACCCGCCTAACATGCAGGGCCAGCCGTATCCGCCCTACCCGCCGCAAAAGCAGGGCATGAGCGGCGGCAAGATCGCGCTGATCATCGTCGGCGTGATTTTCGCGCTACTGTTCCTGGGCGGCTTGCTGGTCGGCGTGCTGGCCGTGGCCGTGATGCCCAAGATGACCAACGCCAAGAGCAGGCTGGAAATCAAGCAACTCGGCGACCTTGAAACGGGCTTGCGCAACATCGCCGTCGATGACGCCAAGAAGAAGCGTCTCAAAACGACGCTGGCGGACGCCTCCGGCCGCGACTTCTACGAAGCCGCATTCAAGAAGAAGCTCCTCGACGACAATCTGGTGAACAAGATCTGCAGTCTCAACGGCACCGACAGCCCAGCCGACAAGAGCTTCATCGACGGTGACGGCAGCCTGTCTGCAACGTCATGCTCCTACACGGCGCCCAAGGGCGGCGAGCTCTTGTCGTTGATGGCCCGCAAGGGTTCCAAGCGCACGGTGCTGATTACGTTCAACGCGCGCAACTGGAACAACTATCCCAACGACGGGGTGCCCGTGCTCTGGTCTGACGGCGAAACGGCAGTCTTCATGACCTTCGATGAGGCCCAGCGCGACTGGGGCATCACCCGCGCCGAATGGGACGACCCAGCCGGCAAACTCTTCGGCAAGAAAGCACCCTTCGACCACACGTACGAGTAAGCAGTTCAACACTTTCGCGGCAGACAATTGGGGCAACCGTGCGAACACTAGTCGCCGCGATGATCAGCATTGTTGTTGCACTGCTTTCGTCCTGTTCAGAGGCCGGCGCGCCCGGTTCCGCAACTTGGGAATCGACCAGCGAAACGGTAAGAAGCCTTAACGAGGTCAAGGCGGCTCTGGACCGCGTCCGCATCGACAAGTCCAAGGTGAATGCTCTGCTGAAGCCGCCACTTCGCGACTCGAGCGGCGCGGCGCTGTTCGGCCATGGCATTCAGTCGGGGCTCTTTGATGAAGACCTGTGCAAGTGGCTCGTAATACCCGGCGGGAAAGACGAGGCCGCTGACGGCGCGGCTGTGAAATCATCTGGGCAGCTGGAGGCGGAGAGCTGCTCGTTCTGCACCGTCGAGGGCGCAAAGATCCCGTGGGCATTAATGCGGAAGGGTGAGGATCGCACGGTGGTGCTGTGCCCCAACAGCCGCAACTGGCCGATGTTCGGGGACACGATGCCGATCATGTTCAGCGATGGCGAAACGCCCACCATCGTCTCCTTCCAGGACATGAAGCGCGACTACCAGATCACCGAAGATGAGTGGAAAGACCCGGCGGGCAAGCTCTTCGGCAAGAAAGCACCCTTCGACCACATCTACGAGTGATCCGCCAGCACGGCTCTGTCGCCCCTGACGGGGCTTGCCTTCGGTTGTGGTGCTATCCCGGGGGTTCCTTCGGCGCTGGCGCCTCAGTCACCCCCGGCTATTTGCGATTGCCCCTGCGGGGCAAACTGCATCGCCGGACCCGCCCCTTGGGGCGGCCGCAAATAGCCGGTGGCGTCAGCCACCGGAAATCTGATCCCCGAAACTGGCGAGCCCCGTCAGGGGCGACAGAAATTCCCGACTACGCCAACGCATCCGACTGCGCTAAAGCAACGTCGGGCACGCCGGGCGGTTGCTTCAGCGACTCTACGTATTGATCCCACATGGCCTGCATTTCGGGGTCAGTATTCGGGTCGTACTTTGGCATCTCCGCAAGCAGCGGCAGCGGCTTCTGTGCGGGCTTGGGCGGCGGCGGAATTTCCGGCGCTGCCTGCTGTGTCACCGCCGCATCATGCTGCGGCTGTGGGCCGAACTTTTCCTCGACGCACTGCATCGCGGCATCGCGGGCCTGGGTCATCAGCTCGATGCGCTTGTCGATGGTTTCGTTGAGCGCACGCGCCGCACGCAAGGCGCTGCTGGGCGAGATGTCCCAGCGGTAGTTGTCGTCCTCGCCGGCTTGCAGGTCAGCGCCGCGCCGGTCGATTTCGGCTGAGTGTGCGCGAATCGTCAGGCGGTGCATGGCGATCATTTCATCCAGCGCTTCTATATAGAAGAACTTGAGAAAGCGCGCGTAGCACTCGTTGAAGTAGGCTTGCCGCGCCGCCAAGTCAGCGGCGGGCCGAGCATCAGCAGGCGAGTAGGTGGCGGGCTGTCCCAGCTTGACGCCAGCGGGCAACCTGCGAACCTTGAGACGTTTGGACATGACAACCTCCAGTGTTCAGGACCAACACCGAAAGCGTACAAGCCAGCGCGACACAGTTTCGAAACGGGGGCACACACTCGTCCAAAGTCAGCAACGGCAACGACTTGAACCACGGAGTAACGGAGACACGGAGGCTGCGTTGAAACTGGAAGTTCTCCGTGGCTCTGTGACTCCGTGGTAAACACATTTGGCGTGCCCTGAAGAAAACGGGCGTTCCGATCCGCTTCGAAATGGCGGCAACACATCGGTCCGCGACTTCCGTCGCGGGCTTTCTATGGCATAACGCCCTTATGGCTGCACTGGTGATTCGCGGGGCGCAGGTCTATCACAACGGGCGGTTTCAGGCCCTTGAGGTCCGCTGTGACGGCCCCTGGGTCTCGACCGTGGCGCCGCAGGTCAGCACCGCCGGCGCGCGTGTGATTGACGCGGGCGGCTTGCACTGCTTCCCCGGCGTGGTGGACGTGCAGGTACACTTCCGCGACCCCGGCCTCACCCACAAAGAAGACCTCGAAACCGCAAGCCGCGCCTGCGCCAAGGGCGGCGTCACCAGCTTTCTGGAAATGCCGAACACGATTCCGCTGGCAATCAACCAGTACGAGATCGAGCACAAGCTTGCCCTGGCGGCAAAGAAGTCGCGGGTCAACTACGGGTTCTTCATCGGCGCCACCAACGACAACATCTCGCAATTGCAGATGGCCAAGCGTGTCTGCGGCATCAAGGTGTTCATGGGCGCCAGCACCGGCGACCTGCTGGTGGATGACCCTGAGGCGCTGGAGAAAATCTTCCAGCTCACCGACAAGCGTCGCGTGATCGCATTGCACGCCGAAGACGAAGCCTTCCTCAAGACGCGCAAAGACCAGTTCAGCAGCCGCGAAACGCTGGCCGCCTACACCGAGTGGCGCAACGACGAAGCCGCGTGGCGGGCCACCGAGACGGCCGTCAAGCTCGCGAACAAGCACCAGCACCGCGCGCACATCCTGCACGTCAGCACGGCCCGCGAGTGCAAGCTGTTCAAGCGTGATGACCCGTACGTCACCGCCGAGACTTCACCGCACCACCTGCTGATGAACGTGCAGGACGACGCGCACCTGGGCACGCTGGCCAAGATGAACCCGCCGCTGAAGTACCGCGCCGACAATGCCGGCTTGTGGGCAGCGCTGCGCGATGGCCGCGTGCAGTGCATCGCCACCGACCACGCGCCGCACCTGCCCGCCGAAAAGCGCAAGGGCATGTGGCAGGCGCCGGCGGGCATACCGGCGATCGAGAACTCACTGGCGATGATTCTGGACGCGTCAAGTCGCGGCCTGTGCACGCTGGAGCAGGTCGCGCTGTGGATGTGCGAGAACCCGGCCCGCATCTACGGCATGAAGGGCCGCGGCGTGATCCAGCCCGGCGCCTTTGCCGACATTGCACTGGTGGACGTGAAAGCCTCGAACACCATTCGCAACGAAGACCAGCTCACCAAGTGCGGCTGGACGCCATGGCACGGCCGCACCATCACCGGCAAGCCCGTGCTGACCGTGGTCAACGGCCAGGTCGTGTTCGAGAACGGCCAGGTCAACGACAACATTCGCGGCCGCGAACTGATGTACGTCTGATTGAGTGCGCGTACCGGCGATACGCAATCGGCACCGCCAAAGTTCCCGGAATTTTTGTAACGGGGGGGCACCCCTGCCGGTAATCGGGTTGAACACCCCTGATTGCCGGAGAACGAACATGAAACGCCTGATTGCACTGGTTGCCGCCCTGGGCCTGCTTGCGGCTTCGCCCGCCTTTGCCCAGGAGTCTGAGTCCAAGACTGAAACCAAGACTGCCCACATCAAGATCGTGCGCACCGCCGAAGGCAAGGTCGAGGTTGAGACCACAGGCGACGACGTGGAAGTCGAGGTGGAAGCCGACCTCAAGCAGCAGCTCGAAGAGCTCAAAAAGCGCCTCGAAGAGCTGCGCAAAGACCTTGAGAAGGGCGAGGCCGTTGACCTCGACGCCCTGATGAAGAAGGTCGAAGAGGCTCTCGACAAGGCCATGAAGAAGGCCGGCGACGAGGGCGACACGCCGCGCGTGAAGATCCGCAAGTACAAGCACGAAGAAGGCGCCGACAACGACGAACACGGGCAGGACATCGAAAAACGCATCGAGGAAATGCGCAAGCGCCACGAAGAGATGGTTGAGCGCATGCGCAAGCAGATGGAAGAGCTGGAGAACGACCCCGAGGCCGAAGTCGAAGAGTGGGAAGAGACCTCAGAAGACGGCCGCAGCCACGTGAAGATCAAGATCGTGCGCAAGACCAGCAAGTCCGAAAGCACCGAGCCCGAGGCGCCGGCAGAAACACCCAAAGAAGAGAAGAAGGAAACTGAGCGCAAGCAGTAGCCCCAACCCACCATGGGGCCAGAACCCGCACAGGTCTTTCAGTGCACCTGTGCGGGTTCGACTCTTGCGGACTCCTGTGGTTCACCCGCGCTGACCCAATAGCTGTGCGAATCAGTGGGTCCGTTCTTGCCTTTGGCCCCGGCGGGGCCAAGGAACTTAGCCCACGGCTTCAGCCGTGGGAAAGGATTGCAAAGAGATCAGCGCCCCCTAGGGGCGCGGGAAGGGACGATCCTGCGCCCCGCTGGGGCGCTAAAAGGTCTCGCACGAAATTCCCATGGCTGAAGCCATGGGCTACCTTCCGCAGCCGCTACGCGGCTTACTGCACGACCTTTTCGCTAGTCGCACGACATTGCGTGTTCACCCGCCTCCAAACTCCCAACCCGAAACTCTGCCTCCTGCCTCCGGCCACCCGCATTGCTATATTCCCGCGCGACAGCCGGGAGATTCCATGGGTGTACCGTTTCTTGACCTCAAGGCCCAATTCGCCACCATCCGCGACGACGTGCTCAAAGCCGTCACACGCGTGTTCGACGACCAGGCGTTCGTGCTGGGCAAGTACGTGGAAGCCTTTGAGAAAGCTGCCGCCGAGTACCTGGGCGTGAAGCACGCCATCGGCGTCAGCAACGGCAGCGATGCGCTGCTGCTGTCACTGATGGCCGCGGGCGTAAAAGCGGGCGACGAAGTGATCGTGCCGGCGTTTACGTTCTTCGCCACCGCGGGCGCCGTGGCACGGCTGAACGCAGTACCGGTTTTCTGCGACGTGCTGGCCGACAGCTTCAACATTGACCTGAAGTCAGCCGCCGCCAAGGTCACGAGCAAGACCAAGGCCATCATCCCCGTAGACCTGTACGGCCAATGCGCCGACATGGAAGGCGTGCTTGACCTGGCCCGCGAACACAACCTTGCGGTGATCGAAGACGCGGCACAGGCCTTCGGCGCCACGCGCAATGGCAAGCAGGCGGGCACGTTTGCGCATTACGGCTGTTACTCGTTCTATCCCACCAAGAACCTGGGCGGCGCCGGCGACGGCGGCATGGTCACCAGCAACGACGACGTGCTGGCCGAGCGCGTGAGACTGTTGCGCAATCACGGCGAGAAACCGCGCTATTACAACCGGGAGGTCGGCATCTGCGGGCGGCTCGACGCGCTGCAAGCCGTGGTGCTGCACGTCAAGCTTGATCACCTCGACGCCTGGAACAAGCGCCGCGCAGAAGTGGCTGCGCACTACAACGAGCGTTTCAAGGGGCACAAGCAGATCAAGACGCCGCCGGTCAGCGCCGGGAACTCGCACATCTACCACCAGTACACAATCCGCATTCCGGACCGTGACCGGGTGCAGGGCGAACTTGGCGCCAAGGGCATCGGCTGTGGCGTGTATTACCCGGTGTCGTTGCACTTGCAGGACTGCTTCAAACAGCAGGGCGGCAAACCGGGCGACCTGCCGGTGTGCGAGCAACTGTGCAATGAAGTGCTGAGCCTGCCGGTGTTCGACCAGATGACGAACGCACAAATCGACGAAGCCGCCGACGCCGTGATTGCAGCCCTGGAGTAACTGCGGGAGGCGCGCCGCGCCAGAGAATCCGTTTGCCGCATCGCATTACATGGTGTAAGGTTCTGGGTTGGCCTGCGGGCGGATTTGTTGTGCTGGACTGCTACACTGCTTCGTCAAAAAGCAGGCCCGGGAACTGCGGAATTCATGATGAGCGAAGAGACGCCGAAGCCGCCAGAAAACGAATCGCCGGAAAACGCAGGGCCCACCCGGCGCCTCGAGAAAGCGGTGGACGATATCGCCACGGGCAGCATTGAGGGCACGCTGGTCGATATCGTGGCCCACACTGGCGAACACCCCGCCCCCGCGCCGGAACCTGAGCTGGAACCCGACCCAAGTGTCTCCGAAGCCCTGGAAGCTGCCAAGCGCACGGGCAAACCGACACCCAACGTCGCACCCGCAGCCACGATGTATGAGCCCACGCGCCCCGGCAACGTCAAGTCCGGCAGCACACAAGCCACGCAGTTCGGCCCCACCGACGGCGGCGCACAAAACGCCGGAAACACGCCCCGCCTAACGCCAAGCCAGACGCCCGCCAGCATGCACGGTGGCCCAGTCGCGCCGTTTGGCGGCAAGATCATGGTCGGCACCCGCATCGGCCAGATCGAGATTACGGGCGTGCTGGGCAAAGGCGGCATGGGCGAAGTGTTCAAGGGCTATCACCACGCCCTGGACATCAATTGCGCGATCAAGGTGCTGCCTGACGAACTTTCGCGCAACGAGCTTGTGCGCCAGCGCTTTCTGCGCGAGGCGCGGCTTTGCGTGAAGCTGGATCACCCGCACATCGTGCGCGTGTACAACGTCGATGAATACGCCGGCAACCTGTACCTGGTCATGGAAATGATCGAGGGCACCGACGCCGCCCACATGCTCAAGAACGGCGGGCGCTTTCGCTACCGCCGCGCGCTCGAAATCGGCACCGGCTGCGCTGAGGCGCTGGCCTACGCCAGCACACAGGGCCTGGTGCACCGTGACGTCAAGCCGCACAACATTCTGCTCGGGCGCGAAGACGGCAAGATCAAGCTGTCCGACTTCGGCCTGGCGCGCGCTGCTGCCGGCAGCAGCCACCTGACCATGTCCGGCCAGATCATGGGCACGCCGCATTACATGAGCCCGGAGCAAGCCGAGGCCAAAGAAGTCACCGACAAGAGCGACGTGTATTCACTGGGCGTCACGCTGTACCACATGTTGACGGGCGAAACGCCGTTCGTCGGCGACACGCCGATCAGCGTGGCGGTGCAGCACATTGCCAAGGAAATCCTGTACCCCGAGGCGCGCTTTGCCGCCTTCCCCAAAGAACTCGTCGCCGTGCTCAAACGCATGACGGCCAAAGACCCGGCCAAGCGTTGCAGCGCCAAGCAGGCCGCGGTGTGGCTGAAAAAGCTGATCACGATGTCGACCGACGACGACATCCACCTCGCCGCAGATGCGGGCCGCACGCTGGCGCCCGTTGTGCGCGAAAGCGCGGCATTCGAAGCAGCCGCCAAAGAACGTGAAAACCGCGACGAGCGCGCGCGCGAAATGGCCCGCACACTGCTTGCCACCATGCGCGAGGCCAGGCAGCCATCGGGCCAGGTCGCCGCGCTGCCGGCCACGCAGGCCGCCGCGGCAACCACCCCGGCGCCCGTGCAGAAGAGCGGCAAGGGCGGGCTGATTGCTGTGGGCCTGCTGCTGCTGCTGCTGGGCGGAACAGCCGGCTGGTACTTCGGGCTGGGCGGCAAAGACTTCGTGGCCAAGCAGGGTTGGATCGCCGGCGACGGCGGGCAGACCACGGGCGACACCGGCGGCAAGGGCGGCACGGACGGCAAGTCTGACAGCGGCCCCAAAGTTGACACCGGCGGCGGCACGACGGGTGGGACAACCGGCGGCACGACAGGTGGAACGACCGGCGGCAGCACTGGCGATACGACCGGCGGCGGGACGGGCGATACGACGGGCGGCGGGACGACCGGTGGCACCACGGGCGACACGACCGGTGGCACGACCGGCGGCACCACGGGCGACACGACCGGTGGCAGCACCACGACGGGCGGCAACTCGACTGACAGCGGGCCGACGCCCGATGAAGACCACCCGATGATCAAGACGCGCCTGGATGCCCTCAGCCTGGCGCTGGCCAATGCGACAACGCTGGAAGACCTGCTCGACGCCAAGGAGAAGCTGCTGCTCGCTGAGTCTGAAGTCCAGCGCCTTGGCAGCGCCCGGCAGAAAGAAGAGTTCCGGCAGCTCAAGATCACCTTTGACCGCAGCTATGCGCTGCTTTCGTCGCGGGACCTGTTCGGCAGGATCGCGGCGGCTGTGCGCACCTATGGCGAGAAGAAAGCCAAAGACACGCCCGGCGCCATCGCCGCGCTGAATGAGGCGCTGGTCGCGGGCGAAGCGCTGGCCAGGCTGACGTTCGACGACGACATGCGCAACATGATCAAGGAAGACCTGGACTTGCACGTCAACATGCTCCAGGACGCGTACAACGAGTTTGTCGCCGCCCGCCGCAAGGTGATTGAGACCCTGGTGGCCGACGAGCTTTACGACGACGCGGTGAAAGAGCTGCTGGTGCTTGAGTCGCTGCGCATGCCGCCTGCGGACCTTGCGGCGGTCAAACAGCAGCGCCTCGAGATTCACTGCAAAGACCGCCACATCCGCGCCCGCGTCGAGATTCGTGACCGCGCCTTCGACAACGCCATCAAGACGATCGACGACCTTGAAAAGTACGGCGTGCCCGAGAGCATGAAGAAAGAGCACGACGCGGTCGTCGCGGCACTCGCAGCCGGCATCAACGCCGCCTTCGAGGAATACATGGCCAACGCCGCCAAGGCCGCCGCCAAGAACGACTTCGTTGACGCCAAGTCGGCCTTTGACCGTGCCTTCAGTCTGCCGCGCCGCAGCACCGACCAGACGCTGCGCCTCTCCACGGCGCGCTACAACGTCAACGTGCAGGAGTCGCTGCACCTGGCAGACACCACGCTGGAAGCCGGCGATTTCAAGGCTGCCAAGGCGCACCTGGCCAACAGCGACAAGCTGCTGCAGGGCGCGGGCGAAATCAAAGTCGAGCAAGCCCTGCAGGACGCCTACACTGCGCTGCTGCGAAAGTTCGCAAGCGACCTTGAGACGCGCTTCAGTGAGCTGCTGGCGGCGGCCGACGTCGCCATCAAGGCCAAGGACTTTGACAGCGCCGGCAAAAGCCTGTCCGCCGCCGACAACCTGCCGCTGGATGACGCGCAGCGGACGCGCCTGGATGAGTTCGTGGCTGCCAGCGAAAGCGCGCTGTCAGACTATGTACGCGGGCTGATTGCGCAGATTGAAAAGGCGCTGAACGAGGGCGACTTCGACGCGGCACAGGCCGCGCTGGAGCAGACCAAGTCGCTTCGGGTGCCGCCGGACATGGATGAGAAGTTGAAGACCCTGCGCGAAAGAGTCGACAAGGAAGCTGTAAAGCGCCACTCGGAACTGCTGGAGATCGCCAAGAAGGCGATCCAGGACAAGCGGTACAAAGATGCGCAGGAAGCGCTGGCCAAGGCCAAGGCGATTCCGGTGGAAGAAGCCGACAAGAAGCGCCGCGAAGACCTGGAAAAGGTCTGGAATGACGTGCTGACCGCGGACGTCAACTCGCGCCTGAAGTCGGCCATGGACCTGCTGAACGCCGACGACTTTGACGGGTCACGCAAAGAACTCGATGACGCCGCCGCCATCGCCCTGACCGAAGAGCTGGGCATCATCGTCGGCAACAAGCGCAAAACATGGGAAGAGCGCCTGGAAGCCAGGTTCAGCGAACTGCTCAACAGCGCCATCGATTACAGCAACCGCAACCTGTTCAAGTCTGCCGACGCGGCGCTTGAGGAAGCCGCCAAGCTGACCTACAAAGACCAGGCCCGCCTGCTGCGCCTGAGCCAGGCGACCGACGCGCGCGACACCGCCCGTGACGCGTACATCGAAAAACTGTTCAAAGACCTCGACAAGGCAATCGCCGATGGCAACGAGGCGCAAGGCAACGAGATCATCGAGAAGCTTGAGTCCATGAGCCAGTACCTCGGGCCAGGCCGCCAGAGTCGCCTGAAGACTGCGCGCACCTCACTGACCGGCGAAAGCCCGCAGGCCAGGTATGCGCGCCTGCCCGCCCACCTGAAGAAGTGGGCAAGCGACGGCTACACCAAGGTCGAGCAATCGTTTGGTGTGAATGAGTTCGTCACGGCTGTCTTCGCCACGGCGGACGGCAAGTGGGCCGCAGCCGGCACCGAAGGCGGCAAGGTGTACTTCTATAATTTGAAGCGGGGCAACAGCCTTGGCTCAAGCAAGGGTGGCAACCGCCCGATCACGGCCGTTGCGGTCAGCCCTGACGGCAACAACGCCGTATCGGGCAACGACGACGGCGAACTGGTGGTGTATGACCTGAGCAAGGGCTCGCCCTCGGCGCTGGTGCTGGGGTCGGTCAACCGGGCCGTGAACTCGCTGGCGTATTCGACCGACGGCAAAGTGCTATTTGCATTGGGCCGGGACGGGAATGTGACGCGCTTCAACCCGCTGACCCGTGCGCAGATCAGCAACTTCAAATCCGGCGTTGATTCACCGCAGGCGCTTGCCGTCTCGCAGGACGGTCGCTGGCTGGCCATAGGCGGCGAAGACGCAATGGTCGCGCTGTTTGATGCCTCAAAGCTTACCCTGCACAAGACGCTGCAGGGCCCGGGCAGCGACACCGCACAGCGGGTGATGTTCAGCGCCGACTCAAAGTACCTGATATCCGGCTCAATCGACGATGGCGTGGGCATGTGGGAGATCGCCAAACTCAGCGAAAAGTACACGGTCCAGTACAAAGGTCTATCCGAGTGGATTCGCGGCGTCGGGCTCACAGCCGACGGGCGCTGCGCGGTTGCATTTGACAATGAAGCCGGCATCAAGGTCTGGGACCGGCAAGCGGGCACCGAGAAGCGCTTCGTGAAGTTTGACCAATTCAAAGATTCCAAAGAGGACTTCGACGTCAGTACCGGCTGGATCGGCCCTGACGGCACGGGCCTGGTGGCAACCCGCCAGGGGCGCATCATTCACTTTACGTTCGGCTCCGGCCGCTGATCTGCCACACATTCAGGCTGAAGAGTCGCGACCAACAGTCGCGACTCTTCAGCCTTGATCTTGCTATGTTGGCGCGAACAACCGGCAGGCGCGAAAGGAACAGCCATGGCCAAGCACGGCACCGACATCAGCAAACGCATCCGAAACATTCCCGCCGGCACCAGCGTCGAATCATTCCTGATTCACGGGCGTCACTTCACGGAAAAGTGGGACTTCCGCCACCACATCATCCCGCCGCAGTCCAGCAGCGTGACCTATCGCCTCGACAAGACCGAGCGCGGCGCACGCGGCTTTCAAGAGTACGCGTCCGGCAACGCCCACAAAAGCAAGCCGATCTACATCTACGATCGACTCGATGAGCCCACACGCGGCATGCTTGAAGACGAGCTGGCGGCCTTCGAGGGCGGTGACTTCTGTGTCGCGTTCAGCACCGGCATGTCGGCCATCGCCGCGGCACTGGGCGTCATGCTGAATGCCGGCGACGAAGTAGTCGCGCACAAGACACTTTACGGCTGCACTTACAGCCTGCTGACCAACTGGTACCCGCGGCTGAACATCGGGCACACGTTTCTGGACATTCGCGATCTCAACGCGCTGCGCGCCGCCATTACGGACAAGACTCGCGCGGTCTACTTTGAATCGCCCGTCAACCCGACGCTTGAGCTGATTGACATTGCGGCTGTGCGCAAGGTCGTCGACGAGGTCAACGCCAAGCGCGAGCCCACGCGGCAGGTCTACATCATCGTGGACAACACATTTGCCACGCCGTTCTGTCAGCGGCCCCTTGAGCTTGGCGCGCACGTCGTGGTGCACAGCCTGACCAAGAACATCGGCGGCTTCGGCACCGATATGGGCGGCGCCGTGATCGGCCCGCGCGAACTTGAGGGCCAAGTGCTGCTGTACCGCAAAGACTTCGGGGCTGCGCTGGCGCCAAAGTCAGCATGGCCGATCCTGGTGTACGGGCTGCCGACGCTGCCGCTGCGCCTGCGCCAGCAGATGCACACGGCCTATGAAGTCGCGCGCTACCTGCAGGGCCACCCCAAGGTCTCACGCGTCGTGTACCCGGGCCTGGACAACTACCCGCAACTCGCACTGGCCAAACAGCAGATGCGCACGCCCGACGGCGAGTTCGCGCCCGGCAACATGATTTACTTCGAGACCGCAGAGGTCGATGCCAACCAGCCGGAGAACAACATCAAGGTCGTGGACTGGATCGCCCAGCACGCCTACACGCTGACACTCGCGGTCAGCCTGGGGCAGTTGCGCACGCTGATCGAAAACCCCGGCGCCATGACCCACGCCGCGGTGCCCGAGGAACAACGCCTCGAGGGCGGCATCGCGCCCAACGGCATCAGGCTGAGCATCGGCGTTGAGCCCGCAGCCGACATTATCCGCGACCTCGACGCAGCGCTGGCACTCGCGAAGTGAACGAGTGCGGCGTGGTCGGTTGTTAGTCGTCAGTTGTCAGGCGTCAGTTGTCGGTTTCGCTACCGCTCTTGCCGCAAGCGAGTGGCGAGTAAAGTTCGCGGGCCTGGAACTGGCCACGTATGATGAGCGCAGCAAGGAAATGAAGCAGATCGGCGGAAGCGCCCGGGCAAACAGCAAGGGCAAGAAGTACAAACAGCGAGTGCAACCCATGCGCCCGGCATAAACTGTCACCCGTCTGCCCGGTTCAACAAGAAGAGTAACCTGACCCCGTTTGACCCCTGCGCCACGGATGCCAAAGGAACGCTCAGCAACCCAGAACTCCCTAAGATAAGGGCATATAAAAGTAGCCTGACCCCTTTTTAGTTAGTTCCGACAAAGCCTTGGCGAAGTCGGAAGCTTCAGCGAAGGCGGGTGCCGTCTTCTTCACTTTCCCACGCCAGATACACAGCCGCCGAGCCGCCGCCGTTGTCGTCCACTTCCTTATCATTTCTTCGGCTTCTCGTTCGGGTAGAAGTCGTGGTTGTACTTTTCCGCCGGCAAGAAGACCGCGCCGGTGAACTTGTGCTCCAAGCAGAAGTCCCGAAAGCGCCGAGTGCAAAAGAAGCTAGCTCTTTTGCCGATGGGACGGAAGATATCCTCGCCGCTCCATGTGCCGCTCTCAAACACGACGCGCTTCCAGCGTTTTAGTATCTGGCCGGTACGGCATTCCAGACAAACATTCCCCTCATGCTCGAACCCCGAGGCTTCCAGATCGACGGCCGCCTTGCTGACAACTACCTCGACCAGGAAATATGAAGGTGGATTGCCTTGAAAGCGTTTATGTTTCCTTACCTTAATGACCTCTACTGAATCTGCTTTGCCAATGCCAATCAGTCCACTCGAGCGAATGGCGGCCAATGAACGCTCTGACAAGAGCAACGAGCCAAAGCCAAAGACAAAGTCAGTAAACTCACGGTTCCAACATTCCAGCTCTGTAAGATAAGGCGGCACCCAAGTCAGATGATCAAGCGGGCTTCTGCAGCTAGGGCACACTACGCCATCATCCACAAATTGAGCATCGTCGCTCGTCTCGAACTCTGTACACGACTCATCATCGTCAGGCCCCGGTTTCCCGACATGGTAGAAGGTCTCAGGGTCTCTTGCGTTAGTCACCTTTGAACCCTCCCCAACCGCCCGGGAAGCGATCCTTCATATCCGATCTATCATAGATTCTCTTGAGGAACGACTCAAACTCTGCCTTTGAGGCAGCGGGGTTCCCGTCAAGCCATTCTACTACTTCAGCGTCGTACTTTCTGTGCCAGTCCTGATACCCGCAGTGGCTCCGCAGGTCTTTAGCCTGAGTGACACCGGCCTGACCACGTAGATTGCCTTCCTTGCCAAGCACCTTGTGGCGTTTCAGAGCCTTCTTAATTGACCTTGAAATGATATGGTGCGATTGTCCGCTCAGCTTTGCAAGGATACCCATGGCGGCGGCGTGGATGCCTCCCGCCTTCTTCGATCCCGCCGTCGCGTTCTTGGCCACTTGCGCCGTCTTGGCTGCCGCGCCGGCGGCCGCCGCGCCCGTTGTGGCTCCGGCCGTGCCCACCGCGAGCGGGGAACTAAAAAGGGGTCAGGCTACTTTTATTTGCTCTATTTCTAGGTCTTTCTGGCCTTCCTTGCGTTTGGGTACTATTCCTTTGCCCTGTCGGCGCATGGCGGACCGTTCTGCCCTCGGCTTGGCCGTTCGGGTGCACTTTGCCGGGCCCGCTTTCGGGGTGCATTGTAGCTGCACCTCCGCGCGGCTGCCCAGTCGTTTTTGCTGAGGCCATTGACCTCACGCTGGCTCTGCGCCGGGCGCGGGTCGGTCGGTCGCCCGCTATGCGGGCTTGCGCGTCTCGAACTCGTGTACTGGTGGTCATGCAGTTTCGGCCAAGCTCGGCAAACAGGCTTGCCAGGTTGCCCAGCGCCGTGGCGTGCCGATGCCGACAACGCAAAGCGGTGGGCCGATAAGGCCGCCGATGAAGGTGATGCGAATGCCAAGCCCTTGCTGGAAGAGTGGGAGTAGCCCTTGGTGCTCCGCCAGCTTGACGCAGCAACGTGGCGCGCGGGGAAGGCCGCCTTCCGACAACCTTCCTGCTTTGAACCTGCGCGCAGTGCTTTCAGGTGCTCATGATTCGCTTGCCGGCCTTGCGGTTCTTGACCGGGCCTTTTCCGCCTGGTGTCTTCGCGGCGCGTTTCTTGGCTGCGGTCATGCGACCGCCTCTGCTTTTCTTGGCCATTTTCGAGCTCCTTGTTGGACTGGGTGAAACGCTGACTTTAACAGTAGTCAGATAACTGCAGGTCGGATGCCGGATCGAACCCGTGCTTATTGGAGAGCTTCTGTGTTGAGTAGTCGCGGCGAGAACAGAACTTGCCGGCAGCAGAACACCGCCGGCCAGGATTCTCTTCCAGCCATGGTTCGCATCCAAGGCTCCTGACACGCGCCGGGCCGCTGCTGAAACGGCGCGGCGATGACTGACCCTGTGAACACTACGCTTAAACCTGAGACCATGCAGGCGATGACGGCTATGACCAAGCGCTTGCCCAAGCCTGCGGGTGCTTTGTTTAGCGCACTTCGTACTGCTGAGCGCGAAGTCGGTTTCATCAACCCCACGTCTGCGAACAGGTTGCGGCCGCACGCGTGTTCATCGCTTCGGCATGGACAGGGTCGCCGCCATGAAAGTGCTGCACAGGCAAGGCGAGCGCGGTGGTGTTAGCGCTGTCAATGACAGGGTTCAGGGCAGGGGCAGTTTTCACGTTCCATGGCGTTCTCCAAACAGGACGCCATCAAGCCCCAATGGGCTGCGACAAGACCGGAAGCTGGTGGCCATGCAGTCCGTGTGAAATGTGGTTCTCTGTGACTCCGTGGCGAACGCCTTTGCCGTGTCAGGCGCGCACGACGCGCTTGAGCATGATGTTGGTGTAACCGATCGGCTCTGCGTCGGCGGGCAGTTCTTTCTTCCAGTACGACGTGAGCATCAGGCCGCCCTCCTGTTCCACCAGGCTGACGATCACGCGGTAGCCGCTGACGCTGACGCCATCGATGGCTCCGGCATCCGGGTCTTCCGGTGTGTGCCGCATGATGATGCTGCCGTGAAGCGTGCTGCTCACGGCCATGCGCAACTCGCCGTCCGGGTCCACAGCCGACAAGCCGATCACGCCGTGTACCAGCGCGCCCGTTTCGGCGTGCTGGCTTTGAATCTCGAACTCGATGACCGCGTCGGCCAGGCGGGGCCGTACCACCATACGCGTCGTGACCGGCACGCCCTTGAGCGTTTCGCCCTTACCGGTCCATTCACCGATCCACGCTGAGAACGGCTTGAGCTTGTTGAGCATATGCATCCTTGACGTGCCGTGACTAAAGTCCGCTTATACAGGAGCTGTCACATCTAACCAAACGGTTCCCGCAAGAGATTCATGGAACTGGTGATGCAACGTGTGCGTCCCAACGCCGGTGTCTTCAGCAAGGAGCTTTAGCATGCGTTGGCCGATCCCCGCAATCCTGCTCGCTGCGCTGTTTGTTTCTGCGCCGCTGAGTGCCAAAGAAGAACTGGTGACGCTGCCCAAGCGCGACACCGTTCAACTCACGATCTACAACTCGGTTGACCTGACGCTCGTGCGTGAAACGCGCGAGCTGACATTTAAGAAGGGCAACAACCGGCTGCAGTTTTCGTGGGCCAACACGCTGATCGACCCCACCAGCGTGGAGTTCCGCGCGATCACACAGCCCGACAAGCTGGAAGTGCTGGACACCAGCTATCCGGCCGAGTCGCACCAGATGCTGATCTGGACAATCAGCGCCGAAGAAGCCGTCAGCGCGAAAGTCGAAATCAGCTACTTCACCAGCGGCATCAGCTGGAGCGCCGAATACCACGGCATGCTCGCCAACGACGAAGCCAGCATGACGCTGACGGCCTACGTCACCGTGCACAACCGCAGCGGCGAAGACTATGAAAACGCAAGCGTGCGGCTTGTGGTCGGCAGCATTCACATCGTCGAAGAGATCGCCCGCCTGGCCGGCGGTGCATCGGCCCAGCAGAAAGGCGAGGCCCAGCGCGGCATGCGCGAAGCGGCCAAGTCTTCTGACGGCAAGAAAGACATCGTCAAGGAAGGCCTGAGCGAATACTACATTTACACCGTCGAAGGCCAGGAAACCGTGCCCAACCAGTGGGCCAAGCGCCTCGAGAGCTTTGTGCAGGCCGGTGTGCCCGTGCGCACCGTGTACACCTATGACGCACAGAAGTACGGCGCGGTGCTGACCAAGCTGCTCACGTTCAAGAACGACGAGGCACACAAGCTGGGCAAAGAGCCGTTGCCTTCGGGCGTGGTGCGGCTGTACCGACAATTCGCCGACAACCGCCTGGGCTACGTTGGCGCCGTTGCCACGGACTACATTGCCAAGAAAGACGAGATCAAGGTCAACGCCGGCCCCGACCAGGAAGTGTCGCTCAAGCACACACGCCGGATGTTGAAGAAAGACAACCTCACGTTCTCGTGGTCCGGCAACCGGCAGTACCTGGCGGGCTGGGACACGATGGAGACCTTCAACCTTGAGGTGCGCAACTTCCGCAGCCGCCCCTACGAGTTCGAGATCAACCTTTCATTCAACGGCGACTTCACGTTCACCAGCGAAGTGGCGTCTACCAAGATCGACTACCGCACGCAGCGCTTCAACCTTGTGATTCCAGCGGGCGCCAAGCAGGAGCTTACGTACTCGGTGCGCACGCGCTTTGGCACCAACGTCAGGAACAAGTAACTATCCGCCCGGCCAAACACGGCCGGGCCCACAGGAGATGTGCCATGAAAACTCGACTCTTCCTCTCGCTCGCAGCCACCGCCGCCCTTGCCAGCATGATCGGCGTTGCCACCGAGCATCCTGTGCACGCGCGCATCAAGCTGGCGACGCTGCCTGACAAAGAAGCTGTGGTCGTGCGCTTCGACAACCCCAACGTGGTCATGGTGGAAGAAGAACGCACGCTCACGCTGCAAAAGGGTGTGAACACCGTCGACTTCTCCTGGGCCGGCACCAACATCGACAAGGGCAGCATCATCTTCCGCCCGGTTGATACCAAGAGCACCACGGTGGTGCTGTCGACCAGCTATCCGCCCGGCGAAGCCGCGCTGACCTGGCAGATCAACGCCACCGACGCCAAGAGCGAAAAGTTCCGCCTAAGCTACCTGATGGCCAACATCCAGCGCGAAACCGACTACCGCGCGATTGTCAGTGCCGACGAGAAAACGCTCACCTTCCGGCACTATTTCAAGATCCGCAACTGGTCGGGCGGCCACTTTGAAGAAGCCGACTTCATCACCCGCGACGGCAAGACGTTCGAGAAGGGCCTGAGCCAGGGCGAAGCCAAGCGCGTGCTCGTCAACAAGTGGGAGAACGTCAAGCTGGTCAAGGAGTACAACTACAACCTCACGCGCCAGTACGAAGGCAAGATTTTGACTGACTACGTGCTGAAGAACGCCAAGGACAGCGGCCTGGGCGCGATTCCGCTCGAGTTCGGCAAGGTACGCATCTACCAGCAGGACAGCGCGGGCACGACCGCGTTCACCGGCGAAGACTGGGGCCAGTTCACGCCCATCGGCGACGACATGCGCCTGAACATCGGCATCGCCCAGGACATCAAGGTTGAGTTCAAGAAGATGGTCAACGACGTCGAGAACCGCCGCGGCAACGTCTACGACACCAATGAAGTGGACGAATACGAGATCAAGAACTTCAAAGACTCCGAGGCCGAGGTGATCTTCACTCTGCGCGTCGAGGGCGAGTGGGAGATGCAGGGCGACAGCAGCGGCTACACCAGCTTTGAGCGTATCGACAACGAAACCATCAAGTTCAAGGTCAAGGCACCCGCCAAGGGCGAGCCGGTCAAGCTGAAGTTCCACTACAAGCGCCTCAACAACTGGTAGCCGCGGGTCGCGGCGCACATGACGGGCGGCGCGTTGCGCCGCCCCGCAGGACCTGGAACCTGGTGCTGAATGAAGACTCTTGCTGCCATCCTTGCGCTGCTGATCGCTGCCCCGCTCTTTGCCAAAGAAGAGCTGGTAACTCTGCCGACGCGCGACTCGGTGCAGCTCACGATCTACAACAGCGAAGACCTGACGCTGGTGCGCGAGCGTCGCACGCTCAGCTTCAAGCAGGGCAACAACCGACTGCAGTTTTCGTGGGCCAACACCCTGATCGACCCCACCAGCGTTGAGTTCATGCCCGTGGGTGTGGATGCCTCGAAAGAACTCGAAGTCCTCGACACCAGCTTTCCCGCCGAGTCGCACGAGATGCTGATCTGGACCGTCGCTTGCACCAAGCCGGCGGCCTACCAGGTCGAAATCAGCTACTTCACCAGCGGCATCAGCTGGAGCGCCGAGTACACCGGTGTCGTCAACGGCAGCGAAGACGCCATGGACCTCACGGCCTTTGTTACCGTCCATAACCGCAGCGGCGAAGACTACGAAGACGCCTCGGTGCGGCTGGTCATCGGCGTCATTCACCTGGTTGAGCGCATCATTGACCTGGCACAGCCGGGCACAGGCGGCGGCCGCGGCATGCCCCGCGACGAGTGGGAAGACATGGAACGCGCCGAGGGCGACCCCAACAACGACGCCGCGGGCGGCATGGCGCGCCCTAAAGAGATCCAGAAGGCCGGTCTCAGCGAGTACTACATCTACACGATTGAAGGCAAAGAGACCGTGCCCCACGCATGGAGCAAGCGCCTCAAGAGCTTCGAGACCAAGGGCGTTCCGCTGAGCACAGTGTACCGCCTTGAGCCCGACAAGTTCGGGTATGCATTCACCAAAGTGCTCGAGTTCAAGAACGACGAAGAACACAAGCTGGGCAAAGAGCCGCTGCCTGACGGGTTAGTTCGGCTTTACAAGGATGCCGGCAACGGCCGCCTGTCGTGGATGGGTGCCCTGGCCAGCAAGTACATCCCCAAGAAAGAAGAAGTGAAGGTCAACGTCGGCCCCGACGCCGAGTGCACCATGAAGGAACGCCGCATCAGCCTGCGCAAGAGGGACCTGACCTTCCAGGAGAGATGGCTGGTCGGGTGGACCACGGTCGAAGAGTTCGAAACCGAAGTACGCAACTTCCGCGACCGCGACGTCGAGGTCGAGATTCACCGCAGCATGGCCGGTGACTTTGAGTTCGCCGGCGAAGGCTTTGAAAAGCACGACGCCGACACGCAGAAGATTCGCTTCACGCTAAAGGCCGGCGAGGCCCGCAAGTTCAAGTTCACGATCACGATTCGCAGTGGCACCAACAGCCGAAAGTAATCAATGGCTCGCTACGCAACATGCTTGATTCTGCTGATGCTGGCGGCGCCGCTCTGCGCCAAAGAAGAGCTGGTAACGCTGCCGACGCGCGACGACGTGCAGCTCACGATCTACAACAGCGAAGACCTGACGCTGGTGCGCGAAACCCGCACGCTCAGCTTCAAGCAGGGCAACAACCGGCTGCAGTTCTCGTGGGCCAACACGCTGATCGACCCCACCAGCGTTGAGTTCATGCCCGTCGGCGACGCTGCGCTGAAAGAACTTGAGCTTCTAGACACCAGCTATCCCGCCGAGTCGCACGAAATGCTGATCTGGACTGTCGCCTGCACCAAGCCCGCGGCTTACCAGGTCGAAATCAGCTACTTCACCAGCGGCATCAGCTGGAGCGCCGAGTACCACGGGATTGTCGCCGCCGATGAAGCCAGCATGGAGCTTTCGGCATTCGTCACGGTCCATAACCGCTCAGGCGAAGAGTACGAAGATGCCGAGGTGCGCCTGGTCATCGGCACCATCAACCTCGTCGAAAAGATCATCAACCTTGCACAGCCGCGCCGACAGGACGACCCGGCGCCGGCCCCGCCCATGCCGAACAGCGCGGCCCGAAAGATGGCCAAGAACAAGTCCGAAGCCGACGATGAAGACGGCATGTCGCGGCCCAAGGAAATCCAGAAAGCCGGCCTCAGCGAGTACTACATCTACACCATCGAGGGCACAGAGACGATTCCGCACGGCTGGAGCAAGCGCCTCAAGAGCTTCACCACCGCGGGCGTGCCGTTGAAGACGGTGTATCGCCTTGAGCCCGCGAAGTTCGGCGCCGCGTTCACGAAGGTGCTCGAGTTCAAGAACGATGAAGAACACAAGCTGGGCAAAGAGCCGCTGCCTGACGGGCTGATCCGCCTGTACAAAGACGCCGGCAACGGCCGCCTGTCATGGATGGGAGCGCTCGCCAGCAAGTACATCCCCAAGAAAGACGAAGTGAAGGTCAACGTCGGGCCTGATCCTGAGTGCACACTCAAGGGCAAGCGGCTGTCGCTGAAGAAGAAAGACCTGACGTTTAACCAGCGCTGGCTGACGGGCTGGACGACGGTGCAGACCTTTGAGCTGGAAGTGCGCAACTTCCGCGCCCGCGACGTGGAAGTAGAGATTCACCAGAGCTTCGGCGGCGACTTTGACTTCACCAGCGAAGACAAGTTCGAGAAACACGACGCGCAGACACAGAAAATCAAGTTCGCGCTCAAGTCCGGCGAGACGCGCAAGGTCACGTACACCGTGACAATTCGCGAAGGCACCAACTCGCGCCGCTAAGCAGGTTTGGCGTTGGCAGGCGCGAGCCTGGCTGCCGCGACGGCGATGGCATCGCTGGATACATCGACGCCAATCCAGCTTCGGCCCAAGGCCTGCGCGACGGCGCAGGTCGTTCCGCTGCCGCAGAAGAAGTCAGCCACCACGTCGCCGACATTCGAGGACGCTTCGATGATGCGCCTGAGCAGCGCTTCGGGTTTCTGCGTCGGGTAGCCGAGCCGTTCTCTGGCTGCCGTCCGCGTGCCAAAGCCGGCAATGTCCGTCCAGATCGTGTCCACCGTGGACATTGCTTCGTCGAGGTAATACTTCTTGTACCGCTTGCCTGACTTCGAAACGTAAATCAGGCCTTCCGCCTCCATGCGCGCGATCGACGCCTTGGAATAGTCGCCCAGCATCACGGTCTTGAAGCGCCGGCCGTCGGGCTCAGTGTACCGGTACACCTTCTGCTGCCGCGCATCCAGCGCCACGTAGGCCTGCCGGAACGTCCATTGGTCTGACTTGGAATAGAAGAGAATGCTGTCCACATTTCTGGGCCACTGGCGAGAGTTGCGCTTTGCGCCCTTGCCGGCCATATCCCGCTTCCAGAACAGCTCGTTGCGAAAGTTGTCGTAGCCGAACAGCCGGTCGCACATGCACTTCACGTAATGCGAAGTGCGCCAATCCAGGTGAATGTAAATCGAGCCGGCGGCGGAAAGCACACGCCGCATCTCAATCAGTCGCGCCTCGAACCAGGCCAGGTACTCCGCTATGCCGCCCGGCCAGCGGTCGTCGAAGTACGGCTTCGCACGGTCGGACTCGGTCCGCGTCGAGTAGTGCTGCCGCCCGGTCAGGAAGGGCGGGTCGATGTAGATCAGGTCGATGCACTCAGCAGGCAACGCCTGCAGCACGCCCAGGCAATCGCCGTGGATCAGGCGGCTGCTGCCATTCAGCACGACTGGCGTGTGCGCAACTGACATGCCCGGCAACCCCGCGTTCACGAACTGTACGCCAAGTCTACAAACCTGCGCCACGGTGAAACCGGCTCAACGGGGCGCCTTGAACAGCTGGTCTCCTTGCTCGCCCAGCAGCTCAAGCGCCGGCTTGCCCTTGTCATCAAGCACCAGCGCCGCGCGCGAGCGCCCATTGCCGTCGCTGAGCGTGTAGCCGTGTCGCCCCTGCGCGTCGATGAACATCAGGCTGCGCACTTCTTCTTTGTTGTCCAGCAGGCCCACGCCGCTCCAGCCGTCGGCGTTCACGCCCATGACCATGCGCGGGCGGTCGGCTGCATCTTTCAGCATGATCGCAGGCGCGTCGTCTTCTTTGAGCACCAGCTTCATGCGCTCGGCGCCCTTGGCGTCAAGCAGCATCAGGTTCGGCCGCCCGTTGCTGTTGCCGAGCGCCAGCAGCGATTCGCCCTTGGGCCCCTTCATGACCAGCGCCGCGTCGCGTTCGCCCTGCACGGTCAACACGCTGGCCAACTTGCCGTCGCCGTAATTCATGCTCAGCGTCGGCGCGCCTTCCTTGTCTGTGCCAAACGCCGTGCGCTCGCGCCCCTGCCCGTCGGCAAACGCCAGCCCGCTCCAGCCGTCGGGCGTCATGCCCAGCACGATGCGCGACTTCTTCTTGCCGTCAGTGAAGTTCAATGCGGTACTGCTGTCGGGCTTGATGCGGATGGTCAGGTTGGTTTCGCGGTCTTTGCCCACCATGCGCAACTCGGTCACGCCGCCTGAAATGCCAAGCGTCGCGCGCACGCTGCCATCATCATCGACAAGTTCGAACTTCTTGGCCCGCAGGCTTGCGGGCACAGCGTCTTGGGCCCCGACATCGCCCGTGAACAGTTGCACCAGCGCGCCGCCGAGTATCGCGCCGCACAGGGTCAGGATCAGTTGCATTGGTTTCATGGCCATCTCCGCGCAGGGTCGCGCACAGTATGCCATGCCGGCACAGCCGAAGCGGCTGTCGCCCGTGTTCGCAGCCGCAACTACTTGCGCTTGCGCGAAATGTTCTTGGGGTATAGCGCCTGTTCGTGCGTCGGCTGGCCGCCCGACTTGGTGCCGCGGCCGGCGTGGGTACCCTGCACGCGGGGTGGCGCGTGTTCTTTCAACGCGTCTTCTTCGGTGCCCTTGAGCATCTTGGCGTTGCCGCCGACTTCGTGCCAGTTTGCCTGCCTCATGGCTTCACCCGGTCAATCGGGCAGCAACCCTTGGGCGGCTGGTAGCGCCAGCTTGGGGCGCGCGAAGTCATCAACTCGGTCAGCACGGTGCGCACATACTCGACCTCGACCGACTGCGGGTTGCGCGCGTCGTCGATCGCGCCGCGGTACTGCAACTTGCCCTGGCGGTCGAAGATAAAGGTCTCGGTGGTCACGCGCGCGCCAAAGCGGTCGGCAATCACGTTGCGGTCGTCTTTCAGCACCGGGATACGCAGGCGGTTCGGGTCGCCGTCGTCGAAGTGGTCGTACAGCTCCGCGACGCTTTCCATCGCGCTGCTGTTCACCGCGTACCATTGCATGTTGTCGAAGTCCGATGCCAGCTTGTTCAGGCGCTCTTCGTAGATCTTGCTGGTCGGGCAATAGCACGAAACCCACACGATCATGGTGTAATCGGCTTTGCTGCAGTCGATTTTGACCGTGCCGCCAGCCAGGGCGGGCAGCGAGATCTCGCCGGGTCCGTCGCCGATGCGCAGGCCGGGGACCGTTGCGGGCAACGATCCGTCCTCGGCAGCGCGTTCCAGGTCGGCGTGATCCACGCCCGGGACCTCGGAAACACCCTCAGGCGCGAGCAAGCCGATGTACTCGCAACATTCCTCAAACTCTTTGGGCGCAAAGAGATACGTCGCATAAATCGTGCCCGCCACCAGGGCGGTCACGAACAGCGGCGTCAGGTATCGCAAGGAACTTTTCACGCTACGTCCGGGTCAGTTCTGTGTTACATGCACCAGCCTAGCATTGAGCGAAGCCGTCCATAAGGAGCCATCCATGAAACGCGTACTGATGCTCGCTGCATTCCTTGGTTTCGTCGGAATGCCGCTGCTTGCCCAGGAAGTGCCGGAAGGCGAGAAGCCCGCTGAAACTCCAAAGGAAGAAGGCAAGAAAGAGGACGGCGAAAAGCCCGCAAAGCCCGAACGCC
Source organism: Planctomycetota bacterium (assembly GCA_016712285.1). Taxonomy (GTDB): domain Bacteria; phylum Planctomycetota; class UBA8742; order UBA2392; family UBA2392; genus JADJRK01. Next base: position 3,597,475 of record JADJRK010000001.1, on the reverse strand, counting down.
AGCGCCCCGCGCGCGGCGCCGACCGTGGCGCGTACCAGGAACTTGGCCGCCTGCTGCGCGAGCACGACGCGAACCAGGACGGCAAGCTGGACAAGTCCGAGCTCGGCGACGAAGAAGTGCTCAAGAAGCTCGACAAGGATGAAGATGGCCTGCTGACGCTGCAGGAAATGCTGGCCGACCGCGAAGCCGTGAACACGGCGCTCAAGGCCAAGGCCAAAGCCGTCTACGCCGAAGAGTTCAGCATTCTCGACCGCGACGACAGCGGCAAGCTCAACAGCGAAGAGTTAGGCGACAAGTACGGCACGTTGCTCAAGGACGGCGACACCGACAAAGACGGCGAACTGAACGCCGAAGAGTTTGCAGCCGCCCGCGAGAAGGCTGCCGCAGCCGCAAAGCCAGCCGACGACCGCCCGCAGCGCAAGAGCGCTGACGACATGATCAAAGAAGCTGACAAAGACGGCGACGGCAAAATCAGCAAAGAAGAAGCGCCCGAGCGCCTGAAGCAGGCCTTCGACAAGATTGACGCGGACGGCGACGGCTTTGTCACCAAAGAGGAAATTGACAAGCTGCGCGGAAGCGGCGGCATGCGCCCCAACCGCGAGCGCAAGAAGGAAGGCGAAGGCGACAAGCCGGCCGAAGACAAGAAGCCCGAGGGCGAGAAAGACAGCAGCGGCGAAGGCAAGGGCGAAGGAAAGAAAGAAGACGAGTTCTAATCACACCGCAAGATTCAGCATCGGGCCGGGACTTCCCGGCCCGATTTCTTTTGCTGCGCGGACGGAATCGCCAACCCCGGCGCGTTATACTGGGGCTATGACCGAACTGTTCGAAGCCGCAAGCACTGTTCCCACGAAGTTCTGGCACGCCCTACCCGACGGGCGCGCCCAGTGCGACGTGTGCCCCCGCGAATGCAAGCTGGGTGCAGGCCAGCGCGGCTTCTGCTTCGTGCGCGCCAACCAGGACGGCAAGATCGTGTTGACCACGTGGGGCCGCAGCTCAGGCTTCTGCATCGACCCCGTCGAGAAAAAACCGCTCAACCACTTCTTGCCCGGCACGCCAATCCTGAGCTTCGGCACAGCCGGCTGCAACCTCGGTTGCCGCTTCTGCCAGAACTGGGACATCAGCAAGAGCCGCGAGCTCGACACGCTGATGGACCAGGCCACGCCGGACGTGATCGCGAAAGCAGCCGCCGAGCTGGGCTGCCGCAGCGTGGCATTCACGTACAACGACCCGGTGATCTTTCATGAGTATGCGATCGACGTGGCCAAGGCCTGCCACCGACGCGGCATCAAGACCGTGGCAGTGACCGCGGGCTACCAGAACGCCGAGGCGCGCCGCGAGTTTTACCAGTACATGGACGCCGCGAACGTTGACCTGAAGGGCTTTACCGACGACTTCTATCAGCGCATCTGCATCGGACACCTTGAACCCGTGCTCGATACACTCAAGTACCTGAAGCATGAGACCGACGTCTGGTTCGAGATCACGACACTGCTGATCCCCGGCAAGAACGACAGCGAAACCGAGCTAAACCGCCTGGCCGAGTGGATTGCCAAAGAGCTGGGGCCGGACGTGCCGCTGCACTTCTCGGCGTTTCACCCCGACTTCAAGATGATGGATGTGCCGGACACGCCCCCAAGCACACTGTCCCGCGCGCGCAGGATTGCGCTCACGCACGGGCTGCGATACGTCTACACCGGCAACGTTCACGACCGCGAAGGCGACCGCACGAGTTGCCACCAGTGCGGCGAAACGCTGATCGAGCGCGACTGGTACCAGTTGCTCAAATGGAACCTGAAAGACGGCAAGTGCCCCAAGTGCGGCACCGCGTGCGCCGGCGTGTTCGAAGACCAGCCGGGAAACTGGGGCCCGAAGCGCCAGCCCGTGCGCCTGCGCGATTACTCGGCGTAACTACTCCAGCGCCTTCAGCGCTTTGTCCACGGCTTCGCGTGTGTCCGCCGGCAGGTCCGTGCGTGCTGCCAAGGGTTGCAGCGCGTCGCGGGCCTCGGTCATCTGGTTGGCGAAACGCAGATTCTCCTGCATCAGGCCGTCGTTCAGCTTCACGCTGATGGCATCCTGGTTTCCGACCGCGGTGTTGGCGGCTTTGATGCCGGCTTCGTAGGCGGCCTTCTGCGACTCTTTGAGCTGGCTGCCGCTCCAGACAAGCACGCCAACGCACGCCACCGTGCCCAGCGCGATTCCGCACAGCAGGCCAAGACCGATGCCCTGTTTGTTTGTCATTCACTCCCCGCGCGCTCTTCCAGCTCTATCAGCACTTCCACCCCGGTCGGCGCCGATGCCCCCACCGTGAACTGTGCCGTCGCCCGCTTGCAGCCGCGGTGCGTCACCACCACCGTGTACGTGCCCGGCACGATGTCGTACAGGTCGGTGTAGCCCGTGTAGCGGCCGCCGCCGAAGTACAAGCCGCTCAGGCGACCTTGCTCATCCAGCAGATAGCACAGCGGCCCGCCACTGATGACCGGCCCGCCATCTGCCCGGCGCCAGCTGACGCGAAACGTCAGGCCCGACGTTGCAACCTGGATGTGCGCCTCAACGGGCGTGCTGTCGCTGGGGATGGCCACGCTGTCGCTGAACGCCGTGCCGGTGGCTGCTTCGTCGGTATAGCCGCCGACGCGGGCGATCATCGTCGCGCCGTTCTCCAGGCGCTCGGCGGTGTACCAGCCGTCGTCGTCGGTCACGACATAGGCCGCCAGTAACGCGCGCTCAAACTGGGCCGTCAGGTTGGTGACAGCCACGCGTGCGCGCTTGACCGGCGCGCCATCGGGGTACGTGACGCGGCCGCGCATTACACCCGTGATCTGCGGCAGATTGATGTTGATGTCGTTCCAGCCGGCGTTGGCAACGTTGACGTGCACAGCAAACTGCGCGGCCGTGTCACCTTGCGATTTGAGCGCGCAGAACACCCATTCGCCCGGAAACAGGTTCTGCACTTCATAGCGGCCGTCAGGGCCTGTGTGGACGGTCGCGGCCCAATACACGTTGTCGCGCCGGTAGATGTATATGCCCGCGTTGGCGTGGGGCGAGCCGTCGGCGCGCAGCAGCTTGCCGCGCAGGTGGCTCAAGGGGCCGATCTCGAGGTCCAGCGTCGCGCCTTCGTTTGTGAGTTCGACCAGGCGCGGCGCGTAGCCGTAATCCGGCAAGCCGACGTAATACGTGCCCAGGGGTAGGCTGTCCGTCTCGTAACGGCCTTCGGTGTCGGTCTGCAACGTAACGACAAGTTTGGTGCCGTCAGAAACCTCGACCACCGACGCCGCGGCAATCGGCGAGCCGGCACTGGTGCACACTCCGCTGATCGTGCTGCCGCGCACCATGATGATTTCCTGCGGCGGGGCGTTTGCGACCTTGTCGCTGACGTCGGCATTGAGCTTGGTCGTGACTTTGGCGTAGCCCGCTTTCTCAAAGACCGCGTCCACCTTCATGGCCGAGAGCTGCGTGAAGTGCAGCAGGCCGTCCGCGCCCGTGACCGCGACCTGGCCATAGGCCGTGAGCGTGCATTTGACGCCCTCCAGCGGCTGCTGCGTCTCGCCATCCTTGACCAGCACGCGCGCTTCGAAGTTGGCTTTGCTCAGTTCAATGTTGCGTTCGATTTCGTACTCGCCGGGGGTGGGCGTCAGCTTGATCGCTGTGCCCAGGTACGCCGGGTGCAGCACGCGGATGATGAACTCTTCGGTGCCCAGGCCCTCGATGCGGTACTTGCCATCGTCGCCCGTGGTGACCTTACTGGCGCCCACGCTGACGTCGGCGCCCTTGATCAGCTTCTCGGGCGCGCCCGCTTCGCGCACCACGCCGTACACCGCATAGCCGCTGTCCATGTACAGGACGCCCAGGTCAACTTCGCTGCCGGCCTGCGGGACATAGTCGGCGCGAACTTCCGCCTTGCCGATCGCGCTGACGCGAAGCTGCGTGCCCGCGACCTCGACCTCGCACCAGAAGTTGCCCTCGCTGTTGGGGCCGACGCTCTGGGTGACCTTGACGGCTTTGGCGGCGTCGTTGACGGCCTTGAACGTTGCTGTCGTGACGGGCAAGCCGTCCTTGGTCAGCAGGCGGCCGCGCAGCACCACATTGCCTGAGGGCTTGAGCGTGAAGTCCACGCCCTCGGCGCCGCTGCGGACCAGCGACTTGCTCTGCGAAGTAAAGCCGGCGGCGACCACGGCAATGGTGTTGTGCTGGCTCTCGGGCTGGCATTTGACCGCGTAAAAGCCCGCTTCGTCGGTGAAGGTCTCGGTGTGGAAGTGCTGGTTGGGCTCGGAGTGGAAGTCGCATGCGACGCGGGCGTTGGCGATGGCTTCGCCGCTTTCGCTGCGCACCGTGCCGCTGATGGCTGCGCCGGGCGTGAGTTCAACCGCAAGCTCAGTCGGCGGTATCACGTTGTTAAAAATGCGCGGCGTGTAGCCGTCGCGGGTGACCTGCACGCGAAAGCCCACGGGCATCAGGTTCTTGAACTCGAACCAGCCGTCGGTCCCCGTCGTCACGCTGCCGTTGGTCATGTAGCTCCAGCCGCTGGCGGACTGCAGCAGCACGCTGGCCCCGGCGATGGGTGTGTTGTCGGTTGCGCGCACCACGCCGCGAATCGTGCTGTCGCGCGGCAGCACGAGCGGAGAAGGCAGCTTCGTGTGGCCCGGTGCAAGCCGCGTCGTGACGGGCTTGCTGGCGTTGCCGCGGCCGTCGCTGGCGACGACGTACAACGTGACCAGCGACGGCAGATCGCCGAACTGGAACGCGCCTTCGTCGTTGGACACTACGCTGACCGGCTTGCCTTCTGACGCCTGCGCCATGACGTTGGCGCCGGGGAACGGGTTGCCAGTGTCGTCCTGGACGGTGCCGCTGAGGGATGCTGGTTTGGACTTTTCTTCGTCCGTGGGATCGGTGGGGTCGGCTGGATCGCTCTTGCCGGGGTTCGCGGCGCCCGGCTCGGGCTGACCTGTACTTGTTTCCCCCGCCCTGCCGGGCGGGGCTGTTGTGGGTTTGCCGTTCTCGTCCAGGTAGATGCGTTTGCCGTCGGGGCCGATGACGTAGCGGCGGCCCTGGCTGTCGCGGTAGATGCGCTTGCCGTCGGGGCCGATTTCGTAGCGGCCCTGCGCGTCGCGGTAGATGCGCTTGCCATCGGCGTCAACTTCGTAGTCGCCGTATTCGTCGGTGCCCACATAGCCCGGTGCGTCAGCACCGGGTGTGCTCGCACCCCCCAGCGCATCGTTTCGTGAATCAGCAGACCCGAACAAACCCAGCTCAGGCCCGACAAGAAAGATGCCCGCGGCAAACAGCAGCAATGCGGCGCAGGCGCCAAGTGAGATCAGAATCGTTCTCTGGCTCATGACAAAGTCTCGATTTTCGATTGGCGTCGGCTCAGTCCGCATAGCAGGTTAACCATCCAAAGCAAGAATGCCCGCAAAAACAGGGGACAGCATGCACTCACGCCAAGGCGCCAAGGCGCTAAGAACTGCCAACGGCTTGATCCACGAAGGGCCACTAAGAACCACGAAGAACCGCTTGGCGCCTTGGCGCCTTGGCGTGAGGCTGCTGATTGTTGTAGCCCTGTGCGCGGCAATTGCGACAGCCGCTGTCGCGCAAGACGACAAGCCGCCGCGCAAGTTCACGTTCGGGCTGATGGGCGTGGCGATGCGGGCCGACCTGACGGTGTACCAGGGCGGCGCCCGCGATGCCGACGGCAACATCGTGATCAAGGAAAAAGACAAGCTGCAGAAGTGGAACGGCAAAGAGCTGAAAACGCTGGATGACTTCTGCCGCGCGCTGTACGCGACGAAGCCGGGCGAGCTTGTCGAAGTAGAAATCTCATCGCCAGGCGACGGCGAAAAGCGGCTGGTCACGACGGTGAAGGTCAAGCTGGGCGACCCCAAAGCCGCATACAAAGAGCTGTACACGCACATCGACAAGCGCAAACGCACGTACGACTGGCGCAAGAACGACGCGGTCACCAAGGGCGGGCCCCTGCGCGAGAAGCTCTTGCCGCTGTTGAAAGAGCACAAGCTGGAGCAGCCATGGGACAGTTTGACAGCCGCCCACGAACGCGAACTCGACCTGTGGGACAGCTACGAGAATCTAAGCAGCACCGACCTGCTGTTGAGCGACCCGCTGGCCTCGCACCAGTGGATCGCCGATTGCGGAAACACGGCGTCTGCGGGGGCATATCGCACTGCGTTGTTGAATCTACTTGATCGTGAACCTGTCGAGCCGACCGCCATTGAATTGCCCGAGAAGCCTGCCCAGGACACACAAGACGCCAAGTCAGCGTGGCTGGCAAAAGTGATGGAACTGCTTCTTGGCAAGCTGGATGTTGCGGGTACCGACAACCCCGGCAACTCGTTGGCCGAATCGCGCAAAGAGTTGCTGGATGTTCGATTTGCGTGGCGGGGCGAGGCAGGGTTCGAAACCACCGCACGTCACGTTGACCTCATGCGCAACTTGAAGCTGGATCTCGCCTCCACACTGACGGCTTCTCGCGAGGTGCTTCTTATGATGTCGCGCCTGCTGGAAAGCCTGTGGCCGGACCGGGGCGGAAATGCCGATGCATGGCCGGCTCCAGACGGCGTGAAGATGGCTGACTTCGTGCAGGGTGACGCACTCTGCTTCTCGACACGGTACGGGCTGGTCGCCGTGGGCGGGCCGCAGCGCAACGTCTGGAAGGGTGGGCCTGCGAGTCCGTGTGTCATCTTCGATGTCGGGGGAGACGACGAGTACCTTGACTGCGGCACAACACGCCACGGTGCAGCCGTGAGTATCGTCTACGACAAGACGGGCAACGACCGGTACGCGGCAACCGGGAAGTGGGGCGTCGCAAGCGGGTTGCTTGGGTTCGCGCTGGTTGTCGACGAGACGGGTGACGACACCTATGCATCCGGCGATTGGGGCATCGGCGTCGCTTTCGGCGGCATCGGCTTGCTTGTCGATATCGCAGGCAATGATCGCTATCTGGGCGGCACGAACAGTATCGGCTGCGCGGCATGGGGCATTGGCGGCGTGATCGATATGGCCGGCAACGACGTCTACGACTCGCACGTGTACAGCGTTGGATGCGGCCAGCCTGGCGGTGTGGGACTTGTGCTCGACTTCACCGGCGATGACCGCTACCGCTGCACGGGCGAGCAGGCAAGCGCGTACGGCACCGAGGGAGAGTGGATGGGCGGCGGGATTGGTTGCGGCTTTGGCTGGCGCACTTTGGCCTGCGGCGGTGTCGGCCTTGTCGTGGACGTCAAGGGCAACGACATTTACGACGCGGGCGAGTTCGGCCTGGCTTGCGGCTACTTCATGGCTGTCGGCGCCGTGCGCGACATGGAGGGCGACGACATCTACCACTCCAGCCGATACGGCCTTGCCGCGGCGGCCCACGCCGCCGTCGGCGTGTTCATGGATGACAAGGGCAACGACGTGTACGAGGGCAAGACAGCCGCCAGCATCGGCGGCGTCTGGGATATCGCGACGGGCTATTTTTACGACGGCGCGGGCAACGACGTGTACCGCTGCGACGGCTTGGGGCTGGGTGCGGCGGCGCAGAACGCGTTTGGCATGTTCTGGGACGCGGGCGGCGACGACGTGTACCGCAGCGGCAGCGGCGATTTCCAGCACGGCGCACGCACGATCGGCGAAGTCGGCGGGTTTGAGTACGCGGGCGGGCGACTGGCGCGCAACTTCGGCATCTTCATCGACAGCGGCGGCACAGACAGCTACCCCCGCGACAACCGCAAGAACGGCACGACAGTCGTCGAGAACGAGTACGCGATCTTTCGGGATGAGTGACAGGGAGCAGCGGGGAGCCCCGAGCGTAAGCTCGGGGCTTTGCATTGGTCGGCAACGCGGAGTGGCAATCGAGCAATCGGGTGCTTTAATTGATCGCCGAGGACCCCATGCCGCACACGGTCGATCCCAAAGTTTATCTGAAGTTGTCGCCTGAAGAGCGCGTGAAGCTCATGGACGAAATCTACCAGAGTCTGGTGGATGAAGGCGCGGAAAGCGCCGTCCCGGGCCCTGACATCGACGAATTGCGCCGCCGAATCGCGCAGCACCAAAAGGATCCAGGCAGCGCGATTGCATGGGATGAAGCCCGCAAACGGCTTGGATGGAAGTAGTGGCGGCCCTTCCGTTCATTCTTCCAGAGGCACTGGAGGACCTTGCCGAGATTTGCGCGTGGTACCAGCGAAAGCTGCACGACCTGGAGTTGCGATTCCAAGCCGATTTCGACCGCAGCCTCGCGCAGATACTTCTTGATCCGACAATTCACGCTGCTGATGAAGTCGGCCTGCGCCGCATTTCGATGGGCACATTTCCCTATCACATTGGCTACCTGATCGAGCGAGACCTGGTCGTGATCGTCGGGGTGATTCACACGTCGCGCCACCCCGGAGTCTGGAAAGCCAGAGTCTGATCTGGCGCGAATCGGGATACCCGCACACACCCGGCCCTTACGGACCGGGCTAGACGTATCCTGCGGGGTGCATCAGGCCTGTTGACTCGTCAAGGCCCAGCATCAGGTTCAGGTTCTGCACCGCCTGGCCGCTGCCGCCCTTTACCAGGTTGTCGATCGCGCACATGCCCACCAGCATGTCGCCCTGCGCCCGGTACGTCAGGTGCGCCATGTTCGTGTTCTGCACCAGCCGCAACTCCGGCGTGCCCTCGACAACGTGCACGAACGTTTCGCCGGCATAGGCCTGTTTCACGATCTCGTTGATGGTGGCCAGGCTCTTGTTGTTGTTCAGCGGGATGAACGTCGTCGTGAAAATCCCGCGCACGAACGGCCCGCTTTGCGGCACGAACAGCAGGTCAAAGTCGTTGTCCTTGTGCAGCGACTCAAGAAACGGCACGCACTCGACCATGTGCTGGTGTTCAAGCACCTTGTAGGCCCGCACGTTCTGGCCGCGCTCAGGGTGGTGCGTGGTCTGGCTTGGCTTGTTGCCGGCTCCGCTGCTGCCAGTGATGCCGCAGATGCTGACGTCCCCCACCAGCTCGCCGTGCTTGGCAAACGGCGCCAGCAGCAGGTTGATGCTGGTCGCGAAACAACCGGGGTTGGAAACGTACTGCGCCTTGGCAATACGCTCGCGATGAAACTCGGTCGCGCCGTACACGAACTTTGTCTGGTACTCGCGCGCGGTGTGGCGCGTTTTGTAGTACTGCTCCCACTTGTCCAGCGCGGGGCTGCGGAAATCGCCGCTCAGGTCAATCAGTTTGGTGTTCGGATACTTGTCGACGGCGGCTTTGATGGTGTCCATGGCGCCACCGTGGGGCAGGCACATGAACGCGGCATCGACTTCGCCGAGCAATTCGTGCTCGTACTGGCGAAACTCGTCGCGCACGTACCCCAGCAGGTTCGGGAACTCGTCCACGACCTTGGCGCCGACGCGCGACTCGCTGGTGACCCACGCGATTTCGAGGTTCGGGTGTGTGCTGCAAATGCGCATCAACTCGGCGCCGATGTAGCCGGTGGCGCCCGCAATGCCGATCTTGAACCGCTGAGCCAACGTCGATACTCCGGTTTTCACCACAGAGGACACTGAGTTCACAGAGGCTGCAAAGGCAGTTCTCTGTGCGCTCTGTGTACTCTGTGGTGAATCGTATTTCTAGTTCTGGAAAATAGGCAGATAGCCGCGCGGGATGCTCAGGATCAGGCAGGCCATCGCCGTTGCAAACGCGTTCTTGCGCTGGTCCCAGCCGCCGATTTCGTCAGTCCAGGCGCCGTTGTCGTGCTGCATTTTCAGGAAGTGCTTGCGGTTCAGGTCATTCCACTCGCGCCAGGTGCGCGGGCTGACGTACTGAAACTGGTACATCGCCTGCGCGGCGTAGTAGTGCCCGTACCAGAAACCGTAGTTGCACTCGGACCAGCCCGGGCGAATCCAGTTGAATCGGCCAGCCGGGTCAGGGCGTTCGCCCATCATGTAGCTGATGCTGCGCGTAAGGTCGAGCGTCACGCGGCGCGTGGTGTTTCCGACCTTGGCGTCGTAGGTGTGGCTGTCGTACTCGCCCAGGCTCTGCAGCCCGACCACGCCCGCCGCGGTCAGGGCGAACGTGCTGCGGTCGTCCCAGTCAAGCTGGTACTTGAAGCTGCCCACGCTGCCATAGCGCACGTAGCTGTTGCGCACGTAGTCTTTGGCGCCCTCAATCGCGCTTTTTGGCACCATCACCCCCACGTTGCTGGCGGCGCGAAGGGCCTGCAACTGGCACACGCAGATCGACATGTCGCTGTCAATCTGGTGAGGCACATAGCGCCACGCACCCTGCTCGTTCTGGCTGTCCACGATGAACTTGATCGCGTTGCGCAGGCTGCTCAGCACTACCGGGGCCTTGGTCTGGCCGTACACCTCGGCCAGGAACATGGCCGCAAACGCGTGGCTGTACATGCGCGTGCCAAAGGCGCTCATCCAGCCGGTGTCGCGGTCTACCTTATCCAGCACGAACGCCAGGCCGGCGGCGACGTTGCGGCTGTACTCGCCGCGGTCAGGCGTATAGCCGGCGGCCATGAAGGCCATGCAGCAGATGGCGGTGACGCCCAGGTGCGGTTTGCCGATGCCGTCGACGTTGCGCTGGTAGTTGTGGCCCAGCTTGTTGCCGACGTCGTTGGACCATGAGCCGTCGTGGTTCTGGATGCTGGCGAGGTGGCGCAGGCCCTTTTCGACGGCGGCTTTGACTTCGAGGTCTTCGAGCGTGGGCGACGGGTCACCGTCGTCGTTGTCCATGCCGCCGCGCGGGTTGATAAATTCCGGCCCGTCTTGCGCCGAAGAATCAAACGAAAACGCGATCAAGGCTGCGCCAAGCAGGACCAGCAGGGTTGCAATACGCCGCATGCCTCTCTCCACGTGCCGCTTTCGGGGCCGTCCCAGTATACGAATGAACAGCCGGATATGCCCATGTGTTCCCGGCATAGGCAATGCCTCTGTTTGCACTTCGACGGGCTTGAGCTGCACGAGCACGACTGAAGGCATATTGCCGCCAAGGCGCCAAGAGAGCCAAGTGTTTGCGTTTCTTGGCGGACTTGGCGCCTTGGCGGCAAAGCAGTTCCGCGTTCCCATTGCTGTATTACCCCGGCATGCCTTCCCCCGGTTTCCCACGCCTCACGCAGCGCGCCGTTGCCCGCTATCATCGCGCCATGGACCTGCTTGCAGACTTGAACCCACAGCAGCGCGAAGCCGTCACCACCATCCACGGGCCACTGCTCGTGGTGGCCGGGCCGGGCTCGGGCAAGACCCGCGTGATCACGACGCGCATCGCCTACATGCTGGACCAGGGCATCGCGCCGTGGCGCGTGCTGGCCATGACCTTCACGAACAAGGCCGCGGCGGAAATGCGCCACCGCGTAGAGCAGTTTCACGCCGTGAACGAATTGCAGATCAGCACGTTCCACAGCTTCGGCGCGTGGCTGATGCGGCGTGAAGCCGACCACCTTGGGTATGAGCGCAGCTTCAGCATCTACGACACCGACGATCGCGACGCGCTGGTGCGGCGCATCATGAAAGAGTTGAAAATCGACAGCGCCGTCGTAAGCGCCAGCACGGCGGGCTACACGATCAGCGACGCCAAGAACCGCGCCATCACGCCCGCCGCCTACCAGGGCGGAGCCTACGACCCGCAAAGCAAGGCCATTGCCGAGGTCTTCGCGCGCTACGAAGAGGCCCTGCGCGAAGCCAACGCCATGGACTTCGATGACCTGCTGACCAAGCCCGTCGAGCTGTTCATGAAGCACCCCGACGTGCTGGCCAAGTACCGCGAGAAGTTCAGCCACCTGCTGATCGACGAGTACCAGGACACCAACACCATCCAGTACCGCCTTGCGCGCCTGCTGTCTGAGCGGCACGAGAACCTGTGCGTGACCGGCGACCCTGACCAGAGCATCTATTCGTGGCGCGGCGCCGACATCAAGAACATCCTGAACTTTGAGCGCGACTTCCCCAACGCAAAGGTCGTGCTTCTGGGGCAGAACTATCGAAGCACGGGCACCATCGTGGCGGCTGCGGACGCGCTGGTGCGCCACAACGTCAGCCGCAAGGACAAGCGCCTGTCTACCGAGAACGCCAGCGGCACGCCGATCAACGTCATGAAGTGCCAGACCGAGACCCACGAGGCGCGGTCGATCGCGGCAGCCATCGAGAAGCTGCGCGACGAGCAGGGCCTGCGCTTTGGCGAGGTGGCCGTGTTCTATCGCACCAACGCCCAGTCGCGCGCCCTTGAGCAGGGGCTGCGCGACCGCACCATCCCGTACCAGATTGTGGGCGCGGTGAGCTTCTACCAGCGCCAGGAAATCAAGGATGTGCTGGCGTACTTGCGGCTGATCATGAACCCGCGCGACCCGATCGCGTTTGCGCGGGCGCTGACGCGGCCCTCGCGCGGTGTCGGCGACGGCACGATCAGCAAGCTGCACGAGGCGGCGCTGGCCAAGGACGCTGCCTTGCTGGATGTCGCCCGCGACCCCAAGGCCTTTGGCGTGGCGCGCGTGCCCAAGAAAGCCGCAGAGGCCCTGGAGGCCTTCTGCGCCATGTACGACGGCATTCGCGCCGGAGAGCTGTACCCGATTGAAGCCGTCGTCTCGACGGTGCTGGCGGAAAGCGGCTACCTGAAAATGCTCGAAACCGACGTGGACCCGCGCAGCGCCGACCGCCTGGAAAACGTGAAAGAGTTGCTGTCCGACGCGCGCACCAAAGAAGAGGAAAACCCCGGCCTGGACCTGGCCACGTGGCTGGAACAGATCGCGCTTGTCAGCGACACCGACAAGCTGGACCTGCAGGGCGACGCGGTCAAGCTGATGACGCTGCACAGCGCCAAGGGCCTGGAGTTCCCGGCTGTGTTTCTTACGGGCCTTGAAGACGGCGTGCTACCGCACTCGCGCAGCATCCAGGGCGACGGCGACCTGGAAGAAGAGCGGCGCCTGTGCTACGTGGGCATCACCCGGGCGCGGCGCTTTCTCACGCTGAGTCTGGCGCGCCACCGCGAGGCCTTCGGGCGCTCGCAGCGCAACGCGCCAAGCCGCTTCCTGGTCGAGATTCCGGGCGACCTGACGGTGATTGACGACCAGACCACTTTTGCCGCCGAGGGCATGCAGGACTTCAGCACCTGGTTCACCGGCAAGGGCGCCAAGCCGGTCACGCGCCAGGACGACGACGACAACCCGTTTGACTTCGGCGATGTGCCGCCCGTTGAAGATGGCCCGGCCGATCACCTGGGGCAGGTGCCCAAGGCGCCGCCGGTGATGGAACCTGCCGACCCGGGCGACCTGAAATCCGGCGACCGTGTGCGCCACGGCGTGTTCGGGGTCGGCAAAGTCATGGAGTTGGCCGGTAACGGCCGCGTGAAAGTGTTTTTTCAGGGCTGGGGCGAAAAAAGCCTCGCGCTCGAATTCGCGCGGCTGGAGAAGCTCTAGCATTGTCGCCGGCGGCGATCCGCGAGAAACCGCCAGGTGAACGCAAGGCGCGCGTTGCAGCAGATGGCTTCATGCAACACCCGGGCTAGCCGTTCCGCGCGTAGTGTTGAGGGCCAAGTTGCGCCGTCATGCCGCCCCGCGCGTCAAAACTCCAGGTGCCTTGCACGAAGTAGACACGGCCGCCGGCTACGCCGTAGCCCACGACGCGGCGTTGCCATGCGGTAATCTTCAGCGAACCGTCGGCCAGACGCGTGACGGCGGGCGCGGTGAACAGCGCGGCACCATCTTCATTGACCGGGAATCGTTCCGGCTGCTCGTCCAGTAGTGGCGCCGCCACGGCGGCGATCCATTCGCGGGCCAGTGCCACCCGCGACTCGGCGTCGGCGTTGTCCCATCCGCGGGTTGCCAGCGCGGCCCTGCTTAGTTCAGGCCCGTCCAGCATGCGACGACCAACAAACCAGCGTTGACGGGAGTCAGGTGTGTTGTTGGGGATGCTGAATGACATCACTCCTGGAAAGCCGGGCAATTCGTATGAGTACAGGTAGTTAGCCTGGTCATGGCCCTTCACGGCATCGAGGTACAATTCGCGCAGGGACTTCTCGGGAATGGCGTCATCCGGCGCGGGCACATTGGCGGGATTGTTGTGGGTCACCACAGGCTGCTTGCCGGTGTCATCGGGGCAACCCGCAGCCAGCAGGCTGAAAAGGGCAAGTGCAAGGACAAATGCGCGCATGGGCAGGACCCTCCCCCACTGAGACGCGCCGGCCCTGGACTCGGTTCCGTGGATACTGTGAATGCCCTGGCGCGAAACAGTGTTGGCTCGACGTCCGAGTGCGCTGAAGCAATGGTGAAGGCGGATTCGCCGTGCGCCACGGCGTGGGCAAAGTCATGGAGTTGGCGCTGGAATTCGCGCGGCTGGAAAAGCTGTAGCGTTGTCGCCTGTGGCGACCGCTCGCTTGCGCTTCGCGCTCAATGCCGTTCGTGGCGTCTACCTCACGGATAACTCCACCGTGCGGCCGTCGCGCAGCACTGTCACCTGCAACATGCTTGACGTGCGCGTCCATTGCAGGGCGTTGGCCAGGCGATTGAGGTCGCTGGCTTCGTAGCCGTTGACCGACACGATCACGTCGCCGGCCTGCAGCCCCAATGCCGCGGCAAGCGTTGTCTCCGGCGAAGCACTGAAGTCACGCAGCACGGTCCGGATCACTTCGGCGACTCGCAAGGCATTGCCATCGGCGAACCCCAGGTTGCGGGCGTCGCTGACGGGCAGCGCTTCGAACACCGCGCCAAAGTCATAGAAGCCGCCCGGGTCGCCGCCGATTGCCGCCATGGCGTCGGCCCGTTGCAGCGCTTCGGAGTCGATGGCCCGCGTAAGCCTGTCGCCGCGGGCGGGCGCGGAGGCGCCCTTCACGCGCGCCTCGAAAATACCAACCGCGCTCACGGTGTATTCTCTGCCATTGGCAGCCAGCGTGTCACCAACGCGCAGGCCGTCTTTCAGGCCGGCGTCAATGCGCCAACCGTCGCCGCTGGGGCCTCGTACCACCGCCACCAGTTGCGATGCGGTGCCGCCCCGCACTACCTCGGCAGCTGGTGTGGCATCGGCAATCGGCGCCGGCGTGGCGATGTGGGAAGGCTGCGGCGCCTCCTGTGTCAGCAGCAGAACTGTGATCAGCACGGCGGCTGCGGCACCGATTGCGGGGCCGGCCCAGGCCAGCGTGTACGAGCGACCAGCCGGAATCCGCGCAAGCACAGCCATGCGGCCGTGCTCAACGTCGGGCGGCGGGGGCGCGTGGCGGCGCAGCAGCGCAACCATCGCCTCGCCCTCAGGCGTGCGGTCGAAAGCGTGTGCGTCGTCGCTGATGTTGTCGCTCATGTTGATTCTCTGGTCTCAATCATCTCGCGCAGCCTTTTCAGCGCGCGGCAAACTCTTTGGTACAGCGCAGCCGCCGATGCCCCGGTGCGGGCCGCCATTTGATCGTAATCCAGGTCTTCCCAGAACTTCATCACCAGCGCTTCCTGCATCTCCTCGGGCAACTCACCCATGGCTGCCAGCAACTGCTGTTTCTCTTCCGCGGCGAGAAGCGGCATGTGCGGCTCGTTTTGCCGGCTTGGCGACTCGGGCACTTCCCCCACCGGCTTCATGCGGCCATGCTTGCGAATGTGCTTCAGCGCGGTGTCATGCGCGATTCTCCATAGCCAGCCCGGCAGCGCCCCCGGCTCACGCAGCCGGTCAAGTTTCTGGTACGCCTGCACGAACGTTTCCTGCGCAATCTCCTCGGCGTCGCCGGCGTTGCCCAGTACCGCGTACGCGCTGGCATAGGCGGCGCGAAAGTACCGCTCGACAATCAGGCCAAAAGCGTGGCGGTCGCCCCGCCTCGCCTTACCAATCAAGCTCGCGTCGTCGGGCACCTCTGTCACACTGTTGCCGTCCTGTAGTTCCGCTGGTCGGGAGATTCTGACCGGATTATGTGGAGGAATGAACAGCATACCGCACTGAACGTGCAGAAGCGGTGGTTGTTCAGCCCAAGCCCCGCACATCCGGCTTACGCGCGCCGCAAGCCAGCGTATGCTGGGCCCATGGACCCGAAGGCCGAACAGGCAAAAGAGCTGCTGCGCGCCAAGCGTGCCGGCAACTGGTTTGATGCCGGCGTGCAATTCCGGTGTATCCACCCCGAGTGCTCGGATTGCTGCTCGGGCCGGCGCGGGCCGGGGTACGTCTGGGTCAGCATGGACGAAATGCTGGCGCTGGCGAACAACCGCGGCATCACCTTTGACAGCTTCACGCGCAAGTATGTGCGACAGGTGGACGGCGCGTACAGCCTGGTCGAGAAGGCCAACTACGACTGCATCTTTTTGCGCGACGGCAAGTGCGAAGTGTATGCCGCGCGACCCATCCAGTGCCGCACGTACCCCTTCTGGCCCGAGGTGATGACCAGCCCCAAGCGCTGGGAGCGCGAAGAAGAAAACTGCCCCGGCGTCAACGTGGACGAGACCGTGGTCACCGGCGAGGAAGTGGAAAGGCAGCTTGCGCAGGAAACCGAGAACCGCGAAAAGAGCGGCAGATGACGCTGGGCGCCATCAACACGTTCCGCACCTGAACATGTCGTTACTGACTCGCAAACTTGTGCTCGCCTCAGGGTCGCCGTATCGCGCGCAGCTGCTGCGCGATGCGGGCATCGACTTCACGGTCATAGTCAGCGATGTCGATGAGTCGCTGCAACCGCCGGGCGCACCCAGCGCCTTTGCCCGCGCGCTTGCGGTGCGCAAGGCCCACGCCGTGGCTGCGCGCGTTGCGCAGGGCACACTGGTGCTGGCAGCCGACACCATCTGCGCCATCGGGCCTGAAATCATCGGCAAGCCCGCCGACGCCTCCGACGCGATGCGCATGATCAAGCGCTCGTGCGCCTCGGGCCTGCAGCTTGTGATCACGGGCGTGTGCGTGGTGGACACGCAGGACATGCAGCAGTGGGCGTTCAGCGACACCAGCGCGGTGGACATGCTGCCGGTGACGGACAAGCAGATCGCGGACTACGTGGCCACCGGCGAGCCGATGGGCAAGTGCGGGGCACTGTGCATCGAAAGCGGGCGCAGTTTTGTGCGCGAGTGGCGCGGCAGCTATTCCAACATCATGGGCCTGCCGATTGAACGGCTGCTGCCGCTGCTGCTGAAGCTTGATGTTTAGCCCGGCGGGGCGACTTCTGGCGGGGCAAGCCGCTGGCTGATGCGCTTCTTTTCGGCCTGCATCAGCAGGTCACCGGGCAGCAGGCGTTTGGCATCGAGCACCTCTATGCCGATCAATTCGCCGTTGCTGCCGAAGTCGAGGTTGATCTCGCCTTGCACGCCCAGCGGGTCGCAGGCGTGAGTGCGGGATTTCTCGCCTTCATCCGAAAGTTGAAGGTAGGCGGTGTTGGTCTGCCTGTCGTACAGGATGCGCATAGCAGCCTCACGATCTGTGCTCTGGGGGAGAGCGTCACCCAAAGCATACCACGCGACCCGCGCCCTGACTGAGGAATCGGCGGGCAACGTCGCGCGCGGATTTCAAAACTTCGGATTTCGATTGATCTGCGCGACGGCGTTTGCCCCGTTTGCGGCAAGCTCTTTCTGCAGCTCAGGAAAGAACGCCTGGAAGTCTTCCCGCAGCGCCGGCCTCAATGCCACCAGCTCATCGACGGCGTCGTGCAGGCGTGGCGCGCGGCTTGAGCGCAGCGACATGCGCGCAAGAATCTCGCGCAGGCCTCGCTCGTGCCCGTAGGCGTTCAGCCAGTCATGCTCGATCATCACGGGCGCGGCGCGCTTGAGGCTGGGCGGCAGCATCTCGTGGCAGTCGTGCAGTGCGCGGTACACCCGGCCCGAGAACTCGGCCAGCGGCTGGCCTGTGATCTCTTCAAACTCGCGCGCCAGCAGGTGATCGTAGAAGACATCCACCAGGATGCCGCGCCAGTGCCGCCACGCGGGGTCCAGGCGCAAGCGGCTTGCGCGCACCACTTCGTGGCTGTCGGTGAAGCGGTCCACGGCGCGATGCTGGTGAATCCCCGGCAACAGGCACGGATCGACACTTGACAGGTCAATGCCCGAGACGAAGTCCCCCGCCAGGTTGCCGACGAATCCCTCCGGCGTGCCATCGGACAGCAGCAGGTGGGCAAGGTAATTCATGGGCTGTCCCCGGCGCCGGGAAACGACGCCTCGGCCTCGGCCAGGCCGACGTGAAACTCAAACAACTGCGCCATGTCGAGCATATCCAGCATGACCTGGATCTTGGGCCGCGCGTTGCACAGCGCGACACGGCCGTCGCGCGCGCGCAGGGCCTCACTCATGCGGCGAAAGCGGTCGATGCCTTCGTCCACCAGCGTTCGCAGCTCGCCAATGTCGATCACGAGGTAGCGCGTGCTTTCTTTGAACTCGCTGCCCCAGTGCTTGTCGAAGTGCGGCGCTGACACCTTGTCGAAGTTGCCTGCCAGCGTCAGCACCTGCACACCCTGCGCTCCATCGCGCATGCCTGACCACACCGCGCGCATCGCCTCGGTCGTTTCGGGTTTTTCGGGCAACGCCCGGTACTGGCCCGAAAGCCGCAGCAGCATGTCATCCAGCACGCGCACCGCACCCTGCGCGAACGTATCGAAGAACTTGAACGGCGCCTGCGCCGACAGCTTCTCCTGCAGCGGCTTGGGGGCACCCACCAGCGCCAGGTAGCCCTCGGCGTCGTCAAACACGCCCGCCAGCCCGATCAGCGTGTCCAGGCCCGCGCGGTCAATCTGCTTGAGCGGCTTGACGTCAAAGAACAGGCGCGACGGCCGCGGGTTAAGCACTTCGCGCAGTTGCGCGATCAGCGCCGGGATGTGCGTGGCAATCAACATGCCGGAAAGCCGAAACGCGCGCGCACCGGGCGCTTCGATTTTCAGTTCGGTGCAACTGAGCGCGGTTGGCTCCATGCGGTTGGGCGGATTGTAGTGGGTTCAGGCCCAGAAGCGAAGAAGCTTGGGCGGGAGGTTGGAGGTTGGAGGTTGGAGGATTGGGCGTGGAAACGGCAGGTCGTTGCGGTTGCTCCCGCCTCCAAACTCCATACTCCCACCTCCACACTTCATATCCCCAGCCAGCCGCCGGCCAGGAAGTCTGCCCACGCTTTGGCCAGGCTTGCGCCCTTGATTGCCGGCCAGACCAGGCCCCACGCCGCTACCTGCAGCCCGATCAACACCAGCAGGCCCAGCACGGGCTCCCAGGCGCGGTTGCGAAAGGCTCGGGCGAGGCTGAAGCGGCTGACATCGCCGACGCGCCAGGCCTTCATCTGCGGGAAAAAGCGCGGCACGCGCCTGATGTACTCACGGTACGGGTCGCCGAAGATGCTGGTCAGCATTTCTTCTTCAATGGCAATCTGGCCGCGATACACGAAGAAAAACATCACGTTGTACACGCCCAGCAGCGCAAGATTGAACGGGTAGGCCGCAAGCAGCGCGAGCCCGCAACCGATCAGCCAAGTGCCAACATACAGGGGGTTGCGTGTGCGGCCGTAGGGCCCGGCTGTCGCAAGTTCTTCTTTCTTGCGCAGGTAGCCCATCGACCAGATGCGCACAGCCAGACCCGCCAGCGCAAAGCCCAGCCCGCTCAGGCGCAAGACCGTGTGCGCGATATGCTCCTCGGCGAACGGCGGCCACAGGGACAGCGCGATGAACGCCGCGTACATCGGCCAGAAGCCTTGCAGCCGCAGCAGGTCCAGACGCTTCTCGCGGCGCTTGCCGTCGCGCACCTTGGCTTTGCGGCCGGCTTGCAGCGGGCCGTTGGCGAAAGCGTCGGCGGCATTTTTGTCTGGGGCAACGTCCATCGCGGGAGTGTAGTCGGGAGAGTGCGTGGTGCGAAGTGCCTAGTGAGGGTGCGTGGAGTGCGTTGTGCGGAGTGCGTAGTTCAACTTGCGTCGTCAGGTCCAATCACCAAGCACTCCGCACGACGCACGAAGCACCACGCACTCAGCACCCCCTACATCGCCTGGATCAACTTCCAGAGGCCCTTGAGTTTCAAGCCGGCGCGCATGGCTTCTTTGGCGTGCTCGCGGGCTTTCTCTTTGTCGCCCTGTTTTCGCAAAGCGCGCGCAAGTTCGAGGTGCTTGCGACCGGCGCGCTGGATGTGCCGCTGCACAGCCGCGGGGTCGTCGGTGTGCAGCAGCGCGTTGACCATGCAGATGCGCGTCAGGGCCTCTTCCAGCGCGTTGGCGCGCTTGACCTTGCTCAGGCTGTCGCCGCTGCGGTGCACGATCACCAGCGGCTCAGGCAGGCAGACGAACCCGCTGTTGTTGACGACCTTGGCCAGGCGCAGAAAGAAGTCCCAGTCGTTGCTGACCGGAAAGCGCTCATTGAAGAGCCCCGCGCGCTCCAGCAGATGGCGCTTGAAGACCAGGCTGCTGGTCTTGAGCGACAGGTCATCGTACAGGTCGCGAAACAAATGCTGGTCAGCGCCGGGCAAAGTCTCAGGCTTGTCCTGGCGAGACCCGTTGACGTTGATGTGCACGTGGCGCGTTGCGCTTGCGACGTAGGCGGTTCCCATGGCCACCAGTTGCCGTTCAAGCTTGTCGGGCGCCCATTCGTCGTCGCTGTCCAGCAGCGCGATCCACTCGCCGCGCGCGTGACTCAAGCCGACGTTGCGGGCGCTGCTGGCGCCGCCGTTGTGCTTGCGAAAGTAGCGCACGCGCGGCGGCAGGTTGGCAAAGTGCTGCGCGGTTTCGTCGGTGCTGCCGTCGTCCACGACCAGCACCTCCACCGACTTCTCCGTCTGGTCCAGCGCTGAGCGCACGGCACGCAACGCATTGGCGCCGCGGTTGTAGGTCGGGATCACGACGCTGAGCTTCGGCGCCAGGTCGGGCGGCAGGTTCGCGCGTTCGTGCGTTTCGCAAGCCGGCTGTGCGCGGGTCATTGCCACGTAGGCCTGCCAGCGGCCCTCGACACTGTCTTCGATGCGGGCGGGAAGCTCACGTTCCGGGTCGCGGGCCGGGCTGGCGAACAGCTTTTCGATCTCGGCCCAGACCTGCTCGCTGCTCAGACGTGCAATCTCCACGGGGCGCTTTGCATTCACGTCGCGCTCTTCGCCCTCCAGCGCGGGCGCAACGAGTTGCCGCATCACCCGCGAGTTCGGCGCGTTTTTGACGGGGTTGCTCGGCCCGTACAGCATCAGGCCCGGCACGCCTACTGCGGCGGCCACGTGCCCCACACCGGAGTCATTGCCCAGATAGAACGCCGAGTGCTTCAACAGCGCCGCCAGCTCAGGCAGGTCCATATGAAAGCGCGAGACGAAGTCGTCCTCCCAGTTTTCTTCGCTGCGGTCGGCGTGGGTGCCCACGACGATCACGTCGCGACCCGCGGCTTTGAGGCGTTCGCACAGCTCGCGCCAGTGCGGCCAGCGTTTTACCGCGTTGGCCGGGTCACAGCCGGGATGCACCACCACGCCGCCCGTGGGCGCGGTGCGCTTGTGGCGCTGCTCGGGCGGCAGTTCGAGATTGGGGTCGTGCGCGTTGACCCAGGCCGCGGGTGTCGGGCCCGCATACCCAAGCCAGCGGGCGATCTCGACGTTGGCCTCGGTCTCGGACTGGTGCTTCACGTGGCGTTTTTCGACCTTGAGGCACAGGCCCGGCGGAAACATGCGCAGCAGCTGGCGGCGGCCATAGGCGCTCACGCCGAAGTCATAGTCGGCGGCTTTGAACTGGTCGTGGTGCGTGAACATGCGATTGACCACAGACCAGCCCTGCCACAGGGGTTTGAGCTTGTCGGCCATTGGCGAATTGATGTACAGGTCAAGCTCGTGGCCCAGCAGCCACAACGCGCGCAGCATCGGCGTGGCTTGCACGCAGTTGCCGAGGCCCTGGCTGATTTCGACTAGCAGCTTCATAGGTTCGCGTAGGGGCGACGCTCGCGTCGCCCGCGAGTGTGCAGCCAATACGCGGGTTGGGCAAGGGTCGCCCGCGAGTGTGTTCGCGCGACGCGGGCGGGGCAAGCCCCGCCCCTACTTCCATTCGATTGCTGAAAACGCCAGCGTGCAGTTTTCGAGACATACGCCCAGCTTGCTGCCCTTGATTGGCAGCCGCGCGAGCACTGTGTCATTGGCGCTGATCGTGACTTCTTCGCCCTCTCGCACGGCTTGCAGGCGATAGCTGCCTTCGTGCGCGGGCGCAGTGCCGCTGGCGAGCACGGTCCAGGCGTTGTTCGCACGCCGATTGATCGAGAACCCGCCGCCACTATTGAGCAGCGCCACCGTGTACTCGTCTCCGCTTTCGTACACCAACAGGCCGCCTTTCCATGTGCCCTCGGGCGGCACGATCGTTGCGCCGATCTCGGAGGCGTCAGCCCGCGTGCGGCACGCGCTGGTGACACCGCTGGTGCCAGTGACGGCGTTGCTGCCCTGGCCCTGCCACTCGTTCCAGACCGGCACGAAGGGTTCCTGCTGCGTGCCAAGCCACTCGCGAATCTGCGGCTGCAGCTTTTTGGGGTCGCCGATCGTTGACTTGAAGGTGTTTTTCGCCGACTGGCCGCCATCGAGTTTCTTGCAAAGCTTGGCCCAGTTCTTCGCGTGCTTGCCCTCGTCGGCGAGCATCAGGTAGCGCACCAACGCCCACTGCTCGGGGCGTGTGGATTCGCGCGCGCTGGTGATCATGGCGTTCAAGTCGTAGTCGTCGCGGCTGTACAGGTCCAGCGCAAGCTTGGGGTAGTCCTCCAGGCTGCAGAACGGGATGACGCCCAGCGTCAACTTCGCGCCGTCCCAATAGTGCCGCGACATGTGCTCAACGATGCCCTCGATGTACCAGACGTCTTTGGGGCCGACGTTGTTGCAGCAGGCCAGGTAATGAAACTGGTGCATGACCTCGTGAATCAGCAACTGGCGCGTGGTGTACAGTGTCGGCTGCTTCCACAGGTAGACGGTTTTGTTGCCGGGGTTGTAGTAGCCCCCGGCGCCGGCGGGCACGCCCACGCCGTCTTCTTTCATCTTGGTCTGCCAGCCGGCCTGCGTCGTCAGGAAAAAGACGTCGAGCTTTGCATCTTTCTTGAGCTTGGGCGCAGACCCGAAAAACTCTTCAAACAGCGGCCAGCAAGCTTCAAGCACCAGCTTGTACTCAGCCGCAGTAGCCGCATCAGCGTCAGTGCCAAGGCGATAGTGCTCTGTGGTGTGGTACGTCAATACAAGCGACGAATCTTGCGGCGCGTCGTCGGCCAGACCTGCCGAAGTCAGCCACAAGAGCACCAAGAACGAGATTTGCAGACGCATGCAGGCACCGCGGTTAGGAACCACAAAAACACAAAGGCACAAAACGTCAGTTCACGAGAACTCTGCGAATCGCATCCTTCGAGTTCATGGCAGGCACGTGGAAATTCAAAATCAAACCTGCGCGCTGATCGACAATCCGAAGGTACGAAATCGTCTGCGCCAAATGCACGTCATTAATCGCCTGTACCGCCTTTAGTTCAACCGCAAGTCGGTCTTCGACAAAGAAGTCGATCTTTCCCTGTCCCACCACGTGGCCCTTGTACTCAAGTTGGACGCTGGCTTCGCGGGAGAACTGGATACCCCTGAGCCCTAGTTCAATCGCGAAGGCGTTGCCGTAGTGCGCCTCAAGGTGACCGGGGCCAAGCACCCGATGCACTTCGATGGCCGCGCCGATTACCCGGTGAATCAAGTCTTCGAGGTCGGTTGGAAGCGGCTGAAAACCCATCGCGTGCCCCTTTTGTGCTTTTGTGTTTTCGTGGTTCAAAATCAGTGTGTCATTGTTCGGTACCACTCGAATTGCTTCGCGACGCCTTCGGCGAAGCTGGTCTTGGGCTCGTAGCCCAGCAGGCGTTTGGCTTTGCTTACGTCGGCCATGGTGCGCGGCACGTCGCCCGGCTGGTCGGGCTGGCGGTCGAGGATGGCTTTCTTGCCCATGACCTTCTCGATCGTCTGCACCATCTCGGTCAGCGTGACGGGCTCGTCGCCCCCGAGGTTGATAATCTCCAAGCCGCTGACGCGGTCGATGCTGGCGACCACACCCTGCACGATGTCATCGATGTAGGTGTAGTCGCGGCCACTTTTGCCGTCGCCGAAGAACGGCAGCGGCTTGCCTGCATCGATCAGCTTGATGAACTTCGAGATCGCCAAATCCGGCCGCTGGCCGGGGCCGAACACGGTAAAGAAGCGCAGAGCGTGGCTTTCGATGCCGTAGAGATGCTTCCATGTGCTGAGCATCAGCTCATTGCTGCGCTTGGTGGCGGCATAGGGCGACCACGGGTGATTGATCGGGTCGTCTTCGCTGAACGGAACTTTTTCCTGCCCGCCGTAGACGCTGCTTGAGCTGGCATGCACCAGCTTCTTCAAGCCGCGAACGCGCATGGCCTCCAGCACGTGCACGAGGCCTTTGACGTTGGTGTCTGCATACAGCACTGGGTCCTCAAGGCTCGGGCGCACACCCGCGCGGGCCGCGAGGTTGACAACAACGTCCGCCCCGTCTCCCAAGGCCTTCTCAACATCCAGCTGCTTGCGCAGATCGCCCTCGACCATGCGCAACTCAGGCAGTTCAGCCACATTGCGCCGCTTGATCGCGGGATCATAGAAGTCATTGAAATCGTCGAAGCCGATAACGCTGTCGCCACGGGCCAGCAGCGCCCGCGCAACATGGGACCCGATGAAACCGGCTGCGCCTGTAAGAAAGATCTTCATGCGCCAAGTTTGCCGTTGCGGCTGTCAATGGCAACAGCGTGACGCGAATGCGGTTCAACCACAAAAACACGAAAGCACGAAAGTGCTAATGACCTCTCCGGAAAGACGTGATGCAGCCACAGAGGTCACGGAGGAACACCGAGAAAGCCAACAGGATCTGCAGGATGCGGCAGTCGATCCTTGGCGTCCTGCCTATCCTGTTGCCTGTGGTCCTCCGCGAAACTCCGTGTGCTCCGTGGCTTAATGCCCTTTTGCAGTTGCCACTAGCCCGTGATGCGCGCTGGCGTCTGTGTGGTCAGTGACTGCACTGTTCGTGCGACTGCAAGGCAGGAGCCCGTACTTTCGTGTTTTTGTGCTTTCGTGGCCAACTGCAGTCGTGGTTCTGCGCGGCCTTCGCACCACATGGTTTCGCTGGGCGCGGGAACAACCTAAGTTGTTGGCATGGCATTCAAGCTGGCATTTGCATCTAACGCGATGAAGCGGTACTCGCTGGATGAGGCGATTGATCTGGTTGCCGACGCGGGCTACCAGGGCATTGAGATACTGCTTGACCCGCCGCATGCGTTTCCGCCCCAGGTGTCCGACGCCGACATCAAGCGCTGGCGCGAGAAGCTGGCGGCGCGCAATCTCGCCGTCTCCAACTGCAACGCGTTCATGCTTTACGGCATCGAGGGCTGCCATCGGCCTTCGTGGTGCGAGAAAGATCCTGCTCGCCGCAAGCTGCGCGTTGAGCATACTCGCAACTGTCTGCACCTCGCTGCCAAGCTGGGCGCGCCGACAATCAGCACTGAGCCCGGCGGCCCAATCGACCCCGGCATTACCTGCGAGCAAGCCGCCGACTGGTTCGAAGAAGGCATCCGCAGCGTGCTGCCTGACGCCGCCGAAGCCGGCGTGCGCCTGTGCATTGAGCCCGAGCCCGGCCTGCTGATCGAAAAAGCGGGCGAGTATGACGATTTCATGCAGCGCTTTGCCGGCGATCCGGTCGCGGACAAATGGCTTGGGCTGAACTTCGACGTGGGCCACTTCTACTGCGTAGGTGAAGACCCGGCTGCGAACGCTGCGCGTTTCAAAGACCGCATCCACCACATCCAGATCGAGGACATCGCCGCTGACCGTGTGCATTTTCACCTGGTGCCGGGCGACGGCGCGATTGACTTCGACGAGTTTTTCAAGCAGTTGCGCGGCGCAGGCTACGACAACGGCTGGATCACCGTCGAACTCTACACCTTCGAACACAAGGCGGTCGAAGTAGCCAAACGCGCCCGCGAGTTTCTGCTGAAGTATTTGTAGGGGCGGGGCTTGCCCCGCCCGCGGCGTCGCGGCCTACTGGGTTCATCCCGGGCGACGCAAGCGTCGCCCCTACGCCTTTGCTTCTTGGTTCTTTCCCAGGCGACGCTTGCGTCGCCCCTACCCCGCGGCTTTTTCCTGCATTGCCAGTACGGCTGTCAGCCACAGCAGAAAGCGCAGCACGAAAAACACCCGGGCGATGGTCTTGTGAAACCCCACCGGCTTGCCCGCGCTTACCTTGCCGCCGCTGTACAGCATCATCGGGTACCACGGCACAAGTACCACGGCGATCAGGATATGCACCACCAGCCACGGGCCCATCGGCGCAAACAACGCGCCCGTTGCCTTGCGGTCAAGTTCAATGAACAGCAGCAACGCCGTGTCCAGGGCGAACCCGGCGCACATCCACATCATGTGCAATGGCGGTTTGCGTTTGAACAAAACGCCTATCACCAGCCATACAAACACGCCGCCATTCAGAATCGTGAACAGGTGATTCATCGCCCGTGTGCTATCCTTTCCATACAGGCCGCGTCAAGGACAACATGCCAGTCATAGCCAACGCCGATGACATACCCAACGCCCTGCTGGATGCGCCGGGCCGGGGGCCGTGCACCGCCTTGCTGATGGCACGACCGACGCACTTTCAGGTCGAAAGCGCAATCAACCCCTGGATGAAAGACGCGCAGGGCCGCCTGAACCTGGTTGACCGCGACCGCGCAATCGCCCAATGGAATGCTCTGGCACAGGCCTATCGCGACATCGGCATCACCGTGCATGAGATCGACGGCCCGCCGGGGCTGCCCGACTTCTGCTTTTCCGCCAACCAAAGCCTCGCGTATCGCGACACCGACGACCAGCCGGCAGTCGTGCTTTCCAGCATGGCCAACGCCTCGCGCAAATCCGAAGTCGCCCACTTTGAACGCTGGTACCGCGATCACGGCTATGCGGTACACCAGTTCCCCGAAGAGCTTTGGCCTTTTGAAGGCACCGGCGACGCCATCCGCCACCACGGCCAGCACGCTTTCTGGGGCGGCATCGGCCCCCGCACCAGCATCGAGGCCTGGAACTTCGTGGCCCGCGCGACCGGCGCCGTCGTGATTCCGCTGCGCCTGACCGACGAGCGCTTTTACCACCTGGACACCTGCCTGTGCGTGCTGACCACGCGCACCGCGCTATACGTGCCCAGCGCCTTTGACGCACCCGGCCTGGAACGCCTGCAAGCCGGCTTTGAAGACCTGATACCGCTGTGCACCGAAGACAGCCGCAACTTCGCCTGCAACGCGCATTGCCCCGACGACAAACACGTGCTGATCCAGCGCGGCAGCGACGCCACGGTGAAGGCGCTGACGCGCCGGGGGTTTGAGGTAGTCGAGCTGGATACCAGCGAGTTCATGAAGTCCGGCGGCAGCGTGTTCTGCCTGAAACAAGAGCTGCCCTAGGCCTTCCAAGAAACGCGCAAAGCAGCCACGGAGGCCACAGAACAACACGTAGAAAAACAGCCTTAGGGGCTGCTTGGGTGCGCAGTCAGCGTTCCGTCAACAACTCGCTGCAGAAAGCGCTTACTGCCACGACCGGCCTTTTGTGTTTTCGTGTTTTAGTGGTCAACAGCATTAGCAACCACAAAAGCACCAAAGCACTAAAGGGGCGGAGTCACCGAGAAGAACCAACATCTTGAACACTCCGCCTCAGGCTTGCCGATCCGCAATTCATGGGCGTCGAGACCCTGTCAGAACCCTGACCCATAGCTACACTTAACGAGGGCGATGGCCCTTGAATCCCCTGGGCCCTCCCCTGGGTCCTATATGCTGCTGCAGTTCTGCGACAAGTGCGGTAGACCACTCAGCGAAGGCGCCATCGCGCGCGGTGAAGCCGTTGAACGCGACGGCGAAACCGTTTGCAGCAACTGTGTGGCGAAACAGCCCGTGCGCACGCCCGAAGCGGCTGAGCCAGGCCCCTTGGGCGAGTACCATTCCGCCGTCTGGCATTGCGAGGGCTGCGGCATTCCCGTCACCGCGCTGGACCTGATTGAGGGCCGCGCGTCGCGCCTGGGTGGCGTGCTCAGCTGCTCGCGCTGCACAGCCGCGCGCAAAGACTCCACCGCAGAAACTGAGCGCCGCGTATTGCCCAAGCCGCCCGCCGAGCCGCGGCCCCTACCCATACGGCCAGCGGCGTCACTGCCGCGCGTGATGCCGGCTGCCACTCGCCCGCAGCCGACACGCGCCGCCGAAGAGTTCGTGGCCGGCGCCCGCCAGGACCAGCGGCGGCCGATTCTCCCGATCGTCTTGATCATCATCGTGCTGCCGATGTTTGCGGTGTCGCTTTGGTTTGCCGTCACTTCGCAGCAGCGCCTGAACGAGATGGCCGCCGAACGCGGCAACCAGGCCCAGGACCGCGGCCAGCCGCTCCCGCAGCGCAGCAACCGCCCGCGCGACGCAGAGCCGCCCATCGATGACAATCCCGGCGGCGAAGAGCCGCCGGACAATCGCCCGACCGATCCCACGCCGACTCCGGCCCAGCCCGATGCCCCGATCCCGCTTGCAGCCGACGTGGCCGACGATTTGGTCGCCATTGAGAATGAACTGGCTGCGCCCGTGATCGCCAATCTGCAAAGCACCGACCTTGGCGAGGTCTGGGACGGCTTGATCGAGGCCGGCTCGCGCCGCCTGATCGCCACGCGGCCCTACGTGCGCGCGCTGCTCGGGGTACAGGATGACGAAACCCGCGTGATCGCGTGCCGCGTGTGCGCCATGCTGGATGACAAGCTGGCCCTGCCCGAGCTGACGCGACTTGCCGACGCCGACCCGAGCGAAGCCGTCGCCACTGAGGCGCGCAAGGCCCGCGACCGCCTGACCGGCCAGAGCACACGCGAAGTGCGCGATATGACCGACGCCGAGCTCGAAAAGCTGGTCAAGGAGCTGCAGGAAGAACTCAAGCGCAGGAAAGGCCGCAGTGACTAAGCGCCGCAAACGCGACTGGGGCACACCCATCCTGCTCACGCTGAGCGTGCACCTGATGGCGTTTACGCTGTTTATCAACCACCGGCTGTTCAGCTTGTGGGAAGAGCCGCGCAAGGGCGACTTCGTGACGCAGCTCGGCGGCATCGAAGGCGTTGACCCCAACGACGCCAAAGAAAAAGACGAAGGCGCCGCGCCCGGCCCAGCCGCCGAAGAAGTACAGCCGTCATCGGCTTCTGTCAGCGAAATGATGCGCGAAGATGACCAGCCGCAGCCGCAACCCCTGCCCGAGCGCACCAAGCCCGTCGAGAACGCCACGCAGTCCGCAGCCACCGACACGCGGCCGCTGTCAGAGCGACTGGCCGCCAACGCGGGCGGCAGCGGCAGCGCGACCGTAGGCCAAAGCCCGGCCACCCTGCCCGGCGGGGGCGCCACGGGCTCACGCGGGCAATCACGCCGCGCCGACGGCCTGCGCAAGCACGGCGGCGGCAGCGACACCGAAGACGCCGTCGAGATGGGGCTGGCGTGGCTTGCCAAGGTGCAGGACCACGACGGCCGCTGGGACAGCGACGGCTACATGACCCACTACCTGCCAGGCGCGCCGCAGCACGAGCGCATGGCTGAGGGCGTGGGCATGGCCCGCAACGACGTCGGCATCACCGCGCTGTGCCTGCTGGCGTTCACGGGCGCGGGCCACGATCACCTTGAGGGCAAGTACGCGGGCACGGTCAAGGCCGCGCGCGACTGGCTGTTGTCGCGCCAGCGCGCCGACGACGGCGGCTTCGGCCTGCCCACGGACACTTACCGTCCCACGTTCTACGGCCACGCGATCGCGACGCTGGCGCTGTGCGACCTTTACATGCTGACCGGCGACGAAAAGCTGCGCACGCCGGTTCAGCGCGCCGTGAACTACCTGTGCGATTGCCAGGGCGACGGCGGCGGCTGGGACTATGCCCAGCGCTATCCCGGCGACACACGCTGGAACCGCCCCGAGCGCGACGACCTGTCCATCAGCGGCTGGGCGATGCTGGCGCTGACCGCCGCGCGCGAAGCCGGGCTGAAAGTGCCCGTGGACTCGCTGGTCAAGCTGGCGGGCCTGATGCGCGAAGCGACCCGGAAGGACGGCGAAGCGATTTACGCCGACCAGGGCGTGCGCGAGTTTCATCGCGGCATGGGCATGCTGGCCGTGAGCAACCTGAGCCGGCGGCTTCTGGGCGAGGCGGGCGACAGCCCGATGCAGACGCGGCAGCGCGAACGCATGTCGGCCACGCCGCCCAACTGGAAAGCCGCCTCAGAGCTTGAGGGCAGCAACATGTATTACTGGTACTACGGTTCGCTGGCGTTGATGGTGGGCCGTGACGCGGACGGCGGCGAAGACCGCTGGCGCAAGTGGAACATTGAACTCAAGAAGACGCTGCTGCCAAACCAGAACAAGTCCGGCCCCCGGCGCGGAAGCTTTGACCCGGGCGGCGACTACTGGGCACAAGCCGGCGGCGGTCGGCTGTACTCAACAGCGCTGTGCGTGTTGATGTTAGAGATCTACTACCGCTACGAACCAGAGTACCTAAGAAGCCACGCCCGCGAACTAGCCCCGCTGTGGGAGTGAAGGCCGGGCGCGGCCGCGGCTGCAAAGACCTCGCAAGGCTTGCTGCGCATTGGATAGACTGCGTGAATGCTGCCAAGCCGCGACTGGCCCGAGATCACTGACCTGCTTGTCGCGTTTGATCCTCAAACGCTGCAACGTCTTCCCGTGCACCGGCAGGAAGTGATCGACAAGCTGCTCGCTATGGGCAATCGTCGCGGTGCCCGCATTGTCAGCGTTCTGCCCGTGGATGCGGTAGGGGTGCTGGATCCAGCCGCCGTGGACCAGGCGCTGCTGACAGCACACCGGGAAATGCAGATCCTGAGCGAAGAGTTTTACCACGGGCTGCGCATGGCGCGGCTACTGGGGCCGATTATCAACACCGTGCGCGAGGCCGCACCCGGACAGTCGATCCGGGCACTGGATATCGGCTGCGGCCACGGCTACGTGGTTCGCTGGCTGGCGGCGAACGCGCGCTTTGGACCGGACGTGGAGTTGATCGGCGCCGACTACAACACGACGCTGATCGCCGAGGCCCGCCGCCTTGCACAGCACGAAGACCTGAACTGCCGGTTTGAGGCCGCCGACGGCACACGCCTCAGCAACCCGGCCGCCGTGCAGTTCTCGACCGGCATCCTGCATCACTTTCGCGGCGGCGATCTTGAGGCGCTGCTGCAATGCCACGAACGCGACGGTGTGCAGGCCTACTTTCACTTTGATTTTCAACCATCGCCGCTGGCGCCCTTGGGGTCGTGGTTCTTTCACCGTGTGCGCATGCGCAGCGCGCTGACACTGCACGACGGCGTGCTGTCGGCCATCCGCGCGCACCCGGCGTCGCGGCTGCTGGAAGCCGCGAGGGCCGCAACCCCCGGTTTCAAGGTCTGCATGTTCAGTACCCACGTGCGGCCATTGCCGTTGCCACGGGTGTTTCATGTCTTGTTGGCGGTGCGGCCTGAACTGGTCGGCGCCCTTGAGCGCAACCTCGGAGGCATGGCTTCAAGGCTGGGGGGCTGGCAGTGATTCCGGTGGCGCTGTACGTGCTGGCAACGCTGGATGCGCTGTTCGTGGGCTATCGTGACGCGACCGGCCGCAGCGGGCAGATACGCAAACACGGCTACCTGCTGCGGGCGATGTTGCGGGGTGTCCTGATGGGGCAGCCGGGGATCGCCTTGATTGGCGGCGTTGTGGTCGTGCTGTTTCTGGTCACGCCGGACTTTGACGCACTGTGGCGGGACTTTGAAATCTACGGCGAGACTCTGCTGTGGGTCTTTGTCCCGTATGCGACCATCGCGCTGCTGGCGTTTCTGCCCCGCCTGCTGCCGTCTGTGGACATCCGCAGCATGACCAACGTTGTGGTGTTTGGGCCGTTTACCGCCGTGCGGCCGTTTCTTGTGATCGGCTCAGTGGCGGCTGCGTCGTGGCGGGTGCCACGTCTGGAGAGCTATGTGCTTTCGGTGGCAATCGTGATTGCGATCCTGTCGCTTGAGCCGGTGCTGGACCAGCTGTGGAAGCGCGGCCTGTGCCGTCCCGCATGATCGCAAGAATGACAGGCCGCAATGCCAGCCCTCGCGATGCAATCAGCCGGAATGTCCCGGCCTCGTCGTTCGTTCTTGGCTTGAGTTGTCCACTTGCTACTGACAGGGGCTTTGCAAATCTTTTTGTTGCGCCCCTTTACAAGCGGCGGCGGGTGATTCAAAAAAGCACGCCTCTGCGGTACTCCCTTCTGCTGCTTCCCTTGACGGGTCAACAGGCAGCCGAGCGGAGTGCCGGAGCCGCGCACCGCAGACTCGCGTGAGTCGGCGGGAGGCGGCAACCAACAGCTGCATAAAGCAGACTGGAGCCGTTGGATGCTGCAACTCGTTCCTACCCGCGCCTTTTTCACAAAGGGCGTGGGCACTCACAAAGAGTACCTTTCCAGCTTTGAGGATGCGCTTCGCGACGCCGGCATTGCCGCGCTGAACGTCGTCACCATCAGCTCGATCATGCCTCCCGGCTGCAAGATCATCAGCAAGCAGCAGGGGCTGAAAGAGCTGCACGACGGCCAGATCGGCTTTTGCGTCATGAGCCGCCAGGCGACCAACGAATACCGGCGCATGATCGCCGCGGCGGTCGGCGTGGCGATCCCGAAAGACCCCGAGAAGTTCGGCTACCTCAGCGAGTACCACACCTACGGCGTCAACGACGAGCAGGCGGGCGACTATGCCGAAGACCTGGCCGCCACGATGCTCGCGACCACGATGGGCCTGAAGTTCGACAGCAACCAGGCCTGGAACGAGCGCAAGCAGGAATGGAAGCTCGGCGGCGAAATCGTCACCACGCGCAACATCACCCAAAGCGCCGAGGGCCCCAAGGACGGGCACTGGAGCACCGTGATCGCGTGCTGCGTGTTCATCTTCGACAACTGGCAGCTTTCGCCTGAGCAGCTGGCCAGCCTCAAGGCGCACGGCGGCCTGCATGTTCCGTCGCCGCAAAACCCCAAGGCCAAGCGCCACAAGAACGGCGACGCGTAACGAGTTCCGGATCACGGCGGGGGCGGGAGCAGTCACTGTTTGCTCGCCTCCGCCGTCTCAGTTAAAGGCTGCCCATGGCTAAGAAATCTGCACCCAAGAAGTTCGTCACTGACCTGCGCAAACTGGTCGTCAAAGGCGACGACAACTTCTTCGGCCTTGAGCCCGAGCTGGCAACGCTGGCGCGCGCGCGCTTTGTTGTCATGTCGGCGCCCTACGAGGGCACGGTCAGCTACGGCGTTGGCACGGGTGCCGGCCCCAAGGCCATTCGCCTCGCCAGCCAGCAGGTCGAGCTGTTTGACGAAATCACCCGCGACGAGCACATCCCGCGCCACGGCGTTTGCACCCTCAAGGCCTTCGACGCCAAGTGCAGCGCCGAGGAAATGACCATGGGGCAGATCTACCCCGTGACGCAGCAGATTGTCGGCGAGAACAAGTTTCCGGTGCTGGTCGGCGGTGAGCACTCGGTCAGCCCCGGCGCCATCAAGGCCGTGGCCGAGGCCTACCCCGACGTGAGCGTATTTCACATTGACGCGCACAGCGACCTGCGCGACAGCTACCACGACGACAAGTTCAGCCACGCCAGTGCGGCTGCGCGCTTCAATGAGTGGTGCCCTGTTGTGCAGGTGGGCATTCGTTCACGCGAGAAGATGGAGCACGGCAGCGGAAAGCACCCGGTGCACTGCTACCACGCCTTTGACTATCACACAGAAGGGCCGTGGATCGACGAGGCGATCAACCACCTCACGCGCAACGTGTATCTGACGATCGACGTGGATGGCTTTGACCCCAGCGTCTTCCCCGGCACCGGCACGCCTGAGCCGGGCGGCATCACCTGGTACCTGGGGCTGAAGATGATCCTGCGCCTTGCGCAACAGCGCAACATTGTCGGGTTTGACATTGTTGAGGTGTCGCCGATCAAGGGCCAGCAGGTGAGCGAGTTCGCAGCCGCCAGGCTGATGGGCCGCATCATCGCGTTTATCAGCCACTACTGCTGGCGCGCCGAAACGGTGTAGGGCGGGGCCGAGCACGACCCAAAGAATTGCGCAGCTTTGTTCAGAATTCATGAGTCATCAGAGACGCCGGAAGAATCGTTCCTGCGCCCCGCTGGGGCGCGGTACAATCCTGCACGAGGTTCCCATGGCTGAAGCCATGGGCTACCTTCCGCAGCCGCTACGCGGCTAACTACAATACCACTCGACTCTCTGGGCGAGACTGCGGCCCGTACAACAACGCCAATGCAGTTCTTCGCGGCCGTCGCGCTCGTCGCGGCTTCGCGTGAGGCCGTTGCAGTTCGGAGCTAGACAGGTACGGGCGTTACTTGCGGGGCAGGAAGAGGAACTGGCCGACGTCGTCGAGGTCCTCGAGGCCGCGCAGGTACTGCGGCGTCTGCGTCTTGCCTGTGCCCTGCAGCTTGCGCTCGACTTCGGCTGGGATGAAAGCGCCAAGTTCGCCATCGGTGATGATGCCGTCGCTGTTGACGTCAGCGGCCAGCACACCGTTTTCCATGCCGAGCGCCCGGAACAGCGCGCCCGAGAACATGCTGTGCTTGCCCTTTTCGTAGACCACCTGGCCCTCGGTGCCGGCGGTCATCACCACGTGCGCGTGGGACTTCCACATGGCGTAGATCGCGCTGGGGTCTGACTTGGGGTCGCCGCGGGTCTTGGTCACGAAGCCGCTGAAGCAGCAATCGACCAGCATCATCTGGTGGCTGCTCTTGATGTTCTGGCGAATGTCGCGGGCGAGGTGGCCCATGTTGTAGCCCAGCAGGTCCGGCGTTTTTTCGTCGCGCTTTTCCCAGAAGTCGGTGAGCACCAGGTAGCCGATGGTGTCGGCCCGCTCGACGGTTTCGCCGTGGCCCGCGTAGTAGAAGACAAAGTTCGTGCGGTCGCCCTTGGGGTAGCGCTTGGTCTGCTCAGACAACTCGGCCAGCATGCGGCTGACGTTGGCGCGCGTGGGCATGCCGTTGCTGGGCACCTTGTTGCCCTGCCAGTCGAGCGTGCGGTCAGGCTCGTCGGTCAGGATGCGCATGTTCTCGGGTGCATACCCGAACTTGTCGCGCAGCATGCCGTACACCAGGCCGGCGTCGCTGCATGCGGCAGGCAATGCACCGCGCGAGGACAGCCCGACGGCGACAATCAGCGCGTAGCCGGGGATGTCCAGGCCCTCGCTGCGCAGGTGCGGCAGTTGGTCGGGCTTCATCGCCAGGCCGCGGGCGCGAAAGTCAACCTCGGGGTCTTTAGCCGCGACAACGGGCGGGCCCTGGCCCGGGTCGTTCGGCTCATTGCCCATGATTGCGCTGATGCCGAAGAACATGCCGATCGCGACGATGGCCACGGCGGCAGCCATGCCCGCCAGCATGAACGGGCTGACGCCGGCCGCCTGCTTCTTGACGCTGGGGCGCTTGGCCTGCGTCCACTCGCGGGCGATGCGCAGAATCTCGTCGCTGCCAAGCTTGCTGCCCGCGCGCGGCGCCGCGACCAGCGTGTAGCTGAAGCGCGCGCCATCGAACCACGGGTCGTCCTTGCTTGCCGCGGGGTTCACGGCGACTTCGGCGGCTTGCAGCTTTGCGTGCAGCTCTTGCAGCGAAAGGCGCTGCACCGGGTCAACGGAGAAGCTGAAGCTGCCGTCGGCGAGTTCGACGCCCATCAGCAGGTACATGTCGCCCGTGGGCGCGTCTTTGTCTTCGCGCGCCCAGAACTTCCACAGCAGACTCTTGGGCTGGCGCAGGATCAGGGCGCTGGCCTGCGGCGGGCCGCCCGGCAGCTTGACCAGCCATTTTTCGCCGCGCGCCACATCTTGCGTGTACACATCGCGGTCTTTGGCCAGGAATGCGCGCTCGCGGGCAAAGTCCGGCGCGTCTGCGAACAGCGCGTCCTTGAACGGGTCTTTGCCTGCCTTGGCGCACGCGAACAGGTGCTTGCACATGCGGCGCGCGTCTGACTCAAAGCGCGCGGCAACATGATCTTTCAACTGGATGCCATGGGCGTTGCGAATCGCCAGGAAGATGCCCTCGGGCGATGCCGCAAGCTCGGCGCTGCCGGGTCGCAGGCCCTCGCGCACCAGGGCCGCGTACCGCGCGTAGCCCTCGATGCTGTCCGGCAGGTCCTGCTGCGCCCGCGCCTCCAGAATGCAGACAGCCAGGATGTCGTCGAGCGTCGGGTTGGCAGGCAGCACCAGTGTGGCCGGTTCAGCGTCGCCCTTGCGGAAGGCAGCCATGCCCTCGCTGAAAGCGGCGCCTGCGGCCCCCAGCCCCGACAGCGGGGGAAGGATGAAGACCTCTCCCGCTGCCGGCTGTGTATCCGGGCTGATGTTTTTGAATTCGATTTTCATGGGGGTATCGGGCGGGGGGCGCAGTGTCGCGCCCCCCGTTGACCGGGTTAGTTCGTCACGAAGACGATGGTGTTTTCGGTGGTGGAGCGGTTGTAGGCGATGATGGTGTAGTCCGCCTCAGCGGCCGGTGTCCATTCGCACCAGCAGCTGTCGCCCTCTGACTCGTCGCTGGCGACCAGCTTGCCCGCCGCGTCGTAGATGTACAGGTCGATCTCGCCGTTGCCTTCGCCGCCGACCCACACTGCCGCCAGTTCGCCCTTCTTCATGCGTGCATTCAGCTTGATGCCCGCGATGTTCCAGCGGCCGTCGTCCAGCTTGGTCGCACCGTCAAGCTTGGCTGCGGCCACAATCGCGCCCTTGGTTGCACCACGGCCGCTCAGGCCCATCTTGCGAATGCCGTCCATCACACTGCTGGGCAAGGCGTCGTCATTGCACATCTTCTTGGCTTCGGCGATCAGCTTGTCGCCGTGGGGCTTCTCGGCGCCTTCGACCTTCTTGCCACCCTCAAGCATGCCCTCGAGTTCTTTCGAGTACTCCATCGGCACCGTGTCAAGAATCGCAGCCGAAACTGCCAGCGCCGCGGCGTTCTTGTTGGTGCGGCCCCACTTGGCCAGGTCGCTTGCCAGGCGCACGGCGGCGACGCCATCAACGGCGCCCTTGTTGCCGGCTTCAGCCGGTGCCTCGGCGGACTTGGTGGCCGCCTGGGCCGATGCGAAGTGGCTCGAGATTTCTGCGCCGGCGACGATGGCCAGCGAAACTGCAATCACAACGAGACTGGCTGTTTTCAGTGCTTTCATAATTCCTTCTCTCCCGGTCAGGAAGCCAACATGTGGGGGCCCCGACCAAGCCGCCCTCACCCCACCAGGGGCCATGATGCAATGTGTACGATGGATAGGCGGGCCATGTTACGGAGATTCCGAAAACTCGCCCGAAAAATTGTGTGCAATCCCGCCGCTTGGACTGCCTTCGACAGTCATTTGGCCGCCTTGGGGGCCTTTCCTTGTTGAATCGTGTAGTAGCTGTTGGCCTTGATCGCTCCAATCTTCTGCTCGGTGTGCTTGGCGTTCGGCCACACGATTCGCACGGCGTCGGCTTGTTTTGCTGTACCCAGGCCGATGTGAATCGTGCGCGGGCTGTGAGGCGCGAACTGCCCGCTGCCCCCGGTGACCTGGAACATGCGCGTCGTCTTGCCGACGGTCACGTACACAATGGCCCCGACGGCGTCGCGGTTGGTGGCTTTGCCGTCGCCGACCAGGTCAAGCGCCAGCCAGTTGTTGTCGTTGCCAGCGTTCTTGAAGATCGAAAGCTGGTGGTGCGGCAGGTCTTTGGTCTCCGGTATCCGGTCCGGCCACTTGTACTGCACGACCGCAATGTCCACGAAACCGTCGCGGTCATAGTCAGCGATGCTGAGGCCGTGGCTGGAAAGCATGTCCAGGCCATACTCGGCAGAGGCGTCGGTGAATTTGTTCTCGGCACCCTGCTTCCACAGTTTGAGGCCGACGCCGGGGTAGCTGGTGGCGCTGGTCAGCAGGTCTAGCAAGCCGTCGTTGTCGATGTCGATCCAGACGCCATAGGTGTCACCCCAGTTGTCATCCAGCGCGGGTGGTGCGCGGTCTACCAGGTCAAGGCGGCGCTTGAACTTGAAGCCTTCCTTGGCACCAAGGTTCTCGCAGATGCAGGAAAGGTCGCTGGACTTGCCGGCCCAGCCGTGGGCGATCTCGGCCAGGAAGACGTCCATGTCGCCATCGTTGTCAAAGTCGCCGGGCGCCATGTCGAACGTGTTGCCGTTGGCACGAAAGGGGCGCTCGGGCCGCTGGCGGCCGCCGGGGTACTGGCCGTCGCGCAGCTCGTCGCCATCGAGGCCGAGTTTGTCAGCAACGTACTCGAACGTACCGTCGCCCTTGTTGCGCCACACCAGGTTCCATTGCCGGCCGTAGATCGGCACGAAGATGTCCATGAACCCGTCGGCGTCGTAGTCAAAGCTGCCGCAGCCATACGCGGGGCGCGACCACAGTGTGTCGCCCTCAGGCTGGCCCGGCGTTTCCAGCTTGGCCTTTGCGGTGGCCAGCGCGAACCCGCCCTTGCCGTCGCCCTGGTACAGCTCGCTCTGGAAGCAATCCAGCGACGCGCCGTAGTTCGAGTACCAGTTGGCGACGAAGCCGTCGAGCTTGCCGTCGAGGTCGTAGTCGAGCCATGCAATCGAAGAGGTCGTCTTGGCCGCTTCGGTGAGCCACGGGTTCTGCTCGGCTTTCGTGAACGAAAACTTGCCCTTGCCGTCGTTGAGCATCAGCTCGTTGCGGTCCATGAACGTGCCGTCGGCGCCCTTGGGCTGCTTGTTGTGGTAGTGGGCACCGCTGAACAGGTCCTGGTCGCCGTCGTTGTCCACGTCGGCGGTGCTGGCAAATCCGCTGACGCGACCGGCTTCGATTTTCTCGTCGCGGTTGCGGAAAGGTGCCGCGTCGGGGGCCAGGAAGCCCTTGCCCTTGTCGTTGATCAGCAGCCAGCCGTTGTTGCGCACGCTTTGCCCGTGGCCGTGCACGATCAGGTCCGGGTAGCCGTCGCCGTTGACGTCGGCCCACGCGGTGCGCGTGACGACAAGATCAGCCAGGCCGATTTCCTTGCATAGCTTGGTGAACGTGGGCGGCGCAGGTTGCTCTGGCTCCGGCGGCGTGTCCTGCGCAAAAGTTTGTAGCGCCACGAAACACGCGCCAATGGCGGCGAGCGGCAGGATCGAACGAATGTGCATGGGCGACCTCCGTGGGAAGCGCCATGCTCCGCTCTTGCGCCCGCAGAGTCAACGCAGAAGCCGCAAGAAAGCCGGGGCAGGAGACAATCTCCGGCCCCGGCGTTGCGCTTGCACCATGCAACCTATGCCGACTTGCGGCGACGCCACAGCAGCAGTGGCGCAAGCAGCAGCCATGCCGCGACGTTTGCGCCCGCCGCAGCCACGCACCCGCCACCGTCGGACCCGTTCACGTTCTTTTCCAGGTGGCCCGTCGGCGGCTGGATCGTCAGGTGAACGACCTGTGATTCCGTGCCGCCCGCGGCGTCGGTGACCATGACTTCGAACTGGAACACACCGTGCAAGCCGCTCGGCGTGCCCGTGACCGCACCCGTTGGGTCAAGCGCAAGGCCTGCCGGCACCGCGCCCGAAGCCAGCGCCCAAGTGTACGGCTGCGTGCCCTGTGCTGCGCCAAGTTGCTCAGCGTAGGCCTCGCCGACCTTGGCGTGGCCCAGCACCGTGGTCGTAATCACCACGCCGTTGGCATCAACACCAAAGCCCCGCAGTTCAAAGTCGAACGGGCTGACGACCGTGCTGTCGTTATGCGTGAAAGTGACGCGCGCCGACTTGATGCCCTTGGCGACCGGGTCAAACGCAAGCTCAAACCAGGTCGAAGACAGCGCCGGCAGCGACGTGTTGAACGCCGCGGTGTCGATCAAGAAGTCCGCGGCGTTGGGGCCGGTCAGCGTCGGGGCAGCCACGTTCAGCGGCATCCAGCCGTCATTGCGGATATAAACGCGAATCGCGAGTGTCGCGCCTGCGCCGACATCAACCTGGCCGAACAGGCGGCCGCCTGCGGCTGATGCTCCGGGCGCGATGTTGGTGCCATACTGCGCGCCTTCGGCCACGACGATCACGGGTGCGGCGATAATGCCCTCGCCCAGCAGGTTGATCACGAACGGGTCGGCGGTGCCGGTATCGTTGTGCGTGACCTCAATGGCAGCCTGTTTGATGCCCGTCGATGCCGGAT
Source organism: Planctomycetota bacterium (assembly GCA_016712285.1). Classification (GTDB taxonomy): domain Bacteria; phylum Planctomycetota; class UBA8742; order UBA2392; family UBA2392; genus JADJRK01. Next base: position 3,557,522 of record JADJRK010000001.1, on the reverse strand, counting down.
CGAACTGGAAGCTGAATGTGGTGCCCGCCCCCGGCCCCAGCGTGGGCTGGTACCCGGTCAGGTCCAGCGAATACGCGCCGGCGTCGGCGCCGGTAAGCGCGGGTGTGCCCAGCGTCAGCGCCTGCGTGCCCGTGTTTTCTATATAGATGACACGCGCAGCTGTCGGCCCCGCGCCGATGTCCACCTGGCCGAAATTGCGAATGCCCGTCGCGGGCGACCCGTTGCCGATGGTGTTGCCGGCAACACTGGTTTCGCGCACCAGAATAATCGGCGCATTGGCCGAGCCCACGCCCGAGACGTCAAACGTGAACGGTGTGCCCGTGTTCGTTGCCGCATGCGTGAACTCAACCGTGGCGTCGCGAGTGCCCATGCCTGTCGGCCGGAACCGCACGGAAAACCACGTCCAGTCATTGGCAGGAATCACGTTCACCAGGTTCGACGTGAACAGCTCAAACTCGCCGGCGTCCGCGCCGCCAAGCGTCGGCGTGCCGACGTTCAACGGCAGCGAGGTGGTGTTCTCGATCACGATGTTCTGCCATCCCGACGCGGTGCCCACGCCCTGGCTGCCGAAAGCGCGCAAGCCCGTGGCGGCTTCCCCGTTCATGATCTGGATGCTTCCTGCCTGCGTCTCGAACACATACACGCCGGGCAGCGGGCTGCCGTTGGGCACATAGGTCGTGCGGGCGATCAGCTCAACGTCGCGGTTGCTGCCGGCCTGCGTGCCGCGCAGATAGAGTTGCGCGTCGGACAGGATCTGCAGGTACTGCAACGGGGAACTGTTGAAGTGATAGCGGCCGCGCACCACGACATCCGTTGCGCCGGCGCCAATGGTCACCGGCTGGTCAAGCGTCCAGGTGCCCCAATTGTGCCAGCAATCGGCGGCGGCGAAGTACGGCGGCCCGTCCCACCACGCCACGCCGCCCGGCTGCATGATGACGAAGGTCGTGCCCTCGATTTCATTGATCGTCACAGCCTGCGCGGTCGGGTTATCAACCTTGACCTCCCACACGTGGGCCGATTGCGGGTAGATCAACGGGTACCACAAACCGGTGACGCTATTCTGCACCTGGCCGGGTGACTGCAACTCCATGTCATGGGCCACCAGTGGCGAAGTCAGCGCGCTCTGGCGCACCTCAACATCGTCAATGCCCCAGCCGGCAAACCCGACCGGGATGATTCCCTGGTCCTGCTTGACATGCTCGCCGACCCGAAAGCGCACGCGGATCCAGGGCTTGTTGGCTGCGTGCGTGGTCAGGTCAATGATGATCAATGACCAGTTGATGTCGGCGGCCTGGCTGTGGTGGTAGGGCGGGACCCACACGGTAGCCCAGTTCGCGCCATCCGACGTGACGTCCACCTTGATGTTGTTCTGCGAGTTGTTGATGACAATGCTGTACCAGCGCCGGAAGCGCAGCTCGACCTGCGAGGCATTGGTGCAGTCAATCTTGGGCGAAACCGCGTACGTGGCTTTCGTGCGCAGGATCGGCTCGTCGGCGTTGGGCGAGCTGATCAGCATCAGGTCGTCGGTGTTGCCGGGCGTGAAGTCGTTGCTTGCCTCGGTGCACGGATAACCAAGCCCCGATGCCCCATAGCCGACGAACCCGGTGGCCTGCGTGATCGCCCAGTCTGCCCCGAGCTTCCAGTGGTTGTTGGTCGAAAACGAATCTTGAAACGGCAGCGGAAACGGCGCAGGCGTGATCTCAAGCGTGATGGTTCGTATCGCGACGGCGCTGGTTGCGTCAGTCACCTGCACATCCAGCAGGTGCTCGCCGGAAGTGCCGGCCGCGGGCGCCCCTGACAGCACAAAGAAGTCGCCCTGCTGCACCAGTGTCAGGCCCTGCGGCAGCGTGCCGCCGGTGTGTGCCCAGGTATAGGGGCCGGTGCCGTTGACGGTGCGCAGTTGCGCGTTGTACGCCTGCGTCTCAGTCGCCTCGCGCAGAAACTCGTCATAGACCGCAAGCGATACGGGCGTCACGTCGATCAACCAGTCCTCGACCTCGCCGAAGTAGCGATACCCACTCGGCGTATACACGGGCGGCCCGCCGATGTTTTCCTGCACCATCAGGCGCACGGCGACCTTGTTGGCCCCGTTGCGCGAGAAATCCTGCGTGGCATGAATGCGGATGTTCTCGAACGTGTAGTCGTTGCCCGCGGGCACCAGGTACCCCGGCATCATCTCGTACCGCTCGTTGCTTTCGAACACGCCGTTGTCGTTCGCGTCGACCCACAGGCACAGCCACCCCATCGCGTCGGTGCCGGGGCCGGTCTGGCTGGCCACACCGCTGACACTGACCGTGAGCGTGTTGAAACTGCTCCATGAACTCCATGAAGGCGTGCCGACCAGGCCGTCGTCGCTGTCACCGGTCCAGACCGGCGTCACCGGGTTTACCGCGTCGTTGGTCGCCGTGGGGCCAAGCCAGATCACGTTCGCGCTGCCCATCACGGGGCTGCCGTAGGTTGCGGGTGCGTCGCAGTAGTCTGCGCCGTGAAGGGCCGCTGCCAAAGCAATGAACAACGTGAGTGCCAAGTACCGCATGTTCGAATCTCCTTGTTCCGGATTGCCACGCACACAAAAGGTAACAAGAATGGAATTGTGATTCGGGCATATTGACTCTCTGCAATACCAGAACTGGAATCGTGAGCCATGGCAGACACGAAAGTGAAATCGCCCGCCACCTACCTGCGCGAGCTGCGCACCCGCCTGCAGCGCCTGCAGGAACGCTTTCAACAGATTGAGATCGCGCGCCGCACCGGCACCCCCGCACCCAACGTCAACCGCTACCTGAAAGCCGGGCGCATCCCCGCCGAGTTCTGCCTGGCACTCGCCGACGCATTTGACCTCAGTGCAGACTGGGTGATGCGCGGCGAAGGCGAGCCCGTGACCAGCGACGTGCGCGCCGAAACCTCAGCCAAGGCCGGCGAGCTGCTCGACCTGGTCAAGGCCATGAACGCCGTGGCGCGCATGCGCCTGGGCGCCGTCGTCGGCGACCGCCAACGCAAGGTGGTACGCGAGCTGGCCGAGACACTGGAGACCTTTGACCGCCTGCGCGAGCGCATGAATGAACGGTCACGGCCCGTCATCAGCGCGCTGCTGGGCGACCTGGAAGACGCGCTGGCACGCTTCGAAATGCCGCGCGCGACTTCGTTGCGCGAAACCGCCGTCGAGCTTTCGCGGCTGTGCACCGACGATGCAGTGCTCGAGCGCCTGGACCGCTGCCAGGCCAGCACCGAATACCTGACCGGCCACACCGAGGAAGCGCTGAAGTTTCTGCGCCGCGTGTTTGCCCGGCGCATCCGCGACGGCGTGCTGGAAAGCGACGCAAGCCTGAGCATCAGCCTGGGTTTCGTGATGCAGCTGCGCGAAACCGCGCGCATGGCCGAGACGATCCGGGTCAGCGGCGCGATTCTGTCGCTGGTGCCCGATGCATTGGCCGACCACTTCTCGGTGCTGAGCGTGCGCGTGCTGCACGCGGGCAGCCTTGTCGAAGTCGGCCGGCTGGATGAAGGCCTGCCGATCCTGAACAAAACATGCCCCAAGCTGCCGCCCGACAGCATGCTGGGCACGGTGATGCTGCTGCGCGGGCTGACGCTGGCGGGCGTGATGGGCTATCGCGACGCGTATGGTTATGGCGCGAACTCGCGGGCACGGTCGCGGTTTCTGGTGCGGCTGGCGTGCTTTCACGAAGACGCCGCTTCGTTGCAGCATGCGCTGGACCACCTGACAGGCATCGGTGAGCACGTGATCCCGCCCGAAGAGTTCGACGCCCAGGTGGCGCACTTGCTGCTGCGCGCCACGCAGGGCCGCAAGAGCGTCGCGAAAGAGTACCAGCAGATGATTGAGCGCAACCCGCCCGTGGCCGCCAACGAGACCATGCGGCAACTGCTGATCACCACGCACGGCGCACAGGTGGCAAGGCACGCCCGTGACCAGCAAAGCCTGCGGCACTGGACCGACGCGGCCTCAGCTGCGCTGCGCAAGGTAGTCCCGGAATTCACGCCTAGGGTAGACACCAGGGTGCTGCATTTGCGCAACCTCGAAGCCGCAACAACAGGCAGCCACAAGGCCCAAGCAACCGCACTGCGAGAAGATCTGCAAACATGGACCAAAGCCGGGTACCACGGCCTAGCCCTGAACAAGCGTTAGCCCGCGCAGATCGGGATCGGGATCGCGATGCCGCAGGCAGCCGGCTAAAATCACACCAACAATGAAGGGCAAAGGCATGGGAACGAAGACTCAGCAACGGGTCGCACAGATTGGGGCGATCGTGTCCATCTGCTTCTTCCTAATGGGTTGCAGTACTCTTGCATCTTCTCGCCCCCACAAAAAGCAAATTGACTGCCCTCAGATTCGTATCACAGATTCACGCGGAAACGCCTTCTCGGGGATTTGGACAGGATACTACCCAAGTGGGGAACGCGCCGCCCAAGGCTTGGTTGTACAAGGATATCAGGAGGGGATTTGGGTTTACCACTATAGGTCGGGGGAAATCTACAGCATAGCAAGGTGGAGCCACGGCTTGGCACATGGCGACCAAGTGGAGCTAACCAAACACGGAGCACCCTTGGAGTTGGCGACATACCACATGGGCAAGAGGATATGGGGCTGGCCAGGCAAGCGGACGTTTGAAGACCGAATGAAAACTTCCCTCGGAGAGGACTAACATTCGCCAAAGCGTGAGCATCGCGGCGCGCCGATGCAATTTGGCTACATTGAACAGGGGCGCGCCAATGGCAGAGTTGTCGTGACCGTTCAGGATTGAGTCGACAGTTCAACGACGCTTGCGCGGGCTGACTGCGTGATGCCCATCCAGCCTGCGCGGTCGTTGCTGAGCTGGCTGCAGTCGAGGGGTTTGCCGACGCGCAGCACAAGCTTACGCGGGCGCGGAAACATCGCGTGGGGCGGCATGGCCTCGAACGCGCCTTGCAGGTGGCAAGGTATGACCGGCACGTTCGTACCCGCCACGAGCATGCCCAGCCCCGGCTTGAAATCGGCTAGTTTGCCGTCGCGGGCGCGGCTGCCCTCCGGGAACAGCACGTAACCGCAGCGGTCCTCCACCAGCCTTTCACGCAAGTCTGCCAATGCGTGGGCGCCGGCCTTTTTGCGCCAGATCGGCAACGCGTTCAGGCACAGCGCGGCGAACCACCCGACGCTGAGGCGCGAGAAGAACACGTCACCGGCTGCAATCGGGAACACCCGGTCGCGCAAACGCCCGGGCAGAAACGCCGCCAGCACCAACACATCAAGATGACTCGAATGATTCGCGACGATCACGAAAGGCACGTCGAGCGGCAGGTTTTCGCGCCCTTCGATGCGCACACGGTGCCACAGGCGCAGATACGCCCTGACAAATGCCCACCAGACTCGGTGGACAACCGTCGCGACGAGGCCCGACTCGCGCCGCACGCTTTTCACGCGCTCGCCCGGGGCGAGGCCGATGTCGGCGGCTTTGTCGTACTTCCAGGCCTCCATCATCCACCCGTTATGATGCGCTGAGCCTGCCCGTGACCGACGGCAGGCAACACGTAGTGTGCGAGATGAAAAACCGCAGGCGCGACCAGCAGCATGCTGTTGAAGCGATCCAGCACGCCGCCGTGCCCGGGAATCGTGGCGGCCATGTCCTTGATGCCGAGGTCGCGCTTGATGGAACTCAGGGTCAGGTCGCCAAGCTGGCCGACCACGCTGATGAGCACACCCAGCAGGATCAGCAAAGGCCAGCTGTCAAAGGCCGTGCCCTCGAACACGAAATGGCCGAGCGCAGTTGCAAGTGCGGTCGTCAGAACAAGTGCGCCGATGCTGCCCTCAATGGTTTTGCCCGGGCTGGTGTTCGGCGCGAGTTTGTGCTTGCCGAGGGTCTTGCCGACGCAGAAGGCAAAGATGTCGTTCAGCTCGACGCACAGGAACAGCATCAGCAGTATCGGGCGATAGTTCGCATCGTTCGCGAAAAAGCTGAGGTGTGCAAGCGCGCCGCCGAACAACGCGAAGCCAAGTATCGCCAGCGCAACCCGCTGGATGTAGCCGGCCGGTTTGTCTTTCGCGAGGGTGCCGACCACGATCAACCCGATCGTCAACGGAAACAGTGCCATGAACAGCGCATACCAGTTGTCCAGCGCGGCGAAGTTCATGGCCAGGATCCCGAGCACCACCAGCGCGCTCAGCAGCTTCTCGCGAAACAGCCCGGTGGCGCGGGCGAACTCGGCGTAGCACAGCAGACCGAGTATCGTGACGGCAGCGATGGTCCAGGCCGCCCCCGCAAGGATTGGCACCGCGATGGCGGGCGCGATCACCAGCCAGGACTTGTAGCGGTCCCACAACTCTTTGCGGAACTCCGGTTTGGCCGAGGTCGCGCGGGTGATCACGAGAATCAACAGGGGCGAAATCAGCAGCACGCCAGCGACGGCGCAAACCACACCCAGGCTGACAGGATTATCGAGGGCGTGCCGCCAGCCGAACAGTCGGTCCATCGTGTTCATGCGGCACCCCGCAGTGAGCGCGCGGCACGCGCCAAACGCCGCACCGAAGCGACGGCTGCCCCGGCGCAGATCAACAGCAGCGCGAGCGCGGGCAGACCAAGCGGCGACCAGAGCACGAGGGTCGGCTGCCAGGCAACCGGTGTCAGCGCGCAGTAAAGCGCAACGACGGTAACCGTAAACATGCGCTGCGGCTTCGACATCGGGCCGCAGAACTGCTGAGGCCCGCCAGCCGCCTTGCCCATTGCGCGGATATATGCCGTGAACATCGCGATCAGTGCAGCCGCGAAGCCAAGCTCAATGCTGCCCCCAAGCGCAAAGCCGAGTCCGATCAGCGTGGCTGAGTCGGATATGCGGTCGGGGATCTCGTTGTAAAGCTCACCGACGGGCGAATCCGATTTCTGCGCCAGGGCCACCATGCCATCGAGCATGTTGCACAACAGGCGCAGCTGCGTGAGCACGGCCCCCGCGATGAACAGGACCCGCCACCACGGGTCAGCGACCAGTGCAGTCGCCCCAAGGGCCAGCCCGCTGCCGATGCCAAACAGCATGCCCAGCGCGGAAATCTGGTTTGGTGTGATGCCCGTGCGCGCCACGGCCTGTGCGGTCCAGCGCGAGATGCCCAACTTGCGGGTGGCCAGAGGGCGGCGGTCGATGGTCTGTTCGTTCATTGCTTCCCCATCAGGAACATGCCGCCGACCAGCAGCACCATGCCCGCCATGTTCACAACCGTGATCGGCGTACCGAATGCAAAGCGCGCGATCAGGGCGCCCCAGATAAAGGTACTGGCATACAGCGGGTAAAGCACATTCATCTGCCCGCCCTGCTTGAAGCCGATCACGAAGAGCGCCATCACCGCCACGTAGCAGACTGCGCCGCAGAGTAGGCGCCAGCTGGTGAGGTACGAAAGCAGCCCGCCGGCTGCCTGCTCAGCGCCCGATTTGTAAAGATACTGCCCCCCGGCGCCGAAAACGGCGGCGAGCAGGAAGCAAGCCATAGACAAAAGTGAAGTTTTCAATCTGCCCCGCAATCCATAACGTCACTATATCATGCCATTATGGATTGTCAAAGTTTCACGTGTGGTCAATCCCCGTCTCGGTCCAGCGGTGGTTGGCGAAACGCGTCGCCACTTTTCGAGCCGTCGGCATGCGTGATCTGCCAAGCGAGAATATTGCGATGCCCCGGCGTGTCGCGCAGCTTGGCCATCAGGTCGGAGGCATTCTCAAGCATGTCGTCCTGGCGGTTCTTGTCGACGCGCGGCGGGGCCCTGATCTCCACAGCGCGGAATCCCGGGGGAGGATCCTTGGCCATGTGCGAACAGCGCACGCACCCGCTGTCCGCAGCCCGCGCAGGCTAAGGAAAGGACTTCTCGCGGCCTGTTTCGGCGGTTAGCCTTAGCTTGCGCAAGATACGCGAAAAGTGAGGCCGTATGCGTAAATCCATGCTCATGGTTCTAGTTGCCCTTGCGTTCGCCGCCGCCGGCCATGCACAGACCGTGCACCAGGTAACCAACCTGAATGACTCCGGCGCGGGCTCACTGCGACAGGCCATCAACGTGTGCGGGCCGACAGACAGCATCAGCTTTACGGTCACCGGCACCATCACCCTGGCGTCAGAACTGGTGATCGCCTCGCAGGTCACGATCAACGGCCCCGCTGGCTCGCCCGGCATCACTCTCGATTGCGCGAACGGCAGGCGGGCATTTCACATGCAAACCACGTCGCAGACGGGCACAGTGCACATCGAAAACATCCGGATCCTGAACGGGCGGGCGGTCAGCGGTAGTTCTTCAGGGGGCGGAATTCGCCTGGCCACGACGCTGGGCCTGAATCTTGATGGAGTCATCTTCGAGAATTGTTACGCCCCCGCCGACGGCGGAGGGCTTCAGATCACCACCGCGGCAAGCGTCGCACTCACGGACTGTACATTCACCGGCAATGACGCGAATGCTGGCTACGGCGGCGGCATAAGCACGTTCACCACGTCCTTCACATTGACCAACTGCACGTTCGACGGCAACACCGCCAACGGCGCAGGGAACGGCGGCGGCGGCGTCAACGCAGGCAGCGCCGCAGTGACAATCACCGGTTGCACCTTCACGAACAATACGGCCCCGCGCGGCGGAGGCCTGTACTCTGCCTACAACCCCAACACTAACCCGAACACATTAGTCACGGACTGCACTTTCACCGGCAACAACTCGCCTCTTGGCGGCGGCGTGCTGATTCTTTGGGGCAGCAACACTTACGACTTTGTTGGCTGCACGTTCGATGCCAACCAGTCCAACGCCGGCGGTGGCGTTGCCATTCATGCCGACAATACCATCCAGGTGAATTTCACGAACTGCACGTTCAGCGAGAACACGATCGGCGCCGGCCTGTACGTGGGCGGCCCCGGCACCGCAACGAACGTCACCGCCGAGTTGACCAACTGCACGATGTACGGCGACACATCCGCAGGCGCCGGAAACTCGATCTTCGTCGGCGCATCGGACCCCGCGGGTGTGGCAACGCTGATCCTGCGAAACACAATCGTGTCCACGAACACTCCATGCATTGGGACAACCGGCAGCGGCACGAACACGATCACATCCGATGACAACAACATCTGCAGCGATACCACCGGCAACCTGACCCAGGCCAACGACCAGCCAAACACCAACGCAAATCTGGCCGCGCTTGCAAACAACGGTGGGCCGACGAAGACCCACAAGCCGCAAGCGGGCAGCCCCGCAATAGACCAAGGCCGCGCAATCACCGGCGTGACCACCGACCAGCGCGGCGTTACGCGCCCGATTGACGACTCTGCAATCAGCGACGCCGCCAACGGAAACGGCAGCGATGTCGGCGCCGTCGAAGTTGAGGCCGCGCCGCAGATCAGCGTCGGGACATCCAACTGGGTGAATGCCGGCGGAGGCCTGTACACGCTGACCCTCGACCCGGGCGACCCGATCGCGGACATCCTCATCGCAGCCGACCCCGGCAGCGCGGCGATGACCGTGACCGTGACTCCTCCAACAACAACGTTCGCAGGCCTGACAATGGAGCCGGTGACCAACTCGACTCCGGTGTCCGGCCCGATCGACCTCGAATGGGCGGGAACCGCGGGCGCGGGCAATCCACCGGGCAGCTACGACTGGGTCATACTGGTCAGCAACGGCAGTGCGTCGACAAACTTGACCGCCCGCATCATCCTGCAGGACCTGGCGCCGTCGCACGCCATCCAGAACGCGACCGGCGGCAATGGATCAAACGGGAACCCGTACACGATCGCCTTCACGGTCGGTGTGGGCGGGACCGGCGCGACGAACCTTGCGACCGTTAGCGATCCCAACACCAGCCAGACACCGTTGGTCACCGGCGTCACGCCGGCCACGAGCCACTTCACGTTCTCGATCACTGCGGGCTCACTGCGAGTCTTGCCGACGGGCACGGCAGCGGCGGGCAGTCAGCAGTATGACGTGCAGGTCAGCGACGGCGGCGCGAACACAATCAACATCTACGTGGCGATCACGGTCAACTCCGCGCCTGCCTTCACCACGCCAAGCCCGCTCCCAAATGCGCAAGAGGGGCAGCCGTACACTCAGAGCGTCGCTGCTTCCGGCGGCACGGGTGCGCTGACCTTCGCCGCGCTGTCCACGCTTCCCGGCAGCCTGGTGCTGAGCGCGGGTGGCAGTTTCAGCGGCCTTCCGGGCGCAGCGGGCGGCCCGTTCAACTTCACGCTGCAGGCAACGGACTCGTGGGGCATGTTTGCTTCGCAGGTGTTTTCGCTGACAGTTGATCCGCCTGCATCCGGGACGCCGAGCATTACTACTACCTCGCCGCTGCCTCCCGCCGAAACGGGACAGGCATACCAGGTCACACTGCAGGCCACGGGCGGCGCAGGCGGCTACACGTTTACGCTGACAGGCGGCGCCCTGCCGGCGGGACTGTCACTGAATGCGGCGGGAGACATCTCGGGCAGCGCAACTTCCGCCGGCAACTTCAGCTTTACGGTGACGGTGACCGACTCTGCATTGGCATCGAGCGCCAAACTCTTCACGCTGGACGTGACCAACCCAGGCAGTGGAGGAGGTGGTGGTGGCGGCGGAGACGGCGGAGGAGGCGGCTGCAGGGCTGACACACAGCAAAGCTGTCTGTTGTTGCTCGCAATCTTGATCGGCTTCGCCGCGGTAACGTTCAGGCGCCGGGCGTAAACGAAGCGGTCGTGCGAGCAAGGTTGCCCCGTGACCGCTGGTTCATCTCTGGTGCGGCCCAGAGGATTCGACCCCCACGACGCCCCGGCGGATGATCCTGGCCACGGAACTGGCCGACCTGAGCGCGCCTGCGCACGGGTGACGGCACAACCATCCGTCGCCTATGCACCCAGAGCGTTCCACAGCCCTCGACAGAGATCGGCAACGTGCCCCAGCCGTGCTACGTGCGCTCCAGCTTTCGCGCGAGCCCATCCAGCAAGAGTTCCAAGCCCCACTCGAATTCGTTGGCGAATGCGTAGCCGGGTTTGAGCGCATGCCCTGTAATCATTTCGGTGAAGTGTGGGAATGCACCTTCAGGCATCTGCTGCATGATACTGCCCGCCAGTTCGTCCAGTTCTGCGCTGTTCTTGAACGGCAGTTTCATCTCCTGCAGTGCGAACCCGTAGATGTAGCTGTCGAGCGCAGCAAATGCGTGCGCAGCGAGTGCAATGCTGAAGCCGCCCTTACGCAGGCAGCCGATCACGGCATCGTAGTATCGCATCGCGGCCAAGCCGGGGTTCTTGCGAGACTCCATGACAACCAGGGCCCAGGGGTGGCGCAGAAACATTTCACGGGCCGAGCACGCGCGCCGGCGCATGCCCTCCCTCCAGTCCTCGCCGGTGACCGGCAGCTCAATTTCTGCGATCACGATGTCCACCAGTCCGTCAAGGAGGTCGTCCTTGTTGGCGATGTGGTTGTAGAGGCTCATGGCCTCGACCCCGAGGTTGCCTCCCAGCTTGCGCATCGACACTTTCTCGATGCCATGTTTGTCGGCCAGACTGACGGCCTCGCGCAGAACACGCTCGCGGCTTAGCGGTTTCGTTCTCGTTGCCATGCCTTCAGGATATTTTCCGACTTTGTGTTTGCACTCCAAAACTTACGATGTAAGCTTACAGTGTAAGTTCACTCTTCATCCCAGGAGACAGCCATGCAGGCTACACTGACTAACAAGACCGTGAGCACTCACACCACCATGCACGCCATCGTCCAGGACAAGTACGGCAGTGCTGAAGTCCTGGTGCTGCGCGACATTGAAAAGCCAAAGATTGCACCTGACGAAGTGCTTGTCCGCGTGGTTGCCGCCGGCGTGGACCGAGGAGTGTGGCACATCGTGACAGGGCAGCCTTACCTGATGCGCGCCATGGGATTCGGGCTGCGCAGGCCAAAAATCAAAACCCCGGGAATGGACCTCGCAGGCGTGGTTGAGGCAGTCGGCGAAGATGTGACTCGCTTCAAGCTCGGAGACGAAGTGTTCGGCACCACGATCGGCGGGCAAGCTTACGCTGAGTTCGCCAGTCTCAAGCAAGACAAACTCGTGCACAAGCCGAACAATCTCAGCTTCGAAGAAGCAGCCGCCGTACCCGTCTCCGCGCTGGCAGCGCTCAAGGGAGTGCGTGATGTCGCCAACGTGCAGCCTGGCCAGAGTGTGCTGATCATCGGTGCAAGCGGCGGTGTGGGGCACTATGCGGTCCAGATTGCCAAATCGCTCGGCGCCGTGGTCACCGGCGTGGCCAGCACGGCAAAGCTAGACATGGTGCGCGCGATGGGCGCGGACCACGTAATCGACTACAAGAACGAAGACGTCACGGACAGCGGCACCAAGTACGACGTCATCATCGACATCGGCGGCAATCGCAAGCTGCGCAAACTGCGTCGCGCGTTGGCGAAGCATGGCACGCTCGTGATCACTGGCGGCGAAGGCGGCGGCAAGTGGTTCGGCGGGATTGACCGGCAGTTGCGCGCACTGATGTGGTCTCCGTTCGTTAGCCAGAAGCTCACCAGCTACATTTCATTGGAGAACCGTGAAGACCTTGAAACGCTCAAGGACATGATTGAAGCGGGCAAACTGAAGCCGTCCATCGACCGCACTTTTCCCCTTGCACAGGCTGCCGACGCAATCCGCTACCTCGAGTCCGGCCATGTGTCGGGCAAGATTGTGTTGAAGGTTGCCTAGCGTCATTGCGCTGGCGCGAGCCGGCCATCTCACAGCCCGAGACCCCTGCCAACCGGAGAGACTCGACGCAAGCAATGCGCGGGCACAAGCGAAGCGGTCGTGAGGGCACGGAGCCCACACGACCGCTGTTTGAAACCTGGTACGCCCGAGAGGATTCGAACCTCTGACCTACGGCTCCGGAAACCGTCGCTCTATCCAGCTGAGCTACGGGCGCTTGGCCGCAAGGGTAACGGACGGCTGATTCGCGTCAATCCGGGTGCTTACGACTGCTCGACCGTTACGCCGCGGCTTTTCAGGTACTCGATGGCCTGGTCAAGCTGCTCCGTGCCGCCTTCCAGGCTGAGTTCGAGGTACCCGTGCTCGTCGGTGACGTTGGCCTTGGAGATGTTGAAGATCACCCCAAAGCGCGTCGAGAGGTTGTGCAGCAGTGGCTCGCGGATCAGCTTCTGTGGGAAGCTGAGCGAAAGTTTTCTGATCGTGGCATTCATTGTCAGTTCCTAACCGGGCCCCATAGCCCTGTGTGAGCATCCGTATGTTAGACGGTTTTGCACGCTCTGCACATCCCGGAAAAGGCTAAAATCGTGCAATCAACGGACCGATCGCGCCCATGCTGTCAATGGCGGGCTGGAAACCCACACCACTCAGGCCTTCGGCGCGCCTTCTGAGAAAAAGCTGGCTTCGCGTTCTGGGCCCACGCTGATGATGCCGATGGGCACTCCCACGTACTCTTCGACAAAACGCAGGTACGAACGCGCCGTGGCCGGCAACTCGCCCAGGCTGCGGATCTTGCTGATGTCCTCATCCCAGCCCGGCAGCGTTTTGTACTCGGGCTGCAAAGCCGTGAACTGCCGTATATCGGCGGGCAAGCCGGGCTCTTTCCAGCCCTTGTAGCCCACGCCGACGTTCAACTCGCCCATCGCCGAGAGCACATCCAACTTCGTGATGGCAATCCGCGTCACGCCGCTGATCTTGCACACATAGCGCAGCGCGAACAGGTCGATCCAGCCGCAACGCCTTGGCCGGCCCGTGGTCGCGCCGAACTCGCCGCCCTTCTGCCGCAGCTTTTCGCCCATGGCATCAGCCAGTTCGGTCGGGAACGGCCCGTCGCCCACGCGCGTGCAATAGGCTTTGCTCACGCCGATCACGTCTTGCGGCGCCAGCAGCAAACCGCTGCCGGCTGCGATGCCGGCAGCCGTGGTGTGGCTGCTGGTCACGTACGGGTACGTGCCCTGGCACACGTCGAGCATTGCGCCCTGGGCGCCTTCGAACAGGATGCGCCGTTCTTCTTTCATCGCCTCGGCCAGCAGCAACGCCGTGTCGCAGATGTACGGGCGCAGCTTGTCGCCGGCCTCGCGCAGGGGTTTGAGCATCGCGTCAACGTTCGGCTCGACACTCATCTGGCAGGCGCGCACGCTGACGGCGCGAGACAGCGCCTCGCGCAGCGTGGTGCCGTCGAGCAGGTCGGCCATGCGCACGCCGATGCGGTCATAGCGGTCGGCATAGGTCGGGCCGATGCCGCGCTGGGTGGTGCCGACCTTGGTGGCTGAGCCGCCGTCTTCGCGGCCGGCATCAAGGCTCAGGTGCATGGGCGTGGTCACGGCGCAGCGGTCTGAAATTTTCAGGCGGCCAGCCAGCTTGAAGCCGCGAACTTCCACCTCGTTGATTTCATCCAGCAGCTTGAACGGGTCCGCCACCATGCCCTGCGCCATCACGTTGATGCAGTCTTTGTGCAGCACACCCGTCGGCAGGTGGTGCAGCACGATCTTGCCGCCCGGCGGATACACGGTGTGGCCGGCGTTGCCGCCGCCTTGAAAGCGCACGCAAAAATCCTGCTGCGCGCTCAGCGAGTCCACGAGTTTGCCCTTGCCCTCGTCGCCCCATTGCAGGCCGAGAATGGCTGTCGTCGGCATGGCTTGATCCTGCACAGAAAACCAGACACCGGCTGGTGTCTTACAGGGAGACGTTAAGGCGTGGAAAGCAACTCGGCAAGGGACAGCCGCAACAGCTCATCCTCGAACATCGCGCGGTGCGTGAACGGCGTGAAAGTCCAGCCGTCCAGCGAGTTGCGAAACGCCTGCGACTGCTTGAGCAATTGTTCGTCGGATGTGGAAAGCGCCTCGCCAAGTCCCGAGCGCCGCGTGACCACGCCGTCGCCCAGGGCGTACATCGCCTCGGTCATCGGGTCGCTGCGCCCCCACCCGACGCGCGGCCTGAAGTAGAGCTGCCACTCGTCGCCGTCGAGCTCAAGGCCGACGCGGGCCAGCGTGGGCGTGGTCGTGCCCAGCATGACATGCAGCGGCACCTCGCACGGCCCGGCAATCGCGCGCTTGAGGCGCATCGCGTGGCTGAGCACGGTGGCCAGGTATGCGCGCTGGTTGGATACCGCTTCTTCATAGAGTTGGTCGCGGTCCTGGCCCGGCTGGATGTCATAGGCGATCTGGCGTTGCAGCCGCGCGCGCTCGGAGGCGCCGAAGACCGAGAGGCCGTAGGTGGTCCATGCCTCGGGCTTCCACAAGTTGAGATCAAGGGTTTCGCCGCCATCGCCGACGAAGATCTTCTCGCCGGGGTCAGGCAGCAGCTCGAACGCTGCGGGAAAGCTGAAGATGGTTGCAGGCGGGTAGCGGCGCGCCAGCACGTTGGGCGCGTAGCCCTCGTGAATCAGTTGCAGCGCGTCGATGGTGCCGACGTGGGGCGTGCCAAGGCAGATCAGCCGGGCGCAATCTTTGGCGCCGGCGTATGTCGGCGAAAATGGCGCATCGGGGGCCTTTTCGCTGACCTGGTCATCGCTGCCGAAACGCAGGTAGTAGCGGGCGACGATGCCGCCGTTGCTGACGGCCAGAAACGTGAACTTCATCGATGGCGCGTTCAGGTCCTGGCGAATGCTCTGGATGAACTCGCCAAGCTGCACGGCGGCTTCCACGTTGCTGCGGCGCCAGTCATAGAAGAAGACGAACAGGTCCTGCCCCTGGTAGAACTTGCGGCCATAGGCGGGCCGATAGCCCAGCGTGTCCTGCAGAAACCCGATCAGGTCGGCGTAGAAGGCGACTTCGCCGCTGCCCTCGCGCGCGAGAATCTCGACACTGTCGAGCACGCGGTAGGCGCGCAGGCTGTCGCGGTTGTCGGCCAGGCGCTTGCGATGAATCGGCAGGTCCAGGTCGTCACTGAGGTCGCTGATGGTGGCCGACAGGTTGCCCCAGGCAATCTCGCCGTTTTCGGTGTTGAACAGGCGGCTGCCCAGCGTGCCGGGTATCAGGATCACCGGCTCGCGCACGATTGAGCGGCGCTCGGGCCGGAACTCACGAACCGGCGAGACCTGGACGCTTTGCGCGTCCGGCACCTGGCACGCCGCGCACAAGGCGAGCACGCACAGCAGCATCAGGAAATGGCTTCGGGCAACCATGGTGGCAGATCATCGCGCTTAAATCCCTCGCGGTCCAGCGCCTGCATCAAGTCGGGCCACAGTGGCGCCGCCAGGTCGAGCTCTTGACTTGTCAATGGATGCACAAACTGCAGCCGCGCCGCGTGCAGAAACTGGCGCTTGAGGCCCAGCTTTTCGGACGCGTGGCGGTTGCGCTCGCGGTCGCCGTATTCGTGGTCGCCGACCAGGGGCGCACCCACATGCGCCAGGTGTGCGCGAATCTGGTGCGTGCGGCCGGTTTCAAGGTCAAGCTCGACCAGCGAAAAGTGGCTGCGCTGCGCCAGCACCACGTAGTGGGTCACGGCGTGCTGGCCGGCACCCGTCTCGACTTTGCGGCGGCGGCCCTTGGCGTCCTGCTTGCGCTCGAGCGGCACGTCGATCGTGCCTTGCCGCTGCGGCAGCCCGCCGAAGGCAAGCGCCAGATACGTCTTGCTCACGCGCCGGTGCTTGATCAGCGCCGCCAGTTCCTGCGAAGCCGCCAGCGTCTTGCCGATCAGCACCAGGCCGGAGGTCGCGCGGTCAATGCGGTGGGCCAGCGTGGGCGCGAACGTCGGCGACGGCTTGACGAAGTCGCGCAGGTTGCCGGCATCGGGGGCCGCGCTGTCGGCCACAAGATAGCCGGTGACCTGGTCGATCAGCGTGTCGCGGTCGTCGCCGCGGTCGCCGGCATGCACAAGCAGGCCCGCGGGCTTGTTGACGACGAGAATGTGCGCGTCTTCGAAGACGATTCTGAAATCGCGGCGCTTGCTGAAGCCCTGCTCGGCGCGTTCGCGCAGTTTTGGCTTCAGGTGACGGTCCTGCGCGGCCTGGTGAAACGTGATGATGTCGCCCACGGAAAGGCGGTGCTCGGGGCGGGTCTTGCGCTTGTTGACAGTGATCTGGCGCGTGCGCACGAGCTTGTAGATCGCCGACAGGCTGACGTCGTCCAGTAGCTTGCGCAGAAAGCGGTCAAGGCGCTGGTTGGCTTCGTCGTCGCCGACGGTGAATGTGCGCTCGCTTGCCATCAACCTGCCGGGTCAAGTGTGACCGACAGTTCGGCGCGGCGCCGCGCGGGCACTTCCACGTCACACTGCAATGCCGTGCCGTCGCGCTGCACCAGCTTCAGGCGGTAGGTGCCGGGGGCCACCCCGGGGATGCGCAGGTTGCCCAGCGCGTCGGTCGAGGCATGGTATGCAATGCGGTTGTCAAACATCAGCATCACCGGCTCAAAGTCAAAGCGGCGGTTGTTCAGCGTGGGTGTCATGAACAGCTCACACAGCGGCAGCAGTTCCGCGTTCACAGCAGAGCGATGCTCGCCGTCGCCCAGGGCCTTGATCTGCACATACTGCGGCACGAACCCCGGCGCCGTGAAGCGCAACCGAAAATCGCCCGCGGGCGGGTTGACCAGCCGATACTCACCGCTGGGCCGCCACGGGAACATGCGGTCCGGCGCCACGCGTGAAAACGGGTCAGGGTCCGCGCTGCCGCTGCCCGCGAACACACGCAGGTCAAACGCGCTGACGGGCAAGCCGGTTTCGGCGTCTGTGACACGGCCGCTGACCAGCGTCTTGCCCTGCGTTTCAAGCGTCAGGCTGATATCCGGCTGGTTGACGCGATGCTTCTCAAGCTTGGCTTCCACGGCGCCAACGCGCGCGGTCACGGTCCACTCAAGGTCTTCCAGTGTGAAGAAACCGAAGCGCCCCTGCGCATCGGTCATCTGCCGCGAGTTTGTGGCGCTGGATTCATCGAAGCGCCGCGCGGTGTCGCGACCAATGCGCGACACTTCGCCGCCACGGTCGCGGGCCGTGATGCGATTGGCTGCAGATTCCGGGTCGCCGGGGGTCTCGCCTTCTACAGGCGGCCGCGTCAGGAAAACGACCGCGTCGGGCACCGGGTTACCCAGCGCATCAACCACCCGCCCGCGAATGTAGTTCTCGGCCCGCAGCTCAACCTGGCTCCAGGCGCTGCGGCCCTCCGCCACGTCCACGGTCGCCGCGTTCGTGTTCTGGCCCCAGTAGCCGGGGTCGGCGGTTACGCGGTATTGCGCGGCGGGCAGTGCCGCCGCCTTGAACTGGCCGCGCTCGTCGGCTTGCACCATGCGCACGAGCGGCCGGGTTACCACGCGTGGCTCACGACCGCGAAAGTCAGGCATCGGCACGGGCGTTGCCGACCGCACCGTGACGCGGGCACCGGGGGCCGGCGCGCCATCGGTGTTCAGCACGACGCCTTCAATCGTGCCGCCGGCATTGACCGCGACCGGTGGCGCCAGAAATGACTCACCGTCAGGCACGGTCACGGTCGGGCTTACGCCCTGGCCGCCGTCGGCGCTGCGCGCAGAGATGGTGCCGCGGCGTGTGGTGTTGGCGCCCGCCGCCGGCTTGGTCGATGACCATGCGAGAAGCTGGTAATTGCCGGCACCGTCGGTAAAGCCCACACCCTGCATGCCGCGCAACGCATTGTCGCCGGTGAACAGCACCTCGGCGTCGGCAAGACCCACGCCGTTGCCGTCGACGACTCGGCCCTCAACGATCAGGCGCGGCAGCTCAGACGGCAGCACATAGGGCTGCGGCGGGCGCTCGTTGCGCACGGGGTCAGGCTCAATGTTCTCGGGGGCCGTGGACGGCTTGTCGGGTTGCGCGGGGTCCGGCTTGTCGGTGTCGCTCTTCTGGTCAGGGTCGGTCTTGGGTTTTGGGCTGGGCTTGGGGCTGTCCGCCAGCAGAAAGAACACCAGCAATCCGGACGCAGCCGCAACCAGCAGCACCGCAACAGTCCCCACGTATTTGTTGTTGATCGCCATGGCGGTACCAGCCTACAGGCCCCTCTGTGATACGAACAGCCGCCGCCCGGGCCGAAAAGATCAGCGGCGCTTGTCGGCAATCGCGCCCGCCTTGCGGCGCTTGAGGATTTCGCCGGGCCTGGGCCTCGGGATCTGCCATGCCACACCGGTGTTTGCGTCGGCCCACGCGGTAAGGCGCATCAGGCGCGCCTCGAGGTCGCGCCGGATTGCCGCGATTTCGTCGGCGCTGGCGTCCGGCTGTACATGGATCGGCGCCTCGAACTTGAAGTGCACCCGCGAAAACGGCAGCGGCAGCATCATCTGGTCCCACGCGCGATGAAACTGCACGACGCGGGTGCCGGCCCATGTGCCAAGCACGATCGGCACGCCGGTGGCCTTGGCCAGCAATACCGGGCCGGGTTTGAGTTCATAGCGCGGGCCGCGCGGGCCGTCGCCGACGGTGCCGATGCTGTAGCCCGCCCGCGCCGCGCTTACCGCCTCGCGCAGTGCCTCGGTGGCGTTGCTTGAGCTTGAGCCGCGAATCTCGGTGCCGCCGCATTCACGAATCGGCCGCGCCAGCAGCTCGCCGTCCTTGCTCGCCGACACGATGCTGGCAACCCGGATGGCATGGTTGCGCCGCCCCAGAATGTCCACCAGCGCGGTGAAGCACGCGATGCGGTTGTGCCACAACAGCCAGATCACGTTGCCCGACGCGTTCTGCACGGGGCGGCGCCAGGGATCGTCGCCTTCGACGTGGATGTCGCAGGTGTCGCTGAGCATGCGAAAGAAGGCGCGCGCGCCCATTGATCCTGCGGCGTTGGTCAACCTCTGGCGCAACGAAAACTCTGACGGCGCACGCTCGCCGTACTTTCGCCAGCGCAGGAATTGTTCCCACGCAATCAGTTGCGGATTCCCCCTTGCGACTGACACACCACCTCCGGCTACACTGCCGCGCTCATCCTGCCAGAGGAGGCATGCCATGCACAACCAGCTCGCTGTCGCTTATGTGGATTCCCCGCTGGGAGAGCTGGGCTTGGCGGCCGGCGAGCACGGCCTGATCACGATCACGCTGGGCAAGGGCCTTGATAGCGTGCTGCCGCAGCTGCTGAAGCGCAGGCGCGACAACGGGCGCGGGCGCTGCAAGCCGCACGAAGTGCTTGAGCAGGCATGCCACGAAGTCGCCGAGTACATGCTGAATGTGCGCGAGAAGTTCGAGACCCCTCTTGACCTGTCAAGTGGCACTGAGTTTCAGCGCGCCGTGTGGCGGCGCCTGCAGCGCGTGCACTTCGGCAAAAGCACCACCTACTCCGAGCTTGCTGACGACATCGGGCAGGCCGGCGCCTCGCGCGCCGTGGGCAACGCCGTGGGCGCGAACCCGCTGCCGATCATTATTCCGTGTCATCGCGTGCTGGCGGCCAACGGGCGGCTGGGCGGTTTCAGCGGCGGGCTGGGCCGCAAGCGCAAGCTGCTGGCGATCGAAGGCATCGGCTGGAAGTAGCGGGCGCTACTCGTAATGCAGAGCCTCGACCGGGTCTTTCCGGGCGGCCAGCAGCGCGGGGTAAATCCCGCACAAGAAGCTGAACAGTACCACCGGCACCGCGATATCCAGCGCGAGGTTCAACAGTTCGGCACCCTTGATGCTGGGAATGTACGTCAAATAGTAGATGTCCGGCGGGAACAGGCGCACGCCTGTGGTTTCGTCGATCAGGTCTTCAATCGGGTTCAGGTACTCCGACAGCACCATGCCGACTCCGCCGCCGACCAGCGCGCCGAACAAGCCGATAAACAGCGCATTGAACATGAACACGCTGCGGATGCCCCACGGCGAATAACCCAGCGCCTTGAGAATGCCGATGTCTTTCACCTTCTCGTTCACGAGCTGGTAGACAAGAATGAAAATCACGCCGCCCGTCAGCGCGATGATGAAGCTGACAATCAGCCCGATCAGCGTGCGCTCGGTGTTCACGGCCTCAAGCAGCGTGCGTGACTCGTCTTCCCAGACGCTGACCGTGGCAAAGCGCACGCCTTCGTCCTGCATCGCGGTGCGCAGTTCGGTTTTCAGCTTGTCGCTGCGGGCCTGGCCCTCGTAAATCGAGTAATCCGCAAGGCGCACACCCAGCGTGTAGTGAATCTCGGTGTCGGCCAGCAGCCGCGACAGTTCTTCAAAGTCGCAGTACATGCGCCGCCGGTTTTCTTCGTACAGGCCACTGCGGAAGAACCCGGTGATGCGGAACCACACTTCGCTGGTGCGCGGCACAAACCGGTTGTCTTCGTAGTAGATGCGCGGAATCGTGATCGCGATGTGGTCGCCAACGACCACGCCGGCACCCAGTGCAACTTCAGCCAGCGCGTCGCCCAGGATGATGCCCGGCTTGTCGGGCTCGGGCCGCAGGTTCGGGATGGTGGCGCGCCGGATGTAATCGTCGATGCTCTCGCCTTCCTCCATGGTGGTCCGCAGCGGCAGCACGCGCTGGTAAGCATCCATGCGGGCGCGGGTGCTGTCGGCGCCCGTTTCGTAGCGCTCGACGGCGTACGAAAGCGGCAGCGACATGCGGTTGCGCAGGCGCGTGCGCATCGGTGACAGCATCTCGGGCTCTGGCAATGCCGCGCGCAGCTGGCGCAGGCGCTCGCTGTTGCCGGTCAGTTTCTTGTCAGCCGCTTCTTTCATCGCAGCGTCAATTTCATGCAGATAGGCCCGCGCCATGCGCCCGATGGCTTCTTCGCGCTGCGCCATAGTCAGCTTGAGGTCTTCGCAGATGTCCTGCGCCGCCAGCGCGTGCGCGTACAGCCGGTCCTGCAACGACTTCAGCTGCACCTTTTCCTCGGCGCTGAGCGTGCCCGTGCCGTCTTCACGAAACGCGGTCAGCGGCTCGGCGGTGTCGCGGTACAGCGCCTTGATCTCGAACACCGCGGCACTCAGGCCCGTCATGTATTCGAACATGATGATGCGCGCGCCGGTGCGGTTGACGGCTTCGTGGCGTTCGGCGGCGGGCGCAAGCGCCAGCGGCTCAAGAATCGCGCGCACGTCGGCTTCGCAGGTCGCAAGGATCTTGCCCAGCTCGGCCAGGTCGTCGGTGCGCGACGCGTCTTTGTGTGCATCCTTGACGCGGTCGTAAACGCGCTGGCCCGGGCTGAACTCCAGGTACTCGACGCGGTCAAACTCGCCCCAGCGAATCTTGCCCGACGCCCGCGTGAAGCCGCGCACCATCAGGTAACGTGACAGGCTGCGCGGAATGCCCTCTGCGGCGACGCCCTTGCCGTCTTCGGAAAATCGCAGCACCGGCGGCACGTTGGCGGCTTCGATGCTGTCGGGGTGTTCCCAGCCCAGCGTGGCCGCCAGCACATTGGTCAGCGGGCCCAATACGTACTGCTCGCGGAACATGTTCAGTTCAGCGTGGGCGACGTATTGGCCCAGGTTGCTGATCTCGGGTTCGTGCTCGATGTCGATGCCGACAAGCTCAGCGTCGTTCAGCTCGCGGGCACCCGTGCGCGGTGTAAGCAATGTCTTGGTCGCGATACGCCACGAAACACCCTTCACGTCGGGGTTGCCCGCGGGGTCGGTGTGCCTTTCCAGCGCGATTTCGGCGCGGTTGAACTGGTCCTGCAACGTGCGCCGGAACAGCGGGGCGTACCAGTCGCGCCGCACCGTGTCTTCTGTGACGCGCGCGAGGTTGCGGCCTTCTTCGGTGGCGGCGTTCGCAATCCGCGACAGGTAAAACTCGCGCGGCGTGACCACCATATCGTTGTCGCGCAGGCACTCGCGGTCACGGCGCGTGACACCCTTGCCCGTCCGAAGCCGCAGCATGAACGCGCGCTCGGAGGGCGTGAGCTCGGGCTTGGGAGCATCCGGTTGCGCGGGTTGGGCGCGCGCAAAGTCAGCGCTGTCGGGCAGCCGGTCCTCGTCGTTGCCCCCACCGGCGCGCCAACGCTCCAGCGCCTGTTCTAGGGCGGCGTCCCAGTCGGGCTTCTGGTTGGGGTCGGCCTCAATGCGCGCGACCCAGGCGCCCCATTCGGCTTCGCGCTGGGCGACTTCATCCACCAGGGTCTGCACGGTGCCCGAGTCGAACTTGACCAGCACGTGGCTGAGGCTGCCGCGCATCTGCTCGCGGAAATCTTTCTGGAAGCCCTGCATTACGCTGTTGACCAGAATCAGCGCGCACACGCCCAAGCCCACGCCAAAGACGCTCAGCAGGCTCATCACGCGGCGACGCAGATAGCGCAAGCTGACAAACGCCGAGGCACCGCTGCTGAAATAGTGCAGGATTGAGCGGCCCAGGAAGTAATCGACAATCAGGAAGAACTCAAGCTTGATGGCCGTCCAGGCCGCCAGCAACCCGGGCGAACCCGGCACCAGCACCAGCCCCAGCGCAATCGGCAGCGCCACGTTCAACCCGACCAGCGCGCCAACCATCAGCACACCTTCCCAGATGCGCCGGTGGTTGCCGCCGCGTGCCTGGATGGCGCTGATCAATCCGCCCACGATCATCGTCGCCGGCAGCACCAATATGCCCGCCACCGCCAGCCACTTGCGATGGTCGCCCTTGCCCGCCATGCGCAGCGCCACGAACTGCGCGCCCACAACCGAGGCGCCCAGCAGCAACGCGATTGCCGTGATCGTCGGCGATGCCGCCGTGGCAAAATCGCCCCGCAGGTGCGCGACCTGCCACACCACCATCCCAGCCGCCAGCACCAGGAAGAACAGAAACGCAATGCCACGAAAAGCGATCATCAGGCAGGCCCGGAACCTTCCTTACAAGGAAGTATCGGAAGGTTTATACGCGCACTCACGCAGGAATCAGCAACAAAGCCCCGCGTGGGCGGGGCCTTGCCGGTCTCATTCCAATGCCTTGCGGGCCTTTTCGGCGAGCTCGACAAGGTCTTTGTGCTTGCGAAGCTCGGGCGACTGCAACTCTTCCAGCAGCGTTTCTGCGGCGATTCTCGCCCGCTGCGTGGCGGCTGCGGTGGCGTCGGCGTGGTCGCGCCGCATGTGCGGGAACAGGATGACTTCGCGAATGCTGTCGGTGTCGGTCAGCATCATCACCATGCGGTCAATGCCCACGCCCAAGCCGCCCGCCGGCGGCATGCCCGCCTCAAGTGCCTCGACATAGTCGTGGTCGATTTCCTTGGGCGCCTCGAGATCTTCTGACTTGAGGCCGGCGTCCACCTGCTCTTTGAAGCGCTTGAGCTGCTCCACGGGCTCGTTCAATTCGCTGAACGCGTTGGCGAACTCGACGCCGCAGATGAACAACTCGAAGCGCTCGCAGATCAGCGGGTCGTCCGGCTTGGCCTTGGTCAACGGGCAGATGGCCGTCGGGTAATCAATCAGGAACGTCGGCTGCACGAGCTTGTCCTGCACGGTCGCCTCAAGCACGGCGTCGGCGAGCATGTAGTGGTCGTCCTTGAGCTCCAAGCCGAGCTCTTCGGCCTTGGCGCGCACGCCGGCTGCGTCATGCAGATCTACGCCCGCGTACTCGCGCAGCAGGTCGGCGTACTTGCGGCGCGCGAAGGGCTTGCCCAGGTCGAGTGAGCGGCCGCCCCACTGGAAGACCAGGTCGCCGTCGGCTACCTGCGATGGGTCAACGCCGCGTTCAAACGCCCGCACGGCGCGGGCCGATTCGCGGAACATGCCCTCGGTGATGCGCATCATGCTCTCGTAGTCACCATAGGCTTCGTACAGCTCCATCATGGTGAACTCGGGGTTGTGGGTGTGGTCGATGCCCTCGTTGCGGAAGTTGCGGTTGATCTCAAACACGCGCTCAAAGCCGCCGACCAGCAGCCGCTTGAGATAAAGCTCCGGCGCGATGCGCAGGTACAGGTTCATGTGCAGCGTGTTGTGATGCGTAATGAAGGGCCGCGCCCGGGCGCCGCCAGGAATGGGGTGCATCATCGGCGTTTCGACCTCGAGATAGCCCTGGTCCTCGAGAAAGCGCCGCACGGCACGCACGACCACGCTGCGCTTTTCAAAGCGCGCGCGAACATCCGCGTGGACCATCAGGTCAAGGTAGCGCTTGCGGTGGCGCAACTCGGGGTCAGTCAGCGCGTCAACGGATTGCTTGTTGCCCGCCTCGTCCGTGAACTCGCGCGGCAGGGGCGGGACAGCCAGCGCCTTGGTGAGAAAGCGCAGCTCGCTGGCGAACAGCGTGACTTCGCCGGTGCGGGTGCGCTGGACGTCGCCCTTGACCCAGATGAAGTCGCCCAGGTCCAGGTTCTCGTGGATCGCCATGCCCTGCTCGCCGACGCCCTTGGCGTTGAGATACACCTGCATGCGCCCGCTGCCGTCATACACGTCCAGAAACACGGCCTTGCCCATCTTGCGATTGGCCAGCACACGGCCCGCCAGCGCGCGGCCTTCGACTTTGGCGCCTTCGGCGCCCGTGGCTTCGACGGCTTCGAACGCGGCCTTCAGCGCGCTGGTCAGTTCGCGTGCCGGTGTGCGTACTTCGTAGGGGTTGACGCCCAGGGCCGCCAGCGCGTCGCGCTTGGCCTCACGGGCTTGCCGGTACTCGTTGGCATCAGACATGCGGGTTCCTCAAAAAGCGGGCCGCATGCTAACGCGCAAGGGATTCGCCGCAACGTGGCAGTGGCATTCGCCTCTGGCGAATGAGTTCGGTCGGCTTCCAGCCGACCACGCCGGCCAGAGGCCGGCGAAACTCATGCGCGGGACGCGCATGCCACGCGGCTACATGCGGTCAACGAGGCTCATGCCGAGCAGCGTCAGGCCTTTGCCGAGCGTGGTGCGGATGGCGTTGACCAGCCTTACGCGGGCGAGGCTGAGTGCTTTGTCGTCGCCGACGATGCGTGAGTCGCGCGTGGCGACCCACCAGGTCGAGGTCGCGCCTGCGAGCTTGATCAGGTGCTGGGCGACCACGGAGGGCTCGTACTCGTCGCTGGCCTTGGCGACGGCGTCGGGGAACTCGGCGAGCAGTTTTAGAATGCGCCATTCTTCGTCGAGTGTGAGTAGCGCCGCGTCGCCATGCAGCGCGGCCTTTGCGACATCGTCGAGCGCTATACCCGTCGCTTGCGCTCCCGCCTTCGCTGAAGCTTCGTCGGGCAGGCCGGGCTCCTGTTCACAGTAACGTTTGCTGAATGCCTGCATCACGCTGCCCATGCGGACGTACTGGTAGAGCATGTAGGGGCCGGATTCGCCTTCGAAGTCGAGCACGGCGTCCCAGTCGAACTTGACGTTGTTGCGCCGGCCGGCTTTGAGGTCGTTGAACACGACGGCCCCAACGCCCACGGCGTGCGCGACGGCTTCGCCATCGGGCGTGCCCGCAAGTTCAGGGTTCTTGGCAGCCATGATCTCGCGCACCGACTTGATCGCTTCATCCAGCAAGTCTTCCAGCATGATCGCAGTACCCCGCCGCGTGCTGGTTTTCTCCCAGCCACCCTTGTCGTTCTTGAACAGCATCAAGCCAAAATCAACGTGAGTGCAGTTCTTCGCCCACTCGTAACCAAGCATTTCCAGCGCCTTGAACAGTTGCTGAAAGTGCAATGACTGTTCTGAGCCCACCACATAGGCTAAGTCAGTGCCGCCCAGTCCCTCGTGTCGATACGTGGCTGATGCGATGTCGCGCAGGTGGTACGAAGAGGCTCCGTCGTCCTTCTGCAAGATCACCGGCGGCGGGGGCTTGCCGTCTTTGCCCGGTTTTTTGCCGTTGACCCAGATGACCACTGCTCCGTCTGACTTTTCCGCCACGCCGGTCTTAAGGGCCGTGTCCACGATGGGCTGGCAACGCGCCCCGACGACAGCCCAGTGGCTCTCGCCGATGTAGACGCCCGTAGCGGGAAACGTCCCACTCTTCAATTGCTGCTCTTCCTTGCTTCTCTGGGCGGCCACAATCGACAGCGGCTTGAATGAGATGCCCAAGTCTTTGTACACGCGTGCAAACTCAGAAAGGCTCTTCTCGCGAGCAGAGCGATAGATGTAGAAGTTCTCGTAACCTGGCGTACCTACTGCCGAGCCAGGCTTGGTGTTCTCCGCAACGATGGCTTGTTCCAGCAGGGCAAACTCGCGCTTCCCGGAGGCTTCGAGTTCCGGGTCGGACTTCATTGCTTCATTGAACTTCTGGTACTCGGCGTTCAACTCCTTGACCGTGAACTCGGGAAGGACTTCGAAGTTCCCCTCCGTGAGTTGCTCCTTGGCCTTCTTCGCCGCCAGCGCCGCTACCGAAGGAATTCTCTTCAACCCCGCGATCAGTTTGCCGAAGCCTGTGCCCCAGTCGCCTAAGTGATTCACGCCCACAACGCGCCAGCCTTGGCTTTCCCTGATTTTTTTGATGCTGTAACCGATCATCGTTGACCGCAAATGATGCACCGCCAGCGGCTTGGCTATGTTCGGGCTTGACAGGTCAATGACCAGCGTCTTGCCCTTGCCGCTTTCGCTGTTGCCGTAGGCTTCGCCCTGCTTCTCGATTTCCGTCAGCAGCAGCGCACCTGCAGCCGCCCGGTTCAGCCGAATGTTTACGTACGGGCCGGCTGTGCCCACTGCGACCACCAGCGCCGAGCGCGGCGGCGCCACTGGCTCGTCCGCCGTGTCGTCGGGGTCTTCAATCTTGCGCAGACGCTTGCTGATGCGCGCCGTGTCGCGGCCCGCCACCAGTTCCAGCGCGAGTTGCGCCGGTGACTTGCCCGCTTCTTTGGCGGCTTTGAACGTGGCAAACGCAAGGTCGCCCATGTCGTCTTTGGGCGGGCGGACAAGATTTTCACGGATTTTTTCCGCGCCCAGGCCGTGGGACTTAAACCCCGGCCACTCCGCCAGTTCCGCCGCTACCTGTGTCTCGATCAATCCCATCTGCGTCTCTAGTTTTTCGCGAATTCTGCCGCGACGTGTGTCCGTGGATTCCTGGGGGTGAAGGGTGAGAGAAAAACCCCGCCCAAGGAATCAACGTATGAACGATGCATACCACGAAGCCCTCGCCCTTGCCATTGAGCACACGGCCCAACCTCGCGCGTTCCGGCCCCGCACCAACGAAGAACTGTTCGCGCTGTTCACCGCCGATGGCGAGTCGCGCCGCATGGCCGAGGCGCGCCTGTGCTGGGACATGTACACCGGCGACCAGCTTCGCTACATCCCCCGCCTGCCCGGCGAATCAGCCCTTGAGTTCTCGCGCCGCCCGCACAAGCACTTCTTGAACATCACGCGCGTTGTCATCGACGTGCTTTCCCAACTCTACCGCCGCCCCGTCGAACGCCGCGCCAGCGAGCGTATCGCCCGCGTCCATGCCCGCAACCCCATGGACCGCCTGCTTCTCGGCGTTGACCGCCTGGCCCGCCTGCACGGCGTGGCCGCGGTCTGTGTCAGCCACGAGGGCGACGAAGTGCGCTACTGGCCCTGGCCCGCCCACCGCATGCTCGTTTTGCCCGACGCCCTGCGCCCCGACCAGCCGCGCGCCGTCATCGCCTTTGCCGCCGGCGACGGCTCCCTTGCCCATGTGTGGGACCCCCAGTCGTTCGCCACCGTCGCCGGCGGCCGTGTCATCCGTGAGCAGGCGCACAGCTACGGCCGCGTTCCGTTTGCCTTTGTCCATGACCGGCTTCCCGTGGACGGTTTCTGGGTGGAGGGGCGCGGCCGCTCACTGGCGTGGGCGAACAACGAGTTCAACGCCAAGTTGTCGGCGCTGGCGCACACCGTGGCGATGCAGGGTTTCGGCGTGATGGAGATCGTCAACCCTGACCCCGCGCAGGACATTGCCGTGGGCCCGGCCCGGGCGATCCGCTTTCATGTTTCGGGCAATGAGCCCTTCGGCGTGAACTTCAAGGCGCCCGGCGCGCCGATCGCCGACCTGATTGCGGACCTTGAGTTTCTGCTGCGCACGCTGCTCAAAACCCAGCGCGTGCCCGAGTCTTTGCTCAGCGTGCAGCCGGTCAGCAACCTCAGCGGCATCAGCATTCTCGCGCAGCAGACGCCGGTGCTGGAAGACCGCATTGAGCGGCAGCAGGTGTTCCGCGCCTTTGAACAAGACCTCGTCGAAGTCACTCAGGCTGTGCTGCGCGCCCACGAGGGCCCGCAACCGGACGCGCAGTTCGCGCTGGACTACCCCGAGCCCGAGCTTGAGCAGAGTGTCGCCGAGCGCATCCAGGCCGACGAGTTTCGGCTGCGCCACGGCATGGTCACGCCCTGGGAGCTGATGCTGCGCGACAACCCCGACCGCTACGAATCGCCCGAACAAGCCCGGGCCGCGTGGGAAGCCAACCAATCAACAACCACCGCGTAAGCGGTTCAGCCAAGGAGAAGAACCATGTCCGAGAATGAATCCATCACCGCAAGTCTTCGCAACGCGCTGCCTGAGGCGTTGCGGCAGGACCCCGCGCTTGAGGGCGCGCTGCAACAGGTCGCGAAACTCGAGGCCGAGCACAGCGTGGCAACCCGCCGCCACGAACTCGAACGTCGCTTCCTTGAGCGCGCGCCCCGCGAGGGCCTGCTGTACCCCGGCGACGCGCTCAAGCTGGAAGACGTAAGCGCCGAGCTGCAGGGCGATACGGGGCTTGACCAACTGTACCGCAACCTCAAGGCGGCGCGCCCCTACCTGTTCGCGCGCCAGACCACGGCGCCCGAGAAGCTGGCGACCCGCCAGCCCGAGCACGAAAAACTGCGCGAGGCATGGAAGGCCGGAGGCTTGACCCGTCAAGTCCAGATTGCCCGCGACGCCCTGAAGCGCAGGTAGGCACCCCGGGCCGGAACCACTTCACCGGGCGCTGCAAGCAGCGCCCCTGCATCCAACCCCCTACTAAGGAGACACCATGAGCTTCACTGGCAAGGCAACGTACGACGCGGGCGCGACCCTGCCCGAACTGGTCGATGACGTCAGCGACCTGGTCGGGCTGATCTCGCCGTTCGACACTCCGCTGCTGGATGCCATCGGCAGCCCGCGCTATGCCGCCAAATCCACGCGCCACGAGTGGTTCGAGGACCGCTTGAACGCCAACTTCTCGGCGATCAACAATGCCGGCGGGTACGACGACGACGACACCAGCATGATCGTCGACGACGGCGCGGCGTTTCGTGTCGGCGACATCATCAAGCCCGACGGCAGCGAAGAAGTCCTGCAGGTCACCGGCATCAGCACCCACACGCTGACAGTCACCCGCGGCTACGGCGGCAGCACAGCGGCAGCGGTGGCCGACGACCAGCGCGTGGTGGTGATCGGGCACGCGGCGCTTGAAGGCGAAGACGCAGCCACGGCGCGTTACCGCAACCGCGTACGCAAAGAAAACTACGCGCAGATTTTCACCGAGACCGTGAGCATCAGCGGCAGCATGGACGCCGTGGGCCTGCACGCCGTCGAGCGGGAGTTCGACTACCAGGTCATCCAGCGCCTGCGCGAGCTGCTGCGCTCGCTTGAACAGACCGTGATCTGCGGGTTCAAGGCGGCCGCCAACCCCCAGGGCAGCGCGACCATTCGTCGCACCATGGGCGGGCTGCTGCAGTTCATCAGTGGCGCCGGCGCCGCGGTCAGCGACGCCGCCAGCGCGGACCTGGATGAGCCGCTGCTCAACGCAGCCTTGCGCACCTGCTGGGAAGCGGGCGGGCGCCCCAATGCCATCGTCTGCAACGGTTTCCAGAAGCGCAAGATCAGCAGCTTCATCCAGAGTGCCAGGCGCTACGAGCCCGATACCACGGCGCTGCGCAACCTGGTCGATGTTTACGAAAGCGACTTCGGCGTGCAGCGCGTGATCCTTTCGCGCTGGGTGCCGGCCGACAAGGTGCTGCTGCTTGACCTCGACAAGTTGCAGGTGCTGCCGCTGCAGGGCCGCAGCTTCTTCGTCAAGCCGCTGGCTGAGTCGGGCGACTTCCGCAAGGCGCAGATCATCGGCGAATACACCCTCGAAATCCTGAACGGTGGCGACGGCGGGCACGGGCTGATCACCGCGCTTGCGACCAGCTAGTTCAGGACCCACCAAGCCTGGGCGGGCGGGCCCGTCCGCCCAGGTCCCTTCCTTCAACGGACACCACCATGATCGAGTACGTCACCACGCACGGCGCACCCGCACTGTCCCGCTGGGACCTGCACGGCGCTTCCCGCGACAACACCGACAACGGCCGCGCCTGGGTGCGCGTGAAGCGCAACGGCAACGACCACACGGTAACCATGTACCGCGACGCCCAGCGCACACTGGCAGTCGCAGCCGGTACACTTGACTCGTCAAGTGGCGAGCTGGCGCTGGCGGCGCTGAATGACAGCGGCCTGGATGGCAGCGTGCGCCTGCACGATGCGGCGCCCTGCGACGCGTTGATTGACATCTTTTACGCCTGCGACACCGACCTGCTGGCGCGCCATGCCGGCCTGGCGGCCTTTCTCGATGACGGCAACTTCGCCGGGCGCGAGGGCTTCAGCGAACCATGCCTGCGCGCCAAGCGCCTGATCGACGCGCTGATCAACGCGCGTCTGCCGGTCGGCTGGCTCGCCGATGACCTCGTGCCGCTGGCCGAGGCCACGTCGCTGTACGCGCTGCAGTTCACGTACGACTACCTGAGCATTCGCGCCGACGACCCCGCGGCGCAACTTGCGCTGCGCTGGAGAAACGCCGCGCGGGAATCACTCTCGCGCATCCGCTTGCCGCTGGGCGGCAGCGCCGAGCAGATCTTCGTGCCCAGGCTGATCCGAACCTGATGCGGGCGACCAGCCAACCCCACGCCCCGACCACCAAAGGAAACCCATGCCTGACTACACCAGCATCTTTGAAGCACTGGGTGTGTTTGCCCGCGCATTCCGGCAGATCGAAGACCTTGCCGACCATGACCTTGAAATCACGCAAAGCGGCCAGACCTTTCGCTCGCTCGACCGCCTGCGCAAGCAGTTCATTGATGTGCTCAACGACTCCGGCGCCGAGCGCGACACCCTGCAAGTCATCGCGCTGCTGAACTCCGCAGCCGAAACCGCGCGCGGCTGGGCCTTGCCGCTGGACGCCGCGCTGGATGCGTGGCTTTCCGCGGCACTCGCCCCTGAGCTGGATGCTCAGGGCGCCTCGCGCGAAGAGCTGCTGCATGGCCTGGCACGCGCGATGCTGGCCGACGCCGAGAGTGTGGCACCCAACGACGTGAGCGTGGGCACGCCAGCCCCCGACGCGGGCAATGCCGGCGACGCAGCCTGCTATGTCAGCGGCAGCACCGTGAACGCAGCCGAAAGCGTGATTGACGACGAGCGCATCCGCACCCAGCGCGTTGCCATTGAGTGCGTGCGCGACAACGCCCACCACCGCGTGCCCGTCGGCCAGGAGGAGTTCCGCATTCGGCCCGAGATCGGCCGCGCCGTGCACACCCGCGTGATCCCCGTGACCAGCGGCGACTTCGCCGACGCGCGCAACGCCGTGCTCGACGGGGCATTTGAGGCATACGACGCGGGCTTTACCCACTGGAGCGTTGAAGCCGGCGGCGGCGTGTTCTCGCGCGACACCGGCGAGAAGCTCTTTGGCACGGGCTCGCTGAAGATCACCGGCGATGGCGGCACGGCGGGTGACCTGCGCCAGGACCTGGCCGGGCGCAGCCCCGCCATCGAGTCCGGCCGCTTCTTTGCCCTTGGCGCATGGTTCTATGTGGCCAGCCACACCGCGGGCAGCGTGACGGTTGACCTGCTGGTCAACGGTAATGCCTCCACGCTGGCGCTGACCATTGACGGGTCAACACCGACCGCTGAGTGGCTTCACCTGGGCGGGTTTGAATACCTGCCGCGGGCGAGCTTCCCGAACAAGGTGGTCGTGCGCATCCGCTGCAGCGCCGACTTTGACGGCGTCGTGCACGTCGATGGCGCAAGCCTTGCCCCGGCCGCCGAGGTGCCGCACGCGGGCCTGCGCGTGGCGCTGTTTCAGGGCGCGCTGGCCCCGCAGGCGGGCGCAATCGCCGACCGCTACACCGTTGACACGTCAAGTAACGACGCCGGCGCGTTCCAGACGTTCGCCCGCGACCGCCTTGGCATCGCGCTGCCCAGCGATGGGACTCCCACGATTGATGACACCCTCGCGGAGTAGCCATGATGACGCTCAAGTTCAACGATGAAGTGCTGGGCGCAACAGCCGCCCTTGAAATCACTCGCGAACACGATGCCGAGCATTGGCACCTCACACTGCAAGTGCAGGCGGCCACGACGGCGTTGATCGAGCAGGCCCTTGATGGATTGCGCGGCGCCATAGGCGCCACAGGTGACCTCGCGCTGAGTGCCGACGGGACCGAGGTGCGCCAGCTGTCGATGGCGGACTGCCGCATCGGCCCCGTGTTCGTGGGCTTGCACGAACTCGACCCCGCGCCCGGCGATGCCCACGGCACGCGCCGGGCGCGGCTGACATTCAAGGCCACGCGCCAGGACCCCGACAGCGCCGTCCAGCAGCACAATCAGACTGTCAGCGTCAGCAGCGACGTCGGTGCCGCGCAGCGCCTGCGCTATCAAGGGCTGGCGATTCTGCGACGCGGGGAGAACCCGGCTGCCTACGAAGCTGTGTTGCTGCCGGCCGTGCAAGCCGGGTATCGACGCGTCCAGAGCAGCACCACGCGCGACGCCGCTGAGCCCTCACTGGACTACACCGTGGAGGACGAGCAGGTGTTCACGCCGCTGCCCGCCGGCGTTGAAGACGGCCACTACGCGATCAGCGAAACTGTCGGTGCGGACGGCACGCTCGTGCGCACCGTGGCGGGCTTCTTCATCGGCCCCGGCGCGCTGGCACAGGCCCATGCGCTGGCTGGCGGCGGCGAACGCGTGATTCGTGAGAACCCGTTCACGCGGCGCGTCGACTTTGAATTTCGCGAGGCAGTCGCGGGCGCATCCGGTCATGTGGCGCTGGCTGAAACGCTGGCGTTCACCACTTCGCGGCGGGTCGTCGATCACCCGCTGCTGGCTGCGGGTGCGCCGGCCTGGCGGCAAGAGATCGGCGCCGCGCAAACCCGCATCATCCAGCAGGGCAGCGCGATCGGCGACGGCCGCCATGCCTCGCCGCCCGCGCCGCGCTATCTGGCGGACCTGCTTGAGCGCCACGTGGACTACTCGGTGCCGCACCCATGGCTGCCGCCCCAGAAGCGCTGGGTCACAAGCTGGCGCTATGAATCGCGCACGCGCGGCGCAGCCCTGCACAAAGTCCCGGAGACGCCATGACCGAGCACGTACTTGCCTCGCTGAACGGAGCACCCGCGCTGGCTGCCCGCGTCGTATTGCGCCGCGGCGCTGAGCCCTCAACCTGCGCAATCACGCTGCCGCCCGGCACTGAGCTGCAAGCCGGAGACGCGCTGACCATTGAGCTGCGCGACGTCGCAACCCGGCGCACCCTTCGCCAGTTCATTTGCACTCGCACGCAGCAGTCCGGCGACGGGCGGCTGATCGTGCACGGCGCTGACCGGCGCTACGAGTGGGCAGACCGGCGGGCCAACCTGCCAGCCACGGGCGGGATCGCGCTTTCGGATGCGCTGGCGCGGCTGTTTCTGTCGGCAGGGCTGTCGGCCCAGGATGCGCCCACACCCGCTGGCGTCCTGCCTCCGCTTCCGCCACTGAACGCGCCGCTGGTCAGCCTTGTGCAGCAGCTCTGCGCCTTTGCCGGTGAATCGCTGACCATCGACGACGACGGCGAGTGGCAGACCAGGCCCGCACATGAACCGGCAGACGTCAACGAGTCCACGCTGGTGGAGTCGCACACCGAACGAACCGCGCCCGCAGAAGTCACCGTGCAAGGCGGGCCGACACTGCGCCTGGTCACCATGCGCGACGACTGGCAGGCCGTGATACCAGACGCCACCGGCGAGTTGCAGCCGCTGTCCGCGCTGCTGCAGCAATGGGGCATCGCCGAGCGCGACGCGCGCCGCGCGTGTCTTACCGAGGGCGGCTTTCGCGGCCTCGTCGGCACCGCGCCGGATGCCGCTGCCCGCGACGCCCTGTTGCGACGCTTCGCGTTTCGCATGTTCCGGGCGGCACACGCGGGCTGGATACCGGTCGGCGGCGTGGCCGAAGATGGCGCGCTGCTGCCGCCGCGTCTTGAGGTCGGCGCAAGTCGCGCGACCGGCGTGGCACCCGCCCACCCAGCCGACAATGTGTTTGAAGCCGAAACGTGGTTGCCGGCCCTGGACGCGTTTGAGCTTGATCTTGAGCGCGGCTTGCTGTTGCTTCACGAACCACCGTATCTGCTGGAAGCCGCAGACGACCCGACGCGCCAGTCGCGCCGCCTGGTCGGCGAACCGCGCATCGCACTGACGATTGCGTTGCCCACCGATGCCCCGCCGTTTCGCCATACCCGGCGCCTGGGTGGTGATGGCCCGGCACGCGTGATCGATGCGCCGCACCTGTTTACGGTACTGGACGAACACGGCGCGTCCCTGAACGCAAACTCGCTGGCAGCGCAAGCTCGCAGCCTGACCGACGGGATGGCCCACGCACCGCCTCGTGTTACGCAACTCCTGGTCGGCATTGCAGGCGCATCGGCAGCCGGTTGCGTGGCAAGCGTCACCTGCGAAGCCGGCCCGCGCGGGCTGCTCACGACGATTGTGCAGGAACCGGCGCTGCCGGGGCCGCTGCCACGGGCGCTGATGCCGGCACATCGCATCGGTGCGGTGAAACCCGAATTGCCGCTGCACCAGCCGCTGAACGCGTACCGTGCCGGCCCGCTGGTTGTGAAGACCAGCGGCAACGCGCCCGAGGGCGAGTCGGTAATTGCCAGCGAAGCCACGTCGATCGACCCGCGCACCGGCGCAATCTCGCTTGAGCACCCGGGCACGTTCGCGTTTCCGTACTTTCTTGCCAGCGACGATGCCGCCCGGTTCGGGCGCTGGTTCTTTGTGGCTGGCTGTGAAAGCACTGCGCAGGGCCGCGTGCGCGTGCTCGGTCCTGACGACCGCCACGCCGAGCTTGCGCCCGCAGAGTTCGGCGGTGTGCGCAAGATGCGCCCAGAGGGCCTGCGCGGATTGCTGGTGAGCCTTAGCGGCGAGCCCGAGTTCGTCGATGCCGGCCCGCTTGTCAGCGACGCGCGCGGTGCCACTCGCGGCGACGCCAGCAACCTGGTCGCAGACCTTGACGGGTCAAGTCTGAGTGCCCACAAGCGCGGCGGTTTGCAGTTCCTGACCGTGCTGGCCCTCAGCCCTGCGCACCGCAAGGCTGGCGTGGGCGGCGGCGCGCCGGGCTGGGTGCCGGTGCTGAACCTGCGCGACGGGGCCACGGGCAACCACGCAGCCAGCGGTCGCGGGCTGTTTGCCGAGGGCGCAGGGCGCGACCTTGGGCGCCTGGCCGCGACAGGCAATGGCGGGCCGGTGCTCGCGGACTCGGCACATTGCAGCAAACACCTGTATGGCAGCGCCGCGGGCGACGACGGCGTGTACCGCGAAAGCGCGGGGCACCTGAGCACCGAGGCGTTCTTCAAGGTGCCGCGCGACCCGGCCCACGACGCGCCGCTGACGTTCTACGCCGAGCCGTTTGCCGGCGCGGTGCCGCCGTGGCCGCCCTACGAGGCGCAGATCAAGTACCACGAGGGAAGCACACACCATTGGGACGGCAAGACGCGCCCCGGCCGCTGGAAAATCCAGTACCGCGTGCCCTTCCTGCCCGAGATTCCTCCCACGTGGAAGCCACCCACCAAGCCGCCCGTGGACGACCCTCCGATTGACGACCCGCCGCGCGTGGTGGTGCCTGTCAGCGTCACCGCGCCGGATGACGTGCGCGGGGTGGTCAGCGAGCACGAGCTGTGGGCGCCAAGCCACGACTGGGTGCCGGCCCCGAGCGACCGGCAGGACGAGCGCGAAGTGCCCTTTCCCGGCCCCAGCATCAAGAGCGAGGGCTGGGCCGGCGAGGTCAACGGTGTTCCGGACTGTGCGCTGGGGGGCGGATGCATCTTTCTGCCGCCGCTGCGCAGCCTGAACGCGGCAGGCAGCGACGGCGGCACGCGCAACACGTGGCTGCTGCTGCACCCCGAGGTATCGCTGGCGTTCGGGTCGCCGGGCATGGTCGGCGCCGCCGGTGTCCTGCAAGGCTGGGTGATGCAGCTTGCGACCAGCGGCCACCACCTGCTGCTTGCGGCGCTGGATGAGGAAGGCGCCAGCGTCGATGACAACTCGCGCGGGTTGCACGTCACCGGCCACATGCAACTCGGGCGGCCCGACGCCACTTACGGCGCCGACGCAGCCTTGCGCCTTGGCGAAGATGAGGCGGACGGCATCGCCTTCGGCGACGACACAATACTGCACCGCGCCGACGAAGGCGGCCTGGCCACGCCCGGCGATTTCAGCATCGGCGGCAAGCTGACCGTCGCCGGGTTGATTGACCCGACCGGCTTGACACTTGACCCGCAGGCCGCCAACCCCGGCGGACCGAGCACTCTGTGGGAAGACAGCGGTGCCGGGGCATTGATGTACGGCGCGGCGCGCCTCGCCATGCTGGCAGAGATCACCGCAGTGCGCGTGATCGAGTGGACGGGAAACGGTGCCAGCGGGCTTGCGGTCACGCTGACCGGCGTCAACCGCGCGCACGCCATTGTCGTGATGCGCACGGACAGCGCCGCGACCACACAGCTCGCGTTTATCTTTCCTGCCGGCGCCACGGGCACGCAACTGCGCCGCACGGGCGATGGCAGCGCAGCCGGCGACGTCAGTTTCGGAACGCAGTCTGCCGGCACGTCGCAGGTACTCACGCTGAACACAACCGACGGCAGCGTCAACGCCGACGGCGCGACGTACCGCGCCATCGTGGTCGGGACTCCAACCTGAGGAAGCAACATGGACCCGCTGCACACACTCGCGCTCAGCGTCGCCGGCATGTGGGTCGGCGCGATCGGCATCGGGCTGATCAAAGTCGGCTTGAAACTGAACACGGCGGTCGCGCGCCTGACGGTGCTGGTGGAGGGCCTGAACGCGCAGGTCAACCGCCACCGCGGCGAGTTACGCGCCATGCGCGCCACGCACCTTGAACACGCCGAGCGCATCAGCGCTCTTGAATCCCGCCGTCGCTGAACGGCACTCCCGGAGAACACCATGCGACACTACATCCTTCTACTGTGCCTGTTCACCCTGCCCGGCTGCGCGCTGCTCGACAGCCTGCTGGGCGAAACCACCGTGCAGGCCACCGACGAACACGGCCGCCCGCTGTTTGAAAGTGCGCAGGGCGACCCCACCACCGACGCCGTCGATCAAGCCACGGGCCTGCCCAACCCACCGCGCACGGTGGCGCTTGTGAACCCGCAAGGCGCGCAATCTGCGGCAGACTGGATGGCCGCGCTGGGCCCGTGGGGTGCTTTGGCCGGCGCGATCACGACGTTTGCGGCGGGTGCATACGCCCGCGCCCGCAACCGGCAACGGTTGCGCGAGGCGGGCCTTCGGCGGCAAGCCGAGGCCCAGCTCGACCTGACCGGCAGCGCGCTGACGTTCGCGTTGCGCATGATCGAGAAGATCAAGCAGGGCGAAGCGGTGGACGCGAACAAAGACGGCCGCGTAAGCCTGAAAGAAATCCGCGAGTGGGTGCGCAAGCAGGGCGCAGACTTTGCAGACCCGCGCTATCTGGCCGACCTGGTAAAGATCGCCAACCAGAGCCTGCCCAGCGCCAGCGAAAGAGAGGCCCTGCGCGGCGCGTGAGACTTGACCGCCAACCGTGACTATCTGATACCCCGAGCGTTTCTCGGGGTATCATGCTTTGAACATTGAACAGGAGTGCGCCATGCGAATGTTGATCTGGGTGATCGCGCTGTTGCTTGCGGCGCCGGCATTCTTCGCCCCGGCCCTGGCCCAGAAGACCGAAGCCGAACAGACTTTCCCCGACAAGAATCCCGAAGCCAGCCTGCCCGACAAGCAGCCCGAAAAAGGCCCCGGCGGCAGCGACTACGCGCACAAAAAGGTCGAAGTCACCGAACGCGGCGAGAAGGGCAAGAAATACTGGCTGTACACGCCCGCAGAGCCCGCGCCCGAGAATGCCCCCGTGGTCGCGTTCATCCACGGCTATGGCGCGTTCACGCCCGACGGCTACATCGAGTGGCTGCATCACCTGTGCAAACGCGGCAACATCGTGGTCTACCCGCTGTACCAGGAGCATCGGCTTGAGCCTACGGTCAACTACGCGCCCAACTCGGCCCATGCCATCAACGATGCCATCACATGGCTCGAAGAAGACAAAAAGCGCGTGCAGCCGCTGAAAGACAAGTTCGCCATCGCCGGGCACTCGGCCGGCGGCGTGACAACCGCGAATTTGGCTGCGGACTGGGAGACGCTGAAACTGCCCAAGCCGCGCGCCGCCATGCCCGTGCAGCCGGGGCGGGCCTTCAGCTACGAATCCAAGGCGCAGGCTGCGGGGCTGATCCCGCACAGCGACTTCAGCACCATCCCGGAAGATTGCCTGCTGCTGCCCGTGTTCGGCGACAGCGACACGACGGTCGGGTCTTACTGCGCGAAGAAGTACTTCATGGACGCCACGAAGGTGAAGAAAGAGAACAAGAACCTGATTGAGTTCGTGAGTTGCGACTACTGCCGCACACCGCTGGTTGCCGGGCACTTCACGCCAGCGGCGCCCGAGGGCACCGCCGACGCCTGGGACTGGCACGGGTACTGGAAGCTGCTGGATGGGCTGACCGACGCAGCGTTCTATGGCAAGAACCGCCAGTACGCCCTCGGCAACACGCCTCAGCAGCGCTTCATGGGCAAGTACAGCGATGGCCGCCACGTCTGCGCGCCGCGCGTCTGGACAGGCGAAGCCAAGGTTGACCCCGACGAGGAATACTCGCCGGTGTTCGACCGCAGCGGCAAGCGCCTGAAAGCGGCAGAGCCCAAGAAAGAAGAAAGCAACGAAAAGCGCGAGCCCAAAGGCGACACCCCGGGCCGCAAAGAAGACAAAGACGAAAAGAAAGAAGAAGAGTTCTAGAGTGGCATGGCCTTCCAGGCCATGTAGTGCCAACGGCTTCCAGCCGTTGGGGACGGGCGCAGAGGCCCGTCCAGACGACATCGGCTGGAAGCCGATGCCACGTGCAGGGGTGGCGGAATTGGCAGACGCGCTGGATTTAGGTTCCAGTGGGGTAACCCGTGCGGGTTCAAGTCCCGCCCCCTGCACCAGCCTACGCGCCGGACGAAAGTCCGGCGCGTAGGCTGTCCGCCGAAGCTTCAGCGAAGGCGGACTCGTTCTTTGAAGGCGCAGATTCCCGGCGCTACGGCTGGCACGCCAGCCTCTATGCCCCGACGCAAAATCCGGCGCGTAGGCTGTCCGCCGAAGCTTTAGCGAAGGCGGACTCGTTCATTGAAGGCGCAGATTCCCGGCGCTACGGCTGGCACGCCAGCCACTATGCCCCGACGAAAGTCCGGCGCGTAGGCTGTCCGCCGAAGCTTCAGCGAAGGCGGACTCGTTCTTTGAAGGCGCAGATTCCCGGCGCTACGGCTGGCACGCCAGCCTCTATGCCCCGACGCAAAATCCGGCGCGTAGGCTGTCCGCCGAAGCTTTAGCGAAGGCGGACTCGTTCTTTGAAGGCGCAGATTCCCGGCGCTACGGCTGGCACGCCAGCCACTATGCCCCGACGAAAGTCCGGCGCGCAGGCTGTCCGCCGAAGCTTCAGCGAAGGCGGACTCGTTCTTTGAAGGCGCAGATTCCCGGCGCTACGGCTGGCAGGCCAGTCGCGTTGATCGGGGTTAAGCCGGGCCGGAAATGTTTTCCTTCAGAGTGAAGCTGAACGCCGCGCTGGCGACATTGGCGCCTGAATCCGTCACCTCAAGCGTAAACGTGTAGGTGCCGTGCGGCGACGCAACGCCTGACAGCCGCGCTCCAGATGGCCCAGCCGTGATCGAGTAGTTCTGCGGCAGGCTGCCCGCAATGATGCTGAAAGAGTAGCCCGTGTTCGTGCCGCCGGTGATCACGATGTCATGGCTGTACGTTGCTGTGTCAAACGAGTCCGGCACCACCGTGGTATAGATCGTCAGCGGGCCGGTCAGCGGCGCGACACGGAACGTCACGTCGTGGCTGTCATGCCGGTCATCGACTTCAACGCGCAGCGTGACGGGATAATCACCCGGCACGTTGCTGCTGCCGGAGACGGTCAGCGTGTTGTCGGCCGGTGTCATGGTAAAGCCCGACGGCAGCGAGCCGGATTCAATCGACCACACGTGGTGCGCGTTGGCGCCAAAGTTAGTGCGCGCCTCCCACATGATCGAGTTGCCCTCAATCACCGCCGTGTCCACGTCGGCCTTGATCGTCAACTTGCCGGGCTTGCCCTGGTCGTCGGAATCGCACGCGGCCAGCAGCAACAGCGGTATCAGCATGGCTAGGGTTCGCATTCTCACAGTCTACCTCGGGGAAAAACCGTCTATGCCGAAAACTTGCGCCGGCGCCGGTACAGCAGCACCGCCAGCAATGCCGGCAACGCGGGCACCATTCCGCCCGCAGCCACGCAACCGCCGCCTTCGCTGCCGCCGCCGTCGTCCTTTTCATCTACCGGCGTGCCTGCCGACGCCACGCTGCCGCGCGCAAGCCACGCATAGGGGTTGGGGCCGGTGCTGTCGCTCCAGATCGTGATGTTCAGCGACCAGATGCCCTCGCTCTGCGGCATCACCAGCACCTGGAACGTCGTGCTGCCCAACGTGGCAACCTGCGAGGCCGGCGTCTGAATCACGGTGGCTGTGCAGTTGGTGGTGTTGGCGATTTCCACGTGCGGGTTGCCGGTCAGGGTCAGCGTGCCGCCGCCAGAGTTCTCCATGCTGTAAGTCAGCGTGATGCCGGTGACCAAGCCGGGTGGGTTCTGGTCCACGGCGTTGTGGGCAACGGCAACGCCATCGCGGCTGATGCTGAGCCGGGGCGTGGTCGAGTTCGCGGCGAAGATGACGTCGCTGGCGCCGTTGCCGTCGCCGCCAATGATGTCGGGCGAATTGGTGTTGAACACCACCGTGCTGCCGTCGGCGCTTATGAACGCGAAGAAGCAGGGGCCAAGGCCGGTGTGGGATTCGTCGTAGCCGCTCAACAGTTGCATGCTGCCCGTCGTGCGGCTCCAGCGATACACGTCGTTGCTGGCGTTGTTGTCCCACAGCGGATAGACGAGGTTCTGCGCCATGGTCAGGAACATCACGGTCTGGCCGTCGGCGCTGGGCTCGCACACCGTGCTGGCGCCGTTGCCGGGGCTGCCGTTGGGCCGCTTCGACACGAGCTCAGAGGTGCCGCTGGCCACCTCGTACAGGAACACGTCTTCGGCGTCGTTGTTGTCGATCAGCCCCACCGCCACGTCGCTGTCACGGCACGAATACGCCACCCACTGTCCGTTGCGCGAAAGCCGCGCGTGCGACACCGCCAGCGAGCTGGACGGCGTCACGCTCATCGACTGCGTCGGGTTGGCCGAGCTGCGCGTAATCATCACCACGGTGGCCGTGTTCGCGTCGTACAGGAACAGGTCGTCTTCAGTGTTCGCGTCGGTCACTCCCGCGGCGATGTCGTCGGCGATCGACACAAAAATCGCGTAGCGGCCGTCATCGCTGATATCCAGCAGGTACGCCGGCGCGTTGCCAGCCGCCAGCGACGGCCCGGCAATCGACGTGCTCATCAGCGCAACCGTCTGTGTCGCGCGGTCGTAGTGAAAGGCATCCCACTCGTTGTTCGTGTCCACCTGCCCCGTCACCAGGTTGGTGGCTTTGCTGGCGAACGCGATCTTGCCCGCGTTGGCGCTCATGACCGGGCGCGAAGACCAGCCGTTAGCGCTGGTCAGCGGGTCGCCCTGGACGTGGCTGATCAGCGTGTTGCTGCCGCTGACGCGGTCGTAGACATACAGGTCGTAGGTGGAGTTCGTGTCGCTGACGCCGGTTTGCAGGTTGGTGGCGCTGGTGACGAAGGCGACGGTGTTGCCGTCAGCGCTGATCGCCGGCCAGATCGAGGCGTTGTTGCACGCAGTGAAGGGGTCGCCCAAAGCGTGGCTGACCAGCGTGACTTCGCCGGTTGCCGCTTCCCACAGAAAGACGTCGCCCACGTTGTTGGTGTCAATCTGCCCCTGCATCAGCGCGCTGCCGGCGCTGACAAACGAAACCCATTGCCCGTCGGCACTGATCGAGACGCTGGCGCCGCCGACACTGGTCGTCTGCGAAGCCGCGCTGTGGCTGACCAGTTTGGTCTGGCCGGTGAGGCGATCATGCCAGAAGGCGTCGATCGTGTTGAACACATCCACCTGCCCGGCGACGAGATTCGTCGCGTGGCTGCTGAACACGCAATAGCGGCCGTCGTCGCTGATCATGCGCAAGCCGGGTTCCATCAGCGTGTTGAACTGGCTGCTGGCGTTGCCGGTGTTGCCAGGCAAGCCCGCGCGGTGCGAGATGTAGCCGCGGTCAAGCACCTGCGCGGCAACGGGGGCAGCCAGCAGGGCGATCAGGAGAATGCGAAAGAGGATCATGCGGGGCTCCGGTGTGTGCCGCTGCACCAGTGATAATGCGCGGCGCGCGCGACTGACAGCGCGCAAGGCAGGTCGCTTCCCGCTCGGGCAAGGGTTTAATGGGCTATGCACATCCGCATAACGCGAACGATCACCCGGCAACGCCACTTTCACGAAACCGCAAAGGTCGTCGGGCCGCCACCGCACGCTCCGCTGCGCCGTTCGCACCAAAAGGCGGGCCTGCCCGCCGTAGCCCTTTTGGGCGCCAAGCGCGGGCCTGCCCGCCGTAGCCCTTTTGGGCGAAGGCGGGTTGCGACGCCTGCCGTCACCCGTTTATAAGGAAGACACAGGGGAAAGAGATGATCACCGACACGCAGACAACCAACTTCGACCTCACCGAAGACCAGCAGCAGATCCAGAAAACCGCGCGCGAGTTCGCACGCGAACAGGTCGCCCCGCGCGC
The DNA here is from genome assembly GCA_016712285.1 of Planctomycetota bacterium. Lineage (GTDB taxonomy): Bacteria > Planctomycetota > UBA8742 > UBA2392 > UBA2392 > JADJRK01. The sequence continues at coordinate 3,513,963 of JADJRK010000001.1, read as the reverse complement.
CCAGGAGCTCGACGAAAAAGCAGAGTTCCCGCAAGACATCTTCAAGGGCCTCGCCGAGCTGGGCTTTCTCGGCCTCAGCATTCCCGAAGACATCGGCGGCAGCGGCTTTGACACGCTCAGCTACATCCTCGTGGTCGAAGAACTCTCCAAGGTCTGCGGCAGCACCGGCCTGGGCTATGCCGCCCACGTCAGCCTTGGCGTTACCCCGATCAACCTGTTCGGCACACAGGCCCAGCGCGAAAAGTACGTGCCGCAACTGTGCAAGGGCGTGGACGACAACGGCAACCTGACACTCGGCTGCTTCGGCTTGACCGAACCCGGCGCCGGCAGCGACGCCGGCGGCACCAAGACCCGCGCCGAGCGCAAGAACGACCACTGGCTGGTCAACGGCCGCAAGGCCTGGATCACCAACCCGCATTACGCCAAGACCTGCATCTTCACAGCCAAGACCAACCAGAACCCGAAAGACGGCAAGGGCATCACGGCGTTCATCGCTGAGCTGGATACCCCCGGCTTCAAGGTCGAAGCGAAAGAGAACAAGCTGGGCATGCGAAGCAGCGACACTGCGCAACTCGTGTTCGAGGACATGAAGTTGCCGCTGGATGCCGTGGCTGGCGGCGAGGCGCAGGTCGATGTCGGGTTCACCAAGTTCATGAAGACGCTGGCGGGCGGGCGCATCAGCATCGGCGCGCTGGCCTTGGGCATTGCCGAAGGCGCGTACGAAAAAGCGCTCGAGTACGCGCGGCAACGCAAGCAGTTCAACAAGCCGATCGGCACCTTCCAGGGCGTGGCGTTCATGCTGGCCGACATGCACATGGAAATCGAAGCCGCAAAGCACCTTATCTATCACGCAGCCCGGCTGCGCGACGCGGGCCGCGACTTCGCGCTGGCGGGCAGCATGGGCAAGCTGTACGCGAGCGAAGTGGCCATGAAGACGTGCACAAACGCGATCCAGGTGCTGGGCGGCGTGGGTTACACGCGCGAGTACGACGTAGAAAGAATGATGCGCGACGCCAAGCTATGCGAAATCGGCGAAGGCACTTCAGAGGTGCAGCGCCTGGTCATCTCACGCCAAATCCTGGGCGACCTGCGCGGCGTGTAAGCCCGTGTTTGAGCGCGAAGCGTAAGCGAGCGGTCGCCGAAAGGCGACAACACCTTTCTACTCCATTAACAAATCCGCGCCCTGACCGGTTCGGGTGTACTCGCAGGCATTGCACACGCCTGCCTCGGTGAACAACTTGCGCTTGCTGCCGCCTTCGGTCCACACTTGGTGGCAGATCTACCCCAGCCCCTGTTGCCCGGCAACCCAATGACCGTGGCTGCGCGGTTGTGTTCGACTATGATGCGGGCATGCGGATTGAGGCGAGCATCCGGTTGATTGGCGACTCACTTGACGTTGCGGCTTTGACGCGGGTCTTGGGTCGGCAGCCTGATCTTGCGCGGGATAAGGGCGCGTCGTATCTGGTCGGTCGCACGGGCAGGTTTGCGGTGCAGCCTACGGGCGTTTGGCTGATCCGGTCGCCGCTGGACTCGGCCTTTCCCATTTCGGACCACACGGACTGGTGCCTTGCGCAGCTTGAGTCACTGCCGCTCGATGAACTTCCCAAGTACGGCGTCGAAAAGATCGACGTCTTTTACGGCGTGTTTGACGACAGCGGCAACTGCGGGTTTGCGCTGACGCCCGAGCAAATGCGCAGGTTTGCGGCGTGCGGGGCGACAGCCGGATTCGATGTCTACCCGCATGAAGAGCGTCCGTGACGCCGCCAGGCAACATCAGCGGGCGTGCACAACCTTGGTCTAGGTTTCAGTCGGTTTGGGGTGGCGGTGCCAGGGGGCGCCTTTTTGGGTTCTGGTGGCTTGCCAGCCGAGTGGCAGGTCCGCTAGTTCGCGTAGCGTGGGGTCGAGATCGACCATGTGACTCAGTCCGACCACCATTCCCTTGTCGCCACCACTCACGTCGCCGTGGAGAAATTGCCAGCAACCGTCGTCGGCGTCGTGACTCACCAGCAGCACCGGCATTCCCTGGCGCATTACCTGCGGCGTCGTGATGGACGCGACGTTCTTTGGGTCGTCAAAGGGCCAGTCTTCCGACATTTGCAGGGCAAGTCCCTTCCGGCCCTGAGGGGGCCGCTCTGTCAGCCCAAGGCGAAGCCTTGGGTACGTGGATTTTAACAAGTGTCGGCCCTGAAAGGGCCGTTCATGTTGCGCGAGCGCGAACCGGCCCTTCAGGCCGGGGAAACATTGGACCCTGTTCCCGGGCCTTTGGCCCGGGCTGACAGAGCCGGCCTTTCAGGCCGGAATGGCGGGCTGCGCTTTTCTCCAAAGGCTGAAAGCCGTGGGCGAGTCGCCCACGGCCGGGGCAGGCGAGGCGTCAGCGCTACGCGGGGATTGCGGGCGGGGCGCCCGCACCACTTTACAACACCCACACGCGGGCGGTTTCGTCTTTGCTGCCTGTTACTACGGCCTTGCCGTCTTTGCTCCAGGCTATGCTGTGAATGTTGTTGGCGTGGCCCTTGAACTGCACCCTTTGGTCGCCCTTGGCTGGGTCGCTTTGCGATGGCGGCGGTGGCGGGTTCTCGATCTCCCACAGAAACACGTTGCTGTCCGTGCCGCCCGCCGCGATCCACTTGCTGTCCGGGCTGAACGCAATTGCATTCACGGCCTGCACGCCCGTCGCGATCGCCTTAACCGCCGCCCCGGTGTCGGGGTTCCATAGCCTGATCTCTTCTTCATTGCCCGCGGTCGCGATCGCCGCGCCGTCAGGGCTCCAGGCCACCGCCATTACGGACTCGGGGCCGGCTTTGATAACTTGCAGCTGCTCGCCGCTTTCCAGGTTCCAGATGCGCGCGGTGCCGTCGCTGCCGGCTGACACGCAGCGCTTGTGGTCGGGGCTGATCGCGACGCACAGCACCGGCGCCTCGTGCTTGTTCATGACCGCGCGCTGCTTGCCCTTGGCCGGGTCCCACTTCATGACTTTGCGGTCGTCGGCGACACTCAGCGCAAAGCTGCCGTCGTTGGCGTACGCGATGCCGTTGACCGTGCCGTGGTGGCCGGTGCCGCCGGTGTACTTGGCGCCCTCTTTGCCGGCGTCTACGTCCCAGAACTGTACGCTGTTGGTGGTGTTGCCCGTGACGGCGATTTTGCCGTCGGGGCTCAGCGCCAGGCTCAGCAGCGGCGACTTGCTGCCTTCAATCGTGCGCAGCAGCTTGCCCGACGCGACTTCCCAGACGCGCAGCTTGGCGTCTTTGCTGGCCGTCACCAGCGTCTTGCCGTCCGAAGAAAGAGATAGTGCGAACACCGTGCCCCGGTGCCCGCGCAATGTGTGCTTGCAGGTGAGGTTGGTCATAGCGGAAAGAACCATAGCAGCCGCCGTCGCGGCGGCAAGCCGTTGTGATCGCCCGCGCCATAGCCTAAAGTTGTGCAACACATGCAACGGGGGCTCGCGTGCCGGTCTTTGTAATCGCAATCATTGTGGTGCTTGTGCTGGTCGTGATCGTCGTCGCCGTGGTGCTCGCGGTCAGCAAGAAGCCCGCCGGACCCGCACAACAAGAGCCGGCCACGCCCGCCGGCGTGTCCGACGTAGCTTTAGCGAAGTCGGAAGCCTCTGCGAAGGCGGAAGCGACCGCGCCACTGCCGCCGGTAACCCAGACGCCGGCAGTCGCGCCGCCACCCGCGCCCGAAAAGAAGCCGGAGACCCTTGAGGCGCAGGCGTTGCAACCCAGCATGACCGACATGATGCCGGAGCTGGTCGCGCCCGAAGCCGTAGACAAGAAGCCCGAAACCCTGATGGCGCAGGCCCTGCAACCCAGCATGACCGACATGATGCCCGAACTTGGCGCGCCCGAAGCCGAAGGCGGTATCGGCACTGACGAACTGCCCAGGTTCGGCACATCCGAAATGCCCGCGCTGGCCGAAACCGCGACCCAGTTGCGCTATCGCACGGCGGCTGCGCAGCAGTTGGCAGACGCAATCGAGAGCATGCAGTGCCCCAAGTGCAAGGCGCCCACGTTCGTCGGCACCGAGACCCCGCAAGAGGTTGGCACCGATGGCGCGGCGATGTACCAGCTGGAAGCGCGCTGCGGCGCCTGCGGCCACCGCGCCAAAGTCATCGACATGAAAGTCTAGCCGCGTTTGCGCTTGAACAGCCGGCCGTCTACGAGCAGCAGGCCCGCGGCGATGACCGCCATGCCTGCGACCTGCTGCCACGTCAGCGTTTCATCCAGCAGGCCCACGCACAGCAGCGCCGAGCTTACGGGGATCAGCAGCGTCACAAGCAGAATGTTCGTCGCGCCCGCGGTCTTCAGCAGGCGAAAGTACAGCACATAGGCCAGCGAAGTGCTGACCAGCGCCAGCGCGCACAGCGCCAGCAGCGGCTCGAGGCCGGGCGCAGCCGATTGCCATGGCTGATCAATCAACAACGACAGCGGCAGCACGACCAGCGCCGCGGCTGTGAGCTGCCCTGTCGCCAGTGCCAGCGGCGGGGCTTGCCGCACGCGGCGCCCGAGAATGCCGGCGATGGCATAGCACAGGCCGGCGCCAAGCACTGCCGCGTACGCCAGCACTTGGCCATCTCCCGTGAGTGCGTCGCGCCCGACCATCACGGCAACGCCCGCGGCGCCAAGCACGCAACCAGTCACACGCAGCGGCGTCATGGGCTCGTCGCGCGTGAAGAAGTGCGCCAGCACAACTGTGAAAAGCGGGGTGGTCGCGTTCAGCATGCTGGCCAGCGAGCCACCGATGCGGGTCTGGCTCCAGAACATCAAGGCAAACGGCAGCGCATTGTTGAACAGGCCAAGCAGCAGGTACCAGCCCCACATGCGCCCGCCGGGCAGCCGCATGCGCAGGCACAGCATCAACCCATGCAGCGCCAGCGCCGCCAGTGCAAGCCGCGCGAACACCAGTGTCAACGGCGCAAACGCGCGCAGGCCAATCTCTATGAAGAAGAACGAGCCGCCCCACAGCACGCTGAGCAGCAACAGGCCACCCCACTCGCGGGCGGTCATGGGGCCCTGCACTGTTTTCTCGGGCGCGTTCACGGCGCGGAGCATACGAGCCATGCCCTATGAAAACAGTCGTCCCCGGCATGGCCGGGGACGATGTGCATGCTCTAGCGCGACTCGGGATTCTCGCCTGGGCCTGTCACCGGGGCTCGCGGCTCGGCAGGTTTGGGCTCGCGCTTGACCGGGCCCGGCGTGATCGGCGACTTGGGCTGCTTGAGCGGCGGGTCGCCCGTGGTCGGGTTGCGCGGCTTGTCGCGCGGCGGTGGTGGCGGCGGCGGTTGCGTGACCATCGGCGGCGCGTGGCGGCGCAGAATCAGGATGGCGCGGGCCGTGGAAAGCGGGTCACCCCAGTTGCCGTCGTCGGCCTGCACGTTGCACAGGATCGTCGCCGCTGAGCGGTACCAGTCGACTTCACCGTTCAGCTTCTTGATGTTGGCCATCACACAGCCGCGCTCAAGGGCGTACAGGTTGTAGTTGCCGCCCCATCCGTTGGCCCACTGTGCGCGGGCGTGCTGGCCCTGGGGCTTCTGGTCCTCGGCGTTGGGGTCGCGCGGCTGATCCAGCGGCTCGGACACGTCGGGGATGTTGTCTGCCAGCCACGCTTGCGCTCCGAAGATGTGCAGGTCAATCTTTTCGTGCAGGTCATCTTTCAGCTTGCCGCGCGCCCACAACTCGTCTTTGGCCATCGCCAGCAGCGCCATGCCGGTGCCGACGTACTGGATTGAGGGCGAGCCGACCTGCCCCTTCACAGGCTTCCTTGAGCGGAAGTAGGACCAGCCGCCGGGGTTGATGCTGCCCTTCCAGTGGCGCGGCGCCCAGACACCACCCTTGAGGTAGCGGGCGGCTTTGACCTTTTCATCTTCTTCCGGCGGTTCCCAGAAGATCCGGAATGGCAGCTTCTTTGAGTTGGCTTCAATGCCGTATTGGCCGATCAGCGTCAGGGCCTCGGCTTCGAAGATGTTCACGTCTACTTTCGCGCCCAGCAGGCTCGCCGCCTTGTAGCCACAGCCGGCGTACTGGCTGATCGAGTTGTCGCTGTGGCCCGTGGGACCGCTCTTGGGATAATAGCCCCAGCCGCCCTGGTCCATGCCCGCGTAGCACTGGTCGAGAAAATCAACGAGCTTCTGGATCAGGTCGCGGTGTACCTGCGGTATCGCGTTCCACACGGCGTTGCGCGCGGCAATCGCCTGGTTTGAAGTCTCAGACTTCAGCACGCCCTTGCCGATCACCGTTTCTTCGTAGTACTCAAGGAACATCACCAGCAACATGCCTGCTTCGTAGGCGTTCAGCTTGGCCTTGACCCCGTCGCCGCGGGGGTTGGCCAGCCGGTCGGGCAGCGTCTTGACCACGAAGCCAATACCCTGCTGGATGCACTGCTCGTCGCGCTTGATGCCGCCGTCCATCATCGCTGTCAGGGCAATGGCCGTGATGCCAATGTAGTTCTGGTCGAACGTGCCGTTGCTTTCCTGGTACTCTTTCAGCCAGGCCACGCCTTTGTCGATCGCCTCGTTCACGCGCAACTCAAGTACCGGGTCTTCCACGCCGTCGGCGAGCGGCGGCGCCACGGATGCATGCAGCAGCGACAACGCCGCGATGGCCGCCTTCACGCGCTCGGCTGACAGGCCCTTCAGCGGCGGCTCAATCGGCGAATCCTTGGCGCGGAACAGCCCGCCGCACATCGACAGGCAATGCAGCGCGGTCTCGACCGTGTCGCGCGCGGCGGCCAGCGGTGACGCCCCGCACAGCCCCAGGTCGTAGGCCAGTGCGCGCTCGGTGTAAATCACGCCCGAGGCCATTTGCTCATACACGGCGCGCTCGCGCATGGCGTGGCGCCAGTCGTAGCCGTCTTTGCCCTGCGGCGCGAAGTTGGGGTCGCTGCTGCGCACCAGGCACAGGCGCGCACCCATGAACAACTCGTCTTTCCAGTCTTTCTCAAGGCGCGTGAACAACGCCGGCGGGTCGAACTTCTTTTCAATCGCGTTGCGCGTGCTGCTGCCCACCGACTTGCGCGACGCCTGCAACGCAAGCGTGAACGCCGCGGCTGCCATCAGGTTGGTGTCAAGGTCGGTGCCCGCCGTGAAGCCGGACGCGCCGGTCACCCAGCCGAGCTTGTCGTTGGCGTTGTACGCGAGGTTCTTGAGGTCGGTCTCCCAGAGTTTTTCGTTCACGTCGATGTTCATCTCGACGGCTGCGCGGGTCATCACGCCGCGCCACAGGTGGTTGGCGTACCACATGGGCGCGATCGTCTTGCCCTTGATCAGCGGCGAAACCTCATCGGTCAGCTCGCGCGGGCGCGTGCCAAGCTCGCTCAGGGCCTTGGCCAGCTTTTCCAGCGTGCGCGAAATCGTCTTGTCGCCCGAAAACTCGGTGCGCGCCTGCGCCGCGCGGCACACCATCAGTGGCACCGCGTACGCAGCCAGGCTGTCGTTGAAGCGCTTGTGCTCGATGATTTTCAGAAAACGGTTCAGCTCGCGCTTCAGGTGGTCGTCCACGGGCGCGCCCGATTCAAGAATCACCCAGAGCCGCAGCACCTCAAGCGGCGTCATCGGCTTCTTGTTGTCGGTGTCGTAGCTTGGCAGCGGGCTTGGCACGTAAAAGCGCCGCGTCATCAGCGCTTCTTCGGCGGCGGGGCGCATCAGGAAGCGCAGGCCGTTGAGCATCATCACCTGCTCGCCGTCGAGACCTTCCAGCGCCTTGTGGGCGTCGGCGACTTCCTTGTCGGTGAATTTGCGGGGCGCGGGCTTGGCTTGCTCGGCGGGTTTGGGGTCGTCCTTGTCGTTCTTCTTCTGTGCCTGCACTTGAAAGGCCTGCGCAAGCAGGGCAGCCAGGGCGGCGCATACAAGAACATGGCGTAGACTGGTCATGGCGGGGCTCCGGGTTCGGGCGTTTGCTTCGCCAGCCAGAGTAAGCCCACCCGCACCGCGGAACAGACCTTTGCCGATAAGCTATTGCCAATGAGTGCACCAAACGTGCACTTGTCGCCAATCTGCAATGCCCGCGTCAGCCGTCGGTGTTGATCTTCTCGATCAGTTCGGCCAGCACTTTGTCGGCTTCATCAGCCGAGGGCTGGCAGGTGCCGGCGGCTTTGTGCCCGCCGCCGCCGTATTTGAGCATGAGTTCGCCGACGTCTGTCTTGCTGTCGCGCTTGAGGATGCTTTTGCCGCAGGCGATGGCGACGTTCTGGCGGTCTTTGCCCCACATGACGTGCAGGCTGATGTTCTGTTCGGGGTAGAGTGCGTACACCACGAAGCGGTTGCCGGCGTAGATGGTGTCTTCTTTGCGCAGGTCAAGCACGACAAGGTTCTTGTGCACGCGCGAGCACTTCTCGATCTGCTCGGCGTTGATGACCTGGTGGCGGCGGTACATCTCGATGCGCTCGGCGACGTCGGGGTGGGTCAGGATGTCCTCGAGGGGTTTTTCGCGAATCAGGTCAATCAGGTCGCGCATCAGCTCTTTGTTGCTGACACGGAAGTCGTGAAAGCGGCCCAGGCCGGTGCGCGCGTCCATGATGAAGCTGAGCAGCACCCAGCCCTGCGGGTCGAGAATCTCTTCCTTGGTGAACTGCGCGCTGTCGGACTTATCGACGGCGGCCATGAGCTGTTCGCTGATCTGGGGGAACTTCTTGGCGCCGCCGTAGTGCTTGTACAGCACGCGCGCCGCGGACGGCGCGTTAGGGTCAATGATGTAGTTGTCGGGGCGGCCGACGCGGGTGACCTCGCTGGCATGGTGGTCAAAGGCCAGGTAGACGCCGCGCACGTAGGGCAGGTTGGCGGTGATGTCGCGGTTGGTGACGGTGACCTTGCCATCCTGCATGTCTTTGGGGTGGACGAATTCCAGCCCCTCGATCATGTCCAGCTCGCGCAGCAGCACCGCGCACATGAGCCCGTCAAAGTCAGACCGCGTAATCAGCTTGTACTTGTCAGCCATGGAACCCCCAGCGGGCAATATAGCCACGAATGCGCCGGAGTCGCCACCCAACCCGCCCCCAATTGGCAGTGACAGGAGGCGCCGCCAAGGCAGCGCAAAGCGCCTGTCACATGCTTGCAAGCCTGAGCGCCAAGTCGCGGGCTTGGGTTCTTAGTTCGGGGACGGCTGTGGTTTCCCATAGCTTGCCCTTCAGCGCTGGGCCCAGTGTGTACAGCACTTTGCTGGGTTGGCCGTCGCTGCCGATCAGCGCGCCCCTTTCGTCTGTGTCCAGGCCCATTGCCAGCGCGTCTGTGCGCGCCAGCCCTTGCTCCAGCAAACTTGCTACCAGGGGGTGATGCAGGTTGCGGTAGTTGCTTTCTGGGCCCGTGCAATTGATCACCCGCTGCACGTGCAGCTTCATGCGGCCCTGACCAGTATCAATCAACGCGTCCACTCCGCTGTCGTCCTCGTGAAAGCCGTGCAGCTTGCCCACGTGCACCGAGATTTTCCCGGCGTCGATCGCGGCTTGCACCTGCTCGGCCACCTGCGGCGCTACCCTATGCCGGTGCACGTCCCAGAAATGCCGCAGCCGCTTCATGAATCGACGCTTCTCATCCACGGGCAGGTTCTGCCACAGTTGCTGCGTGACCGGGCGCAGGCTGTCGATCACCGCGCGCCAGTTGCGGCCGGTTGCGGCATTGCGCACGGCCTTGAGCAACCCCAGCGCAGTGCGCGGCGCGCTGGCCGGCTCAAGCACAGGGGGCAGGGCGTCGGCGGGCTCGTGGCGCTGGGGCACCAGGCCGCGGCGGCTCAGCACATGGATCGCGCCCTTGTGCTCGCGCTGCAACAGCACCAGCGCCTTGTCCACGGTGGTCAGGCCGCTGCCGACCAGCAGCACGTCGTCGCCGGCTTGCAGGCCGTCAAACGTGTGCGGCGCCCAGGCCCACTGGACATAGCGGCGACTGGAGTAAAAGCCGGGCGTTGAAATCGGCGGGTTGCCGGGCGGGAAGTTGCCCAGCGCCAGCACGACCCTGGTGGCGGGCAGGGCCTTGCCGCCGCGCGTCTCGACCGTGAGGCCGCGGCCGTCAGGGGTAATGGCGATGGCTTCGTCGCGCAGGGTGACGACGGCGCCGGCGCAGGCCTCCAGCAGCGATTGCAGATAGCGCGCGTAGAATGGACGCGGGACAAACGCGCCCGGCTGCGCGTATGCGGGCTCGTGCGCGGTGAGCCATTGCAGAAAGTGCTCGGGCTCGTCGGGCAGGGCGCTCATCTTGGCGGCGGGCACGTTCAGCAGGTGGCAGGCGTGCTCGGTGCCGTATGCGACGCCGCGGGCGGGGTGCTCGCGGCGCTCAAGCAGCGTAATGCCGCGCACGCCAAGGCGCGCCAGGTGCACAGCCGTCATGGTGCCGGAAAAGCCGCCGCCGATGATCACGATGCCTCGGTGCATCGCGGAACTTTGCCGCGCGCCGGGTGAATGGGCAAGGACCCCTTGCGGGGTCCTTGTTGTGCTGGCGTGCTCAAGGGCGACCCAAGGGTCGCCCCTACTTGTCGCGCTTACTTCTTGCGCGTGTACAGGACTTCGACTTCTTTGACGCCTTCTTCGGGCATGTCGGGAAAGCCGGCGTAGTGGGTCATGATGGTGAGCGAGAATTTGTCGTCGGACTCAAAGTGGTAGATGTTGCGCTGGGTGGTTTCGATTCTCTGTTCGCCCATGGCCAGCGTGTACTTTGAAACCAGCGTCAGCTTTTTCGTCTTGGCGTCGTAGTCGCCCTCGAAGAGCTTCATGCCGGTGTCCATGCTGGTGAGCTGGCTGAACTGGTACTTCTTTTTCACGTTGTCGAAGCCGAGCCAGATTTCGCCGGTGTGGGCCATCGGGCCTTCCTTCATGTCGTAGCTTTCGTGCAGAAAGCGGCCGCCCATGGCGCTTTCGAACTTGCTGGCACCCTTGATCTTCACGGGGTCGCTGCCGGGGGTGAATGTCAAGGAGATGTCGAGGTCCCAGTTGCCGGCGTACTTGGTGAGCATCTTGTGCTCGTCGCCGGGCAGGTGAACCTTGGCCCAGGCCTCAACTTCCTCTTCCGGCGTGCTGCCCTTGTCCTGCGACAGAATCGGCACCAGGCTGAGAAGCAGCAACAGCGTTGGCGCGGTAAACATTGCGATGAGTGTTTTCATGGCTCTCTCCTTGGGTGGGACGGCGCAGTCTGCCTTGGTTTGTTGCAGTTGCAACGTTGTGACGCGCGTCAGGCATGGGGTGTCTTTTCGGCGCGGCTGTCGGGTTGTTCGCCGTTGGTCAACACGATGCTGGCCAGGAACTTGACGTTGGCGCAGGTGTCGGCACCGCCACTGTGGCAGGCCTTGGCGTCGGGGATCAGGAAGCGCACCGGACCGCCCAGGTGCGCCGGCAGCGGCTGGTCATTCAGCCGATACACCAGCAGCGCGTCCTGGATTTCGTCCAGCGGCACACTGGCCGTGAACTCACCGTCGCTGCTGGCCAGCGTGGCATGGGTCGCGCCGGGTTTGGCGACTGCGCGCGCAAGCACTTCGCGCAGGCGGACAGCCGCGCCCTGGCGGCCCTCGACTTCGCGGCTGACGTCTTCAACCTGGGGCAGTTGGCGCAGGGCTTCGTACCCGAATGCGCAAAGGCGCTCAACTTCGCCTGAAACAGTGATGGTCACGTTGGCTCCAGCCGTGGACAGAAACGCCGAACTCTATGAAAATACCACGCCCGCTGACACTCTGGTGACGTAACTTCATTAGTATTCGAGCCACATAGATGTGACGCCAACGCAGGAGCAGCCATGAAGAAGCCACCTACACCGGTTGTCGCGGTCGGCATTGTCGCCGGCACGCTGGCAGCCGCGGGAATATTTGCCCTCACGCTGGCGTCACGCGGCGTGGCGGCCGAAGTGCCGCTTGCCGACCAGCCGCCAACGGCAATCCAGCAGCCGGACCCCGCGCCGGCAGCACCCGAGGAGCCGGCTGTGCCGCCACCTGTGCCTGAGTCTGCGGAGCGCTTCAGCAACACTTCGGTCGAAGACCTGCTGGCCGGCGTTTTCCCGGCGATTGAGCGGGGCGACCGCAACTGGCTCGCCCGTGCAATGTCAAGCACGCACGGCCGCGCGCTGGCTGAGGGCGACCTGCATGCCGCGTACGAGAACTTTCTCTGGCGCAGCGCAGCGCCGCTCTGGGGCAGGCTGCGCACCGCGTGGGACGAACGAGCCTACGACGTCAGCTATGACGGCGACTCCGCGATGGTCACGTTCCATGTTGGCGGGGCGGCTGGAATCATCACCCAGAACTTTCGACGCGTCGGCGACGGCTGGCACTTTGCGGGCATATAGGACAAGGGGCGAACATGCGGAACTACATGAGACTTCTGCCCTTGCTTGCCTTGCCGCTTTTGCTGGCGGCGTGCGGCGGTGGCGGCAGCACCGGAAGCTCGAGCGGCGGCGGTGGCGGCGGAGGACAGGCCGCGTATGACATGCAGGTGGTCAGCCCGGCGGTCAACGGCGCGCAGATCAACCGGCCGTTCACGGTGACGCTGAACTTCTTTGAACCGGGCACAGCCAACCCGCGCAACGTGACCACCGGCGAGACGCTGACGTGCAGCATTGCGTCGGGCCCCGGTTCACTGCTGGGCACGACGTCTTTGCCGGGCACCGGCGGCTCGACGCTGACGTTCAGCAACCTGGTGCTCGACACGGTCGGCACGTATGTGCTCACGTTCAGCGGCCCGAACGCGACCAGCCCCGCCAGCACGTCGACGTTCAATGTCGGCGCGCAACTTGACCTGCACTTTCTGGTCACGCCGGGCCTGGTACTGACCAACCGCGTGTTCAGCGTGACGGTGCAGACGGTTACCGCCGGCACAACGGTTCCCGCGTCGCCGGGGTATGCCCTGCCGGTGACGCTTTCTCTTGCCAGCGGTGGTGCCGGCACATTCGGCGGCACGCTTACCCAGAACATCCCCGTGGCGGGCAACAGCGTGAGCTTTCCGAACCTGACCTACTCGCAGGTCGGCCAGATCACACTGCGCGCGGCGGCATTCGGCTTTCCAGACGCGGTTAGCAACAACATCACCGTGGACGGCGTGGTGATGGCGTTTGCGACGCCGCCAGCCAATGTGCTGGTGAACGGCTCGTTTTCGCTGACCGTGAACCTGACCAGCCAGCTCACCGGCAACCCGATCGCACCCAACCCGGGCATCAGCGGCACACTGACCGTCGCCACAGGCGGCGGGGCGCTGACCGCGGGCGGCGCCGCCAACAGCAGCGGCAACACCATGGTGTTCGCCGGATTGCGCTATAACCAGACGGGCAATGCAACGTTCACGGCGTCATCGGCCAATGCCGCCAGTGTCACCAGCGGCAGCATCGCTTTCGGCGTGGACCTTCAGGTGACCGCCACGGGCAGCACGTCTGCCCTGCCCGGCGGCAGCTGGAGCGCGTTCAACTTCCGTGTAGTGGACGGCAACAGCGCGACGTGGACCGGCAGCGTCAGCAACCTGGCCTGGGAAGTGCTCGACTCAGCATCGGCCCAGGTGCAAAGCGGCAATGTCGCGTTCACCGCCGGCATCGCCCCCGTCACGCCAGCACCCATCAACACCTCGGGCAGCTATTCTCTCGTTGGCAGCATCACCACACCCAACGTGGATTCCGCCTCGATCGGCTTGACCGTCACCTCGTTCACCATTGTCAACCAACCGGGGCCTTTCGTTGCGCTCAAGACCTGCCGCGTCAACGCCACATACACTGACACGGTCTCGTCGGCTGCGCCTTCGGGCGTCACGGGATACGCCATGTTGTCGGGCACCCTGCCTACGGGCCTGACCCTGAACGCGGGCAACGGCACAATCAGCGGTACGCCTACAGTGGCGGGCTCATACTCATTCACGGTGCAGGCGAACACATCGGCGACTACGGCTGAGCCGATTCGTTGCGCGCTGGCCGTGTTCAGCGCCACGGAATCCGAGATTACAAACGGCCAGAGTTTCAAGACCGCCGGGCCGTACCCGGTGTCGGGGCCGTTCATAGACACCTGGACGTTCACCTCAGGCTTTGACGGCATCTCGTGGCCGCAGACAGGCCGCCCCGCCTGCCGCCTTCAGATTTACTACCCGAACTTCAGCGGCAGCCCGGCAGCGCCAAGCCCGGCGCCGATGCTGGTGCATCACCGCGGCCGCGGGTTCATTTACGACGACTACGACAACCTGGGCGCACACGTGGCCAGTTACGGCTACATCTTCGTCAGTGTGGAAGACTACCAGTCGATCGCCACGCCACTTGGCAGCGCGTACTATCCATACGCACCCTATGACGCCTACCCCAACTTCGGCCAGGACATTGCCCGCACACACTGCTCGGCCAGTTTCTTTCAGCAGGCTGCGATGGAGCGGCTGCTCGCACGCAACGCGGCGTCGGGCGACGCGCTGTTCAACCGCATTGACACCACCAACATCTTCATGGCGGGCCACTCGCGCGGCGGCGGCGCCACCCACTACTCGCACCTGCGCAACGTAACGCTGAAGCTCAAGGGCGTTGTCTACTTCATGGCCTATGACCTTCGCAACTTCAGCGAATTCGTCGCCGGCAGCGCCACCGCACCCGCATACTCCGCCGTGCCGACCGCGCAGCCGCGCCTGCCCAGCCTGATCATCGCATCCGAGAACGACGGTGACTTGACCTACCCGATCTGCGACCAGTTGATTGACCGGGCCACGGGGCCGACGACGTTTGCCACGATCTACGGCGGCAACCACAACTACCTCGGCGACGCCAACAACGCAGACGGCGCGCCATACATCACTCGCCAGCAACAGCAGGAACGCATTTTCAACCTGGTGATCGCCTTCCTGAAGCGCTGGACCACGCTCGACCGCTCGCTTGAGGGCATGCTCTATTGCAACGAGTTTGCGGGCAGCAACGAAGTCGGCGTCACCGCGTGGCGCAACATGATGGAGCAGAAGATGCTCGACAACCACCAGGGCGGCAACGCGGCGGCCAATACCCTTGGCGGAACCAACAGCGTCAGCGGCCCGGGGGGCACCTCGTATACCACTGCGGAAAGCCAGTACCCCAACACCGGCAACATGTCGTCGCTGGGGCTGCGCCACAACAAGGTGACCATTCCCGACAACGGCACGGTTACATACACCAGCACCATCCCCGGCGCCCAGCAGAACATGAGCGGCAACCGGCGCTTCATCTTCAGGGTTGGAAGCACCGACTATTCCACGACGCTCAAGGGCTTCGACTGGGTGACGGTGCGCGTGCGCCTGACTGACGCCCAGAACGACCAGGCGACAATCACACTGTTTGACCGCACCAATCCTGCCACGACCTATCTGCCCGACTACCCCGGCAGCGGCAGCAACGTGTACGACCGCTTTGTCGAAGGCAGCGTGCTCCTGTCGGCGTTCACTGCCGCCAACCCCGCGTTGAACCTGAACCAGTTGAGCCAGGTGCAGTTCATCTTCGAGGCCGGCAGCAGCGGTTTCAGCCGGCGGCTCTACTTCGACGACACGCGCTTCGAGTAACGCCGGCCCGCGCCAACCAAGCCCGCGACTTCCGTCGCGGGCTTTCCATTGCCAAGGGCTTGAGCGCTGGTCTATAAACCCGCCATGCGCGGCACCTTGCCCTCACAGTCGATTGAGAAACTGATTGCTGACGGCTGTGTGATCAGCAGCGCGGCTATCAAGCCGGAGCAGATCCAGCCCAGCAGCCTTGACCTTACGCTTTCGCGCCGCGCGTTTTCGATGCCCGGCAGCCTGATGCCGCTGGCTGGCGAGCGCGTGACTGACCTCATTGAACGCTACTCGCGCTACCCGATCGACCTGAAAGAACCGGGCGTGCTGGTGCGCGACAACGTGTATCTCATACTGCTGGCGGAACGGTTCGCGCTGCCCGAAGGTGTCGGCGCCTACGCCAACAACAAAAGCAGCACCGGCCGAATCGACCTGCAAACCCGCGTGCTGGCCGACGGCACTCCGCGCTACGACAAGATACCCGAAGGCTACAGCGGCGAGTTGTGGCTTGAGGTGATTCCCAAGAGCTTCGATGTGAAGGTGCGTGCCGGCGACAGCCTGAACCAGACGATCTTCTATGCCGACCGCTCGCTGCTCTCGGGCGACGAGATGCGCGCCCTTTACGCACAGTCGCCGTTGTTGTGGCAGCAGGGCGGCAAGCCGGTACCGATGACCGATGCCCTGTACGACGGCGGCGAGGGCGAGGCCCTGCTGATGACGCTCGACCTCGATCAGCCGGTTGCTGGCTACGTTTCGCGCAAGAACTTTCGGCCAGTTGACCTCGCGCGCATCGGCGAGCACGACGCCAACGAGTACTTTGAGCCGATCATGCGGCCGAAAGACGGCACGTTGTTCCTGAGCCAGGGCGCGTTCTACATTTTCAGTACCTGCGAGTTCGTGAGTGTGCCGCCGGACTATGCCGTCGAGATGCTGCCCTATGACACCAGCGCCGGCGAGTTTCGCGCGCACTACGCGGGATTCTTCGACCCCGGCTTCGGCTACGGCGCGAAGGGCGAGGTCAAGGGCACGCCGGCAGTGCTGGAAGTGCGCCCCTACGAAGACGACCTGATCGTGCGCCACCGCCAGCCGGTCTGCAAAATGGCCTACGAAAAACTCAATGAGCGGCCAAGCAAGCTGTACGGAGTGGGCCTGCAAAGCAACTACGCGGCGCAACGCGGCCCGCGACTGAGCAAGTTTTTCAGGCAGTAGTTCGCCGTGGCGCCGTGTCGCCGCGTGCGCTAAGTATGGACCGTGAACCACGGGGGGGCTAGCCATGCTGACAGGCATGATTCCGATGTTGATCTGCGCGGATGTGCAGGCGTCGATCAAGTTTTACAGCGACGTGGTCGGCCTCGATGTCGCCGACCGCATGGATGACGTCGGCAAATCCGGCTGGGCAATGATGCAGAAGAACGGCGTGAAGCTGATGCTGGCCAGCCCGCACTACTTTCCCGACGCGCCCAAGGTGCAGGACCGCTACTTCCAGGCACAGTACTACTTCTACAGCGACGACCTGGAGGCCATGCGCGAGCAGGTGCTGGCGGCCGGCTACGAGCCCACGGGCATCGTCGAACAGCCGCACGGCATGCGCGAATTCGAGATGCCCGACCCCGACGGCCACCTGCTGGTCTTCGGCCAGCCCATCGACAAGCACTGAAGCAGCAAGTCTGTCCGAATGCGGCGCTACGCTCCGGCGAGCACCGCGAAGGCATCGTCAGACCCCATCGCGGCGAACTGCAACTGCTTCGCGCCAAGGCGCAACGAGCGCCACGGCCTGCCTTGTGACTTGCGAGTCCTCAGCACGGCCGTGGCGTTCTTGGCGCCGTGGCGAATTCGCCCTGTGCAGTCGCGCAATTCGGCGCGAGCCCGTGGTTTCATTGTGTTCTCTGTGGCTTCTGTGTGCTCTGTGGTGAACGCCTTTGCCGTGCCTTAAGCGAATCAAGTATTCAATTCCCGGTTGGCACGTGGCGAATCCATGCCGTATCCTTACCCGAATCTTAACCGCTCAAGACCCCAGGACAGATCGGGCCGCCGCGTTGCCGATTGACTTTTCCAGCCTTCCCAAGACCGAGCTCCACTTGCACCTGGAGGGCTCGATCCCCGTAGAGGCGCTCTTCGAGCTGGTCAAGAAACACGGCCGGCAAGCCGAGGCCCCCACCATTGAGCACGTGCACAGGCGCTACGAGTTTGACGACTTCGCCCACTTTCTTGAGGTCTACAAGTGGACGGTCAGCTTTCTGAAGTCTGCCGAAGACTACGAGTTTGCGGCCTACGAAGTCGCACGCTCGCTGGTGCGCCAGAACGTGCTGTTCGCCGAGATCATGGTCGGCCTGGGCACCAGCATCATTGAGGGCGGCCACGACAGCGCCGAAATCGTGCGCGCGGCATGGCGCGGCTTGAAAGCCGCCGAGGTGCAGCACGGCATTGCGTTGCGCATGCAGGTGGCAACAGGCCGCCAGCACGGTGCCGAGTACGCGCTTGAGCGGCTGCGCGACATTGAGCCGCTGCTCGGCGAAGTGGATATCTGCGCGTTCAACATGGCCGGCGCCGAGCACACCGACCCGCTGCCCCAGTTCAAGCCGGTCTATCAGCGCGCGCGCGACATGGGACTGAAACTGACGGTGCATGCAGGCGAAGTCAGCTCGCCGGACGACGTGTACGACGCGCTTGACCTGGGGCCCCAACGCATCGGCCACGGCATTCGCAGCGCCCATGACCCGGCGCTGATGCAGCTGCTGGTCGAACGCAACGTCGCCCTGGAAGTCTGCCCCGTGAGCAACGAGTGCACCGGTGCCGTAAAGCGCCTGGCAGATCACCCGCTGCCGCGCCTGCTTGAAGCTGGCGTGCCGTTGGTGCTCAGCAGTGACGACCCGGCCATGTTCCACACCAGCGTAACCCGCGAGTACGAAGTGGCCCACGAAGTGCTTGGTGTCGATTGCAGCACGCTGGTGCGCGTCGCCCGCGAAGGCTTCAAGCGCGGCTTCATGGATGCGGCCCTGCGCGACAGGCTGCTGCAACGCTTCAACCACGAGGCCAAAGCCTGGTGCGCCGAACGCGGCGTCGAATACCCGGTATAGCGGCGCACGACTTGTCCACTTATCAGCAAACTCCCGCCACGCGTTGCACCGCGCACCGCGGCGACTTAGACCGCGCGCATGTTTCCTGTCCTGCTCGGTATCGACGAAGCCGGCCTGGGCCCGATTCTCGGGCCGCTGACGCTGGGCTATGCCGCCTTTCGGCTTGCCAGGCCGCTGTCAGCCGACGCGCTGCTGAAGCTGGACCTGTGGGAGGCGCTGAACCTGGGGCGCGAACCGCACGAGCGCAAGCACCGGCCCGTGGTGTGCGACAGCAAGCAGATCTACACGTCGGGCAAGATCAAGGCGCTCGAAGAAGAAGTGTTGTGTTGGGCCAGCGTTGCCGGGGCAGCCATCGACGACTACGCTGCCTTTCGCGACAC
The DNA here is from genome assembly GCA_016712285.1 of Planctomycetota bacterium. Lineage (GTDB taxonomy): Bacteria > Planctomycetota > UBA8742 > UBA2392 > UBA2392 > JADJRK01. Next base: position 3,495,077 of record JADJRK010000001.1, on the reverse strand, counting down.
CATCTGCGCACCTGCCCGCTGGCAGGACTATGACTGGTACGGCGAGCCGCCAACGCCGTTTCCGCTCGAAGCCGACGCCGCACGCATGCGGCTGCGCGCGCAACCGATCAAGCGGGCGCTCGAGGCCGCGGGCATGGAACTCGCGGGGCTGGGCGTGACCGCGCTGCTTGAGGGCGAGTTCAACAAGCTGCTCAAGCGCGTGAAAAGCAAAGCGCGCGCCGAGTTCGAGTGCATCGGCGGCATCCTGGGCCGCTTCTGGCAGCAGCATCGCAACCTTGCCGTGGTCGTGGACCGGCAGGGCGGCCGCACGCGCTATGCGCGCACGCTGCACACCGAGTTTCCGGAGGCTCGGGTCGAGGTGCTGCACGAAAGCGACAAGCTGAGCACCTACGAGCTGACGATTCCCGAGGTCGAGGGCGTGCCGCGCATGTTCGTCGCCTTCGTCGAAAAGGGCGAGGGCCGCCACCTGCCAATCGCGCTGGCAAGCATGTTCGCCAAGTACATGCGCGAGTTGCACATGCACCAGTTCAACCAGTGGTGGGCCCAGCACGACGCCAGCATCAAGCCCACAGCCGGTTACTACTCAGACGGCCGCCGCTGGCTGGGCGACACACAAGGCCTGCGCGCAGCCATAGGCGTGGACGAAGACCGCCTGATCCGCCGCAAGTAGTGCCGGCCCGATGGTAATTGGCCGCTCCGGCTCCTACCATCCACGCATGGCTGAGCTTGTCCTGCACGGAGACCGCCTTACCAAACGCTTCGGCGGGCGCACCGTTGTGCGCGGCGTGAACGTCGAGGTTCGCGCCGGCGAAACCGTCGGCCTGCTGGGCCGCAACGGCGCGGGCAAATCCACCACCTTCAAGATGCTGATGGGCGTGCACAAGCCCGACGGCGGCCGCGTCATGCTCGATAGCAAAGACGTCACCAACCTGCCGATGCACCGACGCGTACGCCACGGCCTGGGCTATCTGCCGCAGGAAGACACCTACTTCGCGCGCCTGAGCGTCGAAGAGAACCTGCTGGCAATTCTCGAGACCACCAGCCTGGGCAAAAGCGCGCGCCAGAACCGGCTGGAAGAACTGCTCAACGAGTTCGGCCTGCACAAGGTGCGCACCAACCCCGCGGGCTCATGCAGCGGCGGCGAAAAGCGCCGCCTTGAAATCGCGCGCACGCTGATCGGCAACCCCAAGGTCATTCTGCTCGACGAGCCGTTTGCCGGCGTTGACCCCATCGCGATTCAAGACCTGCGCGAGCTGGTGCTGGGCCTGACCGCCAAGGGCATCGCGATCCTGCTGACTGACCACAACGTGCGCGAAGTGCTGCCCATGACCGACCGCAGCTACATCATCGTCGACGGCCAGGTCATCAAAGAGGGCCCGCCCCGCGAAATCGCGGGTGACGCGGTCGTGCGCAAAGAGTATCTCGGCGACCGCTTCCGGCTCGATACGGACTTCATACGCCGCAAAGACATCGAGTATCGCGGCGGCACCACCGGACAGTGACGCCCTCAACAAGCCACTGACCCGCACGCGCGCAGATTCTAGAATCGACTTTTCAGGGGAATGCCATGGCAGGCCACAGCAAGTGGGCAAACATCAAGCACCGCAAAGCCGCGGTGGACAAAAAGCGCGGGAAAATCTGGTCGCGCCTGGCCAAGAACATCATCGTGGCCGCGCGCATCGGCGGCGGCGACGCCCGCGCCAACAACCGGCTTGCCGACGCCATTGCCGAGGCGCGCAAGGAAAACATGCCCGCCGGCAACATTGACCGCGCCATCAAGCGCGGCACCGGCGAGCTGAAAGAAGCCGACCCCGAAGAACTCTTGTACGAAGGCTACGCGCCCGGCGGCGTGGCCATCATCGTCGAGGCGCTGACCGACAACCGCAAGCGCACCGCGCCCGACATCAAGCACATCTTCGACAAACAGGGCGGCAACCTGGGCGCGACGGGCAGCGTCATGCACGGCTTTGACCGCAAGGGCATCATCGTCATCGAGCAAACCGACGACACGCTGCCCGAAGAAGAGCTGATGATGCTGGTGGCCGAAGCCGGCGCCGAAGACCTGATTGCCGGCGAAGGCATGTTCACCGTGACGACACCCCCCACCGAGCTCGAGACGGTCAAGAAGGCCCTGGCCGCCAAGGGCGTCGAGTGGCTCGAGGCGCAGCTTGAATACATCCCGCAGGCCAAGATTGAAGTCGACGCTGAAACCGCCGAGAAAGTGAACCGGCTGGTCGAGACACTCGAAGATTACGGCGACGTGCAGAACGTGTACACAAACCACGAACCCGCGTAACAGGCAGGCGGAGACGCAATGGCCGACGTACTGACAATCAAGTTCACCGGCATTGCCGGCTTCTGCAAAGGCACCGAGTTCGTTGTCGAGGAAGGCGGCGAAGCCACCATCGGCCGCTCACGCGAAGCCAGCCTGCGCATCATCGGCCCCGATCACCTGAGCGAGCCGCCAGCCGAAAAACCCTTCAAGGGCCACGGCGACAAGGAAAAACACCTGCTGACCGTCAGCGGCAAGCACGTGAAAATCAGCTTCTCCGATGCCAAGCACATCTTCATCGAAGACCTCAGCAAGCACGGCACGTTTCTCGACGGCAAGGCGCTTGACGGCCGCGACCAGCTGATTGGCCTGAAGAAAGGCCCCATCGAGCTGCGCCTTGGCACCAACGAAACGTTTCGGATGGAGCTGATCAAAAGCCCGTCAAAGGCCAAACCCAAGATCACCGTCAAACGCCGCGACAACTAATCAACGCCGCGGCTTGGTGTAGCTGATCTTGGTTTCTTTCAGCGTCTCTTTCAGCTTGTTGACCACGGATTCCGTGATCGCCGGGTTCTCGCTCAGGTTCAGTGTCCGCAGTTTCGTCAGCGCCACGAGCTTCATCGCCACCTCAGCACTGTACGGGTTATCGCTCAGGTCGAGATACAACAGCTGCGTGAGCTTGCACAGTTGCTCAACGCCCGCGTCGTCAATGCCGCAATCCTCCAGCGTCAGGCGTTCCAGTGTCACGCACTCGCTGAGCGCCTTGCAGCCGTCCAAGCCGATCTGCGCGCCCGAAACGTCAACACTCTGCAGTTTGGGCATCGTCTTCAGAAACACCAGACCCTTGGCCGTCACGCGAGAGCTGCGCAGTTGCAGCGTCTGGATGGCTGCGTGGGCCTTGAAGGCTTCCAGCGTGCCGTCGCCGATCGGTTGCAGCGGCGCGGTCAGCGAAGTCAGCTTCTTCAACAGGGCGAAGTGCTTTGCGCCCGCGTCGGTGATTCGCCCCTGACCCAGTTGCAGCATCTCCAGGCTCTCAATCTTGGCGACTGCGGCGCAAACGCTGTCGTCAAAGCCTTCGCCGCCAATCACCAGGCGCTTGAGCTTGGCCGCCCCGGCCAGCGCCGTCACGTTGTCCGCGGTCACGAATGTGCCGACAATGTTCAGGTCTTCCAGATTGGCAAGGCGCGCAACGGCCTTGTAGCCCGCGGCGCCGAACTTGGTGCAGCGGGTAAGGTTCAGGTCTTCGAGTACGTGCGTCTCAGGAAATTCAGCGAAACACGCGCCGGTGATGGCGTCGCAGAACGTCAGGTCAAGGTCCTCCAACTTCGGCAGCTTGCCCAGCTTGGCAATCGCGGCGTCGGTGAACTTGCCGTTCATGAGCGTCAGCTTCGCCAACTCCGTGAGCGCTACCAGCTTCTCCAAGCCGGCATCCGTGAACGTCTCGCTGCCTGTCAGGTGCAATTCAATCAGCGTCGTCAGCTTGCCGATGTGGGCAAGGCCGGCATCGTCATAGGTGCCGTTGCGCGAGTTGAAACTCAGGCGCTTGAGCGCCGTGAAGCGCGACAACGCCGCCAGCATTTCGTTGCTGACATTGTTCAAGTTTAGGCTGGAGGTGTCTCCGGGAAGCTTCTCGATTTCATCCACTGAAGCCGCGCGCGACGGCAACTGCGCATGCAGCGCCGAGCCCAGCGTAACCAGCGTCAGGAAGGCGATTGTGCGCATGGCAAATTCCTCGGGCCGCTTGATGAAGTGAAGCCGCAGCGTACAATTTGCACATTACCCTTCCTACGGAGTATCCCCGTGAGCGCGCACGAGCAGAAGCCTGTCGGCTCAATCTGGTTCATTGTGGTTCTGTCAGTGCTGATCCTGGCCTGCGCCGAGACACAGGAAACAGACAGCGGGCCGCCAGTCGTCACTGCCAGCGCCACCATCAGCCGCGAAAAAGGCATGGTCGGCAAGTATTTCAGCGCCAAGGTGACGGTGCACTCGAACTACATCACCGACCTTGAGTATGAGCCCTGGTACGACCACAGCGGCGAGAACAAGGGCAAGCTGCCCCCGGGCATCACGTTCAACACCAGCACCGGCATGTTCGAGGGCACGCCGACGCAAGCCGGCTTTTACACGATCACAGTCCATTACCGCGACCGATCCAAGGGCACGCACGACGACCCTGACAAGTCCAAGAACCTGTACTACTACACCAGGTTCGAACTGAAGATTTACGACGTGCTCGAAGAAGAAGGCTAGCCAACCCGGCATCGGGGCACCGGATGATGCTTCGATCGGCCTGCCAAGAAATGCCCCCAGCTGGCGCCGTTGGCTCACGCCGACAACTAGATCGGGGCAGGTGGCAATCTGTAGTGGCGCACGCGGGGTGCCCGCACTTGCTTGTGCTTGGGATTATGCGCCGGATTTCTTGGTGCGTTTGCGGGCGTTCTCGTTCAGCTCGCGCTTGCGGATTCTCCAGCCCTTGGGTGTTACCTCTACCAGCTCATCGGGCTCGATCCATTCCATCGTTTCTTCCAGGCTCATGCCGCGCTTGGCCTTGAGCTTGGTGAACGTCTCTTTCGTGCTGCTGCGGATGTTCGTCAGGTGTTTCAGGCGGCAGACGTTCACGCCAAGGTCGCCCTCGCGGCAGTTTTCCCCCACCACCTGGCCGACATAAATGTTGTCACCCGGCTGCACGAAAAAGTCGCCGCGGTCGGTCAGGTTGTCCAGCGCGTACGTCGTCACCTGGCCCGGGTCGGTGGCAATCAGCGCGCCGCGCGCCCTGGGCGGAATGTCGCCGGCCACGGGTCGATACTCGATAAAGCGATGGCTGAAAATTGCCTCGCCCGCGGTCGCCGTCAGCATCTTGGTGCGCATGCCGATCAAGCCGCGGCTCGGAATCTCGAAGTGCAACACGGTGCGGTTGCCGTGGTTTTCCATGTGCTTGAGCTGGCCCTGCCGGGCGCCCAGCAACTCAATCACTTTGCCCGTGTGCTCGGCAGTGACGTCAACGGCGGCGTCTTCCCACGGTTCCTGCTTGCCCGTGGGCGTGTCGTGGAAAATCACCTCGGGGGCGCCGACGACGAACTCGAAACCCTCGCGGCGCATGTTCTCGACCAGGATGCCCAGGTGCAACGTGCCGCGGCCTGCAACGCGAAAGCTTTCGGCGGCGTCGCCAGTATCCACGTGCAATGCCACGTCAGCTTCGGCGGCGCGCTCAAGGCGGTCACGCACCTGGCGGCTTGTGACGAAGTCGCCTTCCTGGCCGGCAAAGGGCGAGTCGTTGACACGGAATTCCATGGCGACGGTGGGCTCGTCGATCGGCACGGGCGGCAGGGCGTCCGGGTGATCGGGGTCGGCCACGGTGTCGCCGATGTCCACACCTTCGATGCCGACGATCGCCACGATGTCGCCGGCGCGCACGCTGGTAACGTCCTTGCGGCTCAGGCCGTCAAACACCTGCACCTGCTTGGCCTGCGCGTTCTTGATACTGCCGTCGCGCTTGACGACGACGACGGGGTCTTTGGCCTTGAGCGTGCCGCGCATGATGCGGCCAATGCCGACGCGACCGACAAACTGGTCGTACAGGAAATTCGTGATCTGCACCTGGAACGGCTTGTCAGGCTCAACCTCGGGGCCGGGAATGCGGTTGATCATCGCGTCCATCAACGGCACGAGGTCTTTGCCCGGGACAATCGGGTCGTCGCTGGCGATGCGCTGGCGCCCGCTGGCGTACAGCACCGGGAAATCAAGCTGGCTGTCGTCCGCGCCCAGGTCGATGAAAAGCTGGAACACGAGGTCAAGCACTTCAAGGCTGCGGGCGTCGGGACGGTCGATCTTGTTGATCACGACCAGCGGCTTGAGGTTGTGCTCGAGCGACTTGCGCAGGACAAACTTGGTCTGCGGCATCGGGCCTTCGGCGGCGTCGACCAGCAGGAAGCATCCGTCGGCCATGGAAAGCACGCGCTCAACCTCGCCGGCAAAGTCGGCGTGGCCGGGCGTGTCGATCAGGTTGATCTTGGTGCCCTTCCACTTGAAGCTGACGTTCTTGGCCAGGATGGTGATGCCGCGTTCGCGCTCAAGCGGGTTGCTGTCCATGAACGCTTCGGCGTGGTCGGTCTTGTGGCCGAAGAAATTGGCAGCCTCGAGAAAGCCGTCAACGAGCGTGGTCTTGCCGTGGTCAACGTGGGCTATGACAGCAATGTTTCGGATATCGTCGCGGCGCATGGGCGCGGGATGGTAGCGGTTTGCGCGCCGTGCGCAATGCAGGGGAAGGGTGGCGGGTCAGTTCAGGCGGTGAAGGGCAACTGCATGACTCACGCCAAGTCGCCAAGGCGCCAAGAACTGCAGAGGCAAATGCACCGCGTTTGTCCGCGAAGGGCCACCGAAGAGTTCTGCCAACAAGAAGTTCTTCGTGTCGCTTCGTGTCCTTGGTGGTCAACGGCCTTTTGCAGTTTGAATACCTGCGCTTCAGAATCCGCGGAGGCGCTTGGTTACTTTGACAACCGAATCCAGGCCGGGCTTGCCGAGCAGCGCTTCTGCCTCGGCCTGCGCTTTGCGCCACTGCGGGACGGCCTGTTCAAGGCGCTTGCGGCCCTTGTCGGTCAGGTGCAGTTTGTGGCTGCGGGCATCGGGGCCGGATTCGCGCTTGACCCACCCGTTGCGCTCCATGCGGTCGGCGTTGCGCGAAAGGGTGGACTTGTCGATCATCAGCACTTCGCAAAGCTGGGCCGGTTGCGCGCCGCCCGAGTGCTCCAGGGCAGTCAAGATCGTCATCTGCGCCGAAGTCAGGCCCACGGGCCTCAGGGCATCGTCGTACAGGTTGGAAACGACCCGTGAAAGCAGGCGGGCGCGCGCGGCAACGCAGCGCATGGCGATCTCGTCTGCTACGGTTTTGGTTGCGCGGGCCATGGCTGCATACTAGGCCGATGGGCGCAGTGCTCGCAAGCGTCTTCGGTGGCACGGCGGATGTGCGTCAAGTCGCGCACGATTGTCGCTGGATTTTGCGCGGCGATTGGCCGATTCATGTTCTATAACCCTGCATTCGGTCCACCCCCCGGGCCAAACGATTGAGGTGACACTGCTTATGAGCGCAACCTTCAAGCGAGCACCTGACGAGAAGATCAATCTCCGCGTCGGCACGGTGGTCTTCACCATCATGCACTTCGTGCCCCTGATCGCCATTTACACCGGCGTTCACTGGAGCGCGTGGATCATCATGGCCGTGCTTTACTTCAGCCGAGTGTTCTTCCTGACTGCCGGTTATCACCGCTACTTCTCGCACCGCTCTTATCGCATGGGGCGCGTCATGCAGTTCCTGATGGGTTTCGCCGGCACCACGGCTGTGCAGAAGGGCCCGCTTTGGTGGGCTGCCCATCACCGCCATCACCACAAGCACAGCGACGATACCGTGGACGTTCACTCGCCCAAGCGCGGATTCTGGTGGAGCCACACCGGTTGGATCATGTGCAAGAAGTATGAGAAGACGCAGCAGGACCTGATTCCGGACTTCGTCAAGTTTCCTGAACTGCGCTTTATCGACAAGCACGACTGGATTGGCCCGCTGCTGCTGGGCGTTTCGGTGTGGGGGCTGGGCTACCTGATCACCGGCACCGGCGTCGGCGCGTGGGGCATTACGCTGATCGGTTTCTTTCTTTCGACCGTGCTGACTTGGCACTCGACCTTTACCGTCAACTCGCTGGCCCACGTGTTCGGCCGGCGGCGCTTTGCCACCACCGATACCAGCCGCAATAACCTCTGGATCGCGCTGGCCACCGGCGGCGAAGGCTGGCACAACAACCACCACCACTACCCGGGCGCGGCCTGCCAGGGCTTTTACTGGTACGAGATCGACACCAGCTACTACGGGCTGAAGCTGCTTTCGTGGGTCGGCCTGGTGAAGGGGCTGCGGCGGCCGCCCGCGCACATTCTTGAGAAGCACGTCATCAAGAAAGGCGCCGCTGACCTGGGCATGTTCCAGACGCACTGGGAGCGCGCAGTCAAGGCGCTGGCCGACGCGCAGACCCGCGCCGGCGACGTGGCCTCAGACCAGAAGCTGGCCATCGAAGAGCTGATGGCAAACACCCGCGCCCGAATCGAAGAACTGGCCCGGGCGTCCGCTGACAAGGCGGTAGCCATGCTGCCGCAGCAAGAGCTGGAACCTGTCAGCTAGGCCAACCGGCGAAGCCAAATGCACTCGGGCCGTCCTTTCGGACGGCCCGCGGCATGTCGGAAGCAGGGGAGGCACATTTCGGCAGATACCTGTCGAAACTTGGAGGAGGACAATTTCCCCACCTCCGACACATCCCAAGTATAACGGTTTTGCGCTTCCGCGGACCAGTGTTTTTTCAGAATCGACCCCATGACACAAGTGCCGGATATTCCGTTTCTTACGACAATTGCACAGGCCGTGGCGGAAGTGCAGCTTAAGTACTTCGACAAGCTCGAGACCGACCACATCGAGCGCAAGGGCCGCCACCGCGACCTGCTGACCATCGCCGACAGTGAATCCGAGCAGGTCATCATCCGCACCATCCGGCAGCGTTTCCCGGACCACGCCATCCTGGCCGAGGAAAGCGGCGCCCACCTGGCCGACAGCGACTCGTGGTGGATCATCGACCCCGTCGATGGCACCACCAACTTCGCGCGCAGCTTTCCGTTCTTTGCCGCCAGCGTCGCCTACTGGCACAAAGGGCAAGCCGCGCTGGCGCTGGTTGAGGCGCCCTACCTGCGCGAACGCTTTGTGGCCGAGCGCGGCGCCGGCGCCTTCCTGAACGGCAAGCGCCTGCGCGTCAGCGATACCCCTGATATCAAGCACAGCATATTGGCCACGGGCTTTTCGTATGTGCGCAACGAGGTTGAACGCAACAACATCGACAACTTCAGCCGCCTTGTGCTCAAGTGCCACGACATCCGCCGCCCCGGCGCCGCCAGCCTTGACCTGGCGTACGTGGCGGCCGGGCGCTTTGACGGGTACTGGGAGCCGTACCTCAAGCCATGGGACATCGCCGCCGGCTGCCTGCTGGTGACTGAGGCGGGCGGCACGGTCACCGACTTCGCGGGCGGGCAGGACTGGCTGTTCGGCGAAAACGCCGTCGCCAGCAACGGGCGCGTGCATGCCGAGCTGCTGGCCGAACTGAGCGGCACCGAGCCGGGCTACCAGGCCTGGGGCCGCGACGTCGAGACAAGGCTGAGGGGGCTGGCCCGCGACAAGGGCAACGGGTAAATTCCCCACTTTCGGGCGCAGTCACGGGCGCACTCCGGGCATTCATGGACACACTGGTCATCGTGCGCAAGATCCGCGAAGCCGAGTCGCTTGCCGACTCGGGCAAGCACGGTGACGCCTGTCGCATCCTTGAACCGCTGCTGAAAGACCCCGGCCTCACCGACAGCCACAAGCAGCTCGTGGCCAAGAAACTCGAGCTGTTCAACAAGCAGCAGCAGCGCATGACGCGCGTGATGTCGCGGCGCGGCACATCGGTGCTGACGCGCGACGAGGCGGACGCCTCGTCTGAACGCACCGCCATTCGCAAGGCCATCGACGTGGACCGGTCTGAGCGGCCCACCGACCACACCATCGAGAAAGACGTGCCCCAGGGCGCCGCCACCGAGGTCGTGCCCAAGGCCCGCAACGTCGAGACCGAGGTGCCGCAGCAACAGCGCAGCCACAAGATCCCGTCGTTGAACAAGCCGCCTGCGATTGAGCGGCCCCCGACCGTCAATGTGCGCGACGACCAGATCAAGAGCGATTACAGCGGCAACTGGCCCAAGGTGCACGATTCCAAGGTGCGGATGCGCGCCTCAGACTCGCAGGAACTTGCACCGCTGGCTGATGGCGTAGACGACGGCATCGCCGCTGAAGCCGGCGAAGACGACCCGCGCAAGACCGACATCTTCCGCGCCACCGCCCCAGCCAGCTCGACCGAGGTGCCACGCCGGTCGTCCACAGAGATCCCGGTCGGCAACCCGACCGAGATGGTGCCGCGCCTGCCGGACCCCGAAGAAGAAAGTGCGCCCACCATTACGCGCTACGGCAGCGTCGGCAGCTCGCGTGACACGCCCGTGCCCCAAAGCAACACGCCGGCTGTGCGGGACAGTTTCATCGTGCCGCGGCCCAAGGTTGATGTGCCGGTACCGGGCCCGGCGTCGGCGGGTCGCGCCAGCGATGACGACAGCACATACCTGCTGGCCGACGAGCACTTTGCGCCCCGCAGCATCAGCAGCCGCTCGCCGCGCAGTAACCCCGAACTCAAGGCGCTGGCGGACCGACTGCCGGACGACGACCTGCGCCGCGAACTGGCGCTTGAGCTGGTCAAGCTGCGCGAAGAAGTCGACCGCATGAAGTCGGGCTCGCACGAGGCCCCGGTGCCCGGCACGCGCAAAGTCCGCAATACGGAGCAGCCCCAGAGCGGCTCGTTCCATATCCCGGCAAGCCAGGTCAACACGATCGTGCGCCGCGCGGCCGGCACCGACAGCATTGAAGTGCACATGCCCACGCGCGACGAAGACGCGTCTGAGTTGCAGGTGCTGCGCCGTGACTCGGTGCGCGGCAAAACCGCCACCCAGACGCCGACCGACCGCATCGCGCTGGCCCAGGACTACATCGATGCCACCAGCGTCCGCAAACCCGGTGTGCTCAGGCCCGTGGCAACGGTGCTGGGCGTGGCCGTGATCTTTGCCGTGATCGCCTGGGCGGTGCACCTGGGCTACAAGACCATCGCCGGTGCCCAGAGCGTCGAGTTCGCGATGACCGAAGACGGCGCCGGCGGATACCTGCTGGGAGAATCGTACGAGGCCTACGACGACCTGAAGTCCAAGCAGAACATCACCGGGCGGCAATTGCACGCCGCCGACGGCTGGCTCATCCAGCACGACGGGGACAACCGGATTACCGCGGTGACCATCGCCGGGCCGGGCAGCGCCGTCGCGGGCGCGACCGAGCGCTTCAAGGGCTTCAAGCTTGAGTTTGGCGCCGCGCAGCATTCGGGCGACGACTGGTCGGTAGACGCGCTTCTCAAGGCGCTGGGCGAGCCGACACCGCCATTCAGCGAAGAGCTGTTCCGGACAGAGCGCGAGTACACCCTGCACTGGCAGGCAAGGCAGGGCACACGGGCCCTTGAGATTCACTTCCTGGCCTCGGCACCCCGCCAGCCGGCGTGGGTGCGCGTGCTGGATGTCAAGTCAGCGCCACCGCCGCCAAAGCTGCCCACTGAGTAGCCATATCCTGCCAACCGCTGCTATGCTGCGCGGGGAGAGTTTCATGAAGATCAGGTTTTGGGGTGTACGCGGCAGCCTGCCGACACCGGGCCCGGAAACGGCCCGCTACGGCGGCAACACCACGTGCATCCAGGTGGTCCGCGACACCGGCCCGATCATCATCATCGACTGCGGCACCGGCATTCGCTCACTGGCTGATCACCTGATGGCATCGGGCAAGCCGCCCTTCGACATTCGCCTGCTGGTCACCCACACGCACTGGGACCACATTCACGGCTTCCCATTCTTTACGCCGATTTACACGCCCGGCAGCAATGTGCAGGTGTACGGCATCGGGCCCCTGCGCGAGGGCAAGGGGTTTGAGACCGTGATGCGTGACCAGATGACCTACAGCTATTTCCCGGTCGAGAACACCATGCTCGACAGCGTGGTCACCTACAACGACTACAACAAGATGTTCCCCGACGGTGTCGAGAAGTGCTTTGACCTTGCCGAGGGCGTGAAGGTCCGCATCAAGCTGACCAACCACCCCGTCTACTGCACGGCCTATCGCATTGAAGCCGATGGCAAGAGTTTCATCTTTACCGGCGACCACGAACCGTGGCCTGAGCACGACATCGACGAAACCAGCGACACCAAGGCGCTGTACCACATGATGAACCGGCGGCTGATCGACTTCTGCCGCGATGCCGACTTCGTCGCCTTTGACACCACCTATACCCAGGAAGATTACGAGAGCCCCGGCAAGCCGCACCTCAGCAAGCGCGGCTGGGGGCACAGCTACTTTGAATACAACATCGCCCTGGCCCGCGAAGCCGGCATCAAGCGCATGGCGTTCACCCACCACGACCCGACCCGAACCGACGACGCGCTGGACCGTTTAATGAATGAGAAGTACCTGCCGCTCGGGAAAGAAGAGGCGCCGGACACCGAGTTTATTGCCGCCCGCGAAGGCATGGTAGTCGAACTGTGAGGCGTTTGCGCATCGTGGATTGACGCGCCTCGCCTGTGCCTCCGATCCGGAATCCGCAATGCCGCCTGCCAAGCTGCCCCCGAAACCGGCTTTCGACTCATACGAATTGCCCGAAAGCAAACGCCGCCGCGGCAGCTTTGTCGTGCGCCTTGCGCTGCAGACGGCGGTGCTGCGGCAGCATCCGGCCGCCCTCAAGTCGGCTTCGCGCATTCTGCTGTTGCTGCCTTTCGTGCAGGCGGCGATCCTGGTCGGGATTCTTGATGCCGAACGCTGGCTGCTGTTCCTGTGCGCTGAGGGCCTGCTGATCGCGTGGCTGGCGTCGTCGCAGCTTTCACGCCCGAACCCCGAAAGCCGCCTGATCGGGTACGGGATTGGTGTATTGAACGTCGGCGCGCTGGCCGCCGTCGGCGCGTTTCTGGGCGTGCCCGTGCTCTGGCTTACGGGCGCGCTGGCGCTGCTTCCGTTTTCGTGGCTGGTGCTGGTGCCAACGCGCGCTCGCACAGTCAAAGCCGGCTGGGCCGCGTTCGTGCTGCCGCTGTTGCTGCTGGCAACGTTCGCGGGCTATGGCCGGCTGGCGCTGGAAAAGTCACGCACCGAGGGCGACCCCGCGGCCCGGTCGGGCCAGCTGGACGCAGCCTGGGATGCGATGCGCCTGCGCGGGTTTAACGACACCGAGCGTGCACTGCTGCGCCTGCGCCAAGGCCAGACGGCGTTTGCGACGGGCGACTATGATCGCGCATTCTGGTTCGCGAACGACGGCATGCAGAACGACGAAGGGGTCTTGCGGCCAATTCCCCGCAGCTCCATCGGGCAGGAGCTGCTGGAAAGCCTGATCATGCTCAAGGCCCAAGCCTACTATAACCGGCGCTGGGACAAAGCCGACGACGCCCGCACGCCGATCGAGCCCGAGGCGCTGCCGCCCGAGCTGCTGGCCCACGAACACGCCAAGGTAAAATGGGGCTGGTAGTGCACACGGGTTATCACCAACTGACATCTATCCAAATTGCTTCCCCCGCTTCCCGCGCCCTGAAAAATCGCGCTACAAGTTGTTCCTCGCGGATGGCAGTTCAGTCCGCACATCAAAATCTTGTCGCACGACTTTGTACCGTTGGCTTTGCGCCCGCTACACGGGTGTCGGTGGTTTGTTCGTATGGCAGACAAAGAAGGCTTCATCCCGCCCCACTCCATCGAAGCCGAGCAGGCTGTGCTTGGCGCCATTTTCGTAGACCCGGGCTGCCTGCCGGAAGTGTCGCTGATCCTCAAGCGGCCCGAGGTCTTCTGGCGCGCGTCGCACCAGCACATCTTCCGCGCGATCATGCAGCTTTCGTCAGAGGGCCACGAAGCTGACTGGGTCAGCGTCGCCGAGCAGGTGAAGAAAGCCGGCGCCATCGACGAATGCGGCGGCAGCGACGCGCTGCACCACTATCTTGAAGAGATCAGCCACCGCCTGCCCAGCGCCTACGGCGCCGAACGCTACGCCGGCATTGTGCGCGACCGCAGCCTGATGCGCGAAATCGTGCTGCGCGCCGGCGACGTGCGCGCCATGGCGCTGGACGAAACGCGCACTCCCAAAGACGTGATCGAAAAGCTTGAGCGCGACGTGTTCGAGATCGCCGCCCAGCGCTACCACGGCGAAACGCACACCATCCAGCAGCTCATCCAGCAGGTGATGGAGCAGCAGGCCAAGCTGCGCGAGTGGCGCAACTCGCACGACGGCAACATGCTGCCCGGGCTTACGTCGGGCTATCCCGTACTGGACGGGTACACCACCGGCTGGAAGGCCGGCGAACTGGTCGTGATCGGCGCGCGCCCGGGCCAGGGCAAAACCAGCCTGATGCTGAACCTGGCCGAGAATATCGCCTGGGACCGCCACCAGAATCGCGAAGACGGCAAGGGCGGCGTGCTGGTGTTCAGCCTGGAAATGACCGCGACTGAGCTGGTGCAGCGCATTCTGTGCTCGCGCGCCGAGGTTGACCTCAAGCGCGTGAAGCTGGCCGCGTACTCGCGCGAGGAAGAGATCGCGCTCAAGCAGGCCATGCACGACATGGCCCACGTGCCGCTGTTTGTCGATGACAGCTTCACGCTCAACCTGAGCGAAATTCGCTCCAAGGCGCGGCGTATGAAAGAGCGCCACGACATCGACGCGATCTTCGTCGATTATTTGCAGCTCGTGAAAGACAATGATCGCCTCGACCGCCACCTGCAGATCGGCAACATCTCGCGCGGCCTCAAGGCACTGGCGCGCGAGCTGAAAGTGCCCGTGATTACCGCGGCCCAGCTCAACCGCGGCGTTGAACAGCGCAGCAGCCGCGAAAAGCGTCCCATGCTTTCTGACCTGCGCGAATCCGGCAGCATTGAGCAGGATGCCGACCAGGTGATCCTGATCTATCGCAAAGAAGATGAAGAAACGATGGCGAGCATCAACAGCGAAGAGCTGTCCGCTGTCGAGCTGCTGATCGCCAAGAACCGCAACGGGCCCACGGGTGACATCCCGTTCCACTTCCACAAGCGCACGACCAAGTTCGTGCCTGCGGAACACCGGCCCGGGTTCAGCGACTTCCGCAACGTGCCCACCAACCAGGCGCGCTAGGCGCTTTCGAAGTACGTGTTGCGGCCGTCTCGGCCGCACGTGTTGCGCGCGGCTCGCGCGCACGTGTTGCGGGCCTCCGGCCCGCTTTGGCGCCCGGGACGGGCGCCAAACGTGCAGGCCAGAGGCCTGCTACACGTGCGGGATGGAAGCCCGCAACACGCAAAGCAGCGCTGTGCGCGTGCGCAACGCTGGCATGGGTCTACACCAACCCGCGAAGGCCCCGGTGAACGCCATTTGGCGTCAGGCCTCCCGCGTGGTTCTCTTAATGTGTCCCCCGCCCCATAGCAGAGCCATCCCGGCGGATGCGTAGCCGCCGTTACTCCCCGGTCTTTCCCCTTGGAGAACAACCATGCTGCACCGTAATGCTTTGGCGGCCCTGTTGGGCCTGCCGCTGGTCATTGCTGCCCTTGTGGCAAGCACGACCTATGCATGGGCAACGTTTACCGTTGACCCTGATTCCGTGCGGGCCGATGGCGCCGCGTTGCAGGAAAAGAAGGGCGTCGCCATGTTCACCGTGAAGGTCGGCGACGTCGAGTACGTTGTGGTTTCAAGCCACTCGCGAAACCTGAACGTCAAAGAGGAAGAGCCTGTGTCGGGCGAAAACTGCCATTTCCTCAGCTTCTACCAGTTGACCGTTAAGAGCGACAAAGAGACCGAGCTGCGCTTCGTCGGCTCGCGCTGCGTCGAGTGGGACAACGGGTTCGACCTGGTCAACTTCACCAAGAGTAGATTCGGTGACCCAGCCGAGATGCGCAGCAAACGTTAGCTTTCCGGAATTCCCGGCTCTGGCGTGCCAGGGCCGGGGTTTCAGGTTAGACTGACCCTACCTCTGGATTTCAAAGATTCGGCTGGTCACCACATGCGGTGGCTGTGCCCGCACAGGAGAAACGCATGAAGATGGACATGATCATCAAGGGCGTCTTTGCATTCGCCGCGCTGCTTGCGGCTGGCACCTATGCCTGGAACACGTTTATCGACAAAGCTGAGCCGGTGACGGCGTCAGGCGTAGACACCAAGGAAGGCTTCAGTGTTGAGGGCCTGGGCTTCAACCGCAACGGCGGCATCGTGTGCGTCACGCGCTACACCGAGCACCCGTTTGAGCCGGGCCAGATGCGCCAGACCATGACCTTCTATGAACTGGTCAAGGCGGGCTCTGACGGCGAAGCCAAGCTGTACCTGATGGGCAGCCGCTGCCTCGACTACGACCAGGGGCCGGACCTGATCAAGTTCGAAGAGATCAAGGGCGAAAGCCCCAAGGACCTGAAAGAAGCCATGGAAAAAGCCGGCAAGGGCAAACGCCGCTAGCCGTGAGACTGTATTTTTACGCACTTCCGGGGACGGGTGCCTTTCGCACCCGTCCTCTTTGCGTGCCCAGCCTTGCCCCCGGCGACCGCTGAGCTATACCGGACAGTCCCAACAAGCAGAAAGAGCAGCCATGGCCCGACGCGAACCTCCTGGTACTCGCAAAATCGTCCTGCCCGGCGGCGGCAAGACCCAGCAGCATCAGCGCCCGCCCGCCTCAGCCCGGCCAGCCGGCCCGGCACCCGGCGGTGACCTGGGCCGCGCGATGGCCGACCTGGACGCCAACGCCCAGATTCGTGACCGCAGCCAGTTGCCCAGCAAGGTCAAGGTCATCACACCCGCTGTGATCATGGGCATCGTGCAAAGCGTGACCGAGAAGTTCGGGATGGACGCGTCCATCGACCGCGAAGAGTTCAACCAGATGATCATGCAGCAGACGCAGATGGAAATGCGACTGCAGCAGGCCACCGAAAAAGTCGAGCAGTACAAGGGCGAGTACAAAAAGGTCTACGACGCGCTGCAGCAGTCGCGCCAGATGCTGCAACAGGCCCAGGCCGGCCAGGCCGGCGTTGAGCAGTACGCGCAGCAGTACGAGTCCCAGATTGCCGAGTTGCAGCAACGCAACGCCCAGGCCGTCGACACTTACATGGATTTGCAGCAGCAGCTCGACACGGTCAACGAGCAGTTCGGCGCCCTGGAAGCCGCGCTGGCCCAGAAGGACTACGAAGTCGCCCAGTTACAGCAGCAGGTAGAAGAGGCACAGCAGGGCGGCGCTGCAGCCGACCAGGCGCAGCAGCAGATTGAGTCGCTGCAACAGCAGATCGCCGACATGGAGGCATCCAGCGCCGAGGCCAGCGAAGGCATCAACCAGGAAGCATCGGCCCGCGCCGAAGCCGAGCGTGCCCTGGATGAAGCCAACGGGCGCATCACGGCCCTGGAGTCCGAGCTTGAAGAAGTGCGCCAGCAAGCCGCCGCAGGCGCCGCCTCAGAGGCAGAACAGCTCCAGAACGAAATTGCAGACCTCAAGCGCAAGATCAAAGAGACCGAACGTTCCCGCGCCAAGCTCGAGAACATGGAAGTCGAGCTGGAGAAACTGCGCAGCAACGAAGGCCAATGGCTTGAAGAAAAGCGCCGCCTCGCCTCGCAGCTCAGCAACGAAACCAACAACCGCCGCGAAGCCGAGCAGAAGCTCAAGGCGATCGAAAAGGGCGAAACCCTGCCCGAGGCCTCCAAGGCCGTCGAGGAACGCGCCAAGAAAGCCGAGCAGGAACTGGCAGCCGCCAAGCAGGAAGCCCAGCAACTTACCAAAGAACTGGTCAAGGCCCGCGCCAACGCCAGCAAAGGTGAAGAGCTGACCAGCGAGCTTGAACAGGCCCGCACCGAGATGACCAAGGCCAAGGCTGAGCTGAAGCAGCTTGAGTCCGACCTGGGCAAAGCCGGAAACGCCGCCAAAGAACTCGGCATGCTCAAGCGCAAGTTTGAGGGTGTGGAAGCCGAACTCGAGGGCCTGCGCGCGGCAGAAGGCAAGTGGCTTGAAGAAAAGCGCCGCATGGCTGCACAGCTCAGCAATGAGACGAATTTGAGGCGAGAGCTTGAAGAGAAGCTCAAAGCTGAACTGAATGACGCCCGCGCCGAAACTGAGGCCGGAAAAAAAAACTCCAGGCAGTAACCGCGCTTGAAGCTGCGCGTGATAAAGCGCTCAAAGACCGCGACATTGCCGACCGGTCGCTCACCATCATTGAAGAAGAGAACGAAAAGCTGCGCGCCGAGCGCGATGCCGCCAAGCGCGACCTTGACCGTTTGCGGGACAGCGGCGGCGACCAGGCCGAGGCCCTGCGCGCCCAGGTCGAAGAGATCAAGAAAGAGCTGACCGACACCAAGACCAAGCTGTCACAGCGCCACGAGCACGTGGCCAAGCTCGCCCCTGAACTGGATAGCGCAAAGAAAGAGAACGAGAAACTCAAGGCCCGCATTGCCGAGCTTGAGAAGGCCAGCAGCACAGAAAAGCTGCGCGTCGACATGGACATCGCCAACGCCGAAGCCGCGCGCACCAAGGCCCAGAACGCCCTTGAGCAGGCGCACACCGACCTGCACAGCGCGCAGGAAGAACGCAAGGCGCTGGCCAAGGAAGTGAAAGAACTCCGCACGAAGCTCGATGAAGTGCGCGACGAGCAGAAGTCTGAATCCGAGGGCATCGGCGCACGCGTCGCTGAACTCGAACGGGACCTTGCATCCGAGACCGCACGCGCCAACGAGCTGGAGGCACAAGCCGCCGGGTTGCCCGAGCGCGACCGCACCATCAGCCGGCTGCAGGAAGAACTGCAGGACGCACGGTCCGAGACCGCCACCGCGCGCAACTCGCAACAGGCACTCGAGAGCGAATTGAAAGACCTGCGAGCACGCCTCGCGCAGGCCGAAAAGGGCAGCAAGGCAGCCGACGACGCAGAAGCCCGGCTTGCCGCCCGCGATCGCCAGATCGAAGTTGCCCAGCAGCAGCTGGCGGACTTGAAAGAGGAAATCAAGCTCGAGGAAGAAGAGCGCAACCGCGCGACGCAGCAGTTGCAACAAGCCCGGGAAGCCGAACAGCGCGCCATGGAACAGACCGAGGCCTTGGAGGCCGAAGTCGAGGAGCTGCGCAAGCGCGCCGAAGCCGCCGAGAAGGCAGGCGCAGAAAGGGCCGCCCAGCTTGAGGGCGGCTTGAAAGAAGAGAACGAGAAGCTGAAAGCGCGCAACGAAGAGATCACGAGAAAGCGCGACGACGTGCTCAAGGGCCTGGAAGCAGCGGCCGGCGAAGTCGAGGAGCTCAAGAAGTTGATCGCCGAGCGCGACGTAGACCAGCGCACTCTGAAGGCCGAGCGTGACAAGGCAGTCAAGGAAGTCGAAGACCTGCGCGCGCTGCAGGCCGAGATCACCCAGCTCGACCGCAAGCACAAGGAAATGCTGGGCGAACTGGCGCGTGTCGGCAATTCGCTGACCAACTCCGAGACCGCGGCAGAGAAAGCGCGCGAAGAAGTGCGCATGCTGCGCGAAAAAGTCGAGCAGGCAAGCGAACGCCGCCACGAAGCCGAGAAGCAACTGGTAGAGGCACGGGCCAAGCTCGAAAGCGAACAGCACATGCGCGGCGAGCAAGCCCAGCGCATCAAGCAGCTGGAAGAGTCGCTGCAGCGCGAGCGCGACACCGTGGACCAGAGCGCGCCGGCGTCAGCACTCGAGACCTTGTCGTCGCAGCTGGCCGTGGAACGCGAGAAGTGGGAGCGCGTAGCCTCAGAGAAAGAGCGCGAGATCGAAGACGTCCGCAAACAACTCAATGAAGCCGAGTTGCGTGAGAACGACCTGGCAAGCCAGCTTGAGGGCATCGAGCTGTCCAAGCAGGACGTGATGCGCGCCAAGGCCTTGGCCGGCCAGCGACGCGCGCAAATCGAGCGCATGCAAAGCGACGTCGAGGGCGCCCGCCGCAAGGCAACCGAGGCCGAGACCTACTGGAAGAGCGAGATGGACGAGTTCCGGGGCGCGGTCGCGGAACACTTGGAGGCCGCCGAACGCGGCGACGAAGGCTCAGACCAGAAGCTGCAGAAGCTGCTGGAAACCCTGAAGGTCGGCATCGCCGACAAGTACGCCAAGCTGCGCCGCAAGCACACCCGCACCGAGAAAGAGCTGCAGGAAACGACCGACAAGCTCACGGCCATCGAGCGCATTCTGGCCAAGCGCGAAGAAGAAGAAGTGCGCCTGCGCAAGATTGTCGAAGAGCTCGAGGCCCGGGAAAACGTGCCGGGTGCGCGCAAGAAAGCAAAAGAAGACGCGGCCGCCAAAGCAGCGCCCAAGAAGAAGGCCACGCGCAAAGGAAAATAGCGGGGCAGTTACATTATCCGCAGTGGTTGCCTTCGAGGGCCTTGGGGTCTACGCCGGCCGGCACGTGCAGCCGCGCCAGCCCGCCCTCGCTGGTTTCGCGGTAGCGGTCAGCCAGGTCTTCGCCGGTGGCCTTCATTGTCT
This sequence comes from Planctomycetota bacterium, assembly GCA_016712285.1. GTDB lineage: Bacteria > Planctomycetota > UBA8742 > UBA2392 > UBA2392 > JADJRK01. The sequence goes on along the minus strand of JADJRK010000001.1, from coordinate 3,474,743 downwards.
TGACCACCGTGTCGAACGGGATTTCGTGGTCGCCGTCTGACAGCAGCGCGTAGTCGGCGCAATCGACAGCGCGCATCGCCGCCACCGCGTTGCGCTCAATGCACGGAATCTGCACGAGCCCGGCCACCGGGTCACACGTCAGGCCCAGGTGGTGCTCGATGCCCATTTCCGCCGCGTACTCAATCTTCTTGCTGTCGCCGCCCATGAGCTGTGCCGCGGCAGCGGCAGCCATGCTGCACGCGGTACCGACTTCGCCTTGGCACCCGACGGCGGCGCCGCTGATGCTGGCGTTGTGCTTGACCAGGTTGCCAACCAGGCCGGCCGTCGCCATCGCGCGCAGGATCTGCTTGTCGTTGGCGCCCAGCACTTCTTTCAGGTAGCGCAGCACCGCGGGCAGCACGCCACACGCGCCGCAGGTCGGCGCGGTGACGACAGTGCCAGCCGCCGCGTTTTCTTCGCTGACCGCCAGCGCATAGGCCGTCAGCAGGCCGGTGCGCTGCAGCGGGCCGGGGCGGCCCTTGGCCTGCTCAAAGTGCCGGTGGGCCTTGCGGCGTAGTTTCAGGCTGCCGGGCAGCACGCCGTGGGCCTCAAGGCCGCGCTCAATTGCCTCCTGCATCGCGCGCCAGCACTCGGCCAGGTGGTCCCATATGCCCGCGCCTTCGCGCTCTTCGACCAGCTTCCACAGCGGCATGTTGCTTTCGCGCGACCACTGCAGGAACTCGGCCATGCTGCGGCGCACGTACAGGTCCGGTGGCGGCGGGCTGTTTTCTTCGCGCAGTGCACCGCCGCCGATGCTGAACACCTGCCATTCGGCAAGACGCACCCCGGCGGCATCAAACGCTTCCCACAGCATGCCGTTGGGGTGAAACGGAAGGCGTTCACGCGGCTTCCACTCGATACTGAACGCGCGATTGCCAAACACGCTCTGCATCGCGACGTCCGTCAGGTGGCCGCGGCCCGTGGCAGCCAGGCTGGCGTACAGCGTCACCTTGTAGCTGGCGGCTGCGGCGTTGCGTTCAAGAAACAGTTCGGCTGCGCGCTTGGGGCCCATCGTGTGGCTGGCGCTGGGCCCGGCGCCTACGCGGTAAAGCTCGCGAAGCGATTCCATGATGCAAAACTCCCCGGTCGTTGATCGACCGGGGAGCAACGGTATCGCAAAGCCGCGCGCCGTCTACGGGGCGATGAGCACCATGACCTGGCTTGGGGCAATCTGCGCGCCGGCGGGCATGTTGGCGTTGTTGCCGTTGTGGCCGCAGATTGCGGTGATGGTGCACTGGCCCTTGCCCTCGGTTTTCACCTTCAAGCTGGCCTTCTTGTACACGATCTTGCCCTTGAACTGGTTGCTGATCATGCCACCCAGGCTGCCCGCCTCGTCGCCGCTGGACATCGGGATCTCGCTGCCCATGAGAATGGCCGGCTGGTTCATTACCTTCACCTTGGTGGAGACCTTGGTGGCCTGCATGCACATGCCCATGTTGGGAAAGGGCGTCGGAATCGGCGGGGCGGGCGGCGCGGGCACCTTGCACACGTCAGGTACGCCCAGGCACTGGCCGCTCATTTTTGTCGATGCTGGAAGCATGCTGTCCTCGCGATCTCTTGTTCAAGCTTCGGTCCGTGTGAGCGAACTGTCTGCCTGTCTGCGGGCTATCCCAGATGAATGCGTTCTCCGTTCAGGCGCACGTCTTTCTTTGCCTTCAGGATGTGCCGTTCCGCGCGCTCGATGTTCGCGCCGTCCACCTGGACTTTGCGACGGCCGGCCTTGAGTGACGCCAGGTCTTTCACCCAGCGCATGGCGTTGGTGACTTTCTCGCTGAGTGTGCGCGCGACAAGCTCATACTTGCCGGCGGTGACTTTCACCTCGGGCGCCTGCATCTCGACGCGCTCGCCGCTGCTGAACTGGAACCCGCCGCGGGCATGGAAGTGCACGTTGGCCGGGAAGTGCAGGCTCATGTCGCCCTGGGCGTGCAGCACGCCGATGATGTATGCGGGCGCATCGCCAATCACCAGCACCACGTCGCCGGCCTGCGGCGCGTACGGAAACGCGAGCGCGTTCTGCGCGCTGCTTTCAATGCCTTCGCGCAGCACCGTGACTTCGGCGCCCTCGACCTTGCGCACCAGCGCCGGCCCCAGCTTTGTGCCCTGCATTGTCTCGGTCATAGTATCGGTCATGGCTCGTCTCCTTGCTTAGGCCTGCTTCTTCGGCTTCCAGTTCTCTGCCTCGAGCTTGTCGGCGTCGGTGCGTTTGACCTGCTTCAGGTTGGCCTTGGCAAAGTTCGCGCCGTCATCGCGCGATCCGTGCAAGTCGGCCCCCAGCAGGTCTGCACCGCTGAAATCGGCAAGCTGCAGGTTGGCATGGGTGAACATGGCGTACTGAGCGACTGCATTGGTAAAGCGCGCTTTCTGCGCATTGAGCTGGTCCATGAATGTCTCGCGAATGTCGGCGTCGTCAAACTTCGCCTCGGTGGCGTCGGCGCCCGGGAATGCAGCCATGTGCAGCATTGCTCCGCTGAACACGGCGCCCTTGACGTTCGCGTTTTCAAAGTTTGCGCCGACCAGTTGCGCCGACTTGAGCACTGCCTTTTCCAGGTTCGCGTTCTTGAACGCAGCCTGCGTCAGGTCGGAGCCCGACAGGTTGATACCGGCAAGGTTGCCGTCTTCGAAGTCACACAGCGTGAAGCGCGCCTGCGGCAGGCTCATGCCCGCCATGTTCACCGCGCGAAACTCGCAGCGCTCGTAGCTGCCGCCGGCCATGCCGACTTCGCGCAGGTCACTGTCGGCCAGGCTCACGCCGGTCAGTTTCGCATCCTGAAAGTTTGCGCCCTTGAGCGTGGCGTCCGAAACATTCGACTCGTTCATCGTGGCGCCCCGGAACGAAGCGCCCGTTGCGTTGGCCCCCCCCAGCGTCGCGCCGGAAAGGTCGGCCTGCGAGAAGTCTGTGCCCGACAGGTCGGCTGTGCTGAAATCGGCATCGTTCAGTCGCGCGCCGCGCAACTTGGCGCCGCGCAGGTTCGCGCCGTTGAAGTCGGCGCCGATCAGCGAGAAGCCTTCGAAGTCAAAGCCCTGCAGGTCCACGCCATCAAACGAGACGCCGTTGAGTGTGCTGCCGCTGAGCTTGAGGCCCTTCACGCTCGCGCCGGAAAACCGGGCGTCCGTCAAGTCGCAGTTGCTGAGGTCAAACGCGGCGAGGTCGCAATTCTCAAGCACCGCCGCGCCAAGCTTGACGCCTGTCAGCTTGGTGCCCGACAGCTTTGCCGCGTCAAAGATCGCGCCGGTGCAGTCGCTGCCGCTGAAGTCAGCGTCGGTCAGGTCGGCATCACGAAAGTGGGCCTCCTGCGCCGCACAGCCCTTCAGGTTGGCGCCCTTGAGCATCGCGCCACGAAACGTGCCGCCTTTCAGGCTGCGATTCGACAGGTCCGCGCCGGCAAGGTTTGCCTCGCCGTAGCTTCCGCTCAGTGCCACCGGGAAGTCGCGCGCGCCCGCCCAGTCGCTGCTTTCGGCAACCAGGTTTTCCATGCGCGCACCGCTGAGCGAGGCACCCCGCAGCGTGGTTGAAATCATCACCGCGCCAGTCAGGTTTGCCGACGACAGGTTGCAGCCGTCCATGACGGCCATGTTCAGGCCTGCATCAGTCAGGTCTGCGCCGGTGAAGTCCGCGTCCTGCAGGTTGCCGGTGTCAAATGATGAGTTCGCGGCCTTGGCGCCGGTGAAGCGCGCGCCCTGCAACTGCGCGCCGGTCAGCGCGATCTCGGTAAGGTCAGCGTGGCTGAAGTCGGCGCGCGGGGCGCGTATGCCCGCCATGCCGGCCACCGACAGGTTCGCGTCCTGCAACTGCGCGCCGTCCAGGCTGACGTCGGTGAAGACCGCGCCGGACAGATTCGCCTTGCGCAGGTTACAGCCCTTGAAGTTGCTTGAAGCGACCACGGCGCCGGACAAATCCGCGCCTGAAAGGTCCGCACCCTCGAAGTTCATGCCGATCATGCGCACGCCGGCAAGCCTGGCGCCGGCCAGCTTTGCGCCCGCGAGATTCAGGCTGTCGAACTGCGCGCCCGCCGGCAGGCTGCCGCCGAGGGCCTGGTCTGTGAAAGACTTGTTGTCTGCAATCTGCGTCATTTTTCCAGCTTGGTCATCTTCAGGTTCGCGCCACCGAAATCGGCGCCATCGGTCTTGGCTTCAAGAAACTCGGCTGCGTAGAAATTGGACGCCACCAGCGACGCGCCCCGCAAGTCCGCCTGTTCGAGCAGCGCCTGGTGAAAGTTTGCGTTGCCGGCCTGCGCCTTGGACAGGTTGGCTTTGCGCAGCATCGCGCTGGACAGGTCTGCCCCGAAAAAGCGCGCGCCGCTGAGGTCGCTGAACTGGAACTGCGCGTCTTTCAGGTTGCATTCGCTGAAGTCGGCGCCCTGCAGCGTGCTGTTTTCCCAGACGCTGCCCGCGCCATTGGCGCCCTTGCACTTTGCGTTTGTGAAGTTGCTCTTCTCGCCGCCGCGGAAACCGGAAAGATCCGCCTTTTCGAACTTCGCGCCGGTGGCGTCGACCTGGTCAAAGCCGCAGTCTTTGAGGCTCGCCGCCGTGAAGTCCGCGCCCTGCAACTGCGCGCCCGTGAAAACGCCGGCTTCAAGTTGCGCGCCGGTGAACACAGCGTTGGCGGCTTTGAGGCCCACGCACATCACGTCTTTGCCCTGCGCGCCTGCAAAGCTTGCGCCCTCGGCAACGGTGTCGATCATTACGGCGTCGTCGAGCTTGGCCTTGTCCAGTTTCGCGCCGCTCAGGTCGGCGCCGCTGAGGTCGGCGTCGGACAGGTCAGCGCCCGTCAGGTCTGCACCAGTCAGCTTGGCGCCGATCAAAGACGCGCCCGTCAGCTTGGCGCCCGCAAGGTTGGCGCCGCTGAGCTGCGCGTCATTGAAGTAGCAATCGGTCAAATCGGCGCCAGCCAGGTCCTGTGAATCAAGCTGGCTGCCGCTGAAGTCGCCGCCCTTGGCCTCGCCGGACTTCAGCAGGCCCATCAGGCCCTTGGTGTCTGTGGGCTTGGGCGCCTTGCTTGACTGCGCCAGCTTCATGGCTTCCTTGACGTCGGGGTCGGCCATGATGTCGAGGTCGGAGGCCTTGAGGCGCTTGGGCAGGCCCATCTCGGCGGCCTGCGGCGAAGCCAGCAGCTTGTCGATCATCGACTTGAGGTCGCCGGGGCTTGCGGGCTTGGTGGCCGCCTTGGCGATGTTCAGCTCGCTGCCGATGCTAGCCTGCGCCTGCGACTCGGCCTTGGCGGCGTAGCCATCGACCAGTTTCTCGATCTCGGAAATCTCGGCTTCCAGTTTCTTGGCGCGCTCAGCGCGGTGCGCCTTGGTTTCCGCTTCTTCGGGTGTGTCGTCATCTTCGGGCGGTGCATCGAACAGCGGCACCAGCGCTTCTAGGGGCTGGGCCTTGCCCACGGGCTCGCTGACCACCAGCACATCGCGGCACTCAAGCCAGTCGCTGTCGCTGACATCGGCGATGCCACGCCACACCAGGTACAGCTCTGACTTGTCGGCATCGACGTGCAGCGTGTCGAGGTTCATCGGCACTTCGCGAATGCGGGCAGGCTCGCCCTCGTTGCCTTCGCGCAGCAGCACACGCACACGCAGGCCCGGCAGGCGCGTCTTGAGCACGGCGTGGTCTGCGTGGAGATTCATCAACTCGATTTCTTCGTCGCCGCGCAGAAAGCCCTCAAGCTGCTGGTCGGCGGGCGCGGCGTTGAAGTAGGTCCAGTCAAAGTCCTTCGGAAACGCCGGAAAGCGCTCTTTCAGCCACTTGTTGTCGTAGGTGCCCAACTTGCCGGCGCGCAACTTCCAGGTGCGATGCACGGGGCCGAAACCTGCCGGCTGCGGCTTATCGCCATAGCCGGTGATCAGGCTGTCCGGCAACTCGATGTTGGGCAGCATGCCGTCTTTGGCGCCCTTGCCCGCTGGGTTGGCGCCGTGCTTGGGGCCGCCGAAGGCGTTGGCCCACGTCAGCGGCAGCTTGGTGAAAGGCTCAACTTCGCCGACCTTGGCGAACACCATGCCCTTGTGCCACACACGGTTGCCGATGCAGGCCAGCGACTTCGACCAGCCGCCGACGCGAAAGCTCACCGGGCAAGTCGTGGACGCCTTGCCGCCCGGCACGTGGCAGGTGCCCGTGAGCAGCAGGTCGGTGCGCGGCTTGAACAGGGCCAGGTCAGCGTCGTACAGGCACTCGGGTACTTTGGCTTTGCTGAGCACGTCGCCCTCAAGGGCGGGTGGCACCTCAAGGGGCTGGCACACGCCGCCGTGAACAAGGTGGAAGGCAGCCTTGACGACAAGGCTGGCCGTGTGGGCCGGGAAGTTGACCCGGCCCATCATCGGCGCGAAAGCAAAGGTTGTGCGGTTGGCGATTTCCACAAACATCCTTTAGGTGATGCGTTACTTGTACTGGCCGCCGGGCGTGCCCTTGCACTGCAGGTTGCCCAGCGACTTGATCGTCATCTGCGGCGCCTTCAGGCCGATGCCGTTGCCGGTGACTTTTTCGCTGGAGCCGCCGTTGACGATCTTGATGCCCGCGGGCGTCATCTCGATCTTGCTGGCGCCGCACTTGAGCACCAGCTTGGTCATGGCATCGATCTCGATTTCGCCGGTCAGGGACTCGAGCTTGCAGTTGCCCAGTGCCTGCGTTTCCCACTTCTTGGCAACCTTGAACGTCCAGTCGTCCTTGCCGACATTGAATGATTTTGACTTGTCCATCTTGATGCTCTTGCCCCACGTGGCTGAAACGCCGTCGCCGCGGGTGATGCTGGCTGACAGCGCGTAGGCGGCCTTGAGCTCAGCGCCGACCTGGATGGTCGCGCTGGCGCCGACGCTTGTCGCGAACTTGGCGGCGAAGTTGGTGACGTTGTAGTCGCCGATCTTGAGGTCCCAGGTGGCGCCGATGGTCTTGGCGCTGACTTCACCGGCGATGTGCTCTTCTTTCTTGCCGGTGACCTCAATGCCCATGTCGCCGCCGACCTTGATGTTGTATTCGCCGCCCGTAGTCAGGCGCATGCCGTCGGCATCTTTGGCTTTGCCGTCGGTGCCTTCGCCGGCCGACTTGCCGATGCGAATCTGGCAGCCGCTGACCTTGGCCTTGAGAATGATGTTCTCGTTGCCCTTGTCGATGATGATCTTCTGGTCGTCGGCGCCTGAGCTGATTTCGATCTTCTCGGTGCCGTCGGTGCCGTCGATGAACAGCTTGTTGATCTGGCTGGTGGTGAACAGGCTGATCTGCGGCGCGCCCTGCGTGTCATCGAGCGTCAGCGTGTTGCCGATGGGCGTGACGATGGTGTTGTGGGTGTGGTTGTGCTGGTGCACGACGCTGGTGTTCTGTTCATTGTAGACAGCGCCCGAGATGATCGGCCGGTCGGGGTCGCCGTCGATGTGGGTGATCAGCACCTCGGCGCCCTTGAGCAGCGGAAAGTGCATGCCCTGGCTTGGGCCGGCGTAGCTTTCGGCCTTGCGTACCCAGCGTGATGCGTTGCCGTCGCCGGCGTCGCCGCGGTCGAGCGGCAGGCGCACCTTGTAGCGGCCCTTGTCATCAATCTGGGCGTAGGGTGTGCCGCCGTCTTCGCCGTCAATCACGCCGTGCAGCACGCCCTTGATGCTGGGCCATGCCGTGAGGCAGGGCGGACGGAACGCCTTGGACTTCGGGATCGCCAGGAAGGTGTTGGTGTACGTCGCGCCCGAGGCATTGCCGCTGCCCAGCGCCACAGACTGCGTCGCGGAGTGCGCAATCTCGACCAGCAGGTATTCCTGGTAGAAAGAGTCACTCAGCCCGTTGTTGGCTTTTTCCTTGGCCTCGTCGGGGGCCTTGAGCTTGAAGACCATGCCGGCCCGAAAGCCGCGGGCGTCGGCGGTGCCGCGGTACTCAAGTTCGCGGCAGTTGATTTCCTCGGCGCGGATGTCAGCGAGCTTCTTGCCCTCATCCTTGTCGCTGTAGTGGTTGTTGTATTCGTAGACGGTGCCGATGCCCTTGTCGCTGACGGTGGCTTTGCAGTCGAGCTTGTCCTTGGGCGTGCGCCAGTTGTAATCGTTGAGGATGACTTCCTTGGGCAGTTGTTTCTGCGTGCAGGAAATGGCGGTGACGACTTCTTCTTTGAACCAGTCGTCGGTGACGTCTTCTGAGTCCGATCCCTCTTTCTGCGCGTTGTTGCCCTGCTGCGGCTTGTACCGGAACTCGTTGTCGCCGATCAGTGTGCCGTAGCCCTCGGAGGTGCCGCGGAAGACGACCTTTTCCTCGTCGTCGTCCTGGGTGAAGTAGTAGTAGATGCCTTCGTGTTCAAGCCAGCGGTGGATGAAGTCGAAGTCAGACTCCTCGTACTGGACGATGTACTCGCGCTGTTTGTAGCCGCTGAGCTTGTCGATGTCGCAGGTCACTCCGTATTCGTCGCAGATTTTCTTGACCATGTCGGGCACGGTCGTGTCCTGGAAGATGCGGCTGTTGTGCGACAGCGAAAGCTTCCACAGCCGTGGCACAAGCAGCGCACGGTACTGGACGGCATCGAGGTGCCGGCCCGCCTGCTCAATCGTCTCGATGATGCCGTGGATCTTGACGGTGGTGGCGGCGCGCTTGTCGCTTCCGGCCTGCTTGACACCCTGCTTGATGGCGATGTGCGCGGGCTTGTGGATGATCGACGCCAGGTCGATGTCCTTGTCCTCGCTCGCCAGCTCCAGGAAGAACTGGTAGGGCTTGCTGATGCACTCTGAGCCGGAAAGCGCGGTGATTTCGAGCTTTCCGTCTTCCAGTGCGTCGGAATGAAACTTCATGACCTGTGACGCTGCAATTTCGGTTGCCATGTCTCGTCTCCTGTTTTCCTTGGTTCGTCGCCTGTTCCGAGCAACGCCCCGCGGGTACTTCAGGTCCCGAACGCGAATGTAAAGTCACCCGTGTCGCCAATCCCTACCTTCATGCTTTCGGGCAGGTCTCCTTCACTCATCTTCTGAAGCAACTGCGTGCTCATTTGCGGCAAGAGGTTGCCGCGAATGATGTGGTCGATGTTGCGCGCACCGGTTTCCACTTCCTTGCAGCGCTCGGCGATGGCCTCGGTCACCTTGGGATCGAACTTGAGGTCCATGCCATGGGTGGCGTGCATGCGCTTCACGATCTTGTTCAGCTTGAGGTCGGTGATCATCTTCATCGCCGCCACGTCGATCGTGTAGAACGGCAGAATGCTCATGCGCGCCAGCAGCGCCGGCTTGAAGTGCGCGCTCAGGGCCGGGCGAATCAGGCTGACCAGCTCGTTCATGTCGGGCCGGTCGCCGTCGCTGCATGCCTCGGTGATGATGTTGGTCGCCAGGTTGCTAGTCAGGAACATCACCGTGTTCTTGAAGTCCACTTCGCGGCCTTCGCCGTCGTTCAGCACGCCCTTGTCGAACACCTGGTAGAACAGGTTCATCACGTCGAGGTCGGCCTTTTCTACCTCATCGAGAAGCACGACGCTGTACGGGCGCTGCCGCACCGCCTCGGTCAACTGGCCGCCTTCGCCGTAGCCGACGTAGCCCGGCGGGCTGCCGATCAGGCGACTGACGGTGTGCTTCTCCTGGAACTCGGACATGTTCACGGCGGTCATGAATCGCTCGCCGCCGAACAGCAGGTCGGCCACGGCAAGCGCCGTTTCGGTCTTGCCTGTGCCGCTGGGGCCGACGAACAGGAACACGCCCATCGGCGCTTCCGGGTTGCCCAAGCCGGCTTTGGCTGCGCGCACGCCGGTGGCGATGGCGGTCATGACATGGTCCTGGCCCTTCACGCGCTTTTGCAGCTCGGCTTCCATAGTCAGTAGTTGCGCGGCCTGGTCCTTGACCATGTTGCCGACGGGAATGCCGGTCCAGTCGCCGATGACCTTGGCGACGACTTCGCTGGTGACTTCGACGGGCACGAGCGGGTCTTTGCCCTGCATGTCGCGCAGCGTGGCCAGTTCTTTCTCGAACATGGCTTTGAGCGCGACCGGGTCGTCGGGCAGGTCGTACTTGGGCGCTTCTTCTTTGACGTCGTCCTTCTTCTTCGACTTGGTTTCTTTGGACTTGGTCTTGGTGTCTTTGCTTGCTTGCTTACCCGTCGCTTGCGCTTCCGCCTTCGCGGTTGCTTCGGCGGACGAGCCGGGCTTCTTGGGCTCCAGCAGGTCGTTCAGTTTGGTGCGGACTGCCACTACCTTGTGGGCCTGCTCGCGTTCGCCCATCCAGCGTTTTTTGAATGCCTCGGCCTTCGTGCCCGTCTCGATGATGCGCTTTTCCACGTCGGCGATCTGCTCGGGGTCGTTGTGGCCGCCGGTCTCGGCGTCGCGCTTCAGTGCCCCCAGCGTACGCTTGTCCGTCTCGATGCTGCGTTCAAGGTCCTGCAACTCGGCGGGCTTGGCGAGAAACGCAACCTTCACCCGCGCAGCCGCCGTGTCCACCAGGTCAATGCCCTTGTCGGGCTGCTGGCGGCCGGCGATGTAGCGGCTGCCCATTTCGGCGGCGGCGACCAGGGCCTCGTCGCGGATGACCACGCCGTGGGACTTTTCGTAATTGGCGCGCAAGCCGCGCAGCATGACGGTGGTCAGCTCAGGGCTTGGCTCGTCCAGTTTCACAAGCTGGAAGCGGCGGGCGAGCGCGGCGTCTTTCTCGAAGTACTTCTTGTACTCGGACCACGTGGTGGCGGCGATGGTGCGCAATTCGCCACGGGCGAGCGCGGGCTTGAGCAGCTGGCCTGCGTCGCCGGTTCCTGCAGCGCCGCCCGCGCCAATCAGCGTGTGCGCTTCGTCGATGAACAGGATGATCGGTCTAGGGCTGGCCTTGATTTCCTCAATCACGCCCTTGAGGCGGTTCTCGAACTCGCCCTTGACCGAGGCGCCGGCTTGCAGCAAGCCGACGTCAAGGCCGACCAGTTCGACGTTGCGCAGCATCTCAGGCACGTCGCCCTCAATAATGCGGATGGCGAGGCCCTCGACGACCGCACTCTTGCCGACGCCGGGGTCGCCCACGCAGATCGGGTTGTTCTTGCGGCGTCGGGCCAGGATATCGACCATCTGGCGGATCTCGCGGTCGCGTCCGAACACCGGGTCAAGCTTGCCCTGCCGCGCGCGCTCAGTGAAATTCTGGCAGAAACGCTGCAACGCGGTGCCGTCCTTGGTCGGCTCGGCGCCGGGGGCGCCCGTTGCCGCCTTGGCAGCCGCCGCCGCGGTCTCGGTGCTGCCGCCGACGATCTGGGCAAAGTTGCGCTTCAGTTCAGTCTTGGGGATTTCGCCAAGGATCTCGATGTAGTCGCCGGCTGCAAGGCGGCCCGGGCTGTCGAGCAGCGCCTCGAGCAGGTTGCCGCTGCGGATCTCGCCCTGGCCATGGTCGATGCTGCCGATGACCCAGGCAATCTGGATCCATTGCGAAAGCGTCGGGCTGAACACGGGACGGCCGGAATTGCCCGTCTTGAGCTGGTCAAGGTCACGCGTGAGTGTCTTGAGCACGCGCCCGGTGTCGATGCTGAACTTGCCGAGAATCTGCTGGATGTCGGCAGCCGGGTCTTCGACCAGCGCCTGCAGCATGTGCTCGACGGTCACTTCATAGTTCGTGCGCGACACGCAATTGCCCGCCGCCGCTTCCAGCGCGCGGGTGCAGAAGCGGTTCAAACGGCTTACCAGCGCCTTGAGATCAACCTCGACCATGTTTCCATCCTTTGAAGCGGAACGTCACGCTGCGGTCTTCACCGCGGCTCTCGCCAAGCCAGCTGCACCAGCCAAGGCGAGTCCTGGGGGAATTCAATTGTGCGCGGGGCACTTCATCACCGCGCAGGATCAGCGTCAGCTCGTACTCAAGGCCGTCGCTGTTCAGAATGTCAACGAGTTCACGAAGCTGTTCCTGGTCAGGCTCGGTGGGCATCAGCGCCAGGTAGTCGTCCACGTGCATCGGGCCCATCCGCACTTCAAAGCTGCCCGAGCGGTCGAACACTTCGCTGCCCAGCATCGCGTCGCCGCCCAGCGCGCAATTGCGCGCACCCAGCGTGCTGCACTGGTCAGCCGGAATCGCGGCCCACGCACCCTTGCACTGCTCAATCGCGACGGGGCTTTCGGGGTAATGCTCGGCCAGCAGTGCGCGAAAACTCTCGGCGCTGCGCGGCTGCTGGGTCAACAGCCCGGCATACGCCAGCAAGCGGCCGACGGGCAGGGCACCCTGCGGCATGTGCGGCAGGTCTGCGCCGACCATGGCCAGCAGGCGGCGCGAGAAGTAGTCGTGGCCCTGCGTGTCGTACTGCACCGTGTGCCGGTACTTTTCCCAGACGCGGTAGAACAGGCTGAGCAGGCGGTGGTGGAAGATGTCGATGAAGCCGCGCACCAGCCCGTCAAGCTCGTCCTCGCGCAGGAAGTCTTCGGTGTAATGGCTGGGCAGCGGCGAGCTTGTGCCGTACAGGCCCATGAAGGCCACGTTCACACGATAGCGCATCGTGCCGTCGGCTTGCTCGATCTCTTCGATGCTCTCGACGTCGCTGAGCGGGAAGTCCATGTCCAGCACGGGGCGCAGCCGGATACGTTCGCGCTCAGGCGGTCCTTGGTGCCCGACGCGGGGGGCGCCGCCGGACATGGCCTGCAACAGACGAACCGCCTGGAAGAACGAGTAGTACCTCGCGTTCGCAAGCAGGTCTGTCGTTACAGGATCGCGCGTTTGCCAATCCGTGCCGGCCACTGGAACACCTCAGCGTGTTTTGCGCCCGTCACCTGCAGGCGCGAATAAGCATTCAGGCTTACGTACTGCGCGAAGAACTCGTTCAGCACGGACGCGAAGAAAAACACTTCGCCGTCACCGCCAAGCAGCTCTTCGTCAAGCGTCAGGTCTACTTCAATGCCGCGCACCGGAAAGCCGTCCAGCAGGCGCGATGCAGGCTTGGCTGTCACGGCGCTGATGCCCTCAAGCAGCCGCGAGTGCGCCACCTCTGTCTGGCGATCAATGCGCGCGCGAAAGTTGTACAGCGAGATCACCGAGCGCAAGGCGTCCACACTCAGCAACGACATGTAGTTCAGCGTCAGGTGCGAGATCAGCCGCCAGTGCAGGTCGTCGCTCATCGGCGGCGGCACGGTGGCTGTCGGCCGGGCGAGGTTGCGGTATTTGGCAAAGATCGGGCTGCTCTGGGTTTTCACCGAGACGTCGCCGGCATCCAGGCGTGTCGGCATCTGGCCGTTGGTCGCGAGCAGCTCGACACTGACGGTTTCAATGTTCGGGCGCGACTCCGGGTTCTGCGGATCAATGAAGCTGAGCATCATGTCCGAGCCGTCGCCGGTGACCGATTCCTGACGCCGCACGTGATAGAACAGCTCGTCGCGGCGCGTGCGACGGGCGAGCTTGAACTGGGGCCGAAACTCGATCTCTTTGGCGGTGCCAAGCTCCAAGCCGTACACGCGCTCTACCGCGAAGATCTCGTAGTGGCGCGGGTTCTGGCCCGCCGGGCGCAGCGTGTACTCGGTACGGCCCCGCTGTACCCGGATCGGGTCAGCGTCGTGCTTGAACAGGTTCACCGCCGGCACACAGTTCAGCAGGATGTTGGCTTTGCTGACGGGCGGCATGTTCTCGGGCAGGCGCGAGAACTCGAAGTCGACCGTAAACAGCTTTTCGGCTTCGAAACCCGCGATGCCGTCGAGACCCGAAAGTTCAATGAACATGAATTTCTGCGGCGCCGCGAAGTACTCCTGCAGCAGGCGAAAGCCCTGGAAGCTGGGCCCGGGGCCTGAAAGCACCGCTTCGTTCTCGTCAAACCCGACGGGGCGCACAGCCGACGCCGGCAGCTCGAACTTGCGCTTGCCGTCGGCGCCGTCGCCCTGGCGCACGATCACCTTCTTGAGGTAGCGCAGCGTAGACACGTACAAGCCGCGCGTGACAACCTGCTCGCCGGCAAAGAACAGGCGCAGGTTGCGGATACCCAGCTTTTCAAGCGGGACCTTGCCCGGCGCCTCAAGGCGCAGACGCAGGCGCGCGGGGGCCTCACGGCGCAGCTCTACATCGCGGATTTCAATCGGCAGCAGGTCAAAGTCATAGCAGGTACGAAAGCGGCTGCGCGTGCCGTCCACGGGCGAGCTGTCAATTTCGATGCCGCGGGCCAGGCGCTTGAGCTCTGCGGTAGCTTTATTGGCGTGGTCAAACTGGATGATGCAGGTAGACGGGATGGGCCGCAGGTAGTGCGGCTCGATCATTTCCATCAAGGCATGAGTGAATTCGGGCAGCTCGTCGTCGAGCTTCTGGCGCAGCTTGCCGGTCAGGAACGCGAAGCCTTCCAGCATGCGCTCGACGTCGGGGTCGCTGCCGGCCTCGGCAAGAAAGCGGGCGGCTTCAGGGTTCGCGTCTGCGAACTCGCGCCCCATCTCGCGCAGAAAGACCAACTCGTCCTGGTAATACTTATTGAACACGTTTCTTCAGGCGGCAGGGGTCAGGCGGCAGGGGTCAGGAACTGCGGGTTGAACCCCCTTTGCGGCCTGTCACCTGCATCCTGCCTCCTAGTCCTGAACTCCTACGCCAGCAGATTCACGTGTCCTGCCGGGTCGAGCAACGTATCGAAACTCACGTGTGTCCCGTCTTTGCTTGTCGTCAACCTGGCCGTGATCTGAAAGCGCACCGCAAGCTTGTTGTCATCACTCTCGATCTGCATCACCTGCACGTCTTTCAGCCTTGGCTCGTAGCGTTCAATGCACATGCGAATCGTCTTCTGCATCGTGCTCAGCGATTCCGGGTAGGCCTGGGCGACTTCGGCGGGTGACGCGATGCCGTAGTCCATCTGCGCCGGGGCCTGGCCGGACCGCGTGTTCAGGATGCGGGCCAGGTTGCCAAGGATAGAGCGAAGCAGCGCGCCGGTATCTTCTTCCAGCGTGTGGCTGCTTGCTGCCTCGGGGTTCCGTAACCGCTCGAACAAAGTGCGTTGCTGAAACACCGCGGGTGGCCTTTCGCCGCAAGGGGCGGGCGGGGCTCGCCTGCCGGCGTATCGCCGGCAGGCCACCCAGGAGCCCGCCCTTGCAGGCAGTGTTTACGCGTCCGGCTTGCTGAAGTCGAAGGTCGTCGGGACCTGTCCACCCGACAGCCACGTCCACTCCACGATGCGGTATGCGAAGCCGACCTGTTCCATGTGCGAGAAGGTCTCGTTGGACTCGGGGCCGGTGGGCATGTACGGGCGGGCGTAGACGATGCGGCAATCCTTGAGCTTGATGCCGAAGTACTTCTCGCTGCCGCCGTCCTTGGGGTTGTCGCGCCAGAACTCAAGCTCGACTTCGCCGATCTTCTTCTTCTTGGCCAGGGCCTCGAAAATCTTCGGGCTGGCCTTGTCGATTTCCTTCGTCACCAGGCACTCACCGTGCACCGGTTCGCCACGGCCTTTGTTCTCACGCATGTCGAAGGGGTACTTCATCTCGTGGCTGAAGCCGCGAACGTCACACCAGTCGGCGTGGTCGCCATCGCTGCTGCTGCCGGGCATATCCGCAATCTTCATGAACACTTTCATGCTGGCCATGGTTATTCTCCTGGGTTCTAAATCGCCTATTTCTTACAAGTTGATCGATTCTTTTGTCTCGGGTGACTCGTCCGCGACGCAAGAACCTTACCCCGTGGCAAAAATATCGCCTAGACACGATTGCAAAAAACTTTGGGGCATAAAAAACATCAAATTATCGTACACGGCAACTGCACAAAGCTCACGAACGTCGGTGCCGCGCTGCCTGAAATGCGCTTCCCGGGCTTCCCCCACCCGGTGCCACCCTCGGTGCCGCGGTGCATTGGCGGGGCCGACTTCGGTTGCGCGGCCCCGCACTTTGCCAGACGTTTGGCGGTCGAGCTGACTATCGACCGCTGACCACTTGTCGGATTTCGCAGGTTTACCCGTCGCTTGCGCTCCGGGCTCCTGTCCTCAACCTCGCCGCCTACTTCTTGTCCAGCTTGCCGACCAGGCCCAGCGTGAAGAACGCGCCCATGTACTTGAAGTGCGGGCGCACCTGCAGGCCGACCTTATACCAGCCGGCTTCGCCCGGCACGTCCTCGACGGTGATCTGCGCGCTGCGAAGCGGGCAGCGGGAGCGAATGGCGGGGCTGGGGTTGTCGGTGTCGGCAACATACTGGCCGATCCACTTGTTGAGTTCGCGGCCCAGGTCTTCTTTTTCTTTCCATGAGCCGATCTGTTCGCGCTGGAGCACCTTGATGTAGTGCGCCAGGCGGTTGACGATGAACATGTATGGCAACTGGGTGCCGAGGCGATAGTTCAACTCGGCGTCTTTGCCCTCGGCGCTCTGGCCGAAGGTCTTGGGCTTCTGGCAGCTGTTGGCGCTGAAGAAGCAGGCGTTGTCGCTGCCCTTGCGCATGGTCAGGCCGATGAAGCCCTCTTCGGACAGTTCGTACTCGCGGCGTTCGCTGATCTGCACTTCGGTCGGGATCTTGGTTTCGATCTCGCCCATCGAATCAAACTGGTGCAGGGGCAGGTCATCGACCGCACCGCCGCTCTGGGGGCCGATGATGTTCGGGCACCAGCGGTACTTGGCAAAACTGTCGGTGAGGCGCGTGGCAAACGCAAACGCGGTGTTGCCCCACAGGTAATGCTCGTGGCTGCGCTTGACGTCTTCCTGGTAGTTGAACGCCTTGACGGGCTTGGTATCCGGCCCGTACGGCAGGCGCAGCAGGAAGCGCGGGCAGGTCAAGCCGACGCTGCGGCTGTCCTCAGATTCACGGAAGCCCTGCCACTTGGTGTACTGCGGGCCTTCCATGATCGACTTCAGGTCTTTCAGGTTCGGCAGGCCGGTGAAGCTGTCGATGCCGAAGAACTTGGGGCCGGCTGCGGCAATGAATGGCGCGTGGGCCATGGTGGCGACGCTGGCGACCTTGCTGAGCAGCGCGACGTCCTGCGGGCCGGGGCCGAAGTCATAGTTGCCGATAATGGCGCCGTAGGGCTCGCCGCCGAAGGTGCCGTACTCGGCGGTGTACACGTGCTTGTACAAGCCGGACTTGGTCAGCTCAGGCGCGTCTTCGAAGTCCTCAAGCAGCTTTTCCTTGCTGACGTTGAGCACTTCAATCTTCACGTTTTCACGGAAGTTGGTGCGGTCCACCAGCAGCTTGAGCCCGCGCCAAGCGCTTTCCAGCTTCTGGACTTCAGGATGATGCAGGATTTCGTCGACCTGGTCGCTGAGCTTCTGGTCCAGGGCCGCGATCATCTGGTCGACGGCTGCCTTGTCGGCCTTTTTCGCCTTGTCGCCAGACAGGATTTCCTTCAGGAAAGCCTGTACGCCGAACTTGGCGACGTCGTAGCCATCGTCGCCGGGGGCCATCTTGGACTTGGCCATGATTTCATCGAGCAGTGAGCCCTCCTGTGCCTGGGCTTCTGCGGATTGTTTCTGCTGTTCGCCTTCTGCCATCGGTATGTCTCCGTTCGTGGGTTGGCGCCATTGGCACCCCCCGGTGTCGCCACCGGGGCTGCTGTAGTTCTGTCCCTGGCCTAGGCGTCGCCGCCTTCGTTGCCGCCGATTTCTTTCAGAATCTTCTCGCGGGTTGCGTCGTCGCCGATGATCTCCTGGATCTTCTTGCGGAACGCGGGGAAGTTGCCCATCGGGCCCTTCAGCGCGGCAAGCGCTTCGCGCAATGCCAGCATCTTGCTCAGTTCCGGCACCTGGCGGGCAACCGCGTCGGGGTCGAAGTCCTTGAGATTCTTGAACTTCAGGTTGGCGGCAATTTCTTCGCCGTCCTTGCCTGAAAGCGTGTTCTTCACGTTGACGTTGAGGTTGATGTTTTGGCTCTTCATCACGTCGTTGAAGTTGTCCTTGTCGATGTTGACGGGCTTGCGCTCTTCGACAGGGGTCTCTTCGTTGCCGAGCGTGAAATCGCCCATCACCAGCAGCTTCAGCGGCAGCTCTTTTTCTTCCTGCGCGCCGCCCGTCGAGGGCTTGTACACAATGTTCACCCGTTCACGCGGGGCGACTGATCCGTCTTTGGCCATGGCTTACTCCCTGTTTCCTGGCGGGTTTGATGGCCCGCTAACTGTGAGTCTCTTCTTTCAAACCAAGTGTTTCCATGATCTGCTTGCGCACGTCGGTGTTCTTGACCAGCTCGGCCAGCACGCTTTCCAGCGGCATGTCGCCCCACTTCACCGCCCGGTTCACCAGGTAGCTTACGGGGCTGTGCGGCTCGGTCTTGCGCAGATAATCCGCGACTTCCTTCAACCGCTCAAACGCAACCTTGCGGTTGGTGATCGGCCCGCTGCCGGCGCTCATCATGACTGTGTTCCCCTTGCGGCCCGGCGTTGCGGCGCCGCCGGCCGCAGCCGACGATTCGCCACCGGACGCGCCGCCAGAAGCAGCCACCTTGGCCGCCAACGAGCGGCTCAGCGCTGATAGCTTCGGGTTAGGCGTTTCCAGTTTCCCGTTCACGTAAGCCGCCAGCGCATCCAGCGTTGCGATGGCTGACTGCAGCACATCCACTTCGGCGCCGGAGGCCGTTACCCCGTTGTCGAGCATCGGCTGGGCGCGGTCGATCAGCCAGTCAATCGCCGATTCGCGGGCGCGGGGGCGGTCCGGGAACATGCCGCCATCCCAGTGCACGGTGCACATCGAGTTGATCACGGCCAGGCCGTCCAGCAGGCCCTGCAGGCCCTGTTGCTGGAACATGCCGTAGGTGTAGTACGCGGCGACCAGCAGGTCTTTTGACTTGCCCTCAAGGATTGTCTTGGCGAGGTTCACCACCTCGTGCCATTTGACTTCGCCGCCGGCGGGGTTTTCCAGCTTGCCGACCTCGGCCTGCAACTGCTCGAACTCAGGTTCGTAGCGCGCGTTTTCGCCAGCGGGCTTCGAGCCCGGGATGGGGTTTTCCCCAAGCGGATGTGTGACCACGTTTGCCAAAATCGCTCTCTCTATACCGGGCCACGAACATTAGCGGCCCCAAGGCCGTAAATCAAACCCCGGCTGCCTTTGAGCCGCGTCTGAGGGCCGGCGCACACCGCCCGGCCGCCGACAATCACATTTTGCACACCACCGGCCGGCCAAACCTGAGAATTGGCTGCAAACGCCGCCGATTGCTGCCTTGGCACTGGCACATTAGCCGCGTGTGCGGGGCAATCTTTGCAGCAGGTCGGTCAGTTTGAGTGAAGGGTTGCTCAACAGCTCGTCAAATCTCGCCTTGCCGTACTCAATCCAGCGGCCGTCGACGCTGTTGGCATTGGCCAGGTCGCGAATGTTCAGGCTGTTGCGCGTGGGCAGCACAAACGGCAGGAAATAGCGCGGGCTGAGCTCGCCCCACGTCAGGTTCAGCCGGGCCGGGAAGTCCCCGCGCGCGACATTCCAGTACACCAGCGTGGGCAGCGACTTGCCGTCGGTCAGGCGACGCGAGAGTTCCAGCCAAAAGGCTGCCTCGCTGTCGAGCTCGGAGAACGGCATGCGCATGGCGATGCTGCCGGCCCGGGTGCCGGCGCCCTCGACGGTGCTGCCAACGGCGGCGTATCTGCGCGGGTCGGTTTCGCTGCCGAAGCATGCGCTCCAGTAGTTGCCGGCGTTGCTGGTTAGGACGAAGCGGGCAAACTCTTTCTTGGCCTCGACCATGTCGGGCTCAAAGCGCAACGACTCGAAGGTGCTGAGAAACGTGCTGAGGTTGATGGCGCTTTCGCTCCATTCCAGCAGTTCGCGTGCGCGGGTCAGAAACGGCCCCATGGCGTTGGGCAGGTAGCCGATTTCGGCGCCCATCGCCCCGGGCTCAATCACCGTGTAGATCAGGAAGGGGTAGCGGCGCCCGGCTTTGTCCACGCTGGGCTTGAACAGCCCGGCAATCACGCGCTGCGTGCGGGGCGAGGTGTAAATGAACCGCGCCGTGGGTGCAGCATCAAAGGTGCTGTCCCATCGCGAATCGAGTTCGTTATAGCCCTGGTAAATGCCTTCCTGGATCCAGTGGTCGAATTCATTGATCTCGGCGCCAGCCGCATTGAAGCGGATGAAGTCCCCGTGAAGGGGCAACTTTCCCAGGCAGCCCGAGGGGAATTCCATTACTTGATCACCCCTGTTGCCAGCTTGATCGTGGTGAAGAACCCCTTGGCGAAGGGGTTTTCGCCCTTGGCTGCGATCAGCTTGGCGTGCAGTTCAAAGTCCGCGTTGGTCGGTGCGGGCGCGCGGTACTTCCAGGTCACGAAGTACTCTTTGCGCGTGGTCTGGTCGAGTATCGCGAACGACTGGCTTTTGTCGTGCATCGACTTGAGAAAGCCCCACTCGTCGTCCATCAGCTTGTCGGCGTCGCCGAGCGTCTTTTCTTCGCCGCGCGGCCCGCCGTAGTACAGCTGCACCCAGCCGCCGGTCCACACGCCCACGCCCTCAAAGTGCGTCCAGACGAAGTCCTTGAACGGTTTGCTGCTGCCCAGCAGCTCGATGTACTGGTCTTTGTTGCTGGCGTCGCGTCCCACGTAGATGCGCGTCTTGCCCAGCAGGTCGCCCGGGCTGAACAATTGCAGCCGCAACTTGACCGTGACGCGCTCGTCGGTGGCGGCGTCGAACATGGCTTCGCGAATGGATGAGGCGTAGCGCTTCATCTCAAGGTATTCGGCCGAGGGCTCAAGCAGCACGTTGCCGTTGAAGCTGAGCTTGGCAATCGCGGTGAGCTGCTTGTCGAAGGTCCAGAACTTGCCCTTGACCGGGTTGAAAAACTCCGAGACGCGGGCCATCGGCGCGTTGGCCTTGGCATTGGTGTCGAAGGGGTACTTGCCCTTGAAGTGCGTGTCCCAGAACTTGACGATATCGTCCGCCCAGATCTGCTTGACTTCGCCCGCGGATTCAATCTTCAAGCCAGTGTAGCCGGCATTGATCACCCGCTGCATCAGGTCATTGACGGGGCGCTGCGCGGTCAGGATGCGCGCCGCTTCGCTGCCGGCCTTGGTCATTTCGGTGGCCAAGGTTCGGGCGGGTGCTGCCTCTTCGCCGCTGTAGTAGCGCACGCGGCCGCTCTTGGTGTTGTTGGCGAAGGTGTCGTATGCGCCGTAGTAGGCGTTGAGAATCTTCAGCGCCTCATCCAGCGTTTTCTGGTCCTGCTCGGTCGCGCCGTCTACGCGCTGGGTTGTCGACATGGTCAGGGCTTTGCGTTCCCAGACGCCGCGCACCAGCGTGCGCAGCGGCGAGTTGCTTTCGCTGGCCAGGGTGGATAGCGCCGAGCGCGCCGTCTCAACAGAAACAAACGCATCCTTAGACGGCTGGATCGTGTTCAGGAAGTCATCCCACACCTTGACCTGGCGCTGCGAGTGCATGCGATACAGCTCTTCCAGAATCTTCTGTTCGCTGTCGTCGCGGCCCAGTTCCTTGAGCAGCTTGGAAAGGTCCGTCGCGCGCTCTTTCATGGCCGGCTCGACGTGGCTGGTCCAGGCCGACTGCGTAAACGCGTCCAGAAACGGAAGGTCGCTGGCATCGCCGGGCGGAATCACCTGCGCCAGCAGCCCCTTGTTGTCAGGCGCGATGTTGTCGAGCCCAATGTCGGTGACCTTGTCCGACGCGTAGCGAATGATCGCGTTGTACGCGTTCGGAATCCAGAAGCCCTCACGCAGCTCTTCGCGACAGCGGCGGGTAAGGTCGGGGTCCGAGGCGGTCTTCCATGGGTAGCGCGTGCCGTCGGCATACGCCATCACCAGCATCTGCGCATAAAACTCAAGCTGCTCGCCGCTCAGGGCCTCGATCTGGCTGGCGCTGTCGCCGCTCAGGGGCCCGGACCAGCGGTTGTTTCGCTTGTACACCGTGGCAATCAGGTCCGGCTTGGGCTCGATCTCGCCGGCGATCATGCCGTACACGCGCCACAGGTCGAGCATGGTCTGGTAGTCCTGCTCGCTGCGGCTGCTGCGTATGCCGGCCAGGCGCGTGTTCAGCTCAGATTCGAGGCGGGCGTGGGCCGGCTTGACCAGCAGGGGCTCAAGCGCGTTGTAGTACGCCTTGGCGCCGGCTTCAAACATGCGCGAGCGCTGGTCCATGCCCCAGCGCCAGTCCAGCCCCGTGCCCTCCTGCTTGGCGCGCAACAGCTGCGCGCGCATCGCGTCAAGCGCGGCCAGTGATTCCAGCATCTGCTTGTCGGTGGCGTTGCCCGGCAGCTCTTTCAGCGCGACGCCCGACTCTTCGATGCCGTTGATGGTCTCGCGGCTGTCGCTGAACGCCCCGACGGCCCCGAACGTGACCAGCGCGAAGGCCGCGGCGCTGCCCAGTTGCAGCGCGTACTTCCAGGCGCGGCGTTTGCGGATGACGCGGCTGTTGCTGCGCGCGAGCGTCTTGTCGGGGAACATCACGCGCGTGAACAGGTGATTGATAAAGAAGCTCTTCTTCTCCAGGCGCTCGTCAAAGCCCTCGGGCGGGGCGCTCATGCCCATGGCTTCGCCGAGGCGCATCATCAGCTGGTCAATCGGCGTGCCCTTCTGGGTGCCGCTGGTGAAGTAGATGCCGCGCAGGATGGACGACTCCTGGTACGCGTGCGCGCCGAACAGCTGGCCGATCAGGTCTTTCATCTTCTCGCGCGCGAGCGTGAACTGGCGCGGGAACAGGTAGATGTTCTGCTTCTTGTTCGCCGGCCGCTCGGTCGCCAGCAGCTCAAGCTGGCGCGCGCGAATGTTGGCCATCATGCGGTCGCACTGTTCGTCGAACACCGCCGTGTACTGCTTTTCCGGCAGCCTGTAGGCCATGGTGAAGCCCCAGACCTGTGAGCGCTCATCCTTGTTGAAGTCTTCAAAGAACTCGACAAACCCCCGCACCAGGTCGCACTTGGTGAACATCAGGTACACCGGGAACACCGCCTGCAGGCGGGCTGACAGCTCATCCAGCCGGTTGCGGATGTCCTTCGCGATCTGGTCAATCTCGGACTGGGTGTTCCGAAACAGGTCATCAATGCTGATGGCAACAATCGCGCCGTTGATCGGCTTGGTCCTGCGCGACACCCGGATCAGGTCAAGAAAGCTGATCCACTCTTCTTGATCTTCGGCCACGGTCGTGTAGCGGCCCGCGGTATCGAGCAAGATGCCGTCTTCGGTGAACCACCAGTCACAGTTGCGTGTGCCGCCGATGCCGCGCACCTTGGCGCCGCCCTGCACGGGCGGGAAGTTCAAGCCGGACTCCTGCAGCGCGGTGGTCTTGCCGCTGCCCGGGGGGCCGATGATCACGTACCACGGCAGCGTGTAGAGGGCGCTCTTGCCGCCCTTGGTCTTCTTGAGGGCCTCCAGCGACTCGTCGAACTTCTTGCGCAGCGCTTCCACTTCAGATTTCTTGTCGGCGCTGGCCCCGTCCAGCTGGGCGCCGCTCTGGGCCTTGAGCTGCTTCTCGATCCGGACCGCGCTGCGTACCGCCACCACTTTCTGCGAGATGAACAGGATCACCCAAAGGCCGACCACGGCCATCGTGATCAGCATGGGCAGGTTCATCCACTCGGTGTTTTCCCCGCGCGTGTAGAACGCCACGCCCCACACCAGCACGACCAGGAGCAACAGCACGACAATGCTGAAGACCCCTTCTTTCATCAGTGCAGACAGGAATGGCCGCATTGCTTTTCCCCTGGTGGTTCTATGCCCTGGTCTGTCTCGAAATCAAAATGGCGCGTCGTCCGGTGCGTTCAACTGCCGATCAGCGTGCCGATCGCGGAGTCGGCCATCAGGTTGGCTGCAAACGCCAGTGCCAGCACCATCAGGATCAGCACGACACCGCACACCACCGGCATCACCCACACCGGGGCGCTTTTCACAAGCTTGGGAATGTCGTCCGGCGCCTTCCAGGACGGTGAAAGCGCCTTGGGGTCGCCGGGGGCGCCCTGCTTCATCTCGGCGGACAGTGCGTCCATCAGCGTCTTGCGCTCTTCCATGCCGCGCAGGTCGATGTACATGCCCTTGAAACCGTGGGTCAGCGCAAGAAAGAACACGCCCGCCACTTCGCGGGACTCGGCGTCGCCGCTTGCGCGCACCGTCTTGAGCTTGGTGTAGAACTCTTCGCCTGCCGCAAAGTCATTGAACAGCTCAAGCTGCAGCGGGCTGCCGGCCCACTCATCTTTCATGGGTGCGCTGCCGGCCAGCACCAGCTCGTCGATAAACGCGGTCAGCGCGTACTTGGCGCTGCTGATGTTTTCGGCTTTGTAGCCGCCGCTGCGGGCCGCGGTCTCAAACTCAGAGAACAGGCGCACGACACTCTGCTTCACGTCCGCAGCCTTGCCCGGGTCTTTGCTTGCCTTGAGCTGAAAGGCAAATGCAAACACCTCGGCAGCGAGGTCGGACAACCTGGGTTTGGGTTCGCCTTCGGCCATGCCTATTCCTTGATTGCCATCAACTCAAGCTTCAACCCCGCAAACTCGGGCGGCAGGTAGAACGCCATGCTGCGCGACTCGCGCACCGCGTCCCAATGGTCGCCTGCCTTGTCGATCTGAAAGTAGTTGCGCCCCGGAGCCACCGGGATCTCGGGCGGGGGTGCCGGCATGTGACGCACGCTGATGCCGCGCAACGCGGCGGTGATCAACTGGTCAACGCGGTCCTGGCTGCTGATCTTGAACTTGAGCGGCGCCTCGCGCACCACTTTCTCGGCGGGCACGTCGGCGGCCACTGCAACATACAGGGCGCCGCCGGCTTCAAGCACGCGCTCGTCCTGGATGTTGGCGACGTACATGTTGTCGCGCGCCTTCTGCAGCGGAATGTTGGTGCACTTGGTGGGGATGATGGTGTCCAGCAGCTCGCGCAGGCGAGCCTCAAGACGCGCAAAGGTCCCGGCCAGGTCCTCGTGTGCATAGCCCGGCACGTCCTTGGGGTGGCCTTCGCCGGCGAACGTGTACATGAAGCCGCACAGGCGCGCGAGCTCAATGTACACGCGCTCGGGGTGCCAGGTGCCGGTGTTGTAGGCGTGCTGCAGAGGCGGAATCGCGCCGTTGACCGTGTGCAGCAGCCAGAAACTTGCGCTCTCGGCCATGCTGAAACTCGCCAGGCCCGCGCCGCGGTTGCGGCGCTGGCGTGCGAACTCGGTGCTCTTGGTCGCGAGGATTTCCAGAATCTTGCGCAGCGTGCCCATCAGGCGCCCGCTGCCGCCGATCGAAAGCAGCGGCGGCACGTAGTTCTCGGCCAGTGTAAAGCCGCCCGTGCTGGTGCGCCCCAGCTCGGCGATCTTGACCCAGGCATGGTTGTCCAGCGATTCTCCGTCGAACAGGATGCGCAGGTGCGTAGACGCCACGCTGATCTCGCGCTTGGCGCCCTGGCCGTTGTCGTCGCGAATCTCAAGGCTGCGGCCGCGGTAGCGCGTGGGCCGGCCGTCGTGAAAGCCGCCCGGGCTCTGGGACACGCCCTGGTCAGGGACAACCGGCGCGGCGAGAAACACGCCCAGGCGTTCGCGCTCGGCGGTGTAATGCTCGGCGATGCTGCGAGATGCCGGCGCGTCATCGGTGCCGGGCACGTCCACGACCAGCCCGTCGGGCAGAATCGCGGCCACGCGGGAGATGCTGAATTCGCCGTTGGCCAGGCCCTCTTCATGGATGGCCAGGTCACGCACACCAAACCCCAGCGGCGACAGCGCGCGAATGCGCTGCTGCACCAGGTTCTCGATGTACCGGTCCCACTGCTGGAAGTGCTGCGGGGTCAGGAACATCCCCTCGGTCCACAGCACTTTCTGTTGGTGCTCCATATTCGTCTGCTTTCGTATTGCCCGCGTGCCCGACGCTACCGCTTGATCTCAATGTGATAGCCGGTGATCCGGAAAATCACGTCGTCCGCTTCTTCCAGTGTCACGACCACGTGGCGCTTGCCCACCGTGTCGCTGTTGGTCATCAGCGCCAGCACACCGATGAACTTGGTTTCGGCGTTCAACGGGTCGATCACGACCTTGGTGCCGCCCTCGGTGGCATTGGGTTTCTGGGGATAGACGGGGTCGGCGTTCTTGACTGACAGCAGGTCGCCGGCCAGGGTTTCTTCGGCTTTGTCCCAGATATCCTCGGTGACGGCCTGTTCGAATTTGGTCTTGTCCTTGAGCTCGTAGATGCGGACCTCGACAACCCGCGAGTCGCTGCTGCCGTCGGCCAGGTTCACGGGCTCAATCGCCTGCAGGTTCATGGTGACCGAAGTGGTCGTGCACCCGAACAGCATCAGTGCCAGCGCGGCACACGTAATCGCAATCATTTTCATGACACGGCTCCCTGCTGGTTAGTCCTTCGTGTCGCTTGATACGTCATCGTGCGAGAAAATATAGCCCTTGCGTATGCTTGGGTAGATCAACTCGTTAAAGAGTTTGCTGCTCTCGGCAAACGTGTCGCCGTAAAGCTCGGTATATCTCTTCCACGCTTTCTTGCCTTTGCCCGCGGCTTCTTCAATGGCCGTGGGGTCCAGCTTGGCCTGCAGGTCATTGATGAACTGCTGCAACCCCGCCAGCATGCCCATCTGGTGCTTGACCATGTCGGTGAAGGCATCGCGCAGCGTTTCGCGGATGCTTTCAATGTCACGTTCTTCACGCCAGTCCAACAGGAAATTGGCGATCGTGCTGATGTCCTGCATCTTCTTCAGCGGGTTCAGCGAATGCGCGAACAACTGCGTGACCGGCGCGCTGAACTGGTCCTGGAACTCGGCCCGGCCGCGCAGGGCCTTGCCCATCCACTCCATCGCGACTTCCAGCGTAAGCTGAAGCATTGCCTTGAAGCGCCGGATCTCGCCGACGTTTTCAAAGTTCGCCTCGCCCACAAAGTAACGCGACAGGTCTTTCAACGCCGCGTGCGACATGGCCTGCAGGCTGCTGTGGCTGCCCGTGCTGGATGATGCCGGCTCAGGCGTTGACGTCACCCGCGTGGTGCGTAGCGGCGTGGCTTCGCGCTTGAAGTGAAACACGATCCCCGCTGACAGAATGCGCGTGCCGTCAGACACGCGAAAATCGGTGCCCGCATCATGCTTCTTGCCGTCAACGGCGAAGCCTTCGGTGCCAAGGTCCACGAAGTAGTAGCCATCGCGGCGCTTCTCAAGGCGCGCGTGGTGTTCTTTCAACTCCATGACCACGACGTCGGACTCGGGCGCGCTGCCAAACACGATGCCCTTTGAGCGCGCCTCTTTGCCAAATGTGTGTTCACCAAGGGTGGTGTCGGTGCCCGCACGCGAAACCGCGACTACCAAAGCCATTGCCCACCCCAAAGAAAGCCAAGCGCCGCAGTTTGGGGACGCGGCGCGACAAGGTCAAGCGGCGTGATCTGTGCGATTCAGGCCGCAGGCTACTCGGCGTCGTCACGGTGCAGGTTGGCTGCACTCTGGGCTGCGGCCTCTGCCACGACCTCGGCGCGCTTGGCGAGTTCGGCGGCGCTTGCCAGAATTTTCGTCTTTTCCTTGTGCGAGAGCAGGTACCCCTTCTGGAGGTTGGGGTAGATCATCTCGTTGAACATCTTGCTGCTTTCCGCCAGGAACTCGCTGTACGTGCTCAGGTACTCGTGCCACGCCAGCTTGCCCGGGCTCAGGCGCCCCAGCAGGCCCGCCTTTTCCTTGGACTTCTCTTCGATCTTCAACGGGTCAAGGCGCTTCACAATCGCATCCAGCACCTGCTGCATGCCGGCCAGCAGGCCCATCTGGTGCTGGGCAATGTCCTTGGTTGCGCGCTCGAGGCTGTCTTTGACCTCGTGCAGCGGCGGCTGCAACTTCCAGTCCACGGGAAAGCGCTTGAACTGCGCAAGTTCCTGCTTCGACTTCATCGGGTTGGCTTCACGCTGAAACGCCATGGTGACGCTGGCGTCGAACTCGCCCTCGAACTGTTTGCGCTGCGACAGCGCGCTGAACAGGCCCTCAAGCAGGATGTCGAGACTCATGCGAATCATCTCGCCGAACAGCTTGACCTGTTCGGGCGACGTGAACTCGCCCTCGCCCACGAAGAATTTCGATACCGCCTGCAAAGCCTCCAGGGCTGCCCGCTCGCGCGGGTCAGAACCGACAGCCGGCACGCGGCCGCTGGTGTTGTTGCCCTTGCGAATGGCGTCCTGTTTGTCCTCGGCGCGCTCGTCCAGCACCACGCGGACGACTTCGAGCTCAACGGTGCCCATCTTGATGACGTCGGTTTCGTTCAGCGGGTGGGTGCTGGCGGGCGGGATGATGGCGCCGTTCAGCAGGGTGCCGTTGCGCGAGCCCAGGTCGACCAGCAGGTAGCCGCCCTCGCGACGCTCAAGGCGAATGTGCTGGCGCGAGACCCGGACTTCGTCGCCGGGCAGCACCAGGTCGCACTCCGGCGAGCGGCCGACCAGGATTTTGCTGCGCGTGAAGGTGTGCTCGGAAACCTCCGTGGTGCTGCCGCGCGGCACTCGAACCACGATACGGATGGGCATCAGCAGGCTTCCAGTTTCAGCAGAGCAACCTTCATAGTGGCTTGTCAGGGTAACGCGTCAAGCACAGCCGCCGCCAGAGAGAGTATCACGCCGATGGAACGCTTGAACGGGAGAAGACTTGCATGAATTTTCGGAGAAGGCCGCACCCCTGTCGCAGGGAATCATATGATTCGTTTTGTCATATTTTGAGGGAAGACGACATGGCAAGCAAACGACCTGCGGAAAAGCCTGGGCGCCGTGGGCAACCACCGGCAGGAAACGTGAGATGCGACTGCGGCGCTTTGCTGTTCAAGGCTTTTGGGCCGGTGGTCATCGAGGTGAAGTGCCGTCGCTGCGGATGTGTCTGGCAGTTTCGGCCTTGACGATTATATTTCTAAACGTAATATTTCCAAGCCTGAGGCCGGAACCTCTCGAAGGTCGGAGCCCTACCCGACCGAGGTCTCATGCCCTGCGACAAATGCCCACTCCGGGCCACATGCATCCAACCCTGCGAAGCCGTCGAATCGCTGCTGCCTGACGAGCATCACGGCCGCATCCACGGCCTGCACCGCAAGAATGCGGCAGACTATGCGCGCTACCTTGCCGCCGAAATCCGTGCCGCCCAGGCTCTGACCGATTATCGCTCAATCCTGCGCGGGCGCATGCAGGCTGTGTTCGACCTGACATACACGCACGCGATGCCCCAGGAAGAAATCGCCCGGCACCTTGGCATCGGGCGCCGCGCGGTCAGCCATTACCTGCTGCGCGCCCGCCGTCGAATCTCGGAGCACATCTTTGGCCACAAACGTTAGATTGCAACGATGGAAAAGCAGATCACCGACACCACGCGAAGCATGGGCATCGTAGTGGCGGCAACCGTCTTTCTGGCCACGGCCTTTGGCATTGCCGGCGCGGTGTACGGCCCCATCGGCGATGTCGATGGCGACATGTTTGACATCATCCGCTATGGCCAACTGGCGCTGGCGGTGATGGCGGCTGTACAGGCGTCAGTGATGAACCGGGCGCTGACGACAAAGCTGGAAAAGGCCGAAACGGTCGAAGCCAAGCTGGCTGTGTACAAGGCCCGCACCATCATCGTCGTCGCGGGCGCTGAGGGTGCCGCGCTGTTTGCCGGCATTGCGCTGCTGTTGACGGGCGCACACGTGCTGCTGATCCCGGCGTTCGTGCTGTTTGCCGTGGTGGTG
Source organism: Planctomycetota bacterium (assembly GCA_016712285.1). Classification (GTDB taxonomy): domain Bacteria; phylum Planctomycetota; class UBA8742; order UBA2392; family UBA2392; genus JADJRK01. The sequence continues at coordinate 3,445,324 of JADJRK010000001.1, read as the reverse complement.
GCCGTGATGTTCCCGACGCCGGCCCGGGTCAGGCAGGCACTGACCGGCAACCCGCCCGACGCGAAAGACAAATACGTATGATGCTGGTTGCGGTTTTCGCCCCGATTCTGCACAAGGCTGGCATTGGACCCTGCGGGAGACACCCATGAGCGGCGAGATTGTGTTTGCGATGTATCGGCCCTACGCCGCGACTTCACGCAAGGCGATGCTGGAGTTGATCCAGCAGCACAACACGACGTTGCGTGTCGAAGAGTTGATCACCGACCGGCCCGCGATCCTGGCCGAGGCCGAAGACGGCACGTTTATCGAAATCTTCGAATGGAAGCCCGGCGCTGCCGCCAAGGCCCACGACCACAAAGCCGTCCAGAAACTCTGGAAGCGCATGGAAGAGCTGGGCGAGTTTTCGGCGCTGATCAGCCTGGCGGAATCGGAAAAGCCGTTTCCGCACTTCAAGCCCGTGGACGGCGTGGTGACCTGAAATGGCTGCGTGGGTTGCAGGACTTGATTCAGTGGTGTTCGAAACGCCTGATCTGCCGCGCGTACGCAAATTTTACGTGGACGCTTTGGGCCTGCGTGTAGGTGCGTTCGAAAGGGACGGCATCAGCCGGCTCGACGAAAGCGACAACTACGTGAATTTTGACCTGGGTGGCGTGCTGCTGGGGTTCGAGCGCGGGGCGGCGGCGCAGGCTGGCACGGTCGTTCTGCGCGTGACGACTTTGCCGGCTCTGCTGGCTGAGTTGTCGAAGCGGGGCATTACGCCGTCGCGCCAAAGTGAAATGTTCGCGATCATCGCCGACCCTGACGGCCGCGAGATCATCTTGCAGGTGGTGTCGTAGATCAGTCCTGCCGGGCTTGCCGCTCAGCCATGCGTTCCAGCATGTCGCGCAGCATGCGCTTGAACTGGGCCATGGCTTCAGGGTCTTCTTGCAGGGCCTTCTCGAATTCCTTGATCATGCGCAGTTCATTGACGGCGATGTCGTCTTCGGTTGTGCCCTCGCCCAGGATGTCGGCGATGCGCGCAAAGGCCTCAATCTCTTTCTCGCCGGCTTCTTCAAAGAAGCCGTGCTTGAGCAACAGTTTCAGGATGTACGAGTGCTTGGCGCGTTCGTCGGGGCGCGACAGCACGCCCTTGAGCAGCTTGTCCCACTGGGCCCACTGCTCGCTGGTGATTTCGTCAAAGCGCGCACCCAGCAGGTTCTTGAGTTCCAGCTTGATCGCGTCGGCACGGCCGGCGATGACCCAGCCTTCAAGGCCGGGATCTTCACAGGCGGCGACACTTACGCCGTTGTCGCGAATCGTCGCGCACTGACGGTAACCGACCGCCATCTCGCCCACCGTTGCGCCGCCATAACTGGGCGACGCGACGTAGCCTTCCGGCGTGCTGCGCAAACTCAAGCCACCGCGATCCACGCTGACCTTGACCTGGTCAACCTTGCTGCGCACGCTCGTCTGCGCCCAGCTTTCGAGGTAGATGTCGCCGTCCATCGGCTCAACGTCAGGCACGCCGTCGGCGTCAACATCCGACAGCCGCACGCGCGCACCCTTTTGCAGCACCACGGCACCCTTGCCCAACTGCAGCGTGGCATGTGAATCCGCGGGCGCCTGCACTTCGGCGGGCATGGAAAGCTGGCCGTCCATGCCGCGGTTGCGCGTCACGTTCCCGCCGGCGTCCGTGAACTCGATTTCGCCGCTGCTGACCGCCACAACCCGGGCCCTGGGTGTTTCCACCACCGGGTCGGTTTTATCGGGGGACACCGCACCGTGATCCCCCTTGTTGTGGCCGGCTACAAACGGCGTCGTTTCCGGCACGCCCGTTTCATTGAACACCATGGCCGTGATGCCCGTGCCCAGCGCAAGCAGCACAGCCGCCGCGGCAATCCACGGCGTCCAGCGCCGGGTCGGCAACTGGATGACCGGTGCCTCGACTTCACGCAACACTCGTTCACGGAAGTCCGCAGGCAACCGGAAACTGTCTGACAGCAGGGCCACCATGCCGTGTACGGGCCGCAGGCGCGCTTCAAAGGCGCGCAACTCGGGGTCAGCCTCAAGGGCCGACTCGAGCTTTGCGCGCTCTGCCGGCGAAAGGTCGCCGTCAAGGTTGCGCGAGCACAGCATCTCAAGTTCTGTGTCGTTGTGCTCTGGGTTGTTGTTGGCTTCCTGCATGGCGATCTGTCCTTCGACCCGGACTCATGGTCCGCAACTAGTCATTGCCGGGGTCAAAATCTTTCAGCTTTTCTGAAAGTGCCTTCCTTGCACGCAGCAGAATCATGTGGACAGCCCCCTCCGAGACCCCCAACTCCTCGCCGATGGCCTTGCCGCGCTGTTTGTCGAAGTAATGCATCATCAGGGCTGTGCGGTAGTTGTCGGGCAGGTCGTCGATGGCCTGGCGCACGGCGTTCAGCTGCTCGTTGCTTGCCAGCGCCCCCAAACCGTCTTCGCGGCCGTCCTGGGCGCCCTGAAGCAGGTCAATGTTCGCGATCTCTTTCTTTCGGCGGCGCAGCAGGTTGATGCCGATGCCGATCACCCAAGAGCGGAAACTGGAAGGCTTTTCAAGCCGGGTAAGTGTCGTAAATGCTGTAACAAAGGCATCTTGCGTAACTTCCTGCGCCCGGCCGGGGTCGCCGCAGCGGGAAAGCAGATGGCCAAACACGCCTTCCTGGTAACGCTCCATCAGCGCCGCGAAAGCATCACGGTCGCCGCGGCAGGCTTTGCCGACCAGCGTGGCTGTTTCGGGTTGAAAATCACCCATGGGCGCTTCTGGTCCCCGGACATGTGGGTTTCTTACGCCTTCTAGCAGACGGGCGCACTTCGGCAAACCCGATGGCGGAGGTGGCAGGGATAGTTGGAAGGGGAAGGGGCTCGTTGCGCTCGCAGTTGGAAGGCAAAGTTGAGAGGGGAAGTTGGAAGGGGGAAGTTGCAGTTCCTTCCCCTGATAACTTCCCCCTCCAACTGCGAGCGAAGCGAGCCCGGTGATGATTCGTGCGGCTTGACTTGCTATCTTTGCGTCCCCATGCGACAGGCTGCCATGATTACTGCCACCGAACCATCTGCCGCCCAGGCGTCCGCTGAAGCCCCGGCTGAAGCACGCGAGCGCGCGCCGCGCATGCGTTTGCGCGTGGAAACGCTGAAAAACCGCTTCCCGTCGCCATGGGAAATGTACTCGCTGTTCCTGCTGACGGGCGCGGCGATCTACATACCGCTGTCGTTTGTCACCAGTTGGCTGCCGCCTGTGCACAGCCCGCTGCGCTATGTCGGGACCGCGTGTCCCTTCTGCGGCGGCACGCGCGCCGTGACCGCGCTGTTTGTCGGGCAGCCGCTGCTGGCGCTGAAGTACAACCCGCTGGCGATCGGGTTTCTGGCCTTTCTGGTCTGGGGCGCGTTCAGCTGGTTCGCCCTGGTACTGCCGCGTCGCAAGCGAGTAGTGCTGGTCGCGACAAAACAACAGCGACGCATGCTGTGGGCGGCGTTTGTGCTGGTGTGCCTGGCGAACTGGGCATACGTGGTTTGGGCCGGCATGTATGAAGTAGAGCTGATTCTCTGAAGATCGTCCCGGGTTGAGTATTGTGGCTGAACTGGCCTACACCGTACTTGCACGTAAGTATCGCCCGCGGACGTTCGCCGACCTCGTGGGCCAGCCGCACATCGTCACGGCCCTGAGCAATGCCATCACCACCAACCGTGTGGCGCAGGCGTTTCTGCTGACAGGCTCGCGCGGCACCGGCAAGACAACAACGGCGCGGTTGCTGGCCAGCGCGCTGAACTGCCCCAACCGCAAGGGCGCCGAGCCCTGCGGCGAGTGCGCAAGCTGCGTAGACATCACCAACGGTGAAGACCTCGACGTCACCGAGATGGACGCCGCAAGCAACAGCCGCGTGGACGACATTCGCGATCGCCTGGCATCGGTTGAAACGCGGCCGGCGCGTGGGCGCTACCGCGTATTCATCATCGACGAAGTACACATGCTTTCGACCAGCGCGTTCAACGCGCTGCTCAAGACTGTCGAAGAGCCGCCGCCACACGTGAAGTTCATCCTGGCGACGACGAACCCCGAGAAGATTCCCGAGACGATTCTGTCGCGTTGTCAGCGCTATGATTTCCGGCGCGTGACCATGAACGAGATTGTCACGCGCCTCGAAGAAATCTGCGCGGCTGAACAGGCGACCCCTGGTGATGGCCTGTTGCGCGCAGTCGCCGAATTGGTTGAGGGCGGCATGCGCGACGCGCTTTCGCGCCTTGACCAGTTGTTCGCGTTCTGCGGCCTTGCGCCCAAGCTCGAAGACGCCGAGCGCGTGTTCGGGCTCGTCAGCCGCCCCAAGCTGCTGACGCTGCTTGAGGCGCTGGCCGCCGGCGACGCCAAGGCGGGCATCCTGTTCGCTGAAGAAGTGTTCGACAGCGGCAAGGATGTGGCGGAGGTGCTGGCGAGCCTCGTGTCACTGACCCGCACGCTGCTCATGGTCGCCGCCAGCGGTGGTGATAGCGTTGGGCTGGATGTGCCTGCGGATGAGCTTCCGCGCCTCAAGACCGTGGCGGATCGCTTTGGCATACATGGACTTGTGTACGTTGCCGAGCTGCTGACCGATTGCCGAAACCGTGTGCGCCGGGCTGCATTTCCGCGCGTGGTTGTAGAGACAACACTGGTCAAGCTGGCACTGGTCGGTCGGCTGGAATCTTTAGAGAATCTTCTGTCACGCCTTGATTCAGCGGCGGATGCGCCGGCAGCGCGAGTAGAGTCACCAGCGGCTGCAGACGCGCCCGGGAAGCGGGATCTGAGCGATAGCGAGCAGGCGGCGGTAGATGCACTTAAACGTAAGTTCGGTGCGCGTTAGGCAAAATTGACGAGATATCCAGTCTGGTCTTGCGAATAGTTAACCAGTCATTTATATGTTTTGGCACTCCGGGAGAGATCATGGCAGGTTTAGGTAACTTCAGCGATCTGATGAAGCAGGCCCAGCGCATGCAGCGCGACATGGGCAAAATTCAGGAAGAGTTGAAAGAACGCTATGTAGAGGGCTCGGCGGGTGACGGATTGATCAAGGTCATCTGCTCTGGGGCCACAGAACTCGTGAAAATCGAGATTTCAAAAGATGCCGTCGATCTGGACGACCTTTCGCTTCTCGAAGACCTGGTCATCGCCGCTGTGAATGCCGGCATGAAAAAAGCCGAGGAATTGCGACAGGCCGAGATGGCCAAGGTGACCGGAGGCATGAGCTTCCCCGGGATGTTTTGACCTCATCGGGAAGGACGGCCTTTGCTGGTTCGTTCACGATGAGGGCGCTTTGGTTGTCCCCCGAAAGGAATCCTGAGATGCACGCCACTGAGATGCTCAAAGAAATCCCGCTGTTCAAAGGCCTTTCCGACGACACCGTTTCCAGGCTTGAAGCCGCCGCAAGCGTCAAGCGCCTGGAAGATGGCGAAGTGTACCTGGCCTCAGGCCAGCCGCCGCGCGCCTTCTGTGTTGTCCTTTCGGGCCAGCTCAAATTCTACCGTGTGAACAAAGCCGGCAAGGAGCAGGTTTTCGGGTATGCCCGGCCCCATGATGTGTTCGGCCTTACCAGCCTGACCGACCCCCACAAGGCGTCGCATGTTGACTGCCAGGCGCGCATGACCACCGAAGTCATCGAGATCGAACTGCCGGTGATCCGCGAGTTGATGCACCGCGAGCCCGCACTGGCTGTCGCGATTCTCAAAGAACAGAGCAAGCGCTATTCCAGCATGCTCGACCTGGTCGACCAGCTAAGCCTGAAAGACGCCCACAACCGGCTGGCGAAGTGGCTGGAAAGCTGGATCGTGCTGAACCACGCCGACTCAGGCGAGAATGAATTGATGATCGTGCTGCCCTACACGCAAAGCGAAATCGCCGCCCAGATCGGCACCGTGCGTGAAGTCGTCAGCCGCGGTTTCAGCCGCATGGAAAAAGACGGCATCCTCAAGGCCAGCGGCAAGCGCGTGACGATTCTGTCGCGCAAGCGCCTGCGCCAGATGTCAGAGAGTTAAGCCAACCGTGATCGCTCACGCACAGCGGCCGGGGGAAACCCCGGCCGCTGTGCTTTGTGGCGCCTACTCGACAATGCCCACCAGCCACAACGCCCACTCGATGACCAGCAGGCCCAGCGCGAGCCACAGCAACAGGCCGGGCAACCAGTCGCGCCAGTCAAATGCGGTCTCCGCCGGCGCAAAGGCTTCGGGCGGTATTCGTGCCAGGTGCACGTAGGGCAGCGATTGCTCGTGCGGGTCGCTCCAGACAATTGTGAACGGTTCGCGCTCGACCCAGCCCGCATGCAGGTTCCAGCGCCCCGGTTCGCGGGGGACCGTCCAGTTGACGATGCCGTCCGGCCCGCGCACAAGCCGCATGCCCGGGCCGCGGTAGGCGCTTGTCCATGCGTTATCCTTCGCATCCGGCGACGCCGAGAGAAACATCTTTACGTCGCCCGCAGCTCGCACCCCCACCGGCTCGCCGGCTGGCACCAGGGGCGGAATGCGGGGCTCTTCCAGTTTCTGCACCGCCTCAAGCCAACGCAGAATCAACAGCAGACCCGACCGGTCCTGCAACAGCGTGCTTTCGTGCGGCACGAACCCGCTGTACAGGATCTCGTTCGGCGTGCGCTGCACCCCCACCAGCACGCCGCCGTCAATGTGGCGCGTCAGTGCCCTCAAGCTCGTGCGCACCAGCGGCCTGGCCTCGCGGGCTGAAATCAGGGAAAGGTCCGGTACCTCGAAGCCCACGTCGGCGGCATCTACAGGCGCGCGCAAGTTCGGCTCGGCACGAACCGGGGGGCCGACTTCGCCGGCCTCTCCGCCAACGCCGAACAGCAGTACCGCGCGGGCGGTGTACCTGGCTGGCAGCGCCCGGTCGGCAACCAGCAGGTCAGCGTTGACCTCGTCTGTGCCGGGTACGGGGTGCGTCGCGAATTCGCGCCCGGGCAGAAAGCTGCGCAGCGCCTGCAGCAGAAACGGGTTGGCTTCGCCGTCTGAGGCCGGGTAGCAGACCGCCACGCCCGCGATGCGCGCGCGCGGGGCAAGAAACGAGACTTGGTCGTCATCCGGCAAAGCATCGCCGCCATCGGTGCTGATGCGGACCTCGTTTGCGCCCGTGATCGGCGGCAGTTCCACGCGGCGACCGCGCAACTCAACCTGCGTGCCGACACGCACGACCGGGTCACGCCCGCTCAGCGTGGCGGCCTCGACCACGCCACCGTGGGCGTCATTCGGCGCCGGCGGCGTATAGCGGGCGGCAATCACCGCGTCGTTGTCGGCGGGCCCGCCGAACGTCTCATAGACAAGCGGTGTGCCGCCAAGGTCGAGCGCATTTCCGAACGCGGACAGCCCCGGCGCCCGCTTGGGCTGCAAATCAAGCCGTTCGTCGCCAAGCCAGATCACCAGCTTGCGCGGGGCGGGGCGGTCGGGCATGCCCGGCGGCGGCGCCAGCGTCCCCACGGCCGCCGCCAGCGCGCGCATGTCTTGACGTGTAAAGTCTGTCGGCGGGGGCGGGCCCGGTTCGGCGCCTTTGGCGCGCCACTCGCTCAGCAGCGGCTGGCCGTGCTTGAAGTGGGCCAGCACCGCGCGGTCGTGCTCGCCCAGGGCCGCCAGCAGCTCGCGCGCCCGCGCATACGCCAGTTCGCGCCGTGTGGACTCGCCGTGCTTCGCGCGCATGCTGACGCTGTTGTCCTGCACGATCACGAGCAGCAGCGGCCCCGGCAGATCGTCGGGAGGCCGCTGCAAACCCGCAGCAAACAGCACAACCGAGGCAAGCATGGCAGTCGCAATTAGCAGCGTAAGCACAGTGCGCAACAGGCGCTTCCACGCGGGCGGGATCACGCGCGCAGCCACGCGATCCCACAACGCGGCGTGGGTCACGCGCTGCCGGCGATAGCGACGCGCCAGCAGCCACGCGATGTAGAACACCGCCAGCAGCAGGAACAGCCAAAGCCATCGCTCGCGCGCAAACTCAAGCATCGAGGCATGCTAGCAGCGACAGGCCAGATTGGCTCGCCGCCGTTCAGTACGCGATTGTGTGAACCGTCCTAACACGCGGGAACGGCGACATACTTCAAGATCGCGTTCCGGGTTCTGCGTTCCGGGTTCCGGGTCCTGGGCACGAGGTGACAGTTTATTCTGCCCCACCACATTCGCGGGCGACGCTAGCGTCGCCCCTACCTGCGAATTCTGAAAATTCTTTGCGCGCGTAAGTGGCTTTGGCGGCTGCAGTTCCTGCCTCCTGCCTCCTGCAACCTGCCTCCTGCCACGAAAATCCTGTGTCCGTGGATTCCTGAGGTTAAGGGGCAGAGCATTGCCCCCGGAGAACCCGAACCATGGACCCAGCCATCGACACCATCATCCGCGACCTGCTGCACGACCTCGACGCCGCAAGCCTCGACGACTCCATCGAAGGCGCCCGCGCGCCGCAACTTCTTGCCAGGCGCGAATCCGACGCCGCGCGTGCCGCCTACGATGCGGGCAAGACACCGCCTGCGTTTCGCGTCAGCGACAAAGTGGCCCTCAGCGCGATGGGCCGTGAGTGGATGTTTCGCGACCTGCGGTTGCACATCAAGCTGTTGACGCGTCAAGTAACGAACACGCTGCTGGGCGACAAGTCGCCGCACAAAGACGACGTGCTGCTCAAGCGGATGGGCGACGTGAACCACATGCAGCGCATCATGGAAATCCGCAACGCGATCGCCGACTTTGCGCAACCCGAGCGCATGCGCCTTCGCAAAGCCATGCTGACAAGCAAACCCAAGCCCGCCGGCACCGCCATGCAGCGGCCGCAGTCGCCGCGGGGCGCGGGCACTTTTGACGACCTGCGCCGGCACCAGGTAGTGATGGGTGAATCGCTAAAGCATTGGCAGCCGGAACAGCCTGCGCCCGAGCCAGCGGTGGCAACACAACCGAAGTACATAGACAGCGCGACTGCCGCGGCCTACGAAGCCGAACACGATGCCTGGTTGCGCGACTTCAAGCATTGGGGCGAGAGCGGTCGCAAAGGCTCTGCGCCGAAGTTTCCGCTGCGCGTGCTGGAATCGATGCGGGCGACCGCGAAACACGAACCCCGCACGGAGATGATCCTGCGCGACCTGGAGGAAAGACTGAAACGCTATGACGCCATGCCTCAGAGCCCGGAGGTCTCTGCCCCCGGGGCGGGCGGCTGAGCAGCTCCACGGGTGTCCCCACCCGTGCGCGCTGGCCAGTTGCCTGCACCGCTCACTCCGCATGCGGAGCGCGTGGCAATTTAAAGATGGCGCCGACAACTGATTCGCCCGTCGTGCAACTCGCTAGCCCTTTACGATGCCGGTGCGCATCAGGTCTACCATCAGGGGCTCGATCGGGTCGGCGCTGTCGATCTCTATCAGCCCCGCGCCCAGCGCGGTGACTGCCCGCCGTGTGCCTTCGCGCCAGGCCGCGAGTTCTTCGCGGTACGCTTCAAGCACGCGTTCATCGACACGCAGCTTCACGTCGTGCGCGCCTACCGGCTGCAGGCGCGTAAATCCTTTCAGCGCCGGGTTCACTTCTTCGGCTGCGTGAACCCAGATCGCCACGGCGCGCGCACCCGCGCGCCGCGCGTCGCTGAGCAGGCTGAGCGAGGCTTCGCGGTTCTGGAAGTCGCCCGCGAGCACCAGCACGCTGTCGCGGCCTCGTGTCTCAAACAATCCCCGGGCCGCAGGCTTGACCGCAGCTTCTGACACCTGCATCGCGGCAAACACCTGCAACAGGCGGGCTTCCCCGGTGCCGTCGAAGACTTCGGGCTTGGCGTCGGACAGCCGACACGCAAGCACGCGCTCTGCGCCGGATAGGGCGACCAGGCCAATGGCAGCCAGCGCCCGGCGTGCAGCCAGCCACTTGTCGTGGGCGCCGAAGCGCATGGTCGCGGAATCGTCGGCGACCAGCAGCACGCGCAACTGCCCGGGCAACTCGAAGAGCTTCAGGAACATCTGGCCAAGCCGGCCGTACACGTTCCAGTCCACGCGCCGCAGATCGTCACCGTGCACGTATGCGCGGTGTGCGCCGAATTCCTGCCCCGCGCCGAACTGCCGTGAAAGCCGCTCGCCACGCGCACCGCCGCGCTGCACACGGCCGGCGGCAAGCCGCAGGTTGCGAATGCGGGCCAGGGTCGCGTCATCGAACAGTGGCTCAGGCATGGGTCTTAAGGGGAAGTGGGAAGGGGAAGTTGGAAGGGAGGGTGGGAAGGGCAGTCACTTTCCCCGCGCACTTTTCCTGTTCACTTTCCCTGTTCACTTTCCCTGTTCACTTTTCCTTTCAACTGTCCCTGTCGCTCTTCAGTTTGTCCAGCTCGGCGATGCGCTTGCGCGCGCTCAGCGCCTGCATGATCACGAACAGCAGCAGCACGGCCCACACCGCGCCGTTGGCGATCCACAGGCTGGTCAGCGATGCCGCGTAACTGTCACGCTCCTGGGCCAGGCGGTTTTCCAGCTCGGTGCGGTACTCGGCTTCGAGCTGCTTGCGCAGCTCGGCTTCGCTCGCTGACGGCACAACCGGCCCGCGCTCAACGGGCGGACTGTCGCCCAGCGGCTTCAACGACTCGGACTTGCTGTCGGCAAACGCCGACCCGCACAGCAGCACAAGCGCGCATAGCACCGCCAACCATGTTCCCAAGGCCTGTCTCACGCCGCTCTCTCCTGCGCCATGCGCTGCCCCAACCGGTTCCAGCAATAACGCAAAGCCACCATGCTTACCAGCGCCAGCAGGATGCCGATGGTCGCCACCTGCTTCGTGGTCGCGATTTCCGGCGCGCTGAGCAGGTCGCTGAAGCTCTTGGGGTGGCTGGTCTGGCCGATCTCGATGGCCTTGCTGACCAGCGGGTACAGCGGCCCCAGCAGGATGCCGTAGACGGCTGTCATCATCGCGCGCTGCTTGTCGGTATCCATGGCGCGACGCAGCACCAGCAGCGCCGCGAACGCCAGCCACAGGATCAGCATCGTGGTCAGGCGCGGCTCCCAGTTCCAGCCGCTGCCGATGCGCCCGCTGCCCCACGCATAGTCGGCCCAGAAGGTGCCGGTCAGCAGGACAATCGCGCCGGTGGCAAGGCCAACTTCGGACGCGCTGACAATCAGGGCCTGCCACGCGTCTTTACGCGTCAACAGCCACGCGATGCCGCCCACCGCGGCCAGCGTGCAGCAAAGCGCGGTCGCGTAGGCCGCCGGCAGATGAATGAAAAAGATGCGATAGCTTTCATACAGGTTGATCGTGCTGCCGCTGCTGGGCGTCACCACATACAGCGTGCCCGCCGAGATCTGCACCGGCGTGTAGAAGTACGACAGGTACAGCGTGACCTCAGCGCCAATCAAACCCAGTGCCGCAAGGGCAAGCGTAATGAGCGGAGCGTTGGAGGTTTTTGCCTTCATGGGTCTTCTGGGGCTAGCCTTCGTTCAACTTGCCAAACAGCAAAAGGCCCAGCGCCAGAAACATAGCGTCGCACACGCCCAGCAACAACACGTAGGGCCAGGCCTCGGCGGCGCCACTGCCAGTGTGCAGCGCCTCAGTCGCGCCGGTCGCAGCCAGAAACACCGGCACAGTGACCGGCAGCAGCGCAATCGTCAGCAGGGCCTCGCCGCCGCGCAGGCGCCCCGTGGCAGACGCCAGCAGCACACCCAGCGCCAGAATGCCAACGTCAGCCATCAGCGCCACGGCAAGCATCAACGGCTGCGAGAAGAAGTCAAACTTCAGCATCGGCACAGCCAGCAGCACCAGCAGCGCTTGCGTAATCACCAGCCATACCAGCGTCGAGACCAGCCGCACCAGGTAGACCAGGGCGGGGTCAAATGGCAGCAGCATCAGGGCGGAAAAGAAACTCTTGTTGCGGTCGGACGCTGCGGCGCGGTTCAGGCCGACCACGGCGGCAAACCAGGTGCAAACCCACAGCGCCGCCAGCACAAAGCGCCGGAAGGTTTCGTCCAGGGCCAGGCCCTTCACGCCCAGGCCGAAGATCACGACGCACAGCATGGCGAACAGGCCCATGCTGGTGATCAGGGTCTTTGTGCGCATTTCAACGGTGAATTCGCGACGGAGAAGGGCCGCAAAGGCGGGCACGGCGGATGGATTGGACCGCAGTCCCGATTTCGCAGGCGACACAGATGCCGGATTTTGAACTTCTACTTCACTCAACGCGCACCCGAATTTGTGTGCTTGTCCCCTGGCTGCTGATCTACCCGTCGCTTGCGCTCGGGGCTCCTGTTCTCACGATCGCCGGCCGTTGCGATACGCGACTACTCGTCCAGAAGGCCGTACTGCTTGCGCTTTTCCCACAGGTTCTTGCGGCTGATGCCGAGAATCTGGGCGGCTTCTTCAATCTTGCCGTCGGTCAACTTCAGCACGTTGGTGATGTGGGCGGTCTCGGCGGCCGCCACGACGTCTTTCAGCATGCGACGGTCGTCGCCGGGTGTCGCCGCGCCCTGGGGCAGCTCGGCGGTGTAATCGCGCAGGAAGTGTTCTTTCTTCAGCACGCCGCCCGCTTTGCCGAACGCGATGGCGCGCTGCACGCTGTGCTGAAGTTCGCGCACGTTGCCGGGCCAGGGATAGGTCACCAGGGCGGTCAGCGCCTCGGCGTCGACCTTCAACTCGCGGTCGGGGCAGTAGCGCTTGATGAAATGCTCGACAAGAATCGGGATGTCGCCCTCGCGCTGTCGCAGTGGCGGCACGTGCAGGTCGATCACATTCAGGCGGTGGTAAAGGTCGCGGCGGAAATCGCCGGTTTCCACGCGCTTGAGCAGGTCCACCTTGGTGCTGGCGATCACGCGAATGTTGACCTTGATCGGCTTGTCCGCGCCCAATCGCTCGATTTCGCGCTCTTGCAGCACGCGCAGCAGCTTGGCCTGTGTGTCCACGGGCATGTCGTCGATGTCGTCCAGGTAGATGGTGCCGCCGTCGGCTTGCTCAAAACGGCCGATGCGCCGCGACGTGGCGCCGGTGTATGCGCCGGTCTCGTGGCCGAACAGTTCGTCCTCGAGCAGGTTGACGTTGCTGACGTGGCACGCGACCTTAATCAGAGGGCCCTTCACGCGCGAACTGTACTGGTGCAGCACAGTCGCGATCACCTCTTTGCCCGTGCCGTTTTCGCCCTGCACCAGCACGCTGAAGTCGCTTTCGGCAACCGTCTTGATGTCCTCATACAGCCGCTTCATCTGGGGGCTGCTGCCGACCATCTGCTCGATCTTGAACTCGGTGCTGACTTCCTGGACCAGCTGTTCGTACTTGCGGCCGGTGGTCTGGCCTTCGCCGTAGTTATTGACCAGCAGCACCACGCGTTCGTTGTTGAACGGCTTTTCGATCACGTCTTTGGCGCCAAGTCGTACAGCCTCCATGGCGCGGTCCACGGTGGCGTTGCCGGTGATCATGATGGCGATGACGTCGGGCACCTGCTCGCGCGCAAAACGCAGCAGCGAGATGCCATCCACCTTGGGCATGACCAGGTCGGTGATCATGCAGTCAAAGCGTGCCTTCTTGAGTTCGCGAATGGCCTGTTCGCCGTCTTCCACGGCAACGACCTCGTGGCCTGCGTCTTCCAGGTCTTCGGCAAGTGTCAGGCGGATGCCGCGTTCGTCGTCAGCCAGCAATATGCGCATGTGTAGCGTCCGTGGTTACCGGTGCAGGGTCGAGTCGCCTCATTATCAATGGCATCGCGCATAACGCGAGGGGCAAACCCGCGCCACGATAATCAAGCTGGCGGTACTTCTAGGGATAGAACTTGAACAGCCACTTGCCGTTGTGCAGCACAAGCTCGAGCGAACGCTTCATGCCTGAGTGATTCTGGCCCGGCTCTTTGATGGTCATCGTGGCTTCAACGATGTGCTTGCCATCCTTTTCCGTGATCGGCTTGGTCTCGACCAGCCACTCACCCTTGGCATCGCGGATCTTCTTGAAGCCGCCGGTAATGCGTTCTTCGGCCAGCTTCTTGTGGTCGGGGTGGAACAGGTCCAGTACGGCTTTCTCGTCCAGGTCACGAAACGCCTTGACCAGGGCAGCCACTTGGGTCTCGCGCTTTCCGCTGTCTGTGGCGCCCGCGTGGCCATCGGTGCCGGAGTCTGAGTTGCCCGCCGAAGAATCATTGGCGGGTGAGTTCGAGGCGGCATTCCCGCCGCCAGAGCAACCGCCCGAGCCGCCGCCGGTGCCTCCGCTGCCATTGGCACCGCATCCGGCAACCAGGAAAACAGCAAGGCACAGCGTTGCGGCGCAATTTCTCATGGGTCTGCCTTTCCGTGATCGAAGTCCGGCCAGCATACCCGACCCGCGCACCAAGGCAAAGCAAACGGGACCGGCTTCTCGCCGGTCCCGCTTGCGCGTGTCGTGCTATCGCTTGAAGCTCAGGTAGTACTTGCCGTCTTTCTCGATGATGGACAGTGTCGGAGTGTCTTCTTCCGCCTTGCCGTCCTTGGAAGTAATGGTCATGGGGAACGAGGCGAAGAACTTGCCGTCCTTCTCTTCGATCGTTGGCGTCTTTGCTTTGACCGTGAAGCCTTCGGCTTTCATCTCGCGCCATTCCTTGCCGATGCGCTTTTCTGCATTCTCGTGCTCTTCAGGCAGGAACAGGTCCTTCAAAGCCGCGTCATCCATCGCCTCGGCGGCGGCGGCCATTTTGTTGGCCACGGCCTGGCGTTCTTCCGCCGGGGTCTTGGGCTTGTCGTCCTCTTTGGTGGTACCACTGCTGTTGCTGCTGTTGGCGTCGTTGCCACCGCCGCAGGCTGACAGGCCAAACAGCGCGATCAAAAGTGCACACATCACCGCGATACATGTCTTCATGTTGGTTTCCTGTTCCAGAGATTGTTCGTGAGCGAGGACAACATAAGGCCGCAATACCAACGGTCAAACCAAAAGGCGGCCCGAGCGGGCCGCCCTTGATTGCTTTACGGTGGTGCTACAGCGTCTTCTTGTTCAGGTAGAAGTCGATCTGTTCATACTCTTTGTGGCTCTGGCGCTCGGCCACGTCCTTGACCGTCTTGGGCGGCGGCACAATGACCTTGTCGCCGGGCTTCCAGTTGACCGGCGCCGCGACACTGTGCTTGTCCGTGGTCTGCAGGGCCTGCACCAGGCGCACGACTTCGTCAATGTTGCGGCCCACGTTCAGCGGATAGTAAATGATCGCCCGCACCGTCTGCTTGGGGTCGATCACAAACACAGCCCGCACCGTGGCGGTCTGGCTCTCGTTGGGATGCAGCAGCCCGAACTTCTGGGCCACGGCGGTGTTCAGGTCAGCGATCAACGGGTAGTTGATTTCGACGTCGAGGATCTTTTTCAGGTTCTCGCGCCAGGCCAGGTGGCTGTGAATGCTGTCGATGCTCAGCCCGATCAGCTTGGTGTTCAAGCCGTCAAACTCTTTGCTGCGGCGCGCGAACTCGGTCAGCTCGGTGCTGCAAACGGGCGTGAAGTCAGCAGGGTGGCTGAACAGTACAGCCCATTTGTCGCCCTTCCACTCGCTGAACTTGAGGTTGCCCTCGGTGGTGATGGCTTCGAAGTCTGGCGCTTTGTCGCCGATGCGGGGGATCCCGCGGTACTCGGTTGCTTCGGTCATGGCTTCTTCTCCGGTTTGGCGGTCGTGCCGCCGTCAGTTAGACACACATCAGTTTCAGGACTCGCAGGTGATCAGTTACATCGCATTCGCATGCTACCCCCCGTATGTGACAAGCAAAACAAAACGCCCGGGTCTTTCGGACCCGGGCGTGATGATCGTTCCAAGTTGAGGCTATGCAGCGGGTTGGACGTTCACCTTTTTCCGGGTAGTTCCCGAGAAACACATGGTGCCGTCACACAGGGCAAACAAGGTGAAGTCGCGACCCATCCCGACATTCTTGCCGGGGTGGAAGCGCGTGCCCTTCTGGCGAATCAGAATGTTGCCAGCGCGGACAAATTCACCGCCGGCGCGCTTGAGACCCCGATACTTGGGGTTGCTGTCGCGCCCGTTTGCTGTGCTGCCGCCGCCTTTTTTGTGTGCCATGGCTTTTTTCCGCTCTTGTGGGCGACCTGTTCGTCGCCGCGTCTATTTCAGTTAACCCTTGATGTCCGTGACCTTGACCAGTGTGTGGCGCTGGCGATGGCCGCGCTTGCGCTTGCTGTTGGCTTTGCGGCGGCGGTAGGTGAAGGCGATCGTCTTCTTATCCTTGACTTCGCTGATCACTTCCACTTCCACGCTGGCGCCCGCAACCTTGGGCGCGCCGACCTTGACGTTGTCGCCGTTGGCAACCAGCAGCACTTCGTTGAGCGTGATCTTGCTGCCGGGCTTCTGTTCAAGCCGGTCAAGCTTGAACTCCATCCCCTTCTCAAGGCGGTACTGGCGTCCACCGTCGGCAATGATTGCGTACATGACTTCTCTTTCTATGCGCCTATCCGTGCGCCTATCGGTAGACGCTGGGGGCGGCAATGCCGCGCTAAGCCCAACGCCTGAACCGGGCCGAAAACAGTACCCACGGATTCCACAAGGTCAAGCGGGCGACGGCAAAATCTGCGGTCGGACTGGTCGGCCCTCAACGATCATCCTGACTTGGAACTGACCTCGTCCCAGCGTTGGCGCAGCCTTTCGGCGCCCCGGCTGTCGTTGATTTTCTCGTACGCCGCCAGGGCTCGCGCGAACTGCGCGTCGGCTGGCCCGTTTACGCCCTGCCCTCGAAGCCACACGGCGTAGTGGCCACGAAAGTCGGCTTCCTGGTCAAGCTGGCCTGCCTGCTCCAGCAGGGCGAGGGCGGACTTGTAGCCCTCGTCGGCCTGCTGCGCCCGTGCAGTCGCCGCATATACATCGGCCAGTGCGCCGCGGGCGACGCCCTCGGATCCTCGCTCGCGCATGGCACTGAAGACGGATAGCGCATTGAGCAGCGTGGGTTCCGCTTCGGTGAATTGCTTGAGCTGGCAATGCAGCAGCCCCAGGTTCAGCAGGGCGATGCCCAGCCACATGCGGTCGCCGGCGTCGCGCAGTGCGCTGATCGCCGTGGCATAGGCCTCAATGGCAGCATCGTGCCGGCCAGCGGCCGCCATCAACATCGCACGGTTGGTCAGGCCTACGGCAATGGCGCGCAGATCGCCGCATTGGCGTGCCAGTTCAAGCGCATGCAGGTTCTCGCGGTCCGCGTCGTCGAAACGCCGCCAGTCGCGGTACAAGGCTGCCAGGTTGCCGGTGAGCGTTGCTTCAAGCTGCAGGTCGTTACAACTGCGTGCAATCTGCAGGCCCTCGTGATACGTGGCTTCAGCCTCTTCGCGGCGCGCCACGTCTTTCAGCACATTGGCGAGGTTGTTCACCGTTGAGCCTTCGCCCTTTCTGTCCCCTGCAGCACGTTGAACGACCCGCGCCTCGCGCATGCGTACAAGGGTCTCTTCGGGGCGACTGGTGCTGCGGTGCAGTTGCGCCAGGTTGCTCAGCGCCAAGCCCTCGCCGCTGCGATTTTCGGCTTCACGAAAAGCCGCCAGTGCGCGCTCCACCCACGGCAGCGCGAACGATGGGCCGGATGTCTGCGCATATGTGATGCCGATGCCGCGCAGGGCTTGTCCCGCTTCGTTGCGCATGCCTTCAGCCGTGGCAAGGCTCAATGCCTGCTCAAAGCGCTCTCGCGCACTCTCCAGCGACCCGCTGTGCGCCAGTACCTGGCCCGCGTCAAGCAGCGCGCTGACACGATCCATTGCGCTGGACGCACCGTGGCCCGCCACGCGATCCCACAACGCCACAGCGTCCCGGTTCCAGTAACGCGCCTTGGCGTGTCCCGCCGCGACACGCAGCAATCGCAATTCACGCTCTGCCAGCGCGCGCAGCTCACGCAGGTTAGTCGTGGAACGCAGCGCCTGCGCGGATTGCAGGTGGTCCGCCAGGTCGGCCGCCACGGCCGCAATCTCGTCGGCGCCGAAGATCGCTTCTGCCACGTCGACCACCAGCGTGTGAAGCCGTGCCCGGTCGCGGGGAGTCTGCAGCGAATAGGCCGCATCGCGCAGCAGCGCGTGGCGGAACAGATAGGCGACTTCGGCGTGCATGGCGCGCAGTTTATCAGGCAATGCCGGTTGATCACGGTTCTTTCGAATGGCTGTTTCCCTTGCGCGCCTTATCGCTAAGTTGCAGGCGGAGGCTTCTATGTTCCACAAAGAGATGCGGTACCGGCCGATGGGTCGCAGCGGCCTGAAGCTCAGCGCCATCAGCCTTGGCGGGTGGACGACGTACGGTGCCAGCGTGAAGGCCGAAGACACGGTCAAGGCGATCATCACTCACGCTTATGAGCAAGGCGTGAACTTCTTCGATATCAGCGACATCTACGAAAAAGGCGAAGCCGAGCGTTCCATGGGCAAAGTCTTTGCCGAGTTTCCACGGCACGAACTTGTCATCAGTACCAAGTGCTACTGGCCCATGAGCGACGATGTCAACGACAAGGGCCTAAGCCGCAAACACATCATCGAGAGCATCGACAAGTCACTCAAGCGCATCGGTACTGAGTACGTCGATCTGTACTTCTGCCACCGCCCCGACGCCGAAACACCCGTCGAAGAAACCGTGCTCGCCATGGATCAGTTGGTCCGCCAGGGCAAGGTGCTGTACTGGGGTACCAGCGAGTTCGACGGCGACACGATTCGCGCCGCCCACCAGTCGGCGCGCGAGTGGCTGGCGCACCCGCCGCGCGTTGAGCAGCCGCAGCTCAACCTGCTGTCGCGCAAGCGCTTCCACGCCGACGTACAGCCGACGGCCGAGCAGACCGGCATGGGGCTGGTGACGTGGAGCCCGCTCGCAAGCGGCCTGCTGAGCGGCAAGTATGACGACGAACTGCCTGAGGGAACGCGCCTGTGGCGCAGCGAGAATCTGCGCAACGCGTACCTGACTGACGACGCCAAAGAGCGCGTGAAAAGGTTCAAGTCTGTCGCCGACGAAATGGGTGTCACCCGGGCACAGCTGGCCATTGCGTGGTGCCTTGTGCAGAGGGGCGTCAGCAGCGTGATCACCGGCGCGACGCGGCTGGAACAACTGAAAGCCAACCTGGACGCGCTGAAGGTGCAGATCACCGAAGAAGTGTCTAAGAAGCTGGACGAGATCTTTCCGCCCAGCCTTGGCAAGTGACACGCCCTTACGCCTGCAACCGCGTCCCGTTAACGTCTCGCCATGGCCAAGGCCGGAAAAGCGGACAAGTCCGAGTCGGATGGGCGCAAGGTCGTAGCGACCAATCGGCGCGCATTCCATGACTATCACGTCATGGACCGCTTCGAGGCAGGGTTGAAGCTGCTGGGCGCCGAGGTCAAGTCATTGCGCGCGGGCCATTGCGTCATCAGCGACGCCTACGCCATGGTTGATCGCAAGAAGTACGCTGCCTGGTTGTTCAACCTGCAGATCCCGGAATGGAACGCCGGCAACCAGATCGAGCGCCATGAACCCAAGCGCAAGCGCGTGCTGCTGCTGCACAAGCGCGAGATTCTGCGCATGCGGCAGACGCTGAAAGAACAGGGCCTGACGCTTATCCCGCTGAGTGTCTACTTCCGGAACGGCTTTGCAAAGATCGAGCTGGGTGTGTGCAAGGGCAAGAAGCTGTACGACAAACGGGAATCACTGAAAGAGAAGCAGGCCAAGCGCGAGATTGCCCGGCGCGTCAAACATTGATGGGGTAGAATGATGGGTCCGCAACGCCGAGGGATCGCATGAGCGATGAGCCGACCAAGAAGTGGTCTTTCAAGATCGCCGACTTCGACCGCTATCTGCGCGCCACCGACGCCGTGCCCTCGCGCTTTCCGTTGCAATCGTGCAGCCTGGGCGTGCACGCCGAGCCCCTGAGCAGCGGGCAGCCGCGCCGCGCCAACCTGTACGACGTTACGGTGTTTCGCCAGTCCGATGCCGCCACGCCCGTGCTGATGCGGCTTTGCGCCACGGGCGAAGTGCTGCACAGCGTAAGCCTTGAGCTGGTGGCCGAGAAAGACGGCACTGAGGTCTTTCGCATGAACATCGAGATGATCAACGCAACGATCAGCTCAGTCTTTCCCAACGGCGCTGACATGGCGCCGGGCTTTGGCATGACCGAGAGCATTTCATTCCAGTATGAAAAGCTGCGCGTGATTGCCGTTGAGGGCGAAAAGAAAGGCAGTGCGGACCTTACGCCCCAGCGGCCTTGATGCGTGCATACGCCGCGGCATAGGGCTCGCCGGTGCGGGGGTCAGCGATGCGCGGGGCGATCTGCAGCAGCGGCCAAAGCACGAACGCGCGCTCGTGCATGCGTGGGTGCGGCACCTGCAAGCCTTCTTCCTCTATAATCGCGCTGCCGTAAAGCAGCAGGTCAAGGTCGATCGTGCGCGGCGCGTTGCGCTGCGTTCGTTCCCGGCCGAGGCTCCTTTCGATCTTAAGCAGAGCATCCAGCAGTTGCCGTGGTGCCAGCGACGTCTCAATCAGCGCTGCCGAATTCAAGAACTCCCCGGCGCCGGGCGGCGAATCCTCGGGCGCCGTCGCGATCAGGTCCGACGCCCGCATGAGGCGCGTGCCCGGCAATTGGGCAATCGCCCGCAGCGCCCCCTGCATTGCGGCTTGTCGGTCCCCAACGTTGCTGCCAAGCGCGATTGCGGCAATGACCGCTTCCATGAACGGAAGGGTACCGTGCAGACAGAACGGCACCATGGGCTACTGCCGGCGTTTTGTTTCGCATTTCATGGGGGGATAGCGTTTAATACACGGGCCGGGACAGGGTGCGCTGTGCGCATCCTCAACAGCATCAAGGTGATACCATGCGAGGACAGGTACCCATTCGGGTGCTGGCCATCCTCGGCTTGTGTCTGATTGCGTGCGGCCCTTGTCGTGCGCAGGACGGGGCGGTGGCTGGCGACGAGCGCCTGCAACTGCAGCCTGAAGAAGGCAGCCCGTTCGCCGAGGAAGTCAAGCAACTGCAGGCCGCAGCCGACCAGGCGGCGCGCCGTCTGGCGTTTGCCGCCATCCTGACCAAGGCCGCCGACCAGAAGCGCGACCCGGACCCGCTGCTCAGCATTCTGAAAAACAAGAAGCCTGAAGACGTGTTCAAGGACCTGCTTGAATACGTCCGCGACAACGAAGCTGCGCGTCATGCGTGCTTCATACCGGCGCTGGTACTCGCCGCCAACGACCCGGGCGACAACGCGCGCATCGCGGGCGAAGCCGTCGTCGCCTACAAGCGCGCCGCGCTACCGGTGATCACTACCATGCTGAAGTCTGAAGTCGCCGGCGAACGAATCGCGGCCGCCGCCAGCGCAGGTCGTCGCATCGGGGGTGCTGCCGGTGCTGCCAAGCTGATCCCGCCGCTGGTCGAGGCGCTTGGACGCAAAGAAACGGAACTGAGTACCGTGGCTATGCGCAGCCTTTCGCGCCTGGCGCTGCTGAACCACAAGACTGCCGAAGAATGGGCGACGTGGCTGGACGGCAAGTCCGAGCTTGACCTGATTGTCGAGATTGCAGACCGCGAGAACGAGGCGCGGCGCAAAGCAGAAGAAGACCGCTCGCGCATCGAGAAAGAACTGCTCGAGGTGCTGCTTGAGCGCATGCGCAAAGATGAACGCGGCGACGTCAACGCCCTGGTCATTCGCCTGAATGAGGCCAAGTACCTGCTGGTGCGACTCGAAGCCGTGAAGCTGCTGAAGGAACTTCTCAAGCCCAGTTTGACCGACGACGCGGCCAAGGCACCCATTGAGGCCCTGGGCAAGGTGCTGAACACCGGGACTGAGCCCGAAGAGTTGCGCAAGAGCTGCGCCAATGCGCTGGCCGAGTGCGGAAAACCCGCGCTTGCGTTTCCGTTCATTGACCAGTGCCTGGCTGCCAACGGCATCAGTTCAGACTTGAGGCTTGAACTGGTACGTGGCTTGAACTCACCACTGGCTGCAACACGCCTGACCGAGTTGCTGCGTGCAGAGCTCGATGGAGTAGAGGCACGAAGCAACACGTTGCTCGAGACGCTGATTACCCAGGCACGCAGTGTCATTGCCGACGCTGACCAGTCCGAAGCCGCACGGGCCATCATTGCCGAGCTTGACCGGCTGCTGAAACTGACCGCCGACAAGCTGGCTGCCACGCTGGAAGCCCCGGCACGCAAGCGCTATGCCGACCTGGCTGTGCGGGCATGTGACACGCTGGCTTACCTGGCGCGCCTGCGCAACGTAGACATTGTCGCCTGCACGGCATCGCTCGTTCAGTTGGGCTGCACCGAGATTCCGTCCACCGACCAGGAACGCGTGTCGCTTGGCGCGCTGTCAACGCTGCGTGAAGCCATCCCCAAGAGCAAAGACGCCGCGGTGCTTGACCAGTTGTCCAAGCCGCCGCTGTCCGAGAAGCTGAGCGCCCTGTACACGCGCCTGCTGGGCGGCCCCGAGACTTCTGCGCAGGTCCTGATCAAGCTGATCCAGGTGTACCAGGAAATGGGCGTCGCGCCTGAGCCCGCCAGCGAGTTGCAGCGGCGACTGCTCGAGCGCGCCCGCAGCACCGAGGCCGTGCTGCCCGAAAACCCAGACGACCCGCGCACCCTGCGCGACGCACTGCGTTCGCTGCTTGCAAGGTTGAACAAATCAGCAGTCGAGCACGCGGCCCTTCTCAAAGAACTGCTGGGTACCCAGTATGGCGACAAAGATGTGCTGGGCTATCTACAGGCGCTCAAGGGCTCTCGCGTTGAGGTCATCAACACCGCCTTCCAGCCGATCATTGAGACGCACGCCGTGCGCATCGCGCTGATTATCGTGGCGCTTGAGCAGTCCAAGTCATGGAGCAGCGATGAGGCTGCGACCCGCGAGTACCAGGTGTTTCGCGGCGGCTTGACCGCGGCAGTCAAGGGCGAGTTCGGGCGCAGCATTTCCAGCGCGCTCAAGAACGGCCTGCCGGAAGAAGAGAAAGCGCGCCTGGCAACGGGCGCCTCAGGGCCGCTGCGCGACCTGTGGATGCCCGTCGCGATTGAGAAACTGCGCGAGAACGCTGAGCCGGGCAGCAATCGTGACACCGTCAGCGAAATCCTGCTGAGTTCGCTGAAGCAGGCGCACCCCGGCAAGTACGACAATTTCGCGCTGGTCGGGCAGGCCAAAGAAGCGTTCACGAAAGCCCTCGACGAAATCACCAAGCAGATGAAGAACGACGGCTACGCGGTGCCCTGATACGCGCACGGCCGTAACCGGCTGTGAACGGCGCCGTCGGACGCAATCTCGTGACGGATTCGAGCCTCTTCTACTGGCACTCCGGCGGTGCGTTGCTATCTATCTTCGTCCGATTGCAGCGCCCGAGGGTTCCGTGTCCGACCTGCCTCTCTCACACATTCGCAACTTCTGCATCATTGCGCACATTGACCACGGCAAGTCCACGCTGGCGGACCGGCTGCTCGGGATGTCCGCCGCCGTCGACAAGCGCAAACTCGTCGAGCAAACCATGGACAGCATGGACCTTGAACGTGAGCGCGGCATCACCATCAAGGCCAAAGCCATCGCGCTGCCCATGATCGTCGACGGGCAGCACTACATGTTCAACCTGATCGACACCCCCGGCCACGTGGACTTCGGCTATGAAGTCAGCCGCGCGATGAACGCCTGTGAGGGCGCGCTGCTGCTGGTCGATGCGACGCAGGGCATCCAGGCGCAGACCGTTGCCAACATGTACCTGGCCATCGGCGCCGACCTTGAGGTGATCCCGGTCGCCAACAAGGTCGACATGGTGGCCGCAGACTTTGAGCGCACGTGCTACGAGCTGGAAGCCGCGTTTGGCACCAAGCCTGACTCGGTCATCCGGGTCAGCGGCAAGTCCGGGCTGGGCGTGGACGAGCTCGTGCATGAAATTGTGAAGCGCGTGCCGCCGCCCGAGGGCGATATCAATTCTCCACTGCGCGCGCTGATCTTTGACGCGGTATACGACGACTATCGCGGCGTGGTCATCTATGTGCGCGTGCGCGAAGGCAAGCTAAGCGCGGGCGACCGCATTTTCATGATCGGCACACGCAGTGAGTTCGACGTGCTGGAAGTCGGCGTCGTGCGTATGGGCATGCACAAGCAGCCGGAACTATCCACCGGCGAAGTCGGCTACATCATCTGCGGCATCAAGACGGTGCAGGACGTGGGCGTCGGCGACACGCTGACGCTGGCGAAGTTCAAAGACCAGGTGCAACCGCTGCCGGGCTACAAGAAGCCGCAGCCCATGGTGTATGCCGGCGTGTATCCGACCAATGCAGCCGAGTTCGACGCGCTGCGCAAAGGCTTGCAGAAGATCACGCTTTCCGACAGCAGCATCACATACGTGCCCGAGCAGAGCGATGCCCTGGGCAGCGGCTTTCGCTGCGGATTCCTGGGGCTGCTGCACATGGAGATTTTCCAGGAACGCGTTGAGCGAGAACTCGGCCTTGACCTGGTGCAGAGCGCGCCCAACGTGACCTACGAAATCGTGCGCAACGACGACACCCATGAACGCATCTCCAAGGCCGGCGACCTGCCCGACCCCACGCAGTACAAAGAGATCCTTGAGCCGATCGTGCGCCTCAGCGTGATCACGCCGACCGAGTACATCGGCAACGTGATGTCCCTGGCCCTCGAGCGCCGCGGGCTTTACCAGAACCAGGAACACCTGGGGCGCGACCGCGCGATGCTGACGTTTCGGATGCCGCTGGCCGAAGTCATTTTCGACTTCTTCGACAAGCTCAAGTCCGGCACGCGCGGCTACGCGACGATGGACTATGAGACCACCGGCTTCGAGCCCGCGGACCTGGTCAAGGTCCGCATCATGATCGCCGGCGAAGAGGTGGACGCGCTGGCCATGATCGTGCACCGGCAGTTCGCTGAGCAGCGCGGGCGCAACCTTTTGAAAAAGCTGAAAGAGGAAATCCCCAAGCACCTGTTCGTGGTGAACCTGCAGGCGGCTATCGGCGGCAAGGTCATCGCCAGCGAAAAGATCGGCGCCATGGGCAAGAACGTGCTGGCCAAGTGCTACGGCGGAGACATCTCGCGTAAGAAGAAGTTGCTCGAGAAGCAGAAGAAGGGCAAGAAGCGCATGAAGATGATCGGCGGCGTTGAGGTGCCCCAGGGCGCCTTCCTGAGCGTTCTTAAGGTAGACAACGCGCCGGGCTAATCCGGACCAATACGGTCCGAAGAGCACCCCAGTTTGTGTTGCTACAGTCACGGCTGCAGGCCCTTTGAAATAGGGCTTGGCAGCCAGACTCCTGTGGTGGACGCTTTTTGCGCACAACTTGAACGTAGGGGCTTTATCCCCCTATTACACCTTTATATACAACCATCTCCGCGGGAGCCGGGTTGAGTCTGACCCGGGCGGATTCACAACCGGCGAAGCAGTGCAATTCATGCGACGGGGGCGCTCAGCGGCCTCGCGTTGTCTTTACCGGTGACGAACCTGCGGCAGGAGAAGTGTAAGTGCGGCGTGTGACCTGTTTGGTTTTCTTTGCCTTGGCGGCAGTGCTCTGCACGGTCATTGGTTTCGGTGTCTTTGCGACGACCGTCGATGCCCAGGCCATGCCCGTGCCGGAAGCCGAGCTGCCGGAAGGCGTGAAAAATGCCGGCCAGTTTGCGCCCGTGGGTTGGGCACCGGGACAGCCGCACCCTGGTGAAAGACTGTTCTCGACCTGCGCCGCCTGCCACACCCTTTCCACGAAGAAGACAGTCGGCCCCGGCTTCGCGGGACTTTACGAGCGCGTAGCTGCAACCCAGTTCGAAGGCAAAGCCGTTCAGCAGCGCCTGCTTGAGTACATCAAGGACGTCAAGGGCGTGAAGGACCCCTACTTTCTTGAGATGCAGAAGAAGGAAGGTCCCACACCAAACGTCGACATGACGCCGCGCGGCGGCCTGGCCGACACGATCACCGACCGCCAGATCCTGGACATCATCGACTACATCCTTCGCAACCGCGTGCGCGACTTCGACGAGGCTGCGTACATGAAGAAGGTACGCCTCGGCCGCGAGTTCGTGACCGGCGCACGCCACTTCAGTAACGGTGGCCCGTCGTGCATTGGCTGCCACACCGTGGGCGCCGATGACCAGCTTCGCGGCGGCAACGTGGGCAAGAACATTTCGCACACGCTGGTTGCCGCGCGCACCAACGGCGGCGAAGAGAAAGACATGTACGCGCAGGGGCTGTTCAATCTTCTGTCGGGCGAGAATGCGCCGCGCATGCACCGCTACTATCGCGACGGTGTCGGCCACCTCACGGACTCTGAACTCGAAGCCGTGATGACGTTCTTTGACTACCAGATGCGCCAGGTCGGTACTGAGCGCGAGTCGAACTACCTGCCGATCTTCGCGTTGCTGCTGGCGGCGCTGTTCATCCTGCTGATGGAACCCGGCCTGTACGCAAACCTGTTTGCCAAGGAAGAGGAAGCGGAATTCATCGACGGCCCGTACGAACCTGAAGTGCACCACCACGACGAAGACCACGAAGCAGACCACGGCGGCGGGTACGGGCACAAGCCAGAAGCACCGAAGGCAGAGGCCCCTGTGGCGGCAGAAGAACCTAAGCCGCAAGCACCCAGTGACACGGCTTCGAGTGCGGGCGCCGAAGGCACTACGGAAAACAAGCCTGAAGCAGCAACCGAAGAGAAGACCGAACAGAAGACCGAAGACAAGGCACCGGACAAACCAGAAGAGAAGCAAGAGTAACAGACATGGACGACCCATCAGGTGGATTGTTGCGTTGGTGGCCACAGCAGACGTGGGAAGACGTCCTGCGTCTGGTGGACCCATTGCTCAATCTTCTGTTGCTGCTCGTGCCCTACCTTTCCGTGGCAGCACTGCTGGGCAGCCCGATGTTCGTGATGATGTGGCTGCGCATGGAAAAGACCAAGGGCCCGCGCTTCACCGACGGGCAAGAGCGCAAGCTGCGCTCGGTGCCGCTGTCCGTCGGCATCTGGGGGCTGATCACGCTGCACTTCTGCCTGATCGTCTCGCCGCGCATGACGCAGGCGATTGCCAGCAGCAGCATCGCACGCGACATTCTTGAGATCATGGTGATGGGCTTCGCGTTCTTCACCACCTTCGGCATCCTGAACCTGATCTTGCGCTTCGTGACTGAGCCCAAGATCCGGCGCAAGTTCAACCTGCTTGACCTGGCAATCATCGGCCACGTCATGGGCGCCCTGGGCACCGGCTTGTTCGCGTGGGCGACGGTACGCCACGCCAGCGTCTGGACCGCCACGGTGGCCTGGCAGCACTGGGTGGAGTCGTTCACGTTCAGCCAGGGGTCGGACCCGGCGATTTACAGCCTGCCGGCGGTCGCCAAGCTGCACGTGATCATGGGTTCGCTCGCGTTTGCCATCATGTGCCAGAGCCGTGTGATCACCCTGATGCTGATTCCGCGCCCAAGGTTGTGGCGCTTTGACAGCCTGATCGGCACCAAGCATGAGAGTCTGGACGCCGGCCGTGCCGTGGCATTGATGTACGGAGTTAGCGCCGACGAGAAAGCGAAGCACTAAGACATGAACGCGAAGCTCGCGATTCTTTTCCTCATGCTCACCATCGGCACCGCAATGCCGGTGCTGCTGGGTATCCGCGACACCTTTGACGTGCAGCTGGCGAACCTGCACACCGGCTATCAGCCCGAACAGCCCATCCCCTACAGCCACCGCCTGCACGCCGGCTACCTGAACATCGACTGCCAGTACTGCCACACCGCAGCCGACCAAAGCCGCCACGCGGGCGTGCCCAACCTGCAGACGTGCATGAACTGCCACAACACCGTCAAGGGCAACACCACGGAAAGCAAAGAGCGGATTGCGCTGCTGGCATCAAAATTCGCCGACGGCACGGGTGTCGAGTGGAAGAAGGTGCACAACAATCCTGACTTCGTGTACTTCAACCACATGACACACGTGCGCATTGCCAAGAATGGCGAAGGCTTCACGTGCCAGGAATGCCACGGCCCCATGGAAAACGAGGGCGTGGCACATCAGCAGAACATTCTATCCATGGGCTGGTGCGTGAACTGTCACCGCACATGGAACGAAGAGTACAAGAAGCAGGGCTGGGAACCGGCAGCGCCGCTGAACTGCGACGCCTGCCATCGCTAGTGCGCAGGGCTTAGTGTGCCACACAGGGACGGCATGGAAATCAGGACCGACATCCGCACCGATGAACTCGCCGACATGCCGGAAGATCTCCGCGCTGAAATGGAGATTACCAGCAAGTCGCGCCGCGACTTCATGAAGGTGACCGGCATGGCCGCCATGGGCGCGGTCATTGCCGGCTGCACCGCGCAGGACATCACGGTCAAGCCGATGCTGCGCAAGCCTGAGGGCGTGACCCCGGGCGTGCCCTACGAATACGCGTCAACATGCCAGATGTGCAGCGCCAACTGCGGCACATGGATGAAGGTTCGCGACGGTCGCCCGATGAAGGCCGAAGGCAACCGCGACCACCCGCAGAACCAGGGCGGGCTGTGCACGCTGGGCCAGGCGCAACTCTGGAACCTGTACAACCCCGACCGCCTGCACGGCCCATGGGCCAAAGAAGCGCCCGAGGGCTGGGACGAAGCCGATGCGCGCCAGCAGTGGGCGTCGCTGGATGCCGCCGTTGCCGGCGCACTCAAGGCGGGCAGCGTGCGCCTGTTGACCGGCACAGTCAACGGCCCCGCAGCGCGCGCGGTGATTCAGCAGTTCTGTGACAAGACCGGCGCCAAGCACGTTGCCTACGACGCGTGCAGCGCGTGGCCGATTGCCGCCGCGCACCGCGACACGCACGGCTCTGCTCGCATCCCGCACTATCGCTTTGACAATGCAGAGGTCGTGGTCAGCTTTGACGCTGACTTCCTGGGCAACTGGATCAGCCCCGTGGAGTTCGCGCGCCAGTGGGCCAAGCATCGCGACCTGCGCTTTGGCAAGAAGTCGATGTCCCGCCACATCCAGTTCGAGTCACGCCTTTCCACCACCGGCGCCTGCGCCGACGAGCGCTTCCGTGTTCGCAACGCGGAACGCGGGGCCGTGCTGGCCGATATCGCCAACCGCCTTGGCGGCAACTTCGGCGAGCCGGGCAAGCACGCCGTGCCCGCCGCAGACCTCGAACGCATTGTCAAAGAGTTGCGCACCGCGGGCCGACTGGGCCTGGTCGTCAGCGGCAGCCACGACGTGAAGCAACAGCGGCTGATCAACTGGATTAACGACAAGCTGGGCGCATACGGCTCGACGATTGAGCTGGAGCCGTACTCGCAGCAGAAGCTCGGCAACGACGAGGCGCTCAACGCGCTGGTGAAAGAACTTGAGTCCGGCGCGGTGAAGACGCTGGTGCTGTGGGGCGTCAACCCCGTGTTCGACCTTCCCAATGGCGCGAAGTTCAAAGAGTTGCTGGCCAAGGTCCCGAACAAGATCGCGATCAGCCACCACGCCGACGAAACCGCCAGCGAATGCGACTGGATCGCTGCCGAAGACGACGCCAACGAGGGCTGGAATGACTTTGAGCCGATTCGCGGCTTGCACACGCTGGCACAGCCGACCGTGCGCCGACTGTGGGATACGCGCGGCGCGCTGCAAAGCCTGCTGAAGTGGGCCGGCGACAACGAAGGCGCCCGCGACTACCGCGCGTTCCTGCAAGGCTTCTGGGAAAAGAACATCCTGGCGGGCATGGCTTGGGCGACCGCCGTTGCACTCGGTGTACGCGACCGCCGCGAACCAACGGCAGCACCGGCTTTCAAGGGTGCGGGCGACGTCAGCGGTGTCGGCAGCGTGGCCGCCGGCGACGGGTTCGAGATCGTCACGTTTGAGTCGTACAACCTTGGCGACGGCAAGCACGCCGGCAACGGCTGGCTGCAGGAAATGCCGGACCCGCTGGTGCGTGCAAGCTGGACGAACTTCGCAGCCATGTCGCCGATCACGATGGCGAACAAGGGCCTTGAAGAAGGCGACTTGGTGGAAGTGAAGGCCGGAGAAGCAACCTGCAAGGCGCCCGTGGTTCGCATGCCCGGGGCCGCCGAAGACGTGGTCGTCCTGCCGCTCGGATACGGCCGCACGCACGCGGGCCGCATCGTGCACGGCATGGGCGAAGAGTCAGAGGCCGTAGACCCCGACCGCAAGTCCATCGGCGATAACGCCTATCCGCTGTCGGTGGCCGGATTCGGCAGTGTCACCAAGGTGGGCTCGTACCACCGGCTGGCGCTGATCCAGACCCACGACAGCCAGGAAGGTCGCCCGCTGGCCAAGGACACGGCGCTGGAACTGTGGAAGCAGGACCAGCACTCAGGCAACCACCACGAGATTCCGCCCGTGGACGTCACGCTGTGGAAGCGCTGGGAGTACAAGGGCCACAAGTGGGGCATGGTCGTTGACCTGAACCTGTGCACCGGCTGCAACGCCTGCATGATGGCCTGCCAGGTCGAAAACAATGTTCCGATTGTCGGTAAAGACGAAGTCTGGCGCCGCCGCGAAATGCACTGGATTCGTATCGACCGCTACTTCGAAGACACCCGCAACGCTGACGGCAAAGGCATCCAGGACGGCAACCAGACCACCCTTGAGAACCCCGAAGTGGTGTTCCAGCCGATGATGTGCCAGCACTGCGAGAACGCGCCGTGCGAGACCGTGTGCCCGGTGATCGCGACCAGCCACAGCGACGAAGGCCTGAACATCCAGACCTACAACCGCTGCATCGGCACGCGCTATTGCGCGAATAACTGCCCCTACAAGGTGCGGCGATTCAACTGGTTCAATTACAAGCATCGCGACCTGACCATGAACCTGGTGCTGAACCCGGACCTTACGGTCCGCAGTCAGGGCGTGATGGAAAAGTGCAGCATGTGCGCGCAGCGTATCTACGACGGCAAGCGCACGTCGGCCCTGCACAAGACCAAGCCCAAGGACGGCCAGATCCTGACCGCGTGCCAGCAGACATGCCCGACACAGGCCATCGTGTTCGGCGACCAGAACGACAAGGACAGTGTCGTGGCCAAGTTGGGCCGCGACCCGCGCAACTATGCCGTCATCGCAGAAATCAACACCCGCCCGGCGGTCACGTACCTGACCAAGGTGCGCAACCGCCCGGCAAAGCCGCACGAAAAAGCAGAGCTTGAAAAGTCGCATGCCCACGGGCATGACGGCCACGACCACTAGACCGCAGCACGAGCAACGGACCGAGTAAGGCTATATGGCGCACCACTATTCAGAACTTCGCATGCCGCTTGTCCACGGTGGCAAGACCATGCACGACATCACGAACGATGTCTGCGGGTCGATCGAGGGCAAGCCGTCGATGCTGTGGTGGATCGGCTGGATGGTCTCCGGCCTGGTCGCGCTGATGGGCGTGCTGACCATCGGCTTCCAGATCTACAAGGGCATCGGCACGTGGGGCCTGAACAAGACCGTTGGCTGGGGCTTTGACATCACCAACTTCGTGTTCTGGATCGGTATCGGTCACGCCGGCACGCTGATCAGCGCGGTGCTGTTCCTGTTCCGGCAAAAGTGGCGCACGAGCATCAACCGCTCGGCTGAGGCGATGAC
This sequence comes from Planctomycetota bacterium, assembly GCA_016712285.1. Classification (GTDB taxonomy): domain Bacteria; phylum Planctomycetota; class UBA8742; order UBA2392; family UBA2392; genus JADJRK01. The sequence continues at coordinate 3,413,972 of JADJRK010000001.1, read as the reverse complement.
GCTGTTTGCCGTGATGTGCGCGGGCCTGTTCCCGCTGATTCACATGGGCCGGCCCTGGATCGGCTTTCTGTGGGCGGCGCCGTACCCCAACCTGCGCGGGCCGCTGTGGGTGAACATTCGCAGCCCGCTGCTGTGGGACGTGTTCGCGATCAGCACGTACTTCTCGATCTCGCTGGTGTTCTGGTACATCGGCTTGATCCCTGACCTGGCGACCGTGCGCGACCGCGCCAAGCACTGGGCGCGCAAGTTCTTTTACGGCACGCTCAGCATGGGCTGGCGCGGGTCGGTGCGGCACTGGAACCACTACGAAACCTCGTACATGATCTTCGCGGGCCTGGCCACGCCGCTGGTGTTCAGCGTGCACAGCATCGTGTCGATGGACTTCGCGACGTCGGTGCTGCCGGGCTGGCACACCACGATCTTCCCGCCGTACTTCGTGGCAGGCGCGATTTTCTCGGGCTTTGCGATGGTGCTCACGCTGCTGCTGATCGCCCGCGAGACCATGAACCTGAAGCAGTACATCACCGAGGATCACCTCGAGAACATGGGCAAGGTGATCATCCTGACCGGCAGCATGGTGGGCCTGGCCTACGGCACCGAGATGTTCATGGCCTGGTACAGCGGCAGCATGTACGAGCAATACGCCTTCATCAACCGCGCAACCGGGCCCTTTGCCTGGAGCTACTGGATCATGGTCAGCTGCAACGTGATCAGCCCGCAGACCCTGTGGTTCCGCAAGCTGCGCCGCAGCCCGATCTTCCTGTTCATCATGAGCATCTTCGTGAACATCGGAATGTGGTTTGAGCGCTTCGTGATCATCGTGACCAGCCTGCACCGCGACTACCTGCCGAGCAGCTGGGCGCACTACTATCCGACGCACATCGAGATCATGGAGCTGATTGGCAGCTTCGGCATCTTCTTCTTCCTGTTCTTCTGCTTCATTCGCCTGCTGCCGGGCATCGCGTTTGGCGAGGTCAAGGGCGTGATGAAGATGGGGCAGAAGCACAAGCACGACGACAAGCCCCATGACGACCAGACACCCGCCGCGGAGGTGAGCCATGCCTGATGAAGAGAACAAGCTCTTCTTCGGCGTCTTCACCGACGAGGACGACTGCCTCGAAGCCGTGAAAGCCTGCACCGAAGCCAACTTCACGTACCACGACGTGCTGGCGCCCTATGCCGTGCACGGCCTGGACCGCGCCATGGGCCTGCCGTTTTCAAAGATCACGTGGGTGACATTCCTGTGCGGCATGATGGGCACGACGATTGCATTTCTGGGCATGGGTTACATGTCGCACTGGGACTGGCCGCTCAACATCGGTGGCAAGGAAACGCTGCCGATCCCGGCCATGATCCCGATCATGTTTGAGCTGACCGTGCTGTTCGGCGGCGTGTGCACGATGCTGGCACTGTTTGCTTTCTGCTTCCTGTTTCCCGGCAAGCAGGCGCGCCTGTTTCATGCGCGCCAGACAGACGACCGCTTCGTGATCGTGCTGGAAATGGACGAAGACTTCAACGAGGCCAAGGCCCGCGAGATTTTCACCGCCAACCACGCTGAGGACATTCGCGAAGTGGACGCTGACTACGACATCAACAGCGGCCCGGAGGGGGCGGCCTAATGCAGAAAGCCTTCGACAAGGTCGTTGACGTCCACGTGCAGGCGGTAAACGTCGCGCATGACTTCGTGGCACGCAATGAAAAGAAACAGCCCGCCCGCATCTGGATTGGCATCGGCGCGCTGATCGGCGCCATTGTGTCCGGCCTGGTTGCCGGCTACGTGCTGCGCGACTTCAACAAGCGCAACTTCGAGTACATGCCCGACATGGCCTACAGCAAGGCGTGGGAAAGCCAGCAGATGCATCATTACCCCGAATGGAACAATGCCCGGCTGCCTAACCCGATTGAGCAATGGGGCACAGCCGACATGCCACCGCCCGACGGCACCTATTACCGTGGGCAACAGTGGCTGGACATTCCCGCGGGTGAGGCGGGCCGCGTGCAGTCACGCACGCTGGCCAACCCGTACACCGGCAAGACGGGGGCCGAGCGCGAAGCGCTGCTGGCCCGCGGCAAGCGCCTGTTCACGATGAATTGCCAGGGCTGTCACGGTGTCGATGGCGTGGGCAACGCGCCCGTCACCAAGTTCGGCATCGGCGCGCCCACGATCGACAACGCGGCCGTCCGCGACCGCCTGACCGACGGCGAGATCTTTCACACCATCACCCACGGCTTTAACACGATGCCCGCGCACGCCAGCCACGTCGACTATGACGACCGCTGGAAGATTATCGTGTACCTGCGCTCGTTGCAGGAGGGCAAGTAAATGGCAACCGTGACTGTCATGGACGAGCCCGAACACTTCAGCTTTCCCGTGCTGGCCAAGCTGGCCAGCGTCGGGATGATGGTCCTGGGCCTGATCGCGTTTGGCCTCACCTGGATCGGCGGCGTTGAACTGGCGATGACCGGGTGGGTGATCGCGGCGTGGTACTGCCTCGGTTTCCCGCTGTTTGCAACTCTGTTCATCTCCATCTCGCACCTGTCCAGCAGCGGCTGGCATGTGGTGATCAAGCGCGTGCCCGAAGCCATGACGCGCTATCTGCCCGTCGCCGCGGGCACGTTCGTGCTGATTGCGCTGGCAGCCCTGTTCAGCGACTTCTACGACTGGGCACACCCGGTGGACCATGGCGACCTGCACAGTGAATTGATCGCGGGCAAGACAGCCTGGTTGAACCCCAGTTCGTTCGTGATCCGCATGGCGATTTACTTCGGCGTCTGGATTGCCGCGTCGTGGGCACTGGTGCGCGCGTCGCGCAAACAGGATGTGGATGGCGACGTCAAGCACACCACCACCGGCCGCCGCGTCGCCGCGCCGTACGCGGCCCTGTTCGCCACTACCGTGACCTTTGCCAGCATTGACTACATCATGAGCGTCGAGCCCACCTGGTTCAGCACCATGTTCGGCGTCTACCAGTTTGCCGGCATCATGGAGAGCGGGTTTGCGATGCTGGCGCTGCTGCTGATCTTCCTGCAGCAGACAGGCTACCTGCGCAAGTCGGTGAACGAAAACCATTACCACAACGTGGGCATATGGCTGCTGGCATCCGCCACGTTCTGGGCCTACATCTGGTTCTGCCAGTTCATGCTGATCTGGTACTCGAACATCCCCGAAGAAACGCAGCACTACCTCGCCCGCTGGGAAGGCCCGTGGTTCTGGGTTTCGTTCGGGCTGAACCCGCTGATCAACTGGGTGATCCCGTTCCTGATTCTCTTGCCGCGGCCGAACAAGAGAAACCCGAAGATGCTTGCCATCGCCGCCTTCTTTGCGCTGGGTGGACGCTTCATTGACCTGTGGCAGCTCGTGGCGCCACGCTCGCACCCTGTGGATGGCATCCCGCATGCCTCAGCCGGCGTATGGACAGTGGTTGTCGTCGGGACCCTTGTCGGCGTGCTGGGCCTGTTCCTGTTCGTCACGCTCAAGGCGCTGGAGAAGGCACCGCTGCTGGCCAAGAAAGACCCGTACTACGTCGAGTCGGTCCATCACCACCTGTAGCACACTGCAAATCCCACCACTTCGTTCCCAAGTACCAATGCCCCCGGCATTGGTACTTGGCTATTGGTATTCGGTCACCGCGGTTCGATAATCCGGTGCCCCGTTGCCACAGGAGACACCATGCGAGCCCTTCTCGCCCTGCTCATGATTTGCGCCGGACTCTCCGCCCAGGACAATCACTACTGGACGCACCAGTTTGGCACGCGCAGCGCGCTGATGGGCGGCGCCGTGATCGGTGGCGTCAGCGACACCAGCGCCGTCTACTACAACCCGGCGCGGCTTGGATGGGTCAACAACGACTCGCTGAAAGTCAGCGCCGATGGGTACCAGCTCAGCATTCTGACACTCAGCGACGGTGCGGGTGCGGGGCGCAATATCACGAGCACACAGGGCGACATCATTCCGCTGACAGCCTCGGGCGTGTTCCTGTTTGACCAGGCGAAGATCGGCCTGGGCTTCCAGGTGCTGGCCCGGCAGTTCTTCAATGCGCGCGCCAGCACGCGCGTTGAACGGCGCGAGAACGTCATCGAAGACACGCGCTCTCCGGGCGATGAGCACTACATCGGCTCGTTCCAGTTTGACACGAGCACCGAGGAATACTGGGCGGGGCTCGGCTTCGGCTGGGCGATCACGGACTGGCTGGCAATCGGCGTCACCCACTGGGGGGCCTTGCGCTTTGAAACGCGCGGCGTGAACACCACCACGCGCGCCGTCAACGACACCGGCCAGACGTTCGGCGCCGGCAACGCCGCCGGCTGGGACCTCTGGAACGTGCGCATGCTCTGGAAAGCCGGCGTCAGCATGCAATTCGATGGCTTGAAGATGGGCGTGACCGTGACGACGCCAAGCCTGAACCTGTTTGGCAGCGGGACTGTCTGGCAGCAGATTTCGGTCGATGACCTGGATATCGACGGCAACGGCACCAGCGACCAGTTCGAAGCCAACGACCGCCGCGATGGCGTGGCCACCGAGGTCCGCTCGCCGCTCAGCATCGCCAGCGGGGTCGAGTACGACTTCGGGCCTGTGCTGCTGGGCTTTGCCTGGGAGTGGTTTCTGCCCGTGGGGCGCTACAAGGTCGCCGCACCAGAGGGCGACAAGGCCTTCATCATTGGCCCATTCCCGAGCGTAAGCAGCCGCAAACTGCTGACGGTCCACGACGGCAAGCGCGGCGCGTTCAACGGCGTGATTGGCATGGAGGCGCGCTTTCACGAAAACTGGTCAGGGTTCTGGAGCATGCGCACCGACGCCAACGCCGACTACCTGGGGTTCGGCAGCGACTTGCACCTGGGTGTCGCCACCTGGAACCTGTTTCACTTTGCGACCGGCATCAGCTTCACGACGCGGCAGGACGACAACAGCCCCAAGCACGAGTTGATGCTCGGCCTGCAGTTCGCCCTGGGCAACGGCACCACGCAGCAGCCCATCAACTTCGACGACCCCCGCGAAGATGAGCTGCTGACCGGCCACCGCAAGCGCATCGACATCAGCTACTTTTCAGTGAGCCTGCTCGTCGGGTACACCTACTACTTCTGATGGTTCACCGGATCACTACATGCTCGTAGCCTCATGGAACGTCAACTCGCTGCGCGTGCGCCTGCCGCACCTGCGGGATTGGCTCAAGGCCGCCAAGCCGGACGTGCTCTGCCTTCAAGAACTCAAGCTGCCGACCGACGACTTTCCTTTCGATGCAGTCGGCGAGATGGGCTACGAGGCGGCGGTCCACGGCCAGCCGACCTACAACGGCGTCGCAGTCCTGTCGAAGCTGCCAATCGAAGAAGTCATCGAGGGCTTTCCCGGCGAAGAGGGCCAAAGCCGCCTGATTGAAGCGGTGATCGAAGGCGTGCACGTGTTCAGCGTGTACGCGCCAAACGGCCAGGCCATCGGCAGCGACAAGTTCGCCTACAAGCAGCGCTTCTTCAAGGCGCTGCGCGAGCACCTGGACGGCTTTGGCAAGCCCAGCGAGCCCGTGGTGCTGGGCGGTGACTTCAACATCGCGCCCGAGCCGCGCGACGTGTGGGACCCAAAGGCATGCGCGGGCGAGATCGGCTTTCACCCCGACGAGCACAAGTGGCTGAAGCACTTTGCCGACTGGGGCCTGCACGATTCGCTGCGGCTGGTTGAGCCCAAAGCCGGCTTGTACTCCTGGTGGGACTACCGCGGTGGCGGCTACAAGCGCAACCATGGCCTGCGCATTGATCAACTGTGGGTCAGCGACGCACTCAAGGATTCGGTGAAAAAGGCATGGATCGACATCGACCCGCGCGGCTGGGAACAACCCAGCGACCACACCCCGGTGTTGTGCAAGCTTGACCTCTAGCCGGCCCCGCCATTGAAAGTGAAACAAACGCAGCTACCTTTGCGTTTATCAGATGGCCACAGTGGACCGTATCCACCGGGCCGAGTGTGTGGCGGTTCGTATCCGTCACCAAAACGGGAGAAAAACCATGATCAGCGTAAAGCTGCCTGACGGCAGCGCGAAGCAGCTATCCGCAGGCGCATCCGCCGCGGACCTTGCCAAATCAATCTCTGACGGCCTAGCCCGCGTTGCCATCGCCGCCAAGGTGGATGGCGCCATCGTCGATTTGCAGCGCGAGCTGCCCGACGGCGCCGAAGTCCACATCATCACCAAGAAAGACAAAGAAGCGCTTGAGGTGCTGCGGCATTCGGCTGCCCACCTGATGGCCGACGCCATCCTGCGCATCTTTCCCAAGGCGCAGCTCACCATCGGCCCCGTCGTCGATGAGGGCTTCTACTACGACATTTATCTGCCCGACCAGAAGATCACCCCGGACGACTTTCCCAAGATCGAAGCCGAAATGGCCAAGATCGTGAAAGCCGGCCACCCCTTCGTGCGCTGCGTCAGCGGCTACGACGACGCCAACGAGCATTACGCCCGCTACAAGGCCATCGACGGCGGCCACAACAAGTTCAAGCAGGAACTCGTCGGCGGCATCAAAGAGCGCGGCGAGGAGCTGACTTTCTACAAGCACGGCGACTTCATCGACCTGTGCCGCGGCCCACACGTGCCCGACACCGGCTGGCTGAAATTCGTGAAGCTGACCAAGGTCAGCGGCAGCTATTGGCGCGCCGATGCTGAGAAAGAGCAGCTGCAGCGCGTGTACGGCATCGCCTTCTTCACCAAGGCCGAGCTTGAGGACCACTTCAAGTTTCTTGAAGAGGCCCGCAAGCGCGACCACCGCGTGCTTGGCGAACAGCTTGAGCTGTTCTTCATGGACGAAGACGCGCCCGGCTTTCCGTTCTTCTACCCCAAGGGCGCGACCATCTGGAACCTGCTGGTCAACTTCATGCGCGACAACCTGAAGCGCCGCGGCTACGTCGAAGTGAAAACCCCGATCGTGCTCAGCGAATCCATGTGGCACACCAGCGGCCACTACCAGAACTATCTCGAGAACATGTTCTTCACCAAGATGAAGCTGCGCGACGAGAAGAACCCCGAGAAGGTCAACGAAAACGTCGAAGAGGACCGCCCCATGGCGGTCAAGCCGATGAACTGCCCGGGGCACCTGATGCTGTATCGCACCCGGCTTCACAGCCACAACGAGTTCCCGCTGCGCATCGCCGAGATGGGGCTTGTGCACCGGCGTGAGCTTAGCGGCGTACGGCACGGGTTGTTCAGGGTGCAGGCGTTTACCCAGGATGACGCCCACCACTTCTGTACCCCGGACCAGATCAAGGGCGAGATCCAGTTGCTGATCAACTTTTTCAAAGAGATCTACGGCGCGTTCGGCCTCGATGACGTGCACATTGAACTCAGCACCAAGCCCGAGAAGGCCATCGGCAGTGCCGAGGTGTGGGAGAAGGCGGAGAGCGCGCTGAAATCAACCCTCGACGAGATGGGTGTAGCCTACAAGCTGAACGAGGGCGACGGCGCGTTCTATGGGCCGAAAATCGACTTTCATATTCGGGACAGCCTGAAACGCTCTTGGCAATGCGGCACCATCCAGCTGGATTTCAGCATGCCCGCGCGCTTCGGTCTGGTGTATGTGGGCGCGGACGGGGCCCGGCACACCCCGGTGATGATCCACCGCGCATGCTATGGCAGCGTCGAGCGCTTCATGGGCATTTTGATCGAGCATTTCGCCGGGGCGTTCCCATTGTGGCTGGCGCCGCTGCAGGTGCAGATCATCCCGGTAAGCGAGAAGTTCATCGATTACGCCAAACAAGTGAACGCCAGGCTGCTGGAGTTCGGCCTGCGCTCAGAGGTGAACCTGAAGGACGACCGGGTAGGCTACAAGATCCGCGAGGCCAGCCTGCAAAAGACCCCCTACGCCATAGTGGTAGGCGAGAAAGAAGTAGAGAACAGCAGCATCAATGTAAGAAGCCGCGACAAAGGCGAGCTAGGCGAAATGCCCATGGACAAGTTCCTCGAAGGACTGGAAGAGTGGCGAAAGTGACCCGAAGGGCCAGGCGCCGAAGCCTTGGCGAAGGCGGTTAGGACCAAGACAGCGAGCCCCGAGCGTAAGCTCGGGGCTTTTCCATGCGGTCCAAACCAATGGCTAGCGGTTCGTCAGGTTCAGGATCAGCGCCGTGATTACCACGTTGGCCAGCGCGATCGGGATCAGCTTCTTCCAGCCAAGGTTCATCAACTGGTCAAACCGGAAGCGCGGCAGCGTCCAGCGCACCTGGATGTAGATCCACAGGAAAATCGAAACCTTGGCGCAGAACACCAGCGGGCCCGCCAGGCTTGCCAGGAAGGTGCCCGGCGTCGGGTCCAGCCCCGGCAGCGTCCAGCCGCCCATGAACAGCGTGACCACAAGGCAGGCCTGGATCACCATGCCGTAGTACTCGCCCAGGAAGAACATCGCGAACTTCATGCTGCCGTATTCGGTGTGGTAGCCACCGATCAGTTCCGCTTCCGCCTCGGGAAAGTCGAACGGAAGGCGGTTGCTCTCGGCAAAGGCGCAAATGCAGAAGATCACGAACGCCACGGGCTGCTGGAACATGCCCCACTTGAAAATGCTCAGCAGGCCGATGTCCACGTCCGTCTGGCGCAGCGTCATCTCGCGCAGGTCCAGCGTGCCGTACAGCATGATCATGGCCAGCACCACCATGAACATCGCGGCTTCATAGCTGATCAATTGCGCGCTTGCGCGCACCGCGCCGAACATGCCGAACTTGTTGTTGCTGGCCCAGCCGCCCAGGCTCAGGCCGTGCACGGCAAGGCTCAGCGCCGCCAGCGCGAACAGCACACCCACGCCCAAATCCACAATCTGGTAACGCACCGTGAACGAGTTGCCGGCGTCGTCGTACACGAAGTTGAAACCATCGCCGAACGGAATCACCGCAAACGCAAACGCAATCGGCACAAACACCAGCGCCGGCGCCAGCGTGAACAGCAGCTTGCTCGCGCGCCGCGGCACGAAGTCTTCTTTCAGGATCAGCTTGAACATATCCGCCAGCGGCTGCAGCAACCCGAACATGCCCCATCCGGAGAGCGGGCCCAGGATTTTCCACTTGGGCAAGCCGACTTTGGTGGGCCCGTCGCGCAGCTGGATCCAGGCCGCCATCTTGCGCTCAAGCCAGATCATGAAGGGAATGACCTGCATGATCACCGCAAACGCGACGATCACGACAATCGCGTTGAACAGGTAGTTGAGGGGGTGGCCCTCAATGGCAAATGCGGCAAGCAACATGGCGCGCAATCTAGCCCGCCGGGTGCCGGATGCAACGGTCTGCTGACCCCGGTCCCGGGCTGCCGTTCACCGCTGCTTTCCCTATCGTTGAGGGCATGGAACGGGCACCCGTGACTTCCGGCGCATTGAACGAGTCCATCCGCGCGGTTGCCCGGGGGCTGGGCTTTGATCGCATCGGGTTTTGCGCAGCCCGGAAGACCCCCCATGCCGACTTTCTGGACACATGGCTTGGCAATGGCTGGCACGGCACGATGGACTGGCTGGCCCGCACGCCGGATTGGCGCAAGGACATTCTTGCCCGCTATGACTGGGCCCGTTCGTTCATCATGCTCAGCATCGACTACCGATCAGAGCTTCCACCAAGCCTGCCCGCCGACAGCATCTTGCACAACGTGGCCCGTTACGCCCGCGCACCTGACTACCACCATGTCTACAAGCCGCAACTCCAGCGCCTCGAGGACGCGATTCTGCATCTCGGCGGCCCCGGCACCTTTGCCCTGTGGTACCAGGACACCGGGCCATTTCTGGAGCGAGCCCTGGCCATGCAAGCCGGCCTGGGCTGGGTCGGCAAGAACACGATGTTGATCGACCCGCAGCGCGGAAGCTGGATGCTGCTGGCGCTGGTGGTTACCAGCCTTGAATTGGCACCGGACGTGCCGGTGACCGACCACTGCGGCACCTGCACGCGCTGCCTGGACGCATGCCCCACCGATGCCTTCCCCGCGCCCTATCAACTCAATGCCAGCCGCTGTATCAGTTACCTGACCATTGAGCACGAGGGCAGCATTGCCCCCGGGTTGCGGCCGGGTATGGGCAAGTGGCTCTATGGTTGCGATATCTGCAACGAGGTCTGTCCCTGGAACAGCAAGGCCCCGCACATGACAGCCGACGAAATTCCTGATTTGGGCGGGCTCACGGTAGCCCAGATTCTCACCGGCAAGGTGGAGCACTTGAAGAAGCGCATCGCGGGCACACCGTTGCAGCGCACCGGCGTTGAGAAGCTGCGACGCAATGCAGCCATCGTGGCCGGTAACCTCAAGGACGAAAAGATGTTGCCAAGCCTGGAGCAGGCCCTGCAAACCGACGACGACGCGCTGCAGGAGGCCGTGGTGTGGGCCCTGTTGCAGTACGGCACGCCAAGTGCCCGCGCCCTGCTTGCGCGTGCGCAGAAGTATGTGGTGAACGAAGAGCTGCGCGACAAGATCATCAAAGAGCTGCAAGACAACACGCCGGAGCAAAAACCCCCCGCATGAGCGGGGGGTTTTTTCCATTCTCAAGCCGATCAGGCGCGTTTGCGGCGCAGGGTTGTTACTGCGGCTGCTGCTGCCATGGCTGCTATGAGCAGTGCCCATGGGGTGGTTGTGCTGCTCGTTTCGCAGCCGCCTCCGCCGCCGCCTTTGCCGCTGCCTCCGCCGCCGATTGTGCCTACGTTGCTGTAGGTGAAGGTCTGGCTCAGGGTCTGGTTTGGCAGGCTGGCGCTGGTTACCACGATCGGCAGGCCGCTGCCGCCGCCTGGCGGTACGAACAGGCCGGTCACCTGCGTCCCGCCCGTGATCACCGGCGTGCCCGGGCACACCACGCCGCCGATCGTTACCGTCAGCGGGCTCATCAAGCCGCTGCCCGTGATCGTGATCGGCTTGCCGCCCGCGGGCAGGTCTGCAAGCGGGTCGAAGCTGGTGACATTGAACTCGATCGCGCCCAGGGTCACGCTGTTCGGCGCCGGCGTGCTCAGCAGCACCGTCACGCCGCCCGTGGCGCTTACGTCGCTGGCGTTCTGGATGCCCAGCGTGAACGTCTCCGGTGCCGCGGCTACGCCTGCACCGGCTGTGGTGGTCACGCTTACGCGCACCCACAGGTCTTCGCTGCCGCTGTTGGCCACGCTCAGTGTGCTGGTAAAGGTGGCGATTACGCTGCCGGCACCTGCACCCTGGTAAAGCAGTGTATCCGTGGCAGCGCTGAACACACCGTCGCCGTCGTCCTGCCATACGGCCACGCCGGATGTTCCATCCACGTCGCTGGTCCAGTTGCCCGTGCCACCGGTGGTGATCGTGACGGCGTTGACGTCCACGTTGCTGTTGCTGGCCGAGAGCCTCCAGCGTGCAAGCACATAGCTGGCGGCTGTGCCTGCCAGGTGCGTGGCCGGCGTCGAGACCGCCGGGCCGTTGGCGACCGTGAGGCTGGATACGTCAATCACCAGCGCGGTGCTGGCGCTGCCCGGCAAGCCGACGGTGACACCGCCCGCCGGCGGCGTGCTGTTCACGCTTTGCAGGTTGGCGTTGAAGGTCTGGCCCGCGGTGGCTGTGCCATTCAGCTTGCCCACCAGGAAGAAGGTGCGCGAGGTGCCCGCGGCAAGCGCGCTGTTGGTCAGCGTCATGGTCACGGCGTTGCCTGTAAAGCCGGTGGCTGTGTTCGCCGCGAGGCTGTCTGTGCCTGCGCCGTCCCAGGTGCCGTTGCCGTTGTCCTCGTACATGGCGACTTCGCTGTAGGCGGTGTCGTGGCTGCCGCTGCCCGAGGCGTTGAAGGTCATGCTGGTGATGGTCCACGCGCCGCCCGGTGCAGCCGCCAGCGTGACGTCGCACAGCAGTGCGCCGTCGCCGGTGGGACCCTGGTAGTTGCTGTTGACGGTGGATGCCGCGCTGGGGCCGTTCATGGTTACCGCCAGCACGTTGGCGCTGACGGTCAGGCCCGCGGTGCCCGTGGCTGACGGCGACGGCAAGCCGGTCATCGTGCCGCCGTATGTGGGTGCGCCTGCGGCGCTGACGTAGCACTGGAAGGTCTCGTTGTCGGATGCGTTGTTGTTGAGGTTGTAGATCACGAAGTAGCGGCGTGTTTGGCCGGCCTGGAAGTCGGCATGGCCTGCCAGCGAAAAGACAACGGTGCCGTTGTCCAGCGTGAAGGTCTGGCTGTTGACCTGGGTGTCGCTGGTGGCGCTGAAGGTGCCGCTGCTGTCGGAGTCATGCCAGAGCTGGGCTGAGGTCAGGTCCGTGCTCTCGTTGGCAGAGCCCAGGCCGGTGACGGTGAAGCTGGCAGGCTTGTCGTTGGGCCCGTTGGGATATGCCACGGTGAAGGTCTGGCAGATGTTGTTGCTGCTGCCCAGGTAGACCGTGGTAGCCGTAGCTGCGCTGGCGTCGGTGAACGAGAAGACCGGCGTAGCAATCGCCAACCCGTTCATCGTGCCACTGGGCACACCGGCCTTGGTGGCGCTGGTGCCGGAGACGGCGATGTCCTGCACGAGGTAGTTGAAGGTATGCCCCGGCTGCGCGAGCGTGGCTCCGTTGAGCATGGTGATGATGAAATACGTTCGCGTGGTACTTGCCGGGAAAGATTGCGGCGTACCCCAGGTGAACGTGAGGTCGCCGTTGTCGCTTGGGAATGCGGTAACACCGGAGCCGACCTGTGTGTCGGACGTGGTGCTGAACGTGCCGCTGGCGTCAGCGTCATACCAGAGCTGCACGCCGGAGTAAGCGTTGGAGTCGTTGCCGGTGCCGGAAGAACGCACGGTTACCGAGTCAAGCGAAGCACCAGTCTGCGAGTTCGAAGCAACAGTAAACCGCCCAGCCAAAATCCCGTTACCGCCCGAGCCAGTGTCGTTCGCATAAACGTTCTGTGCGGTGCCAGCCGTCGCCGAGACGGTCAATGTTGGTCCGAGCGTGTAATACATCTCAACGCGACTGATGGAACTGGCTTCCGTCCAAAGATCCTGAGCCGCCGTGGTGTTGAGGTTGAACTGCATCCCCATGCGGTGCAATGTAACGGCGGAGGAACCTATTGTGGTGTTGTACGGGCCGGTGCCGTAGGAATTCGTTGTACCGCGCCAGCCGAGGATTCCGATGACATCACCCGTACTGACGGCGATGTTAGCGGAAAGCGTGGTCGTGCTGTTGATGTTGACCTGCCTGAAAACCGAAGTGAACGAATTCGTTACGGTCGGGTAAGCTGGAGGAGCGGCAGTCAACTTTACCACTTCGATCGATTGTGCCGCCGTGCTGGCGTCAGTTGGCACCCTCAGCCCAGTGATCGTGAAGTCGGTCGGCGCAATAAAGTAGTAGCCACGAACATTGCCGGTGAACGACGTCGACTGTGCCGGTAGGGGCATCATCGTCTGCGCGTTACTCGCCGAGGCGAAGAGAAACACCAGTAACGCGCCAGCACCGCAGATCCACATTTTCATGGTTTTTGTCCTTGATTGGACGTCAGTTCATAACTCTCGCCGAAGGTGAGTGAATCTGATTCCACGCCATTGAACTAGCGTCGTGTCATACGTATTTCACGAGTGAATTGTGTTGGCGGGCAGATTACCAAACGTCAGGGGCAGGACGCCATCACAACGTAGGAATTTTGGCAATATCGCATATCTTGCCACTCGCGTCGGCCCATTGTCGCCTTGCGAATGAAGAGATATTGGTTGCCATTCACGATCGAAGTCCAAAGTATTGCAATGGGCAAGGTCGTTATCATCGCTGGTGCGTCCCGCGGCATTGGCCAAGTGATTGCCTTTGAACTTGGCTCGGCGCGGCTGCGATTTGCTGCTGGTGGTGCGGGGAGAAGTCTCCCTGCTGGCTGTGCGCGGTGAGTGCGCAGCCAGCAAAGCAAAGCAGCCGCATGCATCCCGGACATTTCGAATGCTCGCGCCGGACCCCAACTGCGCGATGCCGTGCTTGAACGCAAAAACTTTCCGAAGGCGTGACCGCAGAATGAACTGGGCCGCCTTGTGGGCGGCCCGGTTTTGGTTGCTTGCTGTTGCTTGCTAGGCGCGTTTGCGGCGCAGGGTTGTTACTGCGGCTGCTGCTGCCATGGCTGCTATGAGCAGTGCCCATGGGGTGGTTGTGCTGCTCGTTTCGCAGCCGCCTCCGCCGCCGCCTTTGCCGCTGCCTCCGCCGCCGATTGTGCCTACGTTGCTGTAGGTGAAGGTCTGGCTCAGGGTCTGGTTTGGCAGGCTGGCGCTGGTTACCACGATCGGCAGGCCGCTGCCGCCGCCTGGCGGTACGAACAGGCCGGTCACCTGCGTCCCGCCCGTGATCACCGGCGTGCCCGGGCACACCACGCCGCCGATCGTTACCGTCAGCGGGCTCATCAAGCCGCTGCCCGTGATCGTGATCGGCTTGCCGCCCGCGGGCAGGTCTGCAAGCGGGTCGAAGCTGGTGACATTGAACTCGATCGCGCCCAGGGTCACGCTGTTCGGCGCCGGCGTGCTCAGCAGCACCGTCACGCCGCCCGTGGCGCTTACGTCGCTGGCGTTCTGGATGCCCAGCGTGAACGTCTCCGGTGCCGCGGCTACGCCTGCACCGGCTGTGGTGGTCACGCTTACGCGCACCCACAGGTCTTCGCTGCCGCTGTTGGCCACGCTCAGTGTGCTGGTAAAGGTGGCGATCACGCTGCCCGCGCCTGCACCCTGGTAAAGCAGTGTATCCGTGGCAGCGCTGAACACACCGTCGCCGTCGTCCTGCCATACGGCCACGCCGGATGTTCCATCCACGTCGCTGGTCCAGTTGCCCGTGCCACCGGTGGTGATCGTGACGGCGTTGACGTCCACGTTGCTGTTGCTGGCCGAGAGCCTCCAGCGTGCAAGCACATAGCTGGCGGCTGTGCCTGCCAGGTGCGTGGCCGGCGTCGAGACCGCCGGGCCGTTGGCGACCGTGAGGCTGGATACGTCAATCACCAGCGCGGTGCTGGCGCTGCCCGGCAAGCCGACGGTGACACCGCCCGCCGGCGGCGTGCTGTTCACGCTTTGCAGGTTGGCGTTGAAGGTCTGGCCCGCGGTGGCTGTGCCATTCAGCTTGCCCACCAGGAAGAAGGTGCGCGAGGTGCCCGCGGCAAGCGCGCTGTTGGTCAGCGTCATGGTCACGGCGTTGCCTGTAAAGCCGGTGGCTGTGTTCGCCGCGAGGCTGTCTGTGCCTGCGCCGTCCCAGGTGCCGTTGCCGTTGTCCTCGTACATGGCGACTTCGCTGTAGGCGGTGTCGTGGCTGCCGCTGCCCGAGGCGTTGAAGGTCATGCTGGTGATGGTCCACGCGCCGCCCGGTGCAGCCGCCAGCGTGACGTCGCACAGCAGTGCGCCGTCGCCCGTGGGCCCTTGGTAGTTGCTGTTGACCGTGGATGCAGCGCTGGGGCCGTTCATGGTTACCGCCAGCACGTTGGCGCTGACGGTCAGGCCCGCGGTGCCCGTGGCTGACGGCGACGGCAAGCCGGTCATCGTGCCGCCGTATGTGGGTGCGCCTGCGGCGCTGACGTAGCACTGGAAGGTCTCGTTGTCGGATGCGTTGTTGTTGAGGTTGTAGATCACGAAGTAGCGGCGTGTTTGGCCGGCCTGGAAGTCGGCATGGCCTGCCAGCGAAAAGACGACGGTGCCGTTGTCCAGGGTGTACGTCTGGCTGTTGACCTGGGTGTCGCTGGTGGCGCTGAAGGTGCCGCTGCTGTCGGAGTCATGCCAGAGCTGGGCTGAGGTCAGGTCGGTGCTCTCGTTGGCGGTGCCCAGGCCGGTGACGGTGAAGCTGGCGGGCTTGTCGTTGGGCCCGTTGGGGTATGCCACGGTGAAGGTCTGGCAGATGTTGTTGCTGCTGCCCAGGTAGACCGTGGTGGCCGTGGCCGCGCTGGCATCAGTGAACGAGAAGACAGGCGTAGCAATCGCCAACCCGTTCATCGTGCCACTGGGCACACCGGCCTTGGTGGCGCTGGTGCCGGAGACGGCGATGTCCTGCACGAGGTAGTTGAAGGTATGCCCCGGCTGCGCGAGCGTGGCTCCGTTGAGCATGGTGATGATGAAATACGTTCGCGTGGTACTTGCCGGGAAAGATTGCGGCGTACCCCAGGTGAACGTGAGGTCGCCGTTGTCGCTTGGGAATGCGGTAACACCGGAGCCGACCTGTGTGTCGGACGTGGTGCTGAACGTGCCGCTGGCGTCAGCGTCATACCAGAGCTGCACGCCGGAGTAAGCGTTGGAGTCGTTGCCGGTGCCGGAAGAACGCACGGTTACCGAGTCAAGCGAAGCACCAGTCTGCGAGTTCGAAGCAACAGTAAACCGCCCAGCCAAAATCCCGTTACCGCCCGAGCCAGTGTCGTTCGCATAAACGTTCTGGGCCGTACCAGCCGTCGCCGACACGGTAAGTTGCGGACCTGTCGTATAGCCGAAATCAACGACGCCGTATTGGTGCGGTGATAGCGCGCTCGTAGGAAAGGTATTTGCGTTTGAACTGTTCGCATAGCGAACATCCAGGTACTGAATGGTTCCCGTCGGTCTCCAGGCCGCACTAGGTGAGTTGTGCCAGAAATAGCTTGATCCTGTTGCCGAGTAACATGCGACTATGTACTGCTGTCCCTGGGTCAACGCCACAGGCGTCGCCAAGTTAGTCCAGCACCACTGACTCCCGGGAGTAGTGTTGACTTGGGCAAGTATTGCCTGGGTGGTGAAGTTGAACAGCGTTACTGTCTTGGAGTTCGTCCCAGTGTCGCCGTACCAACAGCCAAGCCTCGTAACAGTCACGTTTGCAGCATTTACCTGGAAACGCCAACCACGGGTATTGTTGGCGCTCCCTCCATTTTGGCTGAATCCATCCGTAATCGGGTTGCCTTGGTTCAGCGGATAGGTCTGTGCCTCACATATAGAGGCAAACAGTAGAACCAGCCAGATTCCTGAATTGCAGATCAACGCTCTCATGATTACGTCCTTGAATAAATGAAGCTCGGCGCACGCCCACCAAGTGGAAGCACTGATGGACAATCCTGCAACAGAAGTGGGCAATGCATGCGATAAGAATGCCCTTTCAGACTAGCAAAAGCTAGCGCGGAGTGGGGACTCACGCAAAGCCCGGTTTGATAGTGCCCAAGGCCGAGCGTTGGACTGACTAGGTCGGAATTGAAGCACACACAACGCCGTTCCCCAGCCCTGTGGAGGCTGCCTTGACTAACCGGCACGCTTCGAGCACGCGAGGCGCCGGCGGGCCAGCGCAATTACGCCGAGCAGCGACGCCAATATCCAGGCGCTTCCCGTCCGGTCTTGTGCGGCGCAGCCGAACCAGCCTGTTTTTTCTTCCGGCTTGCTCTCGGGCTTTGAGCTGTTGACGCTGAAGCTCTGGCTTTGGGCGGCTTGAGCACCGGGCGCCGTGAACTCCAGTCGATACGTGCCGGGTTTGTCGATCGCCAGGTCTGTGAACGTGACGACGCCGTTTATGGCATTCACTTGCGCATTGCCGCTGAGCGTTCCGCTGCCGCTGCTGAGCGTTGCCGCCACTGCGACGCTGCTCGGCGCAACCGCCCCCTGGGCATCGCGCACTTCAACGACGGGCTGAGTGGCAAAAGGCTTGCCGGCTGTGGCCCCGGCTGGCTGGCGCGTTACGACGAGCGTCAGAGCAACCGCACCCACGTCAAAACTGGCAGTGATCGTAGCCGAATGGTTCGCGGCCGTAAACATCAATGAATAGCCGCTGCCCGCCGCGCTGATCTTCAAGCCGCTGAACGTCGCGACGCCGCTGCTTACCGTGGCGGTCAATGCGCCGGGTGGGCCGAGCGATGCTCCCTGCGCCCCGGTACCTGGGGCGATGGATGCAGTCACGACGGTCGTGCTGTCTGCGACAACGCGCTGGCCGGCTGCATCCAGCAGCTCGACGACCGGCTGCACCAGAAAGGCCTGGTCCGCGTGGGCGCCCGAGGGCTGCGTAATCACAGCCATGCGCGGGTCGCCATTGGCGGCGACGGTGAGTGTGTTGCCGGTCGCTTCAAGCCCAGGTTCTGCCAATGCCACAGGATGCGTGCCCATAGTGACGTCGGCGGGCTGCACCTCGAGGCGAAAGGTCGCCCCGGCGGACGCGTTGGGCGAGACATCAAGCGTGAGGATGTAGCCGCGCATCTGCCCGTTCATGATCAATTGTGGGGCGTCGAACGCGCCGAAACTTGCGGGAAATGCGCCAGTCGCGTGTGACAGTGGAGTGTCCGACGTGGGGTCAAACGCTCCGTCGCCGTCGGCGTCAAGCCAGAGCCGTACCCGAACATATTCAGCCGCCCCGCCGGTGCCCGCGTTGCGCACTTGCAGGCCCGAGAAAGTGTCGTCGCTGGTGGCGGTTGAGCGCAGCAGGTTGAACGCCAGCGCAGGAACTTCGAGCGCGCCTTGCGGCACGGTGGCAGCAGGGGGCAAAGTGCCGCGCCCGATCAATGTGCTTTCGCTCTGCGCCGCCAGCGGCGCTGCAAGTGCAAGCAGGATCAATAGACGCGCCATTGCTCTCTCTATCGCCAGGCCCAAGACAGAGGGAACAGTCTACCACATGAAAAGCAAGATGCACGGGGTTTGAAAGTGCGATTCAGGCAATTGCATTACGGATTGTTCGACCATAGGCCGAGTTTTTCATCCTTGGCGTACTTCTCGGCGGCGATCATACGTTCGCGAAGCCACTCATCCTCAATCTCGCGGGCTTCGCGAATCTTGACCAGGCCCTGGCTGAGCAGAGCCATGTTCACGATGACGTAAGCGTTGTCCTTGATGCCGCCTGTCTTTTCGTCGCGGGCGTACAGGTAGACGATGCCGAAGATGACGTCGTCTTCGAGGTCCGCGTTCAGGGCCGGCTTGATGAAAATCTCTTCTTCTTCAGCGAGGAACTTGCGCATCCACTCCTGGGTCTTGGCGAACGTGGTCGGGGCGTCGCTCTCGGGCAGACCCTCAACGCCAAGCAGCTTGATCTCGCGCTCTGTGGGTGTGCCGCCGTTGATAATGATGGTGTGCGGCGCAATCAGCAGCGTGGGGCGGCCGACGATCCGACCGTCCTTGTCCAGCACCAGGTCTTTCTCAAGCGCGCCGGTGCCGTTTTCAATCGGGTTGCCCTCGTTGTCCACGTTTTGCGTGACGCAGCCCGCGAGCGTGCAAAGCAAAAGCAGTATCAAGCCGATCCGCATGGTTTCTCCTACGTTTATACGGCTTGTCGCCGGTTCGGTTGGCAAACGGGGTGTTGCGCCGATACCATGGATCATGGTCCCCGTAGCCCCAGACCAAGTCTTACCATGACCTCAGACAACACCGCATTCAAGCTGGTCGGAAAAACCATTGGCGGGTGCAAGATCATCAAGCTGCTCGGCACGGGCGGCATGGGTGCCGTGTACCTTGCCAACCAGCTTTCCCTGGGCAAAGAAGTCGCGCTGAAGCTGCTGGACGAGCGCTGGGCCAAACGCCCCGAGCACGTTGAGGGCTTCCTGCGTGAGGCGCGCCTGGCTGCCAAGCTTGAGGACGAACACATCGTCCAGATTTATGACGTGGGCACCGACAGCCAATACCACTTCATCGTGATGCAGTTCGCGCGCGGCGAAAACCTGAAAGACCGGCTGCGCCGCGGGCCCATCGAAGTCGAAGAGGCGCTGCGATACGTCGAAGGTGTCGCAAAGGGTCTCTCGGCTGCTCACCGCAACAGCATCGTGCACCGCGACATCAAGCCGGGCAACCTGGTGATCGGCGACGATGGCGTGATCAAGATTCTCGACTTCGGCCTGGCGCGCCTTGAAGAAGGCGAAAATGACAAGAGCCAGGGGCAGTTCATGGGCAGCGTCGCGTACATGGCACCCGAGCAGTCGGAGTACATGCCCATCGACTCGCGCACCGACATCTACAGCCTGGGCATCACAGCCTACCAGTGCTTTGCCGGCGCGCTGCCGTTTCGCGGCGAGAACAACTTTGACCTGATCGCACGCCATCATTGCGAAGAGCCGGTCGCGCCAAGCATTGTGCGCAGCGAAGTGCCGCTGACCATCAGCCGTGTGGTCTTGCGCATGATCGCGATCGACCCCAAGGACCGCTACAGCAACATTGACGACGTGCTGGTGGACCTGAAGCTGATTCGACGCCACCAGCTTCCTGTCGCCCCAAGCCCCTGGGGGCGCCGTCCGTTGAACCCGCACCCGATCGACCTGCGGGGTTTGGATTCGCAGAAGCTGTATCGCGACGGCTTGAAGACCCAGCGCGAACAGTTCATCCACGGGCGCTCGGTCACTCCGCTGCGCGACATGTACCCGAAGATGGGCGTCGTGTACCGCGCCGACAACGAGCCCGAGCTGCTGCCCGCCACCTTTCTGGAACTTCGCTGCCAGGACCGCCGCATGCCGCTGGCGTTTGCCGCCGGCAAGCAGTTCCAGGTCGAGGGCTGCCACACCCTGCAATTCGCAGAGCGCTTTCACATTTCCACGCACGAAGACCGGCTTGTGGTGCGCATCAAGGCCGTCAAGCCGCTGAGCGTCGAAGACGTGCAACGGCTGTTCGATCTGCTGGAGGCCCTGCCCACGGATGTGAAGCACGTGGCAGTCGCCCTTGAGCCGGAGTACTCGGCGCAGGGCAGCGACATTCGCTGGGTGGTGGACACGTACAACATTCTGGACAAGCGCGGTTGCGCCTTCACGCTTGTGGTGGGCAGCATGGAGAACCACACCACGTTCGTGAACCTGGGCATCGACAGCCACATCAAGCTTGAGCTTGAACTGGGCGGGCCGATCACGCTGAGCTTGCAGCGCCTGAAACTCGAGGGCGACGACGAGAAGTTGCAGCCGCCGAATGACCAGCCAACGGCCGAGTTGACCCCGTCGGGTCGCGCGCTGGTCGGGCAGATTCGGGGCATGGTGGAAGGCGGCGAACTGTCAGAGGCCGCGCGGGCCTGGAAGCGGCTGGTGAATGAGGGGCTTGACCGCAGGCAGCTGGCGGGGCTGGAAGAGTTGCGCCGCGCGCTTTACGACAAGCTGCTCGCCGACGGCAAGGAAGCATTCGAAGCCGACGACCACGAAACAGCAACCGAGCGCTTCAACCTGCTGATTGACCTTGACCCAGCGCGCTACGAGGGCCACTTCTTCAAGGGCCAGTTGCTCAAGAGCGAGGGCAAGCTCGAATACGCCCAGGCCTTCCTGACCCAGGCGATTCTGGCGGCGCCCGACGAGCACGAGCTGTTCTATCACCGCGCCATCGTGCGAAGCCGCGTCGATGACCTTGAGGGTGCGCTGCGCGACCTGGACATGTGCCTGCAACACAACCCGCGCATGGCCGGCGCGTACTACAACCGCGCGCGCCTGCACAAGCGCATGGGCCGCGACGACCTGATGAAGCGCGACCTGGTGATGTACGAGCGGCTCAAGGCTGGCACCGTGCGCACCAAGGCGGTCAAGCAAAGCCCCGAGAAGTCGCCGGCAGAGTGAACCCGAAGCTCGGGTGCTGCAAGCCAAATGCCTGTCCGCGGCTACCGCCACGGGCTTTCCGTGCTACAAGGGCGCCCTTCCGGCGGGAGCCGGTACGGAGAACCCAGCATGTCACTTACACCTGAAGACCAATCCAAAGAACGCCTGCAGAAAATCCTCGCCCGCGCCGGTTACGGCTCGCGCCGTGCGTGCGAGGAGTTGATCGTCGAAGGCCGCGTCACGATCAACGACCAGACCGTCAGCGTGCTGGGCGTGCGGGCCGACCCGCTGCGCGACACCATCACCGTTGACGGCGAACGGCTTCACCTGCCGCAGTCGGCCTACTGGATCCTGCACAAGCGCGAAGGCCTTGCATTCACTGATGCCGAGGGCGATGAGGCCTTCAAAGACCTGATTCCCGGCGAAACCGGCCGGCTGTTCAGCGTGGGGCGCCTTGACCGCGGCTCACGCGGGCTGATGGTGATCACGAATGACGGGCGCGTGGCCAACGTGCTGACGCACCCGCGCTACAAGGTGCCGAAGGTGTACCGCATCATCGTGGAATACAGCATCGGCACGGACTCGATCAAGAACATCGAACGCGCGTTGTACTACGCTTTCAATGGCGGCAAGTTCGAGCCCCTGCGCGTCACTGAACGCAGCGCCAGCATTTCCGAGGTCTGGCTGACCGTGTACGCCGGTTTGCCCGCGTCGCTGCGCGACATCTTCTACAAGTACGGCCACCCGCTGAAGACGATCACGCGCGAACGCATTGGCGTGATCGAGCTTTCCGACCTGCCCATGGGCTCGGTGCGCAAACTGCGCGGCGACGAAACCCGCGTGCTGCTCAGTTACGTCGAGGATGCGGAAGCGGGCACCAGCGACTACGAAAACGAGCCGGTCAACCCCGGTCGCTTCACGCGCGACAACGAGGCCAGCGGTTTCAAGCGAAAGAAAGTCGGCCCGCGAACGACCAGTTCCGGCGGTCAGAAACGAACCGTGGCACGGGTGCAGGCGAACAAGCGCCCGGGCCAGCGCCGCGACAGTGAACAGCCGCGAGGCGACAGGCCGCCGCGCCGCGAACGGCCGCAAGGCGACGGCAGACCCAGGCGCGACCGGCCACCGGTGGGAGATCGTCCGCCACGCGGAGACAGACCACGAGGCGACAGGCCGCCACGCGGAGACAGGCCACAAGGCGACAGACCGCCGCGCGGGGACCGACCACGGGCGGATCGTCCGCCGCGAGGAGACAGGCCGCAGCGAGGCGACAGACCGCCACGCGGAGACAGGCCGCAACGGGGCGACAGGCCGCAGCGTGGAGACAGACCCAGAGGCGACCGTCCGCCGCGGGGTGACAAACCGCAGCGCTCGGCGCCGGGCACAAGGCCGCCCAGGGGGCCAAGGGCGCGCGGCCCCGGCGGCGCAAGAAAGCCGGGCCGTCAGCGCGACTGAAGCAGTGCAGCCACCGGCCAAAGTTTGCAGTGATCTGTGACTCTGTGTGAAACCATCAGTCTCAGGAGATAACGATGACTCGACTTCTCAGCGTGGCCCTGCTTGCACTGTGCGCCACCGCTTTGCACGCCGACCCTAAAGCCGAGCAACTGCGCAACCTGCTGGCCAAGTTCGAAAGCAAGGTCGTCACCCTGACCTGGAAGACGCGCGCCAGCGCGATGGGACAGGAGACCGTCACCGAAAATTCCGCCACCGGCGTACTGGTCGGTGAAGGCGGCCTGGTCTTGCTGAGCAACCAGCCCTTTGCCGGCAACCTGGCGGGCATGGCCAGCATGTTCGGCCGCGGCACGCCGCCGGTGAACGAAGAGTTCGCACTGCACGGCGCGGGCAAGCAGTTCGCAGCGGTGGAAGCCGCCGAGAACAAGGACGCCAACGTGCGCTTTTACGGTGGCAAGGATGCCGGCAACGGCTTGAGCCTGCCCGAGAAGGCCGAAGTTCCGGCATTGGGCGAAGAGGTCGTGATCATCGGTGCATTCGACGCGACGCTGAACTTTGCCCGGTTTTTTCGGGTGGCGCGCCTGAACGCGGTGATTGAAGAGGGCAAGTACTACGGCCTCGACGGTAGCATCGCTGACTGCCTGGGCGCGCTGGTTGTCACGCTGGATGGCAAGGTCCTGGGCGTCGTCGGCCAGAAGCCCGGCAAAGAAGAAGCGGGCGGCGGTGGCATCGGCCGCATGCTCGGCGGCCTCAACGACCCCAGCAAGGCCCTGGGTAACCGTGTGCTGTTCACACCCGCGGTGTTTGCCGACACGCACAAGGCCGCGCAGGCCAAAGTGAAAGAAGAGGGCTTCTTCAGCGGCGCATCCAAACCCGTCGATCAACCCGGCGAGAACCCCGCGACGCCGCTGTTTGAGGGCACCGTTGCCAGCGCGACGTGGCGCGAAAAGACCACTGACGTGTGGGTATTGATCGACGTGAAGTCCGGCGACGTGCCGGCCAAGGGCAGCAAGGTCGAGATTCGCGGCAGTGACGGCAAGACGCTCTACGAGCTGACCATCAGCCAGCACTACAACGACATGACGCAACCCAACTCGCCTGTAGACCAGATCGGCGGTGCGCTGGCCGACCCCGACAAGAAGGTGAAGATTGAAAAGGGCATGCGCGTCGTGGTCATGCCCAAGCCGGCTTCCAACGTTGTCGGCTGGCGCGGCATGGAACGGTTTATGAAGATCGAGAAGGACATCATGGACGCCAGCTACGGCGGCAAAGCCAAGGCGGGCTTCCAGCTTGGCCAGAACCCCGAGAAAGACAGCCAGACCCGCAACGCCGGCCTCAAGAGCGGCGACGTGATTATCAAGGTAGGCGCAACGCAGGTTACCGAAGAGATGGACCTCAAGGCCTTTCTCAAGCTGCTGGAAGATCAGAAGGGCGAGGTCACCCTGACCATCCTGCGCCGGGGCGGCGAACAGTCCGAGGTCAAGGTCGCCGAGTAAGCAAACCGGTCGGGTATTCGTCGTACCGCCTAGACTCGTAGCGAGCCACGGAACCCGCGGGCGGCGTAGTATGACTGCGCGCCGTTGTGATACACGAAGACGTGGCCGAAGCGCCGATCACAGAAAAGGGCGCCGCCGAGTTTGCGGATGTCGTCGGGAGTCTGGACCCAGCTGGATGTTTTCGTGTCGAACTCGCCAAGCCGCTGAAGCTCGCGGTATTGCGCCTCGCTCAGCAGTTCAACGCCCATGGCTGCCGCCATGTCGATGGCATTGTTCTTCGGTTTGTGCTCTTTGCGCGATTCCAGCCCCTCGCGGTCATAGCAGACGCTGGTGCGGCCCTTGGGCGTTTCCGGCGAACAGTCAAAGAAGAAGTACTCGCCCGTCGTCTTGTCGTGGCCGACAACGTCAGGTTCGCCGCCCGTGCGCTCCATTTCGTTGAGCGACCAGAGTTTTGCCGCATGAGCTTCCAGCCGTGCCAGCACGTTCGACCACACCAGCCCCGGGTGGCGTTGCATGTGATGCTCAAACCGCGACTTCAGCGCAGCCAGCAGCGATTCACGCTGGGCCGCCGATAGCTCGTGCCCGTTCTTCGTTCTCTTTGCCTTGCCCATCGCTGTCTTCTCCCGTGGGTATCAAACCGACCGGGAGTGGCGCGTCAATCCTGCCAGACGATGGCCCTGATGCTGTGTTTTGGCAGCACCATTTCGTAGCCGCTGGCGAAGTTGCTTACCGCCTGCGTCTGCATGGTCACTTGCGCCGCATTCAGGTTCATGTCGCGGATGTTCGCCGGCTCAATGCGGTACACCGTCGCGCTGGCCTGCGGCGTTCCCGGCACGAACAGCCGCACGCCGTGCTGCGTCGTCAAGTCCAGGTTCATCAAGATGATGCCGTAGCTGTTGCCGCTGCGAAACGCAAAGCTCTGGATGTAGTTCACGGTTGTGGCGGCACCCACCCCGTTGATCGCGCTCTGCGTCCAGTCCGGGTTGTCACCGGCATGCGTGGTCGTGATCGCGTCGCCCATGATGGCCTTGTTCGACAACTCCACGCCAAGCCACGTCGGCCGCGCGAGGTCGTAGTGGTACAGGTCACGCAGCATGCCCCACACATGCACGAACTGGTTCTGCGCCGGCGGCCAGCCGCCGCTCGTGTCAAACCGGTAGGCGTAACCGCACGCCAGAAATGCGCACTGCTCGCGCGCTTCAAGCTCGACCAGGTTCACCAGCATGTTCAGCGGCAGCGCGATCGCGCCCGACGCGCCCGCCACAAACTCGTTGCGCACGTTGGTCGGCAAGCCGCTGATGATGCTGGTGGTGTGATAGTTCACCTCGTAAATGCTCAGCGACGTGCCATTGCCGCCATTCACCAGAAACTGCTTGCTCTGGTACATGCGGCCGTTGGCGTGCAGCGCGTCGTAGAACGGCTTGGCGAACAGCGGCCCGAACATCTGCGCGTCTGTGCTCCAGCCGTCCTGCAGCTCGCCGAAGTACGGCGCAAGGGCAGTGTTGTCGTGGTCGTTGGCGTTGGCTTCGATTTCTTGCTGGCGGCCCGAATAGCCGGCTTGCCCGCCGATGATGAAGTTCAG
The DNA here is from genome assembly GCA_016712285.1 of Planctomycetota bacterium. Taxonomy (GTDB): domain Bacteria; phylum Planctomycetota; class UBA8742; order UBA2392; family UBA2392; genus JADJRK01. The sequence continues at coordinate 3,388,115 of JADJRK010000001.1, read as the reverse complement.
CACGCCGCTGGCACCCGCGTAGTGCGCGCTGCCTTTCATAAACGTGAATGCGCGGTCGGCGCATTGTCCCAGACGCACGCCGCCGCGCACGCTGGCGCCGCCGAATGGGTCGCCGGGGTCGCCGCTGCCCCACAGCTCGTTGCCCCACTCAAGATGTATCTTGCTGAACACGCTGCTCCAGGGCGCGGTCTGCCCCTGGCTGATGCGCCGTGTGGCGTAGGTGCCGCTAGTTGCACACAGGTACTCCATGAAGTTGAGCAGGTCCTGCTGGCTTGCCGTTGGCGGCATCACGATCCAGGGCTCGGCGCCGATGTACTGGCACAGGTGCAGAAAGTCGTGGGCGCCGTAGTTCCATTCGCCCGGTGTGGTGCTGCTGGGCTTGTAGCCGCAAGTGCCGCGCTGCTGCCAGGGCAGCGTCATGTTGTCCAAAGTCTCGCCCAACTGCCCCGCCCACCAGCGCAGCACGCCGGGGTTGTAGTCCTGCAGCCGCTCAACGATTCGGTCGGCGTAGACGGTCGGGTTGGTGGCTTCATCGACGCGGTAGAGCTCAACTTCGTCGATCCAGATGTTTCCCGCGTTGCCGGCGGGCACCTCGACGCGGAAGATCAGCGCCGGCCGATATGTGGCTGCGGGCCACGGGTCAGGCACCTGGTCGGTGCCGGCTGCGATGCTCTGGTCTTCGGTGTAGGTCGCCCACGAGTTCGTCAGGTTGAAAGTGCGATCAATGAATTGCGGGTTGTAGGGCGCGCCGCCATCGCGATAAAACCGTACACGAACCTGCTCGCTGCCGTTGGCGCTGCGGGCCTTGAGGCGCACCCGCCAGTCGCCCTGCACGACCATGAGCTTGTGGCTGCTCTGGTCGCCGTCGCGCCAGCTGGTGTCCTGCACGTAGTCAAAGTTCTGGCCCGGCGCCAGGCGCAGGCTCTGCGCGCCCGAGAAAGGGTTGCTGGTGTCGGCTGTGCCAGTGCTGCCGTGCATGCCGTACGCCGTGCCGGGGAACGTGCGGCGCGTGAACATGACGTCGTACTGGTTCATCGCCGTTGTTCCGCCGCCGCTCAGGTTGAAGCGGTAGTTGGCGCCATTGTGCACGAAGCTGCTGACCGTGCCGCTGGTGCCAGCCGCCGGGCCGAACGCGATTTCGTATTCCGCACCGTTCCAAAACCCTGCGGCTTGGCTGCCGCTGGACGTATTCCACAGGTCGGCTTCGTACACGCCCGACGTGCTGCCTGTGCGCGCAAGCCAGACGGTACCGAAGACGCCGGGTTCAAATCCGGGGTTGGGCAACTGGTTCTTGAGGATCTTCGACGCACCCCAGCGGTCGTGGCCGCCGAGGTTCAAGCCGAGTTTCTTGACGCCGCTGACGCGCACCGTGTTGTTGACGGTGACATCGGTGGTGCTGGTACCGGGCGGAATGCCGCTTGTTGCTACGACGATGCTAAGGTCCCGCAGCGCGGTCTGGCTTGTCGCGGCAATCGAAACTTGCACGGTGAAGTTGAACGTGCCCGAAGCAGCCGGCGTGCCACTGATGGTGGTTGTCGGGCCAGACGCGGTAGTGTCCAGCGTCAGCCCCGTTGGCAGAGTGCCGGCAGAGAGTGACCACGTGTAGGTCTGGGCGCTGGGCGTGGCATCGATCGCGGCGTTGTAGCCGATGTTGACAGAAGCCCCGGGCAGGCTTGTGGTTATGACTTGAAACGAAGTGCCGCTGCCACCGCCAGCGTCGCCGCCACCACCACCACCTGCGCAAGCCGCTAGCAGCATGAGAACAAACGCACACACTACGCCGAATTTTCGCATCGCTGGCTCCTGGCTTTGCCGAGTCGGTTCGCTACTGAGGGTTGTGCCTGAAATGCCGATGCGCGATGGGATCGGTTCAAATTTTTGGGTGCGTAAGGTTCTTGGCCCAAGGCTTACTACAGTAGAACACACATTCCTGCGTGAAGGAGTTCGCTGTGCCAAGCCATAATCGAACCAGAGGCTGGACGATTCTTGCAAGTCTTGCCGCATTGTGCCTGATTGCCGCGTCGTGCGGCGGAGGTGGCGATGAAGGCAGCAGCGGCGGCGGCAGCAGTACGCCGACTCCGCCCGCGCCCGTGTTGCCGGTGGTTGATTTCAGTGCATCGCAGACCACTGTGATGGTCAACACGGCGGTCAACTTCACCGACCTGTCGACCGGCACGCCCACGGCCTGGGAGTGGGATTTCGACGGCAACAGCTCGCTGGACAGCACCAGCCAGAACCCCACGCACACCTACACCGTCGGCGGCACCTATAGCGTGCGGCTGACCGCAGCGAATGCCGCCGGCAACGCCACCCTGCTCAAGACCGCGTACATCACTGTGAACGCGCCGGTTAGCGGCACAGCCGACCTGGATTCTGACAGCGACCGCAGCGGCACCGTCGACGCCAGCGACGACGCCAACGAAAACGTCTGGACCACGCAGTACGGTGCGGTGTTTCACTACAACATCGACGACGACAACAACAACGGCAGCGAAGACTTCAACGAAACGACCAAGACCGGCAACGACATCATCGACCTGGCGCGGGTGTTTGTGCGCCAGTTTGCCAGCCCGCCGGTCAACGGCAGCGCGACGATCACGGTGAACACGGCAGCGCAGGGCCGCATTCGCATCCACCGGCTGATTGGCGCGACGTGGAGCAGCGTGTATTCCGCCGGCGCCAGTTTCACTTTGCCGCTGGCGAGTATCAGCGCGGGCGACATTCAGCTCGGCATTGAGGGCACGGCGCGCCTGAGCAGCAGCTGGGACGGCCACGTCACCCTGACGCTTGAGATTCGTGACGCCGGCAACGTGCTGCACAGCAGCGACGCAGTCCGCCTGCGCCAGGCCCCGCCGCTGTTCGCGACAAACCTGTGGCCGGTGGACCAGTTGCACATCATCAATGTCGGCAGCGGCACCTATGGCAACTTGAACCTGCGCAACTCGCTGACGACCATTTGCAACAACGCCGGCTTCACGTTCACCCAGGTCCCCGGGGGCACCTACAACAATGACCGTTGGTTGCAGGACTCCAGCGAACCGGCTGTGACGCAGGTGCCCAGCAGCAGCGGCCCGCGCCGCGTCATTGACCTCGTGTACCAGTGCTACCGGCTTCGCGAGTGCGACCAGTGGTGCGTGGACGCGCTGTTCAACCCGGACTGGGAGCTTCAGCGCAGGTTTGGCACGGTGAACAGCTCGCTGAACTATGGCGGCAACATTGAAGTGATTCCGCCGCACACCGGTCGCGCGTGGGGCCGCGTCTACATCGGCGGCGGCAACGGTTTCCGCGTCGGCACGACCCAGTCTGCAACCGAGTACATGGACACCACCAACCGGCAGTACTTTGACGCAAACTACATCCAGGGCACGCACGTTGAAGTTACGTCTGAGTGGCTTGCTGTAGGCCATGTGGATGAGTTCACGATGTTCGTGCCCGCGCCCAACACCACACGCGGGTACGCCTGCCTGATTGCCTCGCCCGACCTTGGTGCGAGCGTGCTGACCGGTTTGGGCACCGGCGGCGCCGGCTTGACGGTGTTTGCCGGCCGCACAGTCTCCGGCGACTACTGGCAGACCACCGTCGGTGCGATCACCGGCAACCAGGCATTTATGACATTGCAGGGCCAGACACAGGCCCGCATCGACCAGGCCCGCACGCAGATCAAGAACGCCACTGGTTTGACCGACAATGACTTCATTGAGTTGCCGACGATGTTCGAGAACGCGGGCAGCAACTACCTGGCGGCCTACAACCCTGGCGTTGTGAACTGCATCGTGATGCCCTCGGCCAACGGCACGACCTACATCGCCATGCCCGACCCGGAAGGCCCTGACTCGGGCGGGGTCGACGTGTGGCAGCAGTCAATTCTCAACCAGATCAACAACCCGGCCAGCCCGCAGGTTCCGTTGTTCAATGGCGCGAACCCGATGAGCCTGACGTTCGTGGATGTGTTTTACAGCTACCACGCACTGCTGGGCGAATGCCATTGCGGCACGAACACTCGCCGCATTCCGCCCGCGGACGACTGGTGGGACAAGTAAAGGGATCACTATGAACCTGTTGAAGACAATCGCACCCGCGTTGATGGCCATCTTGCTGGCCCCGATGCTCGATGCGCAGGACACAGCCGCCATTGACTTGCTGCTTGATGACGCAGCCAAAGTTGAGCCAGGCGATGCCGAGGCGTGGGTGAAGGTGCGCGACCAGATTGTCGCGATGGGCGAAGGCGCCCTGCCCGCCCTGAAAGCAGCCGGCGCCGACGAAAAATGGACCGAGCAGGCATGGCCCCGCGCCCTTGCCGCAGAGGCTTGCCGGGCGCGCATTGAACTGCCCCAGTTTGTCGAGGTCGTGGAGCACCCGCCGGGCATCAACCCTGAGCACTACGCCAAATTCCGCAAGCCCGCGCCCACCTGCGTGCGTGAACTCGTGCACCCCGGCAAGCAACTTGTACCCATGCTGCTTGAGCGCTGGCGCTGGACGCTGGACCAGCATGCCTTCAGCAAGGGCGAAGCCGGCAAAGCTGAACGCGATGCCCTTGCCCACGCCCTGCTGTACGCGCCGGGCTTTCATGCCGACTCACGCGCGCGCTTTGCACTGCTGGCCGCGCTGAACGACAAGGCTTTGCCCGACACCTGGCGGTCCGATGCCGCCGTGAGCTACGGCCAGACCGGTGGCCGCGAGGCGCTGAAAGTGCTGAATGCGTTCGTTGATGACGGCGGCAACCCGCTGCCAGTGCGCGAAGCCTGTGCCGGCGCCATCGGCTGGGTGGCCGAAGACGCGGCCTATGACGCAATCGAGGCGCGGCTTGCCAACACCGAGTTGCCCGGTCATGCCAAGCTGATTCCCGCGCTGGTCAATGGGTTGGGCATCCTGGGTGCGCGGCTTGGATGGCAGGCGCGCGGGGTGATGGCCAAAGAGCAGGGCGAGCGCATTCGTGAAAACTGCGCGCGCCTGCTGGTCGGCACGCTCAAGGCACATCCGCAGCACGGCGCGTTCATCGGCCAGCAGTTGCAGGTTGTGGCGTGGAACCAGAGCCTCGACTGGATCAAGGAACTGTCCAAGGATGGCGAGAACGAAGCTGTCCGCGCCGCCGCCCGCGACATCATCGACCCGCTGACTCTGACCCTCAGCCGCTACAAGTAGCGCCAATCAAGCTCGAGCTCTTCGCAAACACCGGGGATGATTCCCCGGTGTTTCTGTGTGCATTTGACTGACGACGCGGCGTTTACACGTCGCGTCTGGCTTCTTAGCGTGGGGCGCAAGGAGAGGCCCATGGCTGTCACGCTCAAGTTCGACAAATCCGAATACTCGCTTGGCGAGACGATGCGCGCCGAGGTCACGGTCACCAACGACGGCGCCACGGCGGCAGAGTTTCCCAAGCCGGAACTCGCGCTGCCGAGTGTAAGCCTGCACGTCGTGCGCCGCCCCGACGCGCCGACGCCCGAGAGCCACCTGGTGCGCATCAAGGGCGCAACGCAGTTCGTCAAACTGGCGCCGGGCAAGTCGATCAGCGGCGTGATTGAGATACCCGCCGTAGACCCGCATGGGCAATTGATCGAGGCGTACTACGCCCCGCGCGGCGACATTCATCCGCACTTTGAGGGCACCGACAAAGACGTGAGTAACCGCGTGCCGCTAAAGATTCATGCACACGGCAAGAAGCTGCATGCCCGTATCACCACCGAAGCCGGGCCGATCAAGCTCGAGTTCTATGCCGACCGCGCGATGAACCACGTGCTGAGCTTCGTGCAACTGGCGCAGCAGGGCTACTTCAACGGGATCGTGTTCCACCGCGTTGTGCCGCGCTTTGTGATCCAGGGCGGCGATCCCACGGGCACCGGCAGCGGCGGCCCCGGCTACAAACTGCCCGCCGAGTTCAATGAGATCGAACACGTGCCGGGCGTGCTGAGCATGGCGCGCACCAGCGACCCGCACAGCGCGGGCAGCCAGTTCTTTCTGTGCACGGACGATTGCCCCAATCTCGACAACCAGTACACGGTGTTCGGGCGGGTCGTCGACGGGCTGGATGCGGTCATGAAGATCGGTGAAAGCGACCGCAACGCCGGCAAGTTCCACATGCAGAAGGTCGAAATCTTCACCGAGTAGCTCGCAGGGCAACCAATGGCGCAGCAACTGACCATCCGGGGCAATGCAGCGACCTTGCGCGCTGCCGCCGACGCCTTAAGCGGCAAGCACGTCAAGCCGGGCGTGCGTGCCTTCGCAATTCCGGATGACAACGAGCAGTATTCGTCAGCGATCGACAACGGTGCCATCAAACTGCTGCGCGCAGCCGGTGTGGTCATCTGCGCCCCCGGCACACCAGAGCCCGCGCTGGCGCCCGGCGATGAGGGGCTGGCTGTTCCCGGCGCAACGTTGGCGGACGTTGTACCCAGCGTGACCTGACATGACCCACTGGCGCGATTGCACCATCACGCGATGCGAGCCCACCGAAGTGGATGGGTGCTGGATGGTCGTGACCGAGGGCTCTCTCGACGGCGGGCCACCGCTGGACGCTTGGAGCATGCGGGTGCGGCAGCTGGTGAGCGACGGCGCACGCTGGATCATCTTCGATGCAGCGGCCATCGACAGCTTTGTAGATTGCGGCCACGGCGCAATGGTGCACGTGGCCGACCTGCTGCGCCGTGCGGGCGGCGGGGCGATTGTGCTGCGCCTCGACGCGCGCGAACGCATCGCGTTCAAGTTGCTGAAGATTGAACATTTCTTCTTGTTCGCCGAGACGCCGCAAGAGGCGCTGGCAATCGCCGCGCGCGAAGACAGCCGCTAGTATGCGCGGCTGATGAGCTCTGCCGAGCAAGCCTACCTGTTTCGCCATGCGGTCGTTCGCGATGCCGCGTACGCGCTGCACTTGCCCTCAGAACGCAGCGAGCTGCACAGGTTGGCAATCGGCGCCATCGGCGATGCCGATGCCTTCGCCGGAGAACTTGCGGACCATGCGATGTGCGCCCAGGATGGCGCCGTCATGGATAGCGTGTCCGAACTCCAGTCCGCCGAGAAAACATTCCGCGAGCGCGCAGCAAGGTACGCCGCCCAGCGCGACGCCACCCCTGAGCTTGTGGAACACATGTTGCGCCTGGCAGACCTGCCCCAGCCCACTACCAAGGCCCGCATCGACTGCCTGGCCAGGGCGGGCTCGGCGCTTATGGGCATGGGACGGCTGGACCGGGCCGAGGCGATTGCCCTGCGCATGAACGAACTTGCCCGGCAGGCCAATGACCGTGTGCAGGAGGCGCGTTCGCTGAGGGCGCTGATGGCCGTGGAGGCCACGGTAGGCAAATCCGAGCTTGCCGACGCGCACCTGCGCGAGTCCCTGGCGATCCTTGAAGAACTTGGCGATTCCGGGGAACTCGCGTCCACACTGCGGGCGTTTGCGCTGCACACCATGTCGCGGGGCCGATACGAAGAGTCGCAACAGTGGATCAACCGCGCCATGCCGCTGTCGCACGCCAACGACACCGAGCGCGCGCTTTTGCTGGACACGCGCGGCGGGCTCGAAGCCAACATGGGCCGTCACGCCGAGGCCCTGACCAGCTACTTCGAATCGATTCGCCTGAGCCTCAAGACGGGCAACGTCAGCAAGGCACGCGACACGCGCACCGGCGTCGCAACCTGCCTGCTGGAGCTTGGTCGGCTGGACGAAGCCGAAGCCGAGGCCCGCGCGCTTCTGGCCGAGTTCACACGCGCAGCCAGAGTGCCAGACCAGACGGCGATGCACGCGCTGCTGGCGGCGATACTGTCGCGCCGCGGAGACCACCATGCTGCAATCGAGGTATACCACGAAGTCCTGCGTGCCCGGCGCGAACAGGGGGCTGTGTGGCACCTGATTGACGCCTTCGGCAGCCTGGCAGAAGCGCTGTGTAACGCCGGCCGTTTCGAGGAAGCACTGCCATATGCCGCGGAGGCCATGCGGCACAGCCGCGAACAGGACAACCTGTCCGGCATCGCCCGGGCGCACACGTTGCGGGGCTGGATTCGACAGGCGCAAGGGCGCCTGGCAGAGGCAGAACGCGAGTTGGCAGAGGCCGCGCGCCTGCAAGAGCGGCTGACCGAGACCGGCCGGGCCGAGCAGGTGCAGGCGCGGCTGGCCGAGGTGCGTCGGCAACTTGGGCGGTGATTGGCGTCGCATTGCCGGAAACAGGCTGAAATGCCTGAATCCGGCCCGGGCGTTTGGTATAAAGATGGCGGGCACGGCGCAGGCCGTGCCTGTTGGTTGCATGCCGATGGCAGGGGGCACACCGGCCCACCGCCCGGCCCATTGCGAGATCAAACATGCCGTTGCCAAAGACCGTTAAGCTGACGCCGGGCAAGCGCGTCCTGTTCCTGACCAAGGACCTTGAGCTGATCAAGAAGCAGCTCTATGAGGGCCTGGATCTGCGCATGTCAGACCTGCGCGTCGAAGACCTGCTCGACGACATCAACACCGACACCATGACGCCGGCCTGGGTTTGCTTTGACTACCGGCCCGAAGACCTTGCCCGCAACGCCTATGCCGGCTTGTTTGACAAAGACGGCGAGCGCGTGTTCAAGCAGGACGCGCTGATCAACGGCAACTTTGAAGTCATCGTCAGCGGCCTGCGCAAGGGCACCGGCAGCTCGCGCGAAACCGCGCCGCAGGCCGAAAAGTGGGGCGGCATCTGGCTTGTAATCGCAGCCAGCTTCGCACCGATTCATGAACGCAACAACATCAACCTTGGCCAGCTCATGGGCAGCCACGAGCAGCTGAAGCAGTTGCAGGCGGGCGCTGAGCTGCCGCTCAGCGAGTTCACGAAGCAGTATGACCCGGTCACGCGCATCATGCTTGAGGCAGGCGGGCTGTTCCCGTTCAGCAAGCTGCTAGCCGATGAAAAGGTGGACCTGCCAAAGCTCACCGGCGGCAAGCGCCCGATGAACATGGCTGAGAAACTGATTGCGTCCCATCTGGTGGAAGGCCAGGGCGAGCCGTACGTAACACCCGGCGACCCCGTCATGGTGAAAGTGGACGCGGGTTACAGCCACGAATTCACCACGGCCCAGGTGCACTACTTTCTCGAAAGCGAGTACGGCGCCGGCTACACGGTCCAGAACGCCGAGAAGTTTGCCGTGTTTGAAGACCACCTGCTGTATGCCAAGGGCGTGGCGCGTTTTGCCAAGTTTGCCGACAAGATCGGCACTCTGGTCGAAATGCAGAACGTCTTCCAGAAGCACACCCACGTGCGCGACTACTCTGCGCGCAACGGCATCAGCCCCGGCATCTGTCACCAGGTCGCCCGCGAGCACTTCATTGACTGCGGCGATTTCGTGCAGGCCACCGACAGCCACACCTGCATGGGCGGCGCCTCCAATGCGCTTGCCTTTGGCGTCGGCGCCACCGAGTACGCGGGCCTGATTTACACCGGGTTTACGTTCGTGCAGGTGCCTGAAAGCATTCGCTTCAACCTGGTCGGCGAAATGCAGCCGGGCGTGACCGCCAAAGACGTGATGCTGCACATCCTGGACACCTACGCCAAGCGCGAAGAGACGCTCAACCGCGTCATGGAATTCGGCGGCCCGGGCCTTGCCAGCATCAGCATGGACGAGCGCGCGACGCTCACGAACATGGCCACCGAGTGCAGCGCCAAGACCGGCATCTGTGAAGCCGATGACGAACTATGGGAGTGGCTGCGGGCGCAGCGCAAGCTCAGCGATACGCAAATCAAGGCGCTCAAGGCCAAGGCTGTCACGCCGGACAAGGGCTGCAAGTATGACGGCGGCGTGCATACGATTGACCTGTCAGGCATCAAGCCCATGGTGGCGGAGCCCGGCGACCCGACCTATGGCAAGCTGATTGCGGACCTTGGGGACGTGAAAATTGACATTGCCTACGCAGGCTCATGCACGGCAGGCAAAGTCGACGACTTCGACTATTACGCCAAGGTCGTGAAAGAAGCCGTGGACGCGGGCTTGAAAGTCGCTGAGGGCGTCAAGATGTACATCCAGTACGGCAGCGAAGAAGTCATGCGCTACGCCCAGAGCCGCGGCTACCCGGAATTGTTTGCCAAAGCCGGCGTGGAAGTGATCAACCCCGGTTGCGGAGCATGCATCGGCTGCGGCCCCGGAGTAAGCGAGACCAAAGAGGAAGTCACCGTAAGCGCGATCAACCGCAACTTTCCCGGCCGCAGCGGCCCCGGCAAGCTGTACCTGGCAAGCCCACTGACAGTCGCGGCCTCAGCGTTCACAGGCAAAATCACCGCCTACCGCGAAGGGATGTTTAAGTAGCTGTCGGCGATGGTTGCGAAGTAGCATGCATGGATGGCAATCCACACGCCGATGACTTTCCTGCGCGCTATGTTCATCGTAGCAGTTACCACTGTTGCCTTTACAGCCGTTGGGGCAGGCATCGGCGCGGCGCTGGGGTACTTCAACCCTGACTATTACCGCGCAGTCCTGCCAAAATCAGCCGACATGGACCAGGTTTCCGTCGGTCTGGGCCTCGGTCTAACGCAGGGTCTTGCCGCCGGTCTGTTGATCGGGCTCGCGATTGTAGGCGTGCTGACCTGGCAGCACGTCCGTCTGTCAGGGCGGCGCACCTGAGGCGGCGGGCCTTCTGCAATAGTGTGAGCATCAGTATGATTCCGCTCTTCATGGACGCGGAACTTGCCTATCTTTTTCGCCACGGCTTGATCCGTGACGCAGCCTACGAGTTACAGACTCCAAGCTCCCGCGCAGCGTTGCATGCATTGGCGCTGCAACTCCTGGAGAATGTGTTTGGCGGGGCGCCCAACTGGCCAGACCCCAATACACCCCTGCCACGCCACGCCACCGACCCCTACGCGGACGAACTTGCATTCCATGCCAAGGCAGCCCAGTCCGGCGCTTCTGCGCCCGTAGACGGTCTCGGGAGGGCTGAAGCGCTGTACCTGTGGCGCGCGGCATCGTGGGCCGAGTTTCGAGCCAACCCGGTGCTCGCAATCGAGTACTTTCAAAAGCTTGCCGCGCATGCAGCCGCGCCACCGGCAGTGCGGGTGCTTGCTGCACGATCGGCGGGCTGGTTGCTGCACACCATCGGCCGCTCCGGCCCGGGGCGCGAACATCTTGAAGCCGCGCTCAAAGACGCCGAAGCAGCCGGGCTTGAGCTGGAGCCGGCGAGGATCATCGGCGTCCTGGGCCTGTTGCTGCAGGACATCGGGCAGCTTGAGCAGTCGGGAGCGATGCTGGAGCGCGCCCTGGTACTGCAGCGCCGCACGGGACAGCGCTCGGACGAGTCGCGCACCCTGACTTACCTGGCGAACGTGGTGTTGAAGTCCGGGCAGCAAGACAAGGCACTGGAGATGTATCAGAGGGCGCTCGCCATCGCGCGTGAGGTCGGTGACAGGCGCGGGCAGGGCGTTGCGCTTGCCAACCTGGGTACCGCACTCTCGCAGGGCGGAAATCACGCCGAAGCCGAAAGTGCTTATCGCCAGGCGCTTGTGGTCCAGCGCGCGATCGGCAACCGCCGCATTGAAGGCATTGTGCTTGGCAATCTCGCCAACTTGCTCGACACCCAAGGCCAGTACGACAGCGCCGAGGATGCCTACAGGCAAGCCATCGCGCTGCACCACGAGTATGGCAACCAACGTTCGGCAGGCTTTGCGCTGGGCAACCTGGCCGGCCTGTACGCCGCCACCGCGCGCCCGGAACTCGCAGAGAAAGCGTATCAACAGGCGCTTGCCACGCATGCGCAGGTCGGGGCGAAATGGTCGCTGGCTGTCCACAGATGCGACTACGCCTTGTTCAAGCTGCGAAACGGCGACGCCGCCGGCGCCCGCGAACTTTGGTTGCAGGGTGCCGATAGCCTGCGCGAAATCGGCGATACCGGCGAACTGGGCCGCAAAGCCGACGCGATGCGCAGGGCTTGCGACGCCTGTGCAGTCAAGCCATTTGTCGACGCATGAGCCGATGCCCCGACTTTCCCGGAACCGGTCCACGGTTCTTGCGTCCTATGGCGGCACCTTTTCCCGGGAGTTGACGATGCGTATTGCGAAACTGCTTGCACCAGCCGCTGTTGCGGCCATGACTGCGGCCTGCTTTGCCACACTGCCTGTCCGCGCTGAAAAGCCTGTTCCGGTGGCGGCTGTCGAGCTTTCGACTGCCAACAACCAGTTCGGGTTTGAGCTGTTGAAGCGGCTTCACAAGGACGGCGAGAACACCTTCATCTCGCCCACCAGTATCGGCATGGCGTTGCAGATGACGTCGCGCGGCGCCAAGGGCGATACGCTTGCTGAGATGAACCAGACCATGCACGTCGAGAAGCTCGCCGTCGGCGATGCCAATCGCGCGCTGCTTGACGCGCTGTCCGGGCGCGACGACGTGAAACTGAGAATCGGCAACTCGATCTGGGCCGACCCGGCCAAGCTGAACCTCAATCGCAAGTTCGCCGACACCGTTGAGGGCGAGTTCGACGCCGAGATCAGCGCCGTGAGCTTCGCCGACAGCGGCACCAAAGACCGCATCAACACCTGGGTCAGTGACGCCACCGAAAAGAAGATTCCCAAGCTGATCGAAGATTTGGACGCCAGCACCGTCTGCGTGCTGGTCAACGCCATCTACTTCAAGGGCGACTGGACCGTGAAGTTCGACAAAGAAAGGACCGCCAAAGCCGACTTCACTCTCGCCGACGGCAGCAAGCAGCCCGTGATGATGATGCACTCGGTCAAAAAGGGCGAGTGGCGTTACACCGACAGCGATGACGTTCAGGTTGTGGCGCTGCCCTACGGACCCGCCGGCGACCCCGAAGTGCCCGGCACCGAGCCCAAGGTCCACATGTGGCTGATCGTGCCCAAGGCAGGCAAGACGCTCGACGAAGTAGTCAGCGGCATGACCAGCGAAAAGTTCGCGGCTTTGCGCAAGGCGGCGTACCACCGCCCGGGCACGATTGCCCTGCCGCGCTTTGCCATGAAGTTCAAGAAAGAGCTGCAGGATGATCTGCCTGAGATGGGCATGAAAAGCGCCTTTGACGGCAGCAAAGCCGATTTCAGCGGCTTTGAAGACCAGCCCGCCGGCCGCGGCAAGCTGTTCATCTCGCGCGTCATCCACGAGGCGGTGATTGAACTGGACGAAGAGGGCACCGAGGCCGCAGCCGCCACCGCAGTGGTGATGGAACGCGGCGCCGCACCCCGCAACTTCACCGTGACGTGCGACAAGCCGTTCCTGCTGGCCATCACCGACGAGAAGTCGGGCTCAGTCATGTTCGTCGGCACTGTGTACAAACCAGACAGCAAGTAGGCCCAGAAACGCAACAGGCGCGCTTTCGGGCGCGCCTGTTCGCGTTCTGAACCATAGGCGCCGACTAGGACATCTGCGACCGAAGCGCCGACCAATCCAGCTCAAGCAGGGTCGCCAGCTCAAGGTCGGCGTGGTCGATGCGGTACTTGCCTTTGTTGCCTTCGTGTACGCCCACAACCCTCATGCCCGCCGCCTTGGCCGCAGTCACGCCGCTGGGGCTGTCCTCAATCACAAGACAACTTGACGGGTCAACACCAAGGCGCTTGGCAGCCAGCAGGTACGGCTGCGGGTCGGGCTTGCCCCTGTCGTACTGGTCGCAGGCCAGCGTGAACTGAAAGCAGTCGGCCAGTGCCAGCGCGTTGAGCACAGCCGCCGCCTGCGCGCTGTTGCTGCCGGTAACCAGTGCTTGCGGCGCATGGCCTGCAAACTCGCGGACTTTTTCAACGGCGCCGGGCAGCGGCGCCACGCCCGCAAGCTGCGGGATGTACGCGGCGTCGAACGTCTCGCGGATCAGCGTGAGTTGAGCATCCGGCAACTCATAGCGCTGCGCCATGTGGCGGTAGAAGTCCTGCTCGCTCTGGCCCAGCAGCGACTCGAACAGCGCCTCGGGCAGGTCGATACGCGCGGCCTGCGCAAATGCGCGCTGCATGACGGACCAAACGACACGCTCAGTGTCGACAAGTGTGCCGTCCATGTCCCAGAGGATTGCTTTGAACATTTGGTTACAGGGGAAGGGGAAGTTGGCAGGGGAAGAGCAATGTTGGGTTCTGTTCGGTGGCGGCGCCCTTCTGCCAACTCATCTCCGCCTTCGCAGTTCACTTCCCCTGCCAACTTCCCCTGTCCACGCACCTCAGGCCTTGGCCATGGCTTCAGCCATCAGTGCCTCGATGTCTTCGACCGTCTTTACCGCGTCGCGGGTCAGCACGTCCGGGTCGCCCTCGGTGACCAGCACGTCATCTTCTATGCGCACGCCGATGCCCCGATACTTCTCGGGCACGTCGTCGCGGTCCTTGGCAATGTACAAGCCGGGCTCAACGGTCAGCACGCAACCGGGCTTCAGCGGCAGCCATGCGTCGCCGTCCTTGTAGCGGCCCACATCGTGCACATCCATGCCAAGCCAGTGGCCGGTGTTGTGCATGTAGAATTCGCGGTACGTGCGCGGCGCCTCGTCGTTGGCGGGGTTCTTCACCTTGTTCTTGACGTCTTCGTCCCACTGGGCTTGCGTGGCGATGATGTCGGCAGGGTTGCCGGTCAGCAGGCCCATCGCCACCATGCCCTCGGTCAGCACCTCGACGGCAATGTTGTGCGGGTCGCGGAAAGTCTTGCCGGGGCGGCAGGCGTCGATCGCTGCCAGCTGCGCCTTGAGCACCCAGTTGTAAACCTCGGCCTGGGCCTCGCTGAACTTGCCGTTCACGGGCCAGGTGCGGGTGATGTCGGCTGTGTACATGCCGAACTCGGTGCCCGCGTCAACGAGCAGCAGGTCGCCATCATTGAGCTGCATGTTGTTCTCATGGTAATGCAGGATGTTGGCGTTGTCGCCGCCGGCCACGATGCTGCCATAGCCGTTGCGGCGCGAGCCCTGCTTGCGGAAGACGTGTTCAATCTCGGCTTGCACTTCGTACTCGAACATGCCGGGGCGCGTGGCGCGCATGCCCGCGTTGTGGCCTTCCGACGTGATCTCGCAGGCGCGGCGCAGATAGCGCAGGTCGTCTTTGGACTTGTGCAGCCGCATCTCGTGCACGATTTCGCTGGGGTCGTGCAGCTCGGTCGGTGCGTTGAAGCCCTGGCGTTTCATGGCGCGCACGCGGTTCAGCCAGCCGGTGACGCGTTCATCGAAGTGGGTTTCGTCGCCCAGGTGCACGTACATGCGCTGCACGTTGCGCAGGTATTCGGGCACCTTGCTTTCGATTTCTTCGAGCGTGAAGGCGGCGTCGGCGCCGAACTTCTTGATGGCGCCCTCAGGGCCGGCGCGGCGGCCGTTCCAGATCTCCATCATCTTGTCGCGCTTGGGCACGAACAGGACGAAGCTGTGCTCGCCGTGTTCTTTGATGATCAGGGCCAGCGCGCCCGCCTCTTCGAAGCCGGTGAGGTAATAGAAGTCGCTGTGCTGGCGGTAGTCGTGGTGCACATCGCCGTTGCGCAGGTATTCGGGTGCGGCTGGGAAAATGGCAACGCCGGGTAGCATGCGTTTGATCAGCGCCTCACGGCGGCGTTTGAAGATAGCGGCATCGAAGTCAAGATTCATGGCAGCCTCCGGGAAGCACCCAATTCAGTGTAACCGGCAAAGGCAAGCCGGGCGAGTAGCCGAAAGCAAAGGAGGCCCGTGATCGGGCCTCCTTTCAATAGATGTCTGAATCACGCGCTAGTCGCGAGTGATGTTGGCCGGCTGGGCTACGCCCGCGCCGTTGAGGACTTCAACAACGCTGCCCGCTGTTTCGATAAGTGCCGGGTTCGCTGGGCCGACACCTGCCGGGTTGAGAGCAATCGTGCCGCCCGCGCCAGTTGTCGCACCGCCATTGGCGCGCAGCACGCTGCTGCCGCCAAGCGTCAACTGGGTGGCAACGTTTCCGCCGATGCTGATCGCACCACCGGTGCCACCGGCTGCCGGACCTGCGCCGCCATTGGCCACGATTGAACCGTTGATGTTGATATTCGCGTCGGTGGTGATACCGATGCTACCGGCTGTGCCACCTGTGTTGCCGGCGCCGCCGTGCGCAGTCATCGCCGAGTTAAAGGTGACGTTGCCCGTAACGGCGATTGTCGTTGTCGTCAAGCCCAGTCCGCCAGTGGCGCTGCCACTGGAACCAGCATTGAAGTTCCAAGTGCCGCTGACAGTAACGTTGCCGCCGGTGGCTGCAGCGCCGTCAAGGATGCCGAACCCGCCGCCACGACCGCCGTTGCCTGCGCCGGCTGATGCGCCGCCGCGGGCGTTTACGTTGCCGCTCCATACGATCGCGGCTGCCGCGTTGTCGTTGTCATCATCCAGCGATACTTGAAATCCTTCCGCGTCGCCGCCATCGCCTGCACCGCCGGCGCTGCCGCCGTCGGATGTAAGCGCCATGGAAACGGTTAGCGTGCCGGCATCGGTGTCGAAGTCCACATTGCCGCTGTCGCCGCCGTTGCCGCCGCCGCTGGTGGTTGAGCCGGCGCCGCCACTGAGGTTGACGGACGCACCCGAAACCGTGGCCGTCGTTTCGAAGTCAAAGTCCATATCGCCGCCGTCGCCGCCGTCGCCGGTCGCACTGGATCCGCCGATGGCGTCGAAGTCCATGTTGGTGAAGTTGCTGGGGCCAGCCGAGCCGCTGACAAGCAGCGCAAAGCCGCCAGCACCGCCATTACCGTTTGCAGCAGAGCCGCCATTGGCGTTGACATCCAGGTTGGCCGTGGTGATCACGCCGGTCGCGCCGGAGTTGACCGTCAGGCTGCCGCCGATGCCGCCATTGCCCGTGCCCGCGCCGCTACCGGCGTTGGCGTTGCCGCTGATGGTCAGCGTCAGGTTAGCATTGTTTGCGCCGACGACGCTGATAGCGCCGCCGTTGCCACCCACGCCCGCCGTCGATGCACCGTTGCCGCCGCTGATCGCCAAGCCGGTGGCCGTGAGGGTCACGGTTCCGGAGGTTGTCAGGTAGTTGACAACTCCCCCGTTGCCGCCGTCGGTTGCTGCGCCGGCTGTGCCGTTGGCAGTGCCGCCATTGGCATTGAGTGCAAGATTGATGACCTGCGTGCCGGAGTTGTGGCCAGCGCTGATGCCGCCGCCGTTGCCAGCGTCTACGCCAGCCCCGCCGGTCGCAGTCAGGTTGACGGAACCGCCGGTGACGTTCCAGGCAACCACAGTTGCCGAGCCAGGAATACCGTACTGTGCCGACCCGCCGTTGCCGCCGTTACCCGTCGTGCCGGTGCCGCCGGAAGCTGTGCCTGAGATGACCGCGTTGGTCCACGTTTCAGTGGCAGGCTCCGTGAAGATCGCGTACAAATGAAAGCTCCCACCGTTTCCGCCGGTAACCGCGCCATCGCCGCCGGACACATTGCCGTCAAGCTGGACGTTGGTCATGTCGTAGGCATAAGCGCGCATGCTTCCGCCGTTGCCGCCATTGCCGCCGATCGTGGAGGTACCGCCGAGGTGAGTACCCGTGTATCTAACGTCTGTGAAGGTTGCGGCTGCAAGCTCATAGTTGCCTGCGAGACCCCCATTGCCGTTCACCGAGTCTCCGCCTTCTGCCGTTCGATACAGCGTGCCCGTCAACGAGCCCGCAAGCGACGTGAAACCTACGAAGTCGTAGATTGCAATGAAGCCGCCACCGACGTTTCCGCCATTGCCGCCGGTGCTGTTGCCGCCGTTGGTGATAAGCCGGCAGAACATTGTGGCCGCCCCCGTAAGGCCGACGATTTGCACAACACCGCCAGTGCCGCCGTTGCCGGTTCCGCCATCGCCGCCATTGGCTTCAAGACCCCAGTTGATGGGTGCCAACATGTCGCCGCGCGCCAAAATAGCGAACACACCGGCGTTGCCACCGACAGCCGTACCCGCGCCGCCGTTAGCCCGAACACCGAAAATTGAAAGAATCATGTCGCCGGCGGCTGACACCTGAAGTGCACCGGCGTTTCCGCCGTTGGTGGCTGCATCGCCTGCGCCGCCACTAAGGTCGCCGCGGCCCAGGAAAATGATTCCGGCATTGACGCCGGTGGTGGTGAAGCCAACCACCGCACCATTGCGCGTCGCGGAACCCTGTCCATTGAACAGGCCCGTAACGAGAATCGGTGTGGTCACAACCGAAGTCGTTGAAAATGTCAGACCGACCGAAGCGGCCGTGGCGCGAGTAAGCGTGACCGTGCCGGTGATGATGATGCTGGCGTCGGTCGTGAACGCGACAGTGTCAACCACGCCGCCGACCGCGTCAGAGAGGTCAAGCGTGGCGCCGGAGGGCAGCTCAAAACCTGTTCCCGCGGGCAACGCGAAAGTTGCAGTTGTACCCGCGATGCCGGGGGCCAGGATGGCAACCAGGTCCGCGTAAGTGACCGTGTTGTCCACCAGCAAAGCCGGCGCGATAAAGTTCGTCGCCACGGTCGGCCGAGTACGGCCGTCGTCAAGCAGCACGTCACCATTGGTTGTCTGGAAAATCGCGCTTCCGGCGTTGCCGCCGTTGGTGGCCGCGCCGGTGATCGCCGTCCCGCCGTTCAGCGTCCAGCGGATTGCCGGAAGGCTTGGCAGGTTGCTTCCGCCGCCTCCTCCGCCACCGCCGCCGCCGTCGTCACCACCGCAACCGGCGATGAACATGCCGGTCAGCAGACACACCATCGTCATTGCCGCGTTAAATCGCTTCATTCCTGCTCTCCCTTGAACCTATTTCGTTCTGATGCAATCGCCCACGTGAGCGCGCATACGTTAGGAATCACGACGGCAAAGTCCAGATTCGCCCCGGATTTGGGGATGTGCGAAATTGTGCAATCCGGAAGTGAAGGCGGACTTACGGCTGCTGGTCGATACCAGACTACTCCAGTGCCTCAAGTTGGCCTTGAACGTGGTTCTGCGCTTCTGTGACCTCTACTCCCGGCACCTGGGCGCAATAGGCCAGCAGGGCCTCGGCGGTTCGGTACCAGCCGGCGGCCTGCCTACGCTCATCTACGCTGGTACGGCTGGTGCTGTCGCCGAGCGCTACGCAGACTTCGGCCAGGCTGCGGTACAGCCACTGCCCGGGCAAGGCCAGGACATAGCCGTCGCGCAGCATGCGCAGGGCGCGGGCCATGTCGGTGCGGGCAATTGCCAGCGCGTAGAGTGACAGCGCATTGCCGTCGCTGGGGTCTTCGTCGGCGCGGTCGGCGTACTCTTTGGCCAGGTCCGGCAGCGCGGCTTCTGCACACAGCGAAATGCGCATGCGGTGCAGTTCAATCCAATCGTGCTGCTCAAGTGCAGATTCAATGGCCTGCATCGCGGCGGCTGTGTCGCCCGACTCTTCTTTGGCGGCGGCGTCAGTCAGCACATCCGCGAGCACTGCCAGTTGTTCAGGCGTCAATGGCTTGCCGCGGGTCGGCACTTCCTGGTCCTGGCGTTTGACGATCGCGGGGCGCAAGTGAAACCACAGCGCGTCGCCGCGCCCCTGGTTGGCTTCCCACAGGTCGAGGTATTCCTGCCACAGGCTCATGTCGAGGCCGTTGCGCAGCATCAGGTCCTGGTAGAGCGTGTTGCCCTGCACATGCCAGCGGTCGCCGCGGAACAACTGGTGATAGTCCACGCGCGCCTGGTCGTCGCGGCCCTCGGCCTCAGCCTCAGCGGCGCGTTTGACCAGGTCGGCGCTGGTGCGGCGGCCGGGGGGCTTATAGTCGTGGTCGTAGTATTTGGCTCGCGGCTCGTGGGTGTCCCACGGGTCGTCTTCTTCGGGTGGGCGTTGCTGGCTGCCGCATGCGGCAAGCAGCAGGGCGATCAATGGCAGGGTGTAGCGCATGTCAGCACCGAGGGGTCGGTGACGGGGCCCACACCAGTGTAGGAAGATTGCGCGCCGATACGACCTTGCGTCAGTCGCGAACCGGGTGCGCGTCAAAGTAGGCGCGCCAGCCGCCGGGGAACAGCATCACGCGGGTATAGCCGCGCTCCAATGCTAGTTCGGCTGCGCGTTCGGGGCGGGTATCGAGCGGTCCCTCGCCGGTGAACAGCACGGGTGCGTTGCGGTCTGCGGGCAAGGCCTTTTCGCGGGTGATGTCATCGAGCGTGATACGGCGCGCGCCGGTGATGTGCCCCTGCGCCCATTCATCGTAGTCGCGCAGGTCATACACGATGGCGCCTTCCCAGATCGCGAGTTCGACGGCGCCGCGATCGTTCAAGATTACGACTTGCGCGTCGGTGCCGCCGCCGCCCCAATCCTGGCGGACCTTGCCACCGCAACCGGCGACAAGCAGCAGCATAAAGATAATCGCGATGGCCCGGGCCATCGGCTCTCCTTTCAATCCGGCAACGGGGTATCGTAGCATGTGCCTTCCCGTCGCTGAACCGATCTAACCCAGTTTTCAGGCAGGGTCAATGTGCCGCTGAGTGGCCGTGAACGAGAAGAGTTGATAGGTGGCATGCGCGAGCTGCCGCTGCGGGCGTTCGTTGCCCTGTTGACGGCAGTACTTCTGTTCTTGAGCGGTGACAACGTCGGGCTCTGGCCGTTGTGCTGGGTCGCGTTTGTGCCGTTGTGCTTTGCCTGCCGTGGTGCCGGGCCCGTTGCCGCGCTGCTGCTGGCGGTGCCGACTCTGGCCGTTGCCTCTGTGCTGAACACGCTCTGGCTGCTGGATGCAACCGAGTCACCGGCATTGCCGTGGCTGCTTGCCGGCGTGCCTGCATTGGCGTTTGTCGCGGCGGAGCTTCCGATCGGGCGCATTTTGCCGCGTCTGCTGCGAGCGCTGATCGCGGGCGCGCTGTTCACGGGCTTCTACGCGATGCTGCCCGCCGGCACGGAGTACTTGGTGCCTCTCGGCCAGTTGATCGACAGCGAGATCGTGCGGCTTGTCTACCCCAAGCTGGGCCTGGCGACTGTGGCCGGCATTCTTGTCTTTCTTGGCTGGATGTGCGCCGAGTGGTTCGGCGCTGCGCCCGGTGACGTGAAGCTGCGTGCGCGCTGGCCAGGTCTGTTGATGGCGGGTGTGCTGGCGTTGCTGGCCGGCATTGACTGGCTGGGCGTGACGCGCGCTGACCACCAGACCCAGCAACTCGTGAACGTCTGGGTGATCCCGAACGCGGCCGACGCCGAACGCGGCACGCTCGAAGCCATGGGAGAGTCCGGCATGCGTGGCGTCGCACTGTGGGGCGTGCTGGAGAATCCCGACGACGCCACGCTGCGCGCGCACCTGTGGGCAGCCGGAAGGCTGGCGCAGCAGCGCGAATTGACACTGGCGGTGATGGTCGCCTGGCCTGACCGCACCGAGGCCTGGCTGTACATCAAGAGTGCCGAGGCGGCGGCCCACCACGTCTGGCCGGGGGGAGAGGGCCACCCGCTGGTGTTTGAGGGCGCGGGCATCCTGACCGTGATTGCCGGCCGCAACGCCCCCGAAAACTGGAGCCTGCGCAACGATCTGCAATTGCTGGCAACGACAGAGCAACCAAATCACGAAGCCGAATTGAACTGGTGGCTGCGCGAGCAGCGCCGCAGCGCGCTGATACGCGGCACGCGGCGCCTGCTGGTATGGAAGGGTGGCGGCGCAGCGATTGGGGCCGACGGGCGCCTGAACGCGATCAGCCGCGAAGGCAAACCAGTCGGCGGACAGCTTGAGGGCGGTGAGCGCCATGGCGAGCCCCTGGGCCGCGAACGGCTGCGGGTGTGGGAGAAGATCCTGGGCTTCTCGGCGCCAGTGCTGTTGTTGATGCTGGTCGTCGTGAGCGGTGTACGGTGGGCCAAGCTGCGCTGGCGCAATCGCGATACCGTCATGGCGATCGAAGAAGTTGACGACGGCGAAACCACGCTGACGGCGGCTCAGAAGGACACGATTACGCGGATCAGGAAAAAGGGCGCTGATCAATAACTCTGGTCAGGGCCCGGGTACTGGCCGCCTTCTACTTCTGTTTTGTACTGCTTGAGCGCTGCCAGTGCCGTTTCATAGAAGGTGGCGTAGCGCTTCAAAAACTTGGGCGCGAAGTCGGGGTTGAAACCCAGCATGTCATGGAACACTAGCACCTGCCCGCTGGTGTGCGGCCCGGCACCAATGCCAATTGTGGGTATGCCGATCGCCTTTGTGATTTCTTGCGCGATGGCCGACGGCACAAGCTCAAGCACCAGCGCGAACACGCCCGCGTCTTTCAGGCTTTCCGCGTCTTCCATCAACTCGTCGCGCGACTTGTTTACGCGCGGGCCGCTGGTCACGTTCACGCTCTGCGGCGTGTATCCCAGGTGCCCCATGACAGGAATGCCCGCGTCGTGCAGCCGCTCGATCAGCGGCATCACCGACGCACCGCCCTCAAGCTTGACGGCGTGGGCGCCCGCCTTGAGGAACGCGACTGCATTGTGCACCGCTTCGTCTTCGTTGACCTGGTAGCTGCCGAACGGCATGTCGCCGACGATCAGCAGGCGCTCGGTGCTGCGGCCCACAATCTCGGTGTGATACAGCATGTCGGTCATTTCGACGGCAAGGGTGTCGTGCCGACCCTGCAACGTTGTGCCGACGCTGTCGCCGACCAGCGCGATGTCTATGCCTGCGGCTTCCACCAGGCGCGCGCTGTAGGCGTCGTATGCCGTCACCATGCTGATTTTCGTGCCTTCGGCGGCTTTCTTCTGGATGTCACGGATAGTCGTGCGCTTGTGCATATTCAGGCGTCCTGAGTCGTGGCGGCGCGGGGCCTTGGTCTGGGCGGTTACGCGTCGGGTCATGTTCGCTCGTGGCGTAGGGGATTTACCATGCTAACGCCGGGCGCCCGTCTTGGTATGCCGCACACGAACCGGAAACAGGGAACTGTATTTGCGTGTGCGATCAGGTACATTTAAGCGTCACTTTACACCCGGGGCGACACGTGGGCGATTTCCACGAAGACACAATCGCGAACCTTGTCGATCAAAGCGGCCAAGCCGTGATGATCGGCGATGCATCCCGCGCGGACCAGTCTCTGGCGCGGGCGCGGCAGCTTGACGCCGTGACGTTTGAGATTGAGCTTGCGCGTCGCGCATGGGCCAACCAAGCCGGCGGCGAAGATGAAATCCAGCGGCGCCGCGAAAGCGTGATCAAGCGCCTGGGCGGCGTTGCAGTGGCGGCACCGGAGCGCATTGACGTCTGGAAGCTGCTCGCTGAGTACCTGCGCCACCTGGGCAACCATGAGGGTGTGCTGCGCGCGACGGCCAGCGGGCTCAAGCGCGACCCCATCAATGTTGATTTGTGGGTGCGGCGCGTGAAGGCGCAGATCGAACTTGGGCAGCTGGTCAGCGCAGCGCGCAGCCTGAAACACGCGTGCGTGGTATCGCCGACCCATGACAGCGTTGAAGCGCTGATTCGCGTGCACCCGTTGTGCGCGGGCTGCGGCGCGTTGTTCCCGACGTCGGGGGCGGACACCTGCGCGAATTGCGGCGCAGATGGCCCGGGGCGCGGGGCAGCGGTGCGCAGCGTGCGTTCGCGGCACCAGAGCAAGTTCGACATCTACTTTCCGCGTGTGCGCGACGTGCTGGCTGAGGCGCTGGACATGCCCGACCACATCAAGAAGCGCCTGACCCTCGACACCCTGCTCAAGCGGCATCTCAAGCGAACGAACCAGCAGTGCGCACGGGTGCTGCGCGCGATGGCCAACGAATTCGGCAGCGCGTTCGACCACGAGTTGTTCAAGAGTGCGGTCGTGGGCTACCTCGACCTGCTCATCAGCGACCTGATTCGCGCGATCAACCCCCGCGACGACAAGACCATCGACACCGGCATTCGCCGCCGCGCCATGTACGGCACTGGGGTTTAGTTTATTCGCCCGGGTCGGATTCTCGCATGCGCGCTTCAATCGCATCGCGTTCGCGCTTTGCGGTGTCGTCCACGTCACCATCGGCGGCTTTGCCGATGCGGCGTGCGTCGCCCGTGCTGACAAACATCACGCGGCCATCCTGCAGCACCAGCTCAACGCCGGCGGGGCGGGTGCGCACTTCTTCCAGGATCAGCGGCTCTACCTTGGCGCCGTCGGATTTAAAGCTTGTGCCGCGCGCGAGCTTTTTGCGGCGCTCTTCGGCGCCTGACCGGCCGCCTTCAATGTACGGGGCGAAGCGTTCCATGAACCCGTCAAACTCGCGCATCACTTCGTCGTACTGGCGGTCGTCCATGTTCTGGCCGTTGACGCCGATGTAGTCGCCGAACACGTTGCTCATGGTGTTGATCGCGCGGCCGATGCGCTTGTCCAGCGGGTTGGTCTTCTGCCCGACCCACGGCGCACCGCCCGTTGCCTCGGCCTGTGTCTTGAGGCCGTACGTCGTGATCACGGCGCGCTCAAAGTTGTCGGTAAACCCGCGCAGCGTCTGGCCGCCGATCGAAGTGCTTTCGATCAGCCGCACCGAGTTCAGCGTAAGCCCGACCAGCAGGTTGCCGCAGCGGATGGCTGTGATGCGCTTATCTTCCTTGCCCTGGATAGCGGTCAGGACGCGCTCAATCAAATCCGCGCCCAGCTCGGCTGCGCGCACGCCGCACAGCACGGGCCGCGTTGAGAACTGGCCGACCACGATGGCGACATACAGCGCATGGCCGATGTCCACCAGGTACTCCTGCACGATCTCGTCGGCCATGCGCGCCAGCGATTCGGGCACCATCGCGCGCACGCGCGGGATGAACTTTTCATCAAACTGGGCAATCGTCAGTCCGTCTTCGCGCTTGACCGCGTGGCGCACCAGCACCGGGATCAGCTCTTCGATCGTGGTCGGTTCTTTCTTGGCCTTTGGCGCCTCCGGGGCCGGCGCCTCGGGGTGGGCGGTCTTGCGCCCGCTGCTTGCCACATCCACGGGCCCTGAGGGCTTGCGTGGTGACTGCACCGGGGCACTGCTGCGTTTGGTGGGTGGCACGGCAGACGGCTGCACCTGCCTGGGGCGCTGCTGCTGCTTGCTGCCGGGCTGGCCCTGTGGCGCCATGCGGGGCTTCACGGTTCCGCCAAGCCCGGGCATACCGCCCTGTTGAGGCGGCTGGGCACCGGGCAGGCGCGGCTTGGGCAGGGGTGCGCGGCCCTGCACCGGTGGCGGCGGGGCGCGTCGCGGGCCGGGGCGTTGTGGGCCGGGTTTGTTGGGTTGTTCCGCCATGATTGCTTCTGGATTTTGGAATATTGGTCCCGGATTGGAACAGCCCGCATACTGCAAAGCGGGTGTCGCCGGGTCGTTGCCATGTCGCAACGCCCCACACACCGCCCTTGCCGGTCAATCCGGAACGCAAAATCTAAAATCCAATATCCTAATCAGCCTGCCTCATACGCCAGAGTCGCCACCGTCACCGGGTCACCGATGCCCTTGACCTCAATCTGGGCCTTGGTCCGGAACTTGATCGGAATCGCGATGCGGGCCGGGTTTTCCTTGGCGTACTTGCTGATCTC
Source organism: Planctomycetota bacterium (assembly GCA_016712285.1). Taxonomy (GTDB): domain Bacteria; phylum Planctomycetota; class UBA8742; order UBA2392; family UBA2392; genus JADJRK01. The sequence continues at coordinate 3,362,881 of JADJRK010000001.1, read as the reverse complement.
CTGCACGGTTGCGAGCGACGCAAGCACCTCGTTGCCCGCGGCAAAACTGCAAAGCCTTGCCGCAAGGTTCACATGGTGTCCGAGCACAGTGTACTGATTCGCCTTCTGGCTGCCGAACAATCCCAGCAGCATTTCCCCGCTGTTGATGCCCACACCCAGCGTCAGGATGTCCGGGTTCTGTTCAAGCAGTGCCTCGGGAATGAATCCCTGCCTGATCCAGCTTGCCCGCGTGCGCTGCATTGCCTGTTGCAGGTCCACTGCGACCTTGACCGCGTTGTAGGCGTGGCCGGCATTCGGCAGTGGCGCGCCAAACAGCGCCATCACCTGGTCGCCGACAAACTTGTCCAGCGTGGCGTCGTTGGCTTCCAGCGCATGCATGCACACTTCAAAGAACTCATTGAACACCGACTGCACCACCGGCGCCTGCACCGCCTCACAGAACGGCGTGAAACTGCGAAGATCGGCGAACAGCACTGACATCGTGCGCTTGTGGCTGAGAAACGGGTCGTCGCTGGTGTCCAGCAGCCGTTCCACAATCCGAGGGCTCACCAGCCGCTCAAAAAACTGCCGCGTCTGGCGCAGCCGGCTGACGTCCTCGACCGTGACCGTGCCCTGCTGCTCGGTCCAGACGGCTTTGAATTGAAAGAATTCGCTGCGGCCGTTGACCGGGTTGGGGCGTTCGGCTTCAAAGGTTTCTTCGTCGGACGAATCCAGCGCGTCCTGCAGCAGCGTCTGGAACACACCCGGCGCCCACTCGAGGTGGTCGTGGGACTCAATGCTGGGTTTGCCATTGGCGACGTCCTTGTTGCAGCCCAGGAAGTCCGCCATGCGCGTGTTCATGCGAATGATGCGCCACTTGTTGTCGACGATCACATAGGCCACGGACAGCCCTGCAATCGTGGCCTGCGCAGGAGGCACGCGAGTCTGGCCAAACCCGGTGAGGTTGCCAAGGGTCAGGCTGCCGCCGGCACCGCCGCCGGTCAGAAGCATGAGCTTGCGGCGCAGTTGCTCGTTCTCGGCGCTCAGTGTGTCGAGCTTTTCGTTCAGCGCCTTGGTTTCAGAAGACTTGCCCAACATGCCCGCCCCAACGCCCACACCGCCCTGAATGCACCGCACTGCAGGGACGGTCCAAATTCGCAGAAAATCTGCCGTTTATGCTGCCTTAGTGGGGCCTTACAAGCAACGGCGGCGCGCTAATCCGTCGGGACCGATCCGTTGACTTTGGGCTGGTTTGCCGGCGCCCGGTTGCTGCGGTCAATCGGCGGTAAGCCGGGCCGGTTGCTGGGCGGCGGCAGTGGCGGCGTCTCGATCTCGCCGTTGCCGTCGCCGCCCTTGCCCATCGTGCCCACATCCAGAAAGAACGCCGGCACAAAGATCAGCGCGCACAGCACGACCAGCACAATCACAGTTGACGGGCGCAGATCCTTGAACATCGGCGCAGATTACCACGATGCCCCTTGTTCTTTCCAGTCCACGCGTTTGCGCAGCTCCAGGCACAGGTAGCGCAGCGCATCCAGCGCGTGGTCATCCTGCTTGCGGGGCACACGCTCGCCGGGGCGCGCGCTTTCGTGCCAACGATACTGTTCAAACTCGCGCACCAGGTTGTGGCAGCCGGCGTCGATGCAAATGCCGGAAGTACCGTCGTCGCGTCGGCGCAGCAGCATGCGAACAACGTCAATCCCGGCCAGCACGTGGTTGGCGGCCTTGGTCGTGGCGACCCCCTCACGGGCAAGCTCGGATTGGAAGCCACGGCTTGACGGGTCGATCCAGGCCGGGCCGATCTTGTGGCCGCGGTCGGTGAACTCGGTGTCAATCGCGCGAATGGCGGCGGCGTGCAAGTCGGCGGTCAGCTCTGCCGCGTAGTGCTCGCGCAGGACCATCAGGCGGCCGTCATGGTCCACGGCAGCCCACAGGCAGCACGTCGGATTGGTGTATCCGGGGTCTATGCCGCGGTAGATGATCGCGCCCTCTGGCGCCTGCAAGTCCGGCGCGACGTGCAGTGCGGGCTCAAACTCTCGGTAGACTGCGCCCGCGCTGGTGGTGAACGCGCCGCCGTACTGTTCGTCAAACGTCTCGGGCGGCAGTGTTGCCCGCGCGGCTTCAATCTCGCCCGCGGCAATCATCGGATTGTCCCACGTCGCATGCCGGAACGCTGCCCACTCTGCATGGTCGCCCATGCCGAGCAGATACAATTCCTGCACCCAGTTGAATCCGCGCGGCGTGGTCGCAATGACAAGCCTGCCGTTGCGCGTGCTCAGCCTGGCGCGCAGAAAGCGCTCAAACGCTTCGCGCGGGATGTGCGCGGCTTCGCACAGGATCAACCAGTCGATCTCCTGGCCCAGCAGGCCCTCGGGCTGGGTTGCCGACAGGCACAGCAACTCGCCGCCCCACGACGTGAGCACGCGCGAGTATCCGTCGCGTCCCCCGGCTTTGTGCTCGATGATTTCCACACCCAGGCGGTCGCGGATGTCCGTGGTGAGGTACAGAAACTCCGGTTGCGCAAGCGCGTAGGTGGGCCCGACCAGCCAGCCCGTTGACCGGCCGGCAATCAGGTCCGGCAGCACGTCTTTGGCTGCGGCCAGCGACTTGCCAAAGCGCGCCCCGGCAATCAGCACCTTGAAGCGCTTGTCGCTGGCATGAAAGCGCACCTGGCCGATGTGCGGGGCGTATCCGATTGCTTCAAACAGCTCGGTGAACATCATGCCGGTCGCTTCCATAGATAGTAATCCGGCTGTGCGCCAAGCCTTGCCAGCGCGGCGTTCAGCGCCTGCTGGCTTGCTGATCGCGCGCCGCGACTGCTGCCGTGCCCGGTGTTTACGCGCGAGCGCGCAAGGTGATCGAGGTGGCGCTGCAATGCGCGGCTGTCCGGCGCGGGCAGCTTGGCCAGCAGTGCCTCGCGAAACACCGGCTCGTGCAGCCGATGCGTTGGGATGTCGCGACGCTCGCAGAAGCGCTGCAACAGTTGCGCCGCATGCGGGACCTCAAGCGTGCACACGCGCTCAAAACCGGCGTGCAGCAGGAAATCGCTAAACGCGCCCATCTGCGCAATGCACTCGACGTAGGGCACATCCAGCTCGCGCAGGCCGTGTGCAATCAGGCGCGTCGCGATACCAAGCCCGCGCAGGCGCGGGTCCACGACCACGCGCTGCAGCAGGCGCACTTCGCGGTTCAGGGCGGCGGGACCTTCGCCGCGCAGCGCCGACACGTGTAACCGTGCAGGCAACGCATGCTTGCGCGCCGACAGCAGCAGGTGCGGGTAACCAAACATGACAATGCCCGCGTCGTGGCCCCGCACACGGGCACGCCAGACCGCGCACACCGGCCCCGGCCGGCCTGCCCCAAGGTAGTGCCAGTGCGCGAAGCGTTGCCAGTCGCGCGCAGTGCCGGGGACGATTTCGATTTCATCGGCAAGGCTGCGCGGTTGCGGCAAGGCGACATCGGTGACAGCCCCGTTGATCTGCACAACGCGCTCGGGCGCAAGAAACGCCAGCGTCGCCAGGTTGTGCGTACTGACAAGCATGCGCAGCGGGCCGCGGCACAGGCGCCTGAGCGTCTGGGCAAGCGCGCAGGCAGTCAGTTCATCCAGATGCGCGTCAAACTCGTCGGCGACCAGCAAGGGGTCGCGCACAGGCAGGCTGCACAGCGCCAGCGCGATTCGCAGGCGCTGTTGCTCACCGCCCGACATTTGACCTACCTTCATGCGCCACAGGCGCCCATCGGCCAAGCCGGCGCGTACCAGTGTGCGCAACACGAACTCGCTGGGCAGATCGGGCGAGAACAGGCTCAAGACCGGCGCGTCCATGTCAGTCAGCGCCGGCAGGCATAGGCCGCCGTGGCGAGCCGCCAGTGTCTTCAGAGCCAGCGTTTTGCCGGCGCCGCTCGGGCCGATGACTGCAAGCAGTCGCCCTTCGCCCGGCAGAGGTAGAGCGGCTGCAACCGGCGGGGCAAGATCATGCATCGCCATGCCGAACACGCGGCATGCATACGCGAGGTGCGACATGGCTAGTTCCGTTTGAAGCGGTCGAGCTCGACGTCGCCCTGGAAGCCGTCGTCGTACTTGGCTTCCAGTTCAGCGACCATGTCGCCCATGGCTTCGTCGCGGCTAAGCCCGATGCCAAGCACCAGGTGGTCGATCAGGCACAGGCACAGAAACACGCGCTCACGCGAGAAACCAAGACCAAGCTCGCGCGAGATCAACAGGTAGGGCACAGCGGAAAGGTCCATATGAGGCTCCTGGCAGGCTTGACTTCAGCCCTCAATGCCAGGAAGCGGCGGACACACGCCGCGAAGCACTTGCCGGCCGGACGTGCCGGGCCTAACGAGTAACTGCACTGGCAGCAAGCACTTGCGAACGCGAAGTTTTTCCGGAATGCTTGCCGAAATCGGGCCGGTACTCGCCGCCCCGCGATTTCGCGCTACACTCGCGCCAGGACCGATCAACATGCCCAGCCGCAGGCTGACCCGTGCAGAGCAAAACCTCGAAGTACACATACTGGGCGTCCCGATGGACCACGGCGCCGGTCGTCGCGGCGTCGGCATGGGCCCCAGCGCGATTCGCATTGCCGGGTTGGCCGAAAAACTCCGCAGCCTGGGCCTGACGGTCGCCGACCACGGCGACGTGATCATCCGTGACATTGAGCGCCAGAGCCCGACCCGCAAGGCCGGCGAGCCGGAGTCAGAGCCCGCACAAGCGCCGCCGCCGCCCACGATCAAGGGCAAGGCCAACAACCTGCCCATCATCACGCGCGCCTGCGACGCCGTGCATGAGCACGTCAAGCGCATCGTCAAGAAGGGTGCGTTTCCGCTGGTCATCGGCGGCGACCACAGCATGAGCATCGGCACGGTGGCGGGCCTGGTCGCCGGCATGAAAGAGCTTGAAGCTGAAGCGCGCGCGGCAGGTGACAATCACGAATTGACCATGGGCATGATCTGGATCGATGCCCACGGCGACCTGAACACGCCCGAAACCAGCCCCAGCGGCAACGTTCATGGCATGCCCGTGGCCGTGGCGCTCGGGCATGGACCCAAAGAATTAACGCACATTGCCGGCATGAGCCCCAAGCTGTACGCCAACGACGTCGTGCTGCTGGGCCTGCGCGACCTCGACCGCGCTGAAAAGCAGGCCATTCTCGACAGCGGCGTGCACGCCTTCACGATGAAAGACATCGACGAGCGCGGGTTAGCCGCCGTGATGCGCGAGGCGATCAACCTGGCCACGCGCAACACCGATTTCCTGCACGTCAGCTTCGACATCGACAGCGTGGACCCGCGCATCGCGCCGGGCACAGGCACGACGGTGCTGGGTGGCTTAACCTATCGCGAAGCGCACCTCGCGCTGGAAATGATCGCCGAGACGGACATGCTGACCAGCTTTGAGCTGGCAGAAGTGAATCCGATTCTGGACGTCTACAATCAAACTGGCCAACTCGCGGTCGGCTTGATCGCCAGCGCGTTGGGCAAGACCATCCTGTAACCTTGCGGCGGTCAAGCTAGGCTGCCGCGATGCTCGGAGTCAGCGAATTCGTGGTTGGCGCCATCGCGCTGGCCGTCGGCGCGGCGATTGGCGCCGGCGCAGCATTTGCCATGCGCAAACCGGCGGTGCCGCCGACGGCCCCCGACGTTGACCTTGACGCCGTGCGCGAACAGCAGGCGCAGACGCTGGCACAGCTCAAGGCGCGCATCCTTGATGTGCAGGCCCAGCGCGACAAAGCCCGCGCCGAACGCGAACGCCTGATGCAGGGCCTGAACGAGATCGGCGCCAAAGCCGACTCGGGCGTGACCATCGCGCTCACCAGCGCCAAAGAGCTTGCCGAAAGAGCCCGTGAGCTTGGCGCCCACGAAAGCGCCGTGTCGGCCCACGATGACGAGCTGAACGAACTGCAGGGCGAGTTGCAGGCCGCCGAAGAACTGCTCAGCGAGGTAGACACCCAGCGCGAGGCCCTGAAGCGCCAGGTGCAGGACCAGTCGAAAGAGCTGTTCAAGCTGCGCCAGGAAATCCAGGCATCGCACCACAAAAGCAATATCCAGCGCGCGCGCACGATGATGCTCACGCGCAGCAGCGTGCGCAAAACCGAGGTCGTGGCCAACCGGCTTGAGGACCAGCTGAAGCACTGGGTGAAGAAGTCAGGCGAATGCAACGTGAACTGGTCTGAGCACGGCCACGCGAGCACTGTGGCTGAGGCATTCAGCAAACTGGACCGCGAGTTCATCGACCGCTATTTCAGCCACGCCACGAACACCGAGTACGAACGCGGCGCCAACCGCATGATTCGGGTGCAGCCAGGCAAGTCGCCCGACGGCGACGAGTATGGCGAGCTGGTGATCGCGCTGGACGACGATGCCGGCCGCACACTGACCCTGCGCTATGAGCTGCGCAAGGACGCCCCGGACGCGCGCTTTGTCGGGTTCGTGTTGGCCATGTACCTGCGGGCACTCACCCGCGACCTGCGCGACTTCGGCATCATCGCCCGCTGACGTCTACCTTCGGCGCACGAGTTCAAGGTATTCGGCGGCTTTGCCTGTGGGTTCCCAGCCATGTTTGGGGTGGCCCGCAAATCGCTCGGCGTACAGCAGCATCAACCCGTCGTGGTGGTGCAGGTCAAGCACGTAGGGTGCGTCGGTGATGTCGCACAGCACGCCGGAAAGGGGCCAGCGCCGCAGCAGGGTTTCGAGCGCGCTGACCAGGGCATCGGCGGGGTCGTGGGCGCGGGCGCGCCGGTGCACACGGGGCAGAAAGCGCAGGGTAAGGTCGGCGCTGAAGTGCTCGCCGGCGTTGGCCGGCATGGCCAGACCGCTGATCCGCCGGTGCACTTCTTCGGGTTCTTCGTCGCGTGAAAGCAGCAGCCAGCAAGACTGGCGCACGACTTCGGCGGCCTTGAGCGCAATCTCGGGCACGAAAGCCGGCGCCTTGCCGGGCAGGTCAAGGGTGTAGCGGCGGTACTCAGATTCAAGCACGCGCAAAGGCGAAACATCGCCCGGCGAAAGGGCAAGCGGCGGCTTGCGGAAGACAACCTCGCCCCGCGCAAACAACAACTCAAGAAACCGCGCCAGTTCCATCGGGTCAGTATAAGCATGTACGCCGGGATCTAGAGCCCGCCTTGCCCGCAAAAGTCGTCCCGCTCGATATACCAACGTCACCGCGAATGGAAGTTCACTGCCTTGGCAGACTCACGCGGGCGGAGTCTCCGCGAGTCAGGTTCACTGGCACGTGAAACTGTAGCCCTTGCCAGGCGTGAGTGCCATCGGGCCGCCCGCTGACTCCGCGGAACAGCACAAGTGCGTAATGGTCCGGCGCCGCCAGGCTGACTAGAAAACTGCCGTCCGCCCGCACAGGCGCCCACATGCAGTCCATTGCATTGATCGCCGGCGTGTCGAGCGCCGAGTCATGCACCGGGCATAATGCGACGAATGCTTTGCCCTCCCCGGGCACCGATGCCAGGTCAACAACCCCGGCGACCGACGGCCACTGAAGTGCTGTCGCAGACACCGCAAGCACGCCCGGAGCCTGCAAAAACAGCGGCAGCACCTGGCCCGTGGGCAGCACCAGTGTTGCTCCCTCGGTTGCGTCCAGCAGGCTCTCGCCGTCCAGCCGGGTCTCACTATGGACGGGATTTCGCGAATACCCCCGGTCAGCAAAGAAATCCGATCGTGCCCGCGAAGCGATCACGCGGCCCGCTCCACGTTGCAGATTGCCCTCAACGACACAGGTTTCCTCCACCATCGTCCGGTAGTGCAGGTCACCTTCGGGCTGCCGCGTCTGAGGCGGTTGCTCGAGGTTGCGCACCCCTTCAACGAGTTCCAGGCGCCAAGCCGCGGGTTTCCGAGGTTGCAACGATAGAGTGAGATTGGTTTCAAAGCGCTCGCCAGGGGGCACTGTGAGACTGGCGTGACATGGCAGGTAACCGTAAGCAAAGAAGTACAGGTCATATTCGCCAACCGGCAGCCCGGTCACGGTGAATTCTGACCTGGCTGCACCGGTGCTGGAGTCCTGCGGCAGGTGCCGGGACCGGTCAAAACTGCCCACCGCCGGATAGGCAATCCAGTGGCTGTTGGCGATGCCGTCCGTCAGGGGCGCGCCGTGCTGATCTGTCAGGTCTACGCGAATGCGGCTTGCCGGGTCGAGCTTTAGGGCAAGCCGGGCCGGCGGGCCCGACGCGACCGAGAACCGATCTGTCAACGGCACATAGCCTTCGCATTGCACGTCCACGCGATACACACCCTTTGACACCAGCGGAAAACGTGCCATGCCCTTCTCGTCTGCAACCGCGACCAGTGCCGGTGGTGAGTCATTTCCTGCAGCCACCCGCCCAAGCAACTCCACTTCGGCACCGGCCAGCAACCGGCCGTCCACGGAGTCAGTGACGGTGATGGTGAGCGGCACTCCGTCGGGCTGCAGGTCAAAGGCAAGCCACCCGAAGGGCGCGCGTACATCCGTGTCTTGGTGCGCATACCCGATGCGCGAGACTACGACCCGCAACAAATCGGCCTTTGATCGCGCGATCATGGCGAAGCGACCGTCATCGCCGGTGACGGCCGCGCTCACGGTCACGCCGCTGGCGCGATCGATCAGTTCGACACGCACCCCGCCCAGTGCCGCACCGGAGACAGCGTCGCGGACCATCCCTTCCACCTGCGGCGTCTGCGTCACTACGAGCGCATGGCCGGTACTGACCATCAGCGGAACAACCTCAACCTCGAGTGTGGGGCTCGACAGGTAGCCTTTTGCTCTGGCCACCAGCTTGTACTTGCCTGCGGGTAAACGCGGAAACTTGAACCGTCCGTCCTCAGCGCTGGCGGTCGTGTAGGACTCTCCGCGTTCGACGCCGGCCAGACTCACCGCCCCGTCAGTGACCGTGGCACCCTTGTCGCTCTGGACGACACCCTCCAGGCCGCCGTAGGCCTCAAGGGACAACTCGACAAGCTCGCCAGCGCGCGCGTCTCGGGCGTTCTGCACGAAGTGACCGTCGGCCACTCCTCTCACAAGATACGAACCTCCGTCCCTCGCGGCGATTTCAATGTGGTCCGAGCGATACACCGTCCAGCCGTTTCCGGCACCTTCCGATACCGCGATCAGGGGGTTGGCCATGGTAAACTTCGAGACCAGCCGCACTCGCAGCATCGGCGCGCCCGGCTTTGGGGCTGCGGCAGGGTCGGCGGTTTCGACGGTCACGTTCTTGGAACGCAACACGGCGACAAGCTCGTCGGCATCACCGCCATTCACGGGCACGAGCTTGCCGTCTTGGGTCGGCGCAATCGAGGCACCTGGCAGTTGCGGGGTAACAACCCATGGTTGCCATGCAATCAGCAGGGCCAGCGCAACAACCAGTGCTGCGACGAGAGATGCTGCAATGAATTGGATTCGTTTGGGCATGGATGATGTTGGCCGGGCCAAAGAGCAGATGTTCCCGCCCTCCGGCCCGGCGATCAATGTGGAGACAACCGCTATTCCTGCTCGGCCTCTGACACGTGAAGCACAAGGTCGCGGCCGTTCAGCCGTATGCGCAGATCGACGACACCGTCGATCCCATTCGTAGTCAGCCAAATGACTACACTGGTCGCGCCGGCGTCCAGCACCAGCGGCGCTTCAAAAGCAATTTGCCCAGACTCTGAGGCGACATACAGCGGCAGGTCATCAGCCTGTACAGCGCCAACGTCCAACGTCAACCCCAGCTGAGAACCCGGTCGGATCTGCAGATTCTGCGATGTCGGCATCGCACCGCCAAGTGCCGCAGTCTCGCCCGACGGCCAAGCCTCAATCTCAGCCACAATGAACCCGCGATTGACCACGTGCACCGGGATCGCCACCGATGTCTCTGTCGAGTAACCGTCCTCTGGGTCGGGCATGCCTCCGAACCGCGTGAGCCGAATCGTGTCAGTGCCATACTCATGCCCCGTGATGGTCATGCGAAGCATGAAGGGAACAGTCGAAGAAATGCGCGCGGTGCCCAGCGTCGGATCGAACGCAGTAACCACCGCGGTAAAGTCCTCGACGATACCAGTTTCCGCCACTGAGACCTCGTCCAGCGTCAGTGTGCCAGTGGTACCAGCAGCCACCGTGATTTCAAAAGCCGCGTCGTCCGCCGCGCCGGGAACAAAAACCAGAGCCGTGCGGCTGGCACCCCGGGCAGGAATCTCGGGAACATCCTGGGGCCGGCCTGCCGGGTTGCAGCCTTGATCCGCGGGACGCACGCCGCAGTATGGCGAGACCGTGTAAGTCGGCGTCGAGATGTTCCATGTGACTTTCTCCGTGTTGCCGCGCCGGATGGCTGTGTCGGCGGGGTCTCCGTTCGGCTGCAGCTTGAACGCGTTGTAGTTCTGGATCCAGCTCCAGGTCAGTTCGCGGCGGCGAACCACGGGATCCTGGTTTACGGCCATATGCAGCTTGTACTCGGTCGTGGTAATGAACTTGCGGTCCCAAAGTGTGGCGTCTGTGGTCTTCGTGGTGACCGCCATCTTTCTGCGCAGACCCACTGCCTTCTTCAACTCGTTGCCTGCGACCACTTTCACATCCACGCCTTTGACTTCACCACCCGCCGAAGCCTCACCCTTCTGGACCTGGCCGCCTTCAAGCGTCACTTCGACCTCGTCACTGATCACAGTATTGCCATCGCCGCTCACGAGCGACAGGAACGCTTCGTGCGTCTTGCCGGCCATGCAGATTGCGGTGAATGAACCCTCGGCGTGCAACTTTGCATCCACGCCCTCGTACGCGCCCTTCCAGTGGCCATAGACCCTTGACGTGTATTCGAAGTCGCATCCGCCTTCACCTGCGCACTTTCCCGTGCAGGAAAATGTTGTGTCGTGTGTGGTCTCGTCGTCCAGACTCAAAGTGCAAGTCGCGCCATCTTCGACCCACACCTTCTTTTCGCTGTCGTTCGTGCAATCGGTGCTGGCTGCGTAATCCAGCGGCGTCAGTGTCAGGTTCAGGCGGCCGCCGAAGTCATCGTCCATCGTGGCGTTTTCATTGTGTTCCATAGATGTGCTGAAGTGCTCGTACTCACCCCAGGTGATCGTGCCTGTCACGCCATCCTTCGTTACGCTGTACGGCGGGTACACGATTTTCCATTCGCCCTGGTAGCCGTTGATCGCATTGCCCGAAAGGGCCACACTCAATCCGGCAAGTAAAATCAATTGCCATCTGCGCCTGATCATATTGCGCTCTCCTGTTTTCGTGATTTGCGCGGTGCAATGGAAATTCAGTGCCAGCTGGCCCATGCCGAACTGGCGCGCGAGAGTCTAATGGACAACAAACTTTCGTCTAGTGGCGCATTTATGCGATTCAACCAAGAAGTGCATAGTTTGACTCGAAACCACAACTTGCCACTCTCGCACCGAGTCGCACAAGTTCGGCGGCTTCAAAGTGGAGCTCGACTTCTCGGTGGACTGCCGGACTGGATTCGCAATCCAGCCCAGAGGTCAGGGAGTTGGGTTACCCCGGGGCCAACCGGTTTGCCCGCCCCCCTGACTTGGGACTTGTAGTGGTGCGGGCGCCCCGCCCGCATGTTTGTGCGTTGCGAGATATCCCGAATAGCTCGAGCCTACTCTTGGGCTCCCGGCTGCTACGCCGCCTCAACCTGCGCTTGCGGTGCTTCTTCGGGCGGGAACATGGCTGCCTTCACCTCGGCCTCCAGTTTCTTGAACAGGTCGAGGTTTTCCTTGTCGCGCAGGAAATCCAGCGCGTTGCCCTTGCCGTTGCCAAGCCGCAGTTCGCCATAGCTGAACCAGTTGCCGCTCTTGGCAACGAGCCCCAGTTGCAGCGCGAACGTCAACAGGTCGTTCAGGTAGCTGATGCCGCGCCCGAAGTAGATCTCGATCTCGGCGCGTTTGAACGGCGGTGCGAGCTTGTTTTTCACAATCGTGACTCGGGCGCCCACGCCGATGCTTTCTTCGCCTTCCTTGATCTGCTGCGTGCGGCGCACCTCGATGCGCTGGCTTGCGAAGAACTTCAGCGCGCGGCCGCCCGTCGTGGTCTCGGGGTTGCCGAACATAACGCCGATCTTCTCGCGCACCTGGTTGATCATCACCAGGCACGTGCGGCTCTTGTTGCACGCGGCGGTCAGTTTGCGCATGGCCTTGCTCATCATGCGCGCGAGCAGGCCCATCTGGTTGTCGCCCATTTCGCCCTCAAGCTCGGCGCGGGGCACCAGCGCAGCCACACTGTCCACGACGATGATGTCCACGGCGTTGCTGGCGATCAGCGCTTCCGCAATGTCGAGCGCCTGTTCGCCGTAGTCGGGCTGGCTCACCCACAGCTTGTCCATGTCGATGCCGAGCTTGCGGCCGTACTGCGGGTCAAAAGCGTGTTCGGCGTCGATCAGCACGGCGTTGCCGCCAAGCTTCTGGGCGTTGGCAATCGCGTGCAGGGCCAAAGTGGTCTTGCCGCTGCTTTCCGGCCCGTAGATTTCGACAATGCGCCCGCGCGGCAACCCGCCCACGCCCAGCGCGACGTCAACGGCCAGGCTGCCGGTGGGGATGACGTCGATCTGTTTGCGGCTTTGCTCGCTCATGCGCATGATTGAGCCTTCGCCGAAACTGCGGGCGATGCCGCTCAGCGCGTTTTGCAGCGCCTTGTCCTTTTCAGTGTTGAGCGAGAGTACCTTCGCTTCCGGTGTTTCTTTCTTGGCCATGGCAACGCTTCCTGTGTGTTGCGGGGCTTGCCGGGGGGCGGGACCATCCCACCCCCTTGTTGATGGAGGCAAGCCACGTCGCAACTCGGGAAAGCGTACCGGCCCACGCGACACACTTTCCTCGTGCCGGGCAGGTCGGTTGGGAAAAAGTATGTCGCAACCCTACCGAGGGTTCGTTGGCAGAGCGCAGCCCACAATCAATTGTGGTGCGAAGGATTCTTTCGGGAATTTGCAGACACGTGCTATGCTGCGGGTATGGACCCGACACCCTGGGGACTCATCCTGATCATGTTCGCCTACGCGTTTGCCGGCTGGGCGGCGCTGTTTGCCATCCACTGGCACATCCGGCGCAGGCGCAACGCCCCCAAGACTGCACGCGAAGCCGCCATCGGCTACGGCGAAAGCTGGCAGACTACGAACCTCTAGAGCTGCCGGTCCGGCGGCGTCTCCACATCAACGGCAAGAACAGCGGCCACGCGAGACCCGCGCCGGCGACAACACAGCCGCCCTGCGACTCCTTGGTGTTGCTGCCAGACTTGGTGCCCGGCCTCGGGGGCACGGTCGGGCTGGGGTTCGGATTTGGATTGGGGTTCGGATTGGGGTTCGGGTTCGGGTGCGCCGCGCCCGTGACCAGAATGCCGAAGGCGCGGGTGACGCGCACGTTGTTGTCATCGCGCACGGCAAGCTCAAATGTGTACATGCCCGGGGTGGACGCGAGGCCATACAGCACGCCGCTGCCAAGCATCAGGCCCGGCGGCAACGTGCCTGAGTAGAACTCCCAGGTGTGGTTTGCCCCGCCGCCTGCGCTTTGCAGCGACTGATTGTAGTTCACCTGGGTGTCGGCGTCAGGCAGGCTTGCGGTCAAGATCCGCAGCGGGTCACCGTTGAGGATGTTCGAGAACTTCTCCAGGTACCCCGCGTGGCTGGTCAGCCGGTTCACCGCCGGCGAGGGGTCCATGTCCACGTCGCCGTACCAGCTCAGGCTCCCGCCGACGGTCAACTCATAGTGCGCGTGCAGTTCATGGTCGCACTCGACGACCATGGCATAGGGTTCGCCGGTGCGTGCAACCCAGCGCAGGTCGCCGTTGGTCTCATAGGCGACGACGAACCCGTGATTAGTGTACGGGAACGGCCCCTCAACAATCATCGGTGCGAGAGGCGTCCCCAGGTTGATGCGACCGGGAATGCTGGCAGCGATGTACGTGCCGGTGCCGTCCACGATCATGTCCGCCGCCCACAACGGATAACCCTGTAAGCCTTCGAACGCGCGCACCGAGCGCAAGCCGCCATTGGCGTCGTAACGCGCCAGCGCCACGCCCCAATACATTGGGCCGGTCGGCGGCGGCACCGTGACTGTGGCAACGGCGGGCGACGGGTCAAAGTCAACGATGCCACAGATGCTTGCCAGCAATGCGACGCTGTCGTCAGGTTCAACGGCAATCGCGCAGGTGGCGTCCTGGTATCCGGCACCGATCTGGTTCAGCCAGTTCATCGTGCCGTTGCCGTCAATCTGCCACAGGCAGATATCTATGTGCGCGCCAAACACGCTGATGCTCCCGACCGGCGCCGTGAAACTGACGTCGCCCCCGACGTCAACGGCCAAAGTCATGCGGCCCTGGGAGTCCACCACCAGGCCGCGGACCCACACATAGCTGGGGCCGATCACCGTGGCGTGCCACGACAGTGCGCCGGTGTGGTCATAGCGCAACACCACGACGTCGGCTTCGTGCGGTGTCCAGTTCAGGGTCGTCGTGCCTGCCACGAACGTCCCGGCAAACCGCACCGCCACGAACACATCGTTGCTTGGACCCACGGCCAACCGCTCGGGCAGCACGGCTTCGCCCGAGTACTCCCTCACCCAGATCAACCCGCCAGAGGGCGTGAACTTTGCGACAAAGCCGCCCTCATCCTGTGCCGGAATAAGCGTCGTGACGCCCGGCCCCGGTTGAATGTCGATCGGCCCGCCAAAGCGGCCTGCAACCAGCAGGTTGCCCGCGCCGTCCACGTCAAGCGCGTAGGAAGCGTCAGCGCGGCCTGATGCGAAGACGTGCATCCACAACACGTTGCCGTGTGCGTCGTAGTGGCCGAAAAAGCCGTCTGAGTACCCGGTGGCGGCGGCATCGAGGTGGTGTACCGGCGCGCCGAAGGGGTTGAAGTCAACTTCAACCATAAACCATCCGCACACGAACACGCCGCCGTTTCCATCGGGGGCCATGTCATGAATCGCCGAAGCCGGTGAACTCGACGACGTGGGTGCAGGTTGCGTGAAAGTGAGCGCGTAATCCAAGGTCTGGGCAGACAACGCGCTGCCGAGAAACAGCATGGCCAGAAGGGTCCGCATGGCGAACTCCTTGCAGGGGATGACAGGGCGCATGCGAGACAGAGCACGATCCGTGCCAACGCGGAAACTCAGCTTACTGGCTTCGAAAGGCCCTATTCACGTAGGGCGCGCCGACCCATGCGTATAAGGGTTACACTGGCCAGACTTCTTGCGGTAACGTGTCTGCCGGTTGCTGGCAGGTTTTTGCTCGCTTCGCGTCCCTCGCTTCCTTTAAGTACGCGCCATGCTGGATGTCATCCTGAAGTTGCTTACGGACACGCCGCTGGCCGGCTTGATGCTGGTCGTGACATTCGGGTTCATCGCGGGGCGCGTCACCTGGCGCGGCATCAACGCCGGGCCGGCTGGCGGCACCCTTGGTGCGGCGCTGCTTGCGGGCTACCTGGGGCTTTCGCTGGAAGACATGTACGGCGGTGTGACTCCCGCGCTCACGGTCGGCCAGTTGGGGTTTGCGCTTTTCATCTACTCAGTTGGCTTTGAAGCCGGGCCCCAGTTTTTCTCAAGCCTGCGCTCTCGGCGCGGCTGGAGCTTTGTGGGCGCGGGCTCGCTGGTGGTTGTGTTTGCGGTGCTGCTGACCATCGGCCTTGCCAAGCTGCTTGATCTTGACGAGTCAACAGCAGCCGGTGTGCTTGCGGGCGGGTTGACCAGCGCGCCGACCTTTGCCGCCGCCAGCGAAGAAGCGACCGACGCGGCCCGACTTTCGGTGGCGTTTGCGCTGACCTACCCGTTCGGGCTGCTGGGGCTGGTGCTGATGATCCAGTTGCTGCCCCGGCTGACGCGTACCGACCCCAGCAAGGGTGCGACGGCGCACGAAGACGATGACTCGCGGCGGCTCAAGGCGCGGGCGGGCTCGCCCGAGCTTACACGGGCGTTCACGGTGCAGCAGGCCGGTGTCATCGGTTTGCCGCTGAGCGAATTGCAATTCACCAAGCGTACCGGCTGTTTCATCTCGCGCATTCACCGTGGCGACGAAGTGCTGATTGCAAACGCCGGCGCGCAGTTGCAGGCGGGCGATCATGTGCTGGTGGTGGGGCGGCTTGACGAGTTGCAGAAGTTCGAGGCGCTGGTAGGCCCCGAGGTGTACGACCAGCAGTTGCGCGAGCGCCTGCCGGCACCCAGGCGCATCAGCGTGCGGTCGGGCGTGTGCGTCGGCAAGTCACTCCGCGAACTGAACCTGATCGGCCGTCACCGCTGCATGGTGCACAAGATTGAGCGCGGCCGCGAACTGCTGGAGCCCGGCGCCGACCTGGTGCTGATGCGCCACGACATCGTTGAGGTGATCGGCCAGCGCGACAACGTGCGCGATGTAGCCGACGAACTGGGGCGCTTCGAGCCTGACCCCAACACCACCGATATCGCCATCTATGCCGGCGGCATTGTCGCGGGGCTGCTGCTGGGCAGCATTCACCTGCGGCCACTGAGGCTGGACTTTTCGCTGGGCTACGCGGGCGGCTTGCTGCTGGTGGGCGTGCTGCTGGCGTGGCTGCGCAACGTTGGGCCGATCAGCGCCAACGTGCCCAAGCCGGCACGCCAACTGGTGCGCGACCTGGGCATCCTGCTGTTCGTCGGCGAAACAGGGGTGGCAGCCGGCAATGCGCTGCACGAGGGCATGCAGTTCGTGGTCTGGCAGGTGATTGTCGCGGGCGTCGCGGTGACGGTGATCCCGCTGGTGGTGGCGCTGCTGATCGGCAAGTTCGCGCTACGCATGCGGCCCGTGGAACTGTGGGGCAGCGTCTGCGGCGGCATGACCAGCAGCGCGGCATTGGCGGCGGTGAAGCGCGCAGCCGACAGCAACGAGCCGGCCGTGAGCTATGCCGCGGCGTTTGCAGTGGCAAGCGTGCTGCTGACGATCGCGGGCCAGGTAGTGATCCGGGTGCTTGGCGCGTAGGGCAAAGGGTTTAGGGTGTGGGGTATTGGGAACTGCACTCTTCACTGCCCGGAACTCAGAACCCGGAATTCAGAACCACTGTATCCGCCAGCCGTTCACGGCTATTCTCGCGTCCATGGCCTACGTCCGGCAAGTTGATCCTGATGACGCCGAGGGCCACGTGAAGGCCCAGTACGACGCGGGCCTGAAACGTGCAGGCAAGATTTTCAACATCCTGCGCATCCAATCGCTAACCCCCGAAGCACTGGAAGCCACGATGCACTTCTACGTGCAGGTGATGCACGGCAAAGGCCCGCTGCGGCGCTGGGTGCGCGAGCTGCTCGCCACAGTCGTCAGCAAAATCAACGGTTGCGTTTACTGAATGCTGTCGCACGCAGAGGATCTGCGTGAATTCAGCAAAGACGGCGAACTGGCTGAAGCTGTGAAGCGGAACTTTCGCGGCTCGGCGCTGGATGCCCAGCACAAGGCCCTGTGCGAGTGGGCCGAAAAGTTGACGCTGACGCCGGCTGCGTGTACTCGGGCCGACGTAGACCGGCTGCGTGAGCACGGCTGGAGCGACGAACAGGTCGTAAGCGCGGCCCAGATCATCGGCTACTTCAACCACCTGAACAGGTTGGCCGACGGTCTTGGCATCGACCTTGAATCGGACATGAACGGCACAGGTCCGCAGATGCACGCCGATGAACGCAGATAGGCACCTCATTCACGTGTGTCCGCGTCCATCTGCGGACCAATGCCTTTCGGGGCGTGCATCAGTTGCTAACGTCGCGGCATGGCGGACGCTTTGCACAACTCTCGCTTCCTGAAGGCCTGCCGAGGCGAGGCCACGGACGTGCCGCCCGTGTGGCTGATGCGGCAAGCCGGCCGCTACATGGCTGAGTACCGCGAGATCCGGGCCAAGACCACGTTTCTGGGCCTGTGCAAGACGCCCGAGCTGGCAGCACAGGTCACGCTGGACGCCCAGCACATTCTTGGCGTCGATGCCGCCATCCTGTTCGCCGACCTGCTGCCGATCCTTGAGCCGATGGGCTTCAAGCTCACGTACGAAGAAGGCGAAGGCCCCAAGATTCACAACCCGCTGCGCAGCGCAGCCGACATCGACGCGCTTGCAACGCCCGACCCGCGCGCCAGCATGCCCTTTGTCGGCGGCGCCATCGACATCATCCGACGCGAGCTGCCCGCCGACGTTCCGCTGATCGGCTTTGCCGGCGCGCCTTTTACGCTTGCGGCCTATGCGATCGAGGGCGGCGGCAGCAAGAACTACATCCATGCCAAGACCATGATGCTGGGCGACCCCGGTGCCTGGCGCGCGCTGATGGAAAAGTTGACGCGTCAAGTCACCGACTACCTGCTGGCACAGATCGAGTGGGGCGTGCAAGCCGTGCAGCTCTTTGACAGCTGGGTCGGCTGCCTGAGCCCGGCGGATTACACCGAGCACGTGCTGCCGTGGGTGCAGAAGGTGATCGACGGCGTCAAAACGGGGTCTGGCTCCCGCAGGGTGCCTGACCCCGCTTTGACGCAGCCCGAATCTGGAAAGGGGTCAGGCACCTCCGCTGCGCTCCGGAGCCAGACCCCTTTCCAGACGCCTGTCATCTACTTCGGCACGGGCACAGCCACGCTGCTGCCCCTGCTGTTCGACGCAGGGCAGTCCACACCGGACGTGCTGGGCATCGACTGGCACACGCCGCTGGCGCGCGGCTGGGAAGCCGGGGCGAAGTCGGTGCAGGGCAACCTGGACCCGGTCACGCTGTTCGCGCCGCGCGAAGTGGTGCTGGCAAAGGCGCGCGCAGTGCTGGCCGAAGCGAAGCAACGCCCGGCGGGCGTCGGCTACATCTTCAACCTCGGTCACGGCATTCTGCCCAAGACGCCTGTGGACAACGTGAAAGCACTGGTCGACTGCGTGCACGGGGCGTAAGCGCTCACTCGGCGGCTTTGCGGATGTCCTTGGTGTCGGCCCAGTGAATCATCGGCGAGCGCTCGGCCGATTGCAGAAAGTGTTTCAGAACCCGCAACATTTCGTGGCGCGTCAGCGTGGCCCCCGGCGCGACAAGCCAGGTGTCATGTCGGTACCAGCGGCGGTGCCAGGTCGCGCGTTCCTGCATGGTGAGCGGCCGGGTTGACAGCGGGGACAGCGCGTCGGTGCTGCGCCGGTAGATCATGAACCAGCCGAGGTGGGAAAAGTAAGTGAACTCAAGCGACGCGCGCCGAGCGGTCTTGTCGCGGATCACGCAGTAGTTGGCGCCGTCTTCGAACACGGCGGCTTTGAGTCCGCGCATCACGTCAAACACGCGCTTGCGCGAGATCGGGTTGATCTCGCTGCCATCCGAAAGCTGCATCAGGAACGCATGTTTCATGCAGCCCGCAGATTAACCACAGGCCGCAACCAACCGCCACGAGGAACCATCAAAAGAATCCGGCGCGGTACCGAACGTGTACTGTCGGCGGACACTCGTTTCACTCCCTGCGTCGCCGGCCAACCAGCAGCGTGGCGCTGCCGACCAGCAGTAGCAACAGCCACGACGACTGAGTGCCCAGGGCGCAACCACCGCCACCGCCCGTGCTGCCTCCGCCACCGCCGCCTCCGCCACCACCGGTGCCCACGTTGATCGTGAGCAAGGCAGTAGAGGTGAGGGCCCCCGAGTCTTCGACCTGCAGCGTCGCCACGTATGCGCCGGCGGTCATGCTGCCGCCTGCACTGACGTCGGCTGTGACAGCGCCGCCAGTGTTGGTGATGTTGGCGATCGTAATACCGGCCGGGACAATTGTGGCGTTCACGGTCAGTGTTCCTGCTGCGTCCTGTGCGTCGCTGACAGTGGCAATCGCGGCGCCAGTGAACGTACCGCCGGCGGCGACACTCACCGGTGCTGCGGCAGTGATCGTCGGCGCGGTGTTGGAGCCTGCGTACGCCCACATCTCGCAGCCGTAAGTCGGTGAGTAGGCGCTAAAGAACAGCGAGCCGGGAGTGCTGCGAAGGCCCATAGGATTGCTGTCGCCAAGTTGCGGGGCGATATCCGTCATGCGGGTAGTACCGGCCGTGGTGCCGTCCGTGCGCCACAACTCGCGCCCATTCACGGGGTCTGAGGCCGCGAAGTACACGTTGCCATCCCAGCTCGTCAGCTCGCTCAGTGCCCTGGACTGCGGGCCAGGGAACACATCCTTGAGCAACTGGGTGCCGCCGACTGTGCCGTCGGAACTCCAGAGTTCGGCGCCTTCAGCCGACGTTGCTGCCACAAAGTACAGCGTTCCGTTGAACACATAGAACTCCTCGGGGAAGCTGCCATTGGCGCCTGCCTCAATGTTCATGAACAGCGAGGTACCGCCGGGCGTGCCGTTGCTGGACCAGAGTTCAATGCCGTTCGTTGCGTCGTAGCCCGTGAAGTAAAGGCTGCTCCCGAATGCCACTATCCCGTAGTCCCCTGACGTGACAGCGCCGATGCTGCGCACCAGGCTTGTACCGCCTGTGGTGCCGTTGGTTTTCCAGATCTGGCTTGTCAAAACACTTGCGATGACCGCGGTCGCGCGAAAATAGACCTCACCGTTGAGGACAGCAAAATCTCCCCATGTGTATGTGCTCATGCCATCGCCAAACGTGTTGATGTCA
This sequence comes from Planctomycetota bacterium, assembly GCA_016712285.1. GTDB lineage: Bacteria > Planctomycetota > UBA8742 > UBA2392 > UBA2392 > JADJRK01. Next base: position 3,342,428 of record JADJRK010000001.1, on the reverse strand, counting down.
GCGAGCATGAACGTGCCGGCGGCCGTGCCGTCGGTGCGCCACAATTCGAACCCGGTGGTGCCATTGTCAGCCTCGAAGTACAGCAGGCCGTTGTGGACGAAGGCCTCGGCCACCCAAAGCCCTCCAGGCCCTGCGACGGTGTCATTGACCATCACAGTGCCGGCCGCGGTGCCATCGGTTTTCCAGATCTCGTCGCCAGTTGCCGCCGTGTTGCCAACGAAAAAGGCGGTGCTGCCCGACACTCCCAGCAGCCAGCTCACACTGAATGCTGTGGAGATAACAGACGTTCCGGCAGCAGTGCCATCCGTCTTCCACAACCGGTTCATTCCGCCGGCATCGGTTACCGCAAACAGCACATTTCCGCCGAGGACCACGCCGAATCGCTGCCCAGCGAGGCTGGCGTTCGTACCGACGGTGCTGATCAGCGTAGTGCCGCCAGGGGTGCCGTTACTCCGCCACAGCTGGATGTTGGTGCCCGTTGAAGTCGCAAGAAAGTAGGCCGTGGCGCCGATGTTGGCGATGTGCATGGCTCCAGATTCGATGCCACTGGCAACGTCCGGGGCGATGTTCAGCAACATGCTGGTCCCGCCCGCGGTGCCATCGGACACCCACAGTTCGACGCCGCTGGCCGTTACATAGCCGCGGAAGACGATGGAACTTCCGACCGGCGTCAACATCGCGTAAACGTCGATCGCTACGGCGCCGCTGACCTGCACCGTGCCGCCCGGGGTGCCGTTGCTGCGCCACAAGTAGTGATCGCCGCCGCCGGGCGCGGCTGTGAAGTACAGCGTGCCGCCCACAACCACCAGGGAAGCCGGGTAGGAGTAGTTGCCGCCCGATGCGATGTTGAGAAACAATGCCGTGCCGCCCACGGTGCCATCGCTGCTCCAGAGTTCTATGCCGTTCGTGGCGTCGTGTGCGCTGAAGAACAGCTGGCCGTTGTAGGCCACCATGATTCCCGGTCCCAGTGAAGAGTGCAGTTGAATGGTTCCGGCACCGGTGCCGTCAGTGACCCACATCGTGCCCGCGCCGACCTGGAAAAACAGCTTTCCCGCAGCGTTCACAAACTGCGCCAGCGGCAGCGTCAGTGTACTCGACACCTGCACCGTTCCTGCCCCTGTGCCGTCGGACTTCCAGAGCGCATTGCCGCTGCCGTCATTGGCCGCAAAGTATACCTGCCCGGCGAGCAACCCGATGCCGTAGTTCGTGAGCACGCCGCCGACGCTGCCACTGACAATGTCGTGCACCATCGCCGTGCCGCCCGCGGTGCCGTCGGATCGCCACAGCTCTCGGCCGTTGGTACCGTTGTCGGCTGTGAAGTACAGGTCAGACCCGTTCGCAATCAGGTTCTGCACACCGGCATTGGCATTGCCGGGGTTGATGTCCAGCAGTTGTGCAGTCCCGCCCGCTGTACCGTCCGTGCGCCACAACTCAGCACCGCTGGCAAGGGTGTACATCTGGAAGTACGCCGCGCTTCCGACCACAACGATTTCATAGCCCAGAAAGAACGCGGAGTCCGGGAAACTCGCAAGCGTGGATGTTCCTGCCGCGGTGCCGTCGGTGCGCAGCAGCCGTGTGCCGCCTGTGGCCACGTCTTCTGCGAACATCAGCAGGTCGCCGCCGAATGCCACGCCGCCGCCCACGGAGCCAGGTATGCCAAGCCGTTGCGTGCTGGCGAGCGTGCCACTGGTGGCCCAAACTTCGTTGCCGGGCGCGGCTGTGCTGAACACGGCCTTGGTTCCGAATGACACGAACCCCGAAGGGTCGGAACTCTGCGGGCTGCTGCCAGTGGCGATGTCTGCAAGCAGCGTTTGGCCGCGCAAACTTGCGCCCAAGGCGAACACGGTGCCGAGCAATACGACAGCGAACATTGCACGCATGCGACTCTCCTGAAGGTGTCTTGCCGTAACTCGCAATATATTTCCCGGAAAGACAATGCAACTTCCGCGCACTCGGGGCGCAAAAAAACACGCCGAATGGCTCCGGCTCCGCATATTGCACAGCAGACTGCTGTCTATTTCTTGTCGAGTTTTACGCTTTCGTCGGCACTCGTTGCCGGCCATGCGTCCGCCGCCCCTTGCTGCCTAACCGGTGCGCATCGGCGGCCGGCTGCGTGAATCATGACCGCAGGATCTTTTCCATCTTCTTTCCCTTTGCGAGCTCGTCGATCAGCTTGTCGAGCCAGCGCAGCTTCTGCATCAGCGGGTCTTCGATTTCTTCGACGCGGATGCCGCACTCCACGCCCTTGATCAGCGCGCTGTTCGGATGGAAGCGCGGCGACTGGGCGAAGAACGTCTCGATGTCGGTTTCCTGCTTGATCTGCTTCTGCAGCCCAGCATTGTCATAGCCCGTCAGCCAGCAGATGATTTGGTCCACTTCCTGCTTCGTGCGGCCTTTGCGCTCCGCCTTCTGCACATACAGCGGATACACCTTCGCAAGCTTCATCGCGAACACGGCGTGCTTGAGCATCGTCGCTCCTTGGAAACGGGTTGCGTTCTGATCCTATAGAACGACGGGCGGCCAGTCAGGGGCTGGAGGGAAACCAGACCGGGCCCCTTGCAGGGCCCGGTGGCGGGGTTGGCAGGCGACACACGCGTCGCCCCTACTTGTCGTCTTTCACGGAGTAGTCGGCGTCTACTACCCGGTCGTTGCCGGTTGTGCTTTCGCCTCCCATGCCGCCTCGCTGGTGTGCTTCGGCGGCTTTCTTCATGTCTTCTTGCTCTTGCGGGCTGGCGTTCTGGTACATCTTTTCGGCCAGCTTGTGGCTTACCTTGGTCAGGGCCTCGGTCGCGCTGCGAATCTTGGCCACGTCGTCGCCCTTGATCGCCTCTTCCAGTGCCGTCTTCTTTTCTTCGACGTCCTTCTTTTCCGCAGCGTCGATCTTGTCGCCGTGGTCGGTGAGCATCTTGCCCACGCTCATGGCCATGCGGTCGGCGTCGTTCTTGGCATGAATCAGCTCGATGCGCTGCTTGTCGTCGTCGGCGTGCTTCTCGGCCTCTGACTTCATGCGCTCGATCTCTTCCTTGCTGAGGCCGCTGTCGCTCTTGATCTCGATCTTGGCTTCCTTGCCCGTGCCCTTGTCCTTGGCACTGACTTTCAGGATGCCGTTGGCGTCGATATCGAAGCTGACCTCAATCTGAGGCACGCCGCGCGGCGCCGGTGGAATGCCCATCAGGTCAAAGCTGCCCAGCAGCCGGTTCTGTGCCGCAATCGGGCGTTCACCCTGGAACACCTTGATCGTCACGCCGGTCTGGTTGTCGGCTGCCGTGCTGTAGGTCTGCGCCTTGCTTGTCGGGATCGTGGTGTTCTTGGCGATCAGCACGTTCATCTCACCGTGCAGCACTTCCACGCCCAGGCTCAGCGGCGTGGCGTCGAGCACCAGGATGTCCTTGAACTCGCCGGTCGCGACGCCGCCCTGCACTGCCGCACCCAGTGCCACAACCTCGTCCGGGTTCAAGCCGCGGTTTGGCTCGCGCCCGAAAATCTCTTTGCAGATCTGCTGCACCTTCGGGATGCGCGTGCTGCCGCCCACGAGCAGCGCCTCGTCAATCTCCTTGGCGCTCACGCCCGCTTCGGTCAGTGCCTGCTTGGTCGGCCCGATCAACCGCTGAAACAGCTTGTCGGCCAGCTGCTCAAACTTGGCGCGCGTGATGGTGAGTTGCAGGTGCTTGGGCCCCGTCGCGTCGGCGGTGATGAACGGCAGGCTGACCTCGGTGCTTTCGGTGCTGCTGAGGTCGCACTTGGCCTTTTCGGCGGCTTCCTTCAGGCGCTGCAACGCCATCTGGTCTTTGCGCAGGTCGATGCCCTGCTGCTTCTGGAACTCGTCGGCGATGTGGTCGATCAACACCTGGTCGAAGTCGTCGCCACCCAGATGGCCGTCGCCGGTGATGCTGAGCACCTGAAACACGCTTTCGCCGGACTCTTCGCTGACCTCAAGCACAGACACGTCAAACGTGCCGCCGCCAAGGTCAAACACCGCGAACCGGCCCTGCTTGCGCTTATCCAGGCCGAACGCGACACAGGCCGCCGTAGGCTCAGGCAGCAGGCGCAGGACTTTCAAGCCGGCGATCTCGCCCGCTTCCTTGGTGGCCTGGCGCTGGGCATCGTTGAAGTATGCGGGCACGGTGATGACGGCCTGCGTGACTGTTTCGCCCAGGTAGGCTTCGGCGGTTTTCTTGAGGTCCTGCAGGATCATCGCGCTGATTTCCTGCGGCGTGTACTCTTTGTCGCGTGCCTTGACCTTGACCATCTCGTGGGCAGCGCCGGTGACTTCGTAGGGCACGAGCTTTTCTTCGCTCGACACTTCGTTGTGGCGGCGGCCCATGAAGCGCTTGATGCTGAATACCGTGTTGCGCGGGTTGGTGACCGCTTGCCGGCGGGCCATCTGGCCGACCAGGCGCTCGCCGTTTTCTGCAAACGCGACCACACTGGGTGTAAGCCGCGCGCCGGCGGGGTTAGCGATTACCCGCGGCTCTTTGCCTTCCATGATGGCGACCACGCTGTTGGTGGTGCCGAGGTCGATTCCGATTGTCTTAGCCATGATGAAGCTCCGGTTGGGCCCTCGCGGGCGCCTGCAAACTTGTTCAAGACAAGTAATGCAAACGCGGTGCCAACCCCCGCTGGATAGTATCTAAGTTGTCTACAAATATAGACTTAGGTGTTGCGGCCAGTTCCCTGCGGACTGCCATTTATGCAGAAACGGCAGAGCACGTGCTTTGCCGCTCCTATGGCTGCCAATCTGGCGCAACGACTTTCGTAAGACACGGTCCGATGCGCGCTACGAGGCTTCCGCGGCGCGCAGCATCTGGGCAATCTTCTCTGCGGCGTCCAGCAGGCTTGCCACCTGATGGTCGGCTACCTCGGCCCCATATTCGCTGGGTACCTGCAGGGTGATGATGCCGGCATGGGCATCTTTGCCCGCGTGATGGTCGATGTCGGCGTCGCCCACCATGAAGCAGCGCGCCAGGTCAACGTGAAAGTCCTGCGCTGCCTGGCGCAGCATGCCGCCACCGGGCTTTCGCCAATCCGAATCACGCGAATATTCTTCGTGCACGCCCTCGGTCGGGTGGTACGGGCTGTAATAGAAGGCGTCAAAGCGCCCGCCGGACTCACGCGCGACCTGCAGCGCAACTTCGGCGTTCACGCGCCGCACCTGGGCCTCGGTGATCAAGCCGCGCGCCACCGCGCTCTGGTTCGTCACCACGATCGTTAGCAGGCCCATCTCGTTGAAGCGGCGCACGGCAAGCGCGGCGCCGGGCAGCAGCTCAATCTTTGCCGGGTCGCCGCAATAGCCGACTTGCTTGTTGATCGTGCCGTCACGGTCCAGAAACACTGCGCGCATGCCCCGATGTTGGCGCAAAGCCGCCGCACGTCAAGCACGCAACCGGGCCGCCTTGAAGGCGGCCCGGTTTTGATTGGTTGCTGCTGTTGTGGCTACGCGCGTTTGCGGCGCAGGGTTGTTACTGTTGCGGCCATGGCCATGGCTGCCAGCAGGAGTGCCCACGGAGTGTTGCTGCGGCTGGTTTCGCAGCCGCCTCCGCCGCCGCCTCCGCCGCCGCCTCCGCCGCCGATTACTCCTACGTTGCTGTAGGTGAAGGTCTGGCTCAGGGTCTGGTTGGGCAGGCTGGCGCTGGTTACCACGATCGGCAGGCCGCTGCCGCCGCCTGGCGGTACGAACAGGCCGGTCACCTGCGTGCCGCCCGTGATCACCGGCGTGCCCGGGCACACCACGCCGCCGATCGTTACGGTCAGCGGGCTCATCAAGCCGCTGCCCGTGATCGTGATCGGCTTGCCGCCCGCGGGCAGGTCGGCCAGCGGGTCGAAGCTGGTTACATTGAACTCAATCGCGCCCAGCGTCACGCTGTTTGGCGCCGGCGTGCTCAGGATGACCGTCACGCCGCCCGTGGCGCTTACGTCGCTGGCGTTCTGGATGCCCAGCGTGAAGGTCTCCGGCGCCGCGGCTACGCCTGCACCGGCTGTGCTGGTCACGCTTACGCGCACCCACAGGTCTTCGCTGCCGCTGTTGGCCACGCTCAGTGTGCTGGTAAAGGTGGCGATTACGCTGCCGGCACCTGCACCCTGGTAAAGCAGTGTATCCGTGGCAGCGCTGAACACACCGTCACCGTCGTCCTGCCATACGGCCACGCCGGATGTGGCGTCCACGTCGCTGGTCCAGTTGCCGGTGCCGCCGGTAGTGATGGTGACGGCGTTGACGTCCACGTTGTTGTTGCTGGCCGAGAGCCTCCAGCGTGCAAGCACGTAGCTGGCGGCTGTGCCTGCCAGGTGCGTGGCTGGCGTCGAGACCGCCGGGCCGTTGGCGACCGTGAGGCTGGATACGTCAATCACCAGCGCGGTGCTGGGGCTGCCCGGCAAGCCGACGGTGACACCGCCCGCCGGCGGCGTGCTGTTCACGCTTTGCAGGTTGGCGTTGAAGGTCTGGCCCGCGGTGGCTGTGCCATTCAGCTTGCCCACCAGGAAGAAGGTGCGCGAGGTGCCCGCGGCAAGCGCGCTGTTGGTCAGCGTCATGGTCACGGCGTTGCCTGTAAAGCCGGTGGCTGTGTTCGCCGCGAGGCTGTCTGTGCCTGCGCCGTCCCAGGTGCCGTTGCCGTTGTCCTCGTACATGGCGACTTCGCTGTAGGCGGTGTCGTGGCTGCCGCTGCCCGAGGCGTTGAAGGTCATGCTGGTGATGGTCCACGCGCCGCCCGGTGCAGCCGCCAGCGTGACGTCGCACAGCAGTGCGCCGTCGCCGGTGGGACCCTGGTAGTTGCTGTTGACGGTGGATGCCGCGCTGGGGCCGTTCATGGTTACCGCCAGCACGTTGGCGCTGACGGTCAGGCCCGCGGTGCCCGTGGCTGACGGCGACGGCAAGCCGGTCATCGTGCCGCCGTATGTGGGTGCGCCTGCGGCGCTGACGTAGCACTGGAAGGTCTCGTTGTCGGATGCGTTGTTGTTGAGGTTGTAGATCACGAAGTAGCGGCGTGTTTGGCCGGCCTGGAAGTCGGCATGGCCTGCCAGCGAAAAGACAACGGTGCCGTTGTCCAGCGTGAAGGTCTGGCTGTTGACCTGGGTGTCGCTGGTGGCGCTGAAGGTGCCGCTGCTGTCGGAGTCATGCCAGAGCTGGGCTGAGGTCAGGTCCGTGCTCTCGTTGGCAGAGCCCAGGCCGGTGACGGTGAAGCTGGCAGGCTTGTCGTTGGGCCCGTTGGGATATGCCACGGTGAAGGTCTGGCAGATGTTGTTGCTGCTGCCCAGGTAGACCGTGGTAGCCGTAGCTGCGCTGGCGTCGGTGAACGAGAAGACAGGCGTAGCAATCGCCAACCCGTTCATCGTGCCACTGGGCACACCGGCCTTGGTGGCGCTGGTGCCGGAGACGGCGATGTCCTGCACGAGGTAGTTGAAGGTATGCCCCGGCTGCGCGAGCGTGGCTCCGTTGAGCATGGTGATGATGAAATACGTTCGCGTGGTACTTGCCGGGAACGATTGCGGCGTACCCCAGGTGAACGTGAGGTCGCCGTTGTCGCTTGGGAATGCGGTAACACCGGAGCCGACCTGTGTGTCGGACGTGGTGCTGAACGTGCCGCTGGCGTCAGCGTCATACCAGAGCCTGCACGCCGGAGTAAGCGTTGGAGTCGTTGCCGGTGCCGGAAGAACGCACGGTTACCGAGTCAAGCGAAGCACCAGTCTGCGAGTTCGAAGCAACAGTAAACCGCCCAGCCAAAATCCCGTTACCGCCCGAGCCAGTGTCGTTGGCATAAACGTTCTGGGCAGTGCCAGCCGTAGCCGACACGGTCAGCCCGGGGCCTCTGACATAGCCAATATCACAAGGACCAAAGTAGTTCGTGTTACTGGAAGTCGGATACGCTCCTGACGTAGTGGAATAAGGACTATCAACGTAGTTGATGACGCCTGAAGGGGTGAATGCCGCTGGAACGCTTGTCTTTGCAATGAAGTAATAAGTCGTTGCTTGGACCGTAACCACGTATGTCCTGTTAGCAACAAGCAAGACCGGCGACGACAGCGTCCCCCATCGCCACGCGCCGGAAGCTGCGGCCGCGGTCGTAACAGTGGCAATCGGCGAAGACTGGCTAGTCGAATCCCAAAGCCACATGGTCTTTGTGTTGGCGTCGTGCTGGCAGCAGCCCAGTTCAACTACCCGTACGTCACTAGCAGTGGTAGAGAAGCTGTAACCCATGGTGTAGGGGCCAGAGGTCGGCGCGGACCACCCAGTGGGCAATGCTTGGTTGACCGGTCGAGTCGTTTGGCTGGCCAACGGTACAGCAAAAAGGAACAGCACTAACGGCAGCATCCATGACTTCATGAGAAGGTCCCCGCAACCTAGTTCATTGCTGTACTCGCACACACGATGTGCGCGATCACAAGTCAGCGATTGTCACAACAATGTAATGGAAAGAGTACCCCGACGGGGGGTCCTTTGCAATGGCGAATTGGTACCCCTGCCAGATGATGGTCTGCGAGAGAATCGCCAGCTCGGCTTGAAGCGGCGCAGGGCACAACAAAGGGACGCCCGCTTAGCGGCGCAGGTCTTTGATTTCGAGCTCGACTTCCGGGTAGCCGCGGAAGTCGCTGATCTTCGGCGTGAACGCCAGCCGCACTTTGCTGCCTTTGGCGACTTCATCGATCCTGGCGCCCATGTTGAAGCCTATGGCTTTGAACGCAACGTTCCCGCCTTGCTTGACCATCAGGCTGAGGTGGCCCGTGCCGCGCCCTACCACCCTCGGCGGTGCAGCCACCTCTACGTCTTCACTCATGAACAGCGGCTCAGGGTTGCCTTGGCCGAAGGGTTCCAGCGTCGCCAACAGCCGCACCCCGCCCACGTCCAGTTCGCTCAGTCCGATGCGCGCGTCGATGCTCAGGGTCGGCGTGGCATAATCGGCTTGCATGACGTGGCGGTCGGCAACTTCATTCACGGCGCGACGCAACTGGCACATGTTTTCGCGCGTGATTTCAAGGCCAGCGGCTTGCTCATGGCCGCCAAAGCGGTTCATCAAGCCGGCGCAGTCATTCAGCGCGTTGTACAGGTGAAAGCCCGGGATGCTGCGACCTGAGCCGCGCCCGGTGCCGCCCTTCATGGCCACCAGCACGGCGGGCTTGTTGAAGCGCCGCGAAATGCGGGCCGCGACAATGCCGACCACGCCCGGGTGAAAGTCGTCGTGGCTGATCACGAGCACGCGGTCACTCTCATAGCTGGCGTCGCTTTTCACCAGGTCTTCGGCCAGACGCGTCAGGCTGCGGTCCACGCCCTGGCGCTCTTTGTTCAGTGTGTCCGCTTCCTGGGCGAGCGTCATGGCCTGTCCGTAACTGCGCGCGGTCAGCAGTTCGAGCGCCAGTGTCTCGCGGCCCAGGCGGCCACCGGCGTTCAGGCGCGGCGCCAGCTTGAACCCGATGTCGGTCCCGCTGGGCACGCCACTGATGCCGCTGGTTTCCATGAGCGCGCGGATGCCGGGGTTGGGGCTGTCGGGCATCAGCCTTAGCCCGCTGCGGGTCAGCACGCGATTCTCGCCGGTCAGGGGCACCACGTCGGCGATGCTGGCCATCGCGACCAGGCTTTGGGCGGTAGCAAGAAAGTCCTTATAGGGTTCATCCAGTGTGGACTGGCCCGACACGCGCTGAAGCAGCGCCCAAGCCAGCTTGAAGGCAACGCCTGCGCCGCACAGGTCGCGAAACTTGAGAGTCTCTTCCTTTATGTGGGGGTTCAGGACGCTGTGGGCCGGGGGCAGCGTCTCGCCGACGGTGTGATGGTCGGTGATGATCGTGTCGATGCCAAGCTCGGCGGCGAGCGCGATTTCTTTGTTGGCTGTGGTGCCGTTGTCGCAGGTGATCAGCAACTTGATGCCGGCTGCTGCTGCGTCGCGAATGATGCGCTCGTTCAAACCGTAGCCGTCTTCGGCACGGGACGGGATGCTGACGTCAACTTCGCGGCCCAACACTCGAAAGAAGTTGACCAGCAAGGCGGCGCTGGCACTGCCATCGACGTCGTAGTCACCCTGGATCAGGATCTTTTCGTTGTCGTTGAGGGCTTGCCGTATGCGGTCAACGGCGCGCTCCATGTGGCGGAACGCAAACGGGTCTTCAAGATGCAGGCTGCTGGGTTGCAGAAACTGGCTGGCCGACTCGGTATCCCGGACGCCGCGGTTAACAAGTGCGCGCGCGACATACTCCGGGATGCGCAGCCCGTCCGACAGCTCATGGACCAATGCCGCACGCTGGCTTGCAACACACCAAGCCGAATCAATGAGTGTTTCTGCCACGGCTCTCCCTTGGGCACCTATTAGTACATGGTTAGGCGACACAGGGCAAGGGAATCGGCGTCGTAAGTTCTGTTATCAACAGTATTTCCGCCAACTTCTGACTATCCACAAATTGAGCGGCGCGTATGGGCAATCTTGACTCATCTCGATTCACAACGCATTCATCGAATGCTAGTTATGTGCAATTATGCAATTGAGGCAATAACTTGACGCAACGTCTAGTATCGGCTACGCTTACTGCCTATTGCCACAGGTTGCGAGCGTTCGAAACTGGACCTGCTGGCGTCTATACAGGTGAGGGGAATGAGGCAGCGGCTAGCTGTTGTGTTGGCGTGTCTGTTCGCAGGTTCTCTCTGCGCCCAGGTTACATTCACCTCCAATCCTAGCGTCGCCATCCCTGACAACAACGCCTTCGGGGTTACTTCAACCGTCAACGTGCCCGCCACGGGTGACCGCATTTACTCGCTGCGCGCCGGCATCCGGATTGACCACACTTTCGATGCTGACTTGAGCATCTGGCTGCTGCCGCCCGGCGTTTCTTGGGCTGGGCCATACGCAACCGTGAACAACGGTGCTGTCGTGACGCCGCCCGCCGGCGCCATTGAACTTTCCACCAAGAACGGCGGCGCCAACAACAACTACGGCACGGGTAGCGGCGGCGGCATTGTCTACACGAACTTCAAGAGCACGCTCGACCCGATCACGCCCCCGACCCAGGCCATCACGGCCGGCGCTGCACCCTTCACGTCGCAGACGCGCTGGTCACCTGAGGGACTGGCTCAGTGGAACCTGCTGTTTGGCAGCAACCCATCCGGCGACTGGACGTTGATCGTGGCCGACGGCTGGGGAGTGGACACGGGCACACTGATTTCGTGGCAACTGGAGTATGTGCCGCCACCAGCCGGCGTGCTGCTTGTGGGACGAGGTGCTGCCAATGCGCCCGGCGCGACCCTTCGGGCCGGCATGATTGACCAGATGATGGGGCAGGTCGAGTTTCAGGCCGGCAGCGCGATCACTCTGACCAGCGTAACACTGCAAGCCGAAAACGGTGTGCTGAACAACGGCAGCTTTTCGCGCGTCGCACTGCACGAAGATTTGAACGGCAACGGCCAGCTTGATGTCGGAGACGCCGCCATTTTCAACGGCACCGTAGCTGCCAGCGCGAACATCACGTTGACGGCGGGCCCCGCAGTCGCCTTTGCTGCGGGCCAGACGCGCACGTACCTGATTGTCGTGGATTCACTTGCCACGCCGGCTGCGGCGGGTGTCGCGTACCAGATTGCCGCAGCGGCAAGCGTGAACTCGACAGGCGCTGAGTTCGGCTCGTTTCCCTTGCAGTTTGGCTATCACCCGTTCGGGACCGTTCATTCGTGGGCGAGTGCGCCAATTGGTGGCCGCGCCATCCAGAACAACTACGGGCCGGGCGTAACGGACACGATTACGGTACCTGCAACGCTGGACACAATCGGCAGCCTTCGCGTTGGCATTCGCATCGACCACGACACTCTTCAGGATGTGGACGTTTACCTGATTCCGCCGGGCGTTAGCTGGGCAGGGCCCTACATCATTGGCGGTGCGCCGCCAGCCGGCGTGATCGCCCTGACTCAGGACGAAGGCGGTAATGGCAACGACTATGGCACAGGTGCAGCCAACGGTCCCTACAACTACACGGACTTTTCGTCCAACATTGACCCGGTGGTCCCCGGCACAGTGCAGATCACCGCTGGTGGGCAGAATGCACCGTTTACGGCGGTGCCTGTCTATCGCCCAATCGGCGAAGCGGTGTGGAACACGCTGTACGGCAGCAACCCAAGCGGGGACTGGACGCTGGTCGCGGTCGATGATGCGGGCGGCAACGCGGGCACGCTGATCTCGTGGTATCTTGAATACATCGCGCACCCCAGGGCCGCGCTGGCGGGCAACCCGGACATGGGCAGCAGCAACGTCGGCGTGCCGGCTGCGGGCTCGCCCCAGGTGTTCACGCTCAGCAATGACGGCGAGTTGCCGCTGACCGTTACCGCGATCAACTTTGTCGGCGGCGAAGCCGGCGACTTTGCTCTTAGCGGCATCGTGTTTCCGGCCAACATTCCCGGGGGCAGCAGTGTGAACTTCGGCGTGACGTTTACGCCCTCTGCGTCGGGTTTGCGCGCGACCGACATGGAGATTGTCAGCAACGACGGCGGTGTGCCCAACTCGGTGCTGCCGCTGAATATCTTCGGGCAGGGTGTGCTGGGCAATGTCCTGCGAATCTATCCCGGCGCCGCCAACCAACCCGGCGAGGCATTCCAGTATGGCACCGCAGGCGTTGTGCTGGGCCAGTACGCCTTTGAAGCAGGCTCAAGCCCGGTGACGATCACGGACGTGACGTTTCGCGATGAACTTGACCGCACGCTCACAGCCAACCTGACAGGTGTGTCGCTGTATTTCGACGCGAACGCCGACGGCGAGTTTGACGGCGGCGACTTACTGATCGCCGCAGGCAGCATGGCGGGCGGTGCCGCATCATTCAGTTTCATGCGCGTGGTTTCGGCCACTGTCGAGAACTGGATTCTGGTCGCCGACGTGAGTGCGGCGCCGGCCGACACGGCGCTGGCCATGGAGATTCGCACGGTCGGCGACGTTGCCGCCACGCTGGTCCCGAACGCGACGTTTCCCGTCCGCACGGGCCCGCACCCGCTGAACCCGCTACGTGTGTTCACGACCACTCCGCCGGGCGGACTTCCCATCCCGAACAACAGCACTGCCGGCATCACCAGCACCATCGTGATCCCGCCGACAGCCGAGATTGTGGCCGCGCTGCGCGTTGGCGTACGCATCGACCACACCCGCGCCGGTGACATCGAGATGTGGCTGCTGCCGCCGGGCGTTGCCTGGGCAGGCCCCTACTTCGGCGCTGGGCCAGCCGGCGTGATTGAGCTGTCCAGCGACAACGGCGGCAACGGCGACGACTTCGGTACCGGAGCCGTGGCGCCCTACGTGTACGCTAACTTTACGCGCGCGATTGACCCGGTGTTCACGCCGTCAGTGAACGTAACCGGCGGCGCGGCGCCCTTTACCAGCAGCTTCTGGCGTCCCGAAGATCAGGGCGCGGACTTGAACAACCTGTATGGCGTCTCGCCCTCGGGCACATGGACGCTCGTGGTTCGCGACGACCAGGGCGGCGGCGCGCAGGGCGGCAACACGGGCACTCTGCTTTCATGGCAGATCGAGTATGTGCCGCCTGCGGTGCCCACGGTTACCGGCATCAACAATTGGGGCAGCAGTCTCGTCGGCCAGCCATCGGCGTTGAACTCACAGCCGTACAGCGTTTCCAACATCGGTGGCGTGGGCATGGACGTCACGGCCATTTCGCTCGTCGGCGCCAACGCTGCCGACTGGAGTTTTGCTGGCCCTACCGGGACTCCGGTGACCGTGATTTCAGGCGCGACACATAACGTGGCCTTGAACTTCACGCCGGGTGCATTGGGCGTACGCAACGCGGCTTTGCGCGTTACTTATGGCAATGGCTTGGCGGCGGGTTTGACGTTCGATCATCCGCTTACCGGCACGGGCATTTCCAACGTCGGGGTTCTGACCACGCCGCTGGGGCCTATCGACTACGGCCAGGCGAACCCGACATTAGTCAGCAGCCTCAGCCCGGTGACTCACACCGTGACCAACACCGGTGCTGCGCCGTTGACCATTACACAGGTGCAGTTTGCGGGCACCAATCCCGGCGACTGGACCGATGTTTCGGGATTGGCCTTTCCTGTCGTCATCGGCGCGGGCTTAACCCAGAACTTCCAGTTCCAGATGCAGCCGGGCGCCGTGGGTGCTCGCGACGCGATCATCCGCTTTGTGAGTGACACGGGCGGTGTACCAAACACGCCAACCGACGTGGCGGTGTTCGGCCTTGGCACGGCTGGCGTGCTAAGCACGCCCTTGGGGCCGGTTGACTACGGCACGGCGAACGTGACGCTGCTAAGCAGCCTTAGCCCTGTCACGCACACGGTGAACAACACCGGCAATGGGCCGCTGACAATCACGCAGGTGCAGTTTGCCGGCACAAACCCCGGCGACTGGACGGACACTTCTGCGGTGGTCTATCCCGTGGTGATTGGCGCTGGGCTGAGCCAGAACTTCCAGTTCGAAATGCACCCTGGTGCAGCCGGGGCGCGCAGCGCGATCATCCGCTTTCTCAGCGACACCGGTGCTGTGCCGAACACCCCGACCGACGTCAGCGTCACGGGCACGGGTACCGTCGGCACACTGGCGTCAGCGACGCCGGTGGACTACGGCAGCACGAACCTGAACGTGCCTTCGGCGACTGTGATTCACACGATCAACAACACGGGCAGCGGGCCGCTCACGATTACTGCCGCAAGCTTCACCGGCGGCGACTCAGCGATGTGGTCGTTCAACCCGGCCCCGGCGTTTCCGATTGTGATTGCGGCGGGTCTGAACACCACGATCTCGGCACGCTTCACGCCGACGGCCACCGGGGCCCGCACCACCACGTTGCGCCTGACCAGTGACACCGGCGGCACACCGGGCACTTTCAGCAACATCACCTGCGACGGCAACGGCACCACGGGGCAGATTTTCATTCAGGCGCCGGGCACCGGGCCGATCAATTATGGCAGTGCCAACCCTGGCACGAGCCCACCTGCGGTGGTTCACACCATCCAGAACACGGGCACGGGCCCGCTGACAATCAGCGGCATTGCGCTGACCGGCCACAGCGGCGACTGGGGATTTGTCGGCATACCCGGTGCGTATCCGGTAACGCTGGCGCCGCTGGCGACGCTGCCGATCACCGGCACTTTCACCCCGACGGCCCTTGGCGCCCGCGCCATGGATATTGAGATCACCAGCGACAGCGGCAGCACGCCGCCGCCGGTACTCACCGTCATCATGCTGACCGGGCAGGGCACACGCGGATTGGTTAACGTAATCACGGGCACGGGCCCGATTGACTACGGCCCGGCCAACGTCGGCTCGCCAAGCCCGCTGAACCCGATCAACCACACCATCCGCAACGACGGTGATGGCCCGCTGAACATCAGCGGCATTGCGCTGACGGGCAACACAGCCGACTGGAACATCACCGGCTTGCCGGGCAGCTTCCCGCACCAATTGCTGCCGACGCAGACGCTGGTGCTGGGCGGCAACTTCACGCCGACGGCGCTGGGCGCGCGGGCCATGGCCATTGAGGTCACCAGTGACAGTGACGGCTTTCCGCCCCCGACGCTGACCGTGATCGACCTTGAAGGCGAAGGCACCCAGGGCCAGATCGATGCCAACCTCGGCCCCCACGATTACGGCGCTTCGCTGCTCGGCTCACCCAGTGCCAACTCGCCGTTGCCCCACCAGGTCAACAACATTGGCACCGGGCCGCTCACGATCACCTCAATCAGCCTGACCGGCGCGAACATCGCCGACTGGAACTTCACGCCACCGCTGCCGGCCACGCCATTCGTCATCCCAGCCGGCGGCTTCATCCAGTTTGATGGCGAACTCGTTGCCTCAACGACCGGGCCACTGTCCGGCCGAATCACCTTCGAAAGCAACAGCCTGAACCTGCCGGGAACGCTTACGCACATTGACCTGGTCGGAAACGGCACGGCTGCGACGGCTTGCTCTGTGCTGGCCGTTGGGCCCGACAACGGCGGGCCTGTCGCGGTAACCGGCCTGGTGACCACGGGACTGCCAGGCCCGGTGGACGTGGCTGTGACGTACACGGGCGGCAGCAATCCCGGCTTGGCGCGTCTGGCCTCTGCGGGGGCGCTCAGCATCGTCGGCAACGTGATCCAGGGTGTGCCGGTCAACACGCCCTTCAGCTTTGAGTGGGACGCCTACGCCACCGAACGCCACACCACCGCGGCAAACTACATGCTGACGCTGACGCCTCTGCCCACGGGCGCGCCGGGCGTCAGTGCAGCCATTACGCTGACGCGCGACGGCGGCTGGGCCCAGCATGTGACGCCGGGCGGGCAGGCGACGGGCGTGTACTCGCACACGATGATTCTTGACGAACTGAACGACCGCATCGTGGTCTTTGGCGGTCGTCGCGATGGCTCTAAGCTGAACAGCGTCTGGGTCTATGAGCGCAGCGGGGGCCAGACTGCCGGGTGGCGCATCCTGTCACCAGCCGGCGCGCTGCCGCCAGAGCGTCAGTACTCCAACGCAATCTATGACGCCACCAACCAGCGCATGGTGATCTTTGGCGGCGCCGGCACGTCGGCTACACTGGACGACACTTGGTCGCTCAATCTGGTGCGCGGCGCCGAGGCCTGGACACAGCTTTCTCTGGCATCGCCGTTTACGCCTGCTGCGCGGCGCAGTGCGGCGTTCGTGCACGACGCGGCGCGCAATCGCGCCATTCTGTTCGGTGGCGTGGGCGCAGTGCAATACAACGACACCTGGGCCATCGACCTTGACCCGATCAGCCCGACCTACGGGTTCTGGTCGCAACTGACACCGGTCGGCACGCCGCCCGCGGCGCGCTTCGGCCATGCCGCAGTTGCCGACTTTACCGGCGACCGCATGGTGGTTGTCGGCGGGCGTTCAGGCACGAGCGATTTGATCGACGTGCATGAGTTCAGTTTCGCTGGAGCGGGCACTTGGGCGCCGATGGCGCCGGGCGGCACATTGCCCCTTGGTCGCTACTACATGACGTACTCGTGGGATGGCACCAATCGCGGATTGATTCTGCAAAGCGGGTATCGCGGCTCGTCGACACTGCGCGACACGTGGCAACTTTCGCTGGCCGGCGCGCCCGTCTGGGCAGCCCTGGCCCCTGACACCGACGCAGGCACGGGTCGCGTGGTCGGCGGCGGCGCGTGGGACCCCGCCCGCGACGAGGTGTTGTTCTATGGTGGCATCAATCCCAGCGCACTAAACACTCCACGCATTTCCGTGCTTGACGTTTCCGGCGCCCCCACCTGGCAGGACCCTGCAGGGGGCGCGGCCGACTCGGCGGGCCCTGAGGGCCGCTGGGGCGCGGCGGCTGGCTTCGACACCAGCAATGACCGCGTGATGCTGTGGGGCGGCAAAGACAATGTCGCATACTATGGCGGCATCTGGGCGCTCGATCGCAGCGCGCCGAACGGCGAGTGGGCGCGGGTGGCAAGCGGCGGTGCAGCCCCGGCAGCGGCTGTGTACTCGGCGCGGGCGACCGACCTTGCCGGCAACCGCATGTTCATTCATGGCGGCAACATCGCCAGCGGCGGCCGCACGTCTGAACTCTGGTCGCTGAACCTGGGCACCGGTGCCTGGACGCAGTGGCCGGGCGTCGGCCCAGCCGCACGCGACCAGCACAGCATGGTCTACGATTCAGCGCGCAACCGCGTGGTGGTGTACGGCGGCCGCACGCCCGGCATCGTGGGCGACATTTGGGCATACGACTTGGGGGCAATGTCGTGGTCTTTGATCACGCCGCTCGCGGGTCCCGCGCCGGTGGCCCGGTACGCTCACGGTGCGACCTATGACTCGACCAACGACCGCATGGTGATTTTCGCGGGCCGCAGCAGCACGACTAACATGAACGATGTCTGGGTGCTCAGCCTGAACCCCGGCACAGAAACCTGGACAAACCGGTCGGCCCCTTTCGCGCCGATCCCGAGTGGTCGCCACTCGTTTGCCTGTTCGTCAAACGGCACAGGCACGCAAATCTGGCTGCACGGCGGCGACACCGGCACACCGAACGCGGAACTGTGGGAGCTGAACGTTGGTGGCGCATTCACGACCTGGACGCAGCTGCCCTTCCTGGGATCAGCGCCGCTGGCGCGCTCGCTGCACACAGCCTGCGCAGACGGCGCGAACTTTTACACGGGGACCGGGTTCCTGGATGCCCGTGGCGCCTCGGACTTCTGGCACATCGACACCTCAAACAGCTTCGCCGGCTGGACCAAGATCGGCACGTCGACGCCGACGTCGATCGTGACTTCGGCCAGCGCATATGACCCCGTGGCGCGCCGCATGATTGCGTTTGGCGGGCTGGGCGGCGGCGTGCACAACGCGGACCTGTGGCAACTTGACCTGGCGTCGCCCGTGGCGCAGTGGGCGCCGCTGGCGGCAACCGGCCCCGGGCCAAGCGCGCGCCGCGCGGCAACCATGGTCTACGACGACAGCCCCGCAATCCCTCGCATGGTGATGTACGGCGGGCGCCTTGATTATTCGGCGTCCAGCATCGTCGACGAGCTTTGGGCGCTGGTCCTGGACCCGGGCAACGAGCACTGGGTGCAACTGAACCCGACCTATACGCAATACCCGGACGCGCGAACCAACCACCGCGCGGTGGTGGACAGCGCAGACCGCATGATCGTGTTCGGCGGCCAGACACCGGCGGCAACGCGTACGAATGATGTGTATGTGCTGGACCTGCTGACGCTTGACTGGACCCAGATGACGCCGGGCGGCACCGCACCCTCAGAGCGATTCTCGGGCGCGCTGGCCTTTGATGCTCCGCGCAACCGGGTAATCCTGCACGGCGGCAACACCGGCGGCGTCAACCCGCTCAGCGACGCCTTCACGCTTGACCTTGCCGGCAGCGGCACGTGGGCTCCGCTTGCCGGCGCAGGCACCGCGCCGGGTGCGCTGTACTATCACAGTGCCGTGGTTGATCCTGCCGGCCAGCGCCTGCTGCTCTTCGGTGGCTACAGCACTGGCGCTGAATCGCGGCTGTTCGCGCTCAACCTCGTGACGGACACATGGACCGAGCAGACGGGCACCGTCGCGCACCCGCAGGCGCGCTGGGCCCACTCGGCTTGCTGGGATGTGAACCGCATGGTGATCGCCGGCGGCTACTTCGACGGCGAGATCTCGGCAACCCAGCAGAATGGCACCGTTGCCGACACCTGGTTCTGGGGTGATTGAGCCTGCGCCGTCTCTGGTGCACAATCCCGCCATGTTCAGCGCCCTTCGACACCGATTGCGTCCCACGTGGCGACCCATGTCGCTGCACCTGCGTTACTGCCTGCTGCGCCAGAAGATTGACCGCAACCAGTGGGAGTTGCAGCCGGAATCGGCGGTGCGCCACCGCAAATGGATGACCTTGTCGTGGGAAGAAACCGCAAGCGGACATCCCGACTACTTCGCGCGCCTGAGTGCATCGGTCGCGCACGCGCGCGGCCGCGTGCTTGAGCTGGGTTGCGGCATGGGCAACATGACGCGCTGGATTGCCGCCCGCGACGAAGTCAGCGAAGTGGTCGCCGTGGACGGTTTTGAACAGGCCCTGGCCGAGTTGCGCCAGCGGTCACTGCCCAAGGTAGATGCCCGCTGCATGGGCATGCATGAGCTGCACTTTGATGCCGGCGAACGCTTTGACACCGTGGTGGCCTGCGAGCTGCTTGAGCACTTGTACCCCGACGAAGAAGCTGCCCTGTTGGCCGCGATTCGCCCGCATCTGGCGCAGGGTGCCGGCTATGTCGTGTCTGTGCCGATCGGGTGGCTGGAAGACCCGCATCATGTGCGCGCATTCTCGCGCGCCAAGTTGAGCCGGCACCTGGCGCGGCACTTCGGGCCCGAAGAGGGGCGCGACGAAAGCTCTGGTTACTCGCAAGTGGCGTGGGGGCGCTTCACGCAGCACGGGGTATAATGGCGCGCCCATGAGTGTGGTCTCCGACATCCGCGAAATTGCCAGCTTCCGCGAACTGATCGTCGCGCTGGGCATGCGTGAGGTGCGCGTGCGCTATAAGCACACGCTGCTGGGAATCGGCTGGGCGGTGGCGTTGCCGCTTTCGTTGATGCTGGTGTTCACGTTTGTGTTCAGCAAAGTGGCGCGGGTCGAGACGCATGGTGTGCCGTACCCGGTGTTCGCGTACCTTGGCCTGCTGCCATGGCAGCTGCACGCCAACATCATCAACCAGGGCGCGCGCAGCCTGGTCGACAACCGGGCGCTGGTCACCAAGGTGTACTTCGCGCGCGAGGTGCTGCCGCTGTCAGCGGTGCTGTCGGCGCTGGTAGATTTCTGCGTGGCGTCCGTCGTGCTGGCGGGCCTGATGCTGTACTACGGCATGGCCCCCGGCATCGGCTTGCTGCTGGTGCCGGTCGTAGTGCTGGTGCAACTGGCATTTGGCGTTGGCTGCGCGCTGGCGCTTTCCGCCGCGAACCTGCTGTACCGCGACGTGCAGTACATACTCCAAGTCGGCGTGCTTCTGTGGATGTTTGCAAGCTCGGTGGTGTACCCGATCCCGCGCACCGGCGACTTTCTGTGGCTGGTGTACTGCAACCCGATGACGCCGATTCTGGATGCGTACCGCGGCTTGATCGTCGGCGGCAAAGTCGCGTTCGCGCCTGAGTTCGGCGTGGCGGCGCTGGTCAGCGTGCTGGTGCTGGTGGTGGCGTGGCGCTGGTTCAGGCGCGTGGAGCGGGTGTTCGGGGAGCTTGCGTAATGGCCGACCCCGCACTCAGCCTGCAGGCCGTCAGCAAGCGTTTCCGGCGCGGCTATCACGTCAAGACATTGGCCGAGCTGCTTTTCACGTTGCCCAAACGCCTGGCCGACAAGCGCGTGGACGGCTTGCACAAACACGAATTCTGGGCGCTGCGCAACGTGACGCTGGATGTGCCCGCCGGCCAGACGCTGGGTATCATCGGCCCCAATGGCGCCGGCAAGAGCACGGTGCTGAAGCTGCTGTTCCGTATTCTGCGCCCTGACCAGGGGCAGCTGGTCGTAAAGGGGCGTGTCGGCGGCTTGATTGAGCTTGGGGCGGGCTTTCACCCGTACCTGAGCGGCCGCGAAAACGTGTTTATCAACGGCAGCATTCTGGGCATGAAGCACGCCGAAATCGCGCGCAAGTACGACAGCATTGTCGAGTTTGCGGGCGTGCCCGAGTTCATGGACATGCCGGTCAAGAACTACAGCAGCGGCATGTTCGCGCGCCTGGCGTTTGCCGTGGCCGCCCACGCCGAGACCGACGTGCTGCTGGTCGACGAAGTGCTGGCAGTCGGCGACACGGCCTTTCAGCTCAAGTGTTTTGACTGGATGGCCCAGCGCCGCAAGCAGGGCGGCACCGTGGTGCTGGTCAGCCACGAACTGAACAACATGCGCGGCTGCGACCGGGTGCTGTACCTGCGCGACGGCAACGTGAGTGCGCTGGGCGAGCCCCAGCCGGTGATCGACAGCTACCTGGCCGACACCGGCCAGACACGCGACACGCGCGCAAACGACATCGGCTTCATCGCCGGCGCTGATGGCAAGCCGCGCGCCGAGGTCACCCGCGTCGAGTGGCTTGGTGCCGACGGTGCAGCCATCGAGAAGATGGAACCGGGCGCCGCCGTCACTGCGCGCGTTCACTATGAGGCGCGTGAGCCGGTTGTGGACCCCATCTTTGCGCTGACGCTGTTTCATGACGACACGCGCTTTCACCTTTCCACGCAACGTGACTATCTGGTGCACTTGTACAGCGGCGAGGCCTTCCGGGGCGTGACGCTGGAGGGCGCGGGCATCGTCGACGTCGAGCTTGAGGCCATGCATCTGCCCGTGGGCAGCTACCGGGCCAAGGCCTACATCTTCGAGGGCGGGCGCCTGAACCCGCTGTACGTCCGCGATGGCATGGCGCGCATCGAGGTTACCCGGCCGGGCTGGAGTGATGGGCGCGCCTTGATTGACCTGCGCCAGCGCTGGCATGCGCCGGCCAAGGCGAACTGGCAGCCATGAGCGAGCGCCTGCTGGTGATCACCGAGGAGTTGCCCGGCGAACTTCACGCCGCCGGCGCCGACGCATCCAGCAAGGCCGCCTACTACAACCCCGCCGACACATTCGAGAGCGTGGCGCTGATTGACTGGGGACGCGACAGCGTCTGGCCCGGCCTGCCCCACCGCGTGCTCAGGTTGCCGCCGGACGCGGCGCTGCACGCGTGGCTGGCTGCGGTTCAAGCCGCAGACTTCAACGCCGTGATGGGCGAAGAACTAATCGCCGGCTGGCCCGGTGTTCCCGCGGCGTGGCTGGCGTCGATTCGCGAGTTTGCGCCAACCTGCGTGCGGGCCTACGGCGCGCGCTGGAGCGGATGGCTGGGGCTGGAGGTTGCGCGCGAGCTGAACGTGCCGGTGTTGTGCAGCCTGCACAACGTGATCGGGCTGGCCTCGCCGGTGCTGAAGCAGGCGCCGCTCCTGATGGCCGTGAGTGACGAGGTGGCGCGGGCGGCAATTGAAGCCGGGGCCGACCCGGCGCGCGTGGTCACGGTGCTGAACCGCGTAAATCGCGACCGCTTCACGCCGGAAGGCGAAGTAGCAGCGGGGCCGCAGGGTTCGCCAAAGCTGCTGAGCGTGGCGCGCGATGTTGAGCAGAAGAATCTTGACCGGCTGCTGGATGCGTGCGAACTGGCCAGAGAGAAACACCCTGACTTGCGGCTTGTGCATATTGGCCGCAGTGATCGAGATTGGACCAAGTACCAGTTCGTGACGCACATCGGCATGGTACCCAACCACGAGATGCCGACGTGGATGCGCTGGGCGGACGCGCTGGTGCTGCCCAGTCTGTGGGAGGGGTTTTGCGTAACGCTGATCGAGTCGTTGTCCTGTGGCACTCCGGTCATCACCAGCAACCGGCCCTCGATGAATGAGGCAGTCACGGACCGATGGGACGGCTTGCTATGCGACCCCGAAAGTGTCACCGACATCGCCCGCGCAATTCACGAGATCAGCGATGAGGGCACACGCGCCCGCTTGGCTGCACCCGCCCGCACCAGCAGCGAACCCTACGGGTTCGAAGCCATCAGTCGCAGGGAGCGCGCGCTTTACGAATGGATGCTGCAAGCCACAAAGCCGAAGGTCAGCGTAGTGATGCCGACGTTCAACCGACGGCAGTTCATCGAAAAGGCTGTGCGCAACGTGCTGGATCAGGAATACCCGGAACTGGAACTTGTAGTGGTGGACGACGGCAGCACGGACGATACGCCGACGATCCTGAACGGCTTTGTGGCGGACCCGAGGGTCAAGCTCATCACGCAAGAGAACCAGGGTCTTTCCCGCGCAGTCAACCGCGGAATGGCCGAGGCGACGGGCCACTTGCTGATGTGGAAGGGCGACGACGACTACTTTGCTGACGGTGCAATCGAAGCGCTGGCGCGGGAACTCGCCATCGACCCGGAAGCCGGACTCGTGTTTGCCGACTATGTAGCGGAAGACAGCAGCGGAAAGCGTGTGCATGTGCACACCGGCCCGATACATGAACTCGCGCAGCGCAATGTTGTCGGCCTATGTTTCTTGTTTCGGCGTTCGGTGTGGCTCGCTGTGGGGTCAGTGAATCCGGACTTTCACCTGGCGGAGGACTATGAACTTTGGGTCCGAATGTCGCAAAGAGCGAAGCTGAAGCGCTTGGTGCGCACTTTATACACGGTAACGCAACATGCGGGCACGTTGACGCAGTCGAAGTTTGCACAGGTGCAGGAGATGACATTGCGTGTGCAGGCCGCGCACTTCGGCCCGCCACGCGATGCTGACGCTTATGCCGCGCAACTCGCTCGCTTGGCCGGCGCGTACAAGACACAGGGCATGCCGTTCAGGAGCCTTGGTGCTGCCATGCGGTTGTTTCGCAGCCGGCCCGGAGCAGGCGCATGGGCCGCGCTGCGAGCGCTTATGCCGGGGCCACTGCTTCGACTGAGTCGGCGGATTCGTGGATTGCAGAGCCCTTGAAGAGAGATCATTGAACGTGCTGGCGAACACTGATCTTGCAGCCATTCCCGCGACTGCCCGGGCGCGAGTGCTTTGGATTGGACGCATGATGTTTTCGCCGGATGTGCGCGTGCGCGAAGTCGAGCTTGCGAAGTGCTTCACGGCCCACGCCGATGTGTTCGCGCTCGACCGCAGCGACGCGCTACCGCGCACGACACAGGGCTTCATGGGCAAGCTGCGCATGCGGGCCAAACTCTGGAACTGCGCGACGCGAGTGATTGAAGAAGGCGCGCTTACACGTTTTCGCATGCGCATTGCCGGCGCGAATGGGCCATTCTGGAATCGGCTGGCAGCGGATTTCAACCAGCGGAAACTTGAGGGCGCGTTACAGCGCTTTCGCTGCACGCATGTCTTTCTCAGTAGCCCGTTCTTCTTTCTTCCGCCGCCACGAGCCAAGCGCGACTATCACGTTCACTTCGACGTCGTCGATAACTTTCACGATGAGTGGCCTGACAGTTTCGTGGGCCGTTCCCGCCGCGCGTTTCTGCGCCAGGCCATGCGCAACGCCGACACCCTCAGCGGCAGCAGCCACAGCCTGTGCGAACACGCGGAAGTGCTTACGGGTCGGCAGGCCGTCTGGGCACCGAATGCCGCGCCAACGGAGCGCTTTGCGCGATTCACCGACCAGGACGGCAACGAAGTTCGCGGGCGCCTTGGCTTGTCAGGCAGGTTCGTGATCGGGTTTGTCGGCAACCACAACATGGATTTTGTCGGAACTCCAACGCTGCTTGAGGCATTTGCGAAAGCGCGCGAACAGCGCCCGGAAATGGCGCTACTGCTCGTCGGACCCGGATCAGAGACACTCACTTCCAACCGCGGGATCGGCCGCGAGCAGGGTGTCTGGAGCATCGGCCCCGTGCCGCCCGACGAAGTGCCGGCGTACTTTCGTGCCTGCGACGCCGGCGTACACCCATACGACCTTCGTCCCCTGACGCACGATGCCACGCCGCTGAACGTGATTGAGTTCAGTTATTGCGCCAAGCCGATGTTGTGCAGCCCCCTGCGCGAATTGCAGCGGCTGGCCCTTCCAAACGTCAGGTTTGCAGGGAACGGCACTGTGCAGGCTTGGGCGACAGCGCTGGCTGATCCCGCGACGTTTGCCGACTTCGACCATGCCGCACTCGCGCTCGCGATTGAGCCTTTTGATTGGCACACTTCAGCCGAGGTCATCCGGCGGGAGATGGGCCTGTGAACGCACTTGCATGGCTGGGCCGAGCATTGCTTGCGCCGCCGGGCTGGCTTGCGGGTGCACTGTCGTCGCGCTGGCGCGAGCGTAGCCTGTTCTGCTTCTTCGCCACGCCCGGCATGGGCGGCGCTGAACGCGTGCACGCGCAAATCGTCGGGGCTGTCGCCGATCTCGACCCCGTGGTCGTGTTCACCGAAGTTGCGCGCGATGCCAGCCTGTTGCCACTGTACGAGGCGCACTGCAATCCGCTGCAACTTCACGGGCGGGCGCGATTGCGTGTGCGCGAGTATTTCAACGAGGCCCGCATGGCGGCTGAAATCAACCGGGCGCGAAACCCGGTGGTGCTGGGCGCGTTCAGCCATTTCTTCTACCGGCTGTTGCCGCGCCTGCGCCGCGACGTGCGCTGCGTGGACCTGATCCACAACTTCGGCGTCGAGTTCGAGCACTTCAGCCTGCCGTACGTCGAGCGGATTGACGCGCGCGTGGTGCTGTCACATCGGATCAAAGAAGAGTTTGCATCGATCTATGCGGCGTTTGGTTGCCCGCCGGGCTTGTCCGAGCGCATCGTGGTGATTCCCAACGGCGTGCAGGTCCCGGATGCGCCCGCTGACAAAGTGCGGGAAGGCCCGCTGCGCGTGCTGTATGTGGGGCGCTCCACGCCGGAAAAGCGCGTGCACCTGGTGACGGAGGTAGCGGCCGAAGTTGCGCGCCGGGGCATCGACGCCGAGTTCACACTGGTTGGCGACATCGAACTGGCCGACGCCCTTGGTGCGAACTGCCGCTTGGTCGGCTTGGTCACCGACGCGGCGACTCTGAGGCAACACTACGAGCAAGCGCATTTCCTGCTGCTGACATCTTCACGCGAAGGCTTGCCCATGGCGATGCTGGAGGCGATGGCGCAGGGCTGCGTGCCATTGGTGCCCGGTGTCGGCGCCATCCTGGAGCATGTCAATCCTGGCCTGAACGGAATCCTGCTTGACCCGGAACCCGAGATTGAGCTTGTGCGGCAAGCCGCCGATGCAATCGAGCGCCTGTCAAAACATCGGGGCGCGCTTGCCGCCATGGGCAAAGCCGCGCACGCGCATGTGCACGAGCATTGCAGCGACACGGCGTTTCGCGCTGCCTGGCGGAAGGTGCTGGCGACGAGTGATGACTGAGCTGCCGGGAGCGCGAGTAGGGATCGTGACTCCGTCGCTGCTGACGCACGGCGGTACCGAGGTGTATTTGCAGCAGCTTGCGCGGGTGCAACGCGGACTCGGGCTTGCCGTTCAGTACTTCACGCAGGACGCGCCGGGCAGTGTCACCGAGTTCGAGGGTTTTCCTGTCGAAGCGTGTGGGGACTTGCTGAGCGAAGCCATGTCGCCGGTTTCATGGTTCCAGCGCGCGAGTGGCGTCGCCAAGCTTGCGACTCGCATTGCCGCATCCGCCGATTGGGTTGAGCTGCATCGCCTGGCACCGCTTGACCTGATGCGCGCGCTGCATGGTCGTGTACGCCAGCTTCTCTTCGTGCACACACCTGAATTGACCTGCCCGGCGTTGGGTCGCTACCTTGCACGATCCGGGCGCTGCTGCGACCGCGCGCCGGGGTCGGGCTGTCTTGGCGTCAACGCTTTCGAGAACTGCATGTCGACGGCGGATGGCACGCCCTTTCCAGCCAAGCAGCGGCTGCGCGCGTTTACTCGCGGGCCGGCAAGTCGTATGGCGGCCGCGCTGGCTGACGGGTGTGTGTTCAACAGCGCCGCTATGGCGAGACTCTTTGCGCATACGATCGGTTCGCCCAGGCGAAGTCTGGTGCTGAACCCGCCGTTGTTTGTGCCGGTAGCGGATACTGCACGCAAAACGAACCGGCTGTTGTATGTGGGCAGCCTGCACGACGCCAAAGGCTGTGCCGACGCGGTGCACGCGGCATCGAGCATCTCGGGCAGCGAGTTGCACACTCATGGTGACGGGGTGTCGCGAGGCGAACTCAAGGAACTTGCGAGGCAGTGCGGTGCCAACGTTCTCTTTCATGGCTGGTCTAAGCCCGAGTCGCTCGCACGCGCGTACGCCGAAGCCGCCTGCCTGCTGGTGCCAAGCCGGCTGTTCGAGGCGTGGGGCATGGTTGGACCGGAGGCGATTGCGCAGGGGTGTCCCGTCGCGGCCTATGATGTCGGGGGCATCCGGGAGTGGCTGGACCCGCAATTCGGCGAAGTCGTGCCGGCTGGCAATGTCGCGGCACTCGCGGCGGCGGCGCGACGCCAACTCGATAGACACCAGGCAGGTCTTGACACGTCAACGTGGCGCGCGCAGGCGGAAGCCCGCTGGGGCATGAGCACATTTGCGCGAGCGTATGCATCCGCGGTGCGCGCGCTTTCGTCGCCTCCGGCATTGTCGTCGGTCGGCCACCTGCCTGCGTCCCGTCCGGCCACAAGCACGCGTCGAGTCGTGGCATCAGCCGTGCAGACCCTGGAAAGAGCGCGGACGGCAGTCGCGGGCCTGGCGCAGGCACTTCTGTTTCGCCCGCCCGGGCTGAGTGCGTCGCGCATTCTGGTCTATCGCATCGGGACCATCGGGGACCATGCGTGCGCAATGCCGGCACTTTCGGCAATTCGGGCACGCTACCCGCAGGCTGAAATCACACTCGCGTGCGAAGCGCGCGATACCGAACCGTGGCCGAGCCGGCTTGGGTTTGACCGCGAACTTGGGTTCAAGATCGAACCCTATGCGACAGCCGCTGAGCTCAAGTCGCTGGTGCACAAAGTCGACCCCGAGACGTTGTACTATCTCGCACCGCAACCCCTGACACTGCGCCGCGCGCTCCGCGACGCGCTGTTCTTTCGGAGTGCTGGTGTGGGTGCTGCCGTCGGGTTTACGGCTGTCGACCCGCCGGCCTGGTCTGCGCAGGCAATGCAGCCGTGGCACGTGTCCTCGCCTGCTGCATTGCGCCTGTTGGAGGCGTGCCGGCTGCAACCCGCTGCGCCGACGAAACCGAAGCCTCATCCACAAGGCATCGCCGCCGGTTGCGTTGCGTTTGCGCCCGCGGGCAAGACTCCAGTGCAGCGCTGGCCTGAGGCGCGCTACCTCGAGCTGGCACGAATGGCGCAGGCGGACGGATACGTTCCGGTCTGGCTTGGCGACGAACACGATGCGGTGCGGATGGCCGAGGCTGGAGAGTTGCCGGGGCTGAACCTGATGGGGCAATTGTCGCCGGAGCAACTTGCGGACACTCTTTCAGACACCTTGGCCGTGGTCAGCAACGACACCGGCATCGCTCATCTCGCGGCACTCAGGGGCGCTCCGCTGCTGGAGATCGCTTCGGCTCGCGAAAATGTTGGCGCGTGGGACCCATGGGGCACTGCTCCCGTCACCGTGTTGCGCCGCGCGATGACCTGTGAAGGCTGTCGGCTGACAGAGTGCGCGGACACGGCTTGCATGCTCTGGATCAGCGTGGAGGAAGCCTGGATCGCGCTGCGAAAGCTGCTGGCTCAAAAGAAGTCGGGCATCCATGGTGCGGGCCCGGCGAACATGGCTGCCAACGCGGAGTCGCCGTCGTTTTTGCCGGTCAGCAAGCCCGCGGCGCGCAACTCTGCGGGCGAGTGATGGCCCGCGTACAGTGCCGCGAGGCCCCGCACGTCCAGCGTCGCGCCACCCTTGCCGCCTTGCGTGGCGCGCATCTGCCCATCTGCCAGTTCGAATGACCAGTGCCCGGCGTTGCCCGGCAGTGTGTCGTCGAGCAGCGTGATGCGCAGCTTTGCCGAGACGTGGGGGCTATAGCCGCGGGCCTCAAGCGCGTCTTTCACGCACACGATGCGCAGCATCCAGGCCATCTGCAACTCGGTGGGTACTTCCTGCGTGCGCATCAACTCGCGCAAAAGCGGGTCATGGGGCGAGGCGACCAGCGTGATCTCGCGAGCGACGCTGCGGTGGCGCGCAAGAAACGCAAGCATCGCGCGAGTCGCATCGGCATCGACGGCAACCAGGTCGCGAACCGCAATGTCAAACGCAAACCGCCCCGGCACGTCCCGCTTCTGCAGGTAGAGCAGATAGCCGACGGGGGTGCCGTCTCGCAGCGCCAGATACCCGCCAACCGGCGTGTCTTTCGGCGCGCGGCGCACGCGTTCCCAGATTCTCTCACTGCGGTCGAGGCACCCGCTTTCGTGCCGATGGCGGCGCGTGTAGATGTCGCGAATCAGGGCGTCGTCCGCAATCGTTGCCGGGCGAATCTCAATGCCGCCCGCATCACGCGGCAGGTCCGCCAGGCGCATGCGCAGCGAACAGCGCACGCCTGCGAATTCCCAACCCAGGCTGCGATACAGCTCCGGCACCGCGGGATACAGCGTCGCAAGCGCCGGCCCGTGCTCAAACTGCTCAGCCAGATTTGCGGCCATCAGCTCACGGCCAAGGCCCCCGCCGCGCAACTCAGGCGGCACCGCCACGCCGGCAATGCCCCACGTCGGCACACTGCGGCCACCGAAAAACTGCCCCATGCGGTAGATCGTCAAGCCTGCAAGCACGCCGTCGCCGCGCAGGATGCGCAGGTTCTCAAGGCCAAACGCGCGGACCCACTCATCAAAACTTTGGATATCGCCGGCAAAGGTCTGGGCGACAATCGCTGCGTACGCGCGCAGTTCGGCGTCGCCGTCGGGTTGGCCGTAGCGTTCAGGTTTGGCCATGTCAGTTTCCGCGCGACGACAGGATGTCGGTCTGGAATTCGCGGCGCCAGCCCTGCTCCCACGTCTGTTCCAGCGCGGTCAGTCGGCGGCGCACATCCTGCAACTCGGCGGCAAGCTGGCGGGCCTCGGCATCCATCGGCCCGCGCCGCAGCAGCAACGGCCGAAGCCGCGCCGACAAACGCACGTTTCGCTCGCGCAACCCGGCCAAGTCGCCGCCCTCGGTCATCGCCTCAAGAATCGCCTGCAGACGCGCAATCGCGTCGCCCCCGGTTACCGGGCGCAACTCTGCGAGTTCGTCGGCGGTGGGCGGCCGGCCGGCAATGCCCACATCGATCGCCAGCAACGCGACGGTCTGCTCGCCGGTGGTGGCAAGGTCAAGCATCACGACCTGGGCAGCCAGCGCCAGCTCTTTCGGCGGGTCGGCTTTCAGCCGGCGCAGCGCAAAGGCCGCGCGCTCGACCCAGGGACTGCGTGCCAGCGCCAGCAGCACACGCTCGTCGCGGCCGATCAATTCGCCCAGCCTGGCATCGGCCGCCGCACGGTCCGACGCGCGTGGCAACGCAAGTTCATCCAGCGCGTCCTGCAATTCGCGCAGCGTGGCCTTGGGCGCGCCGGCGCGGCGGGTCTGGTAGCGGCTCCATGCCGGCTGCGCAAAGCTTGACGCGAAAATGCTGCGCAACGCGGCGTCTTCGGCGGCAAATGCGGCAAGTGAGCCGGCCGCCGCTTCTTCTAGCAATTTCTCTGCGACCCCCTGCGCGCGGGCCGATGCCAGCGTTCCCAGCAACGCGCACAGCTGCATGGTCGCGTAGGGGTCAAGTGGCGCCGCTGCCAGACGCTGTTCGATCTCTTTGAGCAAGTCCTCAGCCCGCACCTTTTGCAAGGCGCGCCAGGCAATCATCCGCTCGGTCCTTTGCGCGTCGCGGTCGCACAGCATGCCCGTGCACATCGGAATGCGCCGCGCGTGGTCAGTATCGGCCAGGATGCGCAGCAGGCGTTCGCGGCCGGGTCGCCTCACGCCCGGCAGCGCCTTTTCAAGCGCTTCGTAATGGGCGGATGCACCCTGCTCAACCAGCTGCTCTGCGTTCAACTGCTGCTCAGGCACCGAAGACGACAGGTAGGGCAGCGCGGCTTCAATCCGGGCGTAGGGCAATTCGTCCTGCGCGTGGACACCCACGCAGCACAAGGCAAGCACGATTGCCGAAAGTGTTTTCATGCCAGGGTCCCGGTGCCGGCCTGTGCCTGCTGCACGCGCTTGCGGCGCATGCGCGCCTGCACACGGCCCACCAGCATCTGTACGGCCACCAGCAGGATCACGGCAAGGGAAAGCCAGGCCAGCGAACGGTTCACCAGCAGCACAAACATCGTCGCC
The DNA here is from genome assembly GCA_016712285.1 of Planctomycetota bacterium. Taxonomy (GTDB): domain Bacteria; phylum Planctomycetota; class UBA8742; order UBA2392; family UBA2392; genus JADJRK01. The sequence goes on along the minus strand of JADJRK010000001.1, from coordinate 3,311,303 downwards.
TGCGGATCTTCAAGCACGTCAGGCCGCACCACCATCAAGCCCGCAACTTCGCGATCTTTGCCGTCGACCATGAGCACTTGCCGCACGCGGCCGGCTGCATCGATCGAGCACGTGATGCCGGTATTCGTGGCGCGCACCATGGGCACTCGCGACTCAATGCAGCGGATGCGGCAGAAGGCGACCGCCTGGTCAAGCTCGGCACTTTCCTTGAACCAGCCCTCATTGCTGATGTTGATGTGAAAATCCGGGTAGCGCTCGGGCTTCTCGTGCAGTTCGATGTAGCAGCCGGGCCACGCGTACTCGTAGCAGATGCTGACCGTGTAGGCCCACGGGCGCTGTTTCAGGCGCTCGGGCTGGCTTGGCAAACGAAACGTCGTGGTGCGAAGGCCGGGCTCGACGCGGCTGGTGTAGCCCTGCAAGCCCTGCGAATAGCCCTCGACGATTTCGCGCACGGGCGCCCACCCGGCAATCTCAATGTCTTCCAGGGGTATGTACTCGCCGCCGGGCACGAGGTAGCGCTTGTCGTAGCTGTCCACGATGCGCCCCTCGGCATCCATCTGCAGCGCAGTGTTGTATGCGCGCCCCTTTTCGTAATTCTTCCAGGCATGGATGCGTTCTTCGGGCGGAATCTCAGTGATCGCGCCGACCAGCATCGGCGTCTTCAGCTGGTACTTCACGCGCGCGCGCAGGTTGCCGGTGTACCAGCCGCTTTTGAGCAGTTCTTCGGACGGAATGCCATCTTTGAAGTAGGGCTCGGCCACGCCCGGCACGCCGCGCATCATGCCCTCGCGTGTGGTGCCGCCGAACAGCATAGTTTCGGCCCAGCACACAAGCTCAGCGTTCTGCTCAACGGCTTGCTCGGTCAACTGGATGTGCTCAAGGTACGAGCGCGGCAGGCGGTCTGTCTCTGAGCTGACTTTCACTTCCTGCGCGAGGTTGCCCTGCACACAGCCGATCAGCGGCCCGTCGCCGGTTTCACGCGCATCCATCTGGCGAATCCGGATTGTGCCGTAGATGACACCGGCGAGCACGAGCACCACCGCCGCTACCGGAAACACGATGCGCTGGAGCTTCTCAGGGTGAAGGCGCAGCTTGGCCTTGTCACCATCCAGCATCAACGGCGCCGATAGACCCAGCGCAACAAACGCGCACGACAGCGTCAGGCCGTACTGGCCCCAGATGTCCGCCGTCTGGGCAAACACCGTAAAGTCGGCCAACGACACACCCAGCGGCAGCTACGGGTATGGCGCCGGCGTGTTGAACTCGTGGGCGAACTCAAAACCAAGCCACACCAGCGGCACCAGCCACATCGGCCAAGCCGCTGCGCGCGTCAGCAACCAGCGCACCTGCTGTGAAGCGAATCCGTAAAAACACGCTTGTGCCGTCGCCACAAACGCGAACATGCTGAAGATGATCCACTCGTTGCCCGCCTCAGTCACCATCTGGCCAAGCCACCACTGGTCGATCCAGTAGTACGGAATGCCAACCGCAAAGCCCAGCAGCCACGCACCCCCAGCCGACATGCGCGGCAGCGCGACGAACAATGGCAGCAGTGCAATCAAGCCGACCAACGGCACATTGAACGGCGGCTGGCTAAGTGTCAGCAGCACGGTCGACAACATGCCGATCAGCCACACCTTCAGGCGTGGCCAACTCTTGAGTGGTTCGATCTCTCTTGCTTTCAGCATGGTGTCGCGCAACTGCTATTGAACCTAGGCGACAGGGCTCCTGTCCACAGATGGCCGCTCGAGTATCTGCAAAAGCTCGATAAAGGGCCCTGTGTCGAAGGCTTGTGTGAACAGCGTCTCGTCCAGATCGACGATGCGTTGTGCGTTCTGCGCATGATAGCGCCTTTTGGCGCCCCGCGGCTGTGGGCCCTCGGCGTCGCGCCATGGCCCGGGCAAGTCTGCCTGCCACGTGGTTTCACACACCGCGCAGCGCAGCATCTTGTCGCATCGCGCCCAAGGCGGGCCGCCGCATGCCGGGCAGTCAGGGCTTTCCTGGGGCAAGTCAAAATGCCGCGCAAACGCCGCGGCCACGGACTCAAACAGCGGCTTGAGTGCAAGCCAGAGAGTTGCCGCCAGCAGGTGCGGATCACAGTTGTGTGTCTCGGCGGACTTGAAAAATTCATCCTGGCCGAATTCCTGCCACAGCGCCGCCGCCAATATTGACAGGTCAAGACCTGCGCGGCGCGCGTCAAGCAGCGCCTGCAGCGCGCCCGCGTGCTCGGGGAAGTCGCGGCACAATTCCAGTACCAGCAGGCTGTGGTAGTCGGCGGCCAGCGGTGAATCACGCCCGACCTGGCCGAGGTCAAGAAACGGTGCCTGTGGCCGCGGCTCAATCTTGACCAGCGCGCCGCGCGAGCCTGACATGATCTCGCGCTGGCGCATGCGCAGGCTGCGCAGCGCAAGCAGGCCGCGCCGGCTGATGCCGCTGTCGCCGGCCAGCAGCGCGATCAGCAGGTCATCGTCAGGCCTTGAAGGTTTCGCGCGGTGTGAGCCTTTCGCCACGGACCTGGTCCTCCAGCGTTTCGCGGTCGCGCGCGACCCAGAATTCGTTGCCGTTCACAATCACCTCGGCGGGGCGGCCGCGAGTGTTGTAGTTGCTCGACATGCTGAACCCGTATGCCCCTGCGCTGAAGACAGCCAGCAGGTCGCCCTCTTTCATGCGCGGCAGTTTGCGACCAAGCGCAAAGTAATCGCCGCTTTCGCAGATCGGGCCGACCACGTCGTAGGTCACCGGGTCTTTGCCCGCCGCCGCATCGGTCAGCGGCGACTTGTCGCCCAGCGCGGCGCCATCGGGCAGCCCCGCCTGCTTCACCGGCCACGACAGGTGATACGCCTGGTAGATGCTGGGCCGCAGCAGGTCGTTCATCGCACCGTCAACGATCAGGAAGTTCTTGTCGCCGCTGGGTTTGTCGAAGATGACGCGGTTCAGCAGAATGCCGCCGTTGCCGCTGATGAAGCGTCCCGGCTCGCTCAGCATCTTCAGGCCCAGCGCCTTGATCTTGGGCACCATGATCTTGGCAAACTCGCCGATGGCCAGGCCTTCGCCCGGCTGGTAGCTGATGCCAAAGCCGCCGCCAACGTTCAGGAATTCGAGCGGGAAATCGCCCTTCTTCACCTTCTCGATAAACGGCGTGACCTTGTCGATCGCCTCGGCGTGGCGGTCGGCTTGCGTGATCTGGCTGCCGATGTGGATGTGCAAGCCGCGCAGGCGCAGGTTCTTGAGCTCTTTGATGCGGGTGAGGCACTTTTCGGCGCGCTCGAGGTCGATGCCGAACTTGTTCTCGCGCTTGCCGGTGGCGATGTACTTGTGGGTTTTGGGGTCCACGTCGGGGTTCAGGCGCAGAGCAATCGGCGCTTCAACTTTGCGTTTGCCGGCGACCTTGCTGATCATGTCGAGTTCAGATTCGCTCTCGACGTTGAACATCAGAATGCCCTGTGACAGCGCGTAATCGACTTCGTCGGCTTGCTTGCCGACGCCCGCGAACACGACCTTGCCGGGCTCCGCCCCGGCGCGCAGGGCGCGATAGACTTCGCCCTTGCTGACGGCGTCAAAGCCCGCGCCGGCCAGTGCCATGGCGCGCAGCAGGCCGAGGTTGCTGTTGGCCTTGACGCTGTAGCAGACCAGCGGCTCGACTTCTTTGAAAGCCTCGCGAATTGCGTTGGCTTGCTTGATGAAGTGGTTCTGGCTGTAGATGTAGACGGGCGTGCCAATGCGTTCAGCTACGCGCGTAACGGGCACGTTTTCGCAGTACAGTTCGCCGCCTTTGTAGTGGAATTCTTCGTTCATTGGGTCCTCGTCCGCTCCGGTCGCCATCATGTTTATGCGGCGGGTCGCGCACCGCAAGGGCAAGCCCGTCAGACGTCGTTGAATGCGGCGTGGTAGCGCACAATGCCGCGCATGCCCTGCAGAGCGCCCGGCTGCAACTCGGCCACCATGAACGCCTCGGGCGGCGCCTGAAACTCGCAGCTGATTCCGAAGGCATGCGTCGGCTTGAAACCGAAGCGCGTGTAGTAGTCGGGGTGTCCCAACACGAACACCAGGTTGTGACCGGCATCGGCGCATGCCTGTAACCCGGCCCGCACCAGCGCCAAGCCGACACCGTCGCGCTGGTGTCCGGGCAACACCGCCATCGGGCCAAGGGCCATCGCGGAATGCGCACCAAGCTGCACCGGAGTAAACAGGATGTGGCCGACCACGCCGCCGGCCTCAGCGACCAGCGATATCCATGGTTGCAGCCGGCCACGCAGGCGATCGACCAGGGCCGCTTCGGCAGCAGTCGGGAATGCAGCCGTATTCACGGCGCGAATGGCAGACACGTCTGTGTGGGTCTCAGGCCGGATCTTCAGATCAGGTGACTTCATTTGAGAAAGCCTGGCAACTTACTCGCCGGCGTTGGCGTGCATGGTGCCCTGGGCGATGGTGTTGCTTAGCCAGTCCGGCTCGTCGCTGGGGCGCTCGTACTTGGTGAACGTGAACGTGGCTTGCGGGCGGCCGCCCGTGGTTTCGCGGTACCAGTGATAGCGCAGGTTGTACCAGCGGCCGCGTTCGCGGTCGTCCTGCAGCACCGCGCCCTTGAGCTCGTGGTTGCGCTGGTGAGTCTCATTGAAGTTGTCGGGAATGTCGGTGACGATGCTGGCTTGCCGGTTCTGCGGCAGGTGCGCAAACCCCAGCGTGGTCCAGTCGGCGCCCTCGACGAAGCCCGGATAGAAGCGCACCACGCGCCAGACGTCGATTTTCTCGATCATCGGGCCCACGCTCAGGTAGCCGCGTTCGTAATGGCGGTCGCGCTGGAAACTAGGCAGGCGATACACCACACGGCCTTCGTCGTCGCTGCCGATGCGCGTGAGCTTGAAGGCCTCAACCAGGGTCAGCGTCTCGCGGATTTCGCGGCCGTCGTAGCGCGTGTACACGACCTCCTGCACGATTTCCTGCACGACAGCGTTGTAGGCAAATTCGTCCTTGGCGCGAAGTTCAAAGCCCAGGCTCACCTCGTAGCGGTCTTCGTCCCACTCGGGCTCGCCGCGCAGCTCAATCTCAAGCGTGTAGGCTGGAAGGCGCTGCGGCTCTACGGGCGCGGCCCGGTAATTGCCAACCGAAGCACACCCCCCTAGCACAAGCAGGAAGATGGCTATACTCGCGCGCGGAGCAAAAATGCAGGTTCTCGACACGCTGATCACCGAACTGGCCCAGCCGCCATACTACAAACCATTTGGCCGGCTGATGAAGCAACTGTTTGGCGTCCCGGCGTATAAATTGACGCTGGATACCGGTTTTACCTGCCCGAACATTGACGGCACCAAGGCCACAGGCGGTTGCACGTTCTGCGATAACGTGAGTTTCAGCCCGACGCTGCGCAGTGGCGTCACCCGCATCTCTGAACAGCTTGAGCGCGGCAAGGCGTTCTACCGCGAGCGTTTCGGGGCCACGAAGTTCCTGGCCTACTTCCAGACCTTTACCAACACCTACGCGCCCGTTGAAAAGCTCAGGGCGCTGTATGACGAGGCCCTTTCCGTGCCGGATGTGGTTGGCATGTCGATCGGCACCCGGCCCGATTGCATTGATGCCGAGAAGCTGACCCTGATCCAATCCTACACGCGGCCGGACCGCTTCGTCTGCATCGAGTACGGCATGCAGACCATGCATGACGAGACTGCAAACCGCGTAAACCGCGCGCACGGCCACGCCGATACGGTCGCTGCCGTCGAGCTGACGCGCCGCCACGCGCCCGATGTGCACCTGTGCCTGCACCTGATTGCCGGGCTGCCCGGAGAATCAGAGGCCATGATTCACGCCAGCATCGACGAATGCGCGCGCCTGGCCCCTGACAGCGTGAAGTTCCACCATTGCTACGTCTACGAGAACACGGCGATGGCTCACGAGTACGCACGCGGCGACTTTGACGTGCTGTCGCTGGATGCCCACGTAAAGCTGGCGGCTGACTGCATTGAACGCATGCCGCCGCACACGTGGTTTCAGCGCCTGGTCGGCGAAGTCAGCGACAGCGGCGTGATCGCGCCGCTTTGGGGCGTAAGCAAAATGCAGATTTACGCCATGATCAGCCGCGAGTTGAAGCGGCGCGGGACGTACCAGAGCTGCCGCGCAACTTCGGAAGAAGCCAGCCCATGAACAGTGCCGGACCGGAAACCAACCAGATGACGGACCCATCCGAGGTTCCGACACACGAGCCGGCCGCGGGCGCTGCAGACCAGAGCCCGGTGATCCTGGAGTGCCGCAATCTCTCGCGCACATTTCAGTCGGGCGACACCGAACTGCATGTCCTGCGCAACGTGGATTTTCAATTGCAGCAGGGTGAAATTGCCGGCGTGCTGGGCGCCTCAGGCACCGGCAAGTCCACGCTGCTGCATCTGCTGGGGTTGCTCGACACACCCACCGAGGGCGAAGTCTTCTACCGCGGCAAAAACCTGACGCGCCTGGGGCCGGAAGCCGCCGCCAAGGTCCGCAACCGCGAGTTCGGGTTTGTCTTTCAGTCGTTTCACCTGCTGCCGGAGTTTACGGCACTCGAGAACGTGCTCATGCCCGCGCGCATCAGTGCCGGCGCCATGCAGTGGATGCGCAACGCCGCCGCCATGGAGCGGCGGGCCGTTGAACTGCTGGGGCGTGTCGGCCTGGGGCAACGCCTGACGCACGTTCCAAGCCGCCTCTCGGGCGGTGAAAAGCAGCGTGTCGCACTGGCCCGTGCGCTGATCAATGAGCCCGCGGTCGTGTTCTGCGATGAGCCCACAGGCAACCTGGACAGCAAGACAGCCGACGAAATCTTTGTGTTGATCGAGCAGTTCAACCGCGAACTGGGCAAGACCTTCCTGATCGTCACCCACGACGATCACATCGCCCAGCGTGCCGGGCGACGGCTGCACATGGCAGACGGGCGCATCCTCAAGTAAGGGTCAGGCGCGCTGCCGGTCTGCGGCAGCGTCGGGCCAAACACCATCCCACCATTTCACGGCGGGCCAGACCACGAAGATGCCCCAGGCCGTGAAGGCAAACCCGGCAATCACGTCCGTCACGTAGTGATAGCCGAACCACACGGTGGCCACCGTCAGCCCGATCGTGAACGGCAGGTAGATCCACGCCACCCAGCGCCAATAGCGGGCCGCAATCGCCAGCGCGATGAACGCCACCGCAACGTGCCCGCTGGGAAATGCATCCCAGCGAATCATCTCGGCGTCATCCAGCACGCGCTGCCACCACTGCGCCGCAAACCATCCGGGCTCGGTGATCATCCAGTTGCCAAAACCGCCCTCAAACCGGGGACCCGTGGCGGGTATCAGGATGTAGCCCACATAGGTCGTGACCAGAGTGCCGACAAAGATGCCCGTGGCGCGCCGCACCATCGGCCAGTTGCGCCGTACCAGCGGAACAGCCGTGGCCACGACCGGTGACAGGTAGTAGGCGAGGTAGCAGACCATCAGCAGGCCGTTCAGCCACGGCGCGTGGTACTGCCGGAACCACGTGGGCAGGTATTCGCCGGTCATGGCGATGTCCATGCGCTTGAGTTCAAAGTCCCACAGCGTGGCTGCCCGGTCATAGAACTCGCCGTCATGGAACTCAGGGTGGGTATGCGGCCCCGGCGCCCCGCTGACGCTGGAGATGAACGCGCCAAGCATGTTGAACACCAGCGGCAGCAGCAGCACCGGCGCAAACACATGCACCAGGTGCCCGACCGAAAGCCAGACCGGGCCGGGTTTTCCGGTCAGCACGTGATCGCGGTGGTAACGAATGCCCATCCGCTGGAAGACCGCATAGCCCGCCAGAAACCCAAGCAGGTTTCCGAGCAGGCCGGCTTTGCTCATTTCAGACCAGACAAAGCGCGCATCGTAGGGGTAGATGCGCGCGCCGGGCGCCACCAGCGAAAGCAGCGTCCAGCCGATCAGCAGCAGCAGAAAGCCGATCACTGCCACGTCGATGGCCATGAAGTTGGCGCGCAGCCACGCCAGCGGCACCTTGCCGGCGGGACTGGTGCGATTGTTCGGGGCAAGGGGCGGCTCAGTCATCCGGCGCACGTTAGTCAACTCCGGGGTGCGCGACTACGGAGCTTGATGCTGCTGCACTTGAACAGACTTGATCTCTTCCGGCTCGTCGGGCTCGGGCTTGGCGCCCTTTTTCAGCCAGACGTCGGCTTTGCCGCGGAAGGGCGTGAGCACATCGGCCAGCACGGACATGGCGGTGGCGACCACCATCGCGTCATCGACAAAGCCAATGATCGGGATGGTGTCGGGCACGAAGTCGAGCGGCGAAATGAAATAAAGCAGCGCCAGCACCGCGGTGCCGCGCAGAGAAAACGGAACCTTGCCGTCCTTGATCAGGTAGTACAGGGCGACGGCGTCGCGCGCGAAAGGCACTTTGCCCATGGCAGACTTGAGCTTGCCCCAGAATTCGTCCTTGGCACGCTTGAGGTCTTCCAGCGTTGCGTCGCGTTCGAGGACAGTTGAGTAGCGGTTGTCCATGCCCGTGATTCTCACACAAACCCGGAAAGTTTCACCTGTTATCTCAACACAATCGGAATTCAATCCGCGGGCCTGGGCGTCGAATGACTTCAGTCCGCGGCGCCTGTGTCCGATAAAAAGAAGTTGCCGAGCCACTGCAAACAGTGCGCTTGGAATCGCAATGACGGCCTGAACGTTGTAATGCCCGAATCGGCCCTTTATGATCATTACCCACAACGATTGATTAGTGCACGCTAACTCAGGCCGGGAGCATGCCTATCAACACACCTGCTCACAACCAATTGCTCCAACTGCACTTGCGTGCCGGCGGCGAAAGAATAGCGTCGCCAGCCGTTGACCTGCGCCGGCATCCTTCTACCATCGGCTCACTTCAAATTTGGTCTTCAAGAGAGGTTCCTCATGAGATGGGCTTTGTCGCGTAAACGTGGCGCGCCTGACGGGCTGTGGATGAAATGCCCGTCCTGCGAAGCCATGGTGTATCGCAAGGTCGTCGAGGAGGGGCTGCACACCTGCCCCGAATGCCAGTTCCATTTCCGGATCAGCGCCGCGGAGCGAGTCGACCACCTGCTCGACGCTGATACCTTCGAGCCCCTGTTCGAAGAACTGGAATCGATCGACCCGCTCGGGTTCAAAGGCAAGAAGAGCTACAAAGAAAAACTCAAAAAGGCCCAGGAGGCTACGGGCCACCGCGAAGCCGCCCTGTTCGGCACCGGCAAGATCGCCGGCAAACAGGTTGTCTTCGGCATCATCGACCCCAACTTCATCATGGGCAGCATGGGCAGCGTGGTCGGCGAGAAGATCGCCCGCGGCGCTGAGCATGCCTATGACCACAAGCTTCCGCTGATCATCATTTCAGGCTCAGGCGGCGGCGCCCGCATGGAAGAGGGCATCCTCTCCCTGTTCCAGATGGCCAAGACCAGCGCAGCCATCAAGCGCCTGCAAGACGCGGGCGGCATCTACATCGCCGTGCTGACCAACGCCACGATGGGCGGCAGCATGGCAAGCTGGGCGGCTTTGGGTGACATCACGATTGCCGAGCCGCAGGCCCTGCTGGGCTTCGCCGGCCCGCGCGTGATCGCTCAGACCGTGCGCCAGGAGTTGCCGCCGGGCTTCCAGACCAGTGAGTTCCTGCTTGAGCACGGCTTTCTCGACCAGATCTGCCACCGCAAAGAACTGCGGCAGCGCCTGGTCAGCATGCTGCGCTACACCTGCGCCGACATGCCGGTAGCCGAAAAGCCGCAACAGAAGCGCCACACAGCCAAGATCGCCAAGACCAACAAGGTCCAGGCCGGCACCTGAGTCACGACATCGCACGCATGACAACCCCCCGCGTTTGCGGGGGGTTTGGTTTTCAATCAATCGCTACTTTCAATCGCGGCCTCTGCTATGCCGCGACGAGCTCGCGTCGCCCCCGGTGGCGGCTGCGGCTCCGTCCTCGGCCCTTTCTTTTCTGTTGCTGCTGCGACTGCTTGGCCGCGCCGCGACTGCCGCGGGCGTGAGCCTCGGCAATGGCTGCGTTGTGGTAGGGCTGCGTTTCCGCAACCTCAAGCTTCTCGCCCGTGAACTTCTCGATCTGCTTGAGCTTGTCCAGCTCTTCCATCGAGCAGAAAGACAGCGCGATGCCGGCTGCCCCGGCGCGTGCCGTCCGGCCAATCCGGTGCACGTGGTTTTCCGGGTCGTCGGGCAGGTCGTAGTTGATGACGTGGGTGATGCCGTCCACGTCAATGCCGCGCGCCACGATGTCGGTGGCCACAAGCACTTCCAGGTCACCCTGCGTAAATGCCTGCAGCGTGCGCTGGCGCGCGTTCTGGCTCTTGTTCGAGTGAATCGCCGCGGCGCCGATGCGCTGGCGGTTCAGTTGCTTCACAATGCGGTCGGCACGGTGCTTGGTGCGGGCGAACACCAGCACGCTTTGCGCGGTGGGGTCGTCCAGCAGCTTGCCCAGCAAGGCTGTCTTGTTGCCCTGGTCCACGAACAGCACGCGCTGTTCAATGCGGCGCTGTGCCGTCGGCTTGGTCTCGACTTCGACCTTGAACGGCGTCTGCAAGAGCGAGTTGGCCAGCTCACTGACCGCGCCCGGCATGGTGGCCGAGAAGAACAGCGTCTGCCGCTTGGCCGGCACCTTGGCGACAATGCGCTTGACGTCGGGCAGAAAGCCCATGTCAAGCATGCGGTCGGCTTCGTCCAGCACCAGGAACTGCACGCTGTCGAGGCGCACGTGGCCCTGCTGCATCAAGTCCAGCAGCCGGCCCGGTGTCGCAACCAGCACGTCCACGCCACGGCGCAAAGCCTTGACCTGGCTGCCCTGGCCGACGCCGCCCAGCACCACGGCGGTGCGGACGGGCATGTGGCGGCTGTAGGCGCGCAGGCTGGCATCGACCTGCAACGCCAGTTCGCGGGTCGGGGTAAGGATCAATGCGCGGGGCAGGTGCGCGGGGTTGCCGCGCGTTGCACCCAGACGCTGGATGATCGGGATGGTAAAGGCAGCGGTCTTGCCTGTGCCCGTGGGGGCGACGGCAAGCACATCGCGGCCCTCTTGGGCCGGCGGAATGGCGCTTTGCTGCACTGGGGTTGGGTGCGTGTAGCCTTCTTCTGTAAGGGCACGCAGGATTCGCCCGTCGATGGACAGGCTTTCAAAACTGACAGTCATGCAATTTAACTTTCAGAGCCTGCCCGAGGTGGGCTGGGGCTCAAAGCCCGAGAGAAACCGGCGGCAAGGTCTCGTGGCATTAGCCGGGGAACCCGGCCGAGGCGTGACGCGATTAGCTGTCGGAGGTTGTATCAGGCAGCCGTTACATTGGGCTGCATCTCCTGACGCGTCCCATCATACAAGTTATCAACACACCCGCAACGGGGCGAGGTCAGTCGGCGGGCATTGGCATTCTCCGTGGCATCGGCTTCAAGCCGATGGAGTTGCACGGGCTTCCAGCCCGTGTGCAGTCAGGCATTGGCTGGAAGCCAATGCAACGACATCGGCAAGATGCCGATGCCACTGCGCCCAGGTCAGTCGCGGCGGGTTGGTCTGGGTTTTGTTTCCCAGTTGTCGAGCTGCTTGCCGTTTTCGGCTATGGTCTCTACCTGCAGCTTGTCTTTGCGCACCGTTACTTTCTGCACGTGGTTGCTGCTGCCGACTTTGCCGCCCTCGAAGTACCAGCGCTCCGGCTCGGGTGTGCGCTGCCTTACTCCCAGCCCGCCCTCGCCGATGTACGTTACGCCCGTTGCGTCGGGCTTGCCGTCCCTGATGGCGCACGTTCGCTTGTAGGTGTGGCCATCTGATTCCAGCGCCACATCCAAATCGTACTTCTCGAACACCGGCACCCAGTATTTCAGCGCGCTGCCCGGCTTCTTCACCGCCGGGTACGCAGGCCGGTGATAGTTCGCGCACTGCCAGCGCACCGTCGTGTGGTTCTTGAGCGTGGTTTCGACAAACGCCGCCTGGTCGCCGCCAGCGCTGATCTCGGTGTTCAGGTTGACCAGCAGAAACTCGCTGCCGATGGCCGTGGCGTAGTAGTTCAGCCCCTTCCCGCCCGGGTTGTGAAAAACCTCGTCGAAAATCACGCTGTCGGCTTCGTGGTTGCCGCGCGCGGGCACGACCGGCAGCATGCGGCCGGCGCTGGTGACCGTGAGCTCGTGGTCGGTGAGCCACTCGACCCACTGCTCGAGCTTGTCGCCGTCCTCGACATAGTCGCCGCCGTGCACGAGCGCGAGAATCTCGGGGTCTTGCGTGAACAATGCGCGCAGGCGGCGGTTCATTTCACGACGCGGCTCGCGATAGCTGCGTGAGTCGCCGCCATACAGAAACTTGAACTCGGCGTCGCCCTCAGGCGCAGTGACGAAGTGAAACTCGCGGCTGACCGATTCGTCGCTGACCATCACGAACCAGTATGTCGTGTCGGGCTTGAGCTTTTTCAGCTCGACAGTGGCGTAATGCAGCGCTGGCTTGCGCGCCGAGTAGCGGCCCGATGCTGCCGCCGCCTGCTGGTGGCGGTACCTGTCGAGCGCGCCCTCGCGCGGCTCTGTGTCGAAGAACACGGCGTTGGTTTTCGCCGCCTCGGCCGTGGTCCAGCCGACGACGGCTTCGTGCGCTGGGTCGGTGGTCCACACCAGCCGCCATTGCGCGGGCGTGGTGCCCTCGATGACAGTTTCGGGCAGCGGGTCAGGGTTGGCTTGCTTTTCGTCGGACAAGCCGGTCGGCCCGGTCAGCACGCCAACGGTGGCGGCGGCGGCCAGCACCAGCAGTGCGACGAGGATGTTCGCGTGTCGTTTCATGGCTCGTCTCGCGTCTTGGGATTCCCGCGCCAAAGCAGCAGCAGTGTAAGGGGCACCGCGCCGTTCGCCACCCGAATCATCGCCTCGGGCAGGTTACCCCAGCCCATGTCAACGATGCGTGCAGCCGCCGTGAAGAAACCCCAGAAGGTCATCCAGCCCAGCAGGGCACTTGCTGTGCGTGTCGTGCCGTGCCGCTTGCGCCACGCGAACAGTGCGAGCAACAACGCCGCGGCTGCAACGTCCATCACGCCGATGGCCAGCAGCACACTTTCGGCGGTGCCCTGCGAGACGCGCCAGCCAAGCACGCGCGAGGCTGCACCGATCAGGTAGTCCACGAACTCGGCCCGCAGCAGCAGAGCCTCAAGCCCGTGGGCGGCAAACGTGGCGACGGCCCCGGCCACCAGCAGGCCTTGGGCGACACCGGCGCGCCCCAACAACCACGCCGCCAGCGCAAACGCCGCGCAGTAGCGCGCGCCATGGGCGGGTGTGGCCAGCGCGGGCGCCCAGGTTTCGACACGCCAGGCGGCAAGCGCGGTAAGCATAAGCCACGCGCCGGCAAACATGGCGGCCACCCACGCAACGTTCCAGCCGCGAGTTTGTGTTGCAGTTCGAGTGAGACTGGCATCTGCGGATTGCATGTTGGGGCCGCCAAGCCCGGCTGGAATGAGGACCATCAGGGCGCAAGCAAACAGGGCGAACGCCGCCCCTCGTTCAAGGTGCGCGGCGGACACCTCAGACCAGCCCAAATCCAGGAAAAGCAAAGAAAACACCGGCCCCGACCAGCGAATCAAAGACCAGCCCACGCCGGCGCAGGAAACCGCAACGGCGACGCGCAGCGTCCATTCACAGGCCCGCTTGTTCATAGCGCGAGTATAGGATTGCGTCGAACAGTGCGGCCATTGCGGTGTTGCCGTCGGGGAAGGCGAGATGGCGGTCTGGCGGTGATGAGGACGGCTGTTCAATATGCGGGCACGTCTTAGTCGCCGGCAATTCGGTCGATTGGAACGACCCAGGTTTCGACGTCGTCCTGCGGCTCGTCCCGCGAACGGCTTAGCCGCTCCAACGCGGCTAGCTCTTCGTCGATCTCGGGATCGCTCTGCGCGGCAAGTCTGGCGAGTTGGTCAAGTGCGGGGTCCAGACCCAGCCCTAGTTCATCTTCGTTCCATTGATGTCGGATGCGCGGGTATCGTGCCACCAACGAGTCCACTGCGGCCGCCTGCAAATGCAGTGGCCCGCCTCGACGCTCCTGCAACCTCAGCTCGAGGTGCGCGATGTCGATGGACAGCTTGGCTAGCTGGCAGCGCCATCCGTAGAAATTTCCCGGGCCACGCCCCAACGCCGAGTACTCAAACGCCGGCAACGTAGAAGGATTCCAGTTGGCACTGCCGCAGTGCCGGGCAAGCGCCAAGTGAGACTCAAGTGCGATCGCGATGTTCCGAGCAAGGTTGTACCGGCCGACCCATCGTTGGCGAAAAGTCTCAATCTCCACAACGTTGAACAGGCCCTTTGGGCCCTTCTCGTGGTCGCCCGCCCAGTCGAACCATGCAGGCTCGACCCATAGAAATGGCGTACGTCTTGCTTCGCCAGCGAGCCACACGCACTCGCCCTCAATAGCTGGTAGAAGCCAGCCCTCGACGTCAGGCGAGAGCGACAACAGTTGCTCAACACAGGGTTTGGAGATCCGCCTGCTCTGTTGAAAGCATACGTTTTGGGCGGGTTTGGCGGTGCTTGAAACTGGCGGTGCAAAAGCAGGGCGGTGTTGTGCACCAGTACCCTGAGCAGCAACTCGCCCCATTGGCCGGCTACGCTGGTTGAGCGCAACTGGCTCCCGAACCTGCGCTTGTCCTGGCTGTACGTCCCTTCCACGTGCCAGCGCTGCCCGTACTTCTTCTTTGGAAACCGTCTCCACAGCTTGTTGCGATGTCTGCCGGTCGGGCCTGTCTTTGGCGGTCGACCGATGGTCGGCGGCATGATGCTGCGGACTCCCAGCACATCCGCGTACTCATGATTCGGCTCGCTGTCGTAGCCCGCGTCGGCCAGCATCACCGTGATCTCCACACGCTCAAGGGCACGGGTCAGCAGTGACTCGAACGACGGACAATCTGGCCACGGGCCGATAGACGCCTGCGCCGACAGGTTGAGATAGCTGCGCGTGTCGCAGACCGTAGCGAGCTTGGGAAAGGTGTGCTTGACCTGACCGCTGCGGCGACCGAAGTAGGCCGACATACAGCCGGCTTCGTAGCCGGTGGAATCGACGGCGGCGATGACCTCCGGCTCGATCAGCTTCAGTCGGCGAGCGGCGCAAACGGAAGCGTCAAGAAGAGCTGCAAAGCCCCCTTTTTGAGCAGGCGATCCTGCGCGTACTTGAGGGTGGAGTAGTTGGGGAGCTGCTTCAGGCCGAGAGTCTCTTTGATGTCAGGCCAGTCATGGAGCATGGCGATGACACCGCGATAGTCGGTGTTGAGGAAGTGCTTGAAGGCGAGGATGGCGAAGAGCTGCGCCTGGGTGTACTTGTGTGGGCTCTTGGGGTGTGAGTAGGGATCGAGCCCCTGCTGGCCGATCTGAAACGCCATCTCAACAAACGCCTTGGGCGACTTGGTTAACGAGCGCATGGTTAAACCTCCATGCATCCCGTATCGACAAACCACCAGCCAATCCTTTAGCTGTTTTCAACAGAGCAAGATCCGCCCTTGCTCAAACCACTCGCGTGCGTGCTTGTAAATCAGTTTGCAGCTTCCCAGCCCCACCATCATGTCTACGACATTGAACGGATACCGATAGCGGGACCACACCTTCAGGCAGGCGACCAGTTCGGTTTCGGCTTGAGCGTTGCGGTTTAGCTCAATGAGCGCATGGCAGCGTCCCAGTGCGGCCTTGATCGTCGTGAATCGGTCCAGAAGGTTTACGGTGTGATCGACTGGCAACCCGTCATCACCGGCAGGCGGGACAACTGCAACGACGTCGGAGCTTGCGGCAAGCGCATAGCCATCCGCGAGTGGCGCGGTAACCTCAAGCCACTCTGCGATTGGCGGGTCGGCATCAGGGTGTTCTTTCGTCGGCTCCCAGTGGCTGGTCAGCCAATCAGATAACCCTTCGCCGGCATTCAGCAGCTTGTCAATCTCGGCGACACGCGGGTTGTCGTAGTCGAGGCCATCCATCAGCCTGGTGCGTTCGAGCACGGCGTCGTTCAGCAGTGCGATATGGCGCCACCCGTTCACCCCCGGCACGCGGTCTCGATAGTAGTCACTGGCGGGCTTGCCTTGTTGAATCTCGCTTTCGACGGCCTCAACAATGGTTGCGAGGCGTTCCTGCTGTTCGCCAAGAGTGGCCTGCCTGCGTCTCTCACTGAACATCCCGAACGCGAAAGCCAGCGATATAAATGTCAGCAGCCCACGGCGGACCCAGCGCCAAATCCGTTTGCGAGGTTTGGAATCGACGGGGCCTACCATGCGAACACCATGCCATTAGGGATTGCGAGAACCCAACGCATTGTCAACGGCTACCCCACCTTCAACACGCACGACATGGCGCTGTCGCCTGCGGCGCAGCCTGTGAACAGGCCGTGGCCTCCGCCATTCTTTGCCAGCTCTTCGATCAGCTCGATGATCACTCGCATGCCCGTCGGGCCTTGCGGGTGGCCGTAGATCAGGGGGCTTCCGTTGTTGTTGACCGGGTGCCTAAGCTGCCCCTGCGCGGAGGAGTTCGGCGGGAATGCGCGTCAACTTGCCGTCCTTCACCACCACTATGGCGGTGTTGGTCTGCACCGCGATCTGGCGCGCCATCGCCGCCGCGCGCGCAATTGCTGTCAGCGAACTGCGGAGGTCAGGATTGCGGGCTTTGGCAAGGTCCTGTTGCATCATGGATTCTCCCCCCATTCCAGCATCACCGGGGCACTGCCTGCGTTATCGTACAGGGCCCAATCGTCTACAGCCAGTTTGTAGCGGTCATGAAAGTTCCTCAACCCGGCGGCAAAGCGACGACGGATGACGGGCTCTGGAACGTCGTGGCCACCCTGGCGCACCCGCTCCGCCACCCGTGCAATGGCGATTTCGGCGTCAGGCAAACTAAGGAAGAATAGGCTGACGCTATACCCTTGGGCCCGCCATTGCCAGATATGTCGCACGTACCCAACGCCCGACAGCGTGGTCTCGAAGGCGAAACTTTCGCCACGTTGCGCGCACCGCGCGATTTCTTCCAGCATCAGCCGCCCAGCCCTCCGCGCGGCGATTTGTGGTGCGAACGTGGCCAGACCGGCCGCAATCAAGTCCGCGTTAATGAAGCGCGGCAAGTTGGCCTCGTCCGGCAGAAATGCACGGGCGAAGGTGGTCTTGCCCGCACCGTTTGGACCCGCGATGATGATGATCTTCTTGCTTTCTGCTTCCGTCATCATACACCCTGCCGGCCGCGCCGGCATGCGCTACCCCACTTTGATGACACAGGCCATGGCGCTGTCGCCTGCGGCGCAGCCTGTGAACAGGCCTTGGCCTCCGCCGTTCTTTGCCAGCTCTTCGATCAGCTCAATGATCACTCGCATGCCCGTCGGGCCCTGCGGGTGGCCGTAGATCAGCGGGCTGCCGTAGTTGTTGAACTGTTCCAGCTTCAACCCCGTCTGCTTGGCGAAGTACACGTCATTCACCGCAAAGGGGTTGTGGGTCTTGATCGCCTTCATGTCTTTCAGTTCCAGCCCCGCCGCTTTCAGCGCCTGTTGCGCAGCCGGCAGTGGCGCAGTCGGCATGTGGCCCTTCTTGACCCGGCACTGGCCAAAGCTCAGCACCTGCACCGGAATGTTCTTGTCGCGCGAAAGCTCGGCGGCGCGGGCCTTGGTTGTAATGATCATGCCCGCGTTGCCGTCGGCCGGGTGCGTCTGGCTGCCGAACGTAACGCTGCCTTCGGGCGCAACTGGCCGCAGCTTGGCCAGACCCTCTTTCGTGGTGGGGAAGACGCCTTCGTCGGCTTCCACGAGCGCGGCCTTCTTGCCCTGCATGACCTCAAGCGGGAACATATAGCGCGCCTGGAACTCGCCCTTGGCGGTGTCGAACTGCGCGCTGCGAATCAGCGTGCACTCGTCCTGTTCTTCGCGCGTGATGCCGTGTTCCTTGGCGACGTTCTCGGCGGTCGCCAGCATGGCGTTCTTGGCCCACGGGTCGTGGCCGAAGTTGTCGAGCACCCAGTTTTCGGCGTCCACGGTGGCGCCGGGGCCCATCGGGTTCGGGTACACCACGTGCGGGCCGTTGCTGCAACGGTCGAAGGTGAGGCCGAGAATACACTCGCGAAAGCCGGTCTCGATTTCGTGGGCGCTGCCCGCCAGCACACGGGCACCCGTGGCGCAGGCCTGCGCGTACATTGGGCCGCTGATGCCGGGCGCGCCAAGGTGCGCGGCCAGCCACGGGGCGCCATAAAAGATCTGCTTCTGCGGCACGGTCCAGCCCAACGCGATGCTGTCAAAAATCTCGGCCGAAATGCTGCGCGCCGCAAGCCAGCGCTTGGCTGTGTCGGCTGCCAGGATGCCGCTGTGCAGGTGGCTGATGCTGCCCTGCCACTTGATGAAGGGCGAGCTGAAGTAAGCGCCGTAAGGAATGAATACGTTCTTGAGAGCCATGGCAGTCTCCGGTGTCAGGCGAATCGTCCGGCGCGAGTATGGAGGCCCGGGCTGGATGGGTCAATTACGGGTCGCGTCCATCGGCAGACGAAACCGTTGCACCTTGCACCACAGACGCTAAACCCGTGGTGGATACCCAAGGGGATTGGCCATGGCGTTCACGCTCAAGAACTGGACACTCGAAAAAGTCGGCGTCATCGGCAGCGGGCAGATCGGGCCCGACATCGCCCTCTACTTCGCCAAGGTGCTGGCGCCATTCGGCGTTTCGGTCGTGGTCATTGACGTCAGTGCTGACGCGCTCGCCAAGGGCAAAGCCAAGCTCGAAAAGAAAGTCGCCAAGGGCGTCGAAACCGGCGCCTTCAAAGCACTGGAAGCCGAGGCCATGACCAAGTCGCTGACCTGGACCAGCGACTATGCCGCCCTCAAGGGCTGCCGCCTCGTCATCGAAGCCGCCACCGAAAACAAAGACATCAAGCAGAAGATCGTCTCGGCCCTCGAAGCCGTCGTTGAGCCCGACTGCATCATCGCCAGCAACAGCTCGCACATGGAGCCGGAGGTCATTTTCGAGAAAGCCAAAACACCCGAGCACGGACTGGTCGTTCACTACTTCTTTCCCGCGGAGCGCAACATCATCGTCGAAGTGGTGCCCGGCGCGAAAACCCACGACGTCGTCACCAACTGGGTAATGGCGTTCTACGAGCAGATCGGCAAGGCGCCCATCCAGGTCGGCTCACGTTATGGCTACGCGATCGACCCGGTGTTCGAAGGCATCTTCCAGGCGGCTGCGCTGCAGGTCGAAAGCGGTGCCGGCAACGTGAAACAGGTAGACGAGATTGCCCGCAAGGCACTGGGCCTGGGCATCGGCCCGTTCACGGCCATGAATCTTACTGGCGGCAACCCGATCACCGCCGTCGGCCTGGATCACTACACCACCAAGATTCACAAGTGGTTCCGCACGCCCGCCAGCCTGAAGGCCCTCAACGAAAAGAAGGCAAACTGGGAAACTGCGGGCAAGGGCGAAAAGGTCGAGTACACCGAAGAGCAATTCAAGCGCATCGCCGACGCCATGACCGGCGCCTACTTCGGCCTGGTCGGCGAGATCGTGGATTCCGGCATCAGCAACGTCGGCGACATGAACATGGCTGTCAGCACCGCGCTGGTCGTAAAGCCGCCCTTTGAGTGGATGAACGAAATGGGCGTGAACAACGCGCTCAAGCTGGTCGAGAAGTATGCCGCCGACAACCCCGGCTTTCCCGTGCCCCAGTGCATCAAGGCGCAGGCCGGCAAGCCGTTCGAGATACCGATGGTGTTCCGCCGCGACGTCAAAGGCGTGGCCGTGATCAAGATTCGCCGGCCGGCTGTGCTGAACGCGCTGAACCTGGAGGTGTTCCGGCAGTTGCGCGCGCACTGCGAAGCCGTGGAAGCTGACGCCAGCATCAAGGGCGCCGTGATCACGGGCTTTGGCACCAAGGCGTTTGTCAGCGGCGCCGACATCGACATGTTGGCGGCGCTGAAAACCGCGGCCGAGGGCGAAGCCAACAGCCGCCAGTTTCATGTGACGCTCGATTATATCGAAGCCATGAAAAAGCCGGTGGTGTGCGCGTACAACGGGCTGGCATTCGGCGGCGGCAACGAGCTGGCGATGGCCTGCCACTCGCGCATTGCACGCAAGGGCTTGAAGATTTTGGCTGGGCAGCCTGAGGTCAACCTGGGAATCATTCCGGGCGCGGGCGGCACGCAGCGCCTGCCGCGTTGGGTGGGCTTTGACCGCGCGCTGGGCATGATGCGCACCGCAAAGCCGATCGATGGCAAGACCGCGCTGGAGTGGGGCCTGATCAGCGAAGAAGTCGAAGGCGATGTTGCCGACCGCGCGGTCGAGCTGGTGAACGAGTACGCCAGCGGCAAAGCGCAACTCAAGCGCATCAACACCGGCCCGCTGGCTGGCGTGCCGGACAACGCGCCCGCCCTCGACATCGGGCACCTGAGCCGCAGGATTGACGAAATTCTGTGTTCCACGGTGATCAACGGCTGCAAGCAAGCGCTGCGCGAGGGCCTGCTGCTGGAAAGCAAGGCGTTTGGCGAGTGCGTCGCGACCGAGGACATGCACATCGGCATGGAAACTTTCCTGAAAGAAGGCGCGCGCGCCAAAGCGGCGTTCAAGCACTCATAGGTGGATGGCCTGGCATGTGCGGCTGGTCGATATCTGACCGCTCGTTCAGGCAGTTTTACGTTGGACTTGCCCCTTTTCGTGGCTAGAGTCACCCCCTTCATAAGGGGCGTCTGGGGTTTTCGATGCAGGGCAAGTACGTCCATCTGCGCTACGGCATCATCCTCGCCCGCGAGGAGCAGGCTGCCGTGCTGCGGCAGCCGCTGGTTGAACTTGAGCAGCTTCGGCTTGATGTGTTTGAGTACACCAACGACGCCATCCAGGCCGTGCGCAAGCGCCACCCACAAGTGGTGATTGCCGATTATGAGCGCTTCGGCGCGGCTGGCATTCATGGGCTTGCCGAGTTGATGAATGAAGCCGACGCGCCGGTCATCCTGTTCGTGCGTGACGTGAGCGAGTGGGAAAACGAACAGTTCGGCGAATTGGGCGTGCAACGCGTATTCAATGCCAAGTTCAAGCTTTCTGAGCTCGCGGCGGAAGTGGATAAAGCCATCAAGCGCCGCCGCCGCATCGGCAGCAGCGACCGTCTCCCGGTCATCAGCGTCTGACACAGTTCATTTGCGGCAGCAGGTAATTGAATCGGGCATCCTGCCCGAAGAGTGCCGCCATTGCCCGCAGAAAGCTGGTCTTCCACGGAGTGGCGCGCGTCCCGTTGCAAACTCGAAACATGCGCTGCGGCAAAGGCTTGCGCTCAATTGTGGTTGTCGTTAGCCTGCTTGGCTCACAGGACTTTGGCAAAGTTTACCGGCAGCGAATGCCGCGGACGCTCGCGGCTGAAAACTGTCGCTTTGGACAGATTGTGGAAACCGGCGCGGCGTGGGGGCTGCAAGCCACCGGAGGGATTCAACATGCGATTTTCGAGCCTAATGATCGCTGTCTTGCTTGTTGCAGCCGGAACTTCCCTTTCGGCGCAGTCCTATACCGTTACTTCGCCGAACGGTGGCGACACCCTGACGGTTGGCCAGATGGTGACGATCACCTGGACCAGCGCCGGCGTGCCGGGGCCACTTGACATTGACCTGTCGGTGGACAGCGGCGCCAACTACACGGTCAACCTCGCAACGAACACAGCTGACGACGGTACGGAAACCGTCGTCGTTCCGAACAACCCGGGTGCGCTGTGCCGCATTCGCGTACGCGACAACCCCGGCGCGGCTGTAGAGGATGAATCCGACGCCGACTTCACGATTGTCACTCCGTCGATCACGGTAACAGCGCCCAATGGCGCCGAGAACTGGACCGTGGGCGGCAACCAGAACGTGACTTGGTCAAGCGTGGGTTCATTCGGAACCGTGGACATCCAGTTGTCCACGAACAGCGGCGGCGCCTACACGGTTGACCTGCAACTCGCCACCGCAAACGACGGCACGCAGTCGATCACGGTGCCGAACAACCCGACCGCGACAGCCCGTGTGCGAGTGCGTGACACTACCACCGGGGCAATCCTGGATGAATCCGACGCTGACTTCACCATTGTCGCCGCACCCACGATCACGGTGACCGCTCCCAACGGCGGCGAAACATGGGTCATCGGCGCAGCCGATACCGTGACATGGAACAGCACCGGTTCACCGGGCAACGTGGACATCCAGCTTTCATTGAATTCGGGCGGTGCATATACCGTTGACCTTCAGTT
The DNA here is from genome assembly GCA_016712285.1 of Planctomycetota bacterium. Lineage (GTDB taxonomy): Bacteria > Planctomycetota > UBA8742 > UBA2392 > UBA2392 > JADJRK01. The sequence continues at coordinate 3,289,158 of JADJRK010000001.1, read as the reverse complement.
GAACACCGCCGACGACGGCACGCAGGGCATCACGGTGCCGAACAACCCGACCACTACGGCACGAGTGCGCGTGCGCGATGTTGGAACCGGGCTGATCCTGGATGAATCCAACGCCGACTTCACGATCGCCGACCCCAGTATCACGGTTACGGCACCTAATGGCGCCGAGAGCTGGACCGTGGGCGGCAACCAGAACGTCACCTGGACCAGCGTCGGCGTCACCGGCACGGTAGACATCGACCTGTCCACGGACGGCGGCGGGACTTTCCCGGTCTCGCTGGCGGCTGGCACAGCCAATGACGGCACCCAGAGCATCGTGGTGCCGAACAACCCGAGTGTTCAGTGCCGGGTGCGTGTCAGCGACAGCGCGACGGGGCTGATTCTTGACGCGTCGAATGCGAACTTCACGATCACGACGGCGCCGACCATCACGGTCACGGCCCCCAACGGCGGCGAGAACCTGAGCGTGGGCGCCAATTTCAACGTCACCTGGACCAGCGGTGGAAGCCCCGGCAACGTGGACATTCACCTTTCCACAGACGGCGGCGGCACGTTCCCGGTGTTGTTGATCTCGAACACTGCCGACGACGGGACTCAGTCAGTAGTCATCCCCAACAACCCGAGCGTCCAATGCCGGGTGCGTGTGCAAGACAACGCCACCCAGACGATTCTTGACGTGTCAGACGCGAACTTCACGATTGCCGTTGCCGCCCCCGCAGCAGTGACGATGTCTGTTGGCTCGGGCAACCCCGGCTCGCAGAGTGTCAGCCCGGGCAGCTCGGCGACGGCGCTTGTCTTCCGCCTTACCGAAACTGGCGGCGGCTCGACGTACACCGTCACCAGTGTCAGCGCAGACATCACCGTGCTGCACCCGACGCCGGGCGTTGCCATCGCCACGATCCAGAGCATCAGCCTGCGACGCGGCAGCAGCACGCTGGGCTCAATCACCAACGGTGGCGCGGGATGGGGCGTTGCAGGCAGTGTCATCACCGTGAACTTCAACGCGCTCAGCAGCGCGATCACCGCCAGCACGAGCGCGGACTTCAGAATTGTCATCTCGTTTACCGGCGGCACACCGCCGTCGCCGAACCCTGGATTCCAGGCCGGCGTGACAAGCGGTGACGTCAACAGCGGCGCCAGCGTCTCTGGAGGCCCGGTCAATGGCGGCACGATCACGCTGCGCGAAGACCTGCCGGACGACCCGTTTGCAGAAGATGACGACGATTCTTGCGAATTGGCAGCGCGTGGCGGGCCCGCTTGGCCGCTGGCTCTGCTTGCGATGTTGGCAGGGGTTGCGGCTTTGGTTCGCCGTCGCCGTGGTACAGAATAGGACAAAAGGTAATGGGGGGCGGTCAGCGCGTTGCTTGACCGTGATCTACAGGTCTGACTATCTTGTGGGCTGCGCCTGGGGCACTAACCTCAGGACTTCTGCAACCATGGAAAAGAATTGGGGGGTCGGAGTGAGTGCGACCGGAAAACTTGGAATGGTGCTTGGGGGCGTGGCCCTCAGTTGCATGCTGGCTGCCTGTGGCAGCTCCAAGAACATCAAACAGGGCAGCGAAGAGTTCAGCATCAGCGAAGGCGACTACATTGAGGCACTGTCGCTGCAAGACGATGCGATGTACTTCGAGGCGATCAAGAAGTGGGAAGAAGTGCTGGACGACGAGCCGCGCTTCGCTCAGGGCCACTTCAATATTGCCTTGATTTACGACCAGCTGAACCTGGTGCCCGAGGCGATCGAGCACTACGAGCTGGCTGTGCGCTGGTCAGAAGAGCACAAGGACGTGCCGGAGTCGCGGGCGCTGTACAACCTGCACCTTGGCGCGGCCTACATTCGCGGCGGCCTGGTCGATGAGGCGCTGAAGGCGCTGAAAGACTCGCTGGCGATTGACCAGTTCAACCCGTACGTGCACTTCAACCTGTCCAGCGCGTACCTGGCCCGCAAGAACTACGACAAGGGCCTGCTGCACGCAGACGCCGCGGTTGACCTGGCGGCCATCCCAGCCGGCAGCGAACTGGACGAAAGCGTGGACCGTGCCCAGCTTGGGCGCTTCCTGCTGCGCCAGGCCGAATGCCACCTTGTGCGGCAGGAGTGGGCCAAGGCCCGCACCGCGCTTGAGCGCGCCAAGGCCCAGTGCAAGGTTCAGGCGTCGCCGGCCATGTGGGACGCCCTGAACAAGGGCGAAGAAGCAGCCAAGAAGAACGAAGCCGAAGGCGAAGGCGAAAAGGGATAAGCAAGCTCCGGCGGGGGGGCAATTGCCGGCGTAGCCGGCTCAGGAGACCAGTGCATGGCGGGCGTCCCGCAGAACCCGAAAGATCCCCGCAAGAACTCTACCGGGGTTCGCTATGTTCGTAGTGTCGCCGTGGCTGGTCAGAACGGCGGCCAGCCGCCGACCGGCCCTGTGGCCCCGGGCCAGAGTGGCTCCATGCGCAGGCCCGGCGCCGCCGCACCCGGCCGGGCACCCGTGGCTGCCAAGGGCGGCCGCAAGCGCCTGGGCGAGTTGCTGCTTGAGGCGCAGGTCATTGATGAAGACCAGCTTGAGCACGCGCTGAAGATTCACCGCCAGACCGGCAAGCAGTTGGGCCGCGTGCTGGTCGACACCAACCTTGTCGAAGAAAACGAGTTGATCAAGTACCTCGCCGTCAACCTTGGCGTGGACTGGGTTGACCTGACCGACGAAAACCTGCAGTTCCAGGGCGACGCCGTGCTGATGGTACCTGAGCGCCAGGCCCGCCGCTTCAACCTGCTGAGCTGGAAGCAGGACGACGACACCGAAACCCTGCACGTCGCCATGGCCAACCCGGCCGACGTGATTGCCGTGGACACGATCAAGTCGATCACCGGCAAGAACGTAAAGGTCTACATTGCCTCGCGCGTTGCCATCGCCGACGCAATCGACAAGCACTACGCGCAGCAATACAGCCTTGACCAGATGGGCGAAGACCTGAAAAGCGTCGACGCCGAGCTGATCGAGGATATGGACGAGATGGAGGGCGGCCTTGACCGCGACGCCATCGACGCCGCCAGCAACGCGCCCGTGGTCAAGTACGTCAACGCCACGCTGATGGAAGCCGTCAAGCAAAGGGCCAGCGACATTCACTTTGAGCCGTTTGAGCGCGAAGTGGCTGTGCGCTTTCGTATTGACGGCGCGCTGCGTGAAGTGACCGCGCCGCCCAAGCGCCTGTTTCAGTCGGTGGTGGCGCGTATCAAGATTATCAGCAGCCTCGACATCGCTGAGCGCCGCCTGCCCCAGGACGGTCGCTGCAAACTGAAAGTGGGCGACCGCGCGATTGACATGCGCGTCAGCACGCTGCCCGTTGTGCACGGCGAAAAAATCGTGATGCGAATTCTGGACAAGTCCAGCACCAACATGGACCTGGACGGTCTTGGCTTCGACCCGATGACGCTGAAAGAAATGAAGCGCGTGCTGCAAAGCCCGCACGGCATCATCCTGCTGACCGGCCCCACGGGCTCAGGCAAGACCACCACGCTGTATTCGTTCCTGAAGCACGTGTATTCGCCCGAGATCAACATCATCACGGTCGAAGACCCGGTTGAGTACCAGCTGCCCGGCATCAACCAGGTGCAGGTGCGCACGAACATCGGCATGACCTTCGCCGCCGCGCTGCGCAGCATTCTGCGACAGGACCCTGACGTCGTGATGATCGGTGAGATGCGCGACCAGGAAACCCTTGAAATCGCGGTGCGCGCGGCCCTTACCGGTCACTTGGTGTTCAGCACCATCCACACGAACACCGCCGTCGCGACTGTCACGCGTATGGCCGACATGGGCCTTGAGCGCTACATGATCACCAGTTCGCTCGTGGCTGCGGTCAGCCAGCGCCTGATTCGTATGATCTGCCCCAAGTGCAAAGAAGAGTACACGCCCAGCGACGCGCTCAAGCGCCAGCTTGCGCAAAGCTTCCGGCAGCCCAGCGTGGACATCGACCTGTTCCGGGGCAAGGGTTGCGCGTTCTGCAACCAGTCCGGGTACAAGGGCCGACTTGCGGTGCATGAGTACATGACGATGACGCCGGTTCTGCGCGAGCTGATTCTTGAGCAGCGCCCGGAAAGCGAACTTGAAGACGAGTGTCTGAAGATGGGCATGCGCAACATGCGCCAAAGCTGTTTCTTCAAGCTGCTTGACGGTTTGACCACGGTGGAAGAGGCAGTGAGCTTGTTCTATGAAGATTAGGCCGCGGTGCGGTCAATGAGCAATTGGCAATGAGCAATTGGCAATCGATAGCGAACAACCAAAGGCAGCAGTGCCCCATTGTTCATTGATCATTGCCCATTGAGCATTGCTTCTGAAGGAAGCTATGTCCGGCCAAAGCACTGTTCGACTTGACGACCTGCTGGTGTTCACACGCCGTGCCGAGGTCAGCGACCTTCACTTGACCGTCGGCGTGCCGCCCGTGCTGCGTATCGACGGCCAGTTGCGCGCGATTGAAGGCTTCAAGCCGCTCATGCCCGCCGACACGCGCAGCCTTGCCCTTGAGCTTCTCGACGAAAAGCAGATGGCCAAGCTGGAAGCCGAGCGCGAACTGGACCTGTCGTTCGGTCGCCGCGGCGCCGGCCGTTACCGTTTGAATGTGTACTGGCAGCGCGGCAGCATCGGCCTGGCCATTCGTGTTATCCGCAGCACGATTCCGACGATTGACGAGCTGGGCCTGCCGCAGATCACCAAGCAGTTCGCCATGAGCGACAAGGGCCTGCTGCTGGTCACCGGCCCCACCGGCAGCGGCAAGAGCACCACGCTGGCGGCGATGATCCAGTACATCAACCAGAACGACAGCTGCCATATCATCACCGTCGAAGACCCGATCGAGTACCTGTACCGCCATGAGCGCAGCATCATCAACCAGCGCCAGATCGGCGACGACACGCTCGGCTTCGCGCCCGCGTTGCGCCACATTCTGCGCCAGGACCCGGACGTGATCCTGATCGGCGAAATGCGCGACCTGGAAACCATCGAAGCCGCCATGACCATGGCCGAGACGGGCCACCTGGTGTTCGCGACGCTGCACACCACCGACGCGGTGCAGACGATCAACCGTATTGTCGACGTGTTCCCGACCAACCAGCAGCAGCAGGCGCGCGTGCAGCTAAGCTTCGTGCTGCTGGGCGTGGTGGCGCAGCAGTTGCTGCCGCGCACCAAGGGCGGCCGCGTGCTGGCCATGGAAATCCTGAAGGTCAACGCCGCGGCACGCAACCAGATTCGCGAAAGCGAAGTGCACCAGATTTACAGCATTCTCGAAACCGGCAGCCGCGAGGGCATGATCACCATGAACCAGTGGCTGTACAACCTGTACCAGCACGGCGAAATCACGCGCGAAGTGGCGCTAAGCCGCAGCACCAACACCGACCAGATGAAGCGCATGCTGCAGCAGGGCGGCAACACCGGCGGCACAGGCCGAGGCCAGGGCGGCCAGCCGGGCGGAGCGTCAGCCGCCATGCGCCCGTCGTAACGGCAAACGTACCAAGATCAGCAACTGAGCCCCCGGCGTAAGCCGGGGGCATTTCATTCCAGAGTGACCGACGTGTGTTTCCGTGCCGCCCCGCCTGCGATAACCACATTGCCACCGCGACCATGTTGTTCGCTGCGATTCCCCAAGCGATCACGTGGTCAGCCGCGTAGCGGCTGTGGAAGGTAGCCCATCGATTCATCCATCGGAACCTCGTGCGAAAGATTGCAGCGCCCCAGCGGGGCGCGGGAGGGTGGCGTCCGTTCCCTCAAGCCAAGCTTCTGCCGCAATTGCGCTCGCCTACCCCTCGCTTGCGCTCACGCCTTCGCCAAAGCTACGGCGCGCTGGCCGGGCTCCTGTTCTGTGGATTCGTGTGCTTTGGATACCTGCCAAGGCTTGGCCTACGCGCTGGTGCCGGATTCCTTAGGTTTGCTTTTGATGATTCCCAGCTTGCCCAGTATCAGCCTTGCCAACCCCAACACGATCAGACCCGGCGCGAACACCAGCAGAATCAGCCACACCAGCCCCTTCAGCGTGCTGGCTTCTTCTGAGGAATTCTCTTTCGCGTCGCGCGTGGCGCGGCTGGCGGCTGCCACTATGCGGCCCGGCACCTTGTCCCACTTGACCACGTAAGTGGCGACGATGCGATCGTGCCATGCGCGTTTGCGCTTGTCCCAGAGCATCGACAACAAGCCCAACCCAAGCGGCAAAACAGAAAACAGCGTCGCCCAGTAACGACCTCTGGCTTGGCCTTTGCTCGGCATCGCCAGGTTGCGTCCCAATACGATCATCCCGCTGAACTTCATGCCCCACGTGCCGCCCCAGCGGTGCATCGTTGCAGTGAAGTACATATCGTACAGCACCAGTTGCAGCACCTTCGTGACCGCCTTGGCAACTTTCGCCGACATCCCGAACAATCCCACGCTCTCGGCATCGGCGGCGTTCTGCCCGGGGAACGTGCCCAGCACCCATGCCGCCAGCAACATCGTCGGCATGACGATCATGCAATCCAGCAGAAAGGCCTACAGCCGCCGACCCATCCCGGCAAACGTATCGCTTGGGTACAGCTCAAGGTCGCCCAACTCGGGGCGACTCTGCAAAAGGCTCTGCACGGCGCGCGCAGCCGACTCCTGCACGGCGTGAGAGTCCTCAACCACGGGCGCCGGTGCTGGGGGCTTGGGGGAGTAGGCATCCGGTTTTCGGTCATACTTCATGCCGCGGATTGTGCCTAAGTCTCGCCCTGCCTGCCAAGCATCTGGTCTGGCCTTTGGCGGGCGCATACCCGTCGCTTGCGCTCACGCCTTCGCTGAAGCTACGGCGCGCTGGCCGGGCTCCTGTTCTCTGGATTCGTGTGCTTGGGCGACGTTTCTTCTGCCCCACCGGTGCGCACTCTCAGGCTCCGTTCGAGATAGCGATCGGCTTCGTTCTGGAATGTGTTAGCCGGGCTGATTCCACGGCTGGTAGCATGGCCGCAGTGCCCACCGAGGTAGAGCCGGAGCGGCCGACCTATGAAGACCATCCGTGATCTGACGTTCTTTACTTCCCTCAGGGTCGTACGCGATTCAATCCAATGGTTGGTTGCGCTCTGGCTGAGCTTATTGCTGACGATTGCTTCGGCCTGTGGGTCGGAAGCGAATCAGGCGGTGGAACTGCCAGCCGCAAACCGCTCTGGGTGTCGGCCTTTTGATGTTTACCGCTATGACTTCGATGAGAAGACCAGGGTCTTAGGAAATGAGGAAGTGGCCGACGATGCGAAACTGCAGCTTCTTCGGGAAATGCATGCAAGCACGTCGGAGGACGATTTGAACTCATTGCATGCGTTTCTGTTGGTACACAGGCAGTGGGATGGTTTGAAGTTAGCCGCAGTTCAGGCCGTGGGCACAATCAAGAGTCGGAGGTCGTTGCCAGTGTTGTGGTTTGTGTATCTTGAGTGCTTTGCACGGGAAGAGATAGTGAACGACGGCTACCTGCAAATTCTGAGTTACGCCATAAAGGAGTGCGGAGGATCGCCACCCGGAGGCGGATGATCGGGCTTGCATGGCCAACTTCGATAGCACCATGGCCGGTCGCCGCTGCTTACTTGGCTTCGTTGGGCAGGGTTTTGGTCAGCGATTTGGGGGCGATTGCTTTGTAGCTTTCGGTGATCCAGGCCCTTAGCTGCTTCTCGTTCAGTTTGTCGCCCTTTTTGAAGCGGGCTGTGATCCAGCCGGCTTTGCCGAGGCCGTAGCCTGTCAGCTCGCACTGTTCCATGGCGATGGCGTCGTCGCCGCTGTCGGGCAGCTTGACCGTGATGTTGAGCTGCTTGTTGCCGTCGTTGTCGATGAACGCGAAAATCTTCTTTCGCACCTTGATGACCTGGTGCTCCCACGGAAAATCTTCCCACGCCTCCGGGTACGACAGCGCGAACTTGCGCAGTTGCTTCGCGATCTTGCTGATCTCGGCCATGGGTCGGGCTCCTGTCAGCCCTTTTACTTGCCACGACAAGTAAAGCAGCCACGGAGTTCACGGATCGACACGGAGAAAGGCACCCGTCGCTACTTCTTCTCGCGCTCGAACCTGGGGTTGATTGTGTCGCCGTGCGGCAACACTTCGCCCTCGGTCTGCATGGACGCCCACTCGCGCTTCAGGGGCTCGGGTTCTTTCAGCGTCAGCTTCACGTCAAAGCGCTTGCCCTCATGGCCCGGCATGGCAGCGTCCAGCGTGATATGGTCGCGGGCGATGGCGGTCACGATCGCGTCGGCGCCTTGATCTGCCAGACTGGTGCCGACCCAGACATGCAGGTGAGCGCGGTTGGGCGCCACGAAGGCGCTGGCTTCCAGGCTGCCGTCTTCGCTCCAGGCGATCATCACGAGGGGAAAGCGCTGGTTGAGCTCGGCTTGCAGTTGCGCCTGCAACTCGGCGTCTGTGGGCGGTGTGATCACCACGGGTTTGGGCTCGTCGGTCACTACCAGCGGCATGGGCCGTTCGATCGGCGACGTCTGCACGACCGGCAGAACAGCTGCCTGCGCGTGTTGCGTCTGCGACCACTCGACGCGGGGCTGCGTGGCGCGCGCCGACGCCAGTTGCCTGGTCACGTCGTCGTGCGCGCTGCGATTTGTGAGAGTCATGGCATAGGTGCCGACGCCGGTCGCCAGCGAGACGACGACAACGACCAGCCATCCAACCAGCTTCACGATGCGGGGGTTCATGTGCAGCCTCCGAAAGTGAAACGCCGCGCTGGGCGCGGCGTTGCGTGAAAGCTGGATTGGTGCAGCTACTTGTCGCCGGTGTTTTTCTTCTTGGGCGCGATGAAGACCTTGGTGCCGGGCACGCCGTCACGCTCATAGCTGACCTCGAAGCGGTCCACACCCGCGTCGTACTCGGCGCGCACGATGCGCTTGACGTCGGCCATGCTGGTCACGGGCTTGCCGTTGACCGCCTTGATGATGTCGCCGCGGCGGCCGCCGCGTTTGGCGACCACGTTGTCGTCGGGCAGTTCATCGCTGATCTGGATGCCCAGAGGCTTGCCGTCGCGGTCGTAGGCGACCTTGGCGTACTTGGCCAGCTCGTCGGCAAGTTGCGCATTATTGTAATCATCGGTGCCGAGCGTCCATTCGTCCTTGCCCGAGTCATACACCGATTCTTTGGGCCGGTTGTCCTTGACCTCGACTTCGTCGGGCGCGGGCACGGGGTCCTTAGGCAGCTTGATGGTGCTGCCGGCGCCACTCTTGTTCTTGCCCATCTTGTTGACGTCAATTTCGCGAATCGCGGTTTTCGACATCTTCAGCGGCACTTCAAAGTACTTCGTGGGGAACTTGGCGTTGCGGCACTGGCCCTTGAACAGGACGTAATCGGACAGCACGGTCGTGGTGTCGATGTGAATCGACACGACGGTCAGGTCGTACTTGGCCAGGCCCTTGATCTTGGAGTCGCCGGCCTCGGCATACTCGGTCTTGAAGTTCATGCTCGGAAACATGTGCAGGTTGACGTTGCCGACTTCTTTGGCGGTGATCGTCGCGCTGCTGGTGCCCCACACGCGCAGCAGCGTGAACTGCTCGTTCAGCCACTTTTCGAGCTCAGCTTTCAGCTGGTCGTCGGTCGGGTCCGGCGGCGGGGGTGGTGGCGGAGGAGGTGGCGGCGGCGGCGTGGTTTCTTTCGGCCGCTCGCGCGGTGACATCGGCGGCTGCACCGCCATGACGTTCGTGGCGTTGCTGGCGCTGGTCTGGTCCTGCCAGCCGATGCGCTTTTCTTTCGATTTCGGGGCGCCGACCTTGCCGTAGACGATCTCGCGGTCGGCTTCAATCCCGGTGTAGTATTTGTAGCCAATGAACGCGCCACCGGCCATCACCAGAAGGTTGGCCATCCAGATCAACATCGCTACTTGCGCGCCCTTCATGAACCGCCTTTTATAGCTGCGTTACTGCACTGATTCGAGACCCGGGCTAGCGGCCGGTTTGATGAATCACGGGTTTCTCGACCCGCTTCGGATCAGACTTTGGGGCGAACAACAGCCATGCGCTGAGGCCGCCGATCAGCAGCAGCGCGCCCAACGCTACCAACGTCAAACCCTGCCCACGTTTCCCGTTGCGCATCTTGGCTCCCTGGGGCGAGACGACGCCCTGCAGTGATACGCACGTACGGGTGCATTCGTTGCGTGTTTTCCCACAACTTTGGCCGAGGTTTTTCAGGCTTCAGGGTTGGCGGGGTACAGCTTGTGATAAATTGCCCAAAGCAGCTCTTTCACGCCCTTGCCCGAGACGCCGCTGATCAACGTAACTTCTTGCCCCAGAAGGACTCCCAGCGCCTTGGCGCGTTCGTCGGCGCCGGGGATGTCGGCTTTGTTGGCGACCACGATGCGCGGCTTGTTGGCCAGTGCCGGGCTGAAGGCTTGAAGTTCACCGACGATCACGTCGTGGTCGTGCTTGAGTTGTTCGGGCTCGCCGTCACTTACGTCGATCATGTGCAGCAGCAAGCGCGTGCGCTCGACGTGCCGGAGAAACTGGTGGCCGAGGCCCTTGCCGGCGGCGGCACCCTCGATCAACCCGGGAAGGTCCGCCATCACGAAGCGCTGGGCGGGACCCATCTCAACGATGCCGATGTGCGGGCCCAGCGTGGTGAACGGGTACGCCGCAATCTTGGGCTTGGCGCGCGATACCCGTGCCAGCAGGGTGCTCTTGCCCGCGTTGGGCAAACCGACCAGGCCGACGTCCGCGATCAGCTTGACCTCAAGGCGCAGCAGTTTTTCTTCGCCCGGCCTGCCGGGGTTGGACTGGCGCGGCGACTGGTTGGTCGCCGTCGCGAAGTGCTTGTTGCCGAACCCGCCGTTGCCGCCGCGTGCAATGACCACGCGCATGCCCGGCTGGTCCATGTCAGCCAGCTGGATGACCTCGGCTTGCGCCGGCTCCGGCTCTTCGAAGTCTTCGCCGCTGGCGCCTGCTTCGGTGAATGCCTCTTCGGGAGCGTTGGCGATGTCGAGGTCTTCGGGGTCCGGCTCGACGGGTGCGGGCGCGGCTGGCGCCTTGACCCAGTAGACAATGGTGCCTACCGGCACTTCGACAATCCTGTCCTGGCCGTTGCGGCCGGCTTTGTTGCTGCCTTTGCCGTCGGTGCCGTCTTCGGCTTTGATTTCGTGGGTCTGCTGCAGGTGGCCCAGGCCGTGCGTCTGGTGGCTTGCGACGAAGATGACGTCGCCGCCGTCGCCGCCGTCGCCGCCATCGGGGCCGCCCTTGGGCGCGAACGCTTCATGCCGGAAGTTTGTCAGGCCGTCGCCGCCGCGTCCGCCGCGCACGGTAATGGTGTGTTCGTCAACAAACATGGCGGAAGGGTAGCGCCGCGGCGCACGCGGGGCAGGGGGCGGCAGATTGCGGAAACGGGATTGCGGACTAGGCTTGCGCAACCATCGCCGGAACTCGCTGCCCGCTATGACGCAACTGAACCTGATTCCGTATTCGGACGACCTGCTGCCGCGCTGGGCGGCGCTGCACAACGCCTGCTTCAACGGCGCGCACAATTTCTGGCCCGTGGGCGCGCGCGACCTGCGCAAGCGCATTGCCGGCGCGCCGGGATTTGATCCTGACTGCCTGCTGTTTGCTGAGCATGGCGACGAACTGGTCGGATTCGCCCATGGCGGCCCAGGGGGCCTGTACGCCGTCGGCGTGCGACCCGACGCGCGCCGGGCCGGTGTGGGTAGCGCACTGCTGCGCGAGTTGCAGCCGCGCATCGGGGCGGGATTTGACGGGCGCAGTCTCAACCCGTTCTGGGGCAACCCGCGGGGCCCGGAAACCAGCTTCTTTGGCATGGTGGAAGGCGTTGGCGTGGACGAGCAGGACCGCGCTGCCGCCGGCTTTTTTCGCAAAGCCGGGGCAAGGCACGCGGCGACAGCTCTGAACCTGCGCGCAACGCCGGCGGACATTGACCTTGAGCCGGGGCGCGACGCGCGCTCACGCGCCGAGGTGCTGGGGTTTGAGTTCGCGCTGCTGATGTCGCGCTGTCCGCAGATGGGTCACGAGCTGGCAAGCCAGCGGCCGTTGCGCGGCAACTATTTTGCGGCGGCGGCGACGCACGAGGGCGTGGTGGCGGGGTTGGCGGTCGGGTTTGCGACGCCCGAACTTGGGCCGGGGCGCTTCGGGATTTTTACGCTGGAAGTGGCGAAAGAACACCGGCGCAAGGCGGTCGGCAGCGCGCTGGTGATGCACCTGCTGCTGGAGATGCAGAGCGGCCCGTTCACGGCCTGCGAGGTCACGACCGTGCCCAGCGACAGCCCGGGCGCGCTGGAGTTGTATGAGCGGCTGGGCTTTCAGCCGTGCGCCCGGTTCGTGGTGTGGGAGTAGACCTGCGCGACTACCTGCGCAGGGCGGGCAGAGCGTAGCCCTTGCGGTTGTCGTCGATGCGGAACCACCCGGTCTGGGTCTCGCCCTCAAGCTGCGCGATGTGCGTTACCTTGGCGCCAGTGTAGTCGCGCAATTCCGTGGCCGTGACCAGGCGGTCGCGATTGGCGTCGGCCTCGCCTGACAGGCCCTGCAACACGAAGCTGCTGAACAACCCGTGCGACAGGTCGTCGATTTCGAGGGCCGGCATGGCTTCGTCTTGGCCGGTCTTGGCGCTGCTTGCGGCAAGCAGGACGACCGACGTGCCGCGCGCCTTTGCACGCTCAATCACGGCATCCAGTCGGCAACCGGTAAGGCCGCTTTCACGCGCCGCTGCCAGACTGTCGGCGGTGGTGGCGCAACGCTTGTCGCCGGGGGCGGCAAAGCTGCAATCCAGCACCAGCGTCAGGGTGCGCGGGTTGTTTGCCAGCAGCAGATCCAGCAGGTCATTCAGCGCGATCTTCTCAACGCCGCCGCTGGTGGGCTGCGCCAGCATCAGCGCCAGCTCGCCTTTGGCATCCATCGCGCCGATGCCGCTGAAATACAGAATCACGTCATCGTTGCCGCGCGCCAGCACTGCAAGGTCACGCGCCGCCTGTTCGACCGAGCGCCGGGTCGCGCGGGGGCCGACCACGCTGCGCAAAGCGCCTTCCGGCACTGCATCATTCTGCGCTTCCACGATCTGCGCCGCGAACTCCTGCGCGTCGCGCGTTGCAAATCGTGTCAGCGGTGTCGGCGGCTGCCCGGTGCCGTCCACGCCGATCACCAGCGCAAGCCGGCGGCGAATGCCGGCCTTGAACTGTTCGGTTTCGGCGGCTTGGCGCAGGTCGTTGGTGACGAATCGCAGGGCCGCTTTCTTGGCCTCGTTTTCAGCGATGGGCAGCAGCAAGCCACCGATCTTCTGCCAGTTGCTTTCATCGAAGTGGTTGGGCGTGCTGAAAATGCTGAACAGGTTGAAGCCTTCGTCCCAGTCGTCGAGGCTGCGGATGATGGTTTCGGGCGGTTGCAGGCGCTTGCCCGCCAGTTCTTCATCGCGATTGGTCGGGTACAGGCGCAGGTCAACGTGCAGGTGCGCGTCAAAATCTTCATCGGCGATCCACCACGAGAAGATCGGGCTGACCATCCACCAGATGAACATGTTCCAGCCATATGCGCCGTTGCTGTCGATGTACCCGACATCGTGGCGCTTGAGCGTGGGCACGATGATGAGATCGAGCCCCTGCTTGAGGGCAGCCGCCTGCATGTCGCTGCGCGGCGTCTCTGGTGTTGCGCCCTCGATGGGCACGATTGCCTCAAACATGCGGTACTGGCGCAGGGTGTCGAGCATCTGCCGGTGCAGGCCATCGGGGCCGTTCAGGCGGTCTTCGTCAGGGACCAGCACCCAGCGCTGTGTGTCTTCCACGTTGTAGCGCTTGTCATCCAGCTCAAGGGCCATGCGAAACGGCGCCAGCCCCACGCGCAACGGCAATGGCTGCCACCCCGGCGGGATGATCTGTTCACGTTCGACGTCGGCTTTGAGGTCGGGGGTTTCCACGTTCGAGCACGCGCCGAGTGCAGCCACGGCTGCCAGCACAGCCAGCATCAGGAAACGACGTGCAGCCTTTGAGCTGGCAGTCGTAGAGCTTGTTGCGCGAGCAGTGTCCGCGAACCCTGCGACGCCTGCGGTAACATCAATCGCCATCGCCGTCCTTGCCTTCGAATGTGAACGTCTGGATGCAGCGGAAACCACGACCTGAGCTGCGATCGAGCAGGGGCGAATAGCTGACCTTGGCGCGACGCGCATACCGGAACCACAGTTCAGCCCGCAGGCCGGGCTCGGCGCCCTTGACCGTGGCTGCGCCGCCCTTGGCCAGCGCGGTCCATTCGGCGACATTGCTGCCCATGTCGCGCGCGCCGGTCGGGTTGCTGTCCCACTCGGCCGTTCCGACTTCGCGCGGCTCAAGCACGCCCATGGGCGGCGCCTTCTCGCGCAGCCCCCAGGGGTAGTCGGCGACGTCCACGTTCCCGGCCACCGGTGCGCCAGCCGCAATCTCCCACTCGTCGGGCGTGGGCAGGCGTTTGCCCTTCCATGCCGCGTATGCGCTGGCCTCATACCAGCTCACGCCGGTTACCGGGTACTTGGCGAGGCTGACGTCAAAGCCGCCCTCGGCCCATGTGGCCGGGCCGCTTGCGCCGGTGCTGTCGACGAACTGGCTGAGCATCGGGCGCGCCTCTTCGTGCCAGTACTCGGGTGTCGTGTAGCCGCCGGCATCTACAAACGCCTTGAACTCCTCATTGGTGACGGGGTACTTGTCTACGTACAGGAATTGCTGTTGCTCAACTTGGCGCAGCGGGTTCTGGTCGCTTTCGCGATTGCTGCCCAGGATGAACGTCCCGGGCGACAGCATTACCAGTCCTTCGGCCACCTGCGCCCGCGCAAGGCGCATCTTGATATCGCCAAGCCGCGCCTTGATGTCAGCGATCACGGCCTTGTCAGTCACGTAGACGAGCGCCTTTTCATATAGTTCGCCGCGGACGGTATCTTCCTCGGCGCTTTCCGCCTCTTCGACCAGTCGCGCACCCAGCCTGCGGCGCAGGTCCTCACGGAACGTCAGGGCGCGCGAGCGGTAGTCGGCATCGGTAAGCTGCGGCGTAAGTTCGTCGTAGTCCTTGAGTACCGCCTCCATCTCTTCTGAGCGCGCCGCTAGCACGTCGCGGGCATGCAACTGCTCAAGCATCGCGAGTTGCAGCATGCGCTCAAGCCGGGCGCGGTCGTTGTCGGTCGCGAACTGGCTGTTCTTGGCCTCGGTCATCGCGCTGCGGATGTAGGTTTGCGCCATCGCCCAGTCTTTGTCGGCAATGGCTTGCTCGGCGGCGGCCATGGCCTGCTTGAACTGCGACTGTTCCTGTACCTGGGCCTTGAGGGCGTCGCGCGTGACGCGGATATCGTCAGTGAGTCGGCCGGTGCTGGCGCCGGTATCCAGCATCAACTCGGCGACGTCAAAGCGTTGCTCGGTCAGGGCACGCTTGGCGAACGTCAGAGCCGCGTCGGCCTTCATGTTCAGTGCGCGGTCGCGCAGTCTTTCAGCGGGTTCGCCCGGTGCCGAGACTGCAATGGCCTGGTCGCACACACTGATGGTCTCGATCAGCGCCCGCGACGCGGTTTCATACTTCTCGGCGGCTTTGGCCGTGGCGAGTTTCTTGCCTGCGCTGTCCACGAGCGTGCGCAGCTTGGCCATGTCGACCTCGGACTGTTTGCGCGCCTCGTAGCCCTTGAGCCAGGCGTCAATCTCGGCCAGTGCGTTGGCGACCTGCAACTTTTCTTCTTCAAGCCCCTCAACACGAATGCTGCGCACCTGCACGAAGGCACTGCGGGCGTCGTCGTAGGCGGCGTTTACCTTCAACAGGTCGGCTTCGCCGCCTGCGTCGAGCTTGCGCGCCTTGTCGAGTGCTACCTCGGCGATGACCAGCGACTCGTTGAATTCTTTCTGCAATTGCTGCTGGCGAAGCAGGTCCTCACTCTCGCGACGGACAATTTCTTCGCGCACGGTTGCTTCGCTGCTGACGGTATTGGCGCCGGCGAGGCCTTTGCTGGCGCGCTCGTCGTCGCCAAGGGTGATCAGTGCGGACTGGTACTTGCTGGCGGCATCGCCGGCCAGTTTGCGCGCGTCGGCAAAGTCGCTCTTGCCCAACGACTCGCGGGCGCTTCCCAGCAGCACGTCAGCCTCGGCAATCGCCGTCTCGGCCCGCAGTTCGCCCGCCCGCTGCGCCGCCTGGTACGCGAAAATGCTGCCGCCGACCAGTGCCGCCAGCACCAGCAGGCTGGTGATCACCGCGACCTTGTGGCGCGTGACCCACTTGCCGATCAACTGCCCCAGGCTGTACTTGACAGCCGCGAGCGTGCGCCCTTCCTGCCAGCTCTTGAGGTTGTCAATCAGCTCGGCTGCGGTCCCGATGCGCTTGTGCGACTGCTTGGCGATGCACTTCATCGCCAGCTGCTCAAGCTCGACGGGGATCCTGCGCTCAGGGTTCATGGCACTGGGCGACTGCGGGTCAAAGTTCTTGACCTGGTCGAGCACCTGGGCGCTGGTTTGCGCCGTCCATGGCGTCTGGAGCGCCAGCAGCTCATAGAGAATCACGCCCAGCGAGAAGATGTCGCTTTCGGGGCCCATCGTGTTGACTTCGCCGCGGGCCTGCTCGGGGCTCATGTAGCTGGGTGTGCCCAGGATGCTGCCGGTCATCGTGCGCGACGCGTCGTCGTCCTGGCGGTCGCTGACCACGGCGCGGTCGGCGGTGTCTTCTTTGCGGCCGACGATCTTGGCCACGCCCCAGTCCATGATCTGCACTTCGCCAAAGCGCCCGACCATGACGTTGGCTGGTTTGAGGTCGCGGTGGATCACGCCCTTGCTGTGGGCGAATGCCACGCCTTCACAGATCTTGATGAAGATGTCGACCAGCCGCGTGATCGGGAAAGCCTTCTCGGCGCTGGGGTCTTTCTTGCGCAGGCGCTTGAGAATGCTGGAAAGGTCTTCGCCCTCAACCAGCTTCATCGTGAAGTACAGGTTGCCTCGGCCGTCTACGCCGATTTCGTGCACGGGCACGATGTTCGGGTGTTCCAGCTGGCCGGTGATCTGGGCTTCTTCAAGGAAGCGCTCAACCAGGTCGCGCCGGTCCAGCATTTCCTTGCGCAAAACCTTCAGCGCGACGCTGCGGCGCAGGTCGTTGTCTTCGACCTCGATCACCTTGCCCATGCCGCCGCGCGCAATCTCGCGAATCACGCTGTAGCGGCGCTTGCTGCCCGCCAGTTTTTTCAGGCGCGTGGTGTGCTTGCCGACCTTGACGCCGCTGCCGATGCCCATCTGGCTGCGCAGGTCGGCCAGCGTCATCTCGTGGCCGGTAATCTTCTCGCCGGTGACGGCGCTTTCGCTGCCCAGTTTGCTGTCGGTGCGGTCGCGTAAGCCGCGCCGGCCGCCCTCGCCGGTCTGGAATTGGGTGCGGCTGCCGGTAGTGACCTCGGACTCGCTGGTGATGTCCTCCATGCTGACATCGGAATCATCGATGATGGTTCCGGCACCGGTCGGGAAGTCATCCTGCATGGTCACCGAGATGTCCGAGTCGTCCTCTGCTCGCGCCTGCGCCATCTCGGGGTTTTCGGGCGGCGCGGTGGCGGCAAAGTCTTCTTCGCGATGGCTGACCGAGGCTGCGGCCCTGCCCCTTGGGACCTTCAGGTCTTCCGAGTCAAACAGTGTTTGCGCGTCGATCGGCTTGGGCGGCGCGATGCTGTCGTGCAGCATTTCTTGGGGTGTCGTGGTCAGGTCAGCGGGCGGGCCGAAGTAGGTGTCGTCGGCCTGTTCCATCACCTCGTTGACCGCGCTGTCGTTCATGAGCTGCGAGATTTCCTCGGACTCGTCTTCGACAAACGTGCTGAGCGCATCGGGCGAAAGAGTGTCGTCGCCAAATGCCGAAAAATCGTCCGAGGCTCCCTTCGAACCCTTGAGCTGGAACTTGGGTGCCGGGGCCAGCGCTTCGTCTTCACCGTGGGCTGTGTCGCTTGCGGTGCGCTGCGCGGTGTCGCCGACGCGCAGCCCGGTGATGCCCAGCGAAGTGTCTTCTTTGTCAATGCCAAGCGAGGTGGCACTCGACGACTCGGGCCCGAACTGCCCGGCTTCTTCTGCATCCAGCGACTCAATCGCCTCCAGCACTTCCTCTTCGTCAAGGTCGACATGATCCAGCGCGTCCAGCTTGACCTGCGCAAGTCGCGCACTGGGCGTGCGCTCGACCATTGCCGGCTCGTCGTCGTCAGCTTCAAGGCTCGGGATCAGGTTTTGCTGCTGTTCTTCAAACAGGCTGTCGCCGCTGCGTGTGTCGGGCGGCGGAAGTTCCATCTCAAGGTTGTTGTCCGTGTCGCCCGAATCCGCAAACGCGTAGGACGGGCCCACGGGCTCGACGAACTTCGGAACCTCGGGAAAGAAGTCTTCCTGCTCAGGCGCAAGTTCATCGTCGCGACTGGCATAGGGTGCCACGCGGCCAAGCCGTTCTGTGTCGCGACGAATCGGTTGCAGCTCATCGTCGTGCGCCAGCAATCGGGCTTTCAGTTCTTCGAGTGTTTCGTCGGGGTGCGCCTCAAGGACAGCCAGCGCGGCTTCTACGCCTAGCCAGCCCTTTTCAACGACGACTTCGTGCGCGCACAGGTCGGGCTCGTGGTCCCTTCGCGACTCGAGTTCGTCGCGCAGGGCATGAATCTGGGCGACGGAAAGCAGACCGCGGCGTTCGGCGCGTTCAAGAAACAAGTCATCGAGCTGCTCGTTCGGGTGCATTCAGTCGCTTTACAGTCGCCTTTTCCGCCGCTCTTCAGTCGGTCTTGTGTCGCGCAAGGGCACTACACAGGAAGGTCCGTAACAACCCGGGAGGAGGGTTGCCGACCAATCTCCATTGCGGTGCGCACTCTATCACTATTCAAACTCAACCCGGCGGACGGTGTTCGTGCCGACTTGCCTGCCACCGATGTTTCGTTCTCCGAAGACGACGTAGTATGTTCGAATCCCGTCGTCAAACAAGCCGCTGGATCCTGAGCCGTTGTTGCCCAGCGGCGGGTCCGTGAGGTACTGGAAAGCCGGCCCCGGCGTTGCCATGACCATCGCCTGCGCAAGCCGCCTGGTGGCGGGCGCATGGATGAAGCGTACGCGATCAGGGTCCCAGATTGCCCCGCTGCGCGCGATGGGTTCAGCACTGCCGCCGTTGTTCACGACCAGCGAACTCCAGTGGTTGGGCGTGTTGCCTGCCGGTGTGTACTCGTAAAGCAGGTTGGTACTGCCCGTGCTGATGGTGCCGCCGACAACAAGAATGCGCTGCTTGACCTCGTCCCAGCCCATC
Source organism: Planctomycetota bacterium (assembly GCA_016712285.1). Taxonomy (GTDB): domain Bacteria; phylum Planctomycetota; class UBA8742; order UBA2392; family UBA2392; genus JADJRK01. The sequence continues at coordinate 3,269,995 of JADJRK010000001.1, read as the reverse complement.
GTCGCGTTGACACGCGGGTCGGGTGGGCTTCCGGTTGCGCCGGACACCGGGGTCCAGGTACCGGGCAAGCCGCCGCCCAGGCTGAGATAGCGCAGATCGTTCAGCTTGATCACGCTGGGGGAAGAGTAGGTCTCACCGCCGAACGCCCACAGCCGCTCGTTGTCAGGGTCATAGCAGAGGGCCGCGCCACGACGTGCGCCGGGCGGTGAACCGGGGGCATTAAGGAGCGTCCAGGTGTTGGAGCCGATGTCATAGGCGTAGAGCGCGTTGATGACGTTGGGCGTCGTAGTGTCGCTGCGGTCGCCACCGAGCATGAAAATCAGGTCCAGGTCCGGGTTGTACGTCATGGCGGCGCCCCAGAGTGCCGGCGGGCGCACGCCGTCGGGCGACAGTCGTGTCCAGACCGCTGCACCCTTTGAGCCGTCCCATTCCATCTGCCACAGGTCGGCGCTCGCACCGTGGTCACACATGCCGCCGTAGAAGTAGCCAAAGCCGTTGACCATTACGCCGGCTGCGTCGCGTCGGCCTGCCGGCCGCATGTTCTCGGCATCGAGTGGCACGAATACAGCCGGGCTGGTCTGGCCCAGCGTGTACTCCCAGAAGTCGCCGAACGCGCCTTTGACAGCTTCGCCGCCGTACAGCAGGAAGCCGTTGGAGGGCATTTCAATGAACCCTGCATCGCCGCGGGGCAGGGGCCGCTCCTCGCTTCCTTGGGTGATACGGGACCACATGGCCAGGGTGCCGGACGTGACGTTAACGTCGTACAAGTCGTTCACGAGGGCATCGGTATCGACCCGCTTGCCGCTGTAGACGTGAAGGTGATTCGCGTGAAACAGTACCGCGGGATTCGCAATGCCAAAGGCCGGGATGTCTGCGCCACCGCTGTTTGAGAGTGACGACCAGCTCCAGACCGGCGAAGTGATCTTCGATACCTGGATGGCTGCGCTGCCGGTGCCGTTGGCGGGGCCGACAAACCAGTGCGTGCGAGTGGCCGGGTCGTACGAGTGCCCGCAGAGTTCCACCACCGCGGGACCGTTGCCCGTGCTGCTGGTGAACAGCCGGGTCTTCCACTGGTCCTTGGTCGGAGACAACGCCCCGCAATCAAATCGGTAGATGATGCCGACGTTGAACATCACGTGCAATTCAGCCAGGACATCGTCGTACCAGCAGTGATAGGTGCCGTTGCCGCCGAGTGTCGGTGCATCTCCGCCCGTTCCGTAGCTGATTTGCGTCCACGTCGGATTCGTCACTTGCACGTCGGCTTGCCATACCTCGACCTGCGTGCCGATGCCCTTGCCCAGAATGGCGATGATGCGCTTGTTGGTGCTGTCGTAGGCTGCGGCGATCGTGTTCGGTTCCGAGCTCCCGTAGGTGACGCCGCCGATCGGGGCGCCAACGCCCAGCGTGAAGGGGCCGGTGTCCAGCGTCAGCGGTGTGCGGTCGTGGGCCGTGCTGACTGTGCCCGGGCTGCGCCCGCCGATCATCCACAGCCGATCATTGAAGCTGTCCCAGACCATGTTCGGCGAGCCGCGCGACATGACCACGCTGTTGACGTCGTTCCAGTTTCGACCGTCTCCCGTGATCGTAATGTCGATCAACTGGAACACGGTCGGGAACCCGGTGGCTTCACAGCGGAGTGTTACATCTTCGTCCACGGTGGTGGCAGTTGGCGTGAACAGGCCGGAGGGTGACACGCTGCCGTTGCTGCCGGAAACCTTGGACCACGTTACGCTTTGTGGGGCGCCGGTCGGGCCGACGACATGCGAGAACTGGATCGGCACTCCGGCAGAGAAAGTGTAGCCCTCAGGCGGAGTCACGGTGATCGTGCCGGGCATCACCGACGCAGCCGTATTGATCGTCACCAGGGCTGACGCCGTGACCAGCGTGTCGGCGGTGCTGCGGGCAGTCACCGTTACCTGGGTCTGTGTCGGCACTGTTGGCGGCGGTGTGTAGTAGCCGTTGATCAGCGTGCCTACGGAAGCGCTGAGCTCCCATGTCACGGACTGGTTTGCGTTCGTGGGCACGAAAGATGTCGGCGTGAACTGCTGGCCGGCGCTCCCCGCGAACAAGATGGCGCTCGACGGCGATAACGCGAAGCTGGTCGGTGCTGGTGCCACCAGGTCCTGGGGGTAGCTGCCGATCACTGTCGGCTTCACCACACTTACCGCCTGGATGATGACGTTAGGCGGGTTGGGCAATGTGACAGGCGCGGTGTACAGGCCCGACGTGGTGATCGTGCCGACGTTGGAGTTACCGCCGCCCCACGGCGTGCCATTCCAGACCACCCGCCAGTCGACATTCTGCGGCGCGCCCGGTGCCGGCGTTAGCGGAAGCACGGATGCCGAGTACTGGCGCTGTGCGCCGAGTGTCAGCGATCCGGTCTGGGCCGACGTAACGACGATGGACGTGGGTTCCGGGATAATCGTCAGCATCGCCGACCCCGGCTGAACCGCCGGATCGACCGAGAATGCCCGGATGGTGACGGTGTTGGGTGTCGGGTGCGTTGCAGGGGCCTGGTAGCGGCCGCTCTGGGTGACGGTGCCGTTGACTGAACCGCCGACGACTTCCCAGGTCAAGTGTTGTGGGGCCGTTGAGGGCGTTACTGCGCCAGTGAACTCCACGACACCGTTGACGAGAACGCTGGTGGCGCCGTTGGGGTTGGTTGCGGTGATGCTGACGCTGCCCACCGGGTCGCCGAGGTAAAGGCGGTACCCGCGCTGCACGGTTTGCCAGAACGAGGGATGGTCAATCTCGCAGATCAGGTCGACATAGCCCTTGCCCGGGTCACTGGCCGGCGCGACATAGCGCATGCGCTGGGTGCCCGCGCCGCCGTTCATCTGCGTGACGGATGCGATGATTGCCTGCGGACTCGAGATGTTCACCGCGTTGCCGCGCCCGGGATCAGCCGAGCTGGCATTACCAAGCCGGCAAGCGATTTCGTGTTGAAGATTGATCTGCCCGGTGCCGGTCTGGTGCGTCGCAACAATGCGCACCGAAGTATTGCCGTTGATTGCAGCCGCCAAGGCCTGCGCAAACTCTTCGGCGGTGGTCATGCCGACAATCAGGACAGGCACGGTATCGACGCCCAGGGCACCTCCATCCCAGAACTCGAACGTTACCGGCGCGTTCAGGCCGTCGTGAATGACAATCGTGTCGTTCGTGGATACCGAGGCATTGAGTTCAACGCTGCCAGTCGCATACGTCAGCGAAGCACCGCCGATGGTCTCGAGCGTTCCCCACTGCGGGCCGCTGTCGAGAATCTTCCACAGCGTGTCCTGCACCAGCGCCGATGGCGGCGTGACCTCACGGTCGAAATAGACGATCCCCGGGGTTGTGGGGTCCGGCTTTACGGTGACCACGGGCGTGGGTGTCAGGTTCGGGGGCGTCTGGTCGTCGGTGGTGTAGACACTGAGGCTGACGGGGTCGGTGCCCGACGGGTTGTTGATCACGGGAAACGAAAGGCTCACGAAGGCGACGCCAGTCAGGTCCGCCGCGCCGACAACCGCCGGCAAGATCGGCGGCGCGCTGGCCGGATGATCGGTCGGTGTGATACGCAGGAAAACGGTGGCCTGGTTCTGGTTGGGAAACGTGGCTGTTGAGTCCCACACCAGCGCCGACGACAGGCCGATGCTGTTGGACGGCATGTCATCAGGGTCACCGAACTGGATGCTGGATGCCGGCAGAGTGGTGTAGGAAGTGCCATCGGTGCTGTACTCGATCAGCACGCTGCACGTGTCACTGCTGACGTCCTGCAGCGTGATGACAATCGGGATATTGCCCGAATCCTGCAGTACGCTGACATCTGCCACCACCGGTGCCGTGTTGCCCGTGACGTCAAAGGCGCTGGACACGACAGGCGTCCCGGCTGATCCATCGGCGGGCACAACCAGCAACAGCACGTTTGAAAAGTCGTTCACATATGTGCCGATCGGCGCGTTCATGTCAGCCAGGGCGTCCCACACCACGTCAAAGACCTGCGGGTTGACGCTGGTTTGAAACGGGCCTGCCACGCCGGGTTGAAACTGGTTTACCAGCGTTGCCGGGTCCCAGTTCTGCCCGCCGTCGATGCTGTACTGAACAATCACAGCCGCCGGGTCCTGTTCGTCGTCTGACAGCGCAACTTGAAACGGCACCTTGCCGACGAACAACTGGCCGTCGAGGTCGGTGATGATGCTGACGACCGGGGGATTGTTGATCGAGTTATCAAGCTGGTACGGGCCATCGACCACGCCCGGGCCCTCGGTCGGGTCTGCATAGCCGGTCGGGTGGTCGCGCGGGACAAACAGCATTTGCATCTGGCCCACGAAATCAAGCAACTGAATGTTGCTGTTCCAGATCACCTGGGCGGCCGAGCCGCTGGGCGACGTGGGCAGATTGGTCGGCGGGTTGCCGATCAGTTCATAGCCGCCCGACATGGGGTCAATGTCGATCGGCACGAACGACTGGCCCTGGTCGATCGAGTACGCCAGCTCAAAGCTCGCGGCGTCGCTGTTTTCGTCCGTGACTTCGAACGTGAACAACAACGTGCCGCTGTAATTGGTGAACTGGATGTTGCTGATCGTGGGTGCGTCGTTACCGACGTTCAGGTTGGTCAGCTCGTTCCAGTTGCCCGTGAGTGTGCCGTCGTTGGCGCGCACGCGCACTGTTACGTTGGATGTAAGCTGCGGCCCGCCGAAGTCCGCGACAAACTCCCAGCTGAAACTGTGGGCGACACCGCTGGCGCTTGAGCTCAGGCCGGTCGTGCCGTCGCCGCCGGCACCCGCGAAACAGGGCTGGAATGCCCCGCCCGTTGAGTACTGCACTTCAACGCTGCATGGGTCGGCGTTGGCGTCCAGCAGCGTGTACGTCACCGAGATCGGCGAGTCCCCGCGGCTGACACCCGTGACAATTACCGCGGGCGCCACGTTGGTGCTTGGTGGAGGCGGGTCTTTCTTCTTTGGTTTGTCGTCGTCGCCGCCGGACAAGCCGAACCACGTGCCCGTACCGCCGCCGCCCAAGGCAATCAGCCCCGGCCCGCAACCTGAAGTGAGAACGGCCCCCAAAAGCGCGCTCACGCCGGCGAGGATTAGTAATGAACGTCGCATAGCTCCCTCCGAGCCGGTGGTTGTCAGATTAGATTCTCCGACAGCTTAGCTTGCAAATGGCTGCTTCGCCAAGCCTAGAATATTACATTTCGCGTACTTTATAGATTCAATCGCACATATTTGCCAATGCGTGCCGTCAGTGAGTTATGTGCGCAGGGACGAGAGGCATCGCACTGTCCGAGCATTGCGGCTGATGCTGAATGGCTGACGGCTAGTCGCGCGGCGGCCGAGGTGCCTCACCCTCGGGCGGGCGCGGTGGGCGGGGCCCATCGCCCTCAGGCGGGCGCGGGGGCCTCGGCCCGTCGCCCTCTGGCGGGCGTGGCGGGCGCGGACCGTCGCCCTCTGGTGGACGAGGGGGCATGGGGCCGTCGCCCTTGGGCGGCATGGGCGGCTTGAAGTTGCGGCGAAACTCGTCCAAGGACACTTTGCCGTCTTCGTTGGTGTCCCAGTCACGGACCATGCGCGTGGGAATCTCTTCCCTGGTCAGGAATCCGTCGCGGTCTTTGTCCAGCTTGCCGAACTCGTCTTCGGGTTTGACCGGCTTGGGGCGGAAGTGCTTGCGCCATTCATCCAGGCTGACGTCGCCGCTGGCGTCGTCGTCGAAGTCTTTGCGCATGCGCTCGTCGATCTCGGGCCCGTCGAGCTTGCCGTCGCCGTTGGTGTCGCGCTGCTTGAAGACCTCTTCGGGCTTGGGCGGCATCGGTGGCTTGTGGTGCTTGCGAAACTCATCGGCATCGACAGCGCCGGACTTGTCCTCGTCCATCTGTTCCAGCATGAACTTCGGCAACTCCGTGCCATCGAGCTTGCCATCTCCATTCAGGTCAAGGCGACCGAACTCTGGCGGCGCGGGCTCCTTCTTTGGCTCGTCTTCCGGCTTGTCTTTCTTCGGTGGCTTGGGCGCTTCTTCGCCGCCGTCGCCGGCTAGGCTTGCCCGGCTGGCCTCGTTCGGTGCCGGTGCGCTGCCCGGTTGCACAAAGATGATGGCCACAATGGCTGCAGCCGCCGCGACCGCACCGAGCACGGCGGCAATCCGAAACAGCTTTGCGCGCTTGCGGCCGCCCTTCGGCAGGCTGCGCAACTTTGCGCCTGCGTAGGCGTCACTCGTCAGTGCCGACGAGGCCAGCGCCGCATCGCGCAGCCATGCATCCATGTTGCCGGTGTCGGCCTTGGCATCGGCGTAAGCTTCGAAGGCGGCAGCCATGGCGGGGTCCTGCATGGCCGTCTCGAACTCGGCTTGCTCGCGCGCTGAAAGCTGCTCGTGCAGGGCCCGCTCAAACATGTCGCGTATGTTGTTCATGCGTCGCCTCGAATTTCCGGCAGTTTGCCCAGCAGTTCTTTCAAGCAGGCCTTGGCGCGGGTCAGCAGCATGGCGGTCGCGCCGATGCTGCGCTCCATCGACTGGGCAGCCTGCGGCAGTGTCAACCCTTCAAAAAAGCGCAGCAGCACAACCTCGCGCTGCGCGCTTTCCAGCTGTTGCAAGGCACTCATCACCGCCGCGTGCACCTCGGCGCGTTCGGCGTTGCTCAGGTCCGGCGTGCTTGCGGCCTGGGCCAGGTCGCCGTCGGCGGCGCGTGTGCGGCGGCGGCGCACGTGGTCAACACAGGCGTTGCGCAGCACGCGGTACAGGTAGGGCAGCGGGTCACCCCGTTCCCAGGGTCGACGGCCTGACTCGTACAGCCGCACAAACGCCGCCTGGGCGACTTCTTCGCCCTCGTTGGCGTCACCCAGCAGCCGCGCGCAAAAGCGCACGCTGCGGGCGAAGTGTGACTCCACCATGCGTGTGAAGTCCGGGTCATCGTCGGCGTCATTCACGGCAAAGCCAACTTCCCTTGCCGGGGGCGCAAACGCAACGGTGGTGTCGGTAAGCCGGATGTCCCATGTACTGCTCACACAGAAATCACGCGGCAGGTGCGGCTGATTCACGGCAAATGTCGCGAAAATCGGGCTGCCGGCATTACCAGCCCGTGCCGCGGTCGGCGTCCCAGTACATGTAGAAGTTGTGCCATTGCAGCGGGTACTTCTGCAGTAGTTCTTCCAGTTGCTGCGCGTATAGCTGCACCCAGTGCTTCAGATTGGCGTCGCGTTCTTTGCGGCTGCTGTAACTGAAGAAGTGCGGCCCACGCGCCATCAGCGCGTAATGCCGCGTGCCAAGCCGATTCGCAAACGTGAACACGACAGGGGCACCGGTGCTGGCCGCGAGCACGAAGGGGCCGATCGGGAATTTCGCCTCGGCACCCAGAAACGGCACGCGCACGCCGGCACCGCCCAGGATGCGGTCGCCATGAATCGCCACGACTTCGCCGCGGGCCAGCGCCTCTTTGCACTCGATGCTGGCTTGCAGGCTGTCGTTGCTGGCGATGATGCGGAATGGCGGCTCGCCGCTTGCCTTCTTGAGTTGCTTTTCGACTTTCTCGCTTTCGCCCTTGAACATCACCGCGTTGACGGGCACGCGCCGGCCCTGGCTCATGAAGCCGCCCAGGCAGTAGGCGGCGAGTTCCCAGTTGCCCAGGTGCGCGCTGATCAGGATCACGCCCTTGCCCGCGGCCAGCGTCTGCTCAATGACTTCGTGGCCGTCGCGTTCGAACTTGACTTCGCCCAGCATTCCCAGGAACGCATAGCCGCGGTCCACCAGTACGCGCCCGAAGCTCAGGAAGTGCCGGTAGTTTTTCCACCACAGGCGCAGGGTGCCCGCTTGCGGGTAGCGGCGCCGCAGGTAGTCGCGGCTTGCGCGCCCATGCTTTCGATTGAACAACACGTAGTAGAAAGCGACGGGGTACAGCAGCGCGTAGGCAAAGCGCGGCCCGAGAAACCGGAACAGGTAGTAGAAGATCAGGATGCCAAAGCCGGTGCGTGTGCGGCCGTCCCACTCCTTGGGCTTGGCCGCCACAGGAGCTTCTTGAACCGGGATTTCAGTGGCTGCACCGCTCATGCCCGCATTGCATCACGCCTGCGCCGTCGTGCAAGCCTTTGCGCCGCGGCGCCGCAACAGGCGTATGGCCAGCGACAACGTGGCAAGGGCGCCAAGGAGCAGCAGCCACGACGCCGCGCCCGTACCCGTGCTGCAACTGCCGTCGTCGCCATCGCCGCCACCACCGCCGCCTCCGCTGCTGGAGGGCGCGTCTGCGGCGCCTACCAGCGTGACGTTAAAGGTCGGCGTGATCGGATCGTCACTCAGGACGACTACCTCGCACCAGTACAGCCCCTGCGCCGTGGGCGTGATGGTGAGCGTGAAGTTGGTGGCGGTCAGCGGCGCGATGGTTCCCTGTGGCGGCGACGTGACCGCAGCGGTGCAGTTGCCAAAGCCGCCGAAGGCAATGGGAAGAGTCGGTTGGAGCGTCAGGTTTTTCTCGCCGGCGGCGGCAAAGTTGGTGATGGTGAACACTTCGTCACGCCCGGTGCCGGGTGTGCCGGCGCCGACAAGGAAGAACACCTGGCCGTCCGTAAGCGAGCCGCCAAGTGCAACGTCGATCTGCGGGGACTGCAGTTCGACTGCGCCGCAGTCTGGCTGGTCCACGCGCGTGTACCCGCGCTGGTCGTCGGAGGGCGCCAACGACCAGTCGCCGGCATCCACAGCCGGGCTGGCATTGTCGATGCGGTGTGTCAGCGTGGCGCCACCGTTGGCAGCCAGCGGCGAGAGCAGCGGGTCGATGGGTGCCGCGGTCGTCCCGATCTGGTCGCCGGTTTGCGCAGTGATCGCCATGCCCGTGGCGTCGCCGATCACGTTGCCTCCCAGCGAAGTGAATGCCCCTGCGCCGTCGGGCGATGCGCCTGTGGTAGTGTTCCCTGCCACGATGCAGTTGCCGATGCTCACCGAGCCGCTGGTCTGTTGAAGTGCAGAACTCGCGCCGCAGTTGTTGTCTGTCACTGTGCAATGGACCAACACGCAGCTAGCGGTCTGAGCGAAATGGAGCATGCTGCACTGGCTGGATATCCCGTTGCCACTGAATGTACAGTTAGTCGCCGTGAGAAACACGGCGTTCTCCACGTAGGTGGCGCTTCCCACAACGGCGCCTGAATTCTGTGTGAACGTGCAGCGTTCAAGTGTGGCAGTGATGGTCATGCCACTCGAGGCGGTCAGGAACAGGCCTGCACCGATGTCGGCGATGCAGTTACGCACCGTGCACTCCACTAACTCGAAGTCAACGTCGCCCGCGTTTGCAGCAACAGCTATGCCGGCGCCCCCAATTGCCGACCCATCTGCCATGGTCAGATTACGCAGAGAGATGTCGATGGAACTTCCGGTGCTCGCAACGCTGAAAATCCTGCTGCCGCTCCCCGCCCCACTGATGGCCACCTCGTTGTTGCCCTGGATGATCAGCGACGTGAAGATACCGGGCAAAGCACTTGCCGTGGAGATTGTTCCAGAGAGGCCGGTTTGAAACTGTATCACATCGGTGCCAGTTGCCGCTTGCGCATCGGTGATCGCCTGGCGCAGGCTGCCGGCGCCGCTGTCGTTCAGGTTGGTCACTGTGAAGGTGGCGGCGCTGAGCGTGGCTGGCAGCAACAGCAGAACAAGCACGGGCAGGCAGCGCATGTGCACTCCTTACTTGCGTTTGGCAGTTTTTCTTGCGGAGTTCTTCTTGGTGGCCGGCTTGACCCGTCGCTTGCGCTCCGGGCTCTTGTTTTTTGCCTTCGAGGCGGCCTTGCTGCCCTTGCGCTTGGCGGCGCGCTTGGCGGCGGCTTTGTTGTTGGCCAGCATTGTGCGTTCGTAGAACGCGATGTATTCGCGTGCCGGCGTACGTTTGAAGGCTTCGGCAATCACGTCCAGCGCCAGGTCGTCGAATTTCTTGAAGCGGATGCAGGCCTTGCCCATGTCCAACTTCTTGCCGGTCTTGGCCCACGCATCCCGGAACCACTTGTCTTCGCCACTGTGGCCGTACACGCACATCAGGTACAGCGACATGTAGTTCTTCTGGCTGGCGTAGCCCGCATAGGGCAGCGGGATCTTTGGGTCGCAATGATAGCCCGGCGGGTACACGCTGTGCGGCACAGACCAGCCGGGCATGCCGTAACCCATGCCCTCTTCGTACACCGGGTCAATGTGCTTGAGAATCACGGCACGCAGTGCCTGCAGGGCTTCGCGGCGGTCGGCAGGCAACGACGCAAGGTACTCTTGGACGGTTTTCGCTTTCGATTGCATGGGCAACAGTCTAGCGCCCGCCCCTATCCCGACAACAGAATCCTAGCCCTGCCGTTGCATGGTACTTCGTTGCGAAATGTGCAGACCGCGCGTTGCAGCAGAAGGCTCCATGCAACATCCGGGCTAGGCGCTGCTGGCTTGCGGTTGCGCCTGCTCGGTTGCGCTGGATTCGGGCTCGACTGCCGGCAAAGGCTGCTCCGTCGCCGGCACATCCGTCGCAGCATTCAGCTCACCTCGGCGGCGCAGATACCGCACGCCATACAGGGTGCCCAGACCGAACGCGAAACTTGCCGCAAGCCCGATGATCACGCTGCCCAGCAACCACGCGCCAAGGCTGTCGTACGCGAACTTGCTCAACACCTGCCAGCTCGTGGTACGCGGCACCATGAACGGCTGGCGCAGGATCAGCTTGCCCAGCCAGATGCTCGCGAATGCAATCACGGCCGTCAGCGGCCCGAAGCTGACGTTGGTCGCCGCGACACAGGCAATGCGGTTCAGGTGAACGCGCGTGGCGGAGTACACGGCTAGCATCCAGTGAAACCCGATCCAGGGGCTGCATCCCCAGAAGGCGCCCACCGCGACAGCGAGGCCCAACTCGCCCGGCGTGTTCTTTTCCTTGACCAGGTGGTGGACCAGCGCCCGCATACGCTTGATCGGCCCGCCTTGGCCAAGGCCCTCCGGCAGGTCGGCCAGGCGCTTCATGCGCTTCCATGCAGCTTTGATGCTGGCGCCGACGCTGCCCTGCCACAGCGGCTGCTCGCGCCGCACCAGCCGTTTGTGTGGCAACGGGATCAGCAGGTGACTGAAGTTCATGTACAGGTACAGGCACGAAAAGCGCACGTTGTCCCAGAGTGGGTCAAAGTGCGTGACGCGCTCTTCTTTGGGGGGGTAGTACACCTGCACAGGCGTGTTCAGGATGCCGCAACCACCCCATGCCATGCGGATGATGACTTCGCACTCGTACGTAAAGCGGCTGTACCAGGTGGATACGCGGTTCACGTGCTGAAGCGGGTACACGCGAAACCCGCTTTGTGAATCGCCGACGTCGATGCCGGTCGCGACTTTCAGCCAATAGTTGCTGAACATGCGCCCGAAACTTGACGACTTGGGCACGTGCTCGCCCGTCATCACGCGGGCGCCGATCACGACGGCGTCGGGGTGCCGGCGCGAAACTGCAACCAGCTTCGAGACTTCTTCGGGGTAGTGCTGGCCGTCGGAGTCCAGTGTCACCGCGTGCGTGTAGCCAAGCTCAGCCGCCTTGGCAAACCCGCTGCGCAGGGCACGTCCCTTGCCGCGGTTGCGGGGGTGGCGCACCAGCACAATCGGCAGGTCGTGCAGGTCGTCGATCGAGCCATCCGTGCAGCCGTCATCGACGACGATCACGGTCTCGGCAGCGTGCAACGAAGCCTCTACGACGCGCCGCAGCGTCTGCCGGTTATTGTATGTCGGAATGACGACGCAATAGCCGCCCGCGGCTGTCACGCGCGCCGAAGCGTCTGCAACGGCGTGGAACTGGGTACTCAAGCGGCGGCTCCGGCAGGCTGATGCCCCAAACGCCTAGTCTCCGGGCAAGGGCGGGTCAAGTCAAGGATAAGTGATACCGCAGGGTCAGTCCGCCGGCTAAAAGGCTGGCATGGACGGCCAGGGCTTTCGCGCACTGATTCCGCATCGACCGCCGATGGTGTTGATCGACGAAGTGGTGACATGGGGCGCGACACACATCGTGGCGCGGCGCGGCGTGCGCATGGGCGACCCGTTTGTCACCGCACAGGGCCTGGATGACGCGGCGCTGCTTGAGTGCATCGCGCAGACCATTGCCGCAGGCGATGCGTGCTACGCCGCAGAACATGCGGGGCGCGTCAAGCGCGGGTACCTGACAGGGCTGACTGGCGTAACCATCCAGAGCCGCGCCGCCGTCGGCGAAACAATCGAGGTCACCGCCGACTGTCTCAAGCGCATGGACGGGATGGGCCTGTTCGAAGTGCAGGCCAAGGCCGGCGACCGCCTGTTGGCGAACGGCCGGTACAAGCTGTTCGTGGAAATTGCGTACGACGACGCCTGATTAGTTTGACAGTTGTCGCAACCAAGGCAGAATTCCCGCCCTATTTCAATTGTAACGACCAACGGTAGTCGGCCCGTTCGCCGACCATGGAGAGAGTATGCGTACAGCGCTTGTGACCTTGCTGATGCTGTTTTCCGCGATGCTGACCGCACAGGTCAGCGAACCGATCTCGAACAGCGTAGACGAAGACCAGGAACGGCTTCATCGCTTCGAAATTGACTTCGGTGCCGGCGGCGCCGCAACCGTCAGCGTGAGCCTTACGGGCAACAACGCCGCGGCTGGGCTGCGGGTGCTGCTGATCGACCGCGACGAACTGGTCACTAATGGTTCGCTGAATGCGTTCAATGAAGACAGCGACCCGGGGATCGCGGCTGTAACACCGTCGTTGGCTGTCAACTACACCGGCGTCAGGACGTTCGTGGCGGTCGTGAGCTTGGTCGACAACTTGAACGGCCCTTCGACTTACACCGGCACGATCTCGGTGAACGCGGTGGCAACTTCGATCACCCCTGCGGGCAACGAAGTCCGCGACAGTCAGCTTGCTGACTCGAATATCGAGAGCTTTTTCGACATCGGCATCCGCACTATGGGCACTGTCAACGACGGCTCGCAGTCGGTCGAGTTTCTGCTCGACTTCGGCGCGGGCGGCGTGGCCAACTTCTGGATGCTGGTCGAAGGTGATGACGACGGCACGGTAGAGGTGTTTGAAATGAGCAGCACCACCGGCCTGCCGGTTGCCGTCTCGCCGTCAGGGGGCGTGTCTTCCAGCGCCGGCACAAGCTGGCTGGACGAAGGCAACTTCCAAACCGCCAACTTGACGGGCGTGCGTCGCTTCCGGGTGGTGATGTCCACGACCGTGACAAGCGATGTCGAGCTGAAGGTCAACATGGCGTTTTCAAGCAACGTGTCGGTGCCCGTGTTCACCCAGGTTCAAGTGATGGGAAGCCTGACTGCCAACCAGCGTCGCTTTCACCGCATCAGCGTCGATCACGGCAGCGTAGCCACAACGCTTGTGCTGATGCAGCTTGCTGTCACCGAAACCGGCAGCCTGAACACGACGGCGCTGGACCTTGATGAACTGGTCACCAACGGGTCGGCCAACGCGCAAGTCAACCCGCCGTTTCTCACGACGTCGCGTGCGGGCGTGCATGACTTTCTGATTGTCATTGAAGAAGACGGGGGCGGTGCTGCCACGTACGACTTTACTCTGTGCTTTGCCGTCGCGTCGGCCGCGGTGACCTCTGCAACACCGCAGACCACGTCTCCCGACGAACTTTACAACGAATACTTCGGGCGTATTGCAGTCGGCGATGGTGCAGCAACAACCGCTCAGCCCGCATCATTCGAGTTCCTGGTTGATTTCGGGGCGAGCAAGAGCATCCAGTTCTGGGCGCGCATGGATGGCGGTGGCGATGGCCAGGCCGTGGTCAACGAGATGGACCTGACCGGCGGCGAGGACCCGTTGGGCACCCCGCTGTCGGGCGTCGGAAGCTGGTCGGACGAAGGTTTGTTCACGACCACTACGCGCAGCGGGATTGTGCGCTTCCGGTTCAATTTCACAGCCACATCGAGCATGGACTTCCGTTTTTCTGTGGTGTTGCCGTCCAACGTGACGCTGGTGGCGATCACGCAGCTCAGTTTCACAGGCACGCTCCTGATCGACGAAGGGCGCTCACACCGCTTCCAGATCGACTTTGGCGCAACGGCCACCGAGTACGCGCTAAGCCTTCAATCGTTCGTTGTGACCGGCAACATTGACGTGCAGTTCGTTGATGTTGACGAGCTCGCCGCAAATGGCTCGGCGACCGCCTTTGACAGCGCACCGTCGTTTATGACTGCAACCTACACCGGCGTTCGCGAGTTCCTGTTCATTGTCTCAGAGCAATCCGGCACCGCGGGTGCGACCTATACGATCAACCTGGCCGTAGCCTCCACGGCGGCAAGTGTGACCGGCGCGCAACTGGATGTTGTCAACGACGACCTGCAGTTCATTTTTGACTTCGGGGCGCAGCGAACCACGACGTTCACTGCGGCGGGCGTCGTGACCAGTGAGTTCGAAGTGGACTTCGGCTCAACGACCCACACGGCGGACTATTGGTTCCTGACCGAGGCCGACGACGCAACCATCCAGTTGATCGAAGTCGCGGGCGACGGCAGCGAGATCATCCACGAAACGTCGGTACTTCTGTCCGCGAACACTGAGTCCAACGGCACCTCCACCTCGCGCACAGGCGTGGTGCGCTTCCGCGTTGTCGTCACATCCAACGCAGCCGGCTTTACGGACTGGGCAGTAGTTTTCGACAGCACCGTGTCAGTCGGCGCCATCGGTGGCGGCGGTGGTGGTGGCGGCGGCGGTGGCGGCGACGAGGGCGGCTGCAGCACCGGCGGGTCAAGCAACGGCCTGCTGGCGTTGATAGCAGCGCTGGCGTTGCTAGGTGTGGCTGTGCGGGCGGGTCGGGGGCGTCGTGCGGCCCGTTCTGTACTGGACAGAAACTAAATTGATTTTTTGAGTGCTAAACTCTGAGTTTGTGTCGTTTAATCTGACCGGAGAACCTCCCTGAGGCTTCTCCGCAAACAGGCCCGGGCGGACCCCACGCTGCCCGGGCTTGTCATTTGGCCCTGTCCGGCCCCCACTCGACATACTGCCTGCACTGCTCCACAATCTTGGCACGGCCATGACCAGCAGCGTCGAGACCACCCTGACCGTTGACGGCATGCCCGTGTTTGCGCACGAACAGTGCGACAACGCGGCACAGCAGACGGCGTGGCTGCTGCTTGAAGAGGGCAAGTCCAGCCTGCGCACCGTGCTGATCACCGCCAGTCACGGCGCCGGCAAGACCACCCAGCTGAAGCTGATCGACTACCACCTGCGCAAAGCCGGCGCGTCGGTTTCGTGGTTCAACGGCTGGGCACACAAAGAGGATATCGACCCGTTTGCCAGCCTGCTGTTCTGCCTGTGGGACGAAGTGGACATCCGCGGCGAACCCGGCACCAGCAGCGGCGAGAGTGTCGACAGCCTGGTCAGCGCGGCCATGCGTCGCAAGGGCTTTCCCAGCACGACGGCTGTTATCAGTCGCGATGCCGTGGACGGTGGCGAGCGCGCGTTGCTTGTGGCAGCCGACCTGATCAGCCAGCTCGTGACGAAAAGCCAGCCGCACACCGAGCTTGCGCACGCCAGCAAACTGCTGAGTGATGCGGCCAGCGTGAGCGAAGACCGTTTCCGGCAGTACAAGCTGCTTGAGCGTTCACGCAGCTACACTTTCGCGCGGCGCTTTCGCGAACAAATGGAGTTCATTGTCCAGCACATCCGGCACCGGCAGACCGACCCGCACCTGCCGTGCTTCCTGCTGGTGGATGACCTTGACCGCTGCCCGCCGAAACTGGGCTTGAGCCTGCTTGAGGCGGCGGCACGTTTCTTCTCGGTTGCCGGCATCGTGGTGGTCGTGGCGCTGGACGAAGCCACAGCCCGCCGCTGGGTGCAAAGCGCCTATGAAGGCAACGTGGACGGGCACAGCTACATCGACAAGCTGTTCGATCGCCGCATTCTTGGTGTCGAAGAACGCGCCCGCATGATCTGGGCCCAGATTCTTGGCGTGGAATGGCGCATGGCCGAGTGGGATTGCCTGAATGGCCGCGCCCACCCCGAAATGGCCGACCGCGCCGTGATCAGCGCGACGCGCCTGTTGCGCATTCACAGTGGCAGCGACATACGCAAGGTGCGCCGCACGCTCAGCGAGGTGCGCACGATTATCCTGGACGAAGGTGATTACATGTCCAAGGTAACGCTGATGCCTGACGTGGCGCGCCTGGGGGTACTGTGCGGCTACCTGATCCGCGACCGTTTCCCGCGCATTGTGGCGCGGATTTCAGACATGCGCCTGCTGGATGCGCGCATTGAAGTCATCGAAGAGCTGGTGGCGCTGGCGCCGGCGTGGGGCGACCCCGACGAGTCGGAAACACTGCAATGGCTTCGTGAGTTTCTTGAGCTCACGCCGCAAGAAGAGCGCGAGATCGGCTACATTCTTGACGTGCGCCAGTTCCTGCCGACGGACGTGTTGATCAACGTCGGCGCCCAGCTTGTGCTGATTGGCATGGGATTGCGTTAACCGCCGGTTGCTGGCGGCCCTTTGCCCAACGCTGAAATCGACAGTTGCAGCGTGAGAATCATCCCCGTCCGCTGACTACCTCACTACATCTACGAAGGAAACACGACATGGGCTTTCGACATCGCAGCATGCTGTTGGTCGCCGCGCTTTGCGCGGCTGTAAGCGCTTGTGTGGGCATTGTCTGGTCGCAGGACGCCGAGCCGAGTGCCCCGAGTGCGAAAGAAGAGAAAGAGCTCGAGCCAATCAAGCAGGCTCCCAAGCTGATTGACCACAGGCAGTGGCGAGTCGGCACGCTGATCGACGACATCAAGTTCACCGATACCGAGGGCAAAACCGGGACCCTGTCCGACTACAAGGGCAAAGTGCTGGTCGTCGCGATCACGAACGCCAGCTGCCCGATCTGCAAGAAGTTCGCGCCAACGCTGAACGAACTGCACGCCGCCTGGGCTGAAAAGGGCGTCGAGTTTCTGCTGCTCAACCCGATGGAACATGAAACGCTTGAGGCCTGCAAAGACGCCATCAAGCGCTACGAGTTCAAGGCCCGCTACGTGCACGACCCCAAGGGCGCCATGGCACGCGCATTGAAGGCCGACACGACGGGCGATTGCTTTGTGCTGGACGGTTCGCGCACGCTGCGTTACCGCGGTGCAGTCAATGATCAATACGGCTTTGGCTACACGCTGGACGAGCCGCGCATTCACTATCTCAACAACGCGCTGACCGACGTGCTGGCCGGCCGCGAGGTCTACGCGCCCGCCACCTGGGCGCCGGGCTGCGAGCTTGACATGGAAGCCACCGAGCCCGCGGGCGAAATCACGTGGCACAACCGCATCAGCCGTATCGTGCAGGCCAACTGCGAAAGCTGCCACCGCGCGGGCGAAAACGGCCCGTTTGAACTGGTGACCTACAGCGACGTGAAGGGCAACCGCGCGATGATCAAGCGCCAGGTGTCGCAGCGCCTGATGCCGCCCTGGTTTGCCAACCCTGAACACGGCGAGTGGGCCAATGACCGCAGCCTGAGCGACGCCGACCGCGACGCGCTGCTCGGCTGGATCGACAACGGCTGCCCCGAGGGCGACGCCGCGGAAGCTGTGGCGCCGCGCAAGTGGGCCAAGGGCTGGATGATCGGCGAGCCGGAAGTGGTGTTCGAACTGCCGGAAGTCGAGAAGATCCCCAAGAAGGGCCAGGTCGAGTACCAGTACCAGGAAGTCACTACCGCGTTTGAAGAAGACCGCTGGGTGCAGGCCATGGAGATCCGGCCCACGTCGCCCCAGACCGTACACCACGTCCTGATCTTCCTTGAGTTTCCCAAGGACCACCCGCGCCGCAGCGAGCAGCCCAACGACCGCGGCGGCCTCAATGGCTATTTCATGGGTATGGTGCCGGGGCTGGGGCACATCACGTTTGAGCCGGGCTTCGGCAAGTTCCTGCCCAAGGGCGCCAAGCTGCACTTTCAGCTTCACTACACGACCAACGGCGAAGAAGCCGAAGACCGCACCAAGCTGGGCATCATCTTCTGCAAAGAAAAACCAAAGGTGGAAATCACGACCAAGGGCATTGCCAACCCCTTCTTCTCGATTCCGCCGGGGGCGGACAACCACGAGGTGAAGTCAAGCTTCGTGCTGGACAAGAAAATGCGCGTGCTTTCGTTCAGCCCCCACATGCACGTGCGCGGCAAGGCATACAAGTACGTGGCGCAGTTACCGGACGGCACCGAGAAGGTCCTGCTGGACGTGCCGCGCTACGACTTTAACTGGCAGTTGCTTTACGTGCTGCGCGAGCCGATTGATCTGCCCAAGGGCACGAAGATCATGTGCACCGGCTGGTTCGACAACAGTGACAAGAACCCGGCCAACCCGGACCCGAAAGCCACCGTCAGGTTCGGCGAACAGACCTGGGAAGAAATGCAGATCGGGTACATCAACTGGCACCCGATCGACTAACTGCCAATCCGATACTTCCAACGGCCGCCCATTGGGGCGGCCGTTGCGGTTAACACCCCCTGCGGGCTAGCGCACGCTACCGGGTGGAGATTAAACTCGGTGCCACTCCAGGCGAGACACATCTATGAACCCGAAGCTGTCTGCCTTCGCATTGCCTTGCTGCCTGCTCTTCTTCACGGCCTGTTCGGACGACAAGGCGTCCTCGGGCAGCTCCGGCAGCTCAAGCAGTTCCAGCTCTAGTTCGAGTGACAGCGGCAACAGCAGCGGCGACAAGTCCGACAAAGACCTCACGCCCGATGCAGACGGCAAGACAGAACCCGCCGACCGCGGCTTCAAGGAAAGCACGCAGGCTGAAGCCAGCAAGCTTGACGGCAAAGAGTTCGCCGCAGGCACACGCTATGAGGGCGGCGACCGCGTGAAAGTCTCGAACCTCGGTTTCTCGTACAAGGTGCCCGATGGCGCGGTCTCCGAGATGCCCGCGGGCAGTGCTGCCATCCAGCTCGGCGAGATGGGCGGCAAGCTGCTGACGCTGATTGTCGGCCGCACCGGCGTCACCGAAGGTGAGGCCCGCGACATGATCAGCAAGCCGTTTGACCTGGGCAACGGCTCGGAGCTGGCGCCGGTCGGCGAGATCAACAAGAACGGTGACTCGCTTTCGCGCGCGATGTCGAACAACGCGGTCACGGGCTACATACAAATGCTGATCGGCAAGTCGGCCGGGGTCGCGGTCATGACCATCGGCCTGCCGGGCACCGAGGCTGAGTGCAAGTCGTACAGCAGCAAAGTCGCTGACAGCATCGAATTTGCCGTGCCTGCCGGTGAAAAAGAGCGGCAGCAGCACGAAGCCGGCCTCAAGGGCAAAGTCATCAAGGTGTTCACGTACAAGGGCAGCACGCCAAACAGCGGCTCAAGCTGGAGCCGCGAGACGCACAAGCACTGGCACCTCGGCAGTGACCACAGCTACGAGTACATCTACCGGCTGACCACGGCCAGCAGCAGCGACGTACTCAACCAGGCCGACGATTCTCACGACAATCACGCCGGCACCTGGAGCATTGAGCTGACACTCGCCCTGCCGATGCTGGTGTGCCGCACCAATGACGGCCGCTTCATCACCTACACGCTCGACGTCGTGAAGGGCTACCTGAACATCGACGGGCAAGAGGCCACGATCGGCCCCAGCGACCGCAAACGCTGAGCTGACGGCGTGAAGCGCACCATTCCCGGCTGGGCGGCTGGTTGGCACACTCAGGCCGCAACCTGCGCCCACGATGACCGACCCGACGCCAAATCCGGCTTTGCCCCACGACTTTCTGCCAGCGCTCGCGCACCTGAAGCGCCGCGGCTTTGGCGAAACTGTGCCGACTGTGGCGCTGATCCTCGGTTCCGGATTCGGCGAGGTTGAGCAGGCGGTCGTTGACCCGTTGCGCTGCCCGTACAGCGACCTGCCGGGGTTCCCGGCGCCGGCGGGAACCGCAGGCCATGTCTGCCGCCTCTCGCAGGGCACGCTTTGGGGTGTCAACGCGCTGGTCTTTCGCGGGCGCTACCATGCCTATGAAGGCCACGCGCCGCGGGACCTGGCGGCGTGCGTCTGGGTCGCCTACGGGCTGGGCGCGCGCATACTGGTCGTGACCAACGCCGCGGGCGGCATTCGGCCCGACCTGGCGCCGGGCACCCTGATGGCCATCCGTGACCACATCAACCTGATGGGCGTCAACCCGCTGGTCGGCCCGCAGCGCCTGGCGGGGGCAGCCGCATTTCCGCCCATGGGTGCCGCCTATGACGCCGGCCTGTTGGGCCAGTTGCTGGAAGCAGGCCGCGCAGTTGGCGAAAGCGTCACGTCCGGGGTCTACGCAGCCGTACTGGGCCCGAGCTTCGAGACACCGGCCGAGGTCGAGATGCTGCGACGGCTTGGCGCGGACGCTGTCGGCATGAGCACCATCCCGGAAGTGGTTACCGCCAGCGCGCTGGGACTGCGCGCCTGCGGCCTGAGCCTGATCACCAACCAGGCCGGCAGCGCCCAGGACAGCCACCAGCAGGTGCTTCAGGCTGCAAGCGCCAACGCTGACCGAGTGGCGGGTGTGCTCAAGGCCCTGCTTCGGAAGCTGGCTTCGGCGTAGCCTCGTCCTGCACGGGCACGGGCGGCGACTTCAGGGCCACCACCACGGCTGTGCCGTAGCACAGGACTTCGGTGGCGCCGGCGCTTACGTCGTTGCTTTCGTAGCGCATGCCGACGATGGCGTTGCCGCCGGCATCGGTGCCGTGCTGGCGCATGATGTCGAAGGCCTCTTGCCGGGCCTGTTCGCACAGCTCGGTGTACAGGCTGATGTTGCCGCCAAAGAACTGCTGGATGCCGGCTGCGAAGTTGCCGATGGCGCTGCGCGAACGCACGACAATGCCGCGCACGATGCCGCAGTTGGCCACAACCTGGTAGCCCTCAAGGTTGAATGTCGTCGTAATAAACCGTGGGTCGATCATGGCTTCCTGTCTGGCAGAGGGTTCGCGGCGACTCAGGACACTGGCCCGCCCCGCACATGCCCCTTGTTTGTACGTGACTATCTTTGCTAAACAACCGCCAACACTTTTCCCCAACTTCAGTGTGCAGCTTGTCGTTTTATGGCTGTTCGCTTTGCCTGCAACCTTAGCTGGAGTAGTGGCATGCGTAAGTTCGCACTGCTGATTTTCGCCCTCGCCCTGTTCGGTGGCTCGTTGCGCGCCCAGGCTGACGACGCGCTGGTATTGCGCGGCGTCACCGAGAACATCCCGATCGCGGACATGATCCAGCTCACGTCCGAGTACCAGAAGATCAAGTTCCTGTACAACCCCAAGACGGTCACCGGCGAAGTCACCATCGTGGCGCCCCGCGAAGGCTTTGCGGTGCCGCGTACCGCCATGTTCAGCGTGCTGCAGACCTTCCTGAAGCAGTTTCGCTTCATCCTGGCGCCCTTCGGTGAAGACAGCCCCCAGTCAGTGCGTTTCTACGAGATCATCCCGGCTGTCGAGGCCGTGACCCAGGCTGACAAGGTCATCTTTCTTGACGAACTCTCGGAGTGGAACGACACCAGCGCTGACTTCGTCACCCTGGTCGTGAACCTGAAGTACGCCGACGCCAACAGCGTCACCGGTGCGCTGCGAAACCTGACTGCCCGCCAGGGCGGCATGGTGCAGCCGATCCAGGGCATCAACAGCCTGATCATCGCTGACTACAGCTACAACATCCGCCGCATGGCGCAGATCATCAAGCTGATGGACCAGCCGCCGCGCAGCCCGCGGCTTGAAGTCATCAACATCAACCACATCGACGCCGAAGAGCTGGTGACAAGCCTGAACAGCCTGCTGACGGCGCGCCAGCAGTTGCTGGCGGCAACGCCGCGCCGGCCCGGCAGCCCGGAAGACGAGACGCTAGTGCGCGTGGAAGTGGCGCCCTATGTCAACGCGATCATGGTCACGGGCTACGACGCGGGCATTGAGCTTGTACGAGACCTGGTCAGCAAACTTGACCAAGAGATTCCCGGCGCCGTGACCACCGGCCGCATTCACTATTACGCCTGCAAGAACGTGCTGGCAGAGAACCTGTCGGCGACACTGAATGACGTGCTGGGCGTGGGCCTGCCAAGCGCGCAGCCCGGCATCCCGGGCCAGCCGGGCGTGAATGCCAACGACCCCAACGCGCCGGTGATTGTGCCCGACACCACCACAAACAGTTTGCTGGTGATCGCCACGCCGACGGATTTCAATGAAATCCGCAAGATCATCGACAAGCTGGATGTGCGGCGGCCACAAGTGATGATTGAAGCCGCGATTCTAGAGGTGCGCGACGACGACGACTTCCAGTTCGGCGTCGAAATCGCGACCGTGGATGGTTTCGCCAACCAGAGCAAAGACCCGCGCCTCAGCTTTGGCACCACCTTCGGGTTCAGCGAGATCGTGGACAGCTCCGGCGTGCCGATTGGTACCGGTGGCGGTGTGCCCGCGGGCCGCAACCCGATTTTCGGACAGGGCGGATTGCTGACCCTGAACAAGGGCACGGCGTTCGACATTCCGTTGCTGGTGCGCTTCTTGAAGACGCAGGCCGACACGAACGTGTTGCAGCAGCCGATGCTGATCACCAATGACAACCAGGAAGCCACGATCGAGATCCAGACCGAGATCCAGCTGTTGCAGTTGACCAGCAACGTCAACGGCAACCTGCAGGGCGCGGGCGATTTTGTTGAGGCGGGTATCACGATGTCGGTGACGCCGCAGATCAGCGCCGACGGATACGTCACGCTGCAGCTTGACCTGGACATCACGAACTTCACCGGTGAAAGCACCACGCCGGGCACGTCACCGCCACGCCAGCGCCGCCGCATCACGACGTTTGTGACCGTGCCGGACGCGAGCACGGTGGTGGTCGGCGGCCTCAAGACCAGCGAAAGCAGCAAGACCGTCAGCAAAATCCCGGTGCTAGGTGACATCCCGCTGCTGGGCGAGCTGTTCAAGAGCCAGCGCACCGTGGAGCGCCGCACCAACCTGTACATTTTCCTGCGCCCCAAGATTCTCAAGGACGCCAACTTTGCCGACCTGAAGGACGAAAGCCGCAAGGCGTTGGCCCAGGCCGAACAGGACACCAGCAAGAGCCAGACGCCCCAGCAGAAGGCGTTGTTTGAGCGCGGCCGTCGCGACTTCGAAAATTCGCGCAACACGCCGCCGGGCACGCCCGACCGCTCGTTCGACTACCAGGGCCTGGAACGCAAAGACGACTAACCTGTTCACTGTCACATCAGAGCCGCCGCGGTAACGCGGCGGTTTCTGCGTGCAGTCAACACGCAACGCTGCGATGATCGTCCGGCCCATGCCGAACAAGCCTGACAAGCCAATTCCACTTGCGTACTTCATTACATTCACGACGTACGGCACATGGCTGCATGGTGATGCCCGCGGGTCAGTCGATCGTGACCACAACGAATTCGGCACGGAGAAACTGAAGCCTGATCGCCTCTTCGAGTTCGTCCGCGAAAACACCTTGAAGTACCCGCCGTTCAAGCTGCAACTGTCCATGATCAGGCCGGTCGACGCCGCAATCCGCATCTGTTGCAACGCGCGCAAGTGGTGTGTGCATGCGCTGAACGTTCGGACCAACCATGTCCACCTTGCGGTAAGCGGGCCGGTGTCACCCGGCCGGATACTCGGTGACTGCAAGCGTTACGCAACGAGGCGGTTGCGGGACGATAAACTTGTAAAGCAGGATCAGCGGATTTGGACGGAAGATGGCAGCAAGCGGTACGTGTGGAACGCGATACAACTGCAGCGTGTGGTTGACTACATACTTCGCGAGCAGGGCCCGGATTTACGCCTGCCCATCGAAGGTTGATTCGTGTTTGGTGGTCGCACATAGAAACCGCCGCGTTACCGCGGCGGCTCTGATGCACTTTTCCGGCGGTTCTGTTTTGCCTACCGGCCCAGCCAGCCGCGGCGCTTGAAGTACCACAGCATCGCTACGGTGACGCCAGCCATCGCCGCCCACCAGAACCAGTAGAAGTACGGGATGGTCAGCTCAGGCATATTGCCGCGGCCTTCAAAGTTCATGCCGTACACGCCGGCAAAGAAACTCAGCGGGATGAAGATGGTTGCCACCATCGTCAGCATCTTCATCACTTCGTTCAGGCGCTGTGCCTGCTCGCTGGCCAGCAGTTCGCGCAGGCTGACCACGTAATCCATCAGCGAACTGGCGGTGTTGACCTGGCTTAGCGCATGGTCAAGGCAGTCACGCAAGTACAGCCGCACTTCATCATTGATATAGGGCACCTGGATGTGCATCAGCGTGCTCAGCGCGTCACGGTGGCTCTCGATGGCGCGCCGTATGTCCACCGCCTGGTGGCGCAGCGCGTACAGCTCTTCCAGCACGTGCAGTTCGCGCTTGAGGATGCGTTTTTCCATCGCGTCGAGGCGGTCTTCCAGCGCGTCCAAGACCGGAAAGTACGTGTCCGTGATGACGTCCACGATCGCGTAGCCCAAATAAGCCGGGCCCTTCTGCCGCACCAGCCCGCGCGACGCCTTGATGCGGTCGCGAAGCGGCTTGAACACGTCTTCGTCGCGACGTTCCTGAAACGTCAGCACGAAGTGGTCGCCGAACAGCACACCCGTTTGCTCTGAGTAAAAGCCATCGCCGTCAATCTCGGGCGCGTGCGTCACGATGAACACGTAGTCGGGGTAAGCCTCTGCCTTGGCGCGCTGGGGGACGTTCACGGCGTCGGCCAGGGCCAGCGGATGGATGTCCAGCATTTCGCCCAGTGTGCGAATCAGCTCAATCTGCTTGAACCCGGTTACGTCGATCCAAGTGACGGAATCTTTGTCGATGTATGGCTTCAACTGGCCCGGGTCGGAGATCTCGCTCAGGTCGCAGTGCGACGTGCTGAAGTCGATGACCATCATGCGCGTCTCTTGCGCGTCCGCGGCGGCCACCAGCGTACCGGGCGAGGCGCCAACGGGCGGTCGGTGTGGCTCGTCACCCATGTCAGGTTTGCGCAGAATCTCGGTGTTGCTTTTCATCCACCCAGCATAGGTTGCAGCCACCGGTTTCCGGAAGTGCTGACAGGCACGCAAGGCAGCCAGAGTTTCGCCGGGCCGTCCGGGGTGCACGCCAAGCAAAGCACCGCCGGGTTTCCTCGAGTGATTTGGGGAGTGATTTGGGATATGCAAACTGAGGCCTTCCTGAAGTAGGCTGGGGAAATGCGAAATCAGGCTGGAGCGTTGATCCTCATACTTGCGGCAGCTGCATGCGGCAGTGCCGACGATCGGTCGAATCTGACTGGAGCGAACGCCGGGAATCCTTCGAATTCAAGCGTTGAACCAACGCCGCCGAAGTCGGACGCGGCGCCAAAACCTGACCTTACTGTATCCGGGCCGGTCAGTGGCAGTGACGGCTGGTCGTTGACGCTCAACACCGAGCAAGCGAAGCGTCTGGTCGGCCTCGTCACGGAATCGAGCTGGCAGCCTGGAGATGCAAATCGTTTCGTATTTCCCGATTACTACGCAGAGTTCGTCGGTGCCGACAAGCAAGAGTCCGTGCTCTACGTGTACATGCCCTCAAAGGCTGACCGAAGTGCCGGCAGTGCCTCATTCGGGGCGTGGGAAGCAACTCGCACTGTCTTACTTGATGGCCCAGCCCTGACCGCGATCACCACTTTCTTCACTGACCTGCGCAGCAAAAGTCCGCTTGGCAACGATCCGGTCGACGAGCATGCAGTGCTGAGCCGGGGTGACGTGCTGACCTTCCAGAACAAGCACGGGACAATGAGCATCGCAGCCGACTCGAACAGGAAGCGTACGTATACCTGGGATGGCGCTTCACGCTCTGTGTTCATGCGTTCACGTACCAAGCCTTGGCAGGGCGCATTGGGGCTGTATTGGCCCGGGCCGGGTGATCATTGGGAGGAACACGAAGGTGTGACCAGAGGTGTATTGAACGAGGAGAGACGTGACTTCGCCAGTGAGGCGGACTTCCGCACTTGGATTAAACAACAGCAAGAGTGGTACGACGCGCAATACACTCCAGACGGGACCGTCGGAGGCTGGAGCATCAATCTGTCGCGCAACCAACTGAACGTCGAATTGTGGCAAATCACAATCGGCGGCGAACGCCCCAACGAATTGGCCGGTGGCTCGACCAGCTGGCTGAGTTGGACACACGGCGATGACTAACACCCAACGCAAACCGCCGGGTTTCCCCGGCGGTGCTTTGGGCTTTCGCGGTACGTGTGACGTTTATGAGCAGCCCATGCTGTTGCCGCAGTTGAGGCACTTGTAGCAGGCGCCGTTTCTTACCGTGATGTGACCGCAAACGTCGCACATCGGGGCGTCGCCCATCAGTTCTTCGAGCTGCTTGTCGAGCGCGTTGAGTTGCTTGGCGGGCTTTGCAGGCGCGTCCGTCAGCGTGCGCACGGGTTGTTCGTGTTCCGCCAGCTTACCCGTCGCTTGCGCTCCCGACTTCGCCAAGGCTACGTCGGGCTGGCCCGGCTCTTGTACTCCGGCCTCGCCGAGGTCTTTGGTGTCGCCTTGCTGGCTCAGCAGGGCCGGGCCCTTTACCTCTTCCGGCTTGATGTGCAGGAAGTCGGTACGGCCGAGGTACTGGTGGCCCAGTGTGCGGAAGACCAGGTCGATGACGCTGGTGGCGATGCGGATGTGCTTGTGGCCCTCGACCATGCCCTGCGGCTCAAAGCGCGTGAACGTGAACGTGTCCACGAACTCTTTCAGCGGCACGCCGTACTGCAGGCCCTTGCTGATGGCAATCGCGAAGCAGTTGAGAATGCTGCGCAGGGTGGCGCCTTCCTTGCTCATGTCCAGGAAGATCTCGCCCAGTTCGCCGTCTTTGTACTCGCCCGTACGCAGGTACATTTTCTGGCCGGCGATCTTGAGCTCATACGTGAACCCGCGGCGCTGCGTGGGCAGCGGGCGCCGGTGCGCGCCACGCGCCGGGGGTGCCGCGATCACCTGCACCGGGGCCGGAACCGCAACCTCTGCGGGCAATTCCTGCTCGGTTTCTGCCGCCTTCTTCTTGGTTGTGGTCGTCAGCACCTGGCTGTGCTTGCTGCCGTCACGGTAAATCGCGACCGCCTTCAGGCCCAGGTCGTGCGCCTGCAAGTACGAGTCCTTGATGTCGTCGATCGTGACTTCGTTGGGCATGTTGATCGTCTTGCTGATCGCGCCCGAGATGAACGGTTGTGCCGCCGCCATCATGCGCACGTGGCCCATGTGGTGGATGAAGCGCTCGCCGTGTTTGCCGCAGCGGTTGGCGCAATCAAACACGGGCAGGTGCTCGGGCTTGAGGTAGGGCGCGCCTTCCACGGTCTGGCGGCCGCACACGTGGTCGCCGGCTTCTTCAATCGACTGCTCATCAAAGCCCAGGCGCTGGAGCAGGTTGAACCCGGCTGCCGTGAACTCTTCTTTCTTGATGCCCAGGCGCAGCATGGTGTCTTCGCCCAGGGTCCATGGATTGATCGCGAAGCTGAGTTCCAGCGCACCCTGCAGGCCGTGCTCGATGCGGCTGAGATCAGCTTCGTTCAGGCCCTTGGCGCGCAGTGATTCGTCGTTGATGATCGGCGCGCCCTTGAGTGTCAGGGTGCCGACGACATAGTCGATGATGGCTTTGCGGTCGCGCGCCGAATAGCCCAGGTGGCGCAATGCGGGCTCCACGCTCTGGTTGATGATCTTGAAGTAGCCGCCGCCGGCGAGCTTCTTGAACTTGACCAGCGCGAAGTCGGGCTCAATGCCGGTGGTGTCGCAATCCATCAGCAGGCCGATCGTGCCGGTCGGCGCGATCACCGTGGTCTGGGCGTTGCGGTAGCCGTGCTTCTTGCCCAGCTCAAGCGCGCGGTCCCACACTTCGCGGGCGGCATCCAGCAGGTACTCGGGGCAGACCTCGGGGCTGATGCCCACGGGCTTGACGCGCAGCGACTCGTAGTCGCCGGCGGGCGCGTTGTAGGCTGCGCGGCGATGGTTGCGAATCACGCGCAGCATGTCTTTGCTGTTGGCCGCATAACGCGGGAACGGCCCGTGGCCCGCGGCCATCTCAGCCGATGCGGCATAGCTTTCGCCGGTCATGATCGCCGACATCGCGCCGCACACGGCAATCGCGCGCTTGCTGTCGTAGGGAATGCCGGAAAGCATCAGGCACGTGCCTAGGTTGGCATAGCCCAGGCCGAGCGTGCGGTAGTCGTAGGACTTCTCGGCGATTTCGGGGCTCGGGAACTGGGCCATCAAGACGCTGATTTCCAGCGTGATGGTCCACAGCCGGCAGGCATGCTTGATCGCCTCGACATCGTACTCGCCCTTTTCGGCGTCGAAGAACTTGAGCAGGTTCAGCGATGCCAGGTTGCACGCCGTGTCGTCGAGGAACATGTACTCACTGCACGGGTTGCTGGCGTTGATGCGCCCGTCCTGCGGGCAGGTGTGCCAGTCATTGATGATGGTGTCGTACTGCACGCCGGGGTCGGCGCAATTCCAGGCGGCGCTTGCAATCTGGTCCCACAGGTCGCGGGCCTTGAGCGTCTTGCTGATGTGGTTGCGGTCCGTGCGCCAGCGCAGGTGCCAGTCGCCGTCGGCGCGCACTGCGTCAACAAATTCGCTGGGCACGCGCACGCTGTTGTTGCTGTTCTGGCCGCTGACTGTTGTGTAGGCCTCGCCGTTGAAGTCGGCTGCGAAGCCGGACTCAATCAGGATCTTGGCCTTGCGTTCCTCGGTGACTTTCCAGTTGATGAAGTTTTCGATGTCGGGGTGGTCCAGGTCCAGGCAGACCATCTTGGCGGCGCGGCGAGTGGTGCCGCCGCTCTTGATGGCGCCGGCAGCGCGGTCGCCCACGCGCAGGAAGCTCATCAGGCCGCTGGATTGGCCGCCGCCCGAAAGCGGCTCGCCTTCGCCGCGCAGCTTGCTGAAGTTGGTGCCGGTACCGCTGCCGTACTTGAACAGCCGCGCTTCGCGCGTCCAAAGGTCCATGATGCCGCCGTCGCCGACCAGGTCGTCGCGCACGGCCTGGATGAAGCAGGCGTGCGGCTGCGGGTGAGTGTAGGCGTCGGTGCTGCGGGTCAGGGTGCCGGTGTCGGGGTCCACGTAGAAGTGGCCCTGGCTTGGGCCGGTCAGGTCGTACGCCCAGGCAAGGCCGGTGTTGAACCACTGGGGGCTGTTGGGCGCGGCGTACTGGTGAATGAGCATGAATGCCATCTCATCGTAGTAGGCCTGCGCGTCCTCGGGGCTGCGGAAGTAGCCGTACTTTTCGCCCCAATGGCGCCAGCAGCCGGCCAGGCGGTTGACCACCTGCCGCGCCGAGCGCTCAGGGCCGAGAATGATGTTGCCGTCTTCGTCGCGAAGGGGCTCGCTGTGGATCGGGTCAGCGCCCTCGGCGAACTGCGGCACCTGCGCCTTGCGGAAGTACTTGCTGATCATGATGTCGGTGGCGAGCTGACTCCAGTCAGCCGGAATCTCGGCGCCGTCCATCTGGAACACCACGCTGCCGTCAGGGTTGGTGATCTTGGTGGCGCGACGCGCGTACTTGACCTTGGCCAGGACGTCTTCGCCCGGGTTGGTAAAGCGGCGGGGTATCGCCACGCCGGTCGGGCACAGTTTGCTTGTGCTTGCCATGTTCTCCGCCTTTGTGCCCGTTTCTTCTTTGCGGGCACGAATCGACGACTTGGTGGAACGCCGGGTCTTGGTCGCGGCTTTTCCGGTCTTCTTGTTCATTTTGCCTTCCCTCCCGACACAGGCGCGAAAAGAGGCCTTTCCGCGCTGCGGAATCGAAATAGGGCGAAGCGTCACGCTACCCTGTTAGGATGAGATCGGACGCTACCCCTAGTATCTTTGACTATTTTGAATTAAGGCCCCGTAAACTGCAGGGCGTGGGTGGGAGTATATCTGTCACTGGTGCATGGTCAACGTGAAAACACAAAATAAAGGGTGTCAGAATCACGTGAACACTAAGATCAGTATGTGAGTAGTAATCCACACAACCCACAGCTATCCCCAACTTTCCGCCCGGCGGCTGTCAGTTTGCCATGAACCGTCTGATTTGTGTGGAAACCAGACCACTACATATAGCGCTATGATTGCTGCCACACCGAAACGTGGGCGATCTGCGACGATCTGCTCCACCACTCGCCCACGGGTTGTGCGCAGGCGGCTGCCACTCACGCGCAAATGACAACGGGCCGGGAAGCCCCGGCCCGTTTCGAGTTGCAACCTTGCTTACTTGCCAGCCGAGCCCTTGGCTGCAGTGCGCGACAGGTTGAAGATCGGCAGGTAGATGCCCAGGATCACGACCAGCACTACGCCGCCCAAGCAGATGATCAACGCGGGCTCAATCAGCGACGTGATACCCTGCACAGCCGACGTTACTTCTTCTTCATAGTACTCGGTTACGTCGGCAAGCATGTCGGGCAATGCACCCGAGTCTTCGCCGACCTTTACCATCTTGGTCATCAAGCTGGGGAACACGCCGCCGTCGGTCAACGCCTGATAAAGGCTATAGCCCTGGATCAACTTCTGGCGCGCATCGAGAATCGCCTGCTCCAGCACGTAGTTGCCCAGCGTCTTGCTGGTGATTTCAAGCGACTGGTCGAGCGTGATGCCGTTGCGCACCAGCGTCGAAAGCGTCATGGTGAAGCGCGACACGCCCGACTTCAGCGTCAGGGGCCCGAACAGCGGGGCCTTGAGGATCATGCGGTCCCAGCTTTCGGCACCCGCTGGCGTTCGTCTCCAGAAGATAAACGCGGCCACAGCACCTGCCAGCAGCGGCAGCGTGATGAACCACCATTTCACGATGGCGTCGCTGATCAGGATCAGCACGCTGGTCAGGAACGGCAGCTCTCCGCCGTACTGGTCAAACAGCTCTTTGAACTGCGGCACCAGGAACATGAAGATGCCGGACACAATCAACACAAAAAAGCCGGCCACGAACTTGGGATACGCCGTTGCCGACTTGATCTGCTGCTGCAGCTTGTGGCGGCGCTTGAAGAACACGCCCAGCTGCTCAAGGATGGTATCCAGCGAGCCCGACACTTCGCCGGCCTCAATCATGCTGCACATCAACGGGCTGAAAATGTGCCCGTGCTTCTTCATTGCGTCAGACAGCTTTGAGCCCGCTTCGATGTCCAGCATCACGTTCTCGAGGGCCGACTTGAACACCGGCGTCTCGGTTTCAGCCGCGATCGTCTCGAGCGAGTCCAGCAGGCTCAAGCCGGCGCGCAACATCGTGCTCATCTGGCGGCAGAACGCCGCCATGTCGCCGACCTTGACCTTCTTTTGAAAGATGCTGCCCTGGGATTTGGCCTTGGCCTGCGCCTCGGTGGGTGCGTTCTGCGTCGAGGCCACGGCGCTTCCGCCGCCCCCGCCCTCAGACTTCACGCCGATGACGGTAAGCCCGGCTTTGCGCATCTCCTGCACAAGGTCACCGACGCTTGGGGCGTCTTTAACCTGGCTGACAGTACGCCCATTGGCGTCGCGCGCCGTAACGGTATAGAGCGGCATAAGTCGCCTCGCTGAACAGAGTTTCGAGGATTAAGGCTACCACGGCAGAAGGGGCTTATCCAGCCCCGTCCTGAGCCGACTATAGCGCTTTATTGCGCTCGCTGGCTGCCTTGATGAAGGCAGTGAACAGGGCATGGGGCTTCAGGGGCTTGCTTTGAAACTCGGGGTGGAACTGCACGCCCACAAAGAACGGGTGGTCTTTCAGCTCTACGATCTCGACCAGGTCAAGTTCCGGATTTACCCCGCTGATGACCAGCCCTTTCTCGGTCAAACGGCCGCGATACTCGTTGTTGAACTCATATCGGTGGCGGTGGCGTTCCTGCACTGTCTCCGCGCCATATGCCGCGCGGGCGACCGTGCCCTCGGCCAGCCGGCACGGCTGTGCGCCCAGTCGCATCGTGCCGCCCATGTCTTTGATGCTGACCTGGTCTTTGAGCAGCGTGATCACCGGGTTCGTGGTTTCTTTGCTGAACTCGGTACTGTTGGCGTCGCCCATGCCGGCGACGTTGCGCGCAAACTCAATCACGGCAATCTGCATGCCCAGACACAGCCCGTAATAGGGCACCTTGTTTTCGCGTGCAAAGCGCACGGCGCTGATCTTGCCTTCAATGCCGCGCTCGCCGAACCCCCCGGGCACCAGAATGCCGGCCATCCCGCGCAGCCGCTTGCCGACGTTTTCGTCGGTCAGCTCTTCGGCATTGATACGGTGAATTTTGACTTCCACCTTGTTCGCGATGCCGGCGTGGTCGATGCTCTCGTATACGCTCTTGTACGCATCCTTGAGCTCGACGTATTTGCCGACCACGGCGATATCCACCGTGGCGGTGGGGTGCGTTACGGTGTGTACCACTTCCTGCCATGCCTCGAGGTGGGCCTGGCCCTCGGGCAGGCCAAGGCGGCGGATCAAGGCGTCATCAAAGCCTTCGCGGTTCAGCACCAGCGGCAGTTCATAGATCGTGTTTTCGACGTCGCGCTCTTCGAACACATGCTTCTTTTCGACGTTGCAGAACATCGCAATCTTGTCGCGCATTTCCTGCGAGATCGGCTTCTCGGTGCGGCAGATCAGCATGTCGGGTTGGATACCGATCTGGCGCAGGATGCCGACGCTCTGCTGGGTGGGCTTGGTCTTGAGCTCGCCCGATGCCCGCAGGTAAGGCACCAGAGTAAGGTGGACAAACACGGTGTTGTCGCGGCCGTGCTCGTAGGCGAACTGTCTGAACGCCTCAAGAAACGCGGCGCCTTCGATGTCGCCCGCTGTGCCGCCCAGCTCGGACAGCACGATGTCGGTGTCCGGGCCATCCCACTGCCGAATATTGCGCTTGATTTCGTTGGTGATGTGCGGGACCACCTGCACACAGCCGCCCAGGTACGCGCCCTGGCGCTCTTTGTTGATTACGGTCTGGTAGATACGCCCGCTGGTAATGTTGCTGTTGCGGCTTAGCGGCACGGAGGTGTAGCGCTCGTAGTGGCCAAGGTCGAGGTCGGTCTCGCCGCCGTCGACGGTGACGTACACCTCGCCGTGCTGAAACGGGTTCATGGTGCCGGCGTCAACGTTGATGTAGGGGTCAAACTTCTGGATGCGCACGCGCAAGCCGCGGGTCTCAAGCAGCGCGCCGACACAGGCCGTGGTCAAACCCTTGCCCAGTGAGCTGACAACGCCCCCGGTGATAATGACGTGCTTGGTCACATGCTTGGTCATAGGCTACCCCAGGCTTCAAAACGAAGGACGCCTCACATGGAGGCGTCCGCCCGGGAAGGCAATCCTAGCGTGACCGGCGCAATCCGCAACGCTGTGGAAAGTCAGGTCACGCCGATGATCCCGAATCGCTGCAGCAGCGCCAGCAGTATGACAATCACCAGCACAGCCGCTGCCAGGAACAAGCCGGGGGAAAAGTCGCGCTCCATGCGTCCGAACTGGCAACTCGGACACGACTCAGGCACGCGCAGCCATTCGGTCTCTTGGTACCCGCACGACTTGCAGCGGTAACTGCGAAGTTTCATTCCTACTCCCATGGCGCGCAGTTAAATGCAGAGCCACCCGCGGCCCGGGTGGCTCGTTGGTTCGGGCTATACGCCGTAGGCTTCGACGAGCGCCTTGATTTCGTCTTCGCTGACGCCGACGGCGCGCAGCGTTTCGATTTCGGCTTCGTCCACAAATCCGCCGGACTTCTGTACGCGGTCAGTGAACTTCTGGATCGCATCGCGCTTGCGCGTGTAGCTTTCACGCAGACGCAGCGCGGTCTCCTTTGGGTTCAAGCCGACGTAGCGGCGGGTTACTTTGTCTACATCCATGTCGGGCATGACTCGCCCTCCGTAATGGTCCTGCATTATTAACGTAGGATCCCACGTCATGGTTTCCTTACAAAATGAAAAATTAGAGGAATCGTGCTGACTGGTGCAAGTTTTGTCTACAGAACGTGTTACGCAGACTCAAAATCGGCGCGTTGACGGACTTTTCGTTCCTCGCGAACGAGCCGCCTTACACAGTCAGGCCAACACTCAAGCCGAGTACTGGGCCACGAGGACCTTGATCTCGTCTTCGCTGACACCTACGTCGCGCAAGGTCTGGATCTCGGCGTGGTCGGCTGGTCCGCCGCGCTGCAGGCGTTCGGTGAAGCGCTGGATGGCGGTGCGGCGGCGCACGTACTTTTCGCGCAGCAGCATGGCGGTCTTGTGGCCGGGAGTGGAAGGCAGCCGGCGCGTGGATCGATCAAGGTTGGGGTCATCGGGCAGCATGGTACGGCACCTCCGCAACCGGCTTCTAACCGGACCGTTAGAACATCAGTTTACGCCGCAGTCTTCCCAGTGCCAAAGGGAATGTTGTGTGGCGTGCGTTCTCAACGCCCAGAAATGCACACTTTCGCCCGATCGCATCTACTGCCTCTGCGAGCGTCAGCGCGCCTCCCAAGGCGGCGGCGGGGATTGATTCTGTGGCCGAGGTTGGCCGGCGAATGGTTGATTGCCGGGATACTGCGCGTTGCCGGGATACGGAACCTGGCCGGGATACTGCGCCGGGCCCTGCATGCCGGGTGGCGGCGGGTATGGCGCGTACGCCGGCTGAAACACCATCGGCGGTTGCGACTTGCGGCCGAACACCAGCCACAGACCGCCGCCTCCGGCTGCCAAGGCGCCCAGCAGCAACAATACCCAGCCGGCGGTGCGACTGGGTTCTGCGCCTTGCTTGATCACGACGAGGTCGGGCGTGACGTCGAGGTTGTCACGCAGCAGCTTTTTGGTTTCGCCGGCAGCCAGGTCCCAGCGGGTTGCCATGCCGCGCACGGTCTGGTTGTGCACGAAGATGCGCGCCTCATTGTTGTCGAAGAACTCGTAGTCTTCACGTTCTTCTGCATCCCAGCATTGCTCCATCAGGGCTTTCAGGCCGGCGTCTTCCACCTCGATGAAGGCCTTCACCGACCGCTCATCTTCGGGGCCTGCCAGCAGTGCTGCGTAGTAGCGCTTGTCCTTGATCGTTTCCTTGCCGCCGTAGCGTGTCTGCTCAACCTCGTCAATCCGCATGCCGTAATAGTAGCTGATCGTGCACTCGGTCAGCTCAAGCCAGCGCGCCTCGACGTTGGAGTCGCGAAACTGCGCATACTTCATGCTCACGGGGGCGGGCTCGGATATGGCCTCTGCTGCAAAGATGCCGCCGATGAGCAGTAGCACGGCGCCGAGGCCCAGAAGAATCAGCTTTGGGGCAAGCATGCGGGAGTCCTTCGAGATTTACGTATCTTGGCCGGCGCTTGCCGTCCCGCCAACGAAAAAACCCGCCCCGGTTTCCCGGGGCGGGCGATTTCGCGGATGCTAGCCCTTCATGGCAGGCACCAGCGCTGACTTGGTGAACTGCTCAAAGGTTGTCGGTGTCGTGTTTTCCGCCTTGCGAGGGTGCTCAGAGCGGACGATGCCCTTGGCCACACCGTCGTACATCTCGACATAGCTGCTCGCGACATTCTTGCTGAGCCCCATGCCAGTCATGGTTTGCACAGCCGCATCGCCTGGCACCTGCACGAAGTTCACGGGTTTGCCGATCGCGTCGCCGATGATCTTCACGCTATCCTTGAAGGTGTAATCGCGGGGGCCCAGCAGCTCACGGACCTGGGTGCCGCTCCACTTCGTGTCAGTGATGACTTCTGCTGCGACCCTGGAGATGTCTTGTGTTGCGATCTGCGGCATGGAGGCGTCGGCTGGGATCGGCGCGTACACGGCGCCCTGGGCCTTGATGCTGTCGACGTTCATGAACCAGTTCTCCATGAACGACGCGGGCCGCAGGTGCAATGCACTGCCGCCGACTTCTTTGGCGGCGGCGTTCAACTTCTGCTCAATATCGTGCAGGCCGGCAATCGGCCCGGTGCCCGACTTGTGCTGGGCGCCAAAGCTTGAGAGGAACACGACGCGCTTGAGCTTGTTCGCGCGGACAGCCGCGGCGAAGTTGTCACCGACCTTGTTCTGGTATGCGCGCAGATCGGGCGCGTCAAACTTCGGGGGACACAGAAAGAACACGGCTTCGGCGCCTGCGGTGGCCTTGATGACCTCGTCTCTGTTTTCGAGGTCCGCCTTCACGACTTTGGCACCGCGTTTGGCGTGGTCCGCGAGTTTGGCCGGGTCACGGCAGATCAGCGTCAGCTCGTGGCCGCCCTTTTCCAGCAGGTGTTTGGTCAAGCCGCCGCCGATATGGCCAGTCGGAGTCGTAATCGCAATCTTCATGTTCGTCTCCCGTGTTTGGAAAAGTGAGGTGTGGGGACCGAACAGCATTCGGCGCGCGAGTATTCCCGCGCGCCGTGTGTCAGTTGAAGATAGTGGCCGGGCCTACAGAACTGCGACCAGGTCGGCCTTGGTCAGGATGCCCCACTCGCCTGACGCGCGCCGGATCAGCGCCGCGCCGGGCTCGCGTTCAACACTCTTGAGCAGCTCGCCCACGGTGATTTCTTCATCGACCACGGGCAGCGGGTTGCCCATCACTTCGCGCACCTTGATCTGGTCAAGTTTGCGGCCCTCAAGCAGCAGTTTGAGCAACTGGCCGTCGTACAGCGCGCCCACGGGTTCACCATTTTCCAGCACCGGGATCTGCGACAGGTCAAGCGTCTTGACCTGCACCATCACCTCGGCCAGCGATTGGGCGGGCTCGGCGGTCACCAGTTTGCGGCTGCGCTGGCGCAACAGGATCTCGCCGGCGGTGACATCGCTGCGCTCAAGAAACCCGTTTTCGCGCATCCAGTCGTCGCTGTACATCTTGGACAAGTAGCGGTCACCGACGTCGCACAGAAAGGCAACGGGCAGCGCATCTTTGCCGGCACCGTTGGCCTTCAGCCACTTCACCGCGCCCGCGATGTTGTTGCCTGTGCTGCCGCCGGTGAAAATGCCCTCCAGGCGCACGAGCTTGCGGGCCGCGAGATAGGCTTCGCGGTCGCTGACGGTGACGACATCATCGATGTGGTCAAAGTTCATCGTGCCGGGAATGTAATCGAGTCCAATGCCTTCCACGGTGTACTGGCGCGGCGCCGGCTGTGCCTTGTGGTCCTTGAACCACGGGCCGTAGAAGCTGCCGTCGGGGTCGCACAGCACGACCTTGATGGCGGGGTTGTGCTCTTTCAGGAACTTGCCGACTCCGTTGATCGTGCCGCCGGTGCCGGCACCGGCAAAGAAGTGCGTCAGCTTGCCGTCAGTCTGGTCCCAGATTTCCTTGGCCGTGGACTGGTAGTGCACCAGCGGGTTGGACTGGTTCTCGAACTGCCCGGCAAACCATCCGCCGGGCGTTTCTTTGGCAATGCGCTTGGCAACGTTGGCGTAGTGCAGCGGGCTTGACTTGTCAACAGCAGTGGGCGTCACGATCACCTTGGCGCCGTATGCGCGCAGCAGGTCGATCTTTTCTTTCGACATCTTGTCAGGCAGGCAGAACACGCACTTGTAGCCAAGGTTGTTGGCGGCAATGGCCAGGCCCAGGCCGGTGTTGCCCGCGGTGCCCTCGGTGATGGTGCCGCCGGCCTGAAGCAGCCCCTTGGCCTCGGCATCGCGGATCATGGCAATGCCGATACGGTCTTTGACCGAGCCACCGGGGTTCAGTTGATCCAGCTTGCCGACCAGCGTGAAGGGCAAGCCATCACTGAAGCGCGAAAGCCGAACCATCGGCGTGTCGCCAATGCAGTCAAGAATGGAGTTGAGAATGTTCATGGGCGACCTGCTGCAGGCACCGGACCTGGATCGGCGCGAACGACGCGCAGCAGTTGAATCCAAAATCCGCAATCCAAATTCGTCAGACTTGCTTCAGGCACTCGTCGAAAACTCGCATCATGGCTTTGTCGGGCAGGTAGAAGCTTACTTCTTCTACTGTGCTTTCGCGGGTGTCGTGGCGCAGGACTTCGCTCAGCAGCAGCTCGGCCACGCGTTTGATCGGGATGTGGCTGGTGGCCATGCCGATTGGCGGCACCGCGATCGTGCGGGCACCGATCTCGGATGCGCGCTTAAGTGCCGCGCGCAGGCTGCTGACGATACTGTCCTCGGTGCTGACCTGGTCGTAGTTCATGCTGGCGGCGTGGATCACCCAGCGGGCATCGAGGTCGCCGGCGTCGGTGACCACGGCATCGCCCAGGTCCAGTTTGCCGATGGCGAGGCACTGGCGAATGATCTCGGTGTCGACTTCGGGCCCGAGGCTGCAATGGGCCTCTTCGGCGAAGATGAGGTCGTTGTTGATCTCACTGACAATGGCGTCGGCTTGGGCATCTTTGACACTGCCAAGCGTAAGGTGAATGTGTTCCTTGTTCATGAAGCCTCCGCGAGGCGCCCCTTATACGCCGAAAGTCCTCGCTGAGAAGGACTTGGAAGTGCGGAAGCACAGACGGTACACCGACTGCCAGGCTAGGCTCGGGCCATCTCAGCCTGATGGTCTCGCAAAATTGCGGCCTTGCCTTCAACGCCATTGGATTCATGGTGGGGTCGTGGATTGATGGCATGGTTAGCGGCAGCACGGTGCGGAAGTGCTCGCGCCGAGGCCAGCAACTCCCACAGGTGTCCGCGAGCCGAGATGAAATTCACAAATATTCGACGAGAGTGATGCCGCCATGCGCTTGTAATATTTGTGCATTTTGACGTGATCCCCACCCATACCGACAGAATACTCGCCACAGACGTGTCACAATATGACCATCATCGACTTGTAACATTTCTCCGTCCGAGTAGCCTACCACATACCACTTGAGTGAGTTGGACACCTTGCAGCGGCGCAGTGCGCACGTGCACTTGGTCCCAATCCGTCAAGCCGGAGGGTGCGTGGTGAGGCTGTCTGTGGGGACAGCACGTAGCGAAGGCAACACGGAGATCCGAAATGTTAAGGAATAATGGCCTTGTTGTGGCGGTGGCAGTTGTTGTCATTTGCGCGGCGTCGGCGCTGGCTCAAACTACTGTGACGCTTGGTATCCCACAATCCAGCGCCAACAGCTGGCCATTCAACTTCACGAATGGCAGTGGTCGATACCAGGTTGCCTACGGATCCAGTGAGATCAACCTGGCTGGCGGCGCTCAGTTGACCGAAGTGCAAGTGCAGATCACCGGCGGCTCGGTTCCGACGTACAACACTTTCGAGTTGCGCGTTGCCCACACAACATCAAGCACGAGCGGACTAACCGGGACTTTCGCGAGCAACCATACCGGCTTCTCGCTTCAGTCGTGCCTGGGCCCGTCGAACTATCTGCCGTCAACCGTCGTGGCTGGGAGCTATACCTATGCAAGGTTTCCGCTCACGACCAACTTCAGTTACAACGGCACGAACAATCTGCTGATCGACTTTTCATACGCGAGCCGGTCCGGGGCAGGGTTTACTGTTTCAAGCGTTGGCACCCGGTCACGTGTGTATGCAAACGGTGGTAACTCATCGACGGCAACTGGTTCCACCGATACATCGGGTAATTGGCAGGTCAGGCTGATTTTTCAGACCGGACCGAGCTTGACGGTGTCGGCGACGGCTGGCACCGCACAGAACGTTTATGCCAACGACACTGGCTCGGGCGGTAACGGGATTTTGGCTGGGCGGTTTACTGTTGCTTCGAACTCGCAGACTGGTGCTTCGCTTGACTCGGTAACCGTGCGTTCTTCCGGCACCGGCAACGACTCCAACGCTTACTCCGGCGTGCAGGCTCTGGTATGACGCTGACGCCAGCGGCACGTTCAGCACCACGTCCGACACACAGGTCGGCTCCGGTGTTACCGCATTCCCAAGCGACAACGGCGACCTCACGTTCACCTGGGGTACGCCGCAATCGTTCCCGGCAAGTACCACGCGAACGTATTTCATCATCACCATGCTCAACGGAGCCACGCTCGCGCAGCCGGGGCATACCTTCAACTACCTCGTGCAGGACATCGCCGTCTCCGGCACCAGCGCCACCAAGGCCGGTGTGCCCAGTGGCACGATGAACGGGTTGGCGATTGCTACGCCTGTCTTCTCGTTCACCGACGCCAGCGCAGCTACGGCTACCACGGTCTACCTGGGCAGCAGCAACAACATCTGCCAGACCTTCACCGTGGCATACCCCAACGGGCCCAACGACAAGCCCGCCAGCTTCACCGTCACCGGCCTGGGCACCGCCAACGAGAGCACCGACCTGACCTCAGCCCAGCTCTGGCATGACTCCGACAGCAGCGGCACCTTCAGCGCCACCAGCGACACCCAGGTCAACAGCCAGACGTACACCCTGGACAACGGCACCGTCGTCTTTTCGCTGGCAGGCCATGCCGACTTCCAGGCCGGCCAAACACGCCGCTACTTCGTGATCTACAACCTCAACAACAACGCATCCGACAACGAGACCTTCCAGTGCTACGTCAGCGCCGCAGGCGCACCCACATACGGCGGCACGATGACCGGCTTGCCGTCGCCGTCAGCCACGGGCACCGCGGGCCTGACCGTCAGCGCCAACGTGCTGGCGGTAACCATGAACGGCCCCAGCGCGGCATCCACCGTCAACAGCAACTACCAGGGTCCCACCGGCGACGGCGCACTGCTGTGCGACGTCACGCTGGCGGCTGCACCGGGCGGCGCGTGGACCATCACCAGCATGACCTTCAACGCCTCGGGCAGCGGCAGCCACGACACCGCCTACAGCGAAGTCGCCATGTACGAGGACAACGGCAACGGCACCTGGGACGGCGCAGGCACAGACAGCCTCGCGGCGAACACAGCCACCGGCTTTACAGGCAACGCCGTGACCATGACGCTGACCAACAGCGCGCTTGCCGCGGGCACCTCGCGCACCTTCTTCCTGGTGGGCAAGCTGAATGGCACAGCCACCGCGGGCCAGACCTTCAACGCCAACCTGCAAAGCGTGAACAGCACGCCGCCGGCGGGCGGTGTCACCGTCGGCTTGCCGGGCAGCGCCAGCACCGCGCTGGTGATTGACGTATCCAGCCTCACGGTCGCCAACGGCCCGGCGGTCTCGACGCCGGCCACGCACCTGGCAGGCACAGCCGCCAGCTATGTGCTTGCACGCTGGAGGCTCTCGGCCAGCAACAGCAACGTGGACGTCAACGCCGTCACGATCACCACCGGTGGCACGGGCAACTGGACCAGCGACGTGGATGGAACATCCGGCGTGGCCGTATGGCAGGACGACGGCGACGGTGTGTTCAGCGCTGCCACGGATACACTGCTTTACCAGGGTGCAGGCGCGGGCAGCGTGATCGCCACCTTTACCAGCACACTGAGCGTGGCCAACAGCGGCAGCGAAGACCTGTGGGTGCGCGTAAGCGTGACCACCACAGCCGGTGCAGGCGTAGCCGCGGCACCGGAGACGTTCACGCTGGGCATCCAGAACGCCAGCGACGTAAGCGCCACGGGCGGCGTGACGGTGCTGCTGAGCACGCCGGCGCCGAACAGCGTGACCCTGGGCGCGATCGAGTTCAATGTCACCAGCTTCGACCCGCTTGCAGACCTGCCCGCGGGCGGCAAGCCGATCACGATCACGGGCAGCGGCTTGATGAGCCCGCTGACGGTAACGATCGGCGGCGTGGTGTGCCCGGGCACGCCGGTGATCACGGGCGGGACGCAGGTGACCGGCCTGTTCGTACCGCCAGGCGGCGGCAGCGGCCTGCCGATCGTGGTAACCAGCGCCAGCCTGCCAAACCAGACCCTGAGCCAGACCTTCACCTACAGCAACGTAGGAGTAATCGGCGGCGGAGGCGGCGGCGGAGGCGGCGGCGGAGGCGGCTGCGAAACCAGCCGCAGCAACACTCCGTGGGCACTCCTGCTGGCAGCCATGGCCATGGCCGCAACAGTAACAACCCTGCGCCGCAAACGCGCGTAGCCACAACAGCAGCAACCAATCAAAACCGGGCCGCCTTCAAGGCGGCCCGGTTCATTCTGCGGTCAGGCCTTGGGAAAATTCTCGCGATTGATGACGCGCTGGATCTGCGCGACGTGGCGCAGGTTGTGCCAGCTGTGAATCTCAAAGGCTTGCGCCAAGCTTACGCGAATCAGGGCGCTCACCGGTGTCCCGAACCTGATGCTGCCCAGTTTCAACCCCTCGGCTTGCGCCGCAAACTCGCGCACGCGCTGCGTGTGCGCCAGGAACGTTTTGAGTTGATCTGACTTCACATAGTGACTGCGCGCCGGCTTAAAAACCCGGGGCGCGGGGGCCCTGCTTGTGCCGGGAGGTTTTCGCAATTCGCGAATGATGAAGCGCCCGATCACGGTGCCCTTGGCAAACGGCTCGTCGCCGAGCGTGCCATTGGCCCTGGCGCGCTCGATTGCTGGCTGCATCTTCGCGGCATAGCTGCTCAGGGAGTTGCACAGGTGCTCCAGGCACTCGTTGACCGACCAGCTTTTCGGCGTGGGCTTCCAGTTCGCTTGCTCGTCGCTCAGGGGTTCCACGAGTTGCCTGGCGCGCGTCAGCTTCGTCCAGCCGCAGCAGAACCGCCGACATGAGTTCACTGGGCATCGTGGGGCTCCTTGATGGCTGTTCGAAGTTGCTCGAGCAGCGTGATGAGCTGCTGGGTGTTCTGTTCGCCGAAGCGCTCGAACTGTTTGCGGTGCAATTCCTCGAGCACAGGGTTCAAGCGGTCGCAAAGTTCCTCTCCGGCTGGCGTGATCTGGCCTTGCACAACTCGCCTGTCATGATGTGACGCTATTCGCACAGCAAGCCCCGATCGCACCAATCGATCTAGGAGTCTTGTCACATCAGAATCTCGCGCGACCATGCGCGCGCTGATCTCGCTGCAGGAAAGGCCAGCCGGCGAGCCCCGGAGTATGCGCAGGATGTTGAACTGGGTTGGCGTGATGCCGTGCTGCCTGGTGATGCGGGCCGGGAGTTCGGTGATCTCGCTGGCGGCGCGCATGATAAGAAGGAAAGCGCGTATCCCACTATTTGCGAAAGGCTTGGAGAGCTGGATGTCACGTTCAATAGCCATGCCACGAATATATATGTTATAACGATAATCGTCAAGAGGTATTTTGTCTAGGCTGACTGATGATGCAATTTATGCGATAAACAAAATTGATCGGAATTCCTTTACTGGGTGACATGGCCATCCCATATTCGAGCGTTAGTTTGAACACGACAGAATTTATTAAACTGACTTGTGAGTCAGCAACATTAAGGCAACCGGTTAGTTACTTCCCTGGAGGCTTCAAATGCGTCAGTGCCTTTTCGTCTTGTCGCTACTTTGCGTGGTCGCTTCGGCGCTCACCGCGCAAACAACGTGGACCGGTGCTACCAGCAACGCTTGGGCCACGGCTTCAAACTGGAGCACGGCAGCGGTACCGACCGCCACGGACAACGTGATTATTCCGGACACGTCTGCGCTGCCGAACGAACCGACCCTCTCGGCCTCGTGCTTCTGCAACGCGCTGTCAATCAACGCCAACGGCGTGTTGAACGGTGGAACCGGCACGGTGCAGATCAGCGGCGACTTCATCAACAATGGCTCGTTCGTGCCAGGCACCGCGAGCGTCCAGATGGTGGGAACCGCATCGGCGACGATCGGCGGGTCTTCGGCAACTTCCATCAACCGCTTGCTGGTGAACAAGTCCTCACGCTCCGTTGTCGTCTCACTCGGAACGGCCCTGACCCTGACGTCTACCGCCGCCTCTTCGACAATCGGCGTCAGCCCACTGGACATCCAGCGCGGCACGCTGAACACCTCGGGGTTTAACTTGAGCGTCGCAGGCCGAACGACCGGCGCAGCAGGCGCCACGACCGGCGGCGAGTTGCTGGTGTCCGGCGGCAGCTTTGTGCTGCTGCAGGATGTGTACCAGTGGAGCCTGGGTTACTTCACCGTGCAGTCCGGCTCAGTGACGATTGCGGGTCGGCACGAGTTAGTGAACTCGGGCCACCGCTTTGACATGAGCGGCGGAACGGTTGACTACACGTATCTGCCCTACTCGACGGGCACCACCGTGGCGCTGCGCCTGGGCACGAACAACTCGGGCTGGGGCTACTTCGTCAACGGCGGCACGATCAACATGTATGGCAGCATCAACGCCAGCATCGGCTGCTACATGCTGATGACCGGCACTTCCACACTGAACTTTGCCGGGTCCAACAACTCGGTGATCAACATGCAGAGCAGCACTTCCACGGCAAACAACGCGTGGGTCCTGAGTAACCTTCAGGTCAGCAAGACCGGCGGCGGAGTGGTCGACGTGCTCTCCACAGGCAACCTGGGAACGGTCGCCGCGTTTCCGACCAGCCCTGCGGTCAGCACCATCAACGTGGTTTCCGGCACGCTGAACTTTGGCGGAACGTTCGCCAACACGAGCATGTTCTGGGGTATCGGCAGCGTCACCAGCCAGGGCACCTGTAACTTGCAGTCCGTTGCGAACCGCATAACAGGCAACATCGCCAGCTCAGGCTCAGGCACGGTGGTAGGTGCCACAGGCACCGAAGTCCAGCTGATCGGTGCCAGCACATCCAGCATTACCGGTGACAATGCATTCGACCTGCTGTCGTGCACGGTGGCAGGCCGCCAGATTACCTTTGGCGCCGGTGACACGCTGACGATCAACGGGCAGATGGTCCTGGTCGGCAGCACGGGCAACGAAATCCGCCTCCGCAGCGACTCGGCGGGCAACCAGACGATGTTGCAGGTCAACGGCTCGGTCGTTGCGCAGTACTGTGACGTGCAGGACAACAACGCCAGCAGTACCGTTTACGCCCAGCCGGGCGGCATCAACTCAGGCAACAACACCAACTGGCAGTTCGGCGGTGGCGTGCTGGTTATTGCCACACCAGGATCACCGCAAGCGATCTGGGCAAACAACACCGGCAGCGGAAGCGGCATTTCCAGCGGCACTTTCACCATCGAGAACGACGCCGGCAACGGCGTGACGGTCACCGACATCAGCCTGTCGGCAACCGGTACCGGCGATGACTCGACAGCTTACACCGAAGTTGCCGTGTACATTGACAACCCGTCGTCCGGTACTCAGGGCGTTTATGAATCGGCAGATACGCTGTTCGGTACAGCCGCCGGCGCATTCCCTGCCAACAACGGCACGCTGGCTTTCAGTGGCAGCCACGCCATGGCGACCAGCGCGATCTCGCGGTTCTTTGCGGTG
This sequence comes from Planctomycetota bacterium, assembly GCA_016712285.1. GTDB lineage: Bacteria > Planctomycetota > UBA8742 > UBA2392 > UBA2392 > JADJRK01. The sequence continues at coordinate 3,225,124 of JADJRK010000001.1, read as the reverse complement.
GTCAAGTTCAATGGTTCGCCTCTCGCGACTGGCGGGCAGACCTTCCAGATTCGGGTTTCGTCGATGACCGTAACTGGCGGCACGCCCACGGGCGCACCAACCCAGTACATGCCCGGATACGTCATGAACCAGGCATCACTGAATGTCGCGCTTCCAACACAGGACACGCGCGCCGTCGCAGCGTCTTACACCGGCCCCGGCGGCAATGGATTCCTGATGAAGGGTTTCACGATCACCAACACCAGCCCGCTTCCCGTCAGCATGAACTTCCTGCGGCTCTATGGCTGGGCGAACCCAAGCGGCGCCACGACTGCATACACATACGTGGCAGTTTACGCTGACTCGAACGCCAGCGGCGGGTGGGAGTCCGCCACGGACACCCTGATCCAAGCGCATACCGGTGTGTGGAACTCTTCAACCTTTCGCGACTTCGCTTTCAGCGGCGGCAACGGGGACTTCGGCCCGAATGAGACCCGCACATTCCTGGTAGTCGTGAAGCTGGGCGGTTCGCCTGCACCTGCGGTGGGCAACACGCTGGGTTTCTATGTGTCTTCATCCAGTTCTGTGAATGGCGCGACACTCACCGGCACCCTGCAATCGATCTACTATTACTTGGCGATCCAGACTGCGGGCCTTTACCTTGAGGCAGAGCCCGGCACGGTCACCCAGCGCCTGGCCACTGACGCCACCGACGCGCAGACCGGCAAGTTCACGCTCACCAATACCAGTACCGGCACCAGCCTCAACCTGAACAGCATCACGCTGCAGGCCTCGGGTACCGGCAACGATTCCAACGCGTACTCACAGGTTGCCCTTTACACGGACACCAACAGCAACGGGTCATGGGATGGCGGCGACACGCTGTTCGGTTCTGCCGCAACCGCCTTTGCCAGCAACAACGGTACTCGGGTGTTTACCCCCGGCACCGCCCTGGCAATCGCCGGCGGTGCTACGGAGACATTCTTTGTAGTCACCCGCATGAACGGTGCGACACCTCCGTCAACCGGTGAAACATTCGACACCCGGGTTTCAGCCATTTCCAGCAGCGTGACCAATGACGGCGTGGGCGTGCCCAGCGCGATCATGACCGGCATCGAGATCATCGATACCGCACTCGTAGTCAGCGCCACGACCGGGACTGCTGCCGGAGTTTACGCCAACGACACTGGCACCGGTGGCAACGGCATCGAAGCCGGCGTATTCACGATCACCGCGTCAGGCGCTGGTACGGCCGACCTGCTTACCATCACGCTGGCGGCTTCCGGCACCGGCGATGACAGCACCGCCTACACCGAAGTTGCGATTTACGAAGACTCGGCCACTGGCGCCGTCGGCAGCTACGACAACGCCAACGACACACTGGTGGACACCGCCGCGACATTCCCCGCTGACGATGGCTCGCTCGTGTTCAACGTGCCTTCGGGGCTGCAGCCGTTCTCGGTATCGCAGGCCAAGACCTACTTTGTTGTGGTCAAGCTGAACGGCACCGCCATCCCCGCCGAGACGTTCCAGTACACCGTCAGTGGAATCACTGTCGGCACGGGCGCGGGCAGCGGCGGTACGCCATCCGGCACGATGGCCGGCCTTGATATCAACGCGCCAGACTTCAACATCACCGACACCAGCCCCGCCACCCAGGGCATTGCAGCACCGGGCGGCGCGGACTACCTGATGCAGCAGTTTGAAGTTGCCTACCCCAACGGCCCGGACAACACGCTCACCAGCATCACCTTCACGGGATCGGCCATCTCGGGCGGCACACTGCAGACCGACATCGTGCAAGCCGACCTGTACCGCGACGACAACGCCAATGGCACGTTTGACGGCGCTGACGTCCAGGTAGACACGCAGACCGGCTTCAACGGAAGCAACCAGGTAATCTTCACGCTCAGCGGCACCGAGAGCCAATTCACCGCGGGCACCACCAAGGTCTACTTCCTGATGGTCCAGTTTGACGCCGCAACACCCAGCGCCGCCGAATACGCCACGCAGCTCACGACTGCAAGCGGCGCCAGCACCGGCACCAACATCAACGGCACACCCGCGCCGGCGGCCGGCACGGCCCCGGGCTTGATCTACTACGCCAACAACCTCGACATTACGCTCAACGGCCCGGTTGCTTCGACCACGGTCAACAGCAACTCGCAGGGCCCGGGTGGCGCAGGCCACGTGATCTGGGACGGCACACTCACCACGATCTCCGCGGCATGGACAGCCACTGAGCTTGAGTTCGAGGGCACCGGCACTGCCAACGCCAACCTCGCGTACGACAGCCTGGCGCTGTACGAAGACAGCAACGCCAGCGGCGTGTACGACGCGGGCGACGCACTTGCAGTCGCGGCAGCCGCCGTCAGCTTTGACGCCAGCAGCCTGTACCTCGCACAGTTGACCAACACCACGTTCGCAGCCACCAGCAGCCGTCGCTTCTTCCTTGTGGGCACGCTGGCTGGCTCAGCCACCACGGGCCAGACGCTGAATGCCCGTATCACCAGTGTGACCGCAACCCCGCCCGCGGGCGGCACGGTCACGGGCGACGTGAACGTGGACAGCACAGCGCTGACCATCGACGTGGCGACCATCACCCTTGGCAACGGCCCGACGCCGCCTGCCAACGCCACGATTGATACCGGCGCGGCACAGACGCACGTGCTGGCGAAGTTCCGCCTCACGGCCAGCAACCAGGACGTGACGGTCACACAGATTGACTTCACCACCGCAGGCACCGGCGACTGGATCAACGACCTTGACCCGACCGCCGGCGTGCAGGTGTGGACCGACAACGGCGACGGCACGTTCGACAGCACCACCGACACCCAGGTCTTCCAGGGTGCCGGCGCGGCGCTGGTGGCCGCAACCTTCACCCCGTCGGTCGTTGTGCCCAACGCCGGCAGCGTAGACCTGTGGGTGCGCCTCAGCCTGCTCGCCACTGCGGCAGCGGGCGCATCAGTGCCGGAGACCTTCAGCCTGTCCGTGCCAGCCGCCTCCGCGATTACTGCGGGCGGTGTGACGGCCCTGCTGGGTACGCCCGCGCCGAACAGCAGCACGCTCTCAGTGGTTGATTTCTTTGTCACGACGATCACCCCGGTCGCCGACTTCCCGGCAGGTGGTGCAGCCATCACGATCGACGGCAACGGCTTCAACGCCCCGTTCTCAGTGACCATCGGCGGCGCGCTTTGTCCGGGCACCGCAGTCATCAACGGCACCGGTACGCAGGTGACCGGCCTGCTGGTTCCGCCGGGCACTGGCACAACGCTTCCGATCGTGGTGACCAGCGGGTCGCTGCCTCCACAGACGATTGCCCAGACCTTCAGCTACTCGACGGTCGGCTCGACCGGCGGCGGCGGTGGCGGAGACGACGGCGGCGGTGGTTGCACCGCGCAGCACTCAGGCTGGGCCCTGCTGCTTGGGGCACTTGGCCTGATGGCACTGGCCGGTGTGGCACGGCGTCGTCGCGCATAGTTCAGATCGTTCGAGACAAGCCGGCGGCTGGGATGTTCCAGCCGCCGGTTTCGTTTCCGTGTGTCCCCATGCTTCACTGCTGCGGCGCCGCCACTACACTTCCGCCGGAGGTTGCGATGAAGACAGCGATTGTAGGCGGCGGGTTCATGGGCGGCGCACTGGCCGAAGGCCTGCTCGATTCAGGCTGGGGGCGCGAAACGCTGGTCGTGGCCGAGGTGCGAAATGCGCGCCGCGAATTCCTGACCCAGCACCTGCGCGTTCCCACGGTCGAGCATGCCGTTGATGCCGTGCGCGAGGCACACACCGTTGTCTTTGCCGTGAAGCCGCAACAGATAAAGGAAACGCTGGCGGCTGTGAAACCTGCGTGGACGCCCGACAAGCTCGCGATCAGCGTGTGCGCCGGCGTGACCATCGCGACCTACGAGCATGCGCTGGGCAACGTGCCGGTGATTCGCACGATGCCGAATACGCCAGCCGCAATCGGCATGGCTGCCACGGCGCTGGCGCGGGGCCGGTTTGCGAACGACCAGCACTTGGCCAAAGCGCTGAACATCCTGAGCGCCGTGGGCAAAGTCGTTGTGGTAGACGAACAACAGATGGACGCTGTGACCGCCGTCAGCGGCACCGGCCCAGCCTATATCTTCTACCTGGCCGAGGCCCTGATCGAAGCCGCACAAGAGCTTGGCCTCGCGCGCGAGCAGGCATACACGCTGGCGTACCAGACGTTTCGCGGCGCGGCGACGCTGCTGGCGCACGACCCTGCCGGGCCCACCGAGTTGCGCAAACGCGTGACCAGCCCGGGCGGCACGACGCACGCGGCGATCACGCACCTTGAGAGCATGAACTGGAAACAGGCGTTCAAGGATGCCGTGAAGGCGGCGAAAACCCGGGCCGAGGAGCTTGGCCGCAGCTAGAGCAGGCCACGTGCCCGCATTTGCCGCGTGTGCACGTGCCCGAGCGTGAGCTGTGCTGTCACAGCCCCGATCAGCGCCAGGAACATGTCCCACTGCGTGTCCCACTGGTCGCCCTGCGTGCCCAGGAACGCATCCGCCCCCTGGCCCAGCGCCACCGCGCTCCACCATTCAATCAGCTCATAGAACGCGCTGAACGCCAGGCACACGCTGGTCACCAGTACAAACAGCCACGCGCCCGGCTTCAGCGGCGATGTTCGCATCAGGATCTCGCGGGCCAGGATCGCGGGCACGAAGCCCTGCGCAAAGTGCCCAAGGCGGTCGTAGTGGTTGCGCTCAAGGCCCAGCGCGTCGCGCACCCAGAACCCGGGGGGCACCTCGGCGTAGGTGTAGGCCCCGCCCAGCATCAGGATCAAGCCGTGCAGGAAGATCAGCACATACAACAGCGGCGTTAGCGGAAAGCGGCGGCGGGTCATTACCAGCAGCGGGATGGCGAACATCACCGGCGCGGTCTCAAGAAACCACGTGAGCAGGTCTGACGGGCCAAAAGCTGACGCAGCCAGCGCGGCAACCCACAGCACCAGCAGCACCGGCAACCATGTCGGGGACTTCTTTGGTTCAGTCACGCTCAATCCCCAGCCACCGCGGGACGTAGCGCCCCAGCATCCATGCCACGAACAGCACCGCCAACCCGATACCCACCTGGGCCCAGATGTTCCACATCAACTCCAGCCGATCCAGCGCCACGTACGAGGCCACGCTCAGCAGAAACAACGTACCCGCAAACACGGCGCGCGAGATTCTTTGGTGCATGCCCATGGCGCCAGCATAGCGCATCTGCCCACCCGGCGCGCCGGGCGATACACTGGCCGGCCATGTACGACGTGATTCCAGAGTCGCTGTCGCGCAGCCACCGCGGCATCTGCCCCACCTGCGGCGCGCCCTTGCAGCTTGCCGAGAGCGGCCGCGACGCCCGCTGCGCATTCTGTGGCGGCGGCAGCACGTTGCAGTACCGGCTGCGCGGCATCGAAAGCAGCGCCGGCACGCTGCAACGCCCCGACATCAAGGGCGCCACCCGCTGGCTCAAGAAGCAGGCCAGCTACGAAAAGTGCACGTGCCCCGGCTGCGGCGCCGAGTTTGACGCCGACACCGAACAAGCCATCCAGACGTGCAAGTATTGCGGCGCGCAAAGCAAGCTCGAGACTCGGTTAGTGGCGATTACCACAGATGATGTGGACCCGCCCCAAGAACGCACCGAGGCCGACCACGAAAACCAGCGTCGCGACTGCATCGACTATCCCTGGAACGTGGGCATTGAGCAGCTTGTCTGGCGCATCCTGCACGAGCCAGAGCTGCTGCCGCGCCTTGCGCTTGCCATGGACTTTGAGCGCTGGAACAACATCAACCACAGCGCGGTGCACTTCCTGCCGTGGCTGCTGAAACACGCGATGACCGACCACGACGCGGTGGCCGCAGCCATCAGCGACGCCGTCGGCAAGCTGCTGTGCGAAGGCGACCCCACGTTGTGGCCGGGCGTGATCCAGGCCTGCCGCGGCGTCGTGTTTGACACACAGGCCAAACGCGTGGTGTTGTCCGAGCTCGCGCTGGGCAAAGCCGTGTGCGTCAAAACGCTGATTGACGCCGCAGAATACGCCGGCCATCGCGACCGCGACTACGCCTGCCATGCGTTGTGGAGCGTGAACACGCTGATCGGCCGCAACTTCGACGAACACCCCGTAATTGCCGAGATCGTGTTGTACCGCATGTTCTACGTGACAGGTCCGGTGCTGGGCTGGTCGCTGTACACCATGCGCAGCAGTTATCTGCGCGGCCGCTACCCGTGGCAGACGTTGTGGCAAGCCATCGACGAGCTTGGCGCCGACCGCCCTGAAGTCGTGCCCCATTTGCTGGATTGCTTCTTCGCACCACCGACCGAGACAGCCGACGACTACCGCGCGCGGCTTGCGCTGTTGGCCAAGGCCACAAGCTGGGGCGGCGCTGCAGCCGCCGCCGAGATATTGGGTGATCCGCCCGGGCACGACAACGAGTTGTACGCAATGGCGATTGCGGCGCTCGACCCGTGGCTGTCGCATGAGCAGGCGGGCTTTTCGGCGCGCAAGGCAATGTACGACCTGCTGTGCGCGCAAAGTGACAACACGGCGCCTGCTTTCGATGACTGGGTGAGGCAGCACGGTGAAGCGCTGGATGCACGCTTCAAGCGCGAGTACATCCGCCGCAACAAGAACACGCCACTGCTCGACACCAGCAAGCCCTACTACTGGGACAGCGACCCCAAACGCCCGCTCGACCCGGAGATGGAAAGGCTGCTGGAAGTCTGGAAAGAAGGCATCAACGCAGCCGTGGACAACTTCCGCGCCCGCATGGACGAGCTGCGACCCTTGCGCGAACAGGCCCGCGAACTGGACCCGCTGGTGTTCCTGCGCGAAGGCCCCGCCACCATACCGGTCAAGCAGTCGGTGCTCGACGCCGAGAAGAAGGTCGTCGAAGCAGAGCAGCGCGTAGAGGTTAACACTGCGGAGATGGAGAGGCTCCAAAACGAGTACTCACGAAAGATGCAAGAGTTGTCGCAGCAGATGATGGCCAACATGTCCGACCAGAAGCTGATCATGAAGCTGAGCGCCGAGATGCAGAAGCTGAGCCAGGACCTGCAGGAACAGATGAAGAAACTATGGGACGAGTAACACCGGGCCCAGGCCGCGAACACAATGACCGAAGCTGACGCGATTGCGAAATCTGAGTTGCCGGCGACTGTAGAGTCGCTGGTGGCGGACCTGCGCGCGCTGGGCGTGCGCGAGGGCATGACCCTCGCTGTGCATTCTTCGCTGAGCGGATTGGGCTGGGTCGTGGGCGGACCGCACGCCGTGGTGCTTGCGTTACAGCGCGCGGTCACGGACAGCGGCACGTTGTGCCTGCCTGCGTACAGCACCGACAACTCTGAGCCGGTGCACTGGAAAGACCCCGCTGTGCCCGACGCGTGGCACCAGACGGTTCGCGACCACATGCCCGCCTTTGACGAGCGCATGAGCCACACGCGCGGCATGGGCGCAATCGCCGAGTTGTTTCGCCGCGCGCCTGACGTGCGCCGCAGCAACCACCCCGCCGTAAGCTGGTGCGCATGGGGCCGCTACGCGCGAGCGATCACGCAGGACCACCGGCTCAACAGCGGCTTCGGCGAAGACTCGCCGCTGGCCCGCGTCTACGACCTTGGCGGAAGCGTGCTGCTGATTGGCGTGGGTCACGACCGCAACTCGTCGCTGCACCTGGCTGAACACCGCGCAGACTGGCCCGGCAAGACGCAGATGAAGCAGGGTGCCGCCATCATGGTCGGCGAGCACCGTCAGTGGGTGCAGTTCGAAGACCTGAAGCTCAGCGCCGGCGACTTTCCTGAAATCGGCTGGGACTTCATCCGGGCTGGACACGTCAAGACCGGGCAGGTCGCCTGCGCCAAAGCACAGCTCATGGACCAGCGAACGCTGGTCGACTTCGCCGCACAGTGGATATCAACACGGCGGCGCGATAAACCAGATGCATGAACTGGGCGCGCGTTGCCTACCATGCCGTTCGTCGCGCGACTTCCGCGCGGCTATGGCCGATGTCGGATGACTTTGCCGGCGACCCGTTCTTCATCATCGGCAGCGGGCGCTGCGGCAGTACGCTGCTGCGACGAATCCTGACCGCGCACCCGCGCATCTACATCCCGCCCGAGTTCGGCTACCTGGGTGAAGTGGTCCAGGGTTATCGCCACCGCGCGTACCGTGAGTGGCCGCAATTGGTCTCGGACATGCTCAACTGGTACGAGTGGGAACGCTCGTGGAACCCCCTGTTCATGCCGCTCAGGGCAAAGGTACAGGCGCAGCTGGAAGCCGAACCTCAAGAGCGCCGGTCCCTGGCCCGCATCATCGAAACGGTCTACACCGCGCTGGCGCAGGCCCAGGACAAGCCGGGCTGCGCGTGGGGCGACAAGACGCCCGCCAACACGTTTCACCTGCACGAGATTCGCGAGCTGTTCCCGCAGGCAAAGTTCGTGCACATGGTGCGCGATGGCGTCGACGTAGTCGCGTCGTTCATGCACAAAGACAAGTCGCCTGACCTGCCGCACTACGCCGCGCGCTGGCAGACGGCGGTGCGTCTCGGGCGCGGCGTGGTTGAGTCGCTGCCACGGCAAGCCGTCGAGGTACGTTACGAAGACCTTGTGCGAACTCCGGTGCGGGCGCTCGAGCCCGTGTGCAGCCTGCTCGGCGTCGGCTATGAGCCGGCGATGGTCGAAGAGTTGGGGCACGTCGAGTCCTTGGGCGACGTCGTCGCATATTCCCACCACCAGTCGGTCACCCAGGCCGTTACAGATGCAAGCATCGGCAAAGGCCGCCGGGAGCTGCGCCCGGACCAGCTGGCCCGGCTGCAACAACTGATCGGCGACGACCTAAAGGCTTTCGGCTACGACGTGGCGCTATGAGAGGCTGATTCAAAACCCTCTCGCGGGCCGGTTTGGGCGGGGCACTTCGCATCTCTGCGTCGCGCTCCCTGCGCCATATCACAAGGATATGGCTCAGTCGCGCTCCTTGATCTGCTCGCGCCGCGCTCCAAACCGGCCTCGCTCAGGGTTCTGAAACAGCCTCCAAGGCTCAGGCGTAGAGGTCGGGATAGAGTTGCATCAGTTGCTGTTTCAACGCCGCGTGCATCTCGAACAGAAACAGCTCGGCATAGTCGGGGTCGACGGGGTTGCTGTAACTCATGCGCTTGGCCAGTGCGGCGGCGGCTGCCATGGCGGCTTGCTGGCGCGCGCTTGAGCTTATCGTGCTGAGCCGCGTGCCGAACTCTTCAAGGCGTGCATAGTCCAGCGGCGTCAGTTTGCTCATTTCGCTGTGATTGAGCGGAAAGTGGTGGTACGCAAGCTGAAAATACGGCGGCACGTACGGCCGGTTCCCGGTGTGCTGCGGCATCTTCTGCACGATCACGAGCGTGCCGGCAACCATGTCGGGAATACCGCGTGTCTTGCGGTCCACGAACATCACGATCGCCAGCGCCGTGAACGGCGGAATCATGATCGCAAAGCGCATGAATGATTTCACCAGGCCCTGCAGCGGGCTGATCTCTTCGCCGTCTTCCTTGATTACGCGCAGCTTGCAGGCGTACTTGCCCGGCGTCTGGCCCGAGAAGAACACCTCAAAGATGAAAAAGTAACCAACCTGGATCACGAACAGCACAATCAACAACAGCGCGTAGGCAAAGCCGGTCATTCCCACGAACATGCTGGCGACCAGCATCATCGAGCCGACCAACACCGCCACAAACGTCAAGCCAGCGATCATCAGCGCATCAAGCAGAAACGCCAGCACGCGCGCGAACGGGCTGGCAACTTCAAATGCCGCCTTGACGTCCTCAGGCAGCGGCACTTCGTGGCGGTACAGCAACGTGGCAACCCGGTCCGCGCCCAGCTCGGGGCGGGTGGCATCGGTGAATCCGGCCCTGTAGGATACTTCCACTGAGGTCCTCATGGCGGGCTGGCCGCACCATCATATCTCTGCCGCGGCAACGCGCGCGATGGAACGCTGGAGATTCCTGGCGTTTGAAGGACTTACATGGTCCAAGCTGCGCGCGCGGCCCAAGAACCTCGACACCGTCGAGAACTTTACCGCCGCTTACCGGCGCAGCGCAACCGAGCTTGCCCGCGTGCGCGCCTTCAGCCCGGACCGCCAGCTTGCAGACTTTATCGAAAGCAGCGTGGCAACGGCCCACTTTGCCGTGTACCGCCGCAAGCGGCCGAAGATCACAACCGTCATTCTCGGGGCAATCTTCACCTGGCCCGAGAAGGTGCGCAAATACTGGGGCTACCACCTGCTTTCCATCCTGATCACGCTGGGAGCATCCGCGATTGCCTTCGTGTCGGTTACCAGCGCCCCCGAGACTTTCTACCTGTTCATTGACCGCGATCTCGCGGGCGGGCGCGACCCTGACTCAAGCGCCGAAAGCCTGCGCGCGACGCTGGGACCGCAAGCTTCCTCACTCTCCGACGACGTCGGGTTTTCAGGCATGCTGTTCACGCACAACACGCGTGTGGCCTTCATGTGCTTTGCCTTTGGCGTCGTGCTCGGCCTGCCGACACTCTACTTGCTCATCATGAACGGCTTGATGCTCGGCGCATTCATCGCGCTATTCGTGAAGAAGGGCCTTGCCATCGAATTCTTCGCGTGGCTGCTGCCCCACGGCGTGCCGGAACTTGGCGCGATCTTTCTGTGCGGCGGGGCCGGGCTGGCGCTGGGCCACCGCGTGTTGAACCCGGGCAAACGCTCGCGCAAAGATGCACTGCGCGAAACCGCCAGCGACGCCAGCGTCACTGCCATGGGCTGCGTGCCACTGTTGGCGCTGGCCGGCTTGATCGAAGGCATTTTTCGCCAGAGCACAGCCAGTGTGCCCATGCGCTACGCTTTGTTCGCCGTGCTGCTGGTGGGCCTGAATTCCTGGGTCTGGGGCGTGCGCCGCAAGCCGGTCGCAAAGCCCGCGTTCGCCACTTGAACGGGTTTGGTGTTTCGCCTTCGTTTACAGCCGGCCGCCGGTGACGACGCTGCCGTACATGTTCAGCAGAGGCCCTTGCAGCTCTGAAGGCTCGGCGTCGATCACGTGCACGCCCGTCGAGTGGATGCGGCTGAGAATCATCTGGCGCTCTTCCAGCAGCGTCAGCGAGGCGAGCTGGCGGTAAGCGTCGCTTGCATTCTCAACCTCAGCAGCCACGGTGGCGTGGTACACCGGGTCGCGCATCGCGGCCACGATCGCAACATGCCGGCGCGTGATCTGCGCGATGTTGCGCTGCAGCTCCCAGCCCTGGGCTTCGTTGTCAAAGTCCGTCGCGAGGATCACCAATGCGCGCCGCGGCAGCGCGTGATTCAGCGCCACAAACGCTGGCGTGAACGCGGTCTCGGTGTGGCGCGGCTTTACGTTCAGCGACGCCCGCACGATCTTGGCAAGCTGGCCGCTGCCCGCGCGTGGCGGGATGAAGCTCTGCACTTCGCCGTCAAAGATCACCATGCCCACCAGGTCGCCGCGCTGCAGGGCCGCGGCCGCCACTCGTGTCATGGCCTCGAGCGCCAGGTCAATCTTGCGCGTGTTGCCCACGCGCGTGCCCATCAGCCGCCCGGCGTCGCAGGCAAGCATGATGTGGCGCCGCCGCTCGGGCACATAGCGGCGCACAGCCAACTGGCCGGTACGCGCATAGGCCTTCCAGTCTACCGCTTGCGGCGGGTCGCCGGGCACATAGGGCGCCAGCGAATCAAACTCGCCGCCGCGGCCGATGCCGCGGGCGCGGGTAATGCCGGCGTCGGCGTCGCGGGCTGCCTTCAGGATCAGTTCGTTGCTGCGCAAGATCTCGATGCCCGGGATCACCGACACCGTGGCCGGCGCGCTGCCACGCACAATACGGCGCATCAGGCGCAGCGGCCCGGTAATGACGATCGTTGCCGCATCCAGCGTGAATGCCCCGCGATCATTGGCGCTGAGCTCGAAACTCCATTCGGCCTGCTCGTCGGGTGACAGCGCATACGGCAGGGCCACGCGCAGCCCTTCCATGCTCGGGGGCAGCAGGTCAAAGACGGCGCCATGAATGGCACGCGGGCTCTCATTCTGCAGGGCGAGCGTCATGGTGAAGGGCACGCCGATGCCGACTTCTGTCGGCACACCGCGATGCAAACCGAGCTGCGCCTTGCGCGGCAGAAACAGCGCGTCCACGGCAATCACCAGGCACAGGCCGCCGCACGCAACGGCCCACGGCAGCACCAGCGAGGCATCGGTCAACGCGAACACGCTCAGCGCCACGAGTGCCAGTCCCAGGATGAGCGTAATGCGTGTCGGCGAGTATCCCATGCTTTACCGTGGCGGCGGTATCCTCTGCACGATGTCTTCAAGGATCGCGTCCGTGCTGGTCCCTTCCATTTCAGCGGCTGCGGTGCGGTACAGCCGGTGGCGCAATGCGCTGGGGGCCAGTGCGCGCACATCGTCAGGCACGACAAAGCCGCGCCCGTGTGTGGCCGCGAGTGCGCGTGCCGCGCGCAGCAGCATGACACCGGCACGTGTGCTGGCGCCGGCACGAAGAAACGGGTGCTCGCGTGTCGCGCGGATGATCGCCAGTGTGTAGTCCGAGATGTCGGGCCGCACTTCCACGCGCATGACAATCTTGCGCATGGCCATGATCTCTGCGCTGCCGAAGAGTGGCTTGCCGGCCAGGCCGGCGAATTCGTCGGCGGTGCGCGGCGCGCCATGCTGCTTGAGAATGTCGCTTTCGGCGCGCTCGTCGGGGTACTCAATTATCAGCTTGAACAGGAAGCGGTCGAGCTCTGCTTCGGGCAGCGGGTACGTGCCTTCGTTTTCCAGCGGGTTTTGGGTTGCTATCACTGAAAAGATGTCCGACAGCTCGTGGTCGTGTCCGTCGGCGCTGACAATGCGTTCCTGCATGGCTTGCAGAAGCGCAGCCTGCGTGCGTGCCGGCGCGCGGTTGATTTCGTCGGCCAGCAGCAGTTGCGTGAACACCGGCCCGCGCCGAAACTCGAACTGCGCAGTGTCGGGGCGGAAGATGCTGGTGCCCGTGATGTCGCTGGGCATCAGGTCGGGCGTAAACTGGATGCGCCGGAACTCAAGCTGGCACAGCTTGCCCAAGGTGCGCACCAGCAGAGTCTTGGCAGTGCCGGGGTTGCCCTCAAGCAGCACGTGACCCTGCACCAGCATCGCTACCAGGATGTGGCGCACGACACCGGGCTGGCCCTTCACCACCTTGTCGACAGCCTGTTCCAGCGCGTCGGCAAAGCGCTGCATCTTGCGCTCGGCGGGCTCTGTGGCCGGCACCGGCGTTGCGTCTTGCGACGGGTCGGGCATCGATTCATTGAACTCGTTCATTTCGTTTCCTTACACGATGCGCTTAGTCCGACCATAACTGGCTGTGCTCGGTTTCGCCCGTGCGTTTCTGCCGCGCCACACGGCGCGCGATGTTGACCAGCTTTTCCTCGCTGCTTTCACCCGACATCTTCACGATGCGCCCGGTGCGGCCCTTGCGAATCGCCGTGGTCACCCGCCCAGCCCCCTGCACCTGCGCCGCGCCCTGGCCCAGCACCAGCCACGAACGCCTTACGATGCGACGGGCGGCTTCATCATGGGCGCCGGTACGTTCCATCATTCGGGCCAGGCCCTCGATGGCGTAGCGTCGCTCGGCACGGTCCTGCACCTCGGCATCGATGGGCCGCAGCACCGTGGCCTGCCGCCACCCGAACAGCAGCATCAGCAAGATCACGCTAAGCGTCACCCACAATCCCGGCGGCGTGGCGGCAAGGTACGCAAGGCTTGAGTCCGCGCCAAACCCGTGCAGCGCCTCGTCGATCACGATCTCGCCCTTGGGGGGTGCGTGCCGGAGCATCGCCATTGCCAGGTCCGACATCCCGAGTTTGCCGAGAAAGCGATTGGTGAACATGTCCGGGTCGCTGACCAGCACCAGGCCGCCGTTGGCGCCGTCGTTTTCACCGCGCAGCCGCACGGCAATCACGTCGCCCCGGTCAGTTGAGGCGATGACCTGCACGTTTGCGGGCAGGTCCGACACGTCCCGCAGCGGACGCAGCACCTGCACCGGGTGGTGAATCTCGGCGCTGACCTGGCTGTGCCTGTCGGAATACGCAGTCACCACCGGCACTTTGTCGCGCCGGTCGTGGCCAACCTTGAACCAGCGGTCAAAGCCGGACTGGCGCATCAAGTCATCAATAAAGTCGGGCGGAAAAATCACCTCGGTCAGTACAAGGTCGCCGTTTTCGTCTTCATACTCGGGATAGTAGGCGCGCTTGGGCAGGGCCAGCACCACACTTGTGGGCCGGTTGCGCGCGTCTTTCAGCAGATTCTCGAGTTCGCCGGGGTATTCGTCCACGAACTCGGGACGCGGCTCCAGGATCATCAATGTCGCGCCCGAGTACGAGTTGTACTCGGGCAACTCCAGCCGGGCGGCCTCTCGCCGCACCGTGCGCCCGTTTTCTTTCAGCAGTTCGACAAACGCGTGGTGCCCGCCTGGCGAGCCGGAATGGCTGTTGGTGAAGTTGTCCGGCACCAGCGGCACGTCAAAGATGCCGACCACCAGCCAGAAGACGGTCGTCACGACAAACGCACCGACCATGACCACGCGAAAGATGGTCTCGCGGTGAACAGGATTGACCTTGCGCGCAGGCTCGCTCAACTCAGCACCCCGCGGGGTTCAATCTGGTCCAGGCGGCGCTTCCAGTCTTCAAACTCGCGCTCGCCGGGTACGTGCTGCCCGTACCGGACACTCTCGACCAACGGCAGCAGCTCGCGCACTCGCACGCGCATTTCACTGCCGCGTACCATTGCCAGGGCATCACGCCAGGTCTTTACGTCGGCCTGCTCGACACACCCGCGCCAGCCGGCTTTCAGCCAGAAAATGCGGTACGCCAGCAGCGCCGCCTTGGCCCAGTCGCGCGCGCGCAGCGCGGCGTCAAACTCGCGTTGCGCTACAACCAGCGCGTCTTCGAACTCTTGCGGCAGCGCCGGCAGTTCGTCTTCGGCGGGCGTGGTCGTGCTTTCGCCCGGTTTCTTCTGGCTGCTGACTTTCTTCTTGTCGGCCTTGGGCTTGCGCTTCAGCTTGATGCCCATCAGCGCCTTCACAATGAAGAAGATCGCCACCAGTGCCGCCGCAATCACGATCACCCAGAACACAACCTGAAAGACCGCGCCAATCCAACTCAGGTCCGCCGACGAGCCACCGCCGCCTTCACTCTCCCCGCCGCCGCTGGGGCGCTGGGGCCTGCGCGCCGGGCCGGCTTCGCCGGTGCGGCGATATCCGCGCTCTTTGCGCCACCCGGTCTCGCCCTCTGAGTAGCCGCTGTCGTCTGTGGGCTGGCTGTTGGAAGGTGGCTGGTTGGAGAATTCTTCGTTTCCGCGTTCGCCCTCGCCGCCTTCATACTCTTGTTTCTCGACGCGGTACCCTTTGTATTCGGGCCGATCAAGAATCCGCCTGGCCTTTGGGTCGTTCCCCGATTCCTGGGCGCACAAGGGCGAAGCCGCCAGCAACAGCGCCAGGCAGACAAACACCCATAGCCAATCACGCGACAAGCGGCTCCGTTTCATGACGGGCCCCTTCGCTTCAGCGGCATGCGCGGCAACGGCGGCCCTTGGCCGGGCTGCGGCGGCGCCCAATGCGGGTTCGCGGGCGGGCCTGGCTGCCAGCCGGGTGGCGGCGGTGGCGGCATCCAGCCGGGAGGCGGGCCGGCTTGCCACCCCGGCGGCGGCGGGCCCCACTGCGGCGCCGGCTGCCAATGTGGATTGCCGCCCCAGTTCTGTTGCGGCTGTATCTGCGGCATGCGCGGCACGCTGGCGCGGCGGCCCTTGGGCGGCTTGTACCCGGGCGGGCGATAGCCTACGTCCGGGTTCATGCGATAGCGCATCATCTCGCCCTCTTCGATGCCGAAGTTGCGGGCCATCACGGCAAGGTCGTAGCCTTCTTTGCGGCAGCGCATGTCGAAGTAGAACACAACCACGGGCGTGAAGAAAAGCGGCAGCAGCACGCCGTCCCACAGCACACGAATCAGGTCGCCGAGCAGCGGCCACTGTGCGTCTTCAAGTAGCGACTGGCCGACCCACGCCGGCACGGTCAGCAGGCCCGGCAAACCCGGCGCGCCCACCAGCAGCGCGGCGCATGCCATCACGCCGAACAGCCGCATGCGAAACCCGTGCGTCAGGAATCTGCTGCGACTGAAGCTCTCGGTTGACTCGGCATCATCCAGCATCACGCACGGCACATTGAGCCCAAATGTGCCCAGGTACCAGCCCAGCAGCGGCACCCACAAGAACGAAAACACGACCGCCATGCCCACGGCACCCGCGCCTTCGCCGCCGAGCGCCATCGAAATCGGCAACCCGAACAGCACCAGCGTGATGCCAAGCACCGCAAGCAGATGCAGCAGCGATGCGCCCAACAGGTGTGTGCTGCGCGCATAGAAAGCTTTGGCGACTTCGGCCAGGCCAGGTTGCCCACCCACGTATAGGCGCGAGCCCAGGTAGTAGACGCCTGCCGCGCCAACCGTCGCGCCGAAGATGATCGAGGCAAGCTTGAGCAGCCAGTAGTACGCAGCCAGCGAGTTGACTTCCCAGACATCGGGCTCGCGGCGGGCACTGTGTCCGACCCAGCTATAGGGATCGAACATCAGGTACAGCGCCACCGTAAGCAGGACCATCGGCAGCGTATAGGCCAGCAGAAACCATCGCGCGAAGGCAACAAATGCAGCAGAGTAGAGCGAGAACCCCCGCCCCATCACGTCGCCAAAGTCCAGCGGCCTGAGGTCAAACGCCTTGCGCATCAAGTCATTATGGCGAGGGATAGCGTGCAGGAAAGCCCGCGACGGCAGTCGCGGGCCGCCCGCGCCACGGCGCGGGCGAGGACCGCTACTGATCAGGCAGACAAATCCGGCCCCTGCCCATCCTCAACGTACCTGACAGCAGCGCTGACTTCTTCCTGGGTCAACAGCAGGGTGACAGCGCCGCGTTTTGTCCAGATCTCGCGATCTTCGGCCACGAGTCCCCCTTCACGCAGCACGCGCGTAGCGCGAGACTTCATCGCACCGAGCATGCGGGCTCCATCGTGAACCGCGAGCACGACAGCGTGAAAATGGTTGGTCCTGACATTCAAGGCGCGAAGGGGCCATTGCTTGAACGTGCAGTGTTCGCGGATTGCGCAATCGACAGCGCCGGCGGAGACCGCATCGAATGTAAACGCGGGCTGCTTCATCAGCTTTCGCCTGTGCGCCTCCAGCTCGGGGTCGGGCCCAAGATAGCGCGTTCGATCGGACCAGCCATGCCGATTCACCGACCCGCGTTCATCCCCGTGCAGCCAGGTACCGTAGGTCGTGGTCGTCAGCAGGTATGCGATTGGCGCATGCCATCGGGCAGATGCTGTGGGTGCCATGTGAAGCTCCGGGGACTCCTTCGCTGGTCAGCCCCGACTTTTCGAACACTTCGCCCGCGCCAATCGCGCGGGCGGCCCGCGACTTCCGTCGCGGGCTTTCAATACGCCACGGCGAAGATGACTTCGGGTGCGCCTTCCTGGCCCGAGTACATGCACTTGCCGGTTTTCCCCTGCGCGTCGAAGGGGATGCAGCGAACCGTGGCCTTGGTTTCTTCTTTGATCGTGGCCTCGGCTTCTTTGCCGTGGTGGAAGAAGCAGCGCACGAAGCCACCCGTTTCCAGCTTGGCCTTCAACTCGTCGTAGCTGGTCACGTGGTGCGTGTTGGCGTCGCGGAACGCTTTCGCCTTGTCAAACATCAGGCGCTGCACGTCGTCCAGCTCGGTGCGCAGGTGCTTGGGCGTGAGCTTGCCAGCTTCGACAGTTTCCTTGGCGCGGTCGAAGCGGCGCTTCATGACCACACTGCCTGAGTCCACATCGCGGGGGCCCACTTCCATCCGGAAGGGAACGCCGCGCTGCTCCCAGTGGAACTGCTTGTCGCCGGGGCGATTGTCGCGCCAGTCCACGATGATCCGCTGGCCCGTCACCTTGTCAAAGAAGTAGCTGGCAAGGTCGCCCTGTTTGCGCCTGGCCGCGGCTGCAACTTCGTCCTCGCCGACCAGTGCCGCCACCGTCTTGTCGATGAACGCCGCAACCTTGGCCCGGTCTTCGTCGGTCTTGTAGATGGGCACGATCGCCAGTACCACGGGCGCGACTTTGGGGGGCAACGTTAAACCCTCATCGTCTGAATGCGCCATGATCAGCGCGCCGATCAGCCGTGTGCTTACGCCCCAGCTTGTGGTCCAGACGTGTTCCTGCTTGTTGTCGCGGCCGAGGAACTTGATGTCGAAGGCCTTAGCGAAGTTCTGCCCAAGGTTGTGCGACGTGCCGGCTTGCAGGGCCTTGCCGTCCTGCATCAGGCCCTCAATGGCGTAGGTTGCGTCAGCGCCGGGAAACTTTTCGCTTTCGGTTTTGCGGCCCTTGACCACGGGCAGCGCCAGGAACTCCTCGGCAAAGCTGGCGTACACATCCAGCATGCGCAGAGTTTCTTCCTGCGCCTCGTCGTGAGTCTCGTGCGCGGTGTGGCCTTCCTGCCACAGGAACTCGGCTGTGCGCAGAAACAGCCGTGTGCGCAGCTCCCAGCGCATGACGTTGCACCACTGGTTGATCAGCACGGGCAGGTCGCGATAGCTCTGGATCCATTGCGCGTACATGTGGCCGATGACCGTTTCGCTGGTGGGCCGGATGACGAAGGGTTCTTCCAGTTCGCCGGCGGCTTTGAGGCCTCCCTTGTCGTCTTTCTCGAGGCGATGGTGCGTGACCACCGCGCACTCCATGGCAAAGCCCTCAACGTGCTGGGCTTCCTTGGCGAGAAAGTTCATGGGGATCAGCAGGGGAAAGTACGCGTTGACGTGGCCGGTCTCTTTGAAGCGCCGGTCAAGGTCGCGCTGGATTGCCTCCCACAGTGCAAAGCCCTCGGGCCGAATGACCATGCAGCCGCGCACGGGCGCGTAATCAGCCAGTTGCGCGGCTTTGATGACGTCGAGGTACCATTGCGAGTAGTCTTCGGCACGGGTTTTGATGTTCTTAGCCATGGTTGCTCCGTAGCGCAGGCGCATCGCCTGCACCGGGCGCGGCCGTCCCGGCCACGCCAAACAGGCGGGATTGTTGCCGCAATCGTAAGGAAAACAAGAGAGTCAACCGGAGTCACGGTCGATGGCGGGCAGAGCGAGATGTGGCGTGCCCTCGTTTCATGCTAGGCAAACGCGCCACGGTTTCAGGGAAGCGGGCGAAAGAGACCGCAGTCGGGCCAAGGCGGTGCGTCAATCGTCGCGCTTGCGGGGCTCGGGGTCTTTGCCCAGGGCGGCTTCAAACGCAGCCAACTCGGCCGGTGTCGATTGCCTGGCCGACGGCGCCTTGTCGAACACGCGCACGACCTCCGGGATTCGCGGGTTGATCCAGCGTTCGTGGCCTCCGTTGCTGGTGAAGGCGAGTATCCCGCCCGCGTCCGCCACGGTCCACCATGGGCGAGTGTCGACGATCGCCGTCATGCGTTGCCTGCGCTTTCTCCTGTAGTCAGGTGGCGGCCCAGGAAGGGCAATGTCGGCAAACGTGTTGTCGAGATACACGAACAAAACAGAGTCATCGGCAACGGCCATGACTACTTTGCCGCCTTCGATGATTGTCAGTTCGCGGCCTCTCAAGTCCCCGTCCGGGTCGGGCCAAACCGAGACGGACGGGTCGCTTCGACGGTAAACACCGGACTCCGAGCATCCCGAGTGAAAAGGGCGCGGCGTGCCATGCCTTTTGTACTCTCTCGAGTCATCGTCGGGATCGATGAACACATAGACGTGTTCCGGTTCCAGTGGCTTGTCCCATGAACCACGCGGCGGTGAGTACGCCGCAAGAGGCGCGGCGAACAGGATTGCAAACAGCAGCGCGGCGGGCGGGCACATCAAATGACTATATCACATGGAACAACCTCTGAGGGCCCGGGCGGATTCGCGAGCCTTGACCTTGCGGGGGCCTGAAACCCGCCCCATCATCCCGACATGGACCTGAAAGGCAAAACCGTTGTGATGACTGGTGCCGGGTCGGGCATTGGCCGGGTTGGCGCCGTGGCGCTTGCCAAACGCGGCGCCCACGTCGTCGTTGTCGCCCGCTCAGAAGACCGCTGCAAGCCTGCCCTTGACGAGATCAAAGCCGCCGGCGGCTCCGCGGAAGCTGTGCCCATGGACATGGCTTTGCTGGCCAGTGTGCGAGAAGGCGCCGCGCGCATCGCCGCCAGCCACGGCCAGCTGCACGCACTGATCAACAACGCCGGCTTGTGGGCCGAAAAGCAGACCATCACGCCGGAAGGTCACGACGAAACCTGGGCCGTCAACACGCTCGCGCCGCACCTGCTGACCAAGGCGCTGATTGAGCCGCTGCGCGCCGCCAAGGGACGCGTGGTGAACGTGTCCAGCGAAGAACACCTCAACGGCCACATCCACTGGGACGACCCGAACCTCAAGGGCGCCTACTCGCCGCGCCGCGCTTACCGCCAGAGCAAGCTGGCCCTCACCATGCTCTCGATCACATGGGCCGAGCGCGAAGCCGGCGTGGTCACTGCCAACTCACTGCACCCCGGCATCGTGGGCACGAACCTGTTTCGCAACTTCCCGAAGTTCATCCAGTTCTGGATCAACCTGCTGATGCGCAGCCCTGCCGACGGTGCCAAGCCCTCGGTGTGGCTGGCCACAGAGCCGAAGCTGGAGGGCGTCACGGGCAAGTTCTACTCGCGCTTCAAAGAGCGCCGCCCCCACGGCATCGCGCTGCTGAAAGACTCACGCGACCGATTGTGGGACCTGGTCGAAAAGATCGTCGGCTGAACCGAGCACCTCGAATCTGGAGCGCCGATTTACTAGTCTCGCGACCGGAGACACCCATGGCGCACGCGAAGATCGACGAAGCACTCGAACTGTTCTACCAGGGCGAAACCTCGGGGGCCGAGGTCATCCTGCAAGAAGTGGGCGGGGGCAAACTGGAACCGCCGGCCGACCTGCAACCCCTGGATGCAGCGGCTTTCTGGGAAGGTGTCGGCGGCATCGCGCTGGCCCGCGAGAAGGCGCAAGACGCGGTCAACGCGTTTCGCAAAATGATCGAGCTTGAAGAAAAGGGCGGCGCCGATGCCAACGGCCACGCCACAAGCTACGCCAAGCTGGGCGAAGCACTGGCCCGCACCGACAAGCTCGACGATGCCATCGAGGCCTTCAACACCGCAACCAGCAAGAAAGAAGCCTGCGGCGCGCCGCCCGAATCACAGTTCAACGTCACCTACCGCTATGCAGAGTGCATGTTCCGCAGCGGCCGCCCCAAGGAAGCCGGCGACCAGTTCGCGAAAGCCGTAAAGCTGGCCGAGCAAGTCGGCGTTGACGACGCAACCATGTCCACGCTTACGCTGTACCTTGCTGACAGCATCAAGCAGAAGATCGCGCCCATGCAGGCCAGCGTGAAGGTGCAGAAGGGCATGCAGGGGGCGTCCGCGCCGCCGCAGATCGCGATTCTGGAAAAGCAGCTTGAGGGCGAGTTTCAACAGATCGCCGAGCTGTACCGCAAAGCTGGCGACCTGGCCGAAAAAGCGAAGATGCCGGCTGACTACAAGCTGCAGATCCAGCGCAACATGGCTGAGGCCTATCACGACGCCGGCCGCTTCGTGAAAGGCGTGATGCAGCGCAAGAAGCTGATCCAGCAAGCCGAGGCGAACAAGGTCGCGCCGCTGGAGATTGCCTACATGCTGCACGGCCTGGCCGAGAGCCACAAAGAAATGGGCCAGATGCCGGAAGCGGTTGAGGCGTACCGCAAGTCGATCCGGCTGAAAGAGCAGCAGAATGCCGACAAGGTAAGCCAGGGCAAAAGCTGGTACGCGCTGGGCGAAGTGCTGGCCGGCGGCGAGAAGTGGGACCAGGCGATCGAGGCCCTGACCAAGGCCCGCGAACTCGAAGAAGCCAGCGAGGCAACCGACGAAAACCACAAGCTGCGCCTGAAGAAGGCCTGGCACACACTGGGCCTGGTGCTGGAAGCCGCCGGCAAGAAAGAAGAAGGCAAAGCCGCGCAGGAAAAGGCCGAGAGCATTTAGTGGCACGTCACGAAGGTCGCCACTTTCGCGATTGTCCGGAACTTTGGCCGGCGTAAGCCGTTAGAATCAGGGGCGTTGTGGCTTCCCCTGCCCGACCGTAATCTGGGGCTTCATGCCGGCAGCACTTGCGTCCAAACTTGCCAGCCAGCTTTCCCGCGCCTTGATCGGGAAGCCTGAGGTCATTCGGCTGTTGCTGACGGGCCTGTTCGCGCGCGGCCACGTGCTGGTCGAAGACCTGCCGGGGCTGGGCAAAACCACCCTGGCGCGGGCACTGGCGCGGGCAGTGGGTTGCGACTTCAAGCGGGTGCAGTTCACGCCCGACTTGCTGCCCACCGACATCATCGGCACCAGCATCTACCGGCAGCACGACAGCGCGTTTGAGTTTCGTGAAGGGCCGGTGTTCACCAACATCCTGCTGGCCGACGAGATCAACCGCGCCACGCCGCGCACGCAAAGCGCGCTGCTTGAAGCCATGGGCGAATTGCAGATCACCGCAGAGGGCCAGACGCGCAAGCTGTCACGGCCGTTCTTTGTCATCGCGACGCAGAACCCGATTGAGCATGCGGGCACCTACCCGCTGCCTGAGTCGCAGCTTGACCGCTTCATGCTGAAGTTTGAGGTCGGGTACCCGGGCGTCGAAGACGAAAAGCGCATCCTGTTCGAGCACGCCGACAGCGACACCCTGCACCACGTCGAGCGCGTGCTGACGCGCGAAGACGTGCTGGTGATCCAGGAAGCCGTCAAGAAAGTGCGCGTAGACACCAGCATCGCCGACTACATCCTTGAGATTGTCGGCGAGACGCGCCACCACCCCAAGCTGCTCAGTGGTGTGTCTCCCCGCGGCTCGGTCGCGCTGTTCCGGGCTTCGCAATCGTATGCGCTGACCGAGGGCCGCGACTTTGTGGTGCCCGACGACGTGAAAGCCATCGCGGTGCCGGTGCTGAGCCACCGCGTAATCGAGCGCGCCAGCTTTGACCGGCGCGGCGGCCGCAGCGGACAGGAAATCGTACGCAAGATCCTCGACAAGGTGGCTGTGAACGCGTAGGCGGGTGTTGGGGTCTTGGGTTTAGGGTTTAGGGTTTAGGGTTTGGGGCGAAGGCAAGATACGCCCTTCTCCGAACGGCTTTTTTCTCTGCGTCACTGCGCCTCTGCGAGCCAAAGCAGTTCGCCCCTGCCATAGGTTGTCGGTCTGTTCAGGCATCAAGCCGGGCGTAAGCGAAGCGGTCGCGCACCCATTCTCCGGGCCGCGACCGCGTTTGCATCATTGGTAGCTGGGGCGGGAGTCGAACCCGCGACCTTAGGGTTATGAATCCTATGCTCTAACCACCTGAGCTACCCAGCCGTGGCGCGTCAAAGTAGCACCGGCACCCTTGCCAGCAAGACCCGGCACTACCCGCCGGCGTTGGCGGGCGCGGTTGCTTCTTTCTCAACGCTTTCGGGTTGCGGGGCTTTGTCGCCGGCGCCCAGTGCCGCAGCGCCGCTCAGGCCAATTGCCGCCAGCAGGCTGCCCCAGCGAATGATGCGCGCCAGCACGCCGCCGACCGGCGCCAGCATCTTGAACATCAGGCCCATGAACTCGCGGCGGCCCAGGCTCTCGTACTTCGTTTGCAGGTAGTCAAGCTGCTGCAGCGCAAGCTGCATCTTCAACTGCACCTGCACGCGCTGGATGTCGTCTTCGATGCCGGGCACGTCCTTCATCGTCGCCAGCTTTTCACGCGCGGCCCGGTAACTCTTCTCCAGTTCCTCGAGCGCGGCGTTGACGTCGCCCTTCAGTTCGCGTCGCACGGCACCCCAGGTCAGGCCAAAGCTCGCGCCCAGCAGCACCACCAGCAGGATCAACCCCGCGATGTCGCTGTCGGCGCTCTTGGTGTACAGCATGTAGCCCAGGTGCATCAGCCCGTAGAAAAACACCAGGCTGCCGGCTTGCGCGGTGACGCTGAACATCGGGCGGTACTGCCGCTCGGTCAGCACCAGGTCTACCGAGTCCACAAAGTCGTGGCGGCGCATGATGCTGCGCACCACTACCGCGCCCGAGACCATCAGGTAGCAATAGTACCCGAACATCAGCCACTCAAACGTCCAGATCGCCAGCAGAAGCCACGCCTCGGCTGTCCGGCCGCTGGTGTCGATCAGTTGCAGATACGCTGAATCCGCGCCGTAGATCGTCTCGTAGAACCTCTCGCCGGTGGCGAAGAACAAGAAGTCCCACAGGATGAAGGGCACGGCGATCGCAATCGCAAAAATGTTCACGCGGCTGCCCAGAAACCAGCGCTTGAACCCCTCCAGCTCGTCCTGCCGCACATCCAAGTGCGTGAACGCGCGGCCAAAGTTGCGGCTGTAGATGCCCTTGAACAGGCGCAGGCACAGAAAGTGCACCAACAGCATCAGCGGCTGCAACTGCCACTGCTTTTCACGAATGAAGTTCCAGATGTCTTCAGGGATGTCCCCCGTTCCGGCCTCGATCAGCCGCAGCGCAAGCGCCGCCAGCCAGACCACCGTGCAGGTCACGAACGCTGCAAAAATATAGCGCGCGGCGCTGCCCGGCATCAGCCGGTCCAGCCACCAGCCGTTGCGGACCTGCTTGAAATTCGCGGCATCGAAGATGTCGGCTTCGGGCTCAGGGCGGCGGTCGTTTTTGCGAAACGCAGTCTCGACCAGCTTCAGGCCCAGCGAAGCCACGATCGGCCCGGTGTCTTTGCGCTTGGCGGGCGTCTCGGGCTTGGCCTCAGGTGCAGGCGTGTCGCTGCCCTTGGCCTCAGCGGCCCACTGGCTGTCGCGAATCTCGGTGTGGTCGGGCTCGCTCATTCCGCCTTGGCCTGCTCTTTCGCCGGAAGTTCCTGCTTGATCGTGCTGATCGCCGCCTCAAGTTGCGGGTCAAGCCGCAGAATGCGGTCCGCCGCACTCAGCGGCACGTGCACGTCGGGCATGACACCATCGTTTTCGAGGTTGCGCTTGTCGTCCATGCTGAAATAACCCTCGGTCGGCACGCCGAACGTGCTGCCGTCGGACAGCTTGTCCCAGAATGTGCCGATCACGTTGCCGGGCGTGCGCTCGCCCACGACCTTCCCGCGGCCCGTCGTCTTGATCGCCCACGGAAAGCACTCGCCGCCGCTGTTGCTGCGCTCGTCGCACAGCACCGTCACCGGCTTGTCCCAGTACAGCCGCGGCTGTTTCCAGCGTTCGCGTGTGCGCGGCTTGATGTGCAGGTAGGGCCGCGCCATCAGCAGCTCCATGATCTCCATGTAGCTCAAGCCGCCGGAGTTGCCGCGCGAATCAATGATCAAGCCGGCTGCCTTCTCGGCCTGGGGCGAAGCGATCAGCGCGCGGAACTTCTGCAGGTTGGCGTCGTTCATCGCCGTCAGGTGGATGTACAGCACGCGGTTTTCGGTGGCGTCGGCGACGCGCTGCGTGCGCTGCGCCACCAGCTCTTCGTAGCGGCGGGCGCGGGACTGTGCCCAGGTTTCCGCGCGCAGTGTGACCTCGCGGGCGCCTGCCATGGTGCCGTCCGTGCTTACCGTCAGGCGCAGGTTGTACCCGGCCTTCCAGATGTCGAAGTGCGACCACAGGTTCTCGTTGGTGCCAAAGCGTCGGCCGTTGATGCCGATGATGCTGTCGCCGGCGCGCACCCACCTGCTGTCGAGGGGGCCGCCTTTTTCAACTTCCTGTACCAGCAGCGATTGGCGCCCATCGGCGAGCTGCACGGGTTTCAGCCTTGCGCCCAGTTCGGCGGTTGCGACGCGGCCGCTGCCGCTGGTGCGGCCGAAGACACCCATGTGGCTTGCTGAAAGTTCGCCGATTGCCATCCAGATGTAGTAGTAGCATTCCTCGATGGTCCGCGACCGCTCCACAAGCGGCAGGTATTTCTCCTTGATCTCGGGCCATGCGGCGCCGTGGAATTTGTCGTCGTAGAAGCGGGTATGGATCATCTCCCACGCCTCCGTGAACAGGGCCACACGCTCCTGCTGCAAGTTCACGCGGTCCAGCGCGATCACGGGTACATCGCGCGCAGCCTGCAACTGCCGGGGCGCGGGCAGCATGCGCACCTTGCCCGCCTGGCCGAACACGACAAAGGCGCCGTCCGGCGTTTCGCTGATCGAGTTGGCGTGCACGGCGACAGACATTTCGCCGTCGCCCGTGGGCGTGGTCACGAACAGGCTTGCCGCGGGCTCGCCGGAAACCCAGCGCTCAAAGTACAGCAGCTTGCCGTCGCCGCTGAAAATCGGGCATTGCTCGGTTTCAGAGGTGCCAGTGACGAAGCGCTGGTTGGCGCCGTCGGCGTCCATGATCCAGATATCGGCATTACCGCGGCGGGCGCTGTCAAACGCAATGCGCGCACCGTCGGGCGAAAAGCTCGGGTCGTCGTCACTGGTCGGGTCGTTTGTGAGCTGGCTGGCGGCGCTGCCATCAAGCGGCTGCACCCAGATGTCGCGGTTGCCACTGCGTTCGCTGCAGAAGACGATGCGTTTGCCGTCGGGCGACCAGTTGTGAAAGAAATCGTCGGCTTTGTCGGTCGTGAGTTGCCACGGCTCGCCGCCCGCGGCGTTCACCAGCCACAGGTCGCTGTTGCCTGCGCGCATCGACTGAAACGCAATCAGCTTGCCATCGGGGCTGACGCGCGGGTGGCTGTCGCCTTTGCCCGGCGGCGTGATGCGCGTGGCGTTGCCGCCTTCCGGTGCGCTGGTCCAGATCGAGCCGCGTAGTTCAAACGCCAGCAGCTTGCCGTTGGCCGACAGGTGCGGGTTCTCCATGCCTTCGCTGAACACCCGCTCTTCCATCTGGGGCCCGCGAGTGTCCTGCTGGACATCAAGCTTGACCAGCTCGCCGGTGCCGGCGCCTGCCAGCAGGGTCTGCACGCTCACGCGGTACAGGTAATGCATGCGCTGGTAAATCAGCCACGCGCCGTTGTTCGAGATGCCCACTTCTTCGGCGCCGACGTCGGAAAAGTTGCTCAGCTGTTTGGGTTGCTCATGGAACGGGCCAGCCAGCGACATGAACTGGAAGCTGCGCGCAATCTCGCGCGTGAACAGAATCTGCCCGCCCGCTGCCAGCTTTGCGTTGCGGTCATTGCCCTGAAACTCGGTCAGTCGCTCGGGCAATTCCTTGCCCGCCTGCAACAAGTACAGGTCTTCGTTCGCCGAGCCCGCGTAGCCACGGCGATAGCGGGTCACGCTGCCGCTGCTGTACGCCACGTTTCCCTCATGCACGTGCACGTCGCCAGGGATGAAGTTGTCATCCAGTACCAGTTCTTCGGTGCCGCCGCTGACTCGAACGCGCCAAAGCCCGTGCCGGTCGCTGCGCGTGCTTGTGAAGTAAAGCCATTGGCCGTCGCCCGAGAATCCGGCCACGTAGTCGCCGCTGCTGTGGCACGTGAGCTGGGTGGCGGGCCCGCCATCGGTCGCAATCAGAAAGACGTCATAGTTGCCGTTGCGGTCGCTGCTGAAAGCCAGCTTCGTGCCGTCGGGCGAGAGCGCGGGGTAGCTGTCATAGGCGCCGTGCATCGTGAGCTGCGTGCAGGGCCCGCCGTCGTCGCGGCGCCACAGGTCGCCCCACAATGAAAAGTACACGGTGTCGCCGTCGTCGCTGATGGCCGCTTGGCGCGCCCCGGGCTCGCCCTTTGCGGGGTCGTACAGAGTCGGCTTGGGCGCGTCCTGGGCCGACAGTGCGCATGCCAGGGCAAACACGCAAAGAAGCATTCTCATGGCAGTCTCCTGAAGGCCCGCATGATGCCAAGTTTCGGCCTGCGTGGCGTCCCCTGACTCGGGTTGTAGACTGTCGGCATGGACCTCAAGAACAGCGCGATCAGCGGCTTGCTCGGCACTTTTGCCGCGGTAATCCTGTTCTGGCTCATGGACATGAACTATTGCGGCTGGCTTGGCGCATGGCTGACGCCGGGGGCCGCCTGGATCGTCGGCATCCTGATGGCAGCCGCGCTGGGCATCGCCTTTGCCGCCCTGTGGACCGGCTGGGTGTCGAAGCAAAAGGTCACCAAAAGTGCGCCGGTCGTGGCCGCCGCAACGGTTTACGGGTTGCTGGTCGGCGCGGTCTTCATCTTTCTGGTGCCGCTGCTGCTTTCGGCGCTGGCCGGCGACCCGGGCATGATGCACGGCACCGGCACCGGTTTTGATTCGATTGGCGAGGCATTCGGCGGACACGTGGTGCCTGAACTGCCGGACCTCGGGTTCGATCCGCCTCTGCACTCCCTGGCCGACAACGACTGGATCCACCGCGACGACTTTGTGGCCCGTTTGCTGCCGTTTTCGCTTGCATTTGCCCTGTATGGCGCAGTGCTGGGGCTGACCGCGGGCACACGCAAGTAGGCAACTTGGCCCGCAATCGGGTATACTTCAGCATCTCCGCGCGAGGTGCATTTTGCCGCTACCACGCATTTTCCTGTTCGCTGTGCTGGCCCTGGCTGTGCTGATCGGGGTGCTTTGGGCCATGGACGTGAACTACGGCGCGTGGGTCGGGGCGTGGCTTTCTCCGCGCAACCAGTACACAGCCGGTTTTCTGCTGATCGTCGCGATCAGCGTTTCCCTGACGTACATGTACGCCAAACACATTGGCGAGAAGTTTCCCGGCCCGGGCTACATTCGCGGGTTGTGCTTTGGGGCTGTGTTTGGCGCCCTTGCCATCTGGGTGGTACCGCCGGTGTTGTCGGGCATTGCCGAGGCCGTAGGCAACACACAAGTGGTGTTCCAGGGGCGCGGCATCACGAACGATGCACAACGCGCCGACCAGGCTGAGCATATGACACGCGTCGAGCCCTGCCCCGCCATCGGCAACGTCGAGCCGCCCTTGCGCTTCATGACCGAAGATCATGAATGGGCCCCCGCAGACGAATGGAAAGGGCGGCTGCTGCCCTTCGGCGTGGCGTTTCTGCTGTGGGGGCTTGTAATCGGTACCTTCCTGAGTGAAGAACACAAACCATGAGCTTCCCGATCATTCTTGCCCATGGCGGCGCGGGCGCACCCAACCGGGACTCAGACGGCCCCGAAACCGCGTGCAAACACGCGCTGAAGTTTCTCACCGACGGCGAAATCGACGCTGCGCTGCGCGCGGTGATCGAAGCCGCGGTAGTCCTTGAAGACGACGTGCGCTTCAATGCCGGCACGGGCGCGAACATGCGCATCGACGGCAGCATCCAGATGGATGCGATCCTTGCCACCAGCGACGGGCGCATCGGCAGCGTGGCAGCGATCGAAAAGTGCCGCAACCCGGTGCGCGTGGCGCGGCTGGTGATCGACAGCCCCCACGTGATGCTGTGCGGCGATGGCGCCACGCAGTTCGCGCGCCACCGCGGAGTGCCCGAGCACGACATGACCACGCCCAAGGCCCAGGACCGCCACGCAAAAGCGCTTGAGCGCCTGAAAACCGGCGAGCTGCGCCCGACCGAGCAAAAGTGGCGCGGCCGCGGCATGCACGGAACGATCGGCGCCGTCGCCCGCGCCGCCGACGGGACGTTTGCCGTTTCGTGCAGCACGGGCGGCACCAGCATGATGCTGCCGGGCCGCGTGGGTGATTCGCCGATTTTTGGCGCGGGCACCATGTGCGGCGAACACGGCGCGGTGTGCGCCACCGGCGACGGCGAAGAGATCATCCGGCGCCTGGCAAGCATGCGCGTGTACCTGCGCATCGCAGGCGGCGAGCACCCGCAGCAGGCCTGTGAAGCCGAGGTCGCGACCATACCTGCCCCGTACGTTGCGGGTTTCATCGCCGTCAGTGCCGCCGGTTTTGGCATGGCTGCCACGAAAGACGAAATGGCCCGCGCGGCGCTGGAGTATCGCGACGGCAAGGTCAGCATCCAGCGTCCGGCCAGTTGACACGTCAAGTGCAATGGGCACACTGGGGCAAGCGCCGGATTGCCTTTCACCCAATGCGCGCCCGTAGCTCAGTGGATAGAGCAGCTGCCTTCTAAGCAGCCGGTCGCAGGTTCGATTCCTGCCGGGCGCGCCAGTTTTCGACCGTCTGGAATCAACTATGGCCATGACTGCTTACGGCGACCTGTGCACACAGTTCTACGACCTCGATAAGCCGCAAGCGCCCGAGCTTGCTCTGGAGTGGTACTCGCAACGGCTGCAGGGTGCGGGGCGCGTGCTTGAGCCGATGTGCGGCTCGGGCCGCTTTCTCGTGCCGCTGGTTTCGCGCGGCCTGCTGGTGGACGGCGTTGACCCAAGCGAGCCCATGCTGCGGGCCTGTCGGGCCAAGGCCGCCTCCGCCCGCATTGCCGTCGTGTCGCCCTGGGGCACCTGGGACCCCAGCAGCGCCGAGGACTGGCCTGACGGCAACTATCCGCAACCCCCGCGCATTCGACTGTGGCAGCAAGCGCTGGAGCACCTTGACCTGGCCGGCCCGGCGCCGGTACCAGCCAGCCCGGATGCAGTACCGCCCGCCCGCGAAGCCGTGGAGCCCTATGGCGCGGCGTTCATTCCATCTTCTTCATTCTGTCTTCTGGACAATGCCGCCGCGCACCAAGGGCTGCGGCGGTTGCGGGCCCACCTTGCGGCGAGGGCGCTGCTGCTGATCGAATTCGAAGTGCCCCACGGGCCCGACCACTGGCCGGGCGGCAACTCGCGCACGGTTACGGCAGGGTCGCGCCAGATCCGGCTTGTAAGCCGGGTTGAGTACAACGCCGGCGTGCAGGTAGAAACGCACTACAACCAGTACGAGCTGAAAGAATCCGGGCGAGTGGTGCAGACCGAGAACGAGGTGCTGCGCCTGCGCAGCTACGCGCCCGACGAAATGCGCCTACTGCTTGCAGGCGCAGGGTTTACAGAGATCGAGGTTGAGCACCCCGAGTTCGGCTGGGTGGTAATCGCCAATGCCGGGTAGAGTTTGCTTGTGCCATGACAGCCGCGGGTAGAGAATGTGCCCGGACGGGAATTCTGACCCCTTGCCGGGGTGAACTGCATCTTCGGGGTAAGCGGATGCGTAGCGCCGCTGAAATCGAGTCGCTGGTGAAACGCCACCAGGAGTCCCTGCTGAGGTACCTGCGTTTTCTCGGCGCCGAAGAGGCGCTGGCCCAGGACCTCGCGCAGGACACCTTCGTGGCGGCGATCCACGCCGAATTCAGCGATGTTGAGCCGAAGAGCACTTCAGCCTACCTGCGCACCACCGCCCGCAACTTCTATTTCATGTGGCTGCGCAAGCATAAGCGCGAGGTGGCACTGCCGGGCGACGACGTGCTGGAGTCGGCCTGGCACGAAGAGGAAGGCGGAGATTTTGGCGAGGGCTACCAGCGCGCGCTGCAGAACTGCCTGGGACAACTGACTGACCGCGCGCGACTGGCCCTGAAGCTGCGGTACGGCGACAACGCCAGCCGCGAGCAGATCAGCTTCGCGACCGGCTTGGACCCGGAAGGCGCAAAAACACTGATTCGCCGCGCCAAAGAGAAGTTGAAAGAGTGCATCACGCGACAGGTGGGCAAGCAGGACACGTATGAATGAAGTTCTATGAGTGAAGAGCGCGAACAACTGCACGAGCGCTACCTCGAATCCCGCCTGCGCGAGGAACTCGGCCCGCCCACGGACCTGTCCGATGCCGTGCTGCGCCGCATCTACAGCCAGCCGCGCCGCGTGATTCCGCCGCCGCGGCGCACCCCATGGTGGCGGCCACTGGCCGCGGCAGCTTGCGTGCTGCTGATGGCCGGGCTTGCGGTATGGGCCATCCTTTCGTTCTGGAGTGGCCCGAACGGGCGTTCGCTCGACGAGGTCCGCGACCGCACTGTCGCGGAACCGACACCCCAGCCCCAGCCGCGCCCCGCACCGAAGCCTGCACCGAAACCGGAGCCCGCGCCGACCCCAGACAAGCAGCAGCCGGCGCCGAGCCCCAAACCTGTGCCCGAAAACGACGGCACGGGCACCCAACTGCCGACGCCCGACAAAGGCCAGCCGGGCAAAGACTTGCCGCCGGACTACACCGACCCGCCGGGCGCGTTCCCTGACCCGGAACAGCCGCCGCCGGTCATTCCCGGCGCTGAGCCGAAACGCGAAGACGTCGAGAAGCCCCAACCGGCCAAGCCCGAACCCGGCCCGACAGAAGCGGTAAAGACCGCCGTGGTCGCCCGCGACTTCAAGGCCTCACGCAAAGACGGGCTGCGCGTCACCCGCGCCGGCGCATTCGAGAAGCGAAAAGCCGAGCCGGGGTTCGAGATCCTGAGCGGCGACCGGCTGCAGGTCAGCGGCTGGGTAGACGTCACGCTGACCGACGGCACGCTGCTGCGCCTGGATGGCGAAGTAACGCTGACCGAAAAGGACGCGCAACTGGGCGTCGAGCTGCACGACGGCGCCTTTTATGCTGACACCGCGCGGCTGAACATCTCGGCCGGCGAGCTGGCGATGCAACTGGCAGGCATTGCAGTGGTCGAAGAGCGCCTGCGCGAGCTCGACCTGCACCTGATCGATGGCAAAGCCACCAGCGGCGAGTACGAACTGTTTGCAAGCGTGCGCTCGCGGCTGGGGAGAGACGGCTTCAATCGCAGCCGCAGCACCACCTGGGCAGACGTCAGCGGCGAGTACAAGTTCCTGCGCGACATGCCCGTGCGCAGCCTGCTGCGCGAAGACCTGACCGACGCCCCGGGCGAGGTGTGGGGCGGCGAAATCAAAGATGGCGTGCTGACCGGCCCCGGTGAAAAAGACCGCGGCGTGGCCTTTTACCTTCGCGAGAAGTACACGACGCAGGCCGGCGCCAGCGTGCGCGTGCGCTTCCGGATTCAAGCCACCTGCGACCTGGTCATCCAGCTGGGCGGCGATGAGAACTACCGCTGCCTGCAAAAGGCCGTGCGTGGAGGGGAGTGGCACGAAATCGAAATCCCGCTGGGCGAGTTCTTCCGCACACTGGAAAAGTCCGGTGACCTGCCTGTCGGCACCGACATTCGCCGCTTCCAGATTCACGGCGAAGACGGCGACCCGCAATTGATCGAGATTGACTGGGTCGAGTTCAACCGCCGCCCCGGCTAGTGGACCTTCAAAGCCTAACGGACGAGTGGCATGCGCTTCCAGCGCATGAGTTGCGACGGCCTCCGGCCGTCGACGCGGGCCGGAGGCCCGCGAAACTCATTCGCGGGACGCGAATGCCACTGCCCGCCACAACGCACCTGAAGGCGCGCTAACCCAACGGGTACCGAAGCATCCACCAGTTTTCTTTGTCGGCGGACTGCAGCACGTAGACGGCTTCGCCAGTGACGGCGCACAGCAGGTTCTTCGCGCCGGGCTCAAGGGGCACGTCAAGTTGCGTCAGCGCCTCGCCTTTGAGTTCCAGCACGACGGGCTCCATGTACAGAAACCCCACGACCACGCTGACCGCCCCGATTGCCGCATGCTGAAGCCACGGGCCTGACTCTTCGCCCAGGTCAAACTCGCGCCGCTTGCCGTCGGGCAGGGTCTCCCAGCACTTGCCTCGTCCACACGACAGCATGCGCTCACCGACGAACAGCGATTCACTGATTTCGGCGGGCTTGGTCGCCCCTTCTTCGCGGACTTCAACAAACTCGTCGCCCTCAAGCCGCATGATGCGGCGGCGCGCGGCGCTTAGTTGCAGGTCAACGTACAGCACGCCCTCGCGCAGCATCGCTTGCCGCGCCTGGGTGCCCGACGGCAGGCTTACCACTTTGTCTGACTCACCGAAGACGCACAGCCGGTCACCCTCAAGCTGAAGCACCGGGTAGCGCATGCTTGCGTCCATGGCGGTGGGCTCAAAGGGCACGGGCGCGCCTGCGCTGTCGTTCACGGCGGCGAACGCATCTTTGCGCGCCACCAGCACGCGGCGCGTGTCGGTGTCTTTGGCGCGGATCTCGTGGGTGTGCAGTACCACGCACTCGCCCGCGACGACCAGCTTGGTGGCGCCGCGCCGATACTTGGCGTCAAGGCTCACCAGCTCGGCACTGTCTCCCTTCAGGCGATACACGCTGGCTTCGTGGTTCGCGTCTTTGAGCAGTACCGCGCAGGTGAACTCACTCGCGCCCTTCGACCGCACGTCTTTGAGCACTCCGCCATCAGGCAGCCGCACCGGCTTTGCGATGCCGCCCGACAGGCTGTACACCGACGCGCCAAGTGCGGTGCGCAGGTTGATCCATGCACCCGGCAGCGCCTGGCCCGGCCAGTACCAGGTGTCGGCAGCGTGGAAATCCCACAGCTCGAAGTCTTTCACTGCGGTCTTGCCGTCGGCCAGGGTCACCGGCTTGGCGCCGTCTTTGCCGACCCACCAAAGGGTCTGCGCCTCGCCTTTGCCGCGCACGAAGTAGATGCCGGCGGCGGCAACGCTGCGGGCGGTAATGTCGCGGATCGGCTTGCCGTCGGCACTGACCACCTCAAACGCCGGCGCGTCCTGAGCAACGCAACGCGTGTCAGCCGCAACCAGCGGCAGAAGCGCAAGAGCAATGCAGACCATCCAAAGGCGCATGGGTTCCCCCACAGCAGGTTAGCTGAGCAGCAGCAGCGAAACGCACAAAAAACGAGCAGTGATCGTTGGGGCGCGAAAAGGGGGACAGGCACCGCAAGCGGTGCCTGTCCCCCTTTTCAGTGTGGCACTCTATTCGTCGAAGCTGCGGGGGCGGCGGTGGCGCGCGCTGTGCGTGCGCGACTGGCCTTGCAGCTGGCGCTGGAACTCGAAGTAGCGGTTGCGCGACACGTCCGGCTCGCGAATCGGGTCCTGCATCGCTTCCACGATCTGCGCCGCGGTCACGATCTCTTCTCCCAGCGCCGCGAAAAGCCGCTCGCCCAACGCGCGCCCAAGCGCACGCGTGACCGCCACGTGCTGGTCCGTGGGCAGGCCATACAGCGCGCCCGGGGGGCCGGCGTAGCTGTTCTTTTCCAGCACTCGCCGCACGTACTGCTTGTGCCGCACGAACGCCCGCGCCGTGAACACATCCAGCTTCTGGATGCGCCCCAGCTTGCGCCGGCGGCCGTACTGCTTCAGCACCTGCTGCCAGTCGTCTTCGTCGCGAGCGGCGCGGCCGGGATCAATGATCTTGCTGCAAAAGAACGCCAGCGCCTCCACCATGCAGCGCGCGTAGAACTCGTCGCGGGCCGCCACCGGCTCGGTGCTTACCGGCCGCAGCGCAGCCATGATGTACCGCCCCGCGGCTTCGGCGGCGTTGGCCACGGTAAAGTTGCCGATATACAGCACGCGGGCGCGCTCAAAGAACGCGCTTTCGGCCATGTGCACGTAATCTTTCAGCGCGTTCATTTCTTCGGCGGTGTAAATGCCGCGCTTGACCATGTTCTCGAGCAGGTCAAGGTCGGCGGCTGTGTACAGCTCGAAGTTGTCGCGCTCTTCCAGCTCAATGCCCAGAAGCTCGCTGATGGTTCGGATGTAGCCCGCCACCTGCTCGGCCAAACCGGTGTCGCCCAGCATGTCGAGCTCGTCTTCGTCGTGGGCGAGCGCCACGTGGCGCCGGTGCTGCCAGTTGGCAAAGCTCTGGAACTTCACCAGTGGCGTCGCGTTCATCACTACGTACACGTCGCGTTTCAGCTTCAGGTAGTCCACGACGTGCTCAAGGCGCGCCTCCACCAGCTTCCAGTACAGCGTCTCGGAGTTCTGGTAGATCGTCACGCACTTGCGCTTGATGCCCCACTGCGCCAGTTCGCGCTCAACCACGGCGGGCAGGTGCGTGGGCGCCAAGTGCAGGTCGCCGTACACCACGGCCACCAGCCGGTCCGGGTACAGCTGCGTGAGCGAGCTTACCAGCCGGCCCGAATACTCGTCGCGCTGCTCAAGGGCGTCGGCTGCGTCGGATTGCAGGTTCAAACCAAACAGCGGCGCGTTGTGCCGGCGCGCGAGTTCAAAGAACCGTTTCCAGCTTGCCCACGGAAAGCCCCAGCTTTTGTCCCACTTCACGCGCCACAGAAACGCGTCTTCGTCGATGGCACCGGACAGATAGTCGGCCACGTGTTGCTGGTCAGCGGCGTGAACCATCTCGGCGGCGATGACAATCTTGCGGCCACGCTCGGCGGCCGCCGAAAGCAGGTCAAGCTCGGCACTCTGGGCAGTGCGCAGGGTGTGGTAGTCGCCCAGGTAGGCCACGTTGGCGCGCATCAGGCGCTGGATGATTTCGTCGCGGCTTGCGGCGCGCTCAAAACCCTGCTGGAACTCGACGCGGTATTCGCGGTAGTAGGCATCCATGGCGGCGTCGTCGCGGCCCATGGTGTCGTAGACGCTCTCTTTGAGCTCTTCGACCAGGCGCTTCTGGATGCCGATCAGTTGTTCGCGCGCTGCGGGCATGGTCACCGGGGCTCAAGGACAACAACCCGGCACCGCGCCGGCACACATGTATCGGCAGTTTATCGGACGTAACTAAAGCCCGCGACGGAAGTCGCGGGCCCAGCCAACGGGGCTGCCTTGGAAACAGCCGCGGCGACCGAAGTGAGCAGCGAAAACGCCAACGAACGTCACTCTTTCGCGCTTTGGCGTTTTCGCGGCTGGCAGTTA
The DNA here is from genome assembly GCA_016712285.1 of Planctomycetota bacterium. Classification (GTDB taxonomy): domain Bacteria; phylum Planctomycetota; class UBA8742; order UBA2392; family UBA2392; genus JADJRK01. Next base: position 3,188,718 of record JADJRK010000001.1, on the reverse strand, counting down.
GTCTTGGCGGGGGTCACTTTGGAAACAGCGTCTGCTCGACGACGTCGCAGATCACGTGCCCCACCGCGATGTGGCATTCCTGAATCCGCGGCGTCAGCGTGCTGGGCACGTGCAGCACCAAGTCACTTACATCATCGATGCGGGCCTTCTTCTCGCCCGCCATGCCGATCGTGAACGCGCCAATGCCCTGGGCGATCTGCAACGCGTCACACACGTTCTTGCTGTTGCCGCTGGTGCTCAAGCCGACAACCACGTCGCCCGCCTGCACACAGCCGCGCACCTCGCGTGAAAAGATCTGGTCGTAGCCGTAGTCATTGCCGATGGCGGTCAGGGTCGCCACGCCCGCACCCAGCACGAAGGCGGGCAGCGCCGGGCGGTCGTACATGTAGCGGCCGACCAGTTCGCCAACGATGTGGTGCGCGTCAGTGAAGCTGCCGCCGTTGCCGCAGAAATAGACGCGGTGGCCGTTCTTGAACGCATCGACGATGGCGACGGCGATGGCGGCCATGGTTTCGCCCTGGGTTTCCAGCAGCTTGCGTTTCAGGTCAGCGCTGTCGGCAAGCTGGCGCTTGAACTCGGCGATGATCTTTTCGTTCGACACGGATCCTCACTTGCGGCGCTTGGCGCCCATCTTCTCGATCAGCGACGTCGTGCTCTTGCCCGCCACGAACGGCGCGAACACAACCTTGCCGCCACGCTGCGTGACAAAGTCTGCGCCGGCGACCTGCTTGCCCGACCAGTCTTCCCCCTTAACAAGCACATCCGGCGCGATCTTCCGGATCAGCTTTTCGGGCGTGTCTTCTGCAAACTCGGTCACATAGTCCACGTCGGCCAGCGCCGCCAGCACGCGCGCACGCGCGTCGCCGTCGTTCACCGGCCGCGTCGGGCCCTTCAGGCGACGCACACTGGCGTCGCTGTTCAAGCCGATCACCACCACGTCGCCCTGGCCGCGGCAGAAGTTCAGGTAGGTCACGTGCCCCTGGTGCAGCAGGTCAAAGCAGCCGTTGGTGAAGACAATTTTCTCGCCGTGCTTGCGGTGCAGCTTCAGCGCTTCGGCCAGCTCGTCGGCGCTAAGCACCTTGCCCGCGTGGTCGTAACCCTCATGGGCCGAGATCACGCTGCGGCGCAACTCTTCGCGTGTGATGGCGACCGCGCCAAAGCGCGCCACCTTCAGGGCCGCCGCGTAGTTGGCCACCCGGGCGGCGGTGTTGAGGTCGCTGCCCGCAGCTACGCACAGAGTGAACGTCGCTATGAATGTGTCGCCGGCGCCGGTCACGTCATACACGCTGCGGGCCTGGGCCGGGAAGTGCGCCATCGCGCCCTTGGCCGGAATCACCGCCACGCCCTGCGCCGACAGCGTGATCACAGCCGCCTTGAGTTTCAGCTCACTGCACAGTTTGCGGCCGGCGGCTTCCACCCCTGCCATGTCTGAGCAGTCGATGCCGGTTGCGGCTTCGGCTTCGGCCCGGTTTGGGGTCACAGCCGTGGAACCCTTGTAGCGCGAATAGTCGCGGCCCTTGGGGTCCACGATCACGGGCACGCCGGCCCTGCGCGCGGCCCTGATGACCGCCTGGGCGGAATTGGGTGTAATCACGCCCTTGCCATAGTCGCTGATCACGACGGCGCCCACGCCCTTGAGCGCGCTGTCGCAGCGCGTCACAACCTCGGCCAGTTCATTGCTGTCAAGCTGGGCGCCGCTTTCGCGGTCCACGCGCAGCATCTGCTGGTTCTGGCTGACCATGCGCGTCTTGAGCACCGTCGGGCGCGAGGTGGTCTGGGCGGCGGAAAGCTGCAACCCGCCGGCGGCTTTGGCCAGCTTGCGGAAACGCGAGCCCGGCTCATCGCGGCCGATCGCACCGACCAGCGTGGCACGGCCGCCCATCGAAAGCACGTTCGCGGCAACGTTGGCGGCGCCGCCAAGACGGTCTTCTTCGCGGGTTACGTGTAGCACCGGGATCGGCGCCTCGGGGCTGATGCGTGAGACGCTGCCGAAGACGTAGTGGTCCAGAATCAAGTCACCCACCACGGCGACCTTGGGCGCGCCGAGCGAGTCAATGATGGAGATGAGGTCGAGTGTTGTCATGCCGAAGTGTTGGGAACTGCGGTTCTGGGTTCCGGGTTCTGGGTTTGGGGTTTGGTGCCGAGGGCCTTCAGTCTATACGTGAACTCCAGCTGCCTCCCAACTCCTGCCTCCTGCGTCCTACCTCCTGCCTTACTTCGCCATCTCGAACTCGTACACGCCCTGGCTTTCTGGCGCCGCGAACTCGGTGAAGTTCTCGCCGTCAAAGCGCATCAGCTTGTACTCGCCATTCTTGACCGTGCACACCACTGCGCCGTTCTCGCGCCAGTCGCTCATCACGTGCAGCCGCCCGATATCCTTCGCGCCCTGGTAATTGCGCGAAAACGGTGTGTGCACGTGGCCGCACACGATGACCTTGGCACCGCGGAAAACAAGGCGTTCGACGGGGCTGCGCTGGATGCCGTAATACTCGGGGTCGCGCCGTGCGAACTCGCCCATGCTCTTGCTGCGCAGGTATTGGCAGAACTTGTGCCCGCTGGCCGCAGGCACAAACACGCCCATCAGGCCCCACGGAACATTTCGAAACCACAAGCGATAACGCTGGTACTTGCGGTCCCGCGTGCAGAACAGGTCGCCGTGCTCAAGGTCGGCCTGGACGCCGCAGAACTCTCCGAAATAGCGGTTGCGGTACGTGTCGTAGCCGGCTTTGCGGGCGGTGCCCTGGAACATGTGGTCACGGTTGCCGTTGACCCAGATTGCGCGCCGCGCGCCCTTGGCCAGCCGCGACATCTGGCGAAAGATGTACTGGCCGTGCTCGCACTGCAGGTGCTTGCTGCCGGTCCAGTACTCCATCAGGTCGCCCAGGCACGCGACTTCGGGCGTGCCCTCGACACGGTCCACGAACGCGTCGAACAGCTCGTTCAATCGCGGCTTGTCGGCGGACAGGTGCAGGTCAGAAAACAGGATGCCGTCAAACTCGGCCATCGCGAGAGTCTAGCGTCAAACCGCCGCAATCAACAGGACACAGGCGCCGCGCATGCCTTGCGCCCATGGCTGCACAAGCAAGACTGGTCCCATGGACCGCAAAGCCGCCGTGATTGCCGTGGGCAACGAGGTTGTGCACGGGTTTATCGTCGATTCCAACAGCGCCTGGCTGTCCCAGTCGCTGGCTGAGCTGGGCTTTGACGTGCAATTCCATATGGCAGTGACCGACCGGCTGCCCGACCTGACGCGTCGCCTCAAAACTGCGCTGGATGAGGGCTTGCTGATTGTCACCACCGGCGGCATCGGCCCCACCGTGGATGACCGCACGCGCGAAGCCGCCGCCGCGGCCCTGGGCGTGGACTTGAAGCTTGACCTCGATGACCTGGCCCGCCTGCAAGAGCGCTATGCCGCCATGGCCCGCAAGTTCCCGGAAGGCAGCGAGCGGCAGTGCATGCGCCCCGAGGGTGCGCGGCTGGTGCCCAACGCATTCGGCACCGCCAGCTGCTTCCTGGCAAGGCATGGCGCGGGCGGTATTGCGGCTGTCCCGGGCGTGCCGCGCGAAATGATGGGCGTCTGGAACGAAGAGCTGCGCAAAGCCGTGATCGAGGAGTTTGGCCTGCCCAACCGCTACCACTCGCGCGAGTTGCGCGTCTTCGGCTTGCCCGAGAGCGACCTGAACAACCGCGTGCGCGACCTGCTGGAGAGCCCGCAAGCCGAAGGCGCGATCCTCGTGGACGACGCCGTGATTCGCCTGCGCTGGCGCGTGCAAGCCGAAACCGACGACGAAGTCGAGAGGAAACTGCGCCCGCTGCTGACCGACGCGCGAAGCCGGCTGGGTGATCTGGTGTTTGCAGAAGGCGACGTCAGCCTCGAGCAAGCCACTGTGGATGCGCTGCGCCAAGCCGGCCTGCACGTGGCGTGCGCCGAAAGCTGCACCGGCGGCTTGATCGCGCACCTGTTGACGAACGTGGCCGGCAGCAGCGACGTGCTGCTGGAAAGCGCCGTGACCTACAGCAACGAGGCCAAGCACGCGCGGCTGGGAGTGTTCAAGAAGACGTTGAAAGAACACGGCGCCGTCAGCGAGCAGACGGCAACCGAGATGGCGCGGGGCATGCTCAAGACCAACGGCGCGGACCTGGCTGTGGCGGTCACCGGTATCGCCGGCCCGACCGGCGGAACGCCCGACAAGCCCGTGGGCACAGTGTGGCTGGCCGCCGCAATGGGCAGCGACGTACGCACGTGGCACCTGCGCGTGCCCGGCGACCGCGAGCTGGTGAAGTCGCGCACAGCCCGAACCGCGCTGAACACGCTGCGGCTGGCGGCCCTGAACGGCAAGCTGCCCGAGGCCATCTCGCACTGGGTGTCGCCCCCATAGGCGCCGGCGGGATTATTCGATATCGAACGGTTGTTAATCCCCTAAAGGAGACAGCCATGGCAACCGAGAAAGTGATCGAAGCCGTCTATGGCCCGCCCGCGCCACACTGGGTCGGCGACGGGTTTCCTGTGCGCGGCTATTTCTCTGCGATTCCCGGCGGCATGCGCCGCCTGAGCCCGTTTCTGCTGCTGGATTACGCCCAGCCGTTTGAGTTTGAACCCACCGACAATGAGCGGCGCGGCGTGGGCCCGCACCCGCATCGCGGCTTTGAGACGGTCACCATCGCGTTTCAGGGCGCGGTGGCCCACCACGACAGCATGGGCAACAGCGGCGTGATTCATCCCGGCGACGTGCAGTGGATGACCGCCGGCAGCGGCATTCTGCACCGCGAGTACCACGATGCCGCGTTCGCGCGCAAGGGCGGCAACTTTCAGATGGCGCAGATCTGGGTCAACCTGCCGGCCGCGCACAAGATGACCGAGCCCGCATACCAGGCCATCACGGCTGACACGATGGGCGTAGTGGAGTTGCCCAAGGGGCGCGTAACCGTGATTGCCGGCGAGTATCGCGGCGTGAAGGGGCCTGCGCGCACGTTCAGCCCGATCAACATGTTTGAGATTCGCTTGCAGGCCGGCGGAAGCGCTGAACTGCCGACGCCCGAAGCCTGGAACGCCGCGCTGCTGGTGATGGCGGGCAAGGTCAGCATCAACGGCCGCGAAACCAAAGAGAACGACTTTGTGCTGTTCAAGCGCCAGGGCGAGGGCATCAATGTCAAGGCGACAAGCGACGCGCAACTGCTGCTGCTGAGCGGCGAGCCGATTGACGAGCCGGTGGCCAACTACGGGCCCTTCGTGATGAACACCCCCGCCGAGATTGAGCAGGCGATCCACGACTTCCGCGCCGGCAAGTTCGGCCACCTGGATGAGTGAACGAAAGCCCCGGCCGGAAGGCCGGGGCCACAGACAAGGCCGGGGCGCAACATCATTGACGTGTCAATGCTTGATACGCAGCCCCGACCTGACGGTCGGGGCTCCCTGTGCTATCCTTCCCCCATGCCTATCGCCAAACGAGTTGAGCCCGCCACGATCAGCTTTCTGCTGACCGGCATTGACCCGCTTTCCCGCGACGACGCCGCGCTGGCCATGTGCGCAGCCATCACCGCCGACGGCCACGGCGAGCATTGCCGGCGCCTTTTCGACGCGCTGTTCAAGCTTGAGCCGCGCCCTGACCCCGAAAAGCTGCGCGAAGCCATCCTGCAGACGCACCTGTTCGCGGGTTACCCGCGCACGTTGAACGCGCTGGCGGCTTTCAAGGATGCGTGCAAGAAAGCCGGCAACCCGCTGACCGGCGAAATCAAGCTGCGCGAACACCCGCTCGAGGGCGACGACATGGCGCTGTTTCGCAAGCGCGGCCGCGAACTTTTCGACCAGGTGTACCAGGACAAAGCCGACCAGATCGATCGCTACGCGCGCGGCAACAGCCCCGACCTGGGCGACTGGGCCATCGTAGAGGGCTACGGACGCGTGCTGGGCCGCAGCGTGCTTGAGCCCCGCGTGCGCAGCCTGTGCATTGTCGGCGCGCTGATCCCGCTGGATGTGACGCCGCAGCTCAAGGGCCACGTGCAGGGCGCACTGAACACGGGCAGCAGCGCGGACCAGTTGTGGAAGCTGCTGGACGTGTGCTCACGGCTGTTCACCGAGGGCACAGAGACGCGAGGCGCCAAGAAAGTCTTCGAAGACGTGCTGGGCAAGCAGATCATCAGCGAAGAAGAGTTCCTGGAAGACCGCGAGTGGCGCGGCCTTGGGTAGTCGAAGGCGACGTTCTTATCAAATGAAACAGGGCCGGGCTCGAATTGAGCCCGGCCCTTGCTCGCGTTGAACTAGCGGCCGCCGGCGGGCTTGGCGGGTACGGTTCTCAGGTACTCCCAGATCGCCTTGACGTCATCGTCGGTCATGCCCGCGTACATCTGCCAGGGCATGGCTTTGTTCAGCTCGGTGCCGTCGGGGCGCTTGCCGTGGCGCAGCGCCTGCTCAAACTGTTCGAACGTCCAGCTGCCGATGCCGGTGGCTTCGTCGGGCGAAATGTTCCGCGCCTCGGGCCAGCTCGGGTCGCCGCCCGGGATCTTGCCGCCCGAAAAGCCCTGCCCGTGACAGCCGCTGCACGTGCCCGCAACTACCTTGCCCCACTCGGCGGTCGGGCCGGGCTCGGCGTTCGGGCGCTCGGCGTTGTGGTCAATCTTGTCGTGCGCGAACGGGATCTCGCCGGTGGCAATCAGCGCCCGCAGCAAGAAGCCGGGGTCGTGCGCGCGCGTCTCACGGTCGATGGCGGGCATGCTCTTGATGTACGCCACGGCGGCTGCAAGGTCGCCGTCCGAAAAGCTGGTGTAGTCTTCCGACGGCATGATCACCGCGCGCTGCTTGTTCTTCTTGATGCCGTGGCGCAGGATGCGCGCCCAGTCTTCGCCGGTGTATTCTTTCGTCACGCTGCCCGCGCCCGCGGTCAGGTTCGGCGCGTACACCATGCCCATCGGCGGCTCGTCCATCAACACGCCGCCGCCAAGGTCCGCGCGGTGGCAGTCGCTGTGGCTGCAACCCATCATGTTGTTCACGAGGTAGTTGCCGCGCTCAATGGCGCTGCTGCTGCCCTCAGGAATCTCGAGCGCGGTGACCGGCTGCTCGAACGTTTCATCGATCTTGCTGCTGTACTTGACCTCAACGAACCCGTAGCCGCCCACCGCCAGAAGCATTCCACCGCCGAAGGTCAGCAGCAGCAGCTTCATGACCAGGCCCATCTTCTTCTTTTGCTTCGCCCCCATCGCACTCTCCTGAAAAATTGACCGCACATAATGCCTACACTACAACGTCGTTTCCAGACCCTGCACAAACATACGGGTTCATCGTCAAGCACGCTCTAAGTGATTCCTAAGCTGGCGTTTAGGTGCTTACATCGGGCGATGGCTGGACCATCCCTTACACCTGAGCAGCGCCGTGGTGTCTTTGTCGTGTGGCTGATCATCTTCATTGATCTGCTCGGCTTCGGCATCGTGCTGCCCAGCCTTGCCTACTACGTCGCCATCTTCGACATACCCCCGTGGGCGACCACGCTGGCGGGCGCAGTCGGACTTGAGACACGCGGCGGGGTGCTGGTCGGGCTGATCCTCACTTCCTACAGCCTGTGCCAGTTTGTGTTCGCACCGATCTGGGGCAGACTTTCCGACCGTGTCGGTCGGCGGCCGATCCTGGCCATGAGCACAGCCGGATTCTCACTGACCTGGGTGCTGTTCGCGTTCGCGCCCAGCCTGACCTGGCTGCTGATTTCGCGGGCGCTGGCGGGCGTGTGCGCCGCGAACCTGAGCACTGCGCAGGCCTACATGGCCGACACATTTCCGCCCGAGCGGCGCGCCAAGGGCATGGGCCTGATCGGCATGGCGTTCGGCATCGGCTTCGTGTTTGGGCCGGCGATTGGCGGGCTGCTTGTGAGCGAACCGCTGCTGGGTTTGCTTGGTGCAGCGCCCGACCATGACAGCGCCGGTCTAATTGTTGAAGGCACGCGGGCAACGCTGGACTTCCACCGCATGCAGTTGATGGTGCCGAGCCTGTTTGCCGCCGGCTTGAGCGCTGTGTCGTTCACGCTGACGTTGACCATCATGCGCGAGTCGCTTTCGCCGGAATTGCGGGCCGGGCTGAAGCCGCGGGCGAGCAAGCTGGGGGCGCTGGTGCGGTCACTCGCCAGGCCGGGCATTGGGCCGATGCTGCTGGTCTACTTCGTGGTCACGCTGGGGTTTGCGAACCTTGAAGCGATGTTCAGCCAGTTCAACGTCGATCACCTGCACATCAAGGCCAGCGCCAACGCCTGGGTCTTCGTGGCGGTCGGGCTGACCCTGGCGTTCGTGCAGGGCGGCTTGATCGGCCGACTGACACGGGCACTGGGCAGCCGGGTTGTGCTGGCTGTTGGGTTGGCGGGTTTGGTGGTGGTGATGTTCGTGTTCGGGTTTCAGGTTGAACTGAACCCGGGTTTGAACGCGATGCTGTGGCTGGTGATGCTGGCGATTGGCGTTGGCGCCTTCAATGCGCTGTGCAACCCCAGCGTGCTGGCGATCATCAGCAGCCACACCCGCGCCGACGAACAGGGGGCGATGATGGGCGTGGCCGCAAGTGCCGCGACGCTGGGCAGAATCATCGGGCCGGTAAGCGCGGGCGCGATCTACGACGCAGCCGGCCCGCAATGGCCGTTCGCAATCGGCGGGGTGCTGATCGCCGGCGGCCTGTTGCTGCTGCTCGCGCGCTGGAAGGCCGTGGCGCCACCAGAGCCCGCACCCAGTTCGTAGCTGTTGATCTTCTGGCCCAACTTGGCAATGGGCCGTGCCGCGAATTCACCCGGCGACTGCGGCTGCGTGGCCCTCACTGCCTCCAACTCCCCTTTCAAACAGGGGCTTGCCCGCTATAACATGGGCCTGCCAAGGAATCACTTCCATGACTACCACCATGCCCTCCATCCAGGTTGTCGCGGCCAAGCCCGGCGCCATGGAGGTTCGTGAAGCCGATGTTCCTTCCATCAAACCCAACGAAGTGCTGATCAAGGTTCGAGCCGCAGCCGTCTGCGGCAGCGACCTGCACCTCTACCAGTGGGACGAATCCATCCGCCCAAAACTGCTGCGCGCCAGCGACAACTTCAAGCACGGCGTGATCGCGGGCCACGAGTTCTGCGGCCACGTCGTCGAGATCGGCAGTGCCGTCGGCACCATCATGGACGACCCCGCCGTCAAGCTGGCCAAGGGCGACTTCGTCAGCGCGGAAAGCCACGTGGTGTGCGGCAAATGCTACCAGTGCACCCGCGGCGAGAAGCACGTTTGCGTCAACGACAAGGTCATCGGCTTTGACCGCAACGGCGCGTGGGCCAGCTATATCGCGCTGGATGCATCCTGTGTGTGGAAGAACGACGCCGACCTGCCCTTCGAAATCGCCGCGATACAAGAGCCGCTGGGCAACGCCATGCACGCCGCGGCGCACTTTCCGCTCAAGGGGCAGCGTGTCGCGATTGTCGGCCTGGGGCCGATCGGCATGTTCAGCGCCGTGATCGCGCTGATGCACGGGGCCGAAAAGGTCATCGCCGTCGAGATCAGTGAAACCCGCGCGCGCATCGCCCGCGAAATCGGCGTGCACGACGTGATCATGGGCAGGATCGCACGCACCCCCGAAGAACGCGTCGCTGAGCGCGCCCGCATCCAGGGCCTGATTCGCGAAGCCGCGGGCCTCGATGGCCCCGACGTGGTGCTGGAAATGTCCGGCCACCCCGACGCGATCACCAACAGCGTCAAGGCGGTGCGGCGCGGCGGCAAGGTCATCGCGTTCGGGCTGCCCAAGGATGCGGCCTACACGTTTGATGACTACAGCAAGGACGTGATCTGGAACGGCATCACGATCCAGGGAATCATCGGCCGCCGCATCTACGACACCTGGTACAAGGTGCGCGAGCTGGTGCGCCAGCCAGAGGCCCGGGCCAAGCTGCGAAAGATCATCACCGAGGTGCTGCCCTACACCGAGTTCCGTGGCGGCATCGAGCGCATGCTGAAAGGCGAAGCCGGCAAGGTAGTGCTGGAGTTCGCGTAGGGGCGCGGCTTGCCGCGCCCGCGCCGGCATCGGTTATCGCCCACTAACCAGCGGCGCTTGTCACATTGCTTATGGGCTGGTCACCCCGGCCCCTGCCCCCTACAATCCCGCCCCTGCATTGGGGGAATGCTTGTCCCGTTGGCTGTTGCAACTGACCCTGCTTCTGGCGGCACCGCTTGCGGTGCTGTCGGTCATTGCGGCGCTGGCGTCGGCCCAGAAAGTGGACGTCGGCACCGAAGGCACGGCAATCATCGCCATCGAGCTGCAGGTCAAGTCCGAGGGCAAGGTGTTTGACCGCGCCCCCGACAGCGCCCGCAAGCACGAGATCCTGGGTGTGATGCGCACACGGCAAGGCAAGGCGTTCCGGGCCGAAGACCTCGCTCGCGACGTCAAGTACCTCACAGAAACCAGTCACATGTTCCGCGAAGTAGACGTACGCGCCGAGCTGGTGGACCAGCCCAACCAGAGCAAGGGCGTGCGCGTGAAGCTGATTTTCACGCAGCCGCTGGTCAAGCGCGTGCGCTTTCTGGCGCCGTCGGGCGGCAAGTGGTCCGAAGAAGGCATGCGCGAGCTGTACCGCTTTCTCGGCAAAACCGACACCGCGGAAGGCGCAGAATTCAGCCTTGAGCGCTTGGACGATGACGTGCGCCGGCTGTTTGAGACCGGCTCGTTTCTCGATGTCCGCGCCGAGCACAAGTACGCGTCGGACGGCATCGACGTTGTGTTTCGCGTGATCCAGAACGACCCGCTGGCCATCGTGACGTTCAGCGGCATCTACCAGTCCGGTTTCACGACCGACCTTGAGCGCGTGATCGCCGGTCAGGAACCGATCCGGGAAACGCCCGGCCTGCAGAGCGACGGTGGGCTGGTGTCTCCTGCTTACTTTCCCATGGGCGCATTCAACGGCGACGTGATCACCGACGCCAGCGCCGCCAACATCCTGGGCGCCAAGCAGCAGATCAAGCTGTTCTACCAGGCACGGGGGTTCCCGTTTGTCGAGGTCACGGAACGCGTGCTCAGCCTGCCCGAGAAGTTCGACGCCAAGCAGCTTCAAATCGACTACGGCCGCATGCGCGAGCCGATGCTGGAGACAGTCAGCGGCCTGATTGATGACGCATATGGCGGCAGCACAGTACTGGTCTTTGAAGTGTTTGAAGGCGAGCTGATGCGCGTCGGCGACATTCACTTCCGCGGCATCGAGAACATTGACTCGCCGGGCAACGACGCGCTGTCTGTGGACAGGCTGAGCGGGTTCTTCTCATTGATCAACCAGCTCTGGTACTCGGTGTTTGCCTCAACGGCCGACCGCAAGGGTGCCGTGCTGGGCGAAGTCATGCGCATGAAAGAGGGCGAGCCCTTCGTTGAAAACGACGCCATCCGCGACGCCGAGTCATTGCAGGCATACATGCAGCAGCGCGGGTGGCTTGATGCCCGCGTCTCGTTCACGAGCTTTCAGATGAACCAGGTGCGCTCGCGCGTGAACCTGGTCTACCACATTGAGCCGGGCTCGGTGTACGCGGTCAGCGACATGCGCATCGAGTACGCCACCCGCGCGCCGCGCGTGCCGCAGGGGGCGCAACCCCGCGAGTTCGACAAACCGGTCGTCGAGTTCGACGACCTGCTTGAAGCCATGCGCCTCGAAGCCAACGGCGTGGCCCTGGCAACCGCCGAGCAGCGCTACGGGCGTGAGTACCTGGCCCCCCTGAACGACCCCAAGCAGGGCCGTTACTTCCAGGCCTATGACCTGCTGACCGCGCTGGCCTGGGACGAGTACGCGCTTACCGGCGCGCCCGGCGACTTCACCGAGGGCATGGCCGGGCGCGTGCGCATCCTGCTGGCCGACAAGGGGTACTCCAACATCGAAGTTGAGTTCGTCCGCGTGGAAACTGAAACCGAGTTCATCCAGACGCCGTGGGACTCACCGTGGCCCGTGCGCAAGGTCGGCATGATTCTGCGCATCCAGCAAGGCTACCAGAGCATCGTCGGCACCGTGAACTTTCGCGGCAACGTTGAGACCCGCGACAACGTGATGCGCCGACTGGTAAGCGTGTATCCCGGCGACGTGTACGACCGAAACCGCCTGCGCGCATCGACGATTCGCCTTCAGCGCACCCAGTGGTTCGAGCAAGCCGCGCCCGGTCAAGGCGTGGCGGCCCGCACCACGCCAAGGCTCGTGATCAGCGAGGGCGAGTACATTGAATACACTGACGTTGACTACGACATGGTCGAAGGCCGCACCAATCGCTTGAACTTTGCCGCCGGCTTCAACTCGGCGACCGGCTTTACCGCGTCGGTTGACCTGACGCTGCTGAACTTCGACATCAGTTCGCTGATCAGCTGGGCATGGGGCGAGCCCAACTGGAGCTTCTCGGGCGCCGGCCAATCCTTGTCGTTCACCGCGCAGCCGCCGCTGGACCGGCAGCAGGTGTACCGCATCAGTTTCAATGAGCCATGGCTGTTCGGTTACCCGGTTTCGGCGGGCATCAGCGGCGAGTACACGTCGATCAACTATGCCGACTACACGCGCATTCGCCTTGGCATTGACCCGTTTGTGGGCTGGCGCGTGTTTCCTGACGTGCTCTGGAGCGTCGGCTATTCGTACTCGATTCTTGAGCTCGCTGACGTTGCCAGCAATGCGCCGCCGGAATTGCAGGCCGACGAAGGCCGCGACGTCCTGAGCACGCTCTGGAGCGAGATTTCGTGGGGCACCACCGACAACCCGTCGTTTCCCACCAGCGGGTTCAACCTGAGCTATCGCTTCAGTTACACCGGCGGAGTGCTGCTGGGCGGCACCGTGGACTTCTGGCGCATGCGCGCCAACGCCGAGTACTTCATCCCGCTGGCCGAGATTGACCCGGTACGCACGCTGGTCCTTGCCCTGAGCGCAACCGCGCACTGGCAGGACGTGCACAGCGACACCAAGGAAATCCCGTTCATTGAGCGCCTGCTGATGGGCGGCAACAACCTCGGCGGGCGCGGCCTGCTGCGCGGGTTTGAATTCAGCGGCGTCGGCCCAAGCCGCAATGGCGTGGCGCTGGGCGGCAACTTCATGGTGCATGGCTTCGCCGAGCTGCGCTTCCCGATTTTCCCGGGCAGCCTGTGGCTGGTCGGCTTCGTGGACTTCGGCGAGCTGAGCCCGACGCTGAACACGTTTGACCCCACCGGCTGGACCGTCAGCGGCGGCATCGGCCTGCGCCTGCTGCTGCCGATTCTGCCCGTTCCGTTCGCGCTGGACTTCGGCTTCCCGATCATCAACCAGCCGGGCAACCGCGAGCAGGTGATCAGCATCAACCTGGGCTTCGGGTTCTAGGAGGCTGTTTCAGAACCCTGAGCGAGGCCGATTTGGAGCGCGGCGCGAGCAGATCAAGGAGCGCGACTGAGCCATATCCCGGCGATATGGCGCAGGGAGCGCGACGCAGAGATGCGAAGTGCCCCGCCCAAACCGGCCCGCGAGAGGGTTTTGAATCAGCCTCTATGCGTTTTCAACCTGCCCCACTCTTCTTAGTATGCCCGCGGCGCGCGGGAGAGATTTGAACTGCTTCAGTGCAGGGAAAGGGGTTACCCCTTTCGAACGCAGTGGCTTCACATGCATCGCTGGCCCAGTACCGAGATCGTGCCGATCTCGGCACAGCGCCAGGCCGGGAGCTGGAAGTCTCTCCTTCGCGCCGAACAGTAACGGACTTGCCTGGCCCAGAGGAAAGGGTCAGGCACAATTTCGGCCAAAGGCGGCCGAAATCGAGCCAGACCCTTGGAGAGACCGTGGGCTTCTTCGACTGGCTGTTCGGCAAGAAGAAAGACCCCTACGGCCCGCGCCGCGACCCCTACCAGCAGCAACCCAAAGCCTATGGCGGGCCCGTGCCGCCGCCGACCGCGCAACAAGCCAGCGCGATAGGGCTGCGCAACATCTTCCTGAGCTGGCGCCGCAGACGCAGCAAAGGCCCTGTCCCCGCACAGCCGGACCAGACCATCCGTGGCGGCCTCAACCCTCAAACTGGCGCCTGGGTTGATCCCGGCGCAATCAGCAGCATCGGCGGCACGCGCCAGCACCCCGACCCCTACTACGATTCGGCCAAGGTGCGCGCAGCCGGCTTGCCCGATCTGCCGCACATCGATGCCATGGCCGAGGTGCTGAGAGTAGACCGGCGCACGCTGGTCTGGCTGGCGGCGAAGCCGGTGCCCGGCGACAGCCTTGACTCGCACTACACACTCAAGGAGATGCCCAAGTCTTCAGGCGGCACGCGCCTGCTGATGGTGCCGCTGCCGAAACTCAAGGCTGTGCAGCGCGCGCTGGTCGAGAAGCTGGTCAACAAGCTGCCCATACACGAAGCCGCGCACGGGTTTCGCAAGGGCCGCGACGTGCTTAGCGGCGCCAGCGAGCATGTGGGCAAAGACGTGGTGATCTGCGCCGACATTCGAGACTTCTTTCCTTCCTTTACGTTTCGGCGCGTGTCGGGCTACTTTCGTTCGCTGGGCTATGGCCGCGGCACTGCGGTTGCGCTGGCAAACCTGACCACGGGGCGGCTGATGGACGCGAGAGTCCAGATGAACGGTCGATGGCAGTACGCCGCCAAGCTCAAGCATCCCGAGACGCACGCCCGCTACCACCCCGAACTTCCGCAGGGCGCGCCGACGAGCCCGGGCATTGCCAACGCGATCTGCCGGCGCATGGACAAACGCCTGACCGGCCTGGCGCGCAAGTTCGGCGCCGACTACACGCGCTATGCCGACGACCTGACCTTCAGCGGCGGCGACGACCTGGCGTTTCACGCGTCCAAGTTTCTGGGCCTCGTGCGGCAGATCGTGCAGACCGAGGGCCTGACGCTGAATGACAAGAAGACCCGCATCATGCGCCAGGGCCGCCAGCAGCGCGTGACCGGCGTCGTCGTCAACGACAAGACCAACGTGTCACGCCGCGACTATGACCGCCTGAAGGCGATTCTGCACAACTGCGTCAAGCGCGGCCCCCATGGCGAGAACCGCGACAACCACCCGGATTTCAGGGGCTGGCTGCAAGGCAAGATCGCGCACGTAAGCCACATCGGCCCCGAGCGCGGCCGCAAACTGATGGCGCTGTTCAAGCAGATCAGGTGGTAGGCGAATCACCGCCGCCGATTCATTCAGGCGCTGGCTACACCGACTGTGCTTCGGCTTTGCGGCGCTTGCGGCGGATGGCCAGGTACACCAGCGCGCCGGCCAGCAGCACGGGCGAGCCGGCGATGCCGGTCTTGAGCATGAAGGCGCTGGTCTTCTCGAGGCCGTCAACGCCGTCGTCCCATGCCTTCGCGAGGTCGCCCTGCGCTTGCGGCTGCGCGGGCGCCTTGGCGGCGATGCTCATGTTCATGCGCGCAAAGCTGGTGCGGTTTTCCAGCGCGGCGATGGCGCGCCGATAGCGTTCGATTTCCAGCGCCACTTCACGGCGCTGGCGCTCGTACGCCGCGAGCTCACTGACATTGCTGGGTTTTTCAGAGAGAGCGTCGAGACGCTTGAGGTAGGCTTCGGATTCTGCGAGGCGGGCTTTCAGGTCGATCTGCTGGCCAGCCACATCTTCTGCACTTTCGGTCTGGCTTACGACTTCGCCCAGGTTGGCGGTTTTGACTGTGAATTCGCTGAACTTGTCGGATGGTATGGCGACTTCCAGTTCAACCGTGGCGTCTTCGCCTGACCCTTGACGTGTCAAGCGGGTAACAAAGCCGCCCAGGATGGTAACCAAAGCCGTAACCTGCGTGTAAACGTCACCCGGCCGCTCATGTTTCAGGTGAATGCTGCCGGTGCGAACCAGGGAGCCTTGCAAAGCGGGAACAACGTCCGTGCCACCGCCGCCCTGCGGCACCCCAGCACTATTGTCGGCTGGGTGCGGTTCCGGACGGACGGGGTACTGCTGAACTTGCGCCTGACCGTCGAAAACATTGCCATCCCGCGAAAAGGACTCCAACGTAGCCGTAGCCAGCATCCCCGTGACCATGGCGACTGCCACACTGGCCGCAGCGACCAGGCCAAGGCCCCAGCGTGACGAGAGGTGATAGAAAATGCGTTGGTTGGTGGGTGTGGGCGGCACTTGTTCAGCCGCCTTGAGAACATCGCGAAAGGTAAGTCGCATAGCCGGCGGGGTGATGGCCAGCGCCCGAACTTTCGAGCGCATGGCCACCAATTCCCCGACAATTGCACGGTCTTCACTGCCTTGACCGTCAGGTTCCGGGAGTACCGAGCACAAACCCGTCACATGGTCCAGGACTGCATTGTCATCTTTCGACAGTTTGTATCCGTCCCAATCCATGACTACTCCTTGCGGCCGTTACCGGCCAGTGCGGAACCCTTCAGCAGCTCGTGCAGCGCGCGACGGCCACGCAGCAGGTCGGTCTTCAGCTTGTTGATGTGCACACCAAGCAGGTCCGCTGCATCCGTGTAGCTCATGCCGTCGCGGTCAACCGCCAGCACCGCGGCGCGGTGATCGGCCTTGATGCGTGACAGCGCGGCCTTCAGGTCGTCCGACAGCGTCGTGTCTGACACGTCCGGACGATCCAGCGCCTCGTGCTCGAACTCACCAAGCTGCTTGATGCGGTTCGTGCGACGCAGCGTGTCGATCGCGAAGTTCACTGCCACGCGCTTGAGCCACGCCGGGATGTTCGTGTCATCGCGCGGCGGACGCGTCAGCAGGCGCACGAAAGCCTCCTGCGTCGCGTCTTCCGCGGCCGCGGCGTCGAGCGTCAGGCGGTACACAGCCGCATGAACGGCTGCCGCGTGCTCGGCGAAAAGGATTTCGATGTCTGCCTGGCGCATGACGCCCCCCAATCAGAGATAAACGGTTACCCCGTCCTCCAAAGTTTCAGTCCCCGCCATCATTCTTCGGGTGCGGGAATCCCGAATTGCACGTATCTCTTGGCCGCAAACCCGTTTACGAGCGACTTTCGGCGCTTTATTTTCTGCCTGTCCGGGGCAGACTGAGCGTCTGATAAAGCAGGCGAGGCCCCTTGGTCTCGCCACCCCCGGTTTCTGACACACCGGTTGTCACTCTTGACGTGGCAAGAGCAATCGCCGTGCCAAACTCTTGACGCGACAAGAGCGAAGTTGACCCGGGCCTTGCCGCGCCATGCAAACCCGCCCTGCGGGCGACATTCAGCCTCACCGCTTCGGAATTGGAGCCTTGGACATGAAAAAGACACTCACCGCCCTGCTGCTGCTCGCATTCTTCGCGTGTGCCACTGTGGCACAGGACGTTCCACCGGATGCCAGAAAAGTTGACACCGCTGACCTGCTGGCCCGCTACCTCAAAGCCGAAGGCGACGCCAAGGCCAAACTGCGCGAACAGCTCGTGGCGCAGCCGCCCGCCGACCTGCAAGCCGCCATTGCCGGGCTCAAGTTCGAAAAGCCCGCCCGCACCGGCATGCTGCGCATGACCACCAAGTGCCCCGACGGCTACGACCGCCCCTACTGGGTCTGGCTGCCCGAGGCGTACGACCCCGCAAAGTCGTACAACCTGATCGTCGCCCTGCACGGCGGCGTCACCGGCACACCGCTTGAAGCCGAAGACGGCTCGCCCGGTGAGTACATGGCCAGCCTGTTCGTCGAGTCGCTGCCCGCGGCCCTGCGCGACCAGACCGTGATTGTCGGCGCGTCGGCCGGCGTGCCCGAAACCCACGAAGCCGCCGCATGGTGGTGGGCCGACGGCCAGCGCAACGTGCTGCACTTCGTGCACGAGGTCAAACGCCGCGTGAACATTGACGAGAACAAGGTGCTGGTCAGCGGCTTGTCCGATGGCGGCAGCGGCAGCTTCGGGTTTGCGTACCGCATGCCCGATGCGTTCGCCGGCTACTTTCCGATGATCGGCCACCCGCTGGTACCCACAGCCGACGGACAGCCGGTGTTTCTCGAGAACCTCAAGGGCAGCAACATCTACGCCTTCAACGGCGGCAAAGACCCGCTGTACCCCACGCGCATCACCAAGCCGCTGTACGAACAGGCCAACAGTGTGGGCGCGAGCATTCGCTTCAATGAACACCCCGACCTTGGCCACACCGTCAACCCCGTGATCAAGGACGAGCTGAAAATCCTGGCCGACGAACTGTGGCCCAACTGGAAGCGCAACCTGCTGCCCAAGACCATCGACTGGACCGCAACCAGCGCCGACCGCGGCGGCCGCGCGTGGCTGTGGATCACCGAGATCAGCAACTTCGGCAAGTCAGGCGCCGACATCCCCAACGCCGAGATCAAGATGCCGGGCGCGCGCGTGCGCCTGGGCGTGCAGCTGGTGCCGGACTCATCGCCGCCGAAGATCGAGATGATCGTCAAGGACAGCACCGCCGAGCAACTGGGCATGAAAGAAGGCGACGAAATCACCAAGCTCGACAGCAAAGAGATCAAGACGTTTGACGACCTTCTGACAGCGCTGGGCGAAAAGGCCCCGGGCGACGAAGTCAGCATCGTCATCAGGCGCGGCAAAGAAGAACTCACGCTCAAGGGCTCGTTTCCCAAGGCCCAGCAGCAGGAAGACAAGCCCGACGTGCTGGCCGCGCGTGTCATCGCCGGCTTTGAGCCGGGCAAGATCAGCATCAAGGTGCGCAACGCCAAGAAGCTGACCATCAAGATCCATCCCGACATGCTGCTCAACGGCAAGCTGACCGTGTCGCTGGCCGGCAGCAACGGCGTGAAAGAACTGGCATTCAAAGATCTCGCCCCAAGCAGCGAGTTCATCCTGCGCCAGTTCGACGAAAGCGGCGACCGCACGCGGCCCTACATCTGCGAGCTCGAAATCGACGCCGCAGCGGCACTGGGCATAAAGACACCCACCAAGCCGAAACCCGGCGAAGAAGAAGACGAGTTCTAGCCCGCTAAGTTGCCGCCACCGGCTCTCTGTCGGCGGCCACCAGCGGCTTCATCATCTCGCAAGCCTCGGCCATCTCTTCGGGCGTCAGCAGCGGCTCGGGCTGTGCCACGGGCCTCGTTGAGTTGGGCAGCGGGTCGTCCTCGATGCGGGGCGGAACCTTCAGCACGAACTCTTCTGTCACCGCCGTATCATGGGTTTTCGGCGCATCGAACTTGATGCGCACGGCCCGCAAAGCCGCGTCGCGGCATTCGACCTTGATGCGGGCCCGCTGTGCAATCGCCTGCTCAAGGGCTCGCGCCGCGCGCAGCGCCACGTTGGGCGAAATGTCCCAGCGCTCGTTCACCGGCTGCATCATGTCGGCAAGCCGCTGCCGGCGCTCGTGTTCGCGCTGGTAGGCGTCGAGTTGAGCCATGTAGGTATGGATCACCATGGTGATCTCGGCCAGGCCGTAGAATTCGGCGTAGCTTTCCATGCAGTCATTGAAGTAGCGCTGGCGCTCCTGCATGTCGGCAATGCCCGCAGCCAGGCGGCCGTGGGAGCTTTCGGCGGGCGCATGGTGCGGGTCAATGTGCACGTGTCCCAGCTTGACGCCGGCTGGGAGCTTTCGAACTTTCAAGCGTTTGCTCATGACACTCTCCTGTAGTGAAGCAACACAGGAAGCGTACAAGCAAGTGCGACAAGAATTGGCCCGCAGGGTGTGTTGGCAAAGGGGTCAGGCTCCGGAGCAAAGCGGAGGTGCCTGACCCCTTTTCTCTCCTGACCCCTTTTCGTTTCCCGTGGGGCCGCGTTTAGCGCCAGGGCCTGAGTTCGCGGTCGCCTTCTTTGGGACGCGGGCGTACTATTCGCCCTGTGGAGCTCAACCCGCACAGCGGAAGTTTCTAAGGAGAGCGTATGAAGAGCACTATAGCGATGGCGTTGGCAGCGGCGATGCTGCTTTCAATCTGCGGTGTGGCCGAAACCACGCTGGCGCAAGACAAGCCGGCCAAAAACAAGCTGCCCTGGACTGCGGAAGATGCCCGCAAGTCATGGGGCAAGGGCATCACTTACCGCTTCATGGTCCTTAAGGACGACCACTTCACTGACTTAGTGGACATCGACTTCTGGGACGTGTCCGAGAAGGGCTACTCCACACGTACCAACACGAGGGAGAATGGCGAATTTTGGAGTCTCGGTAGTGACAAGAAAGTCTCGTGGGACGGGCTCCTGACCGAATATGGCGAAATGATCAAAGACGGAGAAGCCAAGGAAGTGGGCAACGTCAAGACGGTCTATTCGCGCTGGGGCGTCGACTGCACTAGATACACCATGCAGAAAGAGCACGAAGGCGAGACGATCACGACGACAGTCTGGCTAAGCAAGGAGTTCCCCGGCGTATTCGTGAAGGCCGAGTACACGTCCGTCGCGAACGGGCGCACGTACTCCGAAACATGGAGCATGCATAGCGTCGGCCTGCCGCAGGCGGACCGCCCATGGAGCGACGAAAAGGTCGCCGAAACATGGAAGGACGGCTCTACGATCGTCTTCAGCAACAGCACGCGCAAAGAGTGGGATGGCCTGGAACCCGTGGTGATTTCCACCGAAACCACACAGAACATCACGGGGGCAGCGTGGAAAGGCCTGATCGTGTCGGTCACCGAAAAAGACGTCAACGGTGAAGAGAAGCGAACGCCCAAGACAGAATTGGCGTGGCGTGACTTCTTCGCGTTCTACATTCCGTCGCGGATTGACACCTCCAAGGCCGACGAGAAGATTAAGGTCGCTGGCGGTGAGTTCGAATGCGTGAAGTACACCCACACCTACAAGGAGAAAAGCAGCAGCGTCTGCCTCACCACCTGGTGGAGCAAGGACAAGCCCGGGTTGCTGGTCAAGCACGTAAGAACCTTTACGCTCACGGGTGCCCCGCCAGGTTATGGAGAGTCCTTGGAAGTCGTGGTCGAATTGAAGGAGTACAAGTTTGGCAAGTAGTCCGCTGTGCTGGAACAGAAAAGGGGTCAGGAACAGAAAAGGGGTCAGGCTACTTTTTGTTGCCTTGTTTGCTTGGGTTTGTAGCCTTGCCTTATGCCTCGACCGGTTCGGTTCTCTCCTGGTGGTCTGCTTTACCATGTTATCAACCGTGGCAACGGCCGGGCTACGGTCTTCCATAACGAAGCCGACTTTCTGGCCTTTGAGCGCGTGCTGTCTTTGGCTTGCGAGCGCCACGACATGCGCCTTCTGGCCTGGTGCCTGATGTCGAACCACTTTCACCTCGTCGCGTGGCCCCGCCGCGACGGCGCCCTGCCCGCCTTCATGCAGTGGCTGACGACGTGCCACGTGCGGCGCTATCACCGGCACTACCAGGGCAGCGGCCACGTGTGGCAGGGGCGCTACAAAAGCTTCCCCATTGAGCAGGGCGGGCACCTGCTGACCGTGCTGCGCTACATCGAACGCAACCCCGTGCGCGCGGGCATAGTCACCAAGGCGCAGGACTGGCGCTTTGGCAGCGCAGCGATCTGGGCCAAAAAGGGGTCTGGCTCGCGCAGCGTGCCTGACCCCTTTGCCGTTCGGTCTACAGAAAAGGGGACAGGCACCCACGCTTCTCCTGGGGTAGCGCGCTCTACAGCAAAGGGGACAGGCACTGCTTCGCGGAGCCTGTCCCCTTTGCTGTCCCCTCATCCGGAAGAAACCCCGGCACAGCCGCTTTCGCACTGGCTGGTGCGCGGGCCGACGCCGCGGCCACAGCCGTGGCTGCGGTTTGTGAACCGTGAAGAAGAAGCAGAGCAACTGGCCAAGCTGCGCGAGGCGGTCAACCGCGGCACACCGTTCGGCAACGAGGCCTGGCAAAAGAACGCAGCCCGCAAACTAGGGCTGGAAAGCACCCTAAGGCCCCGAGGCCGGCCCACAAAGCGGTCAGAAAAGTAGCCTGACCCCTTTTTTAGAGGTCTTCGAGGTCTACTTCTATCCCGTCGCCTATGGGGTCGTCTTCTGACTCTGCTGCTTTGGATTGGCGCTGCGCTACTTCTTCGGCTACTCGCTTGGCGCCCTCTGACAGCGTGCGCACTGCCGTATTGCCCGCCAGCTTGGCCAGCAGGTCGCGCGCGGCGCCGTGGTCGGGGTCGTACTCGACCAGCAGCCGCGCGTGAAAGGTTGCGGCTTCGCGCTCGCCGCTTTCGGCCATGTTTTCGGCCAGGCGCAGCCGCGCGCGGTGAAAGCGCGGGTCTTCGCCCAAGGCCTGCAACAGCAGCGCGCGGCCCGGCCGACGCCGGCCGATACTGATCAGCAGCTCGCCCAGCGCGTACGACAGGCTTTCGTCGCGCCGGTCCACGCGGCGCGCTGCGCGGTATTGCTCGAGTGCTGCCGCGGTGTCGCCGTCCATCCACAGGGCATCGCCGCGCAGGCGCAGTGCCCAGAAGCAGTCGGGCCACTTGCGCAGCGTTTCGTCGCACAGCCGCTTGAGTTCTTTGGTCGCACGGCGCTCAAGCGCGATCTCGGCCATGACGCGCACCGGCGCCTGCTTTTCCGGCGCTTCGTTGGCGAGCTCAAGCGCCGCGCGCATCGCGGCTTCATCGTCGCCGTCGGCGCGCTTGCGCAACAGGTCAAGGTAGCCGCGCAGCACGCGTTCTTCGTCGCCGCTCTGGCTTGGCAGGCGCTTCTTGTCGCCGGCGGCTGCCACGGCGACGCACAGGCAATCGTCGTGCAGCGAGGACTTTTCAAACTCGGCGTAGGGAATCTCGACGGGCTCAAAGAAGCGCGGGTCCTGCGCGATCAGCAACTCGGCGGCGTCGTCGTACCCGATGATCGCAATCGCATGGCCCGACATGCCGTAGTACTCGGTCGTGATCACGGGCAGCTTGCTGTCGAGGCAGCGCTTGATCAGCTCAATGCTGCCGAAGAAGCCGCGGGCTGCCACGCCGTCAATCTCTTTCAGGTAATCGAACATCTCGGGCCAGCGCGAGCCGGCCCCGCGCATGACGCGGGCGGCGACCTCATCCTGCGTGGTGGCAACGCCGCAGTGCGACAGCACGTTGGCCAGCGTGTTGGGCGCACAGTAGCTGCGCTTTTGAAGTTTGCGCGGGAAGCCTTTCAGGCGCACCGGCTTGGCAGTGACGCGTTTTTCCAGCGACTTGACGCGCGTAAGCACCGTGCGCTTGAGGCGCGTGCGCGGGTGCTGCTCAAGCAGGTCGCGAAAGGTCATCAGCGTGCCCTCGGCGCGGCCCGCGCGTTGCAAGGCGTTCGCGAGCATGAACTGCAGCATGTCGGCGTCGTCGGCTTCGGGCGAAATCTCGAGCGCGCGCTTGAGGAATGCAGCCGCCTCTTTGTGCTGGTCGCGCGAGGTGTAGATCTCGCTCATGAGGCGATAGAACGGCGGAAACTCGGGCGATTGCTCAATGCCGTAGGCCAGCACTTCCATCGCGGGCTCGGTCTTGCTTTGGATGAACAGCGCGTTGCTGAGCCGGTAGAACGCGTCTTCGCAGGTGCTGTCCACCTGCAGGCCCTTGGCCAGCTGCACCTCGGCCTCGGGGTACGCACCAATGCGCAGCAGCCGGAAGCCTTCGTCGGCGAGTAGTTGCGCGCTGATCAACCCGAACTTGGCTGCCTCTTCGAGCGC
Source organism: Planctomycetota bacterium (assembly GCA_016712285.1). Classification (GTDB taxonomy): domain Bacteria; phylum Planctomycetota; class UBA8742; order UBA2392; family UBA2392; genus JADJRK01. The sequence continues at coordinate 3,165,324 of JADJRK010000001.1, read as the reverse complement.
GTCCTGGCTGCTCTTGTTCAGGCCCAGCGCCGAGTAGGCGACGCTGAGGGCGCCGCCGGCGTGCACGCGATAGGGCACGAGCTGGTCCGGGTCGCGCAGGATGGCGCCCAGGACTTCGATCGAGCGCTCGACATGCCCCATGTCCAGCAGCACGCGGCCGAGCAGGAATTTGGCTTCCACGTGGCTGTCGGGGTCGCGGGTGGCGATGGTCAGGTGGCGCTTGGCTTCCCGCAGGCAGTGGCAGCGCCAGGCCACCTGGCCCAGGATCGTGCGGTAATCGGAATCAGCATCCAGGTCGGGCCACTGGCGCACGCCCCGCGACAGTGTGTTGCGGGCGGACTTGTAGGCCCGGTTGCCCAAATGCTCACGGGCGCGGGCAAGGCACACCTTGCGGCTGGAGAATGATTCGGCCGTCACATCAGAAGCCATGCGTTGTATCGGCTTTCGTCTGGCTTAGCGCGCGCAGTCAGAAACAGCAGTCGAAAGGGATTCTAGGCATTTTGAGAGCAAAGGCGCAACGAGCGGGAACCGTTCTACACCGAAATGCGTCACAATCTTGTCAGCAAACAGGAGCTTCCCATGCGTCGCATTCTTCCCGCACTGATCATCCTGGCTGCGTTTGCAGCCCAGCCCGGGTTTGCCTGAGAGTTCTGAGGCCCGCGCAACCCGCCGGTGCGTGTCACCGGCCCCGAGATCGAAAAGAAGGCTGATAAGACCTGGCAGGTCACGATTGAGCTGGGCGACAAGGATTGGGACGAGGCGGTCAAGGCCCTGACCGTTGAACTGAAGAAGCTCGACGGCGTAACGGGCGTCACCGTGAAAGCCGACAAGCAGGGCGTGCTGTTCGTGGCTGTGAAGCCGGACCAGCTGCTGGTGAAGAATGTGGTCGCCAAGGCCGTGAAGAATGCCGGCTATGCGTACAAGCAGGTCGCCGAGCTGAAGCCCGAGTCGGAGAAGTAGTCCTCGCAACTGCGCGCCGGGCATAGTGCCCACTAGCAAACCGCGCCAAATGCGGGCTTGACGCCAAGTGCATTTGCGGTTTGATGGTCCCGGGCCTGCATTTGACCCTTGAGGACTATTCATGAACAAAGTGATCGTGTTCGCGGTGCTGCTTGCCAGCGCCGTTGGTGCCGGTTTTGGCGGCGCTTTCCTGTTTCAGCAGTCGCAGCCGCAGCCGGTGTCGGCGCAGGTCGCCCGCGCCGATGGCGGCATCCGCATCGCGTTGATCAACCTGGAAGAGGCATCGCGTCAGTCCAAGAAGTTCCGCGAACTGAAAAGCAACTGGGACGAGGTGCAGCGCGAACTTGAGGTTGAGCGCACCAAGGCCGAGACCGCCTACCGCAACAAAGCCATGGAAGTGCAGCGCGCGCGCCTTGAAAACCGCGGCCAGGAAGAGATTACGCCGCTGCAGGTTGAGCAGCAGACGCTGAAAGAAGTGCTCGACATCATGAAGAAGCAGCAGGAAGTGTACCTGAGCTCGCTGCTGGCGCAGTACCAGAAGGCTGTGCTGGTCGAGGTAATGGTGGTGATCGAGAACTTCGCCAAGCTGCAGAAGTACGACGTCGTGGTCCAAGACTACACCGTGGACGCCGGCGACAGCGACTTCTTTGCGGGCGGTGCCTACGCGCAAACCCTGATCAACAAGCCCGTGCTGTTCGCGCCCGGGACCGTGAACAATAACAACCCGTACGTCACCGACATCACGAAAGCCATTATTCAACTGGTGCAATAGTCGATGCCGGACCCGGCGGACTTTCATGCAGTGCTGCGCCGGCGGCGCTCGCGACGGACATTTTCCGAGGCGCCGATCGACGCGGCTGCCCTCGAGCGCGCGCTGCAAGCCGCCATGCGCGCCCCCTCGGGCGCCAACGCACAGCCATGGGAATACGTGCTGATTGAGCGCGGGCCGGTGCGGCACGCCGTGCGAGAGTTGTGTGAACGCGCCGACCGCGAGTTTCATGAACGCAGCCCCGAATGGCTGCGACAGTTCTTTGCCGACCACGAAATCACGCCGATCAAGGAATTCGCCGACGCCGCGCCGTTGCTGGTGGCGGTGTTCGGGCGGCGCGACAAGCCGTTCTGGCTGCAAAGCGTGTGGCTGAGCATCGCCAACTTCATCACGGCGCTGGAGTATGAAGGCCTGCACTCGCTGACCTACACCCCCAGCGTGGGCAAAGAGTTCAACAAGCTGCTCGGCGTGGACGAAACCTGGAGCTGCCAGGCCGTGCTGCCCGTAGGCCACGGCCTGCCCGACGAGCAGTTGAAGCCGCGCCCGCGGCTGGGCCCGGCGGCGAAGGTTCACGTCGTGGATGGAGAGGGCCGGCTTACGCCCTACCAGCCTGCGTTGCCGTTTGAACCCTGAGAATCAGGGCCACTCCACACTCGTGCCACATCCACTTGTTCTTGTCGGGTTCACAAAGCACTTCACGCGACGGGGCGAAGCGCGAATAGAGGCAAACTGCCATAGCAACCAAGGATGGACATGCAATGCTGTGCGATCAGGGGAACGCGGCCCATCGGTCCAGCAAGCATCGCCTTGCAGTGCGCCCCAGCGGGGCGCTTGGATTTTGGCCCACGGCGAAGCCGTGGGAATTCCACATCGTGCGGTCTTGGCGCCCCAGCGGGGCGCGGGAGGCTCGCGACCTCTCCCGCGCCCCGCTGGGGCGCGGCGATTCTCTCGCCTGCTTTCCCATGGCTACGCCATGGGAAAGATTGCGTGCGCCACTCCGTGGCGCTGGCCGAGAACGGCTTATTCGCACCGCATGGCAGGTGTACTCATGGTTGCTTTTAGCGGTTCCTGCATCGTTGACGCCGCTTGCTATCTGACGCAATCGCCAGGACGCCAGGAACGCCACGGCCTAGTTCAGAACTCGCAGATCACCAGCCCGGCCGTGGCGCTCTTTGCGGCTTGGCGTTGCCTTGGTTACTTCGATCCTTCGAGTTCACCCAGAAAGCCCCACGACAGAATACGACAGCCAAGGGTTGCCAAAGGACTGCATGGGTGACTGGTCATTGGTTATTGGTAATTTGCTGTTCAACTGGCGCGCACATGGCTCTTTCGTTCTCAACCGCAGGCGAGTCGCACGGCCCTGCCGTGATTGCCACGCTGTTCGGCTTGCCGTTCGGGCACACGCTGGACGTTGACTGGATCAACGCGCAATTGAAGCGCCGACAGGGCGGCTATGGGCGCGGCGGGCGCCAGAATGTTGAGCGCGACGAAGTCACGGTGCTCAGCGGCTTGCGGCGCGGCGTGACGATCGGCAGCCCGTTGACGCTGGTGATTCACAACAAGGATTCGCGGCTGGACAAGGCGCCTGACCTCGCCAACGTGCGGCCGGGCCACGTGGACCTTGCGGGTGTACTGAAGATCGGCTCGCGCAACGCCCGTGATGTACTTGAGCGCGCAAGCGCCCGCGAGACCGCGGCGCGCGTGATGGCGGGTGCCGCATGCCAGGGCCTGCTGCGCGAATTTGGCATTGAGGTTGTGGCGCGCGTGCTGAGCATCGGCGATGTCGTCGCCGATCAACCGATGGGCCAAGGCTACAGCGCGATTTATCAGGGGCCCGACGCCGCGCGCGCAGTCCGCGACGCCGGCGAGTTCGGCACGCTTGACCGCGCCCACGACGCCGCGCTCAAAGCCGCCATCGACAGCGCCAAAGCCGCCGGCGACACGCTGGGCGGCGTGATCGAGATCGTCGCGCTCAACCTGCCGCCGGGGCTGGGCAGCCACAACCACTGGGACAGCAAGCTCGACGGGCGGCTTGGCCAGGCGCTGATGAGCATCCAGGCGATGAAGGCGGTCGAGATCGGCCTTGGGTCAGAAGCAGCCGGGCGCCACGGCAGCAAGGTGCATGACTCGGTGCTGCCGATGCCGCCCAGCTTCGGCCGCAGCCCGTACACGCGCGGCAGCAACAACGCCGGCGGCCTTGAGGGCGGCGTGACGAACGGCGAGCCGCTGGTGTGCCGCGTGCACATGAAACCGATCAGCACGCTGATGAACCCGCTGCAGACCGTTGACGTGTCAACGGGCAAGGCAACGCAGGCTAGCACCGAGCGCAGCGACACATGCGCGGTGCCGGCGGCTGCGATTGTCGCCGAGTGCGCGGTGGCGATTGTGCTGGCACAAGCGCTGCTTGAGAAAACCGGCGGCGACAGCGTGGAAGAAGCCAGGCGCAACTTTGACGCGTACCTCGCGAGCCTTAGGGAGTTCAGGCAGTGATAACTGGGTTCCGAGTTCCGGGTTCCGAGTTCCGCGTTGGGCCGCCTTGTCGGCCCGTGCAGCGACGCGACGTTACCGATTCGGGTTGTGCGCTCATGCAAGATCGGGCGATCACTGGATTGCCGGCCTCGACAGCCAAGACACGGAACCCGGAACGCAGAACCCGGAACACGCAATGATCTGGCGCCTGCACAAAGTTCTGGTTCGTGAACTGGCGTTGCTGACGCTGGTGTGTTCGCTGGGGCTGACGTTCTTGTTCAGTGTGCTGGGCCTGTACCAGATTGTGAACCGCTTCGAGGTCACCCCGCACTTTTCGACGCTGCTGTCGTTCGCGCCCAGCCTGGCTGTTTCGTTGTTGCCGCTGACGATGCCGATCTCGGCGCTGTTTGCGGGCGCGATGGTGTTCGGGCGCATGCGCGCTGACCGTGAACTTTTGCTGGTGTCGGCGTCGGGCATTTCGCCGTGGCGGCCGTTGCTGGGGCTGATCCCGATCGGGATGGTGGTGGCGTTTGTCGCGTGGTTCGGTGTCAGCGAGTTCGGGCCGGAAGCGTATTCGCAGCGCCACGCACTGCAGCGCAAGGCACTGGCGGACTTTCTGGACCATCCGCCCCAGGGCCCGCGCGAACTTCGCTTCCCCGGCTCGGGCGGGCTTACGCCCAGCATCGACATCAGCTACGCCGCCGTGGATGAGGGCGTGTACCGCGACCTGACCGTATTCGTGTACAACCAGGAGGGTTTGGTGGCATCACTGCACGCCGCCAGCGCGCGCATTGAATACCGCCGCCACGACAGCATGCTCAGCCTGACGCGCTGCTTTGAACCCCGCCTGATCCAGTACATGCCCACCACCGGCCGACCGTCGGGTACGCCGCTGGTGGCTGACCGCGTCGATGAACTGCGCGTGCCATTTGATTTCGGCAGTGAAGCCGGCCCCGAAAGCAGCAAGGCACTGAATTCTGCCCAGCTGATCGGCAAGGTGCGCGACGAGCTGTCGGGTCCGCGCGGCGGACGCAGCGCCGCAGCCGAGCTTGTGCGCCGCGCCGGGCTGACGCTGGCGGGCCTGCTGCTGCCCCTGCTGGGGGCGCTGCTGGCGGCGATGGTCAATCACCCCAACCGCCTGCTGGCGATCGGCGCGGGTGTGATCCCGGCGGCTGTCGGCTACTACCCGCTGATGACCGCGTCAGCCACGCTGGCGGAAAAAGCGACGCTGTCGCCGTTTGCCGCGGCGCTACTGGCACCGGGTGCGGCACTGCTGGCTGTGTTCGTGTTTGCTTGGCGGATTACGCAGGGGCGTTGGAAGTAGGAGTGTTGGGAGGATGGAGGTGGGAGGTGGGAGGTTAGGGTTTAGGGGCAAAAGTCAGACGTTGATTGTGAACGCGCGTCAGATTGCGATTTTTCTGTCCCTTCTAGTCCGTCCTCCAACCTCCAACTTCGAACCTCCATCCTCGAACCTCCGTCCTCCAACCTCGAATCTCCATCCTCGCTACTCCACCCTCCCTCCTCCAACCTCCAGACTCTAGCTGTCGCCTGAACTCTCCGATTGCGCGTATCCTGCTTCGCCCCACATCCGTCATTCCAAGTACACAAGAGGAGTCGCCCGTGGCGGAACTGAGCAAAGACCTTACGCGCGAGGTGCGCATGCTGCGCGTGCGCTATTTCCAGGTGGTCGACCCGCTGCGGCCCGAACTGTATCGCTATTGCCGCCATCTCGCGCGCAACGTCTGGGACGCCGAAGACCTGGTGCAGGACACGCTGCTCAAGGCGTTCGCCAAGCTCGCCGACGTGCACTGGAACATGGACAACCCGCGCGCCTACCTGTTTCGCATCGCCACGAACTTGTGGATCGACCGCACGCGCAAACACGGGGAATCAGAAATGCCTGAACACTTCGACGCGCCCGCCGACGCCCCCGCACCCCTGCCCGCCGAGACGCGCGAAGCCATCCGCGCGCTGGCACTGGCGCTGCCGCCCCGCGAGCGCGCGGCCCTGCTGTTGAAAGACGTGTTCGACTTCAGCCTGGAAGAAACCGCGGCCTACCTGCAGACCACCACGGGCGCGGTCAAAGCCGCACTGCACCGCGCGCGCGAAAAGCTGACGCAGAGCCCTGCGGGCGGCGCTACCCGCGCGGCCCAGGGCGACGAATCGGCACCGGAGGCGCACTTGCTGGACCAATGGTGCGCGGCGTTCAACGCGCGCGACATGAAGGCGCTGACTTCGCTGATGCTGGAAGACGCGACAGCCGACGTGGTCGGCATGGTCTACGAGTTCGGCCGCGAACAGATGGAAAACGGCAGCCTCGCGCACACCGTGGTCGAGCAAGGCAACCCGCAAGCCGAGCGCCGCGAGTTCATGGGCGAGCCGGTGATCGTGCTGTGGTACGACGTGGAAGAGGGAGGCAAGACCCGCCGCGTGGTGCGCGACGTGCTGCGGTTCACCCAGGACGGCGCAAGCCTGAGCAGCCTGCGCTACTACTACTTCTGCCCGGAAACACTGGCCGAAGTGTGCGAGCTGCTGCACCTGCCGCTGGTCGATAACGGCTACCGCTTTTCGTAGTGGCGTATGGGTCACGCAACGGTCAGGGCGCCACTGCGCATGAACCAAGGCTGCAATCGCCAGGGCGCCAGGGCGCCAGGAGCGCCACGGCTCCATTCAGAATTCGCGAGTCACCAGAGCTGCCGTGGCGTTCATTGCGGCTTGGCGTTGCTTTGGCAGTGATACGCGCCCCAAACAGCGAACCCTGACCCTCGTCGTCATCCTATCAGCGACGATCAGTCTTTCTTTGGCGCGGGCCGCTCACCTGAGGACCACTTCAGCACGTCGGCCGAAATGTCTGTTACGTGCCGAGCACCTTTGGTCGCACCATTGGGCGCGTAGAGCACGGGTTTGTTGATGAGCGTCTGGGCATATGCGGCGCCGGCGAAAAAGTCCTTGCCCGAGTCATCCAGCGTGTAGTCCTGCAGCACCAGATCATACTCGTGATAGTCGGCGTACTCTTTCACCACGGCCATCACGAAGGACAGAACTTCCTGCTGGTAGTGCGCCAGCAGCGACTCCAGATATTCCGCGTGCTGCTTCTTCATCATTTCGAGCGCGTCTTTCAGCGTCCGCAACTCGATCTCTAGCGCGCCGACTTCTTCCTGGTCGCGGTTCTCTTTGCGCGCGCGTTGCACGTCCATCGCCTTGCTGCGGTACCTCTGTTCAGCCTCGTCGCGATCCATACCGAGTTCGCGCTGCACTCCGTTCCATTTGTCTTTGAGTTGACGGAACTTCTCTGACTCGCGCGAGACCGCTTCCAGGTTCACCAGCGCCACCCGGATGCCCTTGTCCGACCGCGCTTCCTGCGCATGCACGGACTTGGGGTCGATCCAGTCGCGAAGGTAAGTGCCGCCAAGTCCCGCTGCGGCGGCAAGCGTTGCAACAAGCATTGCAAGAACGATGCGTGGCATGGTTGCGCTCCGTGTTTGCTTCTGAACACTGCAACAATCTCATCCACCGAGTACACGGATGTTCACCGAGAACTACAAGGCGATAGGTTGGCAAGTTCGCTGATCACGCGCGGCGTTTTCTGAACCAGATTGCTAGTGGCGCCAGTGGCAGCAGCAGCCGCCATGGCTTGCCGGCCCCCACTGTGCAGCCGCCGCCTTCGCTGTCGCCGTCTCCGCCGCTTCCGCCGCCGGGGCTTCCTGTCGTGTTGATCTGGACCGGGATTGTCGTTTGCGTCAGGGCGCCGCCAGCGTCGGTAAACGTCAGCATCAGCGTGCCGGCTGTGTCGTGCGACAGCGTGAATGTCGCCACGCCGCTTGAGGTCACCTGCTGCGTCGGCCCGGCCAGCACACCGGCGCCCGCATACGTGAGATCCACCGTGTACGCGCCCGCCGCAACTGTGCCGCCCTGCGCGTCGGCCACACGCACCACAATGTCAAAGCTTGCGTTCACACCCGGTGCCGCGGCTGGCGGGTCAGCTTCCAGCCGCACAGCCGTGCCGGCTGGGCCAAGCCGCAAGTCCACGCGCCGCACTTCGCCCGCGGCCAGGTTCTGCACCAGCAGGTTCGCGCTGCCTGCGGTCGGGTCGTTGGCTGTGAACGCATAGGTGCCCGGCGCAAGCTCAAGCCAGCACCAGAAGCCATCGGCGCCGCTGACGGCGGTGTAGGCCTGTCCGTTGACGTTGACCCACGCGTCGGCGACAGGCGCGCCCGCGCTGTTTGTGACGTATCCGTAGACGATGGCCGTGGACGGGTTGCTCAGCCAGCCCAGTGACGGCGATGGCGCCGCCAGCTCGTAGGGCGCCCCGGCGGCTGTCAGTGTGCTCCAGAAGTTGAGGCTGTTGGCTGCGCCGTAACTCCAGACGGTTGTGCCCGCGCACCCGAAGCCGCGGGCGGCGGTGATTTCGCTGATGGTTTCATTGGCGTTGGCGTCGCCGGTGACGCTCATGCCGGGGTAGATGTGGCGGCCGTTGGCGGCGGCTTGCCAGTCGGGCACGAGTTCAGAAAAGTCGGGGTTCCCGCCGCCGTCGGGCCAGTAGACCTGCGGGGCAATCCAGTCCAGCGCGCCCTGTGCCAGCCAGGCCTTGGCGTCCTGGTGGCGCGGCAAGCCGTAGTAATAGCCCGACGAGTAGCCGGCGTATGCTGTCCAGTGGTACAGGCCCAGCGGCGCGGCGCTGAGTTGCAGTTGCGGGTTTACGCTGTGCACCTCGGCGTACACGTCGCGCAGCCAGCGCGTGATCTGGTCGGCGGTCCACTCGCCAAACGCAAGCGAGTCAGGGTTGCCGCGCCCGCTGCGCCGCGCGTTGCTTGTCGTGTCATAGCTGTAGCCCGCTTCGGGCATGCGGATGCGGTCGAAGTGAATGCCGTCGAGTTGCGGGTAGGTGTTCACGATGTGCATGACCTGCGTGCGCAGATAGGCCTGCACGTCGGGGTGCCCGGGCGCGAGCCAGAAGTAGCCATCGACGGGCGCGCTTTGGGTTGCGCCGCCGGAGTCGGCAATCACCCAGCCGGGGTTGGCTGATGCGAACGCGCTGGTGCAGACGTGGGTGTTGAAATAGCAGTGCAGTTGCAAGCCCTGCGCGTGGGCGGCGTTGATCGCGTATGCCAGCGCATCGTCGCCGGGGCCGTTGGCGATCAGCGGCGAAAGCGGCTCGTTGGGCGACGGGTACAGCGTTTCCGTCGTGCCGCGCATCTGCAGCACGACGGCATTGAAGTTGCCGGCCTTGGCGTTGGCCATGATGGTGTTGAGGTTGCTTTTCCAGGTGGCGGGGCTGGTGCTGGGCCACTCGAAACGGCTGACCCACACGCCGCGAAACTCGGGGTTGCCCTGCGGCGGCGTGCTGACGGGCGAGAAGCGAACGGCATCAGCCAGCACGACCTTGGCGGCTTCAGCGTCGTTGGAAAGCGTCACGTGGCCGGCTGTGCCCGCGCTGAAATCAAACGTGCCCAGCGTGACCCACGCGCCGCCGCCGCTGGTCTGGTTAACGCGCACGGTCGTGCTACCGGTAGCGTGAACCACCGTGTAGGGCGCGTTGTTGGCGCGGTTAGTGCCCTGAGGATACCAGGCCGCTACAACGTACTGGCCCGAAGCGCCCAGTGTGGGCCGAAACTCTGCCACGGCGGTTGCGGGCCCGGCTGTGCCGGCGGTTGATGCGAAGCGGTAATCCGCGCCGTACTTGTCGGGCGCGCTGGTGCCTGTCGTCCACGCGCCGGACAGTTCGCTGTAGCCGGCGCCGCCGTTGTCCACGATCACTTGTGCGGAAAGCGGCCACGCCAGCACCAGCAGGCAGCCCAGCAGCCAGGTGCGCGTCCTCATGCCCGCTCCTGCCGCAGCCAGACAATCGCGGGCAGCAGCGCCAGCAGTGCCAGCCACCAGAACGCCGAGCCATCTCCGGTTGAGCACCCGCCGTCGTCACCGCTGCCGCCGCTGCCGCCGGGGCCTGTGGTGTGCCCGCCGCCGCCGCCTGTCGTGGTGACGCTGGCCGGTGTCGGGTAGCTGTGCACGCCGCCGTTTGTGTTGTAGGCAAACACGCGCCAGTAGTAGGTGGTGCCCTGTGTCAGGCCGGTCCAGTCGTGACTTGTGGTTGCGCCCGAGAGGTTCACCGCCTGAAAGCTGGGTGCGCCCGGCCCGGCCAGCAGGTCGGCGCTAGTCTCGGCAATGTCCAGCCACACGCCGTCGGTGTTGGCGCCCGGCATCCAGCTGAACTGTACGGATGTGTCGCTCAAGATCGTGGCCGCCAGCGCGGTCGGCGCCCCCGGTGGCGTGCCCGCGGGCAGCGCAATCGTGGCCGGCGTCGGGTAGCCGTGGTGGCCGCCCGCCACGTTGTACGCCCACACGCGCCAGTAGTAAGTCGTGCCGGGGGTCAGGCCCTGCCACAGCCATGTGTTCACGCGCCCGACAAATGTGTTCTGGAACGTGCCGGTGGCGCCCGTAAGGTCAGCGGCGCTTTCGGCGATATCGACCCAGTAGCCATCGGCGTATGCTGACCAGTTCCAGTCAAAGTCGATGTCGGTGCTGTTGACGGCTGTAGCCACGAGTCCGGTCGGGGCTGGTGCCGCAGGCGCCGAAGTCACCTGCCGAAAGCGAACCGCGTCGGCCAGCACGACGAACCCGGTGCTGGCATTATTCGCAAGCCGCACGTAGCCGCTGGTGCCGGTGAAGAACGGGTAGGTACCCAGCGTGAACCAGGCGCCGCCGTTGACTTGCTGGTTGACGGGGACAGCCGTGCTGCCGTTGGCATGGTGCACTGTAAACGGCGAGTCAGGCGCGCGGTTTGTGCCCTGCGGGTACCACACCTCGACGGCATAGTCGCCACCTTCGGGCAGGTTGGGGCGCCACTCGCACTCGGCGCTTGCGCTGGCGGCTGTGCTGACAAAGCGATAGTCGGCGCCATACTTGCCGGCGGCGGAGGTGCCCGACGACCACGAGCCGCTGAGCACGCTAAAGCCGGGGTCAACGTTGTCCACGATGCGGTCGTTGCTGCCGCCGCTGCCCAGGCGCAAGTTCACTTGCGTGACCAGCGCGTTCCAGTCGAAGTACGGCCCGGGATCGGTACGGTTCCAGGGCTGCACCTGATAGTGCCCGACCAACCCGGTGCCGTTGAAGTCCTGCTGCGACTGTGAAGTCGCCTGCCCCGGCGGGTGAACTGACGACACGCCGTGCGTGTAGCAAAGCCACGCCACCAGGTCATACAGCGCCGGCAGGATGCCCTGCGTCCAGGTGCTGGCCTGCCCGGCAAAGCCGGCGCACTCAATGCCGATTGACCGGTTGTTGTAGTACGTCGCGTGCCAGGCGCGGTTGCTGTCGGCGACGAGCTGCTTGATCTGGGTGCCGTCTTCCTTGATGACGTAGTGGGCGCTGGCGCCCGACGCCGGGTTCTTGAGCCAGCTGACGGCGCCGCTGTAGCTGCCTTCCGTGGTGTGGATCACGATGCTGTCAATGGAGACTGTGCGGCCCGCGGTGTAATTCGGGCTCGGGTCCCACACGATGGCGGGTTGGGTCGGCTGGCATTTCAGTGTGGCGGCAAATAGCAGCACGCCCAGCAGAATGCTGATTCCACGCATCACAGGACTCCCACAAAGTGTGCCCAGCCGATGGGTTTGTAAGCATGCCGCCCCGAGAATGCAATGTGATTTCAGGCGTATTTGGGGATCGAACGGCTTAGTGTGTGCGCTCTGCAACTTTTACATGGACATCCGTTTGGGCGTGCGCATGCTCTTGGGCACCAAGAACTCTTGAGGAACTGTCTATGTCCGCGCGCAACTCGATCTACCGCAACTTGAGCCGTTCCCGTTGCCTGCTCATGTCTTCTCCGTTCATTGCGCTGGCCGTGGCCTCGCAGGGCCTGGATGCGCAGACCACGATTCCTGTCACCGACATGGCCGGCTTGCGCGCAGCCATCAGTACCGCCAACGGCAACAGCAACGACTACATCATCACGCTGGCCAACGGCACCTACGGCATTACCGGAAACGGCGACAACACGAACACCGCCGGCGACCTCGACGTGACCAAGCCGGGCGGCAGCCTGACGCTGCAAGGCTCGGGGCAGGCCGGCACGATTCTCGACGGCGCCGGCGCAGACCGCGTGCTGCACATTCTCAGTGGCTCGGGCGTGAGCGTGATCCTGCGCGACCTGAGCATTGTCAGCGGTTTCGCGACCGACGACGGCGCCAGCACCGGCGATGCGTTCGGCGGCGGCATTTACAACGACGGCGGCTCCAACCTTACGCTGACGCGCGTGAGCGTGGCTAGCTGCAGCGCATCCGGTGAATCCGGCTTTTCATCGTTCAGCGCGGGTGGCGTCGCGCGCGGCGGCGGCGTTTACACCGACGGCGGCACTGTGCTGATCGAGAATTGCGTGTTTGACACGAATCGCGCGTTGGGCGGCTCAGGGGCCAGCGGCTCGTTCTCGGGCCAGAACGGGTTCGAAGGTGGCGCAGCCGAAGGCGGCGGCATCTACGCATCCGGAACCGGCAGCGTAACCATCCGCAGTACGACATTCAGTGCCAACCAAGTTTCGGGCGGGAACGGCGGCTTCGGCTCCGGCGGTACGTCCTCCAGCGCAGGCGGCGATGGCGGTCAGGGTGGCCGAGGCGCGGGCGGTGCCATTTACGCCAATGGGTCTGCCCTGACTCTTGAGCGCAGCACACTTGAAGCGAACACCGCCGCCGGCGGCAACGGCGGAGGCGGCGGAAACGGCGCATTCGGCTCGTTCAGCGGGGGTAACGGTGGCCAAGGCGGCGACGCGGGCGAAACAGAGGGCGCCGGGATGTACGTGGCCGGCGGCACAGTAGTAGTCAACAACTCGACCGTGTCCGCAAATGTTGCAACCGGCGGCGCCGCCGGCAATGGCGGCAACGGCGGCGACGCGTCCTTTTCAGGCTTCGGCGGCAACGGCGGAAACGGCGGCAACGGTGGCAACACCTGGGGCAGCGGCATCGGCGCAGTCGGCGGCACTTTGACCATTTACAGCTCAACCATTGCCGGCAACACCGGCACCGCGGGTACCCAGGGCAGCGGCGGATCTGCCGGCACCGGTTCAGTCGCTAGCGGCGCCCCCGGCACGGCAGGCAACGCGGGCATGACAACGGGCGGCGGCATCTACGCCGCGAGCGCAACAGTCACACTGGAAAGCACGATCCTGGCCGACAACGCGTCGGCCAACGGGCCCCAAGCCGGCGGCTCGCTGACCGCCAATGCCAGCTTGTTTGAAAGCGACGCGGGCGTAACGATTCTCAACCCGGGACTGCCGAACGTGCTGAACGTGGACCCCGGCCTGGCCCCCCTTGCGCTCAACGGCGGCGTGACACGCAACCACGCCATTGCCACCACCAGCGCGGCGTTCAACACCGGCAGCAACTCGCTGGCCGAGGCGTTCGACCAGCGCGGCAGCGGTTACAGCCGCACGCGCGACGGCACGCCCGACATCGGGGCGTTCGAAGTACAGACAGGTTCAGGCGGCGGCGGCGCCAGCAAGAAGAAAAAGAAGGATGAAGACTGCAGCACCGGCGACTCCGGCGGTGGCAGCCCGCTGCTGTTCGGCACGATGCTTGGCGCGCTGCTGCTTGCACTGCGGGGCGCATGGCGGCGCACCGCGCGCTGAGGCCGTAGCGCGATGCTTGGTGCATCGGCTCAAGGCCCGGGCTCAAATTGCCTGTGGTGGGTCAGTGCGTGTCCGGGGCGTCGGCTCCGGCCCAGGCCAGGGCCTCTCGCTCATCGACGAACGTGCGAAATTCCACGGCTTTGCCGTTGTGGAATGTGTAGACGTCCACGGTGTGCCCTTCGCGCCACTCCGATTCATGTTTCAGTCGTACACGGACGTGCACGAACGCGATAACCTTGTCGCCGGCGACCATGAACCGCTGCGGCTCGCAACTGCCTTCGGCCCAGTTCCCGCGATGGTGCGCCACGTGTGCCTTGACGGCTTCGATGCCGTGATAGCTCCCACCGCCGGCAAGCTCGACCGGCTCGGTGCGCACGATCTGTGGGTCAAAGTCTTTGACGAAGCCCGAAATGTCGTTCCGGTTAAGAGCGGCGTACGCTTCTGCTACTGCCGCTGTCTCCGCGGCAAGGGGCGGTGTCGGTTTGCCCATGGTTCGCTCCGGTAGCCTGTTGTTGCGCCCTCACTGAACCAGCCCTGAAACGGGCAGGCAAGAACATACAGTCGGCCTCGCATGTCGCGATGGCACACCGCCCACATTGCCCAATCGACTGGTGTACCGCCCGGCGCGCCAGCAGCAGCCGCCGCGAGACTGCCCGATTTGTTGCGTGCGGGCACCTCCAAGGCTACACTTCTCACAATTAGAGAAATCACTTTCTGAGTCACGGAGTGACCATGGCGCGCAAGAAGCTGCCCGCAGCGCATCGCGATTTTCGCTGGTACTGCCTGATGTCGTCGCCCTTCATCGCCGCGGCGCTCGCTTCGCAGGGCCTCGACGCGCAAACCACCATCCCGGTCACCGACATGGCCGGCCTGCGCGGCGCCATCAACACCGCAAATGCCAATAGCGGCAATTACATCATTACGCTGGCGGCTGGCACTTACAGCATCAGCGGCAATGGGGACAACACCAACGCCAGCGGCGACCTCGACATCACCAAATCCGCGGGCACGCTTGAGATCGTGGGCACCGGCGCCGCCAACGTGATCATTGACGGGCAGGCCCTTGACCGGGTGTTTCATCTCAACAACGGCGCCAACGCGCCGGTCACGATTCGCGACCTGGCAATCACCAACGGTCGCGCCACCGACAACGGTACAGCCACCACAGAGGCACGCGGCGGCGGCATATTGAAAGAAGGCGCCGGCGGCTTGACGCTGAACGGCGTGCGCGTCGGCAGCAACATCGCCCGCGGCGCCGACGGCGCCAACGGGGCCAACGGCGGCGTAGGCCAAAACGGCGGCAACGGCGGCACGGGTATGGATGCGCGCGGCGGCGGTATGTACGTCGTCAGCGGCACGATCCAGTTGATCAGCACCACCATCACCCTGAACACGGTGCAGGCGGGCGACGGTGGCAACGGTGGCCGCGGTGGCGCGGCGTCCACGACTTTCGGCTCAAGTTTCGGCAACGGCGGTAACGGCGGCGCGGGCGGACTTGCCTATGGCGGCGGGGTGTTCCTGCAGGGCGGAAGTGTTGCACTGAGCGGTTCCACGCTGAGCCAAAACGCAACGTTTGCCGGCGATGGCGGGCGCGGCGGCACTGGCGCCGGCACAGCCATCTTTACCCCGGGCAACGGCGGCGCACCGGGCGCGGCAGGCTCGGGGCGCGGGGGCGGCTTGTATGTGCAGGCGGGCGCGCTGACCGTGACTGAGACGACACTGCTGTCAAACGGCGCCAATGGTGGCAAGGGCGGCAACGGCGGCTCGGCAGGGCTTGGGCTGCTTGCCCAAGGTGTCGGCACTGACGGTGCCGCAGGCGGCGACGCTTACGGCGGCGCAATCTGCATCGAGAGCGGCACCGCCACGTTTGAACGCAGCACAGCCAATGGAAACGCTGCCAATGCCGGCGACGGTGGCGTCGGCGGGTTGGGTGGCAGTTCGATCTATTTCGGCGGCACCGGCGAAACCGGCGGCGTTGGCGGCAACAGCCGCGGCGGCGCCCTCTATCTTCAAGCTGGTACGCTTGACGTGGTGAACTCGACTGTCTCGGGCAACTTTGCCCGCGCCGGCGACGGTGGCACCGGCGGTGTCGGCGGCGAAGTCGCATTTGCAGCATCTGGCGGCGTGAGCCCGGGCGATGGCGGCCAGGGCGGCAACAGCGGCCAGTCCCAGGGCGGCGGCATGTACGCCGCGGGCGGCACCCTGGACGTAGATAACTCGACGGTGGCTTCGAACACCGGCGTGGCAGGTGCAGCCGGCGCGGGCGGACAACCCGGCATCGGCGGCAGCAACCCAGGGTCAGTCGGCCCGGCTGGCACCGTGATCCAACCGCAGGGCGGCGGCGCCCACAACGGCGGCGGCACCCTGACCGCTGAAAGCAGCATCTTCGCCGACAACACCGCCAACACGGGCGCCGACTTTTTCGGCGCGGGCACGCTGACGTCAAGCCTGATTGAAACGACACCCGCCGGCACAGGCGCGCCCAGCAGCGGGTTCATCAACGGCGACCCTGCGCTTTCGGCACTGGCCAACAACGGCGGTCCGACCAACACGCATGCGATTTCGGGCACCAGCATCGCGCGCAACACCGGCAGCAACCCGCGCGCACTGACCACCGACCAGCGCGGCAATGCGCGCAACGATGGCAACGGCGTCGACATCGGCTCGTTCGAGGACGGCTCAACGCCGCCCGTCGGCCAGACACAGCCGCCTGTGGTCTCGGCTCCGGCTGCGACCGTCACGCTCAATGCCGCAAACTACGATATCCAGGGCACCGCGCCCGCGGGCAGCCTGGTACGCATCTACAGCGACGCGAACGACAATGGCGTGGTAGACGGCGCCGACGCTGTCGTGAACAGCCAACAGCTTGGCGGCGCCGCCACCGGCTTCAGTATCACCGTGGCGCTGGCCCAGAACGCGGCGAACAACTTTCTGGCCACCGCCGACGACGCCACGAACACTGAGTCAACCCTCGTTAACGTGCCCACCATTACCGAAGACTCATTGCCGCCCGCGCTGCCTGTCGTCACGGCGCCCGCGTCGGCCGTGTCAGTGAGCGGCACGACATACACCATCCAGGGTACCGCGGAAGCGGGTTCACTGGTGCAGGTCTACCGCGACTTCAACAACAACGGAATCATCGATACGGGCAGCGACGTCGTCGTCAGCAGCCAGCAACTCACGACCGGCAATAGCAACTTCAGCATCCTGACCGGCATTACCGTCAGCACAGCCAACGACTTCCTGGTCACAGCCACCGACGGCGCTGCCAATGAATCGGCGCCGGCGAATGTGCCCACGATTACTGAAAACACGCCGGCTGCCATCAACCCGCCGGTGGTCACGAACCCGGCCACGCCGATCACCGTGGACCTGCCCGCATTCAACATCCAGGGCACGGCGCAGGCCAACGCGCTGGTACGCATCTACAGCGACCTGAACAACGACGGCTTTGTGAACGGCACGGATACCATGGTCGCAAGCGAGCAGCTCACGGGCGGCAACACCAGCTTCTCGGTCAGCACTGTGCTGGCACAGGGCGCAGCCAACAACTTCCTGGCCACGGCGTTCGACGGCGCCAACGAGTCTCTGCCGACGGACGTGCCCACCATCACCGACTCGATCGGCATCAGCCAGGGCGGCGGCTCAGGCAGTGGCGGAGGCGGCGGCGGTTGCGCAACACGCACGGGCACAGGCTGGGGCCTGCTGGCATTGCTGGCGCTGCCGATCGCATGGCTGCGCAGGCGGGCGCGCGCCTAGCTGTCGCTGTCCACGGTTTCATCGGCTGCGGGCTGCGGCAGTCGTGACGCAGCCGCCGCGGTCACCATGGTCAGGCCGACGATCACACCCACCAGTGTTGCCCACTCGCCCATCGTGGTCCGCGGTGTGCGCTGCACCATGTCGGCGCCGAACCACAGGGCCGCCGACACGATCATGCCGGTCGGGTAGTCCGCGGGCATGCCCAGCACCCACTTTTTGTGCCACCAGATATTGGCCGACTTGAAGCGCCGCAACCCGAAGTGCGGGTTGGTCACGAACCACAGGAAGTCCCACCACACCGCAATCAGCATGTATTGCGACAGCACGCGCAGCTCACCGGCGAACGTCCACTTGGACAGGATCACCGGGTAGTGCAGAAACGCCAGGATCACCAGGTTGATGTAGACGTGATAGCCCGTGATCGGCTTGCCGTTGGTCAGGCGCCGGATCCAGGGCTTGTCGATGCGCCAGGTGGGCAGCTTGGCGGCCCAGCCGTGGGGCCCTTCGATATGGACTTCAACCAGCGCAAGCGCCAGGCACACGAGAAAAAGGTTTACGCCGACAAAGAGTTCGTCCATGGCTGCCCCATGCATGAGTAACGCCACGGATAGTATCGACAGACGCGCGCAAATGCCGCAGGGTCTTAATCAATGCAATGGATGCACCCATGTCGTTGGCGAAGTCTTAACAGGGACCGGCAGGCCCGCAGACTCGACTGCTGGAAGTGGACCCGAACCCGTCTGCAAGGAGCGACGATGCCCAAGCACCCCATCTTCGCCCAGAGGTTCGCCAAGGTGTATCCGCTGTATGTTGAAAAAGCCGAGCCCAAGAAGTGCACCCGGAGAGAAGTTTACCAGATCATCTGCCGGCTGACGGGCTATGACCAGAAGGGATTGCCGCGGCAGATCAAGCAGGAAACGACATCGAAACGTTCTTTGCGCGGGCGGCGGGCATCCATCCCAACAGTGCGCTGATCAAAGGGGTGGTCTGCGGCATTCGCCTGGAAGAAATCGAGGACCCGCTGATGCAGAAGATTCGCTGCCTCGACAAGCTGATCGATGAACTGGCGAAGGGAAAGGCCACAGACAAGATTCTGAGGGCATAGCCCGGTGTAGTTGAAGCGGGCGATTGGCAGGGTACAGGTCGGGCAATTCCGCCTGGGGTGGAGTTCCGGCCGGCGTGGTCAAACTGCGGGACCCCCGATTGGGGGTCCCCGAAAACAGCTCACGATGCAGGACTCGCCGCGCAGTCCTGCCTGCAGTTGCCTACGGCCCAGTGATGGCGGTGGCGTCCAGCGTGACCTGGGTCTGCGCCAATGCTCTGCCCAGCAGCACTGCACCGTTCAGCAGCACAATCTGTGTCTTGCACAGTACGACGCCCTTGAAGTCGGAGGTCGTCCCGAAGCTGGCCTGGCCCGCGACCACCCAGAAGATGTTGCTGGCCTGGGCGCCGCCCGAGAGGGTGACGATGGCGCCGTTGCCCACAGTCAGGTCCTGCGCGATCTGGAAAATCCAGACGTCATTCGCGCCGCCTGAAAGAGTGACAGCGCTGGGGATATCTACGCCTGTTCCCCAGTTGTACAGGCCCGGGGCAAGGTCCAGACCCTGCAGGTTGCCGCCGCCAAGATTGAGGAAGTCCGGCAGTACTCGCCCGGCTGCGTCGTCATAGGCGGTTTCCATGTCAAGCACGGCGGTAGTCATGGTGGTGGGGGTCGGCGGTGCGTAGGTGGACTTGAACAGCTGGCCGCTCACGTACGCCGAGGTCGAAAACTCACCTGAAGCGTCCAATGTCTCGGCAAAGCCGGTGAACGAAGTGCCCGGGCTGAGCCCGATGTTTCCATCCACCGCGGTGGCACCCGTCGTCGTCACTGTTGTCTTGGCGAGAATTACGAAGTTGCCCGCCGTGCCGAGGACAACGGCTGCCGGGCCGTTCGCCACGGATGCGCCGGTGTCGAACGTCCAGATGAAGTCAGCGGCCAGGGGGTTGCTCGCGAGGTCCGTAACCGCGATTGTGACGCGGGCCGTAATGGTCGCGCTTGGCGGCAGATTGCCCGCGGGCGTGAATGTCGCCGTCGTGCCGGGGCATGATACAGAGCCTGGAATCGGGGTCGCGCCGTCCATCAGCGTAAATGAGGTGGTTGTAAAGGTAGTGGAGTCCATCTGCTCACTGAAGGTAGCGGTGACGGCCTGGTTGATGGGTACACCTGTGGACAGGTGCGCCGGGCCGACGGAAGTCACGGTCGGCGCGGTAGTGTCCGCCATGGTCCCGGTTGTGAACGCCCACGAGTAGGGGCTCGCAAGCGCGTTGCCAGCAAGGTCTTCCGCACCGGTTGAGACCGTGGCTGTGAACTGTGTCGAAGCGGCCAAGGCAGAGGACGGCAGGAAGTCCGCAACGTGGTTGAGCGCATCGTAGCTGACGACCCCGGTCACAGGAGTCGCACCAGGACCAGTGACCGTGAAGGTTGCGCCGGTAATGGTGGCGACGTTCATCGCCTCGCTGAAGCGTGCGATGATGCTCGTGTTGAGCGCAACGCCGATGGCACCGGCGGACGGGTATGTTGAAAGAACGGCTGGTGCCAGGGTGTCGGACGGACCGTCATTTTCTTTGCCGTCATCCTTGTCCTTGTCGCAGCTTGCTACCGCGACGGTTAACAGTAGTGCAGTGAAGCCCATCGCAAGACGCTTGAGATTGAACATTTGGTTCCTCTTCTCTTGGTAAGGTATTCCGTTAGTTGAGCTGTCAGTGTCCTTTGCCTCGCCGTTGATGGCCGTGGTTGCGCTTGTCCGGTCTCCCGGACAAGCGCTTGCTTTCATCACGGTGAGACCACGTTCGAATCGAGAGTGACCGCGGTCTGGGCCATCAGCCTGCCATTGATCGAAGCGCCGGTGCTCAGCACGATCGATGTCTGTGACAGGATGACACCCTCGAAGTGCGAGGTCGTGCCAATCTCCACGACGCCAAAGACCTGCCAGCAGATGTTCTGTGCCACCGCACCACCGCTGAGGATGACGTTTGTGGATGAACTCATCGTGAGGTCCTGCGCGATCTGGAAGATCCAGGTGTCGTTGGGACCGCCCGAAAGGGTCACGTCCGTCGGGATCGTTACCCCGGTACCCCACTTGTAGACACCCGGCGGCAGCGTCAGCCCGCCGATGTTGCCGGCACCAAGCTCGGTGTGGTCCGGGGCCCGTGACGCCGCATCGGTGTAGGCCGCCTGCATGTCAAGGACAGCGACAGTCAGGTTGGCGGGTGTCGGTGACGTGTAAGTAGAAGCGTACACCATGCCATTGACCTGGGCCGATGTCGCAAACTCACCCGAGCTGTCCATTGTCAACGCAAAGCCGGTCAGGGCGGTTGCGGTGGCCGGGCTCAAGCCCAGGTTTCCGGTGATGATGGACGTGGGCACGTTGGAAATGCCCGACTTTGCCAGGATCACAAAGTCGCCGGCCGCGCCGAGATCTACGGAAGCGGGGCCGCGTCCCAGGCCACTGGCGCCTGTGCCCTTGCCCGGAACAATGAATGAGCCACCCCTGCCGCCGTCTTTTTCTTTGTCGCATGCGACAACGAAACAGAGGAGGAGCATGGCTGCAATGGCTATCGCATGTCTTTTGTAGTTACGCATGTGAGTTCGTCTTTCTCGCTGGGAGTTAGTGAAGCAGTGGTTGACTTGTCCGTTGGCCGTTCGTGCATAAGCGGGCAGGTGGTTAGCCCCTCCTTCTTCCGCCGACGGCGCCGACGGTGATGAAGATCGCGCCAACACCGGCGGCGATGGCGCCGGCGATGCCCAGCGGTGGAAAGTCGCCGTCATCGAGGACGATTTCGGCGTCCTTGCCGAGGTCAATCGTGTCGCGATCTTCGTACATCTCGACGACGCCCCAGATCACGCCGGCAAGGCCGAGTGCGAGCAGTAGAACTCCGAGCATGGTGACCGTTTTCATGTGAGCCTCCGGTGGTTAGTTGCGCCTGGGGCGCACGACTTCGATGATCACTGCAGCGATGATCAGAATCAGCAGGACGTGCAGCAGTCCGCCGAAGGTGGAAGACGCGACCATCCCCAGAATCCACAGCACGAGCAGGATGGCGACGACTGTCCAGAGTATGCTTGATAGTCCGTTCATGACTTGTCTCCTTTGAGTGGGCGGGCAGTTCGCGGGTTGCGCGCGCGCCGAAGAAGGCCGAGTGCCGTGCGTGCCCGAAGTCCGCCGTCAAGGTTGATGCCCGTGGGCACGACCGGGTCGTGATAGTGTTCAGGCTCGCTGTAGAAGTTCAGTGCAAACTCGACGCAGGTGATGTTTTCGGCCTGGGCTTCAACAGTGGTGGCCAGGGTCTTGAGCAGGGCCGCGATCTCATCAGCCATTTGCGCATCCACCCAGGTCGCCCCTGAGCTGATTCCCCGTGCGACTTCCTTCGCTCGTTCGATGCAGATGCTCATGCTGGTTCTCCGGTCGGTGGATCCGTGGCTCTCTCCTGTCGGGCAGTACGGTGCGGGATTCATATTCGGTCTCCTTTTCGTTGCGCCTTGTATACGCTTGCCCGCTATGTTCGATAATTAGAAAGTTGCAGCGTATTACTTCGTAAATATCGACATATGATCCGATGGCCCGCTGGAGCCATTCCGCGCGGTGCATGACCGGGATAGCCTGGCGCTACGGCGCAAAGATTGACCTCCGATGCGCCGGGAATGCGTTGGCGGCAGGGCGGGCGGGCCGCGGGCGCGCTGTTCGAAAGTTCATGCACATTCGTTCGCTTAACCCGGTGTATGGCACACCTGCCGGCCGGGGGCGGGTCGCCGGCCGGCGCCAAAATGAAAAGCCGCGCAGAATGACTCCTGCGCGGCCCTGTGACGGCGAAAGATCGTGCTGTTACGAGGCCTGCGTTCCGGCGGCATCCTCCAGCTCGATCGCCATGGCGACCCGACGGGTGGCGTTGTCCACGGCGCGGTCCACGGACGCAAACAGGTCAGCGTCGGCCACCTGCGCAGTGACTCGCTTGCACAGGACCACGTCGACCTGGCAGCTGGTCACCGGCGGCTTGCCCTTGCGCTTCACCACGACGAACTTGACGCCGACGCTGCCGATGCGGTCGGCGTACCGGCCCAAAGCCAGCCCCAGGCGCTGCTCAATGCGGTCTTTGAGCCTCGGGGTGATCTTGATGACGTGGTTTGCAATCTTGATTTGCATGGTGGCCTTGGGATTTCGCGGAACTGGCGGGCTTTGCACGGTTGCACTCCGGTTCTGTTGTACGGCTGGTAGTTCAATTCAACTATTAGGAAGATTCAGCAATCATTGTCGTAAAAAGCGTTGTATCGTCTGCGTTGCCATGGAGTGGCTCAACTACCATCACTTTCTGTACTTCTGGGTCGTTGCCAAAGAAGGCACGATCGTCAAGGCTGGCGAAGTACTCAAGCTGGCACACCCCACGATCAGCGGCCAGATTCATCGCCTTGAACGGTCCCTGGGCACAAAGCTGTTCCAGCGGCGCGGCCGCCGCCTTGAACTGACCGAGTCCGGCCAGGTGGCGTTTCGCTACGCCGAAGAGATCTTCAGTCTCGGGCGAGACTTCGTGGACACCATCCAGGGACACGCTAGCAGCAAGGCGCTGCGGCTGCTGGTGGGCGTAGCCGAGGTGTTGCCTGCCTCGCTGGTGAGACTGTTCCTCGAGCCCGCCTTTTCGCTGGGTCACGACATCCAGATGATCGTCCGCGCCGACAGTTCGGTCGACGAGTTCCTGGCCGATCTTGCTCTGCACCGCATTGACGTCGTGATCTCGGACGGCCCGGCCCCCGCCGGCATAGCGGTACGTGCCTTCAGCCACCTGCTGGGAGAGTGCGACACGACGTTCTTTGCCGTGCCCGCGATTGCCAACAAGTTGCGCCGGGGGTTCCCGCAGTCGCTGGATCGTGCCCCGGTTCTCATGCCTGGGGCGCGGTCGGCGGTGCGGCGCGCGCTGGACGAATGGTTCAGCGCCAATGGCCTCAGGCCGAGAATTGTCGCCGAGTGCGATGAGGGCTCGTTGCTTCAGGACCTCGGCATGGCCGGCAAGGGAGTGTTCACAGCGCCAAAAGTGATCGAAGCGGAAGTCAAGCGCCAGTACGCGGTAGCAGTCGTAGGCAGATCCAGCGAAGTGCGCCGGCAGTTCTACGCGATTTCCGGAGAACGCAAAATCAGGCACCCCGCCGTGAGCGCCATCTGTGACGCCGCGCGAAACATCGTCTTCGCGGCAAAGTAAGCCTCAGGTGCCACGGAACCTACCGAACCACGCGCGGAGCATGTCACACTGACGCCCGCCACGTGGCCGCTCGACTTCCTTGCCCCTCATCAGTCGGATGCCAGGTCACGAAAGCGCCCGTAGCCACTGTCATAGTGCTTCACAAACCAGGCCCGGGCCTCGGCATACAGCCGGCGATGGCGCGGCGTGGTCGCGTTCTCGTGAAGCCGCAACGCCAGCCGGTACAACACCGACGGCCCGATCATGTAAGGCGCGACACCCTCCGGCAGCGAATGCAGCAGGTCAGCCGCGACGTCCAAGGCCTCGCGGGCCGTGTCGGGCTGCCCGCAGAGTTGCGCAAGCTGCGCCTCATGCGCACGCAGCTGCACAAGCTTGTGGGGATGGCGCTCGACTTCTCGGGTCTGGGGCTCAAGCTCGGCCAACGCGCCCGCGAGCGTCTCGGCCGTCGGGGCTTGCGCGGCGCGGACAATCCAGCGGCAGACGATGGCCTCGGCGACGGGCTCGTTCGTCGATTCACCGCGCAGGATGTCGTAGATGTGCTGCGCGCGCTCAATGTGTTTGGGGTTCTCGGTCCAGGTGCAGATGCGCGACAGGATCTCGCCCAGCATCTGGTTGCCCGGCCCCTCGGGTTCAATCGCGATCTGTTCAAACTCGACCGTGCCGGCCATGTACTGCGCGTAGGCCCACAGTGCCTGCCACGTCGGGCGCGACGAATCCTGGATCGTTGAAATCGCCCGCTGCAACAGCGGCAGCCCTTCGATGATGCGCCCGGTTTCGGTCATCACGTCACCGATCTGGGCGTCAAGCCGCGCGATCAGCGACTTCGAGCCACCGTAGAACTGCGCCAGGATCTGCACCGCGCGGCACAGCGCCGTGGACTCTTCCAGCCGACCGATGCCCTCAAGCAGAAAAATCACGCGTTGCACCGCCAGCAGGGCTTCATCGCTCCAGTTGCCGGTGTTGACGATTCTGCCCAGTGCGGCCCGCCGCTGGTTGGCCAGCGAGCTTTCCTTTTCCTGGTGCAGCATGTCGTCCATGGCGCGGGTCTGCATCAGGCGCAGCTCAAGCTCGTCGTCGTCGCACAGGCGCATGACCTGGTCGGCTGCACGCCGAAGCTGGCGCGAGCGCTCGGGGCGCTGCACCTGGAAGGCCTTGTCCCAGTCGTCGAGCAGTTGCTTCAGGATCGGGCGGCTGTGGACATTCAGGCGCTCGCGCAGGGTTTCGTAGGTGCGCAGGGCGTCGTCCAGCTCGCGCAGGGCCTTGAGGTGCTGCTTGCCGGCCAATGCTCCCAGGCGCATCTTTGCCACGGCGTTCATGGCGTCCACGACCTCCAGCAGGTCGGTGGCCATCTGGCCGTGGCCCGCATGAATGTCGGCCAGAAATGGCGAGCCCTCTCCCGTCAGCAGCCACGACGGGTTCACGCCCAAACCCTTGACCAGCGCACCGCACACCGAGGCCGGGATGCGATTGCCCGATAGATAGCGACTGACGTTGGCGCGAGAGATGCCGCAGACACGGGCAACTTCGGCTTGTGTGTGCCGGTCGCAGATCTCCTGCATTCGGGCGCGGATTCCGCTGTCGACGTCGTCCGGCGGGGTAGTGTCGGTAGTCATGAATGGCCCGAACCCTTGAAATCTAAACTGCTACCGATCTGTAGCAGCACTCACAAAGAGATTCCGTTCGGTAACACTACTTTGCAATCTTAGACTTTGTCAATTGCTAAATAGTTACACTCCAACACCTATCACAAATCAAAGCGAACGCTACGCGCCCGGGGGAGGCGCCGCACGCTCGCCCAGAACAAAGGTGGAACATGGCACGTCGCCCTTCCTTCTATCGCAATCTTGACCTCAAACGCGCCCTGCTGGCATCGGCGCCGTTCTGGCTGGCAGCCGCCGCAAGCCAGGGCGTGTCGGCCCAGGTGACGCACAACGTCTCGACGGCTGCCGGGCTGCGCACAGCGATTACCGCCGTGAACAACTCGACCTCGAACGACACGATCATCCTGGCCGCCGGCACGTACTCGCTGACCGGCGCCAAGCACGATAACTCAAACGTGTCCGGCGACCTCGACATCACCAAAAGCGCGGGCAACCTGACGATCAAGGGTGCTGGCCGGGCTACCACTTTCCTTGAAGCCACTGACGACCGCGCGATCCACATTGTCAGCGGTGCCGCGATCACGATCACGATCGAGGACCTGACGATTCGCAACTGCGATGTCGACGACGACGGCTCAACCAACGCCCCACTCAATGAAGCCCGCGGCGGCGCAATCCTGAACAAGAAGACCACAACCGGCGCAACGAACACCAACCTGTCGCTGAACAACCTGATCATTGACGGCTGCGCGGCATGGGGCACGTCCGGCGCGCTGCCGGGCACGCCGGGCGAAGAAGCGCGCGGCGGCGCAATCTACAGCGCGGGCGGCAATCTCACTGTAAACGCCTGCATTGTCACCAACAACCGCGTCTGGGGCGGCACGGGCGCATCCGGCGACTCGGCGGGACCGCTGAACGGCGGCGGCGGCGGAATCGGCGAGGGCGGCGCGATCTATCTCGCCGGCGGGACGTTGCAGGTCACCGACTCAGACTTCGGCGAAAACTACGCCTACGGCGGTACCGGCGGCACCGGCAGTGCGGGCGGCAATGGTGGAGACGGCGCAGTTGGCGCGGGCGGCGCACTGTTCGTCGCCGCGGGCACCGTCACGATCAACAACTCAGACTTCAGCGGCAACCGCGCCTGGGGCGGCTGGGGCGGCTACGGCGCCAGCGGCTCAAGCTCGGGACAGCTGGCGGGCGGCAACGGCGGCGACGGCGGGGCCGGCCAGGGCGGCGCGATCTTCGTCGCCGGCGGCACCGTGAACATCCAGAACGGATGCGCCTTTGCGACCAACAACGTCCAGGGTGGCTGGGCCGGCACAGCCGGCTCGGGCACATCCGGGCCGGCGGGCGGCGCGCACCCGGGCGGCGCGGGCGGCGCCGGCGGGGCGGCACAGGGCGGCGCGATCTACGTCGACAGCGGCACCGTGGTCGTCAGCCAGGCCGAAATGACACAGAACGTGGCCGACGGCGGCAACAGCGGCGCGGGAGGCGCCGGCAGCTCCTACTCGAACTCCGGCGGCGACGGTGGAGACGGGGGTGATGGCGGCGCAGCCGAGGGCGGCGCAGTCTACGCGCGCCTGGGCGACACGACCCTGACCGAGTGCGAAATTGCAGCCAACGAATGCAACGGCGGCTGGGCGATTGACCCCGGCCTCAACAACGGCGGCGACGGCGGCACCGGCTGGCAGAACCGGGGCGGCGACGCCGGAGATTCGGGCGATGGCGGCGCGGCACGCGGCGGCGGAGTGTACGTTACGCAGGGCGGCGTCGTGGTGCGCGTTGAGCGCTCCAACATCTCGGGCAACCTGTGCCAGGGCGGCGGCGGCGCCACCGGCGGCGACGGCGGCGACGGCACCAGCGGCGGTCGCGGTGGCCACGCGGGCGCAGGCGGCGCGGGCGGCGACGGCGTAGGCGGCGGGCTGTTCCGCTCCGGCGGCACGCAGACGCTGGTAGTTGTCAACTCCACTATCGCGGACAACAACGTGCTGCCCGGCAGCGGCGGCGACGGCGGCAACGGCGGCTGGGCAACCGGCGGCGGCAACGGTGGTGATGGCGGCAACGGCGGCAACACCGGCGTCGCATCCGGCGGCGGCGTTTACAACCTGAACGGCACAACGCAGGTGGACAACGCCACCGTGGCCGGCAACTCCGCCGGCAACAACGCCTCGGGCGGTACAGCCGGCACCGGCGGCAACGGCGCCTCCAGCGGCCCTGCGGGGATCCCGGGCGGCGTTCTCACGGCATCGGGCGGCGGGTTGGTCCGCGCCGGCGGCACATTGACCGCGTCGAGCACGATCGTTGCAGACAACACAGCCACGCAGGCCAACGACGTCTCAGGCGCAGTCACGGGCACCAACTGCCTGGTCGAAGACACCGCAGGCGCGACACTGACCGGCACCAACAACATCACCGGCCAGGACCCGCAGCTATCGCCGCTTGGACAGAACGGCGGACCCACGCAATCCCGGGCGATCGCTGCAGCCAGCCCCGCGCGCAACGCCGGCCTCGCCAATAGCCTGACCACCGACCAGCGCGGCTCGGGCTACCTGCGCGACGACGGCAATGGCACAGACATCGGGGCGCTGGAGTACCAGACCGGCTCCGGCTTGACGCCACCGACGGTCACCAGCCCGACGTCAGCCGTGCTGACCAACGCCACAAGCATCGTGATCCAGGGTACGGCGCCGGCCAACTCGTTGGTTCGCGTCTATCGCGACACGAACAACGATGGTGACCCCACGGGCGACTCGGTCGAGGGCTCGATGCAGCTCATGGGCGGGTCCACCAGCTACGCCATCGCGGTGCCACTGACCGCCGACACCGCCAACAACTTCCTGGTCACAGCCGACGACGGCAGCGGCGAGTCGGCTGCAACGGATGTGCCGACCGTGACCCAGGACGGCACCGCCCCGGCCACGCCTGTGGTGACCACGCCGGCGACAGCGGTCGGCGTCACCGGCACCAGCTTCAACATCATCGGCACCGCGGAAGCTGACAGCCTGGTGCAGGTCTACAGCGACTTCAACAACAACGGCTTGATAGACACCGGCGACTCGGTCGTTGGTTTCGAGCAACTGACAGGCGGCGCAACAGGGTTCAATATCAGTGCGCCGATCACGCAAAGCACCACCAACAACTTCCTAGTCACGGCGACGGACGCCGCGGGTAACGAGTCGGCACCACAGGATGTCCCCACCATCACTGAGACGACCGCGCCCGCGGTGGCCTCGCCGGTGGTTTCCACGCCGGCCACCTCGGTCTCGACCTCAAGCGGTGTCTTCAATATCTCGGGCACCGCGCAAGCCGACGCGATGGTTCGCATCTACTCGGACCTGAACAACGATGGCTTTGTCAACCTCGGCGACTCGCAGGTTGCCTTTGTGCAGCTCTCGGGGGGCGCGACAGCGTTCACGGTGCCGACACCACTGACCGCAAACTCCGACAACAACTTCCTCGCCGCAGCCTTTGACGGCGTAAGCGAGTCGTTGCCCACGGACGTCCCGACCATCACCCAGGTACCGCCCGTCAGCGGTGGCGGCGGCGGCGATGGTGGAGGCGGTGGCGGCGGTGGTTGCGCGAGCAGCAGCAATCGCGGCCCGCTGGCACTGGTCGGCGCGATGTTCGCGGGCGCGCTGGCATTGCTGCGTCGCCGACGCAAGTCATCGTAGACGCCATAGATTCGGGGGGCGCCGGTTGCGGCGCCCCTTTTCTTTTCCTATCACAGTTCCATGCCCACACCCGCTGAAATTCTGCAACAGGCCATGGGCCTGCACCGCGCCGGGCGCCTGCCCGAAGCCGAGAAGGCCTACGCCACCGTCCCCATGGATGCGCCCGAGTTCGTGGACGCGCTGCACCTGACCGGCGTGATTGCCCTGCAAAAAGGCGACGCGCAAGGCGCCATCAACCTGATCACACGCGCCGTCCAGACCCGCCCCGATGTGCCCGCCATGCACTCGAACCTCGCGGAAGCGTACCGCAGCGCGGGAAAGCTGAACGACGCCGTCGCCCACTGTCGCGCGGCCCTGAATCTCGACGCCGGCTATCACGCCTGCCGCGTCAACCTGGCGCTCGCGCTCGCGTCCCAGGGCAACCTGCCCGACGCCGAGAAAGAACTGCGCCGCGTGCTCGACGCCCAGCCGGCCAATGCGCTGGCCTGGAACAACCTCGGCAACGTGCTGCGCATGCTCAAGCGCGTAGACGAGTCCCTGGCCGCCGCGCGCAAGGCCTGTCAGCTTGAACCCAACAACGCCGAGTTTCTCAGCAACCTTGGGCAAATGCTGGTCGAAGACGGCGACACCGAAGAGGCGCTGCAACGACTCGCCAATGCCGTCAAGCTCAACCCGCGGCTGTCCGCCGCCCGCAACAACTACGGCAACGCCCTGCGCGAAGCCGGCCGCCTTGACGAAGCCGAAGCCGAATACAACGAGGCATTGAAGCAGAACCCGCAACTCGCAATCACGCACAACAACATCGGCCAGTTGAACCAGGAGCGCGGCAACTACGCCGAGGCGATGCGCTGGTACGAGCAATCTCTCAAGCTCGACCCGCGCGCAGCCAAGACCGTGTGCAACTACGCCAGCGTACTGGCCGAGCTTGACCGCATGACTGAGGCCGAGCGGCTGTATCAGCAAGCGGCGAAGATGGATCCCGGCTGTGCCGAGGCCCACATCGGTCTTGGCGCCGTCGCGCAGCGCAAGGGCGACACCGCCCCGGCGTTGGCGCATTACGACCGTGCCGAGCTGGCGAACCCGCGCCTGCCCGCCCTGCACGTCGGGCGCAGCGGCGTGCTGAACCATCTCGGCCGTTTCGAAGACGCCGAAAAAAGCCTGCGCCGCGCGCTGCAACTTGACCCAGCCTGCGCCGGCGCGTGGGAGTCGCTGGCCGGTTTGCTCAAGGCCAAACTGCCGGCGGCGGACCTGTCGGGCCTGCGTGCCGCGTTGCAGGCGCCGACCTCAAAGCGCAGCAACGGCATGCAGAGCCTGCACTTTGCCATGGGCGTTTACGCCGACGCGACCAAGGACTACGCGACAGCCGCGCCGCAACTTGCGCAGGCCAACGAGTTGCAGCAGCAAAGCTGGCAGCGCCGCGGCCTGGCCTACAGTGCCGACGAACACACGATGTACGTGACTGAAATGATGCGCGTTTTCGACGCCCGGCACTTTGAACGCACCGCGGGCTGGGGCAACAACAGCGAAGTCCCGGTGTTCATCCTCGGGCTGCCGCGCTCGGGCACGACGCTGGTTGAGCAGGTGCTGGCAAGCCACCCCCGGGTGTTCGGCGCCGACGAGCTGCGGCTTGCCCGCGACTCGTTTGAGTCACTGCCCGCAGTCACCGGCGCATCCAACCGCTGGGAAGCGGTGACGGCGCTGACCCGCGACCACGTGCAGACCGTGGCCGAGGGGCACCTGAAGCGGCTGCGCGACTATGACGCGAAGGCAGACCGCATCAGTGACAAGATGCCCGAGAACTACCTGCACATCGGGCTGATCCTGACGCTGTTTCCCAACGCCAAGATCATTCACCTGCGCCGCGACCTGCGCGACGTGGCGACAAGCTGCTGGAACACGCACTTCGGCCAGATTCGCTGGGCCAACGTGCAGGCGAACATCACAAGCCACTTCGGCAACTACTGGCGCGTGATGCAGCACTGGCGCAACGTGCTGCCGGGCCGCTTTCACGAGGTGCGCTACGAAGACATGGTGGACGACCTTGAGCCCCACGCCCGCAAGCTGCTTGAGTTTGTGAATGTCGAGTGGGATGACCGCTGCCTGCAGTTCCACAAGACCGAGCGCACGGTGCGCACCGCCAGCGTCACCCAGGTGCGAGAGCCGCTGTACAAGCGCAGCGTCGAGCGCTGGCGAAACTACGAGCCCTGGCACGGCGAGTGGTTTGCCCGGCTCGACGCCATCCAGCATGCGTGACGCGCAATCGGTCACGCTGCCCTTGCCGATCCGCCAATCCGCCTGAGTTTGTGCGCGCTACTGCGCCTGCGCGCGTCGTATACTGGCTGCGCGTAGACCCCTGCCCGGCTTGGATTCTTCCATGCGCCCGCACCAGCTTGTCCTGCTGCTCGTGTTGATTCTCTCGCTGGCCGGGGCCGTGATCTGGCTGATCTTGCAGCCGCCCGGTGGTGCCAGCCCGAACATTGAGAACTCGGCGTTGGCAAGCCGCAACCAGCCCGGCACAACTGAGCCCAGGCCTCGTGCCGGCGGCAACGACGCCAGCCAGCCCGCCCGCAACCGTGAAGAACGCAGAACACCCAAGCCGCCAAAGCCCGAGCCGGAAGCGACGTCAACCGCGTGGACCGTGCGTGGCAGCGTGAAGATGGACCCCTCAGCGGGTGTGAACCCGCTGGCGCACCTGCTGCCCGAGGACTTGTCGGTGAGTGTGCGTGCCTATCGGGGCCCATCGGCGCCGCAGGAGTACAGCCAGATCGACATCGCGCTCCAGAACGACTGGGGCTTTTCGGAAGAGTTCGCGCCGGAAGACCTTGGGTTGCAGGAAGGCGAATCCCCGGTGCCGCTGTACTGGTACGTGGATTTTGAGCCCACATCCGGGGACGGTTTTTCTGTGCCGGACGAAGACAGCGACGAAGAACGCACCGACTGGCAAGAGCCAAAGGGCTGCCTGCGGGTGATTCCAACTGTAAGCGGCCGCACGCTGGATTTTGGCCAGGTGCTGCTGACGCTTGAGTCCATGTTCCCGGACGAGTTCGTGGTCACGGGACGGCTTGTGCACACGTCCGGCCGGACACTGTGCCACACCGGCAACCACGCGTTGGGCGTCAAAGACCCCGGGGGTGAATTCGACGACTGGCTCTACTTTGGTACAGACGCACAGGGGCGATTCATGGCATTGCTGTATGCCGATACAGCCGACGTTCATCATGACCCGGCATCTTTCCACTGGAACCTGCTGCTGCGCGTGGACCGTGAAGGGCCGGACAGTTCAATACGCCTTGCGCCCCCTCGGTTTGCCGGGCGACTGGTCGATTTCGGCGACATTTCGCTCAAAGGGTCGCTGCTGGTCGTCACCGTAGAAATGGACCCAACGCCGAAGATCGAGTTGCGCCACGACGGCACCCTCGCGATCGACGAGGGCGGCTACTACCAGGGCGAAATGGCCAGCCTCGACCTCAACTGCGGCGACCTGTACTTCAACGAAGGGATTCCGCCGGCGCCGTACCACGTGACCATGATGGTACCGGAAGGCCGCTATCATTGGTCCGTAGACTCCTGGAGCAGCGAGCTGGTCTACCTGCCGGCCAGCGGCATTCTGGATGTACCTGACAATGCCGTCACTTCGCTCAAAGTCAGCCTGAAGGCCGCAGCCACCGTGCCTGTGAAGGTGCTCAAACCCGACGGCACGCCGGCGGAAGGCTCGTATGTCACTTGGTCCTTCAACCTGCCGGACGACAACGGGTATTCAGGCCGCTCTGAGGGGCCGAAGGGCACAGTGCCCGTGGTGTCCAGCAGCCCCACGACATGCACGGCTGAGCTGGAAGGATTTGATTCAGCAACTGGCGAGACCAAGCCGGGTGACACAGAACTTGTGCTGCAATTGTCGGTCAAGCTGGTACCGGACACCGGCATCGAGGTCAGGCTCCCGGTGCGCCCGCAGGGCGTGCAGCTGGATGGTGTCTTCCAGTTGCGGCTGTGGATTCAAGGAGAAGTCGGCCAGTCCGATCACTGGATCAACCTGCTGGTTGAAGAACCAGGTGTGCTGCGCTTCAAGACCGGGGCAGGCACCGCGACGGTACAATTGAACGGCGGCTGCGACTGGGGCTATCCGGCGGTCATCAGCGGGCCGGTCAACGCAACCGTGAAAGAGGGCGAGTTCACGGTGGTTGAGCTGCCGCCAATCGGGCCGGCGCCATGGGCAGTCAGGGCCGACAAACTGCAATGCCGCGTTCGGGCAGGCGAGCAGCCGGTCGAAATCGGTGCGCCTTTCCTTTACGAGGATGGCACCGACTTCGGCGACGGTTACTACACGGACGGCACGAACATTGAGTGCGGCGCACTGCCCGCGCACTTACTGGATGGTGACCAGAAGATCGCCGTCGAGATCACGCCGCCGACGGCTGAAGCGCCCGCGGCCAAGTTGTCGATCGAGTTGCCGCCGCGAATCGAGGTGCGCGTCAAGCGCCGGGGCGTTGACGTGACGAACTTCCACGCCGAGGCCTGGGGCAAAGGCGATGGCATGTCGCGCACCGCGCACTGCTCAGGCAGTACCGGCAGCGGCGCTGTAAGCCTGTGGCTTCCACCTGGCAAGGCCTCACTGACCGTGGAGCTGGAGAATTTTGAACACAACCAGGAAGTCATCGTCAGGCGCGGTGAAATCACGCGCGTCGACGTCGAACTTGGCCATGTGCGAGTAGAGTTCGTGAATCCTGCGGAAGGCGTGACCAGCGACGACGATCTGCCCAGGTTGCGCATGTTCACCATCCGCGACGATGGCACGCTTGACCCCGAGATGTACGACACGATCTGGGGCCCGGAAGTCAAAATGCTGCCGCCGGCACGCTACCGCATGATCCCGCCGGCCGTGGCCGGCGCAGGCAGCGCGTTTGACCTTGACCTGCGCGCAGGCGGCGACCGGGTGATCGTGCTGCCCGCGCTGAACACTGAGTTGGTAGATGTGCGCCTGAGCTTTCCGATGGAGTTTGCGGACGCGCCCAATCATTACATGGAGCTGCAGCTGCTGCCGCTGACCGACCCGGAACAGCTGCGCATGTCCCCGGAGTTCGCGTACCAGGAAGACTCGCTGCAATGGCGTTTCGTGCCGAACGGCTTGCTGGTGCACGGCGTGCCCAAGGGCGTGGACGTCTGCCTGGTCGGCTACTTCACCCGCTATGAAGGAGAAGAGGAAAAAACGCTGATCCTGAAGCCGATCCGCCTGCGCGCGCAGCAGGACGGCGAGATCGTGACTGCTGAATGGAAGAAAGCGGTCGAGCTGCACGAAGAGTGGCAGTGGATCGAAATTCGATACCTGTCACTGGTGGATGGTTGCGCACTGCCTTTCTTCGACGGCGCAGCCGGGGCGATGCCCGGAACCCACGAGGTCGGCTTTTATGCGGACGAGAAGCTGGTGCATCGTGAGTGGGTGACGTTCAGCGGCGACGGCAAGATGCGCTTTTCGGCAAGCCTGAGGGCCACCCTCATAGAGAAGCAACTGGTTGAGGCCGAGATGCCCGAAGAAGTACCGGAAGAAGACTAGGGTCGCTGCGCAAAGTATTCACATACAACAAGTTATGTTTCGGGCGCTGACGTCCGCCCCAATCGGCGAGTTTTTGGTGCTTTGCCAGCCGTCACGCCCAAGTCACGGCCCGTGCAAACCTTGTGCAAAGGTTGACAGGCATTTGCGCCCCGCTAGATTGGCTTGTCTTCAAGCACCCCCCTGAAGGAGTTTCACAAGATGCTGCTACGCATTGTGCGTGCGTCTTTCGCTATCGCGTTCGCTTTCGTGTTGAGCCTCAGCTACAGCCAGCTTGGCCCGGTGCAGAGCACCGTTGCTGCGCAGGACGCTGTCGGCACCGTCAAGGACGGCATTCGCGAGTACAAGCGCGGGAACTGGGAAAAGGCAATCCGTGAGTTCGACAAGGCACTCGCGGGCCGCCCCACTGACGAAGAAGCGCGCAAGATTCGCGACGAGGTGGGCCTTGAGCTCGCCCGCGACTTCATCGACGCCAACTTCAAAGACGCCAGCCTGACCGGGCGCTACAGCCGTTTCGGCAAGTGGCTGCTGGCCGGCCGCGCGCAGACCGACCCGCAGGGCCGCAGCAACGACGCCGAGGCGATCAAGCAGTACGTTGACGCGTACATGTCGGACCGCGACGTCGCCCGCAAGCTGCTGCGCGGACAAAGCATTCGCGACAGCTACGGCGACTTTATTGTGCCGTACCTGCAGGCGCGCTACATGCACAACGAAAGCGCCGACTCGCGCTACGAGGCGCGCACGCTGTTGCGCACCGTCGGCGCGCAGGCCGTCAACGCACTGATCCAGGTGATGTACAGCGCCGAGAAGTACGACCGCCAGACCGCCGCGCTGGCATTGGGCGACATCGGCGACGCACGCGCGCTGCCCGTGCTGGCCAAGCACTTCCAGGCCAAAGACGAAGACAACGAAGTGCGCGAAGCATGCCGCGCCGCCATAGAGTGGATTCGCGCCGCATCGCCCGAGAAAGACACCAAGGTCAACGACGCCAAGGACCTGTATTTCCTGCAGGCCGAAGGCTACTACCGCAACAACGCCGCCGGCCGCTTCTGGCGCAACCGGCTTGTCGGCAGCACCTACCAGGGCAACCTGCCCGTCGCGCTGTACAGCCACGACCGCCGTTACACGGCCTGGAAGTGGATCCCCGGCAAGGAACTCGCCGGTGAAGCCGACAGCATGCTGACCCCGCAGGATGTGCCGCTGTGGGCATTCGCCGACGTCGTCGCCGAAGAGGCCGCACTGGAAGCCATTGACCTTGGCATCAAGTACGCCGGTGGCGACGCCAACAACAACAACTGGGTGCGGGACGCAGAAGCGTTGCTCGCCTGCATTCACATGCACATGTACACCGAGGGTCGTGGCCGCTACTTCCTGGGCGACGACACCGAGCGCGCGTTCATCACCGAGTTGCTGGGCGAGCGCGGCTTTGTGCCCAACCTGCACGGCTTTGGCCTCAGTGCATCGGCGGGCAGCGCGGTGCTGTACCGCGCCCTTGAGCGCAGCCTGGCCGACGGTTACCCGCACGTGGCCATCGCGCTGTGCGACGCCATCGCCGACCTGAACGACAAGGCCGCCATCGGCACCAACGCCGCGGCACCACTGGTGCGGGCGCTGGCCGACCCCGACAAGAACATCCGCTACGCGGCAGCGCGCAGCTTGATCCGTTTGGGCGCCGAGAAAGACTTCGGCAACAACGCGCTGGTCGAAGCCGAAGCACGCAAGAACCTGCAGGAAGTCGCGGCCCGCACCGTGCTCGTGATCATGGAAGACGAGGCGCTGCGCAACCGATTCCTGTCGGAGCTTACCAGCCTCGGCTACGCCGCAGTCGGCGCCCGCACGCTGGAAGAGGGCGCGGACCTTGCCACACAGGGCACGCCCTGGGACGCGATCATCCTTGAGGGCAACCTCGCGATGGGCGCAGTGTTCGTGTTCGAGATGCCCAACATCGCCGGTGCAGCCAACCGCGCCGAAAAGGCCGAGCCGATCTACCACCTGCTGGCCAACGACATTCGCACACAGGGTGTGCCGGTGCTGGTTGCGGTGCCCGAGTCCGAGCTTGACAGCCGCAAGGGCGACCTCGCCGCGCTGGCGTTGGACGACAACCGCTACGTGACCTACAAGGCGGAAGCCGAGTACACCGTCAACACCAGCGGCCTGGGCCAGTCCCTCGACGCCGCGTGGGGTGCCGAGGAAAACGTCGAGAACGCCAAGGGCAAGACCAACGACACCGTAGTGTCGATGGCCTGGGCGATCTCGCTGCTCAACCCTTCCACCACCAAGTTCAACGTGCAGAGCCTGCTGGAAGCACTGTCTGGCGGCCTGCGCCTGGATGGCCGCTCATGGGCCGCCCGCGAAGCCATCTGCAAGGCCATCGAAGTACTGGTAGCCGATGGCAAGCGCACCGGCGCCGCGTGGGTACGCGCCAACTTGATTCCAAACCTGCTCGACACCGTCAACAGCACCGAGGCTGTGGACCGCCCGCGCGTCAAGGCCAGCGCGGCCCGCGCGCTCGGCGCCACCTACGGCACGCACCGCGGTGCTTGGGACGAAGATGGCTTCAACGGCCTCAAGGGCCTCGTGCGCCTTGAGTACGACCTGGCGGAAACGGACGACGAGGCGCAGCGCACCAAGCTGGTGCTCGAGGTATTCGACGCCCGCAACGCAGCCGGCGAAGCACTTGGCCGCTCACCGACCACGGCCCAGCAGCGCTCGATCATCAAGCGCGAGCAGGCCGTCAACTCGCACAACCCACACCCGCCGACACGCACCGCCGGCGGTGGATAAGGTTTGCCTTGCCTCACCCAGAAACGGGCGCCCCAAGGGGCGCCCGCTTTCGTTCGGTCCAGCCCTGCGTGTGAACGAAGGGCATTGGATACAACGCCCCGGCATGACTGCCTTGTCTTTTGCACACATCCTACGGGTGCCGCACCTGACGCGGCTCGGTCGCCCGCTACGCGGGCTTTGAATCATTCGCCGCCTCTACCTATGGTTCCGCGCGCCTTCGGCGCTTGTCACCATAGGCTACAGTCGTCCGGCCCGCTCTGCGGGCCGATTGCGCCGCCTTGGCGGCACTACGAGTGTAGCCTGGGGTGACCAAGGCGCGTCGCGCCGAAGGAACCCCAGGTAAATGAAAGCAGAATGTTCCAAGCCCGCGTAGCGGGCGACCTATGCCCCTCGAATGTGGGCATACAATGTTGTGTGCAAAGACGAGGCATGACTGCCGGGGCTTGTCTCACGGCGCTTACACCACTTCGCGGCGGCGTTTGGATTCCAGCACTTCGGCTGGCGGCAGTTCTACCGTGAACCGCGCGCCGCCCAGTGTCACGCCATCCTCGACGCGAATGCTGCCGCCGTGGTTGTCGATGATCGTATGCACGATGGCCAGACCAAGGCCCGTGCCCTTGCCCGGCTCTTTCGTGGTGAAGAACGGGTCGAAGATGCGTTCGCGCATGTTTTCGGGCACGCCGGTGCCGCTGTCCTCGATGCTGAAAAACACGCCGCGCTTGTCCGACGGCCCGATCGTCACACGCACGGCACCGCCGTCGGGGCTGGCGTCGGCGGCGTTGATCAACAGGTTCATCAGCACCTGGCCGATCTCTTCTTCGTTACCGTACAGCGGCGGCAGGTCCTGCCGGATGTCTTCCTCAAGCCGGATCTCTTTCTGGTCAAGGCGATGCTTGACCAGCGGCAGCGCGCGCCGAAACGCAGACTCGGCGTCAAAGCGTTCCGGCTTCATGTCGCGGCGGCGCGAGAAGTCGAGAATCTGCTTCATCAGGTGCTCGATGCGCTGCAGGCCTTCCTCGATCAGTCCAAGATAGTCACTGCTGCGCTCATCCAGCCCCTCGCGTTTGCGCAGGCGGCGCGCGGCGTTCAGCATGCCGCTCAGCGGGTTGTTCACCTCGTGCGCCAGGCCCGCCGCCAGCGTGCCCGTGGCGGCAAGCCGCTGCGCGATCACGAGGCTCTGCTGCTGTTTCTGGATGGTGCGGGTGGCGTCTTTCACTTTGCCCTCAAGGTCGCCCTGGTAGGCCTTGAGTTCGGTGAACATGGCATTGAACGCCGTCACCAGCGTTTCGATGTCGCCGCCGCCGCCTTTGAAGCCCTTGATCTCAAGGCCCTCAGCGCCTTTCACAATGCGCTTGCTGTCTTCCAGCACGTTGCCCAGGGGCGCCAGCACGAATCGGCGCAGCGCGAACATCAACAGCACAAACACAGCCAGCATCGCCAGGCCCAGTGTCGTGAAGGCGGCTACCACCAGCGGCCCCAGCTCAGCGCTTTTCACCTTCGGCGGCTCTTCAAAGCGGATCGGCGGCAGCTTCACTTTCAGGCGCAGCACGTATTGCAGCGCCTCGCGGTTCGGGTCCGGCTGGTACGGGTGAAACAGCACATCGCCAAGCAGCTCGTGGCGCCGGGTTTCGAAGACGCGCTTGATCACCACGACTTCCTCAGCGGTCGGCTCGGCCATGCTGCCCTGCGGCTTGATCACGGTCATGCGCGGGTTGCCGCGTTCATCCAGTTCAATGATCGCGGTTTCGTCAATGCCGTTCAGGTCGTCGCGCAGAACGTTGGCGA
Organism: Planctomycetota bacterium; assembly: GCA_016712285.1. GTDB lineage: Bacteria > Planctomycetota > UBA8742 > UBA2392 > UBA2392 > JADJRK01. The sequence continues at coordinate 3,126,143 of JADJRK010000001.1, read as the reverse complement.
TCTCGGTGGCGGGGCTTGCCAGCAAGGGTTGAAGCTGCGCGATCACAATGCGCTCAACGGCACCTTCGGTCTGGGCCTGGTACTTGCGGCTCAGGTCCTCGAAAATGCGCTTGTTCTCGAGGGTCTGGTTCTCGGCGGTCTGGTCGAGGGTGCGGCTGGCCTCGTACGTGAGATAGCCAAGCATCAGGCCAAGAAAGACCGTGGCAAGCAGAACACCCAGTGCAAGTTTCATCCGAAGCGACATTGCCACGCATGGTAGCGCATGCCGGCGTTGTCGGCGAGGTCGGGCCCGGGCGCCGACAACTGGTAATCGGCGCAGAAGCGTGCACTATCTAGGCGGAGACCGCGATTCGATGACCAAATTGCAGGGCACGGTAGTACGCCTTCACGGGCACCACGCCTGGGTAAAAGTTGGCGAGGTTGAACACATGTGCCCTGTGCGCGGCAAGTTCAAGCAGGGCAAGCGCAAGCAGCGCAGCCCGATCGCCGTGGGCGATGATGTGTCGTTCACGCTGATCCAAGCCGGCGATCAGCCGGAAGGCCAGATCAGCGAGATTGGCGAGCGCCGCACCGAGCTGTACCGCTCGCACCCGCGCTTTCCGCGCCAGCGCCAGGTGCTGGCTGCCAACATTGACCTGCTGGTGATCGTGATCGGCGCGGAACGCATCGACGAGCAGTTGCTTACCGTTGATCGACTGCTGATCAGCGCCTACAGCCAGGGCCTGACGCCGATGATCGTCGTGAACAAGCTGGACCTGCGCCCGCTGGCAGAAGTGCAGGCCGACATGGCTGCGTACTCACACTGCGAAGTGTTTTACACCAGCGCAGAAACCGGCGTACTGGGCGACCTGCCCGGGCGCTTTCGCGGCAAGACCAGCGTGTTCGCAGGCCAAAGCGGCGTCGGCAAGAGCAGCCTGATGAACGCCCTGCAGCCGGGCCTGGGCCTGCGCGTCGGCGTGGTTGACCGCGAGGGTGAAGGCAAGCACACCACTACGCACGCCAGCCTGCTGCCGATGGCCGGCGGCTATGTGATCGACACGCCCGGTGTGCGCGATTTCGGGTTCTGGAACCTTGAGCTGCACGAGATTTCGCTGTACTACCCGGATTGGAAGGCGGCACGCGAGCAGTGCAAGTTCGCCACCTGCACGCACCGGCACGAGCCGCACTGTGGCGTGAAAGCCGCCGTCGAAAGCCATGAGTTGGACCAGGGGCGCTATCAGCGCTACCTGACGATCCTGCGCGAGACCTGGAACCAGCAGGAAAGCGTCGGTTATTGAAATGCGCACTTCCTACATCGGCGTTGAACGAAACTCGATGCGGTCGGCCAGCCTCAGCGGCTCAAGATAGAATTCTTCCAGCACGCGCGGCTTCAGGTCTGGGGCGCGCTTCAGCAGCGCCTTCACGATTTCCAGCGACGCGTCGTCCTCGCCCTGCTGGGCCAGCGCGCAGGCGCGGTAGTACAGCGGCTCGATACGTGACGGGTAATCTTGCGCCAGCGCCTCGGCCTGCGTGATCGCGTCGGCGTATTCTTCGTACTGCAGCAGGCGGTGGACCTTGGCAATCTGCACCGCAAACCGCGCGGCTTCTTTCACGTCGTCGGCCTGGTCGAGCTCGCCGTTGAGCATGAAGATCCACGCCTTCATGCGGTAGGCGCGCTCATCCAGCGGTGCCGCAGCCAGCAACTCGTCCAGCAGTTCATTGGCGCGTTCGTGGTCTGCGCGCGCGAACGCGATGCGCGCCAGATGATAGCGTGCCTCAACGGCGTCCGCGGCGTGGGGATCGAGCGACTCGGTAATCTCTTTCAACTGCTTTTCGGCGGCGGACAGGTTCTCAAGCTGGATCTCGGCGCGCGCCAGTTGCAGCAGGCCGTAGGTGGTCAGGCGGCTGTGCTCCACGCCGGCCAGAAGTTTGCGCGCCTGCTTTGCGTTGCGGCGCGACAGCGCGACGGCCGCCGCAAGCTCAAAGGCCCGCGCGTCAACCTGCGGGTCGAGTTGCTCGTTCTCGAGCTGCACCTGCTCGACCTGTTTCTCGGCTTCGACCCTTTCGCCAACGGCCAGATGCGCCTCGGCCAGGTCCAGTTTCAGTTCCAGGGCAAGCGCGCCGTCGGCTTCAAGGCGCGCAAACACGGCAATCGCATCGCCGTAGCGCTGCAACGCAAGGTAGCAGTGCCCCACGTCGCGGTGCACCGAGACGTCGCCGGGGCGGTCTTCGAGCACGCGGCGATAGTAGCTCAGCGCCCGGTGCGGCTGTCCGTGGTCGAAGTACAGGTCGCCCAGGTTCAGCAGCACGCTCGGGTTGTTGGGCGTGATCTCAAGCATGCGGCGGTAGCACTCGACGGCAAGGTCGGGCCGCAGCTTGCCTTCGCCCAGCGTCACGGCCTTGATCCAGAGCGCGCCCACGAAGTCCGGGTGCTCATTCAACGCAGCGTCGGCGTGCTTGAGCGCCAGGTCGTCATCCTTGAACTCGTAGAACGCCAGCTCGGCCAGCAGCTTGTGCGCCGCCGCCGGGGCGGCACCGGCATCGACGGCGCGGGTCAGCAGGGTGCGCACTTTTTCACGTTCGGACTTTACACCGCGGCGCGTGTTCTCGTTGCGTTTCAGGCGCAGCTTCACAAAGCGCGCAGCACCCTCAAGCAGCGCGGCAAGCCCGGCTTCGGGCGACTCGGCGGGTACCTTCGACACCAGCTTGAGCAGTCGCTTGATGCGGTCTTCGGCGCGTTCGTCGTCGGGGGCCGGTGACTCGACATCGAGAAAGTCCGGGTGCAGCGACAGCGCAGCACCATGGAACATCAGGGCGTGGTGCAGGTCGTTCTCGACTTCGGCTTTCTGGGCGCGCCGGTTGGCAAGCCTTGCGCGCGCTTCGCGGGTTTCGTTCGACGTAAGCTCGGTTTCGCCCAGGCTGCGCAGCAACTCTTCGGCTTCGCTGAACAGCCCCATCTGCCCCAGCAGGTCCAGCTTGCGCAGCTTGGCGTCGAGGTCGGTGGGGTTGGCGTCGATCACCGAGTCGTAGTCCTTGAGCGCCTCATCGAACAGCTCAAGGCGTTCAAGCGTCAGTGCGCGGTTGTAGTAGGCCACGGCGCGGTTGGCGTCCTGCTCAATCGCGGTGGTCAGGTGCTGCACGCTTTCGCGCAGGCGGCCCAGCTCGCGCAGCAGGTTGCCATAGTCGTTGTGCAGGCTTGGGTCGTCGGGCAGGCGCTCAAGGCCCTTTTTGTACCACTCCTCGGCACTGCCCAGGTCGCCTGTGAAACGAAAGCTGTCGGCAAGCTCGTTGTAGGGCCCGGGGTGGTCAGGCGCCATTTCCCATGCTTCCAGCAGCAGCGCCATCGCGTCGGCGCGTCGGCCAAGCCGGCACAGCGTGCGCCCCTTCCACATCAACACTTCGGCCAGGGCCTCGTGGTGCGGGCCGTCATCCGTGCCGGCGATGCGGCGCAACAGCCGCTCTGCGCTTTCGAACGCCTCGAGGGCCCGGTCGAAGGACTGGATTTCGCACAATGCCAAGCCGCGCTTGAAGTGGGCTTCGGCGTGGTTGGGGTCAGCTTCAATGACACGATTGAACGCCGAGAGCGCGCGGCGGACCTTCTTGAGTTCGAGGTAGCACGAGCCGCGCCACAGCAGGACTTCGTTGGCGCTGATGCCCCCCTTCTTCTGGGCCAGCTCAAAGTGGTCCAGGGCGTCCTGGTAGCGGCCGACCTCGAACAGCGCCTCGCCCATCGGCAGATGAATGTCGCCGTCGTAGTAGTCGTTCTTAACGGCTTGCTCAAAGAACTTGACGGCTTCGGAATAGCGCCCGTTCTCAAGGGATTCGAGCCCGCGATGGAAGAAATCTGACGGGGTAATGAGGTCGTCTTCCATGGTTGTCAGACTCCCGCCTGCACAATCCGCCCTCGCCCCAAGAAAGCGGCGGTTTCTGGCCGTGGCGGAACTGCGGGCCTTATTAAGCGTAACCCCTCGCGCCGCAATGGGAAGAAGCGGTTGGGGTGGGGACTGTGGGCATTCTGCGCCCAAAGTCAAGCACGGGCAGTGCCGTGGTTCGTATTTGAGCTTTTTGTGGAAAGCGCGTGACTAAAGGGATTTGAGGGATGCGCTATTGTGGGCTTATCAGGAAAGGTTTACCTTTTTTGCACTCATGCCGATTCGCAGAAAATCTTTGTCAACCGGCGACATCGCCCGCTACTGCCAGGTCACCCCTGCCACCGTGGTCAACTGGATCAAAGCCGACAAGCTCGAAGTGTACACCACACCCGGCGGCCAGTACCGGATGGACGTCGAGGAGTTCCTGAAGTTTCTCGAAAAGAACCGCTTCCCCGTGCCCGAAGAGCTGGCGCCGGGCAAAGAGCGCCGCGTGCTGCTTGTTGACGATGACCCTGAGATTCTTGAGAAAGCCACCGAGGCCCTTGGCCAGCACCTTTCGGGCGTGCTGATTGAAGAATGCGGCGACGGCTACGACGCGCTGCTCAAGATCGGCGGCTTGAAACCGCACGCGATTGTCCTGGACCTGACCATCGCGCGGCTGGATGGCGCCGAAGTGTGCCGGCGCTTGCGCGCCAACAACGACACGCGCAACACGTTCATTGTGGCGGTGTCGGGCCTGGGCGCAGACAGCGAGCTGGTACGCAAGGTCAAGCGCATCGGGGTAGATGGCTTCTTCACCAAGCCGATCGACTACCCCGAACTGGCAAGGACCGTGGGCAAGCTGCTGAAAGTGCCGGTGCAGTAAATGCCAATCTAACTCGCCGACTGCCAAACGTGACGTAACCAACGTCCGGGCTTGCGCTTGCCGTTGCGGGCCTCATTCGCATAATGATTTGCCCCTCATTGGCTGATCGGCTTGAAGGCCGTACTCGCTTGTTCCGGAGAGACCCATGTCCGTTGGCATGCAGCAGCTTCTGGAGTTTATGGTTTCGCAGGGCGCGTCGGACCTTCACCTTGCGGTGGGCCGCAAGCCCACGATCCGCAAGTCGGGCCACCTGAAAGACGTAAACGCGCCTGAGTTGACTGCCGCGGATACCATCCGGTTGGCCAAAGAGATCATCCCGGAAAAGAACCTGAAAGAGCTGCAGGAAGCGGGCAGCACGGACTGGGGCTATGCATTCGGCGACAAGGCGCGCTTTCGTTGCGCGGCATTCAAGCAGAAGAACGTGGTCGGCATGGTCATGCGCCAGATCCCGAACAAGCTGCTTTCGTTTGAACAGATCGGCCTGCCGGAAAACGTAAAGCGCCTGCTGGACCGGCCGCGCGGGCTGTTTCTGGTGACAGGCCCGACCGGCAGCGGCAAGACCACCACGTTGGCGACGATGATTGACTACATCAACACCAACATGGACCACCACATCATCACGATCGAAGACCCGATCGAGTACTACCACCCGCACAAGAAGTGCATTGTCACGCAGCGCGAGCTGCACAACGACGTGCCGACGTTCAGTGAAGGCCTGCGCCGCGCGCTGCGCCAGGACCCGGACGTGATCCTGGTAGGCGAAATGCGCGACCTTGAAACCATCGGCAGCGCGATCACCGCCGCCGAGACGGGCCACTTGGTGTTCGGCACATTGCACACGACGGGCGCCACGCGCACGGTTGACCGCATCATCGACGCGTTCCCGACCAACCAGCAGGAGCAGGTACGTGCGCAGCTTGCCGTCTCGATCATTGCCATCATCTCGCAGGCGATCATGCCCAAGGTCGGCGGCGGCTTGATTGCCGCATTCGAGATCATGGTCAGCACCAGCGCAGTCGAGAACTTGATTCGCGAAGCCAAGACCTACCAGCTCAACTCGGTGATCCAGACCGGCAAGAAAGAGGGCATGGTGCTGCTGGATGATTACCTGTTTGAGCTTTACAACGCGCAGAAAATCACGCGCATGGAAATGTTTCGCAAGTGCAGCAACCAGAAAGAAATGCGCGAAAAGTTCGACAGCTTCCGCAAGGGCAAGGGCAGGCTGTGGGACGACCAGCTGGTCGCCGACGAAGAGGGGCATGGCGCCGTCGCCGCGCCGCCTGCGGCTGCAGCCGCTGCCGCCCTCTCGACGCGGCAACTGAAGAAGTAGAATACGGGTGCGGGGACGCAGCCTGCTGCGCCCCCGCTGCATCCTGATGCCGGAGACTCACCCATGGCCAAGCGCCGCAAGCTGCTGGGACAGATCCTGAAAGAAATCGAACTGGTCACCGAGGGTGATATCCAGGAGGCGCTGGCGCGCCAGAAGAAGCAGGGCGGCTTGCTGGGCAAGATTCTTTGCGAGATGGGCACGTGCAGCGACGGCGACATCACCATGGCGCTGGCGGCCCAGAACGACATGAACTTCGTGGACCTGGCCGGGCTGGACATCCCGATCGAGCTGCTTGACCTGGTCACGGAAGCGCAGGCTCACACCTATCGCGTCGTGCCCCTTGAGTATGACGCCGAAAGCAAGATGTTCACCATCGCCATGGACGACCCCACGAAGATCGTGGTGTTTGACGAGTTGCAGTTTTCGCTGCAAAGCCGCATCCCCGGCATCCGCATCCAGGGCGCGCTGGCCAGCCAGGAAGACATCGACGCGGCACTTGAGAACTTCTACGGCGAAGGCGGCGCCAAGAAGGGCCTTGGCGGCGACCTGGCCGAGTTCATTGAAGAAGGCGTGATCGGCAAGAACGCGATTGCCGTTGACTCGGACGACCCTGACGCACCGCAAGTGGTCAAGTTGCTCAACTTCCTGCTGTCCACGGCCATCAAGGACCGCAGCAGCGACATTCACCTTGAGCCGTTTGAAGAACGCTTCCAGGTGCGCTACCGCGTGGACGGCGCGCTGCTGGCCATGGAAAACCCGCCCAAGGAACTTGCGCCATCGCTGATCAGCCGCATCAAGGTGCTAAGCAAGCTCGACATCGCCGAGACTCGCATGCCCCAGGACGGTCGCATTGAGCTGACCATCGAAGGCCGCAGCGTGGACTTGCGCGTCAGCACGCTGCCCACGATGTTCGGCGAAAGCTGCGTGATGCGTATTCTTGACCGCAGCAACGTCAGCCTGGACCTCGACAACCTCGGCATGCGCCCCGAGGACAACGAGATGATGAAGGCCCTGATCGCCAAGCCCAACGGCATTGTGCTGGTCACCGGCCCCACGGGCAGCGGCAAGACCACCACGCTGTACAGCTGCCTGAACTTCATGAACACGCCCGACCTGAAGATCATCACCACCGAAGACCCGGTCGAGTATGACCTGCCCGGCGTGATGCAGTGCCAGGTGAACGAAGAAGTCGGCCTGACTTACGGGGCGGCGCTGCGCAGCATCCTGCGCCAGGACCCGGACATGATCCTGGTGGGCGAAATCCGCGACCGTGAAACGGGCGGCATCGCCGTCGAGGCGGCGCTCACGGGCCACCTTGTGCTCAGTACCCTGCACACCAACGACGCGCCCAGCGCAACCACGCGTATGCTCGACCTTGGCCTCGAGGCGTTCCTGATTGCAGCCACGATGGAAGCGATCATTGCCCAGCGCCTCGTGCGCAAGATCTGCGTGTCGTGCAAAGACTACTTTGAGCCCGAAGCCGAACACTGCATGGAACTTGGCATTCGCCAGGAAGCCATCCGCGGCAAGAAGTTTGCCTTCGGCAAGGGCTGCTCGCGCTGCAACAACACAGGCTACAAGGGCCGCATGGCGCTGTACGAAATGTTCCGCGTCAACGATGAAGTCAAGCAGATGATCATGGACGGCGCCAACGTCGCTTCGTTGCGTGAAGCCGGCCGTCGCCACGGCATGCGCACGCTGCGCGAGTCGGGCTTGCTGGCCATTTATGACTGCGGCACCACGGTCGATGAGGTCTTGCGCGAAACGCTGGTGCTGGAGTAGGCGCCCGCGACGAAACGGAAATCGGTGCTGGCGCACACTGAACTACGAGCGGGCATGCGTCCTGGCGCGCTTACAGCAGCGCGGCCGCTGACTCACTACTGACTGGTTCTCCTGTGCTCGCCCGGCCAACCCATGCCCACCCCCGCTGACACCGCATCGCCACTGCCTGCCAAGCGCGGGTTCCCGATTCTTGGGGTGACGGGTTTTTCGCTGACGGCGCTCACGATTGCCGGTGCTGTTCTGCGCTGGTACCTGCCCGAAGAGCCGTGGACGCGCGTCTTTTTTGCGGTCTCAATCGGCGGATTGGTCGGGTTTGCGACCAACTGGGTCGCGATCAAGATGCTGTTTCACCCGCGCGTGCGCGTCTTTGGCGTGCAGGGCGTCGTGCCCAAGCGCCGCAAAGAGCTCGCGCGCAGCGTCGGCGAAACACTGGAAGAACACCTGATCTCCGGCGACCGCATGCACAAGCTGCTGATGGATTCCGGCGCCGTCGACCAGGCCATCGACCGCATCTCGACGCACATCCCGGGGCTGCTGGGCGACCCCGACGCCCGGAAGCTGGTCGAAACCGAAGTCGACCGCACCATTCATACCACGATGCAGGACGTGATCACCGCATCCAAGTCGTCGCTCAAGGCCAGCGCCCGCAGCACCGTCAACGCCGCTCTGGCGGGCGGCGGCGCTGCCACCATGTTCGCCAAGCTTGGGCCCCTGGCCGCGGCACTGGCTGGCGGGTTGACTGCAGGCGGCATGAAGGTCGGGCTGATGGACCCCATCATCGACAAAGTGGTGGACAAGCTGGCCGACGACCTGATGCAGCACGAGAGCCTGAAGGCCGTCGGCAAACGCTTCGTCGCCACGCTGCCCGAACGCACTGAAGAAGTCCTGCGCAATGACAAGGTGCGCCTGAAGCTGCGCGAGCTTATCGGCGGCATGGCCAAAGAGCTGGTCACTGCCGTGGACGTCGCCGGCTTGATCGAGGGCGAGTTGCTGGCGCGCGACGAGGGCGAACTCGAGGCATTGATCGACCGCGTGGCAGCCAACGAGCTGAGCTTTATCCAGGTCGCCGGCGGCGGGCTGGGAATGGTCGCGGGCCTGGCCCTGGTCTGGGAATGGCTGTTGATCCCGATCGGTGGCGCATTCGGCATCATGGTCGTCATCGCGCGCCTGGCCGAGCGCAAACACGCATCCAATCGCAGCCAGCAAGCGGCAGTCATTGCCCGCGACTCCAGCCCCGAGCCGGAACCCGCACCGGTCGAAGCCCAAGTCGCGGAATCCGTGACCGCCGGCAAGTAAGCTCAATGCGAAGTGGTTCTGCCCAACCGCCCCAAACTGACGCCACGGGAGCATGGAATCGCGAATTGCAACCACAGGCACCCACACGTTGCGGTGCGGTCAAGGACGCGCGGCCCATTGATTGGGCAACCTTAGCCTTGCCGTGCGCCCCAGCGGGGTGCCGGGATTCTGGCCCACGGCGAAGCCGTGGGAAACCGAGATCAGAACATCTTTGCGCCCCAGCGGGGCGCGGGAAAGATCGCAAGCCTCCCGCGCCCCCCTGGGGCGCGATGGCTCTTATGCCTGCTTCCCCATGGCTACGCCATGGGCCAGACTCCGTGCGCCACTCCGTGGCGCATTCCAAGAACCAGTGGTTCTCTCCGCTTTGGAAGTTCACCTGTGGTTGCTTTGGCCGTTTGCCCTTCCTCGCCGCCTTCGCGAAAGGCAGTTTGTTGACCGTCCGAATCCGACAAGAACAAGCGGGACTGGCACAATCGCTCTATGGATTGCGGCGTTTCCAGAACCAGATGCCCGCGGTGGCTGTGGCCACGAGTGAAGCGCCGGCGATGATCAGCCATGTCAGCAGCGGCGTCGTCCGGTCCGGCGGCAGCGTCAGCTCTTTCCGAAACTGGGCGTACGCGTCGGGGCCGTACACCGTGATGTCATCGAACCAAGCCTGCGCCCGCAGCTTCAGTCGATGACTGTCGCAGCCCAGCGCCATCGCACTCACCGGTGGCGGCGCCTCGTTGAAGATGGCCCGATAGTCGGCCGCCACATCGCGCACTTCGTGCAGCCACTCGCCGGCTGCGCTGCGCGGCGTGCGCAGGTTGATCACGGCGATGCGGCCGTCGCCGAAGGTGGCGTCGACGGCTTCGCTGCTGGGCAACTCGCCGCCGAAGGTGTAGCAGATGGCCCGCGCAGGCGGCCTTACCCCGGTGTACTCTTCGACCTTTCGACGCCATGACAGGGCCGCCGGGTTGGCCCCGGCCCAGCTGTGATCGAACCCCACAAGCAGGCGCGCGGGAAAGTTGTCGAGCTCTGGCGACAACGGGCTGGAACTGTCGTACGTGCGCGAGACTTTCCAGCGCCATGCCAGCAACGGCTCGGCGCCGGGGTCGAAGCCGATCTGCCGCCACACCAGGCCGGCGCTGCTGTCGCTGGTCAATTGCAGTGCGCCGTCATCGCGCGCATGGGCCAGCGGGTTCACCGAGCCCTCGATGCCATAAAGCGCCCAGCGAAACGCCGCGTCTTCGGTCTCAAAGTCATCGAGCACGCGGCCCTGCACGGCACTGTCCCCGTGCGCCAGCGCTTCGCCGGCAACGACGTGGCGCGACTGCTGCGCCGTGCACGCACCCAGCAACGCGAGCAGACACAGCGGCAGGATTCGGGTTCTCCCCCGGACATGCGCGGACCTGTTCATCCCAGCTCGTCCTCAACCTCTCGCTGAAACTCGCCAAACTCGCCGATATCGTCCAGCATTTCCTGTTCGAGTTTGCCGATCGCGCCCCGGGTGGGCTTTTCCGGCTCAGAACGCTCGACCTGCGCGGGCGCCATGCGCGCCAGTGTTTCGCTCATGTCGCGGCTGTGAACGATGCGGGCGCCGGCGAGCTTGCAGGCACTGGTGACCTCGCGGTCGGCACTGACAACCTTTAGCTGGCGCGGGTGGTTGTGGCCCTCGACAAAGTCCACGATGGCGTCGTCGGCGCTGCCGGTCGCAGGGCCGCAAAACGTGACGCGCACTTTCGGGGCTGCCAGGTCGCCAGCCGACACGTTGCCGCCGGTGCCGTCAAAGAACACGCGGGCCGTGGTCGATTCGCGCACTGCCAGTGCCGACAGCATTTCTACCAGCCGTGCGCGTGCGCGGTCATCGTCACCGGGCAATGCGCCGGGGTGTCGCGCCAGGGTGTGCAGCAGGTTGTATCCGTCGATCACGTACACAGGGGCAGTCTAGAGCAGTTTCGGGCTTTGTCCGCAGAGCAATTGGGGAGGTTGGAGGTTGGAGGTTGGAGGTTGGAGGTTGGAGGTTGGAGGTTGGGGCTTGCGGCTTGCGGCTTGGGGCTTTGGGGCAAAGCCGAGAATGGTTCACACTTCATCCGAAGTTGCCTTTGCCTCCTACCTCCTGCCTCCTACCCACCGCCCTGAGGGTGCTCAAGTCTCTGCCGGTGCCGAGTGCGGGTAGAAGTTGATGCATACGGTAGCGCGCTCTATTTTCTCGTCCTCGCCGGGTGCCTCCAGTCCTGCGATGAATCCCGCCAGTGTGGCTTTCAGGGCATCGCGCAGGGCGCGCAACTTTTCCGGCGTAGCGGTGATCTCCTGCGTGTGGATGCCGAAGAAGCGTTGGGGCTCGCGCTGAATGATGCGCGCTCCGACGCGGTGAATCTCGGTCACACTGTCCAGGCTCAGTCTTCGCATCTCGCGGTCTTGGGCAGTGCCGTGCTTGGTGGCAAAGGTCAGCGGTTCCATCGTTGGCTCCTGTTGGATGTGCCGAAACAGCTTCTCGGTAATTGCCTTGGGCCCCGGTCTCGTGCCCGCATGTTCCACAAACCCGGCACGCACTAGCCGCAGCAGGTGATAGCGGGCGCTGGCCGTGTTGGCGTCGATGGCGCGTGCAAGCTCGGTCTGGGTCATGGACCCGCGGGCACGCAGCAGTTCCACGATCTTGATGCGCAACGGGTGAAACCAGGTACGGATACGTTCTTGCTGGTCGATCGGCGTGGTCATAGTGGCCTCTATGATAAAGTATTTATTGATAAATACTTTATCGTTTGCTTCCGGTCAAGGTGAATCCAGTCGCCAATATGACTGTGCATTACATAAAAGTTGACCAAGTTTCTTTCATGGTGTACAGTTATTAGAGGATGCTGGTGTCCCCCTCCGACAAGGAGGTTCCTATGACGACCGCCCTTTACATTTCTCCGCAGCTCATTGAGCAGTTCAACCACGCCGCGTCCCTGGCCCGACAGGGCATGTTTGAGGAATCGCTTGTCGCGTGGGAGCGGCTTCTGAACCCGACTGAGGCAGAAAAGCGCGAACGTCGCATCAGCACCGGCGACTTTCTGGGTCAAGCCATGATGCGCAAGGCCTGGGTCATGATGGACCTGCGCGGCCACAAGCAGGCCCGCGCCGTGCTGGAAGACGAAGTCCTGCAGGCATGCCTGGGACAGTTCGACACCGAGACGCTTTACGAGTACTGGTTTTCATACGCCAACGTCCTCGGCAATCTGGGCGACCTGCAGCCCATGGACGACGCGTTCTGCCGTGCCATGCACATCGCCGCCGACGAGCTTGGCGACACCGCCCGCATGCACCAGTGCTGGAACAACCTGCTTGCCTGGGCCGAAGAAGCCGGCGCATGGAACTACCTGTCCAGTGAAGCCGACGGCTGCCTTGAGTATTGCCGCAACGTGGACGACCGCGTGTTGCACGGCGTTGCGCAGCTTTACAAGGGCATGGCCATGGCGCGCATGGGCATGGCCGCGGAAGCGCGGGCGCTAGTGCAGCCAGTGCTGGCGCAGGCCGAAGAGCACATGCTCGACAATCTCGTGGCGCGCTGCCGCGAGATCATGAAGCTTTGCGGATAGCCGCGCTACCAACGGCACGGTTGTCCGAGGGGGATGGGTGTGGGGCCCATCCCCTGCTGCTTTTAATGAATGCGACGGATTGGCAAACGCGAGCCGCCCGAAAGTCGCGGATTGACGCAAATTCCGCAATCTGGATTCCAAAGTTGGTCAGGGGCAAAGCTACAATCGCGCTTCCCGTACCAGGAACCAACCATGCTGACACGCTGTCTTACGTTCGCGCTTGTCTGCACGCTGCTTGCCGTGGCGCTGCCGGCTGCGCCGAAGGTGAAAGTTGAGTGGCGCGAAACCAAGTTCGACTCGGGCAAGCTGCGCGAGCGGTTTGCGGTGCAGGTTGATGACAAAGGCGCCGAGACGCGCTGGGGCGAATACAAAGAGTTCTATGAATCGGGCAAGACACGCGCCGCAGGCGATTACAAGTCGGGCAAGAAAGACGGCACCTGGACCTGGTGGCACGAAAACGGTGAGCGCCTGCAACTGGGCGTCTACATCGCCGACGTGCAACAGGGTGAATGGACGCGCTGGCACAACACCGGCAAGAAAGAGTACGCGGGCAAGTTCAAAGACGGCAAGCGCGATGGCAAGTGGGAGTGGTGGTACAACGATGGCAAGAAAAGCAGCGAGCTTTACTACAAAGAAGGCGTGAAAGACGGCCGCACTGTGAGCTGGGCGCCGAATGCGACGCGCACCATCCAGGGCAACTGGAAAGCCGACAAAGAAGACGGCAAGTGGGAGTGGTGGTACGACACCGGCCAACTGCTGCGAAGCGGCCGCTACACACTCGGCGTGAAAGAGGGCCGCTGGGACAGCTGGTACGCCAACGGCGTCACGAGCGAACAGATTGAGTACAAGGGCACGAAGCCGGGCCCATGGAAGCAGTGGTTTGAAAACGGCAACCTGAAGTCCGAGGGCGAAAACCTCGAGCAGCTGCAGCACGGCCGCTGGACCTTCTACTACGAGGATGGTGTCAAGGAGTCCTCTGGCACCTATGACCGCGGCAATCGCTACGGCATCTGGACCTGGTGGCACGAAAACACCAGCCGCAAAGAAGAAGGCGAGTACGACAAAGAGTCCGGCAGCCGCACCGGCAGCTGGTCGTTCTGGCACGACAACGGCCAGAAGGCCAGCGCAGGCGTGTACGTGCGCGGTGAACGCAGCGGCGCGTGGGCGCTTTGGCACGCCAACGGCGAGAAGCTGGTTGAGTGCTTTTACCAGGGCGGCGAACTCGAGAACGAATGGGTGCGCTATCACGCCAACGGCAAGAAGGCCGCGCAGGGCAAGTACAACGAAGGCTCACGCAAGGGAGTCTGGACCTTCTGGCACGACAACGGCGAAAAGTCCGAAGAAGGCACCTACGACGTTGATCGCACGGGCCTGTGGCAGACCTGGTACCGCAACGGCTCGCTCGAGAGCCACGGCCACTGGGACTATGAGCGCCGGGGCAAATGGCAGTTCTGGTGGGACAACGGCAACAAACAGCTCACATGCCACTACGATGACGATGGCGCTCGCACCGGCCTGTGGGAGTGGTTCAGCCGCGAAGGCAAACCACAGGCAGTCGGGACGTTCAAGGAGGGTTGGCTCGACGGCTGGTACCGCGAGTACGCCACAGACGGCAGCGTAAGACTTGAGCGCTGGTACAAGGAAGGTTTCGAGGAAGATCCGCCCAAGGAAGATCCGAAAGACACGCCCAAGGAAACGCCAAAAGAAACGCCGGAAGGAACACCCAAAGGCGACTGAAGTACGTTTGGGCAGGTGCGAAGCATCAACGGAATTTCTTCACTCGCGGGGTGCATTCGGCCGCGGCGCTTTCATAATCCCTCACCATGCGATGGCTGCTTCTACTATTGATGTTCGCGACACCCCTGTGCGCCCAGTCTGACATGGTCGTGTTGCGCGACACCGTGGTCATTGCCGTGGGTGCGACCGACTCATTGCAGAATACCGGCGCCTCACCGTTCAACCTCACGTACACCATTCGCAACGACGGCGCCACCGACCTTGACCTCACAAGCATGCCGCCAGTCGCCCTGTCCGGCGAGAGCAACTGCACGGTGATTGTCCTGCAAGATCCTGTCACCCCCGTGGCCATGGGCGCGACGACGACCTTTCGCCTGCAAGTCTCGCCGATTGCTGCCACGGCTTTCAGTTTCGACGTCAGCATCGCCTCGAACGACCCGGTGAAGAACCCATACACCTTCACCTTCGAGGGCAATGCCGTCGCACCCGCCAAGAAGAAATCAACGTCCAGCCGTCCTGACGACTGCTCCACGGGCGTCGGCGGCACCTCGCGCTGGTGGCTGCTGGCTGTGCTGGCCCTTGGGCTGCTTGCGCTGCGCCGGGTCCGGCCCGATTAATCTAATCTTTACACAGTCCGCACAATCGGCTCATCGCACGTTTCTACGCTGTCCCCAGTTGAAGAGACCTATCCTTTTGAACTGGAGACACTCAATGCGATACAAGATTGCAATGGCAGTTGTGGCCATCGGCGCGCTCGTCGCGTCCTTTGCCGCAACCGGTGCCACCCCCACCGAGGCCGAAGGCTCAGTAACCGTAGACACCGAGCTTGAGCAGTACAGTGCGGTCGCGGGCATCAGCGGCAACATCAGCAGCGTCGGTTCCGACACGCTGAACAACCTGATGACCCTGTGGGCCGAAGGCTTCCGCAAGCACTACCCGAACGTGAAGTTCGCGGTTGAGGGCAAGGGCAGCACCACCGCCCCCCCGTCCTTGATCGACGGCACCAGCGACATCGGTCCCATGTCGCGCGCGATGAAAGAAGAAGAAATCAAGAAGTTTGAAGACAAGTACGGCTACAAGCCCAGCGTCGTCGCCGTCGCCATCGACGCCCTCGCCGTGTTCGTCCACAAGGACAACCCGGTCGAAAGCCTGACGCTTCCCCAGGTGGACTCGATCTTCAGCCAGACCCGCAAGGGTGGCCACAGCGAAGACATCACCAAATGGGGCCAGGTCGGCCTCAAGGGCGACTGGCAGAACAGCGACATCGTGCTGTACGGCCGTAACAGCGCCAGCGGCACCTATGGCTTCTTCAAGGAAAAGGCCCTGTTCAAGGGTGACTACAAGAAGGCTGTGAAGGAGCAGCCGGGTAGCGCCGCGGTGGTCCAGAGCATCAGCGTGGACCGCAACGCCGTCGGTTACAGCGGCATCGGCTACAAGACCGCAGGCGTCAAGACGGTCCCGATCGCCAAGAAGGAAGGCGATGAGGCTTACGACGCCACCGGTGAAAACTGCTATGCCGGCAAGTACCCGCTGCAGCGCTTCCTGTTGATCTACTTCAACCGCGCCCCGGGCAAGGAAACGACTCCGGTGGTGCGTGAGTTCTTCCGCTTTATCCACTGCAAGGAAGGACAAGAGGTCGTCCTGAAGGACGGTTTCTTCCCCCTGAACAAGAAGATGGTGGAAAAGTACGCCGACCAGTACGCGTCCAAGTAACACCATGAACGGGCAGGCGGGGCGCTATGTGCGCCCCGCCTGATCTGTCTGTGCCGCACACCGGGCCTCCCAACGTGGACAAAGCACCGCTGCCTCAATACAGCCGCAAGACCACGCTGCGCGTCAAGATTGTTGACCGCGCCGCAAACGTGCTGATCACCGTCGGCGGTCTTGGCGTGATTGTCGCGGTACTGGGCCTGATCGCATTCATCGCCACGCAGGTGATACCCCTGTTCGCCAGCGGCGACTCCGGGCCGGTGACGCCGCCGATTCAACTCGCGGCCGGCGATACAATGGTGCTGCATTGCGATGAGTACCGTCGTGTCGGCGTACGCATCACGGCCGACGGCACGATCACCAGTTTTGCCATGGCGACGGGCGAAACGCTGTCCGCTGAAAAACCACCGCAACTCGGTACTGCGCGCGTTACCGCCGCCTACCTGACGCTGCGGCCTCGCACCAAACGCAAAGTGGGCAGCACCCTGGATGTGCCGCACTACCACCTGCTGCTGGGCACCAGCGACGGACGCGTGCTGGTCGGCGAGATTGCGTACCTGACCGAGTTCATCCGCAAGGGCGTCGGGGAAGACCCCGGTGAGCTTGCAGCGCTGGAAATGCCCACCGAACAGGAGTTCAAAGAGCCGCACTACGCGCCGCGCGTGCTGGTGCAGGGCGACACGGTGGTCGAGCACGTCACCAGTTTTGGCTTGTACCGCGTCGTGCGCTCGGTGGTCACGATCCTGCGCGAGATCGACGCCGACCTGGGCGGCGCACCGGTGACCGTGCTGGCGGGACAGGTCAATTACGCCGCCGCCGAGGACGACCGCACCTGCACGATGCTGGCAGTGACCGGCGACGCGCGCACATGGCTCGTGCGCGAGGAACTCGCGGTCAACATGATGACCGACGAGGTTGAGGCAAGCACCGATACCCGCGAGCTGACACCTGAGCTGGTGCATGCTCCATCCTACGCGCTGGTCAACGAGTTGCAGGACGCGCTGGTTCTGCTGACCAGGCGCGGCGACCTGTACCACTTTCAGCGCCACCCGAAAACTCGGCAGTTCGTCCTGCCCTATCCCGCGTTGAACGTGTTTGCACCACAGTCCGACCAGCAGCTTGGCCGCGCCTGGCGCGAGATCGCTAACGACCTGCGCGAGCAGCAGGGCCACAACGCGATGCCCGACGAGCCCCGGCTGACGGCGGCCGGGTTTGTGCTGGGTGACGATTCGCTTGTTCTGGGCGACAGCCTGGGCGGGTTGCAGTCGTGGCTGACGGTGCGCGATGAGGACCCCGATGAGGGCACGGTATGGAAGCGCTTTGTCCGCGCGCGCGCCCTGCCGTCGTGCGAGCACCCCGTGATCTCGATTTCTTCGTCCGCACTGACCAAGGCCGCGCTGGTGCTGGACGAAGGCGGCCACGTGCACGCGATCAACAACACGGCCAATCGCAAGTTTGTGTCGATGCAGGGGCCGGGCGTGCGCCACGCAGTGTTCAACTTCAAGGGCGACGGAGTCGTCGGCATCTCCGCCGACGGCATGCTCCACCACTGGTGGGTGTACGCGCCACACAGCGAAATCAGCTGGGATGTCCTGTTCGGCAAGGTCTGGTACGAAAGCTACGACGAGCCAAAGTTCGAATGGCAGAGCACCGGCGGCACCGATGACGTCGAGCCCAAGCTCAGCCTGATCCCGCTGATCATGGGCACCATCAAGGGCGCCCTGTACGCGCTGCTGTTCGCCGTGCCATTGGCTGTGCTGGCCGCGATTTACACCAGCGAGTTCATGCACCGCAACATGCGCAGCGTGTTCAAGCCGACCATGGAGGTGATGGCCAGCCTTCCGTCTGTAGTGCTTGGCTTCCTGGCGGCGTTGTACTTCGCGCCAAAGATCGGGCCGATCATGCCGACCGCGATGTGCGCCATCGTGATCGTGCCCCTGGTGTTCATCGTGTTCGGATGGGTGTGGCAGCGCTGTCCGCCCAGCCTGGTCGGGAAATTCGGTTACTGGCGCAGCACCACTTTGTTGTTTGTCCTGCTTGCGTTCGGCATCTGGCTGGCGTCGCTGGTCGGGCCCCGTGCCGAAGTTTACCTGTTTCCAGCCGTCGAAGGCGCCAACCCCGCCCTGCTGGACCCGGTCAGCTTCCAGCCGGTCAACGAAGAGGCCGCCGATGCCCTGGCAGCCGGCGACTTCCGCACCTGGCCCGGCGGCGGGCAGGAGTTGCAGCGCGACCAGGAAGTCGGCGCCGCGATGTTGCCCAAGGGCTGGTGGGTTCCCGGCGGCCACAACCTGCTGGTGGCCGTGCTGGCTCTGCCATGTGTGCTGCTGCTGGGTTGGGGCTCGAAGACACTGGCCCGGCGGCTGCGTGACGACCGGGGTCGCACGCCGGGTGACCGGCTGCGCGAGCGGCTTGAGGGGCCTGTCCATAGTGGCGCGCGCGCACTGACGGTGGACATCGGCATTTCGGTTGCGTTCGGGTCGGTGCTGCTGCTGGCAGGCTTCGGCCTCTCGTTCCTGATCGCGCCCCTGATCGAGGGACTGTTCTTCAGCTACGACCACCCCACCGCGGGCAGCGTGGCGGACTTCCGGCGCTGGATCACGGGCGCTGAGGGCTGGAAGTTCGAGCAATCGAACTCGCTGGTGGTCGGTTTCGCGATGGGCTTTGCCGTGATCCCGTTGATCTACACCATAAGCGAAGACGCGTTGAGCACAGTCCCCAACCAGTTGCGCGCCGCAAGCCTGGCGTGCGGCGCTTCGCGCTGGCAGACCACCATGCGCATCGTGCTGCCCACAGCCGTCAGCGGCATCTTCAGCGCGATCGTGATCGGGCTGGGGCGCGCGCTGGGCGAAACCATGATCGTCGTGATGGCTGCCGGCGGAACACCCGTCATGGACATGCAGCCGCTGAACGGCTTCCGCAGCCTCAGCGCCGCCATCGCAATTGAAATGCCTGAGGCACCGCACGGCGGCACGCTGTACCGCACGCTGTTCCTTGGCGGGCTGGTGCTGTTCCTGATGGCATTCGTGATCAACACGATGGCAGAAATCGTGCGCATGCGCCTGCGCCACAGGTTGTCGAGGATGTGATGTCAAAGAAAGCACAACCTCGCAGGCGCGTGAAAGGCGAGCCCTGGGTCTGGCTCAGCGGCGGCGCCGTGGCCACTGGCGTCGTGATGATCATCGGCATGCTGGCCCTGATCGTCATGGAAGGCACGATCGCATTCTGGCCCCATGACATCGACGCGTTCGTGATGGGCGAGGCGCGCTTCACGGTGCGGCACGTTGACAAGGGCGCCGTGTTCATCAGCCGGGATGACACGCAGGTGGTCGTCCCCGGCGGCGATAACGCATGGCGCGACTTGGATGGCACAGAGCTGTCCGCCGACCCCGAAACACCGCGCCGCGCCACCATTGAAGACTTCCGCGCGCTGGGCGCCCTGTTCGGCCGCTACACCGGCCGGCGGTGGCGCGTACGAAACGCCAAGGACGTCATGATCCTGGGAAAGGACGGCAGGGAAGTGGAGCCCGCCGACTTCCTCAAGGACCCGGAGAGTTACCGGCCACGCTTTGAGAAGGGGCACGACGACTGGCTAAGCCGCGTGTACGTCGACGACGCTGAGCGCGGCGAGGTATGGATTCCCGCTGATGGGCGAACCCTGCTGGGCCGGGTGGCGTGGCGCACGTTGAACGGCAAGCCCGTGCCGTTTGGTTTCAAGACACCGCGCCCTGCCTTCATTGATGACTACCGCAACCACCGCGAGCTGTTTGAAGGCAACGATTGGCTTCTGGCCGATCTCAGCGGACAGGTGGTTCAGGATGCCGCAGGCAACCCGGTGACAGCCGCAGCCTACCTGGCAAACCCGCAGGACTTTCCGTCGGACTGGGGCTACCTGGACGAGTCGGGCCGAAAGGTCCCGATCGAGACAGTGCTCGGCGACGACCGCTGGCGCGACCGGCGAGTGCTGGTCGGCACGACGCGGGGCGAGCGGCCGATGGACATCCGCGAACTGCCGCCCAACCCCGACGGCACACCCGTCAAGGCCTACCAGATCGACACCGACCCGACTGAGGTACTGGTGCGCCAGGGCAACCAGGGCCAGGGCCTGTACCCCGACTCGTCGTACTTCCGCTGGGTACGCACCGAGCTGCCCGACCCCGACGCGATGAAACGACACCGCGTCAGCACGTACAACGAGTGCGTGCTTGAACGGGTATCGCTGCCCTATGCGGCGATTATCGAGCGCCTGGAAAAGGGCGTGCTTACGGGCTACGTCACGCGCGTCACGGTGGACAACGAGGTCGTTGCCGACATCGAAGCGGACGGCCGCGAGAAAGTCTGGGAGGTGTTCCTGACGCAGCAAGCGCTCATGCGCGAGCGCTTTCTTGAACGCTATGACATCGAAAAGAACGCCATCGGCCGCGTGAACTTTGAGCTGAAGGACTTGCAGGACTCGGTGAAGTCGCTGCGCTACGAACACAGGCAATCGCGCGGCGCCGTCGACATGTTCGAGGGCCTGGACGAACTCTACACACAATGGGGCGCCCAAGAGCCCCTGCCGGACCCATCCGTCTCGCCCGAAGAAGCCGCCCGCGCATCCGCGCAATGGCTGGAACTGCTTGCGCCGTTGCTGGAAAAGTGGCTGCAGGGCGCCCAGGGCCTGAACCTGACCGCCGAAGAGCAAGCCGCCATGCAGCGCGCCAGCGAGCTCACGCTTGAACGGGGCCGGGTGCAGGCCACCGACTTCAACAAGCTGCGCTACGAGGTCGTGCGCATGCGCCACGACGAAGAGCTTGCGACGTATGAGTTCATGACCGCGGACGGCCGCACCGCGACGTTGCCCCTGGCCGAGGTGGTGCGTGCCTTTCGGCCCAACGAGATGGGGCTGTTTGGCAAACTGGGCGTGTACACCGCTCGCGTCTGGGAATATCTCACAGACGACCCGCGTGAATCCAACACCGAAGGCGGAATCTGGCCGGTGATCGTGGGCACCCTGGTGATGACCCTGCTGATGTGCGTGGTGGTAGTGCCGTTCGGCGTAGTCTCGGCGTTGTACCTACGCGAGTACGCCAAGCAGGGCACCCTGGTCAGCGCCGTTCGCATCTCGGTCAATAACCTGGCCGGCGTGCCCAGCATCGTGTTTGGCATCTTCGGCCTCGGGTTCTTCTGCGTGATGGTCGGCGGCACCATCGACGACCTGCTGTTCCCCGAACTGCTACCCGCCCCCACGTTTGGCGGCGGCGGCGTGATGTGGGCGGCGTTGACACTGGCGCTGCTGACCGTGCCCGTTGTGATCGTGTCCACCGAGGAGTCGCTTTCCGCGGTGCCTTCCAGCCAGCGCGAAGCCAGCCTGGCGTGCGGGGCCAGCAAGTTCCAGACAATCTGGCGCGTGATCCTGCCGCAGGCGATGCCCGGCGTGCTGACCGGCACGATTCTGGCCATGGCGCGCGGCGCCGGCGAGGTCGCGCCCTTGATGCTGGTGGGCGCCGTGAAGTACGCGCCCTACCCGCCCGCCGACAGCATTCCGCCCTTTGTGCACCTAGAGCGCAAGTTCATGCACCTGGGCTTTCACGTCTACGACGTCGGTTTCCAGAGCCCGAATGTGGACAACACCAAGCCGCTGGTGTTCGCCACCTCGCTGGTGCTGATCGCGCTGGTCGCCACGCTTAACATCTTTGCAATATCTTTACGCAACAAGCTGCGAAAGAAGCTGGCAACCAGCCACGTCTAGGCGGAAACTGCTACTGTGGAAAAGGGAAGGTCATGCCCCAGGAACATGCGGTCATGAGCACCGAAGAACTGAAACGCACTGTCTCAACGCGCACCACGCCGACGATCACGACGGACACCAGCAGTTTTGGCGAGTCGGAAGATCCGCTTGCCCTGGAGCCCGCGGTGCGTGTGGAAAACTTCAACCTGTGGTACGGCAAGGCCCATGCCCTCAAGAACGTTGACCTGCGCTTTCCCAAGAACCGCGTGACGGCCCTGATCGGCCCCAGCGGCTGCGGCAAGTCCACGCTGCTGCGCAGCATCAACCGCATGAACGACCTGATCGACGGCGTGCACACCACGGGCAAGGTGTACCTGGGCGACGATGACATCTTTGACCGCAACCAGGACACGATTGAGCTGCGCAAGCGCTGCGGCATGGTGTTCCAGAAGAGCAACCCGTTTCCCAAGACGATCTACGAGAATGTCATCTACGCCAACCGCATCGCCGGCGAGCGCGACCGCAAGAAGCTGGATGAGATCGTCGAGTACTGCCTCAAGCGCACGGCCCTGTGGGGCGAGATCAGCAACCGTATGAACGAAAACGGCAGCATGCTCTCGGGCGGCCAGCAGCAGCGCCTGTGCATCGCCCGCGCCATCGCCAACCAGCCCGACGTGCTGCTGATGGACGAGCCCTGCAGCGCGCTCGACCCGGTCAGCACGCAGAAGATCGAAGAGCTGATCCTGGACCTGCGCAAGAACTTCACGGTCATCATCGTGACGCACAACATGCAGCAAGCCGCGCGCGTGGCCGACTTCACGGCGTTCATGTACCTGGGCGAAATTGTCGAGTATGGCGCGACCAGCGAAATGTTCATCAAGCCGCGCAAGAAGCAGACCGAAGACTACCTCACCGGCCGCTTCGGCTAACCGGTCACCGATTCCGCCAGCCAGTTGCGCAGCAGGGTGTGGCCGTGCTCGGTGAGTATGGCCTCAGGATGAAACTGGACGCCTTCTACCGGCAGTTCGCGGTGTCGCAGGCCCATGATCACGCCGTCGTCGCTGCGGGCCGTCACTTCTAAACACTCGGGCACGCTTGACGGGTCAACACACAAACTGTGATAGCGGCACGCCGTGAAAGGCGACGGCAGCCCCTTGAAGACCCCGGCGCCCTCATGCGCAATCCGGCTGGTCTTGCCGTGCATCAGTGTCGGCGCATGCACAAGCCGCGCGCCAAAGTGCTCGGCCAGGGCCTGCATGCCAAGGCACACTCCCAGGATCGGCACTTTGAAGCGGGCGAACAGCATCGGTGTCACGCCCGAATCCGCGGGCCGACCGGGCCCGGGCGAGATGCACACCCGCGCCGGGTTCAGGGCAGCCAGCTCGTCCAGTGTGGCTGCGTCGTTGCGCACGACACGCACTTCCTCGCCAAGCTCAGAGAAGTAGTGGGCTAGGTTGAACGTGAACGAGTCGTAGTTGTCGATCAGCAGCAGCATGCGGGCAGCAATTCAACCACGCACGGGCGGCGCTGAATACCGGCGGCCTACGCCAGGCGTTCGGCGCCAAACGTCGGTGACCACTCGCGCACGTCGTAGCGGGCGACGCCAAGCCGCTGAAACGGGTCGGCCTCGATCACAACCGCCACTTCGGCGGCATTGGCGGCGCGAAACAGCAGCATCCCGCCCGTGCGCGGCACGAACGGCCCACTGGCGACGATCCGCCCTTCGTCAAACAACTGCTTCAAATAGGCGCGATGCCCGGGTGTCGCAGCTTCGACCTCGGGCATCGGCTTGGTGTACTCGATCGTGATTACGTAGATCGGCATGTTCTTGTTTAGAACGGCGGCTCTTCGCCGCTGTTGCCCGGCAGGCTTGTGGCATAGCCGTCGTATCCGCCGTCGTAGTCGTCACCGCTGCCCTGCGGCTCCTGGGACTGGTTGCCCTGGCCCGCGGGTTGTGGACGGCTCTGGTTGCCGCGATTGCCGCCACCCTGGTTGCGGTTGCCGCCGCCGCCTCCACCGCCGCCTTCGCCACCGCCTTGGCCGCGATTGAGAAAGGTGCAGCTCACGCCGTGGACTTTCAGCTTGCTGCGGTTCTTGCCGGTTTCCTTGTCGACCCACTTGTCCTGCTTGAGCGAGCCTTCAACCAGAAGCGGGTCGCCCTGTTTCTTCCAGCGGCAGATGGTCTCGGCTTGCTTGCCCCAGAACGTCACTTCAATGAAGTGCGTGGACTCCTGCATGTTGCCGGACTTGTCTTTGAAGCTTTCGTTGACTGCCAGCGTCAGGTCGCAAAGTTGGGCGCCGCCGGGCGTGCTGCGCAGCTCCGGTGTACGGGTAAGGTTGCCCATGATGATGACTTTGTTGAAGCTTGCCATGACTGTTCTCCCTCCGGTCGGGTTCAATGAAACATGCAAGGTCCCGGATCCCTCGGACGCTCCCAGCGCCCGCCATGAACTATAACGGGCCACGCGACACTGCCAGTCTGTTTATGAGTGTCAGTTACTTCCTCGTCGCATAGACTCGCTGAACAGCAACGGTTGCAACACATTGTTGCTACAGGGATTGTGGCGAGCGCCGGACAGCCGGCGCTGATTGCGCATGACTTTATGGTTTGGCCGCGGATTTGGCTGCCGCAGTCACCGCCCCAAGCCCGTTCGCCTCGCAAACCTTGCGCAAGGCACCGTTGCCCAGCGCCAGCCAGCCGCGCAACGCCCTGCGCGCATGTTGCTGCGCGGCTTCTCCGGTTCGGCCTGCACCCAGTTCCAGCGTGTGGCGATGGTGCATGGCCAGCAGCAGCAGCGGTGGCGTAATGCCGGCTTGGCCTGCCAGGCCGTCCTGCGCTTGCTTCCAGAGCTTCGCCGCATCCTTGCGCTGCTGGCGGCGGGCGGCTTCGGCGCGCAGGATCGCGCGCTCAACACCACGCAACGCTTCGACCTCGATTGCCGGCGGCAGTGTGCCCGCGGCAATGGCCTGCGCCGCTTCCTGCATGGCAGCCACGACAGGCGGCTGATCCGGCGAGCAAAGCCTGAGGGCATCGGCCAGTGCCTGCAGCGAGTCCTCCCACAGTGCAAGCAGCAGCAGTGTGGCGTCGTTGCCGCGACCGCGGGACCATTGCGCCAGCACGTCAGGAAAGTCGCGCAACCCTGCCTGGTAGCACGCATGCAGCACGGCATCGCGCGCGAAAGGGCGCAGCGCGGCACTGACGGCGGCATCGACCAGCGTGAACGCGGGAATCGCGTCGGCGATGCGACCCTCGGCGGCATCGTAGATCGCGCGCGGCAGGCGGATCAGCAGGTCTTCGTCCCATTCGGGCTCGGCGGGACAGGCCAGCATCTGCACGGCGTCGGCGATACGGGCTGCCTCGGCCAGCCTGCCCGCGGCATACAGCCCGGCGCATAGGTTGTAGGTCACGCGCAGGAACTGCCGGTCGCGCACCTTGCCGGCGGCAATCAGCTGGCCCAGCACCCGGCGGTGCAACTCAGATTGTCGCTGCAGGTCGCCCTTCCACCACAGGCGCACGGCGTCGAGCATGTCGTGGCGCACGCGCAACTCGGTGTGGTCGCACAGGCGCACCAGCTGGGCCAGCGCCGGCGCGAGTTCGTCGGCCTGCTCGTACTCGGCTGCGTTGAGGTGCTGCTGCTGGCGGCTGATGAGCTTGCTGAACGCGGGCGTGACGCGCTGGTTCAGGCGGGCGCGCAGCTCTTCGTTGCGGGCCAGGGCGTCGGCCAATTCTCGCACCTGCCGCGTGCTGTCTTCGGACAGCGCGCCCAGGCGCTCGTGACTAACCGCGTTCAAGTTCACCACCAGCTCAAGCAGCTTGGCTGATTCCTCTGCGGCGTGCTCGCTGACCTCGCTGCGCAGCATGGCGCCGCGGCCCTCCAGCAGCCAGTCGGGCCGCACATGCAGCTGCGCGACCAGGGACTGCAGGAACTCTGCGGGCACGCGCCCGGCGCGCAGGTAGCGGTGCACGTTGGCCTTACTGACGCCGGTGCGGCGCGCAAGCTCGGCTTGTGAAAAGCGGTCGGCCAGCCGTCGCAGTCGCTGGCGCAGCTCGTTCTGTTTCTGCAACCGGGTATCCTCCGGTTTCAATACTAAAACCGCGTTGCCGGCTGTCGATTGCCGACCGGCACCCGCACGGTGTATCCCTGTGAATGCCGACACGCAGGGGCCGAGAGGACAACGACATGATCAGCGAAACGATCGCACTGATTCTGCTGCTGGTGGGGATGACCGCGTTTGTGATCCTGATGGCGGGCTGAAGACCACGACAGTTTCATAATCGTAACGGCTGTCGCCGCCACATCACCGGCGCCAATTTGTTCCGCGACGGGCTCGCACACGGCGCGTCCGGGCGACAGAATGGCGAACGATGACAAGCCCCGTCGAAGACCTGGTGCTGACCACGCACCTGTCGCGCGTGCAGCACATGCTCGCCAAGATCGCCGCACTGCGGCCGGGCGAGTGGTTTCATGCATACTCGGCTGGGCAACTGAGCAACGTCACCCGGCTCGCGGCCATGGCGCCCTTTCGCGAATTGCGCTTGCACGCGCTGGAGTTACACGGGTTGGCAGCGGTCACCGTTCGACGCGTTGGTGCATTGCTGTTCTTGCCACCGGGCAAGGCGCTTGCTGCGGCTTACGGCGAGACCTGGCGCGTGTTGCTGAAGCATGTGCTGGAAACACGCAAGTCCATCGACGCTATTCGCGCGCGCATGGACGGCGACTGTCCCAATGCGCAGCTCTGGAAAGATCTGGCATGGCAGGAAGACACGATCTGTGCATTTGTCAGCGACGTGATGGCCACGCTGGAGGATTTCCCTCCGGCCCTGCTGGCCGTGGATGCGCGCGCTGATCTCGCTCGTGCCATTGCGGCCCATCAACAGGATTGGACGACGCGCCGTGCCCGCCGTCAGCCACCGGGCGTGCCATCGAGACGACGGCGACGGAAGCGACTTCCCAAGTTCGACCCGCTGCCGCAGGCGGCACCAGCCACCCCGAAGACCGTCGACGAGCAGCATGCGGACCTTGAGCTGGCAGCCGAACTGTTTGAATGCGAACATTGTGGCGGAGGAATGTCCCAGCGCATTCGTGAGGGCGGAGCGAACAAGCTCGTCTGTGGATACTGCAAGCACGAACGCGAACTGGCTGCACCCGCCCGCCGACATGTTGGCGTAGTCGATCTGGATGCAGCCGTCTCTGCCGCCCGCGATGAGCTCAAGGAGTTGCAAGGCTGCCGGAGTTTCAAGTGTAACGAGTGCGGCGCGGGCGTGCTGACAGCGACGGAGCAGATGACCGTGCGCTGCGCATACTGCGGCAGCGAGGCGTTTGCACAGGACGACCAGTTCGAAGACGCGTTTGAGCCGCACGGCATGCCGCGCTTTGCCTGCGACGCCGGCGGCGCAGTCAAGTTGTTGCGCAACTGGCTGCAGGCACGCCCTGACGTGGATGCCGCCTTCGAACGCGAAATGCAAGTCAAGGCCGTCGAGGCTCGATATGTCCCGTTCTGGGCGTTTAACATCATCGCCGACCGGTCACTGGTACTTGCCGAGGGTATGGCTGTCTGTGCAAGCCGGCAGGTGCTGCACCGCCTGCCCGCCGAGCTGCGGGGCGTTGAGCCACTGGAGACGCGCAACGCACCGCCATTTACACGCGAACAAATGGCGGCAATCGCCACCGAACGCTTCAGCATTGAGCCCACCGACGCGCTGCGGCACGCGTTGTTCACGGAACGCGAGAAGCTGGCAAGAGCATACGCAGCGGCCCGCCCGGGCGCAGCTTTCCGGCCCGAGTCTGTCACCAGCGCAAACTGTCGCTACATGCTTTTGCCTTTGTACTTCCTGTTGTTGCGTTGGCGGGAGCAGGAGTTCCACGCGCTGGTCGACGGTGCACGCGCCGGCGTGGGCCTGCGCTACCCCAAGTCGGTCACACGCCTGATTCGCAAACGCTGGTGGGTCGGCGCAGCCGCGGCGGGGCTGCTCGTTGTGCTGGCCGCACTGGCTGCCGTGGGTGCCTGGGGAATGGCCGTCGGAAAAGCACAGCGCGAGGCCTGGGAGGCCCAGGAAGCCGAACTTGACCGGCAAGCCGCCCTGCGAGCCGAACAACGGCGCATCGAGATGGAAGAACTGAAACACATCGTGCTGCCCCTGGACGAGCAGGATGTCACCTGGGTGTCGGAGCCATTCGAGGTGACTGCAACCACGATGACGACACAACGATTCGAGATCACCGGCAGATTTCCCGTTCTCGTGCGATACCACCTGCGCCTCTCCACCGAGCAGCGCCGAAGCTGGAAACAGGCAAGGGCGTTGCGCGAACCAGCGGCAAGCGCCCAGGCCAACGGCCTCGTGCGGCAGG
The DNA here is from genome assembly GCA_016712285.1 of Planctomycetota bacterium. Classification (GTDB taxonomy): domain Bacteria; phylum Planctomycetota; class UBA8742; order UBA2392; family UBA2392; genus JADJRK01. The sequence goes on along the minus strand of JADJRK010000001.1, from coordinate 3,097,955 downwards.
GGGTCGCCTCAAGCGCCAGGGTCGGTGCCCGCGACACAGTCTGGATGGAACTCAAGGCCCACGAAGCCCTGTTTCAGGAAATCTATCGCGCCACCATGCCCGAAGGCACGGAACCCGCGAGCCCAAAGGGACACATTGAGCTCGCCGCGAAAACCGGGGACTGGTCGTTCAGCGGCGAGTTCTCGCTGGAGTGCCGGCCATACTCATCAAGCCGCAGGAAGCACCTCGAGGTGAGTGTCGCCTTCGAGGCCGATCCGCAGAAGGTTAAGTCGATGGTGGAATCGATGGAGTGGGGCTACTTACCGACCACGATGACCCAAGCCATGGCCCGCGAAGCCAAACTCTGGACGACAACCGACCCCGATGCGATGGCGACCGAGATCGCCAAAGACGTACTCGCGGAATGGAAACGCAAAGACTGGAGTGCACAAAACAGCACAGCCGCGGTGAAGTCCGCGGCTGTGCGTCGATGATTCAGACGACTACTTGCTGACGGTGGCTTTGCCCTTGGTGCAGTACTGGGTGATGCCGGCAAACATGGCGTCGGCCATCTTGTCCTGATACGACTTTGTCGCCAGACGGCGGGCCTCGGCGGCGTTGCTCATGAATCCGAGTTCGACCAGAACAGCCGGCATCTTGGTCTTCTCCAGCACGCGCAGGCCGCGCGGGTCAACCTTGGCGCCGCGGTTGGGGCTGTCGGTCGCGTCGTCCATGGCACTGACGATCGCGTTGGCAAGCCGCGCCGACTGCTGCGCGCCGCCTTTATAGAAGACTTCGAAGCCTGCCACCTCGTCACTGTTCGGGGCGATGTTGGCGTGCACGCTGACGAACAGGTCGGCCTTGGCCGCGTTGGCCATGTTGCAGCGGTCTTCAAGCTCGGGGTAGACGTCCGAGGTACGCGTCATGATGACGGTGGCGCCGGCGCCGGCCAGCAGGTCGCGCAGACGCAGGCTTGCTGGCAGAACGATGTCTTTCTCAATCACGCCGTTGGCGCTGCCGCCTTCATCTTTGCCGCCGTGGCCGGCATCCACGCAGATGGTGAAGCCCTTGAGGGGGCCGTCGGCTGCCTTGGGCACCGAGGGCGGCGCATCGGGCGTCAAGGGGGTCAGGTCAACGCTGGACTTGCGCAGGGGGCCACGCTGCAAGTGGTGCTGGCCAAAGCGCTTGCACAGAAAGTTGAACGTGCTTTCGGGCAGGAACAGGTCGTTGCCGTACTGGTTTTCCGTTGAATCGCGTTCCTGGCGCCAGCGTGTGCTGTTGATGATGACGATGTCGCTGCCGGTCTTGAAAGTCACCAGGTCGCCCTTGGGGCTCTTCATCGTGAACTGGTACGGCTGCGGTCCTGTTTCGTAGACCCAGCCGAGTTCGGTGGCCATCTCGGAAAGGTGCATGGTGCGCGGCTCAGGGTCGAGCGACGTATCCTGCGGCGGGATGATGCCGGCCGAGGTGCAACCTGCAACGAACAAGGCGATAGCGAGCAGCGGAAGAATGGTGCGCATGGTAGCTCCGGTGTCGTAGGCGAAAGACCCTGCCAGGGCAGGTGTCAGGGGGCCTATCGGCACAGTCGCGGGGCAGGATTCAGCAAAAACCGGATCAGGCCCGCCTTGGCGCGTTTCTTTCGTTGGCGCTGGCCGGAATCGCAGGTAATGTAACCGGTCCGGAGTGGAAAAATGGCTCTTCGCATTATCCCCCTTTGCCTGCTGCTGATGTGCGCGCCGCTTTGGGCACAGGATGCCGCGCCCGACCTCGACGAGCTTTGGCGTGTCGGTTGCCTGTGGGAAGTCGGGGATAACCGCGAGAAAGTCGCCGCCGCGCGCAAAGCCATCATCGACGCCGGCGAGCCCGGGCTGAACTACGCCATCACTCGCCTTGCCTCTACCGATACGCTGGTCACCCGCTGCCTTGAAACCGTGATTCTTGGGTTTGGCGAAAAAGCCGTAAAGCCGCTGACAGCCCAGGTAGCCCACGCCGAGCCTTCAGCCCGCCGTAACGTGGCCGAGTTGCTTGCCAAGCTGGACGCGCGTTCTGCGGCTGACGCGCTGCTGGCCCAGGCCACCGTCGAGACCAATGACAGCGCCAGGCTTTCGCAGCTTGCGGCGCTGGCCAAGTGGCAGACCGCGCAGGCTGTGCCGCTGCTGGTGACGCTTTCGCGCGGCGACAACCAACGCATTCGCCAGCGCGCGCCGTCGCTGCTTGTTTTCTTTGAGTCCTCTGAGGCCGCGGCGCGCCTGATCGAGATGCTGGAAGACCCGATCTACCACGTGCGCGACGCCGCCGTCGAAGCGCTGAAGATTGCAGCCCCCAGCGTGAAAGAACGCTGCATCAGACAGCTTGAGAAGCTGCTGCAAGCCCCCGCAGACAGTAACGTGGGCCTTACGCGCAGGCTGGTGACCGTGGCTGCACACTGCGGCAGCGACGGAACTTCCGCGGCGCTGCAACGTGCCCTGACGCACAGCGATGCGGGCGTGCGCGCCGACGCAGCCCAAGCCCTTGCCGCATGGAAGCGCGCAGCCGGGTTGCTGGATACAATAAACGTAAAGGCGCTGTTACAGGCGGCAGCCAATGCCGAAGCAGACCCCTTTGCCAAGGCCGAAATGCTGGCCGCGATTGAGAAGCTCAACGAGAAGTGAACGCAATGACGACGATGACCCGCAAGACCATTTTCGAAACACTTGTCAGCGCTGACGACGCCCTGGACACCATTTTGTCCAAGCTGCGCCCGGTCAGCGGCACCGAGACCGTGACCGTCGCCGACGCTGACGGCCGAGTGGTCGCGGAAGACGTGAAAAGCACGCTGAACGTGCCGGCCTTCGACCGCGCCGCCATGGACGGTTATGCGGTCCGCAGCGACGACCTGGCCGAGCCGGGCATGCTGCGCATCATCGGCAAGGCGGTCGCGGGCAAGGGCTTCAAGGGCACGATCAAGCAGGGCGAGTGCGTCGAGATTGCAACCGGCGCACCCATGCCCAAGGGTGCCGACGCCGTGGTCATGGTTGAGAACGCGCTGCTGGTCGGCAACGCCGTCAGCTTTCGCACGCCCGTTGCCCCCGGCGAAAACGTGGGCCGCAAGGCCGAAGACATCGCCAAGGGCGAAGTGGTCGTGCGCCGCAGCACCCAGCTTGGCCCGGGCCCGATTGCAGCCATCGCCATCACGGGCCGCCCCAAGGTCAAGGTGTTCAAGCGCCCGCGCGTGCTGATTTTCACGACGGGCGATGAAGTCGTGGCGCCGGGCAAACCGCTCAAGGCCGGCCAGGTGTATGACTGCAACAGCTACGCCTTGATGACCGTCGCGCGCCGCGCCGGTGCCGACGTGACGTATCGCCCCAACGTCAAGGACACCGTCGCCGAGCTCAAGAAGGTGATTCGCGAGGCCAGCAAGAAGTACGAGCTGATCGTGTTCAGCGGCGGCACCAGTGTCGGCACGCGCGACTTTGCCAACGACGTCATCGGCGCGCTCGGCAGCGTGCATGTGCACGGCGTTGCGATCAAGCCGGGCAAGCCCGTGCTGTTCGGCACCGTGGGCAAGTGCGGCATCCTGGGCATGCCGGGCTACCCCACCAGTTGCCTGCTGACCGCCAAGCTGTTCCTGTCGCCGGCGCTGCGCTGGCTTGCGCACAACGGGTACATTGAACGCGCGCGCCGCATGGTCACGCTGGGCCACGAGGTCAAGCAGGACAAGACCAAGCAGCTGCTGCTGCCGGTGCGTGTAGACGACCACGACGTAGCCTACAGCACATTCAAGGGCAGCGGGGCCATCACCAGCCTGAGCCAGAGCACGGGCTACATTGAGATCGACGCCGGCGACGGAGTAATCGCCAAAGGCGCCGCCGCAGTGCTGCGCATCATTGCCTGAACGTCACACGCGCCACGCAGTAGACCCGGCTATCAAGTCACCCGCACGGTCTTGGGTATGACCGGGTTGTGGGCGTTCAGTACTTCCATGAATGCCGGGTACAGCGGCTGCAGCAGGTGCGCCGCGAAAGCCATGCGGCTGGCGCCCCAGGGCCCTTGCAGGTGCAGGCGGCCGCATTGCACACGGCCGGCGGCATACAGCGGCAGGGTCAGCGTGTCGCGGTCAGCCTTGGGCACGCCGGCACTCCAGACGCGAGCACCCTCTTCATTGAACAAGCCGATAGCGGTCACGCCGACGCGTTCCAGCAAACGGACCATGTCTTCGCCTTCAAGCGCGCGCTGTGGCCCGTGTTCGTGGGCGACCTCGGCCAGCGTGACGGCAAGGTCAGTCGCAGGGCCGGCATTGCGCAGGTTGGTCCACGACAGGTAGCCACCCATCGCGTACACCGTCATGTACAGCCCCAGCGGCACCGCAAGCGCCAGTCCATCCGCTGCGGGCAGCCAACCAGACACCAGCGCGCCGACAACGCCAACACCTGCCATGGCTAGCAGCAGGCCGGTGACGCGCGGGTTGCTGCCGCCAAGCAATAGCAACAGGATGTGATGGATGTGGCCGCGGTCGGCTTGCAACGGGTTCGCGCCCTGCAGCAGGCGGCGAAAGAACACCACGGTGATGTCCACGATCGGCAGGCTGAGCAGCAGGAACAGCGGCACCACAGACACGGCGCCCGACGGCGTAACCACAGCCCGCAGGGCAAGCGCCGCCACCAGGTAACCCAGCAGCATGCTGCCCGAGTCGCCCAGGAAAGCCCGCGGCTTGCCGAAGTTCTGCTTCAGGAATGCCAGCGCGGCCACGCCCAGCGGAATCGCCAGCGCAAGCTGGATGTTGCCGCCGAACAGCGCGTACAGCCCCACACCCACCAGCGCCAGAAAGCTGGTGCCCGCGCACAGGCCATCGACACCGTCAATCATGTTGAAAGCGTTCGTAACCGCGACGATGAAGACCACCGTTACCGGCAGGCTCAGCCACCCAATGCTGAACTCGGTCAAACCCGCCAGACTGACCACGTCGATGCGGAAGTCAAGAAACCACGCAACGGTGGCCGCAGCAGCCTGCAGCAGCAGCTTGACCTTGGCGCCCAGCGGCCGGATGTCATCGATGATGCCCACGCCCATCAGCAACAGCGCGGGCAGCAACAGGTACAGGTGGTCAATGTCGGTCAGGTACGCGTCGTGCATATCCAGCGCGCGGGCGACCATCATCTGGACAAGCACACTGGCAACCAGCGCCGTGGCAATGGTGACTCCGCCGGAGCGCGCCACGGGCTCGCCATGGATGCCGCGCAGCTTGGGCCGGTCAATCAGCCCCGTGCGCCATGCCGCACGCCGGAACCACCCGCCCCCGGCCAACACCACCGCGGCGGCTGTGACCACCCCGGCGACAAATGGAATGTAGAAGTCCATGCTGCGCTATCCCGGATGCCTATCCCTGCAAGACCAGTATCACCAAGCCCAGCGCGCTGAGCGCGCCCGAAAGCAGCACAATGTACGCCGAAGACGTCGGCATCGACCGCATGTGACCGGCGGCGCCGCCACAGACGACCAGCGTGCCCGCAAAACCAGCCGACGCGATACCCAGAAACAGTGACGTGAGGTCATAGCCCGACCGGTGCAGCGAGATCACGCCGTTCTGCAGGCGCGAGATCTCCGCTTCTGCGCCGACGCGAAGGTCGAAGTTCCCGATCACGCAAACCGCGAGCCCCAGCAGCCCCAGCAGGCAGAACAGCAACGAAGCCAGCGTGGCCTCGCGCGCGTACGCCAGCAGATGCGCTTGGCGCGCGTCGGCGACGTTGGCCTTGCGCGCGCTCTGGCGCACCAGTTCTGCGTCGGCACTCATGTCATGCGCGGGCGGCATTGTTCTCCTGCATGCTGACAGCCTGCAACCCGGGGCGGGTTACCAGCGTGTTGCCCAAGGCCACTGCATCCATGCGCGTGCGCAGGAAGCAATCAACCGCCTGGGCGGGCGTACACACAATCGGCTCATTCTCGTTAAAGCTGGTGTTCAACACAACCGGCGTGCCGGTCAGTTGCTCAAAGGCATCGATCAGCTTCCAGTAGCGCGGGTTCTGCTCGCGTGTGACCGTCTGCACGCGGCCGGTGTGGTCCACGTGGTCCACGGCACAGAGTTCTTCCTGCTTGCCCGGCAGCGTCGCGTACACGTGCAGCATGAAGGGCGACTCGTGCGCACTGTCAAAGTAATCGCTCAGCCGCTCCGCCTTGATGCTCGGTGCGAACGGCCGAAACGGCTCGCGCTGCTTGATACGCGCGTTCAAAATGTCTTTCATGCCCGGGTGCCCCGGGTGCGCCACGATGCTGCGGTTGCCCAGCGCCCGCGGGCCCCACTCCATGGCGCCCTGGAACCACCCGACCACTTTGCCATCGGCGATCAAGCGCGCCGTCGCCGCGCACAGCTCATCTTCGTCAAGGCGCTGCACCTCAAACTCGCCCAGGCGCTGCAGTTCGGGCGCGATTTCCTGCTCGGTGAAACTGCAACCCAGATACGCGTGGGTCATCTCATGGCGCGGGTCGCCGGCGCGCGCGGCGATCCATGCCGCGGCGCCCAGCGCAGTTCCGTCGTCGCCCGCAGCCGGCTGCACATACAGGTGGCGAAACGGCGACTCGCGCAGCAGGCGCCCGTTGGCCACGCCATTCAGCGCCACGCCGCCGGCCAGACACAAGGCATCAAGCCCGGTGTGGCGATGCAGCAGGCCTGCCAGGTGCAGGAACGCATCTTCCAGCCGCCCTTGCAGGCTCGCTGCGAGGTTGCGGTCACGGTCAGTCAGTGGCTCGTCGCGCCGCCGGGCTGGGCCGAACTGCCGTTCCATGGCGGGCGTAAACAGGTTGGCGAAGTGCGGGCTGCCGTATTCGTCGCTGCCGGTGGCCACGCCCTGCGTGTGATGGTTGAAGTAGTCGAGGTCGAGCTCGAAACCGGTGTCGGTGAAGCGCAGCAGCTTGCCGAAAAAGTCCGCGTACTCGGGCTGGCCGTATGGCGCCAGGCCCATCACTTTGCCCTCGTCGCCGTAGCGGTCGAACCCGATGAACTGGCAGACCATGGTGTAGAGGATGCCCAGGCTGTGCGGGTACGTGACACGCGAAATCGGCTTGATGTTGCTGCCTTCGCCGACAGCGAGCATGGTGCTGGCAAAGTCGCCAAAGCCGTCCAGGGTAAGGATCGCCGCGCGCTCAAAGGGGCTGGCCAGAAACGTGCTTGCGGCGTGGGCGAAGTGGTGCTCGACGCGCTTGACCCGTGACCGCAGTGCGCTGCGCGGTTCGGCGCAGGCTTCGCAAAGCTGCTGCTCCAGGTCTTTGAGGCCGGCGCGGTCGGTCAGGCGCTTGCGCACGGCTTTGCTGCTGCGGCGCAGGTTCTTGAAGACCCATGCGAGTCGCGAGCGCAGGTTGGCAGTGGAATCGCGGGCGATGGCTACTTCGTCCACGTCGGCAAGGCTCGCGCCTCCGATACGCAGCACTTCGCGAATCGCCAGCGCCGGAAAGCCCGCGCAATGCTTGATGCGATTGAGACGCTCTTCCTCAATGGCAGCCACAACGCGCCCGTCCCGAATCAGCACAGCGGCTGAATCGGCGTGGTACGCGTTGATGCCAAGTACCAGCAACGAAGGCTCCGGGACGGATGCGACAGATTAGGCCTGTAAAGAATACACCACAATCAAAGGCGGCACAAAGCCCCATGCGAACGAGACTTGCGTCAACCCCCGCGCGCAGCCCATCCACCGCCACCCATGGCTACGCGTTCGCGCCGCAGGCGCACGCGAAGCAGCAGCGTCGCCACGTGAAAGTACTGTTGCGCGGGCGATATGTTTTGCCAGCCGCAACAACTGCCCTTACCATCGTGCGCCTTTTGCAACGGTCTGAATTCCGCATACGCCGATCATGGAACTCAACATCCTTAATCTGCTGCTGGTGCTGCTCGCCGCTTGGGCCGGCGGCTCGATCGCAACGCGCATCGGGTACCCGGCTGTGCTGGGTGAGCTGCTGATCGGGATCGTGCTGGGACCGGCGTTGTTTGGCTTGCTCGGCGACAACTCGTGGATCAACCAGTGGCTGGGCGTCGACGGCGGCTATGACGCGCTGAATGTGCTGGCGCAAGCGGGCGTGCTTCTGCTGATGCTGTACATCGGCATGGAAATCGACCCGAAAGAACTGGGCAAGGCGTCGTGGTCCGGGTTTCTGGTGGCGATTGGCGGGTTCATCGCCCCCTTCCTGATGGGCTGGGGCGTGATTGTCCTGTTCGAAGACACGCTGCCCGACGGCATGAACCCGCATATCGCGGGTATGTTCGTGGGCATCGCAGCCGGCGTGACCAGCCTGGCAACCAAGTCGCGCATCCTGATGGACCTCAAGATTCTCGATACCCGCATCGCGCACGTGATGATGGCGGGCGCGCTCATTGCCGACACGCTGGCGCTGGTTGTGTTTGCGGGCGTGATCGGCTTTGCCGAGGAAGAGACGCTAGAGGTCATGCAGCTGGTGCGGGTAGTGGCCCGCGCCGTGATGTTCTTCGGAGCCGCGGCACTCGTGGGCCTGTTCGTGCTGCCAGCGCTGTTCAAGCAGCTGCAGCGCTTTGGCATCAAGAACCGGGGCATCTACTTCACGTTGATGCTGGTGATCGCGCTGGCCTTCGGCGAAGGCGCCCACCTGGGCGGCTTGCACGCGATTCTGGGCACGTTCGTCGCGGGCCTGTTCCTGCGCGAGGGCATGCTTGAGCCCAAGTTGAACCGCGAGTTGAACGACCTGGTGCGTGACGTTTCGGTCGGGTTTCTCGCGCCGATCTTCTTTGTGATGTCAGGGTTCATGGTCAGCTTTGAGGTGTTCCAGACCGACCTGCTGCTGTTCGTGCTGATCATGCTGATCGCGTTTGTCGGCAAGATTGTCGGCACGGCGCTGTTCTACCTTCCCACGGGCCACGGCTGGCGCGAAGGCCTGGTGCTGGGCGGCGGCATGAACGGGCGCGGCGCCGTCGAGATCATTCTCGCGGGCATCGGCCTGGAAATGGGGCTGATCAGCAAAGAGATTTTCAGCATTCTCGTGTTCATGGCGATCATCACGACCGCCACCGTGCCGTTCTTCATGAAGTGGGGCACCGACTGGCTCAAGCGCCTGAACCTGCTGGTGCGCAGCGCCGGCAAGCGCAACACGATCGTCATCGTGGGCGCCACACCGCTGGCCCGCGCGCTGGCGAAGCTGCTGAAACAAACCCAACCGGTGTGGCTGATCGACAGCAACCCCGGGCGCGTGGAAGACGCGAAGCGAGAGGGCCTGGACGCAATCGTCGGTAACGCGCTCGAGACCGAAGCACTGTCAACGGCCCACGCCCCCGCGGCCGCCATGGCCATCGCCATGACCGGCAACGCCGAGATCAACGCGCTGGTCGCGCGGCAGTTGCGCGACGTTTTCATGGTGCCCGACCTGAAAGTGCTGGTGCTGGGCAAAGACCGCAGCGCAGACACCCAGACGTTTGCGCACCTGGACGCCAGCATGCTGTTCGCGCAGGCGGTTTCGATGTCGGACTGGGACCACTGGTTCTCGCGCGACGCGGCTACCATTGAGCGCATGCCGGCGCCGGCCACAACGTCAGCCGAAGTGCTGCGCGCCATCAACGGCAACGGGCCGGTGCTGCCGCTGGTAGTGGAAACCGAGCATGAGGGCAAGAAGCGCATCCTGCCGTTTCATTCGGGCATGACACTCAAGGCTACGGACATCCTGGTCGTCGCCCGCTCGAAGGTTGCGCTGCAGCCGACAAGCGACCGCTTTGATGAGCTGGTCAAAAACTGCCCGGTGCTCGACATCGACGCCGCGCTGGATCGCGAGACGTTCTTCCGGCGCGCAAGCGAGGCGCTGGCGAACGTGGTCTCGGAGTCGGCCGAGCAACTTAACGCCGCACTGCACGAGCGTGAGACCTCCAGCAGCACCGTGCTCACGCAGGGACTCGCGGTACCGCACATCATTCTTGAAGGCGAAGGGCGCTTCGCGCTGCTGGTCGCACGTTGCCAGCAGGGTGTGCTGCTGGCCGACGACGAAGAGAAGGTCAATGCCCTGTTCGTGATGGCTGCGACGCCAGACCAGCGCAACTTCCACCTGAAGGCGCTGTCGGCCATCGCGCAGATCTGGCAATCCGCCGACTTTGAAACCCGCTGGCGCAACGCAAAAACGCAGGACGACTTGCGCGAGCTGTTGCTCAAGGCCCCGCGCCAGCGCACGACCTGAGCCGTTCAGCGCTTGCACTCAGCGTTTTTACTCAGCGCTTCCATGTGTCTGGGTCGGGTGGCGTGTAGGGCTCGTCGTCCGGGTCGGCATAGGCCCAGGCCGGGTCGCTGGGAAAGTGCTTTTCCTGCTCTTCCCACATCTCCACCTGTGACTTGCCGCGCCGCTTTCGCAACAGCCAAACCAGCGGCAGCAGCAGCGCGGTCAAGCCCAGCACCACCCACCAGAACATGCCGCCAAAAAACCGCGCCAGCCTTGAGCCGGCCCGCCCTTCCTGGTCTTCAATCCATGCCGCCTCGAACACCTGCAACGTCTCGCCAGTGGCCTTCTCGAACGCCGCCTCAAACGGCCCGTTGCCTTTCTCCAGCGCGCGCATCAGGGCCATGAATTCCTGCTCGCCGTGGCGCGCCACGATCAGCCGGATGACTTCGCGCGACTCCGCGTACGCCGGTCCTGAACGCGTCTCTTCGCGCAGCGCGCTGGAAAGGTCGTCCAGGCTTTCGAAAGTCGCCAGGCTGGGCGAGCCGGCGGCTTCGCGCAGCTCGTTCAACGCCACGCCCTCGATGTACTGGGCCACACCTTCTTCAAACCACAGCGGGCGTTCGACCTGCAACTGGCTGCCCATGACCAGGTGTGCCAGTTCGTGTCGCAGCACGCCGATCGGGTCCAGGCTACGCTCGGCGATTCCGCTCAGGTTCAGCACCACACGGCGGCGGCTCGGCATGGCGTACCCGAGCACGCTCTCGGCATTCAAGCTGACGCCGTCGGCCTTGGCGATGCGCGCGAAGCTGTCGGCGCCCCCGACCACGTGCAGGAACACCGGGCCGTCGTCGGCCACACCCGTCTTGCCATGGATCGAATCAAACGCGGGTTCAATCTGGGATTGCAGCCGCGCCACGGTGGCTTGACTCGTGCCTTCGGATGAAACAGCAATCTCGCGCGCCGGCAGCGCGGCGCACGCGGTAAGTACCAAAGCAATCAGGAAGTACCGCAACATGCCTCCTGAGCATACACGCAACTGGGCCGGGGATACGCCACCCGCCGAGCCCATACCGCTAACGAAACGCGGCTTCAGGCCGTGGCAGAAGAACACGCCGCCCCACGGGGATATTTCAGTGTTAGCGCGTCTCGAGCACGCCGCGCACGATCCACAGGTTGACCTGCCCGATATCGGATTCGTCGACTTCGTGGGCACCAATGCTTGCCGGCGGGATCGCGCCCGGCGGCAGCACGCAGATCATCACGTACTCGCCCTCAACGGGCAACACGCCGCTTTCCCACAGAATGCCCTCGACCTGTGCCAGTGTTGTATGGCGCAGGATGCGGTCATCGGGGTGAATGTTCATCAGTTGCGCCAGCACATCGAACGCGTCGCCGTCTGACACATCGCGCTTGAGACCCTCGTCCAGCGTATAGGCCGAGCCGTCCAGCTCCGTGCTCTGGCTGAACGTCACGGCATCGTCCTGCTCACCGGCCGCCGACAGGGCCGGCTGGTAGTGCCACGCGCCACGCTGGGCACCGACGCCGGTACCGGGCTGGCCGACAATGAAGATCACACCCTGAAGCGTGTGCGGGCTCAGGTTGGTGACCTTCCATGCCCCCTGCAGCGCTTCCACGCGCAGCTTCATTTCCTGCGGCGCCGACGGCTGCCGATGCATGAAGAACACGTTCTGCCAGCGATCCAACCCCGTCACCTCGGTCTGGACCTCAGTCGCCGTGATGTGCGCGCTGAAGTCCTGCGGCTGGTCAGGCATCGCGCCGGGCCGCCCCAGCCGGGTTTCAAAGTTCGTGGGCGCAAACAGGCTGTCGCGCGACTGCCGGAACAGCAGCTTGTCGCCGCCCACGGCATAACTGCAGCCGAGGGTAAACACGGCGCTGCGGCCGGTGGTGTCGTCGCTGATCAGGATGCGGGCCGTCTTCACGCGGTCGCCGCTGCGCTTGAACAACTCCCCAAACGTGAAGACCAGCCCCACGCTCAACAGGGCCGCCGCCAGCAGTGCAGCCGGGTAAAGCTCGGGCCGGCGAACGCGCCGCGCCAGCAGGAACATACCGACGCCCGCCACTGTCACGTACAGCAACAGCAGCAGCACCATCGCCTCGCGGCCGGGAATGCGCCGCCCCGCAATGTCAATCGAGTTGCGCACGTTTTCAGCGGCCAGCGCACGATATGGCGAGCGACCAAGGCGGTCATCCACGCCCTGCATCGCCAGCAACATCAGGTTCACGGCTGCATAGGAAAGCTTGCCCTGGTTGAAGGGATAGTCCGACAGGTTGACATGGATCAGCACCAGGTTGCCCGCACCGACCGGCGCGTTGCTGACCAGCCCCAAGGCACCCGGCACGGGGTGGGCGCGCCCGGCCTCGGGCCACAGGGTAAATGTGTCACCGGGCTTTGATTCGACCAGCTCCACAACCTCGGGGGCCTCGGCTGGCAGCTCGCCCTCTGGCCGGATCTCACCGGGGGGCGTGGGCATGGTCGTGCCATTGCCGGGCATGGCGACTCCCCCCAAGCGCGGCTTCTTGAGCAGCGCGTCAAAGTCCTTCATGGTCACGGTGCGCGGGCGAATCGTGGGCGGAATCTTGAGCAGGCTGCCAGCCGGCGTCTCGGGGTTGAAGCTGGCATTGCCCCGCGGCGACAGCAGCACCGTGCCGCCCATGCTCATGTAGTCGATCAGCGCGTTGCTTTGCGCGCGAGTGATGCGGTCGTCGTTCAGGATAATCGCGTCGAAACCCGAAAGCGGCTTCCAGCTTTCCGGCAACTGGTCGACCGTGATCTCCACCAGCTCAAAGAACACGTACGGCCGGGCCATGGCCAGCCGCGCCTCGCTGACAAACCCGACGAGTTTGGTGCCGTCCCGGCGCACCGGCAGATTCAGGTCAGTCTCCGTGACCGGCTCGTAGTAGGTGCCTGAGACCTGCCGCTCCAGCAGCACGTGGGCCGACAGCGCAATCGTGCCCACGGGCACTTCCATGCGGATCGTGCGCACCAGCGGGCCCTCTTCAAGGTTGATGTCCTGGCTGATCTTGACGTCGGCCATGAAACCCATGCCGCGCCGTGCCCGGGGGCCCCCGCCACCCGAAAAGTCGGGCTGGCCCATGTCGACGACCACGCGCCCCACGAACGGGCGGCGGTCATGCTTGGTGATGGTGATGCGTACCTCGGTGGCGGGCGTCGCCACGACGCCGCCGATCCCGGCGTCGACGTCAATCGTCAGCTCCTGCGCACACAGCGGCGCAGCCAGCAGCAGACAGATCATGGTAAGCCTGAGCATCGGCGGGATTATAGGGGCATCCCCCGCGCGGGCCATAGCACAGCGAGAATACCTGCCCGATGTCCGTGCGTCGGCATTTCAGTCCGTACCGCCCAACAGCCGATAAATGGTACGGAGAGACCATGCTGTACGCCGACGCCCACGCCGACACCTTCTTTCGCGTTGCCCTTGAGGGGCTGGACCCGCAGGCCCGCGATGGCGGGCTGCACGTGAACGTGCCGCGCATGCGCGACGTGGGCCAGTTGATCCAGGTGTGCAGCGTGTTCACGCCCTCGCATTACTCCGGCAAAGCCGCCGAAGACTTCGCTCGTCGGATCATCCAGACGCTGCACAGCCACCATGGACAGACGTTCACGCCCGTGCGCAGCGCGAAAGACGTGCATGCGCTGGGCGACGGCCGCATCGGCTTGATGCCCTGGCTTGAGGGCGCCAGCCCCCTTCGCGGCGAGCTTGCCCTGCTGGACGATTTTTTCGCGCTTGGCGTGCGCGGCATCGGCTTGACCCACAACCATGCCAACGAGGTTGCCGACGGGTGCGGCGTGGCTGAGCCGCGCCGGGGCCTGAGCCACTTCGGGCGCGAGCTTGTCTCGCGCATGGAGGCGCTGGGCATTGCCGTCGATTGCGCGCACCTGCCGCAACCAGCCTTTGGCGAGGTCATGGCGCTGGTTCGCCGGCCGCCGATCATCACGCACGTGGGCGTGCGCACCCGCGTGAACATCACCCGCAACGCTGACGACAACATGCTGCGCGCCATTGCACAGCGCGGCGGTTTTGTCGGCATCGACTTCTACCCCGGGCACCTGCTGCCGGACGCCTTTGAGCCCGGCGTGCGCCAGGCCACCTGCAACGACGTGGCAGATCACATTGCCCACGCGATCGACGTGTGCGGCCTTGAGCATGTGGGCCTGGGCGGCGACTTCGACGGCTTCAATGACACATGCGCCGACCTGCGCCACATCGGCGACCTGCCCAACCTTGAAGCTGCCCTGCGTACGCGCGGGTATAAGGAAGCAGCGATCGAGAAGATCTTCGCGCGCAACCTGCTGCGCTACTTGACGGACGTATTGCCCGCATAGCCTTCGGTTTGCGCAAAGATCGCCCTTTGCGACGCGGGCCCGGCCCACTGCACATTCGCGAAGGGTGTTGCCGCTTTCCGTTGCGCGGGCGAGCCTGCGGGTTACTCTTGAATCATGCGACGGCTCTGCCTTGTGGTTTGCTCGCTGGCCCTGATGTTCACCGCGTATTCAACGGCGCGGGCTGAAACCATTTACATGAAGTCGGGCAGCAAGATCATCGGCCGCATCATCGAAGAGAATGAAGCCGAGATCAAAGTTGAGGTTGACGTTGAGGGCAAGAAGGCCGTCATCACCATCAAGCGCACGCGCATCGACCGAATCGACAAAGCCACCACTTTTGCCGAACGCATGGCCGCCGCCGAGGACCTGCTGAAGCAGGGCCAGGGCCCGGCAGCAGAAGACGCGTTTCGCGACCTCGTGCGAACCGAGCCCAAGCACGCGGGGGCGCGCCACGGGCTGGCGCGGGCACTGGTCGCCAACTTCAAGTACGAAGAGGCGATCAAGACGCTGGAGCACTACCTGCTGCTGGTGCAACAGGGACGCGACCCGCAACTGATGATGTACCTGGCCGAGCAATACCTGTACGCCCGCAACTTCCGCGATGCCAAGAAGACCGCCAAAGAGGCGGCCGCCTTGGAGCCGCAAGACAAAGACCTGCAAGCCGCCGCCGACGACTTTGTCAAACGCTGCGACCGCGTGCAGAGTGGCCGCGAGCAGCTGGATGAACGCCAGACCGCGCAGCAGGCCGAGCGCGCCAAGTTGAAAGAACTGCGCGCAACCTGGGACAAAGAAGTCGGCAACAATAAAGAAGCCGAACTCGCGGGCCAGATGATCGCGGACTGGACCAGCGAGGCCCAGCCGCGCATGTTGATGCATCGCTACGTTGAAATCAGCGTGCCCAACGACGCGCTGGGAACCTGGCAGATGGGCGGGCCGGAGCGTGACCTGCAGGAAAAGGTCAGCAAGTGCGAGATCAAGGTCAGGGTGGACGAGACGATCTGGCTTGGCATGTACGACCACCAGAAGGCAGTGTTCGTATACGGTTGGTACTACCAGCTTCGCGACCGCTACTCGAAATGCCTGCCGGTGATCCATGTGGTCAGCGAAGTCGAAGAGCGGGGCCGCACCGTGGAAAAGAAGCTGGCGCGCGGCAGTTGGGACGGCCGCCGCGACAGTGTCACCGTAGACCGCTACACCAAAGAAAACCGCGACCCCACACGGCCGGTGCGGGCCGTCGTCAAGTAGCTCGTGAAGCAGGCCGATGTGCGCACACTGACGATTACACTGCTTGCCGCCGCCCTCCTGCTGGTGCTGAACGGGCCCAGTGTCGCCCAGCAGAAGTTCCCCGACCTGTACAACCTTGGCCCGCTGGGGGGCAAAGCCAGTGTCGTGCGGGGCGAGTTTCCGGACGCCGGAAAGTGCGGCCTCACGATCGTCGAACTGTTCAAGGGCGGCCCCGCCGAGAAGGCCGGGCTTAAAGTCGGCGACACCATCTACGGCGCCGGCAAAATCTTTGAGCAAGACGCCTACCTTGAGCTGGGTGATGCCATCACCGCCGCTGAGGCCAAAGACCCGGCTAGCTGCGAGCTCATGCTCAAACGCGGCGCTGAAACCCTGAAGTTGACGGCTGCGCTCACACACTTTGCCGACGCCGACGCGCGCGCACGAGCAATGCTTGATGCCGCGTGCAAGTGGCTTGCCGCGCAGCAGGACAGCGAAGGCGCCTTTCGCAGCACGCTATCGCCTGAGGTCAGCCAGGTCGTGCTGACCAGCCTTGCCGGCATGGCGTGGCTTGCCGCCGGCTTCAAACCGCACGAGGGCGCGCATGCGGCAAACATCCTCAAAGCCGCAGTGTTCGTGACCGAGTACGTCGGCGAACAGAAGCACTACCGCAAGCTGCAGGGCAAGAACAACGACCAGACCAACTGGAGCCTCGGCTACGGCGGCATCTTCCTGGCCCACGTGCTCAAGGCCGCCGACGAAAAGTGGCTCAAGCGCAGCGAGCTGAAGCGGCTCGAAAGCAAGTTGAAGTGGATTCGTGACCGCATATTTAAACACGCCGAGCCCGACGGCGGCTTCGCCGCGGGCCCCGGCGGCGCGAACATTCTGGACTATGTGCACCTTGAGGTGATGAGCAACTTCTGCCTGGCGGCGCTGGGATGCATCCGGCAGGCGGGCGTGGATGTCGATGCCGAGAAAGTCGAGCCGCTGCTGGCCTACGTCGAAAAGTGCCAGGGCGAAGACGGCGGCATTCACTACTCGCACGACAAGCTGTGGGGCACCGACGTCGGACGAACCGCCGGCGCCATGAACGCCTTTGCCGCGCTGGGCGTGACAAGCCGCGAGAGCTACGCCAAAATGAAGGCGTACTTTGACAAGAACCACCAGCACGCCTTCAGCGGCCACAGCACGCCCACCATGCACCAGCTTTCGGTGGCGATGGCCGCGCGGCGCGAGGGCATGCTCGACAAGTACTGGGCCGCGCAAGGCCGCGAGTTCACGATGGTGCGCAACCCGGACCACACGTTTGCATATCGCCCGACCGTAGACACCCTGCGCATGGGCATGAACCTTGACCGCGACCTGGGCGCAGTCTGGACGACCACGCACTGGGTGATCGTGCTGGGCCTGAAACAGGGCGGCTGCGCGCTGTGGGTTGCCAAGCCATGAAGGTACTGCTGCAAAGAGTGTCGCGCGCGCAGGTCAGCGTCGATGGCCGGGTGGTCGGCAGCATCGATGCCGGGTTGCTGTTGCTGGTCGGCATCGGCCACGGCGACGGCGCCGATCAACTGGAGTGGATGGCCCACAAGGTCGTGAACCTGCGCGTGTTTGCAGATGCTGACGGCAAGATGAACCGCAGCGTGCTTGACGCGGGCGGCGGCGTGCTGGCCGTAAGCCAGTTCACACTGTACGCGGACAGCAGCAAGGGCAACCGGCCCAGTTACATCGATGCAGCGCCGCCGGAGCAGGCTGTGGCCTTGTATGAACAGTTCTGCACGCTGCTGGAAACCAAGCTGGCCAAGCCGGTCGCGCGCGGTGTGTTCGGCGCGCACATGCATGTTGAGCTGGTCAACGACGGCCCGGTCACGATCATGCTTGAGCGCTAGACAGTGAAGCTGCTTGGGTCCACGATCTCGAGGCGAATCAGCGCCATCAGTGTCATGATCGCCCCGATCAGCGCGATCACCAGCGCGCCGAACACGGGCAACTTCTTCTCCAGCACCCGGTACAGGCGGCTCTTGCTCTTTTCGCGCCGCTGGTTCAGGTAGCCCTTGGTCTGCACCAGCACCAGCCCGATGGCTGCCAGCACCATCGCCAGGCCGAGGCTGAACACAATCACCATCATCAAGCCGCTCAAGTACCACTGCTGCTGAAACGCAATCAGCCCGATCACGAACGCGCTGGGGCAAGGCACAACGCCGCCCAGGATGCCCAGCCGCAGAATCTCAAGCCGTGTCATCTTGGCCGGGTCGCGGTGGTGGTGGTGACCGTGCGCGTGGCCGTGATCGTGCGAATGCCCGTGTGCGTGGTCGTGATCGTGCGAGTGCCCGTGCCCATGATCATGGTCGTGCGTGTGCTCGTGCGCGGCTTTGTGCAGAAGGTCGGAATCTTCGGGCGACTTCTCGTGGGTGTGCGTATGGCCGTGATCATCCTCAGGATGAACATGGCGCCCGAACAAATCGTGCTCGTGGCCGCCGCCCCCCGCGCGCTTGAGCACCAGGCCCATGCCCATCAGCAGAATCGTCGCGCCCACCACCAACGTGATCCACTCCGCTAGCTGCTGTTCGGGGTTCTTGAGCAAGCCGGGCCAGAATTCGCTGGCCGCCCACGCCCCGCCCATCAGCAACAGCACGCCGCTGGTGTGCGCCGCAGTTACGACAACGCCCAGAAACAGCGCGTCGGTCTTCGTGCCCTGGGTGCCGATCAGGTAACCCGCTACCAGCGTTTTGCCGTGGCCCGGCTGCAACGCATGCCACGCGCCCAGCAGGAACATGGAAAACAGCACAGCCAGCCACACGCCGGGGCCGGCACTGTTGTCGCGCAGTGCCTCAAACATTTCGGTGATCTTGAAATCGACCGAGCCGGTATCGCGGCGTTGCCGGTCGGTCTCGATCAGTTGTTCCTTGCCGGACTTTGGCTGCTCGGTGTTTGCCGGCGGGTCTTTCGGGGGGACCTTGGGGTTGGGCTCCACCGGCTGGATTGCAGCGCTGCCTGTGGTCCGCGTCGTGACCTCCCAGTTGAAGCGCAGGCGGTGAAAGTTCTCGGGCGTCTTTTCGTGGCGCGTGCTGTAGATGGCTCGGCGCAAACCGTCGCGGTCGTCCCATACGCGCATCTGCTCGGCGGCGTCCAGCACCGTAATGCGTTTGTTGGTGAAGGTCATCTCGACCATGTGCGCGCCCGGGCCCCACGACGTGGGCAGCACCAGGTCGAACACGAAGAAATAGCCGATGCGGCAATCCTTGACCGGCATGCCGCCCGGTGCACTCACGGAATCGTCGGGATTGGCCAGGTTGACGAACTCAAAGGCGTCGTATTGCGGGACAAGTGTCACCCTTTCGTCGCGCAGCAACAGTTGAATCGCGTCGATCAGGTCGGCCGCCAGTACGCGATAGCGTTCGTCGCGTTCTGAGCGCGAGATGGTCAGGCTCTTGTCCGTATCCAGCGCCTGCAACTCGTTGTAGCTGCTGAACACGCCGTCATAGCGGTATTGCACGGTCAGGCCGATGTGCTCGGTGCGCGTCTGCTTGTCGCGCGTGAGCACCAGCTCAGTGATCATGTCCACCCTGTCGTCGAACGGGTGGGCCGACAGGGCTCCGGCACAGGCAAGTACAAGGATGCAGGCCAAGGTCCGCATGAGCGGATTGTAGCAAGCTGTCACGGCCTGCGAGTCGGCTGGTCAGGGCAGGTGCCGGCCACTTTTTCGAACGAGTTTTTCGCCCGAGCTGTCCGGTTGTGCAGCGGTACCCGGTGGCAGATTTGCCGGCTGCTGCCCATTTTTAGGGCTTGCGAGGCACCCGCATTGTAAGACACCTGTCATATTCTGGTGCCCGCGAGCGATGAAACGGAATCTTGGATTTCTTTCGGTCGTTGGCGCAATTCTCGTTATGATTCCGCGCCGCTGTGGGACAACCCACGGCAATTTTGTTTCCCGAGACGGATGCGCCTGTGATGAGGACCAAGATGAAGCTAGTTGTTGCCACCATTATCTCCGGCGGACAAACCGGCGCCGACCGCGGCGCGCTGGATGCCGCGATTGAGCTGGCAATTGCCCACGGTGGCCGCTGCCCCAAGGGCCGCAAGTCAGAAGACGGTGTAATTCCGCCGCGCTATCAGCTCAGCGAAGTTGACTCGCGCGACTACCCCGACCGCACCGAAGCCAACGTCGCCGAGGGCGACGGCACTCTCATCTGCACCTTTGGCCGCCTCTCAGGCGGCAGCAAACTCACCGCTGAACTTGCACGCAAGCACAGCAAGCCCATCCTGCACCTCGACCTGAACGCCGAGGCCACCGACTACGCGGTCAAGACCGTGCGCGAATGGCTTGAAGAGCACGACATCAAGACGCTCAACGTCGCAGGCAGCCGCGAATCCGAAGCCGCCGGCCTGCACGGCGCGGTCAAGGACCTGCTGCTGCGCGTGTTCCGCTAACGTCTGCAATGCACAATCCCATGGGGCACGGGCACGATGCCCGTGCCCTGTCTTTTGCTAGGATGCGGCCGGAGGTGTTGCATGGCGGACAAAGTGCAGGGATTCACGGGCGACTTCGGATTTGGCAAGAGCGACCTGCCCGACCTGAAGGCAATGCCGCTGCGCATCATGGCGGTGGGCAACTTCTGCGCCGCGAACCGCAGCGCAGCCCGCGAGCCCGCGGTGATTGACGCCCATGACTTCGATAAACGCCTGAGCGACTTCATGCCGCGCGCGCTGTTCGAGGTTGAAAACCACCTCGGCACCGGCAAGACCATTGAGATCGACTTCTCTCCTTCGTCGATCAAGGATTTCGAGCCGCGGCACATCGCCGCGCGCATCAAGGCGCTGGCCCCGGTGGCCGACTTTGTGCGACGCGCCCGGGGACTCGTCGATGGCAGCCTGAAGCCGAATGATTTCAAACGCGACCTGGCCGACATCCAGGCCGTGCCGGCATTGCGCGAGCCGCTGGAAATGGTTTTCGACAAGATCGGCGGCACGACGCACGCGGCTGGCGGCGAGAAGTCGAACAAGGATTCGGTCGATTCCGCGATCGACTCGATCTTCGGCATGGTGGATTCCAAACGCCCCGATACAGGTGCGTCAGCGATTGACAGCTTTGCAGCCGGCCTGGGCGGCGGACAGAAGGGCATCGACGTAGGCGCGGCCATCGCCGCCGCCGAAAAACTGCTCGAGAAGCAGCTTGCCCCGGTGCTTACCCACGAAAGCGTGCAGGCCCTTGAGCGCAACTGGCGCGGCTTGCACCTGCTGTGCAAGCGCGGCAAGGGTGCGCGCATTGAGGTGTACGACGGCGATTTCGACGCGTGGCAGGAAAGTGTCTACAGCGCCGAAAGCGCAGGCAGCAATGACGCCCCGCTGGCCATGCTGCTGCTGGCCGACGAAGTGAGCAACACGCCCGCGGGCCTTGAGGCGCTGCAACAGTGGGGCGACGCCGGCCAGTCGCTGCAATGCGTGGTGGTGTTCGAGGCCGGCGAAGACTTCCTTGGCGTCGACATGACCGTGCTGGCGGGCATGGACGCACCCGCAAATCACTTTGAAGGCAAAGCGTTCGAAAAGTGGCGCAGCCTGCGCGACAAAGACGAATCGCGCTGGCTGGCGGCGGCATTGAACCCGTACATCGCCCGGCCAGCGTACACGCGCGGCAAGCACGGCGCCGACATGCCTGCCCTGTGGGGCTCGCCAGTGTGGCTGGTTGGCGCGACCGTCGCCCAGAGTATGGAAACCACCGGCTGGCCCGGGTCGCACACCGGCGCCGCCCACGGCGAGGTCACGGGTTTGCCGGTACACGCCCACGGCATCGGCGACGAGTACCCCCTGCGCGCGCTGTTGTCGGACCGGCACCTGAAAGACCTGAACAAGTCGGGCTTCACGCCGCTGATGTGCCAGCCGAACAACGACTCGGCGTGGGTGCTGCTGGCGCCCACGGTGCATCGCCCTAGCAAGGCCGAAGAAGAAGGCAAGCTGGGCACGGTCGCGTACCAGCTGGTCGCGGCGCGCATTGGCGAAGCCATCGTCCGCGCCAAGCAGCGCCTGAGTGTGCCCAACGACGTGGACGCAACCGTCAGCAACATCGAGAAGTACGTCGGGGCCCTGCTGAGCGACACCGGCGCCGGCGCAAGCGTGCTGGCAAGGGTGAACGGCAGCACACTCGAGATCGCGCTGCGCACCGGCCGCGACGTGCTCAACGGCATCGAGCTGCAGCTTGGACTCGGGCTGTAGACCCTAAGCGGCGAACAGGGCCTGCAAGCGCTTGACCAGCTCGTCGCGGACCTTGCGAAACGCTTCGACATCGCCTGCGGGAATGTGCGTCGTGGCCTTGCCAGCGACGGGCCCGCCCGCCGTAGCCTTGCCACTGGCGGGCCCGCCCGCCGTAGCCTTGGCGGAGGCGGGATCAGGCAACGGCCAGTGGAACTTGGCGACCCTGTGCGGGAACACCGGGCAGACTTCTTCGGCGCACAGGGTGATCACGACGTCCACACTGTCCGCGTCAATGTCCGCCACCGTCTTGCTGCTGTGGCTTGACGCGTCAATGCCGATCTCGGCCAGTGCCTCAATTGCCTGTGGCCGCACAAACGCAGGCGATGAGCCCGCGCTGCTGATGCGCACGCCCGGCGGCGCATACTTGCGTGCGATGCCTTCGGCAAGCTGGCTGCGCGCGCTGTTCTGCACACACAGGAACAGGATGTGCCTGGGCTTCAGCTTGCGGATCACTTCGACGTCGTCTTGCCAGGTCATGCGCTCTCCGCCCTCATAGCGCGCCCGTGTCGGCTGGTGCAGCCTCCGGCTTCAGCGGCACGACCGGCGCTATCGCGCCATTCACGGCGGGCGCGGGGAACCAGTGGCTCGTGCGATTGGCGAACTTGACCAGTGACAGCATCATCGGCACCTCGATCAGCACGCCCACCACCGTGGCCAGCGCCGCACCCGACGCAAGACCGAACAAGCTGATCGCAATCGCCACCGCCAGCTCGAAGAAGTTAGACGTCCCGATCAGGGCCGCCGGTGCCGCCACTTTGAACTCCAGCTTCAACAGCCGCGCCACAACGTATGCGATTGCAAAAATGCTGTACCCCTGGATCAGCAGCGGCACCGCGATCAAGCCGACACGCAAAGGCTGTGCCAGCAGCGTCTCTGCCTGGAACGCGAACAGCAGCACCACCGTCAACAGCAGCCCGATAATCGAGAATGGTTTGAGCTTGCCGGCGAATCGGTTGACGGCGGCGTCGCCGCCATTGCCGCGCATCAGCATGTGCCGCGTCGCCATGCCGCCTGCAAGCGGCAGCACCACGAAGATCACGACAGAAAAGACCAGCGTATCCCACGGCACGAACAGGTTCGTGACACCCAGCAGAAGGCCCGCAATCGGCGCGAACGCAAACACCAGAATCAGGTCGTTGATCGTCACCTGCACCAGCGTGTACGCGGGGTCACCCTTGGTCAGGTCGCTCCATACGAACACCATGGCGGTGCAAGGCGCAACGCCCAGCAGGATCATGCCCGCAATGTAGTGGGCCGCGTCTTCAGCGGGCACAAAGGGCGCAAAGATGTACTTGAAAAACAGAATCGCCAGCGCCGCCATCGTGAACGGCTTTACCAGCCAATTGATCACGACCGTCAGCAGGATGCCCTTGGGCCGCCGCCCGACATGCGCGATGCTGCGCGGCGCAATCTTGAGCATCATCGGGTAAATCATCACCCAGATCAGCACGGCAACCAGCACGTTGACCCGCGCGACTTCAAGGCCGGCAAGCTGCTGCATCATTCCCGGCGCGACGCTGCCAAGGGCCACGCCCGCAACAATCGCGAGCGCAATCCACAGGGAAAGGAAGCGCTCAAACAGCGGCAGCCTGGATGGCGTGGTCTCACCTGGATGCATGAAGTCGTCCGGACGGGCAGGGTTGTTTGTTGGGCAGGATGTGAAAAGGCGGGGCGCATGTGCGCCCCGCCCCTGATCTTCCTTACGAGCAGCAGCCCTTGTTGGCTGCAATCGCCTCAGCCTTCTGGGTCGGCGTGCAGCAGGGTGACGCCGCGGCTCCTGCCATGGCAGGTTCTGCCTTGGCGGTGGAAGGCCTGCCTGCCGTAGCCAGGGCGCTTGCGGGCTTGCCCGCCGTAGCCTCGGCGGAGGCGGGGGCGCAGCATTCGCCTTCCTTGGCCTGACGCTGTTCGCCGTGCATGGCTTCGGCTTCTTCGCTGCGGACCCAGAATTCCCACTCGTTGCCGTCCGGGTCCTGCGCCCAGAACTTGTCGGCGACGGCGTAGCAGCAGGTCACCTGCTCTTCGATGCGCAACTCCATGCCGGCTTTCTCGGCGCGCGCGCGCCAGTCGCTCAGCTCGGCGTTGTCGAACAGCTCCACGCCGAAGTGGCGAACTGTGCTGGGCTCCTGCACAGCCTGCGGCGCGTACACCAGCGCCAGGTGCAGCGCGGGCGTGTCGAGGCGCCAGTTGGCGTAGTCGGCCTTGACCTTGCTGGGGGCGGTGCCAAACAGCCGCGAGTAGAAGACCTTGCTGGCCTCAAGGTTGCTGACGGGAACACTGATGTGGATTCGAGTTTTCATGGTTTCCTCATTTCGCTGCGTTTGCCAGTGACTTTGCGGCGGCGGGCGAGCAGTTGCTGCCCGGCGCGCAGCACCAGCTGACGAAGCCGGTTTCGAGCTGTTGGGTAAGCTCAGGGGTAAGCAGTCGCTTCAAGGTTGAACGGAGCAGTTTGATACGGTCGTCCGATTCACCGGCCAGTTTGTAGTAAGACCAGACGCCTTCTCGGCGGTCGGTGACGAGCCCCGCGTGCAGCAGATAGCGGAGGTGGCGGGAAGTCTTGCTCTGGCTGGCGCCGATCACGTGCTCGAGATCGCAGACGCACAGCTCGCCGTGGCGAAGGAGCAAGGCGACCAGCTTGAGGCGGGTTTCATCGCCGAGTGCTTTGAAGATGTTGGCAAGCTCATCCATGGCATGAATATAACCGCATAAGCGGTTATCTGCATTCCTAAAAGCCAAAAAATCTTGCCCCACCTGCCCGCAGCTCCCAGGCCTCTGCTGAAAAGCACAAAGCAGCCACGGAGATCACGGACGTACTAGCAGTAAGGCAATACTAGCGAACAGGACAAGCAGGGTGCGGGGTTCACTCCTTGGCATCCTGCCTGTCCTGTAGCCTTTTAGCCCTCCGTGAACATCCGTGTACTCAGTGGCCGAGGGTCTTCTGCCTTAGTGACTAGCCTGGCGTTCGCGCACCAACCCTGTGACCTGCCTCTGCCGCGCCAGAAAAGGGGACTGTCTCTTTGGCTCACTGCGTATAAGCTCAAGGCCGCCTGTCTGATAATCTGGCGGTTGAGGACGCCCATGAAGAAGTCTGCAATTCTGCTTGCCCTGTGCCTGCTCGCCGCCTGCTCGCGCACGGACGCGCCGCCGCCAGCACCGGCACCCACGCCAGCTGCTGAACGCACCGGCCTGGATGAAGTCCTGGTACAAAAGGAAGGCGACAACGCCGGCCCCGCGAGCAAAGCCACCCGCGAGGGCCTGCTGAAAGAACTCAACGGCCTGCTGGATCGTCTTGAGGCCGTAAAGACGCTGCCCGAGTCATTCCGCATCGCCGAAAGCATCGAAGACCTGGGCAAAACCATCGCGCCGGAGTTGCAGGCCCGTGTGCCCAAGCTGCCTGTCATCCCCCGCATCGCCGGATATCGCGCCGCATGGACACTCGGCAGCCTCGACAACGGCGGCTGGGACTTTGGCGTGAAGGGCCTGCTGTCGATTGTGGTGGCCGATGGCGCTGCTGCTGACCGCATTGCCGCAGCCGAAGTGCTGGGCGCCGTCGCCAGCACCCGCCACGAAGAGCTGTTGCGTAAAGCCGTGACCGAGCAGGTGTATGAGCCCGAAGTGCGCGCGCCGCTGGCAATTGCCCTGTGGCGCAGTTCGCGCGACACCAATGCGACCAAGGTGCTGCGCGAGATGCTGGCCAGCGATAGCGACAGCTTCAAGATCATCGCCGCGCTGGCACTGGGTGAAATCAACCAGATCAACGCCGACAGCAAGCCGATCCTTGAAATGCTGGCCGAGGAGCCCACCCTGCGCGGCCGCGTTGCCCAGCGGGCACTGGATTATGAGCGCGCGCTGAAACGCTTCGAAGCCGTGCTTGAGGGCACACACCCCGGCATGGAAAAGGTCGAGAAGATCGACACCCGCCTGCTCGACAACCTCGAGCGCATGATCAAGGAGCGCTACATCTACCCCGACGCGATTTCCGGCCGCAAGCTTCTGTACGCAGCCGCCAACCGCATGCTCGAGGGCATGGACCCCTACACCTGCCTGCTGGAAGACAACCAGCTGCGCGACGCCGGCGAGATTCGCCGCTTCGCCGCGCCCACACTTGGGCTGATGCTGGGCAGCGCCCGCGCCAGCGAAGACCGTCAGGTGCGCCTGACTCGCGTGCTCAGCGTCAAGCCGGGCAGCCCGGCTGAGCAGGCGGGCATTCGCGCGGGCGACCGCATTTATCGCGTTGTGCGTGGTGTAACCCCGGCCGATGTGCACAAGCTGCGAATTGATTCCAGCACGCTTCCCGATGAGACAGAGCCCTTTCAACTTCTGCCGCTGGACGAAGCCATCACACAGTTCCAGGGCGCGGTGGGCACGTCGCTGGGCCTGAACATTTTCCGCGATGGCTGGCTGTTGTCGCGCTGGGTGCACGTCACGCACAAGGCGCCGGACTACGAGGCCGTCACGCAGGAGATGCTGCCCGGCGGCATCGGCATGGTGCACGTCGTGGAACTGAACGCTGCGTCGCCCGCCCGCGTCAAGGAAGCCGTGGCAAGCCTGCGCGAAGCCAAGGCCAAGGCGTTGATCCTGGACCTGCGCAACTGTGCGGGCGGCAGTGTTGAAGCCGCGGCCCAGGTTGCCAGCCTGTTCCTGGCCAAGGACATGCTGGTCACGTTCAGCATGGGTCGCAGCGGCGAACTTGCGCCCAAGACCGAGTACCGCACCAGCAACGCCGAGCCCGACACGGCAACGCCGCTGGTGGTGCTGGTCAACGGCGGCACCGCCGACGCCGGCGAAGTGCTGGCCGGTGCGTTGCGCGAGCACAAACGCGCGCGCATCGCCGGCACGCGCACCTTCGGCCGCGCCATCGTGCAAGAGCTGATTCCGCTGAACGGCAAAGAGCTGGACGACGACGGCAAGACCGCCGCGCTGCTGCTGACGGTGGCGCGCTTTCACGGGCCGGTCAGCGCCGTGGCTTGGTACGACCGCGGAGTTGAGCCCGATGCAGAGCTGCACCCGCGGCTTTTCGAGGGCTGGATTTACGACCAGTTCGAGCAGGCTGTCGAGAGCAAAGACTTTGGCGCGTACCTGGCCAAGCTGGTCGCCGACACAGACGGCGAACAGTTGAAAAAGCTGGCGCAGGGCGACGGCCGCAACCTCGCGGCGTGGCCCGGGCTGGATGAACTCTACGCCACGCTGAATCTGCAGATCGAGAAAGAAGATTTGCGCTACCTCGTGCGACGCGAAGTGCGCGCCCGCATGGCAGACATCGGCGTTGACCTGCAGGAAGACAGCATGTTCACGGGCGCGGTCAAAGAGGCCGCCAAGCTGGCGGGAATTGACCTGAGCGAGATCCCCGAATACGCGATGATCAGCAAGTAGGCCGGTGTTTCGCGGCAATGTTCCAGCCGACCAGGGCGCACAGGCCAAAGCCGACGGCATTCAGCGTTCCGTGCCAGGGAGTCATCTCGGGAATGGTCAGCGTGGGTACACCGCGCAGCGTGCCCCACGCGAAGATGATCGCCAGCGTCATGGCGGTGCCCATCGCGAGGTCAGACAGCACCAGCAACACCCGCGCCGCCAATGGCAAGCCGGACTTCGGCCACAGCGCCAGAAACAGCTGGCACCAGCCCAGCACGATCACCGCGCACGCATAGAACAGCACGAAACCGAACTCAAACGCCACGGGCGCGCCGGCGTGCGACAAAGTGATGCCCGTGGCCACCAGCGGGTTGCCCACGGACACGCAAATCGCGGCAATCAGCGGCAACCGGCCCGGCCGCCACGCAACGATGCGCGACGCCACCACCTGCAGCACCAGCCCCGCATAGAGCTGGTGAACCGAAGCCAGCAACCCGATCAGCAACGGAAAGCCGAACACGGCCCACTCCATCGCCGCGGCCCCGGCCCACGCACCGCTGATCGCGAACAGCACGAGCCCACAGTCGGCAATCGCATCGGTGCGCCGCACGCCCCGCGCAACCGCGCGCCACGCACCGGCAACGCCGCACAGGCCGGTTACCGCGATCCAAGGCAGCGCAAGCCAGATGCCGCGCACCTCAGGTTGAAACGATGCGACCAGACAAAGTGCAGCCGGCAGTTGCAGGCGCGCGGCAAGTTTCAACAGTTGATCGGGGCGGGACTTCCCGGGCCCCGGCTGGATTAGCCCCATCGCCAGCGGGACATGCACGAGGGCACCCAGCCACAGCATCGCCAGTTCCCAGGGCGGCTGAAACCACAGATAGCACCCGGCCCATGCAACCGCGCCAATCAGCGCACGAAACGCAGACGGGTTGAGCCTGTTCGTGCGGTCACTCGCCAAGACGGTCTTCCTTGGTTGCTCATTCATAGCGCGCGACAAACATTACCAGCACGTCCCAGCCAATGTGCGCAATGAACGGCGGCCAATAGCTCTTTGTGCGCACCGCCATCCAGGACCACGCCGTGCCGAAGAACAGCGACGCCAGGCAAAGAATCGGCGGAGCCCACGGGATATGCGCCAGCATGAACAACACGCCGCCGACCACGGCGGCGCCGTCTTTCAGGCGCTGCACAAACGGCTGCGTTGCCGCCTGCCGCCACACAAGCTCTTCGCCGGCGATGATGAACAACAGCAGCGGCCAGACCTGCCATCCGGGCAAGTCCGCCAGCACGGCGTACATGCGCTCGATTTCGTCGCCTGCGCCGGGCCAGATTTCGCGCAACAGCAGGGCGCCAACCCAGCCGACACCGTAAAGGATGGCTGCGGCTGCGACACCCCACAGCGCGTGCTTAGGTTCAAACTTGAACAGCTTCTTCCACTCAAGGCGCACCAGTAACAGCGCCGCAGGAATCATGGCGACGTAGAACCACGAAAGCCGGTACCAGAGGTTGCCCACATACTCGGTGAGGACAAACATCAGCCCCAGGCCGCCAAGGGCCAGACCCAGCGCTGCAATCTCATCCCGAGCGAGCTTCTTCATTTACGCCCTGTGGTCGCTCAAACGTTTTTCACTGACACCGGCTTCCTCGGTGAATGAGTACCGCAAAGCGAGCACCACGCGCCCACCAAAGACCCAGGAACCGAGGGAATTGAAAGGTACAGGATGGAGAACCCGCCAGCGACAATACCACTTGTACAGATCTCGTAGTTCGGAGCATCGGCATCGATCAGGAGCTGTGCGGTTGCTGCCCCGGCAGCCGCCAGACTTAGGATAGCCGGCGCGAGAAGAAACGCGCTCGCTGCGACAAAGGCCGCCTGCCACCGGTCTACGCGCCAGAACACTCTGAGGGTCGCGAGAACCACAAACGTGGTGGTAAGTCCAATCGGTATGCCCAGAAGCCACAGGAACCAGTCGTCTCGGCCTCCCCAAAGCAGATTGGTCCGGAGCGGTGTCCAGAAGATACAGCCAATGAACAGGACACTCTGAAGCACCGCGACGCAAACTGACGCAAAAACTAGGGCGGGCGGCGACAGAGTTGGTCGAACCATTCTTGCGGCGGAAGCACTTTCGTCAGCCATCGCGGTCTCCCTCTGACACCAATCAATCGGCGAGTCTCCTCATCGGCTATCCGTTGGGTGGGTCCACTGTCTCGCCCTGCGCCAGCGGTCGGCCTTGGCTTGTGCCCTTGCCATAAACCGCTCAGTCCACGCGGCGGCAAACATCGTTCCCGGCAAGCCCGGCACAGAGCCCAACACAGTGGTCAAGAGCAGGATTTGCCCGGTGGTGCAAAGAAACTCGATGGGAGTGTCCGACGAGGCAAGCCCGGCCAGCACGGACACCAACAACACGAACGCAACAGCGCCCGCCAGCGTCACGCTTAGTGTTGTGTCGCGCCGAATCGCGCGCCGCTGGCAAAGCAGCACAGTCGAAACAACCGCGGACACCGCTGGTGACACCACCACCATCAGGGCTGTGATCGGCCAGACGGAATCAGACTCGAACACATGCACACCGACAAGAAGCGTTGCCCAGGCGAGAAGCCCGCAGCTAACGACAAACGCCGCAATCGCGAGCAGTATCCGAGCGGGGCCGGGAGGTTCTCTTACGTCCATTGGAAAACGAGTCGAAGAATACGCCACCGGAACGACGCCCGAGCTGAGCCTGCGGCCGAAAGTCGGCCCCGGCATGGGACTGCCTGTAGAGAGTTCATTGTTCACAGTTTGATCCCCGCGATCGGCCAGACAACGCCCTGAATAAACCATGGGTGAAACAGCAGCGGCAGGGGCGCTAACACCCAGAATGCCGTCCAGACC
Organism: Planctomycetota bacterium; assembly: GCA_016712285.1. GTDB lineage: Bacteria > Planctomycetota > UBA8742 > UBA2392 > UBA2392 > JADJRK01. Next base: position 3,067,785 of record JADJRK010000001.1, on the reverse strand, counting down.
CGCGCGACCTTGCTGCCGGGCGTGATGACCCGGGGCTCGATCATCGTCGCCGCTCCGTTGAGTGCAAAATACAGCATCGGCAAGCCCCACCCCGCCTGCACCGGCAGACTGATCGCGACTTCGTGAAGCAAGCCGCTAAACAGGAAGATCGCGGCTGTGGCTGTGCGCGGGCGACGCCGCAGCGGGCGCTGGATAGACTCCTGCATCATTTCGCTGAACGCCAGGTTCCAGCGCCTGCCCCAGAACTCGCGCAGGCTGCCGCTCAGCAGCGGGTTGCGAAACAGCGGCTTGGCACGCCACGCCCAGGCCAGCAGGCTGAACAGGCCGAAGTGCAGACACAGGCTGATCCCGACGAGCAATGGCGGCGTGGCAAGCCACGCACTGTCGAAGTACCGCCACACGCCGTGGGCAGCAAGTATCAAGGCCAACCCGCACGCAATGCTGGCCAGCCCCCGCACCAGCAACCGCGTGTCGCGCACGCGGCCTATGCGCCGCTCCGGAGAAGCGCTTGCAAGGCGCATCCCCGGCCACAGCGTTGCCCACGGCAGCCAGCGCGTTGCAAGCGGTTTTTCCGGGCTCGCGGCTGTGACTACGGCTTTCATCCACAGCAAGAGCACGGGGATCAGCGCCAGCATGCGCACGCCCGGCGGCTCGAGGCGCAGCAGCCAGTGCGTTGCGACAACGGCGGGCGGCCCGGCCAACCACGCCACTGGCGCAAACTTGAACCGCCGCACCAGCAACCCCAACGCCAGCAAGCCGCCGCACATCCCGGCGAGCAGAAGCAGCGCGTGCCAGTCGGCTGGGGAGTAGGCGTTCATGGCGCAGCCATCAGGTTGCGGACGCCGGCGAAACCGAAGACGCCGGTGAAGTACGCAAAGTGGGCAATGAAGACCCACTCGGCCAGCTTGTATTGAAAGCCCGGCGGGGCGGCGCTGTTGTCGTAATAGACGAACTGGAGCAACAGGCGCGCGCCCCAGTACAGCGCAATGAACCCGCATATGCAGGCAGCCAGCGGCGTGCGGTCAATCAGCCATTGCGGCGCTGCAATCGAGATCAAGCCGAACAGCAAGTTGATGGTCAGGATGTAGCCGGCGTAGGTGCTGAATATCTGCCGGTTCAGGGGACGCAACCGTGCCAGCTCTTCTTTCCAGCGCAGGACTTTAGGCGCGCCCGTGCTGGCGGCCACCACGGCAAAGTGCCCGGCGCCCGCCGCCCGGATTAGCCACATCAACGTTTCGTCAGTCATGGCGCGCCCCGCTTGTCCTGCTCGCGCAGGGCGTAGCTTGCGCCGATCAGCAGGAACGGCAGGCAGAGCATCATCATGCACAGGAACATCGCTGCGTACGCGAGCGCGATCCCGAATGCCCGGTCCGCCTGGCTATCCAGGGCATAGGCAGCAAAGACCAGCACACCGGCGATGACTGGCAGCATCAGGCTCGTGATGACAGGGCTGATCATGGCCTCGAAGGCCAATACAGGGCGTTCTCGGCCGATCAGTCTCACCGGTACCGCACCCGCCGCAAAAGCCGCCGCCAGCGGAGTGCCCAGTGCCGGCACGAACCAGAGCGGGCCGATGAACTCTTTGCTCGCAGCCGTCAGCAGCCACCCGACAACGCACGCGACAACGAACAGACCGGCAGAGAGTGCTGCCAAGCCGTGGATTCTGGGCCAGGATGGATTGGTGCGGGTGCCCTGCCAGCCGCTGGTGTTCAGCGGCAGGTCGCGAAACTTCAGGGGCAGGGCCAGCCATTCGCCGCTGTCTTCGGGCAGGCGTGTGTCGAATCTGCTTCTGAGAGTCTCGGCGTACATGGCCCACCTCCGTTCTATATTCAGTACCGTCAGAATATATTGACGGTTACAGGCAAAACAAAAAACATCAGCCGCGGTCCTTCGGCATCAGCTTGGCAAGCATGCGAAACGCCTTGGCCATGCGGCCGTGGCCCATACCCAGAAACGCGTCGATCAGGTCCACAAACTCGTGCGCAAAGTCGGCAAAACGCGCGACCTGCCGCTGCAAGTCCTCCAGCTCTTTGCGCTCGGGGCCCTTGGTGCCCTTGGCGGCGCCTTCGGCGAAGCCTGCGGCTTCGTGCAGGCGCTCCATGACCGGCACCACTTCGCGGCGGCGGCGCTCGCGGATGGTGGTATGGAACCAGGTCCAGGGGTCCTGCTCGGCTTCGAAGAACGTCTTGCGGTCGCCGGGCTTGTGAACGCGCTTGACGACGCCCCACGCCATCAGGTCGCGAATGCTGGTGCTGGCGTTGCCATGCGAGATCTGCAGGCGCTGGGCGATGCTGTCGATGTCGAGTTTGCCGCTGTGCAGGTACAGCAGGGCGTGCACGCGGCCGACGGACTTGTTGACGCCCCACATACCCGAGATTTCGCCCCAGACCTCAATGAAGCGGTCTTCGACTTCGGCGCGTGTCTCGGAGGCTGTCATGGCGATATCCTCTGTTCCGTCAGTCTGAACTGACAATACAGCCTGAACCAAGCACCGGCAACCGGATTCGGCCAAGGCATTCGCCGCCCGGCCGGCGCAATACGCCGCCCAACGGGCACGATCATTGAAATCATTCCGACAAACACTACTCTGAGTAGTGCGTACTCCCCCTTGGGGCCCGGAATTTCGGCTTCCTGCGTAACTGCAGGGCCGCAGGCCATTTGGCCTCGCGGCGATTGATGTGGAGGACACCCCGTGCGCAACTTCGCCATCCTGCTCGCCCTGCTTTGCACCCCGATTGCCGCACAGGCAACCAACGACCAGTGGGAACCCAACAACACCGCAGCCACCGCGCCCGACATGTTCAACATGATCGCGCCGTCGGCATCGATCGCCGGCTTGAGCCTTGCCGTTGGCGGCAACCCGATCGACGACCAGCTTTTCCTGCTTGCCAACGACCAGGACTGGTTTGCCGTCGGCAACGCGTTTCCTGTGCCAGCCGGCAACATGACCGTCTTTCTCAACCAGACCGGCGCGCTCAACACGCTGGTCGAACTGCAGATCACCGATGCGACTGGGGCCACGGTGCTGGCCGGGCCGGGCGTGGGCAGCCACGTTGCGCTTGCCTCGCCGAGCAATCCCAACCCAGGCTTTGACCTGTACGATGGCGTCACCGCCACCGTCGCGGTGACTGCCGGCACGGTCTACTGCATTCGCGTGTATAGCCCCACGGCACTTCCGTCAGGCAGCCAGGTCCCCTACGAGCTGGCGATTGAGTTTTCAAACCTCGACACCGCGGAAGGCAGTGTCAGCAACAACCTGCCCGGGTACTCGCCCAACCCCAATTTTTCGTCCGGCAACCCGTCTGACGCGACACCCAGCGGCTATGGCGCGGCCAACAGCAAACTGTTCACGGCCATGAGCTGGCGCGGCTTTGACTACTACATGGTCAACCTGACGGCCCCGGCCATCATCACCGTGGACCTGGACAACTTTTTGAACCTGCCGGCCGCCACCACCAACTTCGACGTGTACTGGGTGCGCGATGACGGGCTGATGATTCCTGCCAGCGCCGCCGGGCAACCGCTGGCGGGCGCGACCGACAGCTTTCCAAACGGCTGGTCCAGCACCCTGATCGCCGTGGTCAACACACCCAATACCAGCGAGCAGATCACCACGCCGGCGCTGTCGGCTGGTGTCTACTATTTCCAGGTCGGCGTATGGGACACCAGTGGCGGCACTATCGGCGTCGCCAACGTCATGGGCAACTATGACATCGAGTTCACGCTGACCGCCGCCAGCGACGACGCGCTGGAAGGCAGCCCCACGGAAAACGACACCGCTGCAGACGCGACGACCCTGCCAGCCGGCACCACCAGCAACCTGCGCCTGCTGTTCAACCCCGACGGCACCGAGCAGGACTGGTACAAGGTCACCCTGGCCGACGGCGACAACCTGAACGTGCGCCTGACCGTAAACGCCCCGGCCACCGACGACCTGGACATCCTTCTGTATCAGCCCAACGCCACCACGCCCGGCCTGGCCGCAGACCTGGTGGATTTCTCGTTCATCAATAACACCGACACCGTGACCAAGGGTGGTACCACAGCCAGCGAGATCGTCGGCACATGGGGCAGCGTGGGCAACAGCGGTAACACGCCGTGGCTGTCCGGCGACTTCCTGGTGCAGATTGTCAACGGCGGTAACCTGGTGCAGGGCGGCGTCGCTCAGACCCAGACCTACAGCCTGACCGTCACGATCAGCGCCGCCAACGTTGACATCGCGCCGGAAGATGGTGCTGAACCCAACGACACCGCGGCGCAAGCCTTCGCAACCGGCAACACATACCTTGAGCTTCAGCGAGGCATGAACAGCGGCTTGCGCGCAATGGACTTCCAAGACTGGTTCCGCATTCCCAGCGTGCAGCGCAACCACACGGTTGCAATTTCGCTGATCTACGACGGCGGCGCGAACACCGACCTTGACCTTGTCGTGTTCGACCAGAACTTCGGGCCCAACTTCGCAACCACGGGCGCAATCAGCCAGCTTGGCGCAAGCTTCACCAATGAGGCCAACCCGGGCTCAGTCGTGACGGTCAATGGCGTTGCCGGCAGCACCTGGACGACTGCCCCCAACACCGCGCCGATCTTCATTGCCATCCAGCGCTGGAACAGCCTGGGCGCGACCTTCTCGATCAACGTCAATATCAATGGCGCCAACCCGCTGCCCACGCTGCGCCTGAACAGCGTTTCTGCAAACCCGACGGCACTGGTCGCGCCGGGCACGACGCAGGTCACCGTCGCCATCGAAAACATCGGGGCCACCCCTGAAGATGTTGCGACCGTCACGCTCACGCTCACGCATGCGGCGGGCGCCGTGGTCACCAGCCAGTACACCATTACCGGCCCGACGCCGGCGCTGCCGGCCACCATCGCGGCAACTTCAACCCAGAACTTCGTGTTTGACGTGACGTCAACCACCCAATGCACCAACGGCGTCGTGACCATCAACGTCGCTGCCACCGACAGCAACGGAGACCCGCTGCTGGGCAACCCGAGCGGGACGTTCACACTGTCCGGCGGCCAGGCGCCGGCGCCGCTGCTGGTCTACCAGCAGGTGCAGGCCACCGGCCAAACCAACCCCGGTGGCACCGTGACCGTCACGTTGATCGTACGCAACGACGGCACCGCGGGCGGCGTGTTTGGCGACACTCCGCCGATCACGTTTGCCTTCACGCAGGGCGGCGTAGACATCACGGGCTTGTTTGCCGGGCCCACCGGGCCAACCCAGACGCTGCCGATGAACATCGCCATCGGGCAGGTGCGCAGCGTAAGCTGGACGTGGATTATCGCGCAGGCGATCCCGCTGGGCACCACCACAGTCACCGTCACCGGCGGCGGCCCCGACAACCCGACCACGCCGGGCACAGTCAACTTCAACCTGTCGCTGCCCCAGAAGAAGAATGCCGGCGGCAGCGGCGGCGGGTGCGCCGTGGGCGGCAGCAGCCCGTGGTGGCTTGGCCTGGCAGCAGTGGCTTCGGCCGCAACCTTGGCGCGCCGCAGACGCAGGCTTGGCTAATAATTCACGAGTTTGCGCAGTGCGGCCTCGATCTTGGCGGCATCCGGCAGCATCTGCTGCTCAAGCTCGGGCGCGTAGGGAATTGGGCATTCCAGCGCACCCATGCGCATGACGGGCGCGTCGAGGTCCTCGAAGCAGTGTTCTGAAATGAAACTGGCGAACTCACCGGCGACGCTGCCCATCAATGTGGCTTCGTTGACCACCAGCACGCGGTTGGTCTTTGCGACGCTGGCTGCGATGGCCTGTGTGTCATAGGGCCGCAGTGACAACAGGTCCAGCACTTCCACCTGGATGCCATCGTCGGCCAGTTTGTGCGCCGCCTGCTCGGCATAGTGCACCATCACGCCAAAGCTGATTACCGTGGCGTCAGTGCCGGCGCGGGCGATGCGCGCCTTGCCAATCTCAATCGGTTCAACATCGCCGACTTCCTGGCGCAGCTTGGGATCGCGGTACATGTGCTTGTGTTCAAAGTAGAGCACGGGGTTGTCGTCGCGAATCGCCGCCTTGATTGCCGCTTTGGCATCGCGCGGCGTGCTGGGACAGACTAGCTTGAGGCCGGGCACGTTCATGAACCAGGCTTCCATGCATCCGCTGTGAAACGGTCCGCCCGAAACGCCGCCGCCCCAGGGCAGGCGCAAGGTCAGCGGCACCTTGGGCCCCCAGCGGTAGTGCATCTTGGCGGCGTTGTTCACGAGCTGGTTGAAGCCGCACGCCACAAAGTCGGCAAACTGCATTTCGGCCACGGGGCGCAGGCCGTACATCGCGGCACCGATGGCGTTGCCGATGATGGCGGTTTCGGAAAGCGGGGTATCCCACACGCGCTGCGGGCCGAACTCGTCGATCAGGCCCTTGGTGGTGCCAAACGCGCCGCCATACACGCCGATGTCCTGCCCAAGGCAGAACACGTCGGGGTCACGCTGCATTTCTTCTCGCAGCCCCTCGGTGATCGCTTCAACGAATGTGATCGGCTTGGCCATGGCCAGTATCTAGACCGGCGCCGCTTTCTGGGCAAGGGTCGGCTCAGGAACGCGCAAGGATTGACAGCACAAACGCGGCGACCGCCAGGAAAACAAGTCCGAGCATCAGCAGCCCGAACCGCGCCAGCGGTGTGTGCGCCGGCTCCGTCCCGTGCCGGTTTCTGAGGTGCTTTACTCCCAGCTTGAGCTGAACGTGGCGGGGCAGAACTGCCAGCATCAGGAAAATGATTGCGCCCAGCGTCATCAACACGAACGCCGACCACATCAACAGCGCATCAGACAGGGCGTTACGGAGCAATGGCCCCATGGATCATCCGTTGCACAATCAAGCTTCTTCCTGCGGGTCCACAGTTTGTGCGGCTTGCCAAAGTTCGTCGTACTTGCCACGCACGTACTCGTGCAGTTCGGCCGCGTAGTCACGTGGCAGCTTGTTTGCCTCGATCAGACGCAATACGTCCGCGAAGTCCTGCAGCCGGTGCGGTGAAGTCATGCCACTGGCGAGCTTCAACTGAATCAGCGCCGCCAGGCTCAATACACGAATGCCGTCTTCGTCCGGCTGCGACACTGTGCCCGGGTCGGGAAAGCCGAATGGTGCGGTTTTGCCGTCGCCGGGGATTTTACCGGTCAGCAGCACATCAATCTTCACTTTGTTCTCGGGGTCTCTGAGACCCTTTGAGCCCGGAAAACGCTCTACCCACCCGGCCGCCAACCAGCGCTGCTTGAACTGTGCCAGCCCCTCGCGTGTGAGCAGGATGTCAACGTCCTCGGTCATGCGCTTGAGGCCGTAGCGGTTGACGGCCAACCCGCAGCACAGCGCGTACGGAATCTTCATGTCCTCAAGATAGCGGCACACTTTCTCTGCCGCCTTTTGAACGTTGGATTCGCCCATGAAGAACTCCCGGGCCTCTTGAAAGACTTGTCGCATCGGTACCGGCATGTAGGGCTCCGTGGCCAGTATACCTCGCCGGGGCTGAAATGAAGCCGGTTTGCGTCAGGCCCTTGCGCTTACGTTCAGCGTGGCCCAGAAGGGCTCGGCCAGCACGGCGCTGTTGGCGGGCGCTTTGTGGGCGGGGTTGGGCTCGGCAATCGCCCGGCGGGCGCAGCGCTCTGAGACATCGGCGTCAAGTTCCTTGCCCTTCAATACGGCATCGCCGCGGGCTACGGCCAGCGCCGTCAGCGCACACAGCATGGCATCCAGCTCATCGCTGCCGAATTTTTCGGCGCCGGGCAGCGGGTTCACGCCAAGCTCGCTCAGCAGCTTCGCCATCAGCTTGTCGCCGCGCTTGCCCTTGTCGTCGGCTTTCCATCCGCTGTGCCCGTGGTGCGCGCCGCCCCCCACGTACTGGCCCTTGAAGCCCAGCAGCTCGACAGTCGCCAGCGGCGAAGCCTCGATGATCTTGCCGCCGAACTCGCTCAGGCTGAGCATGGTCCGGAAGCGATGGCCGAATTCGCCGATCTTGTCCGTCAGCGGCGCCGCGCCGTAGAAGGCAAAATCCAGCGGCCGGTGCGTCAGCTCCCATAGCTGCCTTGAGCCGGGCTCGCCCATGGGGCTGATCAAGCCGGACACATCCAGCGCCACATCGACGCCAATGGGGGCCGCCATCTCCAGCAGGCTGGCGCGCCAGCCGGCAAAAGTGTCGTCCACTCGGTCAGAAAGCTTGGTGCTGCCAAACGCCCGCGCGGGCGCGATCTGGACGTGCACGCCGTCGGCTGTGTCTGTTGCAGTGGCGACAAGTGGCCTGCGGGTTGCCCCGAACGCACTAAGGTTGATGCCGGTAGCTTCCATGGCGCAACTTCTAGCAGTTCGGCCACTTGCGTAAACCACACGGGATTCGGCGAAATCACGGAATACCTTATGCAACCTCAAGGGTTGCATGGGGGCATTCTAACCGGAGAGAGAGATGAGACTGATGAAGTGGTGGCTGTTGCCCGCCGTGCTCGTTGCACTCAGCGGCAGCTTTGTATTGGCCCAGGAAGCCGAGAAGCCGACGGAAAAGAAGGCCGAAGAAGGCGCGGAAGAACTGAAAGAAGAAGACAAACCCGCCAAGCCTGATGAAGAAGCCGAGCCCGACAAGGCCACGGTAGGCAAGAAGGCCCCCGGGTTCACGCTGAAGAACGCCGACGGCAAGGAGATCAAGCTGTCTGACTATGCCGGCAAAATTGTCGTGATCGAGTGGGTCAACCTTGATTGCCCGTGGTGCAAGAAGCACTACGAGGGCAAAGACGAGCTGGTCAAGCAGCAGAAGAAGGTGCGCGAAGACGGCGGCGAATGGCTGCTCATCTGCAGCAGCGCCAGCGGCAAGCAGGGCAACTTCGACGCGGAAACGCTGAAAACACGCCTGCAGAAGGTCGGCCTGGAAGGAGCGACTTACCTGATCGACGCCGACGGCACCGTGGGCAAGAAGTACGAGGCCAAGACCACGCCCCACACGTTCGTGATCGACAAGAAGGGCGTGCTGCGCTACGCCGGCGCCCTGGACAACCTGCCCAAGCAGTCGCGCGGCAAAGCCGAGCCCGTCAACTACGTCGCCAATGCCCTGGAAGCCATCAAGGCCGACAAAGAAGTCGCCGAGAAGGAAGTGAAGCCCTACGGCTGAGCCGTTCATTACGCCAAGTAGCGCCGGTCGGCGCTATCAAAGGGCGGCCTGCGGGCCGCCCTTGTCGTTTGGCCCGCCGCGCATCCTGATGTATGCTGCGCAAACACTGACAAGGGGGGAAGGCATGCTCTGGAGCGTAATGGGGTTGGCCACGAAGCGCGAAGGCGCCAAGATTACCGCGCTTGAGGCCAAGACAAACTGGAAGATCGAAGACGCCCGCAGCGACATCAAAGAGCTGCAGCACGAAATTGAACAGCTCAACCTGGTCGTGAAGTCATTGGCCACGATCTGCCAGCAGGCAGGCGTGTTCACCGAGGCCCAGTTTCAGGACCTCAAGGATTTCATCGACATCCAGGACGGCAACCTCGACGGCAAAGCCAAATCAGAATTGCAGCCGCGGACCTGTGCCAAGTGCAACCGCCAGAACCAGAAGCTCGCCAAGAAGTGCATGTGGTGCGAAGCCGACCTGTAGGGGCGGATTGGGCTCAGGCAATTCCATGCTGTGCCGCGAAGTCACGGTACATGCCGAAACCGTTGCGCAGGTAGCGCGCGACGATCGTCCGCACGTCGGTCGCCGCTGATCCCAGCGCAGGCCTGCGCGGCGCAAGTTCCAGCACGTTGCGCACATGCAGCCCGATGACGGCCGCGTCTGCCTGCACCGGCGCTGGCAACGTGAGCAGCAACTCGTGTGCCTGCAAAGCCAGCCCGGCAGCATCACGCGCCGCCGACAACCGCGCGCGCTGGGCACGCAGCACCGCCAGTTCAAGCTGCTCCAGCGGCTGATCGGTTGCAAAGCGCGCCTCAAGCTCAAGCAGGTTTGCCGGCGCGGGCTTGGCAGGCTTGCCGTTCAGGGCGCGCAGCACCCAGCGCGCCTGCGCGGCGTACAGGTGTGCGCCGTGCAGCAGCTTTTCGTCGCGCTGCTCAATGAAGCGTACGGCAAATGCGATCTCGTCCGGGTCTTCACGCCACAGCACAAAGCGCAGCACGTCAATCACGACCGGCAGTCCCCAGAACCCTTCATGCAGCACCGCGCGCGCGCTGAAGCCCTGCACGCGCAGCATGGTCATGGCCTGCACCAGCTCAATATTCAAGGCCGCGTGCTGGGTGCGTTTGGGGTAGATGTCTTGCAGCAGTGAAACGCACTTCTCCGCGTTGCCCAGCGACAACTCGAACGCCGCCAGCATCGACTGCACCAGCAGCGAGTTCAGGGTGGCGGGCTTGCCGCGCCCGCGCAGCGCCAGTGTGGCCTCGGCCACGGCGCGCCCCTCTTCGCTGCGGCCCATGCCGCTGAGCGCCACGCACAGGTTAAAGCACTCGCGCAACTCGGTCTCGCGCAGCTCGGCGCCCTCGGCCAGCAGCAGCATCAGGTTGCGTCGTTGCAGGTCTACGGCTTCGGCACGGCGGCCCTGGATGTAGGCCGACTGCGCGCGACACCGGTCAAAGTCTCGCAGCAGGCTGGCGTCGTCGGTGAACCGCAGCAGGCGGGTCAGCGCGCTCTCGAGGTCATCGACGCGCGCGAGATCAAACTTGTTCAAGGCCTCGCGCAGCGCGCCTAGCCACTCACGGATCACCGGCTCAACTTCGCGCGTAAGCTGCACGCGCAGCGCCTCGTGGCGAGACGACGCATCCGCAAGCTCGCGCAGCAGTTTCAGGTCGCGACGTTGCGCTAGTGACCCCAACTTGAGCTTCGAGGCCTCATTCATGGCCTCGACCACCTCGCGCATGCCCGAGGCCAGCACCGTCGCCACGCCGCCCACGTCGGTCAGGTAGGGCGCCCCCTGTCCGTTCAGAAGCCACATCGGGCTGACCGATAGCTCCGCCGCCAGCGCCCCGCAGAACTCGGCGGGAATGCGCCCGCCGTTCACATAGCGGTGCACGCTGCTGATCGGCGTGCCCGTGCGCTCGGCCAGCTTTGACAGCGAGTGCTCGGCCACGACGCGCCCAAGCCGGCGCCGGATGGCTTCGCCGTCATTTCCGGATACAGAATCCTTCCTGGATGCTTTGCGCGCCATGTTTCCAGTTCCGGAACTTTTCTCGGGTGCCAGCCTACGTCGCTGGGGGTCCTATGGCTATGTTTGTCTGCGGAGGCGGAACCGCGGAGGCACCGCGGTGCCGGCACAGGACTGAGGAGACACCATGCGACTCATACGGTTGTTCACGCTCATGGCTGCAACACTGCTACTGGGCTTGGCCATAGGTTGCGGCGAAAGCGGCGGCGGCAGCTCCGGCGGCTCCACTACACCCTCGGCGTTGACCATCACAACTACGACACTGGCCGACGCCACGCTGGGCCAGCCTTACGCCGAGACGGTTCGCGCCGTCGGCGGCACCAATGCCGGCTACAGCTGGGCGGTCATCGCCGGTGGCCTGCCTGCCGGCCTGAGCCTGTCGCCGTCAGGCACGCCCACGGCAACGGTTTCCGGCACCGCCACGGTGCTGGGCACGTTCAACTTCACCGTCGAGGTGACCGACATGGCCGGGGCGACCGCCACGGCGGCCCTGCAACTCGACGTTGTCGCCGGTACCACCCTGGCGATTTCCACCGCGACAATGCCCGACGGCACCGAGTACCAGGCGTACTCGCAGCCCGTAACAGCAAGCGGCGGATCTGGCAGCGGGTACACATGGTCGATCCTCAATGGCGGCCTGCCGCCCGGCCTCTCGCTGGCTGCGTCGGGCACTCCTGCCAGCAGCATCAGCGGCACGCCGACCACAGCGGGCACGTACAACTTCACCGTGCAGGTGCAGGACTCTGCGGCGCTGGTCGCACAGGCGGCTTTGCAGATTGTTGTGCTGGCCACGCCGCTTTCGATTACCACGGCAGGATCCATGGCCGACGGCACGACCACCGTGGCCTACAGCCAGCCGATCACGGCCACTGGCGGCTCAGGCAGCGGGTACGCGTGGGCTGTCACCGGCGGCGAGTTCCCGCCGGGTCTTGCCCTGGGCGCATCGGGCACACCGGGCACCACGATCTCGGGCACGCCCACCGTGTTCGGGCGCTTTGATTTCACGGTTGAAGTCACGGACTCAGCGGCCAACACGGCATCGCTGGCCATGACGTTGATCGTCGTAGTCGCCGGCAACGCCGACACCTGGGTGGCGTCGTTCAACCTTCAAGCTGACCTCGGCGGCACGGCGGTCTTTACCGGCAGCAAGATTCTGCAGTTCGGTGGCGAGTTTGCGGCTTCCAACGTGGGGCACGTGATGGTGCCCGGCGCGGGCACATCCACGCTGATGACCACGACCGGTGCGCCCCCGGCCCGGGTCGAGCACTCGGCAGTCTGGACCGGCAGCCGCATGATCGTCTTCGGCGGCCGAGACGGCAGTACATACTTCAGAGACGCCTACTCGTATGACCCGGTGGGCAACGCCTGGACCACGCTCAGTTCGTCCGGTGCACCCAGCGCGCGTGCGCTGCACAGCGCCGTCTGGACCGGCAGCGAGATGATCGTTTGGGGTGGCCAGGACAGCAACTTCGACCCCTTCGACGATGGCGCAGCCTACGACCCCGCGACCGACACCTGGCGCGCACTGGCAGCGGTACCAAGCTCGCTGGCCGGGCGCGAACGCCACAAGGCGGTGTGGGGCGGCGGCATCATGCTCTTGTGGGGCGGCTTTGACGACACCGGCAGCCCGCTGTTTGACGGTGCAACATATGACCCGGCCGCCGACACCTGGGCTTCGATCACAGCCACCGGGGCGCCGAATGTGTGGGCATACCAGAGCACCGTGCTGTGGACCGGCAGCGACCTCTTTGTGTGGGGCCTGGACAGCCAGGGCATGCAGGGCGCGACCTGGGACCCCGCCAACAACACCTGGAGCATGATCGGGACGTGGGCGATCATCCGGCAACAGCCAGCCGGCGTCGCGACGACCGACGGCGTTTTCGTCTGGGGCGGGCTCGACCTCGGTGGCGCCTATGCAGACAATGGCGGCGAGTTTTTCGACTACTCGATCCAGAACTGGGTGACGATGGCTACGCCAACCTTGGGCGGCCGCTTCAACGCCAAGGCATTCTGGACCGGGCGCCAGATCATCGTGTGGGGCGGCAAAGACATGGGCTTCGCCGGCACCAACCCGCAAAGCGACGGGGCGCTGTACAACCCGTAGCCGGCGACAAGCAAGCGGGCGGCTGACTTCAGCCGCCCGCCTTCATCTAAGAGATCGACCGATCAACGATACTTGCGGTCGTAGAGAAACTCGTCGTCCATGTGCGCGGGGTGGCGCTGCTCGGCGTAGACACCTTGCAACACCGTGGCGGGGTCGGGCTTGGGCTGCTGCATGACCCACTCTTCGGCGGCTTCGATGTCGGCGCGGATCTTGGCTGTCATGTCGTTGATGCCGTCATCATCGATATAGCCGAGTTCTTTCAGGTACGCGCCATAGCGCGCCAGGGGGTCGTTCTTCTCCCAGTGCTCGAGTACTTCCCTGGGCACGTACTTGGCCGGATCGTGCTCGGCGTGGCCCTTTCGCCGGAAGGTGATCACCTCAAACAACTGCGCGCCCTCGCCTGCCCGCGCGCGGTCTACGGCGTCTTTGCTCGTTTCATACACCGCGTTGGCATCGTTGCCGTCGATCGTCACCGAGTGCTTGATGCCGTACCCGATGGCTTTGTCCGAGAAGCGCTCGGCTGCGCATTGCTGCGCCGTCGGTGTGCTGTAGGCGTACTGGTTGTTCTCGATGATCACGACCAGCGGCGCCTTCATGACCGCGGCAAAGTTCACATCTTCGTGAAATTCGCCGGTGCTGGTGCTGCCCTCGCCGATCCAGGTCAACGCCACCCGCTTCTGGCCCTTCAGCCGGGCAGCCAGCACATAGCCGCTGGCAAGGGCGATGCTGCAACCCAGCATGCTGATCGGCGCGATGATGCCGTAGCGCAGGTCGCCCATGTGGGTGTTGCCGTCGCGGCCGCCAGTGGGGCTGTTGATGCGGTACATGTAATTGGCCAGAAAGTCGCGCGGCGGCAGGCCCTTGACCAGGGTGCTGCCGGCATTGCGGATCATGGGCGCGATGATGTCGTCTTTCTCGACGGCGAAGGTGCTGGCGCAGCTTGTGGCTTCCTGCCCCAGGCTGGAAAAGGCCGCGCCGATGACGAGGCCGCGGCGGTACAGCAGGCTGATCTTGTTGTCGAACTCGCGGTTGAGCACCATCCAGCGGAACAGCTCAAGCTGCTGCTCGCGGGTAAGCCGCGTCTCAAGTTGAATGTTGCCCGCGCGCGAGTGCGTTTCGCGTTTGGTGACTCTGGCTGGTGTCTTGGCTTTGCCCATGGCGCGAATATGGTGCAGGGACACTCTTGAGGCAAGGGGGTTTGGATGCGAAGCGCGATTCTGGCGTTGGCGCTGCTGATGGCAGCCTGCGGCGGAGCCAACACGCCGGCCGTCACCGTCAACGGTCCGCCGCCTGCGACAAAGTTCGAGGCGCGCTACACCAGCGGCGGCGATACCGTCACATTCACGAAAGTGAGCGCCGGGTGGGCCAGCGAGAATACGCTAGCATTGAAGTTCCTGACCGACGCCGTCGGCCCAAGAACCGCCGAAGAAATGGACACCGTGCCGGAGCCGCCGGTGGTGATTCTTCAAATCAACTTGAAGGATCGCCAGAAGGGCCTGGCTGTTGATAACGTTGATTCGGCCATGCTGATCGTCTCTGACTGCCCGCGCCCGGGCGACCGGCACATCGAGCGCGATGCATTGCCCGCGTTGAAGGCCCTGTCAGGCACGCCGGCTTCAGGATACACGCTGGTGCTGGAGTTCGACTGGAAGTCTGGCGACAAGTCGATGGTTGCGAGCGTGAACGACAAGCTGAAGTAAGGTGCGAGCCCTCTACTTTTTCTTTGATTTGCCCGCCCGCCTTCTGATGATCAGGCAGTCTTCCTGACGACCACGGAGGCTTATGCGTATCCTTACGGTGTGCCTGCTGGCATTGATGCTGGCGGCTTGCGGCGGCGACAAACAGAAGTCGAGCGACCAGCGCGACCCCAACACGGACTTCACGCGCAAGCCACGCAACGATGAAAGCGGCAGCAACAAGGGCACATCCGGCACCTCCAACAAGGAGAACCAGGGCGCCAAGTCCAACGCCGGCGATGAACCCGAACCTGAGCCGGAACCTGAACCGACCATTGAGACACCGGTGGCCCACACCGACATCGAGGGCAAAATTACCGAGTTCAACAATGTCATCGCACTCTGGGACGAGACCAACCACAGTGTGCGCTTCGTGGCCTCCACCAAGCCGATCCCGGAAGACCAGATTGCGCGGCTGCGCAACGGCGAACCAATCGAGGGCGAAACGCCGCACTTCGTGCTGTCGTTTGTTCTGAATGAAGGAACGACCGACATGGACAAGGCCAAGGTCGAGAACTGGTTTTACGACTTCTATTGGCTGACTTCGCTGAGCCCGATGTCGCTGCGCAACATCGGCAAAGAAACGATCAAGCTGATGTCAGGCAAAGCCAAGATCGGCGAGACCCTGAAGCTGGTGATCGACTTCAAAAGCGAAAAGGTGAAAGACGCACCCGAGGAAAAGATCCACTTCGACGTGCAGTTTGAGATCAAGCTGCAGTAGGGCTCATTCACGTGCTCGCTTCAACAGCTCGCGGTCGATCACCATGTCCCACGAGATGATTTCCATTTCGCGAGGGGCCTTCTGGCAGGATCGGATGCACTTGAGCAGCGCCTTTGGCGGCACCGCGTATTCGATGTGCCAGTGTCGCACCGGCTCTTCAGAGCCGACGTACGAGGCAAGAAATGGCTGCAAGATTTGAAAAGGCACCACTCGAACCGCGCCTTTCCTGTCTAGTAGCCCCTTGTGCTTGCTCAGCGGAGCAAGGACTAGGTCAACCTGTGGCAGTACGATTGGAATCAAGTCGCCCCACACTGCAATGGTGTGAATTCCCCCTACATGCTGCATGGGCATGATTATGGGCACGAAGATTCCCTCGCCCACCGCCTGTTGGATCTGTTTGCGATTGAAGTTCCACCGCCAGATGCTGTGCAGGCGTTCGCGCGTCAGGCACGTGGCGTCTTGCCCTGCACGCCCCTGTCTCGTCAGCGCCTTCACTCCGAACAAATTGCCTGCATCCCAGCCTTGTTTGAATCCTTCGTCGCTGAAGCTGCTACCTTCGCGCATCCCATCAACTTGCGGGTCGTTGACTCTGCTCGGGAACCGGTCCAAGAACGCACCTAACTCCGGCGCGGCCTCCATCCCGAAGAATGAAGGTCGGCAGTAGTTCATGTTGAAGCTGACATCGTACTGAATTGAGTCGGGGTCATCTTCGAAGGCTTCAGTATCACTCGGCGTCCAGTCGAACACGAAGTACACCCCGGTGTCCTCGTTCGCATAGTAGGCTTCGGTACCCTGCACGGAGTAATTCGGCCGCCCAGAGAAGTGGGCAGCCAACTCTTCAGTAGCGGGTTTTGTTGCAAGAATCTGGAAATAGAGGTCGTAGCTCATGGGCACCTCGTAGAAAACACCTCGGCGAATGCGCCTCTGACTTGACTCAGTAGGTGACCCATCGCTGGGGCGGCTGCCAGCAAGCCCTCAAGGCTGGTAACGCCGCGGCCTTCTATGCCACAGGGCACGATGTGCCGAAACCAGGGCAGGCATTCGTTGCTCACGTTCAATGCAAAGCCGTGCATCGTGCACCATTTGCGCACGCGCACGCCCAAGGCGGCGATTTTTGCTAGTTCTGAGTTCCGCGTTCCGGGTTCCGGGTTAACAGCATTCAACTCGGAACGCCCCACCCACACCCCTGTCAGCCCCTCAACCCTTTCGCCCGCGATGCCATAGCCCGCGAGCACCTGGATGACCATCTCTTCCAGCCCGCGCATGTACTTGTGCAGGTCGCGGCCGCAGCGCAGATTCGCCAGGTTCACAATCGGGTAGCCGGTAAGCTGGCCCGGGCCGTGGTACGTCACTTCGCCGCCGCGCTCGACCTCGAACGTGTCAGCCCCCAGCGCGCGCAGGGCTTCCGGGCCGGCCCCTAGGTGCGCGGGGTCGGTGCGTTTGCCCCAGGTGTAGACGGGCTCGTGCTCGACCAGCAGCAGCGTGTCGCCGATGGAGCCCGCAATGCGCTGCTCCAGAAGTTGCTTTTGCAACTCCCAGACGGGCGCATAGGCCCGCCGCCCCAGCCATTGCACATCCAGTTCCATGGCCTCATTCAAGCGCAGATTGTCCGCGACGGAAGGCGCGGGGTTTCTATGCTGTCGCGTCGCTCAATTTCTCGGAAAGGAACTGTATGCGCAAAACCGCCAGTTTGCTGGCCCTCGTCCTGTTCGCGCTTGCCATTGGTGGCTGCAGCGCGCCCGCAGACGAACCGGCCAAGAAGTGGGTTGCCTTCCTCGACAAGCACAGGGCTACGCTCGGCGAGGGCAAGTTCAACGTCGATGACTTCAAGAAAGAAGGCCAGCCGATCGTTGACGAGCTCAAGAAGCACCGCGACCCCAAAGAAGACAAGATTCTGATGACCCAGGCGGTGCTCGACGAATGGAACCGCGCCAACAAGGCGTTCGGCGATGCCGCAGACGCGTACACCAAAGACAAGGGCGACCCGATGCCTGCCCTTGCGTTTTACGAACTGGTCACAGACCTGACCGGCAAGAAGGACGGCGCTTCGAACACGCCCTCAAACGAATAGACGCCTGAAACACACACCGGGGCGGCCCTTGAGCCGCCCCGGTTGCGTTTGGTTGCCGCGGCACTGCTTCGCGGGCGACGCTAGCGTCGCCCCTACAAATGCACGCACTCGCCCTCGGCTACCGCCGCGGCTTCCATGATGGCTTCTGACAGTGTCGGGTGCGGATGGATGCCGCGGATCAGTGTGTGGCTTGTCGCCTCCACGTCCATGCCGATCACCAGCTCAGAGATCAGCTCGGTGGCTTCGCCGTGGATGATATGCGCGCCGAGCAACTGCCCGTACTTCTTGTCGAACAGCAGCTTCACGAAGCCGTCGTTGTCGGCGATCGCCAGCGCCTTGCCCAGCGGCTTGTACGGGAACTTGCCCACCTTGTACTCCACGCCCGCCTCTTTCAGCGCGCGTTCGGTCTTGCCCACGCTGGCGATCTGCGGCTGGCAATACGTGCAGCCGGGGATCACATCCTTGCTGAACGGCGGCACGTCGTGGCCGGCGATCTTCTCTACGCAGGTGAGCCCCTCGTGGCTGGCCTTGTGGGCCAGTGCCGGGGCGCCGGCGATATCACCGATGGCATAGATGCCGGGCACGTTGGTGCGCGCGTAGCCATCTACGGGGATGAAGCCCTTTTCCACTTTCACGCCAGCGGCTTCCAAGCCGATGTCTTCGACGTTGCCGGTGATGCCGACAGCGACCAGGCAATAGTCGGCCTTGATGGTCGCCTTTTCGCCCTTGCGTTCGTAGGTGACTTCTACGTGCTTGCCCTTGTTCTCGACCTTTTCGACCTTCGTGCCGGTCAGCGAGTTGATGCCCTGCTTCTTGAAGGACTTCTCGAGTTCTTTGCTGATGTCGTCGTCCTCGACCGGCACCAGGCGGTCCATCAACTCCAGGATCGTCACCTCGGCGCCGAACGCGCGGAAGTAATAGCCGAACTCGACGCCGATCGCGCCCGCGCCGATCACCACCACGGACTTCGGCTGCTCTGCCAGCACCATCGCCTCATGGTGGCCGATCACACGTTTGCCATCCCAGGGCATGTTGGGAAAGCGCCTTGGCCGGGCGCCCGTGGCGACGATGATGTGCTTGGCGTTGATCGTCTCGAGCACTTTGCCGGGCTTGTTGGGGCGGTCAGCCTTGTCGGCGGGGTTGTTGGCCTCGGTGACCTCGACGACGCCCGGCTTGGCGATGCGCCCGCGGCCGTCGAAGGGCGTGACCTTGTGCTTCTTGAAAAGAAACGCGATGCCCTTGCTGACCTGGGCGGAGATGTCGCGCGAGCGCTTGACCACAGCCGCCATGTCCGGGTCGATCTTGCCGACCGTGATGCCAAGCAGCTTGGCTTTGTGCTCAATGGTGTGCATGACCTCAGCGGACTTGAGCAGCGCCTTGGTCGGGATGCAGCCCCAGTTCAGGCAGATGCCGCCATAGTGCTTGTCTTCGACACAGCAGGTTTTCAGGCCAAGCTGGGCAGCCCGAATCGCCGCCACATAGCCGCCAGGCCCGCTGCCAATCACACAAAGATCAAAGTCATGAGTCGCCATGGTTGTTCCTTCCCGTGTCGTTTCGCGCGGCCGGTTTTGTACAGGGCGCGCCTGCCCCCGTAAACCGTCCGGCCGTGGTGTCAGTCCCACCAAAGTCTTACGCCGGCTTCACATGGGGTTGATCGACCGACGGTAGAGACTCTTTCACAACACTTGAACGAAAGAGGAGTCACGATGAAAAAATACGCTTGGCTGCCCGCACTGTTGTGCGCCGTTGCTGCCATCTTTGCGGCCTGCAGCAACGACGACGAAGACGGCGGCGAAGGCAAATCCACCGTTGTGGTTGCCCCCGATGCGCGCGTCGTGCTCGGCTTTCTCGGCCGCTACAACACTGGCCTGTTCGATGCCGGCGGCGCCGAGATTCCGGCCTTTGACCCCCTGACCGACCGCCTGTTCGTCGTGAATGCAGGGCCCAGCACCGTGGACGTCATCAATCTTGCCGACCCGGAGAACCCGGTTCTGATCACGAGCATCGACTGCACGCTCTACGCCAACTCCGGCGCGCCGAACAGTGTGGACGTGCACAACGGCATACTCGCCATCGCCATCCAGGACGGCACCAGGACCGACCCCGGCGTCGTCGTCTTCTTCAACACAAACGAAACCGTGTTCGACACCACGACCGACCTGAACGTACTGACCGTCGGCGCGCTGCCCGACATGGTCACGTTCACGCCCGACGGCAACTACGCCCTGGTCGCCAACGAAGGCGAGCCCAACGATGACTACACCATCGACCCCGAAGGCAGCGTCAGCGTCGTCAACCTGACTGCAGGCGTTGCGGCGGCCACCGTCGCCACCGCGAGCTTCACCAGCTTCAATGCGCAGAAGGCGACACTCATTGCCTCGGGCGTGCGCATCTTCGGCCCGGAAAGCACCATTGACGAGCCGGACGACCTGGCGACCGTCGCCCAGGACCTTGAGCCCGAGTACATCACATGTGACAACACCACCGCCTGGGTCACGATCCAGGAAGCCAACGCCATCGGCATCCTGAACATCGCCACTGCCACGTTTTCACAGATTCGGCCCCTCGGCTTCAAAGACCACAGCCTGGCTGCGAACTCGCTCGACCCGTCCAACAGTGACAACGCTATCAACTTCAAGACGGGCCGCGTGTTCGGCATGTACCAGCCGGACGCCATCGCCAGCTACACGGTCAACGGCCAGACCTACCTGGTGACAGCCAACGAGGGCGACACGCGCGAGTACACCGGTACACCGGGGTTTGTCGAGTTCAACCGCATCAGCAACGCGGCGTTTGTGCTAGATCCCGTTGCTTACCCCAGCGCCGCCACCTTTAAGACCAACACCGAATTCGGCCGCCTGAACGCGACGCTGACACTGGGGGACACCGAGGGCGATGGCGATTTCGACAACCTGTATTGCTTCGGCGCGCGCAGCTTCACGATCTGGAATAGCAACGCGCAGCTCGTGTGGGACAGCGGCGACGCGCTTGAGCGCATCACAGCGGCGGCGCTTCCCCTGAACTTCAACTGCAACAATGACGACAACGGCATGGACGCCCGCAGCGACGACAAGGGGCCTGAGCCCGAGGCCGCAACCGTCGCGCAGATCGACGGCCGCTGGTACGCGTTTATCGGCCTTGAGCGCGTGGGTGGCATCGTCGTGTACGACGTGACTGTACCGACGGCGCCGCGCTTCCAGACGTACCTGAGCACCCGCGATTTCAGCCAGGACCCTGACGTTGCGGCAGGCCCCGGACAGCCGGTTCCCGGCCTCGACCTCGGCCCTGAGGGAATCATCTTTGTGCCCGCAGCCGACAGCCCCAACGGCCGCGACCTGCTGATTGTCGCACACGAGATCAGCGGCAGCACCACGATCTATGAAGTCAGCAAACTGTTTGACTAGGCGCGACGAGTCCCCAAACTCCGTCAAACACGAAGCGGGCCAATGGCCCGCTTCGTCCTTTGCACTTGCTATGTCTTACGGCGACGACGTCGCCATGCCACCAAGCCGCCCGCCATGACCAGCGCAAGTGGCATGGCCGGTGCCCCTGCGGCGCAACCGCCGCCGCCGCCGTCGCTGCCGCCACCACCTCCGCCTCCGCCGCCGCTGGCGTTCACCGAGATGCTGAATTGCCACTGGGCCGAGTTCGTGCCGTCCGAAACGGTCAATGTCACTACATGCACCGTGCCAGCCGCACCGAACGTGCCCGTCGGCGACAGCACCTCGTGCTGGTAGGGCGTCGGCGTCGCGGCGCGCGAGAATTCTACCGTGCTCCAGTTGACCGCAGCCCCGAGATTCGTGATGGACGCCGAGATCGACACGGGCGTGCCGGCTGTCGGGTGACCAACATTGATGTCGATGTCAGCTGAGTTCAGCGTCGAGCCGGTGACCATGTTGATAGTGCCGTTGAAGGCAACGGCCTGGCCCCCCTGGGCCGTGACCGCAATGGTCGGGTTTTGCGCATAGACCGCACCGCAACACAACGCCAGGGCCAAAATCGCAAGGCACTTCATGCTCGACTCCAGAAGGGGTTGCAGGGTGTGCAATTATAGTCACGGCGACTTGGTGAAACACGCAGATTCTCACGTTGATGCACGCGCGGGCGTCAACCCTTGCGCGGGTCGGGAAAGTTCTCGGTGTGGGTGCGCTTGCCCTTGTCGTCGTAGAAGTTCCATTTGCCGATGCGAATCGGCTTGGCGGGGATGACCTTGCCCTGGGCGTCGTAGGTCTCGCGCTCCGTGATGTACTCGCCGTCGGCGGCTTTCTTGCCGTTCTCGTGGTATTCAACCCACTTGCCGACCTTGGATTCGCCCTTGTACTTGCCCTCGGCAGACTTGTTGCCGTTTTCGTAATACTCGACCCACTCGCCGTCGCGTTTGCGCGCCTGGTCTACGGGGCCTTTGCCCTTGAGCGCGCCGCTTTCATAGAAGTCGGTACGCTCGACCTTGCTGCCCTTGACCACCCACTTCTGTTTGGGCTTGTCGCCGCCGCCGGGGTAGTACTCGGTGGCTTCGTCGCCAATCTGCAGATACGTGAGGTTGCCATCATCATCGTAGCGTTTCTCGGTGCGGGTCTTGGCGTCATACTCGCGCCGTAACTTGCCGCCGAGCTGAAGTTCGCGCATCGACACCAGCTCGCCTTTGCTGTCGTAGATCCATTCGGCCAACAGCGTCCCGTCGCTGTAGTTGCGCGTCCAGACGCCGGTTTTGCCGCCCCTGCCGTCTGCGGTGTACTCTTCCTGCAAGGTGCCATCCGGGTACCAGCGCTTCTGCGGGCCCACTTCAAAGCCCGTGACGTAGTTCAGTTCCGACTCTTTGTGCCCCGTCGCGTGGTAGCGCACCCACGTGCCCCTCTGGCGACCGTTCTCGTATTCGCCTTCGTACCACAGTTTCTCGGTGCGCGGGTACATCATGCGCGTGGGGCCGTGCTGCTTGCCCTTGGCCCAAGTCTCGAACCCGATTTCCTTGTCGTCCATCGTGTGGTAAGTCCACTTGCCTTCCTTGACGTCGAGGATGTACTCGCCCTTGAAGTACTCCTTGCTGCGGAACTCTTTCCACTCGCCGTGCTTCTTGCCCTTGAGGTACGTGCCCTCTGAGCGGTAGCCCTCGTTGCCAATGCTTTTATGCTCAATCCAGTAGCCTTCCTTTACGCCGTCTTCCATGCGGCCCTCGGATTGCAGCTCGCCGTCTTTCCAGACGCGCCGCATGCCGGACTCTTTGTCCTCGGCGTACTCGGCTTCCAACGTCACTTCGCCGCTGGTGTTGTAGGCCTTCCACCAGCCGTGCTTCTTGCCGGCAACGCAGGTGCCTTCGGACTGGAGCTTGCCGTTGGGGTGGTAGTACTTCCATTCGCCTTCGCGCTGGCCGTCTTTCATGGTGCCCTCGCTCTCGAGGGTCTTGCCGTCGGCCCGGAACTGCTCGAACTTGCCGTTGGCTTTGCCGTTCACGACCTGGTAGCGCTGGTGAATGTTCTTGGTGCCCTTGTGATAGACGATCACTTCCTGGGGCTCACCCTTCTTCTGCAGCAGTGTCAGCGAAGGAGCGCCGCCCACGGCGCCCGAAAGTGCAGCCGCAGACAGGACAATCACACCAAGCAGGAAAAGGCTGCGCATGGGGGTCTCCAGTCTGGTCTCACGCGGAAGAACAGCAGTTTAGGAAGCCGGCCCCCAATGCACACGTAATCTTTGGCACAGCATTGGCAAGCCGAGCTAGCGAAACAGCTGCCGCGTCTGGCCGGGGCGCTGGAACGCTTCGGTGTTCAGGGGCGGGCGCCGCTCGTCGGAGAACCCGGCTTTGCGGTAGGCAACGTCGAACAGCCGCTGAATCGAGGTGGCCAGCGCGCTTTCGCCGTTCATGCGCTGGGTCAGCGGTCGGGCATCGTCCAGTTCGCCGCCGTACATCTGGCGAATCCGTTTCAGCACCTTCTCTTTGTGGCCGGGGAAGTGATCGGCCAGCCACTGCTCAAACAAGCCGCCCACCGCGCCGGGAAGCCGGATCGGCACGCACACGACCCGGCCAACGCCACAGTCGCGCGCGCGGGCCAGAATGCCGGGAATGTCCTGGTCGGTCAGGCCGGGCACCACGGGCGCAAGGTTGACGCTGGTGCGCACGCCCGCGTCGGCCAGCTTTTTCAGCGCCTCGAAGCGCTTGGCGATGGTGCTGGTGCGCGGCTCCATCTTGCGCCGGATGTCCTCGTCCAGCATCCCGATCGTGAACGTGACCGAGGCCGCGTTGTGCCGCGCCAGTTCGGTCAGCAAATCCAGGTCGCGGCAGATCAGCGCGTTCTTGGTGATGAAACCCACGGGGTTGCGAAACTCGGCAAACACCTCCAGCAGGCTGCGCGTCACCCGCAGGTTGATCTCGATCGGCTGATAGGCGTCAGTCACGCCACTGAGAACGACGGGCTTGGGTCGCCACGAGGGTTTCATGAACTCGGCGCGCAACAGCGCGGCTGCGTTCTTCTTGACGAAGATCTTGGTTTCAAAATCGATACCAGCTGAAAGGCCCAGAAACTCGTGGTAAGGCCGCGCGTAGCAATAGATGCAGCCGTGCTCACAGCCGCGATAGGGGTTGATGCTGGCCTCAAAGGGAAAGTCCGGGAAGTTGTGGCGCGAGATGATGGACTTGGTGTCGTCCCAGTACAGCTCGGTCGCGGGTGCGGGCTCGTCGGGGTCAAAGTACTCCGGGTCAAGCGCAACATGCACGCGCTCAAAGCGGTTCGCCGGGTTAAGTGCCGTCCCCCGGCCATGAAGGTGCGTCGGCGCGTCCATGGCGAAAGTGTACCACGGGGCGCGACATCAACCGCGCCTGGCTACTCAAGCAGGCTGCGGAGCATCCAGGCTGTCTTTTCGTGAATGCGCAGACGGTCGCCTACCAGGGCCGCGCTGCTTTCGTCGCCGTCCCGGAACCAGGCCCGCCAATCCTCGATCTCGGCCATCCTCAGGGAGTGCCAGCAAGTGGCGTCAACAAAGCACGATTCAGGGTGCGCAAGACCGGCACCGGTCACTTTGGGCGCGAACCATACTGGGGCAAGTGGTCACAGATACGGACGTTCTTCTTTTTGGCTTTCAGCCTTTCGGCTGCAGCCTCCGAGACGCCACATGCCACAATCACTCGAATGGCGGGCAGGCGTGCCAGTGCGGTTTCGATCGCCTTAGTCCAGGCTGCGCCAGTCGGGTCTCCGAGCACTTCGAGCGATTCCAGCGCGGACATCAGGTCGGCCAACCCCTCGACTTCCCTGATCGGGATCGTCAATACGCGCAGGGACTTCAACTTGCCAAATGTCTCCCAGCATTTTGCGGTGCTTGTCACTCGGTGATTAAGGATAAGCACTTCAAGCTTAGGGCACCTCGCCACAAAGGGCATCATCCTGTCTCCGAGCTTGCCGCCACTGAAATGCAAGTCGGTGATCGGAAGATCGGCTGTGAGTGTAGCAAGCGCAGCAGGGTCAGACTTGAAGTAATCCAACCACAACACGCGCAAGTTCGTGCAGGCCAACAAAGTGTTAATGTCCCCGGTACGGCCCTCGTTGTCGTTGAAATGCACAGCCAGGTCCGTCAGTGCGGTTTGGGACATAAGAAACTGGGCTATCTTCGGACTGAACTCGGCAACCCCAAGCGCTTTGAACCGTTTACCGGAAAGCAGGCTGAAAGCGTCGTCCCATTTCTCGCCGACAGTGCTTGGTAGAATCAGGTATGCTAAACGCGGCAAGCTGGCGAAGCTTTGGAACAACTCAGCCGGATTCTCATCGCAGCTTCCACTCAACGTAAGCCCCTCGAGGTGTTTGTTTTTCTTGAGCAGATTGATTCTCTCGGCCGACCAGCCGCTGCAACTCTGGAAGCCCACATTCAAGTAATGAAGCTCCGGCAACAGGGATAGTGAATCCCAGAAATGGCCATGCGGAAGTTTTGTCGCCCCGGCAACTCGCAGCCACTCCAGCGAAGAAAACTGAAGCGCCCAGTCCGCATGCCAGAACGAAAGGTCGCAGCCCAGGTCAAGGCGCTGTGCACCCTTGAACGCCAGCAGCGCTGTCATCGGGTCCACTGCGACGTCAATGTCTTCTCCCCACGTGACGTGCAGGGACAATTCTTGAACGCCGGTGAAGGCACGAAGCGCGCGCAATGCCAGTTTATCGATTGGCCATGTTACTTCCAACATAAGGCCCCGCAGGGCTGGAAAGCTTTGTTGTAGCTGTTCAAGCTCAGCCGCACCAATACTACTTCTGTTTATCGAAAGGTGTGTAACACCGATCCGAATGCTTTCCGGAAGCTTGTGCAGCGTTTGGGCTGTGATTTCATGGGCCTCCACGTACCTTATTCCAGTCGCGGCGTGGGTTGCTGCCCAGGAAATATCGTCTGGGCCGGTCACAATCAGCGCGGCCTCGTCAGCCGAGCGAGGTACGAGAATACGGTACTCCAACTCGGCGCCTAACACTCCAAACTGTGATCGCCACAATAGGCGGAGACCTCCCATGGTATAAGTGTCTGCCGAAAGCGCTGCTTTCTCGTCGCCCGATTGAGCGGCGAGGGCGGGAACAAGCGCAAGTGCTACTGCCAGCAAGACCAGATTGAAAGTTACACGCATGTGCATTTTACCCCGGTCGCAAACTCGGCTGTTGCCCAACGAGTGCCGTGCCACAATGTGGCGGCTGCCTGATAGTCGGCCCAGTATGGCGGAGCGCTGGTCGGTGGGTAAATCTCCCGCAGAATGTCAGTTCCGGCTGCGGACACCCACCGTTTCATTTGGTACTGAACGCGGCATGTCGGTGTTTCCGGGGGACAGGGTCCATTGCAGAAGCCCGTCCGAATGATCGCCGCATCTTTGCCGCACGCCGCAACATACTTGAATCCGTTCCCTATCACCTCTCCGTTCGGACCTTTCTGCTGCTCGTCCGCTTTACTCACATCATGGTGAACGCCGAGGCAGAAGACGTCGGGGCTTTCAGAGTCATCCGTACGCAAGACTTGATGCCTGAGGGGATCAAAATCGTCGTAATATATTTTGCATAGCGGAGTTTCACTCGTAGTGGGATCCAAGTCCTCGCCAGTCCATGGGCGCAAGTCTATGTTTCCATCCGGGTCGACAAAGTAAGTCCAGCCCTGGATCAACCCGGCCGTTGGGCCGCCGAAGAACGGAAAGCCGTACTTGCGCCACTCTCCATTGAGTATTTGCAATACGCGCCAGAGCGCCCCAAGGTAGTCGAACACTTCCTGCGGAAGTATCGGCTTATACTTGTCCGGAAAGCCCGGAATATGCCCGTATCCGATGGACAGCAACTGCTGAACGTCGGGTATGCTCCCTGTTTGGACTACGGACGGAAACACGTCGGCAGCGCCGGACTCGGCCAGTGTGAACTGGATTGTGGTTGGCAGGCCCGGTGGCGGGCCTATCCCTAACAGGCTTGCGTGTTCGGTTTCTGCCAGTGTGAATTGGTTGTTTCGTGGACGCGGGGTGTCGCTTGACGGAACGCTTTGCTGGTTCTCGGCTGTCATCGTCAGTGGGTCGAATATGAAATTGCCTGCCGGGCGCATTGGCGCGCTTGGCCCTTGCGGCTGGTACGACTGCGACGGGTGGGCCGCGGGCGCCGAGTCGCGCTTCTGTCGCGCGGCGGCGAGTCTCTCCGCCATCGCCATTCCTTCGGCGATCTGCGCGTCGATACTGCCCAGCTTGTCGGCCAGGAAGTGTTCCGGCACCTCGACTCTTCCGCGACCGTTGCGCCGGCTGAACTTCAACCCGTTCGGGCCGCAGGTTGTGCAGTTTTCTTTGTCACCTTCCATGACCGAACTTTCTTGCCGCACAGACAGTCGTGGCCGATTGGTCTAACTCTCGCCTGCGCCAGTTGTGGCTCGGGCGCTAGCCCCTTCGGTGCTACCCTCCGCCGCAGCTTGCTGCCGTCGTGTAGTTCTGGATGATGCTCAGCGCGCCTTGGCTGCCTACCGCTATGCCAGCCGGCATGGTTACGAACGTGTCTTCGCCCGGGCCGTCGATTGTCACTAACGCCGGCACCGTTCGCTTGATGAACATCTCGCGGCCAAGATTCGCCGGCACGATGCCTGTCACGCCGCGCGTGGGGCCGGCTTTGCCGTCGTCGCCCACCACCATGAAGTACGTGCGCTCGGTGCCCAGGCCGTCGGCGTTGCACAGGTCGTTTGCCAGCCACGGTGTGCCGTTGAAGGCATCCACGGCGTCATCCTCCATGCGCCTGCTGGCTGGATCATACAACATGAAGGGCACGCGCTCAGGCACAAGTCCGCTATCACGGCAAAGTTTTCGGTAGGTGCGCAGGCTGCGCGAATGGCTCATGATCAGCGTCGGACGGCCCGTGCCGGCTGTGATGCGCTCGTAGGCGTCGTCAAGGCAGTCCAGTGTCAGCGCCCCGCCAGCCATGTCCACAAGCTGCCCGGCCGCACAAAGGTCCGGCAAACCGGGCCCGACAGCAGAGCCGAACGAGTCGAGTTGCTGTGCGTAGGCGTACAGGATGCGCCGCTTGGCGGCGGCGAACATGATGGCTTGCAGGAGTTGCGGGTTGCGATAGCGGTCAAGGTCGGAAGCGCAAGCCTGCCAACGGGTGACATAGTCAAGAAACGTCATCTCGGCTTGCGAGATGTCGGGCAGTTGCTCCTCCACGGTGGTACAGTCCGCCATCACGCCGGCCGGTGCAAGCGCCGTGGTGCGCGGGTAGATCAGCGACTTCCCGGCAACCTGCTGCCAAGCCCAGGCCTGAAAGAACGGAATCTTGATCGGGGCGTTCTCGACCAGCCAAAGCGCCAGCAGGTCGTCTGACAGCAGATCAGCATTCGTAACCGGCATGGGTTGCCTTTCCAAGAGTCAGGAAAGGTGAAGATACCTCGCAGCGAACACAAAAAAAAACGGTCTTCGCGAATTACTTGCAGAAATCCATTGTCGCGGCCATTACTGACACACCGCTTTGCACTGATGAGTGTCAAGGCTGGCCGCCACTACGCCGCTTACTTTGGCTTGGCACGCCTACTCCAGCAGGCTGCGGAGCATCCAGGCTGTCTTTTCGTGGATGCGCAGGCGGTCGCCTACCAGGGCCGCGCTGCTTTCGTCGCCGGCTTGCTGGGCGATCGGCAGCAGTTCTCGGGCCGTCCGAATCACCGTTTCGTGGCCGTCCACCAGGTTCTTGATCATGTCTTTCCACGCCGGCACGCCGTCGTCGTCCTTGATGCTGGTCAGCCCGGCGAATTGCTTGTAGCCGCCGGGCGCGAACTCGCCCAAGGCGCGAATGCGCTCAGCGATTTCGTCTACGGCTGTCCACATCTCGGTGTACTGGCCCATGAACATCAGGTGCAGTTGCTGAAACTGCGGGCCTGTCACGTTCCAGTGGTAGTTGTGGGTCTTGAGGTAAAGCGTGTAGGTGTCCGCGAGCAGCCGTGACAGCCCCTTGGCTGCGGCTTTGCGTTTGCCTTCGTCGATTCCGATGTCGGGTTGCATATTGTCCTTTCGTGTCAGGCAAAACACCAATCCGCACCTGATTATTTCACGTCCCTGGCGTACACGCGCACGTCCCAGGTCTTTGGGTCCTCGATGCGCCACGGGTGGGTCTGCAGCCGCACAGTGGTGGTGCCGCGGGGCGGCAGTTTCCTGTCATCTACCTCGGCATGGTTCGACCAGGTGACGGCTTGCCCGGCTGCATCACGGCCAATCACCATGGCGACAATGCCATCCACGGGCGTGGGCAGCGGGTTGCGCACACGCACCTCAAGCGCCGGGTCGTCGGTGAGGTACTTGCCCTCGACTTCCTTGATGTCGAGTACGGTCAACTCATGCGGCGCTGCCACGTGGGAGTAGTCGCCGCCTGAGACTGAGGGGTAGAACTTGGGTTTGCCCTCCGGGTTGCCGCGAAACATCACCAGCATCACGGTCGTCTTGCCCGGCGGGATGTTGTAGCCCACGGCGTAGCCCTCGGCGCGGGCATGCACATTTCCGTTCGGCGCAGTCAGTGTGATCGACACCTTCGGAAAATACACGGTCTCGTGGCCGGGGTTGCGGCACTCCACCAGGAAAAAGCGGCTGCTGCCGTACGTACCTTCGCGCGAATTCGGAACAAGCTCAATCCGCGGCTTTTCGGGGATGACGGGGGCTGAAGTGCTCGATCGCAAATCAGGCCGTGTGGGCGACGGGTCGTCGTGCGCGTAGGGCGCGTCGGTGTCCGAAAGCACCGCCACGACAATTCCCGCGACCACGATCACCACAACAGCCAATACTACGACCATCACGGCAGCCGGCTTGCGCGCCGTGGGTGTGGCGACAGCCCCGCGATGCGGCGGCTGCGGGAACGAAAGCGTCTCGTGGTAGACATAGCCGCACGACGCACAACGTCGTGTGGCATTGGGCAGGATTTCGCCGCCGGCAGACCGGCACTTGGGGCACGCCATGCCGCGATGCTAACCGGCGTGCGCGAACTCGTGAATGGGTATCGGGCAGCCGGCTATGCCGGGGCCAGGGTCTTCATCAGGATCATCAGCGCAAGCACGCCAACGGCCAGGCCGATCGCCAGGAACAGCATCTCGCTGCCTTCAGGCAGACCCTTCTTCTTCTCAGGTGTCTTCGTGTCCGTCATCACGCTACTCCGGTCCGGGTGCACTTGGCGCACTATGCCATCCCCGGGTTGGGGTTTACACTCTGCGGTCATGCATGTCGCGATGTTCACCGAGCATTTTCACAAAGACCCCAGCGGGCCGCGACTTTCGGCCATCCAGATCGCGCGCTCACTGGTGCGCCTTGGCGTGCGGGTGACCGTCCTGAACCTCGGCCCGCGCACCCGCACCGAGGCGGTGGACGGCGTCGGCGACGTCATTCACGCACGCTACACCTGGAAAGTGATTCCTGTGCGCTACGGCCGTCACCGCTTCTGCGCCCGCCAGCTTCATGCCCTGCACCGCCGCGACCCGATTGACTGCGTGCTGGCCATGGGCATCTGGGTCGGGGCTGCAGCTGCGCTGTTTCGCGATCGTACGGGGGTGCCGTTTGTGCTGAACCCCCGCTCAAGGCTGTCGCACAAGCCCGGCAACTGGAAGTACGAGCACGCAGCGGCGGTCGTGCGCGCCGGCGACGCTTTCGTGGGCATCAGCGAAACCGAGGTCGCGGGCTGGTGCCGCGACCTGAAGCTTGAACGCAACGAGCGCTTTTTTGCCGTGCACAACGGGTTCGATCCCTCTGTGTTCGAAGGCGATGTTGAGCCGCTGCCGGGCGTACCGCAGTGTGTGCCGCTGATCCTGAGTATGGGCATGCTGCGAAAAGCCAAGGGGCAGCACAGGTTGATGCAGGCATTGGACACGCTGGAAGACCTGCCGTGGTTTGCCGTGATGGCGGGCGGCGGTCGCGAACACGAACAGAATTGGGTCAAAGAACGCTATGCAAGAATGCGCCTGAAAGACCGCTGCCTGCTGCCGGGGATGGTCACTGGCGCGCGCTGGCGCTGGCTGTACCGCAACTCCGACATTTTCTGCCTGACGCCGGTGTACCCAGAGGCGTTCGGCAACGCGTTCATTGAGGCGCAGGGAGCGGGCCTGCCTGTGATTACCAGCGCCGGGGGTGGCAACGCCGAAGTTGTGTCCGAGCAATCCGCGATCATCGTGCCCCGCGGCGACACCATGACCGCCGACATCGCCGCAGCCCTGCGCAAGCTGCTGGGCGATGCCGAGCTTCGCAAGCGCATGGGCAACGCCGGACGCGAACGCGCCAAACTCTTCACATGGGACCGCGCCGGGCAGGGCTACCTTGACGCCATTGAGTTCGCGCGCAGTACCGCAGCCGCCCGCGGTTGATAGATTCGACGCTGGAGACTTGTATGGCCGAACGCGCAAGCCATTCCGAAGCCGGTTTCAGGGCAAAGCCGCAAGCCCGCCGCAAAGCCAAAGCGTCGCCAGCTTCCGGCCTAAGCGTGCATTTCAGCGTGTCGATGCCCGACCCGGCCAGCCACACGTTTGTGATTGACGTAGCAGTCGAGGGCGCGGACGACCGCGCGGTGCTTGCGTTTCCGGCCTGGACGCCGGGCAGCTACAAACTGCGCGAGTTTGCCAAGAATGTCAGCAGCTTCAGCGTGCGCGGAGGCACTTCAGAGTTGCTGGATAAGCAACGCTTCGAAATCAACGCCATCAAGGGCGGCAAGTTCAAGGCGCGCTACACGCTCTATGCCGACGAACTGTCTGTTCGCACGCCGCACCTGGACGACACCCACGGGTTCTTTCTGGGCACCAATCTCTTTCCTTACATCGAGGGGCCGCGCGGATTGCCCGCAGACTGCGCATACACCGTTACGATCAAGCCGTTCCGCGGCTGGAAGGTCGCCACCAGCCTGCCCGCAGTGGCTGGCCGGCCAAACACCTGGTCAGCCGCGAGCTATGACCTGCTGGGCGACACGCCCTTTGAAGTCGGCACCCACAGCGTGCACAGTTTCAAGGTGGATGGAGTGAAGCACGACGTTGCCGTGTACGGTTACGGCAACTTCGACCTCAAGCGCATTCTCGCCGACACCCAGAAGATCGTGCAGGTGCAAGCCGACGCCATGGGCGGTTTGCCCTATGACTATTACTTGTTCATTCACCACATCACGCCCGACAGCGGCGGCGGCCTTGAGCACCTGAACAGTTGCGTCTGCGGCTGGAAGAGCTGGAAGTTCAAGAAAGAAGCCGACTACCAGTCGTTCATCCGGCTTGTCAGCCACGAGTTCTTTCATGTCTGGAACGTCAAGCGCATCCGGCCCGCTGTGCTGGGCCCCTTCGACTACAGCCGCGAGCAGCACACCAAGGCGCTGTGGGTGATGGAAGGCCTGACGCAGTATTACGAGCGCCTGTGGTGCGCCCGCGCGGGCGTGACCCCTGAGCACGAACTGCTTGCGTCGTACGCAGAATTGATTGAGCGCGAAGACGCGCGCCCCGGCCGCAAGGTCATGAACCTCGAGGACGCAAGCTGGCTGGCCTGGACCAAGCTGTACCTGGCCGACGAGAACTACCTCAACACCGGCGTCAGTTACTATTCGCGCGGCGCGCAGGTCGGCCTGCTGCTGGATGCCAAGATCCGCGCAGCCACGGCGGGCCGCAAGTCGCTGGATGACGTGATGCGACTGGCCATGAAGCGCCACGGCTGGCCCAAGCCGGGCTTTCCCGAGCGCGGCTTTGAGGCCATGTGCGAAGAAGTTGCGGGCGCGCGCTTCACGGCATTCTGGCGCGACCACGTGCGCGGTACGCGCGAGCTTGATTACGGCGAGTTTCTTGACGTCTACGGCCTCGAGTTCAAGCGCGACAAACCCGGCGTGCAAGCCGACCTGGGCATCAAGCTCGACGGCACAAAGGTCAGCGCCGTGCACGCGCAGGGCCCAGGCCGCAAAGCTGGCCTGCAGCCGCGCGACGAAATCGTCGCCGTCAACGGGCACCGGGTAGATGGAAAGTCGATCGACGAGAGGCTCAAAGAGCTCAAGCCCGGCGAACGCGTTACGCTGGCGCTGTTCCGGCGCGAACGGCTTGAGACAGCGCAAGTAACGGCGGCCAGCCAACCCGAGGGCAAATTGGTATTAAGCCGCCGCAAAACCCAAAGCGCGCAGCAGAAGAAGAACTGCCGCGCCTGGCTTGGGACGCGCGTGTAACCGCGGGCGCCATCTGGACAGCGCGCCGCGTGTGCGGAGACTGTTGCCATGGGACTGGAAGTCGCAAAGCGCCTGCGTGAGCAGGTCATCACGCCGCTCAAGCGCCGCTTCGTCGGTCGCGACGAAGTGATTGAGCTGATCGCGCTTGCGGTGGTCGGCGGCGAGCACCTGTTTCTGCTGGGGCCGCCGGGCACTGCCAAGTCGGCGCTCATCCGCCACTTCGCGGGTGCCCTGCATTCGCGCTACTTCGAGTACATGCTGACGCGCTTTTCTGAGCCAAACGAGATCTTCGGGCCGGTGGATATTGCGCGGCTGCGCGATGGCGTGGTGGCCACGATCACCGAGGGCATGCTGCCCAAGGCCGAGTTCGCGTTTCTGGACGAGATCTTCAACGCCAACAGCGCGATCCTGAACAACCTGCTGACCGTGCTGAACGAGCGCACGTACCGGCGCGGCGCCGAGTTGCACCGGCTGCCGCTGCTGTCGCTGTTCAGTGCCAGCAACACGCTGCCCGAAGATGACGCGCTGGGTGCCTTGTTTGACCGATTCCTGCTGCGCTGCCACGTCGGCAACCTGCCACGTGACAGCATGCCTGAGCTGCTGCGCGCCGGGTGGGATCTGGAACGACCTGCCGACCAGGCGCCCGCCGTGAGCGCCGACGAGTTGCGCGCGCTGGCGGCCCTGCTATGGCAGGTTGACCTGTCAAGGGCGCTGGAGCCCTACGCCGACGCAGTGTTCAAGCTGCGCGACCTGGGTGTTGATTTCAGCGACCGCCGCGCCGTGAAAGTCCAGAAGCTGCTGGCTGCGTCAGCATTGCTGTGCGGGCGCATGGCAGCGGACACCAGCGACCTGTGGGTGCTGCGCTATGTGTGGGACAGGCAGGAACAGATTGGCCCGCTGCGCGCGCTGGTCGACGGCATCCTGAAGCAGGCCCAGTCGCAGACCGCGCACCCGCTGGCCCGCACCGGCGACAGCGTGGACGCCGAGGAAGTTGCCCGCGAGATTGAGTCGCTTGACACCCAGATCAACCAGGGCGGCCTGAGCCTCAGCGGCATCGCCCGCGCCAAAGAGCGGTTGTACGGCATTGCCGACCAGCTTTCGTGGGTACCCGAACCCGCGGCACGCGACCAGTTGCTGACGCGCGCGCGCAGCCTGATCGAGAGGCTGGGCTGACATGCGCGGCCGACTTGCAGACGCCGCACTCGCCCGCATACCCGCACAAGCGCTGTCGTTGCTGGCCGGCTTGCGCGGTGAACGCCGTATTCTGGTCAGACTTGATGGGTCAACTGCGTGGGTACGCTGGGATGCGCCAGGGGCCGAGGTGGTCCGCGCGCTGCTGCCGGCTGCCGGCGCCGAGTTCTTTGAGCTTGTCGGCGACAGTTGGCGCCCCTGTGGCCGACTGATTCATACCCCGGGCGTTCCCGCGGACGGTTTCCTGCCTCTGGAATCGGTGCTGCTGCCGGCTGCTTTCGCGCACGCGATTTCGGCGCCCGCGCTACCCGCCGCTGTCGCCTTCTCGCTGGTGCCACTCACGACGCCGCAGCCGGCCAGCGCGCTGTTTTGCAGTGCCGCAGACCTGGCGGCATGGGCTGACATGGCGCCGCAGCGAAGCCTTGAGCAACTGCGCGGTGCCCGCAGCGGCGGCTCGGTGCTGGTGATGGGCGGGCACGAATTGCCGACCATTCCCGGGCGGCGCTTCTGGGGCGAGCGTCTGCTGGTGCCGCTGGGATTCGGCCCGCACCCGGACTTGCCCGAAAGCACTCTGCTCGAGGCGCTGGAAGTCCCCGGCGATTGCCTTGCGATTGCCACGCAATCTGCGCTCGAGATCGTGCCCTTGAACGCCTTCGCGCCGCTTACCCGCGCCTCGGCGCGGCTGGGGGCGGCGTGAGCTACTTCGACTACCTGCTGATCCCGCACCAGTACATGCAGCGCGTCGGCGAGTTGCACTGGACCGGCGAATGCGACGCCATCACCTCGCAGCATGAGACACTGGCGTTGTCGGCTTCGCTGGCGCAGTTTCTTGAGGGCGCAGCCGGCCGCGAAAAGCCCACCCACTTTGCGTTCGCCCTGCACTTTCTGTGGTTGCTGCTGCGACAGGACGACGCTCTGCAGGCGGCGTGGCGCGAAGCCGGCGGCAACTTCCGCAACGCGGGCGCCCTGTTCGCCGACCTGACGCGCGCGTTGCCGCGTGCGCCCGGCGACGTGCCGGTGCGCGCGCTGGCGTCGGTGTTGCGCCACCCGGCGGAGCTGGCCGAGCTTCACTGGCTTTCACGCGCGGCGCAGACACCGCCGTTGTTGCCGACCCAGTTCGAGGCGCACTTGCGGCAAATGCTTGAGGCGATGACGCCTGAGGACATACGCCACTGGCTGCGCCACGGCCGCGGCAAAGTAACGCTGCGCGCGCCGCTGCCCGAGCCGCCCCCGCCGCCAAGGCGCACGCTGGCGGGCGCGCTGGAAGAGGCGCTGCGCCGCAAGCGGCTGGCCGGCGTCGCACCCTTCGTTGACCGCATGGTAAGCGCCCTGACTCTGCCGCCGAGGCGCGCTGCGCGCAGCGAGCTGCCCGTCGGCGGATATGCCAGCGTGACCAACCGCGGCCACCCGGACCAGATTCTGTTCAGCGAGTTTGCGGGCGATGAACTCGAGTTCCTGCGCCGCTATGCCGAGAACGAACTGCTGTACTGGCAGCGCGAAGAGCCACAGTCACAGGTGCGCGAAGACCTGTTCGTCGTGCTGGACCAGGGCGTGCGCACCTGGGGCGAAACGCGCCTGCTGCTGGTCGCGGCCGCCATTGCCTTCGGCAAGGGCGCATCGCGACGCGGCGTGCCGGTGCAGTTCGCGGCGACCAGCTCTGAGGGCCGACCCGTGGACCCGGAGCAGGATGCACTCGGCCCCCTGCTCGAAGCCAGCGACCTGTCGCCCAACCCCGGCGCCGCGCTGGAAACGGCGCTGAGCGAGCCGACGTACGAGGCGCGCGACGTCATTCTGCTGACCCATCGCCTGAGCCTGCTTGAAGATGATGTACGCGTGGCCGCGCGCCGAGCACAGCCGGGGGTGCGGCTGTTCGCGCTGGGTGTGGATGAGCAGGGCCACGCCGAGTTGTGCGAATTGCGGCGTGGCGCGCCGGTCACGTTGCGGCAGTTTCGTGTCACGATCGACGAGCCCGTTGCGCCCGTACCCGCAGACGCGGAAGCCGCGTGGCAAGGCCCGTTCGAAGCCATCCCGATGCCGTTTCGCTTCGGCATCGCGGGCACACTGATGGCGATGGCACTGGACACTCAGGGCAGCACGCTCGTCACGGCAAGCACCAACGGTTTGCTGCAGCTGTGGCCGACCGACGGCAGCATGCCCATGCATCTGCCGCGACCCCTGCACAAGGACGAGGCGCTGGGAAACCCGGTTGCGATGTGCGGCGTGCGGGGCGGCGTGGCAGTGGTGTATGCGGCCAGCGAATTTGTGGTGGCGCACATCGACGTCGCGGCGCGACGCGTCAAGCTTGCGGCACTGGGTCATCGTGGCAACCCCGAGCTGGTCTCGCTTTCTTACGTCCCGCAGCAGCATTGCATTGCGGTGAGCGGCTTTGGCGACGTAGACCCCTGGATGGTCGTGTATGACCTCGACACCGGCGCGTCCTCTATTGTCGCCGCACAGGGCCGCGTGTTCGAGGCGCAGACCAGGGCCCGGCAGGCAGAGGAACTGTTGCTGCCGCCGAGCATTAACGTTGCCGTAGACCGCAGCCTTAGCGGCGACGCGCTGGCGCACGCGCCCACGCCGCCAGGCAAGGGCTGCCAGTTCGCGATCCTGAACCCCGGCCGGGGCGAGCTTGCGTTTCGCGGCACTGCGTCCGTTGCAGGCCCGGCCCGGCCCATGGCTGATGGCAAGCCCCTGCTGGCGGGCGCGACCCTGCTCGAGGGCGTAGCAGCCGGCGGGACGCTGGCTGTACGCCGCGCCCGCGACGGGCACCAGAGCGTGCTGGTGTTTGCCGGCAGCCAGTTGAAGTTGCGCGCCGAGTTGCCGACGCAGGAAAACGCGCCGGGCTTGTCGATCAGCGACGACGGCAACGTGCTCGCGTGGCGCGGCGGCAGCGCGCAAGTGAGCGTGCTCAAGCTGGACGCCGGCGTGAAACCTGTCGCCAAGGCCATGCCGGCGCGCATCCACAGCGAGCTGGCGATCGACGCGGGCGATTACTGGTTCACGGTGTACGGCGGCAAGTTCACGCATCTCGTGCGCTGGGACCGTGACCGCCTTGAAATCTGCTTTCTGCAGGGCAAGCAGGATGTGAACGCATTCATCCAGCGGCGACACGATTGCGCGGCCCTGAACCCGCGGCGCGTGCACGCACGCTGGGGCGTGGCGGGCGCGTGCAGCTACGACAGCAAGCGCTTCCGGCAGTACGCGATGTCGCCGGGGGGGCTCACGCTCCAGACCGATATCTACGGCCAGCTCGCCGTGCTGGGGCGCGACAACTCGCTGGTTGCGATGTTTTTCATCTATCGCGGCACGGTCGCCGCCTGGCTGCCTGACGGCACGCGCTATGGACCGTCGGCGGTGACGGGCGGCCCGACCACGCCGGGCGCGTTACAGCGCATCGGGGCCGCCCTGCAACTCGCCGTGAAGGGCAGGGGGCCATGACGCTGACCCTGCCCGTCACGCTGCGCCGTGCTGAGCCCGCGGAGTGCACGGCCTGGTACGTCCCCGGCGACACCGCCGCCGTTCTTGCCGTGCTGGCCGATATCGCCACCGAGCCCGCACCCCGCGTCTACCGTGTGCACGGCGGCTGGCTGCTGCGGCCCGACGTGCCCACCGACCGGCGGGTGGCCGGGGCGTTGCGGCTGCGGCAGGCGGGGCCGGGCCTGTTTGTGCCCATCGACGCTGCGCTTGATCCCAACCTGCTGGGCGATGAGGCTCGCGGCCTGCGCGGCGTGATGCTGCCGGGCCAGTACCTGGCACTTGACCTGTCAAGCCCGGTGAAGCTGGTGTCGCTGCTTGCGCCGCCTGCGGTGCGTCGACGCGAGTGGCAACCGCTGCCGCAGCCGCCGCAGCGCGCAGCCGAAATCGCTGACCTGATCCTGGACCGGCCGCAGGACGACGCCGAAGAGTTGCTCAAGCAGGGCAACGAGGAAATCAGCGAGCAAGAACCCCAGCCAGACGACACAGGCGCCGGCAAGTCCGCAAAGGGCAAAGCCGAGTTCACGGCGGGCCGGGCACTCAGCGGCCTGGGCAAGGCGCTGGGCTGGAAGAGCCTCGAGAACGCGGGCGGCAAGCTGATCGGCAAAGGGCTGAACGATTCGCCAAAGATCACCCAGGGGCTGCTCGGCAAGCAGGAAGCCGCCCTGCGCGACCTGCTGCGGCGCTTTCGCGAAGGCCGCACCGACGAGGCGCTGCGGCGCGCGCTGCCGCTAAGCAGCGACACAGGCCGCGGCTCGCAGCCCGCGGGCAACGCCAACCTGCCGTTCAACAACCTTGCCTACTCGCTGGGCAACGTGCTG
The DNA here is from genome assembly GCA_016712285.1 of Planctomycetota bacterium. Classification (GTDB taxonomy): domain Bacteria; phylum Planctomycetota; class UBA8742; order UBA2392; family UBA2392; genus JADJRK01. The sequence goes on along the minus strand of JADJRK010000001.1, from coordinate 3,028,961 downwards.
GCGGGCTCGGGCTCGGCGGCGGCGAACTGGTTTACCGAACGCGACGTCTACACCGCGCTCGTCAACGAGTACCGCAAAGCCGCCGAGGCTGCTCGGCAGGACGGCGATTTCCGCCGCGCTGCCTTCATCTACGGCAAACTGCTGGGCGACTGGCGGCTGGCCTCGGCGATGCTGACGCAGGGCGGACTGCACCACGACGCGGCGGTGCTGCAACTTCAGAAGCTCAACGACAAGGTCGCCGCCGCGCGCTCGTTTGAGCTGGCCAGCGAGATCGACGAAGCTGTGAGGCTGTACCGCGGCATCGGCCGTCACGTTGATGCCGGCGACCTGTTGCGTCGCGTCGGCGAAGAAGAGGCCGCGCTGGGCGAGTACCGCAGCGCCGCAAACGATCTGGGCGAACGCGGCCGCTATCACGCCGCGGGCGAACTGTTGCTGGGCAAGGGCGTGCCCGCCGACGAAGCGTTGTCTCACTTCGAACGCGGCTGGAAGGCACGCCCGCATGCCGACGCCGTGCCGTGCGCCGTGCACATGGCGGTGGTTCACGCCGACCATGCACAGCCCGGCGCGCTGCTCGAGCTCACGGACCAGGCCGACCGCTATTTCGCGCCGGCGGGCCGCGAACGCGAAGCCGCCAGCTACTACAACATGCTGGCCGGGCTGTCGCGGCGCGAAGCCTTGAGCGCCGATCAGGGGCGCCTGCGCGACCGGGCATTGCACGGGCTTGCGCACAAGCTGCGCCAGCGCACCGGCAAGGAGTATCTGTTCGAGAGCAAAGCCTGGAGCAGCGCGCTGATCAGCGACGCGCAGTACGCGCTGAAGCACGCGCCGCGGCCGATGCTGGAGGGCCCCCGCACTTCGGGCGTGGTCAGCACGGTCACGATCGCGCAGGGCGAAGTCAGCGCAGCGTGCCTTGCCGCGGGCACGGGCGAACTGTTCGTGGGCTATCGCGACGGGCGCGTGCTTTCGTTCTCGGCGCTGCGCGGCGTGCAACCCGTGCGCGACGAGGGCGCGCCCGTGGTGGGGCTGGCCTGCGACGCCGGTGCGCGGCAGGTTGCCGCATTGCAGCAGGATGACTCGGGCCGGGCACTCAGCACGTTCCAGCGCGGCGGCGACGGCCGCTTTTCGCGCGGCAGTGCGCACCTGCTGCTGCCGGGCTACTCGGCGCTGCTGGGCTCAGGCGTGCTGGAGCGCGGGCTCAGCACAGCACTGGTCAGCGAAGGCACGCTCAGCGTGGTGCAGGGCGAGGGCATGCTGGCCATGCGCGAACACCCGGGCGACGACACCTCGCCGCTGTACCACACGGCGGTCTTCATTTCGAAGCCTGACGGCCGCACGGACCTGCTGTTGGTGGCGTACCGCACGCTGCACCTGTGGTCCGAAGGCGGCGCGATGCACGAAGAACCACTGCACTGGGAGGCCGAGGGCCTGGTGGCCGGCGCTGCGTGCAGCGTCCTGCGCACAGCCGCGCGGGCACTCGAGATCGCGGGCCGCACGCACCACGGCTCGTTGTACTGGAGCGGCATTGAGGTCGCGCCCGGCGAGGTGCGCTGCGAAAGCCGACTGGTAAGCGCGCGCGGCGACTTCCTGTGCGCAGCATTGACAGGTCAAGGGCAGGTGGCGGGCGTGACGCCAGGCAACGTGGCGTGGTTTCGCAAAGAGGGCGAGAAGTTTTCGTTGCGCGCGGTGACCAACGCGCCGCTGGCAAACGCAGTGGCATGCTTTCACGCAGCCGAGGGCGGCGAGTTACTGGTGCTGACCGGCGACGGCCGGCTGCACATGGTGCCGCTGCCCTAGAGGCTGTCCGGAACGCCTCAAGTGATCAGCGTCAGCTCGTTGGGCACTCCAGCTGCACGAGCGCTGACGGCAGCTGGCTGCGGCGGGTGATGTGGACCAGCCTTGCGTGGCTGCCAAAGTCCCGGATGTGTTCAAGGATGTGGCCGCGCTGTTTCTGCCGAAACTCCAGCACCCACTTGTAGAATCCCAGGTCCCAGCGCTCGGGGCAGCCTTGCGCCATGTCGTCGCGCACGCGCCCCTTTTCATGCGCCACGCGGCGCGTCACGCCCCACATTGCCAGCCATGTCGGGTAGTCCAGCCAGATGATTGCCTGCGCTCGCGGGAAGCGGATTACCATGGTGCTGCCGAAATTGCCGTCGATGATCCAGCGGTCGGTCGCGACCACTTCGCGCTGGGTACGCTCTTCGGTCTCGCGGTCGGTCATCACCCAGCCCGCGCGCCAGAGCATCGCGTCGAGGTGATGCACGGGCAGGCCCATGCGCACGCCAAGCCGCCTCGCGAGAGTGGACTTTCCAGTGCCGCTGCACCCGATCACACAGATGCGCTCGAATGGTCCGAGGGTTTCAGCCATCTCTCTATGTAAGAAGAAACGGTAGCGAGTTTCGCCTGGTTCAGTACAGGCGCGGCCCTTAGCCAGCTCAGCGCTGCAGCACCTCGATGATCGCCTGCTTGCTGCCGTGGTGGTCGCAGATGTCGCGCAGCTCTTTCCGCGTCAAGGGCAGGTCGCCTTTGCGCTCGACTTCGGCAAATTCATCGCCCAGGATGACCCAGTTACCGGTCTGCGTGCGCCAGCCTTCGATGGCTGTCCATTCCGCGGCTTGTCCACCTTCGGCTGGCATGGGCCGCCACTTCGGCGCCTTGGCGTAGCTTGCCGTCAGCTTCATCGCGCGCACGCCCACGGTGCACCAGAAGCGCGTGTATTCGCCGGGCATAACGTACACGGGCACTGCGACGCGCGTGTCGGCGGCGAGGTCTACATCGCTTTCCCATTGCTCAAGCCACTTGGTGGCAAGCACGCGAAGGTAGTCCGGCTGGTCGATTTCGCCGGGCAGGGTCTGCGCCGCCATACCGATGTCTTCGCAACTGATGAGGTGCAGGCCGTAGAACAGCATGCGCATGTGCTCAAGCTCGTCGCCCAGGGGCAAGCCGCGCGGGCCGGTTTCGCGGGCGCCGCGGATGGCGTTCAGGTCCTGCACTTGTGATTGCAGCAGCTTCTGCACAAAGGCATAGCTGCGGGCGATGCGCAGGTAGTAGGTGGGGTTGGGTTCACAGCGCAAGCGCGGCGACAACCCCTCGGCCGGCGGCGCGGCGGCAGACCCGACAGCGATACCCGCTTGCCGGATGTGCGTTTCGCGGGTCTTGGTGACCATCGCCTTGAAGGCTTCCAGCATGCGCAGCTTGTACTGCTTCGTCAGCAGCAACTTCGCGTTCTCGCTGCCGCGCTCGGGCAGCAGAAACGTTTCCAGCGCGTAGATCTGGTACTCGTACCAGCCGGCGCCCTCGCGCGGCGTAAGGTCAAGCGTGCCGCCGCGAATCGCCCGGATAAAGTCGCGCATCAAATCGGCGTTGGCTGGCACGCCCATCGGGTACAGCCGCTCAAACAGTGCCGTCTCGCGGCTGTCGCTATAAGGAAGAAAGTGAACTGTGGGGCGCCGCACCCCGGCGGCTTTCGCGATCTCGTCCAGCGTTTTGCCCGTATTGGCAGGATCGGTCAGCGGCAACAGGTTCAGCGCGATGAACGGGTTGGTCATGCCCGTGTACAGGTCCAGCATGCGCTGGTACTGGGCGCGCCACTCGGGGTCGGCGCCGACCACGCGGGCGATTGCGTCAGCCAACTGGCGCGACGGAATCGACTGCTGCAAGTACCGCAGAAAGCGAAACACCCGCTGAAGGTTTTCGTTCCAGGCATAGAAACCGACGGGCGTTGACGCGCTTTCGTTGGCCAGAAAGGCCGCCACGAACTTCTCGGCCAGCGGCGGACGGCGTGTGTACTCGTCGGGCGAAGCCAAACCGCCCGCTTCAAGACTGCCCCAAAGCCACGCGTAGGGCTCACCGCCGGGGTTGAGCTCGGTCAGCACCTGGCGCACCAGCTTCTCGATGTCGCGCACGCCCGCTTCATCATTCTGCACGGCCCAGGTGTCAATTGCGGCGTACAGGCCGTCGTCGAACTGCTTGGCTTTGCCGCCGAGAAGGTTCACGCTGGGCAGCACCGACAAGCCGGCAGCTTTCATGGCGGCGGCGGCTTCAGTGAAGTTCGGGTAAAGGCGGTGCAGCGGCTGATCGCTGTCGTCGCGGATGGCGGGCACGTCGAGGCGTATCACGGCGGCGGAAGCGTTGATCTGCCACTGGTTGCCGGCTTCGCCGAAGGGGCGCGAGTCGACCAGCGCGGGATCAAAGGAGGGGTTCTTGTCGGCGAGGTTGTCGTCCTCAAGAAGGTCCTCGAGCTTGGGCGGCGTGATGTCTTCGCGCTCAATGGTGTAGGTGTCTTCAAACCAACCGGCGCGGTCGGCGAAAAACACCATGGCGAACACGCCGACCACCAAGCCGGCCACGACCATGGCAATTTTCGCGCCCTTGCCCATGCCGCAAGTGTAGTCCGCGCGAGAATCAAATGGGTTCACGAAACCTGAAAACAACTGTGCTTGCCGCCGCGCCGAAGATTGGCAAACTCTGCTCGCTCACGCTGTCACGGAGAACACCATGCGATTCGCCCTCACCGTTCTGTTGCTTTGCGCCGGGCTGCTGGCTGGCTGCGGCGGAATGCCCAAGCCGCAGATTGACTCGCGCAAGCCCGTTGCCGACCAGACGCTGGCCCGCGTTGCCATCGTCGCCACGAACTATGACGAGGCCTGGGACAAAGAAAACGTGCGCCTGCGCATTCACCAGGTGTGGCTGAACGATGCCGGCGTGCCCACGAACAAAGAACAGGTGATTGATCAGCCGTACAACGGCAAGCAGGGCAGCAACCGCGGCACGATCAAGATGAAAGAGTCTGACGGCGACAGCACAAGCTGGGTGCGCCTGACCTTTGAAATCGTGAGTGGCGAAAACGCCCAGAACGAAAACATCAGCGCCGGCACCACCGTCGAGTGGAAACTGCCCAGCGGCCTGGCACAGAAAGACATGCTGCTGGTGGCGGTGCTCAGCCGCTCGGCCAAGAACAACTACAAGATTGACGTCGTGTACGGCATGAACCCCGAGACCGGCGAAATCGAGCAGGTGCTGCCCAGCAGCAACGAGAGCTAGCTCGCGAAGTGCATGTATCCAGCGACGCCGGGCAATGCCCGGCGTCGCTGCTTAACGGGTGACCACTTTGCCCCAGGCCCACGTGTAAGGCAGGTTCATGCTGTACAGGGCCTCGCCCGTCAGGTGCGGCTCATCGGGACCCTGCAGGCTGTAGCCCCAGACGTTGACGCGAAACTCCTGCGGCAGCTTGCCCTGCCCGAACACTTCCGTCAGCGGCAGCGCGTACTCGAAGCTCATCCAGCCGCCCTTCACGTCGCCCGCGACAAGGGCGCCCGCCAGTGGTTTCAAGAGAAACTCTTTGGCGTTGAACTTCCAGACATCCAGCCCGGTCACGCCGTTGTCGCCAAGCCAGAACATGCGCTCTGCTCCAGTCAGCTGGTCGGTGTCTTCGTTGCCGAACATCAGTGTCAGGGCTGACCCGCGCCGGCCATGTTCGTCGCTGCTGGTGAACCCGCCTTCGTAGCGAAGCTTTCCCGCAAGCATCAGGTAGCCGCCGGCGATCATCCAGCGCACGTACTCATCTTCTCCGACACCCTTCATGGGCAGCGTCTGCGCGCCGGACTTCCAGGCGTCGCCGGTGCCGTCAGGCTTGTATGCGGCCTCTTCGACCGGCAACTCGACGTCGACCCGCGGCGGCAGTGCCGAGACAATCTTGCGGCTGATGTAGTCGCTGATCGCAAACACCTGTCGCTGCTGGTTGGCAAAGACCACGCTGCCGTCGTGAAACGCCAGCGCCTTGCAGATGTTGGCGTGAATGCGCGTGCTGGCCGCGGGTTTGCCCTCGATCTTGTCTGCCGCGTACACAAAAATGCGCGTGAACGACAGCAACAGCAGATGCTTGCCGTCGCAGTCAGCCGCCGTGACAGCAGTGTTCTCACCAAATGCGAGGCGGCCTGCTTCTTCGCCCACGGTGGTCTCATCTTTGGACAGCTCGGGCCAGCGAAAGACCGCCGTGTAGCCCTCGCCCCGGTCGCGCGTCACCAGGTGCAGCTTGCCGTTGAGTGTGAATGCGGCTTCGGCGTCGTGGGCCTTGCCGGGGTACTTGATGTTGTAGCGGGCCACCAGCGACAGGCGCCCGTCGGCGTAGGCTACGCGATACAGCGTGAGAAACGAACGCTTGCGCTCGCTGTCGCCGATGTCGCACACCAGCAGGTCGTCGTCGATGGTGGTCAGGCCTTCCCATCGTGTGGCGCCGGCGTTGGGTACCGGCAGGCGCTGCGCGTCGACGAAATCCAGCGTTGTGCTTCGGAACAGCGTGGCATCATCGACCAGCGAGTTGTGCGCCCACCACGCGTCTTTCCAGCGAGTGAGGCCGGCGCACCGGAACAGCTTGTCGTGCGCGATGGTCGCCAGCGGCGCCAGCGTTGCGTTCCCGTCTTTCAGGCCTGAAAGCGAGTCTTTCGGCGGCTCCTGCGCCGTCACGTGCAGCGTGCACAGGATGCCGAGAATCGCTATTGCTTGTAGCGAGCGCATGAACGCTGTCCTCCGACCCTATCGTGCCATACCCATCCACAGAGCGCTTAAACGAAAACGGGCCATGCACTCGGCTATGACCCGTCTTCTTTTCAGCGAACCAGAGATGCCGCTGCACTGAACAGTTTGTGCACCCTGTTTAGGCAGGTGGGTGGCCTCCGCCCGGCTTCACCGATCCCTCTACATCTGAGAAGGAGGGCTTGAATTAAGCCGCGCGAGATTTGACCTCCCCGAGCACATTCATCGGCGCCCCAAACTTTATCGTCAGGCCGGCGCACATCCCAGTAAGCCGAAACATTGTAAGCGCCTCGGGCAGGGCGGCAAGTGCAGCGGGGTGCGCCGTCGTTTCAACCTGCTTCGCGGATTGGTCAGCGCCGCCGCGCCATCCCGAGTTCGTAAACCCCCGCTGCCGCTGTCCTTGCATCCCGCTTCCATTTTGGGAGACTACTGGCCCCTTGCCGCCAGACCGGGTTTGCCCGGAATCGCGCCTACCGTAGCCAAGCCGCCGGTGTTTCATGGCTGTGCACCCACATTGCCGAACACACATTCGCCCCGGCCTGCGCGTTGCGTTGCGCGGCTTCACCATGCTTGAGCTGATGATCGTGATTTTCATCCTGATGCTGACCCTGCTGGCATTCGGCATGTTCATGGGGCGCACGCTGGTCGGCCCCTCGATTGAGCGCCACACCGCATCAATCAAGGGCATGGCGGTGAGTGTGCGGCAGGCGGCGGCTGTGCGGCAGGTTCACACCGAACTTGTCTTCGACTATCGCAAGGACCAGGTGATCGCGCTTTCGCGGCGGCGCCTTACCACGTTTTCGTTCGACGTCAGCTCGGATGGCACGGGCGTGGGCGGTACCGTCGGCAGCGGTGGTGTGATCGGCACAACCAGCAACGGCACCTATCTGCAATCAGACCGCAGCCTCGGCCTGCGCGACGGCGACTGTCTTGAGTTCGCGGACCGCAACGCGACCTTCACCATTCCCTGGATGGGGCAGTTCTCGGCGGGTGGCGACTACGAGGGCGTGGCCCTGAGCTTTGACCTGTGTCCGCTGGAACAACCGGCGCCGACCACGGGCTACGGTCTGTTACAGCCGACTGCCGGCCCGATCGTGCGCATGGGCAACACGCTCACGCTCAGCGCCGTCGAAACAAGGCCGAACGCCATTCGTCTTGGCCTGACCTGCGAGGGCGTGGTTGCCGAAACCGAGACATGGATTGCGCTGTATCGCTGGGCCACGGTAGAGGTTGCCGTGTCCGCGTACGGCGTGGCGCTGTACGTTGACGGGCGCCTTGCCGACGCCGACCTGCCCGACGACTTCAAGCCCGCGCCGCCAGCCGGCACCGACGTTGTGCTGGGCGGTGTGCCGTGCCGGATTGACAACTTTGACATCATGGGGCTGGTCGCGGGCCAGGTGCTTGAGCTTGAAGGCACGCACCTGATTGCCGTGGGCGTGGACCCCATGCTTGAAGTAACCGGGCAGGCGCAAGACATCTATGAATGGAAGCGCCCCGCGGGCTCTGGCCCGGTGACAGGCCCCGGCGCCAACGGCACGCCGACGCCCGGAATTACGCCGGGGCTGCCGATTGTGCCGCCCAAGGCCATCGTGCATGTGCACTTCGACGGGTCCGGCAAGCTTGACCCTGCGCGCCACACCGGCGCCGTTGAGATACATATGGTCTCGGGCGACAGCGACGACATGAAGCGCATGCGCCTGACGTTTCATCCCCTGGGGCACGTGACCAGCGAAGTCCTCGACACTTTCCCCTGGGAAGGAGGCGGCGGATGAGCAATACACGCAGAACCCCGCAGCGCGGCGCCGCGATGCTGATGGTAATGGTCGTGCTTTCGCTGCTGTTGATCCTGGCGGTCAGCTTCACGTTTCTCATGTCGCAACAGGAAGGTACAGCCGTGGCCGCCCTGGGCCACGAGCAGACGCGCATCACCACGCGCACCGGCGCCGACCACGCCTATGCCCGCCTGAACCGTGGCAACCGCCTGAATGAGTACGAGCGCTGGTACGGCATGATCCCGGCCGACGTGACCGAATGGGACAACCACGGCCTGGACACCCGCGACGAGTCATTTGTCAGCCTCAAACGCGACTTCGCCGACGACACGCGGCTGTTCACCGGCATGACCGACGCTGACGGCCGCCAGCGCTTTCCGGTCAGTGACCCGCGCCGCTATGTGCAGGGGCTGACCGTCGCCGACGAAACCGGCAAAGCCAACCTGAACTTTTCCAACGCCACCACCATCGCCAACCTGCTGGGGTCCGCCATCCTGAGTGGCGACGTAAACGCCGAGGGCATGGTGTACCCGCAGGTGAACCTGTCCGACGCCAGCTTTCTGGATGCCTACGACGGCACAAGCAGCGGGCGCTCCAGCGGCTATGTGGTGATTGACGGGCAACTGTTCAGCTACAGTTCGCGCAGCGGCAACGCGCTCTACAATGTGATCGCGAACCCGCGCTACAACGGCGTGGACGGAATCAACGCGCTGTTCCGGTGGGCCTCGCCAGACCGGCAGCTCAAGATGGGCGAGTTCGTGACCACGCCCACGGCGCTCAAAGTCATGCTGTACAAGGTGCTGAATGCGCGCGGTGGTGTGCCCGCGTGGTTCAACACCGTGGCTGACATCCGTCGCGTGGCAGACCTTCCGCGCCTTTTCAACAACGACCCGCGTTTCGGCCCCGAAATCATGGGGCAGGCGCTCGGCGGCTGGCCCGAGGGCATTGACCCCGTCACGTACCAGGTGCTGGAAGAAACGGCGACCACGCTGACGCCGGCGCCGCACTTTGACGGCGGCTGGTTTTACCCGCACGTCGTGACGTGGGGCGACATGCTGCCGGTCGGAGAAAGCGGGCTGAACATCCTGGTGGTGAACTATGACCACCGCATTGCGTTCCAGTCGAATTACTACGTGCCTAACGACCCGCGCATACCACTGGGCAACAACGCGGCCAACTACAACTGGGCGGGCTACGGCACTGACAACATCGTGCGCCTGCGCAACGCGGCCGGCACACAGATCATCGGGTGGGTGATGGCAGGCAGCCCCGGCAACGCGCAGATCGTGTGTCGCGGCGACTGGGAACTTGACGTCAACGAAGGCTGGATCATCGAAGTCGCCGAGAAGGCGTCGGTGAACATCAATACAGCCAATTTCGAAACCTTGGTGGCGCTATTCCAGGGTGTGGGCCCGCGCAACGGCAGCGGCCCGATCGCGATCAACGAAGCGCGGCGGGTAGCGTCGCGCATCCTGGCGTACCTGGCCGAAGACACGGGCTTTGCCGGCGACGGCACGCCGCTGCCGCCCAACTCGTTTGCCAACCTGAACAGCTTTTTGAGTTTCCTGACCACGCTGTCCCAGGAAGAAAACCCGCCCATCTTCGGCGACCAGGTCGGCATGTTCGCGCTGCAGCAGCGTTTTCCATACTCGCGCCAGCAGTCGCCGGTGACTATGCCCGTGCGCTTTGACAGCGCCGACGCCTATATGGTCGACGCGTTTGCCACAAGCTACCAGCCCGCCGGCGGCACACGCGCGCGCAACGCCATGCGCGAGTGGGCGCTGGTCGGCAGTGACGCGCAGCGCACGATGCACTGGCGCCTGTACCAGCAGTTGCAGGAAGAAATGCGCATGCCGCAGGGCAACATCATGCAGTTGCAGCGCGGCAACATCATCAACCAGCGCCAGGAGGGCATGCTCGAGCTGCCGTACCTGCACTACCTGCAGGACGAGCGCCACATTCGCCAGTGGCGCGCCCCGCCCTGGAACAGCCCGCAGACGCGCAACATGTTCAACCTCGGCAACGACACCGTTCGCCCGGAGAAATTCTACAGCAACGTCGCACAGGTCACGTCCGGCAGCGGCGCCACATACCAGGCCGGCGACCTGGAAGCCGGCATGTTCAGCCTGTGGTACCGCCGCCAATGGGAAGACCTGAACGCAAACCACTACGTGTTCGACGTGGCCGAGCAGGAGTACAGCAACCGCATGAGCCTGCTTTGGTGGGGCGAGCGCGTGCAGGCCGACAACATGACCGGCAAGCCCGGCGCGCTGGTGTATCGCGTAAAGGACCGCACACTCGAAGAGGCCTACACCGAGCTGCGCTTTGAGCTCGATGCCAATGCCTTTCGCCATCACGAGTGGTACCACATGGCGATGAACTGGAAGGGCACCGACCTTTCCCACGTGAACATGGTGCTCGATGGCGACTGCCGCGCGGGCACCGGCAATACCGCCATCACGCCGACCGTGCAGCACAGTTTCCGCAAGGTCAACGGCGGCTGGGTCAGCCGTACCAGCGAGTTGCAGCAGGACCTCGAAGACCCCAAAGAGATCATGCGCACGCAGTTTGAGCTGCAGATTGACCCCAATGACATTGACGCGTTTCCGGACCAGGGCGTGGTCGTCATTGGCGACGAAGCCATGGAATACAACGGCAAGCTGGGCACCTCGCTGGTCAACCTGTACCGCGGGCCGGTCAACCCCAACGTGCCGGGCAGCGCCACCGGCGCGCGCGGCACGATCGCCAAGATGCACCCGCGCGGCAGCAAGGTCACGGTGTTCGGGTACACCGCGCCGCTACGCGGCTGGGCTACGCAGCACGCGGCCAACGAGATGTTCCGGCCCACGTTTCCGAACCTGCCGCTTACGCGCGGGAACCTGGCCAGCGGTTTTTCCAACGACGCCTTTTTCCGCGTCGCGGGCACCGGCACAGCCAACGCCAACTACTACCGCGCCAGCGAGCTGGGCCCAGACGCGGGCTTTCCCGGCGCGGGCGACCAGGCCAGGGGCGGCGACCCCAGTCACCTGCGGCTGCTGAACTACTTCGGCCTTCCCAACCGAGGCTTGTTGCTGGTGATGGGGCCGGCGTTCCGGGGGTACTTCCCGTCCGGCACACCGGGTGTTCCGGCGGTGCCTCCCGGCAGCGTGGAGTACCCGAACTGGAGCGGCGACCCTGCAGCAACCATATTGCAGTTCCCCGTGCCCTATTCGGTGGTTACGAACCCGCGGGCCGAGATTATTGCCTACGACGGCATCAGCTCGCAGGGCCTGAACGTGCTGGCACGCTACGACATGGCCTTTAATCGCATCGACCCTGCCAACTACTGGCACTTCCTGGGCGCGTACCAGACCGACCTGTTCCCGACGCCGCCGCCCGGGCCTGCCCAGCAGACCCTCCAGAACTACATCGACTTCTTCTCGACGGGCAGCTGCGTGTGCCTGCTCAGCATCGACATCGACGACGCCACGGGCTATCACCCGCGCTCGATCGTCCAGATCGACAACGAATGGATGCAATACCACTGCGTCTGGAACCCGCAGACCGGCAGCGACCCCACCGGCGCCACACCCACCGGCCGCGACGATCACTTTTTCCCGGCCCTGCTGTACCTGAACCCGAACGTGCCCGCCGGCATGATCAACAACGCAGCCGCCAACAACAATAACAACCCGGCACTGCCGGCCCCTTGGCGCGGTGCGATGGGCACCGTGCCCTCGGTGCACCAGGCCGCGGCGCGCGTCGTGCCGACGTTCGGGACCACGTTAAAGTCCGGTGACGGCGACATCATCACGCTCGTCAACGGTAAGAACGGCAACAAAGAGCAGCACCGCATTCGGCTGCAACGCAACCTGCGCACGTACGCGGGGCAGATCGGGTTGATCTGGGTCAATGCCGGCGGCCAGGTCATTCCGCCCACACCGAACTGGGACGAGTACATCTGCGCGCTATACGACCATACCGGGTTCGACTACCTGCCGAACACGATGACCAACGTCAACAACCCGAACTTCCCGTACACGGGCACCAACCTGTGCAAGTTCCCGACCGGCGAGCTGCCCGTCGAGCTGCCCGTGGACTGGCGCTTTGCCGGCGCTGACCCGCGCACCACAGACGGCGGCAACATCGGCCTGACTCACAGTGCCGACTTCGATTCGTTCGAGCTGCGCATGTACAACAAGGGCAACTTCCGCCTGCTCGTGGAATGCAACCCCGGCAGCCCCGCCGAACAGGGCGAGATCATCGTCAACCTGGCGCCCACCGGCAACTTCGGCGTCGTCAAGATCGACGAAGAACTGATCTGCTACCGCGCCGTCGCACCCACTACGGTCAACGTCTTCAACACCACCACCTACACCTGGGGCACACAGCCGGCCTTTGCGCTGCAAGACATCACGCGCGGCGTGCTGGGCACCGTCGTGCAATCCCACGCCGCCGGCACCACGGTCATGAACATGGCCAGCCTGCGCATCGGCCGCCCGCTTGCCACCGGGGGTGCCTCGGAAAACCTGATCCAGACCGTGATGGGCGAAGACAGCTTCCGCGCTTACGGCTTCGTGCGCCTCACTGACAACAACCGCGAAGAAGTCATCGGCTACCAGCGCTACACCGAGTCCCAGGTCGTTGACCCGAATAACCCCGGCTTGATGATCCGCCGCGGCGAGGTGCTCAGCGGCTTGTACAAGGGCCCGTGGCAGCAGGCGCTGTTCCGCGGCGCATTCGGCACGCGCGCCATGGGCTGGGGCGACCGCGCGCTGTTCTTTGACCAGCCGGTGCGCTTCCCGGACTGGTTCCCGGGTTTCTGCTACGACGCCAAGGGCACGTTCGAGCCGAGCCATACGAACGAGCCGCTGCGCGCCATCCCCGGCACAGAAAGCCCCGAGATCAGCCACTTTCAGGGTTCAATGACCCTGCGCAACTCGATGTTCACGCGCTTTCGCTGGCGCATCCAGTACGCCCCGCTGGCTGACCCGTTGCGCCACACCGACGCCATTGGCGCGCGGCTGGTGATTCGATTCAAAGAAGCGGGCAAACCCACGCCCGAGTGGGGCAGCCTGCCGACCAACCGGCCGGGTGGGTTGTATGCGTTCGACTTTGACCTCAACGGCCCCTTTACCGAGGACCTGGGGGCAACGCGCTATGAACAGACCGAAGACTTCACGCGCATGCCCGGCGTGCTGGGCGGGATACGGGCCGAGCGCCTGGAGTTCCGCATTTACTTCTATTTCAGGCAGAACGCCTTTGCCAACGAAGACCACAAGACAACACTGCAGTTCCACGGCGCCGACGCGGATGTCATCCAGCAGACGCGCATTGTAAGACACGAAGAGAAACGATAGCGGCAAACGATTGAGAGATAGCAGTTTTCCATGAACAATGAACTGCACATCACTGACGCCCGGGACTGCACTCGCAGCGCAATTGCTAATTGTTCATTGCCAATTGTTCATGGCGAGTTCCCAATTGCGAGTTGTAGTCGCCGCCGCGGCTTCACGCTGATTGAGCTGATGGTCTCGACCACCATCATGCTGATGCTGGGCATCATCATCATCGGCTTTCTGCGCGGCGCGCTGGGCATGAGCCGCACCGGTGCCGCGCGCGGCCAGGCCTACGAGACCGCCCAGACCGTGATGCGCGACATGGCCAACGACCTGGCACAGGTCGTGGCCGCGCCCGCCCACCCCGACGGCCAGGACGACGACTGCGCGTTTCTGGTCATGCAGGACCCGTTTGGCCGCCAGATGCTTGCCTTCACGCGCGCATGGGGCGAAGAGCAGCGCAGCACCGCGGGCTACGACGCCGGGCGCGGATCATCCCAGCAGGGCTACAGCCAGGACTTCTCGGGCCGCAACGTGACCGACGCCATCCGGCCAAGCCACGGCAACCTCGAGGTCGTCTACATCATGGAGCCCACGCCCGAGGGCACGCGGCTGTACCGCGCCGAGCGCAGCCCGCCGTCGGCGGGCGGGTTGATCGACCAGATGGCGGCCTGGTGCGCCGACTACCAGGGCCAGGGCGACATCGTGCCACTGGGTGCGCTGCAGAATGCGCGCATCGGCGGCGAGCCACTGTGGGACCAGTTTCATCTCGTGGCCGACAACGTCGTCGCGTTTGGCGTTGAACTGTGGGACGACTGGAACCGCACCATGAGCTGGTACAGCGGGCCCGCCGGCCCCGTCGTTACCTGGAGCATGGGCCAGCGCCGCGCCGAGGGCAAACCGCCCCAGTACCAGTTGCCGCGCGCGCTGCGCTTGACGCTGATCATCGGGCAGGAACCGCCGCTGACCGCCGAGACCACACTCGATGCCGAGCTGCCAGCCGCCGACAACTCGGTGTATGTAGGCGAGACGGACGCTTTCGCCGATCCCGGCAGCGGCGCCGGCTTCATTCGCATTGATGGCGAAGTGATCGCCTACGGTTCGCGCAGCGGGCGTACCTTCGGCAGTTGCGCGCGCGGCGAACTTGGCACACGGGCGTCGGCCCACAAGCCGGGCGCGATGGTCATGGGCGGCGAAGTGTTTCGCAGGGTGATCCAGCTGCCTGTAGCACGGTAGGACAATTGGGAAAGAATCATTAGCAATGAACAATGAGTAATGAACTGCACATCCTCGACACACCCAACTGCCCCGGCAGTTCAATTGCTAATTGCCGTACAAGGCGTGGTTTCACGCTGATCGAGGTGCTGATGGCGCTGACGATCATGCTGGTTGGCGTGGTCGGCATCTATGCCGTGTTCGCCGTCGGCCTGGTCAGCCACAAACGCGCGGTGGACAACACCACCGCCGCGAACCTTGCCGCGAGCCTGTTTGACGACATCGCGGCGAATTACGACGTCTGGTACTACGACAACGACCGCAACGGCATTCCCGACCTGGCGGAGCGCGACCGCAACGGCAACGGCATCGGCGACCTCTACGACGTTGACAACAACAGCCGACCGCTGAACCCGGTGCCACACCGCCGCGGCTACAGCTACACCATCAAGTACGAACGCCACCCCGACGTGCCGCAGGAACTGCTGGTCATGGTGCAGGTGTTCTGGAGGCAAGCCGGCGAACAGAAGGCCGAGCCCTTCCAGAGAAGCATCTTCATCAAGCAGCTACCCGCCATGGACCAACAACCCTGACGCTTGGCAGCGCAACCCCTTCGCGCGATTGCATGACCACCAGAGTCAAGGAGCAGGTTTACGGTCAACGGTTCACAGTCTACGGTTACTGCAAGCAGCCGCAGTTACCGTGAACTGTCGACCGTCGACTGTAGACCTTAGCCCGCAACCTGATGCTGCTACCCATCCAGTGTCGCGCGAACGAAGCAATTGCAGACATCACAACCCACCTGACTCATCCGGGCTCAGAGGACTTGGAATATCTGGGTGGCTCAACATGGTTCAACTTAGGCACCGTTCGAGTTGCCTGATCCCGCCGAGGACGAACCATGACCAAGCCGCGCAAGCGCAAGACCCGCATACTGCGCTGGGCGCTCTTTGCAGGCATTCCCGTGGTCGTCGCCGGCTTGGTGCTGGCATTCTTTTTTGTCGGATCAGAGCCCGAAGACTCGGGCCCGACGCTGTTCATCATCCAGCGCAGCAAGAATGCGAACGAAGTTCACTACGAAGTTCAGGTCGGCGCCGATGGCACGTTGGCCGACGAGCCTGTGGTTGCCTACTGGGTCCTCAAGGCTGAAGGCGGAGGCCGGGAAGACCTCGGGTACTTTGAGCGAAAGATGGCGTACGGCTTCGAGGTTCTGTCGCCGGACGGCAACGGCGATCGCGAGATGAAGCTGGTCGCCTGGGAGGACCGGACGATCCGGCTCACGAAACCCAAAGACAGCGACAAGTGGCGCGCCGTAACGAAGATCGACGGCGAAGAGGCGTACCTGACGCGGCTTTACATTGAGACCGACGAAAGCGGCCTGGCACCGTCAGTGCTCTACATCGATCTATTCGGCGAAACAGTCGACGGCGGCGACCCCGTAAAAGAGCACGTAGTCAAAGAGTAACGCCCCCGTCCTCAACCATCGACCTGGGCCCTTTTGGGGGCCCCGCTATCAACGCAAGTACGCCGATCACCAGCGGGGGCGTTGGGAAATAAGTGTTCGCGCATGCCAACCCCGCGGCATAGGATGGACGGTCCACATCGGCCACGGAGCCCGACATGAACCGGTTACTCATGCTTTGCGCGCTTGTGCTGCTTGCGACTCCCCTGTTCGCCCACAAAGGCACGCTGACGGGCTCGGTCCGGCTGAGCGGGTCGCAAGGCTTCGGCGGCACCACGGTTACTGCGCGCGCGGACCCCCTGTGGGGCCATGCCGATGCGACAGCCATGGCGATCACCGAGAGTGCCCGCGGCAAGTATCCGGTTGCAACCGCAAGCGGGAGTACGGCGACAGATGTGATGGGGGCATTCAGCATTGAGATCGAGTTTTCGTTTGAGGACGACGCAGCCCCGCCCAAGCGCAACAGCACGCGGAACGGTGAGCGCGTGGAAGTGGGGTACTGCGCAGTCCTGCTGACAGTGACGCACCCGGGCTATCAGCGAGCGGAGTATCGCGCCGCCGTGGAAGTGGACGGCAACTCGTTCGCCTTTTCGGTCAGCCTCAACGAATCGGTCAAGGTGCGCGGCTCTGTGCTGATGCTCAAGGACCGCAGCCCTGTCAGCGGCCAGACGCTCCGCCTGTTCAGGTACCAGTACGTCCATACTCAAGGACCACCCGACTCGCGCGGCAACCGGACGCAGGTGCAGCGCCGCGAAGTGACCAGCTACGACTTCACGACCGACGCCGATGGAAAGTTTGAATTTACGGACGACGCACTCCAGCAGGGCCAATACGCGCTTGCCCCCGCCGGCTGCACACTGGCCTTCGCGGCAACATCCCGCGCGGCGGGTTGGCTGCAGCTCAACCACGGCGACAACGACCTGGGCGCGCTGGTCGCAGTTCCGGGCGGGTCGATCAAATTCCGCATCGTGGACGGAGGCTCCGACCAGCCAGTAGACTTGCCCTGCACTATGCAAAGCGGGCGTACGTTCCGCGAAGTGGTCGTGACCGGCGGCGTGGGCGAGGCCGTCGGGCTGATCGAGGGCGACTGGACGCTGAACATCCGGCAGAAGGAGTACTGGGACTCCAACACTCCCGTCAAAGTCGAGGCCGGCATTGAGACCGACCTCGGCGACGTGCGCATTGAGCCGATGCTCAGTATCGACGTGATTGCACTCAGCGACGGCAGCGGTATTGAGCAATACCGCGTGCGCGCCACACTGGTGGAAGGCACGCCGCCCTTTCCAATGCGCGACAACCGGTCATACGCGGTCGACCAGCAGCTGACCGTCGAGCGCACAAAGCTGCATCGCCTGTTCCGGGGCAAGTGGCTGGTGTCGATCTCGGCGGCGAATCACGCGTCCCAGGAGACCGAGGTTGAACTCCCGACCGACAAACCAGTGACGCTGACCCTGGAGCAGGGCGGCACACTGAGCATGACGCTCATGCTGCCGGAGGGTGCGAACGGCGACTTCGAGACGTATGCCGTCAACGTGAATTCTCCCCTGCATGAAGAGCTGGTCGCGATGGACTCGGACAAGCTCGCGAAGTACGTCTTTGAACCTGGCTCGCGCGAAGTGTTCGGCGCAAACTCGCGCTGGGGGCAGCCGCGACTGATCGAGTCACTGCCAGCAGGCAAATACCTGGTCATTTGCCGCACCGGCCAGTGGGGAGTGATGAAGCAGGAACAGGTTGAGGTCAAGAAAGGCGAGACCACAACCGTCGAGTTCAAGCCCGTGGCGCCAAGCATCGCGCTTGCGCTGACGCGCGACGGCAAGCCCGCCGCTGGCGAAATGGTCTACTTGTGCCTGTCTGACAGGCACCGGGAGTTGAAGATTTCCGAGCACGAGACGGACAAGGACGGCAAGCTCGAGGTCGTGCTTGCAGGCGCGAGCAGTTTCTATGTGCTGACCCAACGTGAACGTGACTGGCTGGGCGAGGCGGCCAATAACTGGGAATGGCGCAACCTGATCGCTCTGCTCAAGGGCCAGCCAACGGAGATCACATACGGCCAACGTGTCGAGCTGACCATCGAGCTGGTCGAGCCCGGCGTGGTCTGGCTCAAGGTGAACGTGAAAGCGCCCGATGGCGTGCAGCTCAGTCCGCCGACGCTGGTCGCAGCCAAGCGTGACGCGCGCGGTGGCTGGCTTCGCTACGCAGGGCGCGGAGTCGCCGACGGTTACTTGTTCGCCCGTGTACCGATGGGCGAGTACACGCTGCACACGGCGACGTGGGGCCAGGATCGCCAGCAGATTGAGCTGACCCGCCAAGTCGTGGTCGACTCGCCGCCCGAACAAACGATCGAAGTGGAGTTCGAAATCCGCGCTTTGTCGATCCGTCTGACGTACCCCAAGAGCCTCGCGGCGCAGGAGACGCGCGTGCGGCTGTTTCCGCTGGAAGCTGTGGGCGATCCGCATTCGCGTCTCGCCGTTCGCGAGGCCCGGCCCAACGCCGAAGGTAGACTCGCCTTCGTCGGGATCGAAGAAGGCGTGTACCTGGTTTCGGTCATCGCTTACACGCTTCAGGGCGAGATCGGGGCCGTGGGCAGCGCCCGCGTCGATTCAGCGGAGACGAGCGAGCTTGACCTCGCTTTGACCGCTGACTTCGGCACCTTGGAAGTCGATGTCGAGGGCAACCCTGCAATCGGCGACCCCGAACGCTCTTCCTCCATCTTCCGGATTCAGTTGTTTGACGAGATGGACGAAGAAGCCCTGCCCGCCGATCCAAGTTTCGCCTTCGGCACCGTTAACCGCCGACAGACTGTGCACGGCGTGCCTCCCGGCAGCTATCGCGCGCTGGTGACAGCATACGGGCTGCAGGCTGCGCAGGAGTTCGACGTGATCATCAAGAACGGGGAAGCCACGCGCCTTACGTTCACGCCCTCTGCAGCCGGCCTCCTGAAATTGGTGTTTGAGGGAATCACGACGCAAGGGCTCGTTGCCGGCAAAGCAACGTCTACCTACCTCGATGCCAGCGGCAACGAAGTGAACGTCGCGGCTCCGGGCGGCCGGCTGTTCAGCCTTGCCGACAGTCAGTCCGGCAAGTGTGAGGCGCGACTGTTGAACCTGACGCCGGCTGTCACGAGGGTCCTGATTCGCATCGAAGGCTACGAAGACATTGAGATCACGGTCGAGGTTGAGCCCGGCAAGACGCTTTTGCGCACCGTAACAGCCAAGCGAAGAGCGGACTGACCGCAACGCGAGTGTGCGTCGGGGAGGAACGCTGGATCATGCTTTTTTCGGCGTTCTGAAAGCCCCGTGGCGTACAATCCGAACAACGGTCATCTGGTCCAGACTCGAGACCTCTATGCGTGCACCGGCGGGATTGTGCTTGCTTGCCATAGCGGCTTTGGCGTGCTTGTCGTTGTCGACGCCTGCCTTGGCCGACGAAGCCGCAGGCGAGCGCGAGACTGCTTCCGGCGCCAAGGAAGCTGATCTTACTGCCGCGATTGATCGCGAGATTGCGGCTGTCTGGAAGCGCGATTCGATCACTCCCGCGCAGCCGTCGGGCGATGCCGAGTTCCTGCGCCGCGTCTACCTCGACACCGTGGGCATGCCGCCCAGCTATGACGAAGCCGTCGAGTTCCTGGACTCGAAAGACACCGGCAAACGCAGTGCCCTGATCGACAAGCTCGTCGCTGACCCGCGCTTTGGCCGCCACATGGCCAACAACTGGGCCGTGCTGCTTACGCCGCGCGCGGCGCAGGTGCTCTCGGGCGGCACCTACTTCGCCGACTGGCTCGCGCGCCGCATCACTGAGGGCGTGTCGTTCGACCAGGTGATTCGCGAAATCATCACTGCCCGCGGCGAAATGCTCGACAACCCCGCGGTCGTGCCCTGGTTCCGCGATGGCGAAGGCGAACGCATCACCGACATGATGGGCAAGCTCACCAAGTCGCTGATGGGCGTGCAGATCCAGTGCGCCGAGTGCCACGATCACCCCTACGACGACGACATTCCGCAAAGCGCATTCCAGGGCATGACCGCATTCCTCACGCCCACCCGCGCCGTCGTCGACAACCGCAGCCAGCCGGCAACCGCCACCGTCAGCGAAGACCTTACAGCCGTCAAACGCATCTTTGACGCGATCAAGCAGTACGACAAGCTGCGCAAAGACCAGCAGGCGCAGGTGGACTTCTATCGGCCCTACGTCAATCCCACGACCCTCGACGGAACAAAGGCGCCCACCGAAAATCCTGCGGTCTGGCGCGACCGCCTCGCCGCCTGGTGGCTTGGTAAAGACAACGTGCAAACCCGGCGCTATGTCGCAAACCGGCTCTGGTTCATGGCGTTCGGCACGGCGATTGTCAGCCCGGTCGATGACTTCAACCCGCTGAATGAGGCCAGCCATCCTGAGCTGCTGGATGCATTGGCCGGCGACCTGCTGGCAGGCGAGTGGGACATCCGGCGCGTGTACCGGGCGATCCTGAAGTCCAGAACGTGGCAACTTTCCAGCGAGAACCCGCCCGCCAAGGCCGAGAAGTGGCACTTCGCCGCCTACCCCGTGCGCGCGCTAGCGCCGGAGCAGTTCCTGACGACGTTGATTGGCTTGATGGATCCGGCAAAGTCAAAGCAGCTGGTCGATACCGCGCTCAGCGGCTCGTTCACTGCCGCCAAAACCGAGTACCAGCGCCGCGCGGCCGAGCAGGAGAAGGCCGGCGGCAAGTACTACAAGTTCGACATCGAGCGGCTTGAACGGTTCGAGAAACAGTTCACGGCGATCGACGGGCGCTGGTGGCTGACGCGCTACGCAGCCGGGCGCTATGTCAGCCTGTCGAGCGATGACGAGAACACGTCTGCTGACGGCTTCACGCTCAGCATCGACCAGGCGCTGGCGGTGATGAACGGCGACTTCACGAACTCGCTGGCGGGCAGTGGCGCGAACACGCTGCTTGACCGTGTGCTCAAGCGCCACAAAGACCCAGGCGAGCGCTTTGACGCGCTGTACCTGACCATCCTGTCGCGCAAACCCACCGCGGCTGAGCGCCAACGCTGGCGCGCCATGATCAAAGACGAGAAGAGCCCGATGCCGATGGTCGAAGACCTGATCTATGCGCTGCTGATGACAACCGAGTTCGGGACGAATCATTGAGTCATCAGTTCCGAGTTCGGAGTTCCGAGTTCTGTGTTACCCCAAACCCGGAACTCAGAACTCAGAACTCGGAACTCGGAACTCCGAACACCGCCACACCCTTACGTGGCTGGCGCGCGGTGCTTGAATGCTTCCATGGCCGCGAAACTCAAACGAGGCAGGACCGAGCTTGGCCCGCGCCCGCCGTGGCTGAAGGTCAAGACGCCCACGTCAGGCCGCATCGTCGAGCTCGACGCGTTGGTCGAGCGCGAAAAGCTGCACACCGTCTGCCACTCCGCCGCTTGCCCCAACCGCGGCGAGTGCTGGCAGCGCGGCACCGCAACCTTCATGATTCTGGGCGACATCTGCACCCGCAGTTGCGGCTTCTGCAACGTCAAGACCGGCCGCCCGACCGAGCTTGACCTGGATGAGCCGCGCCGCGTTGCCGAAAGCGTGCGCCTGATGGGCCTGAAGTTCGCCGTCGTCACCAGTGTCAACCGTGACGAGCTGGCCGACGGCGGCGCATCCGTCTGGGCCGCAACCATTCGCGCCATTCGCGAAGTCAGCCCCGGCTGTGGTATCGAGGTGCTGATCCCGGACTTTCAGGGCCACCACGCCGCGCAGGACCTGGTGTTTGCGCAGCGCCCGGAAGTGCTGAACCACAACGTCGAGACCGCGCCGCGGCTGTACATCCCGGTGCGCCCGCAGGCCAAGTTCAAGCAATCGCTCGAGTTGCTGCGCCGGGCAAAGACCGCCGGTCTCACGACCAAAAGCGGCTTCATGCTGGGCCTGGGCGAGGAAGAAGCCGAAGTACGCGAGCTGCTGCAAGCGCTGCGCGCGAGCCATGTGGACATCATCACGATCGGGCAATACCTGCAGCCGTCACCAAAGCACCTGCAAGTCGCGCGCTATGTGCACCCCGACGAGTTCGCGACGTGGAAAGCCGAGGCGCTGGCCATGGGCTTCACCAAAGTAGACAGCGGCCCGCTGGTAAGAAGCAGCTACCACGCCGAAGAAGCCCTGAGTTTCGACAGCCCACTGGCCTAGGAAGCCGGCAGTTGCGCAGCCAGGAAGGGACGCAGCGTCGCGTCTGCCACGAGAAATCCGTACCCAGACTGCGCGCCGGACCGCACCCATGCAATCGCGTCCTGCCGCATCTGCCGCAGGTCCGCAGACTTCTCGTCGTCGGCGACGAGGCGCAACACGTTGCGGTGATGCGCGGCAATCAGCAGCACGTCGGTACTGCGGCCCTCAGGAATCGCGCCACGTTCGGCGTGCGCAAAGCGAAGCTCTTTCAGTGCGCCCCGCCGGTCGCCCGCATGCCACAGCAGAGACGTGGCGCACGCGGCTGCGCCAAAGAAGGCGCGGCCCGGTGCGCGCTGCTTCAGGCCGGCGTACATGACTTCGCGGATGAAGTCGCGCGCCGCCTGCGCGTCGCGCCTCGTCAGGACATCCAGCAGGGCCGCGGCATAGCGGGCGGACGGCCCTTCGGGCGATGTTCGCTCGATGCCCGAACCCACAGCGTGCTTCAGCACGCTTCGCAGCGGCTCGGGTTGTTCAAGCCAGTTGGCGAACAGCACCAGCCGAGATGACTTGCCCTGCCCCGGTTCGCCGATGCCCTGCGCCATCGCAAAGTCCACGACGCCTGCAAGCAGCAGCGCGCGCACGAGCAGTCCCGACGAAATGCCCAGGTAGATCTCGCTGCGCCACGCGATGTGACGCTGCAAACGGGACAGGCCGCTCTCGACCTGACCCAACTCGACCAGCAACACGCCGGACAAGCCGTCAAGCAGGCGACCCGAGGGCAGCTCAAGGGCAGCTTTGCCCACCAGTGCCAATGCGGACTCACAGATCCGCAGCGCCCCTTCCATCGAAAATTCGTGCAACAAGGCCATGGCAAGATTGTGGGCCAGCTCACAGATGCGCTCTGGCGGCGCCTCGCCCTGGGCGATCGTCTCAAAAAGAAGCGCGTTCAGCAGGCCGATGGTGCGCTTGTGGTCGCGCTGCCAGTAGGCGTGGTGGGCCTGTTCTTCCAGCAGGCGCAGGCGCAAGCCGCGATCTTCAGACAGACGCGAAACCTGGGCCAGCGCGCGGCGCAAGTCTTCGGCTTGTTCAAGGCGACCGTTGTCCAGCGCCTCGTGGTACTGGTCCAGTAAGTCGCTGTAGATGCCGCGGGTGTGGCGATTGAGCTCATCGCGCAGCTTTTCATAGCGGGCGAGCGCGTCGTTCAGTTCGCGCAGTACGCGCAGGTGATGCTTGCCGGTCAAGGCACCCATGCGCATGTGGGCCACGGCGTTCATCGCCTCGACCAGCTCAAGCAGGTTGCCCGCCATCTGCGTTGTCTGCACCGACGCCTCGGCCAGGCGCGGCGTGCCTTCGCCTGTCAGCAGCCATGCCGGGTTGATGCCCAGGCCCTCGACCAGCGCGCTGCCGAACTCAAGGGGCATCTTTGCCCCGCGCGCATAACGGCTGACGTTGTTACGCGAGCTGCCGGTACGGCGCGCGATCTCGGACAACGAGTGCTGCGCCGCCAGCTCGTTGAGGCGCGCCGCCAGCGCATCGGCGTGGCTCCGCTTCACTTCAGCCATGTCTCACCTGTGGGCGGGGGTGTTTGCTGTCTGTATTAGAGATGATACACCGCCTTTTCATGCCTGCCACGTTCAACCGACCGCATCTGATACAAATGTGCGTGTCGAGCGAACGGAGGATCAATCATGCATCGAATACTTCTCAACCTGCTGTGGCCCCTGCTGTGCGGTGCGCTGTCGGCGCAAGTCAGCAGCGTAAACCCACAAGCCAACACGTGCGACGCCAGCCTGGACAACAACATCGTCATCACGCTGGCCACCGCGGCGCCCAACCCCGACGTGCGGGTCCATACCCGCCTGCGCGGCAAAGTCGCCGGCAATTGCGTCGCCGCGGGCAACACCTGGGTCTTTGACCCGGCGGTGGACTTCCTGCCCGGCGAAGAAGTTGAGGTCAGCGTGCCGGCGTACAACTTCGCGTACCGTTTCACGGCCCGCACCAGGGCCGTCACCCCGGTCTTTGACACCTACAAGCGCCAGTACAACACCAACACCCATCCCGAAGTCTACGCCGTGCGCTGCGGTGACATGGATGGCGATGGCGACATCGACATCGTGCTCGGCCGCATGAACGCGGCCAACCATATCTACTTCAACGACGGCACCGGCAACTTCCCGCAGTCCGCCACGTGGGGTGGCGCGACTGACCAGGTGCAGGACCTGGCGCTCGCCGACGTCGACAGCGACGGCGACCTGGACATGGTGGTGGCGATCAACCCGGGCCGCAACCTGCTTTATCTCAACAACGGCAGCGGCCAGCTCGGCACGCCGGTCCAGCTCAACACCACCGACACCGACAGCATTGCCGTGACCGTCGGCGACCTCGACGGGGACGGTGACCTCGACATCGTGTTTGCCAACGGTGGCATCAATGCAGCCGCGGCCGAGATCTACTACAACAGCGGCACGACCTGGACGCCCGGGATTATCGACGTGTATCCCGGCGCCAACTCGCCGACCACGCACAACGCCTGGGACGTCGCCCTGGGCGATATGGACGCCGACGGCGACCTGGACCTCGTGTTCGCGGTCTTTGCACTCTTCAGCAGCGACAAGAGCGTCATCTACTTCAATGACGGGCAGGGCGCATTCAGTTCATACGTACCGTCCGGCACCTCGGCTGTACCGGCCCACAAGTTCTTCGGCTACAGCGACCAGAACATGAGCGTCGCACTGGGTGACCTCGACGGCGATGGCGACCTCGACATCGCGTTGGGCACAAACGGCGGCACCGTCCCTGACCCAAGACTGGCCTGCCTGTGGCAGAACGACGGCACCGGCACGATGACGCTGTACGGCCAGACCGGCATGTTTACCAGCGAGTACGACCAGACCTGGCACTGTCAGTTCGTTGACTTCGACGGCGACCATGACTGGGACCTCGGCATCACCAACAGCAACTACGTCACAAGCCAGTTCGGCGGCTCATGGCGCACCCAGACCCTGTGCAACACCGGCGGCGGGGTGTACGTCAACGGCTACGGCGTCGGCAACCTGACCGACGTTCATTACGGCATGGACTATGCCGACATGGACAACGACGGCGACCTCGACATGGTGCTGCGCGACTGGCTGCACCTGAACGGCAGCACGCCTCCCATGATCAATGTGCGTGCCGGCAGCAACTGGCTGACCGATGGCGACACCGTCAACGTCGCGTACAACTCGACGCTGGCCGCGCTGAACATCCAGGTCAACGTGGGCGACCCTGACAGCAGCACGATCGACCTGTTGGCCTCCATCAGCAGTGTCACGACGCAGGGCCTGCTGGTCAGCGAGTTCTCCGCCACCGCAGCCGGTGTGCCCTGCAACCTTTACCCCACAAGCGGAACCTTCAACGTCGGCGGCACCACCCACACCGTGCAACTCACCGCCGACGATGGCACCTCGCAGACTGTGTTCACGTTTCACCTGGCGGTGGGCGCCCCGCCCCCGCCCGTGATCGCGGTCAGCGAACAAGGCGGTGCGGGCATCGCCCATGGCGCCAGTGCCACCGGCGGCCGCGACTTCGGCACGCAGGATGAAGCGGCCGGCGCGACCACCGCGCTGGGCATCGTGATCAGCAACAGCGGGCCGAGCGTCCTGAACATCAGCGGCGTGACGCTCGGGGGCGCAAACCCCGGCGACTTCGTCCTGAACACCACGGGCATGGCCGGCAGCGTCGCCAACGGCACCAGCACCTCGTTCAGCATCGCATTCGACCCCACCACCGCCGGCGCCAAGACCGCCACCGTCCAGATCGCCCACGACGACCCCAACCAGCCCAACCCGTTCACCTTCGAGATTGCGGGCGTGGGAACAGTCACCGTATACGCGCCGATCCTCGTCGTTCGCGACAGCAACGGCGCAATCATCGCCAATGGCGGAAGCCGCGCCTTCGGCGCGCTGGTCGTTGGCCAGTCAGCGGCCATGGCCATTCGCGTCGAAAACGCGGGCAACGCTGACCTGCACGTCGGCGTGCCCGCACTCAGCGGCGCACACGCCAGCCAGTGGGTGCTCGACACCACGGGCATGACAAGCACGCTTGCACCCGGCGCATACACCACGTTCACCCTCAGCTTCAGCCCGCAGGCGTCAGGCGTCTTTGCGGCATCCATGACCCTCACCCACGACGACTCATCCCAGGCCACTCCGTTTGCCCTCGCTGTCTCCGGAACTGCCGCAGCCGACGGTGCCAACTCCGGCAGTGGCGGTTCCGACAGCAACGGTGGTGGTGGCGGCTGTGCAGTAGCGGGCGGCGGGTTGAACCTGCTGGCTTTGCTGTTGCTCGTGCTCGCAGTCTTCTGCATCGCCCGGTCCCACAGACAGCGGGCATAGCAGAGGGCTGTCCTCCGTGGCCCCGCGGGCATTGCCTGCGGGGTTTTCGGTTTGGGCGGCGTACCCCGCGGGCGAATTTTCCGGTTTTCTTTCAATTCGCGCGCGCGCGTGTGCCGATCTTCCGATACGCCTTTCACGGAGATTCGCATGCGCCCCAACACCAATGCCCCACAGCACAAACCCACTGAGGGCGTGCTTTTCGTCGGTATCGACCTTGGCACCAGTCACGCCGCAGTGGCTTCAAGCAACGGGGTGCGCGCGACCGTGGACAGCATCGTCGCCTACCCGCGCGACCTGATCAGCCGCAAGGCACTGGGCAAAGACAAACTCTTCGGCGCCGACGCCTGGCGCAACAAGCACTCGTGCGACGTCTACCGCCCCATGGAAAAGGGCGCGGTCAAATACCGCGACCTCGACACCAGCCTCAACCGCGACGCCGGCCGCACACAAGCCGCCATCCGCGACCTGCTCGAACACGTCGTCACACTCGCCAAGCCGCGCAAAGATGACCTGATCTACGGCGTGATCGGCGCCCCGGCCCAGGCCAGCATCCACAGCCAGAAAACACTGATTGAGGCATCCCGCGGCCTCCTAGATTGCGTGATGATCTGCAGCGAACCCTTTGCCGTGGCCTACGGCTTGCAGTTCCTGGCGGACACACTGGTGATCGACATCGGCGCCGGCACCACCGACCTTTGCCGCATG
This sequence comes from Planctomycetota bacterium, assembly GCA_016712285.1. Taxonomy (GTDB): domain Bacteria; phylum Planctomycetota; class UBA8742; order UBA2392; family UBA2392; genus JADJRK01. The sequence continues at coordinate 3,001,447 of JADJRK010000001.1, read as the reverse complement.
CACGGCAGCCTGCCCGCCCCGGACGACCAGATTACCGTAAGCGCCGCCGGCGACGCCGTGGACCGCAAACTGTTCGAGCTGCTCAAGGCCACGTACCCCGAAGCCGCGTTCACGGTCAACATGATCAAGCAGATCAAAGAGCGCCACGCCGCGCTAAGCCGTGTAGACGAGCCGGTGATTGTCACCCTGCCGGTCAAGGGCGTGCCGCACGAATTTGACATCACCGAGCAGTTGCACGCGGCGGTCGAAAGCATCGTGCCCGAGATCGCCAGTGAGCTGCACAACCTGATCGCGGACTACGACCCAGAGTTCCAGGCCAGCATGCGCAACCACGTGCTGCTGGCAGGCGGCGGCAGCCAGATCATCGGCCTTGACCGCGCAATCGAAGCCAAGCTGAACGAGATGGGCGGCGGCAAGGTAACGCGCGTCAACGAGCCCGTATACGCCGGCGCCAACGGGGCACTGCACCTCGCCCAGGACATACCCGCCGAGTTCTGGCAAGAAATCGCCGCCGAAGCAGCCGCAAACTAAGACACAGCGGAGGCGCGAAACGCGCCACTGTGCTCTCCCCAACAGGGCGGCGTGATAGCCGCCCTGGCCTATTTTTAGGGTTTGAAAACGGCTTCGAGCATGTCGCGGTAGGCTAGTACCTGCTTCCGGAACAGGCTGGCGTCGTTGTAGGTTCTGGCCAGCACGAAGGCGCCCTCGAACACGCTGTGGAACATCATTGCCAGTTGCGCCGGGCTTACGGCCAGCGCGGACTTTCCCTTCCTGCCGGCTAACTTTGCGGCCTGCTTGAGCTTGCCCTCAATCCATGCCGCCTGCTCGTGAAAGTTAGACTCGCAGATCTTGCGCGCGGCTTCACTCCACAGGTCGCCCTGGTAACAATAGCTGGCAAACAGGCAGCCGGGGTTGGGCTCGCTGGGCGCGACCAGGTCGGCGGTCAGGCTGCACGCCAGCAGCACCTGCTGCAGCGGGTCGCGCGAAAGCTCCTCGACGCGCTGGACAATTTTGGCGTGGTTCTGGCGGTCCAGCTCGGCGACGTGGCGGACCAGCGCCAGCGCAAGCTCATCCTTGGACTTGAAGTGATAGAAGAACGCACCCTTGGTGATCTCGGCCCCTTCGATCACCTGGTCAAGCGAAGCAGCCGCCAAGCCCTTCTCCAGCGCCAGAAGCAGCGCCGAGTCAAGGATGCGGTTGCGGGTATGGGTTCCGTCGCGGGGCATGGCTGTATTTATACTACTTAGTCTGTGAAGGCACAAGCCCCGCAGTGCCCGTCTTATGCGGTCTCCACAGTTTTTTCAGAAAGCACTTGCCCTGCGGCATTTCATACTGTACCAACTAGTCGGTATAGATTACGATCCCGGAAATGGAGACGCCATGAGACTTGACCGACGAGACACACCCGTAAGCCACGCAAGCGACGACGCGCTTGAAGCCTACGAGACCGCGCTGCATCAACTGCAGGCCTACCGCGGCGACCCGATGGCCACCATCGACGCCGCGCTGGCACAGCACCCGGACTTCCTGCTGGGCCACCTGTTCAAAGCCGGCGCGTTGATGACCGCCGCCGAGAACCGCTTCACCACCATGGCCCGACAAAGCCTTGCCGACGCCGCAAAGCTCAAGGGCAACGACCGCGAAGAGCGGCTGCGCGGCGCGATCGATCTGCTGGTGCAGGGCCACTACCACCGCGGCGGCCACGCGCTGGACGAGTTGCTGGCCGACTACCCGCGCGACGCGTTTGCGCTGCAACTGGGCCACCTGTTTGACTTCGTGCGCGGCAACGCACTAAGCCTGCGCGACCGCGTGGCCCGCGTGTTGCCGCACTGGACACCAGGCGTGCCCGGCTATGGCTACGTCAAGGGCATGCACGCCTTTGGCCTTGAAGAGTGTAACCAGTACGAGCAAGCCGAAAGGGCCGCACGTGTCGCCCTCAGCTTTGACCCGCGCGACGGCTGGGCCGCGCATGCGATCGCCCATTGCATGGAAATGCAGGGTCGCATCGACGATGGCATCGCGTGGATGGAAACCTCCAGCCGCGACTGGGCGGTAACCGGCATTCTGGCGATTCACAACTGGTGGCACCTGGCGCTGTTTCACCTTGACCGCGGCAACCTTGAGCGCGTGCTGAAGCTGTACGACAGCGTGATCTTCGGGCAGCCCAGCGACATGCTGCTGGTGCTGGTGGATGCGACCTCGATGCTGTGGCGGCTGCACGTGCTGGGCCACGACATCGGCACGCGCATGGAGGCGCTGGCCGACATCTGGCAGGCACGCATGAAAGAAGAGCGTGGCTTCTGGGTGTTCAACGACGTGCACGCGATGATGGCCTTTGCCGCCACCGGCCGGGAAGACCAGGCGCAACAGGTGATGCGCTCGCTGGACGCAGCCGCCAAGGGCGAGACCACCAACGCCGAAATGATTCGCGAAGTAGGTATGCCCGTGGCCAAGGGGCTGCTGGCGTTCGGCCGGCAGGACTGGGCCGGCGCGATCAGCAACATCGGCCCCGTGCGAGAGATCAGCAACCGCTTCGGCGGCAGCCACGCCCAGCGCGACGTGCTGAGCCTTACGCTGATCAAAGCTGCCATCAATGGGGGCAAGTCCAACCTCGCTCGCCACGTGCTGGCAGAGCGCACGTTCAACAAGCCCGAAAGCGCGCTGGGCTGGACGCTGCTGGCTGCCACAGCCTGACGCAGGCGCTCGCGGCGTGATGCCGAAAGCAACGGCCGGGGCGGACGAGCATGTCCGCCCCGGTTTCCAGTTTGCTCAGGCCCGACCGCGACGAGGGTTCATGGGCGTAGCCGAACCCCTTCGGAGAAATGCAATCAGCACCAGCAGGGCCAGCAGCACCAGTGGCGCGGTGGCCTTCGCTGCCCCTGAGCAGCCGGCGTCCGCGCTGCACTTCTCGTCGGCGCATCCACCGATGATCCGTTTGCCGAACTTGAAAGTGGCAGCGTCGCCGCCTGTGACACTCACGTCCTGCACGGGCACGCCGGTGACTGTGAATGCCACCGAGGTAAAGACGCCAGGGCAAGCAAAGTCTAGCTGGTTGGTGCGGGCGGCCTGGAATGCTGCATTGTCGGGACAGATCAGCACGCGAATCCACAGCCGGCGCGTCACCACGCCTCCAGCCTGGACCAGTACCGATTGTGACAGCGCAAGCGACATCACGGCCGACTGCTGAATGGTCACCGCGCTGCCGCCGGTGCCCGGCCCGGTCGGAAGGCCCAGGGTTGTTGCGTCGATATCGGCGAGAAGTGTGTCAGCTGGTGCGCCGTCGAACACCCCGTTGCCGGAGTTGTCTACCGCCGGGTCGCCATCGACGTACACGATCACGCGCGTGATGACGTCGTGCACAGCCATTGGCTCGTGGTCACGCCACAGGAAACTCGCGGTCACGTCCATGGCGTCGATTGCCGCCTGGGTCATGGCGTTGGCGTTCGCCACATCCACATGGGCCCAGGGCAACTCCTGGCCCGCGGGCGGCGTGGTGTCCGCGGTGGGCGGCTTGCAGTCGCACGCATCCGCGGACAGCGGCGTTGCCAGCAACAGCCAAACCAGCATAAGCGCGATTCGAACCATGCTTGAATTGTACCCCTTGGAAGTGGCTCAGCCAGAACGGCCGCAATTCAATTTCCCAACAATGGGAAGCCTCTCGCTGATGGCTTCTCGCAGCGGCCGGCAATCGCGACTGGCCCGTTCGCATGGAATTTCGCGTGAATCTTTTCGGCGGCGTGCGTGAACAGTTCAGCCCCTGTCCCCTGCCGAGCGAAACCATGCGCCGCGCCACCTTGCTTTGCCTGTTGCTGTGCTGCTCGTTTGCCGTGCTGGCGGTGGCCTGCGATCCGGAAGAAGCGGGCGGCGGCGGCTCCGGCGGCGGCTCGTCGGCAGCACTCACCATCGACCCGGCGACCCTGCCCGACCCCGTCGAAGGCGCCGCCTATTCCGAAGTGCTGACAGCCACCGGCAGCGCGGGCCCCTTCAGCTGGGCGCTGGCAGCGGGCAGCCTGCCGCCCGGGCTGGCGCTCGACCTGGCCTCCGTCGCCGACACCACGACCCTGAGCGGCACGCCGACGCTGCCCGGTTCGTTCAGTTTCACGGTCATCGTCACCGATGGAGCCCTGGCCGGCGCCCGCAGCTACAACATGAACGTGCAAGCCGCGACCACCGGCGGATTGACCATCATTACGGCCACCCTGCCCGGCGCAGTCGTGTTGCAGCCGTACACAGCGCAATTGCAGGCCTCGGGCGCAGCCGGCCCGCTCAACTGGAGCATCACCGGCGGTGTGCTGCCGGTCGGCATCGCGATGGACGCGGCTGGGCTGGTTAGTGGCAGCGCGACGGTCACCGGCAACTGGCCGGTCACTATCACCGTTGATGACGGAACAGCCACGGCTTCGCGTGCCTACGTCTTGAACGTGGGCGGCGTGCCCGGCAACGCACAGCTTGAGCAGCAGCTGCGGCAACTGATCGCCGCCGAGAATATCGCCCCCATGAACCAGCCGCCGGCGCCCCCCGCGGCGCAGGTTGACCTGGGGCGCCTGCTATTCTTTGACAAGGAGCTCAGCGGTAACCGCGACGTCGCCTGCGCCACCTGCCACCACCCGACACTGGGCACCGGCGACAAGCTCAATCTCAGCATCGGCGTGGGCGGCACGGGCGGCATCGGCCCCGGCCGCGATCACCCGGCCAAGGTCTTCATTGCCCGCAATGCCCAGCCAATTCTGAACGTCGCGCAGATCCCCGAGATGTTCTGGGACAAGCGCGTCGGCATTCCGCCCCCGCCGCCCGGCCAGCCGCCCGCACCCCCGGGCACGCCCGTCCAGACGCCCGAGGGCCAGATGAACCTTTCGCCGCTGGCGGCCCAGTCCCTGTTCCCGCTGACCGACCTGATCGAGATGCGCGGCACCGGGCACTCGCTCGATGGCTTGAACAACACCGACTACCGGCTGGCCCTGGTAAACCGGCTGGCCCAGTTCCCGGCGTACACGCAGGGCTTTGACGCCGCGTTCGGGCCCGGCAACATGAACGTCAACAACATGGCCCGCGCGATCGCAGCCTGGGAAGCCAGCCAGACATTCACCAACAGCGCCTGGGATCGCTACCTGCGCGGCGACAGCGCCGCCATGACCGACCCGCAGAAGCGCGGCGCACAGGTGTTCTTCGGCCGGGGCAACTGCGACGGCTGCCACAACGGGCCGCAGCTCAGCAACTTCAGCACGCACAACCTTGGCATTCCTCAGTTCGGGCCCGGCAAGGGCAATGGCACTTCCGGCCGCGAAGACTTCGGTTTCGAGAACACCACCGGCAACACGGCCAACCGCTACCAGTTCCGGGTGCCGCCATTGCGCAACGTGGCGTTCACGGCGCCGTACATGCACAACGGCGCGTTCGAGACGCTGGACGAAGTGCTGGTCCACTACCGCGACAAAGCCGCCAGCAGCGGCGCGTACACCGGCGCGAACATAACCCAGGCGGCGGACCTCGCGCCGACGCTGCTTCCGGTTGCGCCGATGACGCAAAACCTGAGCCCGGTGTTCCTGAACGTGCCGGGCAACCTGACACCGAATGAGCTGGCGGACCTGAAGGCGTTTCTCGAGGCACTGACAGATCCAGCCGCCATCAACCGCACACAGGAGGTGCCGCAAAGCGTGCCCAGCGGCCTGCCCGTCGACCGTTGATTACATGAAATTCGGGGTGTGCAGGTCGCTGAGCGTCTGCGCTTGCGCAGGCGAAAAACCCGCAGTCAGCAGGCGCTTCACGCGGTTATCGTGCATGACCTCCATGAGTTCGCGAAACGCGTTGTGGCCCTTGGCGACGGATGCAGGATCGTTGCCGCCGGCGGCCAGGATGGTCAGCGAGTCCTGCACTGCGTAGGGCACACCACCGACGCCGGCAAGCGTGGCGCTGCGTTTGCGGACGGCAGCTTCCAGCCGGGTATACATGGTGGGGTCGCTGGCCAGGGCGTGCTTGACGTGGCTCATGCCGAAGTGGACGTGGCGGGTTTCGTCGGCCCTTGCTCTGCGCACAATATCGGCTGTCACTTCGTCGGGCGCGTGAGTTTCAATGTAGCGCAACAGATCAAGAAACGTGCCTTCCCCCAGCACGCTCAGCAGAAATGCGGCTTCGGTGAAGTCTTCAAGCACCAGAAGGCTGTGCAGGCTGGCGCTGGTGGTGGCGTGGCTGATGCCGACGCCGCCGCCGCCGATGCGGGCGCGCTTGAGAAACACATCAATGTGCCGCGCCTCGTCCATCATCTGCGTGGCCAGAAACTGCGCAGTCTCAACATAGTGAGGGTGCAGCCGCGCGATGAAGCGGCTTGGCACGTACAGGGCCGACAGTTCATTCTCGGCCAGAAAGGTAAACACCTGCCCCAGCGCGCGCTGCATTGGACGAGGGAGCGGTTTGATCTTGCCCCATTCAATGTCTGTGTCGGCGTTCCATTGCGCGCTGATTGCCTGGTCGTATAGCTGCGCGATGTCGGGTGGCGCGGCGTGGGCGAGGTCATTGATCGTGTACGGGTACACCGGCCCGCCCGGCTCGACGCGGGCGCCGCGCGGGGCAAAGCCGGTTCCGGGATCGGCAGTCAGCGGAAGCGGCACTGCCGCCAGCATCTGGCTGGCCTCCAGGCGCTGGTTGTGGGATTTGAGGTCAAGGCCGTCCTCAAGTTTGCCGCGCGGGGCGCCGAGACTGCCCTTGCGCAACAGGATGCGGGTGACGCCGCCCGGCTGATTGGCGGATTCAAGCAATTCATGGTGCTCAACCTTGCACCAGGTGCCGAACTCGTCGATGGCATGAGCTTGACGCGTCAAGACAGCGAGCACGCCGCCAGGCTCAAGCAGGTCCAGCGCGGGGCGCACAAGCGCCAGCATTCCGCCGCCAAACGGCAAGTCGCCGGTGTCGATTGCGACGGCAGCGGAATCGGAACTCATCACCATCCGCCCTGTTCATCCAGCGCTTTGGCGAGGCTTTGGTAGCCTTCTTCGCGGGGCGGCAGCCACTCCTTCAGCCCCTCCAGCTCAAGGATCCGGCGGTGCTCCGGGTTTTCCCACTTCATCGCAAACAAGCCGCGCTTGAACGCTTCCAGCTTGGATGCTTCTGCCCCCGGCAGCGCGTCGAACATGCAGTGGTCAAATCCCGGCGTCGTCCACAACACTTCCAGCTTGGCTGTGTCAATGCGCCCGGCCGCCTGTTCCAGCACCCAGATCAGGTCGCCGACTGTGCCCGCCTGCGCGCGGCCTTCGTGCAGTGCTTTCAGCACATCGATTTCGCTGGTGCCGGTGTCGCCGTGCTTGCCGACGTCTGTGTCAAAGGCGGTCAGCTTGACCTGTGCCAGGTTCACGCCCTGCTCTTGCAAGAAGTGCAGAGGCAATATGCGCGCCTGCGTGCTGTCGCGGCTGCCCACGGCCAGCGTTTTGCCGTGCAGGTCATTCAGCGTCTTGATGCCTGCTTCCTTACGCACAATGATGCGCGCCTTGAAGTCACGGTCAGAATCGCGCATGCCCAGGCTCAGCGACTTACCCTGCGTGCGCCGCTTGACGCGCACGTGCGCAAGCGGCGTGTTCCAGGCGATGTCGATGTGCCCCGCCAGCAGCGACTCGACCTGGCGCTCGTAGTTGCTGAACAGGCAGAAATCCATCGGCACCTGCTGTTTCTTGAAGTGCTCGCGGATGCCCTCCCAGATCGGCACGACCTTGGCGTCGTATGCCACCGCACCCAGCAGAATCGTTTCGTCAGCCATGATTGCTCCTTGGAAATGCGGTTTTACCACAGAGACACGGAGGCACAGAGAAAGGCAAACAAACGTCCTCGTTGGCAGTTCTCCGTGACTCTGTGTCTCCGTGGTGAACAGCTGCTAAAACAGCGGCAGGCCTGTCAGCGCCTTGCCCATGAAGTCATCGAGGTGATCCACTGTCGGCGCCATCACCCAGCCGGCGCGCGCATCCCGGAACAGCCGCTCGACCGGCAAATGCTTGCTGAACGCCGCCCCGCCGCACGCCTTCATCGCCAGGTCGGTCACGTTGATGGCCGTGTCGATGGCACAGCGGCGGCTTTGCAGCACGCGCAAGGGTGTCATCTCGTTGGGTGCTTCCATTTCGCCGACGGTGTACCCCAATAGCGCGCGCGAGCGGTCTGTCGCCACAGCCATGTCGGCTAGCCGCGCGCGCAGGTTGGGCAGGTCGCGCAGCTTCTGGCTGGTGAAGTCGATGCCTGCCGCCTGCAAGTGCCCACTGGTGGCGGCAATCGCCTTGAGACACAGGCCGTGTGACATGGCCGACGTGCCCACCACGAACCAGGGCAGCACCACCTGCAGCATGCCGTCGGCGCCCTTGCCTTGCTCGGTGATCACGTCGCCTTTAGGAATCTGGTAGCCCTTCAGCTCCACGGGCGAGCTGTCGTTGCCGCGCAACCCGACGCCCTTGAAATCGCCCTGGATCGACACGCCGGCCGCCTTGTTGCGCACAAGGTAGAGCGTGCTGGCAAGCGGCGACTCGGCGCCCGGCATGCGCGCGCTTGAGACGTAGCTGGCGGCATGATGCGCCGTCGTGACCCAGCTCTTGGTCGCGTCGGTCTTGAACCCATCGCCGTTGGCGACCAGGCTGCTGCTCGGCGCCCAGAAGTTGCTGCGCGAGCCCTTTTCAGAAAACGCCAGCGTCGTGATGTGCTTGCCCGTGGCTGCGTCTTTCAGGATCGCCGCTTTGTCCGCCGGGTTGCCCGCGGCAATCTGCTGCGCTGCCGTCACGTGCATCACGTAAATCATTGCCGTGCTGGCGCATTCCTGGGCCAGCTCTTCGACGACCGCCGCGAAAGTGCGCGGTGGCTGTGCCGCGCCGCCAAACTCGGCGGGCACGCACAGGCCCATCAAGCCGGCAGCGCTGAGTGCGTCGATACTTTCTTTCGGGTAGCGGCTGTTGGCGTCAACGTCGGCGGCGTGCTTGGCCAGGACTTTTTTGGCGATGGATGCGGCCTTGTCAGCGAACTTCTGCTGCTGGGCATTGAGCCCGTAGATGTGCCCCATGGCTGGTGCTCCTCTGCCGGCGCAGAGGGCGCCGGCGTTAGGGTTGATTGAAATGGGTTCCGTTCCTGCACGAGTCGGCGAGCAGGTGTCAGCGGAATGGCATCCGCGACAGGAATGAGTAACCCCAGCACATGGCGGGCAGTTTCGTTTGCTGAGCGAACGGGTCAAGCTTCAAGAGCATAATGCCTGCATCCAGCGACTGTCATGGCTGTTGGCCGTGAGGCATGATGCGCCCATCCTCCGGAGACTTGCCATGACACTTCGCCTTGCATTGCTGCTGTCAGCGCTGCTGCTTTCGGCTTGTGCCTCAACCGCGAAATCCGGCGCCGGCGACACCTACGACTATCCGGCCATCGTGCGAGAAGTGCTGCAAAAGGGCCTGGTTGAGGGCGACGAAGCCGTAATCGAGAAATACGTCGCCGCGGACTACATCCAGCACAACCCCCACGCCGAAGACGGCCGCGCCGGGCTGATCAAGTTCGTGCGCGAGATGCAGAAGGCGCCGGCCGAGCAGCGCATCACGATCAAGGTCGTGCGCCTGTTCCAGGATGGCGAGTTCGTCGTCGCCCACAGCGACGTCTGGCTTGGCGCCCCGCTGGCAGTGTTCGACGTCTGGCGCGTGCGCGACGGCATGCTGGTCGAGCACTGGGACTGCATGCAGCCGCAGCCTGAAGAGTCGGTGAACGGCCACAGCATGCTGGATGGCGCCACCGCCATCGCCGACAAAGGCAAGACCGACGCCAACAAAAAGCTGGTGCGCGCGTTTGTCGAAAGCGTGCTGGGGCGCGGCGAAGTCGACAAGATCGACGACTACATCGGCGACGAATACACGCAGCACAACCCCAATGTCGCCGACGGCAAAGACGCGCTGCGCAACCACATCGCCGCCATGCGCACCCGCGGCGCCAAGTTTTCATACGAGCCAGTGCGAGTGATCGGCGCCGGCAACTTCGTGCTGGTGCAGGCCGAAGCCATTCGCAACGGCCGCGACATCGTGATCAACGACCTGTTTCGCGTGCAAGCCGGCAAGATCGTCGAGCACTGGGACACCATCCAGGAAGTCCCGCTCGAATCAGCCAACAGCAACGGCATGCTGCCATAGCGAAGCGTCACACAGGTTTCCCGCAGCGTTCGTCAGCCACGGGGTGCACGAATGCTCACCGAGAACTGCAAGGCGACAGGATACGCAGGATGCAAAGCATTGGGTTTCGCATCCTGTTGCCTCTCTCCGTGCCTCTCCGTGGCTGCTTCAAGCCTCGGCGCGGTCGAGTGTGCGGTAGCCGATCGCCTCGGTGATGTGTTCAGCGCCGATGTCCTGCGCCCCATCAAGGTCAGCAATCGTGCGCGCGATCTTGCGGATGCGCGTGTAGGCCCGGGCGCTCAAGTGCAGCATCTCCATCGCCGTGTCCAGCAACGACTTCACATCCGGGCGCAGCGTGGCATACGTGCTTACTTCTTTGTCGTTCATGCCCGCGTTGTTGTGCAGGCCTTCTCTTGCCCGCTTGAAGCGCGCGGTCTGCACGTCGCGGGCGCGCTGCACGTTGCTGAACATCTCGGCGCTGGTCATGCCGCGCGCCTCGCCGGACAGTTCTTTAAAATCCACGCTCGGCACCTCAAGGTGGATATCAATGCGGTCAAGCAGCGGGCCGCTGATCTTGCTGCGGTACTGCGCGATCATGCGCGTCGTGCACGAGCACTTCTTTTTCGGGTGCCCCAGATACCCGCAGGGGCAAGGGTTCATTGCCGCTACCAGCATCAGCCGCGCCGGAAACGTCAAACTGCCCGACGCCCGGCTGATCGTGACCGTGCCGTCTTCCAGCGGCTGGCGCATGACCTCGAGCGTTTTGCGGTTGAACTCAGGAAACTCGTCGAGAAACAGCACGCCGTTGTGCGCCATGCTGATTTCGCCGGGCCGCGGCGTGGTGCCGCCGCCGATCATGCCCGCGTCGCTGATGGTGTGGTGCGGCGACCGAAACGGCCGCTGCGTGATCAGCGGCGTCTCGCGCGTGACCTGCCCCGCCACGCTGTAGATCTTCGTGGTCTCCAGCGCCTCATCCAGCGTCATGCGCGGCAGCACCGTCGGCAGCCGCTTGCTCAGCATGCTTTTGCCGACGCCGGGGTTGCCCAGCATCAGCACGTTGTGGCCGCCCGCAGCGGCGATCATCAGTGCTCGCTTGGCGGCTTCCTGGCCTTTTACGTCGCCGAAGTCGAAGGGGTGCTCTGTCTCGTGCTGGAAGTACTTCTCGACGTCGGCTTGAAACGGCTCGATTGGCAGGTTGCCGTTGATGTACGCGACGACTTCGCGCAGGTGATCGACGGGAATGATCTCGATGCCGGCAACGACCGCGGCTTCGCCGGCGTTGTCCACGGGCACGATCAGTGATTTCACGTGATGCTTTTTCAGCTCGATGGCAATCGGCAGCACGCCCGCGACCGGCCGCACGCGGCCGTCCAGGGCCAGCTCACCGATCACGGCATGGCGCGAGATGGCGTTGGCGTCGATCTGGTTGCTGACGCCCAGCACGCCCACGGCAATCGGCAGGTCGTAGGCGGGGCCTTCTTTCTTCAGGTCGGCGGGCGCAAGATTCACGGTGATGTGCATCGCCGGAAAGTCGTAGTTCGAATTACTGATCGCAGCCCGCACGCGCTCGCGCGATTCGGTAATCGACTTGTCGGGCAGGCCCACCACGGCAAAGTGCGCGTCACCACCGCCGCGGCCAAGCGGCGTGCCATCGACCTCAACGTCAACAGGCGCAGCCGCAATGCCCATCACGCCCGCCGATTGGATACGCACGATCATGCCGGCCTTATAGCACACCCGTTTCAGGCCCGAAATGAACGAGGCTGAGGTCACGCACAGTCCCGTTGCGCCGTTGCCGATTGGTGAGGTTTCGCGGGCATTGGCGGCCTTCGGCGCTTGTTTTTCGATATTCTTTGATGCAGTCGTGCGGGTCGCGACAGGTACGGGTATGCGAAGCAACGCGGAACAACTGAAGGTCCTGTCAAACCACAGCTCGGCCCTGGCCGATCGCGGATGGCGCCTGGCATGGTCGCTGCTGCGACACCGGCAGGAAGCGGAAGACGTGGTGCAGGAGGCCTTCCAGGTCGCTGTACGCAAGATTGGCAGCTTTCCCACCGATGACCCGTGGCCATGGTTCGGCACGGTCATCGCCAAGCTTGCGTGCAACGCACGCCGCAAACGCGCCCGCCGCGCAGCACGCACGGCGGACGACCAGGAGCTGCTCGTGAGCATCCCGGATCAGTCGCCCGACCCGACGCTAGCCACCCAGCGCAATGAACTGCTGCAACGACTCGACGATGAACTTGAGAACTTGCCCGACGCAGAACGCGAAGCGCTGGTGCTCACACACATCGGCGGCCTGTCGTTCCGGCAGGCGGCACGCGCCATGGGGGTGCCCGAGGGGTCATTCCCCCATTGCGTGCGCCGCGGCACTGAGCGGCTGCGCAGGGCGCTGGGCGTGCCTGAGGGGCGCACTGCGGTACTGCTGGCGGCGTTGCCGATTCCGGCGATGCCGGCGGGCCTGGGTGTTTCCGTGTCTGCTTCGCTGTCGCGCGTCGCCACTTCGGCGACGTCCAAACTGCTGACAGGAGCCGTCATGTTCAAAGCTGCCATGTTGCTTATCCCGGTGATGTTGATCGGCGCCGTTTCTGTGTGGGCGCTGGAGCCTGCGTCTGCGCCACCCTTGCCCCCGATCCCGGAGCAAGTGGCGCGCGAGTCCGCGCCGCCAGCCGATGCGCCGTCGCCTGCTGCCGCGCCAACGGCACCGCAGGGCACGACACAGCCAGATAGCGCTGCTCAGCCGCCCACGCCCGCCGAGGCTGCGCCGCAGCCTGTCGCTGAAACTGAGCCGGAACCGCCGCAGGACTTCCAGAAGAATGGCAGCGGCGTGAAGGGCGAAGACGAAAAGCCGACCGACAAGACACCGGAGACCGAGGCCGAAAAGCCCGAGGCCGAAACGAAAACGAAAGATGACGCCGGCACCGACGCCATGGGTGAGCTGGGTTCGCTGGCGCCCTGGGACGCAGGCTCGTACATCCGGCAGCACGCGTTCACGCCCGACGGCAGCGGCGTTATTGCCGGCGGCGACACGCTGCTGGTGCGCTTCGATGCCGCGACGGGCAGGCGGCTGTGGTCGAAGAAGGTCGGCGATTGCCCGATTGACTCGCTGGTGCTGACACCGGATTCGAAGTTCATCGTCACGTCAGGTTCCGGCTCGGCGAACATCGTGGTCGGCGAAGGCGCCGACAACACGCTGGGCGCGCACATCTGCGTGTGGGACGCCGCCAACGGCGCGCTGGTCGGCAAGGTTGGCAACAGCGGCCCCGGCTATCTGCTGAGCCTGACGCCCGACGGCAAGAAGATTGTCGGCGCGGGCGACCAAGCCATTCACGTGTGGGACCTCGCCACGCGCAAACGGGAACACAAGTTCGCCTTCTTTCCCCGCACCGCGGGCGACGCGATGGGCCAGGACTACTGGGGCATGGAGCCGAATGCCCTGCGAGTAAGCGCCGACGGCAAGTCGGTGCTGGCCTGGTTCGAGGACGGCGGCTGCTCAGGCCGCATCTGCGCGTGGGATTTCGCCACGGGCGCACTGCTGCATAACTGGCGCATCGACGCGATTGACCCCGCAAACGAAGAAATCGCGCCCGGCAAGGTACTGAACCTCGCCGGCGCCCTAGGCCTCAGCGACGCGGACCTTGACCTCGAGCTCTGCTGCCTCAGCCCCGACGGCAAGTCCGCGGTTTGCGCCGTTACCGGCATGGCCGGAGACGACCTCTACGCCGCGCTGTTCACGCTGGAACTCGCCACGGGCGGCGTAAGCCACGTCATCAAGCGCCACGCCGAAACGCTGGCGCTCTCGGCTGACGGCAAAGTCGCGGTCGCATGTGGCTTGCGTTCATCGATCGGCGTGGGCGAAGACCTGGAAGCATCAGAAAGCGCCATCGCCTGGAACCCGCACTCCGGCAAGGTTGCAAGCCGCGCCAACGGACGCTTCATCGGCGGCAACCTGCAACTGAGCGCCAACGGCCAGGTCGGCGCGGTCTCTGAGCAAACGCAGCTTGAGGTGTTTCTCGTGGCGACCGGCGAGCCTGTCGGCGATGACGCCGAGACTGCCACCGCCGACGCCTCGGGCAAAGCCCTTGGCAGCGGGCGCCACAAAGAAGACATTCACTCGCTGGTGTATTCGCCCGACGGCCGCAGCGCGCTGTCGGCGGATGGCGACGGCCGGGTCATTCACTGGAACCTCGAAAACGGCACGGTGATCAGCCAGATCACGCCCAAGGATCGTCACTCCAACATCGTGTCCACATCCGGCCCGGTGTTCAGCGACCCCGCGCTGTTCTCTTCCGACGGCAAGTGCATCATCACGCGCTCGTGGGGCACGGGCGACACGACGTTCCTGGGGGGCACGGATGCGCTGGACATCTGGGATGCGCGCAAAGGCAAGCGCTTGCGGACTATCGCGCCCGAGCAGGAAGGGGCGGGCATGGTCGCTTACGCGTCCACCAGCACCGCGAACCGCCTGGTCTTGGCCACGAAGCAGCAGGGCGTGATCGTGCTTGACATCGACAGCGGCAAGCAGCTGCACCGCGCTGCCAACCCGGCCGCCTTCGTGCCCGGGTACTTCGCGCAGCTCGCGATCTCGACCGATGGCATGCACGCCTGGGTTGCCAGCGAAGGCAAACTGGCGCACTTTGACCTGGCACAGGGCACAGCCACTTTGCTGGTCAGCGGCCTGCGCGGGCCAAACCAGACGGTGGTCAGCTACTCGTTTGGCGACGGCAACACGTACACCGTGCTGCAGGAAGACCGCAAGGACAACCCGAACCCGGTATCGTGCATGCGCCTGACGCCCGATGGCGGGCGGCTGCTGGTCACCTTTGCACGCAACAGCGGCATCGTGCTTGAGCTGGATGCGTTCACCGGTGCGGAGATGCGGAAGATTGACTTCAACCCGCCGACGCTTCAGAAGCATCCGACACTGCCCGACGGCGCCCGCGACCGTGACAGCATACGCAGGCACGGCGACGACGTGCGACGGGTCGGCGACGAGAACCGCAAGCTGGTTGAGCAGCACCGGCGCGACTACGTGATCTTCTCGCGCTTTGACCTGTCCGCCGACGGCCGCCACGCGCTGGTTGCCGGCTACGACAACAAGGTACACCTGCTGGACCTGCAAACAGGCAGCGTTGCGGTCCACTACACCGGCCACACCGACACGCCCGCCGTCACCGCGATCAGCCCCGACGGCAGCCGGGGGCTGAGCGGCGGCGGAGACAAGGTCATCCGCGTGTGGGACTTGACCGTCCGGCCCGCGCGCAACCCGACCACCGGCAAGTAGCTTTGCGTTGGTTTACAAGTCGGCCCCCGGGAACTGTCCCGGGGGCCGTCTGATTATCGGCGCAGCGCTAGTCGTGGTCGAGCTCAAAATCTATAGGGTCGAGCTTCACGCCGGTCGGGCGAATCCGCACCCATAGGCGGGCTTCCTTCAGGTCCGCCGGCAGGGTGATGTGGCAGTCGAGCAGTTGCTCGTCTTCCATCCACTCGCCCTTGGCTACGGGCGAGAGTTCCTTGCCCGCCGAGTTGCCGATCCACGCTTCCGCGGGCACGTCCTTGACCACCTTGCCGTCCTTCATCACCTTGATTTCAAAGACGCCCTCGGTCTTTGAATCGCTCTCGACCTGCCCGACTTGCACTTCGTAGTCGCCGGACTTTTTCTTACCCAGGTCGTGGGCTTCGCCATGCTCATCACCGTGGCCGTGGCCATGCCCGCCGCTGTTCGTGGGCGAGTTGCCGGCGTTTGTCGTGT
Source organism: Planctomycetota bacterium (assembly GCA_016712285.1). Lineage (GTDB taxonomy): Bacteria > Planctomycetota > UBA8742 > UBA2392 > UBA2392 > JADJRK01. The sequence continues at coordinate 2,985,592 of JADJRK010000001.1, read as the reverse complement.
TGCCACCGCCGCATGCCGCCATGGCAAGCGACGCCACCGCCAGAATCAACAACATCAGTTTCCGCATTGCTTCTCCTTTCACAGGTTCTCTGATTCTTTGGACTTCTCTTCAATCACGCGGGGGCCGATCAACGCGTACCCCGCGGGGACTACAATCAGGTTCAAGATCGTCGAAGAAACCAGGCCGCCCAGCACCACAATCGCCAGGGGCGCCAGCAGCTCGCTGCCGGGCTCGCCCGCGGCCAGCGCCAGCGGCACCAGGCCCAGTACCGCAGCCAGCGCGGTCATCAAGATCGGCACCAGACGCTCGCTTGACCCCTGCACAATCGCCTCGCGCATCGGCACGCCCGCCAGTTGCAAGTGCCGGTAGTGCGCCACCAGCAGAATGCCGTTGCGCACCGCAATGCCGAACAAGGTGATAAACCCGACCATGCTGGCAATGCTGATGACCGGGGCCACGTACTTGCCGCCACTGAACAGCGCCGCCAGGTTGGCGAGCGGGTTGGGTGACTCGGCAACAAAGATCGCAACAACGCCGCCGATCAGCGCCAGCGGCAGGTTGAGCATCACCAGAAACGCCGAGCGCAACGAACCAAACGCGATGTAGAGCAGCAGCAGAATCGCCACCACAACGCCCGCGCCCATGATGTACAGCGTGCGCGAAGCCGACTGCTGCGCTTCAAACTGCCCGCCGTAATGCACCGAGTAGCCGTGGCGCCGCACAATCGGGTCCACGCGACGCTGCACTTCTTCCACCAGGTGGCCGAGGTTGTGGCCTTCGGCCACGTTCAGCGAAATGACCGCCTTGCGCTGGCCGTTCTCGCGCGCGATCAGGTCGCTGGCCATCTCGATGCCGATGTCCGCCACCTCGCGCAGCCGCACGTGCCGGCCCTGCGGCGACACCAGCACCAGGTCTTTCACCTGCTCCACGCTCAAGCGCTGCTCGGGGTCAAGCCGCACCACCATCGCATGGCGCCGCAGCCCGTGGTTGACCTCGGCCACGATCACGCCATGGAACGCGGCTTCCACCTGCTCGGCGGCGTCGGCGGGCGTGAACCCGTGGGCTGCCAGGTCGGCGCGCCGATAGCGAATCGGCACGGTCTCGATCATCATTTCGCGGTTGGCAGCAACGTCTCGCGCGCCCGGAATGCTTTGCAGCTCGGTCTCGATTTCTGAGGCAATCTTGCGCAGCGTGTCCATGTCTTCGCCGTACACGTCGATCGCGATTTCGGCGGGCGTGCCCGACAGCACGTGGCTGAGCCGGTGCTCAATCGGCTGTCCGACCATGGTGGTGATGCCGGGAATCTGCGCGAGCACCTTGTCGATTTCGCGCCGCACTTGGTGCTTGGTGTAGCCGGGCGCGACGCTGACCTCGATTTCGCTGACACTGACTCCGTGGGCGTGCTGGTCGCGCTCGGCACGGCCGGTGCGGCGCACGACATGCCGCACGCCCTCGATCTCGGAGAGGCGCTGGTCCACGCCCTTGGCCAGCCGGTCGCTCTCGTACAGCGACGTGCCGGGCGGTGCATTCAGGAAAATCGTGAACGTGCCCTCATTGAACTCGGGCAGAAAGCGCGTGCCGTAGGTGCTTGCAAACCAGATGCTGCCGCCGGTCAGCGCCAGCGCCAGCAGCATGACCACGACACGCAGCTTGATGGCGCCACGCAGCATGGGCGTGTAGATGCGCTTCAGAAAGCGCACCAGCGGCGATTCGCGCTCGGTGTGCTTGCCGGACTCGGTGCTCGGCAGCCGGGAATCGGAACTGCCGGGCAGCTCGGCCGATTCCCGCTTCTTCAGCAGCAGCTTGCACAGCGCGGGCGTGACGGTCACCGCCACAAATAGCGACGCCATGATGCTGACGATGTAGGCCAGCCCGAGCGGCCGGAAAAAGCGCCCCTCCAGCCCCTGCAGAAACAGCAGCGGCACGAACACCATGGCAATGATGATGGTCGCGAACACGATGCTGCTGCGGATTTCGTTGCTGCCATCGAACACCACACGAATGTGCGATTTGCGCTCGCCCCGCGGCAATGCGCGGTTTTCGCGCAGTCTTCGAAACACGTTTTCGACGTCGATGATCGCATCATCCACCAGTTCGCCAATGGCCACTGCAAGGCCGCCCAGCGTCATCACGTTGATGTTCAGGTCGAGGAGCCACAGTGCCAGGATCGCGATCGCCAGGCTCATCGGCAGCGCTGTCAACGTGATAATGGTGGTACGAACATTCAGCAGAAACAGCACCAGCAGAATCGCGACCAGTATTGCCGCGTCGCGCAGCACCGTGACCACGTTGTTCACCGCCATGCCGATGAAGTCACTTTGCCGCATCACGTGCCGGTTCAGGTGCACCTTGCCGGTGCGGCCGCCGCCCAAGGGAATTGTGACCGTGTCGGTAAGGTTGCCGTCGGCGTCTTTGTCGTAGATGCCATCCAGCGTCGCATCGATCTGCCGCGTCAACTCCAGCGTGTTGGTGCCTGCGGCTTTGGTGACCGTCACGATTACCGCTGGCTTGCCCGCGTCTGCGCCCGTGCCGCGAGACGGGGCGGCGCCAAGATTCACGCCGCTGCCGCTTGGGGTGACACAGACATCGCCGATCGTGACCGGTGCCCCGTTGTGGTACTTGATGATCGTGCCGCGAATGTCGTCCACGCTCAACACGCGCGCGTCCTGCCGCAGCGGCAGCTCTTTGCCTTCCACGTTCGGCAGGTACCCCGCGCTGGCGGTAGCGTGGGCTTTGCGGGCCGCCTCCACCACTTCCTGTATCGTCAGCCCGTACAGCGCCAGGCGGCCTTGGTCAGCGTGCACCTGGTACTCGGGCAGCTCGCCGCCGATCACGACCACTTCGCTGATGCCGCCGACCGCAAGAATCTTGTTGCGCAGTTCAAACTCGGCCCAGCCGCGCAGCTCAAGTGCCGTGACGCTGTCATCGGCGGGCGAAACGCTCAGCAGCATCATTTCGCCCAGCACGCCGCCGATCGGCGCGATCTCGGCGTGTACGGTCTCGGGCAGGGCTTCGCGCGCCTGGTCAAGGCGTTCCGCGACAAGCTGGCGCGCCCGGTAAATGTCTTCGCCGAACTCGAATTCGACCCAGACAATACTGAGCGAGGTCGCGCTGCTTGAACGCACCCGCCGCACGCCCTGCAAACCGTTGACCGAACTCTCAATGGGAAAGCTCACGTACTGCTCGACTTCATCGGCGGAGTAACCCTTGCACTCGGTCAGGATGGTGACGGTGGGCGCGTTCAACTCGGGGAATACGTCCACGGGAATACGCGGGATGTAGACGCCCGCGGCGACAATCAGCAACCCCGCCAGCATGAGCACCAGCGAAGAGCGTTTGAGCGAAAATGCAATCAACCACCTGAACAAGTCTCTCTCCTAGTCATGCTCCGCGCCGGCGTGCCATGTCCCGTCGGCGTGGAAGTGGCCCACGCCGGTGGGCTTGCCCGCGCCCGTGAGCTTCAGCTCGTAGGTCCCGTCGAGCACCACTTCGCTGCCTTCCATCACGCCGCTGTAGACCACGGTCCAGCGGCCGTCGCTGGGCCCGACGTCGGCCTTGGTGCGTATCGCCTTGTTGGCGTCCGCCGCGTCGCGCACGAAAAACACCAGGTCCAGCCCATCGCGCACAATGCACCTGGCTGGCACCGCCAGCTCTGGCTCTTGCGTGGCATCCCACACCACCTCCAGTTCGGCCCCGACGCCGGGGCGCGCCCAGGCGGGCCGGGTTGCCGGAGTCAGCAGCACATCGACAAGCCGCGCGTCGCCATCGGCCATCGGCGCGATGCTGACCGTGCCCTGTGCCGCCTCGGCGCCTTCCAGTGTGCCGCCCGCCGGCGCAACCACGCGCCCGGGCAGCCCGTCTTTCAGGCGCCCGAGGTCGCTTTGCAAGCCGCGCGCGCGAAAACGCGTGCGCGACTCATCCATCACATGAAACAGTGAGTCGCCCGATTGCAGCGTGTCGCCCTGCCGCACGGGAAGGTCCATGACGATCCCCGGCGCACCGGCGATCACCACGACTGTGTCGATCGCCCGCCATGCACCGTCGTCCAGGGCCGCCGGCTCCACGTTCAGCAGCGTCGCCGTCGCCCGCACTTTCAGCTTGAATGAGCGCTCGGCCGACGCCGCCAGGCTCTGCGCCGATGTCTCGGCCGCCACCAGCACCGGCAGCCGCGCGCTGGCTGCCTGCTGGCTGAATGACATCTCGGCCCTGTCGCGTTCCAGCTCGGCCCGCTTCTCGGCTTCTTCGCTGAGTGCCGATTGCGCCGAGGCCAGCTGTGCCCGCGCTTCCGCCAGCTCGGTGGCTTTGCCTGCGCCCTTGGCAATCAGGTCCTCAATCTCCTGCACGCGCGTCTGCCACAGGTCGCGCGCCTCAATCAGTCGCTCTCGGTGCGAATCCAGCGCATCCAGATGCGGCTGGTAGGCCTCAATGCGGCGCGGGTAGGCCTCAATGTCGGCTTCGGCGGCGGCGCGCTCGGCCTGTGCCATCACCACGTCGGCTTGGCGGGCGGTCAGGTCCGCTTCGATGGCATCGAGTTCGCGTTGCAGGTCGCGCCACTGCGCCGAGTCGATGCGCGCCAGTTCATCGCCCGTGGCGATGTGGTCGTACTGGTTCACCAGCAGCGTCACGCGCCCGCCCACCGGCGCCCGGTACTCGCGCTCAGCATCGGGCGGTACTTCAAACACGCCGGGCAGCCGAATCGTCTGCTCGACGCGGCGCCGCTCGACCTTGGCGAATGTGATGCCGAGGTTGCTCACCACCGCTGGCGGAATGTCGATGCGGTTGGTCGGCGCGGTGCCTGCCGCGCCTTCATCGGTATGCGGTGCGGGCTCGGGCTCGCTTGTGCAAGCCGCGAGCGCTAACAGCAGCATGGGGATCAGCTTTTTCATTCTCTTTTCTCCTGCTCGTCTGGCTGTGGCTTGAACGCTGGGCCCAGCAGCGCGACGACTGCGTCTTGCGCCTGTGCCGCGGCGATCAGCACTTCCAGAATTTTGACCCGGGTTTCGTGGCGGCGTGACAGCACCTCGAGTTGCACAAGCGCGTCGAACTCGCCGGCATCAGCCAGCGCGTTGGCGTCGGCGACCTGCTGGTCAGCCAGCGGCACCACCTCGCGCAGGAACTGCGCCCGCAACTGCTCGGCGTGGCGCGCCTTCTGCTGCGCCTGCGCCAGCGCGTGCAGCGCGCCCTCAAGTTCGGCTTCGAACTCGGCGCGTGCCGCCGCCCGCGACGCCCGCGCCCGCGCAATACCCTCGCGGTTCAGGTTGATAATCGGGATCGGGATGCCGAGGCCCAGCGTGATGCGCGACTGGCCCTCGTCGATTTCATAGCCCGGGCCGATGTGCAGGTCCGGGTACTGCTTCCGGATCTCGAGCCTCAGTTCCTGCTCGGCGGTTTCGTACGCGCTGCGGTGCAGCGCCAGCCCGGTGTGATTGGCACGCAGCCGCTTCTCTGCGCCGGCCGCCGCCTGCGTCACGGTCGGCGCCCCGCTGACCAGCACCAGCGGCGCGTCCGGGTGCAGGCCCAGCGTCTCTTTCAGCGCGGACTCGGACTCGGCGGCGGCCTGTTCCAGCGACAAGCGTTCGGCGCGCGCGGCTGCGCGTTCCATCTCTACCAGCCGCTGGTCAAGGCTTGAGATTTCGCCGGCTTCCTGCAGCCGCTGCGCCTTTTCCAGCAGCGCGTCAAGCTCAAGCAGATAGCCCTTGGTGAGCGCCAGATGTTCGCGGGCAAGCTCAAGCTCGCGCCACTGGCGGCGCAGGCTGACCAGCAATTCCCATTCCTGCACGACCACCTGCCGCTTGGCGACGTCATAGCGCGCAAACGCCAAGTCCTGCTCGACGCCCGGCCGGCCCGACAACGGAATCGTGAACGAGATCGACGCCGCCAGAAACCACGGGTTCGGGATACTGTCGATGATCCAGCCGCCCTCGACGGACAGTTCAGGGTCTTCCCAGCGGCCTGACTCTTCGGCGGCCGCCAGTTCCACGCCGGCGCGCAGCCGCGCCACGCGCAGGCCGGGATTGAAAAACAGTGCGACGGCTTCGGCTTCTTCAAGCCCAAGGCCGTCCTGTGCATTGAACGGCGCGCGCGGCTTTTCGGAGCGCTTGGAAAGTTCCGCGGCGTATTGGGCTGCGTTGCCGGGCTTGCGTTCGCGCCATGTCGCCAGCGCCGCGTCTTCATCGAGCGGCTGGGGCTCATAGCTCTGGCAACCGGCCAGCAACAGGATCAACAGGGCAAAGCGACGCATAGAATCTCCGTGAACGAACACAGGTACACCGGCGCGCGATGCGCCGGTTCACGGAGTCAGGTTTAGACAAGCAGCAATGTCACGCCGACCCAGGGAGGGTTCGGCGGCGGGCGCTCGACGTGCGCGGCGGCAAGCGGCGGCACGTTCGCATTCGGGCTGACAAGCGCCGGCTCTAGCTGCCAGGCGGGCGCGGCTTGTATTTCGGCGGGCGCGCACGGCAGCGCCATCGCGCCGCACTGGATGGCCAAGTCATCCTGCAACGGGCAGTGGTTTTCTGGTTCGGGCGTCTCCGGTTCATGGTCGCCGCAGGTGTGGCTCTGCGCGACCTGAACCTGGGACTCAAACAGGCTGCACAGTTCCACGGCGTGCAGCAGCCGCGCCACGCTCATGCCGGGCGCGATACTGAGGTAGAGTGCCGCAAGGATGGAAGCCAGCTTCACCATGTCGCTACTATTAGTCCCGCACTTCACTACGGGTTCAACGGGAATCTCGAAGATTTGTTCAGCTTCCCGTCCGCGCGCCCGAACATTACCGGACGCTCGCCGCGTTGCGGCGCCCCCCGCGCACCCGTAAGCTCGTGCCATGGCGCAACCGCCGACGGCTCTCTGGCTTCGCGTGCTCAAGGTTTCCTGGGCGACGCTGCTGATTTCTCTGCTCGCGTTCAGTGTGCTGATGGCTGCGTGGGGCGACCTGCGCGAGGCGGTGATGCTGCGCTTTGTCGACGCCCGCTACGTCAAGTCGATGCTGCTGCAGTTGCCGGCGGGCACGCTGGTCAGCATCGGCGACGAAGGCCTTGGCCCGGCGGCCCCGCATACGCTTGCGCCGGACGACGGTGCCGAGAGTAACGAGACGGTTGAAGGCATGTCGATCACGCTGCCGCGCGTCTACCTGCGCGAAGACCATATCCTGGAACACGGCAAACGCTGGCAACCGGGCGAGCCACTGGCAGCATTAATCGACAAGCTGGCGCCCGACGCGTCACTGCTGTGGCACGCCGGCGACGCGCACGCTGCCGGGTTCACGCCCGTGCTGCTGGGCCGCGAGGGGCGCATCGACTATGCGTTGCTGGCCACCTTCACGCTGCCCGGCGCAGAGCCTGTGCATGCCGCGTTTCTGCTCCGCGCAGAACACGAGGGCAAACGCGTCTTTACCATCCAGCGGCAGGAGCTGTGGACCGACCAGATGTGGGTGCCCGAGGGCGGGTTCTGGGCGCGCCGCGAACAATACGACAGCCTGCCGCCGCACCCGCTGGGCCAGACCAAGACCGTCTGGCGCTGGTACTTCACCTTCGAGCAGGATGAAGCCGCGTGGCGCAAGGCCCACGTTCCGCACGAGTTGTCAGAAGCCGCGTGGACCGCCCTGCCGCTCAAGGAGTAGGCGGGCCCGACACCGCCACTTCCATGTCGCGCAGACGCTCAAGGTCAAGACGTTTGCGGCGCAGCGGCCACCAGTCGTACAGCAGAATCTCAAGCGGGCGCCACATCGCCACCCAGCCGCCGATCATGATGCCTTCGCTGATCAGCGCTCCCCAAGTGCGGTCGTCCAGCGCCTGGCCCACGAAATGCGCCGCAACCATGGCGCTGGCCAGCACCAGCAGGCCGATCAGCAGGCTGGAGCGCCCACGCCGCATGAGTTCGCGAAACTCGTTTCGCGCCAGCTCAGCGGCTTGGCCGAAATAGTTCTGCACCGCCGCCCGCAGAATCGCTTCGTGGTCTCCCGGGTGCTTGGGCTCAGAGATCGTGACCGAAAGCCGCATCGGCAGGTGGTGGGGTATCTCGCGCGCCCACGAGACAATGTAGCTGACGGCATCGTCGTCGAGGTCGCGCTCAATGAACGGGTCAGGGTCCAGCGAATTGAAAAGCTGGCCAATGTCCTTGACCCGCAACCGGATTACGCCGGATTTGGCCTCTTCGTCCGGCATGGGTCCCCTACACGCTGAACCGGAAGTGCATCACGTCGCCGTCGGCCACGACGTATTCTTTACCTTCGGTGCGCATTTTGCCGGCTTCCTTGGCCTGCTTCTCGCCGCCCAGTCGATCAAAGTCGTCGTAGGCGATGGTCTCGGCGCGGATGAAGCCCTTTTCAAAGTCGCTGTGAATCACGCCCGCCGCCACCGGCGCTGTGTCGCCTGCGTGAATCGTCCACGCGCGCACTTCTTTCTCGCCGACCGTGAAGTAGGTGCGCAGGCCCAGCAGCTTGTAGCCCGCGCGGATCAACTGGTCCAAGCCGCTGCTCTTGAGCCCCAGGGTGTCCAGGAAATCCTTGCGCTCAGCCTCAGGCAGCAGTGCGATCTCGGCCTCGATCTTGCCGCTGATGACGATGCAGGCGGCGCCCTGGTCGGCTGCCACGCGCTTGACGATATCGCTGAGCGCGTTGCCCTCGGGCAGGTCGCTCTCGGCAACGTTGGCGATGTAGAGGATCGGCTTTGACGTCAGCAGTTGCAGCTCGCGCAGGAACTTCTGCTGGTTGTCCTCAACCTGCACGTGCCGCGCCCACTTGCCTTCATCCAGCAGCGCGCGCACTTTTGTCAGCACTTCAAGCAGCGTCTTGGCGTCCTTGTCGCCGCCACGGGCGAGCTTTTCGGTCTTTTCGATGCGGCGCGTGACGGTTTCGAGGTCCTTGAGCGCGAGCTCAATCTCGATCACGCGGATGTCGCGCTCAGGGTCAACGCTGCCGCTGACGTGCACGATGTTGTCATCCACAAAGCAGCGCACGACGTGGGCGATGGCGTCGCAATCGCGGATGTCACTGAGAAAGTCGTTGCCGCGGCCTTCTCCCTTGCTCGCACCTTCGACCAGCCCCGCGATGTCCACGAACTGCATAGTCGCCGGCACCGTGCGCTGCGGGTGCGCAATCGCTACCAGCCGGTCGAGGCGTGGGTCCGGCACCGCCACCATGCCGGTGTTGGCTGTGATCGTGCAGAACGGATAGTTTGCCGCCGCCGCCTGCTCACTGGCCGTGATGGCGTTGAACAGCGTGCTCTTGCCCACGTTGGGAAGGCCGACGATGCCGCACTTGAACCCCATGATGCTCCTGACCCAGAACCAAGGGGCGGGATTATAGGCGCGGCCCGCCGGTTTACTATCATGGTGCAGACCCCGCTTTCATCCCCTGGGGCATGTGATGCCGCGCTGCCTTGCCGCACTGTTGTTTCTGTCGCTTCTGTCGCCGCTGGTGCTGGCCAAGGAGGCCGATGCCGGCGACGCCAAGCGCTGGGTAGGCAACGTCTTCGATACCGCCGACGCCAAGGCCCGCGACAGGGAAATCGCCAGGCTTGCCGGCTGGACGCTCAACGAGGCGGGCGCCCGCGACGTGCGCCAGCACGCGCTGGGGCTGCAACGCAAGGCGCCGGCCAAGCTGCCGCAGCTGAAAGAGATTCACGAGGGCGCGTACGAGTACATCTACGAGGTGCGCTCGCGCGGCGCCAAGTACACCAACTTCGCGATGCTTGACCTGCCGCGCGGCCTGACGGCGAGCACGCCCGTGCCGCTGGTGCTTGGTTTGCACAGCGACCTCGGCACCGCGTGGTACGAGCTGTCGGGCCTGCGCACATGCGCGCGCGAGGGCGCTGCCGGGTTGCGCGACTGCATCGTCGCCTGCCCCCAAGCCCTGAACCGCGGCAACACCGCCGACGACCCGCGCGAAAACCCGCCCGGCGACAAAGAGTATTTCGGCTGGGGACCCAAGCAGCAGGGCATCGACACCGTGTTCAACCTGCTGGATGAGCTGCTGGAAAAGTTCAACGTCGACCGCGACCGCATTTACCTCACCGGCGTGGGCATGGGCGGCCAGGCGTGCTTTGAGCTGGTGCAACTGCGGCCGTCGCAGTTCGCGGCCATCTGTGTGCGCGACGCCACGCCCGCGTTTCACCTGCCCGGCGCCAAAGAGGGCGATCTCGCGCAATTGCGCGCCGACCGCAAACTGCACGAGCAGAAGGCCGAAATGCCCTTTGCCACATGCTTTGGCGCCACGCCCGTCTATTGGGTGCACGCCGACGGCGACAGGAAGTTCCCCACCGAGTGGGCACGCGCAGCCCGCGATGCCATGAAAGCCGCTGAGGTGCCCGTAAACTACCGCGAGTACGAGGGCTTTCACGGCGGCGGCCCCACCAGGCTGATCGCCGCCGCGGTGAACGACTGCCTGAAGGTCACGCGCAACCCTTCGCCGGCGCTGCTGATCGCGCGCAATGTCATTGGCGAGAAAGACCGCGACGGCAACGACCGCTGCTACTGGCTGCGCGTGAAGTCGTACAAGCGCCTTGGGGCCAAAGCCGACTGGCCGGCAAAGCGCTATGCGGGCGGGCTGGTCAAGGCGCGCATCGACCGGGTGAGCAACACCATCGTGCTGGAATCGGAAGAGGTCAACGAGGTCGAGATCCTGTTGCACGACGACATGCTGTACCTCGACCGCGAGGTCAACCTGCTGATCAACGGCAAAGCCAGCACCTGCAAGCCGCCGGTGCGCGAGGTAGAGCTGATCGCGCAGAGCACGACCGACTTCAGGCTGAGCGGCGAGGTCTACTGCGCCAAGCTGACGATCAAGCTGCGCTGATCGAAGTTCGTGTAGCGGGCGAAGGCCGTGATTTTGATTCGCCCGAGTTCACCAAACCGGCGGTCATGATGAACCGGCCCTTCAGGCCGGCGGGTACCCAAGAATCTCAGGTCCCCAGGCCTTCGGCCTGGGCTGATGGAACCGGCCCTTCGGGCCGGAACAATTCCACGCCGATTGAGCGCCCGAAGGGCGCGACAGGAGTTAGCCTGGCGCGTGAGCGCCGGGGAATGAGCGTGACAGCGATTCAGAGCCCCGGCAGGGGCGGCACCGGGAACTGGCGTCGATTACTTTAGGAACAAAAGCCCCGAGCTTTCGCTCGGGGCTCTGTGCGTTTGGGATGTTGCTGCGCTGCCTAAATGTCGATCGGCATGACCAGGTAATAGAACTTTTCCTTCTCGCCGCTGTGCATCACGGCGCCGGTGTCCTTGTCCTTGAACTCGAACGTGACCTTGTCGCTGTCGAAACCATCGAGCCCCTGCAGGATGTACTGCGGGTCAAATCCCAGCACCGTGTCTTCGCCGTCGTAGTCGATCTCGACTTTCACTTCGGCTTGCCCCTGGGCCGGGCTGCGCGAGCGCAGTGTCAGCTCGCCCTTCGAAATCTCCAGCCGCACGGCCTGGCTCTCCACGCTGGTCAAGTGGCGCGCCTTGTTCAGCGCCAACCGGAAGTCCTCGGTGCTGATCGTCAGTTGCTTGTCCAGGTTGCCGGGGATCACGCTGCGGTAATCCGGGAACTGGCCCTCGACCAGTTGCACGCCGACCTCGGTGCCATCGACCACGGCGAGCACGCGGTTTTCCGAAAGCTTGAGCACCATGTCGGCATCGTTGCCGATCACCTTGCTGATCAGGTCGTAGCCCTTGCGCGGCAGAATCACCTGGTAGCCGACCTCTTTGCCCTTGGCGCTGACCTTGCAGTAGCCAAGGCGCCGGCCGTCGGTGCCGCAGAACTCGAGGCCGTTCTTGCGCGGCTCAAGCAGCACGCCGTTCAGCGCGTAGCGACCTTTTTCCTGGGCGATGCTGCGCCCCACTTTGCGGATGGCATTGGCGAAATCGGCGCCCTTGAGCTTCAGGTCGGCATCGCTGCCCACCTCGGGCAATTTCGGAAACTCGTCCGGGTCGGCGCTTGTCAGTTCAAAGCGGTCGCGCCCGGCTTTCAGGTTGACCGTTGACCCGTCAACAGACAGCTCGACGGTTTCGGCGCGGATGTCGCGCAGCAGGTTGCCGGCCAGCGACGCCGCCACCAGGCACTTGCCCGGCTTCTTGGTTTCGACTTCGCTGAGCGTGCGCTTGAGGCTGAGTTCAAGGTCCGTGGCGCGGACCTCAAGTCCGTTCTTGTCGGCGATCAACAAAACATTCTGCGTGATCGGGTTGGTCGAACGCTGGTTGACGATGCTGCTGACCAGGCCCATGGCTTCGGCTAACTGGTCGCGCGCGCAGATTACGTGCATGGCTACTCCTCGTTTGGACCGGCGGTTGTACCCGCGCCAGCCCGCAATTCAACGTCGTGCAAAGATGTCAGTTCCGTTCCGGGCCAGCTTCATACGTATAGCAAACCAATAGAGAATTCACTTCGTGTTCCAGTACTATGGCCTGTCCGAAAGTCAGCGACCCCGGGGACAATCGCCGCGGCGCCAACGGCAGCAAGGACTCGAAGCGTGGAGGCGGCGCCGGACAACCTAGGGATAACAGCCTTGCGCCGACAACGCGACCGGATAAGCCCAAGCCGGCAATGTTGGGCGATGGCAGAAGCGCGTCCCCCAATCCGCACGCTGCAAGCAAGGAAACCGGAAACAACCGACACCTGAACAATTTGCGGACCAAACCTGTAGTCGGCGTGGACTGCTCGTGGGCAACGGGATGCGACGGCGTACTTCATGCGAGCGAGCTTTCGGAATGCCGGGGCGAAAAAAAACCCCCGCCAGCTTGCGGGGGTTTCGTGAATCACGCGTGTCAGTTCAACGGCCGGCGCAGCTGCAGTTCAAAGCGTTCCAGCTCATTGCGCAGTTCGCTGTCCTTGAGGCGCAGGCCTTTGATCTTGTTGATCGCATGCAGCACCGTGCTGTGGTCGCGTCCGCCGAAGAAGCTGCCGATCTCGGTGAGCGTCAGCTGCGTCAGCTCTTTGGTCAGGTACATCGCCACGTGGCGTGGGAACGCGAGGTTCTTGGTACGCCGCTGGCTCAGCAGGTCGTTCAGGCGCACGTTGTAATGCTCGCACACCACGTCAATGATGTCGTCCGTGGCAATGCGCGCCGGCGTGGGCTTGGACTTCACCAGGTGGCGCAGCGCCTCATGGGCAAGCTGCAGGTTGATCTGGCGGTTGCTCATGCTGGACAGTGCCGCCAGTTGCACGACGGCGCCCTCAAGCTCGCGCACGTTGGTCACGATGTTCTCGGCCAGGAAGTGCACGACGTCATCGGGCACCTCAATGCCGCGCAGCTCGGCCTTCTTGCGCACGATGGCCATGCGCGTCTCGGTGCATGGCGGCTCGACCTTGACCGCGAGGCCCCAGTGAAAGCGGCTGATCAGCCGGTCTTCCAGGTTGGGGATGTCACGGGGCAGGCTGTCGCTGGTCAGGCAGATCTGCTTGCCGAGCTGGTAGAGATGGTTGAAGGTATGGAAGAACTCTTCCTGGGTCTGCTCTTTGCCGGCCAGGAAGTGGATGTCGTCGATCAACAGCGCGTCGCTGTCGCGCAGTTCGCGGCGGAAGGCTTCCATGTTGCCAGACTTGAGCGCGCCGACGAAGCGGTTGACGAACTCTTCGCACGAGATCATGCGGATCTTGGGCATGCGCGGCAGCAGCTTGCGAGCGATGGCGGTCAGCAGGTGCGTCTTGCCCAGGCCCACGCCGCCGTGGATGAACAGCGGGTTGTACGCCTTGCCGGGGTTTTCGGCGACGGCCTGCGCGGCGGCGGCTGCAAGCTGGTTGCTGGGGCCGACCACGAAATGGCCGAAGTCCAGCCCGGTCTGGAGCTGGCTGGAAGTCAGGAACTCGTTGCTGCCCGACGCGCTGGTCACGGAAAGCGTTGGCGTCTTGCCGGTCAGTTCCACGCTGACGTCGGCGGGGTTGCCGTGCGACGTGGTGATGACTTCAAGCTTGGGCTGAAAACCCAGTACCTGGTAGCAGGCCTTGGAGACGCAGGTGCGCAGGCCTTCAAGGTCAGTCTTGGCAATCTTCTCGGTTGCAATGGAAAGCTTGAGCACGTCTCGTTCAGAGTCGTAGCTCGTCGCCTTGCTGTTGCGAAGCAGTTCATGCACGGGCAAACCCCGTGAGCGCGTCAGCGCCAGTTCCTCAATGGCAGGCCACTGGCTAAGGACATCGCCGTCGGTTGCGGACATCGTCACCTCAATGTTGTTAGAGCGCCGTAAAGATCTTCCATTCGCGCCTTGGCGGCGGCAGCAACAACATTCCGTACGCGACTGAATCATCGCGTTTGCCACAAGGTTGCCCTCGAGGCGACGTTTGTTGCTGCTGTCGGAGAACTCGTCAATCGAGGATTGACGCCCACCCCCCAGTCGCGGCTTTTAGTGTTTCCGGCGTCTGTGTTAGCTTTGCAACAAGGAGGGTCAACGGCGGCGGATTCACCGACATGCGGGATAAGCTGTCAGTAACGGCGAAAGTTCCCGTGCAGCGGCGAGTTAGGTTTAAGTGAAGAATTCTAGCTGACACCCAATGATTCCGGGGCGTCCTCATTGTGGCGAAACGGGCTGTTCGCCAAGCTGCTTCACGTGCCGCTTCTGGCCAATCCATGCCACCAGAATGCCCAGCGGCCATGCAAACGCGCCGCCCACGACAGTCGCCGTCAGTACAAAGACCTTCTCAGCGTCGGCCAGCATCACCACCAGCGGTACGCCCACCACGGCAACGATCGCAGCCGTAATGACCGCGCCGATAAACAGCGGTTTGAATGTCACCCGCAACGTCGCCGACGATTTGTCCTGTGTTCCGAGCAGCCTGTTCATCACGGCCATGTCGATCTCGTCGTCTGCGCTCGGCGAGCTGAACACCGGGATCATGTGCCGCTTGCCGCAACGCGGACACTCAAGTTGAAGACCGCTGTATGCCTTGCTGAACACGTCTGTCCAGCCGCACGGGCAGTCTACCTTGCATTGGATGTCGGCGGGTTGCGCCACCCTACTTGTCCGCGACGTCGTCGCAGTCGAGGATGTCGCGCGTCTCTTTCACCAGCGCGGCAACGAACGGCCCGAAGCGCGACTCGTTTTCGCGGTCGGCTTTCATCAGGGCAATGTGCGCGTCGCGAATCAGCAGCGTGCGGCGCTTGCGGTCCTGCCAGCCTTCGCGCAGGCGCTCAAGTTTGCAGGTCGGGAAGTCCACGTGTTCGTGCCGCACGTGCAGAATCTTGGGCAGTCCGAGGCTGTTCATCGCGCGCATGGTCGGCGGCGTGGCGTTGACGACGGTGACAGATACGGGCAGCGGGTTGCCGGACTTGTCGGTGTCGAAACCGATGAAGCCCATCAGCGTGCCCATGAACGTGCTGTCGAGGCCCGTGCATTCCAGCAGGTCGATGATCACGTTGCGCACGCCATCGTTGAACGACTTCTCGGCGTACTCACGCAGGGGCCCGGCGTTGTTGAAGTTACCCAACCCCACCACGCGGACGTAAACCGCTTCACTCGTGCGCGCTGCTTCGAGATACCCAGCCATACGTCCAAGCCGCGCAAGCGGCTGATTATGCACGGGGCTAACTGACACGCAGCCCCGACGCAACAGGTTTCATTCCGGTCAGGGGGACGACGTCGTCGCCATCCTGGACCGCCAGTAACATGCCCTGGCTCATCACGCCGCGCAGCTTGCGAGGCTTCAGATTCGCCACAATCACCACATCCTTGCCGACCAGCGCCTCTGGCGTCCACCACTGGCGGATGCCGGCGCAGATCGTCCGCTGCTCGGTGCCGGCTTGCAACGTCAGCACCAGCAGCTTGTCAGCGTCGGGGTGGGGCTCGGCTGCCAGTACCCGCGCAGTCCGTAACTCCACTTTGGCGAAATCGCCGATCTCGATCTCTCCCGGCACAACTGGCTCGGTCATTCCTTCTCCAGCATCCTTAACGAACAGCCAATTTGACTGCATCCGTCAAAGTACCTTGCCCAAAGGAGTTTGCAACGGAAACACGGCCGGGCGGTCGACCTAACGACTGATAATGTTTGAACTTGTGAGCCATTCCACGAATTGCCAACAGGCCTTGTGTGCCCGCCGAAGATTGGCACGCGCGGGCTGACCCGCCGTCGCAACTTGCTACACTCCGCCCCCTTATGACTGAGCCTGTGGCGTCACCAACCAAGCTCGACAAGCTGCGGGCCATCGCTGCCCGGGGCTGGGTTCAGGGCGTGCTGGTCGGCGTGCTTACGCTGGTCGGCATGCTGTACTACCAGTTCGTGCCGACTGTAGTGGATACTGAAGAAGGCACGGCGGTGCACGCCGCCAGCGTGGGTTTTCCGGACCCCGACAGCTACTACCACGTCAAGATGGGCTACCTGTACCGCACAGGCGAGGTGCAGGCGGCCGGGCCGGATTTTCACTGGTCGCGTGAAAGCCTTTGGGCCAACAGCTTCTCGGACAAGGATTTCCTGTTTCACGTCTACCTGGTCCCATTCACGCTGCTGGCCGACGGCCCAGCCGACGCGCAGGGATTGGCCACCGCGGGCAAGCTGGGGACGGCGGTGCTGGGATTGCTGCTGGTGCTGACGCTGTTTGCCGTGATGCGGGGTTTTGGGCTGCGGCATGCCTGGCTGTATACGCTGTGCCTCGCGGCGGTGGGCGGCACCTACATTATCTTTCGACTGAACATGTGCCGCAGTTACCTGATGGCGCTGGCGTTTGTGCTGACGGGCTGGTTGATGCTGGCGCGAGGCAGACGCCTGCCGCTGTTCTTGATTTCCATTGCGTACACGTTGTCGTACACCGCCAGCCACCTGCTGCTGGCGCTGGCAGTGATCCGCGCCGCGAGCGAGCTGCTGGTCGGCCCCCGCGCCGACAGCACGCGCTGGAAAGACCTGAAATCGAACCTGGTGCTGATGGCCTG
The DNA here is from genome assembly GCA_016712285.1 of Planctomycetota bacterium. Taxonomy (GTDB): domain Bacteria; phylum Planctomycetota; class UBA8742; order UBA2392; family UBA2392; genus JADJRK01. The sequence continues at coordinate 2,968,761 of JADJRK010000001.1, read as the reverse complement.
CATTGGAGCCGGCATCGCGGTCGGGTGCATCCTGCACCCGAACTCGCTTGAGCTGGTGCGCGTGTGGTGGGTGCAGAACGTGGTGGTGTTGGCGCTTTCGCACCGCGACACCGTGGCGCCGGTTGTGGAATCGCTGGGCAAGATTTTGGGCCTGTCGGCGGACCTTCAGTCCGACGTCGAGCTTTCGCTGGGGCGTGAGCTTGAGCCGGCGACGGGCCCGGTGCTGGCGTTCAGCTCGCCGCTGATTCTGTTTTCGCCGATCGTGCTGCCGCTGCTGGCAGCGATTCTGGGGCACCGGCCGGCCCGTGAAACGATCCTGACGTCAGGCGCGGCGCTGGCGTTTCTGGTCGCGTACATGGTGAACATCCGGTTCATTGAGTATGCGGCGCCGTTCATGGTTGTGGCCATCGGCATGTGGCTGGAGGGCATTCTTGGCAGCGACGGCTACAAGTCGTGGATGGAAAAGCGGCCCGTGTGGTCGCGCGCGCTGCCGATCAGTGGCGCGGTGATCGCGCTGATTGCCAGCCTGTCGATGTGGATCGGCACGTCGCTTTCGTATCGCATTCCGGACTACGGCAGCATTGAGCCGGCGGGCCGCTGGCTGCACAACAACCCCGAGGCCCACGGCAAGGTGGTGTGGCACGACCGCTGGGACGAGTTCACGGACCTGATTTTCTTTGCCAGCGAGTGCGACTACCTGATCGGCCTGGACCCAACATTTTTCTATGTACACGACGCGCAGAAGTACAAGGCGTGGGTCGAGATCAAGCGCGGCAAGCGCCGCGAGTTTCTGGACACGATCAAGGACGACTTCAACGCGGACTACATTCTCGCCCACCGCGGCAGCAGCGAGTACTTCTATAACCGCCTGAACGACTATGCCCAGCAGGGCAAGCTCGAGCTCTGTATCCGCGCCGAAGATGACGAGTGGGCGCTCTACAGGATAGTGAAGTAGACTCGCGCCCATGCACGCCGAGCAAGCCTACCTGTTTCGCCACGCGCTGCTGCGCGATGCGGCTTATGAGCTGCAACTCCCCGGCGACCGTGCACGGCTGCACGCGCTGGCTTTTGAACTGATCGAGCAGGCCTTCGGCGGTCGCGCGCCGGAACCCGAGCCTCTGGATTCGCACGACGAGCAGCCATTCGCGCGCCACGCGACCGACCCGATTGCCCACGAACTCGCCTGGCACGCCAGGCAGGCCGCGACAGAAGACGAGTCGTTCATGGCGCCGCAACGGCTCTATCTGCGCCGCGCCGCCGAGCACTACGAGCAAGTGTTTCAAGTCGATGCCGCCGTGCAGTCATGGCAGAAACTGGCATTGATCGTGACAGGAGCCGCACGGGGCGAGGCCATCCGCCGCAACGCCGTGGCGCAGTGCACTGCCGGACGAAGCGCCGAGGCAGAGCCGATCATGCACGAGGCCTTGGCGATCCTGCAGCGCGCAGGCAGCCGGCGGTTAGAGGGCGTCGCGCTCGGCAGCCTGGCCAGCCTTTACGGGGAGTTCGGGCGCATGGAGGCGGCGGAGCAGGCCTATGGCCGGGCCTTGGCCATTCATCGGGAAACAGGCGACCGGCACAGCGAGGGCATCGCACTGGGCAATCTGGCCAGCCTGTACCGCGATGCCGGGCGCATGGAGGCAGCGGAGCGGGCATATGCGCAGGCACTGGCCATTCACCGAAAGGCAGGTAACCGGCGGCCCGAGGGCATGTTCCTTGGCAACTTGGCCAGCCTGTACCGAGCGACTGGCCGTGTCGATGCCGCCGAGCAAACCCACGGGCAGGCTCTCGCGATCCATCGCGAAACAGGCAATCGCCGCAGTGAAGGCGTCGCGCTGGCCAATCTGGCCAGCCTCTACCAGGATGCCGGACGCGTCGAAGAGGCCGAGCAAGCGCAGGGGCAGGCACTGGCGATTCTTCGGGAAACAGGCAACCGGCGCGGCGAGGGCATCGTGCTGGGCAATCTGGCCAGCTTGTTCCGGGAGACCGGGCGTGCGGAAGCGGCTGAGCAGACGTTCGGACAGGCCCTGGCGATCCATCGGGAAACAGGCAACCGGCGCAGCGAGGGCGTCGCATTGGGCAATCTGGCTGTGCTGTATCACGAGACAGGGCGTGTCGAAGCAGCCGAGCAAGCGTATGGGCTGGCCTTGGCCCTTCTTCGGGAGACTGGCAACAGGCATCAAGAGGGCCTCACGCAATGCGACTACGCGATTTGCCTGCTTGCCCAGGGCAGCCCAGAGAAGGCGCGCGAGTACTGGCGGAATGGCGCCGCCACTCTGCTGGAACTCAGGGACAGCACGAGGCTTGAGCGCCAGCGCCAAGCCATGCGCGATGCCTGCGCCAAGGCGAGTGTGCGGCCCTTTGACGAGGACGCTGCGTGACCGGCGCCGAGCAAGCCTACCTGTTTCGTCACGCGCTGCTGCGCGACGCGGCCTACGGGCTGCAGTTGCCAGCCGAGCGGGCACTCCTGCACGAATGCGCGGTGGAGTCCTTTCTTGCGTTGCACGAACAGGTGCCCGACGCCGCAGTGGCCGAAGTTGCCGTTCACGCCGGCATGGCGCTGGCCCTGGGTCGGGACACACCGGCGCTGCGGGATGCACGCCGCACATTCCTGATGCGGGCAATGGAGGCCGCCGCCGCCGGTTTTCGTCTGCAAGAGACGATCGCGCGGGCCGACGAAGTTGTCGCACTGGACTGGATCACGCCGGAAGACCGGCTTTCGGCGCTGGTGTCAGCGGCGGAGTACAGCGACCGGTCGGGCCAGCGCGAACGCGCCCGAGGGTATATCGAGACGGCACTCAGCCTGCTGGAGACGCACCCGATCCGGAAGCGGTTGTTTCAGGTACGCATGCTGCAGGCGGCCGTTCACATTCATCTTGGCCGGTATGCGGTAGCCGCAGAGTCGCTGCGCGCAGTGGTCAACATGGGTCAGCGCGAGGTAGGCATGCAGCAGTATGCTGTCGCACTGGGCAACCTGGCCATCGTTCACGTGGAAATCGGCAACTACGCTGAAGCCGAGCGCGAGTACCGGCAGGTCGTCACGTTGCTGCGCGAAACCGGCGACCGCGGCGAAGAAGGACGAACGCTGGGCAATCTTGCCAACCTGCTGCGCGACCAGGGGAAGCACGAAGAAGCTCAGGGGATGTACGTTCGCGCGTTGCAGCTACTGCGGCAAGCGAACGACCCCTATCTTGAGGGCATCGTGCTCAGCAACCAGGCCGAGCAGATGGTGCAGCTCGGGCGATATCAGCTGGCGCGCCGGGCCGTAGCCGCTGTACAGGCCCTGCATGCCCGCACCGGCGATGATGGCGGCCTGGCGCAAGCCAACGTGCACCTCGCCGCGGCGCAGGCAGGCGAGGGCGACCTGGCGCAGGCCATCGACACCGCGCGCGGCGCGGTGGCGGGATTGCAGCGCGCCGAAAGCCCGCTGCTGGCCGCGATCGCGCGCTATAGTCTGGCTCGAATCCTGATGCAGGCGGAGTTGCTGGATGAGGCAGCGCAGCAGGCCCGCCAGGCTGAGCAGGAGTTGGAAGCCATGGGAGCGCGTGGGGCACAACTGTGCCAGGCCACTCCGTTGCGCATCCGGCTGGCGTTGATGGGCGTCGCCACAGGGTTCTCAATGCGAGAATTGGAGCAGCAGTTGCAGGCCTGTGAAGCCGAAGTCATTCGGTTGGGGCTGGGGCCGGACTCGCAGGGAGCGGCGAATGTTGGCGAGTGCCGCCGGTTGCTGGACGCAGTCACAAACGAAGGATCAGCTTGACCAGCGCAGAGAATGCGTACCTGTTTCGTCACGCGCTGCTGCGTGACGCGGCCTATGACCTGCACCTGCCAGCCGAGCGCGCGCTGCTGCATGAGGCGGCAGCGGAGCTGCTTGAGACCGTCCATGCCGACGAGCTGGATGCCGCAGCATCTGAAATCGCGGAGCATCTGCGCATCAGTGGCCGGCATCCTGAGCGCGAGCGAGAATACACCGTGCGGGGCGCCCGGCACGCCCGCGACAATTACAACCACGACGTCGCGCTGCGGCTGTTCAAGAGGCAGAGCGAGATCGGCACGCCGAACGAGGTCATCGAGGCGCACCAGCGCCTGTACGGCATTCTTCGTGCACACTTCAACGACAAGCATGGCGCGCGCCGCCAGGCGCTGGCCCTGTGGCGTGTCGGCAGGCGGCAGGGCGTGCTGGAGGCTGTTTCGCACGCCCTCAACTACCTGGCAGGCCTGGAACGCGGGGCACGGGCGCAGCGCCTGCTGCGGCGCAGCTTTCTGCTGGCAAAGCGCGCGCAGGCATGGCTGCCGGCGGCACTCGCAGTCGGGAACCTGGGCGCGACCTATGCCAGTGAACTCGACCACCGGCGCGCACGGCGCTTGTTCATGTATTCGATCCGGATGCACCGTCGTGCGAACAATCCGCTCGGGGAAGGGTTCTTTCTGAGTGCGTTGTCGGGGCAGCAGCGTCAACTTGGCGACCTTGCTGCGGCCTATCGTTCCGCCGAGGAGGGGATGGCCATCCTTGAGGGCCTGGGCGCCAAGCGGTATCTGCCGACTTCTTATGGTCACATGGCCACGGTGCTCGAGAAGCTGGGGCGCTTTGACGATGCAGAACAGATGCTTGCCAAGGCCGAGCAACTGTCCGTGGATATCCAGTTGCAGCACGAACTGTGGAAGCTGCGTGTGCACCGCGCCATGGTAGCCCTGGAACGGAGAAAGCCCGCCGAGGCGCTGGCCAGGTGGCGCACCGTTGTGCCCATGCTCATCGAGGCCGGGGAAATGCACGAGCTGGACGTCGCTCGGCAGGACTTGCAGCGCGCCGGCGAAAGGCTCAACCTGCTCGCGCCGCAAGCATGGGACTGAGCACAGTCACGACTGAACAGGACGAAAGTTGAACGCAGAGACTGCCTACCTGTTCCGCCACGCGCTGCTGCGCGACGCCGCGTATGACCTGCACCTGCCCGAGGGCCGGGCGCGGCTGCACCTGCTGGCCGCCGATGTCCTGGAAGCATTGCCGGGTGCTGAGACTGTGCTGGCGCGCGAAATCGCAGTGCACCTTAGACTGGCGGGCAGCGAAAGCGCGGGCGCGTCGCAGCGAGCGCGTGAGGTGCGCTTCACGAAACTGGCGGCCGAGCACGCCGACAGCAACTACAAGCCGCGCGAAGCAGTCGAGCTGTGGCAGCGCGCGGGCGACCTTTCAGTAACCGGCAAAGCCGACATGCTGCGCCGGGCGGGGCGGTCCGCATTGCAGGCCGGCATGCCGTCGGCCGAAGCACTGTTGCGCCAGTCGCTGCAGTTCGCGACCACAGAAGGTGACGTGCAGTCAGAGGCGTTTGCGTGCGGCAGCATCGCCAACCTGTACCAGCAGACAGGCCGGGTGGATGAAGCGCTGGCGTTCCATGAACGCGCGATCGAAATTGCGCGAGGCATCGGAACGCGCGAATTTGAAGGCGTGCAGGTCGGCAACATCGCCAACCTGTATTTCCGACAGGGGCGCCTTGAAGCGGCCGAGGCCGCGCACCAGAGGGCGCTTGAGATTCACCGACAGGCGGGCAGCCGCGGGAACGAGGCTGTCTCGCTGGGCAACCTGGCGGGTGTGCTCCAGAAACTGGGCCGCAACGAAGAAGCCGAGGCGCATTTCAAGCAGTCGATCAGCCTGCTGCAACAGGTTGGCGATTTGCGCAGCTACGCCATCGCCATGTCAAACTACGGCAACTTTCTGGCTGACACGGGCCGCATGGAGGAAAGCGAGGGCATGCTGGTGCAAGCGCTGAGCCTGGTGCGTGAATCCGGCAACCGTCGCTTCGAGGGCAACGTGCTCGGAAGCCTTGGCTTGCTGCACAGCCTGACTGGTCGGGTGCGCACCGGCGTGGGGCTGCTGGCGCAAGCCTGCGCCATCCACGAAGAGGTCCAGAATTGGGCCAACCTGGTGCGCCACGGGTTGAACCTGGCGTTGGGCGAAGTGAGCCTGGGCGACACCGGGGCCGCGCTCACGCGCTGGCGCCACGCCGCCGATCACGCCCGGCGGTATGGCTACCATTCAATCGTGGACGAGATCTTGCCCGACATGCAGCAGGCATGCGCAATGGCCGGCGTGCCACCGCCAGACAGCGGGCCATGACAAATTCGCGCCGCGAGTCGCCCCGGCGTACACTGCCATCGTGCAGGAACCATACGCCGAGATCGCCTACTTGTTCCGGCACGCGCTTGTGCGCGATGCCGCATATGAACTGCAGTTGCCCGGTGAGCGCGCCGGCCTGCACCGGCTTGCGGCCGACTTGATTGAGGGCCTGTTCTCAGCGGCGGGGCAGGAAATTGAGCTGGCAACCGTCGCCGCAGAGATTGCCGAACATCTGGGCCGCGCCCGCGGCGACGACACGGAAACGCCACAGCGCGCGCGAGAGGCGCGCTATGCCCGCATGGCGGCAGAAGATGCCCAGAAGCGCTACCGCCCGCACGAAGCAGCGCACTGGTGGCTTCGCGCCGTCGAGGTCGCGACCGAGCCGGAGCGCTCCCGCGCGATGGTGAGCGCGGCAGGAGTGCTCAAGCGGCTTGGCCGCAATGCCGAGGTGGAAGCGTTTCTGCGCAACGGCATTGAAGGAGTACTGGCATGCGCCGACGAGCGGACAGCGGCCATCGGTTTGGATCATCTGGCCTTTCTATGCGCCGAACAGGGCCGGCTCGATGAAGCGGAGCAACTGCATTCCCGCGCTTGGGAGATCGTGCAGAAACTGGATGATCCTGAACTGGTCATGGTTGCCCGCGCCAACTACGCATCAAGTCTCATGAAGTGGGCCCGGTTCAGTGAGGCCGAGCCAATCCTGCTTGCGGCGCTGAACGCCGCAAGGGAAAGCGGACGGCGCGACATGGTGAGCGCTTTGCTGAACAACCTTGGTGCCCTGTGCAAGGATACCGGCCGCACGCAGGAATCCGAGCAATGGCTGCGGGAAGCCATGGCGGCAGCAGCGCAGAACGGCCAGCGCAATCATCTTGCGCTGGCGCTGGGCAACCTGGCGGCTCTGATTGAAGCGGCTGGCCGGGTTGACGAAGCCGGGCCGCTGCACGAACAAGCGATGCGCGAAGCGGCAGCCTGCGGCGACCGCCTGCTGCAGGCCAGCCTGGGTTTCAACTATTCGCTGTGGCTTCGTTCGCGGAATCGCCTGCATGAGGCGCGGCAATACCTGCTGAGCGGCATCGAGGCGGCTCGCGAAGCAGGCTACAGGGCAATTCTTGCCCAGATGGTGAATTCACTCGGCAGCGCGCATCGCGCGCGCGGCGAAACCGAGGAAGCCTCGCAGCACTTCCGAGAGGCGATCCGCATTGCGGAAGAGGCGCGTGCCTGGGCGCCGAAAGGGAACGCACTGGGCAACCTGGCAGATCTCTTGGCCGACCAGGGCGAGTATGCCGAGGCGGAGAAACTGTTTGTGCAGGCGATCGCGGCTTGCCAGAAAGGCGGCAACAAGCGGTACGAGGCTGTTGTGACCGGCAATCTGGCGCGAGCGCTGGGACTCTCCGGCGGACACGTGCAGGCAGAGGCATTGTTCACACGGGCACTGGCGCTGCACCGAGAAGTACAGAATGTGCGCAGCGAGGCCCTGCACCTTCGTGACCTGGCATTGTTGCTAGCAAGGCTGGGCCGGACCATTGAGGCACGCGAGACATGGCGCGAGGCCGAGACTGTCTGGCCCGCATGGCGGGATGACGAGCACGCGCTCGACGCCCACGCCGCCATGCTGGACGCGTGTCGCCGGCTGGGCGTGCCGCCACTTGGCGAGCAAGCATAGCCCCCCTTCGTTGTGTGTCGCGTTGTCTGCTAAAAGCGGGGCATGGCACTGACCCATATCACCGTACGCGGCGCGCACGAGCACAACCTCAAGCATGTGAACGTCGCCTTGCCGCGCGACCAGTTGATTGTCATCACCGGCCTTTCCGGCAGCGGCAAATCTTCGCTGGCGTTTGACACCATCTATGCCGAGGGCCAGCGCCGCTATGTCGAGTCGCTGTCGGCCTACGCCCGCCAGTTCCTTGGCCGCATGCAGAAACCCGCCGTCGAGAGCATCGAGGGCCTGCCGCCCACCATCGCCATCGAACAGCGCCAAGCCGGCAGCTCGCCGCGCAGCACCGTGGCCACCACCACCGAGATCTACGACTACCTGCGCCTGCTGTATGCGCGCATCGGCACGCCCCACTGCCCCGTCTGCCAGCGCGAAGTCACCCGCCAAAGCGCGGAGCAGATGGTGGACACGGTCATGCAGTGGCCCGCTGGCAGCAAGCTGATGGTGCTGGCGCCCGTGGTGCGCGGGCGCAAGGGCGAGCACCGCGACGTGTTCCAGAAAGTGATGCGCGACGGTTTCGTGCGCGCGCGCCTGAACGGCGAAGTCCTGGAGGTCGGCCCCAAGACCCAGACCCCCGACAAGAACAAGAAGCACGACATAGACGTCGTGATCGACCGCATCGCGCTCGACGACGACGCGCGCTCGCGCTTGAACGAAGCCGTCGAAGTCGCGCTGCAACTGGCCGACGGGCTGGTGATCGTGTCGCGCGAAGACGGCGGCAAATGGGCCGACACATCGTTCAACGCCAAGATGTTCTGCCCCGACCACCCCGACGCGCAGATGGGCGAGCTTGAGCCGCGACTGTTCAGCTTCAATGCGCCGCAGGGCGCGTGCCCGCAATGCCATGGCCTGGGCATCCACACCGAGCTTGACCCGGCACTGGTCGTGCCGGACCACGACAAGACCGTGGCCGACGGCGCGCTCGCCGGCTGGAACAAGCCGCACGAGGCCTTCTGGTACAAGCGCGCGCTGCGCAAGCACTGCCCGCGGCTTGGCATCAACATCAACACGCCCTGGCGCAAGCTGAAACCCGAGCAGCAGCACACGCTGCTGCACGGCGAAGCCGGCACCGACGGCCGCTGGGGCTGGCGCGGCAAGCGCGGGTTCCCCGGCGTGATCCCGGACCTGCTGCACCGCTTCAACAAGAGCGACAGCGATAGCGTCAAGCAATGGGTCATGAAATTCATGGCCGAACGCGAGTGTCCCGCGTGCCACGGCAGCCGCCTGAATCCGTTTGCCAGCGCCGTGAGCGTGGGCGACAAGAACATTCACGAAATCGCGTGCATGAACGTGCGCGACGCGAAGCACTGGATCAGCAACGTCAAGCTCAGCAAGGAAAAGGCGCACATCGCGCATGAGGTCGTGCGCGAGATCAGCGCGCGCCTTGGTTTCATGGTGGATGTGGGCATCGGCTACCTGACGCTGGACCGCAAGTCCGGCACGCTTTCCGGCGGCGAGGCCCAGCGCATCCGGCTGGCCACGCAGGTGGGCAGCGGGCTGGTCGGTGTGTGCTATGTGCTGGATGAGCCCAGCATCGGCTTGCACCAGCGCGACAACGACCTGCTGCTGGGCACGCTGCGCAACCTGCGCGATATCGGCAACACCGTGATCGTGGTTGAGCACGACGAAGACACGATTCGCAGCGCCGACTACCTGGTCGATCTTGGCCCCGGCGCGGGCGAGCACGGCGGGCGCATCATCTACGCCGGCGACGCCAAGGGCATCGAGAAGGCGAACACGCTGACCGCCGACTACCTGGCCGGCCGCAAATCCGTGCCCGTGCCCCGCAAGACTCGCGCGCTGAGCAAGGGCAAAGCCATCACCGTGCGCGGAGCATGCGAGAACAACCTGAAGAAGATTGACGTGGCGTTTCCGCTCGGCGGCTTGGTGTGCGTGACCGGCGTAAGCGGCAGCGGCAAAAGCACGCTCGTGACCGACATTCTGGCACGCGCGCTTTCCAAAGAGCTGCATAACGCCGCGACGGAGCCGGGCAAGCACGCGCGCATCGACGGCCTGCCGCAGATCGACAAGGTCATCGAGATCGACCAGTCGCCCATCGGCCGCACGCCGCGCAGCAACCCGGCAACGTACACCGACCTGTTCGGGCCGATTCGTGACCTGTTTTGCAAGACGACTGATGCGCGCTCGCGCGGCTACAAGCCGGGGCGTTTCTCGTTCAACGTGCCGGGCGGGCGCTGCGAAGTGTGCGAAGGCCAGGGCGTCAAGCTGATCGAGATGCACTTTCTGCCGGATGTGTACGTGACCTGTGAAGTCTGCGATGGCCGCCGCTATAACCGCGAAACGCTGGACGTGAAGTACCGCGGCAAGAGTATCGCCGACGTGCTGGACATGACGATTGAAGAAGCCAACGGCTTCTTCGAGAACCACCCGAAGATCCACAAGATCGTGCAGACGCTGCACGACGTGGGCCTGGGCTACGTCAAGCTCGGCCAGCCCAGCACACAGCTTTCAGGCGGCGAGGCCCAGCGCGTGAAGTTGGCCACCGAGCTGGCAAGGCCCGACACCGGCCACACGCTGTACATCCTGGATGAGCCGACCACGGGCCTGCACTTCCACGACGTGGCAAGGTTGATCGAGGTGCTGCAACGGTTGGTGGACAAGGGCAACACAGCCATCGTGATCGAGCACAACCTGGATGTAATCAAGTGTGCCGACTGGCTGATCGACTTGGGCCCAGAGGGCGGCGAAGAAGGCGGGCAATTGCTGGCCGAAGGCACACCCGCCGAAGTAGCCGAAGTGAAAGGCAGCTACACCGGCAAGTTCCTGAAGAGATACTTCAAGACAACGAAACAAGAAGACAAGAGCCCCGAGCGCAAGCGACGGGCAGGCGCACAAAGCACAAGAAAGCCAACAAGGCAGGCCAAAGCGTCGCTCAACAAGTAGCACGACCACAACACAGTGAAGACCCTCTATGGCGCGCACGGTCTACATCCTGGGCAGCGGGCAGGACGGCGGGTTGCCGCAGTTTGGCTCGCGCATGGCGCAGGATGTGGCTGCCCGCATTGACCCGCTGGCTGTGAGGCTAGGGCCCAGCATCTGTGTGCTGGATGACGACGGGCGTTGTTTCCTGATCGACGTTTCGCCCGACATCAAAGAGCAGGAGTCGCGGCTGTTGCGGTTGCCCGCCTATGCCGCGCGCAAGCCGGGCAACCCCTTTGACGGAGTGCTGCTGACCCATGCGCACATGGGCCACTATGTCGGCTTGGCGCACTTTGGGCGCGAAGCCGCGAATACCCGCGCGTTGCCGGTGAACTGCACCGAGAAAATGGCAGCGTTCCTGCGCGACAACGCGCCGTGGGACCAGTTGGTGTCATTGGCGAATGTCGAATTGCAAGTCAGCCCCGGCCGGCAGGCCGGGGGTGTGATTCCTGCCGGTTCCCCCGGCCTGCCGGCCGGGGCTGTGGTGCGCACCATCCCCGTACCCCACCGCGGGGAATACACCGACACGATCGGCGTCAGCATCAACGAAGACGTGCTCTACGTGCCGGATATTGACGACTGGCGCAAATGGCCGGCTGCGCGGGATGAAATCGGCAAACACCGCGTGTGCATACTTGATGGCACGTTCTTCTCGCGCGACGAACTGCCGGGCCGCGACCTGAACGAGATTTCGCACCCCTTTATCGAAGACACGATTGAGTTCTTCGCCCAAGAAGCAAAGTCACGCCGCATCATCCTGACCCACTTCAATCACTCGAACCCGGTGTGCGACCCCGCCAGCCCGCAGGCACGGCGCGTGATCGACGCCGGCTTTGAACTCGCCCAGGAAATGATGGCGATCAGCCTCTGACCCGGCGCCGACTGCTCCAGAACGCAATCGCTCCCAGGCCGAACAAGGCCCACCAGAAAGATCCCCTGCCGGCTGCGCAGCCGGAGTCCTTCGCAACCGGCCCACCGTGCCCAGGGATGACAACTTGAAGCGTGTAGGTGCGCTGGTCGGTGGCGTTCAGGCTGTCGGTCACGGTAACCGTGAAACCGGCGTTGCCGGCGACTGTCGGCGTGCCGCTTAGTACGCCGTTGGGGTCCAATGTCAGCCCCGTTGGCACGCCGCCGCCGGTGATGCTCCAGGTGTAGGGTGCCGTCCCGCCCGTGGCGGTGAACGTGCGGCTGTAGGGCTCATCCAGATTTGCGTTCGGCAGGGCTCCCGCGGCTGGGCTTGCGATCGCCAGCGCCGCGGGCGGCGTAGGGCCCGCGCCCGGCCCTCCTTGCTTCAGGCCGTTGCCCAGCGTCCAGCCGGGATTGGTGCCGCTGCCGGCGTACGCCCCGCGGTAGGTGTACGTGCCCTTGGTGGTGCCGTTGAAATCAAGGTCGTAGTGCGCGTGGCTGGTGTACGCGGTCATGGTAAGCGCGGCGCCGGTGCACTGGCCCGCCAGCGGGTAGAAGTTCATCGAAGCGACGACGGTCGTGGGGTTGTCCACATAGTTGATTGCGTTGGCGACGCTGTCGGTCAGGTTGTTGGTCTGGTTCAAGCCGCTAAAGCCCGCGCTGATTGCGTTGGCCGAAAACACCAGGTTGCCCTGCACCGAGTGCTCAACGCTGGGTTGCTCGACAATGCGAATGCCGCGTGCAGCCGAATAGACAGTGTTGTTGTAGATGTGCACGAGCTTGAGCGTTTTGCCCGCGTGGTTCTTGATGTAGATGCCCGCGAAGCTCGCGTCCGGCGCGTCGGCCAGGATGTTGTCGTGAATGCTCAGGCGCCCGCAGGCCTGGATCAGGCTTTCACGCGGGTTGTTCGCCAGCAGGTTTCCGTAGATCTCGTACAGGTCGCTGCTGCCCGCGCCGCTGTCAGGAAATCCGCTGACCAGCAGGTTCGGCCGGTCGCCCGAGCCGCTGGCGCGGCTTGTCTTGATGAACACGTTGTTGCGGATGATCGTGCTGCCGTTGCCGGTGGGCATGCCGGTGACGGCGGGCCAGTTGTTCTGGTGCTTGATCTCGATGCAGTAGCCTTCGGGGTCATAGATGCGGTTGCCCTCGATCACGCCGCGCACGAAGGGCTCGTCGCCGGTGCTGTTGCCCAGGTACATGCCTGTGCCCGCCCCGATGATCTCACAGCCGCGGATCGTCCAGTTCCAGCACGGGCACTTGGTGTTGATGCCGACGATCTGCTGGTTGTTGCCGGCGTTGAGAACGCGCACACCCTCAATCAGCATGTTGTGCACGGTGTGCGGCGTGGTGGTGTAGCCCTCGGCCTTGATGCCATCTACCGCCAGCCCGAGGCAATCCACTGTGATGTTCTTGATTGCGATGTAGCTGCAATCGCGCAGGCTGACCGTGTTGTTGCCGCTGACGCCATTGAACGTCGCGGTGCCCGTGGCCGGGCCCTCAATCGTGATCCACGCACCGGCATTGCCGTGCTTGCCGTTCAACACCAGCCGGTTGGCGTAGGTGCCGGCGGCAAGTTGCAGCGTGTCGCCCGGCTGCAACGCGGCGAGCTGTGTCTGGTAGTTTGCGGGCGTGCCGGCCAGCGTTGCCGCGCACAGGGCGGGCGACAGCAGGGCCAGTAGCAGCAGCATGCGCATGGCTTCTCCTTACTTCACGGGGCCGATCAGTTCGATCCAGTCGATTTCGAGCACGGAGCCTTGGGGCACTGTGATGTTCACGTTCTTGAAGGTCTCGCCGGCAGCGGGGGCATGCTTGTGCTCGGTGCGTTCGCGAAAGTCTGCCAGCCGCAACTCAAGTACATGCCAGCCGTCTGCGGGCGCGGCGACACGAGTGCTGAAGTTGTCGTTGCGCTCCGGGCAGAATTGCGTCACGTCAAAGTCGCCCGTCCCCGAGATGCGCACGCGCAGGCGCAGTACCGCGCCGTCCACGTGGTCAAGGTTGCGGGGGTAGCCCCAGAACGCGCCGTACTGGCCGTCGCTGGCGCCAGCGACCAGCAGGCCGTCGCGCAGCTCGCCGCGCAGCAGGCGGCCACGAGTTTCGGCACCTGCATCGAAGTCTTCACGGTACAGCACGCGATCAGCCAACCCGCGCAACAGTGCGGGGTCTTCGGTGATCGGTGCGATGGCGGAGACGCCGCGTTTCTTCAATGTCGCGCGCTGGCGTCGCGTGATGGTTTCGTCGCCAACAGAGACCTCGCCGTCGAGAACGGACACCTGGTCAGAAGCGGCGCCTTCTTCCAACAGCACAGCGCCTGTCGCGAAGGCAACGGCATGGCCATCCATGGCAACGCTGACGGGCATGCCGGTGCCGCGGCTGTCGATATAGACGTCGTGGTCCAGCAGCGTCAGTGCCAGTGCATCAGCCGACGCGTCAATGGCAAGCTCGCCCTGCAGGCGCAGAAAGACGCCTGCCACGCGCAAGTCTACGGGCTTGTCGCAGCTGAACGTGCAGCCGTTGTCAAAATCGGCCGTGTCGCCCGCGTCGCGAAACTCGCGCTTGCCGGGTGCCGCGACCTTGAGCCTGGCGTTGCGATCGGCCCGCAGCAGCGTGATACGCGGCCCGCGATCCGGCGCAGGTACGGGCGCGGTGTTGTCGGGCTCAGGCTTCTCGACGGTGTCGCGGGGCGGCTCCGGCGTGGGTTCAGGTGCGGGTTCCGGCGCTTCTCTGGGAGGGTCCTTGGGTGTGTCCTTGGGCGGTTCTGGTTCCGGCGACGGCTCTTGCGGCGCGGGCTTCGGGTCCGGCTTGTCCTGGTTTCCGGATGGGGCATGCGGCTCCGGCTCGCGTTCAGGGGTGCGGCGCGTTTGCGAATCGGCCTGATTGGCGGCTGGCGCGACGTCGGCGGTGCCCGGGTCGGGCGTAGCAGCGGGCGGACGCGTGAACGCGAACAGCAGCGCCCCGGCAATCAGCAACGAGCAGAGCGCCGTGACCGTAACGCCTGCCCAGACCCGGCGCCGTGGCGGGCGTGGTGCTGCCCTGCGACCTGCCGGCAGAGCCACCGGTGCCTTGAGCGCGTCTTCAATCAGCACGTCCCAGATGCGGTCGTGGTTTCGGTTCGGTTTGCCGGTGTCGGGCACGGTTTGTCCTTGGGTTCAAAGGACAAAGCCGTGGGGCTGCCGAATGTCCTCAACAATCCCGGAATTTCCTGGGGCGCCACAGCAGCAACCCAAGCAGCGCCAGGGGCAACGCCGACCCGCCGGCCAGGCTGCAACCGCCGCCAAGGCCTTCTTCGTCATCATCGTCTGAGGCGAACGACTTGCCCTCAAGGCGGAACGTGAAGGCAGCTGCCGTGCCGGACCCTTCGCGTGCAATCAACGTAAGCACCAGGTCAGTCCCGTTGTCCACTCGCCCGGATGTAGGAGTCACGGTGTATGGTGTCGCGGTCGCGGCGCTCTGCCATTCGGACGAGACGATCAGCCACGCGGGCAGCGTGCTAAACGAGGTTGCCAGCGACGTGACGTCGTTATCCGCGTCGGCCACACCAATCTGCACATTCAGGTTGGTAATCAGTACGCCGTGGCTGAACTGCAGCACCTCCTGCTGCTCAACCGCAGTTCCGCCCACGGTGACGCTGATCGTCGGTGCCGCGCCGGTGCCGACACTGAAACGAATGAAGCGGTCCGAGGGCCAGGCCAGCAATTCGCCCGATGCACCGACGAAAGTTGCCTGCTCGCCGAAACAGACCGGCTGCGATGCCGTTGCCGCAAGCTCGCCACTCAGCAGCACGCGGTGCAATCCGCTGGTTGCCGCGGGCGTGCCCGTCGCGTAACGGAACTCAACCTGCCCGGTCGTCAGGTCAATCCGCGCCTGGAAGGTCAGCGCCGGCTTTGGCGCGGGGGCTGCCGATTGCAGCATGTCGGTCCACTCCACAACCAGTTCGCCGCCCGACTCAAGCCACTGCACGCTGCTGCCCGTGCCCGGCTCAAGCTGCGCCCAGTAGGGTGCGACCACCTGCGACACAAACAGTCGTCCGTTGGGAATTGGCGTGGGTTGGTCGGCGAACGCCAGGTGCCCGTGGCGACTGACGTAGAAAGACGTGAACGTCTGCCCGAACAGCGGGGCGGTGCCCGTCAGCGCAATTGGGCCCTCGAACTCGCTGCCCAGCACCAGGGCCGGAAGGTCTGTGCCGCCTGCCAGTGGCGTGTATGCGAATGCGCCACCGGAGACAGTGTAGACCTGCGCGGCGCACACAGGCGCGGCGAGCAGCAGCAGTGCAATCAACCAGTGTTTCATCGGATTCTCCGGCACTGATGGTAGGCCTGCCGGCAATCGCTTCAATGCTGCTTTCGGGCAACGCACTCTTTGAGCCTGGCCTTGACCCGCTCAAGCAGGTTCTTCACGCCGCCGTCGCTGAGCCCAAGGGCGCTCGCCATTTGCTCGCGGCTTGCATTCTGCACGTAGCGCAGGTTCAGCGCCTGGCGTTCGCGCTCGCCTAGTTCGGCGATGCAGCGGCGCAGGGCGGCAACGCGCTCGTCGCCTTCTTCGCCGACCGCCTCGGCCCAGTCCTGCTCAATGGTCTGCACATCCACGGGGATCACGCGCTTCATGCGCTGGGCGTGCTTCAAGTACGCGGTCTTGGCAATGGCGCGCAGGTACATCGCGGTTTCGCCGGGTGTGCGCTGCTCGAAGGGGCGCTTGAGCACCTGCAGGAATGTCTCCTGCGTGAAATCGTCGGCTTCGGCGTGCTGCGCCCCAAGCACGCGCAGAAAGCGGTGCAGGTCGCGGCCGTACTCGGCATGAAGCTGTTCAATGTCCACGGGAAAGCAATTAACCACAGGGAACACAGAGCACACGGAGAAAAGCAGTTCTCTGTGCCCTCTGTGTGCTCTGTGGTGAAAAGCAGTAAAAGCATGCCCTATGGACGTGGCAATCAAGGCAACGGGCCTGCGCAAGAGCTACGGCGACTTCGTCGCTGTGGATGGCGTGGATTTTGAGATTCCCAAGGGCGTGTGTTTCGGCTTTCTGGGGCCCAACGGCGCGGGCAAGACCACGACCATGCGCATGATCTACCGCGCGTCGCCGGTGGGCGATGGCAGCCTGGAGATTCTCGGCCACGAAGCCGCGGGCGGCCGCAACGACCGCAAGATCAAGCAGAAGATCGGTGTCGTGCCGCAGGAAGACAACCTCGACCAGGAACTGAGCGTGCGCGAGAACCTGGAAGTGTTCGCGCGCTTTTACGGGCTGGATCGCAAGCAGGCCAAGGCCCGCGCCGTCGAGCTGCTGGACTTTGTGCGATTGTCCGAGCGCGCCGACAGCAAGGTGCTGGAGCTGTCGGGCGGTATGAAACGCCGGGTGCTGATCGCGCGCGGGTTGGTGGGTGCCCCCGAGCTGGTGGTGCTGGATGAACCCACGACCGGGCTGGACCCCCAGGCGCGCATCAACCTGTGGGAGCGCATGCGCGACCTGAAGAGGAAAGAAGCGACGCTGATCCTGACCACGCACTACATGGACGAAGCCGAGCAACTGTGCGACAGCCTCGTAATCATGGACAAGGGCAAGATCGTAGCCCAAGGCCGCCCCCGCGACCTGATCAGGCAGCACGTAAGCAGCCACGTAGTAGAAATCGAAATCGCGGCAGGCCGGCATGCCAATGCCGGCCCTTCAGGCGAATCGGCCGCAGGCGCCATCGCCGAACTATCCGCGCTCGCCAAACGCCACGAACAACACCAGGACCGGTTGCTTCTATATGTAGACAACGGCGAAGAAGTAGTAACCCGCGCAGCGCAGTTGCTACCCGACGCCGAGACGCTGTTGCGCCGCAGTACACTCGAGGACGTCTTTCTAAGAATTACCGGCCGCGGTCTGGAGGAATAGGCAACAAATGGACTGGACGCCTCAAGAGATCCTTGCAGTACTGGACAAATGCTGTGAGTCGTTTACGTTTCCGATGCTCGACAACGGTTACGTGTATCTTGCCGCCACTCGGCTGTCTCTGTTTCGGTCTCCGTTGGACTGGGCGATGGTAATAGAGGTATTCGGATTCTCGCCCCGCGCGGGCTTGCCGGACACGTCAATACAAACGTTTGCAAGTCAACTACACGCCCGCGACAAACCTGAGGACTACGTAGACAGGGAAGCGCACCAAAATTACCTGAAGAACAACCCGCACAACGAATTCAGAAGCGCTTTCCCTTTGACGGAGGGGGATTGGCAGGATTCAGACGACAGCGAGCTCCTTGCGATTGATGCAAGGATGGTGGAGCTTCGCGGACAGAGCGTCCAGATCCCCGGCTCGGTGGAGTATGAACGGCACGGAATCACCTTAGAGGAATCCCCGCGCGTCAAAGTGATCGAGTTTTGTCGATACCTGGCAGAGAAAGCCCGTGAGCCCTTGCTTGCAACGGAACACGAGCGGCGAGTCAGCGTACTTCCTCAGATGCACCAGATTCTGCAGTTGGAAGACTGGCATCATCCGGATGTGGCGAACGATGAGTTGCCCAGCCGATCAGAGACCTTCCGGCAACTCGCAGATGTGCTCGTTTCTGGAAACGCGAGTCAGTATCGTCCCTCAATTCCTCCGAACACTCACTGGCGCAATTGGCCGGACGGCGGGCGACTCTAGGTGCGGCTACCCGGCGACATTGACCTTACGACCTCGGTTTCCGTCTGGCGGCGGAACCTGACTGAGTATTCGCACACGTGGATGACCAACGTATTGCCCAACTTCTTTGACCCGGTGCTCTACCTGCTGGGTATGGGACTTGGTCTGGGCATGTTCGTCGGTCGCGGTGTCGGCGGGCTTACCTACATTGAGTTCATTGCCCCCGGCCTCATGGCTGCATCGGCCATGCAGGGTGCCAGCTTCGAATCCACCTACAACGTGTTCGTAAAAATGAACTTCGCCAAACTCTATGACGCGTACCTGGCCACGCCCGCGCAGATCCAGGACATTGCGTTTGGCGAACTCCTGTGGGCCGTCTCGCGTGGCCTCATCTATGGCTGCGCGTTCTTTGCCGTGCTGTGCGGATTTACGCTGTTCGGCCATCGCGTGATCGTGAGCCCATGGGCGGTGCTGCTGCCCGTGGCGATGGCCATGACCGCCACCATGTTTGCGCTGATCGGCCTGACGTTCACAGCCAGCATCCGCAACATCAACTATTACGGCTTTTACTACACGCTGTGGCTGACACCGCTGTTCCTGTTTTCGGGCATCTTCTTCCCGCTCGATAACCCGCAGATGGCTGGCGGCCACGCCGAGACGATTGCCTGGTTCACGCCGCTGTTTCACTGCGTGCGCCTGATGCGCGGCCTGGCGCAGGGGCCCCTGGACTGGACCCACGGCATGAGCGCGCTGTGGGTGCTGGTCGTGATCGCCGTGCTGCTGGTCGTGGTGCCGCGGCGCATGCGCAAACGCATGGTGCATTGAGCGTCGCCGGGCATAATCCGCCCATGCAGCTTTCCGCCGAAACCGCCTACCTGTTCAGGCACGCAGTCGTCCGTGATGCGGCCTACCAGCTGCAGCCGCCTGCCGCGCGCGGAGCGTTGCACCTCGCGGCGCTTCAGGTGCTGGAAGTGCTGGTGCCGCAGGGGCCGGCGGGTGACTCATGGGCACTTGAAATCGCGGCCCATGCCGCCGCCGCCAAGTTGGCGACGGGTGTTGACCTGCCAGAGCTGCAGAAGCGAGAACTGGTGTGGCTGGCCAGGGCGGCAACACACGAAGCCGGCCTGTGGCACAACCGAAGTGCAGTCGAACTGTATCAGCGGGCAGCGCGCCACCCCAGTGCTGAGCATGCACAGGCGGCGCACTGGACAGTGAAAGCAGCGACCATCCTGTTGAGTTCGGGCCGGCAGTCCGAGGCGCCCCCATTGCTCGAAGAAGCGCAGGCCTTGTGCGCCCTGTCCAAGAACGACCAGGTCCTCGGCGAACTACTTGCACTGCGGTTCACGCACGCCTTGATGACTGGTGATGCGACATCCGCGCGGGGGCACTGCGAAGCCGGGCTTGATCTGGCACAGCGGATCGGTGACGTCCGGTTGCAGGTAACCCTGCTCAACCACAGGGCACAACTAGCACTAGCCAGGGCCGACCATGCCGCCGCAAAGGAAGCAGCGCTCGCCGCCCTGGCGGCGATGGCAGACGGGCACTTCCCGGCTGCGCGATCGCGGGCGCACCGCTATCTGGCAGATATCGCATGGCAATTGGGGGACCTTGCACAGGCCGAGCCGCAGATGAGGCGGGCGGTCGAGGTCGCGGAAGGCGTCCCCTCTGGCCCCTTGGCCTCGGCGGTCGATCATCTGGGCTCATTGCTTCAAGACTGCGGTCGCCGCGACGAAGCTGCAGCCATGCACCAGCGTGCGCTTGCCCTGTATGTACAGATCGGCGACAGCGTCGGGGTGGGCGCGGTCAACAGCAACCTGGCCGGCCTGTGGACTGAAGAAGGGCGACACGACGAAGCCCGCGCCAAGTACATCGAGGCGCTGGCGGCTTTTCGCGCTCGCGGGATTGCCGTCCAGTCGGCCATCTGCCTCGGCAACCTGGGTCAACTCTCTGTCCGCACCGGGCGTTTGCGCGAGGGTGAGGCCTGCCTGCGCCAAGCCGTTGCTGACCTCAGGCGTCTTGGGCGCCGGATCGAACTGGCCGTGTTTCAGTCGGTGCTGGCTTCGTGCCGGATGCTGCAGGGCGACATCGGCGAGGCAGCCGAGCTGTCGCAGCAGGCGGATTCTCTGCTGGAGAAGAACGACGCAGAGCACTGGCGGCGCATGTACTCGCTTCCCGGGCTGCTGCGGGTTGCCGTAGACAGTTGGCAGCGCGGCGGCC
The DNA here is from genome assembly GCA_016712285.1 of Planctomycetota bacterium. Lineage (GTDB taxonomy): Bacteria > Planctomycetota > UBA8742 > UBA2392 > UBA2392 > JADJRK01. Next base: position 2,948,283 of record JADJRK010000001.1, on the reverse strand, counting down.
CAATTGACCCTGTGCGCGTAGCTGCGGGGCGACTCGTTTCACCAGAAAAGCAATCCCACGAATTCGAGGGACTTACATCCGAAGTGGAACGTGCGGTCGCAACAGGTACCCTTGCTTTGGTTCACCGCGGTCACCTGATTGCTGAATTGTTACCGGCACTGCGGCTGGCATTGATCGATGCCGCCCCGCAACTGGACCCCGACGGCTGGCGCGTGTTGCAATCAAACAAAGCGGCCATGGCAGCCATGGCGGCGGGCACGGAGGGCATTGCGGTGCCGCCCTGGGACGTGGTCGAGATTTCATGAGAGTTTTGCCACATCGCCTGCGCCTTGCTATCATTCCTTTCCCGCAATTCCCCGCGTTGTGCCGGGTACCCCGCCTGGCTGATTCGTCGAGGGCAAACATGCGCCTATCGCACCTGATCGTTGCCGGCGGCGTTGCCGCTGCACTGTTCGTCTCTGGTTGCCAGCGCGACAACCACCCCAACCTGCCGGACGGGCCTGAAGCGCTGTTCCCGAGTGTTGGCCCAGCCGCCATCTCAACCGTAGGCGGGCACGCCCATGCGTTGGCTGGCCGGTCCGCGGGCGACAGCGGGACAATCACGATCAGCGTAACGGGCGGCAGCCCGATGCTGGACGACGACGGCCCCCGCTTCACGCCGGCCAACAACTTCTTCACCCTTGGCATGCTGGACGATGAAAACATCAGCTATGCCGAGCTTGAGGCGGCCCAGTTGCCCGTCATCGCAGGCGGCGTCGCCACATTCAACATTGGCGCGCAGGGGCTGTTTCTGCCGGGCGACGCGCGGCTTGACCTGTCCGACGCCCCGTTTACCGGCGTCACTCCGGCGACGGACGTGACCGACGTGGTGTTCATCGCCGCCGACGTGATTCGCATTGACGGTGACGTGCGCACAGCCCGCACTGCCAACGACGCCGTGGGCATCAGCTTCACGTCCACCCACACCGATGGCGTCACCGTAGACGGCGCGATCACAACCAATGCCGTGAACGGCTTTGACGCCGGCGACGTGGCAATCTTCGCGCCCAACGGCTCAGCCGTTGTGCTGGGCCGCGTGCGCGCTGACGGCGGCCCCGCGACAGCCACGCTGGATGGTGGCGATGGCGGCGACGTAGGCATCACCGCCGGCAACGGCGACGCGGTGCTGCGCAGCGGGTCATGGCGCACCCACGGCATGGAAGGCCAGCAGGACGGCGGCAGCGGCGGCAATATCAACCTCACAGCCACGGGCGCCGCATGGGTTGACCTGGGGTGGGCGTTCATCACGCACGGCGGACTGGGCCGTGACGGCGACGGCGGCAATGGCGGTGACGTCAACATCACGCTGGACGCCGGCGTAAGCTGGTACGCGCGCATCGACACCTGGGGCGGGTCTACCACAGACGGATTGGGCGGCACGGCGGGCAGTGTCAACGCCAGCACCATCGAAAACACCGGCAGCATTCGCGTGAACGCCGACGGCGGCGCCTCAGCCAACGGCGACGGCGGCGATGGCGGCGGCGGCTTGTGGCTCAGCCAGGTTGTTTCGGCTTTGTACCTGGTGGCGTACAGCCGCGGCGGCAGCGGCGACCAGGGCGGGCAGGGCGGTGCGTTCGCCATGGATGTGACCGCATTGCTTGAGGACAGCGAAGTCTACGCATGGACCAACGGCGGCAGCGGCGCCTCCCAGGGCGGCAACGGTGGAAGTGCTTTCCTGACGGCTTCAGGCCCCGCGATCCTGCGCAACTTTCTGGTGTCGGCTTACGCGCGCGGCGGTGGTTCGCCGGTGCAGGGCGGTGTCGGCGGCGCAGCCGGCGTAAGCGTGGCCATCGCTACGGCGCAGGTTTCCAACGCCTGGATTGAGGTCTTTGCCCAGGGCGGCAACGGCGCAGACGGCGGCACTGGCGGCACAGCTGAGGTGTTTGTCAACGCCGGGTCGGCGTGGGGCACGATGTATGCCAACGTCGGCGGCGGTGCCGCGAGCAACGGCATCGGCGGCACCGGCGGCCAGGTCAACCTGACGGTAGATGACGGCAACCTGGACTTCGTGATCGACGCTGACGCGTCAGGCGGCCAAGCCACTGGCGGAGTCGGCGGCAACGGCGGTAGCGCTTCGCTCGGCAACTCGGTCGGCGCCAGCGCCGGCACCACGCGCCTTCAGGGCAGCGTGTATGCAAACGGTGGTACGTCGGACCTGACCGGAGGGCAGGGCGGCAGCGTACAATCACAGTCCGGCGACGGCGGGTCGTCGCTAGAGAGTTTGAGCGTGCAGTGTATCGGAGGTATCGGCCCCGACGGCGGCCCGGGCGGCGCGATTGACGCGCAGTCGTCGGGCGCCATTGCATGGAACGGCGGCACGAGCATTGCAAGTGGCGGCGCCGGCGGAACTGGCGGCACCGGGGGCGCGGGCGGCACGCTGGCCCTCACGACCGAGGACGGCGCAATCACGATCGAGTGTGTGCTGATCACCCGCGGCGGCAGCGGCCCCGACGGCGGCGATGGCGGCAGCATCGACATCTCCACGGACGACGACGGCGTGTCTGACGCGGGCGGTGTGGTGGTCAGCGGCGGCTCAAGTCTTGATGCCCGCGGCGGCGACGCCAACGGCGGCACGGGTGGGCAGGGCGGCAGCGTCTCGATTGATGCCACGGCAGCCGATGGCGGCGGCACCGACGGCACGGTGCAGATGCAGGGCAACGCGCGGGTCACGGGCGGCACCGGCGCACCCGGCGGCGACGCCGGGACCATCACCATCGCAACCGAGGGCGCGTTCTTGAACGTGACCGGATTGCTCGATGCCAGCGGCGGCTCCTCCAACAGCAGCAGCGGCGGCATCAGTATTGTAGACGCCGCGCAAGTCACGATCGCATCGTCGGCGCGGCTGTTTGCCGATGGCCGCGGAACAGGTCTGGCGGGCACGATCCTGCTCGACCCGGCGGGCCTGGGTCCAAGCAACCCGGCGCTGGTGATTCAATCCGGGGCGACGCTGAGCACCGACGACGGCGATGGCACAGACCAGAGCGCCACGAACATCACACTGGACTAGTTGCGGCGAGGGGGCACGACATGTCTGAACAGCGCGAAGTGAGCGAGCACGAGAAAGAGCTCGAACTGCTGTACAAGCAGATGGACGAAGTCGAGAAGAAGATGATCGCCCTGAAGCAGCGCTGGGGCGCGGGCGACGTCCAGGACTACACGCTGCAGGGCCCGGAGGGCCCGGTCAAACTCAGCGAGGCCTTTGGCGACCAGGAGTTCATGGTGCTGGTTCACAACATGGGCGCGAGCTGCCCCTACTGCACGCTTTGGGCCGACGGCTTTCGCTCAATCTGGGAGTTCATTGAAAAGGGTGTGCCCGGCGGAAAGACCAAGGCGGCGTTTGTGCTGACCAGCCCCGACGCGCCCGACAAACAGAAAGCCGTCGCCGACAAGCGCGGCTGGGACTTCCGCATGCTCTCGGTGCAGGGCACGACGCTGGCGCAGGACCTGGGCTATGCCGACGACAAGGGCAACTACGGCCCGGGCGTCAGCATTCTCAGGCGAGAGGGCGGCAAGATTCGCCGCGTCGCGCGCGACTACTTCGGCCCCGGCGACAAGTACAACGCCGTCTTCAGCTTCTTCCAGTTGATGCCGGGTTCGCCGTCGCATTGAGAAGCGGGCGCTGCGGCTTGTATCGTGCGCCAATTTGCCTTTGATGGCGGCTCATTGAAGGGCTGCCGTGAACGACACTGAATCTCCCCGCTTTGCTGATGACGCATTCGAGCGTGTGAAGGCCTTCTGCGCCGAGCCGCAGGAGATTGCGGCAATTGCCAAGAGCCTGAAAGTCGAAGAGTCTGACGACCTGCGGGACTGGCTGGAATCGCTGGTGTTCGCCGGCAAGTTGCAGCGCCACAAGGGCAAGCGCTACCAGGCTGTTGGGGTACCGGCGGCGGTCGGCACGTATCGGCGATCGCGCGGGCAGGGCGCATCGGGCGGGTTTGTCGTCCCGCGCGACCGGCAGGTCCAGACCATCGATATTCCCAGCGGCCTTGAGGAAGGCGCACAGGAAGGCGACCTGGTGCTCGCCAGCTTCAAGCGCGGCAAGAACCGTGGCCGCCGCGGCGGTGAGCCCCGCGAGGGACTGTCCGGGCGCGTACTTTCAATCATTGACGCGCGCGCCAATGAAGCCGCCGGTGTCTTCGAGATCAGCCACAGCGGCAAGCCGCGCGTGCGGCTTGAGGGCTACAACCTGCCGCGCTACGCCTACATGCAGCCGCATGAAGTGCACCGCATGAAACCGGGCACGGTGATCCGCGTGAAGCTCCTGCGCAAACCTGACGCGCGGGGCGGCGCCCGCGCCGAGATGCTGGGCAGCGTCGGCAGCATCGACAACCCGCTGCATGACCTGGACAACCTGGTGGCCCTGTTCGGCTTTCCCGGTGAGTTCACCGACGAATCGCTGCAACAGGCGCGCAGCCTGCCGCGCGACCCAGACCCCGAGAGCTTCAAGGGGCGCATCGACCTGCGCAAGATGGCGGTGATCACGATCGACCCCAAGGACGCTGAGGACCACGACGACGCCATCAGCATCGAGCAGCTTGAGGGCGGCTTGACGCGGCTGGGCGTGCACATTGCCGACGTGTCGCGCTATGTGACGCCCGGCAGCGCGCTGGACGAAGACGCGCGCTTTCGCGCCACCAGCGTGTACCTGCCCGGCAAGCTGATCCCGATGCTGCCCAAAGAGTTGAGTGCGGGGCTGTGCAGCCTGCACGACAGCGTGGACCGGCTGGCAAAGTCCGTGTTCATGGTGTTTGACGCGCAGGGCGAGTTGCAGCGGCGCGAGCTCGTGGAAAGCGTGGTGCGCGTGCGACGCTTTCTGACGTACGAGGAAGTGCTTCCGGTGCTGACGCAGGGCGGCAAGACCGGCGACGACACCGTGGATCAACTGCTGCTGGAGGGCCGCAAGCTGGCCGATGCATTGCAGAAGCGGCGCATCGCGCGCGGCGCGTTGACGCTCGAGATTCCGCGACCCCACGTGATCGTGGACAAGAACGGCCTGGTCACCGAGATTAGCGAAGAGAAGACCGATCCTGCGCACAACCTGATCGAAGAGTTCATGCTGGCAGCCAACGAAGCCGTCGCCCACTTCCTGCTTGAGCGCGGGTTGCCCTACATCGGCCGTATTCACCCCGCGCCTGAGGAAGACTCGATTGAGGACTTCTGGGAGTTCTGCGAGGAAATGAAGCTGCCCAAGCCCGACTTTGAGCGCCCGGGCGAGCTGCAGAAGTTTCTCGACAAGGTGCTGAAGTCGCCCGGCGGCGACGCGATTCACTACGCGCTGCTGCGCAGCCTCACGCGCGCCGTGTACCACGCGGGGCCCGAGCTGCACTATGCGCTGGCTGTCACCAAGTACGTGCACTTTACGTCGCCGATCCGGCGCTATCCCGACACCCTGACGCACCAGGTGTTGAGCGCCTATCTCGACATCGGCGGTGTGCTGCGATGGGAACGCCAACCGATGGGGCTGGCCTGGGCCGATGGCAGCAAGGGCCCGCCGCCCAGACCGGTGCCCGGCAAGAAGATCGATGGCTTTGAGCGCATTGAGTTCAGCATGCCGCACATTGCCGCCCACTGCACCGAGCGCAGCATTCGGTCGGACAAGGGCGAGCTGGCCGCCGACCAGATCAAGATCCTGCGCACGTTGATCCCGCGCGTAGGCGAGGCGTTTCACGGCACGGTGGTTGGCGTAAGTTCCATGAGCATCACGGTGCGGCTGGATGACGTGATGGCCGAGGGCTACATCGAGTTCGGCGAGATGACAGACGGCTGGGTCGAGGTGCACCGGTTCTGGGCGCACTACGACACCGGCGCGGGCGTCAAGCGTGTGATGATGGGCGACCGCATGGAAGTCGAAATCGCCGGCATCGACCTGGCCTCGCGCAGCCTGCGCCTGACCCCGGTCGGCGAGCACGCCAAGCCGCGAAGCTGGTCTCGCCAGCGCAACCAGGACAAGCGCGACCGCCGCAAGCGCAAAGGTGACCGGCGCGGCCGACGCTAACCTTGTTGAGTGTCACGCGTGCCGCTATGTTGCCGCTCCGGCCCTGACGGAATGAGGACCTTGCCATGGCGAAGTTCGAGAGCCCTGACTTTTTCAATCTTGATGAACTGTTGAGCGAAGACGACCGCAACGTTCGTGACACGGTCCGCGATTTCGTGGACGACAACGTGATGCCGATCATCGAGGACTGCTACGAAAAAGGAGAGTTCCCCAAGGCCATCATCCCCAAGCTCGGCGAGCTCGGCGTGCTGGGCGCCAACCTGCCCGAAGAGTTCGGCTGCGCGGGCATGAACAACGTTGCCTACGGCTTGATCAACCAGGAGCTCGAACGCGGCGATTCCGGCGTGCGCAGCTTTGCCAGCGTGCAGTCGGCCCTGGTGATGTACCCGATCTACGCCTACGGCAGCGACGACCAGAAAAAGAAGTGGCTGCCTGAGCTTGCGGCAGCACGCATCATTGGTTGCTTCGGCCTGACCGAGCCTGACTTCGGCAGCAACCCGTCCGGCATGATCACGCGTGCGAAGAAAGACGGCAAAGAGTGGGTGCTGAACGGCGCCAAGATGTGGATCACGAATGGCAACCTGAGCGACATCGCCGTGGTGTGGGCCAAGACCGGCGACAGCGATGACCCCAAGAGCATTCGTGGTTTCGTCGTCGAGAAAGGCATGCCCGGCTACGACGTGCGCGAGCAGAAGAAGAAGCTGAGCCTGCGCGCCAGCAACACCAGCGAGTTGTTTTTCACAGACGTGCGCGTGCCCGAAGAGAACATGCTGCCCAAGGCCGAAGGCTTGAAGGGCCCCTTGGGATGCCTGACACAGGCGCGCTTCGGCATTGCGTGGGGCGCGCTTGGCGCAGCCATGGCCTGCTATGACACGGCAAAGAACTATGCGTCCGAGCGCATTATTTTCGGCAAGCCGTTGTCAGCGCACCAGACCACGCAGCACAAACTGCAGAAGATGCTCACTGAGATCACCAAGGGGCAGCTGATGGCGTGGCGCCTGGCCAAGCTGAAGGATGAGGGCAAGATGACCCACTTCCAGGTCAGCATGTCCAAGATGAACAACGTGGGCATCGCCCTGGAGATTGCCCGCGTCGCCCGCGAAATGCTGGGTGCCAACGGCATTATGCTTGAGTACCACGTGGCGCGGCACATGGCCAACCTCGAGAGCGTCAAGACCTACGAGGGCACCAACGACGTCCACAGCCTCGCGATCGGCCAGTACATCACCGGCCACAGCGCGTTTGCGTAGCCGTCACACCAGTTGCAAAGCCTTGCGCACGATTTCTTCGGTGCTGGCTTTGTCGCCCAGCGATCCTGCGGATTTGCGCACGGCCTCTTCGCTCTTGGCCGGCGGATACCCCAGCGCGATCAGCGCCAGCACAGCGTCGCCAGCGGCTGAATCCAGCGCGATCGGCGGGCCGCTGCCGATCACGGCTGACCCCTTGGCCCAGGGCGCGACTTTCTCGCGCAACTCCGTCACGATGCGCTCGGCACTCTTGGGCCCGATGCCCTTGAATTTCTTCAAGCCGGCGACGTCGCCGCTTGCGATCAGCTCAATCAGGCGGTCGGCGTCGGCTGCGCACAGCACCTGCAGCGCCGTGGCCGGACCGATGCCTTTGACCTCGAGCAGGGCCTTGAACAGGCGGCGCTCGTCTTCTGTGCCGAAGCCGTAGAGGCGTTCTTCACCCTGTTCGGCGTTGATGGTGTGGTAAAGCAGCAGTGTGGCCTCTGCGCCGGCCCGTAGTTTGCCGGAAGTCGAGAACGGCACGAACACGCGAAAGCCAATGCCGCCGACGTCCAGCACGGCCACACCGGGAAGCGCCGAAACAACTCTGCCGCGCATGAACTCGTACATGACATGCTTTTAGCACACTGCTGCCTAACGCAAGTCATTGTGGATCAAGAGTTAACGCATCTACGGAAAATCCGGAACCTGCCGCGCAATGGCGTCGTCTCAAGACGTCTCCATCTTCCTGAAAGGAAGCCATGCTCTCATTCCGAAATGTGCTGGCGGGCGCCGCCATCGCCATCTCCGCGACAGTTGCCATGTACGCGTTTCAACCCACGCCAGTGGATGCCTGCCTGCACCCGCCGCGCGAGTTCAAGATTCCGATCAAGGCCGACGCCCAGAAGGGGCTCATTTTCTTCGTGGACGGCTACCAGGAAACGGTCATTCGGCCGGGCTACAAGCTCGACACCGAAGGCATGAAGGTCAAGAATGATGCCGTGGAGGGCTTCACGACGATCGCATGGCTGATCCCGACACCGAACTTGCCGGACAATTACAAAGAAGCTGATGCAGCCATGTTCAGCAAGCTCGAGGAGTTTACGAAGCCCGAGGAGAACGTCGGCCTGAATAGCGCGCAGGAGGACGGTGTCGATTCGGACAAGTTGGAAAAGCATGGTGCCGAGTTTCTTGAGGAAGTGGTCGTAGGCGACTACAAGATCCAGCCCATCAAGGCCTCGGGCGAACTGGGCGTGCTTGAGATGAAGGGCTGGCTCAAAGACAACGGCTTTGGCGAGCCCACCGACAAGGCGTTGCGCCATTACACCGACGCCGGCCACTACTGGCTGGCGGTCAAACTGCACAACCCCAAGGGCCTGCCCGCTAACGGCGAGGTCAAGCCACTGCAGATCGGTTTCAAGACGGACAAACCGGTGTACCCGCTGCGCATCTATGAGGGCGGCGGGACATTCGACCTGGAGATGTGGGTGATCAGCGACCGCGAAGTCGACACCGAGAAGTCCAAGGCCTATGGCCTTCAGACGGTAGAGCAGCGCGACGTGATGATGCACCAGGCGAATCGCAAGACCACGTACGTGGACCTGCCCGAGGAAGTGCGCAAGATTGCGGATGACACCAAGGCCCTCGCCAAGCTGAAAAAGGGCGACTTGCACGTCTGCCGCTTTTTCGCCGCAGGCATCAACGACACGATCAAACTGTCCGAATGGAAGACCGACCTGACGCTCGAGTTCAAGACTGTCAACGAAACCAAGAAGGACTGAAGCCTGTTCCCGGAGCCAACCATGCGCAAGCCTGTAATCGTTCTGATGTCCGCTGCGGCAGCCCTTGCAGCATCCGTCTTCGTTGTCGGGGCATTGCCCGCTGACGCCTGCCTGCACCCGCCACGCGAATTCAAGATTCCCATCAAGGCCGATGCCCAGAAGGGGCTGATCTTCTTTGCCGATGGCCGCCAGGAAATGGTGATTCGCCCGGGCTACAAGCTCGATACCGAGGGCATGAAAGGGGCCGACGATGCCATTGCCGGCTTCACCACGGTGGCGTGGCTGATCCCGACACCGAACCTGCCGGACAACTACAAAGAGGTAGACGCGAAGGTCTTTGCGCAGCTTGAAGAGTTCACCAAGGCCTACGACAACTCGCCCGAGGACTCCAAGCACGACGACACCAACACCTGGCGCGGTAAGCGCGGCGGGGCAGGCGCCAAGGGCGCCGAGTTTCACGAAGAAGTTGTCGTCGGCGACTACAAGATCCAGCCCATCAAGGCCCACGGCGAACTGGGCGTGCAGGAGCTCAAGGGCTGGCTCAAGGACAACGGATTTGGCGAGCCCAAGGATGACCTCGTGCGCTGGTACACCGACAAAGAGTACTACTGGCTGGCGGTCAAGCTGCACAACCCCAAGGGCCTGCCCGCGAACGGCGAAATCAAGCCGCTGCAGATTGGCTTCAAGACCGACAAGCCTGTCTACCCGGTGCGCATTCACGAGGGCGCCGGTGCATTCGACCTAGAGCTGTGGTTGATCACGCGCAAGGAAGTGGACACAGACAAGAGCAAAGCATTCGGCCTCAGGACGGTCGAACAGCGCGACCCCATGATGGCGCAGGCGAACCGCGAAACCACTTTCGCCAATCTGCCCAAGGAAATCAGCAAAGTCAGCGCCGACGCAGAAGCACTCAAGCAGATGAAAGAAGGCAAATTATACTGCTACCGGTTCTTTGCGCCGGGCATCAATGACAAGATCGACCTCTCCAAGTGGGATGGCGACCTGTCCTTCGAGTTCAAGCCGGCCGCAGACGCCAAGCCAGTGGACTGAAACGGAGCAAGCCATGCGCACACTCAACTACTGCATACTGACGGCGGCCGCCCTGGCCGCCGTCGTCTGGTTTGGCGCGCCGCGCACGGCAAACGCGTGCATCCACCCGCCCAAGGGCTTCATGGCCCCGATCGATTCAGGCGCCCAGCGTGGTCTGGTGTTTTTCGACAACGGCCGGCAAGAGCTGGTCATCCAGCCCGGCTATCGCGTGAACACGGAGAAACTTGAGCGCGCCGAAGTCACGGACGATGGCGTCGTGAAAGGCCTGAAGTCGTTTGCCTGGCTCGTGCCGCTGCCCGCGCTGCCCGACAGTTACGCGGAAGCTGAGGCGACACTGTTCGACGACCTGCAAAAGTTCACAGCCGTCGGCCCGCGCCTGCCCGAGGATGACAGCGACGAAAGAACTCTTGGTCCCGTGGTCTTCGCCGATGATGACGAAGGCGACTCGGTCGAGTTTCTCGAGGCCGTCACCGCGGGCGCCTACACGATCCAGCCGATCAAGGCCCAGGGCGAGTTGGGGGGCCAGGAGCTGGCAGCATGGCTCAAGGACAACGAATTCGGCGAAGTGGACGAACGCATCCTGCGCTTCTACCTGCTTGAGAATTACTACTGGCTAGCGATCAAGTGGAAGTCCGAGGCCGACCTGCCCGCCGACGGCAGCGCAAAGCCACTGCAAATCAGCTTCAAGACTCCCAAGCCCGTCTACCCGCTCAAGATCAACGACAAACGAGGCGAGTTCGACCTGGAGTTGTGGCTGATCACCCGAGAAGCCGTGGACCTGACCAAGAGCAAACGCTTCGGGCTCGTGACAGCTGAGCAGCACGACGAAGAGATGTTCCAGAAGAACCGCGAAACCGGCTTCGTGAATCTGCCCGAAAGCGTGCGCAAGCTGGCCGACCCCGTCGAAGGCTTGAAAGAACTGCGCAAGGGCGCCGTATACTGCTATCGCTTTATGGGCAAAGACCTCGACGCGGAAGATGGCCTCGACCTGGGGCTGCTGCAGGAAGACCTGTACTTCGAGTTCGAGAAGAACATCGCGGCCAAGCCCAAGGACGAGGTCAAGCCGGACGCCAAACCCGACGAGGTCAAGCCCGAAGGCGAAACGCCAAAGACCGACTGATCACGCGCCTTCGAAGTGTGCCCAAAGCTTCGGGAACAATTTGGGCAGCTCGTTCTCTTCCCATGCCTTGCCCCGGGGTTCGTCGGGGCGCTGCGGCAGCGGCACGTCGAGGTCTTCTGCGGTGCGCGCGATGTAGGCGTCTGCTGCGGCGTACATCAGGGGCTCGGCTTCGAGTTCAACGCTGGTGGGGTCGGGCTCTTGCCTGGCCAGTTCCAGCAGGCTTTCGGGTTCTTTGAGCGCGCGCTCAAAGACTTCGCGGCCTTGCCCGATCAGCCACGCGCGAAAGTAGTCGAACGCGTCGTCGCTGCAGCCGCCGTGGATCACGTAGGCGGCGCCCCACAGGTCCCAGCGGTAGCTCTGGTTCATGAGCTCATGGAAGCGGCGCTCGAAGGTTTCAATTTCGGCGGCGCTGCGTTGTTTCAGCAATTGCGTGAGATGCTCGGCCTGGCTGGCCGCGCGCTCAGTTGCGTCGCTGCCTTCTGCGAGCTCGCGGGCTTCGTCGATCAAAGCCCAGAAGCGTGAAACATCCATGATGGGACTCCCCGACCGGGCATATGGTAAATTCATGGCAGCCAAAAGCGCAACCGCTGCCCGTTCAACAGAAGCGACTTCGGGGTCTGGCCCCGCAAGGGCGCAGAACTACACTCGCGCCCGGAAGCGCCGGGTGCACAGTGGATCGGTAGCTCAATTGGTAGAGTAGCGGCCTTTTAAGCCGTGGGTTCCGGGTTCGAGTCCCGGCCGATCCACCATGCCATTCGCCCGCTCAGCGCGGGCGAATTGCGTGTCCGCCGAACCCCTGGCGAAGGCGGACGCGTGCACATCTTGGCCTCTGGTCGGTGCCTAGCGCTTTTCCTCCTGTAGCAGCGCCTTCCAGAATTTCTGCCACTGGGCTTCGCTGCACTTCCACTGGCCATTTTCGTTGACCAGCGCCAAGGACTTTTGATTGACCCGCCCGGCTGTGCTCGGAACGCTGTAGACCCCGAGTGTGTACCCCAGCTTGTTCTCAACCCTCTCAAACTTCAGGCCGGGGTTTCCTGATGAGCCGGTAACCGAATACGTTGTGCGGTACGATTCCAGTTTGGCTTCGCGCTCTGATGCCACCCAACACTCGGCGGCGGCTTCAGCATCATGGCTTATCTTGGCCGCGATCAGCGACCGCATCGTGGCCTCGGGTGTGCTGTAGTCCGGACTGCTGCCTGCACCAAGCGGTGAGTTTCCGCCGCCGCAAGCCGCGACAGTCAGGAGCAGAACGAACACAAACGTGAATCGTTGCGTTGTCATGGCAGCGCTATCCCCCAGGTTGGAAAGACCCCTACACGCGATCTCGCATTCCGGCGACAGGATACCAGCCCTGTCCCCGCGCCAGCTACGGGCTGCCCTGCGCGAGACTCTGCAATGCGGCCACGACTGCCGGCGCAAGCTGCCCTGCGTGCACATCGCCAAGCAGGCTTCTGGCCAACGGGGCGGTGAGCTGGTTCCCGGTTGCCACATGGCCACGAAACACCAGCGGCGAGCCTTGCAGCACAGCCTTGGCCACTTCTTGAATCCTCTCAAGGGTTCCTTTGGCCTGTTCGTCCGCGCCGCGGTCTGTGGCTTGTTTCAGGTGTTCCAGTTCCTGCAGCGCAGGCTTGAGGGCCGCGGCATCGTGCGTGGCTTGATCCAGCAGCCAGCGCACCAGCAGGGGACGACCCACGCCGGACGCGTGCTCGGTCAGGCTCTCGTCGAGTGCGCGCAGGCCGTTTAGCGCGTGCTCGGCCCCGGCCCGCTCGCCGCGCAACAACTGCAGTGTGCCTCGATGTGTGATCACCTGACGTTTCAGTGGGATACTGCCGGCCGCGTCTGCGCACCTCAGGGCTTCGTCGTACAAGGCCAGCGCGGATTCGAAACGACCGTCCTGCTCGTCAAGGACCGCCATGTTCGCCAGGGCATAGGCCGCTGAGCGAAGGTTCTGGTACTCGCGACTGATCTCCAGTGACAGTGACTGCACGCGGCGTGCGTCATCTCGGCGACCCTGCTGCCGGTAAAATTCTCCGAGGTTACCCAATACAAGGCCCTCGCTTCGGCGGTTGCCGGTTTCGCGGTTCAGTGCAAGCGCCGCCATGTACATGCCTTCCGCTTCATCGGCGCGGCCGACTGCATTGAGGCAATTGGCGAGATTGGCGTAAATCACTCCCCGCTGCCGAATCGTTCCGAGTTCGATGTAGATTGCCAGGGCCTGCCGATACAGCCGCTCACTTTCTGCAAACAGCGCCCGCTCTTTCATGACGCCGCCCAGGTTGGCAAGCGCGGCCGCTTCGCTGGCGTGGTCACCGGCGGCCCGTGACATCTCGAGCACGCGGCTGATCGTTGTCTCGGCCAACTGAAGCCGCGCCGTAAGCAGGTACAGGTTTCCAAGATTGCCCATGGTCTTGCGCTCGGAGGCTTCGCTTCCTGCCGCCCGGTAGCAATCCAGCGCGGCGGAAAACGCCTGCTCGGCTTGTCCGTTTCGGCCGGTGTGCATCAGGCTCAGTGCCTGTGAAACCAGGGCGTCACCCTGGGTGTCCGCGTCACCAGACTGCTGCGCAGATGCAAGGGCCTTCCGCGCGCAGTCTTCGGCAGTGGCGATGTGACCTGAAGCCCGGGCGGCATCGGCCGCCGTCAGCAGGAAGCGGCAGCGCTCGGCCTCACTGAGCGCCGCGTGGACCGAAAGTTCCAGGGCAAGCTGTTCCACCTTTTCGTGATGGAAGCCGGCCAAGGCGTACTCAATTGCTTCACGCAGAAACGCTGCTTCGCGCAGAAACAACGCAGCCTTCTCGGCTTCGTTCAATGAACCCAGCGTGGCGAGGCGGGCATGCCGTGCCAGCTCGTCCGCTGCGGTGGCGCGGTCGGCTTGCGACAGTGTGGACTCCAGAATGTCGAGCGCGAGGTGGTGCAGCGCGGCGCGCTTCGATGGCAGCTGCAACTGGTAGGCGGCATCGCGCAAGGCGGCATGCCGGAACAGATAGGCTATCTCTGCCGAGATCATGTCCAGCATTCTGGACCGGTCTCAAAGGCTGGCAACGGTCTACCCGTAGATGTACTGCGTGGTTTCGGGCAGCTTCTTGACCGACCAGCCGTTCCAGACGGCTTTGCAGGCACACTGATAGTACGTGAAGGTGTCGTCGCCGGGGCAGGGTTGCAGCAGGTCCATGTTGCCGGTCGCGCGCGCGATGCGCATGACGCCGACCACGCCATCTTCGGGACTGAACGAGTAGTGCACGAACTGTTCGTCCTCGCTTGATTTCCAGATGTAGATGTAAACCGCCATCAATGCGTCCTGAACCACTCGATCGTGCGGCGCAGGCCCTCGTCCAGGCCGATGCGGGGCTCGAAGGCAAGTTCCTTGTACGCGCGCGAGATGTCGGGGCAGCGCCGCGCCGGGTCATCCTGCTGTGCCGGCTTGAAGACGGGTTGCGAGGTCGCGCCGGCCAGGGCCGTGATTCGGGCCGCCAGCTCGCGCACCGTGACTTCGTGTGGATTGCCAAGATTAAACGGCTCGTGGCGCAGCGGTCCCGTGTACTCCATCAGGCTGCGCAAGCCGGCCACCATGTCGTCGATGTAGCAGAAGCTGCGGCTTTGGGTGCCGTCGCCATAGAGTTCAGGCGGCTTGTTGCCCAGCGCCTTGAGGATGAAGTTGCTGACGACGCGGCCATCATCGCCCTGCATGCGCGGGCCGTAGGTGTTGAAAATGCGGGCGATGCGGATGTCCACCTTGTGTTCGCGGTGGTACTCCATCATCAGGGTCTCGGCGATGCGTTTGCCCTCGTCGTAGCAGGCGCGGGGGCCGAGCTGGTTGACGTTGCCCAGGTAACTCTCGGGCTGCGGGTGCACCTTGGGGTCGCCGTACACTTCGCTGGTGCCAGCCAGCAGAATGCGGGCGCCGGTGCGCCGCGCCAGGCCCAGCATGTTCATGGTGCCGAGCACGTTAGTCTTGACCGTGCGCACGGGGTTGCTGCGGTAGGCCACGGGGCTGGCCGGGCACGCGAGGTGATAGACGCGGTCGGCCTCGGTGACGTAGGGCTGAATCAGGTCGTGCTGGATGAACTCAAATTGCGGGTTGCCGATCAGGGGCGCCAGGTTGTCGATGCGCCCGGTACTGAGGTTGTCGAGACAGACGACGTAGTTCTTTTCTTGAAGCAGCGCCGCGCACAGGTGACTGCCGATGAAGCCCGCACCGCCGGTTACCAGGATTCTCATCTCAGTCCGCAAAGGCGCCGTCGGCAACCGCATCGACCAGAAGCGCGGTGCCCAGGGCATTCGTCGCGCCACCCACAATGCGCAGTGTGATACCCAGTGCACGCTCAAGGTCTTGCAGCCACGACTGGTCAAGGAAAAGCACGTCGCCGGGGTGCAGCGGCAAGTCCGGCGAGCCGCCGCGCACAGCCTCGGCCAGGTCGTAGCGGTACACCTGCCGGCCCTTGATCGACTTGATGTTTCGCACGATGTAGAGGTACGGGGCCACGTCGATGTCAGGCTCACCGGCGCCGCCGGCAATGGCGACGGCTTCGATCACGCCCATGCCCTTGCGGTACGGAATGGTGCCGCCGGTGTTCTTCTGGGCGCCGAGCGCGCTGGTGGTGCCGCCGCCGAAGTTGCCGAGGAATACGATCGGGTCGGGCCCGCCCGTGCGTTCAAGGTAGACAGTCATGGTGGGCGATGCGTACCAGGGCTCAAGCTTCTCCTTGACCAGGTCGCGCGTCTCGGTCAGCGTCAGCCCCATCAGGTCAAGGTGCCCGGCCCAGCGAAAGGTTGCGCTGCCGTCGGGCAGCACGGTCGCCGCGAAGTTGTAGTCTTTGTCCTCGGCAATCTCGACGCGCACGATGTCGCCCGGGTTGATCCGATAGACGTAGTTGTCCGGCGGCAATTCCTGCAGCGTGGTTACGTCAATGGCGTTCTCGGGGCCGGCACAGCCCCAAAGCGCAAACACAACGCATGCAATGAACCCCAGCCGTTTCATGCCGTCACCCGTCTCAATTGCCGGCGCCGCAGCAAGCCGATCGCAACGCCGATGCCGACCACCAGTCCAAGAATGATGCCGACGGCAATGCCGACCAGCACATCCTTCTGTACTTTGACTGACTTGCTTGCGGGCGAAACCAGCGCCAGCTCACGGTCCGCCGAGCCTTTGATCGCGCCGATTTCTTCAATCACCACATCGTTGCGCGCTTGCTGCGCGAGCAGGTCGGACTCTTCGCGGCGCAGGCTTTCGCTCTGCAGGTAGCTCTCGCGAAGGCCCTCCAGCTCGGCTTCAAGACGCGGGATCAGGGATTCGAGACGCGCGACCGTGTCTTCGTTCAGCGTGACGTTGTAGCGCGCCTTTACCACGCGGTCTTCGGCGGCCGCGCGGTCGCGGTTCAGGGGCAATTCCTGCCCGGGTGCGCGTTGCGCCTCTTCAAGCTCTTTGATCTCGGCGCGCAGCAGCGTGATGTCGTCCTCAAGCTGTGTGATGCGCTTGCGGGCCGGGTGCTCTGGCCCGTAGGTTTCTGCCTTGCGGTTCAGTTCGCGCAGTTCGCGCTCAAGGTCGGTCAGGTTTTTCACGCGCTCGCTGATGCGGGCGTCGGCAGCCGGCTGTTCGTACTCAGGGATGCGCTCACTGATCTGGATTTGCGAGTCAAGCTCCTGGCGCGCGGCTTTTAGCGTGATGCGGCTGGTTTCGAGGTCGCTGCGAGATGTGCCGACCCTGGCCAGCAGGTTGTTGATGCGTTGCTCAAGCGTGGCCCCGAGCCCTTCGGCCTCGCTGGTCTTGAACTCGTCGAGGCGCGACTTGCGGATGGTTTCGATGCGCAGCTTCACCTGCTCGCGGCGCGCCTCGTAGTCCGTGAGGTTGGCAATGGCTTCGCGGGTGATGTGTTCGTAGTAAACCACGCGGAATTCCTCGGCGGCGCTGCCGGCAATAGCCTGCGCCCACTCGGGGTTATCGTGGGTTGCCTTGAACGAAATCATGAATGTCTGCGCGCCCGTGTCTTCGACTGCCACATCCAGGGCAAACGCGATCGTCTCGGCAGAGACGGAGTACTTCTTGAGTTCATTTTCGGCCGGCGTTTCACCCGGCGCCCACCCGCTGTTCTGCAGGCGGCTGGAAACGCGCTCTTGGAATGTCGGCAGTTTCACCAGCTGCAGAATCGTTTTCGGCGGTAACGGCGGCACGTAGGTTTGCGGCCGGTTCGTGATCGGTGCCCTGAGGTTGCTCTGCGGCGTCTTCTGCAGCAGCGCCGTGCTCGCGTAGCGGTCCGGTGTCCCGACCATGGTCAGATAACCGATGACGCCGAACAGCAGGGCCGAGGCCAGCACGATGTGCCAGTTCTCCAGTGCGGCGCGACTGACGAGTTCAAACGGGTCCATGGGCCGCGCGCTGCCTGTGGCGGTTTGCGGCGCGGCGCTGACACGCTCGCGTTGTTCCTGCTCAATCAGGATGCGCCCGATGACCGGCGACTCATCGCCTCCGGCGCGCATGACGGGCACGTTGGCGGCGCTGCGGCTGGCTTCGGGCACGGCTTCCACCGGGCGGCTCAGGCTTGAGCGCCAGGGTTTGCGGTTGAGCAGATCACCGAGCGTAGAGGTCGCCTGCGAATGCGCAGGGTCAAGCGCTGCCTCAAGGTTGCGGCTGACGGTTTCGCGCTCAAGGGCAGTGAGCTCGCGGCCCAAATGCTGGACGAAGGCACCGACCTCTTCGCTGGTGCGTCCGCCGCCGTCGCCACTTTCCAGTCGACGGGCAAGGTCGCCTGCCCGGCCAAGCAGCGACAAAGCCGCCCCGACCACGCCCAGGCGGGCATACTCATCCCGGTTCAGGGCGTTCAGGATCGTGCCGCTGGCCCGCGCGGCCCCTGCGGCGTCGCCCTCGCGCAGCAAGCGGCGCACGAGGTCTATGCTCTCAAGAACTTCAAGGGTCAGGGACTGGCGATGCAGCGACGCCCGCACGTCCGGCTCGGCTTCGCGGGCCGCGGAATCAAGTTCCCGTCGGGCTTCAGCGAAGTCGCCGCGCGCTGATAAGCGACGGGCCTGCTGCAAGGATTCTCTCAAGTCTTGTTCCACGCCGTATCCACAGTACCACCCGAATCACCGAAAATGTGGCGATTGGGGCAAACTTCGCTACCTTTAAGGATTATCGACATTCCTTGCCCATGACTCAAGCCTACATCCTGCCAATGAGGCAGCCCCTTGCCTCCCAATCTGGACCGCGCAACGGCGCGTTTCGCAAGGGCTTGGCGCTTTGCGGCGCTTCAGCCCTGTTTGGCGGCGCGATTGGCGCCACCGGCGTGGCCGGCGACCACATTCTGGGCGCTGCGCAGTTTGCAGCCGTCGGGTTCCTTCTCGCTGCCATGTTTACCGCCTTGCAGGATTGGCGTGCCGGCCTTGGCCTGCTGTTGATTATCGTGATGGCCGAGGATTCGTTACGCAAAGGATTGCCGGGCACGCCCTACGCAGTCTCGCTGGGAAAAGACCTTCTCATAGCCGTCTGTTACCTGTCCTACCTGATGCGGCCGAAAGAGCGCCTGGGGGCGCGCGGTTCTTCTCGGTTGGAGCGTGTCGGCGTATGGCTGCCAATCGGCATCTGGGCGCTGTTTGTGATTGCCGAAGCCTTCAACCCGCGGCTGCCGCACATCCTTGTCGGCATCTCTGGCATTCGCACCTGGTTGCTGACTGTGCCGCTGATGGGTCTGCTGGCCAACGCGTTCCGGAATGCAGAGAATGCTGAACGAGTGATGCGCTGGATCGCATACCTGGCGATGCCTTTATTCGTCGTCGCGCTTATCCAGAACCTCTACTACGACAGCTTGCCCGAGTTCCTGGCCAACAGCGCCTTTGCGAAGTTTCGCGGCCTCGAGAGTGGTGCCAACGTCCGTTACAACGAGTCGCTGTTTGCGTCGCCCACGCTGTACGCGTTGGCGTGCGTGTACCAGCTTTGCCTGGTGGTGGGCCTGCTGAAGATCCAGCGCCCTAACCGCCAGAAAGTCCTGTTGTGGATTTCGGGCTACTGCACCGTGATGGGCGCGCACCTGTCGGGTGTCCGTACCGGGCTGTTGTTTGCAGGCCTGGCTGTTCTGGCGATGTTGCCGTTGTTGCTCTATCCCACCGAGGCACGACCAGACGGCGTGACCCGCAAGCGCCCGGGGCTGGTACTGGGCGGCTTGATCGGGCTGGTGTTGGGCGGTTTTCTGGTCGGTGCCATGAAGGAAACGCGTGCCGAGGCGTTCTGGACCAGCCTCGAGGTCAACATTATCGGCCAGCGCATGGAGGACTCTGTCCAGGGAGCAGGCTCGGTAGCCACGCCGGCGCTGGGCAACGGGACGGGTGCCGCGGGCAAGAGCGGGCAGGTCATGACGCTGCTGGGGCGCGACGCCATGGGCTTCGAGAACGCTGAGTGGGGCAACCTGCTCGTTCGATACAGCTTCGGGCCTGTCGGGTTCTGGCTTGGCGCCGTGTTGCTGAGCTGGCTGATGCTGGGGCTGCTGGGAATTGCCTGGCGCGATCGGCGCGGTCGCTTTGGCCCGTTGCGGTTCGCCTTGTGGGTTTACCTGGGCGCGCAGATGGGGTGGTTCCTGTTCAAGGCGTACCCGGTAATGGAAAACGGCACGATGGTCATGATGTTCTGGACAAGTGCCGGATTGATCATGGGGTTGGCACGGCTTGATGAACGCGAATTGAGTGTACACGCGTGAAAGTCCTGCACGTGATACCCGGCCTAGGCGTCGCACAGGGGGGGCTGCAAGGTGCGTTGCTCAACCTGTGCCGGGCACAGCAGGCATCCGGCATGGCACCCGTGATTGCGGCCCTGCATGAAGATTCGGCGCCTGACGCGGCGTTTCACGAGTTTGAAACTCACCTTTTTGACTGCACATTCCGGCCCACCGGCGCCAGCCGCGAGATGAAGGCTTGGCTGCGGCAGCACTCGGGCCAGTACGATGCCGTGATTGCCCACTCGTTGTGGCGCGACCCGCTGCTCTACGCAGCCGAGACCACCAGCCCGCTGGTCGTGGTCGCCCACGGCATGCTGGACCCCGAGGCGCTGGGCCACAGGGCGTGGCGCAAACTGTGGAGGCTGCGCATGCGGCTGCCTGATGTTCTGAAGCGGGCCACGGTGGTTTACACATGCGCTGCCGAGCAACAGCGTGCACTCGCCGGGCCGGGCGGACTGGCCAGGTCATCGGCGGTGATCCCGTTGTGCGTTGACGTGCCGGCACAGCCGCCGGCGCTGTCACCGGGCGGACCGATCCTGGTGCTGGGGCGCATTCACCCCCGCAAGGGCACTCTTGAGTGGGTGCGCGCGCTCTGCCTGTTGGCGCAGCAGGGGACGGAGTTCACGGCGGTGCATGCCGGCCCCGTGGAAGACCGAACGTACGCGCGGCAGGTGTACACAGAGGCCGAGCCGCTGCAGGGCAGGCTGGTATTCAAAGGCGCGCTGCCCTATGGCCAGGCCCAGGCACTCCTGGCAGGCGCGCGCATGGTCGTGGCCCCTTGTGCGGTGGCCGAAAATTTCGGCATGGTGATCATCGAGGGCATGGCAAGCGCGCGCCCGGTCGTGGCAGGCCGTCGCGGCCTGATTGTGCCCGAACTTGAAGCCGCCGGCGCAGTTATTGGCGCCGACCATGAACCACAGGCGTATGCAGCAGCCATGCGCGACGTGCTAGCAAACCCGCGAACGGCGACGCAGGGCTACCAGTTTGCCAGGCAGCACTACGCCCTCTCCAGTGTTGGAGCACTCTGGCGTGGGCTTCTGGACTCGACCCGATAGCACGGCATGCAAGCGGCAACACTACCTGCCGCAAGAACGCACATCTCTGCACAAGCCCTGAACACACTGTCTCTTGCATTGGGGCGCGGTATCATCAAACTGCGGCCCGACGCGGGGAATGCATGACCAACGAACTGGCGCCAGACGGACCGGAACTTCAGCCCGACATGATGGGCGACTTCGCTGACGAGGGCGGAAGCGAGGACGCTTCACAGCTCTTGCCCCCGATTCGCGAATTGCCGACCGACCGCGAGTTCGTCCCCGGCGCCTTCTACGCCATCCATGCCGCCGATGGTCAGCCGTCGGGCAAGCAGCTGGGCGAAATTCTCGGCAGTGCGCTGTTCCAGAGCCTGGCCGACGTACACATTTTCGGCCGCAACGCGGGCGAAGAACCGTGGCTTGAAGTCGGGCCCCTGACGCCTGAGCCTGCACAGGTGCTCGTGGCGCAAGAGCTGTTGCCCGGTACAGGCCAGCCACTGGCCCAGGACGACCTCGAGATGTTCGAGATGGTCGCCGGGCGCGTGGCCAAGACACTCGGCCGCGCCAAACAGCCGCCAAAAGAAGACGCCGCCACGGGTGCCGCGCGCAGCGCCAAGATCGCGGCGCTGAAGGGCAAGCTTTCTGACCGCTTCGGGTTGGCGGTCGCGGGCAGCTTTGACCTGGCGCAGGTTACCGACTGCTGCCTGTGCCTTGGCATGAAGCGCGCGGGCGACGTGTTTGCGTGGCTTGGCGGCCAGGCGATGGGCGACCCGGTGTTCCAGGTTGCGGTGGATGGCGCGAAGCTGGCGCCGGGTGCAAAGGGCAAGTCCCCGCGTATCACGATCAGCTACGCCGTGGCCGGCGTGAAGCAGCCGCGCAAGGTGCTTGAGCGTATCTTTGCCGCGTGCCACTACTTCACCAAGCGACTCGGCGGCACGCTGCAATTGTTGGATGGCAGCCCCGCCGAAGATGGTGTCGCGCGCGGCGAACACCCCAAGCTTGAAGCGCTCATCAAGAAGGTCACCGACACCGGCTTGAAGCCGGGGCACCTTGTGACCAAACGCCTGGTCTGATCAGCCCCGCTGCGCCACGTAGCGCTTGCCAAACAACCCGCGCAGTACCGACTCTTGCGCTGCCCACATGCGCGCGCGCTTTGCCGCGTTGGAGTCATCGTAACCAGCGCAATGCAGGCACCCGTGCACAACATAACGCGCCAGCTCCTGGGCTGCCGGCACGCCGTACGCGCGAGCCTGCCGGTCGGCATACTCGGGGCAGATCACGATTTCGCAAAGCCGCCCCTCTGGCGAGTCGCCATAGTCAAAACTCAGCACGTCTGTCACATAATCGTGGCCCAGGGCGTCTCGATTGAGTGACCGCATGCGCGCGGCACCGACCAGCATCACTGTCACGCTCGCGCGGCCGAGTCTGCCCGACAACGCCGCCTGCACAGCACGCCGGATCAACCGGCTGTCATGGCGCTGGCGCAATCTCGAGAGTACGGAAACATCGATCATCGGCGGGGCTGTTGTAGCTCACGCGCCGACAGCCTCAAGCGCTCTTCTTGCCGCCGGGCTGTGCGCGCTCGTACACGTCGAGCATGCGGGCGGTACTCACGTGGGTGTAGACCTGGGTCGTTGCCAGGTGCGCGTGGCCCAGCAACTCCTGCACGTCGCGCAGGTCGGCGCCGTGGTTCAAGAGGTGCGTGGCGAAGCTGTGGCGCAGGGTGTGCGGCGTGACATGGCAACTGATGGCGGCTTGCGCGACGTACGCGTCGATCAGCCGTCGCACGCTGCGGTCGGTGAGCTTGGTGCCGCGCTGATTGATGAAAATCTGGTCGACACCGACGGCTATTGACCGCGATCGTGCCCGGGGCGGTTGCCCGCGGACCTTGAGCCAGGCTTGGATGGATTCGATGGCGGAAGGGAGCAGGGGAAGGATTCGCTCCTTGCGGCCCTTGCCGAACGCGCGCAAGGAGCCTCGTGTGAGGTGGACGTCTGAGAGTTGTAGCCGTACGAGTTCAGAGACGCGAAGTCCGGTTGCATACAGCAGCTCCAGGATAGCCCGGTCGCGCAGCCCGCTCCAGTTAGCGGGGTCCGGCGCGCTGAGCAGCGCATTGACCTGCTGCTCGTCCAGGAAGTTCGGAAGGTTGCGAGAGAGTTTCGGCGTGCGCAGCATGCGTGCCGGGTTTTCCGTGATCTCGCTGCGCCGGTGCAGAAACCGGAACAGTGAGCGCACACTCGCCAGCTTGCGCGCGATAGTGCGCCGCTCATAGCCGTGCTCGGACAGCTGGGCAAGCCACGCCCGCAGGTTCAAGTGCTCTACCTGCGCGAGGTCGGCCACCGCGCGCGCATCCAGAAACTCGGCGAATTGCTTCAGGTCGCCGGCGTAGGCGCGCAGGCTCTGGTCGCTGAAGTTGCGTTCAACGTCCAGGTGCTCGAGAAAGCGCTCGATGGTCTGGCGAGGTTCCATGTACACATCCCGACCATGGATCGGTCGTGGTGTGCAGAAATCTTCAGCAAATCCGGCAGGAATCCGGGCAATGCGTCACTTTACGCCCCGGGCAATGATCACACCGTAGTAGCGACGGTTGTCTGTGAACTCGCGATAGGCCGCACTGAAGCGCGCCAGCTTGTCAGCATCCTCGAACGCGCTGTGAAAAATCTGCGCCGTGACCTCGGCTTCTTCATCAGCCTGCAAGCCCTTGCGCGTGAAGTAGCTGACCACAGCCAGCTCGTTCTGCAGTTCGTGAAATCCTGCATCTTCAAGCCTGTCCCACCAACCGCGCACGACCATGGGCGCGACCGGCCCGCGCCACAGGCTTTGCAGCGCTTGCTCAAGTTCAGGCGTTGGCGGCTGGCGCCAGCACAACTCATGAATGCCGATGCGACCGCCGGGTTTCAGCACTCGGTGCAGCTCTTTCAGCGCCGCCGCCTGTTGTAGCGGGTGCATGTAGCTCAGGCTTGCTTCCACCATCGCCGCGTGAAAGTGCCCGTCAGGAAACGGCAGCGCTTCGGCTTTGCCGATGCGGGCGGTGCTGCGGCGTTTGAGCGACGGGTCATTTTCTGTGACCTTTTCCGACTCTTCGCGCACCAGCGCCTCGGTCGTGGCCTGGGTGGTCATGCTCACGAACAGCGCCGTGCTGCCCGCGTTTGGCCCGCACACCAGGGCGTGGTCGCCGCCGCGCAACTCCAGCAGCCGAATCAACGCTCCGGTCGCGTACGTTCCGCCCGGCTTGAGCTCGGTCTTTCCCAGCGATGCCAGAAACTCCGGAAGGGACATGTCTGCCATGCCCCCATTATGCCCGATGACGCGAACACTTGCGCCCACCAACTGCCTTCGCGTTGGCGCCACAATCCTGTAGAACCTGTGCATGCAATACGACTTTGACTTCATGTCCCGCCGCAGCTCCGTCCTCAGTACCCGCGGCGCCGTTGCCACCAGCCACCCGCTGGCAGCACAGGCGGGTGCTAGCGTCCTGCGCGAGGGCGGCAACGCCGCCGACGCGGCCATCGCCGCCGCGGCCATGCTGTGCGTGGTTGAGCCTGTGTCCAACGGCATCGGTGGCGACTGCTTTGCCCTGTACTACGACGCGAAAACCAGACAGGTCACCGCGCTCAACGGCAGCGGCCGCAGCGCCTATGGCGCCGATGCTGACAGCCTGCGCGCCGTCGGCTACCGCGACATGCCGAAGTTTACCGGTGCAGCCGTGACAGTGCCCGGCGTGGCTCGCGGCTGGTCAGACCTGCTTGAGCGCCACGGCTGCATGCCCCTTGCCGCGCTGCTTGCGCCGGCGATCGACGTGGCCCAAGGCGGCTTTCCTGTCACCGAGTGGATCGCCCGCGCATGGGCACAAAGCCAGAAGAAGCTGCGCCGCGACGCCGACTGGAACAGCGGCGACAAAGACAACGGCGCGCAACAAGCCAGCGGCCATGAACTGCTGATCGATGGCCGCGCGCCAAAGTTCGGCGAAGTCATGCGCCTGCCGACCATGGCCGGCACCCTGCGCGGCATTGCCGAGGGCGGGGCTGACTTCATTTACACGGGCGAGTTTGCGCGCAACGCCGCCGCCCATGTGCAACGCTACGGCGGCTGGCTGACTGAGCGCGACTTTGCCGATCACCGCAGCGAGTGGCCCGAGCCGCTAAGCATCGACTACCGCGGCGTTCGCCTGTACGAGTGCCCGCCCAACGGCCAGGGCATCTCGGCGCTGATTGCCTGCGGGTTGGCCGATATGGCGTCGCTGACAGAAATGCGTGCGCCTGAGCGCGTGGCATACATGGTCGATTGCATGCGCGTGGCCATGGCCGAAGCCGAGCAGCGGGTCTTCGACCCCGGGTTCGACGTCAGCGGATTGTGGCCCCTCGACGAGGCATTCTTCGACCAGATTCGCAAGAAGCTGAGCGTGAGCCAGGCCTATACCGGCTATGTGTTCGGCCCCAAGGGCAACGATACCGTCTACCTGAGCGTCGTGGACGGGGCCGGCAACGCCTGCTCATGGATCCAGTCCTGCTACATGGGCACTGGCACCGGCCTGGTTGTACCCGGCACCGGCGTTTCGCTGCAGAATCGCGGCCACGGTTTCTCGCTCGATGCCCAGCACCGCAACCACCTGGCGCCGCACAAGCGCCCGTTTCACACCATCATTCCCGCCATGACCACCCGCGACGGAGAATTGCACGCCTGCTTCGGCGTGATGGGCGGGCACATGCAGCCGCAGGGTCACTTCCAGGTGTTGACCCACCTGCTGAACGGGCTGACACCTCAAGCCGCGCTCGATGCGCCGCGCTGGCAACTGGTCGGCCGCGACGCGCGCCTGATGGTCGAGCCCGGCTTACCGAACGACGTGGTGCAGGGCCTGATGACCAGCGGCTATTTGCTTGAAAAGGTCGAGGGCTTCGACCGCATTCACATGGGCGGCGGCCAGATCATCGTGAAACACGGCGACGTGCTGATCGCCGGCAGCGACCCCCGCAAAGACGGCTGCGCGGTGGGCTTGTAGGCAAGCTGTGCAAAATAATCCGGCGAATCCGGTTGGCTGTGTGCGGCCCATGCCCATACTGCGACCAAAGGAGACGCCATGGCCAAGTTCGTTGTCTGCACCTACAAAGCCCACGACTGCGCATTCACAGCCACTTGCAACGGGTTCGAGGTATTCAATTGCAAGGATGGCGGCAGCGGCATGGCGCAGCTTACGCCGCACCTGATCGGCAAGGGCAACGTGTTGCGCTTCCAGTTCACGCACAAGGGGCCGGACGCCACGTTCAGTTCAGGCGTGCGCGAAGCCGACGAGGGCGAGATGGTCAACTCGCTGGAAGACGGCGACTTGCAGATGCCGGCAGGCAACGAGCTGGTGCACAAGTTTGACAGCCAGTTCGATGAGCTGAAACAATTGCTGGACACCGCCAGCGTCGCCGACGCCGGGACCATGCTGGCCTTTGCGATGGATTACTGCAAAGCGATCCGTACCGGGAACAAGGCCGCGCTCAAGAAGTTCAACCGCTACCGCATGGCCGAGGCTTCGAAGACGTTCGGCATTCCGCTGGAGGCCTTGGAACCGCAGATGCTGGAGATGTTCACGTTCTTCAAGGATGGCGGTGCGGACGTGAGCGAAGGCGACGTGGAAGTACAGATGATCACCCACGACAAAGTATTCGAGGTAAAGCGCAAAGACGGAAACCCGCTGCTGTTCAAGAAAGAAGAAGACGGCAGCAGCTCGTCCAATTTTATCGCGGCAATACTGGCCGACGGACCACAAGTAGTCCGATAGCCCAAACCAAAGACACAGCAAGTGGCATCGGCTTCCAGCCGATGTAGTAGCACGGGCCTCCGGCCCGTGCCGCAGAGGCCATAATCATCCAACCGTGTCGCGGCCAAGGGCCGCGACTGTGTCGCCCCTCCCGCCGTAGCGCGGAGCGCGAAGGCGGGAGGGGCGACACAATGCCTTGGTTGCGCCATTGATGACGCGGGTGTGTCAGGAACGCTGGGATTGTCCCCATATCAACTATAGACCGACACGGCTGGATTCCGCTTTATCGTGGGGTACATTTCCTTCGTGCAGTGCGGTGCAGCAGCACCGGGTTGCGGGGGTCCTTCTGCTGAATGGGACTCTCGGGGTTGGGCCGGCTTGGGGTGACCCTTGCAGGTGGTTCGAAGGGCGGCTGAGGGGCGAAAGTCCGGCAGCCATCACCCGACAGACTACTGGGCCAGCTTTCGCGCCGTCGACAGCGCGCAACAGCCAGCGGGGCAACCCGCAGCGCGGTTTGGGGATAGCCCCCTGAACCGTGTAAAGTGAAGAGGCTAGTCTTCACGATGCAGGCCACATGCACAATCTTCAGGCGAGGCAACTCGCCGGCAAAAGCCCCCGCCTCGCGGGGGCTTTTTGCTTTCTGGCCGGGCGGCCCTACTTCTGAAGCCAGTCGCGGGCCTGGCCCACGATCCTGGTCAGCGCGCCGGGCTCAAAGGGGCTCTTCAGGCCCGCGCCCTTTGCCAACTGCTGGAATGGCGCCTCGCCGCCGCGCTTGCACAGGGCCACGTAATCGGCCATGGCCTTGTCGCGGTCGTCCGTGGCGCGCACCCAGAACTGCAGCGCGCACAACTGCGCCAGCACATAGTCGATGTAATAGAACGGGCTAAGGTAAATGTGCCGCTGCACCTGCCAGAAGCCGCCGTCGCGGGCGTGCGGCAGGTCGCCGTAGTCGCGCCACGGCAGGTAGGTTTTCTCGCACTCGCGCCACATCTCGAAGCGCTGTTGCGGCGTGGCGTCCGGCTTCTCGTACACCATGTGCTGGAAGTGATCGACGGCTGTGCCGTAGGGGATAAACAGCAGGCTGCCGGTGAGGTGTGCCTTGCGAAAGCGGTCGGCGTCGTTCTCGAAGAACTTCTCCATCCAGGGCCAGGTGATGAACTCGAGGCTCATGCTGTGAATCTCGGCGCTTTCGTAGGTCGGCCACAGGTAGTCCGGAAGCTGCTGGTGCCGCGACGACCAATTCTGGAACGCGTGGCCCATCTCGTGCGTGAACACCTCCACGTCGCCCTTGGTGCCGTTGAAATTCGCGAACACGAACGGCACGCCGTAAACCGGAAAGCCCGTACAGAAGCCGCCGCCCGCCTTGCCCTCGCGCGACTTCAGGTCAATCAGCTGCTTGGAATTCATCAGCCGAAAGAAGTCGCCCAGGCCGTGCCCGATCTCGTCGAACATTTCCTGCGCGCGCGCCACCATCCAGTCGTGGTCGCCGTGCGGTTTGGGGCTGCCCTGCGCGTCGTGAATGCCGTCGTCCCAGTACTTGACCTTGTCGATGCCCAGCTCGGCGGCCTGGCGCTTGACCAGCTCGGTGCACAGGGGAACCACTTCGTTGATCACCTGCTTGCGCAGCGTCTTGATGTCGTCGATGCCGTAATCGACGCGGTGCATGCGCAGGTAGCCCAGATCAATGTAGCTGTTCAAGCCGAGCTTGCGCGCGCTTTCGTGGCGCAGGCGTGTCATCTCGCTGAACAGGGTGTCGAGCTTGCCGCGCTGTTGCGCGAACCAGCCCCACTGCAGCATGCGCGCCTCGTGGCGCGTGTTGCGGTCGGTGTCAGCGTAGTACTTGCCCAGGCCCGGCAGGTTCAGCTTTTCGCCGCGAAACTCAAAGCTGGCGCCGGCCAGCAACTCGGTGTACTCGGCGCCCAGGGCGCTGATCCGCACCTGCTCGGCCTCAATCGCGGGGCTGTATGCGCGCGCGTCGGTGTCCCACAGGGCGAAGGCCTGCGGGCCAAGTTTCGCGACAAGGGCCTCGCGCCACGGGCTGTGCAGCAGCTTGCGCTTGAGGTCGTTGTCGAGGTTGGTGAGCTTGGGTTCAAGCTTGTCGCGATAGTCGCGCTGCGCCTTGTAATCAGCGTTGCGCGTATCCTGGTTGAAGCGCAGGCCGACCAGGCTGCTCCATGTGCGGTAGCGGCGCCGCATCTCGTTCCAGCGCTCGACGGCTGCGAGCTGGCCTCCGGCGTCGCCGGCTTTGTCGAAAGCGGCGTTGATCTTCGACATCTCGGCTTGCACGCCCTCGAGAGTGGGCGTTTCTGCGGTCATCTTGCTGAAGGTCGGCACTTCCATGGTGTTCTCCCGCGGGCCACGTTAACGGCATCGGAGATTGGTACCAGACGCCGCCTTTGCTGTGACAGGCGTTACGGGCCGGTGCGACGGAAGACGCGCCAGATGTCGGTGAAGGTGCTGACGTACAGGCTGCCGTCGATGCCCTCGATGATGTCGAGGGGTTTGTTGCTCTGGGCGGCCTGCACGAAGTCAATGAACGTGGTTTCCTGCACGATGTTGACCGGCGGGCTGCCGTCCATCTCGAACTTGTAAACGCGCTCGTCTTCATAGCTGCAGATGAACAGTGAGTTCTGCGTGGTAGGCGGCGCATTGTTGCCGCTGTGGTAGGTGACGCCGGTCGGCACAATCACAGAGGGCCAGTTGCGCAGGCGCACGCCAATCTGCGCGCCGGGAATGCTGCCGGCGGCGGCATCCCATTCATAGTTCTTGCCGGCGGATATGTAGTTCAGCTCGTCATTGTTGTTCGGGCCGTTTTCGGTGGCGATGATCGTGCCCGTGGTCGGGTGAACGCACATGCCGAAGCTGTTGCGTAAGCCGCGCACAAACTCCGCGGCGTCGACGGTGCCGAACTTCGGGTTGTCGGTGGGAATGGTGCCGTCCTGGTTGTAGCGCAGAATGCGCCCGGCAAGCGAACCGTCTGTCTGCGAGTTTGCGGGCACGGTGGAATCGCCGACGCTGACGTACAGTTTGCCGTCAAGCCCGAACTGGATCGCGCCCGCGTTGTGCACGCTCGCCACGGGCAGGTTGTCCACGATGACGGTGCGCCCGACGCCGACATTGCTCTGGTCGGTGTAGCGGATCACCTGCTGCTTGTTGGTGACATCGTTGATACACATCATTGCGTAGACGTAGCTGTCGGTCGCAAAGGTCGGCGACAACGCGATGCCCAGCATGCCGCGCTCGTTGCCCGTCAGCACTGGCTCAGTTGTGAACGTGTGCTGCGTGTAGGGCGGGGTCGGTTCAATCACGAGAATGGTGCCGCCCAGGATGCTGACGAACAGGCGGCCATCAGGCGCTTGCGCCATCTTGCACGGGGTGTTCAAGCCGGTGGCGATGGGTTCAATGCCCCAGTAGTAGTCCAGCTGCGCGATGTCGCCGGGCAGCGCTGTGCCACGTGGCCCGGGGTCGGGATAGCCGGGAGTTCCGCCTCCGCCGCCGCTGTCGCCGCCGTCTTCGCCCCCGCTGCCGCAGGCAACTGCAAACAGGGCCATGGCCAGCAAGCCGGTGATGCTGAGTGCCAGGTTGCGAATCATGTTGTCAGCCTCTCTGCCCCGCCTACACCAGGGTGTAGATGTTGCTGGTCGGTTGCGTCTCCGGGAACAGCAGCGCCGGGTCATGCCCGAGGTGTTGCAGCAGCAGCGCCCGGTAGATGTCGCGGAAGTCGGTGGTGTAGCCCAGATGGCCAAGGTTCAGGTCTGCGACCGTGGGGTCGTCGCCGTACATGCCGCCGTTGACCGGGCCGCCGAGCACCATCACGCAGCTGCCGTGGCCGTGGTCGGTGCCGTTGCTGCCATTCTCGTAATTGCGCCGGCCGAATTCGCTAATGACTACGATGGCAATGTCGTTCCAGACGCCCTGCGTGGTCATGTCGGTGAAGAACACGCCCAGCGCGTCGTCAAGGTCGGTCAGCAGCGCCGCGTGGCCGGCAAGCTGGTTGCTGTGCGTGTCGAAGCCGCCGTATCCGGTATAGAAGACGCGCGTTTCAAACCCGCCGTGAATCAGCAGCGCGATATCACGCAGCCGCGAGCCCATCGTGGTCAGGGTCGAGGTGGTGCCGGCGCGAATCGGGTACTGGATGCCGTTCAGCGTTGCGTAGTTGTTGTAGTCGGTCACTGCGGCTTGCACCTGCGCCGCGGCCGTGAAGGCTGACGCACCGGCCACGGCGATGTCGCCGATGGTGTCCCCCGCCGGCTGCTGCGCGAGGATGTTCTGGATGGTCTCGAGGCGCAGCGTGTGGTTGTTGGAGTAGTTGTAGTCAATGCGGTAATTGAACGAAGCCACGCTGGATACAAGGAACGGGCTGGCGGTTGCGCCCTCAAAGTCGAGGCGACGGCCGACGCCGATGCTAGCCACACCCATGTTCGTCGGTGCGTAGGTGTTGGCATAGCGCGCAACCCAACCCGGCGCATAGCCGCTGAGCGCCTGCAAGCCGCCTCGCGCGCCGTAGCTCCAGATGTCTTCGCTGACGAAGTGGCTGAGGTTCTGCTGCGGGTAACCGACCTTGTTGATGATGGCCACCTGGTTCGCGTTCCAGCGCGTCTGCACGTTGGCCAGCGACGGGTGCAGCTCAAACTCGCTGACGCCGGGGCCGCCCGTGAGCGCAAGCCCCGCACCCTGTGCAAACCCGATCGTCGGTCGCACGTTCATGTATGCCGCGTGCTCTGCCGCCGAAACGGGGTACACCGTGTTCAGCCCGTCGTTGCCGCCCAGCATGTTGATCACGATCAGGCGCTTGTGGTTGGGCAACGCAGTGGCCTTGATCGGCCGCGTAAGCTGCGCTTGCTCGCCGATCGCGCCCAGGGCAGCAACCCCGGCGCCCGCAGCGCTGTAGCGCAGGAAGTTGCGGCGGGCCTTGCTTTTGAGTTCGTTGTTCATCGTTGGACTCCTGTTTCGGGGCAGCGCCGGTTGTCAGGCCCGCGACACCCCGTTCGGATTCAGTTAGCGCAGCTGGTACGTCGGGTGCTGGCCCAGGATGTACAGCAGGCCACGAATCTTCTTTTCCTTCTGCACGGCGTCGTTGAAGTTCCAGGGTTGCGCAAAGTTGCCGCCGCTGTTGCGGTCTGTGTTCAGGTACGTGATGCACTCCGCGCGTTGCGCCGCGTTCAGCTCAACCTGCAGGATGAACGCCAGCCGGTCCACCACCTCCCAGTCGGCGGTCTGGTTCGGCGGAATCAGCGTGCTGACGTCGTAGCCCGCCTGCGGTGCCTCGTTGCGGTAGTACACACAGTCGCGCAGAAAGTTCGCGCGCTCGACCATCGCCTGGCTGCTCAGCCAGAAGAACCCGCTGGGCCAGCCGTTGACCGTGGGCGGCTGCGTCGGGCGCTGGCCGGTGGCGCTGAGCGCGCTGTCGATGCGGCTGACGGTGAGCTCAAGCCCGGTGGCGCGCATGAAGCCGATGTCGTGCTCGATCGGGTTCTTGATAATGCTGGTACGTGCGCGCTGTGAGAAGAAGGCCTTGGACAGGAAGATCGTCTTGAAGAAGTCTTTCAGGTCATAGCCGCTGTTGCGCAACCTGCCGGCCAAGTCGGCCACCAGGGCCGGGCTGGGGTCGTCGTACACGAACTCCTCCCAGATCTTGCGCACGATGAACTCAGCCACCTGGCGATTCGCCAGCGTGAAGTTCACCATGTCGCGGTACTCCTGCTGGCCGTTGCCGGGAAAGGTCTGGCCAAAGATGGTCTTGGAAGTGTTGTCGTGCCGTCCCGGGTCAAACGTCATGATGAACTGGTCGCGCCCCGGCCCCGCGGCGTCCGGCACAAAGATGCGGCGATAGCCGGTAAACGCGCGGCTGGCTTCCTGGATGTCGGCTTCGGTGTAGCCGTTGTCGGCGCCGAGCGTGAACAGCTCCCAGAACTCGCGGCCGAAGTTTTCGTTGGGCGCGTTGACCGTGCTGACATAGCCGTCAAGCCAGATCAGCATGGTCCAGTCCGTGGCCATGGCGTACAGCAGGTCGGGCAGGTTGCTCGTGCCCTGGGTGCGCCACAGGTTGATGTGGTCAAAGAACCAGTAGCGCGCCTGGGCATCGAGCACGTTGCTAGCAGTGGCGAAGTGGTCGTGCCAGAACAGCGCCAGGCGTTCCTGGAAGGCGTTGGGGTTGTGGACCATCAGGTGGATCCACCAGCGCGAAAGCTCGGCTTCGCTGGGGAAGTCCACATCCACGACGGTGGCTGCAAGCGCTTGCGCCTCAAGGGTCGGGTCGAGCTGAAGCGTGAGCATCCAGTCGAGGTAGTTCTCATACCCCATCTGGTTCAGCGTCTGGAGCTCGCTGGGCCGGAACGCGAAGTGGGTTCGTTTCAGGAAGTAGATTCGGTCGGCCTGGCTGATCTGGGAAATCGCCGAGAGGTCTTCCTCGACAAGCGGTGGCGTTTCCGTTGCGCCGCCTTCCTGGACGCATCCAGGAGAAGCGAGGGCAACAAGCGCAACCGTAGCGGCCCAGAACACCAGCGCCGGAAGCTTGGCAAGCATGGCAACCTCCGCGGCTGTGAACTGACTACAAGTTGATTAGGAGCAATTCTCCCATACCGAGTCTGAGTTCCCTACGAAATACGCTTTAGGGCTGAAGGAAACCGCTGTCTGCACAAGATGCACAATTACCGGCTTTTGGGATTCGCGGTATATGTCGCCTAGACGTATCGATTTCGATATCGGGTATATGTTTGAGGGGTGGCCGGGCGAGTGCTGAATCGCACTGGGCCAGCTGTGCAACTCCGGCTGTTCGGCGCAGCCGCCCGAATGAGTGTCCAGCCGCGCGTTCGGTCGGAATAGCCCCCGGCTGCACGCCGTTAGCACCTTAGTACCTGAACGAGGAGCACCCATGTTTACCGTCCTCATGACAGGGATGCAGGCTTTGCAGCCGCTGTTGCTGGTGTTCGGGGGCACAATGTTCGGCGCGATCGGCACCGCGCTGGTGATGACATACTACTGGACTGATCGCGCACAGGCCGCCGAAGAGCGCGGCCAGCGCTTCCGCGACCGCATCCAGGCGCGCTTTCAGCGGCTGAACGAAAGACTCGCACACGCACGCCAGGACGACTGACCGCGCCGAACCGAAGCCAGCCGCGGTCCCGATCAGCACGTGACAGGCTTCCGGGTCTCCCCCATTGGGGCGGCCTCGGGGCGACTTGCTGATTCTTCCCCTATCGGCCCGGTTCTACAAAAAGAGCCCGCCAGGCTCCTATCTTGTCTGCGTTACGGTTTTCGCCGTAACTTTGGCCATCGCAGCACGGACCACTGCTTGCGCTTCTCGGGAGTCGTCGGCGCCTCGGGCAACAACTCTCGCAAAGGCTGCGACGCTTCACTCGGTAGGCGTGGGGCTTGGCGCTGCCATGGCGGCCGTTCCGGCTCAATTCCGTCCTGGTTCTGGTCGTCCAGCCCCTCTCCGTCGGGAAAGTGCCCTTGCTTCATCATCACGTACACAAGCGGCCGGATCGCCTCAAACAACAGCGCCGCAGGCAGCAAGCCCACCTTCGTCACAAACCCCACCACCAGCCACGGTATCCACGAACCGAACAGCAGGTTGCGTCCCAGCCAGTTCCAGCGACTCCGGAAATTGCGCCGCCCATCTACCAGAATCCACAGGTTCGACCCGAACACGTATGCAACGAGTACGACGCCCCCGACGTCCAGCTGCGATGCGAGCTCAAAATTTCCGTCCTCCGTCGGAACCGGCAAGAACAACAGTACCAGGCCCAACAGGAACGCCAGCAACAGCAGCGGCGCAGTGGTGACCACAGCCCACCATTCCAGACTTGGTCCCTTTTCACGAATCACTGCCAGTACTATGCCCGCAGCCAGCGCCAGGCACGTGTCCATGCCGTAGCACATGAGTACTTGCCCGGCGTGTAGCAAGCCGGCGCCGAGGCCAATGGCAGTCACGACGGACAGCCCCAACGCCAGGAAGAACCCGGTGTCGATCGTCTTCTTACGGCGATTGGAAGCCATTGGCTAACTGCCGCCGCGATTGCGGGCAGTGGCTTCGTAGGCGTCGATGATGCGTTGCACCATCTCGTCTCGGACGATGTCGGCGTTGCCCAGGCGGCACACTCTCACGCCATCCACGCCATCCAGGCGGCCCACTACGTCTGACAGGCCGCTCTTCTGGCCTTCTGCCAGGTCGGTCTGGCTCAGGTCGCCCGTGATCACGGCTTTGCTGCGCCGGCCCAGGCGCGTCAGGAACATCAGCATCTGCTTGGGCGTCGTGTTCTGGGCCTCGTCCAGCAGGATGAACGCGCGGTCAAGCGTGCGGCCGCGCATGTACGCCAGGGGCGCGACTTCAATGACGTCGCGCTCGATGTAGCGCTGGATCTGCTGCATCGGCAGCATCGCGCCCAGGGCATCGAAAATCGGGCGAAGGTACGGGTTCACTTTCGCCTGGAA
This sequence comes from Planctomycetota bacterium, assembly GCA_016712285.1. GTDB lineage: Bacteria > Planctomycetota > UBA8742 > UBA2392 > UBA2392 > JADJRK01. The sequence continues at coordinate 2,913,160 of JADJRK010000001.1, read as the reverse complement.
GTCGCCGGGCAGAAAGCCCAGCTTCTCGCCGGCTTCCACAGCCGGGCGCACGAGCACGAGCTTGCTTACGTTGCCGTGAATCAGCGCGGCCACGGCCATGCTGGTGGCAAGGTAAGTCTTGCCGGTGCCGGCTGGCCCGACGCCGAACACTACGCGCGCCGACTTGATGGCTTCAATGTACGCTTCCTGGCCGGGCGTCATGGGCTTGGCGCCCTGCAGGCCCAGGGGCGCAATGTCGGGGTCGCTGCCGTTGCCGGGTTCTTCGAGGTGCAGCAGCGAGCTTTCGACGTCGCTGGTGCGAATCTGGCCGTACTTGCGAACTTTCTCGATCAGGGTCAGCAGCGCCACATAGGCGTCGAGCACTCCCTGTTCTTCTCCTGCGATGCGTAGATTGTTGTCGCGCGCGAAGATCTTCACGTCGAAGTGACCGCGGATCATTTTCAGGTGGCGATCCCGCTCACCGAAGAGGGCGTAGCACTCTTCCTTGTCGCGAAGCCGGATGGATTTTTCCATGTACTCTGCAGTTCCCCGGTTTTTAGAGCGCCCGCGCGCTAGCATTTTACCCATGCGTCCAGTTTAGCACCCCTGCCAAAGTTTCTGCCACACTACGTGCCGGGTGTTAGCGATGTGTGCATAACCCGCAATCCTATTACGCAGGCCACAGCGCAAGCACCACGATTAACAACGGGCCGGTCAGCATGAAGTTGTCGATGATGTCCATGATTCCGCCAAAGCTCGGAACCAGTTGCCCGCTGTCCTTGATGCCCGCGGCGCGCTTGAAACCGCTTTCCACCAGGTCGCCCGCCTGCGCCGCGATGCCGACAAACAGGCCCAGCACCGCGCCGTACCACGCCTCAACGACCACAGGTTTCAGCAGCCCGTCTGTCGCCCAGTTGCCCCACAGAAAGGCCACCATGCCGCCTGCGGCACTGAACACCAGGCCGAACATCGCGCCCTCAATCGTCTTGCCGGCGCTCAGGTACGGGATCAACTTGTGGCGCCCGAACGCACGCCCCATCAGGTACGCGCCCACGTCGCCCAGGCGGCTTGCCGCCAGCAGAAAGTACACCAGCCATTCGCCGGCGTTGGGCACACGGCGAATCCACAGGATGATGGCAATCGGGAAAATCAGGTACAGGAAGATGCCCAGGTTGTTGGTGATGCGCGGCGCCAGGTTGCTCACGTCGCGGCTGCTTAGGCCAATCAGCGGGTACAGCACCGCGACAAGCAGCGGGATAATCAGCATCAAGTGCGCGGCCTGGCCCGGAAACTCGAACAGCCGGTCAGGAGTGCCGCCCGCCCACAGTGCCTCGAATGCGCCAAAGCGCGGCGGCTCGGCGACCAGTTGCACGTAGCACAGCACCAGCACGGCGGTGAACGAAAGCAGCCCGGCATCGAGCGGCAGCCCGCGAAACCGGAACATGCGCGACAGCTCATGAATGCCGCCCAGCGTCATGCACACGCACAGCGCGAAGAAACCCCAGGTAACGCCAAGAAAATGGTCCAGCGCCAGCACGCCGACCAGCGCAAAGAACATCGAAAAACCAAACAGGAAGCGTTTGCCCATTGGCGGGGGACGTTACAGCACGCCCGCATGCTCTGCCAGCATATGCCTCTAGAGCTCTTTCGGGGTTTGTTTGCAGAGATCCCGCGCTGCGCCGAGCGAGCAGATCAAGGAGCGCGGACGCAGGCGTGGCTGGAAGCCACGCTGAGGGAGCGCGACGCAGAGATGCGAAGCTCGCCGCAAGCGGAAGCCTGCAAACAAGCCTTGAAAGTGCTCTAAACGCGCAGGAGCAGGCCTTTCAGGTAGTGCCCCTCGGGATAGTGGATGCTTACCGGGTGATCGGGCGATTGCGTCAGCGGCTGCACCACCTGACCATCGCGGCCCGCATCAACCAGCGCGTCGGCCACCACCTGCGAAAACAGGCTCGGCGTCATGTGCCCACTGCATGAAAAAGTCAGCAGCCAACCGCCCGGCTTGGTCAACTGCGCGCCCAGCAGATTGATGTCCTTGTACGCCCCCGCCGCGCGCTCAAGCTGGGCCGCGCCGCTGGCGAACTTTGGCGGGTCAAGGATCACGACATCAAAGCTGCGGCCGGCTTCGCGCAGCCGGCGCAATTCGTCAAACGCGTTGCCCTGGATGTACTCGAACTCATTGATGTACTCGTTCAGCGTCGCGTTTTCCTGCGCCACCTCAAGCGCGTCCGCCGACTGGTCAAGCTGCACGATGCGGCTGGCCTGCCCCGCAGCCGCATGCAGGCCGAAGCCGCCGGTGTAGCAGAATGCGTTCAGCACGTCGCCGCGGCTCATCTGCACAAGGCGGCGTACCTCGCGGCGGTTGTTCGCCTGGTCGAGGTACATGCCGGTTTTGTGGCCGCGCCGGATGTCGACCAGCATGCGCGGGCCGTTGTCGTCGATCTCGAACAGCTCGGGCGGTTCTTTGCCGGCCAGCACGCCGGTGGTTTGCGGCAAGCCCTCTTTGGCGCGGACTTCGACGTCGCTGCGTTCGTAAAAGCCGCTGCCGGGCAGGACTTTGAGGGCGGCTGCGGCGATTTCGGCTTTCCAGCGCTCGGCGCCGGCGCTCAGGAACTGGCCGACGAACCACGGGCCGTAGCGGTCAATCACGACGCCGGGCAGGCCGTCGCTTTCGGCGTTGCACAGCCGAAATGCGCGTGTGGGCCAGACCATGGCCAGGCGCTTGCGCAGCTCGAGCGCGTGGGCCAGGCGGCGCTGGAAGAACGCGACGTCAACCTGCTCGTCGGGGTCGAACGTCCAGGCGCGCACCCTGATCTGGGACTGGGGCGAGTAAGCCCCGCGCGCAAGCCATTCGCCGCGGTCGGAAAGCACGTTGACTGTTTCGCCGGATGCGGGCTCAGCCGTAATGGTGCGGATCGCGCCGCTGAACACCCAGGGGTGCCGGCCCAGCAAAGAAGCCTCACGCCCGCGTTTGAGAACAACGTCCATGGCAACCAGTTAGCACGCCAGCCACCACGAAGGAAGGCGCAGGAAGACCAGCCCAGCGTCACCAGGAACTCCAAACCTGCCCTGCCCCGAATGCCGATAACGTAACGGAGGCTGGGCCCTGTACGACGCGAAGCTCAATTACCTGACCGCCGGCATGGCACTGGTGTTCCTGGTGCTGTTGGGCCGCTTTGCGTACATGCAGGTCATCGCCCATGAGTACTACACCGGCCAAGCCGAGCACATGCGCACCAGCATTGCCCTGCTTGAGCCGCACCGCGCCGACATTGTCCTGCGCGACGGCACTTTGGTTGCCCACACCGAAACCGTCTGGGATGTGTACATTGACCTTGAGGCGTTTGCCGACCCGCGCACTCTGCCCCTGCGGCGCCATGTTTCGCGCCGCCACTACGATGCCGACACGACACAGGCCTTTGTCGATGGCCCCCTCAAGGCCGTGGCCGATGCTGAACTGCCCTCGCCTGCCAGCCGCCGCCGCTGGTTCCTGAACTGGCGGCTGCGCCAGGACCCTGTCGCCCGCGCCGACTTTGAGCTGTGCGCGCAACGGCTGTGCATGGTCACGGGCCTGACCCGCGCCGAGCTTGATATGAAACTCAACCTGCTGGCCACCGAGGTGAACGCGCTGGCCGACCAGGTTGGCGACCCGGTCAAGGCCGACGGCCGCGAGATCAGCGTCGCATGGCTGCGCGCAAAGCCGGCGCTAACCGACCCGGACTACTGGGAGCGCATCCGGCGCTTCCCGAAAAGCCTGCACTTCGCGCCGGTGTTGCAGGCGCGTCTTGAGTGGCTGCAACAGGAGTCAGAGTATCTGGGCGGCCTGCTGCAAGCTGCCGACGGCGACGCCGAGCGCCTGCGCGACCTGTGCTTCCAGGCGATGAAGACCTGCCGCGAGCGCGCGAACTCGCTGCAGCTTGAGGTGGACCCGGGCGAGCTGACTCACTCGCAGGCGCAGGACATTCTGCTTGAAGAACATGGCGCGTGGCTGCGACTTGCCAAGGCCTGCGAAGCCGTGGTGCGCGGCGACAAGCAGGCTGTGATTGAGCGCCATCACGCGCTGTCGGATAAGCGCGGGCTCCTGAACCTGACGGCAGAGCGCCTGGAGCGCCTGCAGAAACATGTGCTGGAGCGCCACGCGCAGGACTGGATGCAGCGCTGGCAGCACTACACGATGGAGGAAAACCCGCTGCTGCTGGTGCGCGAGGCGCCGCGCGACGTGATCGAGCTGTTGAAAGTGAACGGCGACCTGCTGCCGGGTGTGCGCTGTGAACGCCGCGCGTCGCGCAAGTATTCGTTTTCGCGCGAGCTGGTGCACGTGCTGGGCAACGTCGGCCTGCCCGACGCCGCGCAGCTTGAGGGCGTGCTGTCGCGGCCCAGTTTCGGCGAGGGGCTGGATGAGTTCATCGACACCTGGTTCGAGGGCGACCGCGGGCAGTTCGTCCAGAAGTTTGACGGCACGGTTGCGCTCAACGCCATCGGCATTCGCGGCATCGAGCACACCTATGACGAGCGCCTGAGCGGCTTGTACGGCGCCCGCGCAGGCATACGCGACGCCAGCGGGCGCACCCGCAGCATCGAGTATGAGCAGGCGCCGACGCACCCGCAGGCGCTGACACTGACAATCGACATTGAGCTGCAGCGCGACCTGCTTGCCACTATCCGCAAGTGGGAGCCGGCGCTGAATGCCCGGGTGCTGACCGGCAAGAAGGCCCGCCGCTGGGAAAGCACGAAGTGGTCGTTTCGCGGCTGTGCGATCGTGATGGACGTGAAGACGGGCGAGGTGCTGGCGATGGTCAGCCTGCCGGACTACGACCCCGAGGCGCTCAAGGGCCGCACCGCGGCTGACCGCAGCTACCAGCGCCAGTTGCAGCTTGAGGAGCAGTTGGAGTCTGCCAAGGGCTTTCCGCGTTGGAACCAGCACGCGCGCCACGTGAACCGGGCAACGCAGGGCGCCTACGCGCCGGGCAGCACGTTCAAGGTGCTGACCGCGATGGCGTTGCTGGACAGCGGGACGCTGACGCCGGCGGACACCTTCGACGAGATCGGCGAGTACAAGAACGGCGCCTATGAAATCTACTGGCAGGGAAAGCGCTTGGGCTCAACGGGCCACCCGATCGGCCCCGACGTGAACCTGCGCCTTGCGCTTGAGGCCAGCAGCAACGGTTTCTTCTATCGCTGGGCGCAGTCGATGGGCGAATCACCGTCAGAAGCATGGGAAAACCTGCGCGGCTATGCCGAGATGTTCGGGTTCGGTGTGCCCTGCGACAGTGACTTCTACTTTCGCCGCGCGCAGTTGCCGCACCCGGAAGACGTGTGGGCGCCGAACCTGGCCATGCTGGCGATCGGGCAGGGTGCGATGACCTGCGCGCCGATGGAGCTGGCGCGGCTTTACGCCTGCATTGCCAACCGCGGCACGCTGCTTACGCCGCACCTGGCCGACGAGGCGCAGACCTGGCCGACGCAGCTTGACCTGCCCGCCGAGACGTGGGATGCAATTCATGAGGGCATGCGCCGCGTGGTGTACGGAGGTCGCGGCACCGCACGCGAGCACCCGGTGCTGCGGCGCATACGCTGCGCCGGCAAGACCGGCACAGCCGAAAACGGCCGCGGCGTGCCCGACCACGCATGGTTTGCCGGGTTTGCCCCGCACGACGACCCGCAGGTGGCGTTCGTGATTCTTGCGGCGAACAGCGACCTGTATGGCGGCGACATCGCGCCCGTGATCGGCGAAGCCATCGAGCGACACCTGCAGCGCACAGGTGTGCTGGCGCAAGTGAAGAAGTAGACGGGCGCCCCGACCCTCGAACTCTGGCAGTGTCTTGCTACCGTTGCGCCATGCGATCACTGGTTACCGGCGCGACGGGTTTCATCGGTTCTCACCTTGCCGAGATGCTGAAGGCGCGTGGGCATACCGTGCGCCTGCTGGTGCGCAGTGAGAAGCGGCTGTTCCCGGAACTGCGCGAGGGCTTTGAGGTCATCCAGGGCGACGTCACCCAGTCGCCCGAAGAACTGCGCAAGGCTGTCGAGGGCGTTGAGTACGTGTTTCACGTGGCCGGCATGCTGTTCGGGCGCAGCCAGAAAGAGTTCACGCGCGCCAATGCCCACGGCACCCGTAACCTGCTTGAGGCCGTCAAGACCACGGGCGGAGGCGTGCTGCGCTTTCTGTTGTGCAGCAGCCAGGCCGCGGTCGGGCCATGCGAAGACAGCCGCCACATCGTGGATGAAACCAGTGTGCCGCACCCGGTAACATTCTACGGGCGCAGCAAGCTGCTGGCCGAGAACTTCGCGCGCGAGTACCAGAAGGAATTCCCGGTCACGATCATCCGGCCGCCGGCGGTATACGGGCCGCGCGACAAGGGCATCCTGGAATTCTTCAAGTGGATGTCCAAGGGCTACAACCTGCAGTTCGGTACGCAGGAGAAACAGTTCAGCCTGATTCATGGCAAAGACCTGGCACGCGGCATGATTGAGGCGTCGATGAGCGACGCAGCCGCCAACGAGACGTTTTTTCTAAGCGAGCCCGAGCCGTACTCGCTTGCCTGGACCATGGAACTGCTGCGCGACACTCTCAAGCCCAGCAAGTACAAGAGTATGGCTGCACCCATCTGGGCCGCCAAGGCGCTGGCGCGATTCAACGACGTGCTGCAATTCATCACGCGCAAGCCGATGATCCCGAACAGCGACAAGCTGAGGGAATTGTTGCCGCCCTACTGGGTGTGCAGCGCGCAGAAGGCCAAGGATGTCTTCGGGTTTGAAACGCAGATTGCGCCGCGCGAAGGCATGAAGGAAACAGCCGACTGGTACATCAAGAACGGCTGGATCAAGGTTCGCTAGCGCAGGCCGCGACGGCGGCAGTACTTCTTCTCAATGGTTGCAATCTCGTCACTGCCCAGCCCCAGCCCGCTTGCCACCTGCAGCAGCGAGGCGCGGTCCAGGTCGCTGAACACCCCATCGGCAAGACAGCCCGCAATGATCGATTCCACCAGCTTTTCGGCGGCTGCCAGTTTCATTGCGGCTTCCTTGGCGCTGCCGATCCCCAACAGCGCGGCGTAGTGCGTGAGCTTCTGCTTTTCGCGGGCGGAGAGGTCCTGATCCGACATGGCGATCGCGTAGGCGAGCATCAGGATGGTCTCGGGAGCGTCGTCCGAGACACGCTCAAGTTCAGGTTTTGTCAGCTCGGGCATGGCCAGGATCGCATCCAGGTCCTGCGTGTCGGCTTGCACGAAACTCTGCAGCAAGTCGCGCTCGCCGGGCTTCAGTTTGCCGTCGGCCTGGCCCACTTCAGCCATGATGCGAATTGCCACGTGGCGGTCCCACTCGCCAGTCAGGGGTTTCTGCTTCAGGCGCCGGTCGAAGTCGGTCAACAGTTCCAGGGCCAAAGCGGCGTCGACATATGCGCCGTGCTGCTCGCTCCAGCTGAACTGGTGCGACACCGCATCGAAGGCCTCGAGGATAGCCGCCTCAATTTCGGGGGCATCGGCCCGAGGAGCGGGTGACGAGGGGCCGCCGGCCGGCAGCTCGACGGGCACGAAGATTTCTTTCAGCTGAGTCTGCAATCCGATCTTGCCGGTCCGCCGCAACTCGCGCGCGGCTGCGGGTCGGGGCGTCACGCTGGCCGGCCGGACCGGAGCCGCGGCATGGACGATGCGTCCGCTCAGCGGGCACACAAACGACACCATCAGCGTGGACCCGATCAGGTGATGTTCGGTGAAGTTCTTGCGCAGCCGGTCCAGGGTGATGTCAGACATCGTTCAATTCTTGTTCAAGTCTGTGGCGCCAAAAGGCGGCCACGCCAACGTCAGGGGGTGCTACAGCAGTGTGCCGTACAGCGCGGCGTCGGTCGCCCGGTCGATCTGCACCTTATAACATTTGCCGGCCAGGTCTCGGCCGGACTCGACGATGACGACCTGGTTCTGCGGGCTGCGTCCCTCCTGGCGGCCAGGGTTGCGTTTGCTGGGCCCTTCGCCGAAGACCTCGTAGACGTTGCCGACCTTTTTCAAGTTTTCTTCGGTGGACCACTGGCGCTGCAGGTTGATCAGGTGATTGATGCGGCGCTTCTTCACGTCAAAGGGCACGTCATCTTTCAGCCCCTGGTCTTTGGCAGGCGTGAAGTCGCGCTCGCTGTACATGAAGATGAAGCTGGCCTGGTAGCGCGTCTTTTCGTGCAGTTCAACGGTTCGCTCAAAGTCTTCTTCGGTCTCGCCGCAAAAGCCGACAATCGTGTCGCCCGCCAGGCCGATGTCGGGCACGGCCTCCCGCGCAGCAGCCACCAGCTCAAGATAGCGCTCGTGGGTGTAGCCGCGCCGCATGCGCTTGAGCACTTCGTTGCTGCCGCTTTGTGCCGGGAAGTGAAGGTAGGGCATCAGGTTCGGCAGGTCCTTGAACGCCTGGAAAAGCTCGGGGCGCAGGTCGCTGGGGTGGCTGGTCACGAAGCGCAGCCGTTTCAGCCCGGGGACGTCAGCCACGGCATACAGCAACTCGGCCAGGGTGCGGCGACGCGGGCGCAGGCGCTTGCCGTAGCTGTCGATGTTCTGGCCCAGCAGCGTGATTTCCTGGGTGCCTTGTCCGACCAGGATGCGGCACTCTTCAACGATTTCTTCGAGTTCGCGCGACTGTTCCATGCCGCGCGTGTTGGGCACGACGCAGTAGGTGCAGTGGTGATCGCAGCCGCGCATCACCGCGACGTAGCTGCTTTGCGGCGTGGCGCGCGCCTTGAGGCGCTTTTCGGTCTGCACCTGCTCGTCGCGGCCGATGGCGAGAATGCGCTTGCCGGTGGCCCGCACCTGGCGCACGTAGTCATCCACGCGCGTGAAGTGTGAAGTGCCGGCGACAATGTCCACGTAGGGCGCGCGCCGGAAAATCAGCTCGCCCTCTTTCTGCGCCATGCAGCCCAGTACGCCGATGATCAGGTCCGGGTTGGCGCGTTTGAGCGCCTTCATGCGGCCAAGCCACGAGTAGGCCTTTTCTTCAGCTTTCTCGCGCACGCTGCACGTGTTTACCAGCAGCACGTCGGCTTCTGCGGCGGAACCGACGGGGCGTATGCCGTCTTCGTCAAGGGCTGCCAGCGCAAGCTCCGAATCAAGCTCGTTCATCTGGCAGCCGATCGTGTACATGAAGGCTTTGCCAGTCGCGGTCGCAGTTGTCGGCAGGTCTGCCATGGCGGCAAGGGTATCGCACAGCACCGCGCCTCACAATCAGGGGCGCTGCAAGCGGCGCGCGCAAAACAGCAATCATCACTGTTCCAAAGACAGGCACGAAGTGTAGGCGCTTGGCGGCCGTTGGGCTGTAAACTCTGATGTATGTGGCGCGGGTCACTTGCTAGACTGGCGCGCCACGGTCGGCCCTGCACAAGGATTTGCCATGACTGAGCCCAGAATGCCCGATTCATCTCGCAACCTGCCGCGCGGGCAGGGCTATCCGCCACCGCCGGGCGCACCGCCCCATCGGCAGGATGCCTATCCGGGCAACAACTACGCGCCGCCGCCGGGCTATGCAGCGCCAAACCCGCAGCAACCCTACAACGCCCCGCCGGGCATGTACCCGGTCAGGCCCGCCAAGCCCACCAGCGGCAAGGCCATCGCGTCGCTGGTGATTGGTGGCGTGTGCGTGTTCTTCTGGCCCGTTGCGATTCTGGCCGGCCCCGTTGGCTTCTGGTTCGGTATGCGCGGCATGAAGGAAAGTAAACAGCCCAACGGCCGCTTTTCGGGCTGGGGGCTGGGCTTGGCCGGCACGATCATGAGCGCGGTGATGTTTGTGATGTGCGTAGGCATCGGCATTCTGTTCGTCGGCTTGTTCGCATTCGCCGGCAACGAGATGAAGCACGAGCGCGCCCGCCAGCAGGAAATCCGGGCAGAGGAGCGCAAGGCGGAAAACGCCGAGATCGATTTGTTCATGATTGAAGAGCGCCTGTACCGGTACTACATCGACAACAACCGCTCGCTTGGCCCCGGCGGCCCCATTGTGAAAGATGGCGAACACGACGGCCTGTACCCGGATGATCACCCCAAGGTCGAGGGCGAACTCAAACTCACTGACCTTGTGCGCGACCAGGACCTGCACGGCAAGATGGGCGAGTACAGCCTGAAGCTCCAGGGCGACAAGCGCGCAACCATCAGGGCCACTACCACAGGCGACGAATTGACGGCCGATTACAACCTGACGCGCGATACGCGCATCAAGCGAGCGTCGGATTAGCGCATGAATCAACCGTCGTACGGACCCCCGCCCTATGGGCCACCCGGCTTGGCACCGCCGCCACCGCCGTTTGCGGACTTTCAGCCGCGCATGCCGACCAGCGGCAAGGCTATCGCGTCGCTGGTCTGCGGCGTGGCGGGCCTGCTGCTGTGCGTGGTGATTTCGCTGGTCGGTGTCGTGCTTGGCATCATCGCGATTACCGAAACCGGGCGCGAAGGCACACGCAGCGGGCGCGGTTTGGCGATTGCGGGCACGGTGGTTTCGTCGCTGTCGGTGGTCGGGAGTGTTGCAATCCTGGCGCTGGTTTTGGGGTTCGGCGCCGTCGAGGAGCAGGAACAGGAACAACGCCGGGCCGAAAATCTGGACAAAGATATCGCGCTGGTCATTGAGCGCGTGCAGCAGTACTACAAAGCCAACAATGAATCGCTTGGGCCCGGCGGCCCGGTTCTGGCAGAGGCTCAACCCAAACCTGCAGAGTCGAAGCGCGGCCGTGACGACCGTGGCGAGCGCGTGATCCCCAACGTGCGCGACGGCAGAGTGCAGGGCGAGCTTTCAATCCGCCATCTCGTGCGCACCGGCGAGTTGAGCTACTCGGGCAACCTCGACCGCTGGGAACTGGTCGTGACCGACCACCACAAGGCCACCATCCGCGCCAAAGACTGGGGCGGCGGTGTGCTGCGCGAAGTAAACATCACCGACGCCGCCACCGGTGCCCACTTTGAGTCACGCGGTGCCGGAGCGCGGTAAGCCGGATCAACATTTCCCTGACAGAGTTGTATGCAACCCCTGAAAGCGCTACGTTCGGCGTTCTGGCGGCAACCCAACCCTGAGGACGAGACATGAAGTTCTTCATCGACACGGCAGACATCGCGGAGATCAAAGAGGCTCACGCCCTGGGCATCCTGGACGGCGTCACCACCAACCCGTCCCTGATCAAGAAGTCCGGCCGCCCGTTCAAGGACGTCGCCAAGGAAATCTGCGACCTAGTGGATGGCCCGGTCAGCCTTGAAGTCACCGCCGTTGACTGCGAAGGCATGCTCAAGGAAGCAGCCGAGCTTGCACAGTACGGCGACAACGTCGTGATCAAGCTGCCGCTGATTCCAGAGGGCCTGAAGGCCTGCAAACGCCTGACCGAACAAGGCGTGAAAACCAACGTAACGCTGTGTTTCAGCCCGGTGCAGGCGCTGCTCGCCGCCAAGGCGGGCGCCAGCTACATCAGCCCGTTTGTCGGGCGGCTTGACGACATTGGCCAGAACGGCATGGAGATCATCCCGCAGATTCGCCAGATCTATGACAACTATGGGTTCGAGACCGAGGTGCTGGTGGCGAGCATCCGCAACCCGATTCACGTGCTGGATGCCGCGCTGGCGGGTGCGGATGTATCGACCATCCCGTTCAGCGTGTTCAAGCAGCTGGTGCACCACCCGTTGACCGACAAGGGCCTGGCCCAGTTCTTGAAAGACTGGAAAGAAGTTAAGGCCTAAGCCCGGCACTTACTCAAACAGTGCGCTGCCGATGCGGACGTGGGTGGCGCCTTCTTCAATGGCGACTTCGAAGTCGCCGCTCATGCCCATGCTCAAGCGGTCGGCGCCCGCGGGCATGTGGCCCCCCTCGCGCAGTTCCCGCGACAGGTCGGCCAGCGCCTTGAAGTACGGACGCGCCGCCTCAGCATTGTCGCTGTATGGCGCCATGCACATCAGGCCCAGCACGTGCAGCCGCGGTATCTTCGTGATTTCTGCCAATGCCTCCGTTGCCGCGGCAACCTCAAAGCCGTGCTTCTGTTCTTCACCGGCAACGTTGAACTCGACGAAGATGCCGATCTCGCGTTCAAGCTCGGCTGCCTGCTTGCCGATCTCGTGCGCCAGCTCAAGTGAATCCACGCTGTGGATGACGTCAAATCGCGAGAGCACCCGCTTGACCTTGTTGCGTTGCAGCGGGCCGATGAAATGCAGCATCGGGCGCTTCGCGGCGTTCAATCCCGGAACCTGGGGCAGCTTCTCGGTTGCGACCTGCTGGCGGTTCTCCGCGATGTGGCGCACGCCCGCGTCAATCAGCGCCTGGATGGTGGCTGCGTCCACATTCTTGGTGACGGCGATCAATGTAACCGAAGTCGGCGCCCGGCTTGCGCGCAGGCAGGCATTGGCAATGCGCGCGCGCACCTTCTTGAGGTTGGCTTTGAGGTCCATGGTGTGAGTCTAGTCCGGGCTTGTGCGAACTACAGGCCCGACGGGCGGGCCGGAAGTCCAATGCCGGGCCCGTCGAGGAATCTCTGATTGCATGTAACGGTGAAGGTTCTATAAACCTTGCCGGCGCGGCAACCGCGCTGGAGGCATGATGAAGCGATGTGAGGGCCAGGTTTGCCACAGCGACGCCAACAGCGTCGCTGATTTTGTAAGTGGTCCGCGTGAACGGGGGCGCAATGACTGACGCCGCCGCCCGCGTTTGGACACGCAAAGACCTGCTGGGCCTGGAAGAGCTTTCGAGCCACGAAATCCTGCACCTGCTGGACACCGCCCGCGGTTTCCAGGAAATCAGCACGCGCAGCATCAAGAAGGCGCCGGCGCTTCGCGGCAAAGTCGTGTTGAACCTGTTCTTTGAACCCAGCACGCGCACCAAGGCCAGCTTCAGCCTGGCGGCCCAGCGACTGTCCGCCGACCTGGTGGACGTCGTCAAGGAAGCCAGCAGCGCCGTCAAAGGTGAAAGCCTGGTCGATACCGGCCGCAACCTTGAAGCCATGGGCGTCGATATCGTGGTCATCCGCCACCAGCAGGCGGGCGCGCCCGCCCTGCTGGCCCGCAACCTGGATGCGTGCGTGATCAACGCAGGCGACGGCACCCATGAGCACCCGACCCAGGGACTGCTGGACATCTTCACGATGCGCGAAAAGTTCGGCGACCTGCGCGGCAAAAAGATCGCGCTGGTCGGCGACATCACCCACAGCCGTGTCGCGCGCAGCAACATCTGGGGTTTGCAGAAACTGGGCGCCGAAGTCGGGCTGATCGGGCCCAAGACGCTTGTCCCCAGCGCGTTCAAGGAACTCGGCGTGGCGATTCACTATCACCTTGACGAGGTGATTGACCACTATGACGTGTTCAACATCCTGCGCATCCAGACCGAACGCCAGCAAAAGGGCATGTTCCCGAGTGTGCGCGAGTACCACTACCTCTACGGGATCGACCAGACGCGTGTGAGCCGCATGAAGCCGGGCGTGCTGATCATGCACCCGGGACCGATCAACCGCGGCGTCGAGATCAGCCAGGAAGTCGCCGACGGCGAAAACTCAGTCATCTTGCGACAGGTCACCAACGGGCTGGCGGTGCGCATGGCGGCGCTTGTGCTGACGCAGTCGGCAAAGGAAGTCAATGTCGGATAGCGCGCCTGTGCAGCAACGACCGATGGGTCTGCGACTCGCAACACTGGGGTGTGCGCTGGCGGTAGTCGCGCTGGTCGGCATTCGCGCACTCAACGGCGCGAACGTCTTTCCGCCGGTTCCCAAAGACGCCACGCTCGCGCCCGGCCTTGCGACCGAACGCAGCGACGTGCGCGAGGTGAGAATACCGACTGGCGACGGCATTGAGCTGTACGGCTGGGTGCAGGGCCCTGACAGCGCGCCGCGCAAGATCATCCAGTTCATGGGCAACGCCGAATACGTGGGCCCGTCAGCGGCGCTGTATGCGCAGACGGAGGCGCAGCTCAACGCCCAGTTTCTGCTGTTTGACTATCGCGGGTTTGCCAACTCTGCGGGCAAGCCCTCCGAGCACGGCCTCTATTCCGACGCCGACGCCGCATGGAACTTCGCCACGGGCACTCTTGGTTGGAAGCCAAAGCAGATCACGCTGTGGGGCCGCAGCCTTGGCGGCGGGCCGGCGATCTGGCTTGCGGCGCGACAGCTCAAAGCCGACGCGCCACCTGCCGCGCTGATTCTTGAAGCGCCGTTTGCCAGCATCCCGGCAATGGCCCGTGAACTCATGCCATGGCTGATCAAGCCGGAATGGTTGTGCTACAGCCTGTTCGACAACATCGGGCGAGCGCCGGAGTTGAAGCTGCCGGTGTTCCAGTTTCACGGCGAACACGACGAGATCATCCCGTTTGAGCAGGGGCGGCGGCTGCACGATGCGTTGCCGGGGCCCAAGCGCTGGCTGGCGTTGAATTGCGGGCACAACAGTATCTGGGATGACACGGGGCGCGCGAACAGCATCCGCGCCGCGATGGCGGAGTTTCTGGCGGAGCACGGGGCATGAGCGAAGCCATCCTGGTCAGCGGCGGACACATGATCGACCCGGCGAACGGCCGCGACGAGAAGGCGTCGGTGCTGATCATTGGCGGCAAGATTGCCGCCGTCGGCCACGTGACCGAGGCCGATGCCCGCAACCATGGCGCAAAGGGCAAGGTTTACAAGCTGGATGCCCGGGGGCTGTTGGTGCTGCCTGGGCTTGTGGATTTGCGGGCTCACATGGGCGAGCCCGGCCGCGACAGCGAAGAGACGATTGCCCACGGCGCCGAGGTGGCGGTCCATGGCGGGTTCACGACTGTCGCCTGCATGCCTGACACGGAGCCGGCGATTGACAACGTGGCTGCGGCGCTGTTTGTGCGACGCCAGAGCGAGCAAGCCGGATTTGCCGAGGTGGTACCGGTCTGCGCGCTGACCAAGGGCCGCGAAGGCAAAGAGCTGGCCGAGATCGGGCAACTTGTTGAAGCGGGCGCGGTGGCCTTCAGTGACGAGCAGCGCGCCGAAAATGCGCCCGCGGCAATCCTGCGCGGCATGCACTACAGTGCCATGTTCGACCGCGCCGTGATTGAGTTTGCGCAGGACCCTGAACTTGCCGGCGGTGCAATGAACGCCGGTTATGAATGCACGCTGGCCGGGCTGCCCGGCATTCCGGCAGTAGCCGAAGAGCTGGCAGTCTCGCGGGCCTGCATGTTTGCGCGCGAAACGGGGTGCCACTACCACGCAGCCAAGGTCAGTACCAAGAACGCCGTGCGGGCGCTGAAGCGGGCAAAGAAGCTGAAAGTGCGCGTTACCGCGGAAGTTGCCGTGCACAACCTGATGTTCACCGACGAAGTTGTGCGCGCCCGCTACGACACCAACTTCAAGGTGTTTCCGCCGTTCCGCACGCCCGACGATCTGAAGTGGCTGAAGCGTGGCTTGCAGGAAGGCGTGATCGATTGCCTGGTCAGTGCCCATCGGCCGGTGCCGCCGCACGAGAAAGAATGGGAGTTCGGGCGCGCGCCCTTTGGTGCAGTGGGTCTGGAGACCGCGCTGGCGGCGGCCTGGATGATACTGGTCGGCGGCGATGTGCTGTCGCCCAGCGAAGTGGTGGCCAAGCTGACGATTAACCCGGCGCGCGTGCTGCGCCTGGATTCGCGCAAGGGTTCGCTGACGCCGGGACACGATGCCGACGTCTGCCTGTTTGACCCCGGCGCGAAATGGACCGTCACGCCCGAGAGCCTGTTCAGCCACGCGAAGAATTCACCGTTTCTGGGCACAGACCTGAAGGGCAGGGTCAAAGCCACGATCGCACGTGGCCGCCTGTTCGAGTTCTAGGCGCCGACCTTGCGCGTGGTCATCCACTCGTTCAGCGTTTCCATGGCCTTGACCACCTGGCCGGCTTCGCGTTCGTTGGCGTGTTCCAGCGCCAGTGCCACGCGTGTGGGGCCGATCGGTTGCACGGCCTCAAGGACCTTCTGGGATTTGCGCGTGAGTTTGAGTTCGCGTTTGCGCTTGTCCTGCGCGTTGATTTCGCGGGTGATGAAGCCGTTGTTTTCAAGGCGATTGAGCATCTGGGTGATTGCGGGTTGCGCCTTGCCCAGCAGTTCAGTCAGCGAAGTTGTGGTGATGTCGCTGCTGCGCTCAATGGCGCGCAGCAACGCGTACTGTTTCGCGGTGAGGCCATGCTCGGCTTCAAGCTGACGCGACCAGGCCTCATGGGCGTGTTCGTTGGCCCAGTACAAAGCAAGAAACTCACGCACGTAGGCAATTGCCGTCTTGACGTCCATGGCACAAGCATACTTCACGTATGCATGAAGTCGCTACATGGATAACGGGATTATAAATAGGACAAATAAGGTCTACGTTGACCCAATTCGTACAGGATTGGGCGTCTACACCATCAGCACCGGCATTGTGGACAGGCGCAGCACTGTCAGAGCTCGCGAATAGGCCGCCGTATTGCGATCTCGGGGGCAGGGCAGTACCAGCAGATGCCCGCCGTCGTTGGCTTCGCGGGCTGACACGTCGGGCTCGCTGCCCAGTTTGAAATCCACGGTAAGGTCCAGCCCGTGGTCTTTGGCATAGCGCTGCGCCGTCGCGACCAGGCTGCCCGCGGCTACCTGCGCGTCGTGCAGCAGCGCAGTGTCGGTCAGGCGCTCGGGTGCGACCTCGGTGCGCAGGATCGCAACAGCTTCGTGGATCGCGGCTGCATCGATCACGAACAGCATGCGAAAGCGGCCCCGGCCGCCGATGCGAAACGCCTCGGCAATGGCGTGCGGCGCGTCGGACTCGGTGAAATGCAGCTTGACCAGCGGCTTGGCCAGGCACGCAGCCGGGTTTTCGCGGGGCTCGCGCACGAACAGCACGGGCACGCTGGCCCGGGCCAGCACGCGCTCGGCTGTACTGCCGACCGAGTCGCGCCCCAGGCGGCCGATGTCTTCAAGATAGGGCGCGTCCATGACGATGAACTTGGCACCCGCGGCCTGCTTGGCGGCAAGTATGCAGTTGGCCGGGTCGGCGTCGTCGGCCGCGGGCGCAACTTCGCTTGCGACACCAAGCTTGCCCTGCGCTTCGGCCAGATATGCTTGCCGTGTCTGGGCATCGAGGCCCGGCGCCGCCACGGTCAATACTGCCGTGGCTTTGAGGCGCCTGCATACTTCGGCGCCGATGCCCAGTGTCGCGGCGTCCTGATTGCTGCGGTCAATCGCGATGAGCACCTTGCCCGGCGGCACAAGTTCAGGCAGTGCGATGGGCTTGGCGTGCGCAGCCGCCGAAAAGCGCGCCATCGTCTCGTGCAGGTCGTCATCGAGTGGCGTGTTACCCATCGTTATCCCTTCACGTACTTTGGCAGGTCGGCGAACCAACCCAGCTGCATCATCACCAGCACATACCCCAGCACCAGCACCGCCTGGACAGCCAGGATGATCCCGCCGGCCTTCATGTACTCGCCCCAGCCGACCTTTTCACCACGGTCACTCTCCAGGGCGTGCAGTGCGATCACGCTGCTGACGCTGCCGATCGGCGTGCTGTTGCCGCCCAGGTTGGCGCTCGCGATCAGCACCCAGAACAGCGGCGCCGCGATTTCAGGGCTGCCCAGCGCGATCTGGTCAAGAATCGGGATCATCGTGGCGGCAATCGGGATGTTGTCGACGAACCCGCTGGTCACCATCACGAACACGCCGATGATCAGCACCAGCACGACCGCGCTGCCGCCGCCCAGGCCCACCAGCGTGTCCGCCGTCAGCTCAAGCAGCCCGGTCGCCTTGACCGCGCCGATGATCACGAACAACCCGACGAAGAACAGGATGACCGACCACTTCACTTTCTTGATCGCCTGCTCGGGGTCGCCGGCGCAGAAAAGCAGCGCGGCCATGCCGCCGGCCATTGCGATGAAATCCAGCCCGACGCCGATCAGTTGCGCGGTCGCAAACCCCACCACGGTCAGGCCCAGTACTACCGCGCTGCGCCAGAACACCTTGCGGTCTTTGACCAGCGCCCATTCATCGAAGCCGGCCACTTTGGCCTTCAGGTCGGCGGGGTCGCCGGCCTGTGCAGCATCGGCCAGTAGTCTCTTTCCGTACAGCTTGATCAACAGGACGATGGCGACACCGCCGGTGGCAAAGGCCAGTGGTGTGCTGCCGACGAAGAAGTGGGCATAGGGAATCTGTGCCGCGGTGCCGACCATCAGAGTGGCAATGCCGCTGCTGAACGTGGTGAGTGCCGCGCTGTTGGCGACGATGGCCACGGCAATCAGGTATGGCTTGGGGTGGTAGCCCAGGGTGCGGCAGATCACCAGCACCAGCGAGGCCATCAGCAGGCTGCCCGGCGCCAGCGTCAGCAGGCTGACGAAAAGGAAAGTCAGCAGGCACACAAACAGGAACAGGAGCTTGGGTGCGCCACCGGTCAGCTTGACGACGCGGATGCCGATGAAATGAAACAAGCCGCTGCCGCCCACAGTGTCCACGAGGATGCTGGTTCCGATGATCACGCCCAGAATGTTCAGGTCGTGGCCGATGATCTCGTGGACTTCGTGGTAGCCGTGATGTGAGAACAAGCCGAACGACATGGCGGCAATGACGGCTGCGATGGCGCCGACGATGGCGCTGACGCTCTTGTGCAGCTTCTCGAATGCAATGAACAGGTACGTGACCAGCATGATCACGCCCAGCACGGTCATGGGCAGCCATGCCGGTTGAAACGCCGAACTCTCAGCGGCCAGAAGCATACGCACCCCGGAAGCGCGGCAGTGTAGGTCGCGGCAGGCAGGCCTTCCAGCCTGATCGCTACACTGAGAGGCCTTCGGCGGTGAGCCTGTAGAGCTTACCGGATATCGAGTAGGGGCGTGTTTCGGCGTCGATCTTGACCTGTGCTGCGATGTTCGAGACCAGCTCGGTGTCGTCGGCAGCCACCACGATCAGGAAGTCGCGGTTGGGCAAGCCGGCCAGCAACTCTGGGCCCAGCACGTCGGCCAGCTTTTCATAGAAGTGCGGCAGCACCACGCGCGCGGCATCGTGGCCGTCGTTGGTGGCGATGATTACCGCCTTGGGCTTTCCGTCCTCGCCGGCCAGCGCCTGCAACTCCATCTCCTGGCTCAGCGCCAGCAGGTTCTCGCGCGCGTAGAAGAACACGTCGTCTTCGCTTACGCCTTCCCAGCCGTCGAGGTCGGCGCGGCTTAGAAAGCGCAGCGTGCGGCCGGTGTCGACGGCAGCGAACAGTTCCAGCTCGCGCTCAAGCAGCGGGCGGCGCAAGATCTCGACCTTGGTCTCGCGCCCGAAGCCCCATGCGCGCACGACCGGGCAGATCAAGCCTCGCACGTCTTCAAAGGCGCCCAGCTTTTCCTTTTGTTCGCCCCACAGGTGTTCCAGCCACTCAGACAGCAGTTTGCGGGCGTCGGTCTTGGCGTCGGCGTCCCATCCGTTGAGGTAGGTGATGTATGCGTTATCGAGGCGCAGCGACGAGGCGGGCCCGGTGCGCAGTTCCATGGGGCGGGTGATTTCGGGCTTGTCGACTTTCATCAACTCGGAGTAGACCTCGGTGGCAAGCTGCGTGAAGTCTTCAACGCCGAGCGGCGGGTGCTCGCAGATGGTGATGCCTGCCACGAGCTCGTCCACCAGTTCGGCTTGGCGTTCGTCGGCGTCGGGCGCGCCGTTGTACGCGACCACCATGCCGATCGGCCCGCGCTGCATCGTCCACCAGCGCCAGAACTCGGCGGCGTTGTTCAGGTTGCCTTCGTAGTCGCCGTAGCGGATGCGCATGCCATCGCGGCTGCTGCTGGCCATGTTCTGCATGTTATCGCGCGAGGGCAGCGCGTCGAAAATCTCGACATCGGGGGCGTCAAGCCGGTGCCGCATGGCCGAGATGGTGACCGTGCCGTCCACGTCGGAATGGCGGAACACCAGCGACTTGGTCGATGTGTCGCGCGCAAAGCCTTCCGGCAGGCGGATCGAAAACAGGCGTGAAGGGTCGGTGTAGGTCTCGCTCATCGCTCAGGTTTGTAGCTCACTGCGGCCTGAGTGGAAACCGGCAGCGCTGCACATTTGAGCGTCCCAGCACATCAGTTGCTGTGGGCCGCGAGCTTGCTGCGCACCAGGTCGGCGCGGGTGGTGTCGCGCTCAGTGGCGTTCATCAGCCGGCCCTCGCGCTCCTGCAGGTGGCTGGGCTGTCCCAGGATGAACATCTCGTTCACGGTCTGCATCGGCACGTCGGTGATCAACCCCAGGTCAACGCCCAGGCGCAGCATCGACAGGTGGCTCATCATCTCCTGCACGTTCAGGCGGCGGGCATTACGCAACAGGGCAAGGCTGCGCAGCACGCGGTCTTCCAGGAAGCTGCGGTCTTCGGCGTACAGTTGCCCGCGCATCTGGCGCTCGGTTTCAAGGATGCGCGGCACGATCGCCTTCACACTTTCCAGGATGGACTCTTCGCTGCGGCCCAGCGTTGCCTGGTTACTGATCTGGTACATGTCGCCGAACGCGCGCGTGCCCTCGCCGTACAAGCCGCGTACCGCGTGGTTCATGCGTTTGGCGGCTTTGAACACCTTGTCGACATGGTCTTTCATGGTCAGCGCGGGCAGGTGCACCATGACGCTGATGCGCATGCCGGTGCCGACGTTGGTGGGGCAGGCGGTCAGGTAGCCGTAGTTGTCGCTGACTGCATAGGGCACGACTTTCTCAAGGGCCCGGTCAACCTTGCACAGCGCCTGGTATGCGCGGTCGGCGTCAAACCCGCTCTTGATCCACTGCAGGCGCAGGTGGTCTTCTTCGTTGATCATGATGCTGAGCATCTCGCCGCGCCCGAACGTCACGCCGCGGGGACCTTCACCGCCGGCCAGCTCGCGGCTGATCAGGTGACGCTCGACCAGCACGTCGCGCTTGACCTCGGCCATCTTGTCCAGCTCAAGCGTGACTACGCTGCGCTGCAGATGAATTTTCTGGATCGCTTCTTCGCACAGCGCCAGCACCTCGGCGCGCTGCTGCTCGGTGGCTTTGAGCGTGAAAGGGTAGCCCTTGATGTTGCGCGCAAAGCGCACGCGCGTGCTGACGACAATGTCGCTGTCGGGGCCACCGCCTTTCAGCCATTCGCCCAGCAGGTGCGGAAAGTTCTCAAACGCGCTTTCGCTCAAGCCTGCTCCTGGGTTGTGCCCTCTTGCTGGTTGATCTCGTCGCGCAGGCGTGCCGCGAGTTCATAGTTTTCCTCGGCGACGGCAGCGTCGAGGCGCGCCTTCAGCTCGGCTGACTTGCGGCGGCGCGTGACCAGTTCGCTTTCGCCTTCGCGTGCCGGCAGCCGGCCCTGGTGGCGCGCGGGCTGTGTGTCGTGGATGCGCTCGAACAACGGGTCAAGGTGCTCGGCAAAGACCTCGTAGTCGCGGGGACAGCCAAATCGACCGCGGGCCTTGAATTCGGACAGTGTCATGCCGCACTCAGGGCAGGCCGGCACTGAGTCCACCAGTGGAGTGATGGCGCCCGCCGTTTCGGGCAGGACCAGCGCCTTGTCAGCCGGGCCCAGCAGGCTCTGGACTTCGCGAATCACGTCGTCGGTGGCCATCAGCGGTCGAGCCATGTCGAACATGTAGCGCTTGACCAGCGCGAAGCAATCGGGGCAGACGTTGTATTGCTCTTGAATGGCGTTTTCATCCACATCGCAGATGCGGATCCGGGCGGGCTTCTTGTTGCAGCACTGGCAATCCATGCGGTCATTGTAACAACGAACGCGGCAAGGTGCGTAATCCCGGTAGGGGCGACGCTTGCGTCGCCCGCGAAATGCACTGGCCGCCTACGTGTGGCAAGCCGCCGGCTATGCTGGCGACGGTACAGGGCTGCGGGGTGTTGTTTGCATCAACCGGGGCTCCGGGCGATGCAAGCATCGCCCCTACAGTGCCAGTTTGCTGATTCGTTCGGCGGCGTCTTTCACTTCGGCCATGGGCGGCACGAAGGCAAAGCGCACGTGGCCGGCGCCTGGGTTCACCCCATCCACTTCGTCGCTGAGCCACTCGCCGGGGGTGGTCACGATGTGACACTTCTCGATCAGCAGCTTGGCGAAGTCTTCGCCGCTCATGCCGTCCGGCGCCTTCTGCCAGAGATAGAGACCGGCGGGGTTCTTGCAATTTTTCAAACCCGCCTTCCGCAGTGCGGTGCATATCAAATTGCGCTTGCGTTTGACGGTGCGGCGCAGCTTCTCAACGTGCTTCTCGTCGGCCAGGGCTGCGATGGCGGCATCCTGCACGAAGTTGGGCGTGCCGCTGTCGATGTTGGTCTTCACCTTCTTGAACACGTCGATGATGCGTTTGTCGCCAGCCGCCCAGCCCACGCGCCAGCCGGTCATGACGCTGCGCTTGCTCAGGCTGTGGAATTGCACGACGCCGTCGAAGCTCGGGCCCGCGACCTGCAAGGCGCTGGGCGGTGCGTCGCCGAAGTAGAGTTCGCTGTAGGCTTCGTCGCTGGCAAGGATGATGCCGTGCTTTTGCGTGAATTCGTACGCCGCTTTCAGGAAGTCGAGGTCCGCGACATAGCCCAGCGGGCTGCTTGGCGTCGTGACCCACATGATTCTTGTGTTGCTTGCGACCTCAGCCGGGATCTTTTTGAAGTCGTAGCGGCACTTGTTCTTGTGCGTGACTGCAACGAAGTAGGCTTTGCCCTCGGCGAACAATGTGCCGCGTTTGTAGGGCGGATAGCCGGGGCTGGGGCAGATCACGTAGTCGCCGGGGTTCACGAAGCCCTCGGCAAAGTTGAAGATGCCTTCCTTGCTACCGATGGTGCTGGTGATCTGCGTGCGCGGGTCGAGCGTTACGTCAAAGCGCCTGCGCAGCCACGCGGCGACGGCTTCGCGGTATGCCTGCGCGCCGATATAGCTGGGATAGCCGTCTGTCGCATGCTCATCGACGGCTTTCTTGCAGGCTTTGCGAATGAGCGGCGGTGTGGGGTCCTGGTAATCACCGACGCCGAAATCGATGGGCGTGATGCCCTGCGCCTTGAGGTCGGCAACTTTGGCGTCAACAGCGGCAAAGGCGTAGACGCCGATCGAAGAGACTCTGGTCGAAGGATTGATGTCCATGAGCGGCTTTCGTTTCTGGGAACAGGAGCCCGGAGCGCAAGCGACGGGTCAACATTCGACGACCAGTTACCGGTCGCTTGCGCTCCGGGCTCTTGTTCACATGACTCCTACGCAATGCAAATCGCGCAGTAGAGTTGCGGGTTCGTTGTGGCTGACTTTTCGTCCACCCTTGCCACCGGCGTTGTGTGCGGGGCGTTGTGGACGAGGTCGGGGTTGTCTTTGCACTCCTGCGCGATCTTCTTCATCACGTCCACGAAGTAGTCGAGGGTTTCTTTGCTCTCGGTTTCTGTGGGTTCGACCATCATCGCGCCGTGGCCTGCGACTACGTTTGGCTGCGGGAAGTAGATCGTCATCGGGTGGATGCCGTAGTCGATCATGCGCTTGGCAATGTCGAGCGCGCTGATGTCGTTTTCTTCGTGCTGCTTCTTGTCGGTGAACACGACCTCGTGCGCGCAGGTCTTGTCGTTGTGAATGTGGTACACGCCGCGCAGCGCCGCGCGAAGGTAGTTGGCGTTGAGCGTGGCGTTTTCACCGTTGCGGCGCACGCCTTCGCGCCCAAGCTGTGCCATATAGATGTACGCCATCACCAGCGCGCCGTAGTTGCCGAAGAAGCTGCGCACCTTGCCGATGGTCTGCTTCGGGTTCGGGTTGCTTAGCGTGTAGCCCTTGTCGGTCTTCACCGGGCGCGGGTACGGCAGGAAAGGCTCAAGATGCTTGCGCACCGCAATTGGCCCGGCACCAGGTCCACCACTCCCATGCGGAACCGAATACGTCTTGTGCAGATTGAAATGCATGACGTCGATGCCCAGGTCGCCGGGGCGCACGACGCCCTGGATGGCGTTCATGTTCGCGCCGTCCATGTAAAGCTGCGCGCCGGCTGCATGCAGGATCTTGGCGATCTCAACCATGTTGGGCTCGATCACGCCCAGGGTGCTGGGGTTCGTGATCATCATCGCCGCAGTGTCCGGCCCGACCGCCGCCTTGAGTGCTTCAAGGTCTACGCCGCCGTCCGGCTTGCTCTTGAGTGTAACCGTGTCAAAGCCTGCCAGTGCCGCGGTTGCCGGGTTGGTGCCGTGGGCGCTGTCGGGAATCACAATCTTGGTGCGGGTCTTGGCTTCACCCCTGGACTCTAGATAGGCCTTGATCACCATCAGGCCCGTCATTTCGCCCTGCGCGCCCGCAGCCGGTTGCAGCGTGACGGCATCCAGCCCGCTGATTTCGCGCAGCCACGTTTCCAGCGTCACCATCAGTTCGATGTGGCCCTGCAGGTCAGCTTCGGGCAGATGCGGGTGGGCCTTGGTGAAGCCGGGCAGGCTGAGAAGCGTGACGTTGATCTTGGGGTTGTACTTCATCGTGCATGAGCCCAGCGGGTAGAAGTTGCGGTCCACGCTGAAGTTCATTTGCGCGAGATTCTTGAAATGGCGCACGAGGTCAAGCTCGCCGACTTCGGGCAGCACAGCCGGCTTCGCGCGCAGTTTCGCGCCTTTGAGCGCATGCTTGATGTCGACCTTCGGCACATCCAGCGTAGGCAGCCGCAAGCAGCGACGGCCGGGAGCAGAGACTTCGTAGAGAAGCTTTTCGGCGGGATTCTGGATCATGGCTGGCCTTCGTGTTTTCGTGCGTCTACCCGTCGCTTGCGCTCCGGGCTCCTGTTCTCAGTTTCGCTAGCTCACTGTTACCGGCTTGCCTTTCATGGCTTCGGCCAGTGCTTCGGCGTAGCGGTCGATTTCTTCTTTCGTCGTTACTTCAGTGATGGCGACGAGGTACTGGCCGCGGCGGCCTTTGCCGTACTTGTCCAGCGGCAGGCCTCCGGCGACCTTCTTCTTTAACACCTTCTTTTCGAGGCCGGGCATGGCCTGAATTACAAATTCGTTGAACACCGGCACGTCGGGGTGAACGAGACTCACACCCGGCACGGCGCTCAGTGCTTTCATGGCGTATTGGGTCTTGGCTACCGTGTGTTCGGCCAACTCGACGAAGCCTTCTTTTCCCCATGCGCTCAGGTGCAGCAGGGCTCGAAGTGCGCACAGGCTTTGGTTCGTGCAGATGTTGCTGGTGGCCTTCTCGCGGCGGATGTGCTGTTCGCGAGTAGCGAGCGCGAGCGCAAACGCGCGCTTGCCGTTCTTGTCTTTGGTTTCGCTGACGATGCGGCCGGGCATCTTGCGCAGCCATTCCTTCTTTGCTGAGAAGAAGCCGAACGCTGGCCCACCCAGAAACTGGTGGTTGCCCAGCGATTGGCCCTCGCCGATGCAGATATCGACGCCGGCTTCGGCGGGTGTCTGCAGCAGTGCCAGCGACAGCGCTTCGCCGACGGCCTGGATGGTCAGCAGCTCTGGCTCTTTGGCCGCGGCGACCACGCCTTCAACGTCTTCAATGATCCCAAGGTAGTTCGGCGACTGCACGGCAATCGCGAAGGCCTTGCGGGTTGCGGCCTTGGCGAGTGCTTCCTTGTCGATGCGGCCGTCTGGGCCCGCGGGCACTTTTACCACCTTGATGCCGGCGACGTCTGCGTAGGTCTGCACGACCTGCGCGTACTCGGGGTTCACGGCGCCCGCGAGGATGAAGTTGTTGCGCGTCTCTTTGCGGAAGCGGTCCTCGGCGACGTGCTTGCCCATCATCATCGCTTCGGCAAGCGCGGATGCGCCGTCATACATGCTGGCGTTGCTGACTTCCAAACCGGTCAGCGCGCAGATGGCGCTCTGGAACTCATAGATAAATGTCAGCGTGCCCTGGCTGCACTCGGGCTGGTACGGCGTGTAGGCCGTAATGAAACTGCCGTCGAACAGCGCGATGTGGTCGATCACGGTGCTGACGAAGTGGTTGTAAATGCCGCCGCCGCGAAAGTAGGCGTAGTCGCCCGCGTTTTTCGTGCGCGAGAGCAGGTCCTGGATGTGGCGCGTGACCTCAAGCTCGCCCTTGCCGGGCGGCAGTTTGAACGTGCCGGCGTCCGACATCTTGATGCGCAGGCCAGCCGGAATGTCCGCGAACAGGTCGTCAATCGACTTTACCCCGATCGCAGCCAGCATGGCTGCACGGTCGGCGTCGGTGTTTTGGATAAATGGCATGGGTGAGTTCCGGGTTCCGAGTTCTGGGTTCTGGGTTAACTGCTCCGGGCTGCGCGATCCGGGCGTAAGCAACCCGGAACTCGGAACCCGGAACTCAGAACCCCTAGTGCGCTTCTTCGGCCAGCTGTTTTTCGTAGTCGGCGAGGGACTTGGCGCTGTCCAGCTCTTTGGCGTTGTCGGGCTTGACCTTGATCAGCCACCCGGCGCCAAAGGCGTCCTTCTTGAGCGCGCTGAAGTCGTCGCCATCGACGCCGTCGTTGACCGCCACGATCTTGCCGCTGACGGGGCTGATGAGGTCGCTGACGGCTTTGACGCTCTCGATTTCGCCGAAAGCTTCGCCGCGCGTGACCTTGTCGCCCTTTTCAGGAAGGTCAACGAAGGTGAGGTCATTGAGCTGGTCGACAGCGAAGTCGGTGATGCCGATCGTCACGGTGCCGTCTTTTTCAAGGCGCCCCCACTCGTGGGTTTCGAGGTAGCGGGCGTTGTCGGGTCTTGCCATTTGCGTGTTCCTTGCTGGATTTCTCTTCTGTCGTCAGTCTGTCCTGTTCGAGGGGGCAGGAAGAAGGAACTGTAAAGCCGTTGTTTTTCCTGCCTCTTGCCGCCTGCGTCCTGAGCGTCACTTCTTCTTTCCAGGTCGCTTGTAGAACGGCAGCGGCACTACCAGCGCCGTCTGCCGCATTTCTTCGGGTTTCAGGGCTCGTGTGCCCTTGCCGGGGAACTCAAGCTGAAAGCTCATGCCCACCTCGGCCATGTTGGAGGGCACAAACGCGGTGGCGATGATCTCGTCAAGCCATGGGCTCTTTGTGCCGCTGGCGATTGTGCCGACCTTCTTGCCATCGCGCAGCACGTCCTGTCCCTGGCGCGGAATGCGCTTGCCCGCGATGTTGAGCCCGACCAGTTTATGCTCAAGGCCCTTGGTCTTCATGGCGACGGTGGCTTCTTTGCCGATGAAGTCTTCTTTCTCAAGCTTCACGGCCCAGTCGAGCCCTGCCTCAAGCGGGTTGATGTGTTCTTCCAGCTCGTGGCCGTACAGCGGCATGCCCGCTTCAAGGCGCAGAGTGTCGCGGGCACCAAGACCGGCAGGCCCGGCCCCGAGGGATTCACCGACGTTCAGCAACTCGCGCCAGAAGTGCGCGGCCTTGGCTTGCGGCATGATCAGCTCAAAGCCGTCTTCGCCGGTGTAGCCCGTGCGTGAAACCAGCACTTCGGGCTCACCGAAAACGGTGCCGCGCGTGAAGCGGTAGTACTTCAGGGCCTTGGTGTCGACGTCGCTGACTTTGTTCAGCAGGTTTGCGCTTTCCGGCCCCTGCAGCGCGATCATGGCGTAATCGTTGCTCATGTCAGTCACGTCAACGACGAAGCCCTTGCGCTGGCGCTGGATCCAATCCCAGATCTTGGGCCGGTTGCCGGCATTCACCACCAGCATCGTCGCGTCGTCTCCCGCGCCGTAGACCAGAATGTCGTCCAGCGCGCCACCCTGCCCGTTCAGCATCAGGCAGTAGCGAATCTGGCCCGGCGCCATGGATGCGCGGTCGTTGGTGATCAGCTTGTCGATGAACTTGATGTGGTCGCGACCGGAAAACCAGTAGCGCCCCATGTGGGAAACATCGAACAGCCCCACCTTGGTGCGCACCCGCCGGTGCTCTTCCATGATGTTGGTGTAGGTCACCGGCATGTACCAGCCGGCGAAATCGACCATGCGTGCGCCAAGGCGTTCGTGTTCGGCGCGCAGCGGGGTCTCTTGCACGGGGCACCTCCTTACCGGGGAAAGGCGGTTTTGCCTCCACAACCGCGAGTCGTCAATGCGAGGACCGAACGGAGGGTGCAGTCCGTTCAGGTGCCGGTGCCATCCGGCGCAGTGGCCGGTGGGGCAACCTCGTGCCTGTGCAGGACTTTCGTCGCAAAGGCCACCTGCGCCGGGGTGTCGCCGGTATCCAGCAAACAAATGGCATCGCGCACCTGCTCAAGGCTGCCCAGCAGGTAGACCATGTCGCCCGGCTGCAGCGGCATGGTGGGGGCCGGGTTGTCCATCACTTGGGGCCCGCGGCTGACGGCAATGACCGTAGCCCCGGTGACTTTGCGTAAGTTCAAGTCTCGCAATGACTTGGCAGCGGCGCTCGACTCCGGCTCAACGAGAAAGGTTTCGATTTTCAGGTCCTTGAGCATGCTGAAGGCCGCCAGCGTTGCTCGCGGTATCGTGTGCTCGCGGACCGACGTCTGTGTGCGTTCACGGACGAGCGCGACTTCGCGGTCAATTAGGTTGCGCGGGATATCCATCAGGCGCAGCACGCGGGCCATGATCTCGACTGCGCCTTCGAGCTCGCCGCTGACGACTTCGGACGCACCCAGCTTGAGAAATGTGTCGCGCTCAGCCAGATAGCGGGCACGCACCAGCAGCGGCACGTTGGGCGCGACGCGACGCACGGTGTCGATCGAGCGTTGCACAGCCCCGGGGTCGTTGATTGTCAGCACGAACGCGCGGGCATGCTCTACGCGCGCGTGGTGCAGCGCCTCGTCGCTGCTGACGTCGGCGTAGTAGGCGGGCTCGTTGGCCGCCTGGGCTGCGCGCACTGTCTCGGCGTTCATTTCCAGAATCAGGTATGGAATGCCGACGGTCTTTAGCGCGCTGACCACCATGCGCCCGGACACGCCATAGCCGGCGACTACGACATGATCAGACAGTCCGGCGTCGCCCTTGGCGGGCTCGTCCATGCCGCGCGCTCCCAGGAGCCTTTCCAGCGGCTTGAGCAGCCGAGCCCCTGCCGCCAGGTGCGGCGAGAACCGAAGCACAAGCGGCGTGATGAACATGGTGATCAAGGCCGCGGCCCACAACCAGCGGCCGTCGCCCTGCACGTCAAACAATGGAGTGTCCAGGGCGGCTGCGTTGTTCAGCAGCACGAACCCGAACTCGCCAAACTGGGCCAAGCCAAGGCCTGCGACAATGGCCGCGCGCGGCGGAAAGCGCATGACCATCGCGGCAATGGTCGCCAGCAGCGCCTTGCCGAAGAATATGGCCAGAAAGACACCGCCCACGATCAGCGGCCCCTCAACAAGCGCACGCCAATCAAACATCATGCCCAGCGAGATGAAAAACAAGCCGGTCAGCACGTCGCGCAACGGCATCACTTCTGTCAGCGCGCGATTCGCAAACGGCGAGTCCGCAAGCACAATCCCCGCCAGAAACGCGCCCAACGCAAGGCTCAGGCCCGCATAGCCGGTCGCCAGGGCGATTCCAAGGCAGATCGACAGAATGGCCAGCACGAAGCTTTCGCGGCTTCGGGTTTTGTCAACGCGGCGCAGCAATGGCGGCAGCAGGACTCTCGACACGATGTAAGTCAGCACAACGGCTGCCGTTGCCAGGCCCAGGCTGATGGCAGTGCTTTGCACAATGTCGAGTGCTGTCCCGCTGCCAGCCAACACCGGCAGCACCAGCATCATCGGGATCACACACAAGTCTTGAAACAGCAGCGTGCCGACGATGAAGCGGCCGTGGGGCGCATCGACTTCTCCACGGTCCGACAAGCCGCGCAGCACGATCGCGGTGCTGGACAACGCCACGGCAAATCCGATCGGCACGGCGAACTTGAACTCAAGCCCAAGCAGCATGCAGGCGCCGATGACTGCGGCGCTGGTCAGGCCGACCTGCAAACTGCCGCCAATGGCCAGCGTTTTGCCGATGCGCAGGAAGCGCGAAAGCGGAAACTCGAGGCCGATGGTGAACAGCAGCAGCACCACGCCCACTTCGGCAAGTGTATTGATCGTGCCCTGGTCCTCGACCAGCGCAAACCCGAACGGCCCGCAGATTGCCCCGGCCAGCAACAGTCCGGTGACCGCAGGCAGGCGCAGCGTTGCCATCAGCAGCGACGCAATCACGCCGGCACCGAGCACAACCCCCAGGTCAATCAGGAAGCCCAGGTGCTCAAGCTCGGTCTCGGCAAGAAAGTGCATGTGGCAGGTTATAGCGACGCGGCGGGCCGATAGAACAGAAGCAACGCATCTGGCTACAGCATTGCAGTGGCGATGCTGAAGTAGATGCCGATCGTTGCCAGGTCGGACAGCGCCAAGGTCAGCGGGCCGGCTGCAACCCGCGGGTCAAGCTTCAGTGCATGGAGCAGCGATGGAACGCCGAGTCCCAGCAACGCGGCACATGTGATCGCGGCCATGATACTGCCGCCGATCGTGACTGCGGCCACGACATCACCATGCCATGCTTGCACGATGCCGCCAACGACCGCGCCGCAGACAGCGCCGAGCAGCAACGCAGTGGCAAGTTCGCGCGTTGCTCTTTTGGCGAACCAGCCCAGCGTCGGCTTGTTCGTGCGCAGTAATTGCACGGCCAGCGTCATCGACTGAGCAGCCACGGATTCGCCCAGGCCCAGCACCAGGGTAAGGAAGAAGGCCAGCACAATGCTTTGTTCAAGCGTTGCGCCAAACAGCGACGACAACAGGGCACACGCCGTGCCGCCGGCGATGGTTGCAGTCAGCCACGGAAACCGCAACCGGAACGCCCGCAGAGGCGAGGCGTCGCGGGCCTCAGAGACGCGCAGACCGATGGCTTCGAACATGGTGTCGAAGTTGCGCCGCTCAGCCACGTCGAAGACCTGCTCGGTGAATGCGTTCACGTCGATTACGCCAACGACGCGGCGTTGCTCGTCAACCACGGGCAGTGCGAGAAAGCGGTGCATCACGAACAGTTCCGAGGCGTCGCTGAGCTTCATGGTGTGCGGCAACGACACCACGCGCTTGACCATCTTCTCTTCAAGGCGCATGTCGAGCGGCGCCACGAGCAGCGACCGTGTCGGCAGCACCCCCATCAGGCGGCCGGCATCGTCGGTCACATAGAAGTAGAGAATCGGCCCGGGTACCTGCCGGTCGCGGATCTCGCGCAATGCGCGCTCGAAGGTCCAATCGTGACGCAGCGCAAGAAAGTCGCGCGTGGCATGCGTCATCACGGTGTCGTCGGTCATTCAGTCCCCGCTGAAGCGCGAGGAATTGTAGCGGCACTTTCCAGTGGCGCATCCGAATCACCGCCGGTGGCGTCGTTTTCCCGATCAAGTGCCGGCGCAGTGGGTGCCTTGGCCCACGGACCCAAGCGCGAGTGTGAAAACGGGCCGTAAACCCTTGTGCGCCCAAGGCTAACGATTGGCGTAACGGCAGCGTGGCCTCACCCGTACTGTATCTGACTCCGGGCACCGCTCAGCCCGGCGACGAAGGGCTGTCAGCCTGTCGATGCCTTCCTACAATCTGCCTTCCGTCACAGACTCACGGGCCTGAAAGGGAGAAGCCATGGGACGCCTGGTTGCTTTGAGTGCAGCGATGCTGGTCATCTGGTCGGTCGGCAACACGCAGTCACCGAAAGTTGTGATGGCGCAGGAATCGGCCGTGCTGGCCGAAAAGCTTGAAGTCGGCACGCTGCGGCGCACCAGTGAAACCGTCGAGTTCGCGTCTACCGTGACTTACAGTCCCGGCAAAGACTGGGCCACAGACAACCGCTTCGGGTTCACCATCCATCGTGACGTGGACGAGTGGATCACCGGCATGGATGGCAGCCGGGTGACCCAGCTCTGGCGCAGCTACGGCGCGATCATGCGCAAGAACATGCAGGTGTTGGATATGGGCAAGGGCCCAGAGGAAATGATCACCGATGGCCAGGATTGGAAAGCCAACGTCTCGTTCGTGCTGGCTGTGGCGGCTGATGGTTCGCGCAGCCTGGCCGTCAAACCGAGCGCGTTGATCGACGCCGAGAACCAAGGAGCCGCCTGTGGCGAGCGGCAGCCCGTGATTGCGCACGGCAAGTCGGTAAGCGTGGGCGACAGCTTCAAGTTGCAGCCGGCGCAAATCGGCATTCTTGGGGGATTCAGCGCGAGTGACGTCATCAAGTCCCATGACATCACCGCTACGGTGTCAGGAATGAACATGGCCCGAGACGAGGGCCTGACAGTCAAGTTGAAGCTGGCAATCAAGTTCACGCACTTCACCGAGCAGATCAACGAGTTCGATGATGCGTCCTCAACGCGATACACCACTGAGTCCACACTGAGCGGCGAGGCCGTGTTCAACGCAACTGAGGGCCGCATGGTGAGCCTGGGCTGGAGCGGCACACTCAAAGCCAAAGGCAAATTGTCAGGCGCAGACATTGAGGCAAACGCCACGCTCAAGGAGAGCTACACATACAGCTACGGCAAAGTGATCGACGCCAAGCCCGACAACGGCAGCGCCGGGCCGGAAAAAGGCGAAACGGGCAAAGTACTGGGCGAGAAATTCCGGGCGCTGGAGGAACACGAAATCGTGATCGGCCGCAACAACGGCAAGGTCACCCGACTGCAGGCCTTTGACACCAAGACGAAGAAGGTAGTGAAGAACCTGCTCACACTGTGGGAGGGCACAACTGTCTCGCAGATCGCCGTCTCTCCTGACCGCAAGCGCGTTGCCTTCTCCAGCAATCTCAACAGCGGCATATGCTCGTTCGAGCGCGACGTGTTCGTGCTTGAGCTTGAGTCCGGCACGGTCAACCAGATCAGCCCCCGCTGGGCCGACAACAAGGGCATCGCGCAGCCGCTGAAGTCTGAGCAGACATGCACACTCAAGGGCCGCATCGTGTGGTACGACGACGACCCCATGGGCGGACGCGACCGAAACGATGGGTTCACGGGCTCGATTATTGTTGACCACACGGTCTGCCGCGGCGTGATCAACTCGGACGGCACGTTCAGCCTGGCCGGTGTGCCCGTCGGCCATTCGCTATACGTGGACATCCAGGGCACACTCCCGCTGATCTACCGCAACGGCAAAACGCGCGGCGAGAACGACGTCATGAAGCGCTGGGCGGGTGCGGGCAGCGTGATTCTGCCCACTGAAGGCGGCGTCTACGACATGGGTGATGTCCGCATCAACAGCCACCGCACGCGACAGGCGCTGGGCCGCCCGACCTGGCGTGGCGGAGAGATCTGGCACGTGTACGACGGCTGGAACAGTGCCATGGCCGTGGGCTACCCCGAGCACACGTTTGCAGAGCACAAGTTCGGCGAAGCGCTGGACATGATGAACGGCGGCTTTGCCTGCAGCCCGAATGGCAAGATGTTCGCGTTCACGGCCAACGGCAGCCACGTCGGCGTATGGGGTCCCGACGGCAAGCTGATCAAGTCCATCGCGAACGCTGCGTTTGAGCCCGCGTACAACAGCGAAGGCGCCTGGACCAGCGACAACGCATACTTCTGCTATTCGTGCTGGACCAACGCGACCATGGGTGAATCTGTCTATGGCGCGCCGGGCATCGGCGTGGCGACCATAGAAACAGGCGGCGCCGGCGGACGTCGCTGGATGCAGCTTGCGGGCCAGAGCTGCCAGTCGATGGCACTGGACGCGAAGGCTTACGTCGCCTACTGCGTAATGTACCGACCCGACGGCAACGTCACCTACGGCGAACTGTGGGCATGGGACAGCCGCACCGACAGCATGGAAAGGCTCACCAGCCTGGGCGATGTCGTGGCGGTAGGCAGCTACGGCCGATAGAAGAATTGCGGCGCGGACCACACGGTCCGCGCCGCGACTATTTAGCCTGCCCTAAGCCCACGTTGTCGGCGATGCCTGCAAGCCGAAGATGATGTACCACAGGATGAACAGCACCGCGCCAAGCCACATCAGCTTGATCCACAGCGGTATCTTCGGGTTCTCCATGCCGGGAATTTCTGTATCGATCGATTCGCTGTCCGGCGGGGCGGGCTGAGTGGTGTCGTTGCTCATGACCGTTCCTCCATGATGCCCTCCGCTTCAAGCACCCTGAGTTCGGTCTGGTTGGAAGCCTTGAAGGCGCCGGCTTTCCAGTAACCCACGCACAGCATGAACATGCCCATGAAGAACAGCCCGAAGATGGTCACCACGAACAGCGCCGTGTTGTAGGCACCCTCATCGCAGAAGAAGCAGGCAAGGTTCATGGTTTCTCCTTGTACTTGTCGGCGTCGAACAGGCTGGCCAGGTAGGCGACCAGCGCATCCTTGTCTTCCGAAGGCAGGTGAGCGAACGACGCCATAGTCGTGCCGGGCCGGCCCTCGTCGATCACCTTGCGCACGTAGGCAGGCTGATAGACCCGGTCGCGGAAGTGCTTGGGTGCGGGTTTCAGCGCCTTTTCCATGATCTCGGGCACCAGACCGTCTTCACCGTGGCAGCTCTTGCACGAGCGGTCGTAGACCTCGCGGCCGCGCGCCACCAGCTGCGCGTTTGCCGCGGGTTTCAGCGCTTCGGCACGGACGTCGCGGCCTATGTAGTGCACGTGCTGGCTGATCGCCCACAGGTCCTTTTCAGTCAGTTCGCTGAAGCTGGGCATGCTGCTGCCCTCGCTGCCCATGAACAGGATGCGGAAGACTTCTTCGCGCGGCAGGTATCGTGTCGTCAGGTCCGCCGCAGACGGCTTGAGAAACGGCGATGCCATGCCTTGCCCGTTGCCGCTTTCGCCGTGGCAGCCGGTGCAGTACTTGTTGAACAGTTCCTCGCCGCGCCGCCCGGCTTCGGGTGTCGTCACGGGCGCACCTGACACAACCACGCGCTCGGGCCATACCTGCCGGCGCACGTCCTGCTTGAAGTTGATGCCCAGGTATTGCAGGTAGGCCACCAGGTCCTGCGCGTCCTGCGTTGGCTCAATGCCGTCGGCGCTTTCCGTGAACAGCCACTTGTACTTGGGCATGATGCTGGCCGGCACAGTGCTACGCGGGTTCCACAGGTGCGCGAAGTGCCAGTCATCGCTGCGGCGGCCGGCTTCGCGCGCCAGGTCGGGCCCGATGCGGCGGGTGCCGAACGTGTTGGGCACGTCGTACATGTACTCCCACGCCTGGCTGACAGGGCCGTACCGGAACTCTTCGTTGGCAACGGGACGCACGAACTGGCTGTGGCAGTGCCAGCACGCCTCACGAATGTAGACCTTGCGGCCGCGGCCGATGGCGTTGATTTCGCCGGCTTCGTCCTCGTATGGATTGACGAATTCCTCGGGCGGCTCCATGCCCAGCTCAAGGCCCAACCACGGGCCAAGCCCCATGCCCACGAAGCTGAGCAGGAAGAACCCCAGCCCGGCCACGGTCAGCACGAACATCGGTTTCTCGGCAACAACCGCTTTCTCATTCGACATGTGCGACCTCCGGTTGCGCTTGCGGCTGTTTCGTGTCGTCGTCAATGACAGGCTTGCCCTTGCGGGCCAGGCTGATCACGAAGCAGATTGTGCCGGCCAGGATCAACACGCCAGAAATGGCGCGCGTGGCCCAGAAGGGCAATGCTGCTTCGATGGAATCCTGCAGCGGCAGTGTGGTCAGCCAGAACATGCCCTGCATGAGGCCGGCGACGGTGTCGGCCACGTAGTACAGCACCCAGAAGCTGACGAGTGTCAACCAGAAGTGCCACTCGGCAAAGGCGCGCGAGTAGGCGCGACCCGTGAGCTTGGGCCAGATCCAGTAAATGAACGCGTACACCCACCACGAGAACACGCCGAACAGTGCCAAGTGCGCGTGCGCCACCACCCAGTCGGTGAAGTGGATGACCTGCTGCACGCTCAGCAGCGCGTGAAACGGGCCCTGCGTGCAGGTGATGATGTAGTTGATCAAGCCGAACGTCAGCCAGCGCAGCGGGATGTCTTTCGCAATCTCTTTCCAGCGGCCCTTCATCGTCGCGAAGAAGTTGTAGACGACACTGTAGACCACAAAGATCAGCGTGAACGTCAGCGGCACAGCCAGTACCTGCAACCACCACGGCGTCGGCGAGTAAAAGAAATGGTGGCTGCCGCCCAGTGGGTAAAAGAAGGCCAGTGTCCAGAAGCCCAGCAAGCTCAACTTGTGGCTGGCAATCGGGCGCTTGAGGATCACGGGCAGCAGATAGTAGATGATCGCAACACCCATCGGCGTGACCCACAGGCCGACGGCGTTGTGAATCCACAGGCCCTCGATGCTTGCGCCCGCGGCGCCCGGCGCAACGTGGGCAACGATGGTGTTGGCCATCACGAAGTTCAGCGTGGTGAACACGAACCCGAGTATTAGGTACCACAGCGTGACGTACATGTTCTTCACGCCGCTGGTCAGGATCGTGCCGACGTTGACCAGCACCGCGCCCACGAAGCTGAGCGCAAATACGACGTCGGCCCACCACGGCGCCTCAGCGTACTCCACGCCCTCGGCG
This sequence comes from Planctomycetota bacterium, assembly GCA_016712285.1. GTDB lineage: Bacteria > Planctomycetota > UBA8742 > UBA2392 > UBA2392 > JADJRK01. Next base: position 2,877,007 of record JADJRK010000001.1, on the reverse strand, counting down.
TGCCCGGTCAGCAACCCGATCGCGCCCACCAGCACCGCCACCTGGAAGAACACCGCGTTGCCCCGCGCCAACCCGCGCATCCACAGGCGTCGCCCGGTCAGTTTAGGGATTGCGTAGTAGCTGAACGCCAGGAAGCCATTGCTCAGCCAGCCGAAGACCACGGCGTGGGTGTGCAGCATGCGTACGCGGCCGTAGCTCAGCTCGGCGATGTCGCCGATGAACTCGGCTGCGGCGGCGCCCGACAGGCGGTAGCCCATCAGCGTGCCGGCCAGCATGCCGACAAACAGCCACGTGATCCCGGCGATGATGTGGAATTTGACGAGGCCGAACTCGTCGTGGGTGGCAGGTGGGTCGGCGTCCGGCATTGCTCTCTCCCGAAGTGCAGCGGGGCTGCATCACGGGCGAATATTATACCGGCGGTTTAAAATTTCAACGGACAATATAAAATGGATAAAAGTGGCCCAAAAGACCTAACTTGTCCAAAATGACACGTGCGCCGTGCCTGCAAAGCCTCACCGCCCGCCGGGCCTTTGGCGCGGCGGGTTCCGGACCACTCGCTTGTTCAGAATTGCATGACCACCAGAGTCAGGGAGCAGGTTCACGGTCAACGGTTCACAGTCTACGGTTACTGCAAGTAGCCGCAGTTACCGTGAACTGTCGACCGTCGACTGTAGACCTCAGCCGGCAATCTGATGCTGGTACCCATCCAGTTGTTCAGAAGGGAAGTACCACGTTCGACTTGGCGCGGATTTCGTACTTGAGCGTCAGTGTCAGGTTCTCGCGCGGCTTCAGCTCGAGGGTGCGTTTCACGTAGCCATCCGTCTGGTCGTGCTCCCAGCCCTTTAAATCAAGCGGCTTGACCTCGAGGCCTTCGATTTCGCTGACGGGCAGGCGCTCGGTGATGGCCAGCGGGCGCGTTTCATCGGACAGGTTGCTGATGCGCAGCGTGACCTCGCGGGTGATGGTCTGCGAGCCCGTCAGCTTCGCGGTTTCGCGCTGTTCGCTGACGCTTCGTTTGCAGCGCATGCCGTCTTCGGGCCCGAACCCGGTGTCAAAGCGTTCGCCCACGCCGACAAACCCGGCACGTGAGCGCCCGATCAATGAGGCGCCGCGGGCCAGTGCCAGCGGTCCTGCCAGCAGCGGCGCGTCGCCCTGCCAGTTTGCCGTCGCCTTCAGAAACGCCGTTTGCGCGCGCTCGGGGTACAGGGCGCGCTCGATGCTGCACTTGAGCGTGCGCTTGCTGATCTCAACACGGATCGGTTTGCCATCGCCCGTAAGCTTGAAACGGCCCTTGGGCGCGAACTCGACGGGCTTGCCGCCGTCGTCTACGCCGGGCATTTCCGGTTCTTCGCGCTTGCCCGCGCTGGCGATTGTCTGCTCGCGCACTTCGACCCTGATCTCTTTGCGTTCCTCGGCGGTCTTCTTGCGCAGGCTCAGCACGTCGTCGTCGATGTTCGGCGCGTCGGCGATTGCAGCCGGCCTTGCTGTCGAGAAGCGCACCTCGACGTCGCTCCAGTCTTCGCCGGCGCGATGCCACACCACGCCGAAGCTGGCCCACTCGATGGCGGGCTCTTTGCCCGCAATCAGCCGTGCCGCATGCTCGGGGCGCCACAGCGCGCACGGCGTGCGGTAGGTCAGTTCAATTTCGCAGTCGCCGCCAGCGCGCGCAGACAACTGCACCTCGACCAGGCATTCATTGTGCTGCTGCGTGGTTTCGCCCAGGGCGACCCGCTGCTGAAGCTGTGCCAGCTCAACCTGCACGTCCTCAATGCGTTCGCGAATGGACTGCACGTTGCCATAAGCGTCGTCAATGCGCGCCAGCAGGGCCTGCCAGGCTTTCTTCCAGTGCTCAATGCTCTCGCTGCCTTCCAGGCGCTGTTGGACAGCCAGCGTCAGGGCCCAGCGCCGCAGCAATGCCTCGGCGATACTCGCGCGCGTGTTGTGGCGCGACTGCAACAGCTGCTGGCGCTGCATCTCGCGGTGCAACTCGGTGATCTTGCTGGTCAGCCCGGCCACCTCGTCGGCGGGCAGAGCCGGCGTCTCGCGCGTGTGCCGGGTCACGCGGGCAGCCAGTACCGTGGCGCCGCCCGACAGAACGCGCGCCTGCACGCTGCGGTCATGCACGAACAAGCCTGCGCCCGACACGCGCACCCACTGCGTTCCTTCGTGCAGACTCACGGTGGCGGTGCGCACGACCTCGGCCCGGTCCTCAAAGAACCGCACGAGTTGCGCCTTGCTTGGGGTTGTCGCGGGATCAGGCACGACGGTTGCCCCCCTCAACTTCATAGTCTTTGTCAAACGCCAGCGTGTACTGCAGCTTCACTTCCTGTTTGCCGCCTGCCGGCAGTTTCAACAACCAGCGATAGCCGCCCTTGACCGGGTAGTCGCGCTCTTCTTGCTTGTACAGCTCGGCTTTGGGCGTGCTGCTGTTGACTTCAATGTGGATGTCTTTGCCCGCTGCGACTGGTACCCGCTCAATCAATTCCAGTTCAATCTCGGCAGGCAGCGACGATGCGACTTCCAGCGTCACCACGTGCGCCACAGACGCCTTGCCGCCGAGCAGACCCTTGGTTTCTTCGCTGGCGCGCATGTTGCGGGCCACGGTCACGCGTTGCTCTTCGCCTAGCCCGAAGCGCACAGTGCCGCCGCGGTCTACCGAGCCAACCTGCGCGGTGATCAGCAATGCGCCATCCATGAACACGTCCACCGGGCCGGGCAGCAGCGGCGCCTCCAGCGGGTTCTCCAGCTCGACTTCACGAAACACGCGCTCGTCGGCCAGGGGCACACAGCGCATGCGCATGCGCGACTTTGCGGGGCGGCTCAGCAGCCGAATGCGGTGGGCGGTGCCGTCGGCGGGGATTTCGACCAGGTCCTCGGCTTCGAACTGGTGGTCAAACATGCCGCGCGAATAGCGCGGGTCCGAGCTGCCGCCCGGGCCGGCCAGCCCTTCCAGATGATTGAGCGCCTGGTGCAACCCCGGCGCCGAGGCCACGCTGCCGCGCGCAAGCCGGCCGCGGCCATAGACTTCGCCGGGTGTCACTTCCAGTGTGTCGAAGTCAAGCCAGGACTCGGCGTCTGCGCCCTCGTCGGCAAAATCTTCTTCGACTCCGTCGGCGCCCTCGTAGTCTTCGTCCAGCGCCGCGCCGCCCGCCTCGTCGGCGGATTCCATCTCCACGCTGCGCTTCAGCGAGCGTGAGCGCTCGACGCCAGCATCCTTGAGCCTGTCGCGGCTGGCATCGCCGCGGCCCTTCTTTGCGGACTTCGCCGGTGCAGACTGCCGCGGCATGGCCTTGGCTTCCATCCGCATGTCTGCGGCACCGCCAAAGCCCGAAGCCGGCGCGGCAGGCGCAGACATGGTTGGTGCCTGCTGCCATTCCTCTTCGGGCATTGCAGAGACTGAGCCCACCACCATGTCGTCCATGTCTTCGCCGTAGTCGCGGGGCGATGGCTCGGCGATCGCGGGCATCGGGATCTGCGGCGGTGTGACAAAGCTGTCGTACCCGGCAAACAGTGCGTCCAGGCCCTCAGGCGGCGCGCGAAAACCGGTGCGGCGGGGCGGCTGTCGGCGGCCGAGGCGCAGGCTGGCCAGTTCAGGCAGCGTCACGTCGGTCAGCATGTCGGCGGTGCACAGTGCAATGCGCGCGCCGGTCCAGTTCTCGCCGCTGACCTGTGCGACGAACGCTTCCAGCGCGAAGTGGGCGTGCTTGCCGCCGCCCTCAAGCCGCGCCGAATAAGCGGGCCACCAGCGCGCCGGGCGCACGGTGTAGGAGACCTCCAGCTTGCGCAACTGCGCGCTGCCGGGTGCCAGCGTGACCTGGGCCGAGCGAGAGTACTGGGTGCCGGCGGCTGCGCGCGCCGGGTTGCGGGCCGCCTTCAGCTCGGTGCCCTTGGCACGGACTTTCTCGGCCAGCGCATCGAGCTCTGCGTCCAGTGCAGTCAGGATTTCATGCTGCAAAGCACTGATTGCCAGCACGTCGCCAACGCGCTTTTCAATACCACCAGCACCGCCAGCGCCATCTGACTCAGTCTCTTTCGGTGCCTTCAAGTCCGCGTCGATCGACATGGCGGCGACGGCATCGCGTTGTCGCTGCTTGCGCTGGGTCAGTTCGTTCAGCCGGCTGATCTCGCGTTGCAGCTTCGATACCAGCGCTTCGTCCGGAGTTGGCGGCGGGGGCGTTACAGGCGCGATCAGTGGCGCGCGCAGGCTGGTGACAATGCGTTCGCCATCAACGGACGTGCGAAAGCTCGCCGGTTCGGCAAGGGACGTAATGCCGCGAAGCTCAAGCGTCACGCCCTCCGGCGGCACCGACACCGGCAGCTCAACTTCGCGCGTTACGACCGCGCCGCGCGCGTAAACCACCACGCGCGAAATGCGGCTTTCACATGCAAGGGTGTCGGGCATGGGCAGGCAATATAGGAAAGGCCACAGGCCGTGGGAACAAGCGCCAACATCTGGCCGCAACGGCTAGCTGTCCCACGCCTGCTTTCGCTGCGTTATTCCGGCTCAACTGCCGGGCTGAGCTGGTACTTCAGCGACAGTTTCGCACCCGGCTTGAAATCAATGGTCAGGGTCGCGGGCTTGTACCCGGGCACAGTCAATACGACCTGTTTCACCTCGGGCATCAACCCCGGCACCTCAAGCTCGAGCGCCGACTTCTGGCGCGGCTTGCCTTGCCAGTACGGCACACGAATCGGCTTGCCAGCGCTGTCCAGCCATTCGACGGCGGCTTGTGCCACGGCCGTTGCATCGAGACCCTCACCGGAGAGTTCAATGGTTGCTGTTGCCGCCGCGGGCAACTCAAGGGAGACCTCGGTGCGCTCACCAGCCTTAATGCTGACCGGCGCGTAGCGGCTGGCATAGCCCATGCCGGTGAATTCCAGCGTGTAGTCGCCGGGCTCAATGCCCTCGATGACGACCCGTGCGCCCTCACTGGGGAAGACGCCGTCCCCGGGCAAGATCAGGTGGCCTTGCGAGTCACGCAGACGCGCGACGAACATGTTGGTGCCCGGGTTGCCAATCAGCTTGGCGACGATCACCACCAGCGAGCCGGCCGGCGCGGGTTGCAGCACAACATCCGTGACATCAACTGCCCCAACGTCGATATCCACATGGGCGGCACCCGATGTGCCCGCGACGCCCAGCCGCCAGCGCCCCGCGGGCACCCCGCTGAAGTCGAACACGCCGTTGGCGTCACACTTCGTCTCGGCCCGAAAGTGAGAGCTTTCGGCGTCGATCTTCTGCAGCAGCACCACGCTTTCGGCGTTGCCGCCTTCCACGCGACCTGAGACTGAGCCGCCGCTGAAGTCGAGGTTGATCTCAGCGATGCCGTCGTCCGGGCCCACCTGCACGGGCAGCGCGGCTTCGACACGGCTTGCCTGGTATGCCTTCAACTCGTAGGCACCGTGCAGCACCGACCCAATCTCGAAGCGCCCGTCATCGCCCACGTCGGCCCAATAGCGGGCGCCCTCGCGCTCAAGCACGACCCGGTGAAACACGTGCCGCGAGTTCACACTCAGGCGGCCAACGACGCGCGAGCGCCCCGGCCCCGGCAACTCGAGCTTGAACTGCACGTCGCGCCCCTCAACCACCTGCACGCGGCGCGCGTCGGCTTCGGGCAACGAGGGCGCAAGGTCTTCGTCGCCAGTCATGACCAGCCACGCGCCCGGCTGAAGATCGGGAAAGAGCGCCACTCCCGCGCTGTCTGTAGTGGCGACCTGGTGCGTCGAGTCCTTTACAATGCGCAGTTCCAGCCCGGCCTGGGGCACGCCATCATCTGTGACTTCCACCAGCAGCCTTGAGAGGGCCGGAAACGTCAACTCTCCCAGGTCCAGTACAGACAGCGGTGGCACATTCACGCTGCCGTCAACCAGCGAAGCCCGGCCTTCAAAGTCAACGGCCGCGAGCAGATAGGCGCCCGGGGCAACGTCGTTCATAACAAACATTCCTTGCGCGTCCGTGCGCACCGCGGGCACTGCGGTCCGCGGAGGCCAGTCAACGCCCGTTAGCGCAAGCGTGCCGTCCTTGAGCTTCTCGTACGACGAACTGTCAGACGAAATCAGCCCCACCAGTGCGCCTGCAGCTGGCAACCGTTCGTGCGTGAGCAGCTTGCCTTCCACTGTGCTGCCGGCGGCCAGCCGCACCGGATGTTCAAGGTCCCCGGCCATTTCCAGTTCAGCCCTGTGGCTTGCAAACCCTGCGGCACTGACTTTCAGCGACCAACTGCCCGCGTCCATGCCCACAAGCCTGGCGATGCCGTCGGCACCCGTGGTTGCTTGGCCGCGTTGGCGCATCCAGGCGTGGCCGAGTTCCGAGTGCGCGCCGCGATACAGCACGCGCACAAGCGCGCCGCCCAGCGGCGCATCGCGTTCATGCGTGACCTTGACCGTCAGGGTGGCACCTGCGGTGACGCGCTGGTCGCCGACGTCGGTGACCTGGCCTGACGCCACGTCGAATTCTTCGAGCAGCGCGCGCGCGAACTTGGCGTGGCAGACCGCCAGACGGTACGTGCCGGCCCCGTGCCGCAGCTCGGCGATTGTGAAGCGCCCGTCCGCATCCGTCTGCGCGGTGTCTTCACCGCCGAACAACGTGTCGGTCGGACGCACAAAGACGTGCGCCCCCGGCAATGGGTTGCCGGACGGGTCCAGCACGCGGCCAGTCACGCCGCCGGTGGCTTGCAGCACAAGGTCGCCCACGTCGTGCTCAGGCGGGATCGGCGTGTAGCGGTAGTTCCATGGCCAGGCCTGCGCGAAACCCGCGGCGCGGGCGCCAATGATGCCGGCTGTCGCGGGCATGTTGTCGATACGAAAACGCCCGTCCTGCCCGCTGTCGGTGCTGGCCCAAGGCAGCGTGGTCGACGCGCCGAACACGTATGCGTTTACCCGCGCGCCGGAGACCCCGTTGCCCGCGCTGTCTACGACCCGCCCCAGGATTGCGCATTCCGCATGCAGCCGCAGCGTCAGCAGGCACGTGTGATTGTGAACGTTCAAGAGTGTCGTGGCTGAGCGGCCCGGGGCATAGCCTTGCGCAGCCGCGTGTGCCTGCAGCATGCGCTCGCCGTTGCTGTCCGTGCCGATGTACACGTCGAACTGTGCTTCCCCGGCGCCGTCGGTCGTGCCTGACTTCAGCTCAACCAGCTCGGGTGGCTCAAACCAATCTTCTTCAAACTGGTGCCCGCGCGGCATCGCGCGCAGGGAAACGGTAGCTCCGGACACCGGGCTGCCGGCGGGCGTCAATACGCGCACCTTGACCTGCACCTCGATCTTCGGCCCCGGCAGCGGCTCAAGCACAACCTCGGGTGGGTCTTCGGGCACGTCTGGTGGCGGGTCGTCCGGCGGCGGATCCTGCGGTGTATTGGACGGATGATCGGGCTCGTTGCCCTTGTTCTGCGGCTTGTTGGTGAGGGGCGTGTTTCCGGCTTCGTCGTGAGGTGCTGGCGCATTGACGTTGGCGTTCAACAGCAGCAGCAGCACGACGACAACGACGCCGGCCACCGCCCCCATGATTACTTTGCCACCAGCAGATCGCATCCAGCCGCACCCCTGATCGTCCGCCCGGCAGTTTACTCAACTCGCGCAAAGACGCGCCCGCCTTCCGCGCAAATTTTTCTGTGCGTTACTGAACTCACGGATTGCCGGTTCATTGGGCCGCGGACACGGAAAGTGCCTCGGGTGCGGGTTGTTGCGCCGCAGACTCGGAGAACAGCAGTTCGCGGGGCAGGTTTACCCAGCGGCCGAAGGCGCGGCCGTTGTTCTGGAAGCTCACTTCCATGCTCAGCTGCTCCGGGCGCATGATCGTGCGTTGCAGGTTGATGGCGGGAATGCCGGTGGCTTGCAGCGCAAGCTTGATCTTGTGCGTGTCCCAGGTCTGGCCGCTGTTGATGCGCTTGAGCATCTTGTTGTAGCGCACCACGCTGCTGAACCACGTGAACGCGAACCCCTTGATGCGCTTGTCGTGATAGTGGTTCGTGCACGCCGTCACCGGGCGCTCGGCGCTGGTGTACTCGACGACGGCCTGGCGCGGGTGCAGTTGAAAGCGGGCGGCGGTGCGGCTGCTGTCGCCGAGAATCAAATTGGTCGCAGTACAGTAGGGTCGGGTTTGCAGCAGCGTGTCGGCTTCGCGCACGGTGGCACACTCGTGCAGCAGGCGCCGGAACACGGTCGGGAATGGCTGGCCTGTCAGGTGCTCGTGGCGCGATTGACCGTAGACCAGCATCATCGACAGCGCCAAGCCGGCGGTGTTCAAACCGGTCAAGATGCCCAGAAAGCCGGGCCAGGTGACGCCGGCGTAGGCGGGGGCGTCCAGTGGTTCATAGACCACGACCATGTTGGCTTCGTCGGCGATGTGAAGGCTGGGGAAGTCGAGGTTGCGGCCAAGCAGCATTTCGCCGCGTTCGCTTTGCTTGTCGTGCACGGCGATGGTGCTGCACGCGGCGACCTTGTGAATGTCGAGAAAGCACTGGCCGACCAGCATCTCGTCGTAAGTGAGTTCACTGGTTTCGCTGAAACCGCGCATTTCTTCGACTAGCCAGGGCGGCAGGTTGGGTTCCATTTCGCGGGCCAACGCCAGGTCGCCTTTGAAGTCGGGCGCGAAACACTGCATGTAACTATGGAAGGTCTCGGCGGCTTGCACGCCGACCAGGTTGCCGAGCGCGCGGCCCATTTCGCGCGGTGTGCCGCGCACGCGGGCCAGGGGCACGCCGTCGATCAATTGCAGGCTGCCGTTGGGCAGGGTCAATTCGCGGAACGGCGTGATGTGGCGCTTGCGGTTGTTGCTCCAGCCGCGCAGCATTTTGACGGCAATGCCGAGTTCGCGGAACGGAAGTTTCTTGCGCAGTCTTGCCATGGTGTCACCTATAACGACGTTATGCAGTCTATCACGTCGTTATTGAAAGCCAAGCCTAACTTTCAGTTTACCTCGGTTTCTTCACGCCGGGGCCGCAAGTTCCTGAATCGCCGCCGGCAGTAGTCCCGGATGTGCAGCCGCGGTAACCTTGCGCCATGCGCGTTGAAATGGAATTCCTTGGCAGCGGCACCAGCAGCGGCATACCGACTATCGGTTGCGACTGCTGGGTGTGCCACTCGCCAAATCCGCGCAACAAGCGGCTTCGCAGCAGCATCCTGTTTCGCGTGGGCGCCGGCGACGACGAGCGCCGCCTGCTGGTGGACGTCACTCCGGATATACGCATGCAGGCCTTGCGTGCCGGGCTGACCAGCGTGCACGGCGTGCTGATCACGCACACCCACGCCGACCATTGCCACGGCCTGGACGACCTGCGCGGCCTGTACTGGGGCGGCGGGCGCGAGCGGCTGGAGCTGTTTGCCTACCCCGAATCGCTGGAGCAGCTCAAGCGCACGTTCGGCTACCTGTTCGACGACGAGTACGACTACAAGGGCATTGCGCGGTTCAACACGCACGTCTTCGAGCACGAAGCATTTGTTGCCGCGGGCATCACGGTCACGCCGATCCCTGTGGTCCACGGCAACATGCGCGTGGCGGGCTTTCGCATCGGCGACTGCGCGTACATCACTGACACCAACGAAGTGCCTGAAAGCAGCATCGCGAGGCTCAAGGGCGTGCGCGTGCTGATTCTTGACGCCCTGCGCCGCGCCCCGCACCCCACGCACCTGAGCCTGGGCAAGGCCCTGCACATCGCCGAGCAAGCGGGCGTTGAGCGCGTGTTGTTCACCCACATCAACCATGACCTCGAACACGAACAGATCAACGCAGAGCTGCCGACATGGGCGCGGCTTGGCTATGACCGGTTGCGCGTCGCCGTCGAAGCCGACGGCAGCATCCGGGTGACGGAACCAGCACCAAGCAAGGAACCGCCGCCCGTGGCCTTTTGAGTCTTGGCCCAGTCGTTTTCACTATTTGGAATCCGAATGAAAGCAGACGTACTTTGGGTGATGGACCGCCGCATCGCCATCCTGCCGCGCCCGCGCGGCGGCGACTGGCTTGAGGACGAAATTGCCAGCTACGCGCAGCAGGGCGTGCAGGTGCTGCTTTCGCTGCTCGAGCCCGCGGAAGAGCTTGAACTGGGCCTGTTCGACGAGGTCCTGTTTGCCGAAAAGTTCGGCCTCGACTTCATGCGCTACGCCATCCCGGACCGCGGCGTGCCGCGCTCGCCGGCGCTGTTTGCAGCCACGATCAACGACCTGGCCAACAGCGGCAAAGCCGTGGGCGTTCACTGCCGCGCCGGCATTGGCCGCAGCGGCCTGGCGGCGGCTGCGATGCTGGTGCGCCTTGGCCACGAAGTCGAGGGTGCGTTTGCGCAGGTCGGCACTGCGCGGGGCGTTGCCGTGCCCGACACGCCTGAGCAACGGCAATGGCTGGTAGAGCATCGCGGTTTGTTTGCCGGCTGAGCCGCTATGGCTTGGCAAGCAGGTTCAGCGTGCGATCGGCCAGTCGCACGGTGATGGTCTGGCCCTCATTGAACTCGAGGAAGTCGGCTTCGATGCCGTCACCGAAGGCCACACCGCCTTCCTCCATCTCGCTGCTCAGGGTGAGCGTTTCGCCCTCGGCCAGAAACCCGAAATTGATGTCCGTGCCCGTGGCGATGCTGGGCCATGGCTCGCGCACCATGTATGTCAGCTTGCGTTCGACGGCCGTTGGCAGTTGCTGCACGATTCCGCGCTGCTTGACAATGCTGGCTGTCCAGCCGGTGGCGCCGGTGCCGGTCGAGACGATTACGCCGGAGGATGAGTGGCGTTCCGATTGCCCGGGGCCATTGCCGCTGACGCTGACGCGATACTTCGCGCTCTGGTGTGTGTGGTGGCCGATGAACAGCTCGTTCAGGGCAAGCAGTTGCTGGCCGTCTTCGCGCACGGCCACGACCATGGTTCGGCGCTCCAGCACGAAACCGCCCAATGTGTCCGTGTTCAGGGCTGCGATCACGCCGGGAGCCTCCGCCGGCGTGAACCGGCACAGTAAGCCGCCGACCGTGGCGGGGTCGGGGTTGAACCCGACAATGGTGTGGTCGTCGAGATACTTGGCGACGTTGGGGACCAGGCCGTCCTGGCCGATCGCGAAGACCACGTCGTCGCGGTTGAACAGAAAGCGGTCAAGGTCGTCGCGGCTGACCTGGGCCCGGCGCTGCTCCGGTGGGATCGCGCGCAGCACGGCAGACACGGCCTGCTGTTGCAACTCGTGGATGTGCAGGACGCGGGCGAAGTCCTGCCCCCGTGACTCGACGTAGAATTTGGCGTTGTCCTGGGTGCCGAAGCGGCGCAGCAGCATGTCCAGCGGTGTGGGGCGGGTGATGACCACGATGCGTGGGAGTGTGGTTTTCATGGCTTGGCCCTCCGGGGGAGTGCGTAGTGCTGGGTGCTTGGTGCGTAGTGCTCGTCGATCGAAGGCAATGAACTCTGTCGGGTGTTGTGATCGCCCTCCACCCACTACGCACTACGCACGTCGCACTCCTCACCACACACACTCACTTCTCCACCTTGCCCTGCAGGAACTCGCCCAACAGGTCGCCCAGCATGTTGGGGCTGACGTTCAGGTGCTGGATGTGCTCAATCTTGCGTGCGAACTCGATTGCGGCCAGACCCAGCAGCACCTTGCTTGGCAGGTCCTTCCATGCCGCGGCCCGCGCAGCCTCTGCGTCTGCGTTGGCCTGGCCCAGCGCGCGCGCCGCATCGGCGTCGGCGTCGGCCCGCAAGCGGATATGCTCCGCCGTTGCCGTGGCCTGCAGGTTTGCGCGCTCGATGCCTGCCTGGGCGGCGAGCTTCTCGGCTTCGGCGTCCTGGGTGACCTCGCGGACCTTGTTGGCGCCCTGCTGGGCGATCAACTGCTCGTTGCGCTTTTCCAGCTCGATCTGCGTAGACAACTCGTTTTCCTTGATTGCGCGTTCCTTTTCGACCGCGTCGGCGCGGCGCCGGAAAATCGCCTCGTCGGCCTTCTGCTGCATGCTTTCACGGGCCGGGGTCTGCAGCGCCTTTTCCATCTCGCTGCTGGGTGACACGCGTACGACGTGGACCTCGACAATCGACAGGCCCATGTCTGCCAGCTCCGGGTCATGTTCGAACGCCGCGCGAATCGCGTTGTGCACGGCTTCGGCGCCGCTGCGGACCGCTTCAGTCAACGCCATGCCGCTGAGCGCCCTGCGTGCCGGTTCCTGCACGCGCTGGTGCCAGAACTCGGTCAGCTTTTCGAGCGGCTGTTCGGTCCATGCGCCGGTGGCGGTGCTGATCGTGAAGTTGACGCGTCGTGCCGCGCGTTCGGGGTCTTGGATGCGGTAGCGGATGACGGCCTGCACGTTGATCGCCTGCATGTCGATGGTGCGTTCGTTCAGGATGCAGGTGGCTTCCGCATCTTCGACCGGCAGCTGCGCGATGCTTGCGCTCATGGGCAGAAACCAGTAGGCGATGCCTGCGCCCTGGCGGGCAAGCTTGCCGGCGCGGTAGTGCAGGATGTACTGGTTGGGCTCGGCGCGCAGGTGGCGAAGCCCTGCAAGTTTGGTGATAGTGGCCATGGCTCGGCGCTCCTCTCTATGTGTATCCTACACACTTAGTATAGTGTGCGAACGACACTATGCCAAACGGAATCCGTGATTCGTTAGGCAGCCAGTCGAGAAAGTGAGTGCCATGGCGATCTACTTTTATGGGCGGACCGGCCAATGGGGCGAGTTCAGCAATTTCGCCCACTTTCCGTTTGAGCTTGACGGAAAGGTCTGGCCCACCAGCGAGCATTACTTCCAGGCGCAGAAGTTTGCCGGCACCGAGCACGAAGAGGCAATTCGTGCGGCGCGCAAACCCAATGACGCCGCCCGCATGGGGCGCGAACGATCACGGCCCTTGCGCCCTGACTGGGAGCAGGTCAAGGACGATGTCATGCGCAAAGCCGTATGGGCCAAGTTCACCACCCACCCCGAACTCAAGGCGTTACTGCTCAGCACCGGCGAGCAGGAACTGGTAGAAAACGCCCCGGGCGACTATTACTGGGGCTGTGGCAAAGACGGCAGCGGGCGCAACATGCTTGGCCGCATCCTGATGGAAACCCGGCAGAAGCTTCGAGCCTGAACATGGAACGCGACGAACACATGCTGGTGGACCAGACGCGCCCCACGGGGTTGCGCGGCTGGGTTTACCGCACAGCCGTCAATTTTGCGGCTGGCCTGGGTCGCGCGTTGCTGTTCTGGCAGCCGCTGGGAGTCGAGAACATTCCGAAGGCCGGGCCGTTGCTGGTGCTGGCCAACCACCCCAGCTATCTCGAGCCGCCGACGCTGGTGGCATTGATGATCTATCACGCCGACCGTGACTTATCGATCATGGCATGGGACAAGCTGTTCCGGATCCCGGTCGTCAGCTTCTTTGCCCGCACGTACAAGGCCTACCCGGTCAATCGTGCCAACCCGGGCCGCGGACCCTACGTGACACTGGTGCGCATTCTTGAGCAAGGCGGCGCAGCCGGCGTGTTTCCTGAAGGTTCGCGCAGTGAAGGCCGCCTGATGGGCCCATGGAAGCCCGGCGCGTTGCGCGCCGCCTTTGCGGCCAAGGCGACGATCCTGCCGATCACGTTTGTCACCGGGGGCGAATTCTGGCCCAAGTCGCGCTGGCGCCCGTACTTCTTCCGGCGCCACACGCAGGTCGTGCACAAGCCGCTGACCTACGAGCAGTACATGTCCGAAATGCCCGAGGGCATGCGCGAGAAGGACTACCAGGAAGTGCTGTCTGAGCGCATTCGCGGCATCATCAACGGGCCACTGCATGAGCGCGAGCGCGAGTACCAGCAGCACCTCGAGGCCAAGTCGATCGCCCGCGACGGCTTGAATGCCCCTGACCCGATTCGCCAGCGTCGCGAGCGCATGGAGAAGGCCAGGACGCGCCTCGTGTCGTAGGCTTGGGCCCCGATTTGGCCCAAGCGCAGGGCGCCAGAATGCCGATATACATGCATGGTATTTGGCCCGGTTTCCCCCTGCTTGGTGGAAAGCCGGATATGTATAGTCTGGCCCCCTCATGGAGGATGGGATGAAGCTTTCGCTCACATTCCTGACATTGCTGGCAGTGCTGCTGATCGCGGGTTGCAAAACCACCAACGGGACCAACAAGTCCGCCTGGGGCGAGCCCTACGCGGACGTGCCGGTGCCCGCGAACTATGAGCCGCACGACAACCCGGCCTTCAAGCGGCAGGACAGCGCCGCCGGCAAGCGCATCTATGGCCGCTACAGCTACCGCAGCACCGGCGACAGCCTGGATACGCCCAGCAAGGTGCTGGGCTGGTTCAAGGACACGCTGCCCGGCGAAGGCTGGGAACTGATGGTAGAAGAGCACAATGATTCCGAGGGCACCATGAAGGTGCGCTTCAAAAAGGCAGACGACCAGCTAGAGTTGCAACTCGCGCCCGACGCTCGCGTGCAAAGCAGCAAGCGCTTCAGCGTCCTTACTGTTGAGATGAACCCGAAATTCGACTGACGCAGGAACCCATGGTCCGCACCAAAGTCAAAAGCAAGCAAAAGAAGGGCGAGCTCGTTGCCGCCTCCAAAGACGCCAGCCGCGACGTCCTGCCCCGCACCGGCATGGGCCTTGGCGCCACGTTTGTCGACAGCGCCAGCAAGTTCCTGGCCGGCTACGGCAAGGTGCTGGGCCCGGCCATCGTGCTGATTGTGGCCGGCTTCTTCACCGTGTACTTCCTGACGCAGTCACAGGCGTCGGGTGAAGTCGCCTTCAAGAACAAGATTGACCGTGCGGCCATGGTCGAAAAGCTGCCCGAGCTCAAAACCGGCATGGAAGTGGTCATCGCCGAGTCTGAAGAAGAAGAGCTGCTGGTCGCGTACGCCAACTATCGTTTCGGCACCCGCGCCTATGCACTGCTCTCGCACCCCTACAAAGCCGACGAGTTGAAAGACGTGATCGGCATTCTGGGCGGCTCATCCGACAAGATCAAAGCGCTTGAAGACGCCGCCAATGACGCCTGGGTGCGCCACCTCGATGGCCTGCAAGCCAAGCTCAAGGCCGACCTTGAATTCCTTGAGAAGCCCGAGAACAAGAAACTTCTGCCTTGGGATCACCACAGCAAAGCCGACAAGCCCGCCACCAAAGAAGTGGACGCGGGCAACCCGATCGTGGTCTTCGAGACCGCCGTCGGCACGCTGCGCATGGAACTGTTCGAAGACGAGGCACCCAACGCCGTGAAGCACTTCGTCAGCCTGTGCGACGAGGGATATTTCGACCGCGGCGACGCGGGCACGCTCAGCTTCAGCAACAGCTTCAACCCGACCGGCCCCTTCAAGGGCTCGACGGTCATCAGCGCGGGCAAGCAGGGCCGGCCGGCTGGCGTGGAACTTGAGAAACCCACCACGGCCAAAGAAGGCGATGACGTTGACACCGTGGCCGAGAACAACCCGTACCAGATCGACTACCAGGGCAGCACGACGCAGCCCTTTACTGTGGGCTCGATCGCGCTATCCCGCGACGCCGATGACCCGTCACGCGCCCGCGGCGAGTTCTTTGTCGTGATCGAGACCAGCCCCGCGCTGGGCCAGAACTTCCTGCCCCTGGGCCGCGTGCTTGACGGCGAGAAGGGCCTGAACGTGGCCCGCCGCCTTCACCAGGCCGAGATCTACTACACCTACGTTGAGCAGAAGCGCAAAAGCACCAAGTACGTCCCCAAGGTCTACTACGACGGCTGGCCCGTGCCGATGGACAAGCGCACGGAAGTACCCAAGCCGGTGCGCTTCAGCGAGGTCAAGGTCGAGGTTGTGCCCGCGGACAGCAAGCTGAACCCGATTGTCGTCTTTGAGCTGGAAAAGGGCGACATCGTCGTCGAGTTGTTTGAAGACGCCTGCCCCAACACCGTGGCCAACCTGATCAACCTGATCGAGGAAGGCTTCTTCAACAGTGAGTGCGAATTTTACCGCATAGAGGGCACGGCATCCGACATCGCCGAGATCTACAAGGCCCAGGGGCTGCGCATCATCCAGGGCGGCTTTGCGCAGGCTGGATCACGCGAAGGCTACGACTACGGCATCCGCAACGAGGCCGTCGACAACCCCAAGTACAAGGCCGCCGGCCTGGGCAACAGCCGCGGCACGATTGCCATGGCACGCACCAGCGACTTGGACAGCGCCAGCACCGAGTTCTTCATCAACCTGAAAGACTGGCCGGACTGGGACAAAGAGCAGAGCCCATACTGCGCGTTCGGCGAAGTGATGTACGGCCTGGAGCTGGCGGCGCTGGTGCAGAAAGACGACGCCATCAAGAGCGCAAAAGTGATCCGCAAGCGTGACCACAAGTACGTGCCGCAGGTGAAGTACAAAGAAGGTGGCGGATGGGTGGAGAAGAAAGCCGTTGAGCTGCCCAAGCCGCTGGTCCCATAGCAAGCAGCCCTACTTGACCTCGACCCCGTCGCTTTCCTTGGGTTCTTCGCCCGGGGCCCAGCCTTCGTCTTCGTTGGCGGCCAGCCAGGTTTCGCCCTTGGGCAGGTGCTCGAACTTTCCAGTCACACCGTTCATGCGTACCTGCAGCGCGTCGCTGTTGCCCTTGGGCGTGGCAAGAAACCAGCCGCGTACCAGCTTGCCCGATGCGTCAAATTTCAGCGAAAAGAAGGCATAGCCGATGTCGGCGTAGTCTTCGGTGGGGAGCAGGTCTTTCTCGGATGCACCGAAAGACTCCAGGTCGCTCACCGAGTGTGGCGGCGCCTTCTTGGCTGCGTAGTACTTGAGAACCGAGTCACGAATCCGCTCAAGGTTTCCTTCGGCGGGCTTGGCGCGCTCGCGCAGGTCGGTGTCGGTTGTCTCGGCCGCGGCATTTGTGCCTCCGCCACAGCCGGCTACCAGAACGCCAAACAGCAGGAATATTGAAACAGTTCGCATGCGTTTCCCCGGGGCGAAAGCCAGAAAGCGGCCAGAAAGCGGCAAAGAGACTATGCTAAGAACGTCCGGAAGGGAACGGAGTTCATGAACGAACCGCTGGTCACCGCGACACGGCTGACGCGCACCTATCACCTCGGCGGCGAAACCGTCAGCGCCTTGCGCGAGGTGGATATCGCCGTCGCGCGCGGCGACTTTGTCGCGCTGCTGGGTCGCTCAGGCAGCGGCAAGAGCACGCTGCTGAACCTGCTGGGCGGGCTCGATCAACCGACTGGCGGCAGCATCGTCGTGGACGGCCGCGAGCTCGCGGGCATGAGCGCCACTGAGCTTAGCCTTTACCGGCGCACCACGGTCGGGTTCATCTTCCAGAGCTTCAACCTGGTGACGTCATTGCGCGCCTGGGAAAACGTGGCGCTGCCGCTGGTGTTCCAGGGAGTCGGCCGCCTTGAGCGCAAGCGCCGGGCCACTGAGTTGCTTGAGCGCGTCGGGTTGTCCAAGCGCGCCAACCATGTGCCAAGCCAGATGTCGGGCGGCGAGCAGCAGCGTGTCGCGATTGCGCGTTCGCTGGTCAACAACCCGCGCATGCTGCTGTGCGACGAGCCCACGGGCAACCTCGATACCGCCACCAGCGAACAGATCATGGCCATCCTGCGCGACGCCCACCAGGGCGGGACTACGCTGGTGATGGTCACGCATGACCCTGACCTCGCTGCCACCTATGCCAGCCGCACGCTGCGCATGGCCGACGGCCAGTTTGTGCATGAGGGGGCGGCGGCATGAACGTCCTGGCTCTGGCGCTGGAAGGCCTGCTGCGCAAGAAGTCGCGCAACCTGCTGACCATGACGGGCGTGCTGATCGGCGTGTTCGCGCTGACCATGATTGTTTCGCTGGGGCAGGGCCTGAGCAGCGCGATCACCGACACCGTCAGCGGCAGCGACAACCTGCGGCAGATCGGCTTGACGGGGGGCTTCGGCATTGAGCTGTCGAACAACCCGGCCGAGGTGCAGATCGACGGCGAAATGGAAGAAGACCGGCGCGAGAGATTGCGGCGTGCGGCGATCAACCGCCGGCAGATCCGCCAGTGGAGCGGCCGCCGCGTGAACGAGATCGACGACACGACCATCGCCGCGCTGTCGCAGCTTGAGCACGTCGAGAGCATTACGCCCGTGATCATTGAACGCTACGCGATCGATGCCGGGGCATGGAGCAGCGAAGGCAGCCTTAGCGGCGGCGTGGATGTGGCGCGGCAGCGCTATGCCGAGCGCGTGATTGCCGGGCGCTACTTCAGCGGGCCCGACGCCGACGAAGTCATCCTGCACGAGTACATGCTGTACAAGATGGGCCTGCTGACCGAGCAGGACTACCAGCAGGTGCTGGGCAAGACGATCATGCTGCGCAGCATCGTGAACCCCAACGACGACCCGATGGCAGACGCGCCGCCGCAACTGCGCGCCTTCATGGAAAGCCTGACCGAAGAAGAGCGCCAGGCGATGATGAAGATCCTGCCCAAGCTGCTGGAACAGTTCGGGCAGATCGCCAGCCAGGCCCGCAAGCCCGTGGAACGCCAGGTCACCATCGTCGGCGTGCTGCGCGAAGCCGTGCCCGGCGACGTGTTCAACGTGATTGAGGACGGCAACGCGGTCCAGACCGACGTGTTTCTTCCGCAAGGGACAGCACGCAACCTGTTCAATGCCAGCGCCGTGAACCGTGAGCTTGGCTATCCGCGGGCACTGGTGCTGGTGGACGACGCCGAGAACGCGCCTGCCGTTGAGCAAGCGCTGCGCGATAAGGGATTCACAGCCTTCAGCGTCGCCAGTGTGCTCCAACAGGTCGAGACGATGCTGACCGTGATCACGGTGATCATCGCGTTTCTGACTGGCATCGCATTGATCGTCAGCACGCTGGGCATCGTCAACACCATGATCACCAGCGTGCTGGAGCGCACCCGCGAGATCGGCATTTTCAAAGCCGTCGGCGCCACCAACTGGCAGGTGCAGGCGGTGTTCCTGACCGAAAGCGCGTTGATCGGCTTGATCGGCGGCACGCTCGGCCTGCTCGTGGCTGTGCTCGCGATGATTCCCGGCGACGCAATCGCCGGCAGCATGATCGCCGAGCGCGCAGCCGTGCCCTACAATGGCAGCGTGTTCGTCCTGCCGCTCTGGCTTGCGCTGGCCGGCCCGGCTTTGGGCGCTGTCACGGCCGTGCTGGCGGCGATCTTCCCGGCCCGGCGCGCCGCACGCATCGACCCCGTGAAGGCCCTGCGGCACGATTGAGTGCCCGAGCAAACATGAATCGCCCGCGCGTGTGCGCGGGCGATCTGTTTTACACCCGGATTGTGACAGCTACTTGGCTGACTTGGCCTGTTCCATGACCTTGGCAAAGGCGTTGGGGTCGCGGATGGCCAGCTCACTCAGGCTCTTGCGGTTCAGCTCGATGCCGGCTTTGTCCAGCAGGTGAATCAGCTGGCTGTAAGTCACCCCGTGCATGCGTGCGGCGGCGTTGAGGCGCGTGATCCAGAGGCGCCGGAAGTCGCGCTTGCGGGCCATGCGATGGAACCACGCGTAGCGCCATGCGCGTTCAACGGCGACGCGCGCCTGCCGGTACGTCGTGCGGCGGCGGCCCCAGTATCCCTTGGCGAGTTTGCGGAACTTCTTCTTGCGCGCGTGGCGCGCTACCCGGCTGACTGCGTGTGCCATGTGCCTTCTCCTTGGTGCCTTCCGGGCGGGCCTGGCCCGACTTGAATCCGGTTGGCGTACCGATTGTGCCGGGCGAGTTCACACTCGACTTGAGACCGGCGGTGAAGCGTATTGCCTAGCTTGCCTGTTCTTTCAACTCGCTCTGCGGCGGTGTCGGCGCAGGCGGCTTGCGACGCACGCCCATCAGCTTGGCGACGTTGCGCGCGTGGGTCGGGCTCAGCAGGTGGGTGCGGCGCTTGTTGCGGCGGCGCTTGGGGCTCTTGGTGCTCATCAAGTGCGAGCGACCCGCGTTGTGGTGCTTGATCTTGCCCTTCTTGGTGACCTTGAAGCGCTTGGACGCGCCCTTGTGGGTCTTCATCTTCGGCATGTCTCTGTCCTTTCGACGTCACGCCGGGCGAACCTGGTTCGACTTGGAACCGCCGTGCGCGTCTCTGTTTGGCCCCGCTGCTTGTGCAACAGGTGCCGGTCACTGTTTCCCGCGACCATTGCGGGGTGAAGCTTTTAGCTTTGTTGGGCCTTCTCTGCCTCTGCTTTTTTGGCGGCTTCTTCTTTGGCCTGCTTGATGCGCAGTTCCATGGCCTTTTCTTTGTCTTTTTCGATCTGCTTTTTGCGGGCGTTGCGCTCTTCCGGCGTCATCGGCGTCAGCAGCAGGTGCATGCGCTTGCCTTCACGGCGGATCGGCGATTCAACCTTGCTCAGGTCCTTCAGTTCCTCGATAAAGCGCTTCAGGATCTCGTCGCCGCGCTCTGAGTGCGCAAGCTCACGGCCCTTGAACCACACCTGGATCAGCACCTTGTCGCCGCGCTCCAGGAACCCGATGCTTTTCTTCAATGCTACCTGCACGTCATGCTCGGCTGTATTCGGGTGAAGCCGTATGCCCTTGACCTTGGCCTGGTGAGCCTTGTTGCCCTTGGCCCGCTTCTTCAGCGAGTACTTATACTGCCCGTAATTCATGATCTTGCACACGGGCGGGCGTGCGGTCGGGCTGACTTCCACGAGGTCCAAACCGGCTTCTTCGGCCAGTTTCAGCGCATCTTCCGTCGCCAGCTCCCCGTGATTCGTGCCTTCATGGTCAATCAACTGCACGCGCGGAATGCGAATGCGTCGATTGATGCGGTGCTCAGTCTGCGGCCCGCGAAATGCGGTAACCGGGGGTGGCCGTTTTGCTCGCATAGACTCCTTCTGGCAGCAGCATAAAGGCGCACCCGTCGGGCGCGCCGGTAAGTCAATTGGCGGCGGGATGATAGCAGCAGAGAGTTTTTCCACAACCGGGCGTAGCGGGTTCCGCGCCGGTGGCTGCGGCCTCGGCACGAAAAAACGAACCCGGCGCCTTGTGGGCGCCGGGCGAAGGGATTAGGTGCGCAGGCGAACAGAGATAACTTCAATCCCCCTTAAAAATCGAAGTCACGATCCTGCCCGCCTGCGCGTACCGACACCGAAGCCAGATTCCCCCCCTTAAAGGAAACCAACTCCATACGGGTCGGCGTAAGCTGTGGTTGTCAACGCGGGTAACATACCACGCGCTAAGTCATGTGTGCGTCTCTTTTGGGCATTTTTTCGTGTCGGGGTTCGCGGTTTTTCAAACAGCGGGATTTGGCCTCGCGAACACGCGAAGCCGGGCAAATGCCTGAAATTCCGGCCTTTCCTCAAGCCTGCACACAAGTCACGCCGATGAAGCTTGCCGGAGGCTTCATGCCGGTCGCTGCGATCAAGCGCATTACCACCCGCATCCGCAAACTCATTGCGGAGACTGAGCCGCCATCCAGCGCCCCGCCCGTTCGCGCCAACCCCAGCACTCATGTTGCCGGGCGCCTGTGCATGCAGGGCGCCGCCCTGCTGCGCAAACGACTGTTCCGGTTGCTGGCTGAGAAGCACCGGCTCCTCTCAGTTAATCTGTCCGGCGTGCGCTTCATGGATGGCTGTGCGCTGGCGGTACTGGTCGAGTTTGCGCAGGCCTGCATGGCGCGCGGGACTGCACTGCAGCTGATTCAGCCGACGCGCCAGGTCTGGAATGCCTTCACACTTTACGGCCTGCGCGAGGTGCTGGTCGAGTACGCGGATAACACCGACCCTGAGCTTGAGGGTACGCTGATCATTGTGGAAGAGGACTTTCCCGACAGCATCCGGCTGCCGGCATTGCTTGTCGTGGAAGATGACTTTCCCGACAGCATTCGCCTGCCAGCCGCCGCCTGAGCATTCCCTGAACATCGCAGAATAGCGCTGCCCCGCCCGTGGGGTTATACCCACGACATGGCGCATGTGGCTGTCATCGGTGCAGGCATCAGCGGCTTGACCGCGGCGTATCGGCTCTCAAAGGCCGGCGCGCGCGTCACACTGTTCGAGGGCGGCGACCACACCGGCGGAGTCATACGCACATTGCACGAGCAGGGCTGCCTGCTTGAAACCGGCCCCGACTGCTGGGCGGGCAACAAGCCCGCGGGCGTTGAGCTGGTGCGCGAGCTGGGGCTGGAGGCCGAACTGATCGGCACGCGCCAGGGCGTGCGCCGCAGCTTCATCCTGCACAAGGGCACGCTCAAGCGCCTGCCGGAGGGGTTCTTCCTGATCAGCCCGATGTCGCTGGGTGCGCTGCTCAAGACGCCGATTCTCAGCGCGCGGGGCAAGCTGCGCATGGCCTACGAACTGGTCTGCCCGCGCAAGTGGGGCGGCGGCGACGAATCGCTGGCCAGCTTCGTGCGGCGCCGCTTCGGCGTAGAGGCGCTGCAACGCATTGCGCAGCCGATGATCGCCGGCATCTACACCGCGGATCCCGAAAAACTGAGCCTCAAGGCAACCTTTCCGCAATTCATCGCCATGGAACAGGAACACGGCAGCGTGATCGCCGCCCTGCGCAGCAAGGCCCGTTCCGGGGCGGCCGGCGAGAAGATCGACGCCAAAGCCGCCGGCCCGCGCTATGGCATGTTCGTCACGCTGAAGCAGGGCATGGGCACGCTGACCGGCGCGCTCGAAGCCGCGCTGCCGCCGGGCTGCCTGCAACGCAACACCCCAGTGCTGGCGCTGCATGCAACAGAAAGCGCCGTGTCCCTGGCGCTGCCGGACGGCCCGGTGCAGGTAGATGCGGCGGTGCTGGCGCTGCCGGCGCACAAAGCCGCGGGCCTGCTTTCGGGCACGGACCCCGCGTTGGCAGGCGCGCTTTCGCAGGTTGAGTATGCGGGCGCGGCTGTCGTGAATTTCATCTTTGAGCGCACCCAGATCAGCCATGCCATGGACGGCATAGGCGCGGTGATCCCGGCGGTCGAGAACCGGCGCATCGTGGCATTCAGCTTCAGCAGCGTGAAGTTCGAGGGCCGCGCACCGGAAGGGCTGGCGGTCGTGCGGGTGTTCATGGGCGGCGGCACGGCGCCCGAGGTGGCAAAGCTGCCGGCGGCTGAATTGACGGCAGTGGCCTTGGCCGAGCTGCGCGAGTTGATCGGGGTCAAGGGCGAGCCGAAGTTCGCAGTCGCCGCAGCCCACACGGGCGCAATGGCACAGTATCACGTGGGCCACCTTGAGCGCGTGGCGCGGATTCGCGAGCTTGCAGCCCGGCACGCGCGGCTGGCGATCTGTGGCAACGCCTTCGACGGCGTGGGCATTCCAGACTGCATACGCGGCGCAAGCGAGGCTGTGCAATCGCTGTTGTCACGGGTGCAGTGAGCGAAAGCCAACGAATGCCGCTGAATGCGCGATGTCGCGCTGCCGGTTACAATGCAGCCATGAGTCGCGCCTTCATTGACCCCGTGCCCGGCCCCTTTGTCGCGATCGATTTCGAGACTGCGGACCACGGCGCTGATTCAGCCTGCGCCATTGGGATGGTGCGCGTCGAGCGCGGGCGCGTGGTGAGGCGCGTGCGCCAGCTGCTCAAGCCGCCGCGCGAACAGATGTTTTTCACGCACATTCACGGCATCACTCTGGATGAAGTTGCGGACAAACCGGCGTTTGGCCGGGCGTGGCTGCTGCTGAAAGAAGTGCTGGATGGCGCGGTGTTTCTGGCGGCGCACAACGCCGGCTTTGACCGGGCAGTGCTTGAAGCGTGTTGCGAAACCGCCGGCCTGGAAGCGCCCGGGCTGCCGTGGGTGTGCACGGTACGGCAGGCGCGGCGCACACTGGGGATTTACCCTGCGCACCTGGGCCATGTGGCGCGCGTGCTGAACATTCCGCTGAATCACCACGATGCGTTGAGCGACGCAGAGGCGTGCGCCCGGGTCGTGATGCTCGCGCGCAGCAAGATCAGGCGGGTGGTGGCGGATCCGGTGTAGCCGGAAACTCGTTCTACCTGCAACCCGAAATCGGTTACCTTGGTAGCGCATGGGCACCCAGAACGTCAGCGTTCCTACCCTGATCGGCCCGCACTCGGTGCCCCTGGGCCTGCATTCGCACGAGTGCAGCTATCTGCCGGACCGCCAGGCCACCGAGGAAGCCTGGCTGGCATGGCAGGTCAGCCCGGCGGCTTACCACGAACTCATGGACCGCGGCATCCGGCGCAGCGGCAACATTCTGTACCGCACGCGCTGCCAGGGTTGCCGCATGTGCGTGCCGATCCGGGTGCCGGTCGCCGACTTCAAGCCGACCAGGAGCCAGCGCCGCGTTCTGCGCCGCAACGCAGACGTGCAGATGTCGATCAGCGAGCCCGAGCTCACGCCCGAAAAGCATGACGTCTACAAGCGCTACCTGGCGGCCCAGCACGACAAGAGCCCGCAGGGCGCGGATGAAGACAGCCTGCGGGAATTCCTGTACTCAAGCTGCGTGGCCAGCATTGAGGTCGAGTACCGTGACCCGCAGGGGCGCCTGCTGGGCGTAAGCATCTGCGACATCAGCCGCCGCAGCATGAGCAGCGTGTACCACTTCTTTGAGCCCGCAGAGGCCAAACGCAGCATCGGCGTGTTCAGCGTGCTGAGCGAGATTGAGCTGTGCCGCCGCAAGAAGATTCCGCACTACTACCTTGGTTACTGGGTCAAGGGCTGCAGCACGATGGAGTACAAGCAGCACTACAGGCCCTTTGAGCTGCTGGTCAACGGCAAGTGGCAGCGGTCGCCGGCTTGACAGCAAGGCACGTCGGGATAACCTCGCGGCCATGTTCATGTGTCCGAGCAACTGTTGTTGTCGATAACCCGGCTCCCCGCCGTGCGACCAACGTTGTTTGACTGTTCGGACCAATCCCATGTTGACGATTACCCCGGCCATCAAGGCCTTGATTGAAGTTCACGCCGTTGAAGCCTACCCGCACGAATGCTGCGGCGTGCTGGTCGGTCGCATCGACGCCGGCGGGCGCGTCGCCGTTGAATCAGCGCGCACCGGCAACCTGAACACGCAGCGCGCCCACGACCGCTTTGAGCTGGACCCGAAAGACTACATGCGCATCGACCGCGACGCGCGGGCGCGCGGGTTGGACATTATCGGCATCTATCACTCTCACCCCGACCACCCGGCGCGCCCCAGCGAAACCGACCTGGCAGCCGCGTGGGAGGGTTACAGCTACGTCATCGTGGCCGTGAACCAGGGCAAACCCGGCGACTTTCACTCGTTTGAGCTGGGCGAAGGCGCCTTCAGGCAGGAAGAGCTGCGATGTTGAGGGAGCGCAGGCCTCCGGCCTGCACCTGCCGTGGGCGTCTCGTCCACGGCATTGCGCGGACAAGACGTCCGCGCCCCGGGCAGGCGGGAAGCCTGCGCTCCTGAAGAGAACCAGCCATGACGACGACGCTTACATCCGTGAACGAACTCAAACGCCGAGTGCCGGCTTTGCAGCTGATTGGCAACACGCCGCTGCTTGAGGTCAACGTCTACGAAAACCTGTTTCCGCGACTTTCCATCAAGGCCAAAGCCGAATGGGTCAACCCCGGTGGCAGCATCAAGGACCGCCCGGTGTTGAACATGCTGGCGAAGCTGCTTGAGGACGACACGCTGCAGGGGCGCCGCGTGCTGGACTCAACCAGCGGCAACAGCGGCATCGCGTACGCGATGATCGGGGCAGCGCTCGGCATCCCGGTCACGCTGGTCATCCCGGGCAACGCGAGCCTTGAGCGCCTGCGCCGCATCAAGGCCCACGGCGCCGAAGTCATCCTGACTGACCCGCTGCTGGGCTACGACGAAGCCATGCGCAAGGCCCATGACCTGGCCCACGCCGCGCCGGACAAGTACTTCCTGATCGACCAGTACAGCAACCGCGCAAACTGGCAGGCCCACTACTTCGGCACCGGCGCCGAGATCGTTGCGCAAGCCGGCGAGATCACGCACTTCATATCCGGCGTCGGCACTGGCGGCACGCTGACCGGCATTGGCGAGCGCCTCAAAGACCACAACCCCGACATCCAGGTGGTGCTGGTGCAACCCGAGGAGTTTCCGGGCATCGAAGGCCTGAAGCCGCTCAAGGCCCCCGGCAGCATCAAGCCGAAGAATTTCCACGAGCATCTGGTGGACCAGCGCATCGAGATCACCGTGGAAGAAGCCTTCGAGGCAAGCCGCCTGCTCGCGCGCAACGGGCTGTTCGTGGGCCAAAGCAGCGGCGCGAACCTCGCCGCGGCCCGAAAGCTGGCCGAAGACGAGCCCGGCGCGAAGATCGTGACGGTGTTTGCCGACACCGGCGAGCGCTACTACTCCACGGGATTGTGGGATTGAACCCGGGCTACTTGCCCGTGGAGCCAAAGCCGCCGCTGCCGCGAACGGTATCAGAGAGCTCGTCAGCTTCGTGGAACGTCGCGTGGCTGACCGGGGCAATAATGATTTGAGCGATGCGCTCGGCCCGCTTGATCTCAAAGGGCTCAACGCCGAGGTTGACCAGCAGCACCTTCAGCTCACCGCGATAGTCGGCGTCTATCGTGCCCGGCGTGTTCAGCACCGTGACGCCATGCTTGGCCGCCAGACCGCTGCGCGGGCGCACCTGCATTTCGTACCCGGGCGGAATCTCATAGCAGAAACCGGTCGGCACCAGCGCGCGCTGACCCGGCGACAGCAGCACGGATGCCTCGATGGCTGCGTGCACATCGGCGCCGGCGGCGTGTTCGGATTGATACGCGGGCAGCGGCAATCCCGAACCGTGGGGCAGGCGTTTGAGCTTCAGCGATACGGCCATGCGTGCGGTTTAGCGGCAAGCGGGGACAGGCGCAACGCTGCTATCGCGGGGAAACCTGCACGGGTTTGTCGGCGGGCAACAGCCGGGCCTCAAGCCTTGCGACAAGGCCGGCTGCGTCGAGGCGGCGGGCATCTTCGGCGGGCAGTTTGGTGCTCTGTTCGCGGGCTTCGCGTGCCAGCAGCATGGCGGCTTCCTCAAGGCCTTCTCGCTCAAGGGTGCGGGCATGGCGCAGCCGCACGGCAACGGGCACGGGCTTGTCCTTATCTACTTCGGCGCGCAGGCTGCCGTCGGGCTGCGGTGTCAGCTTGAGAATGGTCTCGGACTCGCAGTCTGCCATCGCCTTGCCATCCAGTCGGTCAACCACGAGCGTGGTCAGCAGCAGGCTGCCGCCCAGCTCGCGCAGGTCGCTGCTTTGTTCGCGCACAAAGCGTTTGCCGATCTTCACGGTCGCCGAGTGCACCCAGCTCTGGCGCACCGAAAGCTGGCTATCGCGCAGGCTGATCAGCCGCCGCAGCGTCGAAGACACGCCCGCCAGTTCGCTGCTTTCGTCCAGCAGCACCCACGTCTGGCCGGCCAGCTTGCGTGTGGCAATGGTCAGCGCCCCCGTGGTGCTGAATGTACAGCGCCCCAGCGGCGTAGTGCCGCGCATGATCACGACGGCTGTGGCGGCATCGCGGCGCACCACCACTGCCTGGTCATCGGCGTCGCCGAAGTCGCCCGGTGCTGCAAGTGCGAGCGTCAGCGGCTCAACTTCGCCGACGTCCAGGTTCATGTGCTTGCGCGTGGCTTCGTCCAACAGCGCGCGCCGCGCCCAGCGCTTGGTTTCAGCGTCGCCATCCAGGGCGCGCAGCGGCGCCAGCGCGGCAACGCACAGGCAGCCCAGCAGCACGAGCAGCGGTGCAACACGCAGGCCGCCGGGCAGCCTTGGCAGGCGGCTGCTGGCGATTCTGTACCGTGTGGCGTTGGGATGATGCATGGCGCTGCCTCAGTGCATCCTGTCGGCAGCGCGGGGCCTATTCCTTGAGGTCGTCTTGCCCGGTCTCGTCAATCGTCGCGCGGCGGCGGCCCGACAGCAGCGCGAACACGGGCGTCCGGTTGGGCAGGTTGCACTTGGGGCAGACTGCCAGCTTCTCATCCAGTTCGTCGGGGCAGATCTCGACTTCGCCGCGGCAACCGGCGCAGATGATCGTGTAGCGCAACGGGCGGGAAATGCGCAGGGGCGGCTCGCTCACGAAACCCTCCGGCCCAGCAGGCGACCGACGGCGGCGCTCAGGTCTTCGCGAGAAAAAGGCCGGCGCAACAGGGCGTCGGCAGGTCGAAGGTCGGCTTCCGAGACGTCGGCATACGTACAGATCAGTACCGGGATCTGCCGCGTGTCCTTGTCGGCTTTGAGGCGCCGTGCGACATCGCGGCCGGTCAAGCCGGGCATTTCGTAGTCTGAGACTACCAGGTCGGGTTTTTGCTCATTCACGCGGTGCAGTGCGTCGGCGCCGCTGGCGGCGGTTTCAGTGCCAAATCCCTCGGCGCGCAGCATGGCGTCGGTCAACGCGGCGTTGGCGGGCTCGTCGTCGACAATCAAGATGCGCCGGTGATCCGTGCCGGGGCGCTTGAAGGTGCCGGTGGCGGCTTCGCTGGTGGTTCGAAATGTGGGCAGTGAGGCGTCTTCCCAGCCGGCTTCAATCGCCAGCTTGATCTCGAAGTTGCGTGTGCGCAGAACCTGCCACTGGCCGCTGTCTTCGGCGCGGGGTGCGCCGGCGTCGTCGTGGCAGTCGGCCAGAAAGTAGAAGCCGCCGCCGTACACGCACTGCTCAATGGCGAACTTCATGTGCGGGTACAGGTAGTTGCCAAGCCGAAGCACAAACCGGCGGCAGGCATGTGCCGTGCGGCCGGTTTCATCAGCAAAGCGGTTGAGCACTTCGGGTAGCGACAGGTCAGACCAGTCCGGCAGCACCGGGCAGATGCCCGATCCAGCAGGCCAGGCATGGCGCCAGTAGATCCGGAGCGCGCGGATGACGTCATGGTGCGAGATGTTCAAGTCGGGCGCCACATTCGCCTCCGCCTGCATTACTTTAAACGTCAAATAGGCATCAAACACTTCAGCAAAAGTGCGCATTCAGGGCGAAATACGGGGTTTTGGGGCTGGCCTAGGCGGCTTCCGACTGTTCGACGACGCGGGCATCTGCCCAGGTTTCGTCGATGCCGTAGTACTCGCGCGCATCGGACTGGAAGACGTGGACAATCAGGTCGCCGAAGTCCACCAGCACCCACCAGCCGCTTTCGCGGCCTTCAATGCCGATGGGCGTGCGTTTGCCGCGCAGTTTCAACTGGTCGCGTACTTCGTCGGCGATGGCCTTGGCGTTCACCGAGCTGCTGGCGGTGCAGATGACGAAATAATCGGCGACAATGGTGAGCCCCCGGACTTCGAGGATGCGGATATCGGTGGCTCGTTTCTCAGCGCATGCGGCATATGCGATGCGCGCGGCTTCAAGGGTGTCGATGGTCCGGTCTCCTGTTTCGCGCCCGCGGCGCGGCCTGCCACCCAATACTACTTTGGTCATGGCGATGTGCAGGCCCAAATTACGTTTTCGCGCTTAGAGGCTGTTTCAGAACCCTGAGCGAGGCCGGTTTGGAGCGCGGCGCGAGCAGATCAAGGCGCGCGACTGAGCCATATCCTGGTGATATGGCGCAGGGAGCGCGACGCAGAGATGCGAAGTGCCCCGCCCAAACCGGTCCGCGAGAGGTTTTTGAATCAGCCTCTTAGACCTTGCGGTGCTTGGTGCGCGTGCGTTCGCTGCCGTCGCCGAGCTTGACCACTTCGTAATCGCCGAACAGGTTCGGTGCTTCTTTCAGCAGCAGGCGGCAGACGTCGCATGCCAGCGCGCGAATCTCGGCCTCGGCGTGAATGTCGCCGCGCAGCTCGATGAAGTGGCGCCAGGCGCGCGCGTTGCCGGTCACGAAGATCTTGGTTTCGGTGGCGTTGGGCAGCACGGCGCGGGCGGCTTCGCGCGCAGCCTTGCGGCGGGCACGCACGGTCAGCTTCTTGAAGGCC
This sequence comes from Planctomycetota bacterium, assembly GCA_016712285.1. GTDB lineage: Bacteria > Planctomycetota > UBA8742 > UBA2392 > UBA2392 > JADJRK01. Next base: position 2,847,391 of record JADJRK010000001.1, on the reverse strand, counting down.
TTGGCGGCATCGGCGTCGTCGGCGACGAACTTGCGCCACGCGTCAACGCTGAGCGCGTTGCGGCCCGCGACGGGCTCACTGAGCGAGAACTTTCCGGTTTCCCCCTCAGTGAGCATCTCTTCCCGCAGGGCGAAGTCCACCAGCCCGTGCGGCGTCGCGTATTTTTCGGCCAGCGCGTCTGTCAGCTCACCGTAGACCTTCAGGCTGACGTCGCAGAACTCGCGCAGCTTTGCTTCCAGCGCGGCGTCACCCTGCAGCGCCGGCGGCACGATAAAGTTGGCCTCAGACTCATCGACGTAGCGCTGTGAAAGCTGGCTGTAGCCAAAGCCGGCGCGGTGGCGAATCAGCTCATGGGTCAGGCTGCGCGAGATGCCGGTGAACACCAGGCTGAAGACGGTGTGCTCAAGGACGCTGCCGTGGCCGACTTGCAGGATGTGGCCGAGGTAGCTGGCGTTGTCTTTGCGGCCCTGCTTGTCGCCAAAGCTCATGTAGCAGATGCGGCCCGCAAGCTCGGGGATGCGCTGGGCGGGGTTGTCGGTGTCGGTCTGCCAAAGCGCGCCCTCGTCATCCAGAAAGCGCTGCACTTCGTCGGGGGGCATCACCTGCCGGCCGACGACATAGATTTTTGCTCGAGAGAAGTAGTTGGGCATGGCGCGAACATAGCAGCCGCAGCGCCAGCGCGGGCGATGTGGATTCGTGTCGGAAAGTCAGGAACGGAGGAAGCGATCGATCGCGTCGTAGCACTGCGTCAGCTTCTGGCTTTGCAGACGCCCTACCCAGCTTTCCGCCCAATCTTCATGATCTGTCCAGAGGCGATCAGGGCGGAAAAAGCTGACTTCGTCGGATCCCCCAGCGGCATAGTCGGCGGGGGTAAGTTTCAGCGCACCTTGGTCGGTGTAGTCCTTGGTGGTGAGCATGCCGACGACTACGTTGACACCGATGGTCTGCAGCACCAGTGCGGGACGCATGTCTTCGGTCTTGGTGGCAGCGTCGGCTCCGGGCGGAACTACGCGGGGAAAGCTGAACCAGACTACGTCGCCCTTACGAAGTCGCGCCATTGCAGGTGTTAGTCCAGGTTCAGAGCCTCTCGGCGATACAGGCGTGACGATGACTGGTCGGATTCCGACTCTTCCCTCTCGCGCAGCGCGCGAAAGCGCGCATTGTTTCTCTCGCGCAGAAGCCGCTCAGCCTCAACCCGTATCGCAGCGCGCTGGGCCGCTGAAAGAACGTCGCGCGCGGGGTTGGACTCAGCCGTCACAACCACACGGGCATGAAAGGCCGGCGTCGCGATAGCCTCAGATACTTGGACTTCCTTTGGCTTCATTCTGGCTTCACCACTTCTGCCCGCAAAGTCCATAACCCTAAGAGCGTGTCTCCGGCAAGAAACACTAGGTCATAGGTGCCAGCGTGGGGAAACTCGACTTCGTCTACCGGCACTGCAAAATCAAACCCCACCGGCCCGACCATTGTACCCGGCTCGCCGCCCAGGGAGAAGTCCATGGTGCCTCGAAAGACCGGGCCCGATGGCGATTCAATCTCCTCCAGTGAGGAATGTCGGATCTCTACCGCCAAACTGGTGCCGTTCCGGATCATCAACTCCACAAGATTTACATAGATGAAAAACTTCGGAAACAGCGATGGATATGCCTTGCTCGTAATCCGATTGAAAATGCCCTGAATCGTCCACTTGTCGCCGACTTTCCACGCACCGTCGCATAGAAGCACCGCCTGGATTATGGGATGTGCCATCATGCGCATTACCGCCTACATCATCATCGGGTCGACGTCTTCTTCGTGGGCCATGCCGGTGTCTTCGGCGGGGGCCAGCTCGGCTCCGTCTTCGGGCTCGTCGGGTACCGTGAATTCGCGCGTAGACTTATCGATGCGGTCAAAGTGGTCCAGCGCGGGCTTGGTGGTCGCGGCATCGTTGGGGTTCATGGCTTCGAAAAACCTGATCTGCGCCGCCATATCCTGCGCGGCACGCGCCACCTCAGTCACTGCCGTGGCAATGCGCCCACGCAGATGCCGAATGTCGCCCGCTTCCAGCGTCTTGTCTTTCAGCAAGCCGTCGTTGAGCTTCTTGAGGTCTTCGTAGGTGCCCTCAAGCTCCTGGCAGACCTGTTCGTAGTCATCGGCCAGTTGCTGCGGCTTCACGGGCTCGCTGCCCGTGGCAAACGGTTCGGTGATAGAGGCGCAAAGCCGCGAGGCTTCCACGCGCTTTTCTAGAAACAGAAGAGTCAATTCCGCCGACATCACGCCCTCGTTTCTGCCAATCGATCGGCCCATGATAGCGTCAGATTCGTAAGGGCTGAACACTGTTCATGTTCCAACGCGAATCCATTTGGCGGCGGGGACTTCATGTGGGAAACTGGGGTTGAGGTCACTAATGGCGTATTGCTTCCTCGACATGCCAGCCGACTCGTCGGACTTGGATACGTTCCAGGGCTACTTCGTGGCCCGCGCGCCGCGCGTTGCCAAGGGCGGGCCGATACGCCGCCCAAGCGACGAACTGCTGCTGAACCTCCCGCCGGCTGGCAGCGTCCGGCCCTACCCTGAGCCGGTGGAGTACCGCCGCGGGAAACGCGTCGTGGTGCTGGCCCGCCACCAGACCCCGCTGGCACCAAACTACCTGCTGGCGTCGTGGCTGGCGGTGCCCGCACTGTGCGGTGCGCTTGTCTGGATGATTGGCATGATGGGCTGGTGAACGAAGCCGGCCACGAACTCGGCAATGAAGCCTGTATTGCCCTGCCCCACGAGTTTGCGCTGCTGCGCACACTGCCCAACATGGACGTGCCACACGTTCGCCTGGGCGACTATCCCACTGCCGTTGAGCCGCTGCCCGCCCTGGGAGATGTCTGGCTGAAACGCGAAGATGCAAGCTCGCCGCTGTACGGCGGCAACAAGCTGCGCACGCTCGAGACGCTGGTCGCAGACGCACTGGCGCGCAAGGCTAAACGCGTGTGGACCCTGGGCGCCTTCGGCAGCAACCAGGCACTGGCACTGATCCTGCATGCGCGCGAGCTGCCCCTGGCCACGGGCACGGTGTTGTTCCCGCAGCGCGCCACAGCCGCCGCCGCCGAGAATCTTCGCGCCATCATCAGCCACGGTGACCGAGTAGTTCCCCTGCGCAGCATTGCCACCTTTCCGGCGCACTGGTGGGCGCGAAGCCGTGCCCACGCAGCCGAGTACCTGATCACCCCCGGCGGTGCCGTGCCCCTGGGCGCGCTGGGTCACGTCGGCGCCGCTCTGGAACTGGCCGAGCAGGTGCACGCGGGAAAGATGCCGCCGCCGGCGCACATCGTGCTGGCTGTGGGCAGCACCTGTACTACTGCCGGCTTGCTTACCGGCCTGGCATTGGCGCGCAAGGTTGAGGCGTGGCCGTGGTCGCTTCCGCTCGTGCATGCTGTGCGGGTGACGCCGTGGCCGATTACCTCTCGCGGCATGATTCTGCGGCTGGCCCGGGCCACGGCCCGCGAGATACCGGCGCGAGGCGGCCCGACCGTCGAGATTGACCCAAGCCGGCTGCGCCTGCACACCCGTTACTTCGGCTGGGGCTACGCCCGCATCACCAGGGCCGGTCTGCTGGCTGCCGCGAAGTTTCGCGAGCTTTCGGCACCGCCGCTGGACACGACGTACGCCGCCAAGTCGGGCGCGGCGCTGCTGGACTTCATCGACCTGCCCGGGCCCAAGCTGTTCTGGTGCACAAAAAGCAGCGCGCCCCTGCCGCCGGACAACGCAGAGAAACTGGCAGCCGCGCCTGCGTTCATCAGAAGGTGGCTGAAACGAGCGCAATCGAACACAGGGCCAACATAACCTCCGTGCCGCATGCGGCGCTGGACGTCATGGTCCGACAATGTTGTGCCCTACTTGATGAGACTCAACGCCTTGGCCAAGGTGATGCGGTCTTTCAGCGGCCGTTCTGTGTCGAGCATGGCGCGGCGTAGCGCACCAGCGCCGGCTGTTCCCTTCAGCTTCTTCAGGGTCTCGTCGTCGCCGCCCAGATAGCTGGTCACGAGCGCGTCGTAGTCTGCGATCTTGGCAAGATCAACACCACGCACCTGCACGTAGCCGACGCGGTGCGTTTCGCTGGCAATGCCAGCCGGCAGCGTGAGCTTGAGCTGCATCAGGTCGTCCAGCGCTTTGCCCGTGCGACGCCATGAAAGGGTGCCCTCTTGCTCAAGCAGCTCTGTGTTCCAGCAGCGCTCGAACACCTTGGCCTGCGCCTCGGTGAGTCCAGCCTTGCCGGTTTCCGTGGTCAGCGTGCCCGCGGGCCCGAAGGTGGCAACGCTGGCCGCGGGGTCCAGCGTGACTTCGCCCGGCGTGTCGCCCGATGCCGCGGGGACATTGTCGGCGTGCAGGCGCACGACCTTGCCCTCAAGCTTGACGCACACGCGCAGGTCCAGAAACGGCTCGGCGGTGAAGTTGCGCACCACCAGCTTGCCGTCTTTCACGAACACGTCTGACTCGGGCAGGTACGAGGCGCTGCCTTCGTAGAACAGAAAGCGCTCGGCTTCGCCGTTCACTTCAAGATAGCTGGTCGAGCCTTCGCGACTGAAGTTGGCCCAGTGCCGGTCAGCAACTTCGCGGAGTTTCGGCGGCGGCAGCGACTTGTCCCGCGGCGTCAGGTCGCTGGTCAACTTGATGTTGTCCCACTGCAAAGTGGCTGCGTCGGTACGGCGGTTTGCCTTTGGATAGTGCCACGTCGGCACGCCGCACGTGAACCTGATGTCGAGGTCAAACGTAAGGTCCTGTGTGCATTCAAAGTACAGCACGGGCTTGCGTTTGGTGATGGGCCGGACGGGCTTGTCCTGCGGCTGCGGTTTGGCCGGCGCGGGCTCAAGCGGGATCTGTTCCGCCTGCCAATAGAACACCGGCACGTCTTCCGGCGGCTCGGCGCTGCCGTCCCAGTTCTCGGTGGCTACGCCCCACTCGTACACCTTCAGCGTGACCGGTGCGACCTTGCGTGCCGGGTCAGTTTCTTCTCGGGCGGCTTCCTTTACTCGAGGGCGAGGAAACTCCGCTTCTGCGCGATCCTGGGCCGTGGCCACCACGGCGGATGCGATCAACGATGTCAGGGCCAGCGCGGGCAACACGAGACGCGAAACAGACATGGCATCCTCCGGTAGCGACTGCCCATAGGATGCCACAGCCGGGGCGAGGGTTCCTTCGAAACCACAAAAATCACTTACTCGCCGGAGTCGCCTGGCCCCGGCTTAGTCTCAGACGGTTGCAGTGTCAGGCGCCCGAGGTCGCAGGCCAGGCCTTCCATGACGTTGGCGGGCACCGTTTCAGGCTTGTAGCCCCAGGCCGCCACCTCGACGTTGAAGTTGCCGACTGGGGGCTCGTTGGCGCTGAAATTGCCGTCGCTGTCAGTCATGCCGTTGAGCTTCTTGACGCTCTTGCCCTCGGCATCCTTGAAGTTGAGCGTGACCCACGCCCGCAGCGGCTGCCCAGACGCGTCCTGCACCACCAGCCGCACGCTGCAAGTAATGGCGACCACGAAGTCGGCGGCTGCGCGGGTTTCGGCGCCGGCCTTGACCTTGATTTGTGCGGGGCCGCTGACTTCGCGGTAGCCCGCACCGCGCAACTTCAGGCGATAGTCGCCCTCGGGCACGTTCTCGATGCGATATTCGCCGGAGCCATCGGTGGTGGCGGAAAGCTTGCTGCCCGCGCCCCCCATTTCAATCTCAAGGCCCAGGTCGCCCATCTGGCTTCCGCTGCCCAGGCTGACCTGCATGCCGGCGACACCGGCGCCCGACTGGTCCACCACTCGTCCAGCCACGCTGCCGGCCTGTCGCAGCGCCAGCTTGATGCCTTCCTTGGTGTCGCCATTCTTGAGCGACACGCCGATGGTCTTGCTGTCGGCGTAGCCCTGTGACTTGGCCGTCAAGTCCACGTGCAGCCCGGCCTTTTCGTTGACCTTGCGGTTGATGTCGATGCGGAAGGTCCCGCCCGAGTCCGTGGTCGTCAGCAGGTCGCCGACGTCCTGGCCGTCGCCGCCAATCGAAACGCGCAGTACGTTGCCGCCGCCACCGTAGTTTTCACTGAATTCGCCATAGATGCCGGCGCCCGCGACCGGCTGCCCGGCGGTGTCGCTGACTGAGCCGGTGATCGTGGCCGTGAAGTCAACTTTGGGGCCGTTCAGCATGGCCTCTGGGTCGAAAATGTCGCGGCCCTCGAGTTCTTTCAGCTTCTTCTCGAGTTCTTTGATCGCCTCGGCGGCCTCTGCGGCGGTCTTGGGGTCGCCGGCTGGTTTGGTGCTTTCCGGCTTGGAACCGGCTTCGACGGGTGGCTGGTCCGGCTTGGTGCCGGGTTGGCCAGTCGATGAATCCGTGCCCGGCCCTGGCTTGAGGTTGCCGGTGTCTTCGGGTTGGTCTATTGAGGGCTGGTTCGTGAGCGGCAGTACGACCTTGTCGCGCCCGGGCTGTGCTTCAGCCGGCGTAAGCTCAGCGGTTTCGATCTGCGGTGCGGGGGGCGGCACGTCCTGCTTGGCGATGAAGTACCCTGCGCCGAACGACAAACCGCAGGCGAGAATCATCAGCAACAGCCCGAAAATCCAGCCCGATGAGCGCATGGCAACCTCCTACAGAAGTCCGTTTCAGACTCTACGCGGCTGGCCGGCCTTATGTTACGTCAAATCTCACACCCAGCCGAAGAAAAGGTTGACCACGTACAGCACGTAGGCCCCCAGCAACGAGATGCCCTCGAGGCGCGAAAGGTCTTTGCCGCGCCAGGCCATGCTGGTGACCCACAGGCTGAAAAACAGCATCACGATCATGTCGAGCTGCATGACGCGCACGTCAATCGCCAGCGGGTGAATCACCGCCACCAGCCCAAGCACCAGGCACACGTTGAAAATGTTGCTGCCCACGACATTGCCCAGGCTGATGTCGCTTTCGCCCTTGATCGTCGCGATCACCCCGGTGGCAAGCTCAGGCAGGCTGGTGCCGACGGCGACTACCGTCAGCCCGATCACGAGCTCCGGAATGCCCAGTAACTTCGCGGAACTTACGGCGCCATCCACGAACAGTGTGCCGCCGATCAACAGCACGCCCAGGCCGACCAGCGTCAGCACGATGAACATGGCGCGGCCCTTGGGTTTTTCCAGCGTTTCGCCTTCGCCGCCGCCGCGCGCGCCCCCGAAAGGCCAGCCACATGAACAGCGCCATCGCGCCCAGCAGCACGCCGCCCTTCCAGCGGTCCATCATGAAGGCGACGCCGTTTTCAGTCTCGACCGGCCCGCCGATGAACGGCAAACCAGCCAGCAACAGCGCCGCAAACAGCATGAACGGCAGGTCACGCTTCAGCGGCTCAATCTGGATCTTCATCGGCCGGATTGCCGCTGACAACCCAAGGATCAACCCGATGTTGGCGATGTTACTGCCAACCACGTTGCCCACGGCAAGGTCGGTCTTTCCCTGGAACGCGCCCCCCAGGCTTACTGTCAACTCCGGCGCGCTGGTGCCCATCGCCACCACGGTCAGGCCGATGATCAGCGGCTTGATGCCAAACGTCAGCGCCAGCTTGCTTGAGCCCGAAACAAGCCAGTTCGCCCCGAAGTGAAGGCCCAGGACGCCAAAGGCAAGCTGCACCGCTATGAGCACGTATTCCATGGGCAGGCGTTACTTGAGAAAGCCGATCTCGACCTTGGCCTTGCCGGCCGAAACCTTCAACGCGTACAGCCGCACCTGCCGGGCGTGCGCGCCAAGCTCGGGCCGGAATGCCTTCACGAACTGCGCAAAATCAATGGTGACCAGCGCGTCTTTGTGGCGCAGCGCGTCGATGCTCACGGGCAGCTTGCGCACGATTTTTCCCAGCAGGCCGATCAGCATGTCGGCGAATGTGCTGGAGAAATGCAGCGGTTTTTCAACCCGGAACATCACGCTGCCGGATTCGCCGGCTTCGCTGTGCGTCACGTCGCGCACTCCCAGTTCAACGCGCGTATCGACGGGCGGGCGCGGCGGCCAGGCCTTGCCCTTGACCTTGATGTTGCACGAGAACAAGCCTGCGTCTTCAAACAGGTCAAGCCGCACGTTGGTGATCTCGGCTTCGTCCTGCCCCGTGGCCGCTGATTCAAAGGCCGCAGCCAGCAGTTCCTGCGCCAGCTCAAGGGCGATGACGGTGCGGCCGGTGGCGCCGCGCTGGTAGAGGTCATCGACCATGCCGACAAACGCCAACCGTGCCTGTTCCATGTTTCCAGCCATGGCGCGCAAGGCTAGCGAATGCCGCACGGGCGGCAAGGACAACGCAGGTGGCCCGGGCTAGACTCCGCACCCATGAATCAGCCCGTCGCCCAGACTGCCGCGCCAGTGGCCTCTCGCCGCACGCGCAACCTGTTCCTGCTTTGGGTGGGGCAGTTTGTTTCGGGCACTGGTGACTCGGTGTTCTCGGTGTCGGTCGGCTTCTTTGTGATCTACCTGGTCGGGCCGCACTCTGAGACGCAGGTTGGCTTGACGCGCATGATGGATGCGCTGCCCTTTCTGCTGTTCGGTGCCTACGCGGGCGTGCTGGTGGACCGCTTCTCGCGGCGTGGCGCGATGCTGCTTTCTGACATCGCCCGGGCGCTGATTGTCGGTGCGATTCCGCTGCTGCACTTCCTGGGTTGGCTGGACTGGTGGCTGCTGCCGGTAGTCGCCTTTGCCAGCTACGGCTTTGCCACTCTGTTCAACCCCGCCCGCGACGCGTTGATCCCTGACTTGGCCGAGGGCGCCAACCTGCTGCGCGTGAACAGCATCTTCCAGACGAGCCAGCAACTCGCCGTGATCCTGGGTGCCGGGCTGGTGGGCATTCTGCTGGCGCCCGCGATCGCCGGCGAGCGCGCCGGGGCCGACGGCATCGCGTGGCTGCTGGTTGCCGACGCTGGCAGCTTTCTGGTCAGCTTTGCGTGCATTCTGCTGATTCGCACCCCGCGCAAGACCCTGGCGCAAGCCGGCGTGCGGCCCAGTTCGCTGTCCGAGCTGCGCGAAAGCCTGAGCACGGCCTGGCGTGACGCGCGTCTGCGCTCGCTGCTTTTTCTGACCGCCGTCGACAACTTCTTCATCATGGGCCCCGCGATTGTCGGCGCGATGTTCCTGATCAAGGGAACGCTCGGCCTCGAGATCTGGGCCTATGGCGTGTTCGAAGCCTGCCTGGGCGCGGGCTGGCTTGTCGGCACGCTGCTGCTGGCGCGCTTTGGCCGCAAGCTGCGCACCGGGCGGCTTGTGATCTGGGGGATGTTGCTGGATGGCGTTACGTATGTGCCGTTCTTGTGGCTGCAGACGTTCGAGACTTTCCTGGTGGCGATTTTCGTGCACGGCTTGAGCATTCCGCTGATCACGGTCGGGCGCGCCACGCTGATCCAGCGGCACTACCCGCGCGAGCGCCTGGGGCGCATCTTTGCGCTGGTTGCCATTACCGTGCAGGGCTTCACGGCGCTCAGCGCGCTGGCGACGGGGCTGGCGCTGCAATGGCTGGAGCCGCGCGAGTTGTTTTTCTGGGGCGGCCTATGCGGCGCGTTGTGCGGGGTACTGGGCATCAGTTTCAAGACCTTGCGCCGCACCGAGTAGAGAGCCGAAAAGCCGGGAAGGCGGCAGCAGGCCGTGGCGTTGGCTTGATTTCAGGGAACGCTACACTCTGGCGGGATAACGGAGATCACCATGAAGATCGGCATTCTCGGCACCGGCGACGTCGGCAAGGCCCTGGGCAACGGGTTCATCGCGCTGGGCCATGAAGTGAAAATGGGCTCGCGCACTGCGGGCAACGCCAAGGCGAAAGCCTGGGTTGAGTCGGCTGGCGGCAAGGCGAGCGAAGGCACGTTCAACGATGCCGCGAAATTCGGCGAGATCGTGGCCCTGTGCACGCTCGGCAATGTCAGCGAAGAAATCGTCAAGGGTTCGTCGGCCGAGCTCAAGGGCAAGATCCTGTGGGACGCCACCAACCCGCTCGACTTCAGCACTGGCGGGCCACGCCTTTCCATCGTCGGCCATGACAGTTTAGGCGAGCACATCCAGAAAGCCGCGCCGGGAGCGAGCGTCGTCAAAGTCTTCAACACCGTGGGCAATGCGCTGATGTTCAAGCCAAAACTGGCCGGCGGCCCGCCGACCATGTTCATTGCCGGCAACGACGAAGCCGCCAAGAAGAAGACCGAAGGCCTGCTCAAAGAATTCGGCTGGGAGACAGCCGACATCGGCGGCATCGAAGGCTCAAGGTACCTGGAGGCGATGTGCATGACGTGGGTAGCCTACGGCTTCAAGCACGGAGTCTGGACCCACGCATACAAGCTGCTGAAGTAGGGGCGATGCTTGCATCGCCCGCCTCGAATCTGCGGCGCGCGCCTACTGCGGGTAGACGTCCTTGAGGCTCTCGCCTTCGCGGAAGTAGTACCAGTCTTCGCCGATCAGGCTTTCCAGCCACTTCTGGTGGCCCACGGTGCAGATGTCCTCAAGCATCATCCGCCAGTCGTGTTCGAGGCGGTCGGCGAAGTGAGCAAGAAAGACCTCCCATGCCTTCATGCGGCGCGTCTTCTCACGGTCAATCCAGAAGTCCACGTCCGTGTTCCAGCGCTCGACAGAAAACGTCGCCATGATCCGGTCGGCACGCGCGACAGATTCGTCCCATGCCTGCCATGCCTGTTCCAGCGTGTAGCCGCGCGGGGCATTGATGACGCCTGACGTGGCGTGCGGCACGCCCTCGACAATGTTCAGGAAGGGCCCGCGGTAGCAAAGCCAGAACGAAAGCGATTCCCAGAGATTGCGTCCCGACGGCTTGGTCGACTTTTTCATTTCCTCAAAGTCCAGCTTTTCCAGCAGCCCGCGCACAGCCGCCAACATGGCCCGCACGTCGGCGTAGCGGCGGCGGAGAACCGGCAGGTTGACAGAATGCGCGTCGGGCATAGCCGCCAAGAAAGCAAGTCGCCCGCATCGCAACAAGCACGAACCGAGCCCTTCCAAAGGCGACAGATCCGGCGACGTCGGTTATTGTGCGTGCATGGGAAGCACGTACCACAGCGTCACGCTGCACGCCATCTTCGCCTGCAAGGATCGGCGACCGCTGATCGTCCCCGAAATCGCCGCACGTCTCTACCCGTACGTTGGCGGCATCCTGCGAAAGCGAGATTGCGTATTGCTCGAAGGTGGCGGAGTGGAGGACCACACCCACCTGCTGATCGGGTTCGCGCCACGTCACGCAGTTTCAGACGTGCTGCGCGACATCAAATCTAACACGTCAAAGTGGATTCACGAAACCTGGCCCAGGCACGAATTCGGCTGGCAGGAAGGCTACGGCGTGTTTTCGGTCAGCATCTCACACATTGAGAAGGCAAAGAAGTACATCCAGAACCAAGCCGAGCACCACAAGAAACAAACGCTCGCCGAAGAGTTGAACAAGTTCAAAGAACTGCACGGCCTGACAGACGAGCCCGACGCGCCCCCAGCTTCGCCCGAGCGCGATTCAGAAGGTGTGCCGCCACCGGGCACCACGCCAAGCGGCGGCGCCCACGAGGCAAACGATCGGGAATGACCGCCCGTCGATGTCGCCAGGGCAGTACCGCCCCGCAGGGGCGGCCGCCAATAGCCGGTGGCGGAAGCCACCGGTAAACCGCCCGGAAAGACCCAAAGCCCCGCCAGGGGCGACAGCGTAAACGCGCGCCACCCCCACAATGCAGGCCGTACAAGCCCTCACCAACCACAACAAAAAAGTAGCCGACCAATGGCGCGCCCCCGAAGTAAAGGCCGCAATCCAGCGCTTCATCGACAAGACTCTGAAACCACGCAACTAGCACAAGCCAAAGTGGCATCGGCCCGCCCTGAGCCAGCCTAAGCGGCGTCCCGCCGATGGCGGCCGTCAAGAACTGCGGCAAGCGCGAGACGCGCATGCCACCCTCGTTGTCACTGACGGGACTTGAATGGCGGCGAACCCGACGCGGAGCGCTACTTGACGAAAAGTTACTGACACACCATACTTGTCGTATGTCTTTGCCAGCAAGCAATTTGCGGCACACGATTTGGCGGACACAAAGAAATGTGTCATTGGTAGAGTCTGATGGCGAGGGATTCTTCGTTCACTTGGAGGCGTTGTTTTCCTAGGTAGTTCCAACACGGATTCAGACAAGAAATGAGCGAGACCCAGTTACCAGACTTCGAGAACCCGCCGGTAGTTGAGACCGTTCTTGGGGTTCAGTTCGAGCCACTTGAAAAGTGGACAGTTGCTCACATGGGGGCCTTTTGGCGTCAGCTCGGTGAAGACTGGCCCACAGTGCGTGAACAAACAGCGCTTCCGGACCAGTTCGAAACATTCGACGAGATGGAGCAGATGTTTGTCCAATTGAGAGTCAACATCAACAAGCCAAATGACGGTCGGTGCCAGTTTATACACAAGGCGAACCAATGGATGGTACAGCTTCAAAACGGTCGTCTTCACTCGAACTGGCTGGGAATGGACGGGAAACAGTATCCCCGGTTTGAGGCATGCTTGACGCAGTTTGAAGCACGGTGGCAAGCGTTCGTAGACTTCTGTTCGGGGATGGGGCTTGGGGCCCCAAAGGCGAATCAGTGGGAGGTGACATACCTGAACCTTATCCCACGTGGATCAGTTTGGAATGAGCCTAAGGACTGGGCAAACCTGCTGAATCAGTCGTTGCCAGGAGTCCGATCCGACCTGCCGAATATGAAATTGGAAAACTTGGGAGGCGAGTGGCATTTCCGCATTGGCGAGAAAGAGGGACGCCTTCATGTTCGAGTACGCCATGTACACCCACGAAGGCAGCGTGACCCGGATTCGCTTGAGCTGAACTTGACGGCAAGGGGCCCGATGGCGGGGAATGGATCGCTCGATGACATCCGATTGGGGCTGCTGGAAGGCCGAAAAGCAATAGTCACCGGATTCCGTTCGATGTCATCTGACGAGGCGCTGAGCTACTGGAGGATGAAGAGATGATCGAAATGCGAGAAGTCGCTGAACGGCTTGAGAGTGTATTCGGTGCACCGGACACGCAATCTAAATTCGTACTGACGACGGCCTGCGAAACCGATTTGGGACAGGCTAGCATTCTGGGTTCACCGGAGGCGTGGAAGGAAAGTTGGTCTCGAATGATCAATCAGAAGCTTGTCGAGTGGGGACGTAGTCCGTCACAGTTCGAATCTGATGGCCTGGCGTCCATTAGTAAGAACGCCTTGAGCCTTGCGTGCCGATTTGCAATGGACTCCAAAAAACAACACGACACGCCGCCTGACCGAGTGATTCCAACGGTGGACGGTGGCATCGCATTCCATTGGGAGTTCCAGTCACCTAAAGGAGAGATCGAACTGCAGTTCAATCCCAGTGGTTCTGCAGAGTTGACAGGATTCCTTCAAGGAAACGTGATCTTGTACAAGTCGTACAGCCGCCTGCATTCGAGCTAAGAATGTCAGGGGCGTCTATCGAACCTGTAGATCCAGTGGATTCAACAAGGGAGACCTTGCTTAGGGCGGTGCCAGTTCGCCCAGGCTGGTGCGACCCTGAAAAGGGAAGGGCGGAGCGCCAGGCCTTTGAGCCATCTCCAGGGGACGCGACTGGCCTGTCTGCAGATCGAGAGAAGTACGTCAAACCCGAAGATGTGGCCAAGCGGCGCTTTGACGAGTTAACAAGGCAGGGCAAGGCACCCGGTCAGTTCTGTGTCGCGGAAATCAGCATATCGAAACTGCACGAGACGGGATTGAGTGCGACGGCCGATCCTCTCCCAGACAACCCAGGACATGCGCTGATTCCAGAACTCAACGCCGCGATCAAGGGCACCAAGAAATGCAAGGAACTCCAATCCAAGGTGCAAGCGGCCGTGATCAAACTTCACGGCCCTTTTGATTTCCGACTGCCGCCCGGTGCTGAGGGCACTACGCCTATCCCCTAATCCCCACCTCGACACCCCGGAACCTTGTTGGTGCTCCGCCGTGGGACATCTCGGCTGTTTGGCCGGGTTGGCCTTTGCCGCAGTTGATGACTCCCCACAGGTCCCAGTGGTCCTGGTTGCAGATGGCGTCGCAGGCGCCCCAGAACTCGGGCGTGTTGCCCTGGTAGTTCGGGTTCTTCACGATGCCCGTGATCTTGCCGTCCTTGATCACGCGGCCGATCTCGGCCCCGAACTGGAAGTTCAGGCGCATCTGGTCGATGCTCCAGCTCTTGTTCACTTCCATGATGATGCCGTCTTTCGTGTCCGCGATCAGCGCGTCGTACTCCCACTCGCCCGGCATCAGGCTCAAATTCGGGATGCGCGTGATCGGGATGTTGTTGAATCCCTCCGCCCGGTTACAGCCGTTTGAAACCTCGCGGTCCACCAGCGGCGCGGTTTCACGCGTGGTGAACCACTCGTTGTGGATGCCGTTCTGCACCACGTGAAAGCGCTGCGCGCGCACACCATCGTCGTCGTAGCCGATCGTCGCCAACCCGCCGGGCACCGTGCAATCGGCCACCAGGTTCACGATCGGGCTGCCGTACTTGAACCCGCCTTTGCGGTTGTGCAGCTCGGGCAGCATGAAGCTGCGGCCGGCGTAGTTGGCTTCATAGCCGAACACGCGGTCGAGCTCGTTGGCGTGGCCGACGCTTTCGTGAATCTGCAGGGCAAGCTGCGGGCCGTCCAGAATCAGGTCCATGCGGCCGGACGGGCACGCGGGCGCAGTGAGCAGTGCCACCGCTTCGTCGCGTATGCGCTCGGCGTTGCCCAGCAGGTCATAGGCGTGCACGATTTCATAGCCCATGCACTTGTGGTTGCCGCCCCATGACTGCGGGTATGAGCGAATCTGCACCTCGCCGTTGCCGACCGCGGTCGCGCTGTAGCCGGCGCCGCTGCGCAGCAGGTCTTGCACGATAAAGCTGCCGTCGGTGTCCATGTACCACTGCTTCTCGCGCGCGAACTGCATCGCGGCGCTGGCGACTTTCACCGCGGGGTTCTTGCGCAGGATGGTGTCGATCTGCAACAGCAGGCCCAGCTTCTGTTCCAGCGGCACCTTGAACGGGTCGATGGTGAAGGGCGTGCACCAGATGTCTTCGACCGGCGGCTTCGGGGCAAGGCGCACGTCCTGCTTCTTGACCTGTGCGCTGGCTTTGGCGATCTCGACCGCCCGCGCAGACGTGGCTTTCAGGCTGGCGGCTGTGACCTGGTTGGTGCTGGCGAAGCCCCATGCCCCGTTGACGATGACGCGAATGCCCGCGCCGAAGGACTGGCCGCTGGCAAGGTTGCACGGGTGGCCGTTGCGCAGGGCGACGCCTTCGCGGCGATACTCAATCACCCGCACGTCGGCATAGTTCGCGCCCAGCGATTTCGCGGCGTCAATGGCTTCAAGGCATTCAGCTTTCATGGTGTCTCCTGTGGCCAAGGATTGTCGGTTCTGGCGGCGCTTTCGGGAAGGGAGTTTCCGGCTGCAACTCAGCGCAGGTAGATGCGCCACGCCAACATGAACCATGCGTACGCGAGCGCGACTATGGCACAGCACGACGCGAAGAACGCGAAGGCCGCAAAGAACTGCCAACTGCAGGTTAGCCACGAAAACACGAAAGGAACTGCCACGAAAGCTCTTGGTACGCTGTCTTTAGTGCTTTGGTGTTTTTGTGGCCAAATTGCAGTTCGCGTGCCCTCGCGCTGCGCTGTTCGCGGAAACCCACCGCTGACGCGGCGGGCTCTGTTGATTGGCCTTCGCGTCGGCCGCTTTCGAATCTACTCTGGGCCCATGGGCCAGCACACTGAAACCGTAGAGCACTGGGTCAGCGAGTATTTAACCAGCACGCCGGGCGAGATGCAGGCCCGGGCGTTTGGTGAACGCGCCGGGCAGGTGCTGGTGGCCTTTCTGCAAGGCACGGGCGCGGACCCGGCAGAGCTTGATGAGACCTGCATCCGCGACGGCGTTGCTATCGGTCTTGGGCCCCTGCAACTTGAGCAAACCGAGCGCGAAGCCGTGCCCGGCTTGCTGGAGAGTTTCCTGGCGTACTGCGCAAACGCGGGGCGGCTCAGTGGCGGTGAAGCGCTGGGCAACTACGCGCGCGTCACAGCCACGGCGCACCTGTTGAAAAAGCAACAGCGCAAGCCCACGATCAAGGTCGGCCCCAATGACCCCTGCCCCTGCGGCAGCGGGCGCAAATACAAGAAGTGCTGCATGAACGCCTAGCCGCTGTGCTTCCGCGCGCACGCGGATAAAAGGGCAGCCAAGGAGATAGCCATGAAACTGCTGCTGCGCGCAATCCCGATCCTGCTGTTTGCCGTTCTGCCGCTGGTCAGCTCATGCCAGACCGACCCGCTCACCGGCAAGTCCACGCTCAACATCTACGATTACGACAGCGAAAAACAGCTCGGCGACGAAAACGTGCAGCCGATCGTGGCAGAACTCGGCGGCTTGTACCCCGATCGCGCCACGCAGGAGTACGTCAACCGGGTGGGCCAGAAGGTCGTGGAGGCCGGCCGCACGCGGCTAAAGGGCGAGGCGCAGTTCCCGGACTGGGAGTTCAACTTCTACGTCGTCAACACCAGCATGATCAACGCGTTCGCGCTGCCGGGCGGGCACGTGTTTGTCACGCGCGGCATCATGCAGCGCCTGAAAGACGAGTCTGAACTTGCGGGCCTGCTGGGCCATGAAGTCACGCACGTGTTCGGGCGCCACGGCACTGAGCGCATGAGCGAGGCCACGCTGGTCATGCTCGGGCTGATGCTGGTGGCCAGCACCGGCGAAGAAATGGAAGGAGTGGCGCTGATCGGCCTGGTCGGGTACCAGTTGCTGAGCCTGAGCTATTCGCGCGACAACGAAAAAGAATCCGACACCTTCGGCATGCGCTTTGCCGCCCGCGCGGGCTATCACCCCGACGGCATCATCAACGTGATGCGGATGCTGGAAGAAGTCACGCACGAGCACGGCGGCGGCACGCCCGAGTTCCTGTCCAGCCACCCCGACCCCGGCAACCGGGTGGACTACCTGGGTCGCCAACTCGAGAAGGAATACAAAGGAGAAGGCGAGTACTTCCGCGGCGACGCCGAGTACACCAGCGCCCTGGTCGACATGCGCGCGGCCCAGCCCGCCTACGACCTGGCCGACCGCGGCGATGCGCTCGCCGGCGAGGCGCTACAGAGTGAAGACGCAACCGTGCGCAAACAGAAGCTTGAGCAGGCGCTGGACCTGTACAAACAGGCGGTGAACCAGCGCAGCGACCATGCCGTGCTGCACGTCAACGTCGCGCAGGCGCTGTACTACCTGGGCCGCTACGACGAAGCCGAGCAAAGCAGCAGCAAGGCGCTGGCGTTAGACGGCGAAGGCTTCTGGCCCAGTTTCATGGGCGGGGCTGTGGCGCTGCGGCGTAGCGACTGGGCTGTGTCGGCAAGCCGGCTTGAGCATGCATTGCGCCTGGTGCCCGGGTCACCCAGCGGCATGTACCTGCTTGCCCAGGCCTATGACGGTGCGGGCCGCAACGCCGATGCCGCGGCGTGGTACCGCAAGACCTATGACACGTTTGAAGGACAGGGCGAGATCGCCGATGCCTGCCGCGCACGGCTGATCGCCATGGGCGAACCTGACCCGGCTGTGAAATAGGTCGCCGCAGATTTCATACTGAATCCGGATATGGCCCCTTGGCCCCGGTGCGTTATTCTGGCAACGGAGGCCATTGTGACTGACACCCTCGAAGCCTTGCCCCGCAATTACCCGCGCAGCTTTGTGCCGCAAGGCCTGGTCGTGCGCGCCTATGAGGACGTAGCCCCGCTGTTCCAGCGCTTGATCGACGCGGACCTTGCCGACGCCGACGCGCTGGAACAATGGATGCGCGACAGCAGTGAACTCGCGGCGGTCATCAACGAAGTCGGCGCGCGCATTCACATTCGCACCACGCTGGATACCGCCAGCGAAGAGAACAAGCAGGTCTTTCTGGACTGGGTCGAGAAGTTCGAGCCGCAACTGAAGCAGGCGATCGACGCGCTGGACCGCAAGTTCCAGGCAGCCCCCGCGCGCAGCGCCCTTGACCCCGCACGATACGCCGTTTACGAGCGCGCGGTGCTGGCCCAGCTTGCGCTGTACCGGCCCGAGAACATCCCGCTGCAGACCGAGCTTGCCAAGCTCACCAAGCAGTTCGACGAGGTCCAGGGCGCGGTCACCATCGACTTCGAGGGCAGCCGCTACACGCCCGTGCAGATGGCAAAGTTCGGGCTTGAGCAGGACCGAAGCCTGCGCGAAAGGGCCTGGAGGGCGGGCAACGAGCGGCTCTTGGCCGAGCATGAGGGCCTGGGACGGCTGTTCGAGGGCCAGTTGCGGCTGCGCGAGCAGATCGCGCGCAATGCCGGCTGCGCCGACTTTCGGGATTATACGTGGCAGAGCTATCTGCGCTTCGACTACACGCCCGACGATTGCGACGTGTTTGCCCATGGCGTAGAGCAGGTCGTGCTGCCGGCCGTCCGGCGCATGCAGCAGCGGCGCGGCGAAGCGCTGGGCCTGCCGTCGTTGCGGCCGTGGGACCTTGACGTTGACACAACCGGCAAGCCGCCGCTGAAGCCCTTTGACGACGTGGAGCAGCTCAAGCTTGGGTGCTCGCGCATCTTCCACCGCATTGACCCGGCACTCGGCAACCAGTTCGACCGCATGCGCGAGCTGGGGCTGCTTGACCTTGCCAACCGTGAGGGCAAGGCCCCCGGCGGCTACCAGAGCACACTGTGCGAGGCGCGCCTGCCGTTCATCTTCATGAACGCCGTGGGCCTGGACTCTGACGTGCGCACGCTGCTGCACGAAGGCGGCCACGCCTTTCACGCGTTCGCGGCGGCTGACCAGCCGTTGTTTGCCTATCGCCACGCGCCCATGGAATTCTGCGAAGTGGCCAGCATGTCGATGGAATTGCTGGGCATGCCGCACGTCAACGAGTTCTATGCGCCGGCCGACATCAAGCGTGCGCAAGCAGAACAACTGGAACGCACGCTGGAGGTGCTGGTGATGATCGCGCAGGGCGACCAGTTCCAGCACTGGATCTACACCCATGCCGGTGCAGGCGCCGACGCCGTGACGGCGCAGTGGCGCGCGCAGGCGCAGCGCTTCAACGCGGGCACCGAGTGGACCGGGCTGGAAAAGTTCCGCGACGCGCGCTGGACCAACATCGGCCACTTCTTCTGGGCGCCGTTCTATTTCATTGAGTACGCGATTGCGCAGATTGGCGCGTTGCAGGTGTGGCTGCACTCGCGCAAAGACACCGTCGGCACGCTGGCGAAGTATCGCCACGCCCTCAGCCTTGGCGGCTCGCGCGGGTTGCGCGACCTGTTCAAGGCGGCCGGCCTGCGCTTTGGCATGGACGCGGAAACGCTCAAGCCGCTGGTCGAGGCAGTCGAATCCGAGCTCGAGCGTCTGTCGGCATAAAGGGCAGCGCGCGATTGGCATTGCGTGATTGCATTGCGCGTCTACGCTTCTGCCACCCATGCCGGACCCGACCACCACAGTGCAGAGCCCGCGCACGCGCCTGATCGCAATCTTGGCGCTGCTGTCGGTCTGCATCTTCTGGGGCGCGACTTTCCTGTGGATGAAAGAGGGCACCGACGCGTTGCAGGCGATCTACGGCGACGAGCGGCCTGCCGCGGTGGGGGCATTCTTTCTGCTGTGGCGCTTCCTGGTTGCCGCCCTGTTGATGCCGATCGTGGTCCCCCGCAGCGTCAAGCGCCTTGACCGGACGGCCCTGAAGTGGGGCTTTCTGCTCAGCCTGCCGTTTACGCTGGGCTTTCTGCTGCAGATCTTCGGCTTGGCGCAGTCGGACGTGCTGCCCAGCCAGTCGGCGTTCCTGACCAGCCTGTACGTTGTGGCAACACCGTTGATCGCGGCGATTGTGTTTCGGCGCCTGCCGCCGCGCGGCGTGATGATCGGCGTGCTGCTGGCAACACTGGGCGCCGCCTACATCAAGGGCCCGCCGCAGGGCGGCCTTTCGCTGGGCGCATGGGCCACCATCGGGTGCGCCGTGGTGTTCGGCGTGCACATTTTGATGACCGACACCGGCACGAAGCGCGCCGACCCGATGGCAGTCACGCTGGTGATGTTCGTGTTCGCGACGCTGTTTACAACCGTGGCGGTCGTGGTTGCGCCCGGCGGCATTGCGCTGTTTGAGCCGTTACCGCTTGCAGCGGCGCTGTCGAGCGTCGAGTTCTGGCGCACGATGCTGCTGTGCGCCACGCTGGCGACTGTTGTCGCCGTCAGTGTGCTCAACCGCTGGCAGAAAGAGCTGCTGCCGTCGCGGGCCGCCATCGTCTACACCGCTGAGCCGGTGTTTGCCTCAGTTATCAGCATCGTCGCCGGCCGTGACCGGCTGGATGGATGGCTTGTTTTCGGGGCGGTGATGATCCTGCTGGCAAACATAAGTGCCGAGTTTTTGCGCAAGCGTCCGCGGCTGCCTGCAAAAACAGAGACCCCCGCATAGCGCGGGGGTCTGTGAGCGAACGGCAGTTACTTGAACTTCACGTTCCAGTCGTCGAGTTCAAACACGCGCATCGTGCCGGCGTAGCGGGCATAGTAAGCCTCAAGCCACTTGGCCTTGGTGGTGCTGCTGGCGCCGTCCCACCACTCCTGCAGTGTCGGCACAGTCGCCGGCACCTTCAGGTGCGAGATGTCCTGCTTGCCGATGGCGGGTGCGCCGCCGTCTTTCTTTTCGCCGTCTGACTTGCTGTCGTCGCCGGCGATCTTCTTCAGGAAGTCGCGGATGTCCTCGGGCTTGATGCCGCCGGGCAGCTCGCCGCCCTTGTTTTCGCTGTCCTGGAAACCCTGGCTCTTCAAGAAGTCGCCGATGTCTTCACCGGGGACCACGCTGCCGCTGCGGTCGCCGCCGGGGCCTGACCCGCTGCCGCCGGGACCCGGGCGCCCGCCCGGGGGTGTCGGCGTCGCAGGCTCGGGCTTCTTGCCGTTGATCGGCAGGTGCCCGCCGACGATCTGGTAGAAGCCGGTCTCGCCAAAGCTGGCCTTCTTCATGGTCAGGCGCAGCTTGCCTTCGGCTTCAAGGTTGAAGCGCTGGATGAAGCGCTTTTTCATGTCGTCGGCGGTGGTGCTGCCGACAAGCTCGGCGATTTTGGCGCTGATCATGTTGTCAATCTCGCGCCGCGCCCAGCTGATGCAGTCGCTGATGGTGAGGCCTTTTTCCTTCAGTTTGGTGCGGGTCACCGGGCGCATCTGCTTGTACCACTCGGTGACGACAAAGGCCGTGAACTGCAGGTCAATCTCGGCGTAGGTCAGGTCCCACTTGGCCAGCACGGTCTCGGTGGGCTTGTACTCGTTCTTGGCGTTGGTCAGCACATCCAGTGCGGTCTGGAACTTCTTCTTCTTGGCAAGCTGGCGCGCACCGGCCAGCGCGGTCAGCAGGCCCTTCTGCCGGATCAGCTCGTCCAGCGTCGCGTCGTATGCGGTAAGGCGGGCTTCCAGCTTGGCATCGGGGCCGGCGGCCAGCGCCAGCGTGACAAAGTCCTTGGCCTCCATGTACAGGCCCAGGTTGTCGGCGATGCGTGCCATCTCGTAGAACTGGCGCGCTGTCTCAAGCGGTGAGCGCTCATCTTCAGCCAGCTTGAGCACTTCGCTTTCGACCATCATCGACGAGGCGTCGATCATGATGTCGGTGATGTAGCCTTCTTCGACCACGTCCGCATCCGCGATCGTTCTGCCCTTGGCGAAGTCGCGGTTGACCACCTTGTAGCCGCCGCCGACCTGCGTGATGTTGCCCTCGTAAATCGTGCCGTCGATCAGCTCAAGGCGTGCACCGGGCACCATGACTTCCAGGTTCAGCCCTTCGTCCGGGTCTTTGTCGTTCGTCAGGCGCTTCTTCAAGCCGGCATCGACCTGGCTCCAGCGCAGGAACACCTTGCCGCCGGTATCGGTCAGCTTGAAGACAAAGCCGTCTTCCTTGACCTCGGCGACTTCGCCCTGCAGGTAGCGCCCGTCAGAGAGGCGAATCTGCTCTGCCCGGGCCAGGCCGGAAATGGCGACCAGGGTCAGTGCACAGATGGCCAAGGTGAAGAATAAGCGCATAGCGACTCCTCAGTAGAGGCAATGGAACACTTCAAGGGTATGCAGGTTGCGCGTAACCGCAAACACAAAGAGGCCTTGGAAGGTGGTGTGAGGTGAGTAGCTTCGTGAGTTCGCAAGAATTTGGAGTGTTTGTGCGCTTCGGGAATGACAAGCAACCAACCAGTCGTTTAATAAGGTAAGGTGAATCAGTCGGGTTTATCGCCCGCCCGCAACCTGACTGACCACCGCACCTTCCGGGCCTTAGGGCCCGGAAGGGACCAGCTTGATGCACAGCAGGGAACGCAACGCCGCGGAGTAATCCGCGGCGTTTGCATTTGGTGCAAATCCTGGCAGCTGCCACGGTTCTGATGCGATGGCTTAGGGCGGAATTTACTCAGATTCGCCGTTGTTGCCGTGCGCGGAAGGCGCATGCCCTGTGCCCGGGCCCGTGGTCAGGATCTTGCGCTTGAGCAGGTTGCTCCAGCGCAGGCCGCCCAGCTCGTCTGTCTGCTCCGGCGCCTCAACCTGCTCGCGCAGAAACGCATTCATCTTGGCGTCCATCATCTCGATTGTGTGTACGACCAGCGCCTCGGGTGTCATCGGCGGCTTTGGGCTGCCCCACTCCTGCAGCCCGTGATGGCTCAAGATGATGTGCTTGAGCAACACGCCCTTGCGGTGCGGGAAGCCCTCAAGCGCCTGCAACTTTCGGTCGAGCATGTTGATGCCGATCGTGATGTGCCCCAGCAATTCGCCTTCGATGCTGTAGCCGGGGGCCTCTTCGCCGACCAGTTCCACGACCTTTCCGCTGTCGTGCAGGAACAGGCCCAGCAGCACCATGCCGCGGTCTACCCACGCGTAGTGCTCGCACATGCGCTCACCAAGGCGCATCACGCTGTGCACATGCTCAAGCAGGCCGAAACGATACGGGTGGTGCATGCGCTGCGCCGCGGGCCCGATTTCGAACCGCGCCATGAACGCATCATCGTCAAGATACGCCTGTGCAAGCCGCCGCAGGTCTTCATCGTGCAGGCCCAGCAGCATGTCCTTGACCTGCTGCAACAGGTCGGCCGGGTCAAACTCGGGTGAGTGCTCAAAGGCTTCGCGCAGGATGTCTTCCGGCTGTGCTTGGCGAAGCGCCGAGATGATGATCTGGGGTGCGTTGCGGTACAGCTCCACGGCCCCGGTGATCTCGAGGTAGCTGCCCTGTTTGGCAGTGGCGACTTCTTCGTCGCTCACATCCCAGCGCTTGGCGCCGATGCTGCCGGTGTTGTCCATCAGGGTAAGCGCAAGGTACGGCTTTCCGTTGCGCGTGGTCAACTTGCGCGCATCCTGCACCAGGTACACGGCGTGGATAGGGCCTTCGGCAATGTCCGCGACAAAGATGTGGCCGTCTTCAAGCATGTCCGCAAGATAGCAAGCCACGAAAGCGATTTGGATTTCGGAATGCGAATTCCGCAAGGCGCGCTGAACACAGCACTCAAGACTCCCGCCGTGGGGGCTCAGACTCTATGGTGGTCCGGTGATGGGTGACGGCAACACAGTTGAGCGGGCGATGTCCGGCTTGGGCAGCACCATGGTGCGCGCCGGCGAAAAGCTGCGCAAAGCCCGCACCGAGTTCGGCAAAGCGCACGAGCCGCGCCAGCGCGCCGTGACCGCGCTGCTGGCCTGCATCGCCGCCTGCGCTGTTACCAGCCTGCTGCTTGTGCAATGGGACGAGGCGGCGCTGATCGACTACGTCGAATTGCCAAGCCGCGACGCCCGCGTGCGCACATTCGAAACCAACGAACAGCGCGACCCCGACATCCTGCTGATCAACATAGATGAAGCCGCATTGGCATACGGCGACTCGTGGCAAACCGCCGAAGACGGCAGCGCCGCAGCCGACCGTTACGCCTGGCCATGGCCACGCCACGTGTACAGCAAGATCATTCGCTACTGCCGCGAAGGCGGCGCCCGCGTCATCGTGTTCGACATGATCTACAGCGAGAGCGGCCCGAACACCAACCAGGCCATGCTGGTACGCGAGGTCAACGGCAACCTCACGCGCATGTGGACGTTCGACCAGGCCGGCGATGACCTGTTCGCCATGGAAGCGACCGCACAAGACGACGTCGCGCTGGCACTGGTGCTGGGCGCCACCAATCGCAACAAAGACGTGCGCGACGACCTGCTGCCCGCGTACGCCGGGAAGCTCGGCGGCGACGGCCAGCCGGAAGTGCTCGACAACGTGGCGGACCGCTACGCCAAGTTCCGGACAGCCGAGGCGCCCTACCCCGCGCTCCTGGACGGGTGGCCCACACTCGTTGAAGAAGGCCGCCGCGGTGCAGAGGGTGCAGACAAGAAACTCGCCAGCCTGCGCAAACGCATCAACGGTGACCCGTGGCTGAATGAGTCACCACGCCTTCGATCGTTGCTGCCGGTGGCTTCGACGGCGCCGCAAGGCGTTGCAGGGCTGGGCCTGGTGATGGGCTTTGAAGATCTTGACGGCGTGTTGCGCCGCTACGACGTGGTCGGCGCCCACGACGCGCGGCTGTACCGCACGTTGCCGCTTGAGACCTGGCGCCTGTACGTGCTGTCTTATGCGCGGGAGTTCTCAGCCGCCGGCCGGCTGGATGAATTCAATTCGCGCTTCAGCGGCCTGATGCTTACGGCGCAGGGGCTGGAGTGCGACGGCGTAACGTACGATCTCGCCAACGAGTTGCAGGATGTGCCGGTAAGCATTGAGGGCGACACGGCCAGCTATCTTGGCCGCGCGATGCCGCTGGATGGTTCGTCGCGCGTGCAGTTGCGCTATCGCGGCTATCTGCGTCCTGACCAGAATGCGGACTGGAACTACCTTTCGCCTGAGCAGCAGCAAGCGGTGAAAGACCGTCACCCCGACGACCGCCTGTTCGCGGTGTATCCGCAGTTGTCAGCCACCGACATCCTGCGCGACTGGGACTTCCTGAGCGACAATCGCTTTAAGGCCGGCGAAACGCAGCGCCTGAACGCGCTGATCCCTGAACTGGAAAAGAGCCTTGCGTCAGCCGCCGAAGAAGACCGTGAAGCGCTTCAGGCCCAGCTTTCGGATGCGCAGATGCGGCTGCAAGCCGTCGAGTCACAACCAGTGCATTCGCTGGGGCTCGGCGAACCATCGGCCATCGTCAAGGACAAGGTTGTCATCATCGCGGCGACCGCGATTGGGCTGCTTGATCGTCACGATACGCCGCTGGACAGCAACACACCCGGCACCTGGGTGCTGGCGACGTATTTCGACAACCTCAAGAACGAAGACTTCATGACCGAGTCCCCGCGCTGGCTGGCATGGCTGCTGGCGCTGTTCGGCGCCGCGTTCACGGTCGTCACCGTGTTGTATGCCGGGCAGTTGCGCAACGGGCTGGTGCTGACGCTGCTGCTGGCCGTGCTGGTGCTTGTCGCCGGCTGGGTGGCGTTTGAGCAGCAGCACTTCCTGCCGCTGGCAGCGCCGCTGGCCGGCTTGCTGTTCGGGTTCAGTCATGGCGCGCTTGCCAAGGCGTTGACCGAGGGCGCGCAGAAGCGCCAGCGCGAATCGTTCGCGCGCCAGTACATGGGCCGCGAATTGGTCGATTACGTGATCAAGAACCCCGGCGCGCTGAAACTGGGCGGCGAAAACCGCGCCATGAGCGTGTTTTTCAGCGACGTCGCCGGCTTCACCACGGTCACGGAAACACTGGGGCCGAACAACCCCGAGCGGCTGGTCGAGCTGCTGAATATCTACCTCGAGCGCATGACCGACCTGATGCTCGAGACCGGCGGCGTGATCGACAAGTACATCGGCGACGCGATCATGTGCTTCTGGGGCGCGCCCGTGGACCAGGCCGACCACGCCGTGCGCGCCTGCCGCGGCGCGTTGACCTGCCGCGCCGAGCTGCAACGCATGCAGCCGCTGTTTGCCGACAGCATTCGTGGCATTGCGCCGCAACTGATCAAGCCGGACGGCACCGTGTTGTACGCCCGCGCCGGCATCAACAGCGGCCTGATGACGGTCGGCAACATGGGCAGCAGCAAGCGCTTTGCCTACACGGTGATGGGCGACGCGGTGAACCTTGCGGCGCGCCTTGAGCCGCAGTGCAAGGAGTACGGGACAGACATTTTGATCGGCCAGAACACTGAGAAACTGATCCGCGGCGAGTTCACCACGCGCGCGATTGACCTGATCGTCGTCAAGGGCAAGTCCGAGCCGGTGGAAGTGTTCGAGCTGATCGGCCGCAAAGACGTGCCGCAGTTCGTCACCGACATGCTCAAGCATTGGAATGAGGGCATCACGTTGTTTCGCGTGCGGCAGTTTGAGCAGGCGCTGGCGTCATTCAAGAATGCCGCGCACCATGAAACCACGCAGGACGAAGGCGAACTGAACCCAAGCCGCCTGTACATC
The DNA here is from genome assembly GCA_016712285.1 of Planctomycetota bacterium. Classification (GTDB taxonomy): domain Bacteria; phylum Planctomycetota; class UBA8742; order UBA2392; family UBA2392; genus JADJRK01. The sequence continues at coordinate 2,821,063 of JADJRK010000001.1, read as the reverse complement.
CGGCGCTGCGAAGAGCTGCTGCAATCGCCGCCGCCGCCCGAGTGGAACGGCGTGTTCGTCAAGAAGACGAAGTAGGGCGTGCTGTGCAACAACGCTTCGAGCTTCCCCTTGCGGCGTGGTTGCGATATTGTCGCCCGCTTAGAAAACCCGATCAGAGAGGACCCGAATGAACTGGTGGAAGAAATTCCCGTGGCGCAGATTGCTAGCCGTCGTGCTGGTCTGTGCCGCCTTGGTGTTCGCCGCAACGTTTGTGCGCGGCGAGGCAATGTTTGTTGGTGTTGACGCCACAAGCCCTGACGCCGTTGTGCTCAGTGAGCCCGACCTGTTCGATGGCGAGCCCTTGGGCAAGCTGGTTGCCAACCAGGAAGTCGAAACCCTGGGTGAGACCGAGGGCGAGTACGTGAAAATCCGGGTCGTGATCAACGGCAAGAAGATCGAGGGATGGGTCAAGCGCCTGGCACTGCGCAAAGAACCGCTGCAGTCGCAGCCGCGCGTGACTGAGGCCAGCGGCGCCAAGCAAAGCGCGCAGGCGGGCAAGGGCCTGAACGACAAGATCGAAAAAGAAATGCGCGAAGGCAGCCCCGAGATGAACGCCGCGCTCAAGCGTGTGGACGACTTCGAGGCATCGCGCAACAAACTCATGGGCGGCGACGCCAAGGACCCTGACCCCGCCAAGCAGAACGAGCATTTCAAGTCGTTCGGCAAAGACGGCCAACTCAGGAACTAGGAGCGAAACCATGAAAAACAAAATCCAACATCCGTGGGCCGGCACGTTGCTTTCCGCGATCCTGCTGTTCGGCCTTGGCGGCTGCAAAATTTTTGAGGCGCTCAGTGAAGGCGTCAGTGCCCTGAAACAGGCAAAAGTCGCTGACAGTTACGACCCCAGCGAGGAGTACTACATTGGGCGCGGCGTGTCAGCCGTGATCATTGACAAGTACGCGCCGGTCGAAGCCAAAGACAAGCGTACCGAGCGCCAGATCACGTACGTCAACGAGATGGCGGGCTATGTCGAAGCGGCCACCAAGGGTGTCACGCGCAGCGCATTTGCCTTGGGCAAACACATCTCCAACGAGAAAGACCGCAACTCACGCGGCGAAAAGGCGCAAGAGCGCGTGGCGAACCTTGTGCTGTACAAGGGATTCCAGGTAGGGCTGCTGCAGACTGAAGAAGTCACCGCGTTTGCCACGCCCGGCGGGTTTCTCTGGATCTCGATCGGCGCCGTGAACCTGTGCAACAATGAGGACGAACTGGCCGCCATCGTGTGCCACGAACTTGCGCACATCATCCTGAACCACGGCATGGACAACTACCGTGCGGCCTACAAGGGCGAGATTTTCACCTCGACGCTTGGCGGATGGTTCAAGGGCGATGGCGAGGGCTCGATCTTCGGCCGCCTGGTCACCAGCGTGGCGGAAGACGCCTTCAAGGGCTACAACCCCGAGCAGGAGTACGAAGCCGACGCCTGGGGCACCCGCGCGCTGGCCGCGGCTGGCTATGCCCCCGAGGCGATGGTGAAGGTGCTTGAGCGCGTCGAAGCGTACGAGAAGAAGCACGAAGTAAAGGAAGAAGACTACCTCGCGCACCACCCGCCGATCTCGAACCGCGTGAAGTACGTCAAGGACCTGATCGCCACGGAAAAACTCAAGCCCAACCCCAAGACCATGTCCGGCGAAGCCATCCAGGCGCGCAACAAGCGCTTTGAAGAGGCCTTCCGCTAGGCGTGTCGATTGTTCCATGTAGGGGCGCCCATTTGGGCGCCCCTTCTTTTTTGGCAATCGCGTGTTCATGGGGTAGACTTGCCTCGCTCAGGTCACGCAATCGGCTGCGCCATGCGAATCTTCTGCTGTCTGCTGTTGGCCATGGCCGCCGGGTGCACCCTTGCGCCGCAGCGGCAGCCCCACACACAACCGATCCTGTCGTCAAGCCGCGACAGCGCCGAGGCCGAGCGCACCGCTTACGTGGTCGTGCATGACACCCACCCGGAGTGCTTTCTGCTGCAAGAGCCGGAAGCGTTTTCCGACGTGCTGTGGCCGCTTTCCGCGAACCAGCAGGTCTTCGTTGTCGCCAGCGACTGGGATCGCAACCACGCCTATGTCCGCGTGCGCGTGACCAGCAACGTCGGCACGGTCACCGGCTGGGCACCGCGGGCCATCCTGGGCGCGCGACCGGTCTGGACCAGCCGCGAAGCAAGCGAGCGCTTTGGCGCCGAGCACGCGGCGGTGTTGACCAAGAGCAACCTGGAAACGCCGCCCGAATTTGACCCCGCCGGCGGCGCGCCGCAGATTGATCAGCTCGAATCCAGCATCCAGCAGGGCATTGGCGGCAGCGCGACCCAACCCGACCCCCGCTTGATGCGCCGCGTGCTGCGGCACTTCGGGCAGCAGGGCGGCCTTTTGCCCGGCGACAGTGACTGAAGGCCGATGGCCTGATTCTGCGGCGCGGCTTCACATGCACGCGGGATTGCCCTATCCTTACAGCATGTTCCGACAGGACCGTTCGGTTGAATCACTGCTGGCCAGGCCGGTGCCGGAGCGCTACCGGCTTGCCGGCGCGCTGATCAAGCGTGTGCTGGGCAGCCTCGACGGCGCGCCCGGCGACGCGGCCCGCGCCCGCAGCCTGATCGACTCAGTACAGATCAGCCTGGACGACCCGTCCGACATCGAGGCGCTGGACGACGCCGTTGAGCGCTGCGTGGATTCGCTGACCGCGGACCCGTGCTACGGCCCAGCCCTGCTGCTGGCCGGGCGCGCGTTGATGCTGTACGGGTTCATTGATGACTGGGTGTGGCACCCGCGGCCCCTGCGCGACGCGCGCCGCCTGCTGGCCCGCGCCCGCGAGCTGGCGCCCGACGACGCCACCGTGATCGAAGCCGAGCTGCTGTGTGAACTGTACGCCCAGCGCTTTGAACAGGCCGGCGACCTGCTGAACGACATCAAAAGCAACGACTCGCTCGCACCACTGCACGCGTATGGCCGCGGCGTCTGGGCCGCATTGCACCAGAACTGGAAGTCGGCCGAAGAGTGGTTCAGTGCAGCCGCCAAGTCCGCCACCGACCCCGAACACAAAAGCTGGGCGCTGGTCTACCTGGGCGAGGCCTGGGCGCGCCTTGGCAACCTGCCCATGGCCGACGCGCGCATGGGCGAAGGCGTGCTGCTGGGCAAGCCGCACCGCAGGCGGCTTCACCTGTGGAGCCGCGTGAAGTACCAGCGCGGCCGCTATGACGACGCCTATGAGCTGAACCGGCGCAGCCTTACGTTCGGCAACTTCGAGGCGGGCCAGCTTTGGCGTCAGGAGCTGCTGGTCTACTTCCGGCGGCTGGGGTTCGTGCCGAAAGACCCGCACTCCCTCGACGAAGAAAAGAAGGCCGGCATCGACGGCCCGTTCCGGTTTGTGGGCGGCAGCAAGCCCGATACCGGCGACATGGATGATCACCAGGACGATGACGAAGAGTTCGTGCCGCTGTTTCGCGCCAACCTGTTTCTTGAGGGCGAACACCTGCCCGTCGTGAGTGAGGTAGCCGACCCCAACGCCAGCTTTGAGGGCCGCGCGAAACTCACGGCGCGAGTGCTTGAGGCCAAGACGTTTGAAAAGCGCCCGCTGCAACCCGGCGAACGCTTCAAGCCCGGGCAGTACATCATGACCGACGCCACAGCCGGCATGGTGTTTCACGTGCTGCTGATGAAGCGCCACAACCTGCACAACCCGTACCTGGACCTGCCCGAAGAAGCGCGCACGGTGTTCGACTTTGACAAGGCGTCGCTGCAACGCTTCGAGAACGCGCCCTGGGACGTGCGGTTGATGCTGGCTGAGCCCGGCTTTGACCCGCTGCGCGGCGCGCTGGCCGCGTGCAAGCTGGTGGACGCCTTTTTGCGCTTTGCCGGCGGTGTGGGCATCGACCTTGAAACCGGCATGGCGATTCGCGCCGGCGAGTGGCGCAACGAGGGCCCGCAGGGCTTTGACATTCACAAGCACGTGGTTGTGCGCGCCTCAGAAACCGGCAAGGGCCGCTACTGGGTGCGGACGTACGGGCTGTGCAAGTTCCGCCGCGCCGAGCTGGAAGTCTGCGAGTTGCCCCTGGAACTGGTCGAGGGCGCGCGCAGCCTGCTGATCGACGCCGCCGAGCAAGCCGCCACCGGCGCCATTTATCGCGAAGGCGACTTCGTGGGTTCGCCCCGGCAGCCCATGATGCTGGTGCCGAGCCGCCGCAACATCGAAGACACAGCACAGCGCGAAGTGTTTGAACTGGTGGACGTGCTGCCCGGCAAAGAGCCGGTACACAGCGGCGCCACAAAGGGAATTGAAGCCATGCTGCAGTTGCGCAAATGAACGGGGCCCCGAAGGCATGTCGAATCCTGAGCTCGAAGACTATGTACGCGCGCGCATCATTGAGGCGGACTTTGCCCTTGAGCCCGTGCATGGCTTTCTTGAGCTCGAGATCAAAGACCTGCTTGCCGGCGTGCGCACCCAGGCTGAGGCATTTCTTGCCAACGCGCCGTCACTGTATGGCTACGAGCGCGACACTGAGCGCATCTACATGACACTCGATATTGCCGTCTCGGCGATGCAGGCCGATGCGACGTTTGGCGGCGGCTATGCGCTCGCGGCGGCGTGCATCTATCGCCTTGGCGTGCAGGATTCAGACCTGTTTGACTCGCGCGCGCTGACGGCCGCGATTCCGTGGGCGTTCCGCGCGGTCACCGTCGACCCGGACTGGCAGGACGGCTGGGAAGTATACGTGCAGCTGCATTGCTACAAGGGCGACTTCGGCACCGCGGAAAAGGCGCTGGGCGAAATCTTCAAGCGTTTCGGCGACAATGACCTGTATGCGCGCTGCGCGTTTCTCTACTTCCGGCTCAAGGGCGATGCCGCGCAGGCCATCAACTGGGGCGCGCTGGCATGGCAGACCGAGTGGGACACCCATCGCCTGGTCCAGACCCTGTTCGCGCTGGGCCTGCTGTACCGCGACCTGAACCTGTGGCCCAAGGCGCTGGATGCATACCGCGTGATCACCGAGCGCGACCACGAAAACGCCTGGGCGTTTCACTACTCGTCGATCTGTGCCGCCGAGCTGGGCGACTTCACACACGCGCTTGAGCTGAACGAGAAAGCCGTGCGCTTTGGCCAGCTGCACGAGTTCCGGTCCTATCGTGAGGACCTGAAAAAGCTGGCAGGCCGCGCTCGCCTGGGGCGTGGCCGCATCACCACTTCACCCGTCGGCAAGCCGAAAGTGGTCGCCGCCCCGCCCGCCGTTGGCAAGGTGATCGCCGCGCCGCCGCCGGCTTCGGGCCGGCTTGTCGCCGCGCCGCCTCCAGCAATGGGCAAAGTCACGGCGGCCCCGCCGGCGAAATCCACGCGCGTTGTGGCTGCGCCGCCGCCGGTTGCGAACAAGCCCGCGGGCTCCGACGACCCGACACGCATGGTCAAGAAGCTGCCGCCGAAGCCGTCCACGAACATCGTGCCGCCGCCGCCCGCAAAGCCGCCGGTGCGGCCGCCAACGCGCAAACCCAAGCGCTGAACGCGCTACTTCACCAGGTAGAAGCGCTCGAGGCCTTCGCGCAGGTTGTTGATCTGGATCAGCTTGAAGCCTTCCGGCGCGCGCACGTTTTCGCCGCGCAGCCGCGGCACCACCGCCTGTGTGAACCCGAGCTTGCTGGACTCGTCCAGCCGTTGCTGCATCAGGTTCGCGCTGCGTACCTCGCCGCCGAGGCCGACTTCGCCGATGAACACCGTGGCCGGCGGCAGTTTCACTTCGTTCGCGCTACTGGCGATGGCAAAGCAAGCCGCCAGGTCCGCAGCCGGCTCTTCGACCGTGACGCCGCCCACGACGTTCAGGTAGCATTCGTCTTGCGAGAGTCTTAGTCCGCCGCGGCGCTCCAGCACTGCCAGCAGCATGTGCGCGCGGTTCTGGTCAAGGCCCGTAAAGCGGCGCCGCGGGCTGCTCAGCGGGCTAGGGCTGACAAGCGCCTGCACTTCGACCAGCAACACGCGCGTGCCCTCGGCGGCGGGCAGGATCGCGCACCCGCTGCGCGTGTTGTCGTACTCGTCCAGGAAGATCTTGCTGGCGTTGGCGACCTCAACCAGGCCTTCCTGGCGCATTTCAAACACGCCAAGTTCGCCGGTGCTGCCGAAGCGGTTCTTGCTGGCGCGCAACAGCCTGTACGCCTGAAACTTCTCGCCCTCGAAATTGAGCACCGTGTCAACCATGTGCTCAAGCGTGCGCGGCCCGGCGACGGTGCCTTCTTTGGTGACGTGGCCGACGACGATGACGGGCATGCCGATCGACTTGGCCAGCATGATCACGCCTGCGCAGCACTCGCGCACCTGGCCCACGCTGCCGGGGGCGCTGGGCAGTTCCTGGTCATACAGCGTCTGGATGCTGTCAATGATCGTCAGCGCCGGCGTGAGTTCGCGAATATGGTTGCGGATGGCGTCGAGGTTCGTTTCCGCCACCACGAACAGCTCGTTGCCAAGGCAGTTCAGGCGCTCGGCCCGCAGCTTGACCTGCTCGGCTGACTCCTCGCCGGTCACGTACAGCACGGCTTTGCCCGTGCTTTGGGCAAACTTGTGCGCGGCTTGCAGGGTCAATGTGCTTTTGCCGATGCCGGGGTCGCCGGCCAGCAGCACTGCGCTGCCGGGGACAAAGCCGCCGCCCAGCACACGGTCAAGTTCATGGATGCCGGTAGAAATGCGCGAAGCCGCCAGCGGCACCACGTCGGCAATGCGCTGTGGCCGCGTGGTCTCGTTCAGCGCCGCGCGGCGCGACGGCCGCACGCTGGCTGCATCAATTTCTTCGACAAAGGTGTTCCAGGCGCCGCAGGCGGGGCACTTGCCAAGCCACTTGGGCGAGTTGTGCCCGCAATCGCGGCAGGCAAACACCAGCTTGGTCTTTTTCGCCATGTGCGGAATAATACCGCCAAGGCCACACAAAGCCACAAAGGCACGAGGACCCGGAGGCTCCGTCGGACTATACCTGACCGACTGGGGCAGTCTGGCCCATCCTGGACCGCGCAGCGGTCTGGGAACTTAGCCCACGGCTTCAGCCGTGGGTTTCGGATGCCCAAGAGTTGGCGCGCCCCAGAGGGGCGCTGCTCAGTCCCAGAGATAGCGTTCGTCGTACTCAATCCCATGCTTCTGGAGGAAGTCGAGTAATTCGTCTTTGAACCCTCGCTGACGGTGATGATCTTGCTGCTCCGCGATGTACTTCTCGACGTTGCCGATCTTTGACTGGCTGACGGTGAACGCCGCATATCCCGTCTGCCATGCAAACTTCGTGTCGAGTTTCAGTTCATCGTTCGCCCACTTGGATGAACTGCCCTTGATCTGGCGCAGCGCATCGGCCATCGACACGGCGGTGCCGAGCCGGCACAGAATGTGGACGTGGTCCTCGACACCCCCGATGGCCAACGTCTCGCCCTTCAACTCACGGATGATGCCACCGATGTAGGCGTACAGACGCGGCTGCGCGACCTTGGAGATCAGCGGAAGCCGATCCTTGGTGCTGAACACAAGGTGATAACTCAGGTTGGTGTAGGTGTGGCCCATGGCCTGCCTCCGGATGCAGCGCCCCTGCGGGGCGCGTGTGGATTGGCGACCATGTTACCCACGGCTGAAGCCGTGGGCTAAGTTCTTCGGCCCCTACGGGGCCACGGCATCGCCGGTTCACCAGGATTCGAATCCGTTTCAAGTGTCCCCCGGGTTCTGAGGTTCAATGGTTTCGCCGCCACTGAAGTCGTCGTCGTAGGGTTGCCAGCCCTGCTCGCGGCGGTCAGATCGGTCATTGAATACTGGGTCTCGCTACTTACTTGCCCTCGTAGCCTTTCCAGTAGCCGCTGGGGCTTGGGCTGGTGTCGGCGGGGTACACGGCGCGGCCTTCTATCACGATGTCGGGGCCGACGGTGCGGGTCTTGAGGTGGTCAAAGCGGATGGCCCGGTCCACGTCCGGCACGCCGGGGCCTTCCACGGGTGTGGTGGCGGCTTCGCCGCCGAAGACCTTTGGCGCGACAAAAATCTTCACGCGGTCAATCGCGCGCTCCTGGAACGCGCTGGCAAACAGCCCGCCGCCGCCCTCAATGATCGCGCTGTTCACCCCGCGTTCGCCCAGGTCGTGCAGGATTTCGTGCCAGCGCAGGTGCCGGTTGTGGCGCCTAAGCAGGATCAGGTAGACGCCCGCGTCTTCCAGCGCCGCCTGCCGATCCTCGGGCGCGTCTTCCGCGCAATAGATAAACACCGGCGCCAGGCGCGCCGACTTCACCAGTTCGCGGTCCAGCGAGATGCGCAGGTCCGCGTCGATCACCACCCGCAACGGCTGGCGACCGATGCCGCCGCGCGCCGTCAACTTCGGGTCGTCGCGCTCCACGGTGCCGCGCCCCACAATCAGCGCACCCGTACAGCCGCGGTCATAGTGCACCTCTTTGCGTGATTCTTCGCTGCTGATCCAGCGCGCGTCGCCGGTGCGCGTGGCAATCTTGCCGTCCATCGTCATGGCCCACTTGGCGGTCACGAGCGGCCGGCCCTTCTCTGTGTGCGTGATATAGGCGGCGTTCAGCTCGCGCGCTTCTTCTTCGCACTCGCCCACGTGCACGTCGATGCCGGCATCGGCAAGCTGCCGAATACCCTGGCCGGCAACGCTGGCGTGCGGGTCCTGCATGGCCACGACCACGCGCTTCAGGCCGGCTTTGATCAACGCAGGCACGCACGGCGGGGTTTTCTTGCCCTCAAACGCGGTGCAGCACGGCTCAAGGGTCACGTACATGGTGGCGCCGATGGCGTTGGCGCCGGCCTGTCGCAGCGCGTTTGCCTCGGCGTGCGGGCCGCCAAGTTCTTCGTGATAGCCTTCGCCGACGACCTGGCCGTCCTTGACGATCACCGCGCCCACCATGGGGTTGGGGGCGACGTAGGGCTGGCCGCGCTTGGCAAGCTCCAACGCGCGCCACATGTAGCGGCGATCCTGCGCCATGGTGCAACCTCACTCGGGGGTCGCAGTCTAGCGCGCGTTCGGATGTGACGGTAGCGAAACTACAGCTTGCGCACACGCTCCGGGATATCCGGCACGTGCTTGAGCACAGCGCCGATGATCTCGTCGGGTTTGGTGCCCTCGGCTTCGCCTTCAAAGTTCAGGATCAGGCGGTGCCGCAGGCTGGGGTAGGCGCACTCGCGAATGTCGTCGGCGCTGACATTGTACCGGCCGCGGGCCAGGGCCAGCATCTTGGCACCACGGATAATCGCCTGGCCGCCGCGCGGGCTGCTGCCCACGCGCACGAACTGCTTCACAATCGGTGCGGCTTCGGCGGTTTCGGGGTGAGTGGCAAGCACCACGCGCGACACATACTCCGTCAGGTGCTGCGCAATCGGCACCTGCTCGGCCAGGGCGCGCATTTCCATGATGCGCTTGCCGTCAACCACTTTGCCGGCGCGTGTCTTTTCCGCGCCCGTGGTTGAGCTCAACACCCTTGCAAGCTCGGCCACGCTGGGGCTCTTGACGTCCAGCTTGAACATGAAGCGGTCAAGCTGTGCCTCGGGCAGAGGGTACGTCCCTTCCATTTCGATCGGGTTCTGCGTCGCCAGCACAAAGAACGGCTGCTCGAACTTGAACGTGTGGCCGGCAAAGGTGACGCTGGCTTCCTGCATCGCTTCCAGCAGGGCGCTCTGTGTTTTGGGTGTGGCGCGGTTGATTTCGTCGGCCAGGATGATGTTGCCGAAAATCGGCCCCTTCTGGAACTCAAAGCGGCGGCGGCCCTCTTCCTCCACGACGATGTTGGTGCCGGTGATGTCCGCCGGCATCAGGTCAGGCGTGAACTGGATGCGCGAAAAGGTCACCTCGACGGCGTCGGCCAGCGTGCGCACCAGCATGGTCTTGCCAAGGCCGGGTACGCCCTCAAGCAGGATGTGGCCGCCCGTGACAAAGCCGATCAGTGTCTTGTCCACAATCTCGGTATGTCCGACAATGACCTTGCCGACCTCTTCTTTCAGCTTGGTGACCGTGTCGGCGAATGCTTTGGCCTGCTGTTCAATGTCCATGCTGGTTCCTGTTTGGTGCGCGGATGATAGCGAACGCCCGGTGCAGGGGGCAGACCGCACAGGGCAGAAATCCCCCGTTGCCGGCAATACCGGGCCCTGCCTGTTGCGTTCTTACCCTGCCGGGAAGGCGCTGCAACAGTAGAGTTGTTCCACACTTGGCTATTTCTTTACAAGTCCTTCACTCAATTTCGGTATAGCTGGTATCGAGGGACAAACATGCCGACGCACAGCCATCACCTGGCTCGCGAGCTTGAGCAACTCAAGAAGAACCTGCTGCACGTGGGCAAGCTGGCCCTGTCCGAACTCAGCCGGGCAATGGAATCGTACAACACCCGCGACGTGTCCCTGGCTGAGGGCGTGGCCGCTGCTGACAAAGACCTCGACGCCAAGGAAGTCAGGGTCGAGGAAGAGTGCCTGCGCATCATCGCGCTGCACCAGCCCGTCGCCCAGGACCTGCGCTACCTGACCAGCGCGCTGAAAATCAACCAGCTGATCGAGAACACGGGCGACACCGCGGTCAGCATCGCCAAGCGTTCGAAGTTTCTTGCAACGCGGCCGCCGCTGCCGATTGACGTCAGCATCTCGTCAACCGGGGCGCGGGTCGTGGAGATGTTTGACCGCGCGTTGCAGGCCTTCGTCAACCTGGATGAGCTTGGCGCCCATGAAGTCATCGACATGGACGCAGCCGTGGACGTTGCATACCGCCAGACGACCCAGCGCCTGATTGGCGTCATGGAACAGCACAGCCTTCAGGTCGAGACCGCTCTGCAAACGATGAACCTGATGCGACACCTTGAACGTGCCGCCGACCGTGCCACCGACATCGCCAACCAGGTGCTGTACATCCTGACCGGCGACATCGTGCGGCATATGGACCACACGGAATAACCATGGCAGCCACCATGAACAAAACCCATCGCATACTGATCATTGAGGACGAGCCGGACATTACCGAGGTCCTGAAGTACAACCTGGAAAAGCATCACTACCAGACCTCAAGCGCCGGCACCGGCGAAGCCGGCCTGGCCGCAGCCCGCGAAACCCTGCCCGACCTGATCCTGCTTGACCTGATGCTGCCGGGCATGGACGGCTTGCAGGTCTGCCGCAAACTGCGCGAAGACCCCCGCACCCGCGACCTGCTGGTCATCATGCTGACCGCCAAAGGCACCGAAGCCGACGTGGTCGTGGGCCTGACGCTTGGCGCCGACGACTATGTGGTCAAGCCCTTCAGCACCACCGAGCTGATGGCCCGCATCAAGGCGGTGCTGCGCCGCGTCGAGCACCGGGAAGAGGAAGGCGAGCAGGACCTGCTGAAGTCAGGCCCGATCGTGCTGGACCTGAGCAAGCACCAGGCGCGGCTGGACGACACGATTCTTGAGTTGACGCTTTCCGAGTTCAAGTTGCTAAGCTTCCTGCTGCGCAAGAAGGGCCGGGTGTTCACGCGCGATCAGTTGCTGGATGCGGTGGTTGGCCCCGGCGTGTTTGTCACGGCGCGCAACATTGACGTGCATGTTGCGGCGCTGCGCAAGAAGCTTGGCAAGTACGGAAGCTGCATCGTGACCGTCCGCGGGGTGGGTTACCGATTTGAAGAAGCGTAGCATCTGGCGTTCCCGACTACTTTGGCGACTGTTCGCGGTGAACGCGATCGCGGTCGTATTGTTCCTCGCCGGCGCCGGCAGCTGGATCGAATTCAGGCTCAAGTCCGACCTGCTGGAAGAATCAACCCGCGACCTGCAGATGCGCGCGCACCTGGTCAACGACGCCATCGCCCGCAGCCAGCGCCCGCCGCAAGAAGAGGTGCAGCACCTGGCCGAGGTCGGCGGCACGCGCATCACCATCATCCAGCGCGACGGCACCGTGGTCGCGGACTCTGAGGCCATGGCTGCCAACATGGAGAACCACGGCGAACGGCCGGAAGTGCGTGATGCACTTGCGCGCGGTGTCGGCTCGGCCATTCGCTACAGCGACACCCGGCGCAGCGACATGCTGTACGTGGCTTACGCGGCCGATGGACAGGCACAGGTGGTGCGTGTGGCGATTCACCTTGAGCAGGTGAACGCGCGCCTGCGCGTGGCCGAGCACACGATTCTGCTGACCGTGGCGGCGCTGTTCATTGCAGGCATGGGGCTGAGCTTCCTGGTGGCGCGCTTCATTGTGAAGCCGATTGAAGCCATGCGCAGCGCGGCACAGGAGATTGCGCGCGGCAACCTTGACGCCACGATCGAGATGACGCGGCGCGACGAATTCGGCGAGCTCGTGGCTGCATTCAACACGATGAGCCGCGAGCTCAAATCCCGCGTCGGGCAGATCGATGCCAACCGCCGCGAGCTTTCCGCGATCATGGACAACATGGCCGAGGGCCTGCTGCTGGTCGACAGCGACGGCGTCATTGCCGTCAACAACCGCGCCGCCGCCCGCATGCTGGAAAGCAAGGACTCGTCACTGGCAGGCAGCCGTCTGTGGGAGATCATCCGCCTGCCTGAGGTGGATGAGCTGCTGGCCAGCCTGCCGAACCTGACTGAGCCGCGCCGCATCTGGGTCGAAGACCGCACCCACAGCCAGCGCCGCGTGCTGGCCTTTGTCGCCACGCCGCTGTTCGATACCGGCAAGGGCGAGCGCCACGCCGTGCTGCTGATCAGCGACGCCACCGAGGACCAGAAACTGCTCGAGATGCGCCAGGACTTCGTCGCCAACGTCAGCCACGAGCTCAAGACGCCACTGACCAGCATCAGCGCCTATTGCGAGACGCTGCTCGACGGCGCAGACAAAGACGAAACCGTGCGCCGCCCGTTTCTGGAGAAGATCCAGGTCAACTCGGCGCGCCTGACCAAGCTGGTCAGCGACATCCTGAACCTGTCGCGCCTCGAAAGCGGCATGGGCGACGAGTCGCGCAAACAGATCGACCTGAACGACCTGGTCGCAAGGTCCGTCCAGCGCCACGCCGACGTCGCCGACCAGAAGAACGTCAAACTTTCCATGCACCCGATGGCCGAGCCGGCGATCGCGCTGGTCAACGACGAAGACATGACCGAAGCCGTGGACAACCTGATCACGAACGCCGTCAGCTACACGCAGGCCGGGGGTAGCGTCGATGTCACGGTGTCGCGCAACGCGTATGAGCTGCAGGTAGAGGTCAAGGACACCGGCTGCGGCATTTCGGCCGAGGCGCTGCCGCGCGTGTTTGAGCGCTTTTACCGGGTGGACAAGGCCCGCAGCCGCGCGCTTGGCGGCACGGGGCTTGGCCTGGCGATCGTGAAACACGTGGCCCTGAAGCACGGCGGCCACGTGGAAGCCGACAGCGAAGTCGGCGTAGGCAGCTCGTTCCGGGTAACCCTGCCCGCGATGCCCACCCAGCGCGAATAGATGTGTGTTGCCAGTGGTTTTGTGTTGCGGCCGTCCCGGCCGCACGTGTTGTGCGCGTCTCGCGCGCACGGGTGGCGAGCCTCCGGCCCGCCCGCCGTAGCGCGGAGCGCGAAGGCGGGGGCTTGGATGAATTAGGCTCGGTTACCCAGGGCAGCCTCGCGGCATACGCCGCTCCTCGCCCTGGGCTACATTCTTACGGCCGCGATGCGGCCTGAACTGCAACAGCCGATCAGCAGTACAGCCCCGCAGGCGCGGCATAATTTAGTGCGGGGCCGTAAGCCCATGTCTTTGCACACATCCTACGGGTGCCGCACTTGGCGCGACTCGGTCGCCCGCTACGCGGGCTTTCAATCATTCACCGCCTTTACCTATGGTTCCGCGCGCCTTCGGCGCTTGTCACCATAGGCTACAGTCGTCCGGCCCGCTCTGCGGGCCGATTGCGCCGCCTTGGCGGCGCTACGAGTGTAGCCTGGGGTGACCAAGGCGCGTCGCGCCGAAGGAACCCCAGGTACACGAAAGCAGAATGTCCCAAGCCCGCGGAGCGGGCGACCGAGGCCCACGAAAGTGGGCATACAAAGATGTGTGCAAAGACAAGGGCGTAAGCCCCGTCTACGCACTTAGAACTTCAGGTAGGCTGTTATTGCGAAGTTTTGGCTTGGCTTCAGTTTCAGCTCGAATCGTTCCTGGCTTTCTCGATAGTCCCATACTCGGGCTTTGCCTCCGAAGCCCAGGCCCCAGGTCAGGGCGGCTCCCAGCACTGGGCCTCTGGGGCCTTCTCCGAACTGGTGGTGGAAGTCCAGCGTTACTCCGGTGCTCCAGGAGTTCAGGTAGATTACATGGTCGTCGGGCCAGCGCTTGTTGGTCAACGCGTAGGTTTCGTCGTAGCGGCCTATGTATTCGCTTACCGTGAACCATGGCGTCACTTCGTGCGCGAAACGCAGCCGCGCGTTGAACAGCGGGAAGTAGCCGGCCTCAATTGTCAGCCATTGCGATTGACGCCACTTCACGGCGAAGTCGCCAATGCCGAGCGTCACCTCCAAGTCGGCATGAGGCCGGTACGTGAAGCTGAGCGACGGAAACGGGATGTAGCGAAAGCCGCGCCCCAGCCTGCTTACACCGGTCGAAAACCGGAACCCCGGCGAAACCGACCACTCGTCATCCAACGGAATCTTGAGCACCGCCGTCAGCGTAAAGTCGAGCGTGTCCCAGGTCATGTGATCACCATCGCCCTGATAGCCCGCCGTGGTCCCCAGCGTCAGTTGCATGTCGTCGATGTTCGCTATCGAGAACAGGCCCAGCGATGACTTCACCAGCCTCGGCGGCAGCGTGTTGCGCCGGTTATCGAGGCCGAAGTACGTGGCCCCCGCAAACGCGAACAGCTTGAACTTTTCGCCCAGCAACAGGGGCGCGTTCACCTGCGCGTCGCCGCGCTGCCAGCGCACGGCGTCGTCCTTGTCGATCACGTCGGCCTCAAGCCCGAAGCTGTATGTTGCGCGGGTGGGCTGGCCGCCGCGGCCGAAGTCCTGCGCCGTGGGCGTAATGCCCTGGGCGGCGCATGGACCCGCAAGCACGGCAAGTAACAAGACAGTTCGCATGGCCTACGAAACGCCGCGAATCGCCCGGGGTTTCCCGCAATGTTCACCGGTCCGCTCGAAAATGCACGCGGTCCCGGAAGGGTCCGGGCCGCTGAAACGTTGGAGGTGGCGGCGAGATTCGAACCTGCGTATGACGGTTCTGCAAACCGTTGCCTGACCACGTGGCGACGCCACCCTGGCGGGGAACGGAAACAGAAACGGGAACGGGGTCACGTTTCTCTGGCTGCCCTGCTGTACTACAAGGGGGACAGGTTCCTCCGCTGCGCTCCGGCGCCAGTCCCCGCGCCCGCATGGTTCTGATGTCGATCGCGCTGGACCGTATCCATGCGGTTGGGTGTCAGCTCAGACACCGGTAGATCCATGCCTCTGCCGCAGAGTTGCTGCGCCGGGTTACTTCTCGTTCTTGGGTTCCTTCTCTGGTGCTTTCTCGAAGCGGTCTTTGGCGCCTTTGCGCTGCCACTGCTTGCCGCTTTCCAGCTTGTACATGTTCACCAGCGGCTGGATGTCCTGGCGTATGCAACGCGCGGAGCGGCCGCGGCCGTGGGTGACGCCCGGCTCGTCATACTCCAGCAGAAAGTAGCGCGCGCTCGTGCCCAGCTCGCCCACCGTCGAATCCACGGGCACCCACTCGCCAAGCCACACCTCGGCCCACGCGTGATAACCAAAGATGCCGTCTTCACCCATCGTCACGTACACGATGCCGCCCGCGTTGCGCGCCGGCAGGCCCGCTGCCCGCGCAAGCGCCACAAACAGCGCAGCGTGCTCGGTGCAATCACCCATGCGCTCTTTGTACGCCTGCTTGGCGCTGGCTGAGCCGGTATTGCCGCTGCCCCCGCGCAGCCGTTTGCCCACGAAATCGATCAGCGCGCGCGCCACCTCGGCCCCTGTCTTCTTGCCCTTGGCCAGCTTCGTTGCTTCAGCCAGCAGGTCGGCGTCGTCGGACTGGCACATGGCGGTGGCCTTCAACAGCGGCTTGACGTCTTCCGCGACCTCGGCCAGCGGGTACGCCAGCTTGGCCGCCGCGTCGGACAGCCGGCTTGCTTTCAACTGCAGGGCATATCCCTCATCGAACTTGACGACGTCGTGGTACGCGCAGGTGTCGAACAGCGCTGGCAGGCCATCGCCGTCGTCGTGCTCGTACTCCATTTCGACTTGCATGGTTTCCAGCGTCTGGAATGAGGGCACGGCGACGTTGCTTTCCATCACCGTGCGCATGCTGACCTGCTCTGGCACAAACGGGTGCGGGATCTTGTCCACGCGCTCAAGGGCAAAGCCGGCGGCGCTTTCGTAGTACAGCGGCATGTCGTCGTCGCCGAAGATCACGGTGCTGGCGCGGCCTGAGCGCAACATGCTGACCTGCACGCCCTCTTTCACGTCGCCGCCGATCAGCTTGCGCTTGACGCGGCCGTTGACGGTCCAGGTTTCGTCGATGATGGCGTGCTCGTCGGCTTCGATGGCCGCGAACTCGAGCTTGGTGCCCGGCTCAAGCTTGCCCGCCTTGAGTTTCAGCCACGCGTTCATGTTGCCGTAGACGGGTTTTTCGCCGCGCTTGAGCTCGGTGACTGTGGGTTTGCCCTTGTCCACGGTCTCGCTGATCTTGATGGTTTCGCCGTAGGTGGTCTCGACGGTGGTGGTCTGATTGCCGTTGACCGTGACGTCGAGCTTGCGGATTTCCTGCCATGCCGGCGTGTACCAGGTGTCGGTGGTGCCGGTGATCTTGAAGCTGGCGCCGTCGAAGCTGCGCTTGATCACGAGGTACATTTCTTCGTGTTCCAGGATGGCCTTTGCGCCATCGAGTTCGACTTCGCTGACCGTGCTTTTTGCCCACCCGACTTTTGAGCCGAAGTAGGTCAGCAGGTAGTTGTAGGTCTTGGCCTCGGCTGCGTCGCCCTCAGCGACGGCGGGGGCCTGGACCAGCAAAAGCAGCAGCAGCAGCGGCGCAACGCGCATCAGTTTCATGGCAACCTCCGGCGCCAATAGTAGCGCCATCGGTGCCGCGGGCCAGCACTGCTTTGAGTGTTGCGGGCTTCCAGCCCGCACGCGTTGCAGGCCTCTGGCCCGCATGTGTGGTGCCCGTCCCGCCTGCGGGCCGTAGCGCCCTTCGGCGCGCAGGCCCGGGCGCCAAAGCGGGCCGGAGGCCCGCTACACGTGCGCGCGAGACGCGCGCAACACGAACTTGGGTTAGTTGCCGATGCGCAGAACGCCCTGCACGTGCAGGTGGTCTTCGGCGAAAGTTGTGATCAGCGCCAGGTCCTTGAAGAAGCGCAGGCCGCCCATGTCGGCCCGGAACTCGGACTCGTAGCGGTTGCCTTCGACCATGCAGATGCGAAGCCATTCGCCCTTGCGCTCGTTGTAAATGCGCGTGACCTCAGGGTGCGAAACGTCCTCGGTGCCGACCTGCGCGGCGATCTCGCGGCGCACTTCGCCCGGGTCGCGGCCTTCAATCAAACCGGTGTTGTACTTGTTGTCGCGCAGCACCTTGGCAAGTTCCGGCCCGCCCGCGTAGGCCGCGAACTGGTCAAAGTTCAGGTACATCGTGGCGCTGCCCGTGCCCGGCAACAGCCGCCAGGCCGAGCCCGGCTGCCCGGCCAATCCGCCATCCTGCGCGCCAAAGGCGTAGGTCAGCATCTGCTCGCTGTTGGTCAGGATCAGCCATTCGCCGACCAGTGCCGCGCGAATTTCGCGGTTCAGGCGGCGGATGAAGTTGTCATCTTCGCGCGGGTCCAGAAACCCGTAGGCCATGCGGCCGTTGATCGGTTTTTCGACCACGGTGACGATGCCCGTCGGCGCTGCCTCGCCGGGTTTGCGTGCGCGGCCGCGCTGGGCAGCCAGGTACTCGTCCAGCAGGGCGCGGGCGGCTTCGGGCTGGGCGCCGGGTGCGCGGAACATCAATGAGAATGCTGGCAGCGGGAATTCGGCGCCGCTGAGCGGAATCGAAGACCCCGGCGCATAGCTGCGCGGTGCCGCGGCAAACGCCAAACCCTGGATATCGCCCGCAAGCTGCGCTTTCACCGATGGCCCGCGCAGGGCCACGATAAAGTCGCCGACCAGGCTGGCCCGCGCGTTTTCGTCAAACACGTCGTTGTACAGCACCTCAAGCGGCTGGCGGTAGCTGACCTGCATCATCGTGTCCGGGGGCAGCAGCTTCAGTTGCGTTTCGGCGGCGGGGGCCTGCGCCCACGTCTTGCGCAGGTAGGCGTAGCGGTCCTGTGCGACACGGTCCGGGCTGACCAGCAGGTACTGGTCGAACATCAACGCGCTGGGCTCGCTCACGTCCAGGCCGTAGTACGCGGCATGGAATGGGCGGCTGTCGAGGTCGTGTTTCAAGATGCGATTGACTGGCGCGAAGATGTCGGGGTAGATGCCCTCAACGTCCTTGGGCATCGCGTTGAAGCGGTCGATCGGGCTTTCCACGGTGCCGTCAGGCAGTTCTTTCCCGGGCATGCGTTTGCGCAGGCGGTCAAGGTCAAGCCAGATGCCCGCCACATGCTTTTCGCGCTGTTCGTCGCTGACCAGCTTGAGCGTCTCAACGTAATCGGCGCGGCCTGACATGCCCTTGCCGTCTTCGGTGTGCAGCCGCACGGATTCATTCAGCATGCGCTGGCTGTTGCTGATGACCAGCACGTCATCCAGCAGCGTGATCAGCATGGGCACCGGTGCCGGCACTTTCTCGGTGGGCTGGGGCGTCACGTACAACACGCCGCCGTTGTACTCAAGTTTTGGCTGGTTCGGGCCTTCGGGAAAGAAGCCGGAGGCCAGGTCCATGAACGCCCACTTGAAGCGCAACCCGCGCGTCACGCGCGAAATGGCAATAAACTCTGTGGTATCGGGGCCGGGGTCGGTTGCCAGCACCAGCTCGCCGCCCAGCACGTCCTCGAACAGCCGCGCGCCCAGTGGCTCGGCGTCGGCCTGGGCCTTGGCCAGGCCGGCGTCCCACTTGTCCTGCTTGAACTGGTACAGGCCGCCTTCGATGTTCTCGCCCATCGAATCCTGCCACATGCTGCTGGACTCAAGCTGTACAAGCCCGGGCTGCAGCAGCGCGTGGTCGATCAGGCGTTCAAGTTCGTATTTGCGCTTGGGCACGCTGTCGACGCGAATGACCACGGCTGCGTCGGCGGGCACCAGGTCTAGCAATGCGCCTTCGTACTCGCTGCCCGACGAAACGTAGCGCGCGCCGACGAATGCCAGCACGCCCACGGCAATGCAGCCGACACCCAGGCCGGCGTACTTGGCGATGCGCTTCCAGTTGGACTTCAACCACTCCATCCAGTTGATTGTACGAGTTTGTGGCCCCTCGCGCCGACACCTTCTTGCCGTTGATTGGGTCGCCGCCCCTGCCCGGCTGCCTTGCTTGGGGTAAAAGTGACAGTTTCTGCACGCTTTGGATGGCCAACGCATGCCCGAATTGCCGCCGATCGACGTTGCCGTCGTGATCCTGCTGGATGGGCAGCGCACGCTGGTCAACTTGCGCCCGGAGGGCAGCTTCTACGGCGGCTGGTGGGAGTGGCCCGGCGGCAAACGCAACGAAGGCGAAAGCCTGGAGCAATGCGCGCGGCGCGAACTGCTTGAGGAAATCGGCCTGGAAGCGGCAGAGCTGGCCGAATTTGCACGCACTGAGGCCCGTTTTCACGACCGGCTGGTCAACCTGGTCTTCTTCATGGGGTCGGTCAAGCCGGGCAGCGTTGCTGGCGCGGCGGCACTGGAACACCGCTGGCTGACCGTGCCCGAAGTGCGCGAATTGCGCTTTCTGGAGCCCAACCTGCCGGTCCTGGACCTGCTCGAGAAAGCAATGAATCAGGCGCGCTTTGCTTGACACCCCCGGCCATGCGCCTATCATCGCGCGGCATTTTTCAGCAGCCGCAAACGGCGAACCTTCAACGAAAGGCAGAGGCAGATGGCCAAGAAAGCCTCATCAAAAAAGGCAGCAGGCAAAGGCGCTGCCAAGAAACCGGCGCAGAAATCCGCAAAGCCGGCGGCGAAGAAGTCGCCAAAGAAAGCTGCCACGAAGCCGGCTGCAAAACCTGCCAAGAAAGCCTCAGGCAAGCCCGCCAAGAAGACGTCCGCGGCGAAGGCGAAACCAGCTAAGAAGACGTCCAGCACCTCCACGTCCAAGGACACGAAAAGCACCATGGCACGCAAGCCGGCTGCGAATGCAGCCACCAAATCGACCAAGTCGATGCCCGCGGGCAAAGGGTCATCGAAGAAGATCACGATTGAGCGCTCGGCGACACGCATCCCCAGCAAGGGTGTGCTGATTCGCCTTAAGCGCACGGGCCCCGGCTACACCTCGGACGGCAAAGCCAAGCTGCGTGAGGTCAACGCCACGGAGAAGTCGAAGGGCGAAAACCCGATCACGCTGCATCACCGCAAGCCGTCGCGGAAGGAAGTCGAAGAGCTGCGCGACAAGCTGCTGCTGCGGCGCGCGCAGTTGATGGGCGACGTCAAGGACCTCGAAGCCGAGGCCTTCAGCGACGAGACGCACCACGTCAGCACGAACCACCTGGCTGACAGCTCGTTCGAGCAGTACGAGCAGGAATTCAACCTGTCGATGATCGAGAACGAAACCGAAGAGTTGAAAGAGATCGGCCGCGCCCTCGAGAAAGTCGAAGGCGGCACCTTCGGCGAATGTGAAGCCTGCGGCATCGACATCAGCATTGAGCGCCTGAACGCCATGCCGTACACACGCATCTGCATTCACTGCCGCTCAAAGTTCGAAGAAGACGGCACCGGCGAAGAGTACGGCGTTCACGCCGAACGCCGCGTATAGTCACACAACACGTCGGGCGCCCGGCCAACCCCGGGCGCCCGACGGCATGTTCCCACCCCACGGCCCCGCAATTTCACCTAGAGCTCTTTCAAGGTTCGTTTGCAGAGATTCTGCGCCGCGCCGGGCGAGCAGATCAAGGAGCGCGGACGCAGGCGTGGCTGGAGGCCACGCTGAGGGAGCGCGACGCAGAGATGCGAAGCTCGCCGCAAGCGGAAGCCTGCAAACGAACCTTGAAAGTGCTCTAGCGCCGCCCGACAGCGTGGTACACTGGATCCGCTGGGGCCAGGAGAGGCTGTTGTTCATTCGCCTGTTGCTGCTTTTTGCCTGCGCGTTGCCCGCGCTGCCGGCCCAGGGTTTCAACCCACTCGAGATCTTTGGTCCCGCATGGTCCGGCGATGCCGTCGAGGGCACCCTTGCGCTGCCCCTGCGCGACACGCCGCTGCCGGGCTTTGTTGACGTCGCAAGTTCAGGCTCAGGGCCCGCGCACCAGCGCCTGACTTATGCCCAAGCCGGGCTTGTCATCGCCCCCGGTGGCGAACAGGGCACCGTTGAGCTTGGCCTTGACCTTGGCGCAGCCACCGCCAGCGCATCGCTGCAAGTGATTGAGCTGGACAAGGGCGGCCGGCTTGCGTGGCACCTGCGCGGCCTGGGTGCCGGCGGCGAATACATCGTCGAGATTGCGCGCGGCGACAAGGGTTACAGCCTGGCGATTCGTGTGCGCAACGGCGTGCGCTTCACCACGCTGCCCGGGGCCAGTGCCGAGCCTGCGGAGGTTGCGCTGCCTGCGCAGTTCACGCTTCAGGTCAAGACCGACTCGCTCAGTGCGACGTTCGGCGCCAGCACCGTGAACGCCCGGGCCGAGCTGCCGCGCGGCACACTGGTTGCCATCGCCGTGACTGACCAGCGCGCGCGCGTGCACACGCTTGCGATTGAGGCTGAGTTCGCGCCGGAATGGAAGACCGACGCCATGACGCGTATCCAGGCGCGCAAGGCACTTGAGCGGCTGCACGAATTCGCCACCGCCGGGCTGCTGGCCGGCATACGCGCCGCCGACTACCCGGGCGCCAAGGCGCTGCTGGCGGCCTACAGCGATGCCCAGCGCAAACAGCGCGACAACCGCGACGGCACGCCCGGCGAAGTTGCGCGCGCGCTGGCCGCAATCGCCAATGACCTGCCTGACAACGCGCTGGCCGCCCACGAAGCCGGTGTGGCCGCACTGCTGGCAGGCATGCCCGCGGCAGGCTATCGCTTTCTTGAGCGCGCCGTGAAACACAACCCGCCGGCAGTTTCGCAGCTTGCCTTTGCGGAGGCCTGCCGACGCATGGGCAAAGCCGACGCGGCACAAGCAGCCCTGGCTGTCGCGCGCAAAGACCTGCCCAAGGGGCTGGCCGCGGCGGCAACGCTGATTGAAGCCAGGCTGCTCGCGGACAAGGGCATGATCAGTGAAGCCTGCGCCAGGCTGACTGCCGAGGCCGAACGCAACCCCGAGAACCTGGAGTTGGCGGCATTCGCCGACTCGGCCCGCATGCTCACACAGCCGCCCACGCTTTCGGTATCCGGCGTTGAGGGGCCATTCGGCCTGCAACTGATCTCGGATATGCCCGACGACCTGCTGCGGCCGGTGATTGCTCGGCTGCAACTGTACGTGCGCGCGATTCGTGACTGGCTGCCGGCGCTGCCCGATACGCTGGCGGGCCGGCTGGTGATTTTCAGCGGCCCGGTGGATTACCTGTCGGCGGCGTTGCTGGTGGCGGGCGATCACCTGGACAACGTGGCGGGCATGTTCATTGCGGAAGGGATGGAGGGCAAACCGACCATCCTGGCGTGCCGCGCATTCGGCGAAGATGAGCTGACGCGCACGCTGGCCCACGAGTTGTGGCACATGTGCGTGCGCGCCACCGGTGCCAAGATCCCGCGTTGGCTGGACGAGGGCATGGCGGTTCATATCTCTGCGGGCCGGGTGCAGGATGGGCGCCTGTTGTACGACACGCTGCCGGTCGAGTTTGGGCCGCTGGCGGAGGCGGACGCGGAGATCGGCGCAGAGGAAGTCAGCCGCGCGCTGAATGCCAAGCCCTGGGAGTTCTACCAGTCGGGCGACGTGCGCCAGAACTACGCGGCGGGCTGGGCGGCGGTGTGGGGCCACGCGCGCGATGCCGCACGCCACGAAACGCTGCGCAAGGCGGTCAAGGGCGACACCAAGGCCATCGCCGAGTTGAGCGCCGATGCGGGCGTGGTAGCAGCCACACTGTCCGAAGCACTGAAAACACTCAAACGCTGACGGCGCAATCGACAAACTGCATTAGCAACCATCGGTACACATGAATGAACATGTGCACCGATGTTCACTCAATGCGGTGCGATTGAGGGAGCGCGCCCTGTTTGTTCAGCAAACATCGCGTTGCAGTGCGCCCCAGCGGGGCGCTTGGATTCTGGCCCACGGCGAAGCCGTGGGAATTCGAGATCGGACGATTTTTGGCGCCCCAGCGGGGCGCGGGAAAGGTCGCGAGCCTCCCGCGCCCCGCTGGGGCGCGGTGATTCTTTTGCTTGCTTTCCCATGGCTACGCCATGGGCCAGACTCCGTGCGCCACTCCGTGGCGCATGCCGAGCACGGCTCATTCGCACCGCATTGGATGCTTGCCTAAGAGCAGTTCTTCGCGACCGTCGCGCACTTTGCGGCGTCGCGTGATGCAGTTGCAGTCCAGAGCAGCCATCGGTGCACATGCATGAACATGTGCACTGATGTTCACCTATGGTTTCCATACCCTTCGCAGTGGATTGCCGATTCGTCCACGCAGGTTGCGCATGCGCGCGCCGGAACCATACTTGGGCCATGCGCATCCTGGTCACCAACGACGACGGCATCGACGCACGCGGCATTGAAATGCTGACGCGGGCAGCCCAGCGCATCGGCGGCGACGTGTACGTCGTTGCGCCCGAACGCCAGCACAGCGCGCAGGCCCACGCGATTACCATTCACTCGCCGGTGTTCGCGCGAGAGCTGCCGCACACGCACGGCGAGGCGCGGCGCATCGCCGTGGACGGCACACCCTGCGACTGCGTGCGCCTGGCCTGCATCAAGCTGCTTGGCGGCTTGCCGGACCTGTGCCTTTCCGGCATCAACCACGGCGGCAACCTGGGCTGGAACATTTTCTTTTCAGGCACCGTGGGTGCAGCCGCCGAGGCGCACAGCTTCGGCGTGCCAAGCATTGCCTTCAGCTACTGCCGCTGGGACGGCGCCATTGAGTGGGGAGCACTGGACCAGATGGTCGCGCAGATCGTGCGCACGCTGATGGCTGCGCCGCACTCGCGCCCGGACTGGCTGTATAACATCAACCTGCCGCCCCTCGAGCCGGGCCAGATCAAGGGCGCGCGCATCACGCGCCAGAACCCGGTGGTCAAGGGCGACAACTTCGAAGAGCGCAAAAGCCCCGACGGCCGCCGCTATTTCTGGCCGGTCTGGGACGAGGTGAAAGCCGAGCGCGAGAAACACATCGACCCAGAACTCGACACCGTGGCCGTGCGCGACGGCTACATCAGCATCACGCCGCTGCGTTACGACGTCAGCAACATGAACGAACCGGGCGTGAAAGCGGCGTTTGACAGTTTCAAGGCCTAGTGCGTCGCGACCGGGGCGCAGGACTTCACTTCGAAATCCTTGTTCACGGCGGCCGTGGCTGCGGCCATATTGAAACTCGCGCCGGGCTTTACGTGGATCGTGGCCAGTTTCTTTTCCAGGTTCACGTCGGCGCTGGCGACGCCGGGCTGTGCCTCAAGCGTCTTCTTCACGCTGGCGACACAGTTGCCGCACATCATGCCCTCGATCGACATCTCGTAGTTCATGGCGTGTGCCTCCGGCTTCGGTTGCTCAATCGGATTGGCCGCGTCGGGCTGGGTCTGCTCGGTCGCGTCACCGCATGCGGCAAGCGCGAACACAAGCAAACTGGCGGCAATCAGCTTGTTCATGGCATGTCTCCTGACACGATGCCTAGCGCTTGGCGTCGCCGAAATCCGACCACGGCTTGTCCTTTACAATCTCGAACGAACGGAAGCCATAACCGTATTCCTCTTCCATCATCGTCTTGACCATGGCGGCTGTCAGGTCTGCGTTCGGCTCGGCCAGCAGGTATACCTCGGCCTTGGTGATGTCTGTTTTTGCATCCTTGATGCCCGACCGGGCAAGGAAGGCGTCCATGACGCCCGTCGCTCACTGGCCTCAGTCCATGCCGTCGATGCCCAGTACAAAGATGATCTCCTTGGGCGCCTGCGGTTCGGGTTCGGGCTCCGGCTGGTCAGGCGCGGGCTCGACGGGCGGCGCATTTTCCGGCGTGTCATTCGCCGCGATGATCGGCTCGTCTTTCTCGGCCCAGACCCAGTACTGGCTTTTGCAGCCGGCCAGTACCAGAGTTGCCAGGGCGAGGATGACCGTCAGTGTTCTCATGGCTCGATCCTAGAACAGGTAGTTGAAACTGATCTTGGCTTCGCCTTCATGCACGTAGGTTGGCGCGAAGTAGTACTGGTAAATCGGGTACTCGTAGCCCAGCTTCACTTCTACGTAGTTGGTGATGTTCATCTGGATGCCAAAGCTGACATGAAACTTGTAGTAGCCCGAGGGCACGACACGCTTGCGGTTGAACCACATGCGCTCGACGAACTCGGCGTCGCCCTCAAACAGCAGGATCATGTCGAACTCGCGGTAGTCGGTCAGTTCAAACACCCGCACAGCATACGCCGGGTGAAAGTTGATGCTCGGGCCCTTGATGCGCCCGTCGCTCAGCGTGCCGACACTGGCCGCGATATCCATCCAGAAGTAGTGGCGCGTGGTGCTGAACGACCAGGTCGCGCCACCCTTGACGCGTAAAGATTCATCGCCGAACGAAATCTTCGGGCTCAGCAGCCCGACCGGCCCGCGGTCCTGCGCGGTCGGCAGCTCAAAGTCAACGAACACGCCGCCCTGGAAGCTGCCCCCCGGTTGCGGCTCGTTGTACAGGCGGTACTTGAACCCGACGCCGATGTTCTTCAGGCCGAAGTAGTGGTCATTCAGGTCAGTGTTCTTGCTGCGGCGCACGGCATAACCGACGGGGATGTGCACGCGCATCGAAAAGTCGCGCGTGATGCCGTAGGTCAACCCAAAGCTCCACGTCCAGACCTGCACGCGCGTGTCGTGGGGGTTGCCGATGCTCGAGTCCTGCAAAAAGAAGCGCTTGTGCAGCTCCCACTTGGTGTCGGCTTCGATTTCAAGGCCGTTGCGCCAGATCGTGCGCGGCGCATCACCGAACAGGGTGTTGTGGGCGGAAAGCGTTGCCGGCATCACGGCCGCAAGCAACAGGAACAGTCAGCAGAGCAACAGTTTCACGTCAGCCTCCGCGTGCACCCTAGGCCCGTAGCAAGGTACCGGTTCAAGGGGGTTCAGGACTTTGCGCCGGTGGCCTTCTCGATGCCCGCAAGCACCTGGCAGTGGCCGAGGTCGTCTTCCGGGCACGCTGCAATGAAGCCCGCGAGCATTTTGCGGATAGTCTGCAACTCACGCAACTTGACTTCAATTTCAGCAAGCTTGCGTCGGCCGAGTTCCATCACGTCGTCGCAGGATTCGCCCGGGTCTTCTTCACGAAAGCGGGCCAGCGCGCGAATCTCTTTCAGCGTAAACCCGACCGCCTTGGCCGACTGGATAAACCGCAGCCGGTCCACATCCGCATCAGAGTAAAGCCGGTGTCCGCCGCTGGTGCGTTCAGGGTCAGGCAGCAGCTTCTGCTTTTCGTAGAAGCGAACGGTCTCAAGGTTGATGCCGGCCTTCTTGGCCAGCGCGCCCACAGTCATCGACATGGCGACCTCCGCAATGGGAACAACCGTAGCAAACTACCGATTCCATGGAAATGCGGTTGGCTGGACTGTTTGGGACGAATGGGGCCTGTGTAGGCCATCTCGCGGCCTGCCAGACGAAGCGAGCCCGGCCGTGAGGCCTTGTCATCCCACACATCTTTGTATGCCCACTTTCGCGGGCCTCGGTCGCCCGCTTCGCGGGCTTGGGACATTCTGCTTTCGTGTACCTGGGGTTCCTTCGGCGCGACGCGCCTAGGTCACCCCAGGCTACTCTCGTAGCGCCGCCAAGGCGGCGCAAGCGGCCCGCAGAGCGGGCCGGACGACTGTAGCCTATGGTGACAAGCGCCGAAGGCGCGCGGAACCATAGGTAGAGGCGGCGAATGATTGAAAGCCCGCGTAGCGGGCGACCGAGTCGCGCCAAGTGCGGCATCCGTAGGATGTGTGCAAAGACAAGCCGCGACGCCGGTCGTAAGTGAAGCGGTCGAGCGACCTTCTGCGGTTCGGGTCGCCGTCGTCCATCCGACATTGCTGGCGAAACATCGGCCAGAAGGTTCGCGGCCTGCCAGACGAAGCGAGCCCGGCCGCGAGGCCGGGCTTGCGAAGTCTGGTGGTCAGGGCCGGACTTGAACCGGCGACCCGCGCATTTTCAGTGCGCTGCTCTACCAACTGAGCTACCTGACCAGCGGGGCGAAAAGGTAGCAGACAGCTTGCCGCCGTCAATGAGCGGTATGCCACGTTGACAGCACGGACTTGCCTGCACAATCTGCGCGTTACCATGCAGGAGCAGCCATGACCGACATCGTCATCACACACGCAAAACGCACACCCATCGGCAAGTTCGGCGGCAGCCTCGCTTCACTTTCCGCGCCCGAGCTTGGCATTCACGCCGTCAAATCCATCCTTGCCGAAAGCGGCATCGACCCCGCACTGGTCAACGAAGTCTATTTCGGCCACGCCCGCCAAGCGGGCTGCGGGCCAAACCCTGCCCGGCAAGTGGCAATCCGCAGCGGCCTGCCGGAAACCACGCTCGCCACTACGGTCAACATGGCCTGCGCAAGCGGCCTCAAGGCCGTCGTGCTGGCGGCCCAGCAGATCATGGCCGGCGAAGCCGAGATCTGCATCGCCGGCGGCATGGAAAGCATGAGCAACGTGCCACACATTCTTGCCAACCTGCGCGACGGTTACCGGCTTGGCAATGCTGAGGTGATTGACCTGATGTACCGCGACGGCTTTCACTGCCCGCTGGCCGACCAGCTCATGGGGCGCACAGCCGAAACCCTGCGCGAGCAGTACTCGATACCGCGTGAAGAGCAGGACGAGTTCGCCGCCAACAGCCACAACAAAGCCGAAGCGGCGATCAAGGCGGGGGCGTTCAAGTCCGAGATCAGCCCGATCACGATCAAGGGCAAAAAGGGCGACGTGCAGGTCGATGCAGATGAGCCCGTGCGCGCGGGTTCAACACCCGCCGAGATGGCGCGACTCAAGCCAGTGTTCATGGATGGCGGGACGGTCACGCCGGGCAACGCCAGCGGCATCACCGACGGGGCAAGTGCCCTTCTGGTCATGCACGCCGGCACCGCAAGCAAGCTGGGGTACGCGCCCCTGGCGCGCATCGAGGGCTGGGCGTTCGCGGGCGTGGACCCGAAAGTGATGGGCATAGGCCCGGTGCCGGCCACGCGCAAGCTGAACGAAAAACTCAAGCTCGCCATGGAAGACTACGACCTGGTCGAGCTGAACGAGGCCTTTGCCGCGCAGGTGCTGGCCTGTGACCGCGAGCTGAAAATCCCGCGCGAGCGCCTGAACGTGCACGGCGGGGCGATCGCGCTAGGCCACCCGATCGGC
This sequence comes from Planctomycetota bacterium, assembly GCA_016712285.1. GTDB lineage: Bacteria > Planctomycetota > UBA8742 > UBA2392 > UBA2392 > JADJRK01. The sequence goes on along the minus strand of JADJRK010000001.1, from coordinate 2,792,662 downwards.
AACACCGGCGCCCGAATCATCACCACACTAGCCCATGCGCTGAAAGCCAAAGGCAGCAAACGAGGCCTAGCAACCCTATGCGTAAGCGGCGGGCTAGGCGCGTCGCTGAGCATCGTGCGCGGCTAGAAGCAGCGAAGGCGTGTTCCATTCCGACTGGCAAATGCATTTTCACACGGAGGAACAGAGTAACGGAGGGCTCGGCCCGGGCGCGTTGGGTTTGATGCCTCCGTTACTCTGTTACTCCGTTTTCAATCCATCCAGTGGGTCCGCGCTCGGCAGCACCAGGCAGTTTCTCGCAGTGCCATTCCTTGGCGCTGCTTGGCCCCTTGGCGGCCCATGCATTTCCACCTCGTACTTGGCAAAGCGTCACCAAAGCGACCGACTGGCCCGCAGCACCCAGCTGGCTAAAGTGGCCCCATGGCTGTGATCTTGAGTCGTGAAGCCGGGCGTTTCAGCGTTGTGCTGCTGGAATCGTTGTGGCTTGACCCCGGGCGCTACGCTGACGACCTGGCCCGCGCGCTGGGTGTCCAGCGTGCTGACGCCGTGCGCATGTGCCGGCTGCAGCGCGGTATCCTGCTGCAAGGCGCGACGCAAGCGCAGGCCGACGCCGCCGTCGAGCTGCTCAAAGGCCACGGGGTGTCAGCCGTCAGCATCGCCGATGACGCCGTGCCGATCATTCCCAAGCCGGTGCATGTTGCCGTGGTGTCGCTGGATCGCGAAGGCCTGTCCACGCCGTCACTGACCGGTGCCGGCTTGCCCAAGACCTGGCCGTGGGCTGACCTGGCGCTGGTGTGCGGCGGCGTGCTGGTCGGCGCCGACGCGCAGGCGGCATCGCTGGTCGAAAAAGTAGACGAAAGCGCACTGGCCGAAGCCGAAGACCGCCGCAGCCTCGCCGCCAAGGCACTGGAAAAAGCCCGCGACCGCGTGTTTCCGCTGCGCGCCGAGATTGACAAGCCGGAGCCTGACGTCGCCGGCGCGCTCGCGGCTGCATTGACACGCAAGTCCGTGCGCACAAGCCCTGAGGTGGACGGCTTTGGCCGCATCAGCACGGTGATTGATTTGGTGTTCACCAAGCCCTATGAGCGGCTGCGCATCACCAGCGCGTCGCGCGTGCTGGGCATTGACCGCAGCGCCAGCCCGGGGCGTGACCTGCACGTGGCGGTGGCATTGCTGGCCAGGCTGGCGGCGGGTGCCACGCTGCCCGGCGCGGCGCTGGCCCTTGCCCACGGCGCGGATTCGGGCGAATACGTGTTCGAAGACATGCAGCAGTTCGATGCCCATTGCCGCTGGGCGTACCTTATGCGACTAAGGCGCGCAGCCGAGGCACGAAAGTGAAGCAACTTTCGTTCGACTCCTGCCGCCGTCTGTGCGTAAAACATGACAAGCGAACGAGTTCGAAAAGGGCCCCAGTGAAGACCAGCCTTGGCATGTTGCTTCTTGTGCTGTTGCTCGCGTCCTGCGCGGGCACACAGGAACCGCCCGACGAAATGCTGCCGCCGACACCGTCGCGCCAGTCCGAGCTGACACGGCTGTACGACCGCCTTGGCCATGAGCAGGCCAGCATCGGCGAAGGTGCAGCCAAAACCGCCGCCGATGGCGACGAACGCGACCTGCGCTTCATGTCAAGCCTGTGGGGCACTCGCACGCGCAGTGCATTGGGCGCGCGCCGCTTTGCCACGGCGCTGGCGGCCAAGGCCCTGCACCAGGATGCGCTGGACTGGTTTGAGCGCGGCTATCATGCCGTGGAAGGCGACGATGAGTTGCTGGCGTGGTTGCGCTATGAAATGGCGGTCGAGTATGTCGCACTGGGCCGCAACCAGGACGCGATCAACCTGCTGAGCAACCGCTTGGGCACAGCGCCATTGCCGACCGAGCTCAAACGCAAGTACGACGAGCTGATCCAGCGCGCATCCGTATCAAGGGGCTGAGCAGCCGCGCGAACTTCCGTATCATGCGCCGATGGCGCACGCCGAAGATGCGTACGTGTTTCAGCATGCGATGGTGCGCGACGCCGCGTACTCGCTGCAATTGCCGGGGCACCGGGCCAGTCTTCACAAGCTGGCCATCGACGTCATGGAGGCGATGCATGGCCGGCCACCGCGGGCCGAAATTCGCGACGGCCAGAGTGTCGCACACCACCCGATCGACCCGTGGGCCATCGAGCTGGCCGAGCACGCTCGCCTTGCCGGCACGGCAGACGGGGCCGACACCAGCGCACTGCAGCAAGTCGCGGCCCTGTACCTTCACCGTGCGGCGGACTTCGCCATGAGCCATTACCGGAACCAGGAGGCCATCCGCGCCTGGGATGCGCTGGCCGCCATCAGCGCTGGCGACGATCTATGCGCCTGCCTGGGAAGCTCGGCGACGGTGCATGAGCGGATGGGCGCGATGGAGCAGGCGCTGGCCTTGCGGCGTAGAGCACTGGAGCACGCCTCGCCCCGGAACGCGGGCAAGGCGCGCGTCGACGTGGCGGCGATCTTGCGGCAAATGGGCCGACTGGCAGAAGCCGCTTCCGAGTTTGAGTCAGGGCTTGCAAGCATCCGCGCAAGCGGCGACGAATTAGAAGAGGGCCGCGCCCTCACAGCCTTTGCGGTGTTGCAGAAGGTAGAAGGGCGCGTCACAGAGGCAGAAGAATCGTTTGGCCAGGCGTTGGCCATTCACCGTCGGCATGGAGACCTGGCCAGCGAATGCGCAACACTCGGAAACCTTGCCAACCTGTACCTTGAGACCGGGCGCGTGCGCCAAGCGGAAGACGCCTACCTGGCGGCGCTTGAACTTACGCGGCGACTCGGCGCATCGCACCACGAGCCCGTGGTCATGAACAACCTCGGCACGTTGTATCGCGACACCGGCCGCCGCGCGCAGGCTGAGCATGCCTACGCAAGCGCGCTCAGAAGGCACCGCGAACTCGGGCTGCGGCGCAGCGAGGCGATCAGCCTTGCCAACCTGTCGGGCATGTATGAAGAGGACGGAAAACTTGAGCAGAGCCTGCAGGCGATGACGCAGGCCCTGGAGATGTTTCGTGAGATCGGCGACCGCCTCAACGAGTCCATCTACATGGGCAACCTTGCCGGTATCCACCGGTCTGCCGGGCGCATGGCAGAAGCTGAGTCGGTGCTGCGCGCGGCGCTGGACCTGTCCCGCGCAGTCGCCAATCGCCGCACCGAAGGTGTGCTGCTGGGTAACCTGGCATCGCTGCTCAGCGCTACCGGCAACGCGGAAGTGCCTGGCATGTACGCGGCGGCACTGGCAATCCACCGCGAGGTCGGCAATCGCCGGTTCGAGGGCCTGCACCTGTGCAGCCAGAGCGAGTTTCTGTACATCTCGGGGCGCGAGGCGGACGCGCGCGCAGCGTGGGACCAGGGGGTCGCGATCCTGCACCAGTTGAAGGACCCACTGGCGCCGGGGCGCAAACGGGCAACGTTTCGCCAAGCCTGCGCGCGCGCATCAGTAGCGCCGCCGGCGTGGATTGACTGACGCTTTCAAATTCGGCGCCCTCAGGTTAATCAGTCGGCATGCGCCACTACATGGACGACACGCTGCTCATGCTGGCCGACAAGTGGGCCGAGTTCGCGCTGCACGAAGACCTGGGCACGGGCGACCTCACGGGCGGGACGCTGCTGGATGCCGGCAAGCGCGCCAGCGCCGAGCTCAAGGTCAAGCGCGACGGCGTGCTCGCGGGCGTGCAGTGGCTGGAAGTCATTTTCCACAAGCTCGACCCGGACGCAGAAGTCACGTACGAGGCCATAGACGGCGACCGCCTGCGCGAGGGCGCAATCGCGGCGCGGGTCACGGCGGCCCAGACGGCGCTGGTCGCCGGCGAGCGCAGCGCACTGAACCTGATCCAGCGGTTAAGCGGCGTGGCCACGCTCACCGGGCGCTTTGTTGACCTGGTCGAGGGCACGCGCGCGATGATCTTCGATACCCGCAAGACCACGCCCGGCTTGCGCGCCTTCGAAAAGTACGCGGTCTCCTGCGGCGGCGGCGCCAACCACCGCATGGGCCTGTACGACGAAATGATGATCAAGGAAAACCACCTGCGGCTTAGCGGGCTGTCGCTGGCTGAGGCAATTCAGCGGCTGCGCGACAAGCACCCGGGCAAGCGCCTCACGGCAGAAGCCGAAAGCATTGAGCAGGCGCAGGAAGCGATGAAAGCGGGCGCCGACATCGTCATGCTTGACGATTTCAGCCTGGATGACATCCGGGCGGTGGTGAAACTGCGCGGCACCCGGGACGAAGATGTAAAGAAGTGCCAGCTCGAGATCTCGGGCGGGGTGACACTCGACACCGTAAAACCTTACGCCGAGACCGGGGTAGAGCGCATCAGCATCGGGGCGCTGACTCACTCCGCACCCGCCTTGGACTTGTCTTTGAAGGTAATCGCGTGATTCAGGCCCATGGCGCGCAACGCGCTGGTTGGTCAGATTACTGCAAAGTGCATTAGTTGCGATCATCGTACAGTCGCACTTTCTATCAAAAGGGCGGATTCTTCTTGCCATTTTCATTACGTGGGGTATTGTTTGAGTGTTCCGAGCAACAGGGCAGCACGCTCAGGGGACAGCCCCCCTGTCCCCTGAGCGACGAGCGCGCCCCTCTCCAGTTGTCGGGGCAGGAAGCCGGACCAGAGCACGGTGTATGTGAGCGACCACCGTGCAAAGTCGGCGACCTGACACCGGCAGCTGGAGAGGGGCGCTCTCCATTTGACAGTTGTCCACACACGAAGATGGCCGTGACACGTTGACCCACGCCCCGCTCCGGGGTAACTTCGTAAACCTCATTCCACACGCATGTTGGGGGACACGATGATCAAAGACCGTCTGATCCTGCTGGCGCTGCTTACCGGCATCCTGGCTGTCGCCGCGTGCGACGTGCCCTGGGACCACGAAAAGGAAAAGAAGCGCCTGCCCGACCGGGCGCCGGCGGCCAACCCGCTGCTGAGGCACTATTACGATACGTTGACGTTTCCGTCCGAAATGACGGCCATCAAGATTCCTGAGGGCGACGAGTTCGACGACCAGGAGTTGTCCATGAACTTCGGCATGGGCGGCGGCGAAGTCGTCAACGACGTGCGCATCCGGCTGTACATGCTTCCGCCCGCCCAGGAAAGCGAAAGCCACCCCGACATTCGGGTGAAAGTGATTGCGCCAGACGGCACCGCCTCAGCTTGGACTGAAGTGTCGTTCGTTTCGGGTGCCGGCGATAGCGCGATTGTTGACTTGAATGCGGAAGTTCACTTCGCCGTTGAGTTCGACGGCACGTCGTCCGACGGCGAATGGGAAATCCAGTTGCGTGACCCAATTGAGGACGAAGACGGCCGCTGCATTCTTCGCAATGCCACCTTGCGCCTGAACCTCGGGTTGCCCGCCGGCTCCACCTTCGGCAGCGAATCCTCGCCGCTGCCGCTGGTTTCCGGCATGTACGGCGCTCGCCTGCCTGAGTTCGTTGCCCCGCGCGTTCCGTTTGACCTCGGGCATATCGGTGCCAACAAACCGCTGATCCTGCCCTTCACCATCACCAACTCGTTCGCTGTCACCGGCCTTACTTTCAGCTGGACCATCCGCTCCAACTTTGCCGGCGACCCCACCACCGAGATGTTCTTCTACATCATCTCGCCCTCAGGCGGCTGGTGGTGCCCCAGTGTCAAGGAAGTGCCGTCGGCGGGTAGTGTGTCCGACCCGACCAGCTCCACGAACGACAAGCAGACTCGCTACGTCTTCTCGATGAACCAGTCCGATACTGCTATCGGCAACAGCTTCCCGTTCCTGGGTGAGCCGTCGGCCGGCACCTGGACCGTCCTGCTGTTTGATTTCAAGAAAGACGGCTTGGGCCACTACCTGATCGACAGCGACATCGTTGCAGCCGCCATCGTCACCGGCGTGCCCGCAACCTTTGACCTGACCTGATGCTTGCCTGGTCTCGCACCGGCCCGCTTGCTGCGGGCCGGTTTCGTTTTCCGCGCCTTGATCTACCCTGCTGCCATGAAGCTGACCGACCTTACGTTCACCGAGCTCGAAATCCCGCAACCGGTCACCCGTGTCGTCAGCCTCGTGCCCAGCATCACCGAAACGCTGTTCGCGCTGGGCGTCGGCGACCGGCTGATCGGCCGGACCGTCTACTGCGTCTCGCCCGACCCCGAAGTCACGCAGGTGCCCACCGTGGGCGGCACCAAAAACCCCGACCTGAAGAAAATTCTCGAGCTCAAGCCCGACCTCGTGCTCGCCAACAAAGAAGAAAACCGCCGCGCAGACATCCTGCACCTGCGCGAGCAGGGCCTCACCGTCCACGTCTGCCAGCCGACCACGGTCGAAGAGGGCCTGGCCTTCGTCGCCACCGCGGGCCTGATCTTTGCGCGCGAACATGTCGCCGACGCGATCGTGCGCGACGGCGTGCGCGAGGTCGTGGCGGCCCGCGACCGAAGCGCGCAACTTGCCGAACAAAACCAGCACCGCCTCAAACCCCGCGACCACACCCGGCCCCGCGCGGTGGCTTTCATCTGGCGCGAGCCATGGATGGCTGCGGGCAGCGGCACCTACATCGGCGACATGATCGAGACCCTGGGCGGCGCGCACCTGCTGCACGCGACGGAGGACCGCTACCCGCAGGTCAGCGCCGAACAGGTCGTCGGCCTCAAGCCTGACATCCTGCTGTTTCCGGACGAGCCCTACGCGTTTCAGCCGACGCACCTTCAGTTCTGGCGCGAGCAGTTGCCGACCCTTCACGCCGACCGCTTTCGCATCTGCGACGGACAGGACCTGTGCTGGTTCGGCGCGCGCATCCCCGACGCCCTGCGCCGGCTGGCCCCGGTGCTGGCCTGGTAGCAGGCAACCGGCCCTCACTTACCCCGCCGATTGTCAAACATAGAATGACCCGATGGCCGAACCTCTGCACCTGCTTGCGATAGGCGCACACCCCGACGACGCGGAAATGACCTGCGGCGGGTGGCTGGCCCGCGCATCCAGCCAGGGCTACCGCATCGGTATTCTGCACCTTTCGCGCGGCGAGATGGGCACCCACGGCACGCCCGAAACCCGCGAGAAAGAAGCGCGCGAAGCCGCCCGTATCCTGGGCTGCGCCGAAGTCGCCTTCGCCGGGTTCAAAGACGGCTTCATCGACGACAGCCACGAAAGCGTGCGCATCGTCGTGAACCAGTTGCGCCGGTTGAAGCCACAGGTCGTGGTCGCGCCATGGTTTACGTGCCACCACCCCGACCACGAAGCCGCCGCGCGACTGGCCAAGAAGGCGGTGCACTTCGCGGCGCTCAAGGGCTACGCCACCGAGTTGCCGCCGCATCGGGCGCAGCGGCTGGTGCACGCGCGCTACAGCCGGCATTTCGAGGAATCGTTCTACGTCGACATCAGCGCGGTGATCGAGACCAAGAAGCAGGCGATTCTGGCCTATGCCAGCCAGTTCCAGCACGTCGTAGAAGAAAACGGCGCGCCCCTGACGCGCATGAGCAAGTCAGGTTTCGTTGACCAGTTTCTGAGCATCACGGCGCACTTTGGTTTGAAATGCGGTTGCCTGCACGCCGAGGCCTATCGGCTGGAAACAGCACCGCTGGTCGGCGACCCCATCAAGCTGCTGGGCGAGGGCCCGGCCCAACACCTGATTCGCTGAAGCCGCGCCGAACGCGCCGACGTCCGGTGTACTGCAAAAGCAACCATCGGTGCACATGCATGCACTGCGACTGTGGGTGTGCGGCTCATCGATTCGGCAAACATCGCCCTGCAGTGCGCCCCAGGGGGGCGCTTGGATTCTGGCCCACGGCGTAGCCGTGGGAATTCGAGATCGAACGACTTTGGCGCCCCAGCGGGGCGCGGGAAAGGTCGCGAGCCTCCTGCGCCCCGCTGGGGCGCTGTGATTCTTTCGCCGGATTTCCCATGGCTACGCCATGGGCCAGACTCCGTGCGCCACTCCGTGGCGCATTCCGAGCACCGCTTGTTCGTACCGCATTGGGTGCACATGCATGAACATGTGCACCGGTGTTCACCGAGGATTGCTTCGAGCAGTTCTTCGCGCCGTCGCGCCTTCGCGCCGAAGCGCTACGGCGCGCAGGCGCGTGAAGCAGTTACAGTCCGAGGCGCGGGAAACCGTCTCGAAAACCCATTCGCCATGACGCAAAGAACGCCACGGCAGCCCTCAGGACTCGCGAGTAGGAAATCCGGCCGTGGCGCTCCTTGCGGCTTGGCGTTGCAGTGGTTTCGCTTATGTAGTCCGATCCCGGAATCTGCCCTGACGAATCGTTGCGCAATGCGTTAAACCATCAGCATGGAAGTGCAACCCCAACCCCGCCGCGCGCCTGTGTGGCTGATCGTCCTGTGCGTGCTGCCACTGGCGCTGGGCGGCGCCGTGTTTGCGTGGCTGCAATTCGGCGACGCGGGCGACGGCAACACGCCCGCGGCAAACTCGGGGCCCAGATTGCCCGACCTTGGCAGCCGCGGCAAAGACCTGGCCAACGCGCCCGCCGCCGGCACGAACGAAGCAACCGGCAACAGCGCCGACGGCGGCGAGACTCCGGCCGATGGCGGCGAAGAGCCGCCGCCCGAGGTGGCGGAAAGCACCGAGCGCGAAATCGACATCCTGATCGGCCGCATCCAGCACGCGACGAAAGTCGGCGACCGCAAGGGCCGCGAAAGCGCCCACGCCGAGCTGCGCAAGTGCCGGCCCAGCGAACGCGTAGACGCGCGCCTGACGTTTCACATCGAGAACGAGCAGAACGCGTGGGTGCGCATCGAGTTCTTCAACGCCTACCACGCCGAAGAAGAACGCCGCAAATGGGCGCTGCGCGTGCTCGACACCCGCACCAGCCAGCTCTATGGCACCACCGACCAATACGCCAGCGGCGAGTTCGAAGAGCTCAAGCTTTACCTCGCTACACTGCTGCCCATGCTGTTCGAGGGCCCGTCACGCGACGAGCGCCTGATGGGCCTGCTTCGAAGCACTATCGACGCCGAGAAACCCGAGTGGCTGCTCGTGCCGCTGTTCCAGCAGTTGCTGCGCCTTCACAAAGCCGTCAAACGCGACGAGTACAAAACCGGGCCTGCCAGCGTCACCGTCGCGATTCGTGAGAACCTGCGCCGCATGCTTGAGCGGCAAACCGCGCCCGAAGAACTTCGCTTCATGGCGCTGTGGCTCTGGATCACGTCGCTGGAAGACTGGTCCACCGCACTGCTTGAGCTTGAGCAGACTGCGCTCAAGGCCTACCTGCCCATGCTCGTCCGCGGCTTGCCCCGGCGCGACCGCAGCGGCGGCATCCCGATCATCGATGACATGATGGCCAACCTGCTCGACAACGTTGGCCCCGGCCGCGGATGGGCAGTCGAGCACGCGCAGGAAATCGCCGACCTGGTCAAGCGCATGGTCACACAGCCGCTGGGCGCCGACATCATTCGCGCGCTGATCGCGACTGTCGCCGAACGCGCGCTCCCGGACGCGCTGCTGATCGTGGAAGCCGGCGTTTCCCGCAAAGACGAGTACTTGCCCGCGTGGCTGACCGCGCTGGGGTGTGTCGGCGGAGAAGCGGTGCTGCAACGCCTGACGCAGGCGGCCGACGACCCCGACCCGCTGGTTGCCCAGGGCGCGGTGGAAGGCCTGCGCCGCAGCCCGACAAGCGGCGCCGACGCCGAGTTGCGGCGGGTGCTTGAGCAGGGCGCGAACATTGCCGTGAAGTCGCAGGCGCTGGGTGCGATGCTGGATCGCTCGGACAACAAGACCGCGCTGCTGGATGAATATCTCGACGTCAACAAAGACGCGTCGCTGCGTGCCGTGGCCGTGGCGCACATCCCAAAGACCGACGTCGAGCGCATGAAGGGGCTGGTCGAGAACGACCCGTCGCTGCGCGTGCGGCAGGCGGCGCTGACGCGGCTGGGAGAGCTGAAAGACAAGTCGTTGCGCACGTGGTTTCTGCGCATCAAAGAACGCGACCCAAGCCCGGTGCTGCGCCAGCAGGCCTACCGCTACGCCGACGAACTCGAAGACTGATCCTGTCGCACCCGCCCCCTTCGGTCAGTACAGGCGACTGGTTGGCAAGCCACTGCCAAAGCGATTACCACAGAGTCACAGAGCCCACAGAGTGAAGCCAAAGCTTCAGAGCAGTTCTCCGCGACCTCTGTGCCTCTGTGGTAAAATGCACCTCGATGCGTCTGCGCAAGATGTTGCCGCCGGCACAACGACAGTCAGCAGATGTTCATGCTCAGGCGTCGCCCGGCATCTCCTGCCCGGCGCGTCGAAAGGCCTCGCGGGCAGCCGGCATGCGCTGGGCCAGCCCGTTAGCGTCACCGACCTTTCGAAGAATCGCAGCCCCCTGCTGCCAGGCCGCTCCGGCTTCGTCGATTCGCCCCAGCTTGAGCAGCGTGTGGGCGTGCTCACACAGGTGCATGCCCTCAAAGTGCAAATTGGCGGTCTCGCGGTGCAACTCAAGTGCGCGCTGCATGCTGGCCATAGCGGCGTCCAGGCGTTCGGTCTCGCGCAGCGTGATCGCGAGGTTGCCCCGAAGCACGGCTTCAAGGCGCTGGTCATTCACGTCGCGCGCGATTGCCAGCGCCGCCAAAATTGCCTCCTCGGCCTCTGTATGCCGCGCCGTGGAAGTGTACAGGAACCCCAGGTTGCCCAGCACCACGCCCTCATACATGCGATCGCCGACTTCGCGCAGGATGGCCAGCGCGCGCTTGTACGTGGCCTCGGCTTCTTCAAGCTTTTGCGTGTGGTGCAGCACGCTGCTGTACCCGTTCAGCGCAATGCCGATCGAGCGCCGTTGCTGCAAGGCCTCAAGCTTGGCCAGCGCGCGCTCAAACGCGGCCTTGGCTTCCGGCATGCGCCCCAACCCCAAATAGAAGTTGGCTTGGTTCGTCAGCGTGATCGACTCGCCCACGGCGTCGCCCGCGCGGCTGTGTGCCTCAAACGCCAGCTCAAAAAAGCGCTCTGCCTCAGTGCTGCGCCCAGTCTGGCGGTACAGGCTTGCCAGGCCGCTCAGCGCCACGGCCTCTACGCGGCTGTGGCCCACGCTTTGGGCTGCGTGCAATGCCTCGTGGTGCAGGCGCTCAGCCTCGGCCACGCGCCCAAGCCGAAAGCACATGCCGCCGGCACGGTAGGTTGCGTTGGCGGCCTCGTTCGGCTCGGCTACTTCTGCCAGGCGCCGCCAGCAGCGCTCGGCCTCAAGGTGGCGATAGTTTGCTTCGGCGTGCAATGCTGCCCGGTTCAGATAGTTCGCTTCGCGCTGGGCCAGCCGCTTGACCGCAGCCAGGTTGCGCGTGGCGTCGGGCATGTCCGCGCGGGCGCGGGCGGCGTGGTTGGCAAGCTCAAGCGCCATGGCATCGAGGGCCTTTTCGTCGGCGCCGCAAAGCTCTTCGATGATGGCGATGGTCAGCTCATGCAAAACGGCGCGCCGCGATGCCGGCTGCAGGTCATAGGCCGCGTCACGCACCACGGCGTGGCGAAACAGGTAGGCAACCTCGGCATGCATGGCAAGCATTCCACGATTTGCATAACCACCAGAGTCAGGGTGCAGGTTTACGGTCAACGGTTCACAGTCTACGGTTACGGCGAGCAGCCGCAGCTACCGCGAACTGTCGACCGTCGACTGTCAACCTCAGCCCGCAACCGGATGCTGGTTCCCATCCAGTTTCCACGATGTTAGCGACATGCAGGGCCGGAGCGTACGCAACAGTTTCGAACTTCGTATGCGCGCAATTCGCTGTATCCTGCACGCGATGGACCTGATTGCACGCATCCGCAGCCGCGACATCCGCGCCATCGCGCGCGCGCTGACACTGGTCGAGAACGGCGACGAGGCCTTCCTGGCGGCACTGGACGCCGAGTACCCAAACATCCCGCACCCTGAACGCATCGGCATCACCGGCCCGCCGGGCGCGGGCAAGAGCACACTGACCAGCTCGATCATCAAGCACCTTCGCCGCAGGAGTCGGCGCGTCGGCGTTGTCGCTGTTGACCCGTCAAGCCCGTTCTCGGGCGGGGCGCTGCTGGGTGACCGGCTGCGCATGACCGAGCATGCGCTGGACGAAGAGGTGTTCGTGCGCAGCATGGCGGCGCGCGGCCGCTTTGGCGGGCTCGCCATCGGCAGCCACGACGCGTGCGACGTGCTGGCGCTGGCGGCATTTGACCCCGTGATCGTCGAGACCGTGGGCGTGGGCCAAAGCGAAGTCGACATCGCGCGCCTGGCCGACACGACGGTGGTCGTGCTCACGCCAGCTGCCGGCGACAGCGTGCAGGCCCTGAAAGCCGGCATCATGGAAATTGCCGACGTCGTCGCGATCAACAAAGCCGACCGCGAAGGCTCCGAGCACCTGGAAGAAGACATCAAGGAAGCCCTTGAGCTGCGCGCGCACCAGCAGGGCCCGCTGTGGTTGCCGCCGGTGGTGCGCACGGTTGCCACCACGGATGAAGGCGTCGATGAGTTGGTCAGCGCGATTGCACAGCACCGCACATTTCTTTCGTCACAGGGAGTCCTGCCCGAGGTGCGCGCCGCACGCTCGGTGGCCCGGCTGACCGACCTGGCCGGCGAGGCACTGCTGCGCGCGCTGCGCACAGGAACACGCGCCAAGCCGCTGTTTGAGAGGCTTTGCCGCCAGGTGCGGCAGGGCACAATGTCACCACGAGCAGCGGTGAACGAGTTGCTGACTTCTCTTAAACTGTAGCTACCCGCGTTACTGACAGGTGACCGCAGCCACGCAGAAAATGCGCGGTACCGGGCGGAATTTGTGGAACGAGACGGCGGGGCATTTCGTTTAAGAAATAGACAGAGACATAATCGGAAGAAACGAGGGGTGACGACCGACTCTGGTGGTTACTACGAAGGAAACGCAAGAAACGAAGCGAAAGAAGTACTCCTTATCCCCCGCGGCACGGCCTCCGCTGTGCCCCTCTCTCCCGCGCGCAATGCGCAATAAAGAACTTACAGGGCTGACGGCCCCTCCCCCAATAACCCGTCAGCCTCGCAACACGAACCCGGCGCTTTCGCCGGGTTCACCATTTTAACTCGTTCCGGGTTCTGGGTTCTGGGTTCCGAGTTCTGAGTGCTTGGTGCTTAGTTCGCCCTCGGGAGCTTCCGAATCCAAGCCCCGAAACCCCAAACCCCAAACCCAGAGCTCGGAACCCAGAACTCGGAACTCGGAACCAAAGAACCCCAAAATCCATTCCTTGTCGCACCCCTTGCTACGCTTCCTGTGTCGCTCGACCACAGGAGGGTGTCATGAGCAAACGTCCGAAAGTTCGAAAGCTCCCAGCCGGCGTGAAGCTGGGACAGGTCCACCTTGACGCGCAGCACGCGCCTGCCGCGGGCGCCCACGGCCGCGATGCCGGCAGCTACGCCGACATGGCTGCGCGCCAGGCCTATTACCGCGAGTGCATGGAGCGCTACACCGATTTCTTCGGCTTGGCCGAGATCCAGTTGTCGATCGACCATCACACCAAGACGCTCCTGGCGCACCATCGCGAGCTTGAGGCGCGCGCCCGGCTGCTCGACATGATGCAGCTCGAGAACTACCGCTGGCAGATCGCACCCAGCGTGGCCATTCGCGCCGCCAAGGCGCTCGAGGCGGCAGTCGCGCTGCGGGTGCAAACCAAGTACGAGGTCCACGACGCGGCTGTGCGCGCGGTGCACCTGAAGTTCGACGGCCCCAAGTCGCATGATACGGCGGTGACAGAAGAGTTCGCGCTGATGGTCGCGCCCCGGGCACAAGACGTGCCACAGGCGGAACCCGAGCCGACCCCACAGGCAGAACCGGGCCGGCCCAGCGAGCCGCCGATGGCGCCCGAGGACCTGGCAAGAACCCACGAGGCGCTGCACCGGGCCCAATCCGAAGACCCGGTGTTTGAACTGGCGACCCCGTAGCTTGCTGCACCGGCAGCCGGGCCTGCATTCCGGTATTTCGCAACCTATTGCCTTGGCGCGGGTTTAACATGTGCCTGTCCGCGTCCCGGAGGTTGTATGCGTTTGACCGCGATCTTTGCCGCTGCCGCCATTGCGTGCGCCCTGCTTGCATTCCAGACGTTTGCGGCTGCCGAAGAAACGGACGCCAAGCCGGACGACAAGAAAACCGAAGCCTCGCCCTCAACCGGCAACGCGGAAAGCGCGCTGACGGCGGCCATTGACCGCGAGATCGACAAGCTGCTGGCCCGCGACGGCATCACCCGCGCGCCCCAGACCAACGATGCCGAGTTTGTGCGCCGCGTGTACCTTGACCTGACCGGCATGCCGCCCAAAGCCGACGAGACCGTGGCGTTTCTGGATTCCACCGACAAAGACAAGCGCAACAAGCTGATCGACACGCTGGTCGCCGACAAACGCTTTGCCGAGTACGTGACCGACCAGTGGCTGACGGTGTTCACGGGCCGCGCCCGCGCGCAGGACAACGGCGACATGGTGCTGGGCGCGTGGATTGCCAACGAGATTCACGCCGGCCGCGGGTTCGACCAGATCATGTACGACATCATCACCGCCGAAGGAAAGATGTCAGACAACCCGGCGGCGGCTTACTACGGCTCGCGCCGCGAACTGTTGACGCCCGACGTGGCCGGCGAAACGACGCGCCACTTTACAGGCGTGCAGATCCAGTGCGCGCAGTGCCACGACCATCCTTACGAAGACGCGTGGAAAGAATCCGACTTCAACGGCGTGGCCAGCTTCTTTTCGTCGATGCGCCTGCGCCGCATGGGCGACGTGCGCCCGCGCCAGTCCATCGTTGCGCCGAACAAGGTCCGGCGCGTGGACCCTGAGGCCATGCAGAAGCGCTTGAAGCAGATCGACAGCGTCGAGCAGCGCCTGCGCGAGTACGAAGGGATGCGCTACCGCGCGCCGAAGTACCTGCTGGGCGACGAGCTGAAAGTCGAAAACTCCGAGTTGTGGCGCAAGGCCTGGGCCAAGTGGGCCATCGCCGACGAAAACACCCAGACCCAGCGCTACCTGGCCAACCGCTTCTGGAGCTTCCTGTTCGGCATGGGCATTCTCAACCCCGTCGATGACTTCAACAGCATCAACGAGGCCAGCCACCCCGAGTTGCTGGACCTGCTGGCCAAAGACCTGCGCGACAACGACTACAGCGTGCAGCGCTTCTACCGCGCCGTGCTCAAGACCCGCACATGGCAAGCGGCCAGCAGTGGTGCGACGCGCAAAGAAGGCAACGTCGAGAACTGGCACTTCGCCCGCTACCCTGTGCGGCAACTTGCGCCCGAACAGTTCTTCGGCACGCTGCTGACGATTTCCAACCATGCCCAGCGCAAGCGCGTCGGCGTCAAGTCCAACCCCTACGCCCGCGAACGCCAGCAAGCCGAGCGCGAGATGAAGGCAGCCGCTGACGCAGCCGCAGGAGAGAAGAACGACGAAAAGAAAGAGAAGAAGGCCGACGCCAAGGGCAAGCGCTACGAGTACGACACCGAGGCGCTGGACAAGCTCGAGGCATTGATCGACACGATGGGCGATGACTGGTATGTGCGCCGTGCGGCTTCGCGCCGTTACGCCGCGATTTCGAGCGACGACGAAATGATGGAAGCTGAAGGCTTCACGCTCACGATTGACCAGGCCTTGATGCTGATGAACGGCGAGGTCACGACGCAGCTGTCGGCGTGGGGCCGCGGCTCGGTGCTGGACCACATCACCACGGGGTCAGGCAAGATCGAGCAGCGGATTGAACGGCTGTTCCTGATCGTGCTGTCGCGCCGCCCCAGCAGCGCCGAGACCGAGCGCTTTGCGGCGTTCATCGGGCAAGGCAAAGACGAGCGCCAGGGCTGGGAAGACGCGCTGTTTGCGCTGCTACTGACCAGCGAGTTCAGCACCAATCACTGATGACAGCTTTGCGTGTTGCGGGCTTCGAGCCCGCACGTGTTGCAGGCCTCTGGCCTGCAGGTGTGGTGCCCGTCCCGGGCGCCAAAGCGGGTCGGTCCTGTCCGCCGGAGCTTCAGCGAAGGCGGAAGGCCCGCTACACGTGCGCGCGAGACGCGCGCAACACGTGCGGCCGAGACGGCCGCAACACATGTCTAGTGTAGTCATGCTAGATCAGGCTTACGCGGGCGAACTCTTTGCGCAACTCGTGCATGGTCGTGTAGCGAAAGCCCTGCATGCCGGCATCGACCGCGCCCAGCACATTCTCAAGCCTGTCGTCGATGAAAAGCGTGTGCCGGGCCTCGGTGCCGAGCGCATCGAGGCAGGCCCGGTAAAAGTTCGGGTGCGGCTTCACGTGGCCGACTTTGTACGAAACCACCTGTGCCTTGAACGCAGCCAGGCACTTCAGCTCGCCCGCCAGTTTCTCGTGATGGACCTTGTCGGTGGTGCTGGCCAGCGCGCACGGGGTGCGGGCGGCGATGGCGGCTGCCAGCTCGTCCATCTCGGGTTCCGGGGCCACGGCCAGGCCCCAGATGCGGCGCCAGTCGGCACTTGACACGTCAACCTCCCAGCGCGTGGCCAGGAACAGGGCGACGCCGCCGGGCGACTTCAAGCCGCTGTCAAACTCAAGTTTCAAGCCGCGGTCGTACAGCTCGCGGCGCAGCTCATCGCCGCTAATGCCGGTGTGCTGCTGCCAGGCGTCCCAGACCGCGGACTCGTCCACGCGGCAGAGCACGCCGCCCATGTCCCAAAGTACGGCGCGCACGTCACTCATGGGACGTAGGCCTCAAGTTCGATCTCGATCAGCATGTCGGGGTTGATCAGCTTGCGGATTTCCACCATGGTGGACGCGGGCGGGTGCTCGCGAAACACGTCGCCGTGGGCGCGGCCGAAGTCGTCGGCAAAGCGCATGTCGGTCACGTACATGCGGGTGCGCACGACGTTCGCGACCGTTGCACCAAGCTGGGCGGCGGCGTCCAGCGCGATTTCGAGGCAGCGCTTTGCCTGGCCGTAGGCGTCGCCGACGCCGAAGGTGTTGCCTTGCGCATCCAGCGGCGCGGTGCCCGAGACGTGCACGTGGGGGCCGACGCGCACCGCGCGACGATACCCGTACTTCTGTTCCCAGGGCGCGCCCGAGGTGACTTCGCGTCTTTCCATGCCGCGAGCGTAGCGGCGCGCACCGCAGGACTCAAGCCGAAGTCGCGGGGGGCAGCGGGTGGCGTTCAACCCGCTCACCGGTTTGGCCGGGAAAAGTGAACCCGCGCTCCACTCCGGTCTGCATCACGCATTCGACCCACTGGCCGTCGTTGCTGATGCGCACCTGCCTGGGGCCTTGCCAGAACTCGCGCTCGTCCCATTCGGCTTTGTCGCCGTTGAAGTGCCACTCAAAGCTGTACACGACATCGCCCGCGTCATCCACGACTTCCCAATGGCCGCGGCGCTCGGGCCACCAGGGGTTTTCATTGTCGTAAGTGGTGATGTTCCGAACCGTGTAGCCCATGCCCACAGTCTGCAACACCATCGACGGCTGGCAACTGCAAGTTGTACCCTGAAACCATGGGCACGTTCCGGTCATCAACCCTGCGCGCAAAGGATGGTCGCGACGTGGTGCTGCGCTGCGCGACGCCTGACGACGCGGAGCAACTGTTGGCATGCGCGCGCGAGGTGCGCAGCGCGGGCGTCGGCTTTATTACCACGCCTGAAGAGTTCAACCTGTCCGTGGAAGATGAACGCAAATGGATCCAGGAACTGTCGGACAACCCCGACGCGCTGCTTCTGGTCGCACTGGCCGGGGAATGGATCGTCGGCAACATCAACTTCCGGCAGCACGCGCGGACACGCCAACGCCACGGCGGGGTGTTCGGGATCGGCGTGATTCCGGCGTGGCAGGGGTGCGGCATTGGCGAAGCGATGGTGCGGGCGCTGCTGGCATGGGCGCAGGAAAGCCCGCGCATCGAGTGCGTGCAACTGGTGGTGCTGGCAGACAACCCGCGCGCGATACGGTTGTATTACAAGTGCGGGTTTGCAGTGAACGGCGTCAAGCCGCGCGCCATCAAGTACGCCGACGGCATCTACACCGACGAAATCAGCATGCACATCTTCGTGTGATCAACCAAGCTTCGCCTTGCGCAGCCGAAGTGCGTTGGTGATCACGCTGACTGAGCTCAGGCTCATGGCGGCGGCCGCGATCATCGGGCTGAGCAGGACCCCGAACAGCGGGTACAGCACGCCCGCGGCGACGGGCACGCCCAGCGCGTTGTAGACGAACGCAAAGAACAGGTTCTGCTTGATGTTGGCAAGCGTCGCGTTGCTGAGCGCGCGCGCCCGCAGAATGCCGCGCAGGTCGCCCTTGACCAGCGTGACATGAGCGCTTTCCATGGCGACGTCGGTGCCCGTGCCCATGGCGATGCCAACGTCGGCTTGGGCCAGCGCGGGCGCGTCGTTCACGCCGTCGCCGGCCATGGCCACGACGTGTCCTTTCTGCTGCAGGGCTTTGACGTGGGCGGCTTTGCCGTCGGGCAGTACGCCCGCGATCACGTCATCCAGCCCCAGCTGTTTCGCAACGGCCCTGGCCGTGCGCTCGTTGTCGCCGGTCATCATGACGACGTGGATGCCCGCCGCTTGAAGGCCGGAAATTGCATCGGGTGTCGATGGCTTGATCGGGTCGGTGACGCCCAGAATGCCGACGAGCGCGCTGTCGATGGCCACGAACATCACGGTCTGGCCCTGTTCGCGCAGGCGGTCGGCGCGCTCGGCCAGCGGCGCGAGATCAACGCCCAGGCTCTCCATCAGTGCGGCATTTCCCAGGGCTGATTGCCGGCCCTGCACGGTCCCCGAGACGCCTTTGCCGGTGTGGGAAGCAAAGGCGCTCACCTCGGCTGGCTGAATTCCGCGCTCGGCGGCGCCCTTGACGATGGCGGCGGCCAACGGGTGCTCGCTGGAGTTTTCGAGCGATGCCGCGGTTGTCAGCAAGGCGGCTTCGTCTATGCCCGTCACTTCAATCGTGACCAGTGCCGGCTTGCCCTGGGTCAGGGTGCCGGTCTTGTCCACGACCAGGGTGTCAACCTTGCGCATGCGTTCGATGGCTTCCGCGTTCCGGAACAGCACGCCCGCGCCGGCCCCGCGCCCTGTTGCCACCATGATGGAGATTGGCGTGGCAAGCCCCAGCGCGCACGGGCAGGCAATGATCAGCACTGCCACCGCGTTCAACAGCGCATAGGCCGTCGCCGGCGGCGGGCCGACCAGCGCCCACACGCCGAAGGTGACAACGGCAATCAGCATCACAGCCGGCACGAACCAGCCGCTTACCAGGTCGGCGAGCTTCTGGATTGGGGCACGTGAGCGCTGCGCGTCGGCCACCATGTTCACGATGCGTGCGAGCAGCGTGTCGCTGCCGACCTTTTCGGCACGCATGATGAATCCGCCGCTGCCGTTGACGGTGCTGCCGATCACCTTGTCGCCCTCGTGCTTTTCCACGGGGATGGGCTCGCCGCTGACCATGGACTCGTCAATGCTGCTCGACCCTTCGATGATCTCGCCATCGACCGGAACCTTCTCGCCGGGCCGCACGCGCAGCCGGTCGCCCACATGCACGTGCTGCAGTGGGATGTCCTCTTCGCCCGAATCATTCACGCGACGGGCGGTCTTGGCCGCCATTCCCAGCAGCGCCTTGATTGCAGCGCCGGTGCGTGAGCGGGCCCGCAGCTCAAGCACCTGGCCTAGCAGCACCAGCGCGGTGATCACGGCTGCGGCTTCGTAGTAAACCGGCACGGCCCCGCCATGGCCGCGGAAGTCATGCGGAAAGATGCCCGGCGCAAACGTCGCCACGATGCTAAAGGCCGAGGCAACGAATACGCCCAGGGCGATCAGCGTAAACATGTTCAGCCGGAACCCGCGCAAAGACCTCACGCCGCGCACATAGAACGGCCATGCGCCCCAGGTGACGACCGGCAGCGCAAGGCCGAACTCAAGCCACACGCGTACCGTGGGCGCGATCACTCGCGACACCGGCTCGCCGGGCAGCATGTCGCCCATCGCGATCAGCAGCAGCGGCAACGACAACGCGGCGCTGACCCAGAAGCGCAGCGTCATCTCCCGAAGTTCAGGATTCGCTTCCTCTTTAAGGGATGGCTGTACGGGCTCAAGTGCCATGCCGCAGATCGGGCAAGACCCCGGGCCGGTCTGTCGGATCTCGGGGTGCATCGGGCAGGTGTAGAGCGTTCCGGGCGGCGCGTCGGTTTGCGCCGACGGTTGCGCGTGGTGGTCGTGGTTGTGGTGGTCGTGGTGGTGGTCCATGGCAATCTCCTTGGGCCACAGAACAACCCGTATCATCCTACCAGTTTCCCGCAATTCGGCAGAATTCTGCCGATCGAGCTAGAAGGGCAGTTTCAGTGCCTCGGCATTGAGTGCGTGCAACTGGTGGTGTTGGCAGACAACCCGCGCGCCATCAAGTACGCCGACGGCAGCTACACCGACGAAATCAGCATGCACTTGTTTGTCTAATGTGCGTCCGGGTTGACGAGTTGCAGCCAGTGGCCGTCCGGGTCGCGAAACAGCGGGCAACCCGAGTCCTGGCCGCACGGCTCAAGTCCGCGGTCGCGCAGCCGGGCCAGGGTCGCGGGCAGGTCGGCGGTGTACAGCACCAGCGCCGGGCCGCTGTCCCCGTAGGCGACGCCGCCATTGCGCGGCGCAGTCGCTGGGCGCAACAGGACTTCTCGACCATCAAGCGCAAGCCACACAAGCCGGCCCTGCGCCTGCTCGGTGACGAGTTCAAAGCCCAGCAGCTCGCAGTAGAAGCGCTTGCTGGCTTGAGGGTCGGTGACGAACAGTTCGATATGGCCGATTCGCATGGGCTTCTCAGAAGGGCAGTTTCAGTGCTTCGGCGAGGAACTTCAGAAACGGTTTGGCGGTTGCGTACTCGGCGGCGACTTTGGCGTCGAAGTCTTTGTCGAGGATGGTCTGCGGTTTCAACTTCTTGAACAGCACGAAGTCTTTGCGCTTGATGTCGTCGATCGCCGGGTTGTCTTTATCGAAACCCTTGGGCGGGCGCGCGAGTGTCTCGCCCCCAAGCTCCCAGCCTGTGGCTGCCTTTGCCTTGGCCCACGCGCGGGGGCCGGCGGCGATGGCTTTGCGAATGCTTTCGAGCGGGCCCTTGTCGGGTTGCCACACTCCGGCGCCCAGCGTGACGTCGGCGGCCGTGATGGCGATGTAGCAGCCGGGACCAGCCGGCTTGTCGTGAAGAAAGCGCATGGCGACGTAGTCCTGGTAGGGGCGCTTGTCTTTGGCAAAGCGCACGTCGCGGTAGATGCGGAACAGCGAGCCGCCGGACTTGCTGTCGTCGGCGTTGAGCGACTTGCTGACTTTCTTAAGCCGCGGCGCCATGGCGCGGATGAAGGCCAGCGCGGGGGCCTGTACGCTGGCTTCGAAGCGCTTCTTGTTCGTGTTGAACCAGTCGCGGTTGTTGTTGCGCTTGAGCTCGCCCATGAACTTGAGCAGGTCAGGATCGAACATGGCCGCCTCCGCCGCCATGTATAGGCCGGTGGCGCATGGTCACGCAAGCTTCAAACGGGTGAGCTTCGGCGGACAGACTCCGCGCCCCGTGTTTCGAACAGTCAGGTATGAATCGCGGCCTGCCAGACGTAGCGCTGGCCGGACGCAAGTCCGGGCAGCGCGGAGTCTGGTGGAGGTGGCGGGAATCGAACCCGCGTGCCGCATAACCGACCGATGAGGCATCTAGGTGCGTAGTCTGTCTATTGTTTCTGATCACAGGCGCGCCAACAGACAGGCTCGCCTGCAACGATCCGCTTGGTCTCGCGCGCAGCCCCGCGGCGGGGCATGCGTGCCAGCCCGATCATCATTTCGCTCTGCATTCCCTCAGGCGAGAAATGCAGCACGCTCGGAGCACTAATTAGGCTGCGAGAGCGTAACGGTTTTCAGCATGTATGATTTTGCCGGATGATTCACGAGGTCACCGACATCCTCGACACCCTTCCTCAGCGTCCAACTACACGGTCGAAACCGATCACCCCCAGTTGTCAAAGACCGGCGTCAAGTCTAGCACCGCCCATGCCGGCGGGCAACTTGACCTGTCAACAGTAACGCGCGCGAACCCGCGGCTATTCCGTCTTCACCAGCTTCAGCTTCACGGCTTCCGCGGCGCGAATCAGCTTGACCTGCTCGACCACGTCGGCGTAGTCCGCCGGCAACAGCCGGCCCGGCCCGATCACCAGCTTGCGGGTCATCACCAGCTCGCCGGCGTCCAATCTGAACTGCATGCTGTACTCCAGCGGCGCCGTCGGGAACAGCAGCGCATCGGGAATGCTGGTGAATGCGTAGCCCGCGGGCGGCTTGATGCGCAGCTCGTCGGTCTGCACCAGGTCAAAGTCCAGCACGAGGTCAAAGCGGCGGCGCTCAAGGCTGACCAGCACCGACAGCAGGCGCCCCAGCTTCTCGCCCGGCAGCTCCAGCGTCAGCGCTTCGCCCTGCACCCGCGCCATGCCCTTCACGCTGCCGTCAAACTCGCGCAGCAGCGGCTCGTGCACGTCTGCCAACTGCGGAAAGCGGCACTCGTCCACCGCGAAACCGGGGTATGCCCCGGCGACTTCTTCTTCAAGCTGCTGGCATTGCTGCTCATAGGGCGTGTTGCGCAGCGTCTCTTTCAGGTCGTAGGCGCGCTCGCCCCGGATCGTGATGCTGCCGGTCAGCTTCGCGCTGCCGTCGGCTGCCAGCTCAATGCGCGTGCGGTTCTCGAAGCGGTCTGCCTCGCGGTCGCCGCCGGGAAGATGAATCAGCTCATAGCCGTGCTCGCGCCACAACACCGCCGGCGCGCGAGACAGCCGGCCGGACAGCGCGCCGAAGGGCCGCAAGCGGCTTGACAGGTCAATGAACACGGGTTGGTCGCCGTCCCACACGACGCACAGAAAGTGGTCAAAGTCGGTGTCGCGCGGGTGGTTCCAGCGCGGCCGCGACAGGTCTTCCGGGTCGACCATCTTGTAGGGCGGCGCCAGGTCGGCGAGGGCAAAGCCAAGCCGGACGCCGGCGGCGCTGCACAGCGCGATGAACACCTGCTTGCGGTCGCCTGCGCCGGCATTCAGCGCCTGGTGGGCGTTCCACGCCTCGCCTTCGGCGGCAAAGGTCGCGTTGACCCAGTCGTAGATCGCCTTGGCCTTGGCGCGGTCGTCGCTGAGCCCCTTGGTCAATTGCTCGGCCTTTGCCCGGATCAGCGCCGTGACGCGCGTGTCGCGCAGGCCCTCATCACCGGCGCGGCGGGCGCGCTCGCGCCAGTCATGGGCAATCGCGGCTTCGACCCACGGGATGAACTCGAGCGGAGACGGCATGAACGGCTCGTACTCCGGGTGGTTCGGGTTACGCACGTCCCACACGCGCACCACGTTGCCGGCCTGCTTCTTCTGTGTGACGGTGACGCCGGCGTCCTGCGGCGTCATGTTGTGGTAGACAAAGTTCAGGCGCAGCTTCTCGGGCGCGATCAACACCCAGCGGCTGATCGCAAACGGCGAGCGCAACTCGGTGTCGTTGAAGTAAAAGCGGTTGCCATCCAGCGTGCCGTGCGGGCCGCCGTCGGTTCGGGTCAGGTACGCGACATCGAGATAGCAGCCGACCTTCACGCCCGGAAACTCAACCAGCCCATCGGCTTGCGTGATCGGCTCAAGCACGGTGCCGTCGGGCAGGATGGTGCGGGCGGTGAAGAGTTCGCCGGGGATGCGTTCCTTGCCGCGCTCATCGACGCCGTCCTGCGTCAGGATCTTGCGCACGGTGTGAACGTAGTTGATCGAGCTGCCGTCGGCGTAGACCAGCTCAATGGATTCATCCAGCAGCAGCACGCTGTCGGCACGCGGGAACTGTTCGCTGCGGACATCGTGCTTTATGACCTCTTCCCACGTCAGGGCATGGCTGCTCCAGAAGTCTTCGCTTTCGCCGCGCATGCGCTGAAGCTGTCGGCGCGTGCCGTGCTGGCCCGGTGCCGCCTCAAGCGAGCGCTCCAGCAGGCCGATGGCGGGCGCTTCGCGGCCTAGCTGCAGGCAGGCGCGGGCGGCGTCCTGCCAGAACTCCTCGGGCCGTGCCGAGCGCTTGGCCAGCTGCTCATACACCTGCACGGCTTCATCCAGGCGGCCGTTGGCAACCAGCACTTCGGCCAGGTTCTCGAGCGCGCCGTTGTTGCCGGGGTCGGCGGCGGCGAACTGGCGGGCGAGCTTCAACGCCTCGGCGCTTTCGCCGGTGCGCAGGTGCGTCTGGCACAGGCCCAGCATCGCGTCGCGGTCGCCGGGCAGCAGCGCCAGCAGACGGCGCTCAGTGGCGGCGCGGTTGGCAAGCTCGTGGTGGGTGGCGTAGTGCCGCACGGTCGCCCGCAACACAGGGATCGCGTCGCTAGCCGGCGGGCCTGCATGGCGCCGCAATTCACGCAGCCATTCGCTGCGCCAGTCGGCGTCTTTGTACACGTCGGCCAGCGCAAGACTGATACGCCAGTTGTCGGCATGGGTCTCGCGGGCCTTGTCGAGCAGCGTTGCCGCGTCTCGAAAGCGTTGGTCTTCAGCCAGCAGCTTTGCCTTCTCGAACACCGCGGGCAGCAGCGTCGGGTCTGCCGCCAACAGGCGGCCGGTGATCTCGACACGCAGGCGGCGGCGGTCGCTGGCGCTGTGCAGCGGGCTTGCGTCGAGAAAGCGCAATACTTCAAGCTGGGCCAGCGGCTCGTCGGGCAGTGCGGCGCGCGCGCGATCAAGGGCTTCGCCCATACGCCAGCTCATGCTGTGGGCGCTGCAGGCCTCGATGGCTGCAAGCTCGGCGACGCCCGGGTACTTGCCGCCCAGTGTGACTGCGGCGTCGTGAAGTTTGCCAAGGCGGTCGGATTCAAGGTTTGTGCGGTCCTGAAGCGACGGGCTGCCGCCCTTGACGGGCATACGCGCGTCGCCGGCCTTGGGCGTCATCGCCACGACGCCGCCGGGGATCGCGCCGTCCTGGGTGCGCAGCGTGGCATTCAGCGGGTTCAAGCCGCTGACCTTGACCAGAAGCAGGTTGCGCCCGCGCTTGAGTTGCAGCGGCAGCCACAACCGCGGCCAGTCCTGGCTGCGCGCATCGACATCCAGCAGGTATTCGCCGTTCAGCCACAGTTTGCCCGAGCCCGGCATTTCCAGGCGCAGGTACAGTTCGCGGTCGCTGTCACTGACCAGCGCGGTGGCAATGTAATAGCCTGTGCCGCTCCAGCGCTGCTGGGACCACAGGTCAACGCGGCTTGACAGCGGGTCGTCGTGGCGCAGCGGTCCCCAGCGCAGGTCGCCGTATGCTCCGCCGAGGGTGGCGTCAAAGTCGAGCATCACCTCAGGCGAGAAGGCGTCGTCGTGGGCGGTCGTGAAGCCCTCAACGAATGGCCCGATGAAGGCCCACTCGGTGATGCCGCGGCGCTTGCGCGCGACTTCGTGCCACAGCAGGTCCGGCGCGTACTTTCGCGCTAGATCGATGTAGGCCTCCACATAGTCGCCTGAGTCTGCGCCGCAACCCTTGAAGTCCTCGCGCGCTTTGGCCTCCAGCCACTGGTATAGCGGCTGCATGGTTGCGCACTGGTCTTCCAGCTTCAGCGCGCGCCGCAGTGCCGCGACTGCAGGGGCCGACGCGGGCGCGGCCTTGATCACCGAAAGCAGCGTTTGCAGGTGTGCATCGTAGTCGGCGGCCAGCAGCGCCTGGTCTAGAAACACGCGCTCGTAGGACTTCAGCTCAACGTCAGGCTGCTGCGCCGACAGGCATGCGGGCGCCAGCAGCAGCAAAGCCGCAATCAGACCTGCGCTGCCGCAATTTCGGATCAGGCTCATGTTCTTCCTTACTTGGTAAGGCGAATGGTGCGCGCCTCGGCGTTGTCGAACTCGACCAGTTTGGCGCGGAAGTCCGCGTAAGCGTCGGGCTTGACCACGCCGCCCAGCATCGCGTAGCTGCGCTTGATCGTGAGTGTGCCGTTGCCGGCTTCGGCGCTGACTTGCAGGCGCACACTGGGGTGTTTCAGGTCAAGCGCCTTGGGCAGGTTGGCCGCCTTCATGCCCGCGGGCAGCTTGTAGGTTACCGTGACTTCCTTGCTGAATGGCGGCGCGAGCAACAGGTCGGTCTTGCGCCTGGTCAGCGAGGCATAGCCGGTCTTGCCGAACTCGTTGGGGTCAAGCGCGAGCCGGAACTCGGTGCCGCCGTCGCGGCTGACCCAGCCCTCGGGCAGATTGACCGTGAAGCGCAGCACGGGCTTGCCGTCGAGACCGGTGATGCCCTCGACGCTGATGTCCTCGACCGTGGCGCCCGCGAAATGCTCGGACCATTCGCCTTCAAGCTGGCGTTTGCGGTCGCCCTCGCGCAGGTAGCGCGCGCGCATGGAAGCCGCGCTGTCGCCGACAGCTGTGCGGGTCACGCGAAGCCGCAGGACACCGTTGGCGGCGAACTCGGCTTCGATGGTCTCGATGGTGCGGTCCTGCTCTGCGGCGGGCACGGGCACTTTCGCAAGCTCGCCCCCGTCGGCGCGCACAATAATGACTGAAGCGCCGGCGTCGCCGCTGGGCAGTTCATCGAACGCGTTGTAGGTGGTCGTGCCGTCGACAAACTGGCGCGAGCCGTCGCTGTACTCGATGCAGGCGATCGCGTGGTTGAAGTGCGCGGGCATGGGCAGCGTGATGTCCTCCTGCCCGCGAAAGGTCTCGAGGTTGATGATCACGGGGTGGGCCGTCACGCCCGCGATGCCCGCCATGGTGCAGAACAGCAGGGCCTTGTCTTTGCAGTCGCCAATGCAGCGCGCGAAGACGGCACCCGCCGAAAATGGCTTGTAGCCGTGCACGCCAAAGTGCCAGTCGGCGTTGTAGCGCACCTCGGTCACGATCCAGTTGTAGATGGCGCGGGCGCGGGCCTGCTCGCTGGCCAGGCCGTTGGTGAGCTCTCGGACCTTGGCGGTCATCTCGGGGGTCGGTTCCATCTGCTTGCGGATCAGGTTGTAGTACCAGCGCCCGAACTCTTTCCAGTCGCCGTAAGTGCTGAGCTGCACGGTGGGGGCGCGCTGTTCGGCTGGGGGCGCGTAGGGCTCGTCGGGCAGGCGCGGGATGTCGGTTGCGCTGTAGGTCCAGACGCTGCGGCCCTGCACTTCGCTTTCGGCGCGGGCCGGCGCGCCAAGTGTGCGGTATTCGTGGAACTGCCGGCCCTTGGGCAGCACCCAGATCAATCGCAACTCCTTGATCGGCACGTAGTCAGCCAGCACTTCGCGCGTGCCGTAGAAATCGCCGAAGAAGCTCTGTTCGCGGTCAGTGACGCGAAAGCGCACGTGCACGATGTCGCCGATCTCGAGCGGCGGAAAGCTGGCGGCCCAGCGCGAGCGGCGGCCCTGTTCGCGTTCGCCATCGGCGCGCCACAGCTCGGCGTGGACGCAGCGGCCCTGCTGGCCGCTCCAGGCCGGTACGCGGATGCTGCTAAGCCAGTCGCGCCCGCGGTCGTTGGTGATGCGGTAGGCCTCTTGTGTGTACGTCGCCGTCGTGCCGTCTTCGTTCACCACGACAATCTCTTCGCGATACACGACCTCGTAGGGGTTGTCGCTATCCACCGGCGATTCCAGTGCCGCGCGCAGCCGGTCTTCGATGCCGAGTTGCAGCGCGGTTTCAAACGGCGGTTGCGCGCCGTCAATGAACTCAAGGTAGCGTTCAATGTCTTCGCGGCGCGCGTTGGCATCGAGCGCGCTGCGGAATGCCTCGAGCGATTTTTCGCGCAGCTCGGCGCTGCGGGCCTCATCGCTGTCGGCCCAGCTTGCGTACACGCGGCCCAGCAGCTCAAGCAGGCTGTCGTCGCGCGGCGCGATTTTCAGCGCCGCGTTGAGTTCGCGCTCGGCCAGCGAGTAGCGGCTTGCCGAGTAGTGCAGCTCAGCCAGTTGCCTTGCGGCGTCAATGTCAAAGGGGTTCAGCTTGCGCGCATCCAGCGCGTGGCGGGTTGCTGTCTTGAGGTCGCCGCGCTGCACGGCGCGCTCGATCAGCCGGTCGCGCGCGTAGCTGTCGGACTGGTCGGCGGCCAGCGCCTTGGCGAACAACTCGTTGCTGAGCGCGTAGTCTTTGCGCAGACCCGCATAGTAAGCACTATAGCGTAGCACCGACGGGTTCTCCGGGTGCTGTTGCAGCAGCCTGGCCAGTTCGCGCTCGACCTCAATGTCCAGGTTCTTCATCTGCACCACGCGGGCCGCGTAAAGCCGCGCCTCAATCCATTGTGGGGCCGACTTGACTGCGGCCTGGGCGTACTGGTCGGCAAGCTCAGGGTTGCCGAAGGTGGTGGTGTAGTACTGCGAGAGCTCAAGCGCAGCACGCGCGGCATTGGCGTCAAGCCCGAGGCATTGCTTCAGCAGTTCGCGGCGCCGGTTTTCTTCGCGGCCGGCTGCCACTGAAGCGCTGCTGCGGTTGGCCCAGGCCGCGACGTAGCAGAGCACAGCGTGCTCGGCATCGTACTGTCCACTTTCGCCGGCGGGCAACGCAGCCAGCGCCGTGCGGAACTGCTCAAGCGCTTTGTCCATATTGCGGCGCGGCTGGCTGCTGGTGCGGTCAAGGCGCGGCAGCAGCAGCTCGCGGTACGCGTCGCGGAACAATTCGGGCTCTCGGGTTGCGGGGCTGGTGTCGGCGCCACGCGAGGCACCGGCAGGCTCGGCCAGTGCTGCCGCCAGTTCTTCGCTGTTGGCTGCTTCGCGCCACTTGCCGGGGCTGTCCAGGCGCACGTGCAGCCGCCAGCCCGTGTCGCTGTTGCCCGCCTTGAGCAGGATGACATTCCAGCCCTTGGCCATGGGGATCGGCCCTGTGCTGTCCTGGTCGAAGCCCAGTTCGCGCTCGGCTTCGCTTTCGATGCTCGGCGCGCCCAGCGGGTGTTCGTCGGCTTCGTCGTGGTCGGTGTTCAGGCGCCACAGTTTGACGGACTCTTCTGACCCCACGCGAATGTCGCCCGTGGTTTCCTCGTCGCACCAGATGGCGGTCAGCAGAAACGCCGTCGCTTCATCCTTGGGACGCAGCATTGCGCCAAGGTCGATGACGCCGTCGAGGGGCTTGGCAGGCAGGGTTCGCCATGTGACGGGCTGGCCTTCTTTGCCGGTGTACTCGGCGCCGAGGTCGAGGTTTTCCTCGGGTTCCTGCACGTCTTCAAAGCCCTGCCCCCGGTCGTTCGGGAAGGGCCCTGCGACCTGCCAGCCGGTGAGGAAGCTGAGCTGCCCGGCTTCTGTGGCAATCGTGGAAACTTCGCCAAGGCGCTTCAGCCGTTGCAAGCGCAGCCAACGCAGCGTGTCGGCTGTTGCGTCGCCATCGCGGATCTCGATGAGTGATTGCAGGTCGCGCGCGTGGGCGGCGTGCCAGCCCAGCTCGTCGGCGGCGCGTGCCTGCAACGCCGCGACTGCGGGCATGTCAGCGCGACCGGGCTCGGTGTTCTCAAGCAGTCGCTGCGCCAGCGTGTACGTGCCGCGCATGTCTGCGCGCATCCACGCCTGCCACAGCGCGAGCTCGTCCTGCGAAATCAGCAGGGTCTTTTGCGCCCTGGGCGCATCTTGTGCCGGGGCGAATGTGGTCGGGATCAGCGCCAGCAGCAGCGCGAGCGGCAGCAGTTTCTTCATGGGTTCACCAACCGCAGGATACGTTTGCCATGCGGGTTCGGGGCGGGAAATGATGCTGGAATTGGTGTGCTTACAAGGTCGCAGGCTGGCGGCGAAGCTCCGGCACCAGCTGCGCCAGCTTGTCGGCCACCCGCGTCACTTCTTCGGCGGTGTTGGCGAACCCGAGGCTGAAGCGGATTGTGCCGCTGCCCTCTTCATCGCTGAGGCCGAGCGCGGTCAGCACGTGGCTTGGCTTGGTGATTTCCCACATGCAGGCGCTGCCGGCGCTGGCGAGAATGCCCTGCTTGTCCATTTCGCGCAGCAGGTGGCCGCCGTACACGCCCTCAAAGCGAATGCTGGCGGTGTTGATCGTGGTCTTGGCAAGGTTGCCGTTGACGTGTGTGCCCGGCACCTTGGCAAGCAGTTCGCGCACGAGCTGGTCGCGCAGGCCCTCAAGCCATGCGCCCTTTTCGCGGCGCTTTTTCTCGGCCAGCTCAAGCGCCACGGTCAGCGCCGCAATCTGCGGCAGCGGCACGGTGCCTGCGCGCCGCCCGCCCTCGTGTGTGCCGCCGAGCATGAAGCAGTCGTACGGCGTGTCCTTTTTCAGGTACAGCACGCCCACGCCCTTGGGGCCGTAGAACTTGTGCGCCGAAAGGCTGATGCTGTCCACGCCCAGCGCCCGCACGTCCACGGGCATCTTGCCTATGGCCTGCACCGCGTCGCTGTGCAGCACCGCGCCCGCGTCATGGGCCAGCTTGGCAAGTTGCTGGATCGGCTGGATCGTGCCGATTTCGTTGTTGGCAATCATCACGCTGACCAGCGCCGTGGTCGGGCCGATGGCAGCCTTGGCTGCGGCCATGTCCACCACGCCGTCGGCATCCACGGGCAGCACGGTTACCTTGAAGCCGTGCCTGCCAAGCCATTCGCACGGGTTCAGTACCGCGCGGTGTTCGATGGCGCTGGTGACCAGACCGTTGCGGCCCTTGGCCTGCATGGCCCAGCCGATGCCGCGCACCGCGGCGTTGTCGCTTTCGGTGCCGCCGCTGGTGAACACAATCTCGTCGGCGTCAGCGGCATTGAGTACCTTGGCGACGCGCTCGCGCAGGTCGCGCAGGTACTTTCCGGCTGCGTTGCCCAGTGAATGGCCTGAGCTTGTGTTGCCCGAGAAGTCACGGGTCGCGCGAATCAGCTCTTGCAGCACCGATTCGTCGACCGGGGTGGTGGCGTTGTTGTCGAAGTTGATCATGTCTTTGTTCGTGTGCCTTGTGATTGGTGCGTTGTGCTTTGTGCGTCGTGCTCGGTGTTTCCGCGAGATGCAGAGTTGGCATTTACTAAGCACCAGGCTCGAAGCACTACGCACGCCACATCAGGTCTTGAGTACCGATGCCTTGCCCAGCGCTTCGGCCACGCCCTTCTGGTGGCGCGACTGGCGAATGGCGAGGTCGGGGTCAATCAGGCCCTTGCGTGCCATGTTGATCAGCGCCTTGTCGAAGCTGATCATGCCCGCCGAGGCGCCAGTCTCGAGCGCCTGGTAAATCAGCGCCTGCTGGCCCTGGCGAATCATGTTGGCAATGCCCGGCGTGACCAGCATGAACTCGGCGACCATCACGCGCTTGTCTTCATTCTTGGTCGGCATCAGGCGCTGGGCAATCACCGCGCGCAGCACCATCGAAAGCTGCATGCGCACGTATTCCTGTTCCTCGGTCGGGAACATGGCGCACATGCGGTCGATGGTCGAAATGCAGTCAATCGCGTGCAGGGTGCTCAGCACCAAGTGGCCCGTCTCGGCGGCGGTGATGGCCGTGCGCATCGTTTCAAGGTCGCGCATCTCGCCGACCATGATGACGTTGGGGTCTTCACGCAGCGCAAAGTGCAGCGCCTCGCCAAAGCTGTTCGTGTCGCTGTAAAGCTCGCGCTGGTTCACCAGGCTGCGCTTGTGGCGGTGCACGAACTCAATCGGGTCTTCGATCGTGATGATGTTGTAGTTAAAGTTCTCGTTGATCTGGTCGATGATCGTGGCCAGCGTCGTGGACTTACCGCAGCCCGTGGGGCCCACGCACAGGATCATGCCGTCTTTCAGCGTGTGCAGCTTGGCGCACGCCGGCGGCAGGCCCAGGCTGTTGAACGGCTTGACGTCGCTGGGAATGCGCCGGTACACGACCGTAACCGCGCCGCGCTGTACGTACGCGCTGACACGAAAGCGGCCTTTGCCGTCGGGCGTGGTGTGCGTGCAGTCAATCGCGCGATGCTCGTAAAAGCGTTCCATATCGCGGTCGGACAGGATGATGCGCAGGGCAGCCTCAGTGTCGTCGGGCGTAAGCACTTTCGCCTCAACGGGCACGAGTCGGCCATGGATGCGCAGCACCGGCGGGGCGCCCGCGCACAGGTGCAAGTCAGACGCGTCTTCGCTTTCCGCAATCTCGAGCAGCTGGTTCATCAGGCCCGAGCTGGCAAACGCGTTGCCGCCCTGGTCGGCGTAGCGTGGCGCCGCCTCTGGGGCTTGTTCGCCTTCCCATCCGCCTTTTCCCCAGCCTTGCTGGCTTGTGGCGGGTTGTGCGCCGCTGGGCTGGCGCAGGTAGGGGTTACTGCCCGGGGCATTGTGCGGACCCGACATGACAACTCCTTTGTTGCCGGGCACGTCCCGGCAGGGTGCGAATCTCTATTGAGACTGGTCTGGTTTCAAGTCTAGACCATGGGCGCGGGGCAAACAATGGACAGCGACCCCGCAAATCTGTTCAACCGCAGGGCAGCCTGTGCGTTACATGAAGGGACCGCTGGTTGCTGTTTCCGGTTTCCGCCCCGCAAGGGGTGTTCAACCGGCTGTCCGGAATCCACAATCGGTGCCACCAACACGGAGCTTGCTTGCCGGTCTTCGAGTACAAAGCCCTCAACGCCAAAGGCAAGGCGGTTTCGGACGTCATCGACGCCGAAACGGCCCGCGACGCCCGCGAGAAGCTGCGTCACCAGAAGATCTATGTCACAGACATCAAGGAAGTCCGCGGCAGCATGACCAAGCGCGAGGTCGTCAAAGACGACATGGGCCGCAAGACCGTCGTCGTCTCCTCGCAAGTGCCGCAGATTGTCACCTATACCGGCGTTCTCGCCATCATTGCCGCCGGCGTCATGATGTTACAACTCGCCCTGCGCTGGCGCGCCCAGCCCGAGATCATCGTCGGCGAAGAAGTCGCTGAGGGCATGCTCACCGGCGTCGATATCGTCGTCAAAATCGTCTCAGCCATCGCAGCCGGGTTGTTCGGCTACATGATCATCAAGGGCAAGACGTGGGCGCTGGCCGTCACCGCCATTTTCGCGGGCATTGAGGGCGCGCTGCCTTTCTACCAGCTGATCATGGAAAGCAACTACATCATGGGCATGGTGTCGCTGGTGTATGGCGCGCTGGGCTGCATGTGCCTGCTCAGCATCGCCAAGATGAAAGACACCGGCGCCGACGAGGGCAACGACAAGGTGCAATCACTGCGCGAAGTCAGCGCTTTCACGCGCCAGCTTGCCACGCTCATTCACAGTGGTATCCCGCTGGCCCAGGGCCTTACGGCGTGCATTGAGCAGGCGGAAAGCCCGGGCATGTCCAAGACCCTGCGCCACCTGCGCGAACAGGTCACCCAGGGCACCGACTTTGCCAATGCGCTGGAAACCTGCCCCGGCTATTTCAACAGCCTGTACATCAACATGGTGCGCGCGGGCCAGGCGTCGGGCCGCCTTGACGACGTGCTGACACGCATTGCCGAGTACCTGGCCAACCAGAACCGGCTTCGCAACAAGGTCATCAACGCGATGATGTACCCGATCATCATGCTGACGATCAGCGTGCTGGTGGTGACGGCGTTGATGACGTTTGTGGTACCCAAGATCACGGAGATCCTGATCGCGCAGAAGATTCCGCTGCCGCTGCCGACGATGATCCTGGTGTCGATCAGCACGTTCATGAGCACCTACTGGGAAATCCTTCTGAAGGGCCCGCTGGTCGCCATGTTCTTCCTGCAGGGGGCGCTCCAGAAAGACAGCTTCAAGCTGAAGTGGGACATGGCCAAACTCAAGATGCCCGTGGTCGGCGACCTGCTGCGCAAGACTGCCGTGAGCCGCTTTGCCATTACCTTCTCGGTGCTGCTGCGCAGCGGCATGCCGGCCCTTGAGGCACTGCGCATCGTGCGCAAGATCGTCGGCAACCGCGCGCTGCAGGAAGTGATCCAGGGTGTGCACGACAGCATTATCGAGGGCACGGACATCAGCACGCCGATCAAGAAGTCCGGTGTGTTTCCGCCCGTCGTGGGCTACATGATTGCAGTGGGCGAACAAACCGGCGAGCTTGAGCAATTGCTGGAGCGCATCGCCGTGGCCTACGACGAAGAAGTAGACATCGCCATCCAGCGCATGACCGGCTTGATCGAGCCGATCATGATCGTGTTCATGGCCGTGGTAGTAGGCGGCATAGTAGCGGCAGTAATCATCCCGCTGCTACAGATGAGCACAGCCGGCATGAACTAACCCGTGATCGCGAATGGTCACGTAAAAAGGGGCGAGCTGCTGCTCGCCCCTTCTTGTTTCGGTCGGTGTTTGTGTGCGGCTTTGCCCTATCTCTCTTTCACTGGTTGATTCGTGCGGTCGGGCGGGCCCTTGCTTTCCCGTTCGGCTTTCCGTTCCTCGATGCGCTGGCGGCGCTTTTCGCTCATCGGCTCGCCTTCGGTGCTCGGAGGTTGTTCTGCTTCCGGTGCGGCTTCGCCGGTGGGTGCTTCGTCTTCGCGGCGTGTGGCTTCTTCGCCGCCGCTTGCCGGTGTGGGCTCTGATTCACGGGGTGGTACGCCCTTGGCTTCCTGCTTGGTCGGCGCCGGGGTTTCGCGCACGGGTTGGGTGCCGCCGGCTTTGGCCAGCCCCTTGGTGAACTCTTCTTTCACCACGTCGCGCTGCGCGCTTTCGGCCGAACGAATCCGGTCGTCCAGGCCGGTCGGCAGGCAGAGGATGCGGCCGCCAGCCGTGGTCAGCACCACGCGGTGGGTGTCAAAGGCCGGCTTGGCCTTGAACGACTCATTATTGAAGCGATAGCTCCAGACCACCTCGCCATTGTTCGCGTCCAGGGCGGTCACAAACCCGTAGTTGTCGGCGACAAAGACCATGCCGTCGCCGAAGGCGGGCTCGCAGAATTCGCCGTGTTTGGTCTCGAGCTTCCATTCCCAGCGGGTGTTGCCGGTATCAAGGTCCACGGCGCGAATCACGTCGCTGTACGCCAGCACAACCAGTTGGCCGCTTACCCCGGGCCGCGTGCCCTGGTAGT
Source organism: Planctomycetota bacterium (assembly GCA_016712285.1). Lineage (GTDB taxonomy): Bacteria > Planctomycetota > UBA8742 > UBA2392 > UBA2392 > JADJRK01. The sequence goes on along the minus strand of JADJRK010000001.1, from coordinate 2,757,964 downwards.
CAAGCGACGACTTCGCCGGGCCGCTGAGCTCGCGGTCTTCGCCGCTTTCTGGTGCCAGTGTCGGGTTCAGCACTGCCAGCCGCCGGTTTTCAATCACAGTGACGCCGCGGCCGGGGCCCTTGTCGGGGGCTTTGCGGCTGCTGCTGGTGATGCGGTCCGGGTGTTTTCCGTCGTGTTCGGGCTCGGCTTCTGCCGGGGCGGCCTCTTTGGCCGGCGCGCCGGTGTCGGCGGGCACAGCCGCCGAAAGCACCAGCAGGCCACGCGAGGTCGCAATCGGCGCGCTGACGGCACCGAGCTTGCGTGACCACAGGGTTTTGCCTTTGCCGTCCATCGAAAGCACGCTGCCATCGACGCCGGCCACCGAGACGGTGTCGCCGCACGCCACGGGCGCCATGATCACCTGGCTGGGCACGTTGCGCTTCCAGCCTTCGTTGCCGTTGGCGATGTCGTGGCTGCTGACGACGGCGCCGGTGCCGCTGCGGTAGGCGGCGAAGGCCACGTCGCCGTTGACGTCAGGCGCGCACTCGACGGTGCTGTTGATCCACTTGGTAAAGACGTGTTTGCCGGTGCTGACCTGGATGCGCTCAATCGTGCAGCTGTGGGTCGTGAAGTACACCGAGTCGCCGGCCAGCACCAGGTTGCTGATGCCGCTGTCCGGGCTGGTCACCGACCACGAACGCTTGCCCGTGGTGATGTGGTAGGCATACACCACGTTGCTGCCACCGCTGCCCGCCATGGCCCGGCCGTCGAAGGCCGCCGGGTTGCGCGGGTTGCCGGTGGCGGCCCGGGCGGTCCATGCCTGGAGCGCTGAGTGGTTCAGCTTGAACAGCCGGCCGCTGGCGCCGCCCCTGCTGGGTACGGTCGGCAAGTCGACGGCGATGCTGGATGCCGCGCGGTCGAGGCTGCGGACACGCGGTTGGCCCTGCGCGGGGGCAGGCGTGTTTGGCGGGTCGTCGGCGAGGGTGACCAGCGGCGAAGCCAGCACCAGGCAGCATGCCGCCGCCGCGGCCCGAAGGACCGTTCTGCGATTGGGTTTCATGGGTCGTCCTGAAGGGGAAGACGTGGGGTCTACGCACCTGAAAGGTATCCCACCGATCGGCCATCGCCAAACCCCATCCAATGCGGCCTCGCAAGATGGAACAGCCGCGGGCGGGGCTTGCGGTTCGGCAACACTGCGGGTTTTGGGGGCTTGGACTGTACGCGCGGGCCGATGCCGCTATCTTTCGACCACCCAAGGAGATACCGATGCCCGCACAGATTCTTGACGGCAAGGCGCTGGCCAAGCGCATCCAGGCCCAACTGACCGAAGAGTTCGCGGCGCTGAAGGCCAAGGGCCACGCAGCCCACCTGGTCAGCCTTTCCATCGGCAGCGACGAAAGCAGCGACTGGTACGTCAACAACCAGAAGAAGGCCGCCGAGAAGCTGGGTGTTGCCTATACGGCGGAGCGCATCCCGGCCGACAGCACGTTTGAGCAGGCGGCTGGCAAGATTCGCGAAATCTGCGCCAAGGCCGAAGTCACGGGCATGATTCTGCAACTGCCGGTGCCCAAGCACCTGGATGGCAACGAGCTGGCCAAAGTGATCGCGCCGGCCAAGAACGTTGAAGGCGTAGACCCCGACAACCTGGGGCACCTGGTGATGAACCAGTACCGCAACCTGCCCTGCACCGCGCGTGCAGCCATTGAACTGGCCGCCGAGTCAGGCATCGACTTCAAGGGCAAGCACGCCGTGGTGGCTGGGCGCAGCATCATCGTGGGCAAGCCGGTGGCGCTGCTGCTGCTGGACAAGCATTGCACGGTGACGATCTGCCACTCACGCACGCCCAACCTGGCCGAGGTCTGCCGCACAGCTGACATCCTGGTCACCGCGATGGGCGCCAAGCCCGGCATGGTCACCGGCGAGCACGTGAAGCCGGGCGCGGTGGTGGTGGACGTCGCCACGATCGCGGTGGAAGGCGGCAAGTACAAGGGCGATTGCGACTGGGAAAGCGTAAGCGCCAAGGCCGCCTGGGCGGCGCCAGTACCCGGCGGCGTCGGCAGCGTGACCACGCAAATCCTGTTCAAGAACACACTCGAAACGCTGAAGCGAACGATTGGGGCCTAGCGTGGGTGCCGCTAAACCCGGTACAGACTGGCCGTTGCTTTCAGGCAGCGTCGGCCTGCTCGACCTTTGAGGTCGCGGGGTCATAATCCCTGCGTGAGCGAGTTGATCCAGGCCGAAACCGCCTACCTGTTCCGGCACGCGATGTTGCGTGACGCGGCGCTGCAACTGCATCTGCCCGAAGAAAAGGTGCAACTGCATCAACTCGCGCTTGACCTGATGGAGTCGCTGCTTGACGCGGCGCCCGAGTCAGCCCGCGATGCCTGGGCGGGCGAACTGGCCGAACACGCGCGCGCGGCGGCCGCAGGCTTGCCGACGGGGCACGAGGCATTGTCCGCTCTTCAGCTGAAGGAAGTGCGCTACCTCAGGGCGTGCGCCCGCGTCGCGCGCCAGAAGCACGCGCTGGCCGAGGCGGTGCGCCTGCTGGGGCGGGCGCTTGAGTTGCCGGTTCTCACGCCGGGCGACATCGCGGAGCTTCGGTATGAGCTTGGCAGCATCCTGTACGGGCTGAGTCGCTACGCCGACGCTGTGCATGCGATCAAGCCCGCGATGGACATCGCCCAAGGCGAGCCGCTGGACCAGTTATTGCTGCTGCGCGCGCGAATCCACTACGACATGGGCGCCATCGCCGACGGCGACGGGCTGCTTGAGCAGGCAATGCGCAATGCGACCGCCCGCGGCGACCGGCGTACGGTGACCCAGGTGCTCAGTGCCATGGGGGTGCCGCTGTCGATGCGCGGAATGCACGCCGAGGCCATGCGGTACTACGACGCGGCTGTGCAGGCGGCGCGCCAGATCAATGATGAGCCTCTGCTCGCGGCAGCGCTGGCAAACCACAGTGACAGCAGCTATCGCATGGGCCAGTTCAAAGCGGCACGAGAAGAGATCGAGCAATCGCTGGCACTGCTGCGCAAGCAGTCGGATACCAAGCAGCTCATGACGAACCTGGCCCGCTATTCGATCATTCTTGATGACCTGGGCGAGCGGCAACTGGCGTTGCAGGCCCTGACTGAGGCCAACCAGATCGCGCGTGAAATCGGCAACCAGCGCATGATCGCCATTCTTCGCGCCAACTATGGCACCATGGAGTTTGAATCCGGCCGCCCGGAGTCAGCCTTGAAGCTGTACGCCGAGGCGGAAACCATCAACCGCGAAATCGGCCACATGCTGGGCCTTACCGCCAACATTACGAATCGCGGCGGGGCTTGCCGCCTGCTGGGTGACCTGCCCGGCGCGCTGGCCTGCGCCGAAGAGGCCTTGGCAATGGCGCGCCGCATGTCGCACCGCGAACTCACGGCCTCGAACCTCGGCAAACGCGGCACCGTGCTGCTTGACATGCAACGGGTGCCCGAGGCGCTGGAGTCACTGATTGAGGCCGAGGCATTGCTGGATGAGTCGGGCGTGTCACTCGGTTTCGATCGCCTGACGTTGGCCGCAACGCGCGCCCAATGCCTGCACCTGCTGGGCGACCATGACGCCGCAAAGCTGCATGCCGACAGGTTTCGCAAGATCGCAGCGGAAATGCAGATCGGCGCTGAGCACCACACACCTCTCGTCGCCGAGGCGTTTGTGCGTGTGGCTGAAATCTAGCTTTTGTTCATGCGGGCAGTGCGGGCGTGGGACTTGCCGGCTTTGCGGGCGTTGTAGCGTGCTTGCGCTTCCTGGTTCAGGCGGCGGTCGGTTTCGGTCTCCAGCTCGACGCCTGGCACGGGGATGGGCCGGTTGTTTTCATCGACGGCGACAAAGCTGAAAAAGGCTTCGCACACCAGCTCGCGCGCGCCGCTGCGCGGTTCTTCGGCGATGGCGCTGACGTAGATTTCCATGCTCGTGCGCGCCGTGAAGTGCACGCGGGCCGTCATGTCAAGGATGTAGCCGTGGTGCACCGGCGCTAGAAAGTCGACCTTGTCGATGCTGACGGTGACGCAATCCTGCCGCGAGTGGCGCAGCGCGGTCATGGCAGCCACGCGGTCGGCCAATGCCAACAACTGGCCGCCAAACAGCGTGCCGTGGCGGTTCAAGTCCTGCGGCGCGACAATCCACGTAAGGTGGCTTTCGCTTTCGGATGCTTTCTTGGCCTGCATAGGTTCTCCTTGCGCCTGACGCGCCGCAGAAGAAGATAGCGTCGTGACCGAACAAACGCATCCGCTGATTCGCCAGCTTGAGGCCGTCTGTGCGCGGGCCGATGCTGAGTTCGAGCGCGGTCGCTCTGTCCATGGCGCGCGCATCCTCTGCGCAGCCGGGTGCAGTTCCTGTTGCAGCCAAATCTTCCAGATCACTGAGGTGGAAGCGGCCCGCATTGCCGCCCACGTGGCACAGTTGCCGCCGGCTGATCGCGACCTGCTGCAATCCCGCGCCCGGGAGAACGTGCGAAAGCGTGAATGGCTGTTCAGCGGCAATGAGCAGTGGGGAGACAGCCTCAGTGGCGGCGGCAACCCCTGCCCGGCGCTGACGACCGACGGCGCGTGCGGCATGTATGAGGCGCGACCGATCATGTGCCGCAAGTTCGGTGTGCCGATCTTCAACCCCGACAAGCCGCAGAACGTGATGGCGTGCGAACTCAACTTCAAGCCCGGCGAAGCAATCGAGGATGCGCAGCTAGTGAGCAATCAGACCGCGCTGTATCGCGCGCAGCAACAACTGCAAGCCGACTGGAATGAATCAGGCGGTGGGCGCGATGACAAACCATGGTGCATCGCGCGCGCCATTGTCGAGGATGCCACGAAGTTTCTGCCCTGAGCCCACATGGCCCACGTGATCCATCTGCGTTGTGACCGCTGCGGCGCGCCGGTGGACGGCCGCGAAGCCTGGATGCGTTGCGACAGTTGCGGAGCGACCGCCGGGTTCAATTTCACAAGCTGGAACGACTCGCCGGGGTTTGCCGAGTTCCAGCGCAGCGCAATGCTCGATCCCGAAGGCTACGTCGCGCGCTGGAACCATCACAGCGCTGAGCTTGAACGCGCCGTCAGCCTGCTGCGCGAGTCCCCGGCGCAAGCCAACGCCATCGCCGCCGAGCAAGCCGAGTTCGTGCTGACGAACTCGTCATGGATGTTTCCGCCGCACGCACTTGAGGACCCTAAGACCCGGGCCGCCTACCAGCGCTGGATGGGCTTTGATCTGCTGCACCATCGCCTGCCCGGGCGCATCCGTGACCTTTACGACGAGCTGAACCGGGCGACCGCGGCAATCGGATTCGGCGCAAACGAGAACCCGCTGCCCGCGTTCGAGAAGATGCTCAACGTGCTGCGCCGCATGCTGACAGCCCGCTACGAGCTTGGCTCACCGCCCGACCCGGAGGGCCTGTCCGTTGAGGCCCGGCTGCGCTTGCAGGCGGCGCAGATGGTCGGGGCCTATCTGCGAATGGTCTCGCCCGAGTTGCACCTGCCGCTGTTGCAGGCGATCTATGGCGCGAAGAACGTCAGCGCAGAACACATCACCAGCCAGGACTACAGCGTCTACTTCGACTGGGAGTGCCCGCTGTGCGGCCTGTTCTCGCCGCAAGCCGTCGGCGTAGACAAAATGACCTGCCCCGGGTGTTACTGCGTGCGGCTGTTCGACAAGTCGCCGCTGGAGTGGGGCGCAATTGCCGCGCTGTGCCACGGCTGCGGCTCGCGCATCGAAATCGCCGAGCGGCAGACGCTGGCCGCCTGCGGCTACTGTACATCGCAGGTGAAGCGCTACGTGCGCGCCGGGGATGCCCACCGCTCGCTGGTCGCCGAGATGAAAGCCAAGTACGCGGCGCAGCACGGCTACGACCTGTCTGAGGTAGACAAGGAAAGTGACGGCTTTGGCGTAACGCCGGCCAACCGGCTTGCAAGGCTGCGCGACGGCCTGGTGCGCATCGCGCAGTGGTACAACAAGTTTCTCACGCCGACGCGCTATCTCGGTTTCGCACGCGCCAGCCGCCCGGGCGACGTTGCCGCGCTGCTGGCTGAAACGGAAGCGGAGGTCAGAAAGCAGGGCCCGCCCGAAGGCGCCGAGCTTGTGCGCAAGGCGGCAAGCAAGCTGTCGGAACAGGCGTCTTGAGCCTGCCCGGCGCATTACAAAGTTTTCCACATTGCCGGGGGGACAAGCGTCGCCGCTGCTTGCTATAAACCTGCCGCCTCACGGGCCCGCGTTCGGCCCGGATTTCGAACGCAACCCTTGATCCGTACCGGAAGCTAACCGCGGGCGATTGAGCGCCTGACCGGCTTCCCTGTTGGTGCGGTGGGGTAGAGATGGAAATCAAGAGCGGCATCCCGGTTTCTCCGGGCGTGGCGATCGCGCCTGCGTTGGTGCTGGATTCGGAATCGTTCCGTATCCCGCGCCGCTTCATACGCAAAGATGAAGTCGACACCGAGCTCAAGCGCTTTGAACTCGCGCGCACCAAGGCCATCGAAGAAATCGCCGAGATCCGCGACAGCATTCACTCGATCGTCAAAGAAGAAGTCGGGCTGATTTTCAACGCCCACTTGCAGATGCTGAACGACCCGCTGATCACCCGCGAAATCCCCGAAAAGATCAAGGCCAAGCGCTACACGCCCGAATACGCCGTCTCGCGCGTGTTCAAGAAGATCATCAAGCCAATGAAAGAGATCAACGACGCGTACTTCCTGCAGCGCGTCAACGATTTCTACGACATCCAGAAACGCCTGCTGCGCAACCTGCTGGGCCAACGCGCCCACGACCTGGCCGCCCTTGACCGCAAAGTCGTCGTCGTCGCCCACGACCTGACACCAAGCCAGACCGCCACGCTGAACAAGGCGATGGTCGCCGGATTCGTGACGGACGTTGGCGGCGCCACCAGCCACACAGCCATTCTTGCCAACGCGCTCGGAATTCCGGCCGTCGTTGGGCTGGGAACGATCACCAGCGACGTCAGCGGCGGCGACGTGGTGATTGTTGACGGCAAGTCGGGGCGCGTGATCGTCAACCCCGACGACGCCACCCGCGCCAAGTATGAGGCCCGCGGCCAGGGTTTCATCGACCGCGAGAAGCGACTGGCCGACGCAGCCGCCAAGGCAAGCCGCACGACCGCCGACGAAGTGGCGGTTCGCCTGTACGCAAACATCGAGTGGGACAACGAGATTGAGCTTGCCCTGAAGCTTGGCGCCGACGGCGTGGGCCTGTTCCGCACCGAGTTCATTTACGGGCAGTACGGGGCGCACCCCACCGAAGAGCAGCACCTGGAGGTGTACCGGCGCGCCCATGCGGCGCTTGAGGGGCGGCCGCTGACCCTGCGCACCATGGACTTCGGGGCCGACAAGTTTGCCGCCGAGGTTGGGCTGGACCGGGAAGAGAACCCGTTTCTCGGCTGCCGCAGCATACGCTTGAGCCTGCGCGAGCCCAGCCTGCTGATCACGCAGGTGCGCGCGGCACTGCGCGCCGCAACGATGGGGCCGACGCGCCTGATGCTGCCCATGGTCGGCAGCGTGGAAGAGTATCGGGCCGGGCGCGCCATCATCCAGAACACGATCGCCGACCTCAAGCGCGAGGGCCTTGAGCATCGCGCCGACGTGCCGGTAGGCATGATGGTCGAGGTGCCAAGCGCGGCATTGATCGTGGAGCACTTCCTGGGCGAGTGCGATTTCTTCAGTATCGGCACAAACGACCTGGTGCAGTACACGCTGGCTGTGGACCGCAACAACCAGTACGTCGCCGGGTTGTTCAAGCACACCAATCCCGCGGTGCTGAAGCTGATCCACCACGTCATCACGACCTGCACCGACGCCGGCAAGCCCGTAAGCGTGTGCGGCGAAATGGCGGGCGAAGCGCGCTACGCCGTGTTGCTTCTTGGGATGGGATTGCGCGATTTCAGCGTTGGTCCAACGGCGCTGCCGGAACTGCGCACTCTGCTGTCACGCGTCAAGACCAGCGAGGCTGTCGCGCTGGCCACCAAGGCCCTGTCGATGACCAGCGCCGATGAAATCGCTGCGATCCTCGACGTCGAGGCCGAGCGACTTCTGCCCAGTGAAGAGTTCGGGTACTGAAGCACGGGAATCGAGGCGGAAAGAATGAAACATCGACTGCTGCTCTGCCTGCTGCTGTTCGTGTTGCCCGTGGCGCTGCGCGCGCAGGAAACGTTGCAGCCGGCAAAGACGGAAACCTCTGACCCGCTGCCGGCATTGCCGACTCCGCCCTACGTCACGGAGCATGTGCCGGCAATCAAGGCCCACCTTGAAAGCACGCGCAGGTCGCAGGTTGCAACGGGCGAGCAGTTGGCACAGGCGGAAACCGCCGCCGCCGAGGAAGGACTTGCCCCGGAAGAGAAAGCGCGCCGCGACGGCGAAGTCTCTCGCCTCAAGGGCATGGTGGCAGGGCTGGCCAAGACAGTCGAAATGCTTCAGGAAGCGCTGCTCCAGGCTGAGGCGGGACCCACCCAGGAGCAACTCGACGCCCGCCGCGAGTACGACCGGCTGGTGTCGTTGGGTGAGCGTGTGCTGCGCGACCTCGTTGCCGAGCCGAAGCTTGAGGAAAAGCAGGTCGAGGGCAGCCACGCCCGCGCGATTCGCGAAGCAGAAGAAGAACTCGCACGCATCGTGAAGCTCGCGCAGCAGGCCGAGGCACAGGATGTCCAGTCAAGCCGGGTGTTTGAGCGCTTGTCTGATCTTGAAAAGATCGAGTACGAACTGCGCTGGGCCGACCAGCGCCTGAAGCTTGCGATCGACGAATACGACCAGATCGACAAGCATGTGTTTGTAGCCTACGTGCTGTACGAAGCGCGTGCCGCAGAGGGCCTTCGTGCGCTGCGCACTGCGAACGAAGAGCTGTGGGGCAAGTTTGCCGGCTCACCCGCAGAGACCATGGACCTGGGCGGACTGCCACGGCCGACCGCCGAAGTGAGCAGGCTTGCCGACGACATCAAGGTGCGCGTCGATCGCCGCAGCGGGGCAAATCGCTCCACGCAGAAGCTGCGCATTTCCGACCTGGAAGGGCGCCTGCGGGCAGTGCAGGACGAGATTGACACCCGCGAAGACTTCAAAGATCGCCTGGAACAGGATGCGGAGCGGCTGAAGGAGGTCATCAGCGCCGAAGGATCCAAGGCCAAGGCAAGCGAGCCCGAACCAGAAGCCGCGGTTGAAGGGGAACTGGCGGACTACCAGAAGCTCGGCAAGCGGATCGATGAAATTGAGAGAGACATTGTGGACTACCGCGCGCAGGTGGAAGCGCTGTCCGGCGAACGCACCCGCCTGGTCAGAAACGCCGAACAGAAGCTGGGCGCGGAACGAGAAGTGGCGCTGATTGTCGAAAAGACGGCGGCACGCCTGGCCGAGCTGGAGTCGAGGTACCGCGTGCCGGAAGGCGCGACGGCGGAAGAGCGGCGGCGCATCGAGACCGAAGCGGCACTGTATGCGCCGGCCATCCTGATGTTCGTGGTCGAGCAGCAACTGGAAGCCGAGAGTGAGCGCCTCAGTGCCGCCAAGCGCGACACGCGCAATGCCAATACCCAGGTAGAGATACTGGACAAGCGCGCAGAGCGCCTGAACGAGCGCATCCGCGAACTGGAAGGCGACCTGCTGCCCGCTGTGAGGTCGGAATACTACGCGTCGATCGGAGAGACATTCGGCCTGCGCGCGTTGATGGTGCTGGTGGTGTTCGCGATTGCGTGGCTGCTGGTCAAGCTGATCGGCTGGATCGGCACACCGCTGATCGAGCGTGTGGTGCGGCGGGCGGACAAGAAAGACCAGTTTAGTGCCGATGAGCAGCAGCGCACCCGCACGTTGCTGCTGGTGTTCATGACCACGGCCCGCCTCGTCGTCTACATCACGGCAATCATGTTTGCGGTGGCGCAGTTCGACGTGAACTACGGGCCGCTGCTGGTGGCCGCGGGCGGCGTCTCGCTGGCCGTGGGCTTTGGCGCGCAGAGCCTGGTCAAAGATTTCTTTGCCGGGTTCTTCATCCTGCTGGAAGGCCAGTACAGCATCGGCGACGTCGTCGAGATCAACGGCAAGACCGGCACAGTCGAAAACCTCAACCTGCGAACGACCGTCGTGCGCAGCCTCAATGGCGACGTGCACGTGATTCCGAACGGCCAGATCAGCCTGACCACCAACCAGACCAAGCTGTGGTCGCGCACGATTGTGGATGTCGGCGTGGCCTATGAAGAGAACACCGACGACATCACCGGCGTGCTGGATGTAGTCGCGCGGGAGATGCGCGAAGACGCCGCGTGGGAGAAGAAGGTGCTTGAACACGTCGTCATGGGCGTGGTGCAGCTGGGCGACAGCGCGGTGGTGATCCGGGTGCTGCTCAAGACCCGCGCCGGCGAGCAGTGGGGCGCATCGCGCGAGTATCTGCGCCGCGTGAAGTTGAAATTTGACGAACTGGGGATCGAGATTCCGTGGCCGCAGCGCGTGGTCAGCTACAAGGCTGGCTCCGACGACCCCAAAGAGCGCGAACAGGAAGCACGCAAAAAGCGCGCGCGCGTCCTGCGCTATGTGCGCCGTGGCCGAGGCGAACTCACCGACGAAGAGCTGGTGCTCGCCTCCATGTCTGTCGAGGAGCGTGACCGGGCCGAGACGATTGCCAAGCGCGACGTCGAGCTCGCCAAAGACCAGGCGGAAAGCGAAGGCGACAGCGCCCATGCCGTTGCAGCCGAGCGCAAGGCAGAAGCGCAGGCCGACGAAAGCCTCAGTGATGCCGAGAAGCTGGCCAAGACACTCGCAACGCGCCAGATCACGCGTGAGCAGGCGGTCCCGGACGAGAAGCCGGCAGCCGCGCCAACGCAGGATGTCCCGTCGCCTGAGGCTGCAACTGAGGACGAAAAGAAGCCGAAGACCTGATCAGCCCCGGCAGCGGCATGCCGGGGTTTGACGGATTGCCCCAAGTCTCCGATCATGGCCCAAGGGCAACGCCCACCAGGAGAGCCATGGAACGGCCCAAGATCAATGAAGCGTCGGTTGCCGACTTCATCGTCGAGCGCAACCGCGAGTCTTTCAAGGACGTCGCCTGGGAAGGCAGCTATTTCGAGTATCTCGACATGGTCTGCGCCGAGCCTTACCGCCACACGCGCACGACCTATCAGCTCACGTTCGACATGATCCAGTACTTCGGGTCTGACACCTTTGAAGACTCGGGCGAGCAGGTGCGGCGCTACAAGCTGTTTGATGACCCCTTCCACCAGGGCAAAAACGCCATCTACGGGCTTGAGCGCACGATCAGCCGGCTGGTCAAGTACATCCGCGCCGGCGCCCGCGAAGAAGGCAAAGAACGCATCTTCATCCTGCACGGGCCCGTGGGCACCGCAAAGACCAGCATCATCGACCTGATCGGCCGCGGCCTTGAGGCCTACACCGGCACCGACGACGGCGCCACATACAGCTTTGCCTGGCGCTTCGGCAAGGACTTCCACAACACGGAGGGCGGCAGCCTGGGCTTCGGCGGCAACACCAAGCCGGACCATGCCGGCCTGCACAATCCGGTGGCGGTGCTGCCAAGCCAGATGAAAGAGCACCCGCTTTTCCTGATCCCGCGCCAGGCGCGGCGCGACCTGCTGGAGAAGCTGTTCCGGCAGAACAAGATTGAAGACCGCTTCCCGATCCCGCACAAAGTGCTGGAAGGCGATTTGGATTTCAACTCGCGCCAGATTTATGAGTTCTTGCTCCGGCGCTACAAGGGCGACTGGCTGCGCGTCATGGACCATGTGCTGGTCAGGCGCATCCAGTTCAGTGAAAGCGGCGGCGTCGGCATTGCCAAGATTCCGCCCGAGGGCAACGTCGAGACCGCCAGCACGCCGGTCACCATAGACGAAAACTATAAGTTCATCGCCAACCTGGTTGGCAGCGTGAACCTGGTGCGCTACCACGGCAAGTATGTGCGGGGCAACCGCGGCCTGGTGCATTACTCGGACATTTTCAAGAAACCCAGCAACTATCTTCAGCACCTGCTTTCCGCCGTCGAAGAGCACAAGATGGACTTTGGCGAAGTCGGGTGCGACATCGACGTGATGCTGCTGGGCACCACCAATCTCGCCGAGTACCAGGCATTGCGCAGCGACCCGCTTTCCAAGGCCCTTCGCAGCCGCATGCGCAAGATTGACGTGCCCTACCTGCTGAACTTCCACGACGAAGAAAAGATCTACAACCGCGGCCTCAAGCAGGCCAAGCGCTACCACCGTATCGCGCCGCATGCGACCGAGCTGGCGGCAAGCTGGGCGGTGATGTCGCGGCTGGAAAAGTCAGACCTGCCTAACGCCAGCGATATCCCCGAGGAGTCGCGGCAGGTGCTTGCCAAGCTGAACCCGCTGGCCAAGACGCTGCTGTATGCGGGCGAGTTTCCGCCGTTCCTGAACAACCGCGAGCGCCAGGCGCTGCAACGCGAAGTGCGTAAACGCCTGCGCAACGAGTTTCAGCACGAGGGCATGGACGGCATACCCACGCGCATTCTCCAGAACGTGTTCGCCGACATCTGCGAAGAAGACGGCAGCGACTGCATCACGCCGTTTGCGGTGTTCAAGCTGCTGGACAAGGTCGTGGACCAGGGGCCCGTGAACTATGACTTTTTGGCGCGCCAGCGCGACGACGGTTACCACGATTTCCGCGCGTTCACGGCCGTGCTGCGGCAGCGCTACGACGAGATCATTGCCAGCGAGATCGAGAACAGCATTGTCAACGTGGACCCGTCGGACATTGAGAAGCGCATCCGCCACTACCTGCGCCACGTCACGGCCTACAACCGTAAGGAAAAGATAAAAAGCGAAGTGACCGGCAAAGACCTGGAACCCGACGAGAGCATGATGCGCAACGTCGAGTCCCTGATGAGTGTCGAAGACACCGAACGCGAATTCTTTCGCTTCAAGATGGTGTCACGCCTGACCAACGCGCTGACCAGCGGCACCCAGAAGGTCACACCCGGCGCCGAGCCACTGGGCATCGACCTGCAGGGCGTGTACCAGGACGTGTTCAAAGAGCTGCATCGCAGCCTGTACCGCGAGATGCGCGACAAGGTGAACTGGCAGGCGATCAAGCGCCAGTTCGAAAAGTGCAAGACGCGCGAGCAACTTGATAAGCACCTTGCGGGCGAAGGTGAGTCCGTGCGGTCATCAACGGTGACACTGGTCGACAACATGGACCGCACGTATGGCTATTGCTACGAGTGTGCCAAGCCGATCATCCTGTACTTCATCGACAAGAGACTGGGGTGATTGGAATGAACAATGAGCAATCGGCAATGAAGAAGGGTTGGATGCCAATTGCGCATTGTTCATTTCTAATTGTTCATTGAACGCCATGGCGCGCAAAGATCCAGTTGACCCGCCGCACCAGCCCACCGACCCCTTCGGCGGCGTGGATGCCAAGAGCATCACCGAAATCGAGATGGACGAAAGTGTGCGCCTCGCGCGTGAGCCGCTGCCGGCTGCTGCACGCCTGACCGACCTGCCGCTGAAGTGGGTGCTGCTTGCGCTGGTGTTGTGCGTGGGCATCAATGAGCTGGCGCAGCGCGTAGAGGCCCGCCACCTGATTGAGAAGTCCCGCGACACCGGGCTGATCACCGACGAAGAAGCCCAAACCGCGCGCGACGCCGACGACATGGTCAGCGAGCGCGAACGCATCCAGACCCGCATGAAAGAGCTGCGCGAGCGGCGCCGCAAAATCAACGAGATCAAGACCGGGCTCGATGACCCCGACGACACGACACCAACGGCCAAGGCCGAACCCGCCGAAACTGACGATGAAGCAACGATTCCGCTGACGCTTGAGGCCCTGCGGTCCGAGTTGCGCCGGCTGGCCGGCGACAAGCACGACACCTATCGGCGCTGGGCCACGCTGGCGGCACTGCTGGTGGGCGCGTTCGGGCTGATCCTGATGGCTGTGTTCGTGCGGTTGCTGGCGGCCGTCGTGATCGGCGGAATTGCAGCCGGCGTGGCATTTCTGTTTCAAGCCGAGTTGTGGGTGCTTGCCGTATCCGGCGGCGCGGGTGCGCTGGCTGGCGCGGTGTTTGCGCCGCGGCTGCTGCTGGCAAACATGATGGTCAACGTGACGCTGGCGGGCACAGTGCTGGGCGGGACGCTGCTGGGCGGCGGCGTGTATCTTGCGACGACGAACGAGCTGTACGCCATCTTCGGGCTGGGTGCCGGCGTGGTGCTGGGCGCGATCATTGGCTTCAAATATTCGCGGCAATTGTTCCTGCTGGCCGTGCTGATCAACTGCGCGGGCGCGGCGACCCAGGTGCTGTGGCTGGCGTGGGGCGACCTGTTTCCGCACTTCTGGCCGGTCACGTTTGGCGGCTTGATGATCGTGGATGCTATCGCCACCCGCATCTACCACAAAGTCCGGTGGGGCCGCGTGTAGGGGCTCTGGCACAGCGCCCAAGATTGCTATGTTCGCGCCATGGACATTGACGAACTGCTGCAAGTGGCCCTGATGAAGCATCGCGACGGCGATGTGGACGGCGCGGTCACCATCTACGAGCAGATTCTGGGCCATGACGCGGCCCATGCGACGGCCAAGCTGAACCTGGCCAGCCTGTTCTTTGAAAAGGGCGACCGCGAAGCCGCGGCCCGGCTGCTGAAGCAGGTGCTGGCCGACGATGAAGATAACGGTGTCGCGCACCTGCTGTATTCGCGCGTGTGCTTTCTGGCGGGCAACCACGACGCGGGCTACGCGCACATCCGCAGCGCGTTTGAACTGATCCCGGATGAAGAGGGCATCGCCGCCGAGTTCGTTTCCGCGATGCGTCGCCAGTATTTCACGTTTGACCAGGACGAGTACCTGCGCCTGTTTGACGCGGCCCGCGACGACGAGCTTGGGCCCGAACAGCTGCAGCGCCTGGCGCACTTGACGTTTCTGCGCATCGCGCGGCCCGAGCTGATCAAGCTGATCGTCGAGCCCGGTTTGCCACAGGACACGCCCGACGCAATCTCGCGCTGGCTTGAACAACTGCCTGATGGCGCCCGCAGCGAACTGGCCCTCCTGGCCCGCAACTTCGGGCAGGCGCTGGTGCTGATGTACGAAAACGAGCTGTACCAGCCGCAGCCGGCCACGTTGACGCTGCGCAACTTGCCCGACGAGCACGGCCCCGAGACCCTTGCCGTCGAGATGCTTGAGGATTGCGACACGCTGACCGGCGCAACGCTGGAGCTTGTCACCGGCGGCGGCATGAGGTTCGTGCCGTTCGCGAGCATTGCCAGCATCGAGTTTGACCAGCCGGGCGCCGCCACGGGCGTGTTTGTCACGCTGCGCGACGGCAAGGTGCTGAGCGGATTGATGCCGCTGTTTTACCTGTTCACGGAGTTCGCGGAATCTGAGAAAGTACGGCAGGGCCAGAGCACGTTGATCAGGCCGGTGCTGGCCGAAGCCGCCGTGGGGGTGGGACTGCGGGCGCTGCGCGCCGACGGCAAGCCGCTGCCGATTGTTCGCCTTGAAAAGATCGAGTTCGAAACATGAAGCTGGTACAGGTCATCATCGCGCCGGAGAGGCTTGAGGCGGTCAAGGACGCGCTGGCCGCCGCCGAGGTGTTTCGCTTCACGATCAGCGAGGTGTCTGGCATCGGCCACCATCGCGACAAGGCGGACGCCGGCCAGGCGCAACTTGAGATCGAGATGTTCAAGCGGCTGAAGCTCGAGATCGCCGTCAACGACAACTTCGTGGCCCCGACGATCGACGCAGTAATGAAAGCCGCAGGCGCCGAAAGCGCAGGCATCGGCAAAGTGCTGGTGCTGAAGCTCGACGACGTAATCAGAATAAGAACCGGCGAACACGGCACCGACGCGATTTGAACCCACCCACCGTTAATCGGGATCGGGCGGCACCTTGCCGCCCCAACCGGTTATTGTGGAGGCTGTCATGCGATTACGAAGAAACATCGGCATCATCGCGCATATCGACGCGGGCAAAACTACCCTCAGCGAGCGCATCCTCGTCTTCACGGGTCGCAAGCACACCGCGGGCGAAACCCACAACGGCGCGTCCGCGCTGGACTATGAAGACATCGAACGGCGCAAGGGCATCACGATCAACGCCGCGGCCACGCACGTGCAATGGGCACATTCGCTGCGCGGCGAAGTTGGCAGCATCAACCTGATCGACACGCCAGGGCACGTCGACTTCACTGCCGAAGTCGAACGGTCGTTGCGCGTACTCGATGGCGCCGTGTGCGTGCTGGACGCCAAGGAGGGAGTGGAAGCGCAGACCGAAACGGTCTGGCGCCAGGCCCGCCGCTATGACGTACCGTGCGTAGCGTTCATCAACAAGATGGACAAACGCGGTGCCGACTTTGCGCGCTGTTGCGCCGATGTTTCTCGGCGACTTCGTGTGGCCACGCTGGCCGTGCAACTGCCCATCGGTGCGGGCGACGACTTCATTGGCGTGATTGACCTGCTTTCAATGCAGGCGCTGCGCTTTGAAGGCGCGCTCGGACAGATCGTGCGGCGAGAAGATGTGCCGGCTCAAGTGCTGCAGGCCGCCCGGCAAGCGCGTCGTACGCTGGTCGAGGCGCTGGCGAACCTGGACGACGAAACCGCCGAGGCTGTGCTTGCGGGTCGTGAACCCACAGATCTGCACGTGGCGATCCGTCGCGTCACCGTGGCCGGCACGGCGGTTCCTGTGCTGTGTGGCGCGGCGCTTTCCAACATCGGCGTGCAGCCGGTGCTGGACGCTGTGCTCGACTACTTGCCCGCTCCCGAAGAAGTGCCGCAGCAGCAGGCGGTACTGGTCGAAAGCGGCCAAGCCCTGCGGTTGGAACCGGGAGGTGAGGCGGCAGCCCTGGTTTTCAAAACTGTCGGGGACGACTTCGGGACGCTTAGCTTTACCCGCATATTCGCGGGTCAGGTAAAGCAAGGCGACGCACTGGTCAACGCTCGCACCGGCCACCGCGCGCGAATCGGCCGCATTTTCCGGATGCACGCCGACAAGCGCGAGTCCGTCGACAGTGCCATCGCCGGGGACATTGTCGGACTGGTCGGCCTTGGCGATGTTCGCACCGGCGACACGCTATCAGCGCCCAGCCGAGTGGTGTCGCTTGAAGCGATTGCGTTTCCCGAGCCGGTGATCGTCATGTCCGTTGAGGCTGAAAACAACGCGGATACAGGGCGGCTGGCCGAGGCGCTGGCGGCGCGGGCCCTTGACGACCCGACGCTGCGGGTACGCACAGATCCCGAAACCAGTGAAACGCTGGTGGCGGGGATGGGCGAGTTGCAACTGGAGGTGCTGCGTGAGCGGCTGGCTACCATGCACAAGGTGGTCGCGCGGTTCGGCGCGCCGCGAGTGGCGTACCGAGAGTCGGTGGCGATTGCCGGCGTTGAGACCGAGGGTCTGCACCGCAAGCAATCGGGCGGGTCGGGCAGCTATGGACACGTCAAGATTCGCTGGTCCAGCCTGTCGCCCGACCAGTTTGACCGCATCGAGTTTGTGGATGAGGTCAAGGGCGGCGCGGTGCCCCGGCAGTTCATCCGACACGTTGAGGCTGGAGTACGCGCGGCCGCAGCGGCTGGTGGCATGGCGGGGTACCCGGTCGGTGGGTTGCGCGCAGCGTTGTACGACGGGTCAAGCCATGATGTTGACGGGAAGGACTTCGCGTTTGCTGATGCCGCACGGCTTGCGTTCACGGCACTGCTGGAGCAGGCAGGCACGGAGATTCTGGAGCCTGTCATGGCTGTAGAGGCACGGGTGCCCGACGAGTTCATGGGCCCCGTCATCGGCGACCTGAATTCTCGGCGCGGGCAGGTGCACGCCGTGGACGCCGACGATGGCATCTCGATCGTGCGGGCCAAGGTGCCGCTGGCAGAGATGTTCGGGTATGTCGGGGACCTACGCGGGATGACCCAGGGCCGCGGGACATTCAGCATGGAGCCCGCGGGCTACGAAGTCGCACCGGCTCACGTGAAGCAGCAACTCTTGCAGCAAAAGTAGGTCAAAGGGGACGCGCTGGCGTCCCCTTTCGCGTCACCGAACGCGGCGGCGGCGGTTTTTCATGTAGTCTACGAAGATGCTTCCGCCGAGCCTGTCTAACGCTGAGTAGTAGGCTCGTCCGCGGTTCACTTTGGTCAGTTTGTCCACGAACTCCACCAGGTGCGGGTCGTCGGCGATCATGAACGTGCTGATTGTGATGTCCTTGCGCCGGCACAGCTCGGCTTCTTCCAGTGTGCGGTTCACGATCAGCGGGTCGAGGATCCAGCTTACGTTGCGATAAATCTGGCCCTGCTCGAGAATCACCGTGGGCTTGCCGTCGGTGACCATGAAGATCTGTTTATTGGTGTGCTTGCGGCGACTTAGAATCCGCTGTGCCAACTGCAACCCCGCCTTGGTGTTGGTGTGAAACGGCCCGACATTCAGGTAGGGCAGGCGGTGAATCGGCACCTGCTCGGCTTCGTTGCCGAAGGTGATGACGTCGATGCTGTCTTTGGGGTACTTGGTCTTGATCAGCTCCGTCAGCGCGATGGCGACCTTCTTGGCCGGCGTGATGCGGTCTTCGCCATACAGCACCATGCTGTGGCTGATGTCGATCATCAGCACCGTGGCGCAGCTTGCGTGCTGTTCGGTCTCGTAGACTTCCAGGTCGTCCTCGACCAGCGACAGGTCGTCAATGCCGCGCTTGAGCGCATTGCGGATCGAGAGGTTGAAATCAATGTCGCTGCTCAAGTCGCCAAAGCTGAATGGCCGCGTCTCGGGCAGGCGCTCCATGCTGGCGCCTGCGTTGGGCGTGCGGTGGTCGCCGTCGCCGAGGCTCTTCAGGTTCTTGAAGATCTGGTCCAGCGAGTCCTTGCGTATGCCGCGTTCGCCTTTGCCGGTCAGCTCGTACGTGCCGGGCCCTTCGCCTTCGGGTTCGTCACCCGTGCCGCTGCGCCGGATCAGGCCCTGCTGTTCAAGCATCTGCCTGAACTCGTCGAAGCTCATGCGCCCGCCCGTGATGTCGTGCTGTTCCCACAGCTGTTCCATCCACTCCAGGGCCCGCTCGACGTCGCCGCTGGTCATGAGCAGCAGCTCGTTCCACAGCTTTAACAGCTGCTTCATCCCGGCGCGGCGCCAGGCTTCTGCTTCATCGAACTCGAGGTATGCCACGCGCATGGCGTCAGTCTACCTTGGCCGGCGCGCGCTGTGACTCGGCGGGATCGGGTTCGTCCGCGATCGCCTCGCTCATGCCCTTTGGGCGCGGGATCGCCCAACTGAACGGCAGCGACAGCAGCGCCCACCCAAGCTGCAACATGCGGCCCATCAGCGACAACACCAGCGCCTGCGACTTGGCCACTCCACGCAACTCAAAGAAGTGCACCGTGGCCGCCTCGCCCACGCCCCAGCCGCCGAAGCTGATGGGCAGCGCCGCCACCATGCCCGCTACCGGGATCAGCACCGCGTACTCGTGCCACGCCAGCTCAATGCCGATGCCGCGGCCGATGGCGACGTGCATGGCAATCCAGCCGGCTTGCGGAAGTATCGACAGCAGCAGCGCAGCCAGCAGGCCTTTCTTGTGGCCGCGATAGGTCTGCATCGCGTCGTCAAAGGCGCGGATCGCGCGGCTGAAGGGCAGCTTGCGTGACGTGCCCACGGGGATCAGTTTGCGCACGCGCCGCGAGGTCATCAGCGCGATCGCCAGTGTCGCGCAGCTTGTGAAGGCGATCACGACAAAGGCCGCCTGGCGCATGCTGGGTTCGTCGATACTGGGCAGCAGCACGGCCAGGGCCAGCGCCGCCAGCATGAAGAGCCCGCACAGGCGATCGACCAGCACGGCGGCAAACGCCTGCGGCTTGCTGCCGGTGGCCTGGCTCAGGTACAGGGCCTTGATGGCGTCGCCGCCCACGCTGCCGCCGGGAATCGCCGAGTTGTAGAAATGCCCGAGCAGGGTGTAGAGAAACATGCGCCACAGCGGAACCTTGTGGCCGATCACCTGCACCAGCAGCTTCAGGCGCGCCGCCTGAAACGCGAACGAGATGATGCCCAGCAAGGCCGCCAGCGCGAGCATGGAGGGCTCGACGCGCTGTGCCGTTTCGAGTGTTTCGCGCGGGTCGGTGCGAAACCCGAACAGGTACACCAGCACCGCAAGGCTGAGCAGCAGCGGCAGGAAGCGGCGCAGAATTTGCAGAAAGCGCTTCATGAAGCGGTTGGTTGTAGCGGGGTGGCGCGCGGGGGGAAAGGTGCGTGCCGGGGGCCGACGAGGGTCAGGCTAAAACGAGTCAGGCACCGTTTCCCGTGCTGCGCTTCGGACAACGAGCCAGACCCTACTTCATGACGGCTTTGTATTCAGCAATTTGGCGCGCGTCCTTGCCGGCCTTTTTCAGCAGTTCGTCCACGCCGCGCAGGAGTGTCGGGTCTTCCTGATAGTTCTGCGTGAACTCGGCGCCGCGGTCGTCCTGCACACGTGTGCGCAGGGCAAAGCGCAGCTCGCGCCGCACGTCGTCTTTGGCCAGCCGCGTGTTGAGACTGCCATAGAACTTGTCGAACTCGGGCCAGGCGGTCACGTCCAGCGCATCGAATGACGCAAGCCGCATCATCGAGGCCTTCTTTTCGCCGCGGTAGTGTTCGTCAAGGTAATCGACCAGGCGCTTGGACTTGCGCAGCTTGTCGATCGCATACACCTGCCAGGGCTCCAGCAGGTCGGGCTTGGTGAGTATGTGCGGGGTAACGCCGCCTTCGCCCTCATAGCGGTCGATGCTGACGCCGCTGGGCAGGTAGTAGCTGAAGACAGTGCACTTGAGGATGCGGGTGTTGCCGCTTTCGTCCACACTGAAGAAGCTCTGTCCGATGCCTTTTCCAAAGCTGGGCCGGCCGATCAGGACGGCGCGGTTGTTGTCTTTCAGCGCGCCGGAAAGCATCTCGCTGCCGCTGGCGCTTTCGCCGTCGATCAGGCACACGAGCGGGATTTCGGTGAAGTCGCCGCCTTCGCTGGTGAAGGGGCGTTGCTTGCCCTTCCAGTCGCCCCAGCGGCCGCCCGTGCTGGAGATGACCTTGCCCTTGGGCAGCAACATGTCCGCGATGGCGACGACTGTGCTGAGCTGGCCGCCGCCGTTGCCGCGCAGGTCAAGAATCAGGTACTTCATGCCGCGCCGCCGCAGCGATTCCAGCGACTCTTTCATGTCCACGTCGCTGTTGGCGCCGAAGCGCGTCAGGCGCACATAGCCAACGTCGCCCGGCAGCATCTCCTCAAGCGCCGTGTCCACCTTCACCATCCGGCGCGGGATCTCGAACTTCAATTCGCCCTCGACGCCGCGGCGTTTCACGAAGATGACCGCGGTGCTGCCTTCGGGGCCGCGCACATAGCGCACGCCCTCGTCCAGCTTGACCTTGGTCAGGTCAATGCGCGTGCCGTCGGGCCCGAGAATGCCCACCAGCTTGTCACCGGTGCGCACGCCCACGGCGTAGGCGGGACCTTCGTAAATCGGCTGGTCGATGTTGATCAAGCCGTCTTCGCCCTGGCTGACGTGTGCGCCAATGCCGACGTAGCGGCCTTCCTGGTCCTGGTTCATTTCGTCGATTTCGGCGCGCGTCATGTACGAGCCGTAACGGTCGGTGGCCAGCGCCATGCCGCGGCAGGCGTTGTCGACGAGGTTCTCGCCGCTGAGTTCCTGCTGCTTTTCGTTGTAGACAAAGAAGTCGTCTGCGTAGTGCTTGCGAATCGCGCGAATCTCGACCTCGATCAGCTTGTCCTTGCGCTTGACCTTGCCGGACTTGTGGTCCTCGATGGCGATATCGATCTTGTTCACTTCGCCGCTGATGCGCGCAAGCCGGCCGATGTCGCCGGGTTCGCGTGCCAGGCTTGCCAGGCGCTGCGCGACTTCGCGGGCGTGGCCGCGCTCGGACAGCACCAGGGCCGCGCGGCCCATGAGCTCATGGTCGCTGCTGGTAAGAAATTCGCGCAACTGCTCAAGCGCCAGGTCGTCGCCCTCAAGCGTCAGCAGTGCCTCTGACAATGCCACGCGTGCGCCGGTGGCCAGCTTGTCGCTGGTTTCCCAGCGGTCTCGAATGCGTTCGACCAGCTCGTCATCGTCGGGCATCTCGCGCGTGATCATTGCCGCGGCACCCTCAACAACGGCGCTGTGTTCACTTTCGAGCAGCGCACCCAATACCTCGTACGCCAGCTCAGCGCGGCCCATGGCCAGCGTCAGTTGCGCCGCAGCCATGCGGACGTGGTCGCTCTTGTGTTCCAGGGTGGCTTCGAAATAGGCCACCATTGTGTCGCGGTTGTCGCCCTGGGCCATGTTGCGCAGCGCGAATGCGTAGTCCCAGACTTTGTCAGGGCGCTGTTCAATACGCTCGACCAGCTTGTCGGCGCGCTGCTTGAGGGTCTCTTCCTGCGCCGCCAGCGGCAAAGCCGCCAGCAGGCACAGAATCGTCAGGGCAATGATTCTCACGACAACTCCTTGCTGTCCTGCTTCCTCAGTATACGTGCAGGGCCACGGCAGACTGTACCCTGAATTCCGGTGAAAATGCAAAGGCCGTCCCCACGGGACGGCCTTTGCGTCGTTGGTCCGGGGTTAGTCGCCTGAGGCGGAACCTTCCTTGCTGCCCTCGCCGCCGCCGCCCTCGGTCTTCTTTTCGATCCACACGACCTGGTCGCCGTTGGCTACCGGGCGCGTGGCGCGTTCGTTCAGTGTGCTGCAACCGAGTTCGTCAACCGGCAGGTCGTCGTCGTCGCCGACGTGCCAGTGACGCGTGACCTTGGCCAGGCAAACCTCGGTGCCGCGGGCGTCGCGGATGATCAGCTCGGCGCCGATCGGCGGCACGCGGCCGGTCTTCACGCTGACAATCAGGATCGACTGCGAGTCGGCCTTGGTGCCACGGCTGACGCTGACGACGCCGCCGGTGAAGTCGAAGACTTCGGTGGATTTCGGTGTTTCCGGCTCGTCGGGTGTGGGGCCCTTGCCAACTCGCGCCAGTAGTTCGTCGTGCTCTTTCTTCAGGTTGTCGAAGTCGGTGCGGGCACGGTCGCGCTCGGCCTGGGCCTCGACCAGCTCGCGGCGCAGCTTGGTGTACATCGGGTGCTTAGAGATGTCTTCGCCCGTAAGGCCGGCCATCTCGGACTTGAGTGTCTCAACCTGCTGGCGGGTCAGCGCGAGGTCGGCTTTGAGGCTTTCGACTTCAGCCTGGGCCAGTTCGCGCGACTTCTTTTCGATCGTGAGCTCAGCGTCTTTGGTGATCAGGTCCTTGTGCAGCTTCAGGACCTCGTTGGCGTCGATATTCTTTACCTTGCTCTCGAGTGACTCGATCATGCCCTTGAGGCTGGCCAGCGAGGTTTCGAGGTCGGTCACCTTTTTCAGGCGTGCATCCAGGTCGTCGATCTTCTTGTCGCTGTCTTTCTTGCCATCCTCGATCTGCTTCTGGATGTCAGCCAGGCCGGCGCGCACGTCTTCGGCGATCGTGTTCAGCTTGCGGTCCGCGTCGCCGCTGTCGCTCTTCTGCTGCGAAGCCGCCCAGACCTTGAAGAAGTCGTCGCCGCCCTTGCCCTGCTGTGACTTCATCGCCTCAAGCTCAGCTTGAAGCTTGGCGTTCTGCTGGCGTGCTTCGTTGTCCTGGCAGCCGGCAATCAGCAGGCAAAAGGCCGGAACGGCCAAAATAGTCCAACGCATCGATACACTCCCTGAGGGGTGATTCGGCTGCATGTGCAGCAGGGGCAATTCGAACCGCTGATTGTTGCAGGGAAGGCCCGCAGGGTCAACTACGGGTTAGGCGCGGAAAGCACGAGATTATCGGACGGTGGCGCGGGCGATGCGCACGAATTTGAACTTGTGCATGGTGCGCCCCTGCTGCCGGAACTTCACTTCCCAGTTGGTGACGCCCTCGGGCGCGTCGTCGCCGATGGCGCGTGAGACCTGTTCAAAGTCAGGGTCCGCCCGGAACACCGCTTCCATCTGGATGGCGTAATCCTCGTGGTCTGTGGCCAGCAGCAACGGTGCGCCGTCCTTGAGCGCGCGCGCTGCAACGCGCGCAAAGGGCGGCTGGATCAGCCGGCGCTTGACCTGTTTGGCCTTGGGCCACGGGTCAGGAAAGTAGATGTGCAGGGCGTCGATGCAGGCCTCGCTGAGTGTGTGTTTCACCACGTGGGCGGCGTCGTCGCGCAGGATGCGGAAGTTTGCCAGGCCGCGTTTGGCTGCGCGTTCCGCCACCATGCGGTAGTAGCGACTTGCCCATTCCACGCCTACGAAGTTGACGTTTGGGCGGGCCTCGGCCTGTTGAATCAGGAAGCGCCCCTTGCCGATGCCCAGTTCAAGCTCAATGGGGTGGTCGTTGCCGAAAATGGCTGCGAAGTCGTACTGGCGGTCCTGCGTGAGCGGGATCGGCTCCAGGGTTACGGGTGAGATATCGACGGCCATGTTCAGTCCGAAAGCAAACGCCCTTTACCGGTCAGATGCAACCAGGCAAGGGCGCTCGCTGAGGCTTGGAAATCAGCTATCCGTCGGCGCCGATGGCCTGCACGGGGCACTGGGCGGCGGCGTCTTCACATTGGGCCTTTTCTTCACCGCTGTCGGGCTGCTTGTACACCAGGTCGTGGGTGCCGTCTTCCGACTCGCGGAAGTTGTTCGGCGCAAGCTGCGGGCACAAGCCGCAGAAAATACAGCTTTTGTCCACGTACCACGCGCCGGGCACGTTGTCTTCCCACTTCTCATTCGGGTCGGGCATTGCGGCTCCTGGCTGTCGTCGGCGGTATATTATCCGGTTATGCTCTGAATGCTACCGCCTGATGCGGGGCGGAGCATACAAACCCACACCATTGAATAAAGCGCCAGCGCATGACGTTATGGGTACGGAGGCGAACATGGTCAAAAACATCGAAATGCAGGACCTGAAAGACGCTCTCGACGGCGGCCGCGTCTTTGCCCTGTACGACAACCGCGGGCCTGGCAGCTATGGTGCGCGCCACATCAAGGGCGCGAAACTGCTGCCCGTAAGCGAAGTGCGCCCCGAAAACCTGCCCTCTGACAAGGGCGCCATGCTGGTCTTCTACTGATCGGGCTATTCGTGAAACGCATCAACGAAGGCGGCCCGTGCGGCTGATGCGCTTGGATACACCAACCTGTGGGACTACCGCGGCGGCATTGCCGAATGGTTCGAGGCCGGCTTGCCCGTCGGCGGTGGTGCCTGATCAGGTGTCTTGAGAATTGCGTTTCTGTGGACATTGGTGACGCATAGAATCTCCTCGGCGACAACGGGAGAGTCTATGCGTCTGCTGTTTCTTCTGTCACTTGCCGTGTCCATCGCGGCGCTTGCCGGCTGTGGCGGGGGCGGAGAGTCGGACAAGCCGGTGCATTTCCTGGCGCTGTCAGCCGAGCCGTTCACGGTGTACCACGGCGAACGCGCGCTCAACAACGAAAGCGACATCAACGCACTACTGAAGCAACTGGCCGCGCACACGGACCCCGATACCGGCTACCCCGGCCCGGGCGAGCATCACACTGAGAACGTGCTTTGCCTGCACGCCGTGGCGAACGCCCCCGCGGACCGGCTCTGGAAACTGGTGCAATGGGCGGCCAAGGCCGGTTTCTACAAGTTCCTGATCGGCACTGACGAGTTGACCGACGGCCCCCCGGAGGGCGAAAAGGCGCCGGACTTTGACGCGCCGCCGGCTGGCTATCACCGGCTAGAGCTGCCCAGGAACGCGGGCCGATCGGGGCCCATAGAGCAGATCACGATCTACATCATGTGGGATGAGTCCACGATGAAAGCCAATGCAGTCGTTGCCATCGACGCCCGGGGGCGCAAGGTTGTGGAGGGTACATACGTCGCAAGTTACGAGCTGGTGCCGCCGCAGGACGCGAATGCCGCTGCCCAGCTTCAAGCCAGGCAACTGCGCGAGACCTGGGTCAACAACGTGTGCGCAGCCGCGGAGCAATACATCGCCAACTCTGGCGCCAACATTGGAAGGCTGGCAATTGGGCACGCGTGGCTATCCAGCGGGCAAGCGCCTCCGGCGGGGCCCTGGATCTACACCCACCTGACATGGCAGGCGCTGCATAAAGTTAACGCCAACCGCGTCAAGGCGCGCAAGCCGGCGCTGGAGATCTTCTTGCCCTGCCAGGATGAGGAGCAGGTGGCTGCGCCGCGCGAGCAGCCGCCCGAGCGGCCAGTCGATTTCCCCAAGGACTCGCCGGAACGGGAGAACCCGACGCGCGACGAGGGCGTGCGTGAGGACTGATCAGCCGCGGGCGGTGAGTTGCCCCGCCGCCTCGTCCGGAATCGAATTGCTATCCCCGTAATGCGCGCGAGTTACTAGAATTGACAGCGACCATCCCGGGTCTGCACAGGAGTCAAACATGTTCAAGCGACTGCCCGTATGGGCGCTGGCGGCAATGTCTGTTGCGCTCATGGCGCGATGCTCGCCAGAATCTCAGCCGCAGCCCAACAAGCCATTGCCCCCGCCCAAGGCGCAGGGCATTGCCGTGCCTTACATCTCCATTGAGGCGCGGGCAGAAGGCAAGAAGTTTCACGTCTTTCACGGCGACCAGCCGCTCACGATCGAGAACGAAAAGACACAACTCCTGCCGCTGCTCACGAAGTTCGCCAAGCACAAGGACGAAAGTGCCGGGTATGCGGGCTGGCGCGATCTAGGCTCGGAGAACGTCCTGTCACTGCAAGTTGCCGCCGACGCCAGCAGCGAAGATGTGTGGAAGGTAATGGCCACAGCCGCTGAAGCGGGCGTCTACAAGTTGGCAGTCGGCACGACAGAGCTGGTCAGCACGCCGCTGACAGGGCCGGAAGCGCCCGATTTTGCAAAGTTGCCCGCGGGTTACTTGCAGGTGGAGTTGCCCAGGGATGAGGGCCTGAGCGCGGCGCCGAGTGTTCCGAAAGAGCAGATAAGCATCATCATCCAATGGCACGCCGCCCATCGAAGGGCCAACGCGCTGGTGGCGATTGACGCGCGCGGCCGAAAGCCCGTCGACGACACGCTGACTGATGTGTCGGACATTGTTCCCGCAGCCGGCGACAGCAATCAGGTGCGGGAACAGCGCAAGTCGCGGCGTGAAACCTGGGTGGCGAACGTCGCAGCGGCTGTTGAGGACTACATCGCAAAATCGGGCGCGAAAATTGAATCCCTGGTGATCAGGAGCACGGGCGGGTGGGATTCGCCCGAGTTGCCAGCTTGGGTCTTCATTGACTTGACCTGGCAGGCGCTTGATAGGGTAAACGCAACGCGTGTTCGCGACGGCAAGAACAAGCTCGAGCTCGTGTTGCCGTTCAACATGATGATGCCGGAGCCGCCGCCGCCCGAGATGCCGCCTGAGCGTGAGGTCGAGTTTCCGCGGGACGAACCTGCGCAGGAGGATCCAACCGAGGACGAGAGGATCGTTGAGGACGCGAAAGACGAGGTCAACGAAGACCCATCCGACAGCCCCAACCGTGACCTCGAAGACAAACCCGCCGATCGTCCAAAGGACGGAGACTCGTCGGCTCCGGACAAGGACGACCCCGCCAGCATCTTCAGGAAAGACGCAGACGCAAAACCAGCGCAGGGATACAGCCACCGGACAGCAAGAGGCGGTGGCGGCCGACCCCATGACAATCGCGTGCTTGCTGCGCTGGAATGGCTGAAAGACCACCAGAATCACGAGGGGCACTGGAGCGCAACCACGTTCAGCGATGACTCAAAGCGCGCAAACGCGCAAAAGACTCACAACATTGAGTGGGTTGCCGCGGGCGCGGCAGATGGCGACAAGGGCTGGGAGTCTACCGCAGACATCGGGTTGACCGGCTTGGCGCTGCTTGCGTTTGCCGGGGCGGGCAACTCGCACATGTCGGGCAACTACAAAGAGGCCATTCGGTACGGCTTGGCCTACTTGAAGAAGGTGCAGTCGAACGACGGCTGCTTTGGCGGCAAAGACGACGACCACTTCGTTTACAACCATGCGATCGCAACCATGGCGATGGCTGAAATCTTCGGCCTGTCCGGCGACAATGACGTGAAGCTGATTGCCGACAAGGCAGTCGATTTCATCCTCAAGGCGCAGAACCCGGGCCTCGGCTGGCGTTACGGCGTGCAGCCGGGCATCAACGACTCGTCGGTGACCGGCTGGATGGTGATGGCACTGAAAAGCGCGAAAATGGCCGGGCTCGACTTTGACAGCCACAAGTCATTCTCCGACGCCAGTGAGTGGTTCAAGATGGTGACTGCGGACGTGAATGGATATCCCAAGACCGGGTACGACGCCCCCGGCAGCAACAACGCCCGGCTTCGGACTGCATCGGACTACGAACACAACCCGACCATGGATGCCATCTACATCACCAGCATGCTGTGGACGGGAAAAGCCGACCTCAACGATCGCGTGCTGAAGTCTCACGCGCGGGTGTGTGTGGAAAAGTCGTATCTGCCGACATGGGAGCACAGCAAGGTTGATTTCTACTACTGGTACATGGCCAGCATGGCGCTGTACCAGGTCGGCGGCAGCACCTGGGCGACGTGGGAGAAGGCGATGGCGCGCACATTGCTCGACAACCAGCGTGGTTGGCATGCCACGGACAGAACCAAGGGCCACACCAGCAAGGAAACTCTGGACGAACACGGCAGCTGGGATGCAGTCGATGCCTGGGGCCAGGCCGGCGGCCGCGTGTATGCCACGGCGATCAACTGCCTGACGCTGCAGACCTACTACCGCTACATGAAGCTGCCGGAAAAAGACTAGCGCCGCGCAGGCCGCACGAACCCCGCCCTTGGGCGGGGTTTCTGTTTGGTCCAAGCCCTTTCTCTGCAACCGTGGGTCGTTATCATCCGCAACGCTTTGTCGTGGATTGCCCGCACGGGGGTCCGCACATACAAGACAAAGCCGCCGCCTCACGCCTGTCTGCCGGAGCCCCCGGCGCAGGCTGGACATGGGGCCATGGAGTGCGAACATGCCTGCCGAGATGCCACCCCGGTTCACGCCGGGGACGATCGAATCCAAGTGGTACCAGTTCTGGCAAGAGCACGCGCTGTTCAAGGCCGTGCGCGACATTCGCAAAAAGCCCTTCACCATCATGATTCCGCCGCCCAACGTGACGGGCGCGTTGCACATGGGCCATGCGCTCAACAACACGCTGCAAGATGTGGTAGCGCGCTTCAAACGCATGCAGGGTTTCTGCGTGCTGTGGCTGCCGGGCACCGACCACGCCGGCATCGCCACCCAGGCCGTGGTGGAAAAGAAGCTGCTCAAAGACGAGGGCAAGACCCGCCAGGAGCTGGGCCGCGAAGCCTTTGTGGCCGAGATCTGGAAGTGGAAAGACGAATACGGCAACCGCATCCTCAACCAGTTGCGCCAGCTTGGCGCAAGCTGCGACTGGTCGCGCACGCGCTTTACGCTGGATGAAGGCCTGACCCGCGCCGTGCGCGAAGCCTTCGTGAAACTGTTTGAAAAGGGCCTGATCTACCGCGGCTACCGCATGATCAACTGGGACTGCAAATTGCAGACCGCGATCAGCGACGACGAAATCGAAACCAGCGAAGTGCGCAGCAACCTGTGGTACCTGCGCTATCCCTACAAAGACGTCCCCGAGAAGTACGTGGTGGTGGCAACCACGCGGCCTGAAACCATGTTCGGCGACACAGCGGTGGCGGTGAACCCGAACGATGAGCGCTTCAAGAACGACATCGGCAAGACGGTGGTGCTGCCGCTGACGGGGCGCGAAATCCCGATTATCGCCGACGACAGCGTGAACCCCGAGTTCGGCACCGGCGCCGTGAAGGTGACGCCCGGCCACGACTTTGCCGACTATGAGCGTGGCCAGCGCCACAGCCTGCCCATGATCAACGTGCTGAACAAAGACGGCACACTGAACGAGCAGGCGGGAAAGTACGCCGGCGAAGATCGCCTCAAGGCCCGCAAGGCACTGGTGGAAGAACTGGACGCGCTCAAGCTGCTCGAGCGCGTGGAAGAATACACGCACCAGGTGCCCCACAGCGACCGCAGCAAGACACCGATTGAGCCGCTGCTGTCGGACCAATGGTTCGTGTCCATGGCACCACTGGCCAAGCCTGCCATCGAAGCCGTGAAGCCCGGCCCCGACGGCAAGCGCGAAGTCACGCTGATCCCGGAACGCTGGGAAAAAGTGTACTTGAGCTGGCTTGAAAATGTGCGCGACTGGTGCATCAGCCGCCAGTTGTGGTGGGGCCATCGCATCCCGGTGTGGTACGACGAAGACGGCAACACCGTGGCGCTGCGCGAAGACCCCGCCCCGGGCGCGACGCACCCCAAGAGCGGCAAGCCGCTGGTGCGCCAGGACGATGACGTGCTGGACACCTGGGCCAGCAGCTGGTTGTGGCCGTTCAGCACGCTGGGCTGGCCCGAAAAGACGGCGGACCTGGACTACTTTTACCCGACGCACTTCCTGAGTACGGCGCGCGACATCATTTACCTGTGGGTGGCGCGCATGGTGATGGCCGGCTACGAGTTCCTGGGCGAGAAGCCGTTCAGCACGGTGTACCTGCACGCGACGGTGCTCGATGCCCAGGGCCGGCGCATGAGCAAGTCGCTGAACAATGGCATCGACCCGCTGGACATGTTCGCGCAGTGGGGCGTAGACGCGGTGCGCCTGACGCTGCCGCTGCTGACCAGCGAAGGCCAGGACATCAAGCTTTCCGAAAGCAAGTTCGAGATGGGCCGCAACTTCTGCAACAAGTTGTGGAATGCCTCGCGCTTCGTGATCAGCAACCTCGGTGACTTCGAAGACCAGCTCAAGGCACTGTCTGACAACGAACGCGCCGCGCTGGCCGAGGGCCAGGTGAGCGAGCTCGAGGACAGTTTCATTGAGGGCAAGCTGACCAGCACGATCGTGGACGTGACCGACTCGATTGAACGCTACAAGTTCAACGACGCCGCCCAGACCATGTACCACTTCGTGTGGGACGAGTTCTGCGACTGGTACCTCGAAGCGGTCAAGGCGCGCCTGTACGAAAGCAAGGGGGGCGACCGGTCGCGGCTGCGCGCGCAGTCAACGCTGGTGCGGGTGCTCGACGGCACGCTGAAACTGCTGCACCCGTATGTGCCGTTCATTACCGAGGAAATCTGGCAGACGCTTCGACCGATGCTGGCGGCGCTGCGCGGCGACACTCCCGAGCTCAGCCTGGCCATCGCGGCATGGCCCAAAGCCAGCAAAGACCGTGTGTTTGAGCAGGCGCAGACGCGCTTTGCCTTCATTCAGCAGGTGACGCGGGCCTTTCGCAACATCCGCGCCGAGCACGCCATTGAGCCCAAGACCGCGATCGACGGCACGCTGCGTCTGGCCGACAAAGCCGCACTCGACATGCTGGGCCAGGCCGAGCGCGAAACCGTGTGCAAGCTTGCCGGGCTGGCAAACCTGACCGCCGAGGTGGGGGCCCGCAAACCCAAGGCTGCGGCAACGGCGGTGCTTGGCGGCGGCAACGAGGCCTACGTGAACCTTGAGGGCCTGATCGACTTCAAGATGGAACTGCTGCGCCTTGAGGCAAACCAGGCCAAACTGGCGGAAGGCGTGACCAAGCTGAAGCGCAAACTCGAGAACCTGAGCTACATCGAACGCGCACCCAAAGATGTGGTCCAGCGCGACCGCGACAAGCTGAGCGAGCTGGTGGCCGAGCTTGAACGCGTGGACAAGCACATCGATGAAGTGAAGCCCCGCGCCAAAGCCCAGGCCAAGCCGCCTGACAAGCCAACGGCATAGACAGCTGGCATGCACCACCCTGCCCCGCGAGCAATCGCGGGGCAAACCATTTGCGGCCAATAAAATCAAAAGAAACGCACACGCTTAAGCCGATGAAATGCATGTCCCGCATTGACGGGAAAATGCGTCCACCACCGGAGTCCGCCATGGCCAACGTGCTCATCACCGACCTGTTTGAGGAATCTGCGTACCTGGTGCGCAGCCTGCTGCGCGGGTCCGGCCATGCGGTCAGCATCGCGATCACTCGCGCCGACGCTGAGGCCAAGCTTGCAACCGGCTTGTTCGACATGCTGGTGATGGACTACGGCAGCGTTGTCGAAGACAACTTGGCCGTGGGCCGCTTTGCCAACGACGTGCTGCCCGGCTTGCCGGTGGTCGCGCTGGTCAGCCCCGAGAAAGAGTCGCGCATCAAGGGTGTACAGCTGGCTGGCAAGTTCCAGCGCCCGATCCGCGGCCGACTGGTCAAAGAGGTCGTGCACAACGCGCTCGCCAACCTGTTTCGCCAAAGCACGCGGCGCGCAGTGCCGCGCGTGCATGTCGACCTGCCCATCGAGCTCAACGTTGCCGGCGTCAGCTTCAAGACGCGCACGATTGACCTTTCCGCGCGCGGTGTCGCCATCGACGCCACGGACGTGAAGTTCAAGCCGGATGAGCTCGAGGCCATTGAGAACGTCGTCGGCAGCGGAACGGCCCACGCGTCGCTGACACTGGATGAGGGCAAGATCGTTCAGCTTTCGGCGCGGCTGGCATTCGTCGAACGCCACCGCTCGCTGTCAGGCCGCACCATCGGCCTGCGCTTCGAAGACCTGGATGAGGAAAGCGAAGTGGCGCTCAGCGGCTTGTACGCCAAGGCGGCGTAGAGCAGCTAGCGCACGATCACTGTCGGTTCTTCGACGTAGCCCAGGCCGCCCGCGTGGTCCATGACGAACTGCGGGCTGCCGCTGCCGGTGCGCACCAGGTGATACTCGATGCGGTAGACCAGGCCCAGCGAGTCTGCGGCGTCTTCCAGCCATCCGCGCGTCTCATGCGAATCCTGATAATGCTCGTTGAACTTGCGCGGCGCCTCTGTGACGACACTTCCGTCCTGGTTGCGCGGCAGGTGAGCAAAGCCGTTGGACGTGAAGTCGGCGCCATACACGTTGGCGACATAGGCGAACACGCGGCGTTTGACAGTCACGCCGATCACGTCGGCCGGTAACTCGCTCAGGCCTTTGATCGAGTGGTGGTCTCCTTGACCAAAGAGCAGGCGGTAGTGGTTCTGGCCCTGCGCGTCGATAAACACACGTTCCAGCTTGAAAGCCTCGACCAGGCCAAAGCTGCGCGTTGAGGTTGAACCGTCCTTGCGCTCAAGCACGACTTCCTGCGTGAGCTCCTGAACCAGCGAGTTGCGCGCAAGGTCAAGCGGCGAAATCACTTCAAACCCGAATGTGGCACTGAACCCGTCCGACGACACGCGGGCCGAGCGCTCCTGTCTCACGATAATCGAGTAGGGCGGCGATTCGCGCTGCTGACGCTCAACCGTGGCCGGGGTGGATGAACAACCAGCCGCCAGCATTGCCAGCAACAGCGCGCCAAGGGTGAGGGGGCGAAATGTTGATATCATAGCGGTTTCCTGCCTTCCGCTCGCCCGCCCCTATATTGTTTACGCAAGTCATTGCCTGCGCAAGCACTGGAAAGATGACAACTTCGGGGGGTTGTCGGCGTCATAGTTTCATCATCGGATTTTCAGGGTTTTTCCTTGAGATCAAAGGCTCAGCGCCTACCCTCTCCCCCTTCATTCGGACAACTGATGCTGTTTGCACGATCCCTTGGACCTATTGTGAGGAACGACGCCCATGCTTTTGACACACAAATTGGCACAGCGAGCCACGCTCGCTGTCGCCGCGGCCCTATCTGTACTGGCAGCCGCATGTCAGCCTGAAGCCAAAGAAGACAGCAAGCCTGAGCCGGTCAGCTTCGGCTCAAGCACCCTGCCGGCCCAAAGCGCCGAGCCGGGCGAGATACTCGCCATTGAGGTCGAAGGTTCCGGCTCAGAGATCAACGCAGGTTTCCTGGTTGAGTTCGACGACGGCACCGACAAGGCTGCCATTCCGCCCTTCCATGTTGAAGCCGGCAAAGCCTACGTGCTTGTGCCGCCATTTGCCCAGGCCGACACGATTGTCAACCTGGCGCTGATTGACATGAACGGCGACACGTTGGATCGCCACCCGCAGCCGCTGACCATCCACGCCTTCGAAACCACGTTGTCGTACACGCGCGGCACGTTTGACGCCGTCACCGCCAACGGCCTCAGCCGCCTGGTGATGCTGGCTGTCGAGACCGTGGACACGCTGTTGCAGGAAGGCCTGATTTCAGCAAGCGACGCCAACGTCGCCAGCGGGGCACTGGGCCAGCAGGCCGACCTGTTGCAGACGATCGGCACGTTCAACAACAACCTCAGCGACGCAGAGCTGGCAGTGCTTCAGCAACTGCTCGATAACAGCGAAATCCTTGACCTGCTGGCGCACGCCGGCGGTGTCTCGCTGACCCAGACCTACAGCAGCGGCAGCCCGCTGTACAACGGCACCGCGGCGATGATTGAGTCGGCGCTGCTCAAGGCCGACTTCGCAAGCCTGTTGATGGGCGAAATCCGCGGCGTGATGGCGATTCTGGCGTGGGCGGGCAACGCGCTGGCCGGCGTGCCGATCATCGGCCAGTACGCGCAGCAGATTGCGACCTGGGCGGCGGGCGTCAGCGCCACGCTGCAGACGCCGCACGACCTGATCAACACCCTGATCCCGTCTGACCTTGTGACCGTCACCGCGGGCTCGACCCAGATGACCTTGTGGCCGGGCAGCAGCGGCAGCGTACTTGCCAAGGGCCGCTTTGAGACCGAGCAGCCGTTCAACATGGCGTGGTTCCAGCAGACCGTCGGCGCGGCGGCGACAGCCGCGGCAAGCTGGATCACCCAGCGCATGCAGCAGTACCCGACCATGGCGCAGTACGCGGTGTACGTGCAGCAGCTGGCCTCAATGGTGCCGCAGTGGCTCACGAACTGGATGACCCAGCAGGGCTTCTTCCAGCAGAGCGTGGTGCCGGGCAACAACTACACCGTGCTGGTGATCGACAACTTCAACCTGTACATGGGCCAGTATCGCTTCAGCATCGGCGGCATCGTTGCCAACCTGCTGAACGTGCCCTACAGCGTGATGAGCGCGATTCTCAGCATCATCGGCCTGGGCATGGGTGCGCCGCTGGGCGGCTGGGAAGGCGTGCGCGTCAGCAACAGCGCTGTCGCCACCTACAACCCCAACGCCGACACCATTTGGGCCAACGCCAAGGGCGGGGCAACCATCACCTGTGTGGCGCCGCACTGCCGCCCCGCCGGCGGCTGGTGGGCACAGTGGGGTTTCTACACGATCAAGACCAACACGGCGTCGATTCCGCTGACGGTCAACTAGATACAGCGCAGCGCGAAAACGGGGGGCTCCGGAAGGAGCCCCCTTTGCGTTGCCGGAAATTTGGTGCGCGGCATCACGGCTGCGGTGTACAATTCCGTTCCCGGGGCACCCTTGATCAAACGGTGCCATGCGTTTCAAACCGCTGCTATTCGCCCTGCCCGTGACAACGGCGCTGACACTGTTGGCGCTGTGGGCTGTATTCCTGCCCGGCAAGCCGCCCGACATTCGCCTGCCCGAGTCCGTACGCACCGACGAAAGCCGCCAGCCACGAGCTCCCTTGCCGGAGTCAGACCCGGCTGCAACAGAACCAGCAACACCCCCCGCGCCAGAAGTAGTAAACGACCCCCGCAAGGGCGACTTATGGCTGCGGCTGGTTGACTTCGACACCCGTCGGCCGTTGGCCAACACCGCGTGTGCGTTGTGCAGCGTGAGCGCCGAGTTTGACTGGGTGGACGGCGAAGCACTTGACGTTGGTGGAGTCTGGGTCGGTTCTGTTGAGACGATCGCGGCCGAGGGAAGTGAGCCGCAAAGGGTGTTGCGCACCACCGATGAGCGCGGACTGTTTCGCCAAGCGGCCCGAGTAGATGATCGAAGCTACGACGACATACCCGAAAACGAAGAAACGCCAATCACGGACGCAGCCATCTGTACCGGTCAGAGCCATCTGACTCTGCTCATCCCCATCCCTGAGATTTGGTGGCTTTGGACCGACGAACGCGAGATTGCATGGTCAGTCGCCAGCCTGGCGCGCGAACCCATGAGCAGGCCGATCGACGTGTTCGTGCGCCGCAGCGCCGCTGTGAGCGTCAGCGTAATTGATCAGTTTGGCCGCGCGGTGTCATCCAGCGACGTGGATTATCACGTCGTGGGGCGGCCATACTGGCTTCGGTATGGTGTGGACGTGACGTCAGAACGTTCCCTGAGCGCCAACGATGTTGCGCGCGAAGTGGGAAAGATCAGCGATGGCTACTGGTTCAACGAGTATGGTGCGCGTGCCCCGGACGGGCAGCCTCTGGCGCAGCGGAACTCCGACGCTAATCGTGCCCCCCGCGACTCCAACCACCTTGACAGTGGCGGCACGTTTCGTGCCGCCGGACTCTCGCCGGGGCGTGTGCTGATCGTGGCGGCGACCCGGGGCATCGGAATTGGATTCGCCGACGTGATCCTCTCGCCCGGCTCGAACCGTGTCGAGGTCATGCTGGAGGCAAAGGCGCTGTCGGCTGTTCGTGTGCGCGTTGAGGCGCGGGACGAAGACTTGGCCGAAGAACAAACCATTCAGGTAATGGCCAGCCCCGCAGGGCCCGCGGGAATTGAGTGCGGATTCGCTTACCATTGGTTCAGCCGTTGGGACGTCAACCAGAGTGCCCCCGGCGTATGGGAGTGCGTGATTGTAGGCTTGCCATCCGGGCGCTGGTGGTTCGAGGCGGGAAGCTGGCGCACGAGCGGCACGAACTCGGTGACCGTGGATGTGCTGCCGGCCAGCGAACAATCCGTCACGGTCCTTATTGGCGAGGGCGCATGCGCCACTTGGACGCCGATGGTGTACTTCGCGGGCAAACCACTGGAGGAGGCCACGGTGTTCCTGCTGGGCGGTGAGTACGAGTCGCCGGAGGCTTTCACGGCAGAGCATCGTCTGGCAACAGACAAGTTCGACCCTTACACGCTGATGGCAGGCACTTACACCGCGTGGGCGCCGGGACTTGATCCGGTCACGTTCTCGCTGGCGCCGGGCGAAAAGCGTAGCGACGCGTTTCACATTCCCACCAAGCAAGTCACTTTTAGTGTAGGCCCGAAGCTGACCGCTCTGCTGGCGCCCAAGCGCATGGAGCTGCACCTGAACCTTTACTGTGACAACATCTGGGGGTCCGATCAGGAGCACTTGGAGTCGATCGACGCGCAGTTGCGTGCGGCCAACGAGCAATACGACGTTCTCTCGCCCTCGGCATCGCGAGTGTGGCTGCTGCCGCCGGGCAGCTACCACTGGGAACTCGTCGGCGATAGCGAGAGCGTGACCGGAAGGGCGGCGCTGCTCAGCACGCGCAGTGAGTCGGTGTTGTTTGAGGTAGACAGAACGCCGGGCCTGTGCGCGCTGGAAGTTGTGTGCGAGGGCTTTGCCGACGACGACTTGCCGGACCTGGAAGTTGACGAACTGCCCGCTATGTCGCTAGCCGCACCCGACAGTTACTCCGGGCCGGTTATCGTCTACCCCGCGGAGTTAGCCAATGGCGGGCTTATCGAAACAGGTCCCGGTCGCTGGACTGTGTTGGCGCCCGCCGGCGACCTAGTCGTCACCCTGGTCACGTTCGGCAATCCGGATGTCGTGCGTGTTGCAGGCTGTCCGGGACGGCTGGTCGTCACGCGCGAGGATTTTTCACCGGTGGATTGCGAACTGGTGATTACCAACCGGCATGGTGCGTGCTCAATCGACAGCGCATGGGGCAGTACAGCCGGCTATTTGTCGCTGGAAGTAGGAACAAACCGGATGCGTCTCGGCAAGGTAGCTATCTGGGCAGTAAGGCGCGGCAGCGACCCGCCGGTTTGGGCGTGGGTCGAGTTGGAATTGCTACCAGGCAGGACCACGCTCGAACTTGGCGACCTGAGTTACACCGAGTGCGGAACCGTGACGTTCACGGTCTCAGGCAGAGGCGGTGTCTCGCCGGGGGAGGACAAGTGGTGGTTCAATGGCGAAGAGCCGTCGTTGGGGCGTATTGAGTCCCTGGGAACGCCACGGTTTGCGTGGAGGGCTTGGCCGGGCTGGTTGGATGTGCAACCTGGACTGACGCAAAAATTCGTCTACAGCAATTGTCAGTTGCCGCCGGGGCGCTACCGCGTGATTCCTTGGGAGGGTGCGCCGGAGAAGTTCTGGGTGACGTTCCAGGTTCGCGCCGGCGAACATACCCGCGTCAATGTTCGCGGAAGCTGATCGCGCACCCCCAAGTTTTCCAGAATTCGTGCAATTGCCGCGCCCCCGCGTGTAACAATCCTTCAGCTCGTCGCTCACGAGACGCCTTACTGAGGATTGCCATGCCTAAGCTGGCTGGATTGGCGGCTTTGCTGGTTGTGCTGTTTGCAGTTTCTGCCTGCGATACTTCGACCAAACACGACGACGACGGCCCAGCCGGCAAGGGCTCGTATTCTTCGCGGCGTGTGGACTTTGACGACCTGCGCGACGGCTCACGCTCGCGCGACGTGCCGACCAGCGTCTACGCGCCGAAATCCGGCGGGCCGTTCCCGCTGGTGGTGCTTTCGCACGGCTTGGGCGGCGACCGCTCGCACTACACCTATCTGGCCAAGCACCTCGCGTCGCACGGGTACGTGGTTGCGGTACCCGAGCACGTGGGCAGCAGCTCGCGCCTTGACGTGTTTGAACTGGCTGAGGCCTTGTACGATCCCGACGAACTGCGTGACCGCGCCCGCGACGTCAGCTTTGTGATCGACGAGGCCGAGGACTGGAACCTCACACACCCGCAACTCACCGGGCTCATTGACCTCGACCACGTCGGGGTGACCGGCCACAGCTACGGCGGCGGCACGGCACAAGCCATCGGCGGCGCACACCAGGACCTGAGCGGCGGCTTTCGCGACCTGTCTGATCCTCGCGTGGATTGCATCGTGCCGATGGCTGCAGGGGCAGCCGAAGGCTTCCTGGGCCTGAACCCCTGGTTTTCGGAGCAGAGCTTCGAAACGGTCGAAGTGCCGGTGATGCACCTGGCAGGCGGCGACGACGATTGGCGCCAGAAGAAGTCCTCGCACGATGCCATGCCCAAGGGCGACAAGCTCTTTGTGGTGATGGAACGTGTGGGCCACCTGGACTTCACCAACGCCGACGACGAGGACACGAAGAAGGGCCGGGCGAATATCATTATCCGGGCGCTCTGTGTTGCGTTCTTTGATTGCTACCTCAAGGGCGACGCCAGCTCAGGCGACAAGTACCTCGAAGCCAACTACACCGACAAGCTGACCACCTGGCAGGTGCCAGACGTGCGCTGGTACAAGAAGTAACAGCCCGGGCGATTTTTGCAAAACTCAGGGGCGCAGAATGCTGCGCCCCTTGCAATTCGTTACAGAGACAGCGCTTACGTCCATTGTGCGATTTTGTGCAAAATCACGTTGGCATTACAATTGTCACGGGGTATGCTCCCCGTCCTTGTGTCGCAGAACGAAGTAGGACTTACCCGGCGATCACGCCGGAAAGACCGAAGATGAGCGAATCGAAATCCGCCACCTCTACCGCCGTCCAATCCGAAGCTTCACTTACGCCATTCCTGCGTAAGCCGGAACTGCTTGCGCCCGCCGGCTCCCTTGAAGCGTTCTATGCCGCGATGGACCAGGGGGCCGATGCGGTCTATCTGGGCCTGAAGAAGTTCTCTGCCCGCGACAACGCGGTGAACTTCAGCCCCGAAGACCTGGACTTTGCGGTCGGCCACGCGCGCAAGCTGGGGCGCAAGGTGTACGTCGCGATCAACACCGTGATCCAGCAGAACGAATGGCCCGAGGTGTGCGAATCGCTGGCGATCTGCGAAGAACTCGGCGTTGACGCCATCATCCTTCAAGACATGGGCGTCATGCGCACCGTGCGCGAGCAGTTCCCGCGCCTGAAGTGGCACGCCAGCACCCAGATGCTGATCCACAACGCCGAAGGCGCCCGCTGGGCCGAGCGCAACGGGTTTGAACGCGCGATTCTGGCCCGCGAACTCACACTGGACGAGATTGCAGCCATCCAGCGCGCCAGCGGCATCCAGCTCGAAGTATTCGTGCACGGCAGCCTGTGCTACAGCTACAGCGGGCTGTGCCTGTTCGCCAGCCAGGAAGAAGGCCGCAGCGGCAACCGGGGCAAGTGCACGTACATCTGCCGCGACACCTTCAAGACCGACAAGGGCGAGGGCAAGGCGTTTTCGATGCGCGACCTGTTTGCCGCAGCCGACATCGGCCGGCTGGCGCAGTTGGGCGTGTCATCGCTGAAAATCGAGGGCCGCCGCAAACCGCCGCTGTACGTGGCCTGCGTGACCGACCTGTATCGCAAGCTGCTCGATGGCGTTGACGTTGACATTCACGAGTACGAAGACCGGCTGAAGCTGATTTACGCGCGCGAGACCACGTCGCTTTTTCTTCACCAGAGCCATGGCGACGCCAAGGCCCAGGCCGACATCCACGAAAGCGAACCCCAGGGCGTTGCTTTGGGTAGAGTCGAGGCCATTCGCGGCGACCGTATGCATTTTCGCGCCGCCCGCGCGTTTGAACGCCACGACGGCATTCTGGCGCGCCACACGACCAACCATGACGACGGCGGCGTGCGCTTCGGCGCTGATCGCATGAACCTTGCCGGCAAGCGCGTGTTCACGGTCAACGAGGGCGAAGATGTCAGCCTGCCCATTGAGCCAGGCGTGAACGAGGGCGACGAGTTGCGCCTGGTCTCAAGCAACGCTATCAAGCGCCTTTACCCGACCAGCATCCCGCGCAAGCAGGAACGCGCGCGCGTGCCCGTGCACCTCGACATCGCGTTGAAAGTAAACCCGGGCGCCGGCAGCCTGGCCGAGCTGGGCATGCCCGGCTTGATCGAGATTGTCGGCCGTGTCTTCAACCTTGAGCTGCGGCGCGAGTACCCCTGCAAACTGCTGTTCGCCGACCGTCAGCCGCTGGACGAAGACCGCCTGCGCGAGTTCTTTGACCGGCTTGGCAGCACGCGCTTTGAACTGCGCAACTTCAACGCGGTGATCCCGGCTGGCGTGTTCATCCCGGCGGCTGAGGTCAATGAGGCGCGCCGCCTGTTCTTTGAGGACCTGGACGGGGCCGTGCTGGCTGCGCGCGTCAAGAACCAGCAGGACGCAACGGCGGCTGTAACGGCTGAGCCGAAGCAGCCGATCGACCAGAACGCGTTGCCGCCTACAAGGTTCGCCGCGCTGGTGGACCGTGTGGACTACATTGCCGCGCTGCCGCTGGAGCATCTGCATGAGGTGGTGCTCGACATTGCGCACGGCACGAAGGACAGCGTGCTGGACGCATGGGAAGAGCATGGCGACAAGCTGCGCATCCAGGTGCCGATCATCCTGCGCTCATGGACCGCGCCGATGGTGGCTGCCAAGCTGCAAAGCCTGTGGGACAAGGGTGCCCGGCGCTTCCAGGTGGCCA
The DNA here is from genome assembly GCA_016712285.1 of Planctomycetota bacterium. Taxonomy (GTDB): domain Bacteria; phylum Planctomycetota; class UBA8742; order UBA2392; family UBA2392; genus JADJRK01. The sequence continues at coordinate 2,716,785 of JADJRK010000001.1, read as the reverse complement.
ACCTGGGCGGGTTTGAGTTCATCGCCCGCGCCGCCGGCATTGACAAGAAGCGCCGCGTGAACACCGCGCAGATCATGCGCCGCTCGCGCAGTATCAGCCCGCGGGCGGGCATCGCGATCTATGAGCCGCAGGTGCCCGAGTTCGAACGCCATGGCATTGACGTTTCAACCGACTGGCCCTGCTACACCATGAGCCGCGAAACCGCCCGCAGCTGGATTGAGCAGGGGGTGTCGCGCATCACTCTCAGCATTGAGGATGGCATCGACAACATGCGCGAGATCCTGCGCGAGTTCGCCAACGTCAGCGACGTGGTCGTGTACCAGGACACGCCGTTGTTCACCGCTGAAACATGCGTCTACGCCAACATGCTCGGGCACTGCCCCGGCAAAGCCAAGTGCGACTTCACAAAGATGGAGATGACCGCGCCCGACGGCCGTAAGTATCTTGCCGTCGATAACTGGTGCCAGACCATCATCCTGGGCGAGCAGGCGTATTGCCTGGGAAGCCGTATCCGCGAACTTGAGAAAGCCGGCGCCCACCGTTTCAGGCTCGACTTCATTCACCGCGCCTACACGCCCGAACAGATCAGCCGCATCTGCGAGCAGGTAATGAACGCCAAGGCCGTACCTCAAACCCACGAAGGCAACTGGACCCGCGGTTTGCAGTAGTACCGCGCTGCGTCCATGGCTGCCATCTTGACAGTCCGGGCAAACCCGCTAATCCATCGGAATGGTGGGTGTGCTTTCGGCGTTCAACCTGCCCAAATGGCACCGGAATCGGCGTGACGACCAAGCCCAAAATCCTGCTCATCGATGACGACGTTTCCCACGCGCAGATTGCCGGCGAGGTGCTCGAACGCGCCGATCATGACGTCACGCTCGCGCACTCCGGCGAAGAGGGCCTGCGCAAATTCCGCGAGTCCGAATTCGACGTGGTACTCACCGACCTGCGCCTGCCCGACACCGACGGCATGCAGGTGCTCAAGCGCATCAAAGCCACCGACGCCGACGCTGAAGTCATCATCATCACCGGCTACGGGAGCGTAGAGAAAGCCGTCGAGGCCCTGCACGAAGGCGCGTACAGCTTTCTCGAAAAGCCCCTGAACAAAGAGGCGCTTCGCAACACCGTCGCCAAGGCCATTGAGCGCCGGCACCTCAGCCTGGCCAACCAGGCGCTGCACCGGCTTGTGAACGAAAAGTTCGGGTATGAGGGCATCGTCGGCAACAGCGCAGCCATGCAGGCTGTGTTCAACCGGCTTAAGCAGGTGGCGCCAACCGACGCGCGTGTGCTGATCACCGGCGAGAACGGCACCGGCAAAGAGCTTGTCGCCCGGGCCCTGCACTTCAACAGCAAGCGCCGTGAAGGCCCGCTGGTGGCGGTGAACTGCGGCGCGCTTTCGGGCGGCGTGCTGGATAGCGAGCTGTTCGGCCACGCCAAGGGCTCATTCACCGGCGCGCACAAAGACCACATCGGCAAGTTTGAAGCCGCCGACGGCGGCACGCTGTTCCTGGACGAAGTGGGCGAAATGCCGCTGGAAACGCAGGTCAAGCTGCTGCGCGTGATCGAGAGCAAGGAGGTCACGCCCGTGGGCAGCAACACCGCCCGCAAGGTAGACGTGCGCATCGTTAGTGCCACGAACAAGGATCTGGTCGAGCAGGTGAAGAAAGGCGCGTTTCGCGAGGACCTGTACTTTCGCCTGAAGGTGGTCGAGATTCACCTGCCGCCCCTGCGCGAGCGGCGCGGCGACATTCCGCTGCTGGCGCAAAGCTTCATGGCCGAGCTTGCGGCGCAGCACGACAAGTCGCTGAAGAGTTTCGATCACGCGGCGATGAACAGCCTGATCGCCCACGACTGGCCGGGCAACGTGCGCGAGCTGCGCAACGCGGTCGAAGAGATGGTGGTGCTGGCGCAAGGCGCCAATTTGACGCTGGCCGACGTGCCGGCGCACATGCGCAAAGACGGCGCGTCGTCGCTGCCGGTGGCGTTGCCGTCGGGGGACGGCGTGAACGGGCTTGTGGGCATGAGCATGGCGCAAGTCGAGCGCGAAGTGATTCGCCACACACTCAATGCCAACGAAGGCAACCGCGAACGTACCGCGAAGATGCTCGACATCGGCGAGCGCACGCTGTACCGCAAGTTGAAAGAGTACGGCCTGAACTAGCCTTTCGCGATCAACCGGACGTGGGCGATTTTGTCGTCCCGTATGCGGTAAATGGCCACGGCGCGGCGCGTGTTGCCGTCTTTGCGCCCGAGGACAGTTTCATCGTCAATCACCCAGTCGCCCGCGGTGATGCGGTATGTGATCAGCGCCATCTGGTTCGGGTTGTCGCGGAACAGCGGGCCATAGATCTCGCGCAGTTGCGCCAGGCCTTCGCAGCGCACTTTGCCCTCGCCATCGACGACCTGTATGTCGTCGGTGTACGTGGCCGCGAACGCGTCAATGTCGCAGGCGTTGTAAGCCTCAAGTTGCTTCTGAACGATCTCTTCCGGCGTCATCGTCTGTTCTTTCAGACCGCTTTCTCGTGAACATCAGTGCAACAAAGAATCCCGGAACCGCAGCAGCGAGTATCCCGAGCAGGCCACCAAACGCCAGCCGAATCAACTGCATGCCAGGTGCCTCGTCATCTGGACTCCGCGACAGATCAGCGCCATGAAAGTACGCGCCGACAAGGCCGAACGCGGCGCCTGCGACGCAAATGGCCGTCCAAAGTTGTTTTCCCCGTACGTCCAGTACGATGCGGACTGGCTTCAAGTCAGCCGGAGGGCGCTGTTCGGGGGGAACGTAGGGCGCGCTGCGGGGGATCATGCCGATGTAGTTCTCGAAGCTGTTGGCCGCACTTAGCCATTGCTGTAGCTTCCGCTCGCCCTCGACGGGGTCGCCCACGGTGTTGTCGTCCGGCAGGTCTTCGGCACGCGGCTTCATCCGCGCAATCATACTGAAATCGCGGCTGGCAGTCCCGTAATCATCACCGGAGGCCACTATGATGTTCTTGAACAACACAGAGATCGGCACTGTCACGCGCGTGGTCGGCATTGAGCCCGGCGTTGAGTGCATCGTCATCGAAAATGGCATCGGCGACGTCAAAGTCGAAGCCGGCCGTCCCGGTATCGTCGAGGTCGTTGCCCGCTTCAAGGCAAGCCGCGATGCGGCACCCGTGAGCGACCGCGACGTCGAGATTACCCAGGGCGACGGCTGCATGAGGATTCGTGCGTCAGATGCAGCAATCGGCGCGCGCCGCGTCAGTTACGAAGTCCGCGTGCCCATGGCCATCAACGTGAAGGTCAAGGTTGCCGTCGGCGGCATCGACGTGAGGGGCTTGAGCGGCGAGCACAACCTGCGCACCGGCGTTGGCGTCATCAACGTTGAAGCAGAACGCATCGCCGGTAACAGCCACTTCCGTGCCGGCACTGGCAAGGCAACTATCTCGACCCATCGCCTTGAAGGCCGCGTCGAAGGCCACATTGGCGCGGGCAATCTCACGCTGACGGCGGGCTCGGCCATGCTCGAAAGCGGCAACTTCAAAGCCGCCACCGGCAACATCCACCTGCACCTGCCGGTGACCTACATCGGGCAGATCGACTTCAAGAGCGCGATGGGCGGCGTGAAGTTGAGCAACGACATTCACCTGGTGCCGCTGAACACGACACTGGTCGGCAGCCGCGCGAAGGGTGCGCTGGGCCAGGGGCCTGGGCTGATCACGGCTTCCGTGGCAGTCGGCACAATCTCGCTTGAACGCAAATAGGGTTTGCACCAGCGTGGCAATGCAAAGCGGACGGCAATCGCCGTCCGCTTGAGTTAGGTGGGCGCACCCGAGGGGGTTCGCTATGGCTGCTTCCTTTCGGACCTGACCAGGTTCACGGCCTCTCGCCGCGCCCACAACCACAGTATCCGCGCGGCACCGCAGGTCAAGGGATGGTTCGCGCCAACCCCGGCGTTCTCACTGCGTTGAACAGTGGGGTGAACATGCCGCGAGTGCTTGTACTGCTGTTGATTCTTGCGGCGCCTCTGGCTGCGCAGGACACCGAGAGCCTGAACGGTTCGGTGCCCGGCGATCGTCGCCTGACCCTGCTGTATGAAATTGACTTCGGCCCGGGCAGCACAAGCTGGACGCTGGCTTGCGGCTTGACCACCAATGCAGCCAGCGGCTTGATCGTGCGGCTGATCGACCTCGATGGCTTGGCTTCCAGCGCGGTGCCAAGTCCGACTTCTGTCGACGAGGCCGTCGTGCTTGGCCCGGGCACAGCCAACGCTGCCCTCAGCGGCAGTTACAGCGGCGTGCGCGAGTTTGCCGTGGAGATCGAAACCGCCCAGGGCAGCACCGCGTCGGACTTTTCGGGCGGGCTTACAAGCAACGCCGGCTTGATCGACTTTGTGATGCAGGACCAGATCATTCTCGGGGCCAGCGGCTTGAAGACGGCGGTCAAGCGTTTCGCGTTCTGGGACGGCACGGTGCCCGCGGGGTCCATTGTGCCGGTGGGCCTTGAGCTTGATTTCGGTGATTCGCCGCAGACCGTGTTCCTGCGCTTCGAGGGCGTGGGCACGGGCATTGAGCGCATTGAGCTGTTCGACACCACCAACGGCTCGGCGATGTCACTTGCGACGTTCACGAACCCGACCGCCGGCGACGTGACCGCAGTGCCGCTGACCCACAGCGGCAAGGTCTACATTCGTGTGAACAGCAAGGCGTTTGCGGGCCAGAACGGCAGCGCGGCCTGGGCCATCAACGCGCCCAGCGGCATCAGCGTGCGCCGCGTAGGCACCAGCGACAACCAGGGCGGCACCAAGACCGAATGCAGCACCGCGCCGACGCAATCACCATCGTGGGCGATGGTACTGGCGCTTGCGGGTGCGGTGGTGTCGCTGCGTCTCTCGGGTGCGAAACGAAGCAGGCCGGCGCGAAGCCGGCCCGCCAAGGTCCACGCGCGCTAGTATTTGGCGCTGGTGGGGTCTACTTCGTCGCTCCAGCGCAGCATGCCGCCGATCATGTTCTTGACGTTGGTGAAGCCCTGCTCCTGCAAGAATCGCACGGTCTGACCAGACCGGCCACCGCTGCGTCAGTAAAAGACAATTTCCTGGTCTTTGTGGTCCAGCAACTCTTCCCAGCGCTGGCCGAACTCGGGCAGTGGGATCCATGCGTCGTAAGGCAGCTTGCAGATGTCCAGCTCGTTGGCGTTGCGCACGTCGACAAGAAACGGCTTGTCGCCCGCGTCCATGCGGGCCTTGAGTTGCGCGGGCGTGATTTCGTCGGGTCGCACGGCTGCTTTCTCCTGCGCGTCACGCGCCTTGGCGGCTTCTTCGTCGTTGGGCACGCCGCAGAACTGGTGATAGTCAATCAACTCGTGAATCGTGCGGTTCTTGCCGCAAATCGGGCATTCCGGGTCCTGGCGGATTTTCAGCTCGCGAAACTTCATGCCCAGGGCGTCGAACACCATCAGCCGGCCCTTCAGCGGCTCGCCGATGCCTGTCAGGACCTTGATTGTCTCCAGCGCCTGGATGCAGCCGACAATCCCCGGCAGCACGCCCAGCACGCCGCCCTCGGCGCAGCTCGGCACCATGCCCGGCGGCGGCGGGTCAGGGTACAGGCAGCGGTAGCAAGGCCCGCCCGGCAAGCCGAACACGGTGGCCTGACCGTCAAACCGGAAGATGCTGGCGTAGCTGTTGGGCTTGCCCTCGAGCACGCACGCGTCGTTGACCAGGTAGCGCGTTGGAAAGTTGTCCGTGCCGTCGGCGACCACGTCATAGTCGCGCACGATCTGGCGGGCGTTGATGCTGGACAGCGCGACTTCATGGATCACGACGTCCACGTTCGGGTTCAGGTCTTTGATGCGGTTCTTGGCGCTGACCACCTTGCGAACGCCGACGGTGCCCTGCCCGTGGATGATCTGGCGTTGCAGGTTGCTGACATCGACAACGTCAAAGTCAACGATGCCGATGCGGCCGACGCCAGCCGCCGCAAGATACATCGCCAGCGGCGAGCCCAGGCCGCCGGCGCCCACGCACAGCACGCTGGAACGCTTGAGCTTCTCCTGCCCGGCTTTGCCGAATTCAGGCAGGATCAGGTGGCGCGCATAGCGCTGAATTTCTTCACTGCTCAATAGCGGTGCGGCGGTCGCAGTCATCGCGAAGTCCCCAAACATCCACGGCCCGTGGAGGCGTGATCCTAACGCCAGCCACGGGCCGCACAATCCGGCGACCGGCGATCAACGCCGCCTTCTGCGTAGCAGTGCCGCGGGCAACAGCCACGCCAACACCCACGCCGACCCGCCCGCCGCGATACATCCGCCGCCATCCGCGCCCTTGTCGGACCCGCCGCCACTTGTCGAAGCTGGTGCCGCCGTGCCGCTGACAGTCCAGTCGAAAGGGCTGTTGGTCGTGTCGTTGCTGGCGACCGCAAGCTCGAAGCTGAACGCGCCGGACGCCGCGGGGGTGACCGTCACGACCAGCGGCGTGGAGTTGCCGCCGCCAATCGTCGTCGATGGCTGTGTGATACTGACCATGCAATTGACCTCGTTCGCCGACGCCACGGGCCCGCTGAGCACAAGGTCAAGGCCGCCCAGATTGGCGATCACGTAGTTCAGCGCCAAGCCTGAACCGGCTTGCGCGCCAGTGGCAGTGTCGGCCCCGCCGTTAGGAATCGTCAGACTGTTGCGCGTGATCTCAATGGCCGGTGGAGAAGCCGGCACGAAATAGGTGAACAGTGTGTTGGGTGCATTCGTGCCCGTTGCCGTTGTAACTTCGACCGAAACGCTGCCAGCCGCGTGGGACGGCGCCGTGCAGGTCAGGCTCGTAGCGCTGCCGGCCACGACGTTTGTTGCCGCAGTGCCGCCGAAGGTGACGCCCGTGACGCCGACGAAGTTGGTACCCGTGATCGTGACGGTGTAGCCGCCGGCGACATCGCCGCTTGGGGGCGAGACACCGCTGACCGTAGGAGCGGGCACCGTGTACGTGAACGCCGTGTTCGCGCCATTGGCACCGACCGGGTTCGTGACAATGACCGAGACCGCGCCGGCTGCATGCGCTGGCGTGGTGCAGTCAATGGTGGTGTCGCTGACGACGGTGAAGGTTGCGCTGGTGCCGCCAAACGTCACGCTGGTGGCGCCTGTAAAGCCGGTGCCGGTCAGGGTGACCGCCGTGCCACCCGTGGTCAGCCCGGTTGACGGGTTCGCGCCGGTCAGCACCGGCGGCGCAACATAGGTGAACGCGCTGCCAGCGGTCACGGTGGTGAATGCCGTGTCAAGTTCAAGGTCCACGACGCCTGCGGCATGCGCCGGGGCGGTGAATGTCAGCGACGTATCTGACGTCACGTTCAGGGCTGTGACAGCCGCTCCGCCCAGTCGCGCTGCTGTGACACCGCTGAGGCCGACGCCAGTGACAGTCAGGGTAAGTCCACCCGCGGTGCTGCCGGTGGTCGGGCTTACGCTGTCCACCACGGCCCCCATGGGTGTACCGAACAGGTCATTGGCTGCGTTGGTATCGGTAAAGCCGAAGTCCGTGCCCAGGCTCATGAACCACAGCACCGCGCCGTCGCCGCTAAGGCCGGGTCGGGTGCTGGCGCCATTGGCTGCGGTCGATGGGCTGGCTGCGGTGCGCGAGACCAGGTGGTTAGCGCCCGTGGCGACTTGAAACAGAAACACGTCCTGCCCGCCGTTCGTGTCGGTGGCACCGCTGACGACGTTGGTCGCGGTCGTGACCCAGGTGACAAGTCCGCCGTCCAGGCTGATCCACGGCATGTCCGCATTGCCCACTCCCTGCGAAGTGGTGCCGCCCGCGCGGCTTACCACGATGTTGGTGCCCGACACGCGATCGAACAGAAAGACGTTGCGACCGCTGCCGCTCTGCCCGGTGACGAGGTCTGTCGCGTCATGGATGTACGTCGCATAGCGGCCGTCGGCGCTGAGCGTGCCGATGTAGAGCGGCGGCGGAAACGGAGGGCCGCTAACCGTCGTTGTGGTGCTTGCCGTTGAGTTCGAGCTGGGGACGTGGCTGACGAGCGTGTTTGTGTTGCTTGAGCGTTGCCACAGGAAGACGTCCCAGTTGTTGTTCGTGTCAGACTGGCTGGTGACCAGGTTGCTGCCGTAGTGATGGAACATCACGTACGCGCCGTCGGCGCTCACCACGGCGGTGTAGCACGCGCCGGTGGCGGTGTTGTTCGGCTGGCCTGCAGGGTGGGTGATCAGGGTGTTGGCCGAAGTGGAGATGTCGTAGCAGATCAGGTCGGTGAAGCTGTTGCTGTCGGTGACGCCGGAAATCAGGTTGGTAGCGTCACAGGCATACACGATCACGCTGCCGTCGTCACTGATAGCGTGGCGGTACGAGCCGCCATCGCCCGCGGTGGTCTGGTTGCCTGTGTGGCTGACCAGCTTGGTGGTGTCGAGCACGCGGTCGTAGACAAACATGTCGTTGGTGGCGTTGGTGTCGGTCTGGCCGGTGACGAGGTCGGACGCCATCGAGTTCCAGGCGATAAAGCGGCCGTCGGCGCTGAGCAGCGGGCTGATCGAGCGGTGGTTGGCGGTCTGGTTGGGGTTGGAAGCGGTGCTTGAGACCAGGGCGATGTTGCCAGTGGCGCGCTCGTAGAGGTACAGGTCCTGCTGAGCGTTGGTGTCGGTGACGCCGGTGACCATGTTGGTCGCCGCGGTGGCGAACGCTACCCACTCGCCATCGCCGCTGAGGCATGCACTTCCTGCGGCCGCGCTGCCGGTCTGGGTCGTTGAGCCGGGTACGTGACTGACAAGAACGGTGGTGCCGGCTACGCGGTCGGTCAGAAACAGGTCGTAGCCAGCGTTGGTGTCCTGTTGGCCGGAGATGACGTTGGTTGCTGTGGTATGGAACAGCACATATCGGCCGTCATCGCTGGCCATGCGCACGGGCCCGGATGTTGCGGAACTGATGCCAAGGGCCGCGGCGTTGCCGGTCTGGTTGGCGGTGGCCGATCCGGAAATGAGGAAGGGTGCCGGCGCCTGCGCGCCCAGCGCAACCGCAAACAGCCCCGCCAGAATCGTTAGGTCCAAACCCCGCCTGAAGAGATTGACGTACATGCCATACCTCCGTCGCTTAGATCTGCAGGCGGAGCGTCCGTCCGCCAGTACCCGTTGTACGGATTCGTAAAGATGGCGTGTTGTAGTGTGCCAAAGTTTCTTTACATTTGTGTAATAACGGTGCACCCACGATCACATTGCCGTAAACCCGGCCAGGCCCCATGAAAGCCGCCACCGAAACCGAGGCATTGCGCAAGCGACTGACCCTGCTCACCAACGGCCGCTCGCAAAGCGAGATCGCCCGCAGGACCGGCACCAGCGTCGCCAACGTCAACCGCTACCTCAAGGGCACGCGCATGTCGGCCGAGTTCTGCGCGGCACTGGTCAAGGGCCTGGGTGTAAACCCCGCTTGGCTGCTGGCCGGCGAGGGCACACCGTTTGTCAGCGACATCACCGCCGGCACCGCAGCCATGGCCGGCAACCTGCTTGAACTGGTTGAGGCGATGAACGTCGTCAGCCAGATGCGGCTGGGCGCACTGACCGGCAAACACCATCTGGGCGTGCTGCGCGGCCTGAACGATGCACTCACAACGTACGAGGCGCTGCGCAAACGCCTGAACGAACAGAGCGTCCCCATTTTCAGTCAACTCTTGGCCGACGCCGAGAAGGCGCTCAAGAAGTTCGAGACCGTGAGGGCGGCCGACTTGCTCAAGGCAGCCGAGCAGGTTGCACGGCTGTGCGACGAGCCGGCGTTGAACCACAAGCTGCTGGAGTTGCAGGCGCAGCAGATGTTCTTCGGCCGCCGCCACAACGAGGCACTTGAGTACCAGCGCCGCATGATGCTTGAGCCGCTGACGCGCGGCGCCATCATTGACGAAGCCGGGTGCCGTACGCTGGTACGTTTCGTTCTCACGCTGCATACCCTGAACCGGTTGGGCGAGGCGATGAAGGTCAGCGAGGCGTCGCTGATCCTGCTTGGGGCCGAGCGCGCGCACTTTGAAGGCTACGGCATGCTGGAGTTCCTGTTTGGCCGCATGAAGGCTGAAACCGGCGACCTGCTGCCCGGCTTGGCGATCATGACGCGCGCCATGCCTCGCGAAGGCCCCGAGCGCGATGTCGCCCTGCGCCTTTGGCTGACCACGCACCTGCTGCGCGCCGGCCTGTTGCGGCCTCAAGACGCGCTTGAATACGGAGAAAACATCGGCCCCAAGGCGGTGCTGCTGCAACAGTACGCCTGCTGGCTGGAAGACCCGGACTACCTGCAGACCATATGCGACTTCGCCCTGGATGAACGCCACGAGCGCCTTGGCGACCTCATGCGTCCGGCACTGCTGGGGCCGTACCTGCTGCGCGCCATCCGGCACAATGACCGCGACGCGCCCCGCGAGTTTGCGGCGGTGGCCGCGCAGGCGCCCGAGGGCGTGCGCGAGTTCCCCGACATCTTCCTGTGCCAGCTATGGCGGCGTATCGGCGACCGCAGGCAGGCCGCCGCGCACTTCGACTCGGCGGAGAAATCCCTGGCTGCCACGCCGCCCGAGATTCACGTTGACCTGCTGGCCGCGGCCACCCATCACCGCAACGCCCTGTGGCTGGCTGAAAAGGCAGGACGCTACGAGCCGGCGGCCCGGCGCGCGCGGGACTTCTTCGGGCTGCACCTGCGCAACGGGTTTGTCTGCTTTCGCGGACTGGTGTGACGGCGCCACACAGCACTGTCGGTTGAGTTTGGCTGCTCGATCAGGTGCGGCGCAGGCGCAGGCTTACTGCCAGTGCTGACAATCCTGCCAGCAGCGCGAGCAGGCCTGACGATCCGGCGTGTGTGCTGCACCCGCCGTCGTCACCGCCTCCTCCGCCACCACCCCCGCCACCGTCGCCCCCGCTGGCGCCCGTGATCGTCACGCTGGACGGAAACACGAGCGTGTAGCCGATTACTGCGGCTGCGCCCGGCGAGGTCATGCGCACGCGAATCGTCACGATGCCTGAGCGCACGGTAGTTGTCGGGTTGTTCTCGGCGCCGAACAAGCCGGGGTCAACCTGCGACACCAGCAGCTGTTCGACCCCGCCGCTGTCGATCTCGTAGACGCTGATCGTGGCGTTGCCAAACGAGACGCCCTGGACCCAGAAGGTCACCGCCTGCCCCATGCCGCCGAAGTCGAGAGTGAAGTTGCGTTCGGTGGTGTCCGCCGACGCGTGTTCCACGGCGTGGCGTGCGCCGCGATTGAAAATCTGTTCAGCCACCGGAAACGGCGAGTAGGGCACGCTGTCGGTGCCAAGGTTGGTCAGCGCGCCTGTCGCCAGTGCAGCCGCCGACAGCGTGCCGCTGTAGGGCGAGTTGCCGCTGGCGGAGTCGGTCTCGATGGCGATGATGAAGTCCACGATGCCGCTGTAGCTGCCGGTCACCAGGTTGATGGTCAGCATGCCGGTGCCGGTGCCGGTGTCGCTGTCGCCGGCGATTGCGCTGCCGCTGCCGTTGGCGGCGAGTTCTTCGACGTCAATGATTTCAACGTCAAGGCCTGATGACCCGCCTGTGGCCTGGATGGTCAGCGACAGTGTCACACTCGTGGGCCCGGTGCCGAAGTCCACACCGACGCGAATGAACTCTTCTTCGTTGTCGCCGACGGTGCCGGCAATATTCAACGTCGCTTGCGCCGCCAGCGCGGGCATGAGCAGCAGCAGAAGCATGACTCCGAGTGTTCGCATGGCATTCTCCCTGAAGACTGGTTGGGGGCATTTCACCGCAGGCCGTTATCCAAGGCAATGCTTTCATTCGGGTTGGACCACGGCGGATACGCCATTACCATGGCCGCAGTCGGGGATGAAGCATGACCATCGCCAGAAAGAGTCCGCTGCTGTTGCTTGCCCTGTGCGCCGTACTGCTCGTTGGCGTCGGCGGGGTGGCGTGGCCGTGGCTGGACGACTGGTTCAGCGAAAGCGAGCGCAACGGGCTTCCGCGCCAGAATGTGGACATCGCGGCTTTGCAGGCCGAGCTTGAGCGCGAAGCCCAAGCTGCGGAAATCGAGAAAGCCGAGAAGGCGCGCATCGAAGCCGAAGAGCGCAAGAGGCAAGCTGATGCGCGCGCCAGCGCCGAAGCCGAAGCGGCCCGCCGCGCCGCAGAACGCGATGCCGCAGCAGCAGCCGAGGCCGACGCCAGAGCCGCCGCAGCAGCGACCGAGGGCGACAAGCCGGACGCAGAGCCCGAACCCGAAGCAGCCGAGGAAGTGCCCGTCGTGGTCGAAACGGTCGAGGGCCAACAGGTCAACCCGAACATTTCCGGTGCACTTGGCGAAGTCAGCGCCCGGCGCATCAACGGCTGGGTGATCTGCAAAGCCGAGCGCGAAGCCGCCATGTTCATCGAGGTCGAGATCAACGACCGCGGGGCATACGACGTGAAGGCCGACAAGCGCGAAGAGCACAAGACACTGGGCGTGATCTGGCGCTTCAGCATCGAGAAACCCGAGGAGCTGCAGGATACTGAGCCCCACGTCGTGCGCGCCTTCGTGGTGCGGCGCGACCAGCACGGCCGCACAGAGTTGTCGGGTTCGCCACGCACGCGCACGATCGGCAGCTACCCGCGCGGAAAACTGGAAGAAGCCACGCCCGAGAAGGGCATCAGCGGCTATGCCTGGGACCCCGACGACAGCAAGAAGCCGGTGAAACTGATTGTTCGAATCGACGGCGACCAGGTGGCCGAGTTGCAGGCAGACGGCAAGAACGAAGAACTGCTCAAGCGCAAGATCGCCCCGGTCGACACCTGCGCATTCAAGCTGGATTGGCCGGCGTCGCTGGATGACGGACTGGAGCACACCGTGCAGATCTTTGCCGTGGACCTGCAGCACGGCAGCGAGCACGAGATCGACGGCAGCCCCCGCGTGGTAAGCAACCGCGGCGGTGTGGCGAACCAGCCGCCGGTGGGCCGTTTCGAGATCGCGAACAAGGTGGTGCTGGCCGGCTGGAGCTATGACCCCGACGCGGGCCAGGGCAGCAACGACGTGGAAATCTGGATCGACAACGAGCTGTTCATCACCATCGCGGCGAACTGCCGCCACGACAATCTGCGCAACAGCAAGCAGACCCCGGACCCGTATCACGGGTTCGTGACGACCACGCCGGGCAGCCTGCTGGATGGCAAGTCGCACACGATTCGCGTGTACGGGCTGAACTCGCCGCACGGCCCCAAGGTGGAACTGGGAGGCTCGCCGCGCACCTATCGCATGGAAGAAAACAGCGACCCGATGGGCGGGTTCTGGCACGCCGACGAGAAAATGCTGCGCGGCTGGGCCGCAGACCCCGACCTGGGCACCGTTGCGTGCGACCTTGAAGTCTATATCGACGGCAAGCTGTGGCAGAAGATGAAAGCCGACAGGCGCGAAGAATGGCTGATCGGCACGGGCTACGCGCCGAACCCCGAGCACGGGTTTGCGATCGTGCCGCCCGAGTGGGTCAAGGATGGCGAAAACCACGAGGTGAAAATTTACGCGGTCAATCACCCCGAGGGCCCGCCGCGGCTGCTGGGCACGCGCACGATCGGCGTGAGCAGTATCTTCCCGGGCTTCTGGACGGGCGACAAGCTGATCGACACACGCATTGATCGCGGTCTGTATGTGTCGAACGTAAGCCCGTGGTTCGACGCCTTTCACAAGGGGGTCAAGGCGGGCGATGTGCTGTTGGAGTACGAGGGCATCACAGCCGGCCAAGCCGAGGAAAAGGACGCCACAGGCAAGGTAACCAAGCCGGGCACAATGACGCAGGATTTTAAAGTGTGGCTGAACACGAACAAGAAAGCCGGCGACATCGTAAGGTTCAAGTTCTGGCGCGACGGCGAAACCTACGAAGCCGACATAAAGATGGGCAAGCTAAGCGGCGAATGATTCGGCATCATTTGGCCTATTCCACTACAACCTCTCGAACCACGTGATCGTCGAGCGTGACGATGTGTTCACCGTCGAAGAAAGTTCGAACGAACCGCAACTGCACGCGCTTCACCCGGGTTTGAAAATCGTATCGATCGCCGCCGCTGCGCGTCTGGACGTGGTGAGGCGGGCCGACCGCCTCCAGCCACTCCATCGAGTCACCTCGTGCATTGGCGTTGCGGAAATACTGCTGCAGGAACGAATCCAGCGTTGCGGCCTTCTTCTCGTGATAGAGCACCCGGCCTTCTTTACGGATCAGACTCTGCATTGAGGCGGCATTGGTCGTTTCGTTCATCCGTCGGCCAAGCTCGTAGCTGTAGGCGTTGCCCCAGACGTCGTTCACGACCGGGCCCGGATTTGCGTAATGGAATGCTCCCTGCTCAAAGGTGATGTCATAGGGACTGAAGTCTTTTTGCTGTACCCGGTAGGTGTGACCATCCTCGGCAACCACTTCAACGAAGTAGGTTTCCGATACATTCGAGTCCAGCCATCCCAGGAACTTGGGCTTGGCATAGAGGGGAAAGCACGCGATCAGAGCTGCAAACGCCACCACGCGCAGCCAGCGCTGACGCCCACGCTGAGGTCGCAACGACAGCAGGCCCCAGATCAGAAGCATGTCTACGCACACCCATTTCCAGAACAGGATGCCGGTGAATGCGAAGATGCCGGCATGCATCCCGATCACCAGCACCAACCAAAGCGGCGCCAGTCGACGCGACAGGCCCAGAAACGGCGCGGCCAACTCAGCCAGCAGCGTAAAGGCTGCCATCAACGGCGAGAACCCGGCAAGAAACGAGACCAGTTCGCCTACCTGCTGCCGATCCCACCACGACATCCACCCGTGCGCGTGGCCTGTTGCCACGAGGCAGTGCAGGGGGTCGTGCAGCAGCCAGGCCGTCGGCTCCAGTTCCCCGCTGACCGTCAGCTTCGCCCAGCCGGGGGCAAAATAGGCGGCAATCATCAAAGCCAGCAGGAACCACGGCAATGCCCGTGCTCGCATCGGGAACGCCGTCCGCAGCAGCACCCATGACACCACGGCGTAATTGGCATAAAGCAGCGCCAGCTTGTCTGTTGTTTCAAGGTCGCCGGCTGACAGGCCGACCTGCCCGAAAAACAGCATGCAGTATGCAACTGCGGGCAGGGAAAAAGCAGGCCAACGGGCCGATAGCAGTACCAGGGTCAGGATCAGGACTCGGTCAGCCAGGTAGGCCTGGTTGGTGTAGTAATTGAACCCGACGCCGGCCACTCCCCAGAACAGCAGCAACAGCAGCACAAACGCACTGACTCGGGCCCATCGGCCGCCCAGCCGCCGCCAGTGCAGACGCCGCGACGACGCAAACAGCAGCGCCGACAAAGCCAGGACAATGACTGCTTCGCGAGGCTTGGCGAACAGGCCGTTGCCGATGAATGAGTCGAGGTAGATATCTTCCGGGTACTTCGCGAGCGAGGTCATCAGCAGGCGCATCAATCCAAACACGACCGCCAGCAATCCGAACTGCGCGAACCATGATCGATGAATCATCCGGAACGCCCGGGACTTCGCCCACGACATGTACAGGCGGTCGGCGCCCCGCGACCAGGCAGCGATGGGCGAATTGGATTGCGAAGTGGTCGACTCGGCTGTTTGCACGTTGCCCCGTCTGAATCGCACTGCTAGTCCGGCTTGCCGTCACGCCGGTAGACTGCAAACATCCCCAATACTTCAGCAGGCCTGCGCTCGTCCAGCCACACTCCCGCCGCCGCGTGGGCATAGGGCCAATGGTGGTCAGCCCCAAGCGTTGCCGGCCCGGTGTCATCAGCAACGCCGTCGCGCAGTGTGTACGCGTATTGAACTTCAATTCTCTCCATGCCCGAAATCACGGGCGCTTCAGTAACACCTGGCAGTAGCAATACAAGCACGTCCGATTTTTCATCGGGCACTGACCCTAACGCGACTATGGCGGTGTCATCGGCGCCCGGGTTGGACCATCGTTGCAACGCAAGTGTCGCCTCAGTGGATAGTCCCCGCGTCTCAAGGCGTCGCCCGCTGACCCATGGCAAGGCTGCATCGAGCATGCGGGCGATGACTGCGTTTTCATTCGTCATGGCGGGCCTCCTGCAGGCGCGTCGCAAACGCGATGATGCGGCGTGCGCGCTCGTCCCACGAGTAGTTCTGCAACTCGCGCAATGCGGTTGAGCGCAGAGTTTCCGCAAGTGCATCGTCCGAGAGCACCCGCTGAACTTGTGCGGCCAGCGCACGCGCGTCTGTCGGCGGATACAACAGTGCGTTCTCGCCGTCGCGCAGCACCTCACGAATGGTGGGCAGGTCAGCAGCAACAATCGGTACCCCGGCTGCCATATACTCGAACACCTTGATCGGTGACGTGAAGCGACGCGCCAGCAGGTCGTTGCCGAGTGGAATCACGGCGCAACGTGCGGCTTGCAGATACTTCTGGACCTCGGCGTGCGGTACATGCCCCAGAAACTGCACGCGGTCCGCGACGCCGTGGTGGGCCGCCAGCGAGCGGGCGTGGGAAACCTCTTCTTCCTTGTTGCCGCCGACCACCGAGAGGTGGACGTTAGGCAGGTAGGCCATGGCTTCCAGCAGCGTGGGCACGCCCTTCCATGCGTACAACTGTCCCGCGTAGACGATGCCGCTGCGTTCCTTGAGCGGTGCAGATTCGCGGACCGGCATGTTTGCGCCGCTTGGAAGGACCTGCATGGGTGGCAAGTCTCCGTAGGTTTCGCGCAACGCGTCGGAAAGCGTAGCACTGATCGGTGCAATGCCGTCAGCGACCCGTAGTGCCGGCCCTTCCTCTTCTGCAAGCCGCCGCAGCCGGTTTCCGACCTGTGCGCGCTCATGTTCTGGCGCATCCGGGCGCGAGTACTCGGCAAGCTCCAGCTTGTGCACGCGATGAACTTCCATGATGACAGTCGCGGCCCAGTCTCGTTTGCGCCGTGCAAGGTGCTGCGCATACGGAAAGCTGTCTTCGCCGTCGCGCAGAAAGAACACGGCTTTGCGGCCCCGGAATGTGCGGTTTTCCCACCAGCGCGCGATCCAGCCCTTCCATGCGCGCGAGCGTTTTGTGATCTGCGGGGGCAATCGTAGATGCAGATTGGAGTGCTGCGACAAGCCGTAGAACGCGAGGCACGCTTCGGGCGTCGCTTCTGTCAATTCCCTTGGAAAGAACCACACTTCGGCGCCGGCGCGGGCAAGCGCATGAATGGTCTGCGCAATCTGGATCGAATGCGCGCTCTGGTTCGGAAACGGGACGCGATATCGGTAGACGATCAACATTCCTACCGCGGCTCCTTGCCAGCAGCCTTGCGGAATGTGTTGGTCACGCCACGTCGCAGTTCGCGCAGTCCCGACCCGATTCCCGCCGGCGGCTTCTCTGCTTTCCTCCGCGCACTCTCCAGTTTGTTCCACTTCTCTTCGAACAACTCGGGGTGGACCAGGGGCGGTGGCGGACTCGGGGATGCATCCGCAAGGGCCTTCAGAATCGCATCCTGTGCCAGCCGCGCCTCGGCGACCATCAGCATCGCGTTCTGCTTGTACCACCAGCGCACATCCTGGTTGCTCCAGAAGCGTGCCCGCAAACAGTCGATCGCGCGGTAGTTGTGCTGCTCAAACAGACTGACCCAGTAGTCCGGCCACTGCTCGTTCACGTGGTTGCGGCCTTCCTGGTGAGGGATCGCGGCACTGAACAGTATCACGGGCGTGAGCTTCACCAGGCTCGCGACCAGCCCGGGGGCCTTCTCTGCGGGCAGGTGCTCTGCGGCTTCCAGGTTGATCGCGAGGTCGAAGCGCCGGTCGCCCACAATTGGTTGAGAGATGTCGTGGGGGGTGAAACAGTCGACCGGGATGCGCAGCATGTCTGGCTGCACCCAGTTGCCGTCGTAGCCATGGATGACGGCCGCGCCGGCCTCTTTGAACGCCAGAAGCCAACCGCCAACGCCGCAGCCCACATCAACGACGCTGGCAGGTTTGATCAGTTCGTACACATATGGCGCGATGATGCGCGCGCTTTGGAGCGACGAGTCCTGCTCGTTCTCATAGAACTTGCGGTCATAGTTGGGTGCGGCAGCCTGCGTCATGCACAGGTTTTAGCGACGGTTCGCGCGATCTGCCATCAGTGCTTCGACCCAACGCGCCGCACCGCCTCTTGCCGGCCCGAATCCACGCCGTCTCAGGCCGGTTTAATCGCCGTCGCGCCGCTGGACAAAGGAGCGAGGAAGAGTTTCAGTCCATGTTCCACCAAGTACTCGTCGACCGCGTCCTTGCTGCCCTGCCACGTGTAGTAGTCATCGATGATCAGCACTCCGCCAGGCACGAGGCGCGGGTACAAAGTGCGCATCTCATGCAGCGTGGACTCGTACCAGTCGGTGTCGAGGCGCAGAAGCGCGATTTGTTCCGGCGCGGCAGCTGGAAGCGTGTCTTCAACCTTGCCCCTGATGTAATGAATGCGGGCAGCCGGGTAGCCTATGCGCGCCAGGTTGGCCTTGACCTCGTCCAGTGCCGCGTAGCACCAGTCCGAGCCTTCACGGTCGCTGAACTTTGTGTCGTCAAAGACTTGACGAGCGTCGTGCCCCTTGTGATTGACGTCTTTGGCGGTGGGTGTGGACATCCCCTCATACGTGTCAAAAAGATAAAGCTCCCGGTCCTGCACACCTGCAGTCAGCAATGTGCGCGCGATGGCCATCATGCTGCCGCCTTTCCAGACCCCGCACTCGACGATGTCGCCAGGGATGCCCGCGTTTATCACGTAGCGCACGGCATGAATCAGCGAGAGCACCTTCTCGCGATCGGTCATCGTGAACGGCTTGGCTTCGCGATAGATTGCCTTGTCGGCCTCAGAGTAGCCGATCGGGAATTTTTCGCCCTTTTCCTTCGCAGGCTTCTCGGAGCGGAACAGTTTGGACAGCTTGCTCATGGTGGCAGGTTCCTACACGCCCGCAGGAGTGTCAAGCAAAGCGCACGTCAGGATTTCCCTGGCGCCACAGGCCCAGCACCAGTAGCAACCACAGGGCAGGTGAGTGGTTGATTTCGGGAGAGTGTTCATCAATCCAGCGCTCGACCAACTTCATGTCAAACCATTCATGCAGGCCTGACGTGTGGTCCAGCACCACTTTGCGCAAGTACGCGCGGCCCGGTCGGCCTTCGTGAAACCATCGCTCGCGCGGCCCGCCAAATCCCTTCTTTGGGCGGTTCACGAAGGCGTCGTCGAACTTGCGGCGCAGCGCCTGTTTCGGCAGGTACTTCAAGATCACGTTTTTGCCCTCGACCCGCGCGCGCAAAGATTCAGGCAACGCGCACGCGAGCTTCAGCATCTCGACATCCAGGAACGGCGTGCGGATCTCGAGGCCGTGGAACATGCTGGCGATGTCCGACTTCACCAGGATCGCGCCCGGCAGATAAGTGCGGAAGTCCATGTGCTGCGCCCACGAGACGGGGCCGGGTGGCGGCTCGTCCTCGGCCGCGTCGACAAATGCCGGGCATCCGGCGTTCACCACGCCGCGGCGCGTCTTCTGCCATAACTGATCGCGGTCAGCCTCGGCCACATAGGCGATGTTGCGTTCCCACTCGGCCCTGCGGTTGCTGCGCATGCCCACCCGCGCAGCCAGCGCCCACCCCAGCGACACCAGCGTCTCGCCGTTCGGGCGTTTACGCAGGGCGGCAAAGCGCGACTCCAGGTCCGGCTTGCGCAGCCAGCGCTTGTAGCTGCGGTAGCCGGCGAAGGCCTCGTCGCCGCCATCGCCGGCCAGCACGACCGGGACGTGTTGCCGCGCCAGCTTCGCAAGTTGCCAGGTGGGCACGCACGAGTTGTCACCGAACGGCTCGCCATAGTGTCGCACAAGCTCCGGCAGGTCTTCCCAGAAGTTGTCGCTCACGACACCGGACTCGAGTGCCAGGCCGCATTCGGCAGCGGCGCGTGTTGCGTACTCCAACTCGCCAAAGCCGGGAACATCGAAGTCGATCGTAAAGGCCTTCATACGCTCGGCGCTGATCCCAGCGGCTGCGCAAGCGATCAGCGTTGAGTCTACGCCGCCCGACAACAGCACCCCGACCGGCACGTCTGCCAGCAAGTGCGCGGACACGCTCTCGCGCATGGCGGCGTCGAAACGGTCCAGCCAGTCGGCCTCGCTCACGCCGGCCTGCTCGTGGAACACAAGGTGCCAGTAGCGTTCCGGGCCCGTGGTGTTGCCTTCGAAGTCGCCCTCCAGCCAGTGAGCCGCAGGCAGCTTGCGGATGCCAGCGTAGATGCTGAACGGCTCGGGAATGTACTGGTAGCGCAGGAACCACTCCACGGTTTCAAGACTGCAGGTTTCACCGGCGCGTTTCAGCGGGTGAAGTTCCGATGCGAAGGTAACGCCCTCGGTCTCAAGCCTGTAGCAGAGGGGCTTGATGCCGAAGGGGTCGCGCGCAAGCAGCCACGCCTGGCGCTCGAAGTCGACGACGCAGAATGCAAACATGCCTCGCAGCTTGGCCACCATCGCGTTGCCCCAGGCCAGCCAGCCGTGCAGCAGCACCTCGGTGTCGCTGTTGGTGCGGAACTGAAAGCCCGCGGCCTGAAGTTCTGAACGCAGTTGCTTGAAGTTGTAGATCTCGCCGTTGAACGTCACCCAAACGCGACCGTCCGGCGTGCCCATCGGCTGGGCACCGCCCGCAAGGTCGATGATCGCGAGTCGCCGGTGCCCCAAGCCCACGTTGGCCTGCACGTGTTTGCCTTCGCCATCGGGGCCGCGATGCGCCACCGCATCGCACATGCGCTGGATTTCGTCCGCGTCTACCGGGCCGCCGTCAAAACGAATCTGTCCGACAATTCCGCACATGTGTTGACCTTCTACACAAGTCTTACGCGCGCTGCATGGCGGCGCGTGTGATGTGCTCGTAGTCGTCCATCATCCATGTGTCCTGGTAGTTCTCGGATTTGGCCAGCGCCAGTTCCGACCACACCGCGGGCGTGCGCGTTTGCATGGCGTGTGCGATGCCCCGGGCCAGCTCGTGCGCGCTGCCGGCGGGCACCAGCACTCCTGCGTCACGGACGGCCTCGGGGATGCCGCCCTGGTTGCTTGCCACGACGCACATGCCGCTGGCCAGGCCCTCGCTGGCGACCGTGCAGAAGTTCTCGACCCAGCCGTTAGCCCGCGGCATGGACGGAATCAGCAGCACGTCGGCTTGGCGCATCTGCTGCGCCACGGCCTCGTGGGCCAGCGCGCCGGGAAGATTGACCTGTGCGGAAACACCGTGCAGCGAGGCACGCTGCGCCAGCGCGTCGCCAGTCTCGCCGCCGCCGGCGAGCGTGAGTGTGAACTCGACAGCAGGCAGCATGCTGCGCAGCAGCTTCAAGGCGTCGATCGCCACGTGCTGGCCCTTGCCCGGCGTAAGACGCCCGACCAGCAGCAGGCTGGCGCGGCTGCCCCAGTCGGCGCGGCGCGTAGGCGGATTGAATCGCTCGCGGTTGACGCCGCGGCGCACATGCTGCACGCGGATCGACAGGTTCTTGCGCAAGATGTTTTCGCAGAAGTCGCTGTGGCCGACGGCAATGGCGTCTGGCGGGAAGCTGGCGTAGTCCTGCCAGCGTGTGCCGGGCGCGTAACTGAGAAAGTCGTAACCGCGAAAGTTCACCAGCAACGGAATGCCCAGCAATTTCGCGGCTGGCGAGGCAATCAGGCCCAGTGGCCCGAAGTGCGCGTGCATCGCGTCAGGCTTGAACTCGCGCGCGACTTCAAGCAGTGCAGCCGCCCGCGCCGGCAGGTTGCGGCCCGCCGTCGCCGGGAACAAGCGTCCATGGCCCGCGCCCAGTATGCGGCGGAATGCCCACCAGCGGGCAAAGCCCGTGCGGCTGCGAAGGGCATCGGCACGGGGTTCAAGCTCAAAGGTGCGGGGTGGGTCGTTGCCAAAGACACCGGACAGCGCGTCGCGATGCAGCGTGATGGCGGCCACGGCAACGTCAAAGCCGCGCTCGCGCATGCCCCGGATGTGCCCGACCACAAAGGTCTCCGAGGGCACGGGAAACTCGCCCGCAATCACCAAAAGGCGCGTTGCGCCCATGCCAGCTCCTGGCGGAAAGCGCAAAGCATATGCGCCATGCGGGCGCCGGTAAAGCGCGCCGATTGCGGCATGTGCAGGGAGGCGTACACTGACCGCCTTTTCATGAGGGGATACCATGACGTTTCGCGCTTCCGTCAAGCTGGCGATGCTGTTGCTTGCTGCGATTCTGGTGTTGACGCTTGGCGGGGTGCCGCTGATCGGCGAATGGTCGCTGGAACTTGGCACGCTGGTGTTCCTCGCCACGGCCGTCGTGATTGCATTCGACCACGAGCGCCGTCACTTCAGCGCGATGCGCCAGTTGACCGAGGGCCTTGCGGCGCTGCGCGAAGAACGCGACGACACCACGCGTCAGCTGGAAGGCATTGTGTACCTGTACGGCCGTCTGCAGCCGGAATTGCCGCTGCCGCCGTTCAACAAGGCGACGATCAAGCCTGACTTTGCCGAGCGACTCGCCGGCGAGGTGCTGTCGCGCGAAGCACCCGTGATCGTGGAACTCGGAAGCGGCATCAGCACGGCCATCGTGGGGCTGTGCCTGAAGAAAGCCGGTGCCGGCCGCATGCTCAGTTTCGACCACGAGTCGAAGTACGCGGGTCTCACCCGTGACATGCTTGCGCAGCAGCGCGTGAGTGACTTCGCCCAGGTGACGCACGCCGCCCTGAAAGTGCAGCGCATAGGCGACCGCGACTGGAGCTGGTACGACATTGATGTCTCGAGCCTGCCGCTGATCGACGTGCTGCTGGTGGATGGACCGCCCCGCGACACACAGGCCCTGGCGCGATACCCGGCGCTGCCGCTGCTGTACGACAAGCTGAAGCCCGGCGCGATGATCTACCTGGACGACGGCCGCCGCAGCGACGAGCAGGAAATCGCGCGGCGCTGGCAGGCCGAGTATCCCGGCATTGAACTCGTGCCGTTTCCGACCCAGTCGGGCGTGATTGCGTTTCGCAAGCCGTGATCACCCCAGCTTCGGGTGCTTCAGGCGCCAGCCGAATGGGCCCAGTAGGCGGGCTTTCAGCAGCTTGCGCCGCAGGCGCGGCAACGGGTCAAGCCCGGAAGTCAGCCGCATGCCTTCGTCAAAGGCGGCTTGCGCGGCTGTCACGTCGCCGACGTACAGGTGGTGCTTGGTCATCTCGTCAAATTGCTTCGCCGCCCGGCGCTGCCACGCGGCCTCGTCCCAGCCCGGCAGATTTGAGCAGCGCTCGCGGATCAGCATGAGCTGACGCTTGCGTACCTCATCGCGGCGCAACTCAGCCTGCAGGTCATCGACCCGACTGAGCGCCGCGGGGTTCCATTCGTAGACCGCCAGAACCTGCGGCACTGCGCAGAATTCCGCGATGTGGCAAAGCCGGGCGATCCACTCCGTGTCGCTGGAAACGCGCAGGCTGGTGTCGAACTCGCCAACCTGGGGCAGAAGCTCGCGCTTGAAGACAATCGTGATCAGGTGCGCGTCGCTGCGGCCATCGAGGTACTTGCCGGGCTCGTGGCCTTGGACAAGTTGTTCCGGGGTGGGCGGCTGGACGATTTCACCGCGCTGGATGATCTTGCGGGTCTGGCAGCAGCAGGCGGAAGCACCGGTTTCAGCCAGGCGCGCGACCTGCATGGCAAGCTTGTCGGGCAACCAGCGGTCGTCGTCGTCAAGAAACGCGATCCACTCGCCGGTGGCGCGTTGCAGGCCCAGGTTGCGGGCGCTGGCGCAGCCGCCGTTTTCCTTGCGCAGAAAGACCGGGGTGATTCCTGCTTTGGTCACAGCAGCTTCGAGCGCGGCCATGGCGGCTGGGGTTTCGTCGCTGCTGCCATCGTCGATCACGATCAGTTCAATCGGCCGATGCGTCTGCGCGAGCACGGACTCGACAGATACATGCATCTGCGTTGCGCGGTTGAACGTTGGAATGATGACCGAGACCAGCGACATGGCGCGAGCATAGGCCCGCAGACCCGGGCCATCAACGGTCGCGGGGCGCAGGCAACCTGTCGATTTCATCCAGCAGGCGGCGCGCACGTCGACGCCACGTGTGCTCGCGCGCGTACGCGATGCCATGGTCGGCGTACTGTTGCGCGCGGGCAGGGTCGGCCAACATGGCAGCAACACCCTGCGCCAGCGCCGCCGGCTCGCGCGCCGGCACAACCAGGCCGGCGTTGCTTTCGCGCATGATCTCGAGGTTGGCCTCGGCGTCGGTGGCAACGATGGGCAGCCCAGCCGCCATGTATTCGAAGGCCTTGAGCGGCGAGCCGCTGCCGTGCTTGAGCGGAAGCAGCGCTAGCCGCGCGTTCAGCAGGTGCGAAAACACAAGGTCGTGACGTACCGCGCCGGTGACGGTCACGCGGCCGGAAACTCCGGATTGCCGCGCCCACTCATGGATCAAGGCAATGTCTTCCTCGTTGCGTCCGCCGACCACGGTCAGCGTCTCGTCTGGGATGAGCGCCAGCGCCTTGATCGCATCGTCAAGCCCCTTGCCCGAGAACGGGTGCCCGAGATAGACGATGCCGGCGCGCTGGGCCAGCGGTGCGGGCTCTAGGGCCGGCAGATCCGTACCGTTACGCAAGGCGATGCTGGATCGCGTGCGTCCCGACAACTGCACCAGCTGTTCGCGCAAACCTTCAGACACGGCGACCAGCAGGTCAACCTCGCGAACAGCTTGCATCTCAAACTTCCGGGCGTACCTCCAGCGACGCATGTTTCGTTTCTTGTCGTCGCCGGCGTGCTTGGTCTGGTGCGTGGTATGGCACTCAAGCACGATGCGTGCATTCAGCGCGCCGCGAAGCTTCAGCAGGTCAATGATCGTTCGAAAGTTCAGGCCGTTGTCCCGCAGGTAGAACACCGGTCGGCGCGCCGGGTCTACCAGGCGGCGCAGGGCCCATCGACTGCGCAGCCCGCGCCACTCGCGAATGCCCGCGGGGCGATCCGGCGCATCCAGCATAGTGATTCCGGGGCGTGGGTCAGCGCCGTAATAGGCAAAGCGCTGCTCGGGCGTCGGTGCAGTCCATGTGCGCGCAGAAAACAGTACCTGCGCCCCCTCGTCGGCCAGTGCGCAGATGTTCGAAATCACCTGCAACGAGTGCGCGTGCGCATTCGGGAAGTCGATCGCGTGGCGGTAGACAATCAGCGGCTGCTCACTCATTGGCACGCATGCTATGGGCGCCGCGTCGCAAGTGCTACACACCCTTCACGCCGTCCACCGGCGCTGGTTTGATCTGTGCATGGGAAAGCTTGTTCTGGTCACCGGTGCCGCCGGGTTCATCGGCAGCCATCTCTGCGATGGCCTGCTCGCCGCCGGCCTGCGTGTGCGCGGTGCTGACAACCTGTCCTTTGGCAGCCGCGACAACCTGCGCCACGCCCTTTCCCACCCGGCGTTTGAACTTGTCGAAGCCGAGCTAAAGGACGCGTCGGCATGTGCATCGGCCTGCGAAGGCGTTTCGGCTGTACTGCACCATGCGGCGCGGGTTGGCGTGCCTGACAGCCTGCGCGATCCTGACGCCTGCCGCCTCGACACGTTGACCACGACCGAAAACCTGCTGCGCGCCGCCGGGGCCACCGGTGTGCAACGCTTCGTGCTTGCCAGTACTGCGGCAGTGTATGGCGACGCGCCCTGCCCGGTGCGCGAAGACGCGGCGACGAAGCCCCTTAGCCCGTACGGTGAATTCAAGCTCGCGGCCGAGGCGGCGTTGCGCGAGTCCGGGCTTGATGGAGTCAGCCTGCGCTACTTCAACGTCTATGGCCCGCGCCAGAGCCCGCTGTCGCCCTATGCCGGCGTCGTCACGCTGTTTGCCGACCGGTTGCGGCGCGACCAGCCGATCACCGTGTATGGCGACGGCCACCAGCGCCGGGACTTTCTGCACGTGTCCGACGTGGTGCGCGCGAACCTGGCGGCATTACGATGCGCCGAAAGGCTGGGCGGCAGGGCGGTCAACATCGGGTCGGGGGTCGGTGTCACGATGCTGGAACTGGCGGCGCTGTTGAGTATTGCGCTTGGGCGCGAACCGTCCGTGCAGCACAAATCGCCCCGGGCCGGCGACATTCGCGAGTCCTGGGCCGACACCGCGCTTGCGGAAGCCGTGCTCGGCTTCAAAGTGCAGCACAGCCTGGCGGACGGGCTGCGTGAGATGCTGGAGGGTTCATGACACTGGTCAGCGCGATGATCCCCACATATCGGCGACCGCAGCTTGTGGGCGGAGCGATTGAAGCCGTGCTTGCACAGACGC
Source organism: Planctomycetota bacterium (assembly GCA_016712285.1). Classification (GTDB taxonomy): domain Bacteria; phylum Planctomycetota; class UBA8742; order UBA2392; family UBA2392; genus JADJRK01. The sequence goes on along the minus strand of JADJRK010000001.1, from coordinate 2,690,667 downwards.
ATCGTCCGCTCGAGCTGATCGTGATCAATGACGGCAGTGGCGACGAAACGCAGCAAGTGCTGGCGGGCTACGAGACCAAGGCCCGCACGGCGGGCGTTGACTATCGGTACATCGAGACCGCAAACGGGGGGTTGGGTGCGGCGCGAACCCGGGCGCTTGAACTTGCCAACGGCGAATTTCTGGCGTTTGACGACGACGACGACCCCTGGTTTCCGCGCAAAGTGGAGTTGCAACTGGCGGCCATGCGCGCCAACCCCGACTTCGGCGTCAGCTTCACGCAGTACGTTCACGAGGGCAAGCCCGACGCACCCAAGCCCAAGCCGTCGCAAATGCGCCAGGGCTGGGTCTTCGGCGGCTTGTGCACCGGCGACACCCGGGCGCACGTGCAGACACTCATGGTCGCGCGCAGGGTATGGGAGAAGGTGGGCGGGTTTGCGGCCTACCCGAACTTCATGGACACGCACTTCAATCTCAAGGCGTCGCTTGAGTTCCAGTTTCTGGCGGTGCATGAGCCGCTGACCACGATCTGCACCCCGCCGGCCACCATGAGCCGCGCCGGCGGCACCGAAGGCGACGTCAAGCGCGACCACATCAAACTGGGCGTGCTGGATGACTTTGAGCGCGAGTTTGGCGCGCATCCGCGCTTTGACAAAGCGGCTTTCGCAGTGCAGCGCGCCCGCATCTTTGACGAGCACATCAAGCACCTGTTGTGGCTGGGACAGGTCAAGGAAGCCAAGGCCGCTTGGGCGACTTCGCTCGAGATCTGTGGCCAACAGCCGCTGTTGCTCAAGCTCAAAGGCAAGCTGACCAAGGCCAAGGTTGCCGGGTTGTTCGGGCGAAAACTCAAGAAGCCGTAGTGGCTACTTTACGCGGCGCAATTCTGCGGCGAGGCGGGCTGAGTTGGCTGCGACGCTCAGGTCGCTGAACACCATGGCCAGCGCTGCGTAGCTTGGCGGCAGAAACACCCCGGCCCACACCATTGCACCTGCGGCCAGCGGTATGCCGACGGCATTGTACGCCAGGCTGAAAAACAGGTTCTGCCGGATGGCGCGCAGGCTGCGGCGACCCAGGTCAATTGCCAGCGTAAGGTCTGACAGGCGACCGCTGATCAGCACCAGGTCGCCGGTTTCTTTGGCAACGTCGCTGCCGCCGCCGATGGCGACGCCCACATCGGCGCGGGCCAGCGCCGGGGCATCATTGATGCCATCGCCGACCATCGCGACAATCCCCTGCTGCTTCAGCGCGTCGATGCGCTCAAGTTTGCCGGCTGGCGACACCCCCGCGTGCACCTCGTCAATGCCAAGCTCGTGCGCCACGCGTTGCGCGGCGGCGGCGTGGTCGCCGGTGATCAGTACCGTACGAATGCCCGCTGCACGCAGCTTCGCCAGCACTTCACGGGCATCCGTGCGCAACTCGTCTGCAAATCCCAGCACAGCCAGCACACGCCCGCCGGCAGCAATCAGGCTTACAGATTGACCGCCAGCGCGCATCTCGTCGGCACTGGCCGCCAGGGCAGCCGGCACGCTGATGCCGCGCTCGTGCAACAATTCGGCGGTGCCGAACACGTACTCAGTATCCGCGAGTGTCGCAACCAGGCCGCGCCCGGCGAACTCTTTCACTTGCAGTGTTGCCTGTTCGGCCGGCTGCTCGCTGCCCAGCCACCGGCTCACCGCCTGTGTGTAGGGGTGCGAGGAAGCCCGGGCCACGACTGCTAGCGCAGGCCGCAGCTCTTCTTCTGTGACACCGTCTGCGCGCTCGATGCGTTGCACGCTGGGCTTGCCGACGGTCAGCGTTCCGGTCTTGTCGAAGGCAAAGATCGTCGCCCGGGAGATGCGCTCCAGCGCGGCACCGTTCTTGACCAGCACGTTGCGCTTCAGGGCCGCGCCGCTGCCGATCATCACGGCGGCTGGCACGGCAATGCCCAGCGCGCACGGGCAGGCAATCACGAGTACTGCAATGGCATGCGTGGCGGCGCGGGAGAACTCGGCACCTGCGATCAGCCACGCCCCGAACGCCACCAGCGCGATGACTACCACGACCGGCACGAACCAGTTGCTTACGCGGTCGGCAAAACGCTGGATCGGCGCCTTGGTGCCCTGTGCTTCTTCAACGAGGCGCACGATGTGGGCCAGCGCCGTGCCGCTGCCGACAGCCGTGGCGCGCACTTCAAGCGAGCCATTGGTAGCGATGGTGCCCGCGCGCACGGGCTGGCCCTGGCTGCGCGCCACGGGCACCGGCTCGCCGCTGAGCATTGCTTCGTCCACGTCGCTTTCGCCGTCGACTACTTCGCCGTCGACGGGAATACGCCCGCCCGGGTTGACCAGGCAGACTTCGCCCGGTTTCATCTCGGCGGCGGCGATTTCGACGACTTCGCTGCCGCGGCGTACGCGGGCTTTCTCGGGCGCCAGTTCAAGCAGGCTGCGCAGCGCGGTCAGCGCAGTGCGTCGCGCCCGCGCTTCAACGTACTTGCCCAGGCGCAGGAACACGACCAGCAGCGTTGCCGCCTCGAAGTAGACGTGCTTGTCCAGGCCCTGCGGCAGCGTGATGTCGAAGACCACCAGGGCGATGCCGTAGCCCAGCCCGGCTGCCATGCCGATGCTGACCAGCACATCCATGCCCAGGTTGCGGGTTCGAATGCCGGCAATTGCGCCCTTGTAGAAATCAAGCCCGACCGTGGCCTGGATCGCGACGGCCAGCGCAACGTTCATCCAGTCCCAGAACGCCCCGTGCAAGTGCGCAAAGTGGGTCACCAGCACAGGCGTGACCAGCACGACGCCAAGCAGCAGCAGTAGCAGGTTGCGCCGCTCCTCGTTGCGGGCGTGCTGGGCCGGGTCGCGCTTGACCTCCTGCCGCACGAGCGTGTAGCCCGCGCGTGTCACGGCCGGCTCAAGTACAGCGTGGGCCGGCGGGCTGCCCGCATACTCGATGGTCACGGTGCCGGCGGCGAAGTTCGCGCTGGCGTCCTTAATGCCCGCCACGCCGCGCAGGCTCTTTTCGACGGTCTTAGCGCAATGGGCGCAAGTCATGCCGTCAACGCGAAGTTCTGTCTTATGTGCTGCGGAGGTGCTCATGCGGACATAACAACACCGTAGTGAACTCCGGATTCCAATGAAATCTCGGCGCTAGTTGCTAAGAGCGGTTGATCTCTTCTTTAGTGATTCGCTTCAACAGCAGCGTGACGTCTGCGCCCTTCAGATAGTCGTAGTGTTCGTGGCTCTCCGGCAGTGCCTCAAACTTCAGGAACAATTCGTGGCCGAACTGCATGGTGTGGCCGGCTTCAATCAGTTTGTGGCGCACCATGTACAGGAAGATGTTGTGGAACAGGTTCATGACCTCGCTGTTGGCTTCGCCCTCGCCTCGCACCACCAGGTCGGGCACGCCGAAGATGTGGCAGCCCTTGGTCGCGTACCAGGTTTCACCTTCGTCGCGGAACGGCAGGAACCCGAAGAAGATCACCGGCGGCAGCCCCTCGCGGAACATCACCAGCTCGTCGGCCTTCAAGAAGTCCCCGACAATTCCACGGGGCACGCTGGTCCAGCCGCTTTCGTGAACGACACCCCTTAGCTTGTCGCCGCCCAGCACCGCCGCCAGCTTGTACAGCGCGATCATGCGCTCGGGCACGTCTTTGCCGCCGCCTTCGTGAAACAGCAGCAAGTGGGCGCCGTGCGACTTCATGTCCTCGCGCACTTCGCCCTGCCATGCGCTGGTGTCGATGGTCTTGCTGACGACCGCTTCTGGGATCGGGACGTCAAACCCCACGATGCGCACGATGTGGCTGTCAAACTCGGCGTGGCCGTGCATCACGCCATCGCCGTCGGGCTTGAAGTCGAACTTGAGCTTCGGGTACAGGCGCAGTGGTTCAATCGCGGCCAGTGCCTTGGCCAGCGCCACTTCGTCGAAGTCGGGCAATTGCTCCAGCAGCACCGCCAGCGACGGGCGTTCCGAGGGCGGTGGACGTTTGGGCTTTCGCTTGAACAGTGCCATGGATGCACGCCGTGACTTGCAGGACTGGATTCACCCTACAAGCTGAAACCTATTCCCTACAGGCTTGGCCCTGACTTATACTGTCGCCATGGCGGAAAAGACCAAGGCATACAAAGTGCTTGTGAAGGGCGAGTTGCGCGGCCCCTTCAAAGAGTCCAGCCTGATCAACGGCATACGCAGCGGCATGTTGCCGCTGACTGCCAAGCTGCTGGACATCGACACCGGAGAGTACATCGACGCGCGCAAGCTGGTCGGCGACCAGAAGCTGTCGGACTACGACAACACCATCCCGCTGTTTGACGGCGAGTTCTAGAGCGCTTTCGGGATTTGTTTGCAGAGATTCCGCGCCGCGCCGAGCGAGCAGATCAAGGAGCGCGGACGCAGGCGTGGCTGGAGGCCACGCCGAGGGAGCGCGACGAAGAGATGCGAAGCTCGCCGCAAGCGGAAGCCTGCAAACAAACCTAGAAAGTGCTCCCGCTACAGAAATCGGCCGTACGTTCCGTAGCCCTTGTCAAAGAACTCGCGAAAGAAGCCCTCGGCCATTGCCCGCTGCGCCGCAGCGTTCTTGGCCTTGCTGCCCTCAGGATACAGCGCCAGCGCGTTGGCCCAGTGCTGCGCCAGGCTCAGCATCTGCGGGCTGACGTTCGGGTCCAGGGTGTCCAGCCGCTGCTGTGCATCGTCATGGTATTTGCGGGCGGCCTTGTCGTTGCCCGCGGCGCGCGCGAGCCTTGCACCGGCGACGGCATAGGCGAAGTCCTGGGTCGGGCGAACGGCGATGCGGCTGCGCTCGGCGCTGAGGGCTGACTCGAAGGCCACCAGCGGGTCGGCGTCATCCTTGCCCTTCTTGCGGTTGCCGGTAGCACCTGCCAAGCCGCGCGCCCACGCTTCCCAGAGGCTGCCGTCGGCCAGGCCGCTGCGTTCGTCGCCCTTGTAGCGGTCGTAGATCTGGGACAGTTGCGTCCATTCTTCCATCAACCCGGCAAAGCGAACCAGCGCCACGGCTTTCGACGAATGGTCTTCGCCGATGGCGGTGGCGTAGGGCAGGGGCGTGAGCCCGCTGAGCAGCATGGTCTCAACCAGTTTGCCGCTGAAGCTGCGCTTGAGCTGGTCGGGCAGCACAGGGTAGGTGTCGTGCAGGTCGCGCAGGCCTTCACGCAGGTTGCCCAGCTCAATATTCAGCACGGCGTGCAGTGCCTGGATCTGCTTGTAGCGGCCCCACTCTTTGCCGACGTCTTCGTACAGGGCCAGCGTGGCGCGGCAGATTCGGCGGGCTTCGCGGGCGCGGTCGGCGCGGTGCAGGCTCACGATCAGGTTGATCGCCAGCGCTGCGTGCTCTTTGTCCATCGTGACGTCGCTGGCGGCGAGGCTCTTCACAAAGACCTTGCGCGAAAGTTCAAGCGCCTTGACCTGGTCGCCGAAAATGTGCTCGTAGAATTCCTGCAGGCTGTCGAACTCGACGTTGAGTTGCGGGTCGTCGCAAAGCCGGCTGACCTGCTGGGCGGCTTTGCGTATTTCAGCGGCGCGGGCGGCATCCATGTCCTGCAGCGCTTTTTTCAGGTTGTCGAGCAGCTCGCGGAACACGCTTCGCGTGCGGCGGTTCAGTACCGCGCGCAATGCCTCATAGCGTTCGATGGCGTCGTTGAGTTCGCGCAGTACCTTCAGGTGGTGTTGACCGGTCAAGGCGCCGAGCTTCATGCGCGCGACTTGGTTCATGGCTTCGACCAGCTCAAGCAGGTTGGTAGCCATCTCGCTGGTACCCGCGCTGACGTCGGCCAGGTACGGCGTGCCTTCGCCGGTCATCAGCCAGGCCGGGTTGACGCCCAGGCCGCTGATGACGCTGGTGCAGAACTCGGCGGGTATCTTTGTGGACTTGAGATAGCGGTTGACCGTGCTGACAAGGGTGCCGGTCTTGCGGGCGAGGTCGCTCTGGCTGCGGGTTTTGACTAGCACGCGCAGGCGTTCTCGAACCTGGTCGTCGTAAAGGCGCGGCGTGACTTCTGTGGCCATGGAGCCCCCATTTGCCGATGTGCGAAAGCAGAATGCGCAACATGTTCGCTTAAGCAAACGCTGATTGCCATCGCGGATTGGGAAAAAGTGCCGATTGGCGCCCCGCGCTGTAGACACCCGCCCGCAGAATCTGGAAATCATCTTCCGTTGCGGCCTGTTGCCTCCTTAATAGAGAGTCTGGACTCATTTCCTAACCTTGGAGATTGCATGAAGACCATGTTGACCCTGGGCGCGTTGGCCCTGGCGCTGATGGCGTCTCCGGCGTTTGCCGAAGAAACCAAAGGCGTGCAGTGGACCGACGACTACGCCAAGGCGCTGACAACGGCCAAAGCCGACAACAAGCGCCTGTTCATTGAATTCACCGCCGAGTGGTGAGGCCCCTGCAAAGCGCTGGCCCGTGACGTATGGCCAGACGAAGAACTCGCAAAAGTCATTGGCAAGAGTTTCGTGCCCGTGATGCTGTACGACGACAAGGCACCCGACATTCTCAAGAAGTACGTGGTCAAGGCGTTCCCAACCTTCATCATCACCGACGCCGAGGGCGCCGAAGTGATGCGCCAGGTGGGCGCACCGTTCCAGACGCCGAAGGATGCCATTAAGTGGTTCGGCGATGTGGCCGACGGCCTCGAGAACCTGCCCAAGTACGAAGCTGCCTACGAAAAAGACCCCGAAAACATCGACGCAGCCATGAAGCTGGCCGAGGCCTACGCCGCGCTGGGCAAGGCGGACAAGGCGTTGCCGCTGTATGAGAAGCTGGCGGAAAAGGTCAAGCCGGACGACAAGCGCTGGGTAGACATCCAGCTCAAGTACGCCGACGGCTTGCTGGCCACGATGACGCAGGAAAACCAGAAAGACGTTGGCGGCAAGATCGCCAAGGTCTACGACGCCGTGCTGCCCGGCCTGGTCAGCGCCAAGGACGAGCGCGCGCTTGAGCCGAGCATCCTGAATGCCCGGATCAAGTCGTTCCTGAACGAAGACCACGAAGGCGCCCGCAAGGAGCTCAAGGCGCTGGTGGAAGCCTTCCCGAAGCATGAGAGGCTCAAAGAGATCAAGTACTGGGCGGCTGCAATTGCCCAGAAGTCCGGCGACAACGAAACCGCCAAGGCCGAATACGAGGCCCTGGTGAAAGAAGGCCCGGAAGACGACCGGTATGTGAAGGCGGCGAAGTCAGCCATCGCCCGCATGAAGTAGACGTGTCCCGCGCCATGGCGTGCCGACTTGATCGGCACGCCATGGGCGCCGCGGCGTAACGCCCATCGCGCACACCCGCTCCACAACTTCTTCAGTTCTGTTGACCCCTGCCACGGCGACAATCGTAAAACCGTGTCTGGTGCGAAACTCAAGGAGCTGGGCATGTTGAATTGGATGCGGTTGTTGCCGGCCGCGGCGTTGGTGACGGCATTTGCCGTCTCGCCGATGCTGGCGCAGGACTCAAAGAGACCGGTAGAAGCGGACGCTGAAGCAAAGCCGGCCAGTGAAGACAAAGTGATCGCCGCGTGGGACAAATACCAGGCGGCCAGCAAAGAATTGACTGCGGTTGCGGCCAAGATCCGCGCCAAAGAACTCGCGGGCGACGCCGCAACTGAGGCTCGCAACGCCGCCATCGCCAAGCGCGATGCCACCCAGAAAGAATTCGTCGAGCTGCTGCGCAAAGCCGACTGGGCCAGTTACGCCGAAGCCAACGGCGAGATGCTGGACATGGGCCTGGTGCTGCTGGGCGGCGAACTGACAGAAGAACACCCGGAAGAAGCCGTGAAGGCGCTAGAGGCCCACCTCAAGCTGCGTCCGGACAGCCAGTACGGAATGTGGGTCAAGCTGCACTACCTGCCGGCGGCGCTGCTTGCGACTGGCGACCTGGACCGCACGATCAAGCGCTTGAATGAACTGATCGCCGGCGCCGACGAGAAGCTCAAGCCGTCATTGCAGGTCAAAGTGGCCGACATTTGCGCCGCCAAGGGCGACCTGGATGCCGCGATCAAAGGCTACAACGAGGTCACCAAGGCGCTGGACGGCAAGACCTTTGAGCGCAACGACCAGCGCGCCCGCGCACTGTCCGACGCCAAGATGCGCGCCGGGCTTGTCGGCAGAGACGCGCCGAACGTGGACAGCAAAGCGTGGGTCGGCGGCGAAGCCACTTCGCTGGCGGCCATGAAGGGCAAGGTTGTAGTGATCGACTTCTGGGCGACGTGGTGCGGCCCCTGCCGCTCGGCCATGCCCGGCATCGACAAGATCGTGACCGCGAACAAGGACAAGGGCGTGGTGGCAATTGGGTTGACACGCTTCTATGCCAACGGGTTCATGCCCAAGGACAGCAGCGACCTGCACAAGGGCGAAAGCGTCAAGGGCATCACCGAAGAGACCTACGTTGAGCACCTGACCCAGTTCAAGAAGAACAGCGGCATCAGCTACCCGTTCGTGGTGGGCGCAGCCGAGGACTTCAAGGCCTACGGTGTCAGCGGCATCCCGCACATCGTGATCGTGAACCAGCAGGGCAAGATCGCGATGGTGGCAGTCGGCAGCGGCAACGACGCGCTGATCAAGGCGTGTGTCGAGTCGCTGGCGGCCAACAGCGGCAAGTAAGTGGTGAAACCGGCGCGCCGTAGGGCGCGCCGGTTTTTGCACAATTGGTTGCAGGTACAAGGAGATGCCGCCGGCACGCACCGGGCTCAAAGCACCCACACAAGAAACAGGATTCTCGGAAAGGGCGTATCTCCGGCTGCACCCCGGTCGTCATTCAAGGGGTACAGCCCGACGCGAAAACAATGCCGACTTTCGGTGCGGGATTCGTATCGTTGGCACAACATAGGTTGCAGGTACAACAACAGCAGGTCAAACAACCAGGGGAGAGCGATGTCTGAACAACCGAAACCGGCTTTCGGGCCCGGCAGCTTTGTTTGGTTCGAGCTGTGCTCGAAGGACCACAAGGCCGCACAGGCCTTCTATTCGAAGGTGCTGGGCTGGAAGTTCGAGCCATGGGGGCCACCGGGCGCCTACTGGATGATCAAGGCCGGCGACAAGGGCGTCGGCGGATTGATGGACTGCAACACGCCCGAGTGGGGCGAGTTGCCCAGCATGTGGAGCTATTACATCGACGTCGAGAACATTAACGAAGCCGCCGCACGCGTCCCGGCCATGGGCGCCAAGGTGATGCACCCACCCACGGACATTCCCGAAGTGGGCCGCTTCGCGCCGATCCAGGACCCTGCGGGCGCGTTCGTCAACATCATGACGCTCAAGCAGCACGCCACCGAGGCGCCTTGCGCTGAGCCCGGCCACTTTCTGTGGGTCGAGCTGATGAGCCGCGACTTCAAGCGTGCCAAGGCTTTCTACAGCGAACTGATCGGCTGGAAGACCATGGACATGCCCATGCCCGAAATGGTGTACACCCTGTTCCAGAACCAGCACGGCAACGCGGGCGGCGGCATGCAGATGCCACCGCAAGTTCCCGCCGAAGTGCCGAGCCACTGGATGGGCTACATTCACGTCGCCGATATCGACAAGACGTTGAAAGCGGTGGAAACCGCCGGCGGCAAGATTCTGATGCCGGCGATGGACGTGCCCAACGTCGGCCGCATGGCAGCCATCATGGACCCCACGGGTGCTACGGTGTCGCTGATGACGCCACAGATGCCCGCGTAGTGAATTGCCGCCCGTACCCCACGACGGGCGCAAGACGGGGCGGGTGCGTCCAGGGAGGATCGCACTCGCCCTGCTCTATGCGGTGTTCATGGCGGCTGACTTGCGTGACTTGACCAGGAAGCTCAGCGCGATGCCGACCAGCATCGCGGCCATGAACGCCAGCGTAAATTCGCTGGGTCGCGCGAGATTCGTGACCGCGGGGCCGGGGCACACGCCCGCGATGCCCCAACCGATGCCGAACAGCGTCGCGCCGGCGTACAGCCGCGCATCCTGCTTGTGGATCGCTTTGGCAGGCAGCGTCGCGCCAAACGGCGACTTGCGGCCCCGGCGCAGGCGCCACGCGACAAGGTAGATCAGCACAGCCGGACCCATCACGAACATCAGTGCAGGGTTCCAGTCGCCAAAGAAATCAAGAAAGCCCAGCACCACGGTCGGCAGCGTCATGCCGCTGATGCCGAGGCCCAGCGCGAACACGATTCCGCAGATCAAGGCAATCGCGATTTTCATTCAGGCCTCCACGCCTTTCAGCACAAGGACCGTGAGCGCCGCCACAGCCATGAATACGCAAGTTCCGACAAACCCCCGGCCCGACGTGCGCCCGATGCCGCACACTCCATGGCCGCTGGTGCAGCCGCCTCCCAGCCGCGTGCCAAAGCCGACCAGCAGACCCGCGGCAATCACCCACGGCAACGCGCGCGGCGCAGCAACCGGCAGCGCGGAAGGCATGGCAATCGCCAGCACGACGCCGCCGACAACCAGGCCCAGCGCGAACGCGAGCTTCCAGCCCAACTCGCCACGCTCGCCGCGCAGAATGCCGTCAACGATTCCGCTGATGCCGGCTGTCTTGCCCGTAAGCACGAGCAAGCCGGCAGCCGAAAGCCCGATCAAAGTCCCGCCCAGCAGCGGCGGCCAAACGTCCTGCCATTGCATAGCAACTCCGTCCCAGTGACGGGCAGAGTTTGGCAAGCAGCCAGCCCGGCGGAAGTGGCGGTTGCCGGGGAGGCTAAGCCCAATTTTCACAGGAAATCGCGTCGGCATTTTCGCCGTCAATCAGGAACCGCGCGCGTTTCAAGGCCGGAGCGATGTATGCACCGTAAATGGCTGATCTTTGCAGGGCTGGCGGTGATCGCCAGCGTGGCGGCCCTGCTGCTGACCCTGCTAACACCGCCGCCGCAGGCAACAGGCCAGCCTGAAATGACACTCCGCCGGCCGAGCTTGCCGGCGCCCATGGTGTTGCCCAAGCCAGGGCCGCCAACGCCGGCGCGAGTCGAGTTGCCAGCGCCTGCACCGGCGTTCGAAAATAGCGACCCGCCGGTTGAATCTGGGCGATCATTGCGTGGTGCCGTCTACGACTGCAGCGGCTCTCCGGTTGCTGGTGTGCTGATCTGCGCCATCTGGTTTCGAGTGGATGAATTCGGCTTTGAAGACCGCGTCTGGGGCAGCGAGTTGCAACTCTTGTACGCCGCAATGCTGAATGGTGCGTCGCACCCCAACCGCGAACTGGTTCACATGCGAACTGCTCGCACGCGGCATGACGGAACCTACGAGATAGACGGTCTGCCCGCCGCACTGCACACCGTGTGGTCCATCTCAAAGATGCACGAGCTTCGAGATGCGAACGACGATGACTATCGCACGGCCAAGACACTCAACTGGAGCGCCGAGCCCCTGCATCAGTTGACTGTTCAGTGTGAGTTTCCCGACGGCTCGACTTATTCTGACACGCAAGTGGCGTCCACGTCCACGGACAACCGGTGGTGCCCTTGGCCGGTTCGCGGCACCACGGCGCAGCTTCAGCTTGTGACGGGGCGATACACAATCAGTGCAAACAACGATTCGTTCGGCTATGTGGCTGCGCCAGTGCAGTGCGACGTCGACGGAGAGCCGCAAACGGTGCGACTGATCATGGAACGGCTGCCTCGACTAGAGATCGCGGTGGTCTTCGAAGGCGCCAGTTTGCACTCGGGCTATCGCGCGATCCTTCAGTCGACAAAAGGCACGAAGCAGCAAGATGTTGACTATCATCCGCTAGCCGGCGTTTGGGCGGCAAGCGATCTGGAACATGGCGCGTACGATGCGCTCGTGACATGCAACGGCGACACTTTGTGCAGCGTGCCGGTGCATTACAACGGTGGGGTACAGCGCATCGAACTTCGCGTGCCCGAGCCAAGGCCAGCCGACTGCTGCATTTTGCGTACCAATGCTTCGCGCCCGCTGCCAAAGCAGCAACTGAGAGTCTATCGCCACGGCGCTGATATGGTGATCTGGTTGCGCGAAGAGGGTGAGTGGTTGCTGCAACCAGGCAAGTCCGAAGAACCGCAGCAGGGCAAGCCACCCGGTCTGTTCATCTGGCACGAGGGCTGGGGGCAGTTGACCGTTGCGGCGTCGGGCGATCCGGGCAGTACCACATACGCAGAGTTTCAAAGGCCGGCCCGACTGAAAGTGCCCTTTCGCGACCTGCCGAACCGCAGGGCGAGCTTCACCCTGCAAGTGCGACGCGAAGATGGGTACATCCAGAGATTGGATTGGATTGGGGAGGGCGGCGTTGCGCTTCAACCAGGTGTTTGGACTCTAGAGCCGCTCGGGGGTGGAGATTTCGCGCATCTGTTGCCCGTGACACTGAACCTCAAGCCGGGAGAATTGCGCACACACGTCATTTCGTTCAGCGACCTGTGCGGTGTTTGCATCGTGCGGCCCGAACCCAGTGAGATCACGAGTGTTTGTTTTAGTGGCCCGTATGCACTGATGGTGAGCCTGCAGGGGATCTACGTGTCTATACGCGTTGTTAGGTATCTGCAGCGCGGTTTATGGAACATCGAGTATGTAACCCGATACAGGCTCCGCCAAAAATTTGAGATCGACCTGCAGACTCCATACAGGCTCGACCTGCCCGACTGACAAACCGCTCAAGGTTCGGCGGCAAATGGAACAGGGCCGCGTATTGCGGCCCTGTTGTTGGTCTTCTTTGCGCTGTCTACTTTACGCACTTCCAGACGTCGCCTTTCTTCACCAGTTCGAAGCCTTCGCCCTCATCTTCGGTCTTGCCGTCTTTCATCGTGATCTTCATCTTTGTCTTGACCGAGGCCTTGTCGCCCTCGATCTTGATGTCCGCGTCTTCAAAGCTGATCGCGATCTTCATGCCGTCGTCTGCGATTTCCTTGAACTCGGCGCGCATCTTCTCTTCTTCCGTCTTGCCGTCCTCGCGCTTTTTGGCCAGGAAGTCCTTGTCGTAGCATGCCATCAGGCGGTCGATGTCGTTGGCTGCAAAGGCTGCCGCCACCTCGGTCATCGTGCCCTTGGGCGTGCTGAAGTCCGGCCCGCTACCGCCGCCGCCTCCGCTGCTGCTTGAGCTGCCGTTGTTGCCACCACCGCAAGCCGCCAGTGCCAGCAGCATGCACATCGTCAGTCCCAGTGTCATCACATTGCGCATACCCACCCCCCTCTTGAACTGCAATTGGCGCGATATGCGCCTGAAGTTGTTTCAACGCAGCGGACGGGCCAAAGGCCCGCGCCGCTAGAACATGCCGATGATGTTGCCGTCTTTGTCGATGTCGATGTTCTCGCCGCCCGGCTTCTTGCTCAGGCCCGGCATCGTCATCATGTCGCCGCAGATCAGGTACACGAAGCCTGCGCCAGCGCTCAACCTGGCGTCCTTGATCGGCAGTGTCCAGCCGCTGGGCGCCCCCAGCAGTGCGGGGTCGTGGCTGAAGCTGTACTGCGTCTTGGCCATGCACACGGGCAGGTTCTTGAAACCGGCTTCTTCGAAACTCTTGATGCGCTTGCTGGCGTCGGCACTGAAATCGACGCTGTCGGCGCCGTAGATCTTCTTGGCGATCGCCTCGACCTTCTTCTTGATCGGCTGGTCGAGCTGGTAGGTGAATTCGAACTTCTTGGGCAGCTCGCAGGCCTTTACCAGCGCTTGCGCGAACGCTGCGCCGCCCTGTCCGCCCTTGGCAAAGACTTCGCTGATCACGCAGTCGCTGGCGCCGGCAGCCAGTGCCGCCTTGCGCACCATCTCAAGCTCTTTCTCCGTTTCAGTGCCGAACACGTTGATGGCCACCACCACCGGCAGGCCGAAGCCCACGCAGTTCTGCACGTGGCGGGTCAGGTTGGGCAGGCCTGCTTCCAGCGACTTCAGGTCTTCCTTGACCAGCCCCTCGGGCAATGGCTTGCCGGGCTTGACCTTGAAGTTGCCGCTCTGGTTCTTGAGTGCCCGGATGGTTGCCACCAGGCCGACCGCGTCGGGCACCAGCCCGCTGGCGCGACACTTGATATTGAAAAACTTCTCAGCACCCATGTCGGCGCCGAAGCCCGACTCGGTGACGACATAGTCCGCAACCTTCAACGCGACGCGGTCCGCGACGATGCTGCTGTTGCCATGGGCGATGTTGGCAAACGGGCCCGCGTGCACGAACGCAAGGCTGCCGCCGATGGTTTGCAGAATGTTCGGCTTGATCGCGTCGCGCAAAATCGCGGTCATCGCGCCGGCAACCTTGATGTCTTCGCAGGTGACGGCTTTGCCTTCTTTGTTGAATCCGACGACGATGCGGCCCAGCCGCTTGCGCATGTCGTGGATGTCTTCGGCCAACGCCAGGATTGCCATGACTTCGCTGGCGACCGCGATGTCGAAGCCGGTTTCGCGGGGCACGCCGTTGTTGCTGCCGCCGAGGCCGGTAATGACCTGGCGCAGGTCGCGGTCGTTGATGTCCATGCCACGGCGAATGTTGATGCTGTCGGGCACGATGCCCAGTTCGTTGCCGGACTTGATGTGGTTGTCCAGAAACGCGCAGGCAAGGTTGTTCGCCGCCTGCACCGCGTGGATGTCGCCCGTGAGGTGAATGTTCAGGTCTTCGGGCGGAATCACCTGGGCAAACCCGCCGCCCGCGGCGCCACCCTTGATGCCGAAGACGGGGCCGAGCGACGCCTGCCGGATCACGCACGCGGCCTTCTTGCCGATGTGCGTGAGGCCCATGGTGACACCGACGGTGTTGGTGGTCTTGCCTTCGCCCAATGGCGTGGGGGAGATAGCGGTGATGTCGATGTACTTGCCGTTGGGGCGGGACTGAAGGCGGTCGAGAATGCTGAGCTTGACCTTTGCCTTGACGTCGCCGTACAGGTCGATGTCGCCGCGTTCGATGCCGTAGCGTTTCGCGACGTGTTCAATGTTCTCGATCTTGGCTTCACGCGCGATCTCAAGGTCCGACTTCATGGCACTCTCCAAGGCTGATATGGGGCCGCGAATTGTAGCGGGAGTGCACAAGTTGTCCACGCGGGTCTGACAACGATTGGGGTAGGTGCGCCAGGCGCGGGCACGCGAAACCGACGATGGTCCGCCAACCAGCTCACCCCATCGCGCAGCAGCGCGTGTCGGAAGAGGTATGCTTGCTCGGCGTGCATGGCCGCATGTTAGCGACGGCTACCGTGCTTGCAGCAGTTGCAGCGTTTCCAGCGCCATGGCGGCGCCGTACTGGCGGCCGATGCTGGGGTTGTCGCAGAAACTGCCGTCTTTCTGGCGAAAGCTCAGCACGTCTTCAAGCAGCGCCTTGCGGTATTTCTCGCGATCTTTTTCGGGCAGCTCGTTCACGGCTTCTGCGGCATAGACCAGCCCGTACAGCAGGTAGTAGCTGGCGGTGCCCTCGGGCCCCGTGTGGCACAGGCCCTTGCCGCGTTCTTTGCAGTTTTGATCCCGGTGTTTCAGGTAGATGTCAAGCGCCTTGCGCACGTCTTCAACGCTGCCGCGTACCTCACGCCGCATGACCATGGCGTGCAACGGGCTGCGCATGGCTGCCTCGGACTGCTTTTCCGTGCTGCCGGCGCCCGTGGCCCACATGTAGCCCCATGAGCCGCTGGGGTGTTTCAACTTGTCGAGCGCGTCGCATGCCTTGGTAAACACCTCCTGCTCGACCGTCAGGCCTGCGGCTTGTGCTTCGCGCAGCGCCATCACAGCCGCCGCGGTGACAAACCCGATCGAGTTGTCTTCGAGCCCCGCACCATGAAAGTACGCCCAGCCGCCGCCCGGCAACTGGTTCTTGCGCAGGTCGGTGACCAGGTGGCGCAGCGTCACGAATGCCAGGTCTTTGCTGCCGATGCCTTGCTGGATGCAGCGGGCGAGGAAACTGATGCCGAAGATTTCGCTCCAGATGTTGTAGTCGAACAGCGCCTTGGGGTCGCAGTAGATTGGCTCGCCAACCAGCACTTTCAGCGCCGCCTCGCAGGCAGCCAGCGCTTTCTCATCATCGCGGTGCGCGATCAGGGCGCGGGCGCAGATTGCCGTTGGCGCGATCGTGAACGCTCGTGAACCCAGCGAGCGCGGGGAAAGCCACGTCCCGTCAGGCTGCTGATTCTCAAGCAGAAACGTGACCGCGCCGGAAACGGCCAGCGCGGGCGACTCGGCCGGCTGATAGGCGTGCACCTCAAAGGCCTTCAGTTGCGCCTGGCTGGGCCATGTGGGGCTGTCGCCGCCGATTCCGACGCCGCGGCCGGCCAGCAGTGCAGCCGCCCGCCACGCCCAGCGGTCATCCGGCTTTTCGGCGATTAATTTCTCCAACAGTTGTCGCGCCGCGGGCGAGTCACCGGCAAGGGCCGTCACGAACGCATGCCAGAACACGGCCTGCGGGCTGGCCAGCCCCTTGAGCGACTCGGCGGCTTGCATGTGCTGGCCAAGGCGCACTTGCAGCACACCGCGCTCCAGCTGGATGTCTGCGCTGTCGAGCTTGTGTGCCTCGGCCAGCGCCTTGAACGACTCGTCGGCGTTGCGTTGCCGCCGTTTCAGGTCGGCGTACAGGCGCCAGTTGGCGGCGTCCTGCGGAGTGCCAAGCAGTGCTTCGGCGCGTTCAAGCTCGGCGCGGCGCAACGCCAGCGCGACGTCTTTCTGGTCCTTGGCTGGCGCGCCCGGGTGCCGCGCCAACACCTCGCGCGCGGCGTCGTAGACGTGGAATGGATTCAATGCCACGGCCTCGCCCAGCACTTCGCCGTCGTGGCTTGCGAACAGCAGGCCCTGGCCGAAGGTGCTGGGGCCGAGCCCGTACTTGCGCGGGTCATCGAAGGGGGCGTTGGTATCGTCGTCCCAGTACAAGCCGACAAAGCGCTCGTTCATCAGCTCGACGATGTCGGTGTCCATGAACAACGTGGCGGGCGTGTAGCGCTGGGGCACGATGCCGCGGTACACCTCAAAGACCACGACGATGCTGCGTTTTTCGCGGCGGGCGCGGTCAGCGGCTTCTTTCCATGACTTTGCCCAGGGGATTTCGCTGCCGCACTTGTCGGCGAGCGCCTTGAGCTTGGACTTCTCGTCCTCAACGAACGTGAACGTATCCAGCAGCGCGCTGAGGTCTTTCTCTTTGGCCTTCCAGTCCTTGCGTGGGGCGAGGCTCTGGAGCACGTAGATGAAGTCGCCGCGCACCAGAAAGTTCTGGCGCAGTGTGTACTCGGTTGCGGCGGCCTGGTAGTCGGCTTTCAGCCAGTGGGCGTCGGTGCCGGCGAGCGTTGCATTGCCCTTTTTGATGTCGCTGATTTCGCGCTTGGTTTTCCAGTTCTCTTCGGCTGCGTCGCGGGCGGCTTTGCTGTCTGCGACCGCGCCCTTGTTGATGACGTAGACCGTGACGCTGGTTTCAGCGGCGTTTTCAACCCGCGCCAGCTTGAGTGCATAGCGCGCCTCGGCGGGCGGGGTTGGCTCGCTGCGGGTCCATGACGCGGGGCTGCTGACCGTGAACGCGTAGTCTTTGCTGGTGAACGTGTCGTCGGCCTGCGCGATCGAATGTGTCAGGCACAGCGGCAACAGGACCGCAGAAAGTATCAGCGCGCGCATGGCGTCCCCCGTTTCGAGGTGATTGCCGTTCACAGGCAATGGATTGCACAGAAGTTAGCGATTCCGGCGCGCGAATACCAACGCGAACGCCGACAGGGCCACGTACGAAGCGGCCAAGCGACGGCTGCGTTACTGTTTACGGTGGCCCGGCGCGCATCACGGTTGGTAGCATACAGGCCGTCGTCCCCAACGCCGCCGCGAAGCGGGAGGGAATGAAGGACACGGCAAGAGTGTGCGCCAAAGTCAAAAAAAGTCGCCTGACCGTTTTTCCGTTCCCATGAGCTCGGCGAAGTACCGCCCGACGTTGTCTGGGGCGGAGCCGGCCAGGAAGCATTGAGGGAGGCTGAAATGGGTGCTTGGGGAAGCGGCATTCGACAAGACGACTTTGTTATGGATGTAATCGGGGACTTCGAGGAACAGCTGAAGGCGGGCAATAGTGTTGCCGCAGCGTCGAAGGAACTAAAGACCAAGTACACCGAGGAGATGAAGGACGAGGACGATGGTCCGCTGTTCTGGATCGCACTTGCCGACGCGCAGTGGACCTACGGCGAACTCGACCCGGAAGTCCTGAGGCGCGTAGAGGAGGACTTCGAGTCCGACCAAGGCCTTGCCCGCTGGGACGAGGGTCGCGACGGGCGTTCCAAGCGGCGTGCGGTTCTGGCCAAGTTCATTGCCAAGATCAGCACTCCCAATGGGCGGCCGAAGAAGCCGGCGAAGATCGTTGTACGAGCGCCGAAGTTTCAAGCCGGCGATTGCCTGAGCGTTCATCTCTCGAATGGCCAGTACGGCGCGGCGTTGGTTTTGGCTGCCGACCATTCCCATGCGGAGTACGGCAAGAACTTGATTTGCGTGCTGGATTACCTTGGGTCGGAAAAACCGACACTGGACGCCTTTCACGTGCGCAAGTGGCTGAAACTCACGCACCACAGCTACCAGGGCCGGGCCGACTGCGCTTGGTACGGGACTGTCGGCTTCCGTGCGATGAAGGATCGGATTGAGGTGGTCGGTCAGCTCCAGCTACTCAAGTCGGACCCGTACGGAAGCGACACTTACAGCGGCTGGGCGCGTCTCGGGGAGCAAGTCCTTCTGCAGCGAGAGTGGGACGCGAGGGGTGCGTAGTTGGTAAGCGGGGGCCATAAGGGGTCATGCTACTCTTAGGTGGCTCTACTTTGCGGCTTTCTGGGTTTGGCGTTCTTCCTTTGGCTGCCTTGAACGACACGGGGACTTGCACCTTCCCCTTTTCGCGTGTCGCGGCCAAGGGCCGCGACTGTGTCGCCCCTCCCGCCGTAGCGCGGAGCGCGAAGGCGGGAGGGGCGACACAATGCCGTGGTTGCGCCATAGATGGCGCGGGTGTGTCAGGAACGGTGGGATTGTCCCCATATCAACTATAGACCGACACGGCTGGATTCCGCTTTATCGTGGGGTACATTTCCTTCGTGCAGTGCGGTGCAGCAGCACCGGGTTGCGGGGGTCCTTCTGCTGAATGGGACTCTCGGGGTTGGGCCGGCTTGGGGTGACCCTTGCAGGTGGTTCGAAGGGCGGCTGAGGGGCGAAAGTCCGGCAGCCACCACCCGACAGACCACTGGGCCAGCTTTCGCGCCGTCGACAGCGCGCAACAGCCAGCGGGGCAACCCGCAGCGCGGTTTGGGGATAGCCCCCTGAACCGTGTGAAGTGAAGAGGCTAGTCTTCACGATGCAGGCCACATGCACAATCTTCAGGCGAGGCAACTCGCCGGCAAAAGCCCCCGCCTCGCGGGGGCTTCTTGCTTGTGCCTTCTGTCCGCAAACCCCGGCGCGCACGCCGCATGCCCCATGACAGCGGGGTTGGCGATGCTATATTCCCGCCCGGGAGAACTGCTGTGGCCCACGAACATGCAACCGACGTACGCGGCATCATGACCGGCGAGACCGCCCAAGACCGCCGCGCCAATGAGCGCAAGCTCAATTTCTGGGAACGCACCTACCTGGTCGAAATCTTCAAGGGCATGGTCAACACCTTCAAGATGATCTTCCGGCCCAGCACCACCATTGATTACGTCGGCGCCAACAGCACACCTGAGCAGCGGCACATCCCGGCTGTGGGCTACCGCGGCGAGCACTACCTGAAGGTGGACGACGGCGGCAACATCAAGTGCGTTGCCTGCTTCATGTGCAGCACCGCATGCCCCGCCGAGTGCATTATCATTGAAGGCGAGCCGACGACGATCGAAGACTTCGGCGCCCAGCGCTTCAAGAAGCCGCAGTCGTTTGAAATCGACATGCTCAAGTGCATCTACTGCGGCATGTGCGTCGAGGCCTGCCCCAAAGACGCGATTGCCATGACCACCACCTACAACCAGGTCGGCGTCAAGCGCGGCGACTTCATCTTTGACATGGCGCGGTTGGTCAAGAACAACGATGAGTTCATGGGCAGCCTGAACCTGTCGCGCAGTGGCAAAGACGCCAACGGCAGCTATCCGCTCAGCCCGGGCGGCTGCGGCCCCGACGTCACCCACGGTGTGACAGATTTCCGCAAGGGTGTGCGCCAGGACGGCGCGTAAGCTGTTGCGCCGCCGGGATACTCATAGTTCGACATGAAACGACCTGCTCCGATGCTGGCAGTGCTATTCCTGCTTGCCTTTACGGCTTGTGTGGTGGGGTGCGTCAAAGCCGCCGATCAACCCGAACCGAAGGGCAACGCGATCGGCGCGGCGCCGGTGCAGCTTGAGCCGCCGCCCGCGCCCGAGCAGCCGGCGCCGGCCAAGCTCGACAAGCCCTGGGAAGAGTGGGTGCAGCAGTCGGTGATGCGGCAGAAGATGCGCCAGATGTGGTACGACTGCGGGCTGATTGTCGCAAACTCGATGTATCCCGAGATTGCCGAGATGTTCTATTTAGAGTTGTCCGCGGGCGACGTGGCCCAGAAGGCACGAAGCTTTGCCGAGCGCTGGGAGAAAGTGCGCGACGTAAACCGGCAAGCCGCGACGGCTGCCAACAACGCCGACTGGCGCGACGCGAGGGCGAAGGTCAATGAGACCAACATGGCCTGCGAGTCGTGCCACTTTGAGCACTGGTCGTTGCAGACGCACGGCGTGCTGCCCGAGACACTCAAGGGCTGGTACGAGAACGACACTGTGTTTGAAGACGAACCGTGGGGCAACATGAAGCTGAACGGCGCGCCCCAGTGGGTGATGAAAATGTACGAAATGCGGGCCGCATGGTTCAGGGCGGCACGCGGCGTGCGGCGGCTGGACAAAGACGCGGTGCTGAAGGGCACGCGCGTGATCCATGATTTCGCGGAAGACCAGGCCCGCCGCTGGCGCAGCATTGAGGCGCAGGCGAACAAGATCGCTGACCTGGCGCGGGCGCGCAACCCGTCGGGCGTTGAGCCGCACTACGTGACGCTGCGCAACCAGTGCATTGACTGCCACAAGACCTATGCGCCAGACCGCGGCCTCGATCCGATGCCCTGGAAGTAGCTACGCCGCTCTGGTCCGCGAAAGTAGCCACAGTGCGATTGTTGCCGCCACTGCAAGGACCGCGCTGGTCAGGAAAGCGGCGCGGCTGCTGACCAGCTCGTACAACGCGCCGAACAGGCCGCTGGCCAGCAGCGCCAGCAGCCCCAATGTCACGTGATACCAGCCAAAGGCCGCGCCCTGCTTGTTTGCTGGTGCCAACTCGGAGACCAGCGCCTTTTCGGCCCCCTCCGTCAAGCCGCAGTAGAGACCGTACACGCCGATCAGCGCGTAAACCGCGACCTGGTTTTCGACAAACGCCAGCGCCGCGTATACGACAGCAAACAGCAGCCAGCCTGCGGCAATGGTGCGCCGGCGGCCCAGGCGGTCGCTGATCGCTCCGCCGGGCACCGACGACAGCATTTTCACCAGGCTCAGGCCCACCCACAGCAACGGAAACAGGGCAAGCTGGTCAAAGCCCGCTCCGGCCTTGAGCAGCAGAAAAACCTCAGAAGACTTGCCCAGCGTGAAGAGACCTAGCGGAACGAGAAATCGCGCCAGCGCTCGCGGCTTGGGCGCTGCTTCGGGCATGGCTTCCGGGCGCGGCGTTTCCTGCACGCCAAGCAGCGCGACGGCAATCACCAGCACACCCGGAATTGCGGTCAACAGAAACAGCGTGGGCAGGTCGCTCGAAATCCAAAACAGGAATGCTGCGGCAGCCAGCGGGCCGATCACCGCGCCCGCGTGGTCCATGGCACGGTGCAGCCCGAAGGCGGCGCCGCGCTGTGCAGGCTCGACCGATAGTGCAATCAAAGCGTCGCGCGGGCTTGTGCGAAGACCCTTGCCGATCCGGTCTGTCCCGCGAACCAGCAGTACGTGCCACGGCGCCGTCGCCAGTGCCATGAATGGGCGCGCGATGGATGCCAGCCCGTAGCCGACAACAACGAAAGGCTTATTGCGGCCGATGCGGTCTGCCCAGCGGCCGGCAAAGAGCTTCAGCACCGAAGAGATTGCGTCCGCGATGCCCTCAATCCAGCCCAGCGCCATCGCGCCTGCGCCCATGGCCATGATGAAGGCCGGCAGCAAGGGGATCATCATTTCGCTGGCGGAGTCGGTCAGCAGGCTGACCGTGCCGAGCACGATTACATTGCGCGATAGCCACGATCGTTTCGGCACAACGCTCATGGCCCGAAGCTCGCCGGCAGGGCATCCTGTTGCCACAGGCTCAGGGCGTCCATGCTGATGGCTACGCACACGTGCACCAGCACGCCGCCCCAGATGCTGCGGGTTTTCAGCGCCATCCAGCCCAGCACCAGCCCCGCGACTATGGCGCCCAGTGCCTCAGGCATTGGCTTGTGGTAGTGGATCATGCAGTACGGCACGACCATGACTGCGATCGCGCCCATGCCAAACTTTTCTTCGAGCGTGAACAGCAGGAAACCGCGAAAGAAGAACTCGACCGCAAAAAACTGCACGCCGTACAGCGCCCACCACACCAGCAGCACCGCCCACGTCCACTCCTGGCAATAGCGCGGCTTTACGAACGGGTAGACTTGGGTAAAGCTCTCGCGGGTGCTGGCCCACCACACACCGATCATGACGATGGCCAGCAGCAGCGCGTAGATCCAGAGCTTGCTGAACAGACCGCCGCCGCCAAGGCCAAGCTTGCGGGCGTCAAAGCCCAGCAGCGCCGCCAGCGCCCATGGTGCAATCACCCACAGCGTGACCGTGCCGCCAACCCACCAGGCCCAAGGCGCAAACACGCCCCACCAGGGTGCCTGCGTGCCCGCCGGCGTGGCCGACCACGAGCCGTACCAGACGCCGGGCGCGTACTGCTGGGTCAAGCCGGGAAAGAACTGCACAAAACTGCCCGACAGAAACAGGTACTCCACCAGAGTCAGCGCAACGGCCGTGAACGCCAGCACGATCAGCGGCACGCGCCAGTCTTTGGCGTCTTGCCATGCGGACTTCAAGTTGAGCGGATTGTCCATGGCGGCGTTATAGCGCCCTCTTTAGACTCGCGGCATGCGTAAACTACTGCTGCTTTGCTGCCTGCTGCTGTCTGCCTGCGGGCCGTCTTCGGAAGAAGTTGTTGCCGAGTATCGCGGCCGGGCCGAGCCGCGCATGGCCCGCATGGCCGAGATTGCGGCCACAGCCGCCGTACACAAGGACGAGTTCAAGGCGCCGGCCCCCGCCGAAAAACTGCGCTTTGCCGGTGACTCCGGCAACGCCGGCCTGGTCATGGTGGAAGAGCTGGATACGAACCCCGAGACCCGGCCCGGACTCGACTTTCACGTCGACACGTTCTGGCTGGACTATTCGCGCGACTGCCTTGCCGGAAACGCGGGTGACGCCCCTGAAGGTGTGCGGCTTGCCTTCGACAAGCTGCTCGCGCTCAAGTACGTCGTGATCGTGCGCGAACGGCTGTACGCGGCACCGGTCGCCAGCGACGAGAAGAGCTTTATTCCGGGCACTTGGGAAGCTGACGTGCTGGTCTATGAGATTGAGAAGGCCGAGTTGCTTGGCGGCTGGTCAGTCAGCGCCACGAACAGCGACACCGTGGACGTGAATACGGACGACCCGGGCAAGTGGTTGCACAGCGACCTCTGGAGCCGCGCGCGCAAGGAAGTAGGGAAAGTGCTGGCGACAGTGTCGGAAGATGCCGAGGGACTGCTGGGCTAGAGGTCTGGCTGAATTACGATGGAAGAACTGCTGATTGAGCTGACGCGCCGTTACAGTGAACCGCACCGGCGGTATCACGACCTGCGGCACGTTGCCGACATGCTGCTCAAGGGCCGCGACTTTCCGCTTTCTGACGAGCAGATCATGGCCATCTGGTTTCACGACGCCGTCTACGACCCGCGCAGCAAAACCAACGAAGCCGACAGCGCAGCACTGGCCGTGACGCGGCTGAACCAGCTGGGCTGGGAAAGTGCGCGGGTGAAAGTGGTTGAACAGATCGTGCTCGACACCTGTGGGCATGTCCCCAGCATCGACGCCAGCAAACCGGTGCTTGACCTGGACCTGTCAACGCTTGCCGGCACATGGGAGCAATACGCGCAGAATGGCGCCAATATTCGCTATGAGTATTCGGCGGTGCCGGAAGCGGAATGGAACGCGGGGCGGGGCAAATGGCTGGAAAGCATGCTGGCCAAGAAGCGTTTGTACTGGACCGACTGGGGTGCGCCGCTAGAAGTGCAAGCACGTACCAACCTTGAGCGCGACCTGCGTGAGCTGCGGTCGGTCACATAAGACCCGATTGCACATGCCAACTGCACGCCTACAGTCTCTTTCCCACAACGCTTGCGTAAGTTAAGACCACTCCCATGACCAGCGGCCGCCAACCTCCTACCTTGCGCCCCGTTGTCGTCGTTGCCGACGAAACGCTGCTCGAAACCATCCGCATGGAACTGGCCGATGCCGCGCCCCTGCGCGTCAAGGCTGTGTCCAACATGCAGGAAGCGCTCAAGGCCATTCCGGCTGCCCAGCCGCATGCCCTGTTGATCCAGAACGGCAAAGCGCAGCCGCGGCAACTGATGATCGCGCGGCAGATCGCTGACCTTGCCGCATCTCGTAAGGTGCCGATCGTGATCTTCGGCGGGCCGCTGGACCCGGCGCTGGAACTGAAACGCAATGACTACGGCATCTACGAAGTAGTGGACGGCGGGTATGTGCTGGCGAAGGTGCTGGAGGCGCTGAAAACCGCAATCGGCAAGATTGACGCGCTGCGCCGCACCGACCACATCCGCCGCAAGATCGCCAGCATTTCGCAGAATCTTAAGCCCTTCCAGGCGCCGGAACAAGGCGAGGCTCCCGCCGGTAGCGGCAAGTCAGCGGCCGAAGACGAGCCGGTGATTGAAGATGCCCAGGCCCTGCCCAAGGACGACTTCGACCCGCAGGGTTGATCGGGCGTTTTCCACAGTAAGTCACAAACTGATTCGTCGTGATGGTTCGTGATTCGGCCGCGAACACAGCGCTCCGGCATAAACTCTATCGCTGCCACTACTTAAGTTCTGGCTTTCAGTGGCACAAGCATTGCAAGGATTGCCATCGCCGGCGCACTTACATGCGGCAGGATGTGACACACAACCGGACGCCACGACTTGAGGCAGCGCATGGGTTCTCCCGTCATCCAGCAGCACAGCGACACTGACCCGGGCCTGGAAAGCCTGCCGGCGCCCGATGCGGCGCAATGCCTGTCGTTTCGAAGCCGGCCCGGTATCACCGATGCGGGACTCAAGAGTCTGCTGAACGTGGGTTTGCTGTCAGGCGTGCGCGTGGTTGACCTTGGCGGCTGTGACAGCATTACCGATCATGGCCTGGCGGTGCTGTCAGGGATGAACTCACTGGTCAGAGTTTGCCTTGAAGGCTGCCGCAAGATCACGCACGCGGGGATCATGGCACTGGGCGCTGCAACGCAGCTTCGCGAGCTGGATGTCTCGAGTTGCCCGGGCGTGGACAATCGCGCGGTGGCAGCCCTGTTGTCGGTCCCGAACCTGAAGGTGCTGCGGTTGTGCGCCACCCCGATCACGCCTGAAGGCTTTCTGGAAAGTGAGCCCGCTGCGTTGCTGGAGCGGCTGGATGTGTCGGCTTGTCCGCGGATTCGTCAAAGCGACGTGGCCGTGATTGCCGCGCACCTGGGGATGGACGCTTACCAGGTCAGCTGGTCGCCTGCGTAGTCGCACCAGTACCGCGAACAACAACGCCCTCCATGCGGAGGGCGTTGTTGTTTGTGCCGGCGGAAATCAGCCCATCTGCTTGATGATGGCATCGCCAAATGCTGCGGTGCCGACCTTGGTTGCGCCGGGCATCTGCCGCTCGAAGTCGTACGTGACGGTCTTGGCCGAGATTGCGCCCTGCATGCCCTTGAGCACGAGGTCGCGGGCGCCAAGCCAGCCCATCCACTCGAACATCATGGCACCGGAAAGAATGACGGCGCCCGGGTTGATCATGTCTTTGTCGGCGTATTTTGGCGCGGTGCCGTGGGTGGCTTCGAACACGGCGCCGTGGTCGCCGATGTTGGCGCCGGGCGCAATGCCCAAACCGCCCACCTGTGCCGCGGCGGCGTCGGAAAGGTAGTCACCATTCAGGTTCATGGTGACCAGCATTTTGTACTCAGAGGGCCGCAGCAGAATCTGCTGGAACGCGCTGTCGGCGATGCGGTCTTTGACCAGGATCTTGCCCTTGGGCATTTTGCCGTCGTGGTCTTTCCAGAGTTCGTCTTCGGTGACGATGTGGTCACGGAATTCGGTGGTGGCCAGCTCGTAGCACCAGTCGCGGAAGGCGCCCTCGGTGTACTTCATGATGTTGCCCTTGTGGATGATGGCAACGTCGTTGATGCCGTAGCGCACGGCGTACTTGAGTGCGCGGCGCATGTGGCGCTGGCTTTTGAACTTGCTGACGGGCTTGATGCCGATGCCGCTAGCCTCGGCGATTTTCTTGCCTTTGCTTGAGGGGTCGCCTGCGAGCACGCTGTTCAGGAAGTCGATGACCTTCTTGGCCTCAGGTGTCTCGGCGCGCCACTCGATGCCGCTGTACACGTCTTCTGTGTTCTCGCGGTAGATCACAAGGTCAACGGCGCTGGGGTCTTTCATCGGGCTTGGCACGCCGGCGAAGTACTTGACCGGCCGCACGCAGGAGTACAGGTCAAGCACTTGGCGCAAAGCGACGTTGATGCTGCGGAAGCCGCCGCCGACGGGCGTGGTCAATGGGCCCTTGATGCCGACGCCGTAGAACTTGATGGCTTCCACGGTGTCGTCGGGCAGATAGGTGCCGTACTTGTCGTTGGCCTTTTCGCCTGCATAGACTTCAAACCAATGCACTTTGCGCTTGCCGCCGAAGGCTTTGGTGACAGCGGCATCGAGCACGCGAACGCTGGCTTTCCAGATGTCGCGGCCGGTGCCGTCGCCCTCAATGAATGGGACGATGGGGTTGTCCGGCACGACGGGGTCGCCGTCTTTGAACGAGATGCGTGCACCCTCTTTGGGCGCCTTCAGGTCCTTGAAGTTCGGAGTGTCAGCCATGGAAGTCCCTCAGGGAAATGGGCCGGCGCATGTTATGAGCGGTCCCCCCGGGGTCAATCAGGGATTCGGGCGCGTGACACAAGTCGGGGCGCGTAGCTACACGTAAAGCCGATGGGCGCGGATGTAGCTTTCCACGGCTGGCGCGACCCAGGCGCTGATGCTTTCGCCGGCTGCTACGGCTTGCCTGATGCGTGTGCTTGAGACATCGAGTTGCGGGGCTTGCACCAGGTTGAGTTGCAGCGATTGCACGGCTTGCGTGCTCAGTCGCAGGCCTTCGAACACCTGCATGGGAAAGCCCGGGCGCAGCACGGGCACGAACATCGCCAGTTGCATGCACGCTTCGGGCTCTTTCCAGTTGGGCAGGTCGGCGACCATGTCGGCGCCAATAATGAAGAAGTACTGGTTGCCGGGGTGCGCCAGCTTCAGTTCACGCAGGGTATCCACTGTGTAGCTTTTGCCGTGTCTTTGGGTCTCGCAGTCTTCTACGGCCAGCCCCGCATGCCCCTCCACAGCCAGGCGCGCCATGGCCAGCCGGTGCTGCACCGACGCGGCGTTGCTCTTGCCGTTGGCGTGGGGACTTTGGGCGCTGACAAGCAGGTCAACACGGTCAAGGCCTTTGGCGGCCAAGACAGCCTTCGCCACAGCGATGTGGCCGTTGTGGGGTGGGTCAAAGGCGCCGCCTAGCAGTCCGATGCGCATGGCTCGTCCAATGAACAGCAAAGTACCAATAACCGACATCCAATAACCAATGCAGGCGGGTCGCAATCCATTGGAAACTGGTTATTGGTCAATTGCTGTTCGCTGACCCGTCCACCATTTGCTTGGCCGATGAAATTTGCGGCTGGTCTTCTGTAACCATTGCATGACCATCGCGCACTACCGGAGACCCAACCCATGAAGAAGTTCTTCAAGACTGTGTTCATCGTCGGCTTGTGCGGCATCGGCGTGATCGCCGCGGCCCATGCCGTGCTGGGCAAGCAGCGCGCCCGTGACGCCGCCAAGGCTTTGCAGCAAATGGCCCAGGGCGAAGTTGATGAGCTGATCGCGCGCCAGCAGGACATGGAGAAAGAGCTCGCGAAGCTGCGCGCCGAGTACCCGAAGCAGATTGCCACCATCCGCAGCCAGATTCGCGAAGTCGAACGCCGC
Source organism: Planctomycetota bacterium (assembly GCA_016712285.1). GTDB lineage: Bacteria > Planctomycetota > UBA8742 > UBA2392 > UBA2392 > JADJRK01. Next base: position 2,662,630 of record JADJRK010000001.1, on the reverse strand, counting down.
CAGGAAGAAGTCGGCAAAGAAGAAACCCGCGCGACCGACATCGTGCGCCTTTGCGAAGAAGACATCAGCTACCTTGAAAACCAGCGCGACATTGTCGGCAGCGTATACGCCAAAGATCGCGTCATCGAGCATCGCGGCAGCCAGTACAACAGCGCCGAAGCCGAGACACTGATCGGCCGCATCGCTGAGACGCGCGGCTTATACAGCGACCGCCTGGCCGACATGAAGACCGAACGCGAGGTCCTGGCCGCCGAGAAGGAGCAGCTTGAGCTTGAGCTGGCAGAGTTGCGGAGCGAACAGGCTGAGTTCGAGGTTGAGTACCAGTCGCTGCTGCGTGAAATCGAGCGCCTGAAGCGCAACGAAGACCTGCTGAAGATCAAGGAAGGACGCAACTCGTGCGGCAAGGACAAGCACGGCGAGGCGATGAGTACGCTGACCGAGGTGAAATCAGCCATCGAGCGCGCCCGGTTTGAGCAGGAAGAGCGCATGAAGGCCGCCCGCATTGCGCCCAAGTCGCTTGATTACGAAACCCGCGCCCGGCTGATTGAGGTCCAGCGCCAGCGCGAGGCGAAGCAGAAGACACAGGCAACCCCAGAGTCGGCGGCGCCGGAGAAAGAGACGGCTAACGAGGCTGAAGACAAGGAAGAAGAGTTGCAGGTCGACTTCCGCAACAACTGATCCGGTCCAGCCGCGTCGTCCGAGCACGCGCGGCAAGATCGGCCTCTGCAACGGCCCGGCACCCGCCGGGCCGTTGCGCGTAACTGACCATGTGGATACGCAAAGAGCGCCCTGATCGCACCCGCAGTTTTGCAATGGACAACAGCAAAAATGAAAATCAGTTGCCCCGCTACTTGGCCTGAATCTATGCTTTACCGTCTCACACTTGCGGACACCTTGCATGACACCACGCAGTTCTGTTCATCCGCAACTTGGCCTCATGGCAGAGTTTGTGCAGCAGGCCAATCATGCTTCCGACTTGACGAGGCTGGTTGACCATGTGGTCAGTCACGTGCGGGACGGCCTGGCGCCCCGCGACCGCAATCCTGCGGCACTGAAGAGCCTGCGCGAGCGACTGACCCGAAATCTCGAAGCTATACTGGCTGAGTCGTTACCGAACGATCTGCCCCGTGCCGATGTGGGCGATCTGAAACTTCACGGCGATCAGGGCGATCCGATCGTGTCTCTTCTGGAGACCCTGGGCGCGGCAGCAGCACTGCTTGACGCAGTCCCGGAAGCCCGATGGGATGGTGCCGTTCTGCGCGCGTCCGGCCACGCCCTGGCTGATGCGAGTCGCTTGCTGGCGAATCGGCTTTGCGCGCTGTGCACGCTGCATGTCGTGAGGGACCTTGAGGAACTTGGGTCGCCACCGGCACTGGTGTATCTGCCCAACGGCAGCCTGGTCTGGATCAATAGCGCGCTGCGCCAGTTCAATGAAGCACGCAGAGTAGATCGCGAGTCGCTGATTGAGGGCGTGGGCGCGTTTGCCGGCCCGTTTTGCCGCTATGCGCTTTTGGGTGGCAAGCCCCCCGCCCGCAATTCCGTACGCCTGGACGAACCGGCGGTGCACCTCAAGGGCGAGGTCGTGACGCCGCGCGGCGCCCGCGAATCATCCGTCGTGATTACGGTGTCTGAGGCCAGGCGAGCCGGCGAGTTGTCGAAACGCGAGCTGGAAGCGGCACGGCAATTGTGCACCGACGGCTCGTACCAGGCCGTCGCCGACAAACTGGGCATTTCACTAGACAGCGTGCGCACGCACCTGCGCCGCGCGTACCGCAAACTGGGCGTGAGCAACCGCGTCGCGATGAAAGACCGGCTGATCCGCGAGGGCTTGCTGCCTCGCCGGTGATCAGCGGAACAGCTCAGGATGAAAGTTGACCAGCTCTTCTGTCGGGCTGGCGCAGCGCAGCAGCAGGCGGCGAAGCCGGGCCGCGTGGGCACGGGCGTCCGGCGACTTCTGCCCGTCATGCTCATGCAACTGCAGCAGCATCACCCAGCCCATCACCACGTCAGCTGCGTCGGCAAGGCCCGCCGGTCGCCCGCTGGTTCGACTGACGCCCAGGTCTGAGACAAGCGTCCATGCGGCAAAGCGCCGCGTCGTGGTATTCTCGCCCTCGATCTGCAGCATCTTGAACCAGCTGTCGCGCACGTATGCGCACGAGGCGTAGTTAATCGTCGCCTCAAAAATGCCGAGTGTGCTGACCTCGCTGGCGTTGCGCAGCAGCATGCTGTCGGGCGCATCCTTGAGCTCGGGGCACTGGTTGCTGACCCAGCGCATGACCTCGCTGTCGGCATCCGGGATGATGTGCAGCTCAAGGTACGCAAGCAGGTCAGCTGGGGTGCCGTGCGCGCGCAACAGCTTCAGCGTTTGCGGCAACTCAAGCACCACCAGGTGCTTATCGGCTTGCGAAACCTGCTGTTGCTGCATGAGACCAGACGCCGCGAGCAGTCTCAGCCGTGTCGCCAGCATCTCGTCTTTGCCGCGGTTTGCGAAGATCGCAGCCAGCGTTGCCAGCGGCTCAAGCGCGTGAATGCCCTGCGGCACGTCACGGTTGTACCAGACCAGCCGCGCGGCCTCCGCGTACAGGCCTGCGTTTGCCAGCAGCAGGGCCGCATCCAGCAGGATGCCGCTGTGCACCACTTCAGGGATCGCGGCCTGCTTGCGTTCGCGATCCATCAGCACGTAGGCTTCATCACTGGTGGCGCGGGCGGCTTTGCGCAAGTCGATAGACGACTGGTGCTGATTCAACCAGTCTGCCAGGGCCTTCAGGTCGGCCGGCTTGTCGCGTTGCAGCCGGGCACGCAGCAGTATGGCGCGAGCCTCAAGCAAGCCCAGCACGGGCTGTGCTTTCTGCGTAACGCTGTTGCGGGTCTGCCAGTCCTGTGCGCCCTTGAGGCGCATCAATGACTCGCCGAACGACTCAAGGTTCTGCGAAAGCGATGCCGACAGCGCCGAGCCGGGGGCAATGGCGGCATCAAGCTCTGCGGCGGGTACTTCGGCGGCGATGCGCGCCGGCAGCTCATACAGGGCGTTCTGCAGCGCTTTTTCGCCGTCCGGGATGCCGCGCTGCGACAGCCACAGCGGCCGCGCGCCATAGTAGCTGCCCCAGATCTGTGCTCCGCTCAGCCGGTACACAACCCCGCGCGCATCCATCAACGAAGCGCTCAGGGCGCCGGCACGGGGCGCGGCCCGCAGCAGCGGGTGCGCGTTCTGGTCCAGCTTGCCCACGTCTACGCCCTCGCCGCCTTCTTCGGGCTGCGCGGGCTTCTCGCCGCCTTCCTCGGGGTCTTCAGGTTCGGACGCCTCGTCTTTTCCTTCGCCCAGCTCAATCAATGCAATCTCAGCCGGCTGGGCCTCGGGTCGCATCGGGCGCCCGGACAGAAAGCCTTCGATGCGGCTGGCCTCTTGCAGGTACACGCGTGCGGCTCAGGTTCATTCCTGGCGTACAGCCACAAACCCAGCGCTGCCGGTCGCACCGGTGTCGTGCGATCCGGCGCGCCAAACACGGTCATGATCTCCTGGAACTGCTTGCGCCCGGCTTCGGGGTTGATTCGGTACAGCGCGAGCGCACCGGCAAACACACGGTCCGGCGCCTCGTTCTGGGGCCCGGCTTGCGTCACCATCGTCGTGTAGACCCACAGGTTGGCGAGGCTGCGCAGGCGGGCCATCGGGCCGCTGCGGGACTCCTCCGCGCGGCCCTGCTGCGCCAGCGCCTGCACATGCAGGTCAAGCAGTGCAATGTCGTCCGGCGCGGCGTCGAGGGCCGTGCGCGCGAGTTGCTCGGCCTGTTCAGAGCGCGCAGCCGCCAGGTGCGACTTGACCACGATGCGTGCCGCGCAGGCTGCCTTGAATTCGGCGTCTCGGGCTGCGTTCTCAAGCTGTTCGCGCTCGGCCGCGTCGCCGCTGCGCAGGTTGTTGACCTTCTCGCGGCCGGCATGCGCAGCCTGCGCCAGGGTTGGCAGGTCAACGGTCATCGCTGCCACATGCTTTGCATCCATGGCCATTTCGGCGATGCAGCGGTCGAGGCCCGGAAGGTCCGTGCTGTACCAGTGCAGCGGCGTGAACAGGTCCGCGAAAGGCTCAATCCTTGCCGGTTCCACCGGTGCGGGCGGGTTTTCCGGTGACTTGTCGGCGGGAAACGGCGGCGCGTCCTGCCAGCGTCCGCGCCACGGGGCTACATACGGGTAGTTCGGGCGGGTATCGCGGGTGACGATGCTGATGTAGGCGTCCAGTGCTTCGGCATGGTTGCCGGAAAGCCATAGCAGGCCGGCCTCAAGGCGCCGCAGCGCCACCGAGTTCGGCGCGCGCACGATGCCCTGGCGCACCAGTGCCAGCGCCGACTGTTCTTCGCCAAACAGCAGCAGCAGGCGCACGGCGCGCACGTATTCGCGCGCATCAGCGGCCGCTGCCAGCGGGGTCTCAAGCGCATCCAGCGCCGTCTGGGGATCTCGCTCTTCCAGTGCCAGCCAAGCCCGCAGGTACGCCGCCCAGCGCGGAAGTTCGCCGCCCAGGCGGTTGTCGTTGCGCAACGCGTCAAGCCTGGCCGCGGCCGCGCTGTCGTCGCCCAAAAACCAGGCCTGGCGCAAGCGCGTGAGTTCATAAGCAAGCGGTGTCTCGCCATCTTCGGCGCGTTGGCTGGTCGTTGAAGCGCACAGCAGCACCGCAACGCAGGCCGCAATCGCGAACAGGCGCTGGAAAGGAAAGCTGGGCCGCGGCGTCGCATTCATCACTTCAACTCCGTGAACGCAAAGGCCTTGCCGTTCCAGTGCAGCAGGCCGCGACGGCACCGCCACCAATCACCCCATGTGTCCGGCGCTTCGGCAACCCAGTGGCGCAACAGGTCTGCATGAAGCTGCGTGCCACCCGTTTCGTCGCTGCGCAGCGCTGCCCCGACGCCGTCGTACTGAATCTGTGCCGAGCCCCAGCGTCGGTCGACGAAGGAAATGCCGGCAGTGCCCCCACGCTGAAAGCGGACAGGCTCGGGTCCGAGCTGGTCAAGAATGCGCCGCAGGGCATTCGCGTCGCCCGCATCGGCAAGATTCGCGAGTTGCAGCGCGCCCCAGATGCTGTCGGCGTCGGCGCGTGCGGCGTTCACGAGGCGCCCGTTTTCCGGGCCGGGCAGCAATCCAAGCCATGCCCTCGATAGCCGCAGTGCGGCCCAGTTGCTGCCGTCTTCGCGTGATTGCGTCGCCGAAAGGATCGCGCCGGCCCGCGCGGCGTCACCCAGCAGCGCCGTGGCCAGAATCTGGGCGGCGTCGCGGGGCACCGGGTCGCTGGACTTGCCGTACAGCACATCCAGCACGTCCACGCCGCTGCGCCTGATCCACAGGCCCAGCACCGCGTCGATGGCGCCTTGCGAATCACCGAACAGATGTGCAGTCACAATATTGCGCGCGGCGACAGCAGGAACGCTGGACGGTGCCCACTCCCACGCATAGCTGAAGTCGCGGGCGCCCTCGGGCGTTTCGGCCACCACCCGGTACAGCTCTTCCAGGCTGATCTCGGGACAGCGTTTCATCTTCATCGACACCAGCACCCAGCCCAGGTTGGGCGAGGTCGGCCCCTGTTGCAGCGCCGTGCGCCGGAACTGCCGCGCAGCCTCGCTCTGGCTGGTGGCTAACGCCCAGCCGATCTGGCCGGCTTGCGGGTCTGGTATCTCGCCGGAAAAGCGCTTGAGCCAATCGGTAACCAGGGCCGACTCGCGGTTAGCCAGCGAAAGCGCCATCATGGCCTGCGTGCGGTTGGCGTCGGCGACGTCGGATGCAATCGCGGCAATCAACGCGAACCCGGTCTCGTGGTCGGATGCCAGCAGCGTGCGCAGCATCACCAGGTCGGCCTGTGACGACGCGTCCTGAAGCCATGTGCCCGAGCTGCTGCCGGTCGCCTGCTCGCGCAGCGCCAGCGCGGCGCTCCAGGCACCGGCGGGTGTGCTGGTATCGCGCGCGAACAGCATCATGGCCACACCCAGCTCGTTGCGTGGCAGCCGGGTTCGCCACTGCGCCAGCAGTGCCGCGTCAGCGCCGGCGTCGGCACTGGCGACCAGGATTGAGGCCATAGTGGGGCGCAACGCGGTCGGTGTCGCGGCAAAGTCCTGGCAAAGCGCGGCCAGCCCCTGCGGGTCAGCCGTGGCAAGCAGGTCCGCCATCGGCCGCAGGGCCAGCAGCGCCCATAGCGCTGTGTCGGCGTGCGCACGTGCCGATGCCACCAGCTTGCGCACCGTGGATGGCGCGCGGTACTGCGCCAATGAACTCAGCGCCGCGCCGCGCAGGGCGGGCTCGGGATTGTCCGCCAGGGTCAGCAGGAAGCCGTGAAGCGCCTGCGGCTCGCGCGGCTCAATCCACCAGGTGTCGAGTACGGCAAGCTGCGACTCGATCGGCAGGCTGTCAAACACCGCGATGACATCCTGTACCGGCGCCGCCGACGCCCATGCGCCCGCGGCGAGGCGAGCGTTGCCGCCGCCCGCCAGCATCGCCAACAGTGTGTTTTCCAGCCTGTCCTGAAGACCCGAACGCGCCAGCAGCCGCAACCACGAGGCAAGCACTAGCGATGTCATCTGTTCCGCGGGCGGCAGGCCTGCGCCCGCCAGTTCGTCTGCCGTGCACGGCCCGCTCATCTGCAACGCCAGTGCCAGCCGCAGCTCCGCCGCGCCATCGGGTTCGGGCACATTGGGCATGGGCCGGCCGCCGCGCGCCGCGAACACCTGCCGCGGCGCATACACACCGCGGAAAGCTGTGGCGGCGGACAGGACCTGTTCAAGCATCGCGGCATTTGCGGCTTCCGCGTAGCGGATGCGGGCCAGCGCTTCGATCGTGTCTTCGGCTTCGCCGGGCGGCATCAGCACCAGCAGCATCATCAGGTTGTGTCCATTCCCCTGCCCTGCGTACTGCTGCGAACACCGCACCACTGCGTTGCCATACCCGGTGTCGCCCTCAATCTGGCGGCACAATTCAGCCGCCGTGAAGAGTCGCGGCTGGCCCGCCACGCGCCCCAGTACCCGGGCCCAGACGGTATCCATGCCCGGCTGGCCGCGTGACTTGAGAATATTCAGCAACGGGCCGATATCGTCGGACGCAAGGTGAGCGTTCAGCTCAGCTATGCTCAGGTTCAGCTTGCGTGCCGCGAGAAACAGCTCGCCCTGCCGGCTCTGGATCACTTCATCCAGCAGGGCGCAGCGCCATGCAATTTCGTCGTCGTCATGGGTCAGCGCTTTGCGAATCTGGCCCAACGCGCGCGCCTCATACTGGGCAAGTTCGCCCATGGCGCGGTCGCGCTGTGCCATGCGCGGCGCACCCAGTTGCTCAATCAAATCGTGGATACGAACGGCTTCTTCGGGGGTCGGCTCGATGGGCGGGACGGCATCGACTTTGGGCTGCGCGTCCTGGCCGGCGCCCGTGGGCGAACTGTTGCCCGACGAACGAATCCGGATCACAGCCTGCGCGTTCAAGATGACATAGGTGACCGGCGCCGCGCACAGCAGCAAGGTTGCCAGCAGCACACGCAATGTCCGGTCAGGTCGCATGGCGCTCAAACCACAGTCTCAGCCTGTCGGCCAGGAAGTCTTCTTCGCCGTCCTCACTCATCAGGCTAAGACGTGCGACGTTCTCTGCAAAGGAAAGGTCTTTGTCACTTCCGATCCGCATCCATGGCGGCAGCAGAACTACCGGCAGGTCCTCGACATCCACGGTGTCGGTGACGGCGCCAAGTGCGTCCTGGGCGGGGCCGCAGGCGGCTTCGGCCAGTTGCTGGACGATGTCGTCATCCAGCCCCGGCGCCAGCCCCAGCAGGTAGACGGCGCCGTCTGCGCAAGGGCCGACGACGACGGCGTTTTCAACCAGTTCTTCGAGCGCGCCCTCCACTGAGAGTGCCGGCAGTGCCGGCACATCTGAAAACGCCAGCAACAGCGGGCGCTTCTCACGGTGAAAGATGCGCACGATGTCGGCTGCGGTCGCGTCGGGGGCGGGCTCAATGCGAAGACGCAGCGAGCCCAGCAGCTCGCCCAGGTCTTCGCGCAGGGCGGCGGCCAGTTCGGCGCCGCCCGCCGATGGAAGCCACGGCTCGCGAGTCACGATCAAGGCTGCCGGCCGCGGTCCGGAATCACGTGTAGTCTTGGCCATGGGGCGAGTGTAGCGCGGATTGCGCGTTTCGGGGCCGGATTTCAGGCGTGAGCTAGCGCGGGATCGGGAGCCATGCCGCGGCCCGGGTCGCCAGCAGTTTCAGGTCGCCGGCGTTTGGCGCGGCGGCGGCTTTCTCAAGCAGTTCCGTGGCCCGCAGCCGGTCATTCTGGCTGTAAAGGCCGACGCAGTAGTCCGCGAACTCTTCCCAGCCCGCACCAGCAAACCAGTGGCCCGCGTGGTCTTTGCGCCCGATGCGCAGTGCGCGCCGCAGGTTGGCCTCGCGACGCGTCTGGTCGTCGCGGTCGATTGCGCTGCCAAGAAAGAACTCGGCCAGGGCCGCGGGCAGGGTGTGCAGGGGCTCATCGGCTTTCAGCACTTCGGCTGCTTCGCGCCACAGCTTGATGCGCGCCTCGCTGCTGCCGTAAAGTTCGGGCCGTTCTGTTGCGGCCATGGCCCGCAGCAGCAACACCCACGTCTCGTCTGCGCCGGCGCGTTGCGCGGCCTGAAGCCAGGTTGCCGCACGGCGGGCCGGGTCCACATCGATGCCGGACGACATCAGCCGGCCGTACCAGGCAGCGCGCACAAGCGGCATGGCGAGCACGCTGTTATCGACGCCATAGCCGTCGACCGTGGCTGTCATCCAGTCGGCGGCTTCTGAAATTGCGTCGGGCGAAGCGGCCGGGTCGTCCATGTGCAGCGTAAAGAGCATGGCCATAGCGGGCGCGTACGTGGCCCCGAAGCGCAGGTACGTGCCGCCTTCGATACGCTCAAGCGATGACAGCGCCTCGGCCCGAAGTCGATCTGCTGCTTCGGGTTGCGTATCTGCCAGCCGCAACCGAAGTTGCGCGTCGCGGTACAGTGCTTCACAGACAAGGCCGGGGCTGCCCAGCGCGTTCGTGCTGACGAACTCAAAGTAGCGCAGCGCGCGTTCAGGCGCGTCAGCCTCAAGGGCCGCGCCGCGATTGGCGGCGTCCTGCAGCAGCCATGAGTTCAGCTCGCCGGCCAGGCCGGCGCTGAGTTGTGCGACACGCAGTTGTGCCAATGCAGCCGAATCGTCGCCGCGAGCGGTCTCAATGCCCGACGCCAGCAGAAAGATGCGCGCACGCAGGTCGGCGTCGCTCACGAGGGACTTGGCGGCTGTGCAGTCTTGGAACGCTTCTTCGGACCGTCCCAACTGCAACCGGCAACTGGCGCGCAGGAAGTGCAGCGCCGCGCGTTCGTTGCGTTCTGCGGGGTCGGCCTGTGGGGGTAGCGGCAGAGTCAGTCGCGCGGTCACTCGCAACTCGGCATCGCCGAACTGCCCGACAGAATAAAGCAGCATCTCGGTCGAGTGCTGGGTGTCGCGATGGCTCACGCTGACCGTGCGCAGGCTCAGTTCAGCCACATCGCCCTGCACCGCAAACCGCCGCCCGGCACCGGCGAAGGCCGGAAAGATGTCATTGAAACTGAACGTCACAACGCTGCCCGGCAGCGCGACTTCCGACAAAGAGAACGACAGCGCCTGGCCAGTGCGCGTAATCACCGCCCTGTACCACACTCCCGCTTCAAGCAGCGGGCGCGTGCCCGGCCGATAGGCGCTGAGCACCGGCACGCCAAGGCGGCGCAGTTCCAGCCGGTCGCGCGAGCCCTCACCCAGGGCAATCGTGTAGGCCGTGTCCCCGGCCGTGTGGCTGTCAGGCATGCCGAACAGCAGCTCAAGGGGGCCGCTGACGTCTCGCACGCGCAATTCACATTGCAGGGTGAAGTCACCCCAGCACGCCGGTTCTTTGGGCGAAATCAGCAGCGGCTCGGTGCCTGTGCGGGCCAGCACGATCTCGCCGCCACTGCCCTGGGTCACGGTGCCGCCCCGCTGGCTCCAGGTGCCGCCTTCGCCGAACAGCGGTTCGACGTCTTCGCGTTTGTCGGGGTCGCTGGACAGGAGGTCCCGGTCGTCCAGCACCGGCGGTTCGCTGTTGCTGATAAAGCCTGGGTTCAGCCCGGTGTACACCATGCCGCCGGCCAGCCCCAGCGCGACCACAATCACGGCTGCGACCGGCACATAGCGGCGCGTGCGCAGCCAGACGCGCGCCAGTTTGCCGCGCGAGCGCGCGACAACCCACTCGCCGCTGAGATAGCGTTCCAGGTCGTCGGCGAGGTCGTCGGCGGTCTCGTAGCGCTTGGCGGGGTCGTTGGCCATGGCCATCTCTACGATGGCGCGAAGGTCTTGCGGGATGTCCTCAATCGCCGCGCGAGGCCACTTCGGCCCCTGGCTCTCCGCGACCTTGAGCATCAACTCATAGGTGCTTTCGCCCTCGACGGGGCGTTTGCCGGTCAGCAGCGTGTAAAGCGTGGCGCCGAGGGCGAATACATCGGTCTTGACGCCCACCCGGTTGCGCTCGCCCCGGGCCTGCTCCGGCGACATATATGCCGGCGTGCCCATGCTGATGCCCGTTTGGGTAAGCTGCTCGCTGTGCGAAAGGTCTTGGGCAAGGCCGAAATCGGTCAATACGGGCGTGCCGTCGCGGCGCAGGATGATGTTGCCGGGCTTGATGTCACGGTGGATGATGCCCTGTTTATGCGCCTCGCTGACGGCTCGGGCCACGGCTTCGATGATCGTGGCCGCTTCGTCGGGGTCCATCGGGCCGCGTTTCGCGCTGCTTTCGGCGTCGTGGCCCTCAATGAAGTCCATGGTAAAGAAGGGATGGCCCTCGATCTCGCCGGCTTCGAAGACGCGCACGATGTTGGGGTGGCTGATGCGGGCGACGTTTTCGATTTCGCGCCGAAACCGGATCAGCGCTTCCTGGTCAGATGCATAAGAGGAAGGAAGCAGCTTCAGAGCGACAGCGCGCTGCAGGTCAGTCTGCCACGCGCGGTACACGCGGGCCTGTCCGCCACGGGGCAACTCGCGCTCTATAATGAAACGACCAAGCTCCTGCCCGATGCGGGGCAAAGGCGTGATATGCAAGCCGGAATCATGCTGTTCCAACGTCGTGTTCCCAGTGCGCACGGCCATGGTAGGCACAATCGGCAGAAGCGCCATGAGTCATGATAGCAGAAAGAAAGAACAGGGTTGCGAGAGCACCAGGATTGGATGCATGTGGGTCACAGGCACAGGGCTTGGGGTATAGGGTTCAGGGTTTGGGGCACGCATTGTGTAGTTCCCGCGTCACGCGGTTTGCCAGGCCCCAGGCGGAACACCCTCCAAATCGGAACCCGGAACACAGTATCAGTGGGCGACATGTTGCATTTTGGTGTAGAAGGGGGTTGCATCGGACAGGTTGCAAAGTAACTTTTTTGGGTCTAGGTGTGTCAGTAAGTATCCACTTTCAGCGGCAGGCGATCGCCGTTGAATGTGCTTGGGGGCAAGGCGGAAGCTGTACTCCGCCGTTGAGCGGCCCGCCCCGGCTGCACCGCAGGCGATTGCGGAGAAAGGAGACGCGTCAGGGGTCAGCTTCCGGTACGAAGCCGGGATAAAGATTCCGGCAATTTGCTCAAAGTTATCGGACACAGACGGTCGATACTGGCCGTGAGGCAAGTCAACAGCCGTAGCCGTAGGCATTTGGGGCAGGATGTTCCTGTCCGGGTGTCAAGGACCCAACGGCTAAAATGTGGTTAGAACGGTGTTGACGACGTGGTAAGCGGTTCTATGGTCTGCCTGCCTTCACGGGGATGGCGAGAAGTAACCCGGACACGGATCGGAAAGGGTCGTGTCAGGGCTCCCCAGAGGCAGCGACGGACGGACGACTGACTTTCTTGGGTTTAAAGGGAGAGCAAGGCATGGCAAAACTTTGGATTGCAGCTTTGGCGCTGATCAGCGCAGGGCTGTGGGCTACGCCGGTGATGGCGCAGTCCAGCGACGCGGATGACGTCGCAAGCGTGGCGAGTGGTGGCGGCGAAGGCGTCGATACCGCTCTTGGCAAGAAGGGCCTGGAAATCAACACGGACGGCTTCAGCCTCCGTATGACGACCCGGGTTCAGTTCCGCCTGACCTACCAGAACGAGGTAGCGAACGGCAACGACGGCACGAACGGACGCGACTTTGTGAATTTCCGCGTTCGCCGCGCCAAGACCAATTTCAAAGGTCACATCTTTGAAAAGGAATTCCAGTACAACCTGCTGTTGAACTGGGCCTCCGGCGGCGATCGTATCGTCGAAGAAGCGTGGTTCCGCTGGGCGATCATGCAGTACATCAACGTCAATGCCGGCCAACAGAAGCTCCAGTTCAACTGGGAAGAAGCGGTCAGCAGTGGCAGCCAGCAGTTCGTTGACCGCGGTTCAGTCAACGAAACCTTCAACCAGGACTACGCCAAGGGTATCTGGGTAGACGGCCAGGTTGGGGACGATGTGCCTTGGCTGAAGTACTGGTTTGGTGTGTACAACGGCGTGCTGCGGGCGAACAACGACTTCCGCAACGCTGATTGGGCCATCAACTCGGAAGCTTTCACCGACGGCGTCGTTGACGGCGACATGATGATCAACCTGCGTCTTGAGACGCACCCGTTGGGCGAAGTTGCCCGCGGCATGAACGACATGCGCGGCGAAGACGAACACAGCAAGATTCTGTTCGCCATCGGCTTGGGCGTAAACTGGTTCATCAGCGGCTTCAATGACCCGGGCATTCGTGGCGACACCGCAGCCGGCACCCCGGCCTCGGGTCGTTCGCGCACCAGCCAGGACACGCTGGCAGTGGTTCTTGACGGCCACTTCCGCATGTACGGCTTGAGCGTGGACATGGAATTGCACTACCGTCACACTGAGTTCCACAACCGTGGCCGCAACAAGTTCGACCCCACCAGCAACGCTGGTACCGCGAACCTGAGCGACATGGGCTTCAGCTTCCTGGTGGCGTACTTCATTCTGCCCCAGCAGTTGAACGTGGGCGTCCGCTTTGACTGGGTCAACGCTGACGAAGTGTGGGGCGGTGGTGGCGACGTTCGCCTGTTCGGCACTCGTCCGGACAGCAGCGAGCTGGGCCTGTCAGTCAACTACTACATCCACGGCGACAACCTGAAGCTTACCTTCGACATCCTGATGGTCAGCCAGCAGCTGCCGTTCTCGCTTAGCAGCAGCGGTCTGACGGGCGTGTACAACGCTCCGCCGGAGCGCGCTGCCTTCGCGGGTAGCTTTGACTTCCTGGACGGCGCGGACCACAACGACCTGTGGATCGTTCGTCTGCAGCTCCAGTGGATCTTCTAAGATCCGAAATGCATCAAACCCAAGGGCGGCCGATCACGGCCGCCCTTTTGTTTTGATGGCCGATCACGGCCGCCCTTTTGTTTTGATGGCCGATCACGGCCGCCCTTTTGTTTTGATGGCCGATCACGGCCGCTCCTTTGGCTTGGGATCTTTGTACATGATTCAATGCCAAGCCGTTCACCACAGAGGCACAGAGCCCACAGAGAAATGCACAAGCAGGGCAAAGGCTTTGGAACCACAGATGCACACGGATTCACACAAATGTAGGGAACCATTTTCAAACTGTGCATCTGCGCAAATCTGTGGTTCAAATGCTGTGGCAGGTGCCGGCAACTAAATGCGGTACTCTGTGCCCTCTGTGGTTCCGTGGTGAAATGCGGTTCGTCGCAACGGGAGACTTCTAACGAGGGACGTACGTCTGCAGTTCGCTCCGACAGTCCACTCAAGCGACTGCAATTCGGGGCCAAACCAATCTATCCTGCCCACCTCGGGGGAGATCCATGAAACTTGCCGTCATCCTGTTCGCGCTTTGCTTCGCGCCTTGTCTGTTTGCCGAGGGTGCAGCCGCCAACGTCACGCTGCTTGAGAATAACGGGCTGCGCTTTGACTCGCCGGGGTTCTCGACCCAGCTTCGCATGCAGGTGCTGTTCCGGCTGACGTTTCAGGACGAGCGCGGCAATACGGGCCAGGGCGTGCGCGCCACCAACGGGCGCGACTTTGCCAACTTTCGAGTGCCGGCTGCGCGCATGTGGCTGCAGGGGCATGTGTTTGACGAGTCGTTCCAGTACATGCTGCGCCTGAACTTTGCCAACCCGGCGAACAGCATGGTTGAGATTGCCCGCTTTCGTTGGGCGCTGCTGCCGGAAATCAATTTCAACGCCGGCCAGCACAAGCTGCCGTTCAACTGGGAGCAGCTGGTGCCCCCCGACACCACGCAGTTCATCGAGCGCGCCTATGTGGATGGCGTTTTCAACCAGAATTTCGCCAAGGGTGTCTGGCTTGACGGCCAGGTGACCAAGTGGGTGCGCTACTCGGCGGGCGTATACAACGGCGTACTGCGCGCCCAGGACGATTTCCGCAACGCCGACGGGGCGCTTACGTCAGAGGCCTTCAGCGCGGTGATCGACAACGACATCATGGTGGCGGCCCGCGTAGAAACCCATCCCTTCGGCAACGTGCCCTACGGCATGAACGATCTGCGAAATGAAGACGAGCGCGAGGAGTTTCTGTTCGCAGGCGGCATTGGCGCCAACTGGCTGATCAGCCGCGTCAACAACTCTGACCTGAGGGGCGACACGGGCGCTCTGGCCACGGGCTCGGGCCGTTCGCGTGTGAGCCAGGACACGCTGGCAGTTACGCTTGATGCCCACGCGCGCTGGTACGGCGCAGCGATTGACGCCGCGTTTTACTGGCGCCACACCGAGTTTCACAACCGGGGCATCAACACGTTCAGCACTGCCAACCGGGCCGCGATCGGCGACCTTGACGACTGGGGCTGGAGCATTGAGGCCAGCTACTTTCTCGGCTTCTTCCCGATGAGTTTTGGCGTGCGTGCAAGCGGCGTAGACGCTGACGAGTTCTGGGGTACTGACGCGACGCTGGCCTTCACCCGCACGCGAAGCCGCGGTATTCGGCCCGACGCGACAGAGATCGGCTTTTCGGCCAACTACTACCTGCACGGGGAGAGGCTCAAGGGCAGCATCGACGTGAACTATGTCGACCAGCAGTTAACGTTCGCGTACGACAGCGGCACACGGCTCAAGGGCGTCTACAACACGCCGCCAGTGCGCAAGGGAACGCTGGGCAGCAACCCTGAGAATGCCGACCACAACGTGGTATGGGTGGTGCGGCTGCAGATTCAGTGGCTGTTCTGAGTGACGTGGGTCAAGAAACAGCCCCGGCGAAGGCCGGGGCTGTTTCTTTGACGGGGCTCGCCTTCGGCGTATTTTGCTATTGCGACTGAGAAGAATTCTCAATACAAACTTCCCCACGGCGGTCAGAAACGGCAATTTCGTGGAACGACATATACCCCTTCGGAACAGGAGAGAAGCATGTGCAGGTTGTGGATCATGGTGCTTGCGCTGGTGATGGGCGCGGGCTTGATGGCTGTGCCGGCGATGGCACAGGACAGCGTAGACGGCATCCAGCGCGGTGGCGGCGAGGGCGTTGACACGGCGCTGGGCAAGAAGGGCCTTGAGATCAGCACCGACGGTTTCGCGCTGCGCGTTACCACGCGCGTGCAGTTTCGCCTGACCTACCAGAACGAGGTAGCCAACGGCAACAACGGTACCAACGGCCGCGACTTCGTGAACTTTCGCGTTCGCCGTGCCGTCACCAGCTTTTTGGGCCACATCTTTGAGAAAGAGTTTCAGTACAAGTTGCAAATGGAGTGGACCGGCGGCAACAGCATGGTCGAACACGCGTGGTTCCGCTGGGCCATCATGCAGTACATCAACGTCACTGCCGGCCAACAGAAGCTCATGTACAACTGGGAAAACAACACCAGCAGCGGCAGCCAGCAGTTCGTGGACCGCGGGTCGGTCAACACCACGTTCAGCCAGAGCTACGCCAAGGGCATCAACATCGACGGCCGGGTCGGCGATGACGTGCCCTGGCTCAAGTACTGGTTTGGCGTGTTCAACGGCGTGTTGCGCGCCAATAACGACTTCCGCAACAACGACACACCCCTCAACAGCGACACGTTCAGCAACCTGGTCGACACCGAGATGCTGGTCAACCTGCGCCTGGAAACGCACCCGCTGGGCGAGGTCAAGCGAGGGATGAACGACATGCGCGGCGAAGATGAACATGGCGCGCCCCTGTTCGCCGTCGGCCTGGGCCTCAACTGGTTCATGAGCGGGTTCAATGATCCCGGTATCCGCCCCGACACGTTCTTCACGGTGACCCCCGGCGACACGCCGACCGCGTCGGGCCGCTTCCGTACAAGCCAGGACACCGTGGCCGTCGTGCTCGATGGCCACTTCCGCATGCTCGGCATCAGCGTCGACCTTGAGTTTCACTGGCGCCACACCGAGTTTCACAACCGTGGGCGCAACAGGTTCGATCCGCGCGACAACGCCGGCACGGCCAACCTGACCGACATGGGCTTCAGCTTCGTCGCGGCCTATTTCATTCTACCGCAGCAACTGAACGTGGGCGTGCGCTTTGACTGGATCAACGCCGACGAGGTGTGGGGCGGCGGCGAAGACAGCCGGCGCCTGGGCCTGCGCCCGGATTCGACCGAGCTTGGACTGTCGGTCAACTACTACATCCACGGGGACAACCTGAAGCTGACGTTCGACGTGCTGATGGTCAGCCAGCAGTTGCCGCAGTCGCTGAGCAGCACGGGCTTGCGCGGCGCCTACAACACGCCGCCGGCGCGCAGTGCGGGAAGCATTTCCAACGAGTCGGCAGACTTCAACGACCTGTGGATCATGCGCCTGCAACTGCAGTGGATCTTCTAGCGCGGTCTTCAGGGTTGCATGCCATGCCTTGCATAACACCCTGGCAACGGGGGCAGCGATCGCCGGCTGCCCCCGATTGTATTGACGCGTCAATAGAAATGCTCACGATTGTCAAGAATCGGCCAAGGCCTTATCAGGGGCGGGTTTGCGGGCGATGAGACTTGCGCCAATTCGCTGCTGCGCTGTTGAAACCGATGCTCGTGAAAACCACCCTGCTGCCCATGCATCTGCAAGCATGCAGCAGATACCGGAAAAAAGGAGAGCATTCATGAGCAAGTTGTGGACCATGGCCTTGGCGCTCATCGTGGGCGCTGGGCTGCTGGCCGCGCCGGCGATGGCGCAGGACAGCGATGCCGACAGTGTCGGCAGCATCAACCGCGGCGGCGGCGAAGGCGTAAACACCGAGCTGGGCAAGAAGGGCTTGGTCATTGAGACCGACGGGTTCAAGCTCGGCATCACGACGCGCGTGCAGTTCCGTCTCACGTACCAGAACGAAGTCGGACACGGCAACGACGGCCAGAACGGCCGCGACTTCGTCAATTTCCGCGTGCGTCGCGCCAAGACCACGCTCAGCGGCTACATCTTCGAGAAAGAGTTCCAGTACAAGGCGACCCTGTCCTGGGCCAGCGGCGCCAACATCATCGAAGAAGCATTCTTCCGCTGGGCCATCCTGCAGTACATCAACGTCACCGCCGGCCAGACCAAGCTGCCCTGGAACTGGGAAGAAATCACCAGCTCCGGCAGCCAGCAGTTCGTCGACCGCGGCTACGTCAATGAAGTCTTCAACCAGGACTTTGCCAAGGGCATCACCATCGACGGCAAGGTCGGCGAAGACGTGAGCTGGCTCAAGTACTGGGTCGGTGTGTACAACGGCGTCACCAAGGGCGAAGCCGACTTCCGCAACGCCGACCAGGCGCTGCCCAGCGAGGCGTTCACCAACCGCATCGTGGACGGCGACATGATGGTCAACTTGCGCCTCGAGACGCACCCCCTGGGTGACGTCAAGTACGGCATGAACGACCAGCGCGGTGAAGACGAGCACGGCAAGCCGATTTTCGCCATCGGTCTCGGCGTCAACTGGCTGCTGGGCAACTTCAACAACACCAACATCCGCCCCGACGAATCCGGCGCCGGCGCCACAGGCTCAGGCCGCTCACGCACCAGCCACGACACCCTGGCGGTGACCCTGGACGGTCACTTCCGCATGTTCGGCATCAGCGTCGATATCGCCGTCTTCATGCGCCACACCGAGTTCCACAATCACGGCCGCAACAAGTACAACCCGACCAACCCGACCCGCAACGGCACCGGCAACTTCGACGACCTCGGTTTCACGTTCGACGTTGCTTACTTCATCCTGCCCAAGCAGTTGAACGTCGGCATCCGCTGGAACTGGCTGAACAGCGACGAAGTGTGGCAGGCGGGCAGCACCAGCCGCCGCTTCGGCGTGCGCCCTGACGCCAACGAAATCGGCTTGAGCGTCAACTACTACGTGCACGGCGAAAACCTGAAGCTGACGTTTGACCTGCTGTACGTGAGCGAGCAGCTGCCGCTGGCCATGAACGCCGACGGCGCGGGTGGCTCGCAGTCCATCCAGGGCGTCTACACCAGCCCGCCGGCCCGCAGCGCCGGCAGCCTCAGCGCCAGCAGTGGCGCCGGGGCATCCGACTACGCCGACACATGGATCATCCGCCTGCAGTTGCAGTGGATCTTCTAGGACAAGACACAGGGAGATTTTCCAGGATCCGATGCCATGCCTTGCTTGGAAACCTGGAACCGGGGGCAGCGATCGCCAGCTGCCCCCGGCCCTTTTAACCGGCTAATCTACGCGACCAAAGCCGTGCGAGCCCTTCAGGCTCCAGACTACGCGCCCCTTCACGGCTTCGCGCTTGACCGGGCCGAAGTCGCGGCTGTCACGACTCTCGGGCGGGTTGTCGCCAAGAAAGAAGTGCTCGTCCTCGCCCAGCTTCAGCGGCTCGCGCAGCCACCAGCGGGGCTCCAGGGGCCGCTCCTCGTTCCAGGTGTCCGGTTTCGTGCCCGTGCGCGGGTGCACCTCGAACTCGTCGCTGAACAACCGGTGATAGCGCGCACTCATGGTGCGGCCGGGCATGCCCACCAGCCGCTTGATCAGGGGGTTGTGCGGTTCACCCTCAACTTCCAGCACATACACGCCCATTTCGACGTCAGGGTAGGCGCTTTCGTCTACCAGCAGCACATCGCCGGGTTGGTAGGTTGGCAGCATGCTGTTGCCCTCGACTTTCACGGCATGGAAATTCAGGGCAAAGGTCAGTACCAGCGGCGGCAGGGCCAGCGGGAACACGAGCACGGCGGGCACCCACGCCCGCGACCAGTGCATCAGCGCCAGGCCGACAGCGAGCACCCACCAGCCCGCAACAAAGGGCGCCAGGCCGGGCATGCTCGGCAGCACCGTGAACGCCAGCAGCAGCGTGCACAGCGCCACTGGCGACAGCGCGATCAGCGCGGTTCTCAGGCGCTTGGGTTTGGCGTCCATGCACGCATCTTTGCATGGCAGGCAGTTGAGCGCGAGGCATTGGGTGCTTTCTGCGTGTTGCCGCCGCTGCCCGTCGCGGGTACAAATGCGCGCCATGGACGAGGCGACGGTACGGCACGTGGCGCGGCTTGCGCGGCTTGAACTGACGGATGATGAAGTCAGGCGCTTTGCCGCGGACATGTCCAAGATCACCGACTTCGTGAGTGCGCTGCGCAAGGTCGATGTGCAGGGTGCCGAGATGACGCTGCATCCCGTAGTCAATCGCAACCAGTGGCGTGAAGACGAGGCACGGCCCGGCTTCAAGCGCGAAGATGCGGTGGCAAACGCCGCCGACAGCGAACAGAACTTCTTCAAGGTCCCGCCGGTGATCGAGTAGCCATGCACGAGTTGCTCAAGCTCGATGCCACTGAGACGGCCCGCCGCATCCGTGCAGCGGAAGCCACGGCGCACGATGTCACGGCGGCTGTGCTGGCGCACATCAAGGCCACAGAGCCAAAGGTCGGCGCCTATCTGCATGTAGACGAGGCAGATGCATTGTCACAGGCCAAAGCCGCCGACGCCGCCGTAAAGGCAGGCAAAGCCGGCCCTCTTGCCGGCGTGCCCGTTGCCATCAAGGACAACATTCACGTTCACGGGCAGCAGACCAGTTGCGCCAGTCGCCTGCTGGGGGACTTTAAGGCGCCCTACGATGCCACGGTCACAGCGCGGCTTCGCGCAGCCGGCGCCGTAATGATCGGCAAGACCAATCTGGACGAGTTCGCGATGGGTAGCAGTTGCGAAAACAGCGCGCTGCAGCAGACCCGCAATCCCTGGAACGTCGCCCACGTGCCCGGCGGCAGCAGCGGTGGCAGCGCAGCCTGCGTGGCAGCGCACAGCGCGTACCTGAGTTTGGGCAGTGATACCGGCGGCTCGATCCGTTTGCCCGCGAGCTTTTGCGGCGTGGTCGGCTTCAAGCCCAGCTATGGCCGCGTATCGCGCTACGGCCTGGTGGCATTCGCAAGCAGCCTCGACCAGGTCGGGCCCTTTGCCCGCAGCGTGCGCGACACCGCGACAATCATGAACGTGCTGGCCGGCCGCGATGCCCACGACACCACCAGCGCCGACCGCCCGGTGCCCGACTATGCGGCGGGCCTGCGCAATGACCTCAAGGGCGTGCGCGTGGGCGTGGTGCGCAGCTACCTTGACCAGATGCCCAACCGCGAAGTTGCCGGCGCTTGCCAGGCCGCGATTGACCGCATGCAGGCGTTGGGCGCAACGATCGTGGAAACCTCACTGCCCCATGCCGACCACGGCATTGCGGTCTATTACGTCGTCGCCAGCGCCGAGGCCAGCAGCAACCTTGCCCGCTTTGACGGCGTGCGCTACGGCCTGCGGGTCGAGTCCAGCTCAGGTATCGAAAGCTACTTCCGGACCCGTGGCACGGGCTTTGGCCCCGAGGTCAAGCGCCGCATCATGCTGGGCACCTACGCGCTGTCCGCCGGCCATTGGGAAGAATTTTACGGCCGCGCGGCGCGGGTGCGTACGCTGATCTGCCGTGACTTCGACAATGCGTTCGCCGGCTGCGACGTGATGGTGGGCCCCTGCGCGCCGTTTACGGCATTCAAGGCGGGCGAGAAGTCCGACCCGCTGTCGATGTACCTGTGCGACATCTTTACCATTCCTGCCAGTCTTGCCGGCTTGTGCGCGCTCAGCCTGCCAGTCGGTTACGATAAGTCCGGTCTGCCCATCGGGTTGCACATGCAGGCTCCGGCGTTTGCCGAAGACCGGCTGTTGGGGTATGCCCACGCGCTCGAACAAGCACTCAAGCCGGAAGTGGACCGAACGCCCGCAATCGCTTAGACTTGCGGCATGAACGGGCCCGATGCACCACTGATGCCTGAGGATTCCATCGAGGATCCCGAACTCGGATTTGGCGAAGAAGAACTTGTCGCTGAGCCGATGGCGTTGCCCGTGCATGACGTCACGATCGAAGACGATTCGGACCTCGACCCCGTGACACTGGCCGAAGACGCCAATGTACCGCTGGATGTCGAGCCCGACGCCGACCTGCCCGACGGCGAAGTCTTCACCGACCACTCGCCCGAAGTGGAAGCCGAGCACGACGCATCCGACAAGCACAAGCTTGAGCTCCAGGCATTACGCGCCGAGTTGCAGGGCCTGCGCGACGAGCGCAGCCGGCTGGTCACGGCCAAGCGCGACCTGGAAGAACGGCTGGAATCCGCCGCGCCGGCTGGCGAGCTGACGCGCCTTGAAGCGGCACTCAGCGAAGCCAAAGAGCGTCGTCGCCAGGCCGAAGAACAGGCAAGCGCCCTGCGCCGCGAAGTGAGTGACTTGCAGGAGCGGCTGGCGCAAGCCGAGGCGGCGGCCCAACCCGCGGTGCAAGTCGACGAGCCGAAAGACAAAGCGGCGGGCGTGGACCTGATGGACGCGCAGATCAGCGCGCTGCAGTCCGAAAACACCCGCCTGAAAGAAGCATTGCAGGAGGCGCAAGGCGCCGAGTCACGGGCCGAGCTTGCGCACGACGAACTTGGCCGCCGCGTTGAAGAATTGAACGCCCGGCTGAAGGCGACCGAAGAGAAGGCCGAGGCGGCCGCCGATGAGGCAGAGTCCCTGACGCGCAAGAATGAAGAGCTGGGGCGTGAGCTAGCGCTCTCTCGCAAGGCGGTAGCCGACACGCGCGATGCCAGCGAGACGCTGGAACGCGACACCAAAGAGCTTGACGACCGCAAAGCCGAAATCGCGCAGATCACCAAGGCGCTGGCAGATGCCCTGGCCGAGATTGAGCGCCTCAAGCCATTCGAAAAAGAGGCCCAGCGTGTCGAGGCACTGGAAGACCGTATCACCGAGCTGCAAGAGAAAGTGCTGGCCCGCGAAAAAGACGCGGCCGAGGCACAGGAGAAGCTGGATACCGAGGCTGCGCGCAGCTACCGCCTGAGCCAGCGCCGCATTCCTGCGTTGAACAAAGAAATCGAAGACAGCCAGGAACACACGCGCGAACTTGAGCGCAAGCTGCAGAAGGCGGAGCTCAAGGCCAACACGTTCGAGGACCAGGTCAAGGAGCTGCAGGGCAAGCTCAGCGACCTTGAGCGCGCATTGCACGGCGCCAAGGCCCGCGCCCAGGACACCGCCATCATCCAGCCCCAGGATGCCGACGCGTCCGCGATGGTCAGCGACGAAGTGCGGCGCCTGACCAACCGCCTGCGCGAAGTTGAAACCGAACGCGTGAAGCTGGCAGATAGCGTGCGTCGCCTCGATGACGCCCAGCGGGCGGAACTGAAACGCCTGTCAGATCGCGCCGACCGGCTTGAAGCTGAAAGTGATGAGCGCTTCGACAACGCGCTGAAGCAGCGCACCCAGCTGCGCATCCTGCGTGAGCGCCTCAATGGCATGCTGCGCCTGGCCGAAGATCTGGGCAAAGCCGACCGCGATATGGGCAAGACGCTGCTAGATGCGATTCGCAAGTTGGCCGACCTGCCGCCCGACGCGAACTGATCTGCGCTGCGGAAAAATCCAAAAAAACTTGCGTGCGGGTTATCCACAGGCGCTGCTGACTGACCACTCCCAGTGAGCATTCACAGTCTCTTAGCATGTGCGTGTAATGCACCTATGCGACGCGACTTGTGACCTCCGTTTCCGGGCGGTCACATGTTACTAAGTGCAGACACGCCATGAAGTTCGGGGCATTCCGTGCAACATGGAGCATTTCCGGCGCCGTGCCATTTTCGCGCCGCGACGCCGCGCCAACTGACCGGACTAACAAATGCTAATCTAATTATGTGTCCGATTCAGAGTCTGCCCGCCGCGAGTTTTCTCGTGTGCCGGCAGATCGGCCGTGCAGGTTTCTACGAACGGGCGGAGTTGTGGGGACGGGAGCTCGCCAAGTTTCCGTGACCGCCCGTTCCAGAACTGCAGCCGCTCTGTGGGGGAGCGCGAGTCGGCACGACAGTACCCGGCATTGGCGGGCTACCAGGGACAGATGAGATTCACTCAATTCCTTCGTGAAGACGCTGCGCACTGGCCGGCTGCAGACCGGGCGCGGGCAGAGCGGCTTTTCCGCATTGCGCAGACTCGCCAGGAAACGCCGACAGACCTTGTGCATGCCACGCTGCAACGGTCAGGGCCGGTGCCCGAGCCTGCATTGCTGGTTGCTTCGGAACTGGCCGCCATGAGCGGCGAGCACGGCCCAGAGTCACTGCTGTGCGCGGGCATTGCGGTTGGGCTGGCAGAAGCAGGCCGCAACGAAGACGCCCAGCATGGCTGGTGGCAGGTCTGGGAAGCCGCCGTCAGCATCGCGGACTTCAGGGTCCAGGCCCGCGCGCTGGCAGAAATTGCAAGACTGAACCTGCGCATCGGTCGGTTGCGCGAGGCAGCGAACGCGCTTCGCCGGGCACTGTCACTGCTGGAAGGCGCGGGCCTTGACGCCGACGAGGGCTGCGCGCTTCACGACCTGGCGATGCTGCAATTGGAGCACGCGGCGCTGTCCTCGGCGCACTTGAACATGAAGCTCTCGCTGCAACTGCTTGAGCGCGCGGGCACCACCCGCATGCTCATGCGGGTACGCCAGGGCTTGGGCAACGTTCTGCGCGAAATGGGCAAGCCTGCCGATGCAGAAGCCCATTTCATTGAAGCCCTGGCCATCGCGCGCGCCAACTACTGGGCGCATGACGAAGCGGCGCTGCTGGTCGATCTTGGCCGGAACTTTCACGCGCTTGGTGTTCACATAGAGGCGCAGGAGTGCGCGACGCGTGCGATTGCCATCACCCAGGACGCCAAGTATCTGCCGTGCCGTGCCGACGCGTACGAACTGTTGGCGCTCGTGGCTGAGTTCCACGGGCTGCTGCCCGAGGCGCTGGAATACTGCGAGTGTGGGCTGAACTATGCGCTGCGCTGCGGTGCCCGTGCGAAAGAGGCTGCACTGCTGGCGCTCGCTGCGCGCATCCACATGCTGCGCGGCGACCTGAGCCGTGCCTGTGAAGTCAGTGCCCACATGCCGCACTTTCCAGCCGACGCGCGCGTGACGCTGCTGCACACCAAACCGTTGGCGGTGCGTCTTGCCATTGAGGCTGCTGCGGCGTTCGGCGTTGATGCTGGGCAGGAAGGTGCATGGCGCCTGGATAACCTTGAGCGCGCGCGCAGCATAGCGGCGGGCTTGACCAGCAGCGCCCGCATTGCGCGCCGAAAGGGCGACCGTCTGCCGGGCCTGATTGCGCGGCGCTGCAACCTGCTGGTGCTGGAGCTTGAAGATGCGGTGGCTACCGGCCGCGACCCGCGCATCATCGGCGGGCACTTGCCTGAAGAGCTCAGCGACAGCGTGAGCCAAGCACTACGCAAGCACTTCCATGCGCGCAGCGAAGACCGCAAGCCCGACAGCAGGCGCTACTCCCGCCTGCAGCTGCTCGTGCGCCGGGGTTCCAGTCCCCAGGGTGGTGCAACTTGAAGCTTGGGCTTGGCTCGTGTGGATGCCCGTACCCGGACGTACAATGCGCGGCGCAGGAAGCGGCCAGCGCCCTGCGGCCCGAGCCGCAGCCTGTGCGTGCGGTGCCCGCCCCGAAGAAACGGACCTTGCCGGTCCCGTTCATTGTGCAGGTTGCACAAAGTCCATCCCGTCGCCGTGCTTGACCGGCGCGGTCCCGCGCCCTATAAGCGCTGAAGCGCCGACGCAGACTGCGGCGCGGTTTTTTTCATTCCACCGAATTTGCGAGCAAACCCGACATGGTAACCAGCATCAGCAAAGAGACGGCCCGCATCACTGAATTGATCAAGCAAGAGCAGCTGGGCGAAATCGAAAGCGTCTGGGCAGAGGCACTGGAAAAGGCCCCGACCGAGATTGAGACCTTCCTTTCGCTGGCCGACAAGCTGAACAAAGCCGGCCACGGCGAGAAGGCGGGCACGCTGCTTGAGCAGGTCGTCAACAAGCTCGAGTCCATGGGTGAGAAAATCAAGGCAGTGCACGTATTGGGCGAACTCTCCCGCGTGGCACCCCGCAATGGCAACCAGCGCACACTGGCCGAAGTTGTCTTCGGCAGCGCGTTCTCTGACCTTCCCGGCTACCCGCTGATCGTGGAGCGTGCAGACGCCGCCGCCAAGGGCAATGACAATCGCTTCGTCAAGGCGCTGTATGACCACCTGAAGTTTCAGCCCGGCGACTGGCTGTTCCATGACGCCGGCTGGGGCCTCGGCCAGGTCAAGGAGATCGACGCCGACGCCGACCAGCTCAAGATCGACTTTGCCAACAAGGAAAACCATGCCGTCAAGCTGGGCGCGGCTGCCAAGTTTTTCCGCAAGCTGCCCAAGGACGACATCATGGTCCAGCGCGCAGCCGACATGGCCGGGTTGAAGCAGCGCTGCAAAGACGACCCCGAGGCGGTGGTGCTGAACATCCTGCGGGGCCACAACAACAAGAGCACGCTCAAGCGCATCAAGGCCGAGCTTGTGCCCGCGGTGATTGACGCCAAGTCCTGGAGCAAGTGGTGGGCGGCGGTGCGCAAAGACCTTGCCAAGCACCAGTACGTGAAACTGGGCACCGGCACGAACCCGACGGTGGAACGCCTCGTCACGGCGATGACACTTGAGGACGAAACGCGCGAACAGTTCGACAACGCGCC
The DNA here is from genome assembly GCA_016712285.1 of Planctomycetota bacterium. Classification (GTDB taxonomy): domain Bacteria; phylum Planctomycetota; class UBA8742; order UBA2392; family UBA2392; genus JADJRK01. The sequence continues at coordinate 2,636,762 of JADJRK010000001.1, read as the reverse complement.
GCGCCTTCTGCAGAAGCTTGAGGTCATGCGCCGCTACCTGCGTGACTCGGAAAAGAGTGACCTGCGGCAGCCGCTGCTGCAACACATGGGCAGCGAGTTCAAGCGCCTGGCCGAACGCAACATTGAACTGGATGCCCGCTCGCGTGAAGGCACATCGCTGGCCGGCGAGCGCATCATTGTCGGCTTTCTGCGCGACGACCTGCGCAAAGCCGACTCGGGCGCTGACCTTGAGCTGGCCTATGACCTTGATGAGCTGCTGCGCGACGGTGACGTGCTGTTGCAGCGCCTGGAGCTGATCAAGGATGACGACTACCAGCAGCGCGCCCTTGCGCGCCACATGAAGCTGAACGAGGACGGCTGGCAGAAGACGTTTGCGGGCGCGTTTCTCAAGGACGTCTCATCGCTGTGGGACTGGATTGCCAAGCAGTTGCTGGACCACGAGTTCGGCGCTGAGCTGAAGAAGAGCCTGGTGGTCGTGCAGGAAGACGGCGAGAAGTACCCGCTGCAGACGCTGTGGCTGGTGCGCCGCGGGATCGTCGGCATGGACCTGCCTGAGGGCCTGACCGTGCCGCCGGCGCACGAGCTGTTCATCAAGCTGCTTTGGGTGATCAACAAGGTGCTCACGCGCATTGAACGCGGCGAGCCCGCACTGAAAGAGACCCTGGCCACGCTGCGCGGCGCCATGACCGAGCGGAACTCTCGCCTGCTGACCACCGCGCTGAGCGGTTTGTCAGACGAGCGCGCGGGCCACGTGCTGCATGAGGTCAACCGCTGCCGCGGCCTCTCGGACATTCACAACAGCACGCTGCGCGATGTGATTCTGAAGACCTTTCCGGCGCTGCAGGCCAAGGTCGCGGTGCGTGCCGCCGAGCTGGCCGAAGAAGAGGCCGGCGAAATCCTGGCCACCGAAGACGGCCGCCGCAAACGCGAGGGCGACCTCAAGCGCATCCAAGAGGAAGAGCTACCCGACGTCGCCCGCCAGATCGGCGAGGCGCTGGCCATGGGCGATATCTCGGAAAATGCCGAGCTTGATGCCGCGCGCGAACGCGAAAGCCGCCTGAAAGAAGCAGCCAAGGAGATCATGGACGAGCTCAAGCGCGTGCGCGTCGTTGCGCCCGAAGAGATCGACCCAAGCAAAGCCGGGTTCGGCACCAAGGTCTCGCTCAAGCGCGAAGACGGCAAGACCAAGGTCTACACGATTCTCGGCCGCTACGAAGCCGACCTTGAGCGCTTCATCATCAACAACGAGAGCCCGATCGCGCAGGGCATTCTCGGCAAGAAGCCCGGCGAAACCGCTGTGGTCGAAACGCCTGAGGGCGCGGTGAAGTACGAGATCATCAGCGTCGAGCGCGCCGAGTAGGAGCACGCCGATTGAGCCCCGGCCGCAAGGCCGGGGGAGACCAGGATGGCGCCACGAGTTCTGGAGACTCCAGCGGATGGTTCGGCCCGTGCCGAGGACTCGGCCTACCTGACGTCCCAGTTGATTACCTGCATCGGAAACAAGCGGGCACTGCTGCCCTTCATCGGGGAAGCGCTTGCGATCGTGCGCCGTGAACTGCGGGCCGACCGCCTGGACTTGATGGATGCGTTTGCGGGCTCTGGCGTCGTGTCCCGCTACTTCAAGCGCTTTGCGCGCAGACTGATTTCCAACGACCTCGAGACCTATGCCGGCGTCATCGCGCACTGCTACCTGGCCAATGCGGACGCCATTGATTTCAAGAGCCTGCAGGCTGCCCACGCCGAAATCTGTGCAGACACCGAACGCAACCAGATCGACACCGGCATCATTCGCAGCAACTACGCCCCGTCCGACGACCGCAACATCCAGCCCGGCGAACGCGTATTCTACACCGTAGAGAACGCGCGGCGGCTTGACACGTTTCGCACGTTGATTGGCGACCTGCCCGCATGGCTGCAGCCGTTTCTGCTCGCGCCATTGCTGAGCGCAGCGTCGGTCCACGCCAACACGTCGGGCGTGTTCAAGGGGTTCTACAAGGACCGGAGCAGCGGCGTGGGCCGCTTTGGCGGCAGCGCCGGCGACGCCCTTGCGCGCATCATGGGCCGAGTCGAACTGCCCTTTCCCGTCTTCAGCCGCCACAACAGCGAAGTTGCGGTGCATTGCCGCGATGCCAACCAGTTGGTGCGCACTATCGGCCCCGTCGATGTGGCCTACTTTGACCCGCCGTACAACCAGCACCCCTATGGCAGCAATTACTTCATGCTGAACCTGCTGTGTGACTACCAGCGTCCGCAGCGTGTCAGCCCCGTCAGCGGCATCCCCGCCGACTGGAAGCGCAGCGACTACAACCGGCCCGGTGCCGCGGCCAAGACCATGGCCGACCTGGTCGAGAACACTGATGCCCGCTACATACTGGTTTCGTACAGCGACGAGGGGTTCATTGAGCCAGACGCAATGCGCGACATTCTGGCCCGGCGCGGGCGGGTGCGGGTGCTTGAGCGCGCGTACAACACGTTTCGGGGCAGCCGCAACCTGCAGAATCGCAGCCTGCACGTCAAAGAGCAGCTGTTTCTGGTGCGCTGTCGCTGAATCAAGCCCTCAGGCGGACAGCGACGCGTTGACCTAAGCACACATTGCATAGATACTTGCAGATTGATGGCGCATTTCCCCCTGGTGACGGCATTTGCCGTCATGGGGTTGTTTGCGCTCCGGGGCTGAGGACACATGCCACGCCTGTTAGTCGAAAAAGGGCCTGACCGCGGCAAAGCCGTCTCCGTCGCCACGGGGCAGCAGGTCGTTGCCGGCCGCGATAAGGCGGCCGACCTGCAGCTTTCCGACAACATGGCATCGCGGCGCCACTTCCTGATCGCCAGCAAAGGCAGCATTTTCGGCCTCAAGGACCTGCAAAGCGCCAACGGCACCCTGGTCAACGGACGCAAGGCCGAGGGCGCACACAAGCTGCAGTTCGGCGACAGCATCCAGGTTGGTGAAACTCTGCTGTCATGGCTGCCCGACGAACAGACCGACAAAAAGGGCGGCTTGATCGGGCACGCGGTGGGCGGCTACCGCATTGAGGAACGTCTGGGCCGCGGCGCCATGGGCACGGTGTACAAGGCCACGCAACTCAGCCTGGGGCGCACGGTTGCGCTGAAAGTGCTGTCGCAGGACCTGGTGAAAGACGAAAAGTTCTGCGAGATGTTCGTGAAGGAAGCCCGCGCCGCGGGCGGTTTGAACCACCCCAACATCATCCAGGTCTATGACGTCGGCGACGAAGAGGGCAACTACTTCTTCAGCATGGAATATGCCGCCAAAGGCAGCGTGCTGGAAGAGTTGCAGGCGATTCGCCAGATCCCGCTGCCGCGTGCCGTCAAAATCATTCGCGATGCGTGCTCGGCGCTCGATTACGCAGAACGCAAGGGCCTGGTCCATCGCGATATCAAGCCCGACAACCTCATGGTCATGGAGGACCTGACCGTCAAGCTCGGCGACCTGGGGCTGGCAATGAGCACGGTCGAGCTGCAGGCCGAGCAGGACGGCGTGTTTGGCACACCGCATTACATCGCGCCCGAACAGGCCATGGGCAAGCCGATCGACCACCGCGCCGACATCTACGCGCTGGGTGCGACGCTGTACCGCATGCTCAGCGGCAAGACGATGTTCACGGGCTCAACGGTTAAAGAGATCTTGAAGAAGCAGGTGCGTGAGCAGCACCCGCCGATCACCGACTGGGTGCCCGACTGCCCTGAAGGCATCAAGCGCATCATTGACCGCATGCTGATCAAGAACCCGGCAGAGCGCTACCAGCACGCAAGCGAGATTTCCAGCGACCTCGCCGACTTCGAAAACCTTTCGGCGCGCAAATCTGCCAGCGACGGAAGCGCCTTTGCCAACCGCGTCACGGCACTTTCACCCGACCAGTCCCAACGCATCGCCGAGCAAAAAAGCAGGCGCAGCATCGCCATTGCGGGCATTGCGGCGGCAGCGGCAGTGCTGGCGGCCGTGATCAGCATCGCGTTTGTATTGTTCGGCGGGTCCGATCCGCTTGAAAACAACAACAGCGAACCCATCAGTGGCGTGAACAATCCGTCGAACACGCCGCCGGCGAACAGCGACCCGACACAATCGCCCGAAGTGGTGGCAGCGAACAAGAAGGTGGAAGAGCGCATCAACATCGCGCGGTACCTGCTTGAGAACCCGCCCGGCAGGCCCGAGGAGTTGGACAAGGATATCGAACGCATCGACCAGGTGCTGAAAGAGCAAAAGACAAAAGCCAGCGCCGACCTGCTGAAGCAGTTGCAGGACCTGCGCGACAAAATCTGGGCCAAGCGCATGGAGATGCTGGAAGGCTTTGCGTCCGCGCAGGCCGAGTACGAAGATGTCTGGCGTGAGGTGATGGCGTTGATCGAGGACTTCAAGTTCGAGGGCGCCAAAGAGCCGATCGCCGCATACGTCACCAAGTGGAAAGACAACAAGGACGAAAAGATCACCCAGTTGGTCAAGCAGTTTGACGACTTTCTGCAGGCCACCTACAAGACGCGCTGTGACACCGTTTTGCGCGAGTTTGTGCAGCGCATCGAGCGCGAAGAACGGGAAGCCGACAAGCAGGAGATTCTGCTGCGCGTGGCGACACTGCAGGGCATCGCCAAGCGCGTGCGTGACACCGAAGAGACGTGCGACGAATCCAACGGCAAGAAGCGCCTCGGCGAACTCGCGGCTCGCCTTGAGAAGAAGGCCAAAGACCTGACCACCGAGGCCGACCGCGAGGAGCGCCTGCGGCTTGACGAGGCTGCCAAACGCTCGGGTGAAAAGCTGAACGCCGCATTGAATGCGTCCCGCCAGAATGTGGCGAACGGCAACTTCAAAGCCGCCAATGACGCGATGGACAACTTCAAGTTGAGCGACCCCGACTTCATCACGTACGGCAGCAGCGAACGGTTCAAGGCGCTGCGCGACGATATCCAGCTGCGCCTGGACCAGACGAAGCTCATCTTCGAGTCGCTGCAGATTCTTGCAGCGTCGCTGCCCGCGCTGCCCAAGCAGAAGACCGGTATCCTGAAAGCAACGCCGTGGCCCACCGACGTGGCGGCGCTGCTGGGCGGCGGCGAAACACCGATCATCATGGTCGTTGAAGGCACCGTGCAGGACGTGCAGTGGAAGCTGCAAGCCGTGCAAGGCAGCGAAATCAAGTCGTTCAGCGCCGGCGAATTTAACACGCGCGCCAAGCGGCTGGTGCTGGCACAGGCAATCGAGCACCTGTTCAAGGCCGACGAGGGCTTCAAGCAGCAGTTGCTGAAGGCGACACCGTCTGGCCCTCCGGCGATCCTGGGCGTGTTCGCGTGGATGATGGACATGGAAGCTTACGAGCCTTCTTTTCCGTTCATCGAATACGCGTGGGCCGGCAAGATCCCCGTCGGCAACCGCTTTCATCCGCTTCTGCGCGAGTACTACGCGTGGCACCTGCTTGCCCGGGCCGACATTGCCGGCCTTGCGGGCGACCAGAAGGCAGCCAACGACCTGATCAAGCGCCTTGAGTCCGAGTTCAAAGACACGCGGGCCGCCAAGGGCCGGAAATAGGCCCGCGCGCGTGATGCATCCCGGCGCAGGCCGGCTGTTATTTTGGCATTGCAGTTGAATCGCTTCCGTGCTGTCGGCGGAATGAACGGCGGGACGTGGACCCCTTATCAGCGCTCATCTTTCTTGTTCTGCTCACTCTGTCGGGGCTGGTCTCCGGCACTGAGACAGCGCTGACTGCCGTTTCCGACGCTACTCTTGCCCAGCTTGCCAATGATGGCGACTCCCGCGCGGCCCGCCTGCGCAAGCTGCTTACCCACAAAGGCCGTGTGATCGCGGCCCTGCTTGTCGCCAACAACATCGTCAACACCGTGCTTGCCGTGTATGCCACGGTCGTCTTTGACGGCATGATCCAGGGCGGCACGCTTTTGCCCCACTGGGCCGGCCCGATTCTGGCCTCGTTGCTGGCGGTGATCTTTCTGTTGGCGTTCGGCGAAGTGCTGCCCAAGTCCATTGCCGTTGCAATTCGCGTGCGTTGGGCGCTGGCGTCTGCCTACCCCGTCGCTGCGCTGATGTTTGTCACCGCGCCCGCCACGCGCGTGCTGAGCCTGTTGAGCAACACGGCGCTGCGCCTGATGGGCGAGAAGCCTGGCGCGCAGGACATCTTCGACGTTCGTGAAATCCACGCGCTGGCAAGCCTGTCCGCCGAAGCAGGCGTGATCGACAGCATGGAACAAGCGTTGATCCAGCGCGCCAGCCAGCTGAACGACACGCGCGTGCGCGAGATCATGCTGCCGCGCATCGACATTCAAGCCATGGAGGTGCGCGCTTCGCTGGAAGAGATTCGCGCCTTTTTCCAGAAAACCGCGTTCACACGCATTCCCATGTACTCGGGCGACTTGGACGACATTGTCGGTGTGCTCAACTTCAAAGAGTTCTTCCGGCACGACCCGGGCGCCGGCCGCGGCTTCGATGTCGTCAACTACCTGCACAAGCCACTGTTCGTGCCATCCTCCATGTTCATCGGAGACCTGCTCAGCGAGATGCGCGCGCAGCGCACTCACATGGCGATTGCGCTGGATGAATATGGCGGCACAGCCGGGTTGATCACCCTCGAAGACGTGGTCGAGATGCTGGTCGGGCGCATCGACGACGAATACGACGTGATTGAAACGCCCTTTGAGCGCATCGACAGTGTCACCTGGGAAGTAGACGGGCGCGTAACCGACGAGCGGCTGATGGCCCGGCTTGGCGTAAACCTTGCCCCGGAAGTACTCGAAGGCTTCGACACCGCCGCCGGGTTGGCCCTGAAGGCATTCGGGAATATCCCGTCTGAAGGCGACACAACGACGTATCATGGGTTAGAGATCACGGCTTCGCGCGTGGGGGGCCACCGTGTCAAACGCGTGCGGATTCGTGTGCTTTCACAGCAGGAAGCAGAAGCCGCAGAGGCAGAGATGAGTGCCCGGCGCAAGGCAGCGCGCCAGACCGGCGTGCTGAGGGCAACCGACAAGATCGCCCCGGCTGCGCAGGACGACACATCGCCAGAGCCGGCGGGCAGGAAAGACGGAGAGTGAGCCATGACGATCACCGTTCGGACGAGCATGCTCATGTGGTTGCTGATTGCCGCGGCGGTACTTTGCCCCGCGCTTGCCGCCCAGACCGCCCCGCCGGCATCGGCTTCCAAAGAATCGTTCGTGATTGAACCGGGCACATTGCCCAGCGGCGCGAAGAACGTGGCGATTCGGCTGATCGCCACCACGGCGTCGGGGTTCTCCAACAGCAGCAGCAAGCTGCCCAACGTCAAGCTTTCGGCAGGTGCAATGCTCGTACCAGGCAGCTTCATTATCCTGAACCAGAACGAAGCCGAATGTCGGCTCAACATTGAAGACAACGCCTTCGGAACCATCGAGGTCAAGGTCGAGTTGTTCGGCGTAAACGGCAGCACGGTGCTCAAGACGCTGCGCGGCACACTTGGCGTCGCCGGGCCGCAGCCGGTGACCGGCAGCCAGGCCAAACTCTCGGTCGAAGAAGTGCTGCTCGTGCGAGTCAACGTGCAGGAGGTCCAGAAGGCCGGCACCATCGTTATCAGCGGGCGCATTACCGGCACCGTGCGCATCACCGCGCCCACGGGCACCACGTTCAGTGAGGCGCCGGTGCCGGATGGCGGCGGCGCCGACATCAACACGCCCAAGCTCGAGACCGCCAACACGGTGTTCACCTTCAGCATCGGCAACGCTGCGCAGGACGATGTGTCCGTGCGCGTGGCCGGCATCAAGTACATGACGGCGCTGTTCACGCCGGCCGGCGGCGTGGAGGGCGATCTTGCCTGTGAGGTCACCGGCGGCGCGCTTTCCAACCAGTCCGCGCTGGTCGTCAACGCGTTCACTGCCAAGACCACGATCGAGGGCAGCAACGACGTGACCGAGCCACCAGCCGACACCGGCTCACAACCCAGCGGCTCGACCGACGCGCCGCCTCCGGCCGGCCAGATCGACAATTCCAACCTGCCCGGGGGGAGTTCCCGCAACTCGGGTGACACCTCGCGCCGTGAACGCAACAACCGCAACAACCAGGCGGGCAATCCTGCGGCGCCGACGGCGCGTCCCGGACAGGTCGAGAACAAAGGCCAGAACTCGGTGCCGCCGCCCGCCATCGGTCGCGTGGCGCAGGAACAGCCGGCCGGCGGCCCGCAGGGTGCCGCACCGGCAGGAGTCCCGGCCAGGGCGGTTCCGGGGGCATCGGGCCCTGGGGCCGGCAATGGCGGAACAGGCAGCATCGCGCCGGGCACTTTGCCTGCGAAAACCGAGGGCACACCCGGCACCCTTGCCTCTGAACCCAAGGACCTGGTGGTCACGACAGGCCTCAACTTCTGCGACAAAGAGTTCAAGCCGATCTCGGCTGTCGTGCTGAACAAGATTGTGTCGGGCGAAGCCGGCGGGCGCGTGTGGATTGTGCTGAAGCTTGCGAAAGACAAGAACACTGACCGCGTGGATACCGTAACGGTGAGGCTGACCTTGGGCGGCGTCAGCCGGGAATTGCAACTGACCGAGACCGGCAAGAACACCGGCGAGTTTCGATGCAGCAAAGAGGGCGTGCTGCTGATCAGCGAAGAGAACCCCGACAGCAACGAGCCCGAGGCGGCCAAGGTCGATCCCAAGCCGCGCTTCCAGAATCGCTAGCGTTCACGGAGCGACCACCACGTTGCCCAGGTCCTTGATGCCGAAGGCGGGCAGATCAAGCTGGAACACCCGGTCAGGGTTGTTCCAGTCATCGCTTGTCGTCCAGATCATCACATATACCGCGCCGTAGGGCGCGCTTGGCAGCTTGCACATGCCATCGCTGCCGCCCTTGCGCACATTGGCTTTCTCGCTGTCCGGTACCGCACCGGCCGCATGAAACGTAACCAGGAACTCGGCGTTGGGCACGGGCACACCGGCGCCGTTCACGCAGCGGAATGTCAGTGTCACTGCCGCGCGCAGCACGTATTCGAGCGTCACGTTGCCCCCGGCTGTCATCTTCAGCGGGCGCGAAGTGGGCTCGGCCACCAGCGGGGCAGACTGCTCGGGCGAATCCACGTGCACGTCAAAGTCCCCGGCGGGCACAAAGAAGTCGATGTAGTCGCTCTGCTTGCCCTTCAGGTTGCCGTTGAAGGTCCGCTCCAGCGTTCCTGATCCCATCGGCCGCAGGCGCACGCGGTATAGCGCGTCGCCTTCGGGGTCGGGGCTGCCGGGCTCGCGCTGGGCGTTCACGCGCAGGTGACCGGTGCGAATGTCCAGTTGCTGTTCGCCGCTTTCCGTCACCTCAATCTGCGTCACAAACGGCGCATGCACGTCGCGCGCCTCGGCCACGATGTACCAGCGCCCGGCCGCAAGGTTGTCCCAAAGAAAGCGGTTGCCGCTGCTGCTGGTCGGCTGGCGGTAGGCGAAATCGTCGGGCCGCGCGCGCAGGTTCACGCGCGTGAATTCGCGCTCGGCACTGCCGTCTACGGTCAAGATCACGGTCAGGCTGACCGTGCCGCCCGCGCCCGCCAGCAGCGGGTTGTCGGTGTCGCTGCTCTGGTTCAGCGTCACGTCGACCTTCATGCCAATGCCTTCGGGCGTAATGTTGCTGTTGCCGACCCACGACTTGCCCTCATGCGCAGCCGAAAATGTCAGCGACACCGGTACGCCGATGTTCAGAATCATCTTCACCGCGCCATCCTGGCCCACGCGAATGCGCGTGCTGGTCGGTGAGATCAAGCCGCGCGGGTCTGTGGTCGCAGTCTGCCGGTGCGAACCGAAGCGGCCCTTGTCGTCATCGTTGGCTGCCTTTGCATCGATCTGCACCAGCACGTCCTGCGGCGTCTCGCCGCTGCTGAGGCGCGGGTAAAACTCGACGGCGCAGTTGCCCAGCGGCGTCAGCACAAGCGCCACTTGCTCGGTGCTGCTGCCGGCATGAATTGTCACCTCCTGCTCGGCGGGCGCGTAGTTGGCGGCCGTGCTGCGCACACGGTATGAGCCTGGGTACAGCGACTTGAACACGAACACGCCGCGCTGGCCGCGCGATTGCTCGGGGCTTGAAGACAGCGTCTGCCACCCCAGGGGGCCTGCCACGATATCCAGCGCAACTTGCGCAAACGGCATCTGGCGCCCCTGGCTGTCCTTGAGAGTGACCTCAATCTCGGCCACCGCTTCCGCAATCTGGGGCGACTCGACCACGGGGTCAACGCGCCCTGCGGGCAGCTTGCGCGGTCCACCGCTTGTGACGGGGTTGATATCAGGTTTGTCCGGCTTTTCCGGCTCGCGGTTGGTTTTGTTGGTGTGTGTTGGGCCAGCACGGTTGCTCGCGGCTGTCTCGCGGTTGGCGCGCGGGCGGTTGCTTGCGCTGCTGGGGTCGGATGCCGGTTCAGGCTCGCCTTGTGCAGCCGGGATCACGGTGACGCCGCCGCCGGTGAGTCCCAGCACAAAGCCGAACCCGCCCGCAAGCAGCAAAGCCGCCACGGAAATCAGTAGAAACGAACGCTCATGCAGACGCAGCGCCATCGGCCTCATTATAGAGGAATCGGCCCCCGATGGTGTAACGAGGAAAGCGGCATTACAGTGGGGTCAATCTGGATTTGCCGGGCGCCGCAGCCCCGAAAAATCAGATTTACCGTGGTGTATAACGGCGTTCTGGTACGATCTATGGCGTGAGGGGCGGCCGCAGACTGCGGGGCCCGGCATGTTTGGCACAAGGACTGAAATGGGCCACAACAAATACACCGGCGACCTGCGCGCAGTCACGCAATACCGCGCCGGCCCCGTCGAGATCAACATCGCCAAGCACAGCGGCTATTGCTGGGGCGTGGACCGCGCCTATGAACAGACGGTTGCCACAGCCAAGACCAAAGACAACCCGGTCTACACGTTCGGGCCGCTGATCCACAACCCGCAGACCATCGACAACCTGCGCAAAGAGTTCAACGTCGATTACATCGAAGACGTAGACGATGAGCGCGCCGGGCCAGGCAGCACCGTCATCATCCGCACCCACGGCGTTCCGCCCGAGATGCAGGAACAATTCAAGGCCAAGGGCGCCGAAGTGATAGACGCGACCTGCCCGTACGTGCGCGTGACCCAGAACTATGCGCAACTGCTGCACAAGCAGAAGTATTACGTCGTAATCATCGGCGACCCCAAGCACCCTGAGGTGATCAGCATCCTGGCCTACGCCAAAGGCGAGGGCACGGTCATCAAGGGCATGGACGACCTGTACAAGATTCCAAAGAACAAGCGCCGCATGGGCGTAGTGGTGCAGAGCACGCTGATTCTCAAGAAGGTCAACGAGATCGTGAATGCGCTGCTTGCACGTTCGCAGGAGGTGCGCGTCTTCAACACCATCTGCTACGTCACCACCGAACGCCAGGAAGACGCCGAGACCATCGCCAAAGCCAACGACCACGTAATCGTGATCGGCGGCCATGCCAGTTCCAACACCAAGAAGCTCGCCATCGTCGCGGAGAGTTTTGGCGCAAAGGCGCAGTTGATCGAGAGCCCGTCTGACATCGACTTCGACAAGCTCAAGGCTGCCAAACGCATCGGCATTCTGGCCGGCGCAAGCACGCCGAACTGGCTGATTGACCAGGCCCGCGACCTGCTGATCGAGCACTTCAGCAACCAGCCCGTAGAGGCATAAACGAAGCCTGAACGAGGACTGGCCACGGCAAAGCACCCTGATCCCGGCCGAGAGGCCGGGATTCTGCTTTCAGGGGCTATGTTTCGTTGTAGGCGCGCTCCAGTTCGGCCACATCGAGCTTCACCATCTTGAGCATGGCTTGCATCACTGCTTGGACCTTTTTGGGATCCTTGTCGCCGACCAGTTCCATGAACCTTCGGGGCACGATCTGCCACGACAGGCCCCAGGGGTCGTTGATCCAGCCGCACTGGGTCGGCTTGGCGCCTTGTTTCAACAGCGCGTCCCAGTAGCGATCGACCTCAGCCTGGTCAGCGCAATCCACGAACATGGAGTAGGCCTCGCTGAACTTGAAGTACGGGCCCGCGGCGTAGGCCATGAAGTGCTGGCCGCCGACAATGAATTCGGCCGATTGCACAGGGCCGTCGCTGCCGTCGCGCGACGACTTCAGAATCCGCGAGTCAGGAAACGTCTTGGTGTAGAACTCAATCGCAGCTTCCAGCCCGTCATTGAACATCAGGAATGGCGTCACCTTGTTCATGTTGTCCCTTTGCGTGGTGCGCGTTTCGTGACCTTGGATGTGCGCTCGGCGATGCGGGCTTTGACCAGCTTGCGCACCAGTGCGTCTGGAAGCGCTGTCCCGATCGGAAAGCGGATCGTACCCTTGGACAGATCATAGCCCTCGAGTTGTTTCTTGTGCGCATCGATCACCGCAGGGCTCATCGGGTAGAACGCACAGTGGCTCTTGTGCGCGGCGATCGCTACCAGCGGGCCATCAAGCAGGAATGCCGGCAAGCCGTAACTCGTGCCCTCTGTCGCCTTGGGTGCAGCGGCGCGAATCGCCCGGCACAGTCTTTCCAGGCTGAATCGTGCCTGCGGCGGAAGTTTTTGCAGGTATGCCTGCACGCTTGATCTGTTGTCAGCAACCATGGTTGGTTCTCTGCTGAGTCAATCGGGAGGTTACAGTTGCGGGGCCAGCTCTTCGAGCCGGTCCCATGTCTGGCGCGCGCCCCATTCCATGCCCGAGGCGACCATGGCGTCGCGACCCTCTTTGCTGGAGCCCCTGGACAGGGCAGTAAGAGTGGTGCGCCCGTCCTTCTCGGTGAGGGTCATCGTCTCGACCGCGATTTCGCCGGGCATGCCCTCGTACTCGAATGTCCATTCAATCAGTTCATCCGGCACGATCCTGCGATACTCGCCCCGGAACGCGTGCAGGTTTCCTTCCAGGTCGCGCTGCACGATGCGCCACTTGCCGCCCTCGCGAAAGTCGATGCTGCACTCGGCGAACTCAAAGCCGCGCGGGCCCCACCAGCGCTTCATGTGCTCGCACTTCGTGTGCGCGAGAAATACCAGGTGCTTGGGCGCATCGAACACGCGCGACATCTCGATGTCCGTCTCGCCGATCAGGCGAAGTGTGAAAGTCTCGGCGTTGCGCGTGGGCGCGCCCCCGGCCAGGAAGTCGCGCAACTGGTCCAGGGTGCCGTTGTAGCCCGCAGTCACGCCCTCGTGCTCGGTGCGGAACTTGGCCCACTCGGCTTCGGTTGCGTTCAAGGGTTGGCCGCGCAGGGTCTGGATCGTGCGGCCCTGCCGCTCTTCCAAAGTGACGGTGTTCAGGATTTCGAGCGGCCACGTGTCCCAGAATGGGGCCCGCGTGACTTCCGCCTGCTCGTTGCTGAACGAGGTGACAAACACGAGCTTCGTTGGCGCCTGAATCTCCCGGTAGACGAACTTGCCCCACATGCCGCCGTGGGCCGCCTGCATGTGGTACAGAAAGGTGCCACCGGGCCGCAGGTCAAACTTCATGACCTTGGTAGGCATACCCTTGGGGCCCCACCAGTGAGGCAGGTGTTCGGGGTCGGTCCATGCCTGCCACACCAGGCTGCGCGGGGCGTTGAACTCGCGTGTGATCAGCAGTTCACTTCTTGCGTCGGGCACGCTGCTTCTCCTTTTTGTCGGCCTTGGCTTTCAATTCGTTGAGGTATCCATCCAGCCGGTCGAAGCTCTCTTCCCAGTTTCGCCGGTAAGTCTCGACCCAGGCTGCGACTTGCTTCAGCGGCTCGGCGTTGAGCTTGCAGGGCCGCCACTGTGCATCGCGCGTGCGCGAGATCAGGCCTGCGCGTTCCAGCACCTTCAGGTGCTTTGAAACCGCGGGCATGCTCATGTCGAAGGGCTCCGCCAGCTCAGTCACCGAAAGCTCGCGGCCCGCGAGACGGGACAGGATCGCGCGGCGGGTCGGGTCCGCCAGCGCCCCGAAGGTTGCGCTTAACTCGTCGGTCATCATCATAGTAAACCAATCAGCTAAATAACCGAATGGTTTAATACACCGCGAGATGCCCGAGGTCAACGAAGTTCTTGCCTGTTTTCTGCGGAGCGCTTTCTGTGGATGCCGGGGCGCGCCCGCGGCATATTGGCGCCATGCGAACGATACTGGTTTCCATCGCGGCCCTGCTGCCGCTGCTGGCTGCTTGTTCCGGCGGCGGTGCCGCCAATGCGCCTTCCAACGTGCCAGTCAACCAGCCGGTGACCCCGCCAGCCGCGCCGGCCGGCCCCAAGCTTTGGGCGTGGGGCGAGTTTGTGGGCGGTTGGGTGAGCGCGCCATTTCGAATCAGCGGACCGGACGGCATCGCGCGCCTGGCGACCCCGCCAGCAGAGAAGCCTACTTGGGTGATGGCTGTGGCGGATGGCAAGCTGTGGGTGTGGGGCAAGGACGCACCCGGCAAGTTCATCGGCGGGCTGACGAACTCACCAAAGGCGCTGGAACAGTTCAGCGGCGTTACTGACGTGGCGGTGCGTGGCGATCAGTGCGCAGTTCTTGCCGATGGCAAGGTGTGGCTCTGGGGTACAGCATCCGAGAAACCTGAGGCCGTCGAAACCAGTGACCGCGTATCTGCCCTGTTTGCCGCCCCAAGTGCGATCAACGCCGTTGCCGAAAACGGCAAGATGTGGCCGATCATTGACGAGTACGCCAACCCCCACAACGTCGATTACCTCGTCAGCCATACGAGTTATGCCCGCGATCTCGAGGCGCACCTGAGCACCACCGGCGACATCTGGCTCTACGGCAACGCCGACCGCGGACAGTTGGGCGACGGCAGCGCACCCAAAGAGGCGGTCAGCAAGAAGTGCGGCTTCACCCAGAAGTCGAAGCAGATTGCACTGGGCGACGGCTTTGTCGTGGCGCTGGCGCAAGACGGCACAATCTGGACCTGGGGCGACAACAAGGGTGCCTTGGGCCACGGCGCAAGCTGGAGCACCGAGAAGAGCCGCAAGCCGGGACAGATCATTGGTCTAACCGGCATCGTGCAGGTGCAGGCTGCTGGTCGCAGCGCCTACGCGCTGGATGACAAGGGCAACCTGTGGTGCTGGGGCGACAATGACCGGGGCCAGCTCGGGCTTGGTGACAAGACCCGCAGGCACACGCCCGCCAAGCTGCAGGGCATGGGCAAAGTGAAGTGGTTTCACGCGGCGCCCAACGCGGTGTACTGCGAAACAGAGTAGCGAGCGCTACTCGGCCTCTTTCTGCGTGAACACGGGCCAGCGCGGCTTGAGGATGTTGCGCTTCAGAAACAGCACGGCGCAGGTGGTGTCTTCGACGGTGTCTGTGGTTTCCATAATCTGCCGTACCCAGTTGCCCTTCTCGCGCTGCGACACAAGCAGGGCGGCCCGGCCTTCGTCGTACCACTTGTGTTCGCCGATCCACTCGGTTTCGCTGAAGGTGCATGCGCGCTCAAGCGAGTGCAGGTACACGAAGTAGTGATTGCGGCTGCTGACTGAATGTGCTTCGCCAAGGTTGCGCGCAACGGAATAGTTCAGCTCAAGCCATGCCAGCCCGCTGGAGACCGCATCGGTCACGCGCTCTTTCCACTTGCGAAAGCCATCCACGCCGCCGAACTCTTTGTGGCGTTCCGCCTTGTCGGCGTTTTGGGCCATTTCCAGCAGGCTGGCCAGGCAGTTGATGCCGGCGCACGTGACCGACGCATACGGAATCGACGCCAGCGGGTCGGCCCCACTGTCTACCTTGCGCTCGTACGTCCAGCCGCGGGCAGCCACGGCCTTGGAAAGACGCGAGACCTTGACTGTGCCGGTCGAACGAATTTCGCCCGACACGACACGCTTGACCGGCGCGCCCTTCTCGGCTTGCCAGTCAAGCACCAGCTCACCAAGGCCGCGGACCATCGAGATCGGCATCGCTACGCCACAGCGTTGCGCGGCTGCCAGCCCAAACAGTGACCACTCGATCAGCGACAGCGTGGTCCATCGGCCGTCGGGTTCGATGACGTAGCCCCATGCGTTGTTGCTCTTGTTGCGGCCATTGAGCAGGAAGTTGGTCACCCGCTCGAGTTCGGTCATTTCTTCGCGCGTCAGGCTGGCGTCGGGCTTGCCCATGTCGTCACGGCGCCGGATCAGCAAAGCCTCGTAGGCCATGCACGATGCCGCGGCCTGGTATACGCGGTCAAGCGGCAAAGCGGCCAACGCTCGAAACGACTCAATGATGCGCGGGTCGTCAGCGCGAACACCGCAACTGAGCAACGCCAGCAGTGCCAGAGCCGTGCCGCCGCGCGGTCGGAAAATCCGGTTCCAGCCGCCGTCTTTCTGGCGCGCGCTCCAGATGTATTCAAGGCCGCGAATCAGCGCTTCTTCTGAGCGGCGCTCAAGCGACACCTTCTCGGCCGAATCAAAGCGCTGCGTCATGCGCCATTGCAGCCGGTCATTCGTCGCGACGGCGCCGGCTTCCCGTTGCTGGTTTGTGATGCCCTTGACCACGGCTTCGCAGCGCGCGAGACAGCCGCCGGCAATGCTGAACCATGATTCTGTGGTGACTTGCAGTGACTCCCAGCGGATTCTGGCCTTGGAAGTCTGCGCGTTCTGCAACACGTGGCTGCCGCGAAACCTCGCGCAGCGCCCGAAGTCTTTCACGTCTTCAATGGCAATGACTTCGTACTCGCTGCCGAGTGTTGGGGGCAGGCGGTCAAGTGTGACGTCGTGCTGCCACGTGGCTTTCCAGGTGGTGCCGACTTTCACGGCGCTCTTGGGCAGGTGCCCTGCGGCTTGCAGAATGACCTGCTCAAGATCCTGGGCCGGGAAGGCGGGCCTGCGCACGCCGCGCTCGTCAATCTCGTAACCAAAGACCACGGTGGATTCACAGCGGCGCGGCTGGGCGGGCGTGTCGCCGTCAATGCCTGCCGCAGGGTCCTTGCCGATCTTGGGCTCGTCGGGGACGTCGGCGGGCTTTGGCGCAAGCTCCGTCTCATAGTAGAGGCACGTGCGCTCGGGCAGCGCCCACGTAAGTTTGATTTTCTCGTCTTCGTCGGCGGTGACACGCGGTGAATGCGTGAACGACAACGCCAGGACGGATACGGAGAGCAGGGTGAGGAAGCGATAGCTCGAAAGCACGCGCATGCGAACTGTGCAGTTTATGCTCCCGCCACGCCCGGTCAATGAAACTGCCCGCCAGAAGGCGGGCAGTTTCATTGCTGACTGCCTGTCTATGCCCGGCGATTGCGACGCCGCAGGCTCAGCGCAAGAGCGCCAAAGGCCGCCAGAGTCATCAGTAGCCATGGCGTTCCGCTGCCAGTCGCACATCCGCCGCCACCGCCACCGCCACCACCGCCGCTGAAACCACTGCCGGGCGCCGGCTGGACGGTAAGGCTGAAGGTGCGGTCGGCTGTGCCGCCGGCAGCATCGGTTACGCGCAGGTCAAACTGGAAGATGCCTGCGGGACCAGCCGGCGTGCCGCTGATGACACCCGCGGTGGTCATGCTCAAGCCGACGGGTAGTGTCGTGCCGTTACGCTGGCTCCAGGTGTATGGTGCGGTGCCGCCGGACGCGCGCAGGTCTACAGGCCCGTAAACCTGTCCAACCTGGCCCTGCAACAGCGTGGTGTTGGTGTCAATCTGCACGCCGCTCGGGTCGGCAGCGACCCCCTGTATCGGCAACTGGAACGGGCTGGAATTGCCCGCGTCGTTATGGGCAAAGTTGATTGTCGCTTCTTTCAAGCCGACCTGGCTGGCATTGAACGTCACCGTGAAGGTGGCTTGGCCGCTGGGAGTGACAGTGGCCGGGTAGCCCACAGCGGTCAGGCTGAAGCTGCTGGCGTTGGGCCCCGTGATGGTGGGGGCCTGCACGGTCAAGTTGGCGTTGCCCGCGTTGACAATCACGATCGTGACCGGCGCCGTCGGCATGGATGCAAGCAGCACCGTGCCAAAGTCGCGGCCACCCGCGGGGGCTGAGTTGTGAACCAGGATGGGTCCAGCCGCGCTGCCCTCGCGCACTTCGATACTTGGCGCGTCACCGAAGCCCGACACTTCAAAGCTGAACGGGTTGGTGACCAGCGGGTCGTCATGCGCAAACGTGACGTTGGCGCTCTTGGCCCCGTAACTGCTCGGGTCGAATGCGACCGAGAATGTGGTGGAAACACCCACGGCAAGTGTGGTGAGCATGCCCGTCGAGTTGACGACAAACTGGCCCGCTTGCGCCCCCGTCGCTACCGGGGTGCCCAGCGTCATCGGCGCACTGCCGATGTTCTCGATGTGAATGGTCAGCGCGGCACTGGCGCCGGCGTTGACGTCGCGCCCGCCAAAGGCGCGAAGCGTGCCAGCCGCCGGGTCGTTGTGGCCAATGACGGCACCCAGCGCGTCGGTTTCGCGCACTTCAATGATCGGCGCGTTCAGCAGGCCATTGCCGGTCACGCTGAATGTGAACGGCGTTGTAGTCTGTGCCGTCGCGTTGTGTGTGAAACTGACAGTCGCGTCCTTCACGCCTGCGGACGTTGGGTCAAACGTGATGCCGAACTCGGAAGTCGCCCCGGCATTGATGGACGTTACGAAAGCCCACGGTGCGACAGTGCTCAACTGGAAGTGGCTAGGCGCTGTACCGCCTAACGTGGGGTTGCCGATGACCAGCGCCTGGCTGCCGGTGTTGGTGATGCGGATGGTCAGGTAGCCCGTGGGCCCGGCGGTGATGATCTGGTCGCCAAAGTCGCGTCCGTTGCCTGCGGCTTGTCCGTTGGTGACAGTGAACGTGGTGGTGCCGGCTTGCGAGGCCGGTGCCGTGGCTTCTTGCACAAAGATGGCGGGGCTGCCACTGGCGATGCCGTCGCCGACCACCTCAAACGTAAAGGGCGTGGTAGCCGGGTTGCTGGCGTTGTGGCCAAAGCTGACCGTGGCGGCCTTGCTGCCCGCGGATTGCGGCGCGAACCGGATGCTGAAGAACGTGGTGCCCGTGAAGGCCGTGGTGCCCGGGATGACGTGCGGATTGGACATGGAGCTGGTGTCGATCACGAAGTCGGTTGTGTCACCTGCTGACAACGTCGGCAGCGGGTTGATCGTGGTATCGGTCGTAAAACGGTTCCAGATTACGATGTTCACCCACCCGCTGCTCCCGCCGGTCGTGACGGTGCCGAACTCGCGGTTGGTGCCCGCGGCGGCTTGCCCCAGCGTGACTTGCGGGCCGGTGTAGTCGATTTCATGAACTTGAAGCTCGGGCGCGGTGCCGGTACCGGTGCCGGTGAACAGCACGCGGTAGGGCGTCGTGGTGGGTGCAGTCGCGTTGTGTGTGAACTCGACGTAGGCGTCAAGCTGGCCCAGCGCGTGCGGGTCAAAGCGAACAGAGAAGAAGATCTGCGACGTCGCACCGGTGGTGGTGATGGTCATAGTTGAGGTGGTCCACTGCGCGGTGTCCAGCCTGAAGTGCGCGGCGTCAGCGCCGCCCAGCGTGGGCGTGCCAACGTCGATTGCGCTCGTGGTGTTGTTGATGATCACGATGTTCAGCCAGCTGCCGGGGCCGGCATTGATGTCGCGGCTTTGAAAGTCGCGCAGCGTGCCGGTGGCGGCCTGGTTGTGGCCGACGAGCGCACCCTGAAAGTTCGTCTCGTGGACGTTCATTTCAGGTGGCGGCGGCGGCGGTCCCTGGTCAACGTACAGGATTTCATCGCGTTCCGTCTCGACGGGCTTGTTGGTCGAGGCCTCGGTGCCTTGCAGGCGCGCGCGTGCCTGCAACGTTGTGTTGGCGCCGGCAGTGGCCAGTGCCGTGCAGTCGAAGACACCCTGGATCACCTGCCCGGTGGTGTTGGCATTGACGACAAACGGGATCGTTGGCGTCAGCGTGAAAGTGCCGACATTCTCGGCGCTGCCGGTCGTGTAGTTCGTGACCGCCACGGTGAAGCTGTTGACCGTGATGTTATTCGCCGTGGTGTTGTTGACGGTGACCGAGAAGTTTGCCTGCGTGCCGGTGTAGACCTTGGGGTCGTTCTGGCTGCCCACGGTGTAGGGGCTGACAATCGTGAAGTCGGTGCAGACCAGCTTGGTGGTGCTTGGCAGCTCACGCAGTTCCACGTCGTCAATGCACCAGCCGGCGTACTGCCAGCTGCTGTCCGTGGTGCCGATACCGAAGCGCACGCGGACACTGCCCTGGTTGCTGACAATGGCAGTAGGGAGTGTGACCTTGTGCTGTGTCCAGCCCGTGTCGCCATATGCACCCACGTTGGTCCACACTTGGGTCCAGTTTGTGCCGTTGTTTGACACAGCGATATAGGCGTGGTCGTAAGTGTCGGTTTCGACGTTCAACCAGCGCCAATACGAAAGTTCGACGTCCGTATAGCCAGTGCAGTTGATCGGCGGCGATGTTGCCCAGATCGTGCTGCCCATGCTGTTCGGATAGACGGCACCAATGTTGTCACCAAGGATGTAGTTGTCGGTGCCGGGCGAATGGTCGGTAGTCGCCTCAGGTCCGCCGTACGGAGGAACGTAGGCCGCGCCGCAGGGACCGCGCTGCCAGGTCAGGCCCGAGCCCGAGCCCAGCGTCCAACCTTTGTCGACAGAGAAATCATCGAGGAACGGCAATGCCGCGGGAGGCCCCTGGATGTAAAGGCTGTAGTTTTCTGTGTCCGTCGCTGCGACGTTGTCGGTGACGCGAATCGTGAAGTTGTACTGCTGGCCGCCGGTGCCGGTGCCGGGCGTGCCGCTGATGACGCCACCAGACGTGACAGTGACGCCGGTTGGCAGCGCGCCGCCGATCAAAGCCCATGTATACGGCGTGGTGCCGGATACTGCCTGCAGCGTCTGCGAGTAGAACACACCTTCGGCGCCGGTGGGAAGCGATGGGGGCGTGATGATCGTCAGCGAACCGCCGGTGTATGTGATGCGCATCGACGGCACCAAAGTGCGCGTGCCGTCTTCCATGCCCGCAAAGGGGTAGGTGTAGGTGCTGTCTTCGTAGCCGTAGGTCGTGCGCGTTCCGGCAACCGAGCGCATGTAGCATCCGCCACCAGTAGTGTACCCGGTATCGTCGCTTGAGTAATCAATCAGCAAGTTCGATGTGCCGTTCCAGATGAACGGAGCGCTGAACGTGAACGTGTACCAGTTGCCCACGGTGAACGACGAAACTGGAATCGTTGTTGGCCCGAACACGTTGGTGTAGCCGCTGGCCACATACGTGCCAGTCACGGTCGTCGCCGTTGTCTGCTGTATGCGAATGCGGGCGTTGGCTACTGCACGGCCGGGCACCTGTGCGCACTTGAAGGCGATGGCGGTGATCGCCGATCCGCTGGTCAAGCCCGCGCCACTCAGTTCGCTTGCCAGGTAAATCGACTCAGACCGCAAGTCGTGCCAAAAAGTATTGATCGGGTAGCCCGAGCCGGTGCCGGCGCTCTCCCCCGCGCCCGTCAGAACTTCCGATGTGACCTGCGCAGACAGCGATGTTGCGGCGAACAACAGCACGCACGTAATCGCGCACAGCTTCTTCCATTGCTTGCACATTCCGGTTTTCTCCCGTGAAACCAAAATCCGGTTGCCTGTGTCGACTCGGTCCACTGCACATAAGTGCCCGCCGGCTGCTACGCCGGCACCGAATCCCAGACTGTGCCCCCACGCGGGCCCAGTGTACCACATTGATATGTCAAAATGTCGGAAAAGACCGGCCCCCAAAGCTGGTCATTCCCGTGTTCCTACCTCTTCTCGAAAGGACTCCGGAAGTTGATCCGGTGCCTCCCCTTGTGCCCACAGCGTGCTGAACAGCCGCCGCATGTTCTCGGCCAGACCCTTGTTGGGCACGACCAGGGCCATGGTGCTGCCGTCTTCTTCATTCAATTCCATCATCGCGATGCGGCGATCGACCACGAGAAAGCGCAGTGGCACATGTTCGATGAACCGGACCGTGTCGGTTTCTTCGGCTTCCTGAAGCGTTGCTGCGCCGTGCACCGGGTCATGCAGCAGGGACTTTTCCACCACCTGCTTCAGTTTCACGCCGCGGGCGAGCACCCGCTTGTCCTGCTCAATGTCCGGCGGCATCACCAGCGGGTCTTTCACCGCGATCAGTACTTCTGACTCAGCCGACTCGACGGCTTCATCGATCAGCGCCTTGATTTGCTGGCTGCGCACCAGGCGGATGCCCAGGCTGCCCGGGTCGTCACCGGGGGCGTCAGGGGCCACGCTGGACAGTTCAGCCATGTGGGCCTGGGCCTCGGTCAGCGAGTCCTCAATCGTGCGCCGATAGTTTTCGAAGGCCTGCTCGGGCGGGATGCCGCGGAACAGCTTGACGTCGCCCAGCACCTGCTCGGCAAAGCCGCGTTCGACCAGGCTGGTCAGTGCGCCGTAGACCTTGCTCTGGGGCACACCGCTCTTGCGCACCACGCGGGATGCAGGCGCGCGCGTTTCACCAAGCAGCGCAAGGTAGACCTGCGCTTCATACCCTGAGAGGCCCATTTTCTTGAGCTTCTGGATCCATTCATCGCGATTCACGAATCACCTCCGGCCATAGCGAATTCACACCGTGCACGTAGTCGCACGGAACGTGTTTCACTAACGCCGGATTCACTCGTTGAGGGCTTTGCGCGAACATTCCTGCGGTGCGAAGACCATGCCCAGGTACTGGGTGTTTGCAGGAAGCGATGTCTTCAAGGCTCTGCGCATTCTTGGGTAGGACTTCTAGCAGGTCCGTGCCGACGCTCAAAGCAAATCCCGGAATTCAGCCTTTGTATGACCAACTACACGTGGTGACTGCACAAATTCAACCAGAGTCAGTTGACATGCACGGCGCATGCCGCCAGACGCGACACAGCTTTGACGCACTGCACTCGGCCAAACTGGCTGGTTGACTTTTGAATGGTGGTTCAGATAATGAACACGATGCAGGCTGCCGAACGCCGACAGAAGAAGACCGAACTCAAGCGCGAAGCCATTCTTCGCAGCGCTGCGGCTGCGTTTCGCCGCAAGGGCTACCACGGCACGAGCATGGAAGACATCAGCGAGGCGCTGCTGATGACCAAGGGCTCGCTGTACTACTACTTCAAGGACAAAGAAGAGATTCTCTTTGCCTGCCACGACTTCAGCCTGGATCGCGTGCTCGAAAAAATGCGCGAGGTGTTTGCCGCCCAGAAGGGTGAAGCCGCCGCGACGCGTCTGGCTGCGCTGATCCAGGGTTTCGTCGACGTGATGATCGACGACCTGCAGGGCTCCGCGCTGGCGCTTGACTTCACCGCGCTGAAAGAAGAGTTGCTGGCGAAAATCATCGCCAAGCGCGACCAGTTTGAACGCGGCATGCGCCAGGTCATCCAGGAAGGCCTGAAAAACGGCGAGTTCCGCAAGGTCGAGCCCAAGCTCGCGTCCCTGGCGATCCTGGGCGCGATCAACTGGATCGGAAAGTGGTACCGCCCAGACGGCAGCTTCAAAGCCGCCGACATCGGGCGCATGTACAGCGAATTGTTCGTGGAAGGACTCAGAGCCCATCGTGGAAGCGACCGGGCCAAATAGTGGAGCGAACCAATGGAAGTGATTCGGAACATCCGCAACTTCGACGACTGGATGGACTACCTGAAAGACTGGCAGTCCGACATCGGCGTGAAAATCGAAGACTCTGAAAACTTCATCATGACGCCGATCTACGACAACACGATCTCGCCCGAGATTGAGTTCGGTGACTTCAAGGGCCAGCCCAAGTGGGACCGCGTTACGCAGATCCCGACCCAGAACATGCGCGACAGTCTGCTCGCGCTGACGTTCGTGCAGGGCGACACCGAGTTCGCCAGCGTCGAGCAACAGCGCCGCCTGCTGCAGAACGTCCCGCACGACTACGACCGCTATGCCGCCGTGCGCATCATGCTGGAAGAGATTCGCCACGGCTTGCAGATGTGCCACATACTCGTCGAGCACTTCGGCACCAGCGGCAAGATGGAAGCCCGCAAGCTGCTTGAGCGCCGCGCACGCGAAGCATTCCCTGAGGCCAAAAACCCGCGTTTGCTGGGTGCTTTCAACGAAGCGGTGGACAACTGGCTGGATTTCTATGCCTACACCTGCTTTGTCGATCGCGATGGCAAGTTTCAGCTCGGCATGCTCAAGCCCTGTGGGTTCAGCCCGCTGGCCCGCAGCGCAGGCCCGATGCTGCGCGAAGAAGCCTTCCACCTTGGCAGCGGCAACGATGGCCTGACGCGCATCGTAAAGGCGGGCAAGGTGCCGGTGGCGATCCTGCAGCGCTTTTTCAACAAGTGGATCAGCTGCGCCATGGACCTGTTCGGCAAGGACGAATCCAGTACAGCCGAGTGGGGCTATGTGTGGGGCTTCAAGGCCCGCTTCGACGAAGAGCAGCAGCGCAAGGATGGCAACCTCGACCCCGACCGCAAAGAGCTGAATCACCACAACCGCATGCTCTATCACGTCGAGGTCGCCGACATCGTCAAGCGCCTGAACAGCTTTATCCCGGGCGAAGAAAAGCTATTCATGCCGCACGAGAAGTTCCACCGCGCGATCGGCCGCTATGCCAACCAGCCCTACGACGTAAACGGCAACCTGATGGAACAAGCGGCGTACGATGCATACATCAAGACCGCGCTGCCCACGCCGCAGGACTACGCGCAGCTGAAAGACATCTTCAAAGACCCGGACTGGATCGCCGACCGGGCACTGCCCAAGGACCTGTGGGGCTACCAGGAAAACATCCGCAAAGCCACCATGGGCAAGTAGCAAATGGGGTCTGGCTCCGCCGCAGTTGGCGGTGCCTGACCCCTTTTGCCCGGGTCAACACGATGAGCATGAGCGCGACGTATCCGATCGGCACGCCAGGCCAGCCATGGGGCGAGCCCGAAAAGGCCCTATGGCTGTCCACGCAACAGCCGCACCGCAGCTATGCAACGGACGTGCTGAGTCTGATCGAGCGCCTGCGCGAGCGCTTTGATGTCTTTGAGTACGGGCGCATCGACTACGCGCCCGATCACTACCCATTGGTCGCGCTGCGAAGCCGCGGCTGGCGTAAAGACCTGCCCGTGGTCCTGGTCACGGGCGGCGTGCACGGCTATGAAACCAGCGGCGTGCATGGTGCCTTGCGTTTTGCCGACATCCACGCCGCGGATTATGCGGGCCGCTGTAACCTGTTGATCGCGCCCTGCGTGTGCCCCTGGGGCTACGAGCGCATCCACCGCTGGACGCCGCATGCGATCGACCCCAATCGCTCATTCAAAGCCGGTACCACTGTCGAAGAATGCTCCGCCTTGATGCGGCTGGTTGCGCCTTTGCGCGTGCTGGTGCACCTCGACCTGCACGAGACCACCGACACCGACGAATCCGAGTTCGGACCTGCACTGGCGGCGCGCGACGGCAAGCCCCACAAGCCTGGCACCATCCCCGACGGCTTCTACGTTGTTGATGACTCCAAGCGGCCCCAACCGGAATTCCAGGCCGCCATCATCGCCGCGGTCAGCAAGGTCACGCACATCGCGCCTTCCGACACGCAGGGCAGGATGATCGACACGCCCACCGTGGATGCCGGTGTGATCCGCTTTGAGTTCAAAGATCTCGGCCTGTGCGCCGGGATGACCGACGCGAAGTACCGGACAACCACGGAAGTCTACCCGGACAGCCCGCGCACAAATCCCGAAGAATGCAACACCGCGCAGGCCGTCGCCGTCTGCGCCGCAATTGACTTCGCCCTGGCTCATCTATAACGGTCGTACGCCGGCGCTGCCTCAGATTGATGCTTATCCAGGAGAACAGATGGAACCCAACGTTGGCCAGATGACCAATCGCGACTGGTGGCCGAACCAGCTTGACCTTTCGGTGCTCCACCAGCACTCGAACCTGTCGGACCCGATGGGCGCGAAGTTTGACTACGCGAAAGAATTCAAGAAGCTCGACGTCAAGGCGCTCCTTAAGGACCTCAAGGCTTTGATGACCACCTCGCAGGACTGGTGGCCATCCGACTTCGGCCACTACGGCCCGCTGTTCATCCGCATGTCTTGGCACGCCGCCGGTACATACCGCATCGGCGATGGCCGCGGTGGCGCCGGCGCCGGGCAGCAGCGCTTTGCGCCCCAGAACAGCTGGCCCGACAACGCCAACCTCGACAAGGCGCGCCGCTTGCTGTGGCCACTGAAGCAGAAGTATGGCCGCAAGATTTCGTGGGCCGACCTGCTCGTGCTCGCGGGCACCGTGGCGCTGGACGCGATGGGTTTCAAGTCGTACGGATTCGGCTTCGGCCGCGCAGACGTTTGGGAACCTGACGAAAGCGTGTTCTGGGGCCCGGAAGGCAAGTGGCTGGATGACGCGCGCCACAGCGGTGAGCGCGACCTGTCGAACCCGCTGGCAGCCGTGCAGATGGGTTTGATTTACGTGAACCCCGAAGGGCCGAACGGCGTGCCGGACCCGCTGGCAGCCGCCAAGGACATCCGCGAGACGTTCGCACGCATGGCCATGAATGACGAAGAAACAGTGGCGCTGATCGCCGGCGGCCACACGTTTGGCAAGACACACGGCGCCGGCCCCGCAAGCAACGTCGGCCCCGAGCCCGAAGCCGCCAGCATCGAAGAGCAGGGTTTGGGCTGGCGCAACAAGTTTGGTTCGGGCAAGGGCAAGGACACCATCACCAGCGGCCTGGAAGTCACCTGGACGACCACGCCCACCAAGTGGAGCAACAACTTCTTCTGGAACCTGTTTGGGTATGAGTGGGAACTGACCAAGAGCCCAGCCGGCGCACACCAGTGGAAGCCCAAGGGTGACGCGGGCGCAGGCAGCGTGCCCGACGCCCACGTGCCCGGTAAACGCCACGCGCCAAGCATGCTGACCACGGACCTTTCGCTGCGCTTTGACCCGATCTACGAGAAAATCTCGCGCCGCTTCTACGAGAACCCGGACGCGTTTGCGGATGCGTTCGCGCGCGCGTGGTTCAAGCTTACGCACCGCGACATGGGGCCGATCGCTCGCTACAAGGGCCCGCTGGTGCCCAAAGAGCCGTTGATCTGGCAAGACCCGGTGCCTGCGCCGAAGAAGCCGCTGATCGGCAATGCCGACATTGAATCACTGAAGAAGAAAATTCTCGCGTCGGGCCTGAGCATTTCTGAGCTCGTGTCCACGGCGTGGGCCAGCGCATCCACCTTCCGCGGCTCTGACAGGCGCGGCGGAGCCAACGGCGCGCGCATCCGGCTGCTGCCGCAAAAGAACTGGGAAGTCAACCAGCCGAGCCAACTGGCCAAAGTGCTCAGCAAGCTGGAAGGCATCCAGAAGTCCTTCAACAGGGGCAAGAAGCACGTTTCGCTGGCGGACCTGATTGTGCTGGGCGGATGCGCGGCGATTGAGAAGGCCGCCAAGGCCGCGGGTCTCAAGAAGGTGAAGGTCCCGTTCAAACCCGGCCGCACGGATGCGACGCAGGAGCAGACGGACGTGCAGAGCTTCGCGCCCCTGGAGCCCACGGCTGACGGCTTCCGCAACTATCTGCGCGGCAAGCCACGCCTGAGTGCTGAAGAAATGCTGGTCGACAAGGCGCAGTTACTGACGCTGACAGCACCGGAGATGACGGTGCTAGTGGGCGGCCTGCGGGTGCTGGGCGCAAACCACGGTAAGTCGCAGCACGGCGTGTTCACGAAAAAGGTCGGCACGCTGAGCAACGACTTCTTCGTGAACCTGCTCGACATGAGCACGCAGTGGGAAAAGGCAGGCGAAGCGTTCGAAGGCAAAGACCGCAAGACCGGCAAACCCAAGTGGACAGCCACGCGGGTGGACCTGATCTTCGGCTCGCACTCCCAATTGAGGGCACTGGCCGAAGTCTACGCCTGCGAGGACGGGCAAGAGAAGTTCACCAACGACTTCATAGCCGCCTGGGACAAGGTAATGAACCTCGACCGCTTCGACTCGAAGTAGCGGATGCAGTCTGCAGACGGGGACGGGAGTAATCGTCCCCGTCTTCATTCTGCAGGTAGCGGCTCATCAAACGGTGGCTCACCCGCTTCCGCGCATTCCTTGCGCATTGCCGAGGTCTGCCTCTCCAGCTCGTGCTTGTCGCCTACTTCGCGCAGTACCAACGCGCCCTCCCGCCACTCAGCTCGTGCCCGTGACACCCGGCCCAGGGAAAGTTGGCAGAGTGCGCTGTCGCAAAGTATGAAACCCTCAGAGCGCCGGTTGCCCACCTCGCGTTGGATCGCCAGTGCAAGCGCATGGGTAACCTCTGCCTGTTCCAACTGTCCGGTCTGCCGCTGAAGATAGGCCAGACCGCTCAGCGCGCTTCCCTCAAAGCGCCGGTTGCCGACCTCGCGGTGAATGGACAGGGCCTGTCGGTAGGTTCGCTCCGCGTGCTCGAAGCGTTTTGTGTCTGCATAGGCGCCTGCCAGGTTGCCCAGCACAATTCCCTCGGCGCGCCGATCGCCTTGCTGGCGTTGAATTGCAAGCGCCTGCTCATAGGTGCGTTCGGCCAGTTCCATGCGTCCGGTTTGATGATAGGTCATCGCCAGGCTGCCCAGCTGGCCCCCAACACTGCGTTGATCGCCGACTTCGCGATGGATTTTCAGCGCTTCATGACTGAGCCGCTCAGACACATCCAAGCGCCCCGTTACACTGTGCAGCCGTGCCAGATTGCCCGTAACCACGCCTTCGCGGCGCCGGTTGCCCACGTCACGAAAGATGGCCAGGGCTTGTTCATAGGACTTCTCGGCCAGATCGGCGCGCCCAGCGAAGTCATGAACAATCGCCAGGCCGGCGAACGCCATGCCCTCGAGGGAGCGGCTCCCCTTCTCACGGCTGATAACTATTGCCTGCTCAAGTGCCTTCAGGGCCTGCTCAAGCCGCCCGGATTCAATGTAAACGTTTGCCATGCTGGCAAGCGCGATGCCCACGGCCCGCCGATCGCCGCAGCCCTGAAATGCTTCCAGCGCACGGTCCAGCAGAGCTTCGGCCTCTGCCGGACGCCCGCTACCGAACAGCGCGATCGCTGCCCTGTACAAGGCCGCAGCTTGCAGCGGGTTGTCAAGAAGCATCGCGAGCGTCTGCCATGTGGTTGACGCATCGGCAAGGCGGTGTCGGGATTCGGCGTGCTCAGCCGCACGGCGCAGGTACAACCGGTGAAGCTCCGGCTGGCACTGTGCGAGGCGGGCGTGCTCAGCCAGTTCGGAAGCAACAGCATCCGATTGGTGGCCAGGCATTGCGGGCGGATCGATCAACCCAAGCGGCGGGGGCTCTGGTGCTCGGCCACCAAAGGCCTGCTCGATCAGGTAAAATGCCAGCTCGTGCAGCCGGGCGCGGTCGCCGGGCAACTGCAATTCATAGGCGGCGTCGCGCAACAGCGCGTGGCGAAACAGGTAGGCCTGCTCAGCGTGCATCGCGGGATTCTACGCGATCGGCCCCGGTCTCGACCAGCCAATCAGCGCTGAACCATTTCCGCACGTCGCGGGAGTGGGATCGAAGCCGGCGGTGTTACTCTTGCATGAGCACCGCTGACTTGCGCACAACCGGCATCATGCAGTGGATGGCTCTCGCCGGTTGGGTGCTGCTCGCCTTTGCGGCCTCTGCTGCCGGCGCGTTCTTTTCGCCGGGCGAGTGGTATGCCTCGTTGAACAAGCCCTTGTTCAACCCGCCCGGCTGGGTGTTCGGGCCGGTGTGGACCGCGCTTTACACCATGATGGGCGTCAGTGCCTGGCTGGTCTGGCGGCGCGGCAATGCGCGAGGCGCGCTGGCGCTGTGGCTGCTGCAGCTTTCGTTCAACGCGGCCTGGACCCCGGTTTTCTTCGGGCTGCACTGGATGGGCGTCGCGCTGGTGGTCATTGTCGCCATGTGGCTGGCGATTCTGGCAACGATGCTTGCGTTTCGGCGACATTCGCGCACGGCGACCCTGCTGCTGGCGCCCTATCTGCTGTGGGTGGGCTTTGCCACGGTGCTGAACGCCGCGCTGTGGCAGTTGAACTGAACGCCGCGGCGGAATAAACGGATACGCAGGTCCGTTACTGCCATGCGAGGACTTCATGAAACGATGGCGCGGGATCCTCATCGGGCTTGTGGTGCTGGTTGGTGCCGCGGTCCTGGGCTGGGTGCTGGTATTCAAGCCGGTGCCCGTGATCGTGCATGAAGTCGATGTCGGCGACGTGACCGAGCACATTCCCGGCACCGGCGCCATCGAGTGTCCGCGCGTCGTGCAGCCCGGGTTTGAAGTTACCGGCCGCATCGCCAGCCTGCTCGTGGACCAGGGCGATCGTGTAAAGGCCGGCGACGAAGTCGCGCGCATCGACGCGGAGGTGTACCGCGCCGAGGAAAGTGCCGCAGTCGAAGCAGCCGAGCTGGCACGCGTGTCGCTCAATCGCCTGCGCGCTGACATCAAGCGCGCCGAGGCGCAGCGCACAGGGGCCGTCGCGCACGCCAAGCGCCAGGAAGATGCTTTCAAAAGCAACACGATCTCCCGCGACCTGCTGGACCAGGCGATCGAGCGAGCCAGCGTCGCAGAAGCTGAACTTGAGCGCGCCAACGCGGCCCTGGCCGAAGGCGAGAGCCGCCTGGCCGCCGAGTTGCGCGTTCTGGAAGTGTCGCGCGCGAAACTTCAGCGCACGGTGCTGCACAGCCCGATCGATGGCATCGTGCTGGCGCGTCTCAGTGAGCCCGGCGACGTGGCCGTGCCCGGCGGCGCGGTGCTGCGCATTGGCGACACAGCGGGCGTGTGGGCCAGCGTTTGGGTCGATGAGACCTTCCTGCCGCAGCTCAAGCCGGGGCAGGCTGCCACGGTGGTTCTGCGGTCGGCGCCGGGCAGCAGCCTGCAAGGGCGCGTGCTGCGCGTGGGGCGCGAAGTGGACCGCGAAACGCGCGAGTTGCTGGTGGACATCGAGCTTACGAACCCACCCGAGCAGCTGGCCGTGGGCCAGCGCGCCGACGCCCGCATTCACGGCGCTGCCGTCACGGGCGTGACGCGCGTGCCCTCGGAGTATTTGGTGTTCCGCAGCGATGGCGCATTTGCCTGGGTCAGCGACGGCGGACGTGCCGCCTTGCGGGAAGTTGAGCCTGGCATTCGCGGCCGCGACTGGGTTGAAATCCGCAGCGGGCTGAGCGCCGGGGACACGGTGCTGCGCCCCACGCCGGGCGCGCGCGGCGAACTGAGCGATGGAGTGCGCGTGTCGGCGCAGGAGCCCGCGCCATGATGGACCTGGCCATCCGCGACATCCGCAACGACTTGTCGCGCTTCATTCTAACCGCGGCCGGCCTGGGCATGCTGATGTCCGTGGTGCTGGCGATGACGGGCATCTACAACGGCATGGTGGTCGATGCCACGGTACTGCCGGACATCTACGGCGGCGACCTTTGGGTGGTGCAGAAAGACACGCAGGGGCCATTCGCCGAGTCTTCGCGGGTACCCGCGCTGCTGGCTGACCGCATCCGTGCCGTGCCGGGCGTGGAGCGCACGCGCAGCTACATGACGCTGAACGTGCAGCACCAGATGGCGGGCGGAGAAACGCTGCGCTTCACGCTGGCAGGGCTGTCCTGGCCCGATGACCTCGGCAACGCGCTGCCGCTGGCGCAGGGCCGGGCGCTGCGCCAACCGCACTACGAGCTGGTGGCAGACCGCGCCCTGGGCCTGCCGATCGGCGCCACATTGCGGCTCGGTCGCGACGATTACACTATCGTCGGCGTCACCAGTGGCATGGTCAGCAGCAGCGGCGACCCCCTGGTGTTTGCCAGCGTCAGCGACGCGCTGCGCATCCAGAACGACCTGGCCAGCGAAGCCATGCGCCTTGAGCGCGAGTCGCGCGTCTCCCGCGTGCGCCGCAGCGAACTCGGGCGCGACCCCGCAAGCCTCGCCCGCGCGGGCTCAGCGGCGCCGCTGCCCGCAGTCGCGCCGCCGCCAGTGACCGCGATCCTGGTGGATGTGGCAGCCGGCAGCGACATTCAGCAGGTAAAGGCAACCCTCGCCGCCTGGCCTGACGTCAGCGTGTACACCATTGATGAGCAGCGCGAGCTGCTGGTGCGGGGTGTGATTGACCGCGCGCGCCGGCAGATCGGGCTGTTCCGCGCGCTGCTGGTGGCGATCTCGGCGATCGTGATGGGTCTGATCGTCTACACCATGACGCTCGACAAGATGCTTTCGCTTTCGCTGCTCAAGCTGCTGGGTGCGAAACAGCGCGTGATCCTGCGGCTGATCCTCGAAGAGTCGATCCTGCTGGGCCTCAGCGCCTACCTGGTCGCGCTGCTGATCGGCGAGTTGGCTTTTGACCTGTTCCCGCGCCGCGTGCTGGTGCAGGACATCGACCGGCTTGCCCTGCTGGGCGTGGTGCTGGGCCTGTCGGTGGTTGCCGGCATGGTCGGCCTGCGCAAGGCCCTGGCGGCCAATCCTAACGAGGTGCTGGCATCATGAACGAGCGCCTTGGCAAAGTCGTGCTGCGCGCCACCAACCTATCGAAGGTGTATGGCGAAGGCGCCATGCGGGTGGACGCGCTGCGGCCCACCAGTTTCGAGGCGCGCGCCGGCGAAGTGGCGGCGATCGTGGGGCCCTCGGGGTCGGGCAAGTCCACGCTGCTGACGATCATCGGCCTGATCAACCCGCCCACGACCGGCAGCCTGGTGTTCGGCGACCGGCCGGTAATCACCGACGGCAGAGCGGTGGTGAACCTGGCGACCATGCGCAGGCAGCAGCTTGGCTACGTGTTCCAGCGTTCCAACCTGATCCCGTTCTTGAGCGCCGAGGCAAACGTGCGCCTGGCGCTGGAGATCGACGGCGTGTCCTCGCGCGAGGCGCGCACACGCGCGCGCGAGTTGCTGGACTCACTGGGCATGGGCAAACGGCTGGCTGCATTGCCCGGCAAACTCTCCGGCGGCGAGCAGCAGCGCGTGGCCATCGCGCGTGCCATGGTCCACCAGCCTTCCGTGGTGCTGGCGGACGAACCCACAGCCGCACTGGACAGCGGGCGCGGTCGCCAGGTGATGGAGCTGTTCCGCGATTCTGCCCACGCCCACGGCGCGGCGGTGCTTGTCGTGACCCACGACCACCGCACGCTCGACTTGGTGGACCGAGTACTCGAAATGGAAGACGGCGTGCTGCACGAGAAACAGCCGGCCTGAAATCAGCCGGACGCAAGCGGCGGGACGCCCGCCTCGGCGCAGGCTTCGAGCATGGCTTTGCGCCGCTGCGCGAGGTTCGGAAGGTCCCCCAGTTGCAGCAGCAATTCCGCGCCCGACTTCCAGTGGCGTTGCGCATCAGCCGTTCGCCCGAGTGTCAGCAGGAATTCGGCATAGTCGCACAGGTGCATTCCCTCGAATCTGCGGTTATGCACCTCGCGGTGAATGGCCAGTGCAAGCTCATACGATTCCAGTGCCATCGCGCTGCGACCAGTGGTTTGGAACACTCGTGCGGCGTTGCCCAGCAGCACGCCCTCCGAGCGCCGATTGCCGACTTCGCGCTGGATGGCCAGTGCCTGCGCAAACGTCTGCTCCGCAAGGTCTACGCGTCCCGTATGCAGGTACAGCAGCGCCAGGTTTCCCAACGCTGTTCCTTCTGAGCGCCGATTTCCAACTTCTCGATGAATCGCGATCGCACTCTCAAATGCCCGCTCGGTTAGCTCGTATCTTCCAGTGTCTTGATACACGCCCGCCAGGTTCCCGATCGTGACACCCTCTGAGCGCCGATTGCCGACTTCGCGATGGATGGCCAGTGCCTGGTCATGCAGCTGCTCTGCCAGCTCAAGTCGGCCCGTCTGCTGGTACACGCCGGCCATGTCGCCCAGCGCTACGCCTTCAAAACGGCGATTGCCTGCTTGGCGAAAGAGGTCCAGCGCCGGTGCATAGCACTGCAGAGATGCTTCAAACTGCCCGGTTTGCTGGTACAGCAGGGCGAGATTCGCCAGCGCCATGCCCTCGTTTGGACAATCGCCGACACTGGAGGCAATCCGCCGTGCCTCCATGAACATTGCTTCGGCGGTTTTCGGGTGGCCGGAATGCAGCGCCTGCATGCCTGCCTTGCGCACCGCTTCAGCCTTGTCCACGCCGACTGCAAGTTCTGCGTAACGCTGCCACAGGCGAAAGGCATCACTTGTGTGCCACGCCCTTTCCGCGTGTTCGGCCGCGCGTCGCAGGTACAGCGCCTCACGCGCCAGCAGGATCTCACTGTCGGATTCGGCGAGAGTTCGGGCGCGGTGGGCGTGCTCGGCCAATTCCGCGGCGACGGCGTCAATTGGGCACGGCACGGACTTCGCGTCGCCGGATACGTCTGTTGCGTGGCCAGGCGGGACGCCGCCAAACAGCGACTCCAACCCCTCAAGCGCCAACCCATGAAGCCGCGCGCGAACGCCCGGCGGCTGCAACTCGTAGGCGGCGTCGCGCAACAGCGCGTGACGGAACAGGTAGGCGGTCTCGGCGCTGTGCTGGGTCACGGCGGCATTGTAGGCGTGGCGGGATTGCCACGGATATCCGAAAAAGAAACCGCGCAGACAAAGTGGTGCCATTGCGGGGCGTGTACTGTCTGATTGTGCACCGGCAGCCGCGCCGCCTCTCGACATATCTTCGCTCGGCGCCACACTGCCGCCATGGAGTTGCTTGTCCTGCACATCCCCGGCCTCAGTGCGCGGCTGCTGCGCGACCAGGGCGCCGCTGCGGTTGACCTGGCGCGCGTTGGTGGCGAAGGCGCGGCTGCCACGCTGGTCAACCTTGAGGGCGCTTCACGCCAGCAGCAGGAGGCGGCACTACTTACGGGCCTGCTGCCGGAGTACCTGGGCGCTTTTGGCGGCGGCGTCGGGCCCTGCCGCGGCGAGCCGTTCTGGGTGAAAGCCGCCGCAAAACGCGAAAGCCTTCAAAGCCGCGTGCGAACGATACTTCCCCTGCCCGCGCAGTGGCAGGCTGGAGCAGCCGAGCCGCACCTGCGCTGGGAGACTCTTGAGCAAGTCGCCGACGGCGGCGCGTCGCGCGAAACATTGCACGCCGCCAACGCTGCTGCCCGGCCATGGATTGAGCAAGCGCAGGCCGTGGTGGTGGTGTCAGCCTGGTCGATCGACAAACGAGGCCAGCTCGCGACCCAGCGCTGTGAGCCGCTGGATCGCCCGGTGCTGCTTACCAGAGGCATCGATCAGGCCAAGGCAACCATCGGCATTCTTGAGATTGCGGGCCTGCTTGAACGTGCCCTGACCGGGGAGTCGGTGCGTGACCAGCTGCCCTAGACCATCCGACGCACGCGTGAACCCGCAGGCGTATTGCCTTCTGCTGTTGCTGGCTGTCCTGAGTGCCGGCTGTGCGGTCTCGCGCCCGGTGTCGCCGGTGCCGCAGGGTGCGCCGGTCACGGTGCTGCCCGTGAAGAATCTTTCGGGCGTGACACTCAACGTGCCTGAGCTGTACATGGGGGACGCGGGTGAGAAGGCCGCTGGGCTTGAGGTCGACAAGATTGACCTGCGCCTGCTTGCGGAAGCGGGGCTGGCGGCGCGCCTGGGCGCGACAGGGCACGAACCGACCGGAGGCGAGTACGAAATTCATGCCGGCGTTTCGATATTTGATATGACTGAATTGCGCCGTACAGGACGTATCAAGCTCGGGCTGGCGTTAGTGGTCGTAAACGGAAAAACCCAGACGGTCATTGCCGAGGCTGAAGCTGAGCAGGATTGCCAGCTGCTGGATAAGCCGCCCGCAGAAACCGGCATCATTGGCGAGCAGCGATTTGTCAGGCAACGGCTTGAGATGTTTATGGAAGCGCTGGCGCGGGAAGCATTGATCCTGGCCGGCCTTTAGGACGCACGGATTTCATGTCAGAATTGCAGCCATTGCGGTACCGGATACGGGACACTGGGCACTAAGGAGACGAAGATGCGAATGACGATGCTGGTTGCCTGCTGCGCGCTGGCCATGGTGGCGGCTTTTGCAGTGAACATGAACGCAGAGCCGCCGGCGCAGCCCGCCGCGCCAACGCTGACCCAAGAAGCCAAGTATGACGTCGATGCTTCGCGGGACGCGCTGGTTGAGAAGTCCGTGGCGTTCCTCAAGACGCAATACAACAAGCCGCCATCGCCGGACGACCCGAGTGGTCTGCTGAGCGGCTGGGGCCCCAAGTCCATGAACGTTCCGTACACGGCATTGGTGCTGCACGGCCTTGTGGGCACGAAAGCCTGGAGCGCCGACGATGCCATGATCAAAGACAGCATGACCTGGCTGATCGAGAGCCAGGAAACCAGCGGCGGCTGGAGCTACATGCCCGGCGTCGAGAAGCTCAAGGGCGTTCGCGCCGTCTACATCACCAGCATTTGCGCGCAGCTGTTTGCCGACGTCGACAAGGCGGCAGCAGCCGGCAATCCCTGGAAAGGCAAGCTGACCACGCACATCGCATCGGCGCGGGACTATCTGCGCCAGTCGCAGGTGGGCAACGCCGAGGGCCCCGCGCCAGATTACAAGAAAGACAGCACGGGCTACGGCGGCTGGGCGTACAGCAAAGAAGAAATCGACAAGGCGGTGAAGAAGGGCGGCAAGCCCCCCGCGAACATGAGCACCAGCACTTTTGCCATCGATGCGCTAAAGGCCTGCGGTCTGAGTGAAGACGACCCGTTGTGGGAGCAGGCGTTGGTATTCCTGAAACGCAACCAGAACGCGGGCGAAGTGCAGGAAGAAGGATTTGAAGCCGTGGACAAAGCCACCGGCAAGAAGATCAAGCCCGCCGAAAAAGGCAGCGAGGACTACGGTGGTGCCGTGTACAGCGAAGAAACCAGCATGGCGGAAGGCAGCCAGGAAAACAAAGACGGCACCGTCACGTTGTTCAGCTACGGCAGCATGACCTACAACCTGCTGCGCGCATACCTGTTTGCGGGCCTGCCCAAGGACAGCCTGCCGGTCAAGCTGGCCTATGGCTGGATTCAGCGCAACTACACGCTGGAGAAGGTGCCCGGCTTCCGCGACGCCAAGCAGCACGAGATGGGCATCTATTACTACTACCTGAGCATGGCCAAGACGCTGCAGGCCTGGGGCGAAAATGTAGTGGAAGAGCCGGAACGCGGGTTCAAGCACGTCTGGCGCGAAGACCTGGTCAAACAGTTTGCGAAGCGCCAGAAAGAAGACGGCTCATGGGTGAACACCGGCAACGACCGCTGGCAGGAAAACAGCCCGGTGCTGTGCACCGCCTATGCGCTGAATGCGTTGCGCCACACGAAGTAGCTGGTGGTGACTCAACTGTGCAGCCCGCGGACCTCAAGTCCGCGGGTTGTTTCTTTGGCGCCTACCCGAACAGCTCGGCAAGCCGCGCCCATGACTTCGTCACTCTTTTTTCTTTGCCGACGATGTCTTTCAGTGCAACCGCTTTCACTTCACGGCCTGCCAATCC
This sequence comes from Planctomycetota bacterium, assembly GCA_016712285.1. Lineage (GTDB taxonomy): Bacteria > Planctomycetota > UBA8742 > UBA2392 > UBA2392 > JADJRK01. The sequence goes on along the minus strand of JADJRK010000001.1, from coordinate 2,599,630 downwards.
GGCCAGCATGCCGCTTTGGCCGCCTTGCAGCAGATCGTAGGCCTTGTCGCTGACGCGCGTGGCCAGAATGCGGTCGCTGGCAACGGGGGCCGCGCTGCGTTGCAGGTAGCCGAGTGTGGTGTTGCGCGCGTCGTAGCCCAGCCGCTCTTCTATCTCGCGGGCAAGCATGGGCCCGACGCCGCCTAGCTTCGGGCGGCCGAGCTTGTCCTGCACGTTGCTTTTCGGGTCGATCACGCCATCGCGGTCGACCGCGCCTTCCGCGATCACGATGATCGAATAGTTGCGTCCGTAGGTTGTGTGGCGGGTGCGGATCTTGTCGCAGACTTCGTCCACGCTGAACGGAAACTCGGGGATCAGCGCCAGGTCAGCCCCGCCGGCGATTGCGCTCTCGACGGCAATCCAGCCGACATTGCGGCCCATCACTTCGACGACCATCACGCGGTTGTGCGACTCGGCAGTTGCGCGCAGGTTGTCGAGTGCATGGGTGCACATCTCGACGGCGGTCAGAAAGCCGACGGTCAGCTCGGTGCCGGCCAGGTCGTTGTCGATGGTCTTGGGCACGCCAACGCAGGGAAAGCCGCTGTCCGCCAGGATACTGGTCGCCACCTGCGAGCCATTGCCGCCGATCACGACCATGCCCTCAATGCCGTGTTTGGCCAGTGCGGTCTTGGCAATCTCGGCATCGCCGGGGGCAAGGAACAGGCGCGAACGGGACGAGCGCAGGATTGTGCCGGCGGTCTGGACGATACCCGTGACGTCGTCCCGGGTAAGCAGCCGCACCTTGTCGGCCAGCAGGCCGTCCCACGAGTCAAAGATGCCCACCAGCTCAACGCCGTCATAGAAGCAGCGCCGCGCAACTGTGCGGATGCAGGCATTGGTGCCGGGCGCGTCACCGCCACTGGTGATGATGCCGATGCGTTTCATGGTTCGCAGTCAGTTTGCCTTATCACGAGTTGAACTCAGGTTGCAAGCCGTCCTGTTTGGCCATCATCACAATCAGGTCCGCCACGCGGTTGCTGTAGCCCCACTCGTTGTCGTACCACGCGATCAGTTTGACAAGCGTGTCACCAAGCACTTGCGTGAGCCCGGGGTCAAAAATGCAGCTGTGGCTGTTGCCAATGATGTCGCTGCTGACGATTTCGTCTTCGCAGTACTCCAGATACGGCGCCATCGGCCCTTGCGCAGCCTGCTTGAACGCGGCGTTGATGCTTTCCACGCTGGCTTTGCGTTTAACCTCGCACACCAGGTCAACGACGCTGCCGTCGGGCACCGGCACCCGCAGCGCCAGGCCATCCAGCTTGCCATCTAGCTCGGGCAGTACCTTTCCGATCGCCTTGGCGGCACCCGTGCTGGTCGGGATGATGTTCAGCGCCGCATGGCGCGAACGCCGGAAGTCCTTGTGCGGCGTGTCGACAAGGCGCTGGTCGGCTGTGTAGGCGTGCACGGTGGTCAGTAGTCCGCGCTTGATACCGAAGGCCTCGTGCAGCACCTTGGCCATGGGTGCTGCGCAGTTGGTGGTGCAGCTTGCGTTGCTGATGATTCGGGCATCCCTGGTGACGACGTGGTCGTTTACGCCCAGCACTACGGTACTCTCAAGGTGGTCCTTGGTCGGCACCGTGACCAGCACGCGGCGCGCCCCGGCGTCAAGGTGGTGCTGCAACTCTGAAAGTTTGCGAAACTTGCCGGTGCTCTCGATGACGTAGTCGACGCCCAGTTCTTTCCACGGCAGCTTGGCCGGGTCTCTCTCGCTGAGCACTTTGAACGGGTCGCCGTCAATCGTAAGCGTGTCTCCCGCCAGCTTGACCTCGCCGGGGTATGTGCGGTGCACGCTGTCGTACTTGAAGTTGTATGCCAGCGCCTCAGGCTCGGCCAGGTCGTTGATCGCCACGACGTCGAAGTGCTTCCGCAGCTTGGCGATGCGGATGATCGTGCGGCCGATGCGGCCAAAGCCATTGATCGCGATCTTTGGTGCGGGCATGAGCTCTCCTTGCCTGTTCTCATAACAGCTCTGTCCAGGATTGTGGCCTCTTGTCAGAGATTTAAGAACACATCGCTTCACCTTCACACTTCATGCTTCAAGCATGTTTCGCCGCAGAAGCCGCTACCTCGGCGCGTTGGCGGGGTTTCATGCATGAAGGGCCTAGAAGCACAACCAGGAGATTCCCATGAGATACGCACTGATGTTGATCGCGATGGCGGCAATTGCCATCGGCGGCGTGCAACTGAACGCGGCGCCCAACGCCCAGTTGTTCGCACCGAAAGACGGCAAAGCCGACGCGCGCCCGGGCAAGCGCAAAGACGCAAGGCCGGAAAAAGGCAAGCGTGCCGACAAAGGCGAGCCCAGGCGCGGGCAGCGCGACGCCAAGCGGCGCGGAAATGACCGCGACGAACGCAAGCGCGCCGGCAGAGATGGCAAGCGCAAGAACGATGACCGACACGCGGGCCGTGGCGACCGGCGCGGCAAAGATGCCGGCAAGGGAAAGCGCGGGCATCGGCACAAGGGCAAGCGCGGACACCGCCGACACAACCGCCGCTAAGCCAGGCATGAAAACGGCCCCCGCAATGCGGGGGCCGTGTGCGAATCAGAGGTTACTTGTGTGACTTGGCAAGGTAGGCGCCGGTGCTGGCTGCGGTCGGCTTGATCGCTTCCGCGCCTTCGTCCCAGTTTGCGGGGCAGACGTCGCCGTGCTGCTTGCTCCACTGGAATGCCTTCACGACGCGCAGGGTTTCCTTGACGCTGCGGCCCACGTTCAGGGCGTTGACGGTCTGGTGCTGCAGCACGCCGTCCGGGTCGATCAGGAACAAGCCGCGCAACGCGATGCCCGCCTGCTCTAGCAGTACGCCGTAGTCGCGCGAGATGTTCTTGGTCAGGTCCGAAAGCAGCGGGTAGCTGACGCCGCCCAGGCCGCCCTTGGAAAGCTCGGTCTGGTTCCAGGCCAGGTGGCTGAACTTGCTGTCAACGCTGCATGCGACGACTTCGGTGTTGAGCTTCTTGAACTCGGCGATGTGGTCATTGAACGCGACGATTTCGGTGGGGCAGACGAAGGTGAAGTCGAGGGGGTAGAAGAACAGCACCACCCACTTGCCTTTGAAGTCTGCAAGCTTGATCTGCTTGATGTCCTTGCCGATGACTGCGTCGCCGCTGAAGTCGGGCGCCGGTGATCCAACCTGGATAGCCATGTTTCGTCCTCTCTGGTCTCGAGTGTGTGTTTGGTGTTTCCGGCCAATGCCGTTTCGTCCTGAACGCCGGGACCGGGGATGATAGTCCGCCGGAACCGGGTCTCAAGCAAGTTTTTCATACTGAGTATGAAAATGGCGGGTGTCCGGCAGGGTAACGCGCCCGGGCCGATGGCTGACACTTCCCCTTCCAACTTGCCCGCTTCCCTACTACGGTGCGCGCCACAGGAGACGAACATGGCGATTGAACGCACACTTATCCTTATCAAACCTGACGGCGTGCAGCGCGGCCTTGTCGGTGACGTGCTGGGACGGTTTGAGCGCACCGGCATGAAGATTGTCGGACTCAAGCTGATGCAGATGTCGCCCGATCTCGCGGCGCAGCACTACAAAGACCATGTCGGCAAGGGTTTCTATGCCGGGCTGGTCAAGTTCATGACCAGCGCACCTCTCGTCGCAATCTGTGTCGAGGGCCCCAAGGCCATCGACAACTGCCGCAAGCTGATGGGCAAGACGTTCTGCACAGACGCGCAGGCAGGCACCATTCGCGGCGACTTTGGCGTATCGCGCGGCTTGAACCTGGTCCATGGCAGCGACGGGCCGGAAGCCGCAGCCCGCGAACTTGGCCTGTTCTTCAAGGCCGGCGAGCTGGTCGAGTACAGCCGCGCCATCGACGCATGGACCTTCAACGACGAAGACAAGGCGTGAACTGTCGTCGGGGCATGACTGGCACCAAGTGAGAACCGGGGTTTCACGTGGCCGACGATGTGCACCTGATCTCTTCTCTGCCGCCGCTCAAAAAGCGCGCGGCGAGCATGCATAAGGGTGAAGCCGGCCGTGTGTTCTGCGTTGCCGGCAGCGTGGGCATGGTGGGCGCAGCGGCACTGTGTTCGCGCGCGGCATTGCGCGCCGGCGCCGGCGCAGTGCGCACCGGCATGCCGTGGCGACTTGCCGCCGTCGTGGCCGGGCGCGACCCCAACGTGATGACCAGTGCGTTGCCCGAAACCGAAGACGGCACGATCAGCGCGATGGCGCCGCCAAAGATCCTAAAGGCCGCCGAAAAGTTTCACGTGATGCTGATCGGCCCGGGCATCAGCACCAACCCGCAAACCGTGCAGGCCGTGAAGAGCCTGCTGCCCGACGTCAAGATCAGGCTAGTGATCGATGCCGACGCGCTGAACGCAATGGCGCTGGACGGCTGCAAGTGCCTCAAGGATGTTGACCGCACGGTGGGATGGCCGATCCTGACGCCGCACCCCGGCGAAATGCTGCGCCTGCTGGGCAAAGAGGCCCCGGGCGACCTCAAGGACGACCACGCCAACCGGCTGAAAGTCGCCGCGAAATTTGCAGCCAAGAACAAGGTCGTGCTGGTGCTCAAGGGGCACCAGACCGTCGTGACCGACGGGCGACAGGCGTACGTGAACACGACGGGCAATCCGGGCATGGCAAAGGCGGGCGTTGGCGACGTGCTGGCAGGCGTGATTGCGGCGTTGCTGGCGCAGGGGCTTGCCCCGTTTGATGCCGCGCAGCTTGGCGTTTACCTGCATGGGCTTGCAGGCGACATGGTCCGCGACAGAATAGGCGAGATCGGAATTCTGGCCACAGACATCATCGAAGAACTGCCGGCTGCCATTCGCCGGCACCAGTCGGAGCCCGCATGAGCACGCGCGAGACCGAGGACAAGTACCTCGTGCCCACGTACACCAAGATGCCCCTCACCGTGGTGAAGGGCGAAGACGTGTGGGTGATCGACGACAAGGGCAACAAGTATCTCGACCTGTATGCCGGGCACGCCGTCTGCAACATCGGCCACAGTCACCCCAAGCTCGTCAAGGCCATCACCGAGCAGGCCAAGAAGCTCATTTTCTACAGCAACGCCGTGTACAACGACACGCGCGCTGAAGCGGCCGAGATGGTGGTCAAGAACGCGTACCCGCACAGCGCAGCCGTTTTCTTCTGCAACAGCGGCACCGAAGCCAACGAAACCGCGCTGAAGATCGCGCGCCGCGCCACCGGTCGGCCGCGCGTGATTGCCATGGAAACGGGCTTTCACGGCCGCACCATCGGCGCGCTCAGCGTGACCGGCAAGCAGAAGCTGCGCGACGACTTTCCAGAAAACCTGAGCCACATCACAGACTTCGTGCCACTGGGCGACTTCGACACGCTGGAGGCGCTGATGGGGCCGGACGTCGCGGCCATCATTCTTGAGCCGGTGACCAGCGTCGGCGGCGTGCGCATCGCGAGCCGCAAGTACTACGATTCTTTGCGCGAACTGTGCGTCGGCAACGGCACCGCGCTGATCTTTGACGAAGTGCAGACCGGTTTCGGCCGCACCGGCGCCATGTTCGCCGGCATGCACTGGGACGTTGAACCCGACATCTGCACCAGCGCCAAGGGCGCGGGCGGCGGATTCCCGGTCGGCATGGTGATCCTGAACGAGGCAATTGCCAACGCCCCGGCACCCGGCGAGCACGGATGTACGTTCGGCGGCGGCCCGCTGGCAATGGCGGCTGTGAAAGCAAACCTGGAAGTGATGCTGGCGGAAAAACTGGTTGAGAACGCGGCAGCCATGGAAGTTGTGGTGCGCGACGCCCTGGGCTCAATCCCGGAAGTGCTGGCGGTGACCGGCAAGGGCCTGCTGCTCGGCATCGAGCTTGAGTGCCCCGCCAAGCCGGTGATCGAAAACCTGATGGAGCAGAAGATTATCGTCGGCGGTTGCGACCGTCCCAACATGATCCGCCTGCTGCCGCCGCTGACGGTGAAGGAAGAACACATCAAGAAGTTCGCATCTGCGCTTTCCAGCGCGCTGGCCGCGGTAAAGCAAAGCGCGTAACCCGGGGCGCTACGGCGCGTCAACAAGCCGTGACGTCCGCTTCAGCAGAATCGGCATTAGCTGCACGCCGTCGTCGATGTGGGCGCCCAGCAATGTGCCGCCTGCCTTGATGTCGAGGTTGGCGAATTCGAACTCGGCCGGCGACACCGGCTCGCCACCTGTAAACACGGCATACATCAGCGCGCTGCGTCCCTTGATGCTGACGCGCCCCTCGTACAACTGGTCCGTGTGGGCTACGTTGCCGAGTGGCGTGGGCGCGCCAAGGTTCACGGGCTTGCGCTTGGGCTTGCGGATGATGGCGCGCCCGCTGCCGTCTGCGTAAATCACCAGCAGAAATGTATCACCCGCCGCGCTGAAGTGGCCGCGAACGGCTTCACTCAGCTGGCCGGCAATGCGGGCCTCGTCGCCTTCCTGGATCGCCCGCAGTTCCGCCACGGGCGGCTGGGGCTCGCCCTTGGCGTCCGGCCAGGGGCCGGTGTACACGCCAGTAACTTGGGGGCCGCCGGTGCGAAACCAGCGCGAGACGGTCTCGGCTCTGGCCAGGGCGCAGGACAGTACGCGGTTGTCGCTCTCGCCCTTGCCGCCCTTGGCATACCAGGCACGCACCGCCTTGATCCAGTCGCTTTCGGGCATGCCGTGCTCTAGCGCAGGCCACAACAGCACCGGGTCGCCCCAGCTGATCAGGTCGCGCTGAACAGGCTTCAGGCCGGCAGCATCTTTCAGGCCCATGGCCGACGCAAACTCGGCAGGACCCCAGCCCAGTGCCAGCAACGACTCAATCAACTGCACGCCGTCGTAGTGGCCGCCAAGTTCCTGCCTGCCATCCTTGAGGTTGAAGTCCCAGAACGCCTTCTCGAACAGCTCGGCGTTTGTCGTGCCCTTGGCCGCCATCTCGCGCAAACCGCGGCGCAGCATGAAGCAGTCGATGCGCTCGCCGTTCAGTGCGGACTGCAACACGCGAAAGTTGAAGCCGCGCGCATAGAACCAGGCAACGGTTTCACGCAGCGAATACCGGCGGCCCGCGAGCAGCTTTCCGAGCGCGTCGCAGACTTGCACGCTGCCGATTGCCTGCTTGGCCAGAAGGGCTTCGATGGCTGCGGCGTCGCGGCAGCGGGGCAGCGCGCCGTCGAGATTCAGGCCGGTGTCGAGAAGCGCCTTTTCATCGTCGCTCAGGTGACTGAACAGAAACGCAGCCAGTTCAGCTGTGTCGGCCTCTTCAAACAGTCGCCCGGGGAACTTCTCCGGGCTGATCAACTCGTCGGCGACTTCGGCGATCACCTCAGCGCGGCCGTCGTCAAACCCCGGCGGAACCTTCGGCAACTCCGGGCGCTTGTCCTGGGCAAGTGCAACCACGCAGGTGAGCAGAAGCAGAAATGGTGCAAGTCGTTTCATGGCAGCAGTGTAGCGCGCCGACCGGGGATGTGCGCCAAGAATAGGACCCGCGCAGACCCATGGACCGGCTTCACAGGCGATATCGGTGGATACCGGTCTCGAAGGTGCTGCCTCCGACGACGAGCTGCATGCCCTTGCCGGAGAGAATTGCGATCACGTCGTTCTTGCCGGTCAGCGTGTCAGCCACGCGGTCGATGAACCCGTTGTCGAAACCGATGAACTCAATCGCTTCAAGGCGACGGACTTCGCCCCGGCAGCGCTCCAGGAGTTCGCGGGCCTCGCGCTCGGTGCGTTTGATGACGACGACCCTGGCGTAGTAGTGTCGAAACGTCACCTTGTCGAGCTTCTGGACGCGCACCTGGCCGCACTCAATCCAGACCTCGGGGCGATAGTCTTCGCTGCGGATCAGCAGGTCCGGTTTGTAGCGGTCGTCGTCGTCCATGGTTGGTTCGATCTGAAGGCGCGGGTGATGGAACAGCGCCATGGCGATAATCTTCAGTAGGATGTGCTGGAAGCCTTCGCCCTCGCGGAGTTCAAGCACGATGCGACGTTCGGCGAACAGTTCGCGGTCGTAATCGTTGACCGAGAGATCGACGTTGAGGCGAGGCATTGTTTGAGGTTACCGAGGGCAGCAGGCGCTAGGCAGTGGGCAGGATCGCGAAGTGCAACTCTCGCGGCAGCCGATGAGCGGTTCCTGCTTCGCGTCTCGTCGTGCAAACAACAACCGGGGACGGTTTCCCGTCCCCGGTCGAAGTAAGTTCTTTCCGTTCTTACTTCTTGCTGTCGGCAGTCGCGCCGCCGGCGCACGCGAACGGGATGACCGGGTCTTTGCCCGCACCGACCGCGCTGAAGCCCTTGAACGCGAAGAACGCGCCAATCGGCCAGCAGACCATGTTGAACAGTGACGCCCGAACCAGCGCGCGCACCTGGCCGATGAACCAGGGGTTCTGCCACTGGCCCGGCTTTTCAACAAACATGAGGTACAGAAGTCCGAAGTTGAAGATGTTGACCATCCACATGGTCTTGGCGTGAGCCTGAAGTTCAGGCGTGGCGCCGAGACTCATGATGTCTTGACCCTCTCCGCCTTCAGCCGGTGCATTGTCAGTCATGGGTTTGTCCCCTTAGTTTCCCTGTTTGGTGTCTACGAATTTGACACAAGTCCTGTCCGAGGGCGGCAATATATGCCGTCAAAGGCGCGTGGAAAGACCTTTTCCGGAATTTGCCCCCCGGCGAACACTAACGTGAGCGCGCGCACTGTTTATCCAAACCCGTCAAATCGCGCAAGGGGCTTTTTTCGAGCCAAGTGAACCAGTCATAGGCACTTATGAATTGCACAGAAATTCACCGCGGCCCGGTCCAGACGTCGCTGGTACCGGGCCGCGCAGGAAGAACGTCGAAAATCAGGCGCCGCCGGCCTTCTTCAGCTTGTCCGCAAGGTCCGTCGCCTCCCATGGAAAGCCGTCGTGGCCGAAGTGGCCGTTTTTGGCCGTCTGGCGATAAATCGGGCGCTGCAGCTTCAGGTGTTCGATGATTGCCTTGGGCTTGAAGCTCAGGTGGCTGCGCAACAGCTCAATGATGCGATGTTCACTGATCGTGCAGGTCCCGAACGTGTCGATGTTGATGCTCACGGGCTCAGCCACGCCAATGGCGTAAGCCAACTGGATCTCGCAACGATCTGCCAGGCCCGCCTTTACAACGTTCTTGGCGACGTAGCGCGCCATGTAGGCTGCGCTGCGGTCAACTTTGGTCGGGTCTTTGCCGCTGAAGGCGCCGCCGCCGTGGCGACCCATGCCGCCGTATGTGTCCACGATGATTTTGCGGCCGGTCAGGCCTGAATCGCCGTGCGGGCCGCCGATCACGAAGCGCCCAGTCGGGTTGACGTGATAGATCGTGTCCTTGTCGACGTACTTGCCCGGCAGCACGGGCTTGATGATGTGCTCAAGTACCTGCTCACGAATTTCATTCAGGCTGATCTCGGGCGCGTGCTGGGTGCTGAGCACCACGGTGTGAATGCGCTTGATCTCGTGGCCTTCGTACTCAATGGTCACCTGGCTTTTGCAGTCGGGCCGCAGCCATGGCAGCTTGCGCGAATGGCGCAGCTCGGCCTGGCGGGCCGTCAGCTTGTGAGACCACGCGATCGCTGCCGGCATCAGTTCTGGCGTCTCGTTCGTGGCGTACCCGAACATCATGCCCTGGTCGCCGGCGCCCTGTTCGCGATCAGACTTTTCGTCCACGCCCATGGCAATGTCAGGCGACTGGCCGTGCACCGCGACGATGACACCGCAGGTGTTGCCATCCAGGCCGTACTCGCCATTCGTGTAACCGATATCGCAGGCGGCTTTGCGGGCGATGTCGCCGATGCCCGACAGAACTTCTGTGGCCGTGGTGGTGATCTCGCCCATGACCGCAATCAAACCGGTGGTGGTGGCGGTTTCGCAGGCCACGCGTGCGCGCGGGTCTTTTGTCAGCAGCGCGTCAAGCACCGCATCGGAGACCTGGTCGCACAGCTTGTCCGGGTGACCCTCTCCGACCGATTCAGACGTGAACAGTTTGCGCTCAGACATGGTAGCTCCAGCACCGGAATGCCTGAACTTATAGTGCGCCTGCACGGCGGGGCAACGGGGTGCGCGGCTGCTTCAGCCGGCGATGAACGCGCCGAACCATACGGCGTAGGCCATGGCCACCCCCGCCCCGATCATTGCGCCGCCGACGGTGTCGGCCCACCAGTGTGCGCCGAAGTACACGCGGCTGAACATGCACAGCGGGATCAACGGCAGGAAGACGGCACCCAGGGGCCACGCAAAAGGCCCGCACAGCACAAGCAGCGCCGTCACGCTGCCGGCCTGCGCGCTGTCGCCCGACGGAAACGCGGGGTTGTTCACGAGTTTGCGCAGCTTCAGCGCGCGCGGTGCCTCCAGTGGCTCCGGGCGTGGACGATTGACCCAGTGCTTCATGGGCGTCGTGATCGCCAGGGTAGTCAGCGTGCTCATGATCGCCACGGCTGCAAAGCGCCAGCCCAGCCACGCCCCGAGCGCCAGAATCAGCAGCGGCATGCCATAGCTGCCGAACAGCAGGCCGGGCACTGCCAGCACATAGTCCAGCGGCCCAAGGCGCAAACCATGGACTGCGCGGCTCAAGCGATGATCCATTTGTCGCATGGGCCGCTATACTGTGGGCATGAGACGCGCGAATCAACGCGGAAAGATCAACACCGGCGCAACCGCACTGGTCATGGTGATTCTGGTCGCCGTGGCCGGTGTCGCGTTGTGGCAGAGCGGCCTGCTGCCGATTCGCATGCGCCAGGACGGACTGTACGGCGGAGGCAACGCCGAACAGCCTCCCGAATCAGCAACAGTTGCACGTCCAAAACTTTATCTGCCGGCGCCGGCAAAGAAGCTGCGCGGGCACGTCGCCGTGCGGCGCGTGATCGACGGCGACACCCTTGAGATGGCTGACGGCACGCGCGTTCGCCTGATCGGCGTAGATTGCGAAGAACTTGGCGAGCACAGGGTCGACCCCGAGGGCGCGGCCTTCAAAGCCACCATGTACGTATTCAGCCTGCTGGAGAAAGACCCGCAGTTGAAACTCGAGTACGACCAGGAACGCCTGGACAAGTACGAGCGCACGCTGGCCTACGCGACCCTGCCGGACGGGCGCATGCTGAACAGACTGCTGCTGGAAGGCGGTTGGGCCGACACCATGAGCATCGCGCCGAACACACGGCACGCGTCAGAGTTTGCAAAGCTCCGCGATGAAGCGCGCGCCACTGGTCGCGGCATGTGGGCGAATTGATCTAGCCTTCGTCCAGGTCCGTCGGCGCGCCGCCGGCCCGCACGCGGGCAACCTCGGCTGCATAGGCCTCGACGATTTTCTGGTGAACGTACTCGCGGACTTCGCCGCGAATCGGGTGCACCAGGTCGAAGTGCAGCTTGGCGCGGCCCCGCGCGTCAGTCTCGGCGCGATTGACCGGCAGCTTGGCGCCGCATTCGTTACAGAACTTGGCGCGCAGGTGATTCTTGTAGCCGCAGCGGGTGCACTTGTCGGTGATTTTGCGGGACGGCATCGCAACGAATGGCGAGCCGTCACCCTGGATGATTTTCAGGTCTTTGATGACGAAGGCATTGTTGAGCGTGACGCTGCAGTATCCGAGCAACTTCTCGTCGTCTTCGGATGCCAGCTTGACCCGAACTTCCGTGACTTCGATGTCACGCATTGACTCATCCCCATACTGCACCCCGGGGCAAAGTTACGGTACTGAAGGCCTGCCCCAGGCCCTGCGATTGTAGACCCGCCGCAAACGTCACGGCCGACTCACGGTCTTCCATTAAGAAAGCGATGGACGACCCTGAACCGCTCACAAAGCGTGCCAGCACACCGCGTCCTGACTCAGTGCGATCCCAGGCTTGCTTCAAGCCCGGCGAAACCCTGAGCGCGGAATCCTGAAGCCGGTTGAAGATGGCACTGGCAAGCTTTGTGCGATTAAAGGCGCTCGGTAAAACATGAAATAAGTAACATTTTGCCTTCTCGTCCGTCAAGTGACTGCTGGCATCCTGGTAAACTGGTCCAGTCGGACACACCTCCTCGGGGTACAGGATGACAACGTCAACTCCAGCCACATCATGCAGGGGTTCGACGATTTCGCCGCGGCCGGTGCAGCGGGCAGTCCCTCCTTCAATAAAGAAGGCGCAGTCACTGCCGACACGACTGACGAGCTCTTGTAGGCGCCCAGTGCCCAGGTTTGTGCCCCACAGACGGTCGAGTGCCAGCATCGTGCTGGCTGCGTCGCTGCTGCCGCCGCCCAAGCCGGCACCGTGAGGAATGTTCTTCTTCAAAGTGATTCGTGCGCCCCTGCCGGGGGCGTGCTCGTCGCGCAGCAGTGCGGCTGCGCGCCAGACAAGATTTTTCTCGGTGGGGCCGAGGTCGATACTGCAATGTAGGCTCAGCGAGTCTGCGTTCTCGACAGTGATCTCGTCGCACAGGCTGATGGTCTGCATGACCGTGTCGATGGCATGGTAGCCGTCAGGTCGCTTGTGCAGGACCTCAAGGAACCAGTTGACCTTGGCGGGCGCGAGAATCTTGAGCATCGGGCAAGTTCCTAACCCTCTCGCCGACCGTTCAACAGCTTGATCAGGTCGGCCCCGTACCGCTTGGCGCGGGCGCTGCCGACACGGGGGTTGGCTGCGAGTTGCTCAATGTCTTTGGGCGGCGCAAGCACCAGGTCTTTGAGCACCGCGGACGGCAGGATCGCCTGCAGCCCGACACCACGTGTCTGTTTCTGGGCTTCGCGCCAGCGCTTAAGGCGTCCCAGCGTGTCCCGTTGCCGCGGGTCCATGCGCGGCGCCGGCGTGTCGTTGCGCCGCGGCGGCTTCATGTTGGCGGGGCTGGAAAGCCCACTCTGGATGGCTTCAAGCATGGCGCCCGCCTGCTCTGCCATCAGCCACTCGCCGACACCGCGCATGGCGCCGATGGCGTCCGGCGTTGTCGGCAGCGTGCGCGCGATATCAAGCAGCGTGTTGTCGCTGATGATGCGGAATGGCGCGCGGTCAAGGCTACGGGCCAGGTCGTTGCGCCACGCGTACAGGGCCTTGAGTGCACCGCGCTGCTGCTCAGAGAGGTCGCCGTGGCCCTTGATGCGCCGGAAGCGGTCGGGGTCAAAGACGCGCTCACGCGGCTCGGCCTCGGCGACGGCGCGACACTCGATCTCGTACTCGTCCAGCAGGTCGAGCTTGCGCAACTCGTCGATCATCAGGTCGTGCAGCCGGAAGAGGTGCTGGGTGTCGTTGACCAGGTAGCTCACGTGGTGCAGTTCAATCGGGCGGCGTGACCAGTCGTAGCGCTGCAACTCTTTCTCAAGGTGCGTGCCCAGATACCCCTCAACCAGCGCCGCCAAGCCGGTTTGCGGCAGGTCCAGCAGCATGGCTGCCACGCTGGTGTCCTGCACGCTGCCAAACTCGAGATCATAGTCGCGCTTGAGGGCCAGCACGTCATTCTGGCCCGAGTGCATCAGCAGCGGCCTTTCGGCGCGGGCGGTAATGCGCCCGAGGGCTTGTGCCGCGTCGTCGATGGCAAGTGTGTCGACGACGACGTTGAGATTTTCGCTGGACAGGGTGACGATGCAGACGCGCTCGGCATAGTTGTAAAAGCCGTCGCTCTCGATATCGAGCGAAAGGCGCGGCGCTTCCAGCAACTCGTCAACTACCTGCTTGAGTCGCGATGCATCGGTGATGATTTCGGTTTCTGCAGGCACTGGCTTGGCGCTCATCCTTTCCAGTCTCCGCCCTTTCCGCCGGTCTTTTCAAGCAGGCGGATGGACTCGATTTCAATGCCCTTCTCCAGGGCTTTCACCATGTCGTAAACCGTGAGTGCCGCGACTGTCGCCGCGTGCAGCGCTTCCATTTCCACGCCGGTCACGCCGGTGCACTTGACGCTGGCCAGCACCCGGATGCCGGGGCGGCCCTGCGCGTCAGCGGGCAGGGCGGTTTCAAACGAGATTTCCACGCCACTCAGTGCCAGTGGGTGACACATCGGGATGGCTTCGGGCGTGCGCTTGGCGGCCATGATGCCGGCAACGCGGGCGGTGCCCAGCACTTCGCCCTTGGGGCCGGTGCCGTGCACCACGGCGGCGTGCGTGGCTGTACTCATGCGCAAGACGGCCTGCGCGCGTGCGGTGCGAGTCGAGATTTCTTTGGCAGACACGTCGACCATGCGCGCCTCGCCCTTCTCATTGAGATGGGACAAGCCCCGGTTCGGGGTTGCGGGGGGTGGCTCGTCGCCACCTGGCTTGCCGCTGCGCTGACGTGCCAAGAGAACCTTCCTGAGCTGCTAATGCAGAACTCAGGATACCCAATCGCGGCCGGCATAACACCGGGCGGCTTGGACGTGGATGGTTTGTTAGTTGCGCGTCGCTAACCGATCATGGCCACGGTTTCGCGCACGGCGCGCTCGATGCCCTCGGCCACATGGGCGATGCTTGGGCCGAGCATGTAGGCCGGCGTGCTTACGATCTTGCGCTCTTTATCCACGACAAAGTCTCGCACGGCGCAGTTCTCGTGCTTGGCGCCGCAGGCTTCGATTGCGTCGGCGGTCCCCTCGTCGTTGCCGATGGTCAGTACCGGGTGCTCGTCGCCCAAAACCCTGGCAATCACGGCCGGCGCAATGCAGATCGCGCAGATTGGTTTGCCCGCCTTGTGGACTTCACGCACCAGCCGTGCGACCTCAGCGTTGACTGTGGCCTTGGCGCCCTTGGCGGCGAAGTCGCTCAGGTTCAGCGCAGCGCCATAGCCGCCAGGCAGGACCAGCGCGTCGAGGTCGCCAGCCTTGATCTCGGCGATGTCGCGAATCTTGCCGCGGGCGATGCGGGCGCTTTCGACAAGGACGTTGCGCTTCTCGTGCACGTCCTGGCCGGTGAGATGGTTGACGACCTTGCCCTGGTCAATGTTGGGGGCCATGCAGATCGTCTCGACGCCCATGCGGTCAAGGGCCAGCAGCGTACAGACGCTTTCATGAATTTCCGCGCCGTCTTTGAACCCGCAACCGGAAAGAATCACGCCGATCTTGTGCGCCATGGTTGGCCTCCGCCAATGAACTAGGAACTTGGCGACGGCAGGTCAACAAAGAACAAGCGCTCCTTCCGGAGCGCATTGTTCATTGCGAATTGCCAATTGTTCATTCACTAGATGTCGTCTCGGTGGGCGATGGTCAGGATCTCGCCGATCGTTGTCGTGCCCAGCAGCACCTTGCGCACGCCGTCTTCGAGCAGTGTGCTCATGCCGTTCTGGCGCGCCTCGGCGCGAATCTTGAGCGTGCTGGCCTGCTTCATCGTCAGCTCGCGCAGGGCCGGGTTCATCTCAAGCAACTCGTACACGCCCATGCGGCCACGGAAGCCCGCGTTGCCGCATTCGCGGCAGCCGACGCCCCGGTAAATCGTCTTGCCCCGGATGTTCTCGGGCTTCAGGCCGACCATTTTCAGGTCCGCCGGTTCGGGGGTGTGCGGCTGCTTGCAGTGCTTGCACAGCACGCGCACAAGCCGCTGGGCCAGAATCGCCTGCACCGCGCTGGCGACCAGGAACGGCTTGACGCCCATGTCGATCAAGCGCGTCAACGCGCCGCTGGCGTCGTTGGTGTGCAGCGTGCTGAACACCAAGTGACCCGTGAGCGCCGCCTGGATTGCGATCTCGGCGGTCTCATGGTCTCGAATTTCGCCGACCAGGATGATGTTCGGCGCCTGGCGCAGCATGGCGCGAAGGATGCGCGCAAAGCTGAGCTGAATCTGGTGATTCACCTGCGACTGGTTGATGCCCGAGAGGTTGTACTCAACGGGGTCTTCCGCCGTGATGATCTTTACGTCCGGCTTGTTCAGCGCAGTCAGGGCCGCGTACAGCGTCGTGGTCTTGCCTGAGCCGGTGGGGCCGGTGACCAGGAAGATGCCGTTGGGCTTCTTCAGGATTTTCTGGAAGCGGTCGAAATCGGTCGGGTGCACGCCCAGCGTTTCCAGGGCGACCAGGCTCTTTGCCTTGTCCAGGATACGCATGACCACCGACTCGCCCCAACTGCACGGAAGGCAGCTTACGCGCAAGTCGATGTCGCGGCCCTCAACGCGGGTCTTGATGCGGCCGTCCTGGGGAATGCGTTTTTCCTCGATCTTCATCTTGGCCAGGATTTTCACGCGCTGGATCAGCGGGCCTTGCAGGCGCTTGGGCGGCGCCTCCATCTCAAGGCAATCGCCGTCGACGCGGTACCGGATGCGTACCTTTTCTTCCATCGGCTCGATGTGAATGTCGCTGGCGCGCTGCTTGATTGCGTCGGTGATCAGCAACTGCACCAGCTGCGCGACAAAGCCCTCTTCTTCATCGGTCGAGAGTTCGTGCGCGTCAAAATCTTTGTAGCTGATGTTTTCGCCATCGCCGTCAACGATGTCGCCCATGCCGCCGATGCCGTAGTACTTCTTCATCGCGGTGCGAATCTGGTTTTCGGGCGCCATCACCCAGTCGACTTCGCTGCCTAAAATGAAGCGCAGGTTGTCCAGCGCGAAGTACTCAAGCACGCGGTGCGTGGCCACAGTCAGGTTGCGGCCTTTGCGCTGCACCGGGATGATCTCGTGCTCTTCGACGATTTCTTTGCCCACGGAACCGACAAGGTCCGGCGGCAGCTCATACTTGTTCAGCAGCACGAACTTCACGCCCTGCTGCTTGGCCAGCGCCTTGGCAAGCTTCTCGTCGTCGAGGTAGCCAAGCTCCATCAGCGCTTCGCCCAACATCATCATGTTGGTCTTGGCGTGCGTCAGGCCTTCTTTCACCTGCTCGACCGTGCAGAACTTCAATCCGACGAGGACTTTGCCAAGGGGTGTCTTCTTCGATTGCGTCAACATCAAGCCTCCCGACAACTCATCGGACCGTGTGGATTCAGTTGTCCGCCCGGTTTACTGCTGGGGTAACGTACTGGTTGCAATCGCACACTGTAACCGCAAGCCCCTAGCTGTCAACGTTTTGGGCACTCGCCCGCTTCCCGGCTGCCCGAACTTCAAGTGCGACATCCAGCATTCCGCGCAAAGCCACCAGGATTGCCACCGAAACGACCACAGCCGCCACGGTCCCGGCGTCGCGCCCAATCAAAGATTGCGGCGTACGGCCCCATGCCAATGCAGCCGGAATGCCCAGCAGCGCCAGGCTGCACAGCGCTGAAGTCACGCGCCGGCTGGTCTCGCCGCGCACGTTGCCCAGCGTCAAGCCGCGCGAGACACTGACCGTTTCCAGGCCGGCTGCCATCAACGCGTAAAGCACCACTGCCACGGCCACGCCGATCGCAAGCGGCTCATAGGCGGCCACGCCGATTGAGGGCAGGGCTTCACAAATGGCGCGCAGCAGGCGCAGCAGCGGCTCGGGGTGGCGGACCCTGGCGCGGGCAATGCCGATCAGGTCAGAAACCGCAGCCGCAGCGGCGCCCGACCCGGCAAGCCACGTGGTATCGAGCAGGGCGCCAGCCAACAGGGCCAGCAAGCCAAGCACGGCAAATGTGACTCGGAAGTGAAGAATCCGCATGGCGCACTTACTTCAACCGGGGGGCTGAGTGTTGTTCTTAGAACCGTGAGCGCAGATTACCAATGGCCAAGTGCTGTATTGGGCAGGGGCGCGGGACGGACCCAGGCAACCTGAGCGCCAGTCGGGGACTGCCTGATTTTCCGGGGTTTGTTAGCCTTGCCCTGATGGTGGCACAGCGCCTGATCATCGCCGGACCCTCAGCCAACGCGGGCAAAACCGCGCTCGCTTGCGCGATGATTGCGGCCGTCCCAGGCGCGCAGGCACTCAAGATCACGCGTTTTCACCGCGAGTCCCATTGTCCAGTACATGGCGTCGATGAACAGGGCGACGACAATTGCGACGGCTGCGACCCCGTGCCCGCCGGATTTGAGCTGGTCACAGACGAGGCCCTGCTGCGCACGCCGGGCAAAGACACCGACCGCTTGGCCATCGCCGGGGCAAAGCCCGTACTGTGGCTGCGTGCGGCGCCCCATGTGTTTCGGTACGCACTGGCGGCGGCAATGAACGCGTTTGACCCGGAACGGCCGTTAGTGATCGAAGGCAACTCGGCGGCGACTTTGCCGGACTTTCCGGGCAAGGTGGTCCTGTTGTGGCCGCAGCGCACGCGCGGGGTCAAGGCAAGCGCACTGCCGGCATTGAAACGGGCAGACGTTCTTGTGCTCGTTGAGCACCAGGACGCGCCGCATCGGCGCATCCCCAACACGTTGCGCAGTGCGCTGGCCCGGGCCGGCTTGGCCGAGAGCGCGCTGCCTGAAGCGCGCTGGCTGCCCGCCAACTGGTGGCTGGACCATTCGAACGAAAGTGGGATGGCCGGGCTAGCACTGGCTGTTGAACTGGCGTCCGAAATGGGCTGGGCGACTGGCTCTGTCAGCCAAACGCCAAGAAAGTAGAATACGCACATGTGCATTCTGGCGAATATGTGACTGAGAATTCCCTGAATCCACTTGTAAGCGCACAGATAATTAGCACCCTTGCCTGATCGTTTTGCGGAAGTGTGCTTGAACACACATCCCGAAACTGGAAAGCGGAAGCCATGATTCAGACCACACGTCGCGAACTCGACGTAGCAATCGACACCCGCTCGCTGGCGCCCCTGCGCGACTTCGTGCGTGAAGTGCTCGCCGAGGGCCAGCTGGGTTCACGCGTGGCCCGCCAGGTCGTAATCGCGATTGATGAGGCCTGCAGCAGCATCATCCTCAATGCCAAAGAACACGGCGCCGTCGGCAACCTGCGCCTGCTGATCGACATCGACCCCACGCGGGTCAAAGTGACCATCGCCGACACCGCCAACGATTACGACGTAGGCGACGTAAGCCGCGAAGAGCTGCTGAAAGAGTTCACACGCAGCAAGAAGAACGAGATGGGCACGTTCCTGATCCGCCGCGCCGTGGACGAGTTTACGTACGTCTTCCGCAAGGGCTTTCAGTCCGAGATCGAGATGATCAAGTTCATTTACGAGCAGCAGGAAACAAAGGCCAACTAGCCGCCGCCTCGCAGCGTAGGCATCCGCTTTCGGCGCCGCGCTGCGGCGCCTTTTCTTTTCACTGCTGTCGTCTAGCGTAGCCGTGTGCTCAAAGCCATCGCCATCAAGCTTGCAGCCATCGCGGCCATTGTCGCTTGCTTTGTGCTGCTGCCGTTTCCGTGGTGCTGGGTCGGCGCCGGCGCGTCGCTGGCGCTTGGCCTGGGCGTGATGGCCTGGGCAGTGTTCAACGTGAACAGCTCAATCTGGGCGCGCACGCTGTGGCGGTCGCCGGTGCCGGTCAAGGCTGTGGCCCTGACGTTCGACGACGGCCCCGATCCCGACTTCACACCCCGCGTACTCGACCTGCTGAAAGAGAAGGACGTGCAAGCCGCCTTCTTCTGTGTCGGCGCGCGGGTACGCCAGCATCCCGCGCTGGCAAAGCGCATTGCGCAGGAAGGCCACACGCTGGGCAACCACAGTGACACGCACGCGATGTGGATCAACTTCAGCCTTCACGGCAAACTGCGCCGCGAAGTTCGCGACTGCAACGCCGCGATCGAAGCCGCCGTCGGCCTGCAGCCGTGCCTGTACCGGGCGCCCCACGGGTTCAAGAACCCGGCGCTCGGCGACGTACTGAGGCAAGAAGGCATGGTGGCGGTCGGGTGGCAGGTGCGCGGGTTCGATGCCGTGGTGAATAACGCGGCGCGCATTGCCCAGCGCATCGTGGAAAGCGCCAAGCCCGGTGGGGTGATTCTGCTGCACGACGGCGCCGGCTTGCAGGGCACGAGCGACCGCAACGCCACGCTGGAGGCACTGCCGGTCGTGATCGACGGCCTGCGCGCCCGGGGGCTTGAGATTGTACCGCTGGAGGCGTTGCTGGGCGTCAAGGTGTACGCCCAAGGCTGAAGCGCCAGATGTTCGGCACCACCCGGCATTCCGCGCGGACGTTACTATGCTGGGCCCGGAGAGACCCCTATGCGCGTTGCAGTCATCGTTCTGTTCCTGCTGCTGGGGCGCGCCACGATTGTGGCGCAGGAAACTACGCCCACGCCGGCGGAGGGCAAAGAAACAGACGACAAGAAGGAAGAGGTCAAGGAAGAGTCGCTGGACGACCTGCTCAAGCGCATCGAGAAAGAACACAAAGAACACAAGGACTTCCAGGGCAACTTCACCCAGACAAAGTTTCTGCCCCTGTTCGGCGACAAGATCGAATCGTCCGGCCGCTTCGTGTTCAAGAAACCCGACCACGTGCGCTGGGAATACGCCAAGCCGCACAAGTCCATTCTCGTCGTCACGGGCGACAGCGGCAAGAAGTGGAGCGAAAGCACAAACAAGGTCGAGAACATCAAGCTGTCCGAAGACCGCGGCCTCGACGCAGTCGTCAAGCAACTGTTCACGTGGTTCAAGGGCGAGTTCACGAAACTCAAGAACGACTACGACGTGAGCATCAAGTCGCGCGAGCCGGTAACGCTGGAGATGAAGCCGCGCAACGAAACGGTCAAGAAATTCATCGCCAGCATCGAGGTCAAGTTCGCCAAGGGCGAAGGCGCCATCACCAGCGTCAAGCTGCTTGAGCCGCTTGCCAAGGGCGACGACGAGCCCGGCTACACCCTGTACGTGTTCAAGGACACGAAGCTGGACACGGACGTGAAAGGCGAAGAGTTCGAGATCAAGAAGTAGTGCCGCAACTCGTTGATGCTTGAAGCAAGTCAGCCACGAATCGCCGCCAAAACCGAAACGAACCCTTGACCCGTCAATGCAACCCGCTATCGTTCTGCCCCTGACATGAACAAGCACACCGCCATCTTCGCGTTTGCATTCGCCTACCTCTATCCGGGTGGGCGCGGGCAGGCGTGTTGATGAGCAGGTAGCATTCCTATCACACGATCCCTGGCCCGCTCACTTGAGCGGGCTTTTTCTTTTCACCACGAACCAACCGGAGACACCGCCATGCTGACGCTGGATACCCAACGACATTACCGCGTAGCCTACCAGGGCGAGCGCGGCTCAAACTCGGAACGCGCGGGCCTGACCCTGCTGGCAGAGCGATTCACCGGCTGGCCGTTCGCAAGCTTCGCTGACGCCGCTGCGGCGCTCGCGAACGGCCAGGTCGACCTGTTGCTGCTGCCGATTCACAACAGCAGCACCGGCCGCATCCATGAGGCGCTGACCTTGGCGCAGCAGTTCGCCGCACTCGAAGAAACAACCCTGCGCGTCGATCATTACCTGCTGGGCATACCGGGCGTGCGACGGCGCGACATCACCGAAGTCTGGGCCCACCCGCAGGTGGCGGCCCAGTGCCGCGGCTGGCTGAGCCACAACAGCGTGCGCCTGCGTCTTGTCGATGACGGCGCGCGCCAAGCACCCGCTTTTCTGCGCGGCGGGTTGCGGCACGTGGGCGTGCTGGGGCCGATCGGCATCGGCAACGCTACCGGGCTGTATCCGGTTGAGGGGCCCACGCAGGACGAGCCGGACAACCGCACGACATTTCGGCTGTTGTGCCGAAACGTGCAAGCCGGCCCGGAGTCCGCGACACATTCGAAACCACTTGAGACCTCGGTTGCCCATACGGGCACGCCAGGGCAGGAAGAACGAACATGACCACCGGAACTATTGAGGCGCCGCGCTCAGACGAGGCGTTGGTGCTCGGCGCGTTGCGCGCCAACATCAACCACATCGACAACCAGATGATAGAGTTGCTTGCACAACGCAGTCGAGTCGCCGGAGATATCGGCCTTGCCAAGCGCGTCACCGGCAGGGCGATTCACGACCCATTGCGCGAAAGCGCGCACGCCCTTGATCTTGAGCAAGCCGCGTCACGATTGGGCTTGCCGGCCCGACTCGGACGTGAGCTGGCATTGCTGCTTGCGCGTCACGGGTGCGCAGCGCAACTGGAGCAACCGAAGGCGCCGCGTGCGCGCGGCATTGCCCCCGACTCGGAGAGCTTCAGGCTTGCGCGTTGGGAGCCAGGGCGCCACACCGTCGTCAGCGTCGGCGAGGCAAGAATTGGGGCAGGGTTGCACGAAGTGATTGCCGGCCCCTGCGCCGTTGAATCCGAGCGCCAAGTCCAGGAGGCAGCCGACCACGCCCGCGCATGCGGCGTGCGCATCCTGCGCGGCGGCGCGTTCAAGCCGCGCACCAGCCCGTACGATTTCCAGGGTACCGGCATGCCGGGTGTGCGCTGGCTCGCCGACGCGGCGCACAGCCGCGGCATGGCGTGCGTCACCGAGGTGCTGGATCCCGCGGATGCAGGCGCCGTTGCTGAACACGCCGACCTGTTGCAGATCGGCGCCCGCAACATGCAGAACGTGCCGCTGCTCCGGGCGTGTGCTGCCACGGGCCGGCCGATCCTGCTCAAGCGCGGGGCGGCAGCGACGATGCGCGAACTGCTGTGCGCGGCTGAGTACATTCTTGTGGCTGGCAACCCGGGCGTGATCTTGTGCGAGCGCGGGCTGCGGACGTTTGAGCGCGAGACTCGCAACACGCTTGATCTTTCCAGTGTGCCGGCCTTGCGCGAGCTCACGCACTTGCCGGTGATCGTTGACCCAAGCCACGCCGCCGGCCGCGACGAGTTGATTCTGGCCCTGTGCCGAGCCGCGCACGGGGTCGGCGCCGATGGAGTCATTGTGGAAATGCACCCGCGGAAGTGCGAAGCGAAGTGCGACCAAAGGCAGGCACTGACCCCGAGGCAACTGGATGAGATATGCAACGAAGTGCATTTGGTGCAAACACACTTGGCGTAATCGAGTGCACGGTGTAAACTACATGGTGGATTGATTTTACGGGTTCGGTGTGGCAGAAAGTTGTGCTGGATAAAAAATCAAACTAATTGTTGTATGCGTGACAACCACGTGATATTGATGATTCGGGGGCAACGCGGGTTTGGGAATGGTAGAGTCTCTGCGGAGCCCCTGAATTTGTGAGTTCAGAGCAATACGTGACAAGCGTCCGATATGGCATTTGTCACCGTTGTGTCAAACCACACATGGCACTGGACAATACGCCATGTATTGACAACCTTTTCTGCTGATGCCGCCACGGAGCCACACCGATGCAAGATACTCGCGCCCGCCAGTCTGTTGTCCTGATCATCGAGGATGACACCGATTCCGCTTCACGCTGCGAGGCACTGGTCGAAAGTGTCGGTGCGACAAGCTTGCGCGTCAACTCGCTGGAAGCCGCAGAAAAGGTCCTTACGCAGAACGCGCCTGACGTCGTTGTTGTCGATTACGACCTGCCCGATGGAACCGGCATCGACGTCATCGCTGCCGTGCGGCAGTCGATGGTTCATCGCTCCACGCCTATCGTGCTGCTGACCGGCGAGATCTACCCCGCCGAGCTGGAACGCGCCGTCATGATGGGCATCTACGCATTTCTCGCCAAGCCATTCAGCGGCCAGGAATTCGTGAAGCTGCTCAACGCAGCCATCAACGAAAACGCCGATCGCGTGCCGCGCACCAATGGCTGAGCCGGCGCATGTCGCAAGGTCCCACCTTGGGCGTAGGCAATTGCCTTTGCGCAATCCACAATCGCCAACCTCGGGCGTCGCACGTTGCGCGTGCCCGCACAACGGCAATGGTGCAAGGAGAGCGGCATGCTGCCTTGGTGGGCGTGGCTACTGATTGCGATCGGCGGTTACACAGCGTTCAGTACGCTCTGGGACGTGTTTCAGCGAAAGCACACCATCATCCGGAACTTCCCGTTCTTCGGACGCTTCCGCTACATCGCCGAGAAGCTGGGCCCGCCGCTGCGCCAGTACATCGTCACCAGCGACTTGTCCGAGCGGCCGTTTACGCGGCTGCAGCGCAGCTGGGCGTACCGTGCCGCCAAGGGCCTGAGCAATACCGTGCCCTTCGGGACACAGGTTGACCAGGAAGGGCCGGGCGTCATCAAGTTCAACCCGGCGCCATTTCCCACGCCCGACCTGCACGCGAGCGACGAAATGCAGCCGGTGATTCTGGGGCCCAACCGCCTCAAACCCTACGCAGTGAAATACATCGCCAACATCAGCGGTATGAGTTTCGGCGCGCTGTCGCGAAACGCGGTGCTGGCCCTGAGCAAAGGCGCAAAGCTCGCCGGCGGGTACATGAGCAGCGGCGAAGGCAGCGTCAGCGACTACCACATCGCCGGCGGCGGCGACCTTTTCTACCAGATCGGGCCCGGCAAGTTCGGTTGCCGCAACGAGGACGGCACCTTCAACGAGGAAAAATTCAAGGCGGTCGCGGCGCGCGAGCAGGTCAAGGCGGTGTACCTGAAGCTGGCACAGGGCGCCAAGCCGGGCAAAGGCGGTGTGCTGCCCCGGGAAAAGGTGACGGCCGAGATTTCGCGCATTCGCGGCATCAAGATGGGCGAAGACTGCCACAGCCCCAACTGCCACGCCGAGTTCAACGACGTTCCCGGCATGATGCGCTTTCTGAACCGGGTACGCGATCTCAGCGGTGGCAAGCCCGCCGGATTCAAGTGCGTGCTCGGGGGCGACGAGTTCATTCGCGAAGTGGCCCGCTACATTGCCAGCCACGACGACGGGCCGGACTTCATTATTATTGACGGCGCTGAGGGCGGCACCGGGGCCGCGCCGATGTCGCTGTCGGATCACATGGGCATCAGCCTGCAAGAGGCGCTGGTGATCACCGACAACGTGCTGCGCGAAGAAGGTGCGCGCAACAAGGTCAAAGTCATCGGCAGCGGCCGCATTGTTACCGGGGCCAGCGCGGCCATCGCGCTGGGACTGGGGGCTGACCTGTGCCACATCGCGCGCGGCTTCATGTTCAGCCTGGGGTGCATCCAGGCCCTGCTGTGCAACACCAACCACTGCCCGACGGGCGTCGCGACCCAAAGCCGGTGGCTGACACGGGGCCTCGACCCGGAAAGCAAAAGCGTGCGCGTGTCCAACTACATGCAGGCAATCCACCACGACGTGATGATGATCGTGCGGGCGCTGGGCCTGCAGCACCCCAACGACATCACCCGCAAACACATGAGCATGATCGTTGAGCCGGGACGCCGCGTAGCACTGACTGAAATCTACCCGACCACCATGAAGGCCTTCCACCAGACCCGCATCATCCGGCGCGCGGACTTGCCGGCGGCGTGAGTACGCACGCGCTGATTCGAATCGCCCGGCTGGCAATGGCTGTGCGCATTTCGATTTCGTGAACAGCCGCCATGCACAGGACATTGCCGTGAATCGAAAAGATTCACCAAGCCTCACGGAGCCCATTCGCGCTACCATGGCGCGGGAGGACACATGCGCCGACTGATGCCTGTTGCCGTCGTGCTGGCCTTCGTGCTGGCTGCCTGCGGCGAAGATGCCGAGGAATCCAAGCCCGGGGCCGTCGGCACGATCCTGTACTCGATCACGCCCGGCGTGCTGGCCAATGCCGGGTTGAACCTGCCCTATACGCAGCAACTTGGATACGTCGGGCCGAACTCGAGCGAGCCAACGCTGCTCTGGAACGTTTCGTCCGGTGCCCTGCCGAATGGTTTGTCGCTCACAGGTGCAGCCGGCACAGGCCAGATCAGCGGGACACCCACAGTCGTCGGCAACTTCCCGTTTGAGATTTCGCTGACTTTCGGGACATGTGTGCACACGCAGGCGTTTGCCTTGGATGTGCTGAACAATGCGCCGCTGGTGATCACCACGTTCAGCCTGCCCGGCGGCTCAACCGTCAGCCCCTATGCGCAAGATCTGTATGCCACCGGAGGCAGCGGCGTTGGCTACACCTGGAGCGTCTCGGCCGGCACGCTGCCGCCTGGGCTGACGCTTGACGGGAAAAACAACCCGCTCACATGGGGCGCATTTGGTTTCTCCGGCAACCTGGACCAGTCGCTCGGCGGCGGGCGGCTTTCCGAGGTTTCGGGCATCGTCGCAAGCCGCAGCCAGCCCGGCGTGTTCTGGGTGCACGACGACAGCGGCGCCGCGCCCGAGTTTTACGCGATCGACGCGCAAGGCAACGTGCTGCAAAGCTATCAGCTCAGCACAACGGCACAGGACTGGGAGGATATTGCCATGGGCCCCGGCCCGGGCGGTGTCGATTACATTTACATAGGCGACGTCGGCGACAACTCGCTGAACCGCACCAACTGCCGCATACACCGGGTTGCGGAGCCGACGGTGCCGGCAACTCCGGGCAGCATCGTGACGGCTGCCCATGACACGTACTTCTTTGTGTATCCGGGCGGCAGCCAGAACTGCGAGACAATGCTCGTGGATTGGGAAAGCGGCACGCCCTACCTGGTCGAGAAGGTCGGCGGCGCCCCACGCGTGCACAAATTTCCGATGCCGCTAAGCGCAACATGGACGAGTGGATCGCCCGTAACCCTGACGCAGGTCACCGCCTCAGGCACGTTCGACGGCACGTTGACAGCAGGCGACGCAAGCCTGGACGCGCGGCGCGTTGTGTTGCGCGGATACGGCAGCGCGCGCGAATATGCCCGCCCCGCGGGCGGTACTTTCGACGACATCTTTGCACAGGGAGGCACGGCATTCGCCATCAGCGGCGGCCAGCAGTACGAAGCGATCTGCTACAGCGCCGACGGCGGCGAGCTGTTCACCTGCACCGAGATTGCGGGGCAGGCAAGCGCGCCGATTTATGTCGCAAGCGCAGGGGTGGACTCTGCCACGACCACGATCAGCGGCACGCCCCTGAGCACGGGGACTTTCAACTTCACCGTGCAGGTCACGGATTCGGCCGGCAACACAGCCACGCGCGCGTTCACGATTATCGTGCAATAGCGAATTCTAGGCTGCGGGATTGCGGCGGCGCAGCAGACCAGTCAGGCGCCAACGCTTTGTGGGGCGGCGCGTGGGGCCGTTGAAGTTTCGTTCACGGATTGCGATTGCGATGTCCAGGTCTTCGTGCCGCACCAGCGCGCACCAGTCGCGGCCTTGCTCAATCTCGGCGGGATTGGTCAGACGCTCCAGGCGTGCGGGATAGCCGGCGCAATGAATCAGGTCGCGCAGAAACTCTGCGTCCAGTTCTTTGAGCGGCGAGCCGACACGGGCCCAAACTTGCGGATTCAAGGCAGTGCTCCCGAAACTCAAATCGACGGGTCATTCTACTTGTTGCAGCCGTGCGCGCATCGGCCCCGGCTGTGGTGGTGGGCGATAGGCAATGCACCGGCGGCGGGGCCTTAGCGGTTCAGCTTGTGCTTGTCGTCATCTTTGGCGACTTCGGTGTCTTCGCCGGGCTTGCTTTCGCTGCCGCCCATGAAGATCACTGCCATGGCGCAGATCAGCCCCAATAATGCGCCGACACCGATGGTGGCCAGCGCCCCCCCGCGCAGCTTGGCGCCCACGCGCATGCCGGCCAATACCCCGACCAAAGCTGCGCCCAGTGGCTTGGCGACACGCAAGCGTTTTCCTGACCGGGCGTTGGCGACTTCGGCCCTGACTTCGGACTGCTTGTCGCCGGGTTCTGGAAACTCGTTGGCGCGAATCTCGAGCGCAAACCGGTAGTGCATGGCCTTCACTTGAACCGCAAAGCTGCGTCCCAGTTCGGCCTCGGGGCTGTCCGCAAACTCGTGCACGCGTGTCGGGTAGCCGTGCGCCCGGATCAATGACTCCAGGTACTCGGCATCCTGTTCGATCAGCGTTGGTCCCACGCTTTTCCAATCTTCCGATTTCATGCTGCCCTCCGGCACTTGTCACAGCCTGCGCCACAGCATTTCAGGCGCGTGACGCGCGTTGCGCAAGCAGGCGGTGAACCAGTTTGTGCAACTCCATCACCAACACCAGCGAAAGCGCCAGGCCGATCGTGATTGCCCACATTTCAATGCTCACCGGCGAGGTACGCAGCAGGGCCTGTCCCGCCGGCAGGTACATCATGCCCAGGTGCAGCAGGAATGCCGTCGCGGTGCCCGCGATCAACATGCGGTTGCTGAATGGATTGATCTTGAACAAGGTGCGCGTCTCGGACCGGCAGTTGCCGATGTGCACATTCTCAAACAGCACAATCAGCAGCAGCAGTGAGTTGCGGGCGTCGGCTTCACTCCAGCCCGCTTCAATCAGGTAATAGAACCAGCCGAACCCCAGCCCGCCCATGACCAGCGCCGCCAGCACCGTGCGCTCGATCATCAGGCGATTGAAGATGCGTTCGCGCGGGCTGCGCGCGGCGCGGTTCAGAACGTCGCCCTCTTTGGGCTCAAAGGCCAGCGCGACGTCCTGGATGCCGTTCGTGACCAGGTTGACCCACAGCAGCTGCACCGGCAGCAGCGGAATTGGCAGGCCCGTGCCGACAGCCAGCAGCACGATCAACAGCTCGGCGGCGCCGGTGCTGACCAGCAGGTAGATCACCTTGCGCACGTTGTCGTATGCCACGCGTCCTTCTTCGACGCCGGCGACAATCGTTGCGAAGTTGTCGTCGCTGATCACCAGCTCGGCGGCTTCGCGCGCGACGTCTGTGCCGGATTTTCCCATCGCCACGCCGATGTTGGCGGCACGCAGGGCAGGCGCGTCGTTGACGCCGTCGCCGGTGACGGCCACGAATTCTCCGGCGGTGTGGGCGGCTTCGACGATGTGCAGTTTCTGCTGCGGGCTTGTGCGCGCGAACACGCGGGTTGTCTTGATTGACTCGGCCAGTTGCGCCGGGCTCAGCTTCTCCAGCTCATCGCCCGAGATCACCTGCGAACGGTCTTGCGCGAAACCGAGCTCACGGGCAATGGCCAGCGCGGTCACCGGGTGGTCGCCGGTCACCATGGACACCCGGATGCCCGCCCGCTGGCAGCCGTCGATGGCTTCTTTCACGCCGTCGCGCAGGGGGTCAATCATGCCAATCAGGCCGAGAAAGCGCATGCCGGATGGCGCCGGCGGGGGGCCCGCGGTGCTCACGCCGTCCTGCACCAGGTCGGCAAGCGCCAGCACGCGAAAGCCGCGCTGCGCCAGGTCGCCCGCGACTTCGGCCCAGTCCGCGGGGGCGTCAGCGCACATTTCGGCGACTCGTTCGGGCGCGCCTTTTACACAGCAGCGCACCTCGCCATCGGGCCCGCGGTGCCACGTTGCGGCGAACTTGTGCTCGGCTTCAAATGCGATCTGGTTCAGCAGCTCGTGACGCAGCTTCCAGTCCCCCGGGGCGACGCCGGTCTTGTGGGCGAGTACCAGCAGCGCCACGTCGGTCGGGTCGCCGCGGTGCACCCAGCCCGGCCCGGACTTGTGCAGTGTGGCCTCGTTGCACAGCGCGCCCGCGCGCACCAGCGCCTCAAGTTCGCCGCGCCGTTCACCCTCGATGGCGCCTTCGGGATCGTAGCCTACGCCCGTCACAGCCAGCTCGTCGCCGCCCGTCGGCACCACAATTCGCACCGTCAGCTCATTAGCCGTAAGCGTGCCAGTCTTGTCGGACGCGATCAGCGTGCAGCTGCCCAGGCCTTCGACCGCTGCCAGCTTGCGCACCACGACGCCGCGCTTGGCCATGCGCGATGTCGCCACCGCAAGCGCCACGGTCAGCGCAATTGGCAGGCCTTCGGGAATCGCCGCCACCGCGAGCGCCACGGCAACCAGGAACATCTCGGCGGGCGGGCGGTTCTGCACCAGCACTCCCAGCAGCGCCACGAGTGCCGACGCGACCAGCACCACGATACCGACGAGGCGCGTGAACTTTTCCAGCCGCTGCAGCAACGGCGGTTTCCCGGCAGGTCGGCCACTGACGTCCAGGGCCAGCTCGCCGACCATGGTCTGCAAGCCTGTCGCGACAACTACGCCGCGGCCGCGGCCGCGCGCGACCACCGAGCCTGCAAACACCATGTTGCGCCGATCACCAAGTGGCGCGTCGCGCACCGGCGACCAGGCGGGATCTTTGGCCACCGCCAGCGATTCGCCGGTCAACAGCGACTCGTCCACTTCAAGGCCATGGGCACCCAGCAGCCGCACGTCGGCGGGCACGCGATTGCCCGACTCAACCATCACAATGTCGCCGGGCACCAGCTCGCGCGCCGGGACTTCGCGGCTGTCGCCGTCGCGTACCACGACGGCAACGGTGACGATCAACTGCTGCAGGGCGCGGTTGGCCTTCTCGGCTTTCCATTCTTGAAAGCTGCCGATCAGGGCGTTCAGCATCAGCACGCCAAAGATGAACCCGGCGTCGGTGAACTCCTGCAGCAACATTGCCACGACGGCGGCGGCGAGGAGAATGAAGATCAGCGGGCTATTGAACTGGCGCAGAAACACCCACCAGAAGGGCGGCGGCGCTTTCTGCGGCAGCTCGTTGGGGCCATGGGCGGCGATGCGGGTGGCGGCCTGGGCTGTCGTGAGGCCGCCTGCTTCGGCTTCAAGGGCCAGCAGCACGTCATGTGTCGGCAGGGCATGCCACTGGGGTTGGGGCGAGGCGCTCATCGCGGGCAACATTGGTGGCGACCGCGCCGCCACGCAAGGCAAAACACGTCGGGGCGGGGGCCTTTCAGTGAAGCGGAGTGTCCGCTATCTTCCGCCGATTCACGGAGCTTCCATGGCGCAGGCAGACAAGGCTAAGGCGTTTCAGATTCCCGCTGACCGCATTCCCAACAAGGTCAGTAAGGCCCGCATGGACAGCGAAGCCTTCAAGGCAAACGTTGCCGCCATGGACGCCCTTTGCGAAGGCCACCGCAAGACCTATGCCAGGCTGCGTGATGGCGGCGGCGCCAAGGCCATCACAAAAAAGAAAGAGGCGGGTCTGCTGCCGCCGCGCGAGCGCGTGGCACGACTGCTGGACAAAGACAGCGGCTGGCTTGAGTACGGCCTGTACGGCGGCCTGGGCATGTACGACGAGTGGGGCATCCCCAGCGCGAATGTCATCACCGGCGTCGGCCAGGTGCAGGGCCGCGACTGCATGCTCGTCGTCAACGACAGCACGATCAAGGCGGGCGCCTTCTGCCCCATGACCAGCAAGAAGGTCCTGCGCGCACAGCGCGTCGCGATGGAAAACCACCTGCCGCTGGTCTACCTGGTGGACAGCGCCGGCGTGTTTCTGCCGCTGCAGGACGAAGTGTTTCCTGACAAAGACGACTTCGGCAAGGTCTTTGACTACGCCGCCCGAATCTCGGCATCCGGTGTCCCGCAGATCGCGGCTGTGATGGGCCTGTGTGTCGCCGGCGGCGCGTACCTGCCCGTGTTGTGCGACACCGTGCTGATGACTGAGGGCAGCGGCATGTACCTCGCGGCTGCCGCGCTGGCCAAAGCCGCCAAGACCGCGGGCGCGAATGTCACCAACGAAGAAATCGGCGGCGCCCGCGTGCACGCCGAGAAGTCCGGCACCGCCGACTACGTGCTCAAGACGGACGAAGAGTGCATCGACAAGATTCGTTCACTGGTGGGCATGTACGCCACGCGACCCCGGGCCGCATTCAACCGCGAGGTCTCGCGCGAGCCCGCCTATGATGCGCGCGAACTGCGCGGGATCATCCCCGTCAGTCCCTATGCCGGCTACGAAATGCTTGAGGTGATCGCCCGCATCGTCGATGCCAGCGAGTTTCACGAGTACAAGCCCGACTACGGCAAGACACTGGTCTGTGGCTTCGCGCGCATCGGCGGCTGGGCGGTGGGCATTGTCGCCAACCAGAAAGAGACGATTCGGCACAAGGACAAACCCTGGGAAACGGGCGGCGTGATCTACCACGACGCCGCGGACAAAGCCGCGCGCTTCATCATGGACTGCAACCAGATGGGTGTGCCGCTGGTGTTTCTGCATGACGTCAACGGGTTCATGGTGGGGCCGGAGTCCGAGCACAACGGCATCATCCGCAAAGGCGCCAAGATGGTGAACGCCATGAGCAACAGCGTGGTGCCCAAGTTCAGCATCATTGTCGGCGGCAGCTTCGGCGCGGGCCACTATGCGATGTGCGGCCGCGCGTATCGGCCGCGCTACATCGCGGCATGGCCGTCGGCGCGCTATGCCGTGATGGGCGGCGAAGCGGCAAGCAACACGCTGCTGACCCTGCAGATCAGCAAGATGAAGGCGCAGGGCAAAGAGGTCAGCGCCGAAGAAGCCAAGGCGCTGCTGGCCGATATCGGCAAGCGCTACACCGACGCGATGCACCCGGCTTATGGCGCAGCGCGGCTGTGGCTGGATGCAATCATCGAGCCCGAAGAAACGCGCGGTGCGTTGATCCAGGCCATCAGCATGAGCGCCAACAACCCCGACCTGCCCGAATACAGGACCGGCGTGCTGCAGACGTGATGGCGGCGTGACGCCTTTGCAGTGCCGACCGCCAGTACATCGAGTGCCAACGGTCCATGCCGGGGCGTTTCACGGGTAAGCCTTTGCACGCCAATCCTACTCAAGTGTGTACGGCCCCGTTGCTGCCCCTTGTGGTGACTGCCATGCGCGCCATTCTTGTTCTTGCGATTGTCTGACTTTGCGCCGCCCTGTCCGCCCAAGAAACAAAGCAGCAGCCTTGGGCCAAGCGGCTGGCGGTGTCTCCCGGGCCCTTCAAGTCACTGGTCGCGGCGCCGCACGATGTCGGCCTTTGGAATCTCGTGCTGAGCGCAGAGTTGCCAGCCGGCTGGTCGTTGACCTGCGACGAACTCAAGAAGCCTGAGAAAGACACCCCTGGCTACCGGCTGAAAATCAGTGCAGCCGAGCCTGCGGCCGCTGTTGAGGGCGACGCTGCCGAGGTCAAGGTGCAGGTAGACGTCGGGGCAATCTACGGCGATCTGCACTGGGTTGAAGTTCACTACCGCACGGACAAAGGCGACTACGCGCTCGCCGCCATCTACGGCCTGCGCGCGAGGGTGCTCAAGCGCGACGGCCACAATTGGGCTGACCGCGTGACCGTGACACACCCGAGCGCAGACGTCGTTGCGTCGCCCGGCAAACCGGGCATCGAGTTCAATGCGGGAAAGGGCGCCGCCCCCAAGCACGTTGCCACGGTGCACGACACGCTGCCCGACTCCAATTACAGCCTCAAGTTCAAGGACGTGAAGATCGAAGGCGGGGTGGTTCGCATCTACCTTGAACAGTCGCGCCGCGAGGGCATTGCACCGCAGGTGCCTGTGGCGGCCAAGGTCGAGGCAAAACTCGGCAAGCTAAGGGTCGGCACCTATCGCCTTGAAGTCTTTGTCAACGACACTCTGACACTTGTGTACCTGGTCGAAGCCGACGTGCCGGCCGACACCGGTGGGGAGTAAAACCACTTGCTGCACCGGCCCGCTGTACGCCCCAGCATTGTCAGACGGGCAAGCTAGAATCCCAGCATGCGCGCATGGCTCTTACTGCTGTTGCTGTTTCCGCTGGCTCTGACAGCACAGCGTATTGATGACCCCAACGGTTTTTCGTTTCAGCCGCCCGCCGGATTCAAGGCGTTCGCCGGCGAACTGCCCGTGCCGGGGCCGCGGCCGCAATATGTGTTCGCGGGCAGCCCCGAAGGCGCGCGCGGGCTGAACGTGCTGCTGGGCATCGCCTACCTTGAAAAGGCGGTGTACCCCGGCGACATGCCCAAGTTCCCGGATGACCTGAACGCGTCAATCATTCGCGAGAAATGGAACGACCTTGAAGTCTTCGGCATTCGCACAAACCACGCCGAGTCCCAGGTCATCGCATGGGTTGACCTGCCGCTGACGCAGCCGATTCGCATCGGCGTGCACTCGATCAATCATGCCGAGGTGCATGCGCGGCAGGCGCTGCGGCTGTTATTGCGCACGATCGAAGGCAGCGTGGCCACAAAGCCCGAAGGAGCAGTCGGCGATGCAACAGGCAGCGAAGGCGAAACCAGCACTTTCGGCGCGGCGCTGCTGGTAGTGCTGGTGATGGGCGTGATCGGCCTTGCCGGCTGGATGCTGCTGAACCGCAAGAACGAACGGCCAGTGCCCGTGAATCCTGAGCCCATGCCGCTGCCGATCCCGGACGCCGGCCAGGCACCCTTGCTGGAACCCCCCAAGCCGCCTGAGCCAGCGCGCAAGGCGTCGGCCGAAACACAGACGATCCAGCCGCCGTGGGCCATCACCAAAGACTCGCCGAACCCGGAAACCGGAAGCGACGTACCCCCCTGGGAAACCAAGCCATAGAGTGTGCCCGCTGGTTCCACAAAGAGCAGCGGATTGGAATCGGGCAGTGGGATGTTTCATGTAGTATGGTGAACAAAGAGCCTTTGATCCGAGGTAATGCCGTGAAACCCTCTCGCTTGATGCTTGTGCCGCTGTTGCTGCTTGCCGCGTCGAGTCTGGGCGCCCAGGACATCGGCCGCGCAGCACCGGATTTTCGTTTTGAGAAAAGCTGGAACTTGCCGGCCAACGCGACATCGATCGCCGGGCTGCGCGGGCACACCGTGTTGCTGGAATTCTGGGCAACGTGGTGAGGGCCCTGCGCGTCATCCGTGCCGCACTTGAACCAGATTCACAGCAAGTACAGCGCGCGCGGGTTGACGATCGTTGCCGTGAGCAACGAAAACGCCAGTGTCATCGAACCATGGCTGAACCGAAAGGGCGTCACCTACGGCACCGCACAGTCGAGCAGTGCCTCGCGCAGCTATGGGGTGAGAGGTATCCCGAATGCATTCCTGATCAGTGCCGACGGCACGATCGCATGGCGCGGCCACCCGGGCAGCTTGACCGACTCCATGATTGAGCAACATCTCGGCGGCGCCGCGGTGCCCGGTGTTTCGGGCAGCTCGTCTTCGGATAGCACGGGCGGCGGCTGGTGGATCTGGATGATTCTGGTGTTCGGCATTTTCTTTGTCGTGGCGGTCGGGTGGTTCTGGCACTCGACCCGGGAAAAGATTCCTGACCATCTGCGTCCCGGCTACATGGGCCCGCCGCCGGGCGCTTACGGGCAGCCGCAGGGTTATGGGCCGCCCCCCGGCGCCCAAGGCCCGCCTCCGGGCGCTGCGCCATATCCGCCGCAGCAATACCCGCCGCAGCCGCAATATCCGCCGCAGCAGTACCCCGGCCAACCGGCGCCGCCATACCCGCCGCAGGCACAGGGTGCCCCGCCGGCCACGCGCAGCTTCGCGCCCCAGCAATATGTGCCGCCGGGAACCCGTCCGCCTGCCTTGAATCAGCCGCAGGAATTTGACGGACTTTCGGGTGAGGGGCCATACGCGCCCCCGCCCCCCAAGCCCAAACCCGGGCCATATCTGGGTCAGCCGCCGCAGGGAAGCTGAGCCCCGGATGCGGGAGGCAAGACCGGAGGCACGGCCCGCAGGGCGTGCCTCGTCTGCGAAGTGTTCAACAGATAGCTCACAGTTCACTTGTGCGAAACGCGCGGCGGCGGATAATGCCCCGCGGAGAACTCCATGGCGTATGACGAGCGTTTGTTTGAACGGGTGAAGGATGTGCTGGAACGCAAACCCGGCTGGACCGAGAAAAACCTGTACGGCGGCCGGGTCTACGTGCTCAACGGCCACGCCTTCATCGGCGCCGTCGACGACGGCCTGATCGCCCTGTGCGACGAGGAATCGCGCAAGAAGCACCTTGAGCTCAAGCATTGCAGTGCCTTCACGCACGCGGGAAAGGCGCAACCGGGCTGGGTGCTGGTCTCGATGGAAGCGCTCAAGACCGCCAAGCAGCTTTCGCGCTGGGTCGAAGCCAGTTTCACGCACGCCCAGACACTCAAGGCCCCAGCCAAGGCCCGCAAGAAGTAGGCACGGAATAAACCCGCCCACGCCCCTGTTAGCCAATGATGAAACACATCGTCGACAACATCGCCTGGATCTTCATGGCGTTGGCCCTTGTGGCCTTCCTGGGCTACACCTTCTGGTGGAAAGAGCGCCCCGCCGCGGGTGGCTTGATCACCGGCGACTACGCCCAGGCGCAACTCCTGGCAACCGAACTGAACGCGCCGCTTGTGCTGGCCGTCGATAACTCCCCGCACTGATGGACCTGCCCGTCGCTGGTACAGCGACTGCAGGGCGTGCCGGCTGTGCGCGAAGCCGTCGATTCGGGCAAGCTGGTCGTGACCTGTGCGTACACCGGCCACGCGCCCGAAGAGCTGCTGGCGCAGTTGCCTGCGGGCTTCAAGGCCAGCCAGTTCGTGGCAATCTTCAAAGACGGCAAGCTCGTGAACCTGAAACCGGGCATGCCCGAGCACGCCGTTGCGGAACTGCTCGGCGCGACGCCGGTCAACGCTGACCCGGCAGGCGCAACTCCTGCCGAGTGCATTGATTGCGAACCGAAGCCTGCACCCTGAAAGCATCCGCCGCGCCCGTGTGTTATAGTAGTAGGTGTGTGGTCGCTCGCACATCAACAAGGAGCGCAACATGGCGCGGCTCTGGATGATCCTGTTGCTGGCGGTAGGTGGGGCGTCGCTGAGCGCCCAGGTACTTCTCGAGTATGAAGACTCAACCTACCTGCGCGACTATGAAACCGCGCGCTATCGCATTGACCTCGACTACGGCGCCGACAACTCCCTGGATATCCGCATCATCGCCCGTGGCATTACTGCCCCGCCGCGCGTTCGTGTGCTGGATTCAGACAAAGACATCCTGACCAACCGCACCGACAACGGCGCCGACGGCATTCTCGACTTCACCTTCCACGCCTTCGCCAACGACGACGACAAGTTCTATATCGACCTGACCCACAAGTACGGCGCCCAGAGCGGCACCATCGAACTGACTCTCCAGATTCGTGAAAGCACGGGCCAGGGCGCCGACGCCACCATCAACTTTGACCGCTACTACAACGACTACCACCGGCCCGAAGACCGCAACGACTGCTCGACCGGTGCCGGCACCGGCACAAGCGCGCTGCTGGCATTGCTGGCGCTGGCGACAGGCGCCCTCTGGTTCAGGCATCGCGGCGTCTTGCAGAGGGCCCGCGCGTGATTGCACACAGCCTGCTGCTGGCCATCGTTGCCCGCATGCGACAGATCAAGGGCCTCGGCGATGGCGTGCTTGAGCGCGTCTCGCCGGCCCAGCTCTTTCATCGCACCGATGACGAAGCCAACAGCATCGCCATCGTCGTCCAGCACCTGCACGGCAACATGCTTTCGCGCTGGACCAACTTCCTCACCGAGGACGGCGACAAGCCGTGGCGCAAACGCGACGCCGAGTTCGACCCCGTCACCGAGACGCCGCAGCAAGTGCGGCAACTATGGGAAGACGGCTGGAAGCTGACACTCGACACGCTGGAGGGACTGCAGGTCGGCGACGTCACCCGCGAAGTCACCATCCGCGGCGAACCGATGCAGGTGCTGGATGCGCTGATCCGGCAGGTCGGGCATTACGGCTATCACGTCGGCCAGATGGTCACGCTGGCGCGCGCGCAGGTGGGCAAAGACTGGAAGACACTCAGCATCGCCCGCGGCCAGAGCAAAGACTACAAGCCAAAGCCGCGAGCACCCGGCTTGAAAGAATAGCGCCCTACCACTGCACTTTGGCGCGCTCGGCGGCAAACCAGTCTTTCAGGCCTTGGTCGCTCCACTCGCCGGCCAACTCGTCGGCTCGCGCCAGCAGGCGGTCATAGCCTTCGCGGTTTTCCTGCAGCCGGCAGGCATCGGCGCTGGCCAGGTTCAGGAAGGCCTCGTCTACAACCTCTTCGCCGTTCTTGCTGATGACATCCAGCCCCCGCGCTGCGTGTTCCAGCGCCTTGGCGGGCTGGTTCAGCTTGTTGTGCACACACGCGAGCAGATACTCGGCGCGCTCTTCGTTTTCCCAGGTGCCGCACTTGACCCAGAACTCGCGGGCGTTTTCCGCAGCCGCCAGCATCAGCGCGTTCTCGGTGTCGGTGCGCGACTCTTTGGCCATCAGCTCGCCGGCCAGGTTGTTGCTGGTCACGGCAATCGCCCGGTCGCACGCCAGCTTCTCGTCCTGCGCCCGCGCCAGCGACACCGCGGCGTTGTATACCCGCGCGGCTTCGTCCAGCCGCTTGGCATCTACCAGCGCCGACGCGATCAAGGTGCGCGTGCGCGCCATCATCGAAACCGGCTCAACATCAGTCAGCTCAACCGACCGCGACTCGCTCGCCAGCGCCCCCGCGTAATCGCCCGCCATGAACTGCGCCACCGCAAGGTTGCCAAGCGCCGGCGCAAGCTCGGCCGATTCAGGCAGCCCCGCCACCACGCGCTCAGCCAGCGCAGCCGCCCGCGCCCACTCACCGCCATGGCCACCCATCGTGTGCACGGCCAGCGTGATGAATTGCACGGCCTTGCCCGCGTCGCTTGCCAGCGCGACGTGGGTCTCAAGCTCGCCGGCCACCACGGCCGTTTCCTTGTCATGCCGCGCCCAGCCGTTATTGATCAGCTCGTTGAAGTCCATAGCGTTACATTGGCGTTTTGGCGCTTTGGCGGTCAAGCGTTTCTTCCCAAACTTGACCCGCCCGCCGCCAACGGCCACAATCCAGCCATACCGGAGATCGCCATGGCCAAGACAGCCGCCAGAAAAGACACGCGAGGGCTCACCAACGAACAGGTCCTCAGCGCCTACCGCAACATGGTCACCTCGCGCAAAACCGAGGACAAGTGCGCCATCATCCTGCGACAGTCCAAGGGCGGCACCTTCCAGATCTCCGGCCCCGGCCACGAAGCCGCACTCACCGCCGCCAGCATGGTCTTCCGCGCCGGCAAAGACTGGTCGATCTGCCATTACCGCGATCTCACCTTCGTGCTCGGCCTTGGCGTCACCACCGAGGAAATCTTCACCGGCTTCATGGCACGCGAGGGCGACCCGGCCTCAGGCTCGCGCCAGATGCCATCTCACTTCGGCCACAAGAAGCTCCGCATCATCAGCAAGTCAAGCTGCGTCGGCACCCAGTGGCTGCAAGCCGCCGGCCGCGCCCACGGCGCCAAGCTCGACGGCGAAGACGAAGTCGTCTACGTCTCAGGCGGCGATGCCGGCTGCGCCCAGGGCGAGTTTCACGAAGGCTTGAACTGGGCCACCATCCACAAGTGCCCCGTGCTCTTTCACGTCGAGGACAACGGCTACGGCATCAGCACGCATCACAGCCAGGAGCGCGCCCAGCCGATCGAGCAATGGGTCAAGGGCTACGCAAACCTCGGGATCTTCCCGTGCGACGGCCTCGACCTGTTCGCCAGCTATGAGGCTTTCAAGCAGGCCCACGAGTGGTGCAGCAAGGGCAAGGGCCCCGCGATTGTCGTAAGCCAGGTCGTGCGCCTGTGGGGCCACAGCAGCAGCGACAACCGCAAGCTGTACATGACCGACGCGCAGATCAACGAAGAGATGCGCAAAGACCCCATCACCAAGCTGCGCCAGTGGATCATCGAGAACGGGCTCGCCGATGAAGACGAGCTGGTTGCACTCGAAGAGCAGATCAAGGCCGAGATCGACGCCGCCGCAGAGCGCGCCGAGGAACGCCCGCACCCCGACCCCAGCACAGCCACCCGCCACGTCTACTACGAAGGCGACGACAACGCCGTAGTAAGTGGTGTGGGCGCCCCGCCCGCATCAGGCGCGCCCGCCGAAGCCTCGGCGAAGGCGGGCGAAAGGCTCCCGCTAATCGAAGCCATCAACCACGCCCTGCACGAAGAGTTCGAACGCGACGAACACCTCGTGTGCTGG
The DNA here is from genome assembly GCA_016712285.1 of Planctomycetota bacterium. GTDB lineage: Bacteria > Planctomycetota > UBA8742 > UBA2392 > UBA2392 > JADJRK01. The sequence continues at coordinate 2,560,311 of JADJRK010000001.1, read as the reverse complement.
GGCCAGGACGTCCAGGACGGCAAAGGCGGCGTGTTCGGCGCCACCAAGGGCCTTTCGACACGGTTTGGAACCGACCGCGTCTTCAACAGCCCGCTGGCTGAGGCCACGATCATCGGCACCGCGCTCGGCTACAGCTACAAGCCCGGCCGCAAAGCCGTCGTGGAAATCCAGTTCGGCGATTACATCTTTCCGGCGATGATGCAGGTCGTGAACGAGGTCGCGACAGCCCGCTACCGCAGCAACAACAACTGGCCCGCGCCGATGGTCATCCGCGTGCCCGTCGGCGGCTACATCCAGGGCGCGATGTACCACAGCCAGTGCATCGAGGGGCTGTTCGCGTCGCGGCCGGGTCTGAGAATCGCGATGCCCAGCAACGCCGCCGACGCCAAGGGTTTGTTGAAGGCGGCGATCCGGGGTGAAGACCCGGTGCTGTTCATGGAGTGCAAGAACCTGTACCGGCAAGAGCGCTGCAAGAGCCCCGAGCCGGACAAAGACTACGTGCTGCCGTTCGGCCGCGGCCGGGTGGTGCGCGAGGGCACAGACGTAACGCTGGTGACGTGGGGCAACACAGTAATGATCAGCGAAGACGCCGCGCGCAGCCTCGAGGACAAGATCAGCGTGGAAGTAATCGACCTGAGAACGATCCTGCCCTGGGACCAGGAGATGGTGTTCAAGAGCGTAGCCAAAACCAACCGCTGCCTGGTAGTCCACGAAGACACATTGACGATGGGCTTCGGCGCCGAGATCTCAGCAAAGATCATGGAAGAAGCCTTCGAGACACTAGACGCCCCAGTAAAGCGCGTAGCAGCCCTCGACTCATTCTGCCCATACGCCAAGCCCCTAGAGAACGCAGTGCTGCCCCAAAAACAAGGCGTCATCGATGCCGTGGAAGCACTGGTGAAGTGGTAGGCGTTGCCATAGCATCTCGTCACTCCGTCGGGCCTTGCGCTAAACATGCCGAAAACGAAGAAAAGAACAGCCTCGTCCATTGCCGATCACGACGGCCGTGATTCGACAGGTAGGCCCCCAGTGACTAGCGCCTACTCGACGCGGTCTGGCACCATGTTGCAGGGCAGAGTTGAAGACGCACTGAAGCATCGTGTATTGCGTTCAAAGAGAGGGCTAGTGAATCTTGTGTTCACTTCACCCCCGTTTCCGCTGATCAGGAAGAAGAAGTACGGCAACCGGGTAGGTGAGGACTACCTAAGCTGGTTGCGCGATCTCGCACCCAAGCTCACCGAGCTACTAGCTGACGACGGCTCAATCGTGATCGAGATTGGAAATGCTTGGGAGCCCGGGTCTCCGACTATGTCCACCCTGCCCCTGAGAGCACTACTTGCCTTTCAAGAAGCTGCGGGCCTACAGTTGTGCCAACATATGATATGTCACAACACCGCTCGATTGCCTGGCCCTGCCGAATGGGTAACAGTTCGCAGGATTCGCCTCAAAGACTCTTACACGCATGTTTGGTGGATGGCCAAAACAGCGTTTCCGAAGGCCGACAACAGAAGGGTACTCCTACCATACAGCGCCGAGATGAAAGATCTGCTGCGTCGGCGAACCTACAATGCGGGCGAAAGGCCATCCGAACACATTGTAGGCGAAAAAAGTTTCCTCACCGATAACGGTGGTGCAATTTCAGCCAGCCTACTAGAGTTTGACGAGCCGGCTTCTCGAGTGCCAATCGACGTACAAAAAGTCGCAAACACTCGTCATGAGGCTGAGTATGTTCGATACTGCAAGTCACTTGGCATTCCACCCCACCCTGCCCGCATGCAGCCACAACTTGCGGCGTTTTTTATCTCCTTCTTGACGAGCCCAGGCGACACTGTGATAGACCCATTTGCAGGTTCGAACACAACGGGGTGGGTAGCTGAGCAAATGGGTCGGCAATGGCTGTCAGTGGAAGCTTCAGCCGACTACGTACTGGGTTCCAAGATGAGATTTCAATAGGAACACAATCGAGAATGTACTCGCTAGCGCCACACATTTCGCCGCGAAAATGGCAACGCGCCGCGCTAGGAGCTTGGGTAAGCAATGGCCATCATGGCATCGTCAAAGTAGTAACAGGCGGAGGCAAGACGATCTTCGCCGAGTTGTGCATCATCGAGTTTCTTCAAAGACATCCGGACGGCCGCGTGCTCATCGTTGTCCCTACGTTGGCGCTCTTAGATCAATGGCACGTTAGTCTACAGGATGAGGCTGGTGTCCCTCTCGAGGATATTGCGGCTTGGTCTGGGCGAGGCAGACCAAAGTTGCCTTTACGCATAAACATCGCCGTCATCAACACGGCTCGAAAACTAAAGGCCGTCTTCAGTGCCTTGCCCTCGGTGATGCTAATCGTGGATGAGTGTCACCGTGCTGCAAGCCCAGAGAACGTGAAAGCACTTGGCGGTAACTTCTCCAGCACCCTCGGAATGTCTGCTACTCCTGAACGAGAGTATGACGCCGGACTGGAAGAAGCACTCATCCCCCAACTTGGGAAGATTGTGTTTCAGTACCTGCTTGAGGATGCTGCGGCGGATGGTGTATTGGCTCCATTTGAACTTTGCAACGTTAAGGTTCCTCTTCTTGGCGACGAGCAAGATGCGTACGACAAGCTGTCGAAGCGTGTTGCAAAGCTGGTTCGGCGTGCAAAGACGGACCCAGACACAGCCGAAGCTCTGAAGCACCTCTTGCTTCGTCGCGCGCGCGTTGTAGCCGGGGCAACGATGCGCATTCCAGTCGCAGCGAAAATTGCTGAAAAGGCGCGAGGCGCGCGCACGCTCATTTTTCACGAAGATATCAGATCGGCGGAGGCAATCCGTGCGAGTCTTGATGAACGTGGGTGCAGCGTGACAATTTATCACTCTCGCCTTGGACCAGCGCTGAGGCGCCAGAACTTGCTCCTCTTTAGGCGAGGTGTGTATGACATTCTGGTGGCCTGCAGGGCGCTTGATGAAGGGCTCAATGTGCCGGAGACAGCGGTGGCCGTCATTGCCAGCGCAACAGCAAGTGCTCGCCAGCGAATTCAGCGACTGGGTCGCGTGTTGCGACCGGCGCCAAACAAGAGTCATGCGATCGTATACACGCTGTATGCAACAGAGCCAGAAGAACAGCGACTGCGAGAAGAAGAGAACACGCTTCGTTCAGTTGAACGCATTACCTGGCTTGTTGCAAGCGGAACCGACGGGTGACTTTTGCCGAGGCTGCTCCATTCTGGAATGTGGTATGAACCGGTGGCTCCAGACGCCATCTACGAGCGGGACTATGAGCGCATCTTGCTGGATCGTCGGCTGGACCTGTTTCCAGAATTCTACTTGGTGCCCTTCAAGGCCCCGGTCTGGTCGCCGGAGGGTTGTGCGCATCCGGACCTCGCACTGATTGAGCGCAGATATCGACACTGGTGGGTCGTCGAGGTCGAACTGGCTAGTCATCCGCTGGAAGGCCACGTAATGCGGCAAGTGTCGATCTTCTCCAGCGGTCAATATGGCGTGGAGCACGTAAACGCGCTTCATGCAGCAGAACCCGAGCTAAACCGTTCTCTACTCCATCAAATGGTTCGTGGGGAGCAGCCTTCAGCCTATGTCCTCGTTAACTCAGGCGTTCCGGCGTGGGAACCATGGTTACGCAAGTACAACACACTGCTGGGTGTTGTAGAACTGTTTCAAGCGCAGAATAATCAATACATACTGCGCATGAATGGGGACTACCCGCGTCTAATGCCTGAAGAGATTGTGACCTACTGTGAAGTGGACCCCGTCCTACCTCGTTCACTACGGCTCGCGTCGCCCGCCGCGCTCAAATTAGGCGACGGCGATGAAGTGCGCTTGCTGATGAACGGCTGCCCGACAAGATGGAAGGCGCTCGCAAGCAAGGATCGCGTCTGGCTGTTTCCTACTGGCCGTTGCCCGCTAAATGTAAGGCAACCTTACTATGTCATAAAGAGCCTAGCTTCTGGGGAACTGCTATTGGAGCAGGCGAAGAGAGTGAGAACCTCATGATTACACTCAAGATTGGTCCCGACATTATTCGCAACTACCGTCGCCTGTCCTATACACACTGGCACGCCCTTGCCGAGTTTGTTGATAACTCAACCCAGTCGTACGCCAACAATCGGAAGGCACTCTCTGCCGCTTACAGGAAAGCAGAGAGCAAGCTGGAGGTCAGCATTGCCTATGATAAGAAGCGCGGGCTGATACGGATTTATGACAACGCGATGGGCATGTCATTCCGTGAGCTTGAACGGGCGCTTGAGATGGGACGAGTGCCCGAAGACGATTCTGGTCGTTCCCAGTATGGGATGGGCATGAAAACGGCGGCCTGCTGGCTTGGCGACACTTGGACGATCACCACGAAGCGGCTGGGCGAAGCGGACGAACACACGGTCACAATTGACGTGGAAAGCGTCGCCAGTGGCAAGGCTGATCTTGGGCACAAAACCAAAGCGAAGGACAAAGACGCCCATTACACAATAATTGAAATCCGAAGCCTGCACCAAAAGATCGCCGGGAGGCGTCTAGGAAAGATTAAGGATTTTTTGAGCTCAATGTACCGCCACGATCTCACTTCAGGAGAGTTGCACTTGGAGTGGGATGGCAAGGCTCTGGAGTACTTGCCTGAGAAGGACTTCTTGAAGGCTAAGGACGGCCAGCCCTATCACCGCGACTTCGCCTTCACTATTGGCAAGAAGAAGGTTCACGGTTGGATTGCGATTCTGAAGCAAGGCGGACGTCCAAAGGCGGGGTTTTCCGTGCTTCGCCGTGGACGAATGATTATGGGCCACCCGGATGCGTGGCGGCCTGAAAGCATTTACGGTCAGATGCTTGGAAGCAACGACTTGGTCAACCAACGAATAGTTGGAGAAATACATTTGGATGACTTTGACGTAAGCCACACCAAGGATGACATTCTTTGGAGCGCCGACGAGGAGGATCAGCTCCAGGAAAAGCTGAAAGAATGTGCCCAGGACTTCATGAAGATCGCGAAGGATCACCGAACTAAGGGCGGAGATTCGCGCGGTCCCAACGAAGCGGAGGTGCAGAGCGCCGTCGATAGACTCCGAACCGAAATGGAGAGCAAGGAGTTTGTCGATAAGGTGCAGCTGACGGAGGTCCCGGCTCCCGAAGTACTAAAGAAGGCGATGAAGCCAGTCATTGACTCAATGGCAAGTGAAGAACCGACCTTTCACGGCAAGATCGGCAACACGACCTACAAAGTGTACCTGTCGGACGAACATTCTCCGTTCGACCCCTATTTTGTTACCGATGTAGGGAAATCGGACATCATGGTCATGGTGAATAAACGGCACCCTCACTTTTCCGAGCTGCGCGGGGCAGAGGCGGTCTATTCATACCTGTGTCATTGCGTCTATGACGCAATTGCTGAGTGGCAGTGCTATCGTAAGCAGGCAGACGTCAAGCATGACACTGTGAAATACATGAAGGACTCCTTACTAAGGCTGCCATTTGAGCGTCTTGGTGAGTGAGCAAGTGCGTTTGCGCTTGACGCCACCCACGTTTCGTGGCGCGGAGCGCCGGCACAACGGCCGCTTGTGGCCGAACGGTTCTCATGGCCCGTTCGACAGGCTCACGGCAGGCCGGGCCGCGAGTGTGTCGCCCCTCCGGGGCTTGAAATCATTGGCTCGGGGACCCCCGGCTGACGCCGGGGGCTAACATTGTGGGCCTGCTCCGCAGGCCGGGGCGCTGGCTTACGCGTCGCGTTCGATCTATCATGCTTGCTCCAACCTACCGCGCAGGCTGTGGCCTGCGAATCCTTTGCGCCATTACATTTGCTCTCCGCTAGACCGTCGATTGCTGCGGGCCGCTAACGCTGTTGCCAGGGGCCAGTGCCCGGGATGGGCCTGCGACTATGCCGTGCGCGATCCTGACTCGTGGTGGACGTTCCGGTGTTGCGAGTTGCGCGATGGCGATGAACCCCTGTGCACGCGCGACCCCGACCTCGGGCCGGAACGCGGCGCCCGCGCGCGAAACGGCGACACTCGGCAGGACTTTTTCATGCCCGTTGATGATTGGTGCTCTACGGGCTGGCACGCCATCGCTGTTGCCTACGGGTTCGGGACAAGCGATTCCTGGGATCGACCGGTGTGGCGGCAGGCGCGCTATGAGCGGCGGGTAGCGTGCCGCGAACGCGAACGCCGGCGGCGACAACGGTAGCGCGGGCGTCCCGCCCTATGACCCCGCAGTAAGTGGCATCGCCTTCCAGGCGATGTCGTTGCAGGCGCTTCCCGCCTTCGCTGAAGCTACTGCGGGCAAGCCAGCGCCTGTTCGCCACGGGCTGGAAGCCCGTGGAACCACATTGGCTGGAAGCCAATGCCACTACGACAAATTGCCACCGCCCCCGCATGCGGGGTTTGTGATGTTGCAGGTAGGGGAGCGCAGCCGTCCCGGCTGCATTGGACGCGGCCATCCTGGCCGTGTCCGGCGGAGTGGACGGGACGTCCGCTCCGGGTGCAGGCTGGAAGCCTGCGCTCCCGGTCAGGCAGCCGGGGTGGCTGGCCTACCCCCGGAGGCTTGCTGCTGCAGGTCTTCTTGCTGTTGCTTGCGGCGGATCATCGCCGCATCTACCAGTGCTTTGAAGTTGGCGGCTTGGGGCGAGACCTTGGCGGCTTCAACCAGCTCAACATACAGCTCAGCGGGAAACTCGGGGACCAGCTCGTTCGGGTCGCCCCGGCCAAGCCGCTCTTCCATCGACTTCACCCACTTGTCCTGCATGGCCATCTTGCGATCGCGATCGGCGAACATGGCCGCCAGCTGAGGGTCCGCAGCAATCTGCGCACGAGTAGGCAAGCCAGGCTTAGCAGTAAGTGGATCAGCAGCAAGTGGCATCGGCGCCTCGCCGATGCCGTTGCCTGGGCGTCCCGCCGAACTCTGTGCGAACTTGCGTTGCACATCAGCGGCGAGCCGGTTCATCTGCTCGCCCCTGGCCTTGAGCATCTCATAGGCATTGCTGACTTGCGGCTTTGGCGCAGCATCCGTGCGCTCGAAGTTGTTCTCATAGCGCTCGTAATTCTCGCCGTAGCTCTCGAAGATTTCACCATCCGAAGAACCACGACGGCGCCGGCGCCGGTGGCTGCTCGAGCGCTTGCGCGGCTCGGTGCTTCGCAGCATCTCGCGCAGCTCGATCAGCCGTTCTTCGCTCGCGTTCTTGCCGAAGTGCCGCCACACGAAATCGTCTTTGAGCGGCGACTCGTCGCCCAACTCTTCGTTGAGCAGCTTTATGCTGAGCAAATCAATCTGCTGGCGCATCTCGCACAGGATCATGCCGCGCCGGTCGTTGTTTTCGAGTTGCGGCTGACTGATGCGAAGGCGCACCTGCGGCGCCGTGGCGCTCAGGCAGGCTTCAGCCATGCGATTGCGTTCGTTGGTGGCGGCGTGCTGGGTGGCTTTGACGCCGGCAAGCGCGTCTTCGACAAACTCGCGTTCAAAGGCCAGGTCCATGCGCAGGACCACGTTTTGCAGCCGCTTGAACCCGACAGCCCAGATCGAGTTGGTGTCGGCGTCGGCAGTATGCGGCGGCGTTTGGGTAAGCAGGTCTTCGCATCCGGTGATCATGGCGGCTTCCTGTCGGGGCCTTCTCTCTCACCCCTCACCCCCAGGAAGCCGCGGACACAGGATTTGGAAAAAAAGAGGCAGGCGGCGGGATGCAGGAGGCAGGAACTGCAACTGCCACCGCAACTTACGCACGCAAAATACTTTTGGATTCTTGCTCTCGGGGTCGGATGGCAGCGTGCTGCCCTACGTGGCGATTGCGACCCTGGATTTCGACAGCGCCGAGGAGTTCGCGGCGGACCTTTCGCACAACGGAACTGCCGCCGCCTGCTGGCCGTGTCGCCCATCATGCTAGACTGATCGGCGATGTTTCGACCCGAGTTGCCTGGCAAATTGGCTGCATTGCGCGCCGTTGATCTGCACCGTCCCGGTGCGCGGGCTTACGTTGCGCTTGGCGTGCCGGTCCTGGACGAGCAATTGGGCGGCGGGCTGCCGTGCGGCGCGGTCACTGAGATTTTTGGCGAGGCCGGGCAAGGCGCCTGGTGGCTGGGCCTGCGGACGCTGGCGCAGGTTCCCGCCAAGGCCTGCGCGCTGGTTGAGCCCGGGGGCACGTTCTTTCCCCCCGGCGCGGCTTCATTGGGCGTCGATCTAGGCCGCCTGATGGTTGTGCGCGAGAGCAACCGCAAGCATGCGCTTTGGGCGCTGGGCCGCATCGCGCGCGAGAAGAGCATTGCCGCAACCCTGGCCGCCGTGCCCAAGCTGACCGACACCGACCTGCGGCGGCTGCAACTGGCGGCCGAAGATTCGGGCCAGACGCTGATGCTGCTGCGTTCACCCTCTGAGCTTTCGCGCGCGAGCTGGGGGGCCCTGCGCCTGATGGTTTGCGGCGAACCGGGCCCAGGCCGCCGCGTTGTGGTCGAGGTCCTGCGCATGCGCGGCGCGGCGATGCCCCGGCCGATCCTGCTTGAGCTTGATGATGACTCGATGGCTGTGCGTACATCTGCCGTTCTTCCGCACCGAGCGGATCACACGGGCCTCGCCCAAACCGCAGGCTAAGCCTGTCGCGGTTGTCGAGTTGCGGGGGGACAGTGTGCTGCTGCTCGACGCGTCGCCCGCGGCCTGCAACGCGGGGGTTCGCCCCGGCATGACCGCCACCGCCGCGCGCAGCCTGGTCCCAAGCCTTGCTCTGGTCGAGCAGAACCCTGAGGCCGAACTCGCCGACTTCGAGGCCCTTGCCGCGGCCCTGGGGCAATTTTCGCCGCGCGTGCACCTTGATCTGCCGCGGGCCATCCTGCTCGACACCTCCGGCTGCGAACGACTGTTCGGCTCCGAGACCGCGCTGGCCGTCCAGGCCTCCGCGAGTGTGGAGCGTCTCGGCTACACGCTGCGCACGGGGTTGGCCGGCAACGCGACGGCTGCCTACGCGCTGGCGCTCAGCGGCGCGGGACAGCTGGACGACGCCCCGGTTGCCGCGCTGCGCGTTGAGGCTTCGGACCTGGCGCATTTTGCGGCGCTGGGGCTGCGCACGATCGGGCAGCTGACCGCCCAGCCGCTGGAAAGCCTGCCCTCGCGGTTCAGTAATCTGCTGCTCACGCGTCTGCGCGAGCTTCGAGGCGAGTTGCCCGAGGAGTTTCCGGCGTTCCGACAGCCCGAGATTGTTGCCGAGAGTCTCCAGTTCGAGGGGCCGACCGACCGCCACGATACGCTGCTCTTTGCGTTGCGGCGGCTGGCAGTCGCGCTGGAAGAACGGTTGACGGCGTTGGCGGCCGGGGCGCTTGCGCTGGAAGTCAGCTTGCGGGCCTCGGAGGGCGAGCCGGTCAAGTTTGCCTTGGCGCTGACGCGGCCCACGCGCGAATCACGCTCGCTGGCGGCGCTGCTGCTGGGGCGCTTCGAGAGCGTAGACACGGGCGAGCGCTGGTTTGAAGGCATCGAGGCACGCGTGCCTTTACTGGGGACGATCCAGCCGCCCCAGCGCGATCTGTTTTCGAGCCGCGACCACGGGGCGGATCGCGCGCTGGGTGAGCTCGTGGACGAACTGACCGGGCGCCTGGGGGGCAACGCTGTTGTGCGTGCCGAGCTGACCCACGACCCGCGTCCCGAGCGTGCATTCGCATGGCAGCCGTTCGAACTCGGCGCAGCACCGTTTCGCCGCGCGGCGCCCCGCCCGGCGACGATGTTCGAGCCGCACGAAGTGGAAGTCGAGTGTGACGAGGCCGGCAAGCCGTTGCGCTGGCAGAATGGCGGCCGAAGTTCAAGCCTCATCGCCCAGCCTGTCGAGCGCGTGCACTTTGGTTGGTGGATCGGCGACGGGGCCGAACGCGACTACTTCGGGGTGCAGGATGACGCAGGCGCGCGCTGGTGGCTGATGCGTCGCGGCGATGGCTGGTTCATCGTGGGGGCGTTCTGATGCCGCACTTCCAGGATCCGCACGGCCCTCGGGAAGCGTACCGCATGGTACTAGCGCAGGCGGAGAGCGCGACGGCACCCCCGCAGCGGCCGCAGAATGTCACGCCCTATGCCGAACTGGTCTGCTGTACGAACTTCAGCTTCCTGCGAGGCGCAAGCCACGCGCAAGAGCTTGTGCGCCGCGCCGTTGAACTGGGCTTGTCGGCGCTTGCAGTCACTGACTGGCACAGTCTCGCAGGTGTCGTGCGTGCCCACGAAGCCGCGCGCGAGTATGGCTTGAAGCTGCTGATTGGCGCCCGCGTGCCCCTGCAGAAGGGAGTTACGCTGTGCCTCTACGCGATGAACCGTACGGGGTACGGCAACCTTTGCCGGCTGCTTACCATCGGCAAACGCCGCACCGGGAAGGGCAAGTGCGATCTCTCCGTCGCCGACTTCGCCGGCTTTGCTTCCGATTTGCAGGCTGTGCTGCTGCCGGGGCCCATGACTGTGGCGGCAGAACTCGCGCCCCTGTTGCCGTTGTTCGAGGGACGTCTCTCCGTGGCGATGATGCGCCTTCTGGATGCGGGTCAGGAGAGCCGACTCAAGGCCGCGCGCGTGCTGGCAGAAGCTCTCCGATTGCCTCTGGTCGCGGTCAACGACGTGCATTTCCACGACGCCGCGTGCAAGCCAGTGCAGGACGTGTTGACCTGCGTGCGCGAGGGCCTGCGCATTGATCAGGCCGCCCACGCGCTCTTTCCCAACGCCGAGCGGCGCCTCAAGTCGGGCGAGGAGATGAGCGCGTTGTTTGCCGACCACGCGGCCGCGGTGAAGCGCACCCTGGAGATCGCGGACTCGTGCAGTTTTTCGCTGGATGAGTTGCGCTACGAGTATCCGCACGAGGTCACCCAAGACGGCCTCTCGCCGACGGACTATCTGCGCCGCGAAGTCTGGTCAGGGGCGCGCCGGCGCTACGGCGAGCAGGTGCCGGAGAAGGTCCGCGCCCAACTGGAGCACGAGCTTGGGATCATTGCCGCCCTGCAGTACGAACCATACTTCCTGACCGTGTACGACATTGTCCGATTTGCCCGCGGCGAGGGAATCCTCTGCCAGGGGCGCGGCAGCGCGGCCAACAGCGCTGTCTGCTTCTGTCTGGGCGTAACCAGCGTTGATCCCGCGCACCACGAACTTGTGTTTGAGCGCTTCATGTCCCGCGAACGCGCAGAACCGCCGGACATCGACATTGACTTCGAACACGAGCGCCGCGAGGAGGTGATCCAGTATGTCTATGATAAGTACGGCCGCGAACGCGCAGGCATGTGCGCCACCGTCATCCACTATCGTTCGCGGAGCGCGCTGCGCGAGGCCGGACGCGCGCTGGGTCTGACCGTAGACCAGGTAGACCGGTTGTCGAAGTCTCACCACTGGTTTGACGACATCGACTCGACAGATAAGCGCCTGGTCGAGGTCGGCCTTGATCCGGCTTCCAATGAACTCCGGACTGCGCTGGCCTTTGCGCGTCGCATTCGGGGCTTTCCGCGGCACCTGTCGCAGCACGTCGGCGGCATGGTGATGACCCGGGGACGCCTGGATGAACTGGTCCCGATCGAGAATGCGGCCATGGAGGGCCGCAGCGTTATCGAATGGGACAAGGACGACATTGATACCCTGGGTATCCTCAAGGTGGACATTCTGAGCCTCGGCATGCTCACTGCGGTTCGGAAGTGCTTTGCAATGCTTGAAAAGCATGGCGGCCGAAGCTTTGACCTCGCCACTTGCCTGGCCACCGACCCGGACGGCAAGGGTGAGTCGCCGGAAGCCAAAGCCCTCTATGTCATGCTCCAGCACGCTGACAGCATTGGCACGTTTCAGGTCGAGAGCCGCGCCCAGATGGCGATGCTTCCGCGCCTGAAGCCGCGCGAGTTCTATGACCTCGTGGTGGAGGTCGCGATCGTGCGGCCGGGACCGATCCAGGGCGGCATGGTTCATCCCTACTTGCGTCGCCGGAACGGGGAAGAGGAGATCGACTACCCGCATCCTGACGCAAAGCCCGCACTCGTTCGTACGCTCGGCATTCCGCTGTTTCAGGAACAGGTGATGAGGCTTGCGGTAGACATCGCGGGCTTCAGCCCCGGCGAGGCGGACAAGCTGCGCAAGTCCATCTCCGGTTGGCGCGGCGACGGCAAGCTCGACCACTATCGAATCATGCTGATTGAGGGCATGCGCAAGCGCGGTGTTGCGGAAGAATACGCGATGCGTGTCTATGAACAGATCAAGGGTTTTGGCAACTATGGCTTTCCGGAGAGCCATTCGGTCAGTTTCGCGCTGCTGTCGTACGTCAGCAGCTACTTGAAACGCTTCTATCCCGCGGCTTTCACCGCCTCGCTGTTGAACAGCCTGCCCATGGGGTTCTATCCGCCACGAGTGCTGATTCGCGACGCCCGCGACCATGGTGTGGAGGTCCGGCCCGTCGACGTCAACCACAGCGACTGGGACAACACGCTGGAAACCGTCGGCGAGTACACGCCCGCTTCGCTCGACGCGACGTCCGCCGACTGGGGAAAGCACGGCCCCGCGTTGCGCATGGGTATGCGGCAGCTTCAGGGCATGCGTGAACAGGCGGCGCTGGCTGTGATGGCCGAACGAGGGACCGCGCCATTTGACTCACCGGCGAACTTTGCGCGGCGCTTGCAGGCCATTGGCGCTCCGATTGGCTGGCGCGAGTTCGCGCTTCTGGCGCAGGCGGGCGCGTTTGATTCGACAGGAGTGGCGCGGCGCGAAGCGCTTTGGCAACTGCTCGGACGTCGCTTGCCGACGGGCGACCTGTTCGCCAATGCCGCTGAACGTGAGTCCCAGCCGCTGCTGGCCGGGCTGACCGATATCGAGTCTATGAATCTGGACTACGGCGCGACGGGGTTGTCGCTTACCTCTCACCCTCTCCAGTTCGTCAGGCCGGCGCTGGACCGCCATGGCGTGCTGACCTCGCGGCAACTTGCCGATGCATCCCATGGCGATTCGGTGAAAGTCGCCGGCTGGGTCACCGTCCGTCAACGCCCCGGGGAAGGCAAGATGCTCTTCTTCTCGATGGAGGATGAAACCGGCATCGCCAATTTGATGCTGACACCCAAGACATTCGAGGACTATCGTCAGACCGCCCTCAGCCAGCTGCCTATCATTGCTCGAGGCACAGTGGAACGCAGCGCTGAATTCCGGCAGGACGGCACGTCAACGCGCACAGGCAAGGTGGTGCACTTGCGCGTTAGGTCGCTTTCGCAAGTCGAAGATGACGTGGGATCAGATAGCCGCAGGCCGCATGCGCCTTCCCGCGACTTTCGCTGAAGTCGAGGCCCTGAACAATTATGCCAAGACCGCCAAACCAAGGCCAACCGGGCCAGCAAACACCATGGCCGCAGCAAAGGCCGCCAGCGTGGGCCGAGCGATGTGCCGACTATTGCGCAGCCGCTCTGCATCAACGAATACTCAACAAGCCCGCGCTTCCAACTGCGCGGATGAGATCCGCGCCGAGCTTTGTACTCAAACGCAAACCGCCTCTGGATTGGCTCCAGAGGCGGTCTTTAGGCTGGTACACCCGAGAGGAGTCGAACCTCTAGCCTTCTGATCCGTAGTCTCTGCAAGCCACTTTTTCGGACTTTCGACGTGATGCGTCTCTGGCCGTATAGGCCGTATTTTAAGCGCGATGCAGGCTGTATTTGCTTTTCGTCGCTTCTGCTGGCTTTGGGTCGTTTTCGTTGGGAATCGTGTACGAATCGTGTACAAGACCTGTCGCGGATTGTAGCCTGTTTGCACCCGCCAGAAGTCAGTGCAAGCCAACGCGGGCTGTCGCTCGGTACACAATTCGTACACGGAACGAACTATGCCAAGAGAAAAGGCCAGCGCGCGAGTGCTCAAGTGGCGCGGAGAGCATTACCTGTTCTACCGCGACCACGCGACCGGCAAGAACAAGCGCGTGCTCTGCGCCAGCCTGGACGCAACCAACGCCGAAGATCGGGCCGAACTGGTCAAGGAGTACCGGCTCAATGAAAAACTTGACGAAACGGAAGTCGTCCGGCGCGGCGGTCGCCTCGCTTACGACACGCCGCTTACGGATGCGATCGGATTGTACTTGAAGAACTGCGAGAAGCGTGTGCAGTCGCGCGAGAAAAACCCCGAAGCTCGGGCGGGCCTGAGCGACAAGAGTGGCGTGATGATCTCCAAAACCATCGGCCACTTCACCGACTGGCTCAAGCTTGAAGGCCACGGTGCGCTGACGACCGGGGCGCTCGATGCGCGGCTGCTTTCCGCGTACTTTCAAGACTTGGCACAAGAGAAGACGCGACGCGGTAAGGCATCGGTTCGCCGCTCGGCCGCAACGCTCAACCTTTACCGTCGTAACCTGAAGGCGTGCCTTTCATTTCTTGACGACCTGCGGCCGCCGGTGTTTCCCGACTACAAGCCGCTCAAGAAACCGCTCAAGCCGCAACGCGTTGAACTGGACATGCCCAAGGCATTCTCACCCAAGGAACTGACCGGCTTTCTCAAAGCGGCCCTGGAGTGGGAGTCACCGAAACTCAAGGTTTCGGTCAGGCGGCGCAAGCCAAGCGGCAAGCGAGAAGAGTTCGATCAGGCACCGCCGGTCAAGCCGTCAACGCCCGTGAGTCGCCTGTTCCTGATACTGGCCCTGACCGGCTGCCGACTCGGCGAAGCCCTGGGCCTCAAGTGGGAAGACGTCGATCTCGACCGGGGTCGCCTGACGATCCACGCGCAAAAGACAGGCCGAACTCGGGTGCTGCCCCTGGTCGGCGCACCGGAGGGCGACGTGTCTCCTGGCCTGCTGGGGTTGCTCAAGGCGTGGCGCGAGGCTGCGCCAAAGGCCGTGTACGTCCTGCCGCACGACAAGATTGAGGCACCGGCGTTTCCGAAGTCCGGTTGGCAGATGGTCAACCAGCGCGCGAAACTCGAACGGATCGGGCCGCAGATGCTGCGCCAGAACTTCACAAGCTATGCGGCCTCGCTCGGCGTCCCGTCCACTGTGGCAGCGCTGTGGCAAGGGCACTCTGCAGGCGTGGCAGAACGCCACTATCGGGCCCAGGTACTGGATCGCAACCTTGCCGCAACAATGGATGAGGCAATGGGGTTGGCCCCAATGATCGAGTCTATTGCCACGATGGATGAGGCTGCCAGACTTGGTCGCACAACGGCACGTCGGAAGCTACTTGAAGCCACGTGAAGCGGCCCAGGGGTCGCCAACTCTATCTTTCTGAATTCTCGGATATCGGTTTGACAGTGCCGGTATGGTGTGGTTTTTTCTGATCACGGCGACCGCGTCGAGCAATGCAATTCGCTTGCCGGCATCCATCACCACTGAGTTGGTCAGTGAGTTTTCGATGGCTGTGTCAGGGCAAAGCGGGCAGCGTGTCTCGGCCGTCTGCCTACTCGTGCCTGCAGCGAAAGCTGCGACCACGTTCCCGGGAGGTCCCGGAAACGATCTTAGGGCTGTGTCGGCGCGGGCAGCAAAGAAATGACTACGGATGGAGTCCATGCAGTTCAAGCCACTCAAAGAGTGGCAGTCGGTGTTTGGTGGGGCCATTAAGGCTTCCAGCTTGCGGGCAGAAGTTCTGGCAGGGCGGCTGAAGGGCATACGGGTTCGTCCCGGGTGCAACGCCCCGATTCTGGTTTCGGTACAGGAGATGAAGCGCTGGCTTGACGAGGTCGCCGCCAAGCGACGCCTCGTGCTGTCTCCGACTGAGGCGGCAAACGCCAGGAAGGCGGCGGGTTAACGGTGCCCGCCAAAGCTGTTGGTCCCGTCAAAGACGGGGACCTGCGCGATTCCGCACGCGCAAAGAAGCAAGCCGAAGTGCGTGAAAGGGTGCTCAACGCGCTGACCCCTAATGTGCTCGCCAAGACAAACGAAGACAACAGAACCGCACGCGAGAACCACTCAAGACTGAAAAGGATGCGGCAATGCCGCGAGTATCCCGGATTAGTCATCAGCGTCGGTGGCAGATTGCACTCAGTGGCCCGGGCGCGCTGCAAAGCAGGGCTGTGCCCGTACTGCCATGACGCAAAGGCGGCGACGTATCGCGGCCTATACGTGCCTCTGTTTGAAGAACTATGTGAAGAGGGATACCGATTTTCGCTGCTGACGACCACGATTCCGCACACGCAATCTGACGACCTCGGCCAGCTCATGACCTGGTTGTTCGATGCGTTGCGAATATTCACGCGGTCCGTGCCGTTTCGAGAGCACGTCCAAGGCTATCTGCGTGGAACCGAAGTCACGAATTCTAACAACAACGGCTTCCATCCCCACGCTCACTTCTTGATCGGCGCGTCCTACTGGCCGCTGGACAGCATCATTGCCTGTTGGCGCAAGGCCGTTCAAAAGGTCTGCGGGCGTATCATCGCTCCTAATGGCGTGGACATCAAAGGAATCAAGCACGTCGAGTCCGGCATTGCGGAAGTGGTTGGGTACCCGATCAAGCTTGCGGACCTTAGCACGTTTACCCACGAGCAGATTCGGTCGATTGATGTCGCCACGTTCCGAAGGCACATGATCCAGCCCAGCAAAGAGTGGGGTCGCCGGGCCCGCAAGCTGAGAGTCGCGGAACGGGAGGCACGAAACGCGGAAGACGAAAGGCAGGGCAGACAGCGGGACTCCTATGTCGGGGTACTAACCAGGATAAAGCGCGGCGACAAAGCCGCGGAAAGGCTGGCCTTGGAGATGCTTATCCATGAGCGTGAGACAAGCGAGTCGCAAGCTGCCGCCGGGGTCATCTGGCGTACGCTCAATCGATTCGGTTCGCCTGCGATTCGCAAGCAGCTTTGCGACCTCGACGCCTGCCGTGCACGGTGTGAGCCATAACACGCCCGCGTGGTTGGCGCCGCCGGCCCCGCCCCCAGGCGGGAGCCGGCGGAAGCAAGCGCCAACGCGCCGGCGCGCATGTCCCACTCCGCAAGCACAAAGCGAGTGCCCCGGCCATCGCTTCTTCCTTGTGGGGTTCTGAAATAGAAATTACTGGCAATTGGCCGACTTGTCTGGACTCCATTGCCCTGTATGCCACCTGCTTCGTAGCTGCGCGTATTGCTGGCGGGTGATCCGTTCAACCACAGACGCATACGCCTGCGGCGCAAATTCGGCGTTGACGGCTTGGTCTGTCGCAGTCCGTTGCGCCGTGTGGTGGTCGATAGTCTCTACGTGCATCAGGGCCACGGTTGCATCCCTCATAGTAAGGGCGATCAACTCGACCAGTACGTTGATAGATCACTAGTCCGTTCATGTGCCAAGCCGCCGGGTCTGCGACGACAGGGTCGCTGCCAGTGTCGATGTTTTCGCGCAAGCGGAAGAGCTCAACCGAACCGGCGGCCTGTGTCGCGATGCGGATACAGACCACGAACACGTCCCCGGTGATCGCGCTTTCAGCTATGGCGCCACAGCACCAGTTGGCACTCGACAAATCGGTCGCGATCGTGACGGTTAGGCGACCCACGCCGGTGTCCGGGATCGATGAGATGTTCTAGCTGGCTCGCGACGTCGGCGTGCCGCCACACACTGTTACCTCTGCCCAGCACTTCGGGTGTCCGCGGTGAAACTGCTGGCGACGCGGGTCTGGTGAATCCAAGCCGAAGGGCCCGGATGCATGCCCAGCGGGTCCACAAGCTCGCGCAAGGTCACAGCCGGAGGACCGGACAGCGCCGGGGGCGCCTGGTGGTAGTACGCGGGGTCCTGCGTGGCGTCGTAGTGGATCAAGGCGGCCGGCCCTTCGGGCGGAGCGGGCGGGACGAACGCGGAACCGGCAACCTCCGCGCCGTCAAATACGCCCTGATCTGGCCGGCTGTAATCAGGGGTAGTGGGCATCATCGCAAACGGCTGAACAGGCTCCACGTCCGCCCGGACAGAAGTAACGCGAGCGCCGCCAAGGACGGAGTGAAGATCAAGCTCTTGCAGGGGAACAGCCGTTGCGGTGTCGCCATGGGGCAAAACCGCAGCCCGACGCCATAGAGGCGTCCCGGCGTCGCGTTGCATCTCATCCTGAATCGACCGAAAATTGTCGACAAATGCTCCCACAATGGCGGGTCGCATTTCGGCTTTGCTCATTGCCCCATCCCTCGCAGCCATGGCCACCGAATCGCTAATTCATGCCGATGGTTCTGGGTCTGCCATTCCTGGCTAAGAGTTGGTTGCGAGCGGTGAATGCACCCTATAGAGCAACTCGATGCGCAGCGCGTTGGACCCCCCAGCCAATTGCCTGTCCGCTGCGATTCTTACGCCAAGGGAACTAGGCACAGGCGGATGTCTGGCCTTCGTTTTTCAAACTCCCGGCGAAATGCGCTGGGGTCTTCCAACTTGAGGCTCAGCGTCAGGTGTTTCAGCGCCCTCAGGCTCGCCAAATTCAAGACTTCGTCGCGCGTGCAGTCTTTGCAGTTGATTGCCACACTTTCCAGCCCCGGCATGGCAACCAGCTTCTTGAGCAATGAATCCGTGAGAGAGACAGGCCCGGCTGCGTCCAAGTGCGTTAGCTTGCTCATTTTGAGTATGGCTTCGACATCGACTGTATCGACAATCGCTCCGAGAGCTGTCAGCTTGGTAAGCTCGGTGAAAGGCCGCAATGCTGCCGCCAACCCACCTGCGATCTGGCATCCACTGACATTCAGGTCGCCAATCTTCGGCAGCTTCGATAGTCCGCCCAAGGCCGCGGCGCTGATATCCGTGGCGCCGACGAGGCTCACTGATTCAAGAGTCTTCATTGTTGCGAGGGCCTGAAGCACCACGTCATTCACCGGCGCGTGAGCGTAGAACTGGCGGCCACTATCAAGGTCACGACCAATCAGCAGCCGATCAAGTCGCAGAACGCGAAGGCTAGAAAGCCGCGTCAGCGCTTGTATCGCGTCTTCTCCCTGCCAGATGAACAGGGCGTTGTCTGCAAGGGAGTCTGGCCGATGGGGGTTTCGGGCCACGCCGGAAAGGTCAAGTTCCTCAAGTTGGGGAACGCAGGATGTCAACTCCGCGAGAAACTTGCCGTCCACATAGCAGTGTCCCGCCATTCGCAGAACTCGCAGCTCCTTCAACCGCTCGAAACCCTTAAGGTTCTGCTCTCCTTTCTTGGAGTTCCACGCAAAGCGATTGTCATACTCCGCGCCCCGAGGCGAGGCGAAAGGCGCCCGTGGGTAGTGCGTCAGCAGTTCTTGCCCCTCATAGGTGTAATCCGTTTCGGAACAGCTTATGTCGAGCAACTGAAGCGTCTTTACGTTGCAGATGTCCTGGAATCCATGCAGCCCTACATTCGAGCACCCCGCAACGTGCAACTCCTGCAACTTCGGCAGCCTGTGCAACGCCTGCAAGCCGACATCTGACATCGCATGGTTGTTGCTCAGGTGCAGGGCTTTGAGTGAGGTGTTGTTGGACGCGACGAGTTGAAGCGCCGCGTCATCTATCGTGGCGGATTCCAACGCAACAATCGCGGTTTGTTTTGCAAACAAGACGGTCGAGGCGGGGCTCCAATGAACGAGCTGGACGCCGGCGGACCGCAGCGAGGGAATGCCGCTCAGTGCCTCAAGGACTTCGCCGTACACTTCCAGCCGAGGCGGGCGATCAAAATCGTAAGTGGTTGTCTCACTCACCCGCACCCGTTCGCGCACGCCGACGTCCAGATGGGTAAGCGCCGGCACACCGCGAAGCGCCCGTACAACCGCAGGCGACACCAGTTGCGCATCAAGGATGATTGAGTGAAGGCCGGTGCACTTTGCCAGGAGTGCCATGTTTCGGTCACTGACTGCAACGTCTGTCGTGATCCACAAGACGTGCAAGCCCGGAGGTGGTCGGAGAATATCCAACACCTCGTGCGGGTCTTCTTCAAACTGGTCCGGCCGGCGCAGAACAGGAGTGGTCTGTATGCGCAGATGAGTCAAGTCGGCGTACTTGACCAGGTCGCGAAACTCAAGGAGCGCACCCGCCGAGCGGCCGTTCAGGTCGATCGTTAGAATCCTCGCGTTTGCAGGAACATCCTTCAACTCGCCAGGCGTCGCGACTGTGTAGCCACAGTCAAACACTTCCATCACAGTGGCGCTCAATGACGCGTAGAGCGGCGGCTGGACCAACGCAACAACGAACAAAATCTTAAGCGAAGTGAGGCGGGACACGAACTGTGATGTTGATGTGCTGGTCATAGTGTACTTTCGGCCTGCGGCGCGAATTAGTAGTCGTTAGGGGCTAGGGATGATACCGGATCCGCTGTCGGCGCCCCGAGGCATTGGCGAAGAATCGCCTGGCATTCCGCTCCGCGGTTGGGCAGGCGTATTGGGAAAGTATTGGTCCTTTACTATATCCGAGTAATCTGACTCCACGTCATCCTTGATCGCCTTCGCCGCACTTTTCTGCGATTCAATGATTGCCGAGACAGTCTCTCCAGGGGTATCAACACGATGGCAGCGGGCCAGAACCGCGATCCACCCTGTTTCCATTTCCCGCTCGCTAAGATACGCACAGGGAAGGTCTGCTTGCACCGCCTGCCGCTGCGGTATACCTTCCCCAGGTTTCCAATCAGGCACAAACTCACCCGATATGAGGCGACTGGCTCGCTCTCTTCTGCCTATGTGAACTTCGCGGACGCGCTCCTGGTAAAATGTGTAGTCCCACTGTCCCGGAGGCACAAGCGGCGGTTTGTAGATCAACTGTCCCTTCTTGCCGTTTACCTCCCAAGGTATCACGCGCCATCTGGTAGTCACTATGATCTGTGTAACCATGGCCCAGCCGTGTCTGAAGACGTGCGTTGCGCCAACTTCACCAGTGCGTCCCCCAACCTTGCACTTCACGGAGAACGCACCCCGGTACCAGTACACATGTGAGCGGGAAAAGAAGTTTCGCAGGGGGTTCCAGTTTAGAAAATGCCCACCATGGCGCCCTCCTCGAATGTACTTGGGGGGCGTGGGGTCATAGGTGGTCATCTTGAGGTCGCCAAACAGTGCCTGCCAGAGACCGCCACCGCTATCTAGAATTGGCCCGGGTGAATCGCAGATCCACATGAAGCGGATACCATTGTCCACAGTGACGTTGTTCCGATAGCCAACTACGTGATTGTCAAAACCATGTGCTGGTGGGTCGGAGAGATAGGTGCCTGGCCTATAGGTGCCCGGTTCCGCAGGTGCTACCCATTGGTAGTAAACACTCGGTGTTTCCGAGTCTGGCCTTCCGTGCGGCACTGGAAAAGGTTCGCACGTGGCATCGTCGCAGCGCATTTGAACGACAAACCCACAAGTAAGATTTACCCATTCGTCATCAAGAAACCCAGCCCAGGGGCCGGGCGACAGGTAGATGGAGTTGTTCACTGTTCCGAGGCGCTTCATCACTATCGACGAGTCAAGGGGATACTCGGGATTAGGCATGGGAGCATTGGTGTCGGGGTCGATAGTGATGCGGCCTGTCGGAGGCATGGGCATGTCCCCGAAGCGGAGAAATTTCACCGTACGAGATGTGTCCAGTGGTGACACCAGCAATCGCTGTTTGATAGCCTCGGCCTTGCCTCTCGAGACGGTGCCCACGGCGCTATCCAGACGGCCACCATCTGACAGCGACATGACTCCGTTGCAGTCGCAGTCAACCTCTTCCTGACTCACCGGTTCGGCTATTCCTGACGCGCCGAGGGGGACTGCTATCTCCGGTGGCCCTGGCGGCACTACCTGGTCCAGGTAGATCGGGCCGGGGGCGTGGGTTTGGCCGCCTCCTGGCCTGGGTGTGGTGGCCGGTGGCAGCGCCGGCTCCGGCTGGCCGTAGTAGTATGGGCTCTGCTCGGGAGTGCCGTAGTACGACGGCTCTGCTGGTGTCGTCGGTTGTGGTTGCGGCGCGGCTGTGTACTCGCCGATTCTTACTCTTACTTCGCACGATGCCGGCGTTCCGCTTGCCGGCCAGGGCCATTGGGCGCGGATTCGGTAGTAGTCGTTCGGGTCCTGCGGGTGGTTGGGTTGCGCGCCCGCCTTGCGCCTGAACCGAAAGCGCACAAACACGTCGCCGCATTCCACCGGCCCGCCCGTCAGCATGTACTTGAAGCCGCTTACCGTCGCCCCGCCCTGCTGGTCGTAATCGAACTCCAGCGCGTCGCTGCGGTTGCCGTGGCGGTCAAGGCACTCGATGCTCCACATCGCGGCCGGGCCCATCGGCTGCATCGCCCACAGGATGAAGCGGCCCTGCCAAACCTGCTGGCCGTCACCCGGCAGCGTAACGTTGGTGTATTGGACGAACTGGCCCTGCACAGCCGCCTGGCTGGCCTGCGGCGGCACGATCATCTCGGGGTCCTGGCCCGGTCCCCAGACAATGAGCTGGCACTGGCAGCCGGGTTGGCCCTCAGCAGGCGCGCTTGGCCCGTAGCCGGGCGTGTACGCCGAAACAGGCACTGAAGCAACCGGGTACTGCACCGCCACAGTCGGCTGGGTGGGCTGAGTCAACCGCCGCACCGCGTGCAATGGCGCGGCGGGAGGCCCGGCAAACGGCTGCCCGCTACTTGGCGGCGTATAGCCGCTGCCGCCGGATGGCGGAGTCGGCTGCGTTGGTCCGCTGCTGGGCGGCAGGAGCCCGCCACCGCTGGAGGGTGGCGTCGGTTGAGTCGGACCGCCGCCGCTCCCGCCCGATGGCGGTGGTGCGGAGGGCGGGAACGGGGAACTGGGGCAACCCGGCGGAATCGACACGTGCCTGAAATCCGGGGCGCTGGCGAACATCTGGTTGTACTGCCAGATCGAATAGGAAATCTGCTGGCTCGTCGGTCCATAGCTGATAAGCACGCTGCCGCCGATCAGCCTCCCGGGGCTGATCGTGACCAGGCAGGTCGAGGGATAGTAAGCGCTTAGGTACGGCATCATCCACTCCAGTGTATCCGGCGCCGCGCGGCACAGTGTGCTACATGGCCGACATTGTCTCGCCGTCCTGCAAAGGCACCCGGGCCTGTGCGAGCGTCGTGGGCCGGCTGGAGTGCTCGCCGTTAGCGCCGGGATCCTCTTTCTTGACCAACTCGGCATAGTAAGCCATCAGCCGCCGTACAGCCGCTTGGCCTTGCTCGCGATCAACGGCGCCCTCAGGCTAGCTTCGTAAAGCGCATCCACGAGCCAGCCAGCAGCGTTTGCGTGCCCGACGCCGACACCCGGTCTGCCCGCATGAACAGGTTGCCCGCGCCCGAGGCATCCACCTTGAAGTAGCCCTTGAACCAGAACATGCAGTTCGTGACCGTCGCCGCGTTGATCGTCGTGTCCGTGCTGCGCGAGGTGTTCGGTGCGGCGGCTGTCAGGGTGCCCGCCGAGTTCTTGATCACGCTGTACGTGATCGAGTCCAGCGTGCAACTGCCGTTATCGAAGTCTACGCGCACCCCAACCGTGTTGCTGGTCGTCAGCAGCAGCAGCCCCTCCACGGCGTACCAGCCACCGTTTTCGACCGCGCCGCCCAGCACTGTGGTCTGCATGGAAGTCGAGATGTTCAGGTTCGAGGTCATCACCGACAGCACTGAACTCTGCACACCCAGGTTGGTGCGGGCCGTGGCTGCGTCTGTGGCGCCGGTGCCGCCGTTGGCAACGGGCAATGCGCCGGTGACGGCTGCGCTGCTGGCGAGGTTCACCGCGCCGAAGCCGATGGCGCTGCCACTGCGGCGCAGCACCTGGTGGTCGCTGCCGGCGGCGATGTCGGCAGGGTCGCCAATGCTGTTGGCGCTGCGGCCGATTACGCTCAGCGCCGCGCTGTTGCGCAGCTTTGCGTCAGTGACCGAGTCGTTGTCAATCTGGCTGGTGCCGACAGTGTTGAGCGTAGCCAAACTGCCCAAGCCAAGGTTGGTTCGTGCCCCGCTTGCGGTGCTTGCGCCGGTGCCGCCGTTGGCGACCGGCATCTCGCCGGACAATTGGGCTTCAATCGTCGGGTTGCCCGCGACGCCGTCGCCGTTGGTGACATTGACCGTGGTTAGAAGGGTCCCCACGGCAAATGTGTTGCCCAGGATTGTGCGTTGGGTGTAGACGTCGGTGCCGATCTCAAGGCCCAGGTTGGTGCGCGCGCTTGGTGCATTGTCCGCGCCGGTGCCCCCTTCGGTTATGGGCAGCGGCGTGGTCAGGTCGAGGCTGTTCGCTGTGAGGTCGCCCACGGTCAGATCGTTGTCGATCTCCACGCCGGCTGTGGTGATGCGCAGTTGCGTGTCACCGTTAGTGTCTTTCAGGGCCGGTCCTTCGCCGACATCAGCGTCCCAGGCCATACCCGACATGTCGTGAGGCGACTGGAAGGAGTACGTAGGGATCGGCGAGGCATGGTCCGTCTGCAACTGCCCGGCGTCGTTCAACCACACGCCGCTGTTCTGGATCACCTTGCCGGTGGTGCCGTCGTAGCGGGCTATGGCGTTGTCCGTGCTCGCGCCGGGGCCGGTTACGTCGCCCGCGCCCACCACGCCGCCGCCCAACATGTAGCCGGGAATGTGCTGGCCGGGGGGCTGGTTCACGTACTGCGAGAGCTCTTGCAGGAGACCGACGTTGCCGGGCAATGCGCCGCACACCTGGTGGATCTGGTGAATCAACGCCGACCCGCCCGGATGCATGCCCAGCGTGTCTACCAGCTCGCGCAAGGTCACTGCCGGAGGACCGGACAGCGCCGGGGGCGCTTGGTGGTAGTACGCGGGGTCCTGCGTGGCGTCGTAGTGGATCAAGGCGGCCGGCCCTTCGGGCGGAGCGGGCGGGACGAACGCGGAACCGGCAACCTCCATGCCGTCAAATACGCCCTGATCCGGCCGGCTGTAATCAGGGGTGGCGGGCATCATCGCAAACGGCTTGACAGGCTCCACGTCCGCCCGGACAGAAGTGACCCGAGCACCGCCAAGGACGGAGTCCAGCTGCGCGGAATCGAGGGGTACTTCGAGATGTGCGGACGCCCCCTTGAACGTTGCGTAGTCGGAGTAGGCAATGGCAGGCGACCGGTCACCGACCACGAATCCAGTCGCGGACCGCAGTTGCCGAAGCTGCTCGGCGAACTGGACGTCAAACATGGGGCGGGAATCCACTCTGTTTGGTGTGGTTGACATACAGTCCTAAATCAACAGCGCGGCCAGGGGTACCCACAACACGCTACTTCTTCTCGGACAACTCTCTCTTAAGTTTTGCCAGCCGCAAGTACAGTTCCAGCGCCTTGTCATGAAGCTGGACGCTTTCCTTTTCGCCCAGCATGTAGATGTGAGATGTTGTACGGTTCCCAAGGATGAATACTCTGGGAAGACTCTTGCCAATCATCTGGGGGTTACCCCCATGCTCGGCGGTTCGCAGCGTATCGTAGTCGTAATAGACGCCAACGTAAATAACAGCGGCCGCCAAGTAAGCGCTTAGTCCCACTTCCGAATCACTATAACCCTTACCCGGATCAAGTCCTACCCAGAGCTCGCAGACAAGTGAGCGGTCGCGCGGATCAACGAGGTCATCTGGGCCAGGGTTGTGGTGTCCGAGATTAGGATCAATACGCCACCTTCCGTTTGTTACTCCGTCAACAAGTAGCCTGAAAAGGTGCTGTCCCATTTGTTCCGACTCGGCATCCGCACTGATTAAGTAGCCAAGCTCAAGTGTAGGTTCGGCCCCGGGTGCCAGCGCCTGCTGGAAATGCATCGAATAAGCGACGTCGGGAACGGCGGCGTTGCGTACCCAATAGAAGTACCCATCTCTAGCTTGGGAATTGTGGCCAAACGAAATGTTCGTTACTTCTCGAAGCAAGCGCTTTGGCGGCACGTCGCGAAACATTTCTGCCCCAATGTGAGGGATTCCGCCAATCGTCGTCCCCACAAGGTTGCCTGCTACTGGAAACTGATAGTCCCCCGGAAGCTCGACGGTCCGACAAGTACAGCTTGGCACGAACGTCGCCGCGATGAGCGCAAGCAATACACAGCAAGAAGAGAGAGTACCGGACTTGATGTGGAAGTCACACATGTTTGAACCTCGGAAGCTCCCCAAGTTCTATTGCAATCTGGTTCTCCCACCCGATGATTGCATCGTACTCACCCTTGTCGCCAGAGAAGTCTTCTTTGGTGGCCGTCCACCGTCGCCCACCTATCTCGCCCGTCAACGGAACATCGTCCGCGATGGGCAAGCCGATCGTTGAGCTACCTGCACAGCCCTGCACCAAGTGCGCGAGTTCATGTGCCAGTACTCGTGCCAGAGTAACGACCGGCTTGCCTTCGTTTGCCCGTGGCATGCGCCACACTCGCGTGCCGGCAGCGTCCGTGTCTGGCCGGAACAGCGTCCACTTGTCGAATGTGTCGTTGATTACGGCGCCGGTGACCTTGACGACACCTGGCACGCCCTTGCCGGTTCCATGGACTGTCGTCTTGTCCGCTTTGCTAGGCGCGGGGACCTCGGCTCCGTCGCAGTCGCGGATCCTGTGTGTCGGAGGGGTGCCCTTTGTACCGTTCCAGTGCTGGGCGCTAACTTCGTGCCGATCTCCGCGAGCAAAGGCGTGATTGAGGTTGTAAGGTGTCCAAGCATCGGGGCCGCCGGGCATGATCACGCCACAACAGGTTCCGGAAAGGAACCGCCAGACGAGTTGACGGCCTTTGAACACCGTGGGCTCCGACTCAGGGAACATGCGGGTGGGCACGATCTGACCCACGCCGCCGTCTTCCGGCGGGCGCCCATCTATCCATCCAAAAGGTGCGTCGCCGAGGCCGCCTGGCGGGTTCCACAGGCGCCGCAAGGCGTCGAGAATCTTGGCGCCATAGTCGCTCGACTCAGGGATGCCGGTAACCCAGAGGCCGCCTCGTACCATCAGAGGAACTTCGATCTCGCAGAGCACGTCGGAACCGTTCGGTAACTCGCGATCCCTAACAATGAGGAACGACTTCACTTGTGCGCTAGCAAGCTGGCCAGCGTCTTCAATCTGCTGATAGAGTTCATTGCCGATGAGTTGGAGCGTATCTTTGTCATTGGACAGCTTGATCAGCAGGCGCAACGGTTGTGAATCACACGGTTCGCTTTCAGTCAGGTTCACCATCCAGTCATTGTCTGGCCAGTATTGAATACCGCTTGCGTCGGTAGTCTCCGGGCGAATCGGCAACCGCCCCCCGTCGTCATCTGCTTTGCTATCCAAACGCTTGAACTGCAGCGGTTGATACTTTTCAATACCATCCTTCCGCGTGCCCAACCGGCTGGTGATGATGATGTTGTACTTCTTCTTTCCTTTTGGCCTCGTGGGACCGAAGAGGTCGAGCGTGAGCGCCAAGGTTTCGTTGAAGGCACAAGCCCTTTGTGTCAGTGTGGGGCAGAATCCTAGAACGTTGTCGGGCGAGGGCCTGTGTCCAATGGCCGTGAGGGGTCTATCGAGTATTGTCAACTCGCAACTGCACGGTAGTCCGTTCAATCGCAGCTTTGCTTCGCACGAAACTTGCGCGGATGCCGACGATTCTCCCCAGTATGCACGGATTTTGTACGTTTGTTCGGGGACATCTGGATCATTCGGATTGGCTGTTGTCCTTGGCCTGAACCAAAAACTCACTTCGTCGTTCTCACAACGCACAGGTTGAGAACCCTCCAACGCTGGCTGCCACGGATGCATGCTCGTGGCGGCGTCTCGTATCTCCCAAGAGTCCGTAACGGTGCCAGTAGCGTCGAGGAATTCAATGCGCCATTTCTTACTCGATGCTGTCTCTTCAACAGGCCCGCGCAACGTGAATCTGCCGCGGAGGGTCGTTCCATCATTGCGATCAATGGCGAGAGACTTCCACTCGTCGGGTATTTCCGATTGTGCTTTCCCGGCGTCCGGCGTATCGCTAGGAGATTGGAGCGGGTCCCAGACAATCAACTGGCAGCGACACTTTTCCTTAGCCTCCTCGCTGATCAGTTCATTGAGAATTGACGCCCCCAGCGGCCTGTCGCCTATTCCCGGCGGGCCGGGCGGGATTACCTGATCGAGGTAGATCGGGCCGGGGGCGTGGGTTTGGCCGCCTCGGGGACCGGGTCTTGTCGCTGGTGGCAGCGCCCGCTCCGGCTCGCCGTAGTAGTATTGGCTCTGCTCGGGTGTGCCGTAGTACGATGGCTCTGCGGGCGGCGTCGGTTGCGGTTGCGGCGCGGCTGTTTGTTGGCCGAGTCTTACTCTTACTTCGCACAACGCCGGCGTTCCGCTTGCCGGCCAGGGCCACTGGGCGCGGATTCGGTAGTAGTCGTTCGGGTCCTGCGGGTGGTTGGGTTGCGCGCCCGCCTTGCGCCTGAACCGAAAGCGCACGAACACGTCGCCGCACTCCACCGGCCCGCCCGTCAGCATGTATTTGAAGCCGCTGACCGTCGCCCCGCCCTCCTGGTCGTGGTCGAACTCCAGCGCGTCGCTGCGGTTGCCGTGGCGGTCAAGGCACTCGATGCTCCACATGGCGGCGGGGCCCATCGGCTGCATCGCCCACAGGATGAAGCGGCCCTGCCAAACCTGCTGGCCGTCGCCCGGCAACGTAACGTTGGTGTACTGCGCAAATTGACCCTGCACAGCCGCCTGGGTCGCCTGCGGCGGCACAATCATCTCGGGGTCCTGGCCCGGTCCCCAGACAATGAGCTGGCATTGGCAGGCGGGTTGGCCCCCGGCCGGCGCGCTTGGCCCGTAGCCGGGCGTGTACGCCGAAACAGGCACTGAAGCAACTGGGTACTGCACCGGCACAGTCGGCTGGTTGGGCTGAGTCAACCGCCGCACTGCGTGCAATGGCGCGGCAGGAGGCCCGGCAAACGGTTGCCCGCTGCTTGGCGGCGTATAGCCGCTGCCGCCGGATGGCGGAGTCGGCTGCGTTGGTCCGCCGCCGCTCCCGCCCGATGGCGGCGGAGAAGGCGGTGCAGGCATAGTGTAGCCGGCCGGCGGCTGTGCGGGCCCGCTGGTTGGGCAGTTGTAAGGCGGATATGAGTAGATCGTAACGGCCTGCGACGGAACCATCTGGTTCCAGAGATAGATCGGAAAGTCACCGAGATGAGGGAACGAGGTGTACACCGAGCCACCGCTTTGGGGGGCAGCGGTCACGCGAACCATGCACCAGTTGGGCATATAGGATTTCACGTATGGCATCATCGACTCCAGTGTACCTGTCGCGTCGCTCCGCGCGCTACATTGCCGACATTGTCTCGCCGTCCGGCAAAGGCACCCGGGCCTGTGCGAGCGTCGTGGGCCGGCTGGAGTGCTCGCCGTTGGCGCCGGGATTCGCCACTTCCACGGCCTCAATGGCCGCCTTGGAGGCGGATTCGAGGGAGCCTCCGGCGTCGGACACTGGATTGCTGGTGTCCTCGTTAGCATAGGATGTCGGCTTCGACACGCCCCCACAGCCGCAACCGCCTGGTTGATTGTTCATGGTTTGACTCCTTCGGTTTGACGGGTGTTGCCCAGAAAGGGCCATACCTTTTCGAGTTCGATGGCGGCCGGATCCTCTTTCTTGACCAGCTCGACATAGTGGGCCATCAGCCGGCGCACAGCCGCTTGAGCTTGCTCGCGATCAACGGCGCCGTTGGCCGGTTGGTTGAAGACATCTTCGTATTGCATGTGCGCTCCTGATGTACTGACCTCGCGACAACCGTAGTCGCCGGACCTGGGCCCGCGACTACCGTCGCGGGCTTTCACGCCACGTTGCTGACGTCCACGCCTTCCAGCACCGACAGGGCCCCGGACGAACCGACGGCGGTCGCCACGGGAAACGTGTAGGTCACGCAGATGCGGGACTTGGTGGATGTGCTTGGCTCAGCGGTTTCGTGGCGCACGAACATCGTCGGCTTGATCGGGCCGGGCACGATGCCGGTGATGCCGCGTACGGGGCCGGCTTCGCAGGCGTCGCCAAGAACCATGAAGTAGATCTTGGTGAGGTTGGTGTCGGTCGCAATCCAGTCGTTGATGTAGACCGGCGTGCCGTTGATGGCGATTTGCGGGGCGCGCATGGTGCCCTTGAGCGGGTCGCCCCACTCGGTTTCCACGACCTCCGGGTTCATGCCGGCGAGGTAGTAGGCGTTGATGATCCAGCGCATGGCTGCGCTGTTGCACATGATGGCGTTGGGGCGACCGTTGTTGGCGGTGATCTTGAAGTACGCTTCCTGGAGGGAGCGGAGCTTGGTGTACTTGTCGGTATTCGTGGCCGTGGTGATGTTGGTGGCGAGCTCGCCCAGCGAGTCGAAGTCGCCGACCTTGGTACCGGCGTTGTCGAGGTCGAGTTTGCGGAAGTACATGTACATGAGGCGGCGTATGGCAAGCGCCGATTCGACCGCGTCGAAGTCGTTGGGGTACTTGAACCGGTCCGTGGACGCGTAGTCCAGGAAGTATCGGGTAGCGAGTGCACCGATGGTAAAGGTGGTGTTTGAAGCATCGGGGTCGTTCGCCTGTTCGGTAACGGCTGTGTCGCCGTCGCCCAGGATGTCAGCAACGGTATCGAACGAGAAGCCGGTGGTCAGGTCAGCAATGCGTGCATAGCTGATCTTGCCGCCCTGGATGCCCATGAAGGGCCAGATGCGGGCAATCTGGATTTTGTATGGCGCGTCTTCGATCAGCCACTTGGCGAGCTGATCCTGGGTAAGGTTGATTGAGTTGGCTGGAATGGTTGCCATGGCTTGCCCCCTGAAAGTCCGCCCCCATGGCGGACTGGCGAGGCAAGGCTAGTAGACAAAAAAAAACATGACAACGCAATATTGATAATATGCGAAACATCACGGAGTCACGAAGCCGCCATTGCCAACACACCCGGCGCACAGGCGCCGCAGCTGCATGGGCGCGATGCACCAAAGTGCTGTTGTTGCACGTTGGCGGATGTGAATCGTCGGGAATCGTGTACTGAATCGTGTACCAGCGAGGATTTCGTGTGCTGGCCGGAAACGCAAACCGCCTCTGGATTGGCTCCAGAGGCGGTCTTTAGGCTGGTACACCCGAGAGGAGTCGAACCTCTAGCCTTCTGATCCGTAGTCAGATGCTCTATCCATTGAGCTACGGGTGCGTGGTTTTACTGCCTTCGCGCTGTTTTGCGCGAGGCAACCGATACCGCTGTCTTTCCGCGTTGTCAATGGGGCGGCGCGCATGGTTGCCACCGACGCCTGCCGCTTGAGGCGGCTTGCGGTGGGCGCCGGGCGGCTTGTGTTGACGCACCCCCGTTGTCCTGAATAATGGGCTTATGCCTGACCGCATCCTTGTCGCCGACGACTCGCGTGAATTGCGCACTGTGCTTTCGGCCCAGCTTCGCAAGCTGGGGTTTGAAGTGCAGATCGCCGTTGACGGCATTGACGCCCTGGACAAGGCCCGCAGCTTCAAGCCGCACCTGGTCATCATGGACATCCAGATGCCCAAGATGGACGGGCTGGCGGCGACCAAGAAGATGCGCGAATCGCCCGACATGGCGCACACGCCCATCATCCTGCTTTCGCTGCTGGGTGAAGAACAGGACGTCGTCGAGGGCATAGAAGCCGGCGCCGACGAATACCTGGTCAAGCCGTTTCGGCAGGGTGAGCTTGCGGCAAAGGTGCGCATTCTGCTGCGGCGCAGCTCACTGAGCTCGCGCAAGCTGGATGAAACGACTGTGGCGGGCCTTGAAGCGCAGGAAGAGACTGACGCGCTCCGGCGCTTCAAAGAAACCGGGCAGATCGTCAGCAAGGATTTCGCCGGCTTCACGATCATCGACAAGCTGGGGCAGGGCGGCACGGCGACGGTGTACCGCGCGATGGAGCCGGTGAACCTGAAGCCGGTGGCGCTGAAGATCATCAGCCCGTTTGCCGCGATGAAAGACGGCTTTCTCAAGCGGCTGGCGCGCAGCAACGAAATCAGCGTCAAGCTGGTGCACCCGCACATCGTGCGCACGTTCACGATGGGCGAGTACCAGGGCGTGCACTTCATGGTGCAGGAGCTGGTTGAGGGCCACGTGCTTGACCATTTCGTGCACATGGAAATCAAGCTGCCCGAGGCCAAGGCGCGCCGCTATCTGCTGCACGTCGCCGAGGCGCTGCACTATCTTGAAGAAAAGGGCCTGCTGCACCGCGACATCAAGCCGGGCAACATTTACGTCAGCCAATCCGATGCGGCGAAGCTGGGCGACTTCGGGTTGACGCGGCTGCAGGACGACACGGGCCAGACCGCGGAAGGCTATCTGCTGGGCACGCCGCACTACATCAGCCCCGAGCAGGCCAACGGCGACAAGAACCTGGATATCCGCAGCGACATGTACAGCGCCGGCGCGACGATCTTTCACCTGCTGAGCGGCAGCCCAGTGTTCCCCGGCGACAACCTGCAGCAGGTTGTGCTCGCGCACCTGACGAAAGACCCGCCGCCGCTGGCTACGCTGGCGCCTGAAGTCTCGCCCGAGTTCTGCGCAGTTGTGGACAGCCTGGTGCAGCGCGAACGTGACCGGCGCCAGAAGGGTGCCGCGGCGCTGATCGACGCGATCAACCACCTGCCGCCGTTGCCGGGCCCACAGGCCGGATGATGCTGAACCCTGCTGACCAGCGCATACTCGTGACCGGCGGCGCGGGCTTTCTGGGCCGCCACCTGTGCGAGTTGCTGCGCGAGCACGGCTGTCGCAACCTGTTCACTCCGCGCAGCGCGGACTACGACCTTGTGGACCGCGCGGCTGTGCGGCGCATGCTGGCGACGTTCAAGCCGTCGCTGGTGATTCACCTGGCGGCGCGGGTGGGCGGCATCGGCGCGAACCGCGACAACCCGGGGCTTTTCTTTCACGACAACCTGGCGATGGGCCTGCACCTGATTGAGGAGTCGCGGCTTGCCGGCGTGGGCAAGCTCGTGCAACTGGGCACGGTGTGCGCGTACCCGAAGTTTGCGCCGGTGCCATTTCGTGAAGACGCGCTGTGGGACGGCTTTCCGGAGGAGACGAACGCGCCCTACGGGATTGCCAAGAAGTCGCTGCTGGTGATGTTGCAGGCGTACCGCGCGCAGTACGGGTTTCGCGGCGTGTATCTGCTGCCTGTGAACCTGTACGGCCCCGGCGACAACTTTGACGCCGCGAGCAGCCACGTGATCCCGGCGCTGATTCGCAAGTTCTGCGCGGGCGGTGACCGTGTGGAGGTGTGGGGCGACGGCACGCCCACGCGCGAGTTTCTGTACGTGCGGGATTGTGCGCAGGGCATCATCGCCGCGTGCGAGCGGTACGATGGCGCCGCGCCGATCAACCTGGGCAGCGGCGAGGAAATCTCGATTCGCGAGCTGGCGTTGAAGATCAGGCAGTGCACGGGAAGCACGGCCGAGCTGGTGTTTGACCCGGGCAAGCCGAACGGCCAGCCGCGCCGCATGCTTGACACGTCAAGGGCAGAGCTCGAGTTCGGCTGGCAAGCGGCCACACCGTTTGACGAAGGGTTGCGCAAAACTGTCGCGTGGTGGCAGGCGCAGGCGGCGGAGCAGCGTCGCTGACTACTCGTCTTCCGGCGGCCAGCGCATGGCGCCGTGGACTACGCGGATGACAACCACCTGCTTGCCAAGTAACTGGTAGACGATGCGATATGGATAGCGGGTCATCGCCACCTCGCGCGTACGGGCAACCCGGCCCTCGTGCCCCATGTCGGGAAACCGGCCAAGTCGTTCGAGGGTGGCATCGACCTGATCGAGGAAGCGCAGTGCAGCACCCGGGTTGTTCATCGCGATCGTGTGGAAAATGGCTTCCACGTCTGCTTGGGCCGATCTAGCCAGCTTTGCGGACACGACGCTTGGCCCTTTCGGTTCGCTGCGACCTTAGTTGCTGCAACACTTCCTTGGCGTCGCGCATGCGTCCCGCGCGAACGTCCTCAACGCCTTTCAGGACCGCCGCTACCTCTGCCTCCACCGAATCGATCGTGTCGCTGATGATGCGGTTCACGTGCCACGACACAGAACGCTCGCTCTTGCGGGCCAGATCTTCGAGCCGCTTGGCAAGCTTTGGGTCAAGACGCACGCTGATGGTCTTCTTGTTTGTGGGCATATGCACTCCGATGCAAGGTGATGCACCGCGCATCATAGTGCATCACCCCGATGCGGACAATGCCTCGCGCAGGGCTTGAACGTCTGTTACCGGCGCCTTGCACGCGTAGCCTTCGCACACGTAGGCCGTGGGTTGCCCGACTTTCATGTCCTGCGCGGCGATGCCGGGGACTAGCTTTTCGATCTCGCTCCCCGGCTCGTGCAGCACCAGCAACGTGCGCGGGTGCGGGTTGCGGCGTGCGGTCTCGAGCATGGCCTGTGCCTGCTTGGCGTCCTTGGCTGCGATGACAACCTCGCGCGTCGGCCACACAAGCCATTCCAGCGCCAGCAACGCATAGCCGTGGGCGGCGGGCATGGCCGTGATGCCCGCGGACATTGACTTCAGGATGCGCTCGGCTGCGTTCACGTACTCGTCGCGCTGCAGCAGGCGCCCAAGCCGGACCAGCGCCAGCGCAGCCGCCGAGTTGGCGCTTGGAATCGCGCCGTCGTGGGTCTCGCGGTGCGGCGCGATCATCTCGTCCTCTTCGTCGCTGCCGGCCAGATGCAAGAGCCCCTCGGCTTCGCCATAGAACAGGCGCAGCATCTCGCCCGCAAGCGAGTCGGCTTGCCGCAGCCGCGCGACGTTGAAATCGGCCTGGTACAGCGCGATCAATCCGTTGATCAGAAACGCGTAGTCCTGGGCAAACGCCTTGATGCCGGCTTTGCCTTTGCGGTAGCGGTGCAGCAGGCGGCCGTTGTCGATCAGCCGCTCCAGGATGAAATCGGCGGCCTGTTGCGCGGCCAGCAGGAACGTCGGCTCGTTCAGCAATGCACCGGCGCGGGCCAGGGCGCCGATCATCAGCCCATTCCAGTCGGTCAACACTTTGTCATCGAGCAGCGGGCGCACACGCTTTGCGCGCACATCGAACAGCGTTTTGCGCCACGTCTCGACCTTGGCGCGCAGGGCGTCTTCGGTCATGCCGCGCTGCTTCGCGCTTTCGGCAAGGCTGCGTGGCAGGTGCAGGATGTTGGCGCCGGTGACTTCGTGGGTAGCTTCGTCGCGGTAGGTGCCGCTTTCAGTGGCGCCCCAGACGAACGCCGCCAGGTCGGCGTCGGCGCCCAGGTGCTGCTTCAGCTCGTCGATGGTCCAGACATAGAATTTGCCCTCTTCGCCTTCGCTGTCGGCATCTTCGGCTGAGTGGAATGCTCCGCCTTCGTCGCGCAGGTCACGCAGCACGTAGCCTGCGATGTCGCGCACGACGGCGGCGTGGCTGTCGTCGCCGGTCATCAGCCAGGCGTCGAGACTGGCCTCGATCATCAGTGCGTTGTCGTAAAGCATCTTCTCAAAGTGCGGCGTCAGCCATTCGCGGTCGGTGCTGTAGCGGTGAAAGCCGCCGCCCACGTGGTCGTGCAAGCCGCCGCGTGCCATGCTGTCGAGCGTAAACGTGGCCATGGACAAGGCTTCGGGGTCGCCAGTGTGCTGGGCAAAGTGCAACAAAGCCTGGATGCGGTGCGGCGTGGGGAACTTGGGCGAGCCGTCAAAGCCGCCGTAGCGGGCGTCAAAGCGCATCGCGTGGTGCTTCACGTTTTCGCGCAGCGTTGCTTCCGTGAGCTCGGCGCCGGCGCCGGGCGCGCCCTGCTGCCGCAGCCAGTCGGTCAGGTGCGTGGCCTGCTCAATCACGCGTGCGCGGTCGGTCTTCCAGAGCTCGGCCAGTTTGCCCAGCACGGTCATGAAACCGGTGCGGCCCCACTTGTCGTCGGGGGGAAAGTACGTGCCTGCGGTAACCGGCTGGCGCTGGGGGGTGAGCCACACGCTCATCGGCCAGCCGCCGCGGCCCTCGTTCAGGGCCTGGGTGACGGCCATGTAGACGGCGTCGATGTCGGGGCGTTCTTCGCGGTCAACTTTGATCGGCACGAAGTTGGCATTGAGGTATTCGGCGATGCGCTGGTTCTCGAACGACTCGCGCTCCATCACGTGGCACCAGTGGCAGGTGGCATACCCGATCGACAGGAACACCAGCTTGTCGTCGCGTGCGGCTTTGTCGAACGCGGCCTCGCCCCATGGCATCCAGTCGACGGGGTTGTGCGCGTGCTGCAGCAGGTAAGGGCTGGCTTCGTGGATCAGCGCGTTGGGCTTGTGTTCGGTCATGGCATCCTTTGCGGGAGATGGCGCGGCGGCCAATACTGATGCGGGTTTCCAATGTTCTCCGCGGGTTCTGACGTTCAACAAACTGCTTAACGCGAAGAAGCGAAGGGGGCGAAGATCGCGCCTGCGCGCCGAAGCGCTACGGCGCGAAGGCGCGAAGAACCGCCTCAAGAACAGCTTCACTTCGCGACCTCCGGCAGTTCTTCGCCCCTTCGCGTAAAGCAGTTCAAACAGCGCGCAACCAAAGAAAATTGCCTTGAGTTGGTATAACATGCCAAGCATGGCCGTCAGCGACGAGTTCCTGCAGTACGTGTGCGATCAGCTGCACAAGGTTGGCACCGTGAGCACGCGCCGGATGTTCGGCGGCGCGGGCATCTACTTTCAGGACAAGTTCTTCGCGCTGGTCGACAACGACGAGCTGTATTTCAAAGTCAACGATGCGAACCGCCCGCGCTTCGTGCAAGCCGGCTCAAACCCGTTCGAACCCACGCCCGGCCAGATCATGAAGGGCTACATGAGCGTGCCAGCCGAAGTGCTGGAAAGCGCAACAACACTGGCAGAGTGGGCACAGGGCGCGCTGGCGGCTGCACAGGCCAAGCCCAGCAAGAAGCCCCCGCGCAAGCGTGGTTGATTATGCGCCTTGGGGTAGCAGTACGCTGGCTGCGTAGTTGGTTGGGACCAGCAGGTCGTTGATGCGTTCGTTGACCTCGCGGGCGGTCACGCTTTGCAGCATCTCCGGGATATCAAACAGTTCGCTGCGCTGGCCGATGCTGCCCAGGTACGCGTAGGCCGTGCTTTCCGGGTCATTGAATGCGCGCAGGTAGCGCCCGAACACCTTGCGCCGCTTGCGCTCAATCGCGCGCGCATCAATGCCCGCGCTGCGTGCTTCGTGAATCAACTTCAGCAACTCAGTCTCCAGCGCTGCGGGGTCGCTGGTTTCGCCGCCGATCACCGCATAGCCAAAACCCGACTCGGCCTGGTAGCCCGCACCAAAGTCCGCGCCCACAAGCCGCAAGTTGTAAAGCCGCTCATAGGCCTCGCTCTCGCGGCTGAACATGGCGTCCAGGGCTATGGTGCTGACCAGGTCGCGGCGTGTCAGCGCGTCGCCTTGCGGCATCACGGCGTCTTTGAAGCCCATCAGCAGGCGCGGGCGCGAGATGAACATGCGGCGCTCGGCCCGGGGTTTGCCCACGGGCACGGGCTCAATGGGGCGTTCGCGGGTGATGCCGGGCGGCGGCGTGCCGGGCGCCCACTTGGCGCTCAGGGCCTCGGCCAGCTTGAGCACCTGCGCCGGCTTGAAGTCGCCGGTGACCAGCAAGGTCAGGTTGCTGGGGTGATAGAAGGTGCCGTGGCAAAGCGCGAGCAGCTCGGGCGTGACGGCGCTGACGGTCTCGGCGGTGCCGGCGATGTCGATGCGAATCGGGTGCGCGGCGTACAGGCTTTCGAGCAATTGCTGAAACCCGACCCAGCCGGCGTGGTCACGGTACTGGTTGATTTCCTGGATGATGATGTCGCGTTCAGTATCGACGAGCTTGCGGTCAAAGTAGGGCGTTAGCGCAAGCTCAAGCAGCGTGTCGAGGTTGGCGTCAAAGCGCTCGGTGCATTCAAAGTAGTACGCGGTCTGGGTGTGGCTGGTGTGGGCGTTGCAGTAGGCGCCGCGTTCGCTGAACACGTCGCTGAGGTCGCCGTGGGACTTCTTGAACAACTGGTGCTCAAGGAAATGCGCGATGCCGTTGGGCACCACCACGCGCTTGCCGTAGCGAAACCATGAGCTGTCGGTGCTGCCATAGTCGGCGACCACAAACGCGACCTTCTTCGTAAAGCCGGGCCGGGGCGCGACCAGCAGGCGCATGCCGCACGACAGCACGGCTTCATGGCGGGTCTCGCCGATTTCTTTGTCGGTGATGGCCTTCAGTTTCGGGGCGGCTTTGACCATTACTCTACCGGCTTTCCGAGGCAAGTGATGTAGACGCACAATTCCTTCTCAGGAATTGCCAGCAGTTCATTCACTTCGTCGTCGAAGAAACCGCCGATGCCGCTGACACCGACGCCAAGCTTGATCGCCGCGACGTTCAGGCGCTGGCCAAGGTGGCCGGCATCCAGGTGCAGGTAGCGGTAGGCGCGGCTGCCGTAGCGCTGGGTGGCGGCCTCGAGGTCAGCCGTGTGAATGATGACGGCGCCGGCGTCGCGGGCAAGTTCCTGCCCGAGGCACAAGTGAAAGATCTCGCGTGTGACGTCGCCGGGGCGCACTTTCAGCAGTTCCATGAATCCGGCTGCGAAGTAGTACACGCCGGGCTCAAGGCCCTCGACCTTGTTCACGACCACGAACGTCTCGAGTAAGCCGGTGTCGAAGAAGCGCGGCAGCAGGTCGGGCGGCTGCTTCAGGTCAGGCCGGTAGGCAAACGCCAGCAGGTCAGACAGCTCGGGCAGTGTCAGGGGCTTGCCCGTGAACTGGCGCGTGCTGCGGCGGCGCAGGATGGCAATCTCGATCTGCTCAGCGACGTCGGTGACGGGCTTGAGTTTCACGCCCTCGGCAAACTCGTACTTGGGGTTGACCAGAAACGGCTCAGCGCCGTGGTTGCCCTGGGCGGCGGCAAGCTTGCTGACGTCTTCGCGCAGGATCGCGCCGGCATTGTGCACGATCAGGATTGCGTCTTTTCCGGCACCGTTGTCGTGCTCAGCGCTGGGGCGGGCGGATGCGCCGGTTTTCTGCTCGGGGGCTTTGGCCAGGTCGTAGAGCGGAAACACGCCCAGCACACCCTCTTTTTCTTCGGGAATTGCCAGCAGCTCGGCGACTTCGTGGTCCACGAACCCGCCCACGGCGGCCAGCCCGACGCCCATGCGCGGCGCGATGATGTCGAAGTTGCCCAGCACATGCCCGGTATCGAGCAGGCAGCGGCGATAGGCGCGCTCGCCGTAGCGCCACGCGCTGCGCCAGAAGACAGCCGTCGCCACCAGCGCCACGTCGGCGTGTGCGACGATGGGGTCGCCAAAGCAGGCGCGGGCAAGGCGCTCGAACGTCTGGTCGCCCGACGGCGCAAGGCCCTTGGGATACACCTCGACCAGGGCGTGGTCGCGCACGTGGTAGTAGTAGATGCCGTCGGGGATGTCGGCGTGCTCGCGAACCAGCAGGTACAGGTCGGTCGGGTACAGTGCGCCGGCGGATGGCGCGGCCCGAAAGTACATCTGCTGGTCGCCGCTGACGGCAATGGCTGTCACGCCGTTGGTGGCAAACAGGATGCGCGACAGCGCCGGCAGGCTTAGCGCGCCGTTGGGGTCGTGCAATGCGGCTTCGGCTTGCCAGTTTTCGTTTTCGTTGGTTGGCAGAAACGGGCGCAGCTCAATGCGTTCGGCGCCGGCGTATTCTTTGAACTGGGCGGGCGGGTGGTTCCAGTCAATGTGGTGGCCCTGCCCGATGGTAGACGGGTGGTACTTGGTCTGCTGGTGGTACATCGATGCAACGGACTGGCGCGTCATGGCAGCCTTATAACAAACCGAACGACCCCTTTTTCGCCGCAAAAACCGGGCGGCAGGCAACATTCCGGCGGGTCGGGCAGAAACCGCGTTACTGACAGGCCCGCCGTGCGTAATACATATAGACACTCAACAGGAGGACAAGCCATGACCAAGTGGATTACCGCACTGGTAGCCATACTTGCCGCCGGCATTTGCGGCGCGTTTCTGGTTCCGCAGGCAGAGGCCCAGCGGGCCTTGGCGGCTGACAACGAAGAGCCGGCACATCTAGCGCCCGGCGACGAGTTCGTGCAGATGCGCCCCGGTGCGCGGCCTGAAATGCCGCCCCACGGCATGCCGGGCACTTGGCAGATCGTGTCGGTCAAGGCGTACAAGTCCGACTACACGCTGTTGCTGAACACCGTGACAGGCGAGACTTTCCGGATGGAAAGCAC
This sequence comes from Planctomycetota bacterium, assembly GCA_016712285.1. GTDB lineage: Bacteria > Planctomycetota > UBA8742 > UBA2392 > UBA2392 > JADJRK01. The sequence continues at coordinate 2,520,528 of JADJRK010000001.1, read as the reverse complement.
CGAGGACCGGCTTCACTGGACGCCGATCCCGCGGCCGGGCATGGATCGCCCGGGCATGGATCGCCCTGACCGGCCGGATCGGCCGGGTGCCGATCGTCCCGACAGGCCGGCGCCGCGCCCGAATGCTGAGCGGGTAGAGGAAGAGATTCGCAAGCTGAAAGAGAAGCTGCGCGACGCAACCGATGAGCAGCGCAAGCGCATCGAAGAGCGCATCAAAGAACTGCGCGAGCAGATGCGCCGCGGCGATGATGACCGTCCCGCCGAACCCCGCCGCCCCGACGCGCCGCGCCCGCCCGAGCCGCCACGAGGCGACCGCGAACGCGAGCGTGACCGGCCCCCGGAAGGCGACCGAGAAGACGACCGCCGCGCCACCGACAAGCAGATGGCCGAGATCGAGGGTGCCATCAAGCGCCTGCAACGCGAACTCGACGAGATTGACAACGCCATGGATGAAGCCGACAAAGAAAAGCGCGCCAAACTGCGCGACCGCGCCAAAGAAGTTGAGCGGGAAATCGAGCAGCTGGAAGAGAAACTGAACAAGCTGCGCAAGCGCGACTGATGCTGGCGCAAACCACAACGGGGACAGGGCATATGCCTGTCCCCGCTTTCGTTGCGCGGCTATACTCGCCGCCCCTGCAACACTCCCCACGTGGAAGCTTCATGCGACGCCTGCTGATCGCACTGCCACTCTTGCTTGCGGCTTGCGCGGGCACATCGCAGCCGCAAGACACGCCGCAGCCCACGGCGGCCGAGGCAACTGCCGACAAACTTTCGCCCAGACAGGCCTATGAAGAGGCCATCCGGCTTCGGGACAGTAATCAGTTGGCCGAGGCCGAGGCGCACCTGTACTCATCGGCGCGGCGCGGTTACTCCGACGCGCAGTATGAGCTGGCGATCTGGTTGTTCACGGCCCGCAACGGCCGCGAAGACCAGGCCGAGGGCGCACAGTGGATGGAGAAAGCCGCGGGCGCCGGCCACGTGGATGCGCGGCGACTGGTGTGGCAGTTGTACTTGTTCGGGCAGGGTGTCGAGCAAAGCAACGAACGCGCGTTTGACTGGCTGAAAATCGCCGCCGAACACGGCGATGCCGAGGTGATCTATCACCTTGGGTTGGCGTACTTTGACGGCATTGGCACGGAGCGCGACCCGGTCAAGGCCGCCGAACAGTTCTTGCTGGCGGCCGACAAGGGGCACGGCGGGGCGTGTTACTACCTGGGCGTGATGCACCTTGAGGGCGAGGGCGTGCAGAAGAACGACCAGGACGCGTTTGCCTGGTTCAGTACCGGCGCGGGGTTCAAGCACCCGGCGTGCTATCTGGGCATGGGTGACTGTTACCGCGACGGCCGCGGCGTCGAGAAGAGCATCAAGAAGGCCCGCGACTGGTACACGCTCGTGCTGCTGGCGACAGAAGACGGCGACCTGCTCGATGCAGCCACGAACCGCCTCGCCGACCTCGGGCCATAGAGTCCGCTGCTAGCCGCGGGCGCCGCCTTTGACTTCTTTGGGGCCGGCTTCTTTGAGCTGCTTCAACAGTTCTTTCTGCTGCTCGGTCAGGTCTTCGGGCAGGGCGTAACGAATCACGGCGTAGAGGTCGCCCCGTGAGCCGTCTTCGCGCCGCAGCCCGAGTTTGCGTAAGCGCAGTTTGTCGCCGCTTCGGGTGCCGGCTGGCACGGTTAGTGTGACGGTGCCGTCCAGCGTGCGCAGGTCGACCCTGGCGCCTTCGATGGCTTCCCAGGGCGCGACAGGCACGTCGGCGAACACGTTGGCGCCCTCGACGCGGTACACGTCGTCGCCTGCCAGTCGCAGCGTCAGGTACAGGTCTCCCGTTTCGCCGCCGCCTTGGCCGGGGTCGCCCAGGCCGCGCAGGCGTAGGGTCATGCCGTCGTGCAGCTCTTTGGGTACTTTCAGCTCGATGGTCTTGTGGCCTCGCACGCGGCCCAGGCCGGCGCACGCCGGGCAGGCGTGCCGCTCATCCAGCACGCCGCTGCCGCCGCACACCTCGCAATCCTGGACGGTCGCGAGACTGAACTCGCGGCTGCCACCCTTGATCGCGTCGCTGACGGTCATGTTGAGCTCAGCCCGTGAATCGGCGCCGCGCGTGGCCCTGGGTCGGCCGCGAGTGCGCGCGCGCATTTCGTCGCCGAACATGCTGGCAAAGAAGTCCGAGAAGCCGCTGCCGCCGAACAGGTCTTCGAACTCGCCGGGATCCATGCTACGCCACTGGCCGCCGCCGGGGGGCGTGAAGTCCTGGCCGTGCTGCCAGTTAGCGCCGAAGCGGTCGTACTTGGCGCGTTTTTCGGGGTCGGTCAGGACCTCTTTGGCTTCGTTGATGCGCTTGAACTTTTCTTCGGCGGCGGCGCGGTCGGCGTCTTTGTGGCGGTCGGGGTGCCACTTCATCGCCAGCTTGCGATAGGCCTTCTTGATGTCGTCAACGCTGGCGTCGCGCTTGACGCCAAGGATTTCGTAGTAGTCCTGAAATTTCATGGCTGTGGTTCCTGACTGTCACTTTATCAACGCCGCCGACAGGTGCGCACCTTCCCGGCAGGACAAACTGCATTACGTGGTTCTGCAATCCTTTCGTGGACTGGCCCGCGCCGGGTACTAAGCTCCCGGCAAAGGAGCCGATCATGCTGATCAAGAACCGCGTTCTCACGCCCGGGCCCACCGCGCTGCTGCCCGAGGCGCAACTGGCGCAAGCCGCCGCGTCAATGCACCACCGTACCGATGCCTTCATTCAGCTCTTTCGCAAGGTGCGTGGCGGGCTGAAGCAGCTGTTCAAGACTGAGCGTGACGTGCTGATGTTCGCCGCCAGCGGCAGCGGCGGCCTCGAGGCTTGCGTGGTCAACACCGTGCGCGAGGGCGACACCGTGATCTGCGTGAACGGCGGCAAGTTCGGCGAGCGCTGGATGAAGATGAACAAGGCCTACGGCGCCAACGTCGTCGAACTGGCCGTTGAGCACGGCAAGCCCGTGGAAGTCGCAGCCGTCGAGAAAGCGCTGAAAGAGAACCCGGGCGCCCGCGCGCTGTTTGTCACCGGCAGCGAAAGCAGCACCGGCGCGCTGCACCCGGTGCAACAGATCAGCGAACTCACGCGCAAGACCAACACGCTGCTGTGCGTGGACGCCATCACCTGGATCGGCGCCCACGACGTGCGCGTAGACGAGTGGGGGCTCGACCTGGTCGTGTGCGGCAGCCAGAAGGCAATGGCCATGCCGCCGGGGCTCGCGTTCGTCAGCATCAGCGAGAAAGCCGAACGCGTGATGGCCGAAAGCAAGGGCAACCGGCGCTTCTACTTTGACTTTGCGCGCGAAAAGAAGGCACAGGCGACTGACCAGACGGCGTTTACGCCCGCGATCAGCCTGGTGGCGTCGTGCGCCGCGAGCTTGGACTGGATTCTCGAAACCACCGTCGATGGCATGTGGCAGAACGCGAACCTGATCGCGAGCATGAGCCGCGCGGCAGTCAAGGCGATCGGCCTTGAGCTGCTGTCGCCGGCCCCCAGCGATAGCGTAACGGCAGTGCTGACGCCGGGCGGCATGGACAGCGGCGTGGTGATCAAAGCGCTAAAAAAGAAGTTCGGCGCGATCATCGCCAATGGGCAGGACCACTTGCAGGGCAAGATTTTCCGGCTGGCGCACCTTGGGTACTACGACTACCTGGACACGATGGGGCTGCTGGCAGCGCTGGAGGTGGTGTTGCAGGACGCAGGCATGAAGTTCGAAAGCGGCGCATCATTGAAAGCCGCCCAGGACGAGTATCGACGACTTACTGCTTGAAATGCGGATTTACCACGGAGGCACAGAGACACTGAGAACTACTTTCAACTGTGGCAGAAAGAGCCGTACTCCGTGCCTCTGTGACTCTGTGGTGAACCGGGTAGTTCGAAAGGAACAACCATGCCCAAAGTGTTGATCTCGGCGAAGCTTGAACAGGAAGGCGTGCAACTGCTGCGCGCTGTGCCGGGCATTGAAGTAATCGAAACTGAGCCGCTGAACGGCGACGCGCTGGTTGAGGCATTGCGCGGCGTGCAGGGTTTGATCGTGCGCAGCGAGACCAAGGTGAAAGCCGACATCCTCGAGAAAACGCCGGACCTGAAAGTGATCGGCCGCGCCGGCACCGGGTACGACAACATCGACGCCAAGACTGCGGCTGCGCGCGGCATTGCCGTGCTGATTGCGCCGGGGGGCAACACGGTCACGACGGCGGAGCACACACTGGCACTGATGTTCGCGCTGGCGCGGCACATCCCGCAGGCCAACGAGAAGCTGCACAAGGGCGAGTTCGACCGCAAGCTGATCGGCGTGGAACTGACCGGCAAGACCTTGGGCGTGCTGGGCCTGGGCAACATTGGCGCCGTCGTTGCGCACCGCGCGCTGGGCCTGCGCATGAAAGTGATTGGCTATGACCCGGTGATCGACGCTGAGCGCGCCGGCGAGATCGGCGTTGACCTGATGCCGCTGGAAGACGTGATTCGCCAAGCTGATTTCCTGACCGTGCACACGCCGATGCTGCCCGAAACGAAGCACATCGTGGGCAAGCGTGCGTTCGAAATCTGCAAGCCGGGCATGCGACTGATCAACTGCGCGCGCGGCGGGCTGGTCGATGAAGCCGCATTGCTGGAAGCGCTGAATAGCGGCAGGGTGGCTGGCGCCGCGCTGGACGTGTTCGAGAAGGAGCCGCCGGGGGCCGATCACCCGCTGGTGCAGCACCCGCGGGTCGTGTGCACGCCGCACCTGGGCGCCAGCACCAGCGACGCGCAGACCAAAGTCGCCGAGATCATCTGCCGCAACGTCGGCAACTTTCTCACCGGCAAAGAGTACGTGGGCAGAGTGAACTAGGTCAGCCCCGGCCGGAAGGCCGGGGGAATCACCCGGCAAGTTTCGACAGAGTTAGCAGGTTCCCCCAGCCTTCCGGCTGGGGCTGAGGTTGGTCCCATGAGAATCCGCGCGTTCACGCCACTCTGCCCGCCACCGCAACTCGCGCCGAAGGTTGCATCGTTGCCCTATGATGTCGTCACCACCGACGAAGCGCGCGCGCTGGCGAAAGACAACCCACTGAGCATGCTGCACGTCGTGCGCGCCGAGATTGACCTGCCACCGAACACCGACCCGCACAGCGACGCGGTGTACGCCAAAGCCGTCGAGAATTTCCAACGCCTGCAACGAGAGGGCGCGCTGGTGCGCGAGCGTGGCCCCTGCCTGTACGTCTATGAACAACAGATGCGCGAGCATACCCAGCGCGGCGTGGTAGCGCTTTGCCACGTGAACGACTACGACGCCGGCTTGATCAAGAAGCACGAGAAGACGCGCCCCGACAAAGAAAACGACCGCACGCGACTGACAAGCGACTTGGGCGCCAACGCAGGGCCCGTGTTCCTGACCTATCGCGACAACGCAGAAGTGCACGAGCTGGTGGCAAAGGCAAAGGGCGGCGCGCCGGCGTTCGAGTTCACGGCGCCGGATGGCATTCGCCACGCGGGTTGGCGCATCGAGGGCGGCAGCGATTTGACTGCCGCGTTTGGCCACGTGCCCGCGTTCTACGTCGCCGATGGCCACCACCGCAGCGCGAGCGCGGCCCGTGTCGCACGCCAGCGCAAAGCCGCCAACCCCGGCCACACGGGGCACGAGGACTACAACTGGTTCTTGTGCGTGCTGTTTCCAGCAAGCGAGTTGAAGATTCTGCCGTACAACCGCCTGGTACACGACCTGAACGGTCGCACGCCCGAAGAACTGCTGAGCGAACTGGGCGCATGCTGCGATGTGCAGGAAAACGCGCCGCCGTCACCGGCCAAGCCGGGACAAGTCAGAGTCTACCTGGCACGCACCTGGCACACACTGACGCTCGAGCCGCCAGCCAACGCCGACCCGGTGTCGCGGCTTGACGTGCAGATGTTGCAACAGCAGGTGCTGGGGCCACTGCTGGGGATCGATGACCCCAGGACCAGTGAGCGGATCAGTTTCGCGGGTGGCATCCGCGGCACGGACTACCTGGTGAAAGAGGTTGACGCGGGCCGGGCGGCGGTAGCGTTCAGCATGGTCCCGACCACGGTAGAGCAGTTGATGGAGATCGCCGACGCAGGCCAGATCATGCCGCCCAAGAGCACCTGGTTCGAACCCAAGCTGCGAAGCGGGTTGTTCGTCCACACATTCTAGCAGAAAGCCCCGAGCGTTAGCTCGGGGCTGCCATGCAAATGGTCCCGACGTTTCGGGCGACGCGAGCGTCGCCCCTACACCGCCACGCTTTCCGGCAGGAAGGTGTGTTTGAGCTTGGCCTTCTCTTCTTCGAGCTTGCCGCTTTGCGCGTAGAAGTTGAACGGGTTGTCCCACACCACGCGCTGAATGTCTTCTTCGGTGAAGCCGTTGCGGCGCAGCTCGCCCACGGTTTTGGGCACATTCAGCACGTCGCTGGGGCCCCAGTCGGCGCTGCTGTTGAGCATCATGCGCTCGGTGCCGAACTTTTTCAGAATGTTCGTCGCGCGCTCGGGCGAAAGCTTCGTCACCGGGTACACGGTGTGGCCCGCCCAGTAGCCCGCTTCTTTGGTGATCGGGATCGTCTCTTCGTTGTTGTGGTCGATCAGGCAAAGGTCGGGGTTCATGCCGACTTCTTTGCAGATGTCGATGATGCGCTTGGTGCCCTTGAACTTCTCGCGGTGCGGCGTGTGCACCATGATCGGCATGTTGGTCTGTTTGGCCAGGTCAAGCTGCTTGCGCAGGTACTCTTCTTCGGCGGGCGTGTGGCTGTCGAGGCCGATCTCGCCGATCGCCAGGCACAGCGGGTGTTTCACCCACTCGGGCAGGATTGCCATCACGTCTTTGTTCACGCGCGGGTCGTTGGCTTCTTTGGGGTTCAAGCCGATGGTGCAGAAGTGCTTGATGCCGTAATCGGCGGCGCGTTTGACCTCGTAGTCGGTCAGGTGGTGAAAGTAATCGATGAAGGTGCCGACGTTGGTGCGCGGCTGTCCAAGCCAGAATTGGGGCTCGGTGATGTGTGTGATGCCCGCGGCGGCCATTTTTTCGTAGTCGTCGGTGACGCGCGAGATCATGTGGATGTGTGGTTCCCAGATACGCATGGTGTTACCTCTTGTCAGTTGCGGTGTCGGAGGGGGTCAGGCACCTTTTCGCCCGGAACGCCTTCAGTGTTTGCCCGTCCGGCCAGGCGAAAAGGAGCCAGACCCCGGGCCAAGCATTGTGCCATTAAGTCCCGCAAGCGCCCACAATCTGACGCTCAATCCCGCGGCCGGCTGCCTGATGAAGCTGCCGGGACTGCGCTCGCCACAAGCAAGGCGGGCGGCTGCGATGTTTGACCCATCGTGCCGCCCGCTTGAATTGGTCTGCCTGCTGCGTGCTACCCGCCGTTGCCGATCATTTTCAACTGGCCGCGGCCCACATTGGCGATGCCGCGCAGCATGCTGTAGGTGGCTTCGCCGATGCCGATGCAGTGAATCTCGCACTTCCGGAACACGTTCAGGCGGCGCACGTCGTCTACCAGGAACTCGCCCTGGCCGTTGTACTGCCAGTACCCGTAGGGGCCCGGGAAGCGCAGGTTTTCCTGGTCCGGCGCCTTGGTGCGGGTTTCCGGGTCGCCGGTCTGGTCCCATGGGTCGCGCTTGTCAACCTGGGCCCAGTCGTCGTCCGTGGGGTCACCGTCGGACAGGACGAAAATCGTGTCGGCGCCGTCAAACCACGTCGTTCCGTCTACATACTCGAACTCTTTGACCATGCCGCCCTTGGTCACCTTGAACGCGCGATGAATGCCGCCGTGCAGGTTGGTGTCACCCATCAGGATGCCGTCTTTGCGAATCTCGGTGCCCGGCCCCGGCTTGATTGCGTCCAGCTCACGAATCGTGGCCTGGATGTTTGCCGCTGACGCCGGTGTAAGGCCCTTGGTGGTCTTGGCCAGCTTGGCGTCGGTGCCGAACATGATGACGCAGTAGAACTGGTCCGGCTGCAGGGTCTTGAGCGAGAGCTTCAGGTACTCGCGGGCAACATGGAAGCGCACCTTGATCTTGTCCCAGGGCAGCTCGTCTTCCATCTCGGGCTCTTTTTCTTCTTCCTTCTTGCCCTCTTCTTTGCCCGGGGGCTTGCGGTGTTCGCCGCTGCCGGTGACGGGGCCGCTGGGCTCAGGCGGCTTCTTGATCTCTTCTTTGATCTTGGTGCTGACCGGCTTCATCATCGAGTCGGACAAGTCGATCACGTAGACGATGCGCTTGCCGTTGGACTCGATGCCGACAAACTTGGTCGGCGGCGCGGCGGGCGCGTACTTGTCGTCTCGGGCCGGCTCTTTCTCGGGGTTCAGCAGCAGGTCAAGCCATGGCTTGGCGTTCACGTACAGTTTGTCGGTAGCGAAAATCTCTTTGAAGTAGCGCGCCATCACCAGCTTGGTACGGTCGTCGGTCTGCTTTTCCTCGATCAGCGGGATCAGCTTCAGGCCGGTCTTGCGGAACTGGTCGGTGCCCTTTTGCGACGATTCGGTGGCCATGTTGTGCGCGGCGCACTCAAGCAGCACGGCGCGTTCGACGCCCTTCCACTTGTCGGCCTTGTCGAGCTCAGTTTCCCACCAGGCCAGGATCTTCTCGCTGCCGTTTTCAGCCAGCGCCTCAAAGGCTGCGGCGCGCAGGAACAGGTCGTTCTTGGGCTCGCTGACAATCGCGATCAGGTCGTCTTCGCCACGGTTCTGCTGGTGGTGGATCAAGCCGCGATACCACAGCCACGCGTCTTCGGGCTTCTTGTTGGCTTCGCGCCATGTGACCCAGCCGTTGGCCCACTCTTCGTCGCCGAAGTACTGGGCGCAGATGCTGGCCAGCAGGTATTTGACGTGGTCTTTGGGCGACTCGGGCTTGGCGTAGCTCTTGGTCAGGATGTCCCATGCACCCTTGTGCTGGGTCTTGGCCAGGCCCACGCGACCGCGCGTTCGCATCTGTAGTGACGGGCGCTTGATGTAATCGTCGTACGCAATCTTGGCGGGGCCGAATTCGCTGTCCTGGCTGATGCTGAACCCGCCGGCGATGCACAGCAGCGCGACGGCTGCCAGTGCGCGTGGAATGAATCGTGCTTTCATGGATTGGCCTCGGTTAGTCCTCGGTCTGCCCTATAGGATACATGTAGCCGCGGCCTTTCCGCGGTTACGGTACTTCGCCTTCGGCCCAGTAGATCAATCCCATCCTAACGAGGATGTAAGAGAACGGTTCGCAAAACCGTACACTGTGACATCAGTATGACAGTTCCAAATCCGGCGCCGAAGTGTAATCGCAGCAACGACTTGCATGGGCGACCCTTATTCGGAGGTAGCCCATGTTTCTGCCGATCGGTCTGGACTATCCGTACTATCGCCGGCCCTACGCCACGGCTGGGCTGATTGTCGCCAACATCGTTGCGTTTGGTTTGCAGGCGGCGCTGCCCGAGGCTGTTGTTGACGAACTCGCGTTGTGGCCTGACCGGTTCGCGCCATGGCAGTGGCTCACGGCGGTATTCCTGCATGGCGGGATGCTGCACCTTGCCGGCAACATGCTTTTCCTTTGGGTGTACGGGCGGTTTGCCGAAGAGCGGCTGGGCCCGGGGCGCTTTGTTGCGCTGTATTGCGCGTTGGGTGTCGCCGCAAGCCTTGTCTACATCGTTTCCGAATTCCTGTCGGGTGGCGGCCGGCCGGCATGGGGCGCGTCGGGTGCAATCTCGGGCTTGATGGGGGTGGCGCTGGTGGCGGCGCACAGCATCAATGTGCGCGTGCTGCTCGTATGGCACTGGCACGGCAGGGTGTTTGAAGTGCCGGCGATTGCGCTGATTGGCGTGTGGGTTGCCGAGCAGTCCGTGCTCGCTCTGGCGGGTGTCCAGGGTATCGCGGTGTCAGCCCACTTGGGTGGATTTGCGGCCGGTGTGTTGGCGGCCTGGCTGCTGTCGCGTGAACGCATGCGCGCTTCGCTGTGGTATCTCGACCCGGCTCTGGCCAGCGCGGCCAGACGCAAAGAGCGCCAGGAAGCCGCCATGTGGGGTGCGATCGCCGAGTATCACGGCAGCCGCAGCAAGCCAGCGCAGGTCACACCCGGCTGGCAGCCGCCCAAGGCGCCACGGCCGGAGGTCGTCGATCCGTATGAACACCAGACTCTGCAGCGCTGGAACAAGACTTAAGATGCCCGCCACGCTTCAAAGATTCTACATGATCAGTACGCGGGGCCGCGGAATGGGGCCCAGAAGAACGTGCGCAGGTTGCTGAACTGGAAGCTGAAGCCGAACGTGATGCCCTGCGTGCTGAAGTTGCTGCCGTCCACGTTCATCCAGCGCCAGCCCGCGCTGACCACCAGGTGCCGGAACACCTGCACGTGCAGCTTCACGCCGAAGTCGTTGGCGCCGGTACCGTCAAAAAACTGCTCGCGCACCGCCCACGCCTCAATGCCCAGCGGAAACACCGGCCAGATCTGCAACGCTGCTTTGAAACTGCCGCCAATGCGGCTGATGCCACGGGTCTCGTCAAAGCCGGCGAAGCCCACTCCGAAGTCCGCGTAACCCAGGATCGGAATGGGGATGGTAAAGCCGAGGTGCCCGCGCGCGTCGGTGATGTACGACCAGTCTTTGACCTTGCGCTTGCCCAGAAACGCGTGGCGGTCGGTGCGCGCAAGCTGCGTGTAGCTGACGTCGGCAAAGAACAGCCCAAAGCGCGCGCGAGCCTGCCCGGTTGCGCCGCGATAGCCGTTGGGCGTAAGCCACAAGTCAGACTGGAAATCGATCCAGAAGTCCCGCGCCACCAGGTCGTCGTTGGTGTCTATGCCGAAGGGTCCGTCATAAAACGGGTAGGGGGCGCGGTTGCCCCACAGGCCCCACGGCGGCTTGATGTCGAACTCGGGCTCAGGCTCAGCGGCGGCCAGCACGCGTGAGACGTCAAATGTCGCGCGCGGCAAAGGGGTCAGGCTCCGCAGCGAAGCGGAGGTGCCTGACCCCTTTGCCGTGAGTGCACCTGCAGCGGGAAATGGGGTCAGGCACCGCTGCGCGGAGCCAGACCCCATTTCCCGCGCGTGGGCGGCCGAGGCAAACAGAAGCAGCAACAGTACGGCCTTGGCCATAGGGGGCGGAGTATAGGGGGGAATTTTGATTTTGGATTTTAGATTTCGGAATGGTTCTGCCGCTGCGTGGCGCGGACGGCTGTCATAGGTCACACTGTTGCCGTGCAATCCAAAGTCCAAAGTCCAAAGTCCAACATCGACCAGCGATTGGCGCCCCTCGCTGCTCTACATGGTCTTGAAGCCACGCACCTGCTGATCAACGAGATCTACGCCAGCATCCAGGGCGAAAGCACGCACGCCGGCCGCCCCTGCACATTCATTCGCACGGCTGTCTGTAACCAGCGTTGCAGCTATTGCGACACAGCCTACGCGTTTACGCAGGGCAAGCCCGCGCACCTAGATGATGTTGTGCGCGCGGCGCTGGCGACAGGCACTCCTCTGGTGGAAATCACGGGCGGCGAGCCGATGCTGCAACCCCTTTTTCCAGAACTGTGCCGGCGACTGCTGGCGGATGGCCGCGAAGTGCTGGTCGAAACGGGCGGCAGCCACGACGTCGCGGTTGTACCTGAAGGCGTGAAAGTGATCCTGGATGTCAAGACACCTGGCAGCGGCGAAGAACACGCCAATCACTACGAGAACTTGCAGCGGTTACGGCCCGGCGACGAAGTCAAGTTCGTACTGACCAGCCGTGCCGACTACGACTGGTCGCGCGCGCTGGTTGAGCGCGAGAAGCTAGGGGAGCGCACGGTGGTGCTGTTCAGCCCGGCGTGGGGGATGATCGACCCGGCTGAACTGACGCGCTGGATGCTTGAGGATGGCACACCGGCGCGCCTGAACCTGCAATTGCACAAGTACATCTGGGGTGCCACGAAACGTGGCGTCTAGCCTAGGCCGGGGCAAAGGCGTAGGCTGTTGCAGCCATGACAGGATCCAAACCAAACAGCGACCACGGCGCGCCCGGACCCCACGGGGCACCGCGCCACGTGCCCGAAGATTCCGCGACCGACGATATCACGGACCTGGCCAACGAAATTGTCAGCGAGCACGAACGCCGGCGACAAGCCGGCGAAACAAGCAGTGACCTGCGAGACGCGCCGGTGGCCGGCAGCGGTCCCCCAAGCAACCCCTACTTCATTCCGCAGGAGACCCCGACGCAGGAGGCCAAGGCGATCCGGCCGCTGTCGGACGTGTTTGTTTCGCCCTTCGTCAACATGCCGCAGAACGACTTGGTCGCGCTTGAGCCCGCCAGCGAAGACAGCACGCTGAACGAGGCCATCCTGACCAAGCGCCTGCCGCTGCCGCCCAAGCAGGACGTGACGATGGCCGAGATCGAATCGGTCGTTGCCTACATTCCTGACGCCAAAGGCAGCGACACCGAGATTCGGCAGGTGCTGCCCCAGAGCAAGGTTCTGCAGGACCCCGGCCTGCTGTTCAACGACAGCGACCTTGATGAGATGCGCACCCGCATGGAGCGCGGGCTGCTGGCCAGCCTGGTGCGCGCGATCAAGGACCGGGTGGAGGCGCTGCTGCACGCCACCGCCGGCGTGCCCTTTGACCACGACTATTACTCGCTGCGCAGCGTGAGTTCCGGCGCATGGATTATCGAGAGTCCCAGCCTGCTTGAAGGCGCCTTTCTAGGCCGCGTCTCCGGCGACCGGCAAATCATGGGCTGGGCGCGTGAGGCGTTGTTGCGAAAGGTGCGCCAGAACGGCGGCCGCTTCCTGGACCGCGCCGGCGCTGACCCCGACACGCCGCCTGGCCGCGGCTGCGTCACGGCGATTCGTGACGTCGGCCTGGCCGCGGACATGCTGTCGCCCGTGCTGTCCGACGCTGAGCGCACCGAAGTTGCCAAAGTTCTGCACGACAACGCGCGCCGCCTTGGCAACTTCATCAACGACCCGAACAACAACCCGCCGCCGGGCATCAGCGAAACCGGCGCCATGGCCATCGGCATGGTCGGTCTGCCATTGATGAACTACGAGGCCTACTACCAGAACGCAAAACGCTGGGTCGACACAGCCGAACAGCGGGCCCAGGCGTTGCTGGCAAACCGTGTGGCTGACAACGGTCGCCCCGCGGCCAGTGACGTCGCCGGCTTGACCGAGCTGATGCGCTTCCTGCTGCCGTTTACCGAGGCCTTCAAGCGCTATCACGGCGACGACATGCTGATGGGCGAAGGCGGCAACCTGTCGCAGTTGCCGCGCTGGATGGCCCACCAGTTTGGCGCGAACCGCAGCGGCCTGTTCGCCAGCGGCCGCCTGCGCGTCGAGGAGTTGCGCGCCGCGACGCCGTTGCTTGCAAAGCTGGCTGACACGTACCGCGACGGCGTGGCCCAGTGGCTGCTGCAGCAGATCAGCGTGGCCGAGGCAGCCAAGCGCGTCGGCGAAGAAGAACGCATCAGCAGCAAATATCGGCTTGAGTTGCCGGCCAACATCGGCATCGACGCTGTGCTCACGGCCTACTTCTATGACCACACGCTGCAGGCCACGAGCCCGGACCAAAGCATGGCGCCGGGTGCCCGCCTGTCCGAAACGCGCGCGGTTGTGCGCGCCGACTGGGACCCGGGCAGCACGATCGTCACCCTGCAGGCAGAAGCCGGCACGCTGCCGTACGTGCAGCTGGCCAGCAGCGGCGTGAATTTGAAACTGCTTGCCGAGCCCGACTTGTTTGAAGGGCTGGGCGGGATGCAGGTGCCGGGCCGCGTGCGCGACTACATCGATTTGGGCGGGGCGGCGTACATCAACGGCGACTTCAAGGGCGTTGAGGGCAGCCTAGCCCAGCGCCACCTGCTGTACCTGCGCACTGAGGGCACGGTGCTGCTGTTTGACCGCTACGACATCGGCGATGGCCGCACGCAGCAGCGCACGGCGCTGCGCGTGACCGGCGGTGAGAGCGGCAGCGCAATCGACCGCGGCACCCTTGCGGTCAACGCCAGCGACGGCAGCGGCCGCCAGGCGCGCATGATTTTCTACAGCAATGGTTTTTCCCAGGGTGTGGAAGAAGGCGGCGACAGCAAGCTGCCCGGCCTAGCGGTCGAGTTCATGCGCGGACGCGGCGACCTGGCTACGTTGATCAACATCGGCAAGCCCGAGCAGATGCCGCAGGTGCGGCGCATCAACACCGACGAGCGCGGGCGCGTGTATCGCACCACCATGGGCGATGGAGCCGTGCTGTTCAACGGCTGGCAGGGCGGCATGCCGCAGCAGTGCGGCTGGGTCTGGACGGATGCGCTGATGGCGTTTGTCGACCGGCGCGACGACTACCCGGGCCGCTATGTCGTGATCAAGGCGACCAGCGTGCTTTCGTACGACATGCAGGAGGGGATCTACCTGGGCTTCGGTGCAAGCCACCCCGACGACCCCGCCAAGCCGGTCGAGTTCAGCCTGTGCGCCTCAGGCCCGCAGGCTGTGATGTACCTTTCCACGCGGGCCCACGTGCGCGTGTCGTTCCCGGGCCTCAAGCGCGTGTTCGTCGATGGCACCGAGGCCGACATCGAGGGCGACAACCGGGTGTTCGTGCTGAACCGGCCCCTGGAGCCGGGCCGCCACTTGATCGAGTTTGAGCACGAAAGCCCGGGGCCCGAAAGCAGCATCATTTCGCCGCGCGAGGAACAGTTTGTCGGCGGCGTGTTCAGCCTTCACGCCAGCATCGGCGACCCCATTGGCATTGACACCGCACGGTTGATCATCGACGGCCAGTACTACGGCACCCCGCTGACCCAGAGCCCGTGGGTGTGGAAGGTGGACGCGCGCCAGCTGGCCGAGGGCCCGCACGAAGCCGTGATTGAGGCAAGCGACGTGCTGGGCCATGTGCGGCGCAGCACGGCCCGCGCGTTCAAGGTCGACAACACGCCACCCGACGTGGAACTGACTGAACCCCGCGAAGGCAAGAAGACCCGGGGCCTGGTCAACTTTGTGGCAGAAGCCCACGACCCCAATGGCGTCGAGCGTGTACAGTTCTGCCTCAACGGCAAGAAAGTCGGCGAGCCCGTCACCACTCCGCCTTACGCTCGCGACATCGACACCACGCAGTTCGAAGACGGCGAATACGTCGCATCGGCGATTGCCTTTGACGCCGCCGGCAACGTTGGCCAGAGCAAGGGCGCGCGCATCATCCTGGCCAACAACGCCCCGCCGCCACAGATCGTCAAGCTCAAGATCATTCCGCCGGTGCTGGCGGTACAGCCGCTTGAAGAAGTGCAGTTGCAGACAATCGGTATCGACGACGAAGACAACGAACAGCCAGTGCGGGTGCAATGGCGCAAGCTCAAGGGTGCCGGCGTGGTGGACAAGAACAACATCTTCACGGCGCCCGGCACCGAGGGCCCCTGCGTGATGGAAGCGCAGGTGGCGCACACGACGATACGGGCCAAGCTGCACGCGGTGGTCTCGCGCGAGTAGCGTTGGGCCGCGACTATTCCTGCAGGGTTACGCTGGTGCCTTCGGGGATTTCGCCCTCGAAGTTGCGGATCGTGATGCGGGCGTTGGCGTTGCCGGCCACGCCTTTTGCGATACCCACGTTGCGCTCAATCACTTCGCCGTCGGGCAGCTCGAACTTGGCCTTGTATGGCTTGACCAGGTTCTTGGTCATGCTGAGAAACTCGGCGTAGGAGACCTTGAGGTCGATGTTCAAGATTTCGTTGCCCGGCACGAGCTCTACGCGCTTGGTTGAGATCACGGTGAAAATCAGGGCCACGGGTACTTCCTCCGGTATTCTGCGGCGGGCCGCACTTACTTCTTGCGCTTTTCCTGAAACGCCTTGACCACCTTGACCCGCGCGGCTTCCACTTCTGCGTCGTCCAGCTTGCGCAGCGCCAGGTGGATGAACGGATAGGCCTTCTCGTCAGGAAGTGCCGCCAGGTCTTCGAACAACTGCGTATAGAACGCCTCGTGCAGGATGCGCCGCGTGGTCACCGCCATCAGGTCAACCAGCGCGCCGTGGTTGTCGGCAAGCATGCGCTTGACCTCGGGGGCCGGCATCGCCAGCGCCTTGGCCAGCCGTTCGCGTGTGAAGATGAATCCCAACGCGCCCTCATCCAGCTTGAGGTACTGGGTATCCAGAAACGCGTCGTTGAAATCAGAGGCTTCCATAGGGCGCGGACTTTACCCAAGCGGCAGCAAATCGCACCCAAGAAATTCGGTTGGATACAGGGCGCTATTCTTTCTTGCCCTCGCCCTCGGGCTTGTATTCATTGACCAGCGGGCCGAAGGTGCGCATCCAGCCCGTGTAGCGCAGGGGCCGCAGGCCCTGCTGCTGCATCAACCACAGGCAGTGAACCGTCTCGTCGGGGTCGCGGTCAACGTTTGAGAATACCAGCCGCGCCTGCACCTGGAACGCAAAGTCAGCGTCGCCGGGTTCTGACTCACGCGCCAGCTTGCGCGAAGTCAGCCGCTGCTGGTCGATCAGCTTTTCCACCAAACGATCCAGCTTGAAACTGCGTGACGATGTCTGCAGCCCGTCACGCACGGCCCACATCAGGAACAACCGGTCAAGGTCCTTCGTGCCCGTTGGCAGCCGCGTGTAGTTGAACGTGATGGCACGGATGTAGTAGTCGGCGTAGTACTCAATGTCGTGAATCGGGTCCAGTTCAAGGGCGCGCCACAGGCTGTCAGCCGACAGAAAGAACATTTCTTCTGCCAGTTGGCGTTGGGCCTTGCCCTCGTCGCCCGGCAGGTCGGTTTTCATCAGGCGCTCGGCTTCGTAGACGGCGCACTGGCCAAGGCTCTGGTGCAACTCGTGCTCGTCGGGCGCAAGCGCGATGCCCTTGCGGTACCACTCAATGCCTGCCGCATATCTTCCGCTGCCGAAGTACGTGTTGCCCAGGATCAATTCAATGCGGCCGTCTTTCAGCCTGGCGATGTCCTGCGACTCGATCCATCTGGCCTGTGAAGTCCGGTCTTCGTCGGTGTAGTTGGCGATCAGCGTGTGCCACTCCAGCAACTGGGGGTTCAGCGGCTGAACTTGCAGTGTCTGTTTGATGCCCGCCAGCGCCCAGTCACGGCGGCCGTGCCACAGAAAGCCGTTCCAGCACAGCTTGCCGCGAAGCATGACGTCGTTGGGCGCATGGCGCAGGCCGTCGATGGCGACTTGCAGGCAGCGCCTTTGCATCTTTTCCATTTCTTCGGGTGTGCCGCCGCTGCCGGCGAGCGCAAAGAACACTTCGTGGCCCCACAGGGCCGCGCGGCCGATTGCGGTTTCGCGCTTGGCCAGGTCTTCCCAGGCAATCCAGGCGTCTGTGGTCTGGCCGCGCTCGAGGGCGCTGCGTATCTCCATCAGTGATTTCAGCGACTTGTCCTGTGACACAAGCCGCGGCACCGGCGCGTGCGGTACCTGCACTATCGTGCCGTCCGCCTTCGTGACGGCGCCAATGCCCGTGGTGATGGCGGCCACGGCGCCTTCCAGCGCAGTCACAAGGCTGTCGGCTTCAGGCTTGCCGGCGCGCTCAAGGGCCACGCTTACGTGGTGCTCGACGCCCTGGCCGCGCCGGTAGCGCACGATCGCGGCAATCGGCGGCTGGTCCTCCATGGGCCGGGCGTAGCTGACAAGAAACACGTACTCGGCCCCGAAGGTGGTGGCGGCATGTTCGAGCGATTCGAACTTCTGTGCGCGCTGGATTTCGCTGCCGGCACGCGGAATTTCTTTCAAGCGAAGTTGCGGCTGGTAGCGCTCGGCGCGGATCAATGAGCGCTCATGAAACACCTGCGGCAGGTACTCAAGCTGCTGCTCAAGCATCATGCGCAGGCCCGCGGCGCCCGGCTTGGCCCAGACGGGCAAGCCGGCTTCAGGGTCGTCGTCGCCATCGAATGCAGGCGCGCGCAGGATGACGGCTTTGTAGGTGCGTTCGGGCACTGTGCCGGTGTACAGGCCATCGGCTGGCAGGGGTTGATAGACTTCGTCAGGGCCGCGCGGCTTTGCGTCGTCTGTTTCGGGCTTCTTCTTATCAGTCTCGGCAACCGGCGGCTTGGCTTCCTGGGCTGCGACCACTGCGACGGTGGCGCACCCGGCGCCGAAGATTGCCGCGAACAACACGAACGCGAACAGCGTGCGCGCCAATCGCCGTCCCGGACTTGTGTGCATTGCCATTGTTGCCGTCCTGTGCCCTGCCCTCTGCAGTTAAGGTATGCAAAAACGGTTCCACACGCGAGAGAGCGCGCAAATTGAGCGCGGGCGGGCGCTTATGCGCCCGCCCGCCAGGGTCTGGTTACCGTGCCGCAACCGCGGGCCGTCTTGGCCGCAACCGAGCCGCCACAGCGACTAGAGCCGACAGCGCCAGCAGCGCAAGCCAGTTTGCCCCGCTGCCACCCGTCGAACAGTTGCCGTTGTCACTGTCCTTGAGGGTGCTGCTGCCGCTGCCGCCGGTGCCTCCGCTGACATTGATGACAGCGCTGTCCTCTGTGACCGCGGTGCCGGCCAGCGAAAAGCGCAGGATGATGCTGCCGCTGCCGCCGCTGAGCACCAGGTCGTCGAACACAGCCACGCCGCCGTAAGCAACGCCGTACAGCGTGCCGCCCAGGGTGCCGCTGCCGGAAAGGATCTGGACGCTGATGCCGGCGTCAGTGGTCACCAGCGTGTCCGTGGCGTCGCGCAGCTCGACTTCGAAGCGATATGTCACGCCATTGGTCATGGCTGTCGGCGCGTCGGTAAGGGCCAGGCTGCTGATGCCTACAGGCGCGCCCGCGCACGCCAGCACGCACAGCCCGTGGTTCTGGACGACGAATGAGCCATCGCGCGTCGCCATGCTGACAAGCATGCGCGTGGTGTCGCCCGAGTACGGCCGGTAGTCGCTGGTACGCGATTCAACGCAGAGTGCCGTGTGAAAATGCTCGGTGTTCGGCGCAGGCACGTCGCCGAAGGCGAACACGGTAAAGGCGCGCGTGGCCAGCACGCTGCGGTACACGTCGCCGGTGTAGCCCGCGAAATACAGCACCTGCTGCCCGCCTTCAGTGCGGAAACCCATGCTGCCGCCGGCAGGAAAACCATCGAGCGCGTCTACGACCATCGTGCCGTCGTTCATGTCTAGCACGGTTGCGCCTGAGGAATTCACGGCAACGTCGAGATCGGCTTTGTCGAAGCGCACGATGCGGAACGGGCTGAGCGCGCCGAACGTCGCCGGGGGCAAGCCGATGTGCAGGTTACCCATGGCGTCAAACGCTATAGGTCCCGAAAACGGCGCGCCGGCGGGGCTGTTGATGTCCACCACCTGTGTCGCCGCCAGTGTCGCCTTGTCGATGATGAACACACCGCTGATGCTGCCGCCGCTGCTGCCGATGCAGAACAGGCGGCCAAATGTGTCAAACTCAAGGTCGAAGGGATAGAAGGCGTACTGCGGCCCGGTCTGCACACCGCCCGTGCCAAAGGCCGGGTCCAGCGTGTCCAAGCCGCTTCGCCGCAGCTTGTGAATCACCTGTGCGCCGCTTTCAATCGCGTACAGGTCGGTCGTGACGAACGGGTCAAACGCCAGCGAGTCAACGTACGGGCCGAACACCGGGTTGGGCACGTTGAACAACGCCGTGGCCACGGGCGCGCTGGCGCTGGTGTCAAATCGCCGGATCGCCTCGGCGGCTGAGTCGTAGTAGTAGAAGTCGCTGCCGCTGGGGTCCCAATCGGCGCCGCCGGGAAGGGAAAAACTGGTCGAGCCCGCAAAGGGCACGTCGTGCTGTGCAACCTGGTAGCCCGGCGTAGTGGAGACAAAGTAGTTTGCTTGTGCGGACAACAGCCCGCCTGCCGCGAGCGCGGCACACACCAACAGGAAACGCATGAGAAACTCCGGCATGCCCGAGACGGCGCGTACTGCGCGTCTGGCAAGGCCCTCGCCCGCCAAACCACAACCACTGGGCACACGGGAAGCAATGCGGCACGGGTGTTTCCCAAGGTCGCTGTGCGGCCCCGGGTTCGTTCGCTGCGCGAACCCCGTGTCACCTTGCCCTCCCGCGAGGGCGGTTGTGCAGCGCCACGTCAGGTCTTCTGACTTCCGGGCTTGAGCCTACTTCCGCGCCTTCTCGCCCACCTTCGGGCAATGGCAGATGCGGTTTCGTTCCCGGTCACAGCGGCGGGGCCGTCCTGGATTTTCACCAGAGTTCCCGGGGATCCTTGATCCCCAATGCCGTGGCGCGCGCAGTATCACGCCGTAGCACCGGAAGTCAAACATTCCTTGGTGTGCGGGTGCCGTGCGTTGCTATCTTCCGCGCCATGACGCGCAAAGGGGAAGATTCGCCCGCGATGCGGCAGTACCGCGAGCTGAAAGACCAGCACGCCGGCGCGCTGCTGCTGTACCAGATGGGCGACTTCTACGAGACCTTTTTCGAAGACGCCAAACAGCTTGCCCAGACGCTCGGCATCACGCTGACCACGCGCGGCGACGACCAGGCCGGCAACCCCATCGCCATGGCGGGATTTCCGCTGCGCGCACTGGACCAGCACCTGCCGCGCCTGCTTGAAGCCGGCTTGCGTGTCGTGATCTGCGAACAGGTCGAAGACCCAGCCGAGGCCAAGGGGCTGGTCAAGCGTGACGTAACCCGCGTGATCACGCCGGGAACCGTGCTCGAAGAAACGCTGCTGGATGCGCGCAAGCCCAGCATCATTGCCTGCTGGCTGCCGCCAAAGGGCAAAGCCGCAGGCGGTTTGGCGTGGGCCGAGCTATCGACCGGCCGTTTTCTGTGCTGTCCTGCCGGCGAGAGTGATTTTGCGCCCGCGCTGGCGCGCCTTGAGCCAGCGGAGCTGCTGCTGCCTGAAAAGCTGTGGGCCGAGCAACGGGAGCGCATCCTCGCCTTGCGCAACGAGACCGGTGCCAGCCTTACCGCCGCGCCCGACTTCAGTTTCGATGGCAAGCGCGCGGTCGCGGAGTTGCAGCGGCACCTGGGTGTGAAGACGCTGCGCGGCTTCGGGTTTGAGGACGAGAAGGGGCCCGAGTTGGCCGCGGCGGGCGCGCTGCTGGCGTACCTTGCTGAAAACCAGCGCGGCAACATTCGGCACATCCGGTCACTCGAGCGGTTTGACCCGCGCGAAGTCATGGCGCTGGACCGCGCCACGCTGGACGCTCTGGAAGTGACCCACACCCTGCGCGAGAACCGCCGCAGCGGCAGCCTGCTGGACTCACTGGATCGCACGGCGACGGCCATGGGCGCGCGCGAGATGCGCAGCTGGCTTACGGCACCACTGACCGACCCGCGAAAGGTCAACGCCCGCCATGCAGCCGTGGACGAGCTGGTCCACACGCCGCGCCGCCTGAACCTGCTGCGCGAAGCGCTGGGCGGCTTGCCTGACCTTGAGCGCCTTGCGGGCAAGCTGGGCAGCGCACGCGCCAACCCGCGCGACCTGGCGGGGTTGCGCCTGGCGTTGCGCCGGTTGCCGCTGGTGCGCGGGGCGCTGGCCGGCGCTGAAAGCGCCCTGTTGAGCTATGCATCGGAGTCGCTGGATGCACTGGCTGACCTGCGCGAGTTGCTCGAGTCGCGCCTGGCCGACGAACCGCCCGCGAACCTCAAGGAAGGCGGCGTGATCCGCGACGGCGTGAATGCCGAGCTTGACGAATTGCGGGCACTGGGGCGCGAGGGCAGCGGCTGGATGACCCGCTACCAGGCCGCCGAGGTCGAGCGCACTGGCATCCCCAGCCTGAAGGTCGGGTTCAATTCAGTGTTCGGCTACTACATTGAGATTACCCACGCGCAGGCCGGGAAAGCACCGGCAAACTACATCCGCAAGCAGACGCTGAAGGGAGCCGAGCGCTACATCACGCCCGAGCTCAAAGAGTACGAGTCAAAGATCCTGAACGCGGAAAAGCGCATCCATGCGCTGGAGTCGCAACTGTTCAGCGACATGCGCGACGAGTTGACGGCCCATGCCGCGCGCCTGCTGGCCGCCGCCCGCCTGACCGCGCTGGTCGACGTGCTCGCGGGCCTGGCCGCAGTCGCCCATGAGCGCGGCTGGGTAAGGCCTGTGATCGACGACAGCCGTGACCTCAAAGTGCTGGGCGCACGGCACGCGGTGCTCGAATCGACGCTCGAAGCGGGCAAGTGTGTCCCCAACGACATCACCCTGGAGTCGGGCGTGACGATGGCCGTTGTCACAGGCCCGAACATGGCCGGCAAGAGCACCTATGTGCGCACGGTCGCGTTGTGTGTGCTGCTGGCGCAGGCGGGCAGCTTTGTGCCGGCGCGCGAGGCGCGCATTGGCGTGGTCGACCGCATTTTCACGCGGCTTGGCAGCGCGGATGACATCGGCCAGGGGCAAAGCACGTTCATGGTGGAGATGGCTGAGACGGCGAACATCCTGAACCATGCCACGAACAGAAGCCTGATTGTTCTGGATGAGGTCGGGCGCGGAACGAGCACCTTTGATGGTGTCAGTATCGCGTGGGCAGTCAGTGAATATCTCCTGCGCGAGGTGAAGGCGCGCACGTTCTTTGCCACGCATTACCATGAGCTTACGCAACTCGCGTTGCAGTTCAGCGGCGTGAAGAACCTGAACGTGGTCGTGCGCGAGTGGAACGACGAGCTGATCTTCCTGCACCAGATTGCCGAGGGTGGCGCCGACCGCAGCTATGGCATCCACGTGGCCAAGCTGGCGGGCATACCCGGCGACATTGTCTCGCGCGCCCGCGCCATTCTGGCCAAACTCGAAGCCGACAGCCCGGTGCTGTCAGGCAAGGCGCTCAAGGGACAGCCGGCGGGTCCCAACCTCAAGCGACCCCGGCAGTCGCAGCTGAGCCTGTTCACGGTGAGTGAAAACCGGGCGCTCAAGGCGCTGGACGACCTGGACACGACGGCGGTCACACCGGAACAGGCGCTGGCCGAACTTTTGAGGCTGAAGGAAATCGCGCGAGAGTAGGCCTGCCCGCACAGAAGCGACGTGAGACAAGTGGCAAAAATCGCGCCACTACATAAGCTCGTGACTCACCAGTTGTTCAGTATTATCGAGGGAGTTTTGGGCAATTGACGAATATCGTCATATCGCCATAAGTACCGTTGTACGAATATTTTACAGATTGAACATGGTGTGTCAGTCAACACATTTGGTCAAGTTTTGGATCACCTTTTCCTTCGACGAACCGCGCCTGACAAGGTACAGTCAAACCCTAAGAGTCAGTGCAAGTTCTCACTACCCTTCTTGCTCGGTGGCAAACCGTGACCAAGTACTATACCACAAGCGAAGTCGCAAAAATCTGCAACGTGCACCGAAACACGATCATCGGTGCGATTCGCAAGGGCTTGCTCAAGATCCATCGCACGCCCGGCGGGCACGCCCGTATCAGCCAGGAAGACTTGGACGATTTCTGTCACCGTCGCAGTCTGCCCACCACCTCGCTGATCTCGCGCAACAACCGGATTCTGGTGCTGGATGCGGATAGCCAGTTTGTCAGCGTTCTCAGCAAGGGCTTGCAGGAGTATGAGTACCAGGTTGAGGCCGCCCGCGAGCCGTTCCTGGCTGGCTACCTGCTTGGCAAGTTCCAGCCCAACATTGTGTTGCTTGAGCTGGCGATTGGCGACGTGAAGGGCGAGGCGGTCTGCCGCAGTATCCGCAGCCTGCCCAAGCAGCGCGATACCGCCGTGGTCGGCATTACCTCAAGCCGCGACCAGGACGCCATTGACGCGCTGGTAGACAGCGGCGTCGATGACCTGATCCAGAAGCCGTTCGAGATCGAAGTGCTGGTCGAGCGTATCGTGCGCCTGATCGGCCCTGTCGTACAGGGAACCACCGGCCGCGCAACCACGGGCCGCATCTCGGGCAAGATTTCGGGCAAGATCACCAAGCAGATTCGCAAGGGCGAAAACGGAGAGGTTCTCGACGACAAGCTCACGCGCAAAGCCACGCCCAAGCAGGGCTTCCGGACCACCCACGACGGTGTGCTGTCCCGCGCGGACGACGACGACGATTTCAAGCCGGAGTAGCCAGTCGGCTTCCCTCAGGCACCGCCCGGCGTATGTCGGGCGGTGTCTTTTTCAGTCGCTCAAAGCCCCAGCACCTGGGCCATGGTGTACTCGCCTGCGGGCCGGCCTTGCAGCCACTCGGCAGCTTTCAATGCACCGCGGGCGAAAGTGTCGCGTGAGCTTGCTTTGTGCGTCAGCTCGATTCGCTCGCCCTCTGCGGCGAAGATGGCTGTGTGGTCGCCCACGACGTCGCCGCCGCGCAGGGCGTGCATGCCGATTTCGGTTGGCGTGCGTTGGCCGGTTTCACCGTGTCGGCCATGGCGAACGACCGTGTCGGGGTTGCGGCCGTTTCCCTCGCAGATTGCGCGCAGCAGGCCCAAGGCCGTGCCGCTGGGAGCATCTATTTTGCGGCGGTGGTGCATCTCAACGATCTCGATGTCGTAACCCTCGGGCAGGCTGGCCGCCGCGCGCTTTGCCAGCGCAAACAGCAGGTTCACACCCAGCGAAAAATTGGGCGCCCACAGTGCGGCGATCTGTGCTGCGGCCTGCGTAAGCGCCGCCTGCTGCGTGTTATCGAGCCCGGTGGTGCCGCTCACCAGCGCGGTGCCATGTTCGACGCATTCGTGCACACGGGCGCTGAAGCCGCGGGGGAGGGAAAAGTCGATCAGCACGTCGGCGCCGCCGGCGTATTTGGGTTTCAACTCGGTGTCGGCGCCGGCCTGCCCGATCAGTGACCCGTAATTCTTGCCGTGTTGTGCAACGTCGATCGCTGCGACAATCTCGTGGCCGGCCTCAAGGGCCAGCACGGCAATGCGCTGGCCCATGCGGCCGAGCGCGCCTGAAACCGCGATTTTCATGAGTCACCTCGCGCCCGATGATGGAATGCGCGGTGGCCGGGTCAACTGCGGAACGGCTTGAACTCGGACGAATCCTCGGGTGCCCGCTCTTTCGGAGCATGGGGCGCGGGCGGTGCAGCCGTTTGTCCCGTCGCCGGCGGAGGCACGGGCACAGGGGCGAACATCGACCAGCAATAGTCGCCGCGTTTCTTTGACCCGGTCAGTTTGCGGACTGTCCAACGGACGCCGCTCTCAAGCAGTCACAGCATGGTTGCACCTCTCACACACTAACATCCGGCGGGCGCAGTTGCTTCCCCTGCCGCGCCTGATCGGGCACAATGGCGGGGCATGCGGTGGCTTTACCCAGACGAGCTGGACCACGAAGAAGCGGCTTCACGCCGCGCCGTGATTTCCCGCATTGAGCAATGGTGGCAGGCCTTTGAAGAGCGCCGTCACGACATTGCCGCACTGTTCACCGGCGAGCAGGATTGGGACCTCGCGGCATTCATGCGCGAGCACCTGGAGCGCATCGACGAGCGACTGTCCTGGGAGTTCGGGCCGGCGCTGGCCGGCGACGGCGACAGGCTGGTCATCACGCCCGAAGGAGACCTGCGGTTGCGGCCGCTGGTGGACCAGATCATCCGCCGGGCGCCACGGCTTGAAGGCTGGGAGTACTACCACTCCCGCCTGGCCGAGCCGCTGGAAGTCGCGGTAAGCACTACAGAAGAAGTGACCGAGCACGCGATGGGGCGCGTGCACGTCAGCGCGAGCGTGCGCGCGATGAACCGGATTGACCTCGACTTCTGGATGCCCGACGCAGCCGACAAAGAGTTCGCGCGGGCCCAAGCTGTCATCGCCACCGGCCACCTGCTGGGCGAAGAGGCGCTGTCCCGCTGGATCGGCAATGTCGAGGTGCAGTTGCAGCGCGAGGGCGACGCGTGGATGCCGCTGGATGCGCTGCCGGGCACGGTGTTTTCAGAAGTGGCGGGGATTGACTCGGTGCTGCCTGCCAAGCCGTTGTATGAGCTTGTCGCCGAGCTGAAGTGGAGCCTGTGGCGCTTGACGCCGCCCGAGCGCGAGGACTACGCGCGCCACGAAGACCTGCTGATGGGAAGCTCGGCCCTGGACGAGATGTCGCACTGCGCGCAACTGGGCGTGCCGTTTGATTCGCGGCGCTACAGCAAGGTCGGCGAGACATTCGCGTACGTGAAGTTTGACGGCGACGGCCGAAAGATGGCGGCGCGCATGGAAGAGCGCAAAGTACTGGAAGCCAGCTTAAACACGGCGCTGGTCAAGGCGGGTGTCGGCTGTGTGGTGGGTACAGGCACGGGCCGACGATACAGCTATCTTGACCTGGCGCTTTCGGACGTCGCCAAGGCGCTGCCGCTGATACGTGAAGTCGGCCGCAAGACGGGGCTGGCAAAGCGCTCGTGGGTGCAGTTCCATGATGAGCACCTGGGCGACGAGTGGGCGGGCATCCATGAGGACACGCCGCCCCCGCCGCGCTAAGGCTGAAGCCGCGCCACTTCCTTCACGTTTGCCGGGGCCGGCCCGCTGACCAGGCTTTCCTTCAGCACAATAGGCAGTTGCGTTTTCGGGACCTTGATCAGCAGGTATGGCTGCTTGATGCCCGGGTCAACCCCACTGGGCGCCCTGAGATGATACGTGATCGTGTGTTCGGATGCTCCGGCCACAGTGGTTGTGCCAACGATGCGACTGATGCGCATGTCGCCGGGCAATGCGACAATCACGTTCTCGGTCTTCCAGTCAATCCAGTCCGGGTCGCGCTGCTTGCGGACCGACATGTCCTTGCACAGTTCCGTGAATTCCTGCTGGTTTCGTGCCAATCCGAACCTGGCTTCGGATGTGCCGCCGGAGAGTTCTGACTCAACGAAATTTACGCCAAACTTGCGCTCAGAGTTGCTGATCGGAGTACCCTCCTGCCACCGTGGCTCTTCCCCGAGAATGCCGTAAACCGGGTGCTCAATCACTATGTCCACGGCAAGGCGAGGCAAGGCCCACACGCCATAGATGTTCTCAAACTCCGGGTTGCCGCGAATCTGGGCCACAGGCGCAACTACGCGCAGTACGCCGCGTCTGGCGCCGACACCGACGGTAAGCAGCTGCATGCCGCCCTTCATGTCTTTGACACGCGTGCCGAAGGCGGCAAACGCGATGTACTTTCCGAAGTCCGGCGACGGCCACGCCTGGTCAACCGGACCGATGGCGGCCAGGGCGGCAGCCCACTCATCGACGTTCTGGATCACGCGCACTTCATCCAGTGTCGGGCCACCGACTCCTGTGATTTCGAATCCCGCGTTCCAGTGAAAGCTGGGGTCAGGCAGGCCTGTCATTTCTCGGTGTGCGACCTTCTTCCAGCGAGGGTTGATCTTCAGACCCTGGAGGTTCTCCTCGACCACAACGGCGTAGTCCGTGGCTGGGAGAACAAAGAGTCCATATGGCGTAACAGCATCCGCGCCGTTCACTGTCTGGTACGTGTGCTCATCAATGCGGACAGTGAATGTGGCGCCCTGCTCGAGAATCTCATGGACGTAGTAGCCGCGGCTGTTGGTACCGTTGCCCCGGAATACGGCCAGCACCATTTCGGTCTTGAAGTCAACCGCCGGAACGGGCGCCGCGCGCCTGTTCTCTGACACGCGCCGGTGCTGGCTCCACAGGTTCTCCCAGCGGTCTATGTCCGTCACGAATTCTATGGACGGGCGGGTCATGCTGCTGTCGGCGCCGGTCCATTCGCGCAGGACGCGAAAGCCGGTGCCGCTCGGCACGTCCGGCTTCGGGTCGGGTTTAACGTCGGGCTTCTGGTTCTCGTCGGGCTCGTGCTGCTGTGCCGTCACGCGCTCGCCGTTGAACATTGCGCTGCCAGTGAACAGGCACAGGGCAAGGCTTCCGGCTGTGAGCCAGCGTTTCTTGTCGATGAACATTTCTCTCTCCGTTGCGCTGAGTTCCAGTTGGTCTGCCAGTGAGTCCAGCATCCCGTTTCCGGGGATGCCGATGCCAGCGACGGCTCGCCCGTCCACGTCGCTTACGCGCCCGCCGCCGCCGCGCAACTCGGGCGCGCCGTTTGCCAGCAGGTACCAGCCGTCAGTAATTTCCACGCGGTCCGCACGCACGCGCCAGCTTGCGCCGTCGCTGGCGGTTACGCCGTCCGGCAGCGCATCGGGTCGCACGAGCAACCACGCCATCAAGCCGATGGCCAGCACGACCGACGCGGCCTGCAACAGCCGCCACGGGGTGATCAAACGGCCCCGGGGCGCAGGTTCTGCGCGCGATTCGGCCTCGTCGCCGGATGTGTCGGGTAGCGTCAACCGCGCAAGCGTTTGCTCGATCAGGTCGGGCGGCTTGTGCCCGCCCAGCAGTTCTTGCAGGTCAAGCTCAATCAGCGTGTCGGCGTAGTTCATGGCCTCACCTGCGCTTCGATGCACTCGCGTAGCTGTTGACGGGTGCGCTTCAGCAATGACTTGGCGGCGTCCAGCGTCGTCTCGAGGGCCTGGGCCACTTCGGCTTCGTTGCGGTTCTGCGCGTACTTCAGTTCGATGGCCTGCCTCGAGCGCGCGGCCAGCTTCTCAAGGCAGCGCTGCAGCGAATCAAGCCGCGCGTCGGCGCTGCCTTGCGGCGTGGCGGCGACCCACGCGGACTCAGCGGCGTCGGCATCCAAGGGTTGTTCGCGCGAGTCCTTGCGGCGACGGTTCAGCAGCAGGTTGCGCGCGGCTTTGCGCAGGTAGGCCGCTGTGCTCTCGCGCGAGACTTCGTCAATCGGGTGCCGATAGATGTAAAGGAAAGTTTCCTGTGCCAGGTCGTCGGCCAGTGACGGCTCGGCGCCGAGCAGGCGCAGGAAACGCCAGACGTCGGCCTGGTGCTCCTGCATCAGGCGGATCAATGCCTCGTGTTGTGTCATGAGAGCCTGCATCAGTACACAAGCACGCAGCCCCCGCGGAAAGTGGCGAAGATTCTGAAATCGCCGGGTGGGCTATGCGAACCGGCAAAGTCCTGTACCGGCTTTGCGGGTTATTCGCGGGTTCTTGAAAAAGTCGGGAACGCGCGGGTGGTGTTTGGCGTATCAGCGGCAACAGGAGACCGAACCATGAAAACGCCCGCATTCTTCGCAGCCACCATGCTTGCCGCCCTGGCCTTTCTGGCCTCGCCTACGTTTTCGGCCGACACAGCCGCCTGCCCGGCTAGCAAGGCAGAGCAATCACCACTGACCCAGAGCCCGGCCATGCCCGAGCGTGCCGCTCCTGCGCCGACTGTATTCGTTTGCGCCGACCCAACCGTGCCGGCGCCGACCTTCTATGTGTGCAGTGACCCGTCTTCGCTGCCCGAAGGCGGACGCTTCACGATCGAAACCGAAGAAACGCTGCGCGACACAGTGATCGACGAGGTCGTCGAGCATTAGGACTAGCCATAGACCAGCTTGCCAATCACGACCAGCGCCGAGCCAATCATGGCCACGATGTTGGCGATGATCAGCACCCAGTTGCGCAGCATGAGCCCGTAACCGAACCAGCTTGCCACGGCGCAGAAGGCCACCACAAACGCGGCCAGCGAAACGTCGCGGGCCTGTTGCGACGTGAAAATGTTGTACGCCTGGATGTAGAAAAACAGGTTGCCGCCAATGCCGACCACGAACATGTAGCGACCGTAGAACCGGCGTAGCGGTGTTTCCGTGGCGGGTTGTGTTTGCATGCAAGTGCCTCAGGAGAGGCCTGGGTTCAGAACTCGACAAAGAAGCCAAAGCGAAGCCGCACACTCTGTCCCGCCGCCCGGTTGGGATCAAGCTTGGCTGGCAACCCGAAGCCCATGAGTTCATGGTCCTCGCGTTCGCTGAGTGTGAAAATACCGAACGCCGTGACCGTGGGAAACACGCGCACGGAAAGCTCGAACTCGAAGCCCTTGATGTTGGTGTTGCGTGACTCGTTGTTGAACTCGGGGACCAGCGCGTCGGCTTCGATGTAGAAATAGCGCGCGCTGACATGAAAGTCCCAGCGCTCTTCGAACTGTTCCATGCCCCAGCTTGCGCCGACGTCGAACGCGACGTCGTTCTTCTCGCCGTTGCGCTGGTTCTGGCGCACCGCATGAAAGTTCAGCACGCCGTGGGCCCACACCTTGACGCGCGCGCGCCTTGTGCGCAGCAGCACGAACTCGGCAAAGGCCTCGCCAATCAGGAATTGTGACTGCACCTTGCCGCGTTCATCCAGCACGTTGGTCGTCTTCTGGATGTAGCCAAGCCCCAGGTTTTCAGAAAACTTCTCTTCGCCGTCGTACCAGTGAATGCCAGCCGCCACCCGGAACTCTAGGTCGCTGTTCACGTCCGGAGAAATCTTGCCGTCCTTGGTGCGCTCCAGTTGTTCAAATGGCGCGAAGTCCATCCGGAACTGGGCACCCAGGTAGACCGGTGGCGTGTCGGTGTCGATGGCGGGCAAGCCGATGTTGTTCTGCGCCAGGTAGCTCTGAAGGCCAATCACCTCAAGCCGCGGAATAATGCGCCGCCACGAATCCGGCAACCACTTGTCAAACCGCAGCCGCTGCGACAATCCCTGGAAGTGATAGTCGCTGTCAAACAGCATCTCGGTACCGGCATAGGGGCTGGGAAAGCGCCCCGCAGTCACGATGAACCGGCGCTCAAGCTGAAACTCGATCATGAACCGGTCCACCGCAAGTGTCGGGTTTGCCCCGAATCCCGGCAACGGCAGCCACGCGAGAGTCGGCACGGGCTTTCCGGCGCCATCGACGGCGCCCGTGGTCAGGCGCAAGTCGTACCGCACCAGCTGGCCGGCCAGGTCAAACGCCGTGCCGAAGACGCCCAGGTGCAGGCGGAATTCCGGCCGGCTGAACGTCTCGGTCTGGCTTTCAAACAGCATGTGGTAACGCAGGCCGATGTCGCCGTACAGGTTGACCAAGGCTTCGCGGCGCAGCTCATCGTCCAGTGAGCGGCGTTCCTGGTCGCCGACGCGGTCACGCAGGTTCGAAAGCTCGGCTTCAAGGCGGGCCAGGCGGGTCTTCAGGTCCTCTATCGTGGGGTCTTCGTCCTGTGCGCGGGCAGGGCAGGCACACAGGGCCAGGATCAGCGCGAGAAAATAGTGTAGAGGACGTAGACGAACAGGGCGCCCAGCGCAAACGTCACGCCCGAGATTCCGACCAGCGTCTTCCACAGCGCCTCCTGGGTCCAGCCAATGCCGATCTCTTCACTGGCGGCAATACCCGCCATGTGACCTTCTATCTCGCCTGTTGGGCCGCGCGAGTCAACCTCCTCCCAGATGGATTCCAGGTCCCCGCTCAAGCGGCCTGAAACGGCGGCAGCTGGCACGGCAGCGTGCGTCCCGCTCAGGCGGTCTTCTTCCCATTCGGCTTCGACGGCTTCGCGCAGTGCCGACGACGCAGCCACCAGCTCGTCCACGTCTGCATCCACGGCAGGCTGGGCTGCCGGCGGCTCAACGCCGTCAAGCCTCTGGGATGCCTCGCGGATGATGTCCTCAAGCGACGCGGGCGTTCCGCCCAGTTTGTGCTCGATGCGATCGACCAGGTCGCCGATTGCGCGGGTGGGCACGCGTTTGCGCGCTGAGCGCCTGGTGCTTGTGCTCTCGGGGTCGGTTGTGCTCTCGGTTTGAGGTGCGACGGCTGGAGTGGGCGGAATGGTCGCAAACTCATCGGTGTCGTGCACGTCGGTGCCGGGAACAGGTTCTTCGAATGCTGTGTCGGCGGATGCGGCGGCACGGCGCGCACTTACGGCTTCAAGGTCTGTGCGTGACTGTTCGCTGGCGGTGCGCAGGCGGGCCGCGACCTCTTCGGCCTGCTGGATCAGCCGCATTGTCTCTTCGCGTTCTTCACGCACGCGGCGGGCCAGCGCGTCCGTGATGCGGCGACCGCTTTCGGGGGCTTTGCGGGCCGATGCCGACGCCGCGACGGGCTGGCGGCGGTCGGACGGCCGTTGCGCGCTGACGTGCTCAGGCAGCGACGGGCGCAGGGTTGTGCCACCGCGCGGCGGCGGCGGCTCTGCGGCGGCCAGGTCGTCAAAGTCGGCAACGCTGATCTCGGGCTCGTCCGGGTAGAAATTTCTTTCGCGGTTCTCTTCGCTGGCTGCAATGACCGGGGCGGCGGGTTCGGATGCCGGCTTCTTGAGAACGCGTTCCGTGATCCGGTCCTTGGTCTGCGGCAAAGGCTCGCGGTCGGTATGTTCGTCTTCCGCGTCAAGATCGTCAGAATCCAGCGATGCCGCAATTTCCGAGTCAAAGAACGAGGCGTCAGGCTCGGCTGAGTCCGGCGTGAACAGCTCGGGGACCAGGCGCTCTGACGACGCATATTCAGCGCGTTGCTTGAAGTCAGTATGCACGCGCTCAGGCTCGGGCAATGGCTCGGGCCTTTGCCCGGTGTCGGTGCGCTCGGCGCGTTTGCGCTCGGCCCGGCTGCGGGTGCTGTAATCGGCAGCCGTGTCCGAGGTTCCCAGTTGCTTGCCCGGGGGTGGGCCGCTGTCGGCCGGCTGCAACTCGCCCGAGGTGTCGCCGGACTTTGCCTGCGCGGGCTCGCTCTTGGACAAGATGTCGGCGACATAAAACTTCTGGGTGTCTTTACCCGCGGCCTGGCGCTCCGGCGCGACTGCGTCAAGCTGTGGCGGTTCATTGCCACGCCCGGCGACGATGCGGGTGGCCGCTTCGCTGCCTGTGGGCTGTGGCAGGCGCGGCGGGCGGCGGTCTTCTTCGCGGAATTTGTCGGTGTCCTGGCGGTCGGCTTCGTCGATGTCGTCGACCGCGTCAAGGGCTGCCGGCTCCATGGGCTCGGGGGCGAGGTCGGGCTCAAGCGACGGTTCCAAGTCCAGCGGGCGCCCGCTGTTGACGGCATTGGGCGAAATCGTGGGGAACGGTTGGCGCTGCGACCCCTGGGGCCCGCGCGTATTGTTCAGGCTTTGGGTCTGGTTGTAGAAATTCACGGTGTCGCGCACTACGCTTTGCGGGTTGCGCGGGTCGAGGTCGATGCGCGGATCGACCTTGGATGTGATCTTCTCGTCTTCCGTGTCGCGGCCTTCGCGGACGACCAGCCCCGTTTCTTCTTCGCTGCTGTCGTTGCCGCTGTCGGCATCTGAGCGCAGGTCATTGACGCTCAGGCGGTCGTGCTCGGGCAGGCGTTCAGCCTGCATCTCCAGCATGCCGGTGTCGCGCTGAGCGGGGTCGTATGGCCGCTTGCCTCCGGGCAACTCGTCGGTGCGGGGTCGAACGGTGGGCAGGCTCTTG
This sequence comes from Planctomycetota bacterium, assembly GCA_016712285.1. GTDB lineage: Bacteria > Planctomycetota > UBA8742 > UBA2392 > UBA2392 > JADJRK01. The sequence goes on along the minus strand of JADJRK010000001.1, from coordinate 2,487,596 downwards.
CGCTGCTTTGCGGTGGCGTAGTCGGTTTCATCTTCTTCTTCGGCAGAGTCGATCGTGTCGAGTTCAGGCGAAGTCAAGTCGGGCACGCTGTCCAGCTCCTGCACCGGGCTCAGGTCCATGGATTGCAGGTCGGCGGGTTCGGCATCAAGCGACATGGGCTGCGCCGCCGGCGCCAGCGGCTCGGGCGAAAGCAGCGGCTCCGGCTCCATGAACCCCGCGTCCATGGGCTCCATGGGCTCAGGCGTCATCTCGGCGAAGGGTTGTTCGTCAAAGACCGTGTCCTGCGCAGCCGGCACCGGGCGCCGGCCGTTGCCGCCCGGGTATGGCGCGACTTCGGTGTCTGTGCTGCCGTGGCGGCCGTTGTCGCCGTTGCCGTCCTCGAAACTGCCGGCGTCGGCGCGCTGAAGCTGGCCCGAGCCCTCAAGGAACGTGGCAAACCCCGAGACATGCTCAGCACTCTCGCCCGGGAAGTGCCCCGTGAGGTCGTCGCGCTTAGCTTTTCCAAGGTCTCGCGGCATGGTTTCGGCCCTGCCAAGGGCCATTCCTCAGTATAGCGAAAATGCCAGCCGCAAGAGCCCCCGAATCCCGGTTCTATTGCACCCAAGTCAATTCGCCCTTTCGGGTTATGGCGCGGCGGCCATTCGGCCCGGAGTGAAGTGAGATGACGGCGATGTCGCCCGGCTCTGTGGCGGGGCGAAGCTCCAAACCCACCGGCGGCGACGGGTCATAGTCCGCCCACCCCCGGCGCGCGGGCTCGGTCGTCGGGTCCACCCAATCCGCGGGCCGCAACAGCAGCGCGTCGGGGCTGGCTGGCCAGGCGGCATGCCTCAGCGCGTGGTCGCTAGCGGAGCGCTGAATGCGTTGCAGGCGCGAATCGCGCAGTTCTGCCAGCCGCTCAGGCATAGTTTGCGAGCGCGACTCAAGCAGCGCCCAACCCTCGCCGTCGCGCACCATACGGGCGCTCGAAAGGGCGCCGTCGGGCATCAGCACACGCAAATGGGCCTCATGCATCGACTCTGACTTCAGCCAATCCATGGACAGCGTGATTGAGGGTTTGACCAAGTCTGCGGGGTTGCTGGCGCGGCGTGCAGTGCGCGGTGGCTTGCCCGGACCGCCCGTGAGGTCAACTTCGGCGCGCATCTCGGTCATGCCCTGTTGGTCGCGCCCGAACCAGACGCGTACGTCACGCTCGCCGACCCTAACCTGGGCGGTCACGTGGTACGCCAGCGCACCCTTGGGCAGCGGCGGTATTTTCCAACCGTCAAATGCGTCTGCGGCGGGCGCGGCCCAGCGATAATAGTTGCGCTCAAACGCCCGCACGGCTGCGACGCTGTGGTTGCCGCCAAGCAGGTCCTGGCGCAGCGCCTGGTCAGAGAAGCCTATGGCGTCGCGCACCGCGGGCTCGTCGTGCGTTGCCATCGTGGCCGCGGCGGCGGCCAGGTCGTGCTGGCGGCCGTGTGCCCCCATGGCGACCAGCCATGCTGCCGTATCCAGGCGGCCCTGAAGCTCAATGGCGCGCGTTACGAACCCGTCGCCTTTGCCCAGATGTTCGCGCATCGCATCCAGGTTGCCGGTGCGCAGGGCGGACAACGCCGCTTCAGGCGACCGGGCTGCCGGCGGCTTGGCCGGGGGGGCCGGGGTGCAGGCACAAATGCAAAGCACGAGGACAGCGATGGCTGGTCCTCGTGCGGATGATCTGCGCGTGCGCATGTAACCCAGTTACTTTTTCGCGGCGGTTGTGGCCATCCTCTTGAGGCGCGCCTTGAGGCGGTTGGCACGGCCCGTGGGAATGATGTTGCGCTTGGCAGCCTTGTCGAGCTTGCTTTCGACGGTCTTGAGGACCTCGCCGGCTTTGGCGTCGGCGGCTGTCGCCGCGGTGCGGTAGCGCTTGATGAAGTGGCGCAGGTCGGACTTGACCGCGCGGTTATGGGCGCGCCGCTTTTCGTTCTGGCGGTGGCGCTTGCGAGCTTGTGCTGAGTGAGCCATGCGTTCCTCGTAAACAATTCGTCCCCAAGGGACGGGCGCGAAAGTGTAGAAATCTCTGGGACAGTTGGAAGGGGAAGTTGGCAGGGTGCAGATTCTTTGCACAGCCCGCGCTACCCCGCCCAATTTCCCATCAATTGTCCCGGGCCTTTCGCCGGGCTTCCAGTTCGTGTCGGGTCAGGCGCTTTGTGTCTTCGACTTCCTGGTACGCGATGCCGAACTGTTCGATTAGTTTCTCGTCTTCGGGCGGCAGCTCGGGTTTGACTTCGTTGAGTTCGGCTTCGGCTTGATCGGGTTCGCCGAGGCGGGCCAGGCAACGCGCCATGAGCAGGCGGGCCTCCTGGCGGTCGCGGACGGTGCCATCCTGTTCGCGCAACGCTTCCTGGAACAGGCGGTAGGCCTTTGACCACCGCCCGGTCTCGAACTCGTTGCGCCCCTTATCAAGCTTGGTCACGCCCGGCCCGATCCTGAATTCGCCCTACGCCGCACCGGATGCCTGCTTCAACTGCTCGATGCGTTTTTCCACGTCGCGGAACTCCATGTCTTCCATGTACAGCTCGCGGAAGCGATTGAGCGCGCCGCCCGTGTCGCCCTTGGCCTGCATCAGGTCGGCCTCGAGGTACATCAGGTCCTTGCGCAGGTCTTCGTCGCCCTCGCCGAGCTCTTTGTGCACGCCCTGGAAGGCCATTTCGGCCATCTCGAGGCGGCCCATGCGCAGCAGGCAATCGCCCATCATCACGCCGGCCTTCTTGCTGAATTTGGGGCTCTTGATCGCCTTCTGGAAATGTTTGAACGCCTCCTGGTGGTCGCCCGCGTCGTACAGCGCCTTGCCGAACATGTAGCGCTTCTCAAGGTCCGTGGGAGCTGCTTCGACCTGGCGGCCGAATTCAACCAGCTGGAACTTCTTCTTTTCCTCGCGCACTTTTTCGGCGTGGGCCTTGTAGGCCGCGGCTTTGTCCGGCTCAGTCTGTGCGCGCTTGAGGCAGATCTGGATCTGGTTGTCGTAGTGCAGGTTCATGTACTCGGCGGCCTTGTCGCCGACTTCGGTCGCGCTGGAATCGACGTCGCAGAACGCCTTGAGCCGGTCGTGGGCCTCTTTGTACTTCTTGCGCTTGGCCAGGATTTCGCCGATGTTGCGGATGGCGCGCCGGTCAAGCGGGTTTTCTTTCAGCTTCTGCTCTTCTTCGACGAGCAGGCTGTCGGCGTCTTCCTCGGTGATGACGCCCTTGCGCATCTTTTCCAGCTTGTCGGCTTCGTCGCGGTTCTTGACCAGCTCATAGCTGCTGGTCGCTGAGCCGAACTGTTTGTTGTAGCTCTTGGCGGCAATCTCTTTCTGCAGCGCCTGCAGCTGCTTGTCGTTGGGCGACAGCTTGACCGCCCGGCTCAGCATCTGGTTCGCTTCCTGCATCTTGCCGGTTTCGCTGTAGCACTTGGCGAGCAGGCTGAACAGCTGCGGCGTCTGCTTGTCGGACTTGATGTCGGCGGTCTTGGCCGTGAACTCAAGCACCGCAAGCGCGGCTTCGGTCTTGTTGAGCATCATCAGCGCCTCAGCTGAGCGCAGGTTGTACTTGATGCCCTTGGGGTCCTTGCCGACGAGTTTTTCGGTCTCGATCAGCAGCTTTTCAGGGTTCTTGCTGACGGCGATCGTCTTCAGACCGCCCAGGCCGAAGCCCTTGGGGTAGCCGTCCTGGTCGTACTTGCGCACGAGGGCCAGCCGGTAATTGCGGTGCGCGTCGACGTTGCCAGGGTCGGCTTCCATGGCCGACACGTACATCTGGATTGCGTAGTCGTAATTGCGCTTCTTGAGCGCCTCGTCTGCCTTGGTGATGAACCTGCTTACGTCTGCCATAGCCGCTTCCTCAGTGCGAGAGAGCCGAAAAAACCATCCAGCAAGGCCTTGCGACCCGCCGATGTGCCGATGGCCCGGTATGGGGCCGGACCCCCTCCGCGGGTGTTTGGACCCGGACTACTTATTGTGTCGCAATTGGATTCCTTTCGCAAGCCCGCGTCTGTGGTTGTAAGCGGCTTGTAACCCGCTACACTCGGGCGTTTGAGGTTGAACGTGTTTACGATACGAAGATACCCCGACCCGGTGCTGACAACGCCCGCCCAACCCGTGACCGAGTTCGGTCCGCGGCTGGCGCAGATCGTTGAAGAAATGTTCCTGACGATGTACAGCGAGCGCGGTGTTGGCCTGGCGGCGCCACAAGTCGGCATCAGCAAACGCATCTACGTGCTCAATTGCGAAGAAGATCAGCCCAGAGACGGCGAACTTGCGCTGATCAATCCTGAGGTCATCAGCATTGAGGGAGAACAGTACAGCGACGAAGGCTGCCTGAGCTTTCCCGGCCTCTTTGCCAAGAAGCGCCGGCCGATGCGCGTGACCATGCGCGCCCAGGACGTGGACGGCAACTGGTTCGAAGTCACGGGCGAGGGCCTTAAGGCCCGGGCGCTGCTGCATGAGCTGGACCATCTTGAAGGCAAGGTATTCGTGCAGGACCTCGAGCCCGTCGAGTTTGTCAAAATCCGCAAGAAGCTCGAATTGATGAAGCGGGAAGCGAAACGGGCGAAGGCGCGGGCCTAGTCGGTTGTCAGTCGTCGGTTGTCAGCAGGACTGAGTTGACCTAGCCGTAACCTGACAACTGATTGCTGACAACTATCCCTCACCATACCAGCGTCGCGCAGTCCATCACCGTGCCCTCAACGCAGGTCTTGGCATACCGGAAACCATGCGGCGTGTCGGCTTTCACCTGTGCCACACAGCCGTTGCACACGCCATAGCCGCAGGCCATGACGCTTTCGAGGCTGGCAAAGCTGGGCACGCTGGCGGCGATGCACATTTCGGCGACGGCTTTCATCATGGCCCAAGGCCCGCACGTCAGCACGACTGCGGGCTTGCCGCGCAGGGCTTTCAACTCGGCATCCAGGAGCACGGTCACGCGGCCCTTTACGCCGGCGCTGCCGTCTTCGGTGGCCAGCAGGATCGGGGCGCCGGCGTCGGAGAAGCGCTTCATGAACGCCAGGTCTTTCTGTGCGCGCCCGCCGGCGAGCAGCACAAGTTCGCGGTCTTTGGCCCACTGGCGCGACAAGTGCAGGAAGGGAGCCAGCCCGATGCCGCCGCCGACCATGATCACCCGTGTGGCAGGGTTTTCGGGCGCTTCAAACGGGTGACCCAGCGGGCCATTCAAGCTCAGTTTCGCGCCCGGCTCCATGTGCGCCAGCATGCGCGTGCCCTGGCCGACAATGTGCCCGAGCAGGCTGATGCCGGTGGCCCTGCCGCGCACATCCTTGGAAATGTCGAAACTTGAAAAAGGCCGCCGCAGCAGCGGGAACAATTCGTCCCGCACGCGGATGTTGACGAACTGCCCGGCACCCATCTGTGCAGCCAGCTCCGGCGCGTCCAGGAACAGTTCAAAGTAGCCGTGGCCGAAGTCTGTACGCTTCGTGACAGTGCATTCGTGAAGCAGCCGGGTGCGTTCCATGTCAACGCACTATGCGCAGGAAAAACGCCCCGCGCCAGTGGTTGCTGGTGCTAGTCCTTTTCACTCTTGGCGCCCATGGTGGCTTCAAGGCCGTTGATCAGGGCTTGCTTGTCGGCGTCGCTGAGGCGCGCTTCGGGGTGCGCGGGCAGGTAGATCCACATCGGCATTTCGCCTTCGCGCACGGCCTCGGCGGCTTCGTCGGCTTCTTTTTGCGGCTTGTCCCATTCGGAGAAGTTCAGTTTCCGGCGGCCTTCGTCGGTGTCGCGCTGCACCAGCCACGAAACCGGCGCCACGTGTGAGTACCACGGCCACACGGTTTCGTTACTGTGACAGTCGAAGCATGCGGCCTTGGCCAGTTCGCGCGTGCGCGGGCTGTCCCATGCCGGCTCGGCGGTGACAGGCGGGTTGGTGTGGTCGCGCCCGTAGGGCACGAGCTGAATCGCGGCGGCCAGCGCCAGCAGTCCCAGGAGTGCGGGCTTGATGAATCGGCGCCTCTTCTTCTGCTCTGTCATGACAGTACTCCCGCTTGGCCGGCCACTCCTGACGTTCGAAAATATCAGGATAGAAGTATCCTGATATAACGTCGTGGAGGCGAATCAGGCTTCCAAAAAAAGCCCCGGCAGGTGCCGGGGCTTGAATGGAACTGTCGTGCGTTACCCCAGCCGGCGCTCTAAGCCCGTGGCCGCGGTGTCAAAGTTCTGTAGCTCATCTTCGATCGCCATCATGAAGCGGCCGGCGAGTGCGCCGTCCACCAGCCTGTGATCGAACGCCAGCGACAGGTACACCATGTCGCGGAAGCCCCAGCTGTCCTCGGTGACCATCACCGGGCGCTTGACGATCTTTCCTGCGCCCATGATGGCCGATTCGGGCTGGTTGATCAGCGGCATGCCCATGATCGGGCCGAAGCTGCCCACGTTGGTCAGCGTGAATGTGCCGCCGCTGGTGTCGTCGGGCGTAAGTTTGGCCTGTTTGGCGCGGTTGCCCAGGTCGTCCACGGCGCGCGCAATGCCGACCAGGTTCAGGTCCTGGCAGTTCTTGATGTTGGGGACGATCAGGTCGCCGGAATCCAGCGCCACGGCAAACCCGTAATTCACGAACTTCTTCACGATGATCTCGTCGCCGTTGATCATCGAGTTCACCATCGGGTAGCGCTCGAGTGCCCGGCACGACGCCCAGATGAAGAAGCTGGTGTAGGTCAGGTTGAACCCGTACTCAGCCTTGAAGCGCTTCTTGATGCTTTCGCGGAACTTCACGATGCCGCTGATGTCCAGCTCGTGCACCTGGTTGACGTGGGCTGCCGTGTCGATCGTGTTGCGCATGGCGCGCACGATGGCTTTGCGCACGGTGCTCATCTTCACGACTTCGACGTTCTTGCCAGCCAGACCCAGTTGCTCCAGCGTCTTCTTTTCGCCAAAGGCACCGCGCGCAGGGGCCGCGACCGGTGCAGCCGCCGTGGCCGGCTTCTCAGCCTGAGCTGGTGCCGCGACGCGGTTGGTCAGGTACGTTTCAAGGTCGCGCTTGCTGATGCGGCCGTCTTTACCGCTGCCGCCGAGGCCAGAGATTTCTTCCAGGCTGACGCCGGCTTCCTGCGCCATGGCGCGCACCACCGGCGAGTAGAAGCGCTTGCCGTCGCTGCGCGGCACAGGAGTGGTGCCGTGCGACACGCGCTGGGCCGCCGCACCCGCCATTGCGGGCTCGGGGGCTGCTTCTTTGCGTGCGGCACCGTTGCCGGAGCCGTTTGAGCCTGCTGAGACAGGCTTTGCCTCAGCCTTGGTTTCGGCCTTGGGCGCCGGTGCTTCCTTCTTAGGGGCGGTGGCAGCGCCGGCTTCGGTGCTGATCTTTGCGATCACCTTGCCGACTTCTACGACATCGTCGGCTTTGTACAGGATCTCGGTGATGGTGCCGCTGGCTGGTGCGGGGACTTCGCTGTCCACCTTGTCGGTGGAAATGTCGAGCACCGTTTCGTCTTTCTTCACGGTGTCGCCGACGTTCTTGACCCAGCGCACAATCGTGGCTTCGGCAATCGACTCGCCCATCTTGGGCATCAGCATCTCGAATTCGGCCATGGCAGTACCCCTGTCAGTGATCTGTCGCGAAGATAACAACGAGCAAAGCCGTTTGCACCCCGAGGCGAGCAGTCAGTAGTCAGTTGTCGGTCGGCAGTTGTCGGCGGGCAGCAGTCCTCGGGTCAATCTTCGCGCCATCACTGACAACTGAAAACCGACAACCCTCAGGCACCCTACACTTCCACCCACACAGCGCCGTCCTTCACCTGCACCGGAAAGCGCTTCACGCGTATGTGCTCGGTCATCAGGCTGTTGCCCGTCGTCACGTCAAACTGCCAACCGTGGTAGGCGCACGTCACCACGCAGCCGGCAATGTCGCCATCACTGAGCGGGAAGTACATGTGCGGGCACGAGTCTTCAATCGCATGGTATTGGCCGGCGATATTGAACAACGCGATGGCAACACCGCCGGCGCTGAACGGCGCGGCTGTGCCTGGGCTGGGCGCGTCCTCAAGGCTACAAAGGCGATGCATCAGTTGTCCGCGCGGTGCAGTACCTGAAAGCCTTGGGACAGAATCGCGTTGCCGTACGCGTCCGCAAGCTCGCGCGCCTTGGTCTTGACGCGACCGACGCCGATGAACCCTGTCCACCACGGCGTGTTGCGCTCAAGCACCAGCTGGCTGTTCCCGTCAGGAACTGTGCCGACGTGCACCTTGAAGTCGCAGTAAGCCACAAAAGCGCCCACAAAGATGCTTGCGGCAAGGCTGCCCTTGGTGACGGCCAGTTGCCACGGCGCCACTTCGCTGACCGCGTACTCCATGCCCCCGGGCACGTGGATCGCCAGGTGCTTCAACTGTTCGGCGGGCATGTTGGTGATGTATTGAGTCCCGGGCATGGGGGCGAGCATATGCTGCCGCGCTTGCGCGTCAAATGGGTCGCGGATACAGGCCGCAAGACCGGGAATTCGCGGCACTTGCGGTGCGCGTCAGTATTCAGTCGTCGGATTCGGTGCCGACCAGGGCGCGGATTTCATTGACGATGGCTTTGCGGATGGCGATGCTGCCGAACTCTTCGAACGTGCCGTGGACGTCGGGGTCAAAGTCGTTCATGGCTTCAAAGAACGCAACGGCGCCCGCCTGGCTGAAGTCGCCTTCCTGGATGGCTTCCAGCACGATGTCGGCGATGTTCTCGGCGTTGGCGCGCACCATGTCGAAGTAAAACTCAGTCAGCGCGTTGCGTGAATCGGCGTCGCCCTGCGCGCGGTACTTGTCCCACAACTTGCGCAAGTCACGGCCGTCTTCGGTGTGTGTGGCGCCGCGTACGGTCGGGCCTTCGTCGGTTGAATTCTGTGTGTCGCTCATGCTTCCTTCTTGCCCGATCCCTTGCCGGGCCAGAGTTTCCAGATCAGCTGTCCTGCCAGCATGCCACCCAGGGCAGCCGCGAGTGACCCTAACAGTGCGCTCGAGAAATCCCAGTGCGCGATCACCGCTGTCACCACGACTGCCGATGCGCACAGCGCAGTCAGGCCATCGGCAAGCCGTTTGGGCATAGCATCTCTCCGTGGCCTGCGTGCTCTTGATTATCGCCGCTTGCGCGGTCAGGCGCAATGACCGGCGGTTTCGACTGAATTCGGGCATGGGGTTGGTAGCATGAAGTGTTCAGAATTGGAGGAATCTGCACTCAAGCCATGGAACTGCTGCTCACCTATCTGGCGCTGGCCCTGATCGTTTCTTTCTTGTGCAGTCTGCTTGAGGCTTCACTGCTTTCGGTTTCGGCGGCGTACGTGTCTTCCCTGGTCGAGAAGGGCAACAGCTCGGCTGCGGTGATGCAGCGCTACAAGCGCAGTCCTGACCGAGCCCTCGCGGCGATTCTTACCTGCAACACGATTGCCCACACGATCGGCGCCGCAGGCGTGGGCGCCCAGGCTGTGGAACTGTGGGGCGACCAATGGCTTGGGTTGGTCAGTGCGCTACTCACGCTGCTGATCCTGTTCTTGACCGAGATTGTGCCCAAGACGCTTGGCAGCATGAACGCCAACCGGCTGGTCGGCTTCAGTGCGCGCACGATCCAGGCGATGATCCTGGCGCTGTTCCCGCTGGTCTGGCTTGCGGAAAAGATGTCGAGCAGGCTGGGCGGCGGCACGGCCCACCTGCATGTAAGCCGCGACGAAGTTGCCGCGATGGCCGACATGGGCAAGCAGGGCGGCGAACTATCACCAGCCGAGGCCAAGGCAATTCGCAACCTGCTGGCCCTGCGAAGCATCCGGGTGTCGGACATCATGACGCCGCGCCCCGCCGTGCAGTCGGTGGACGCTGACATGACGCTGGGCGAGTTTGCAGCATCGGAAAGTGAGACCCCGTTTGCGCGCCTGCCGGTCACCGAGGGCGGCGACATCGACAAAGTCATTGGCGTGATCCACCGCATGATGATCCTGGACGGGTTTCGAGCGGGCCAGCGCGATACCAGGTTCCGCGAGCTGGCCCGGCCCCTTGAGGCCATCCCGGCGGCTGCGCTGGTTTCCAACGCCATGGAGCGGCTGCTGGGCAAACGCGAGCACATGCTGCTGGTCGTGGATGAATACGGCGGCACCGAGGGCGTCGTCACCCTTGAGGACATTCTCGAGACCATGCTGGGCGTCGAGATCGTCGACGAAACGGACACGGTCGAAGATATGCGCGAGTACGCGCGCAAGCTGCAGCATGTGCGGCAGGCACAGCGCGTGGCCCCCCGCGCCCATGAAGCCGGCGCCGAGACTTGAGCCCATCGACAAGACTGGATGGGTACCAGCTTCAGGTGACGGGCTGAGGTCTACAGTCGACGGTCGACAGTTCACGGTAACTGCGGCTGCTCGCAGTAACCGTAGACTGTGAACCGTTGACCGTAAACCTGCTCCCTGACTCTGGTGGTCATGCAATTCGACAAGAATACCAGCCGCCCGGGTGCTCTCCCGGGCGGCTGGCAGGGTTACACGGTCTTCTGACAGGCAGTTACTCGTCGTGACGGGCGTACAGCGCGATCGCCTCTTCGGCGATGCCCTGGCGCTTGAGTTCGGCCACCATGAGCTGGGCGTCATACAGGTTGTTGTAATAGAAGCTGTACACGCCGGCCCGCGGGTCGCAGTAGCTGACAAAGTAGCGGGGCAGCTCTTTCAGTGATTCCTCCAGCAATGCGCGCTGGATATCGGTCGTGCGGCGGACGGGCCCGCGCCGCTCATCAAGGCGGCGCTCCATGGCGGTTTTGGACATGGCTGCAACTCCTGGTTCTGGGGGCCGCGAAACGCCGCCCCGGCAAACCCAACATCGGCGCAGAGCAAGGGGGTACTTTAGGGGAAGTGCAGACAGGTATTGGCGCCCGGTTCAAGAGAGTTCGGCCGCCCTGTCGCGCAAGCCAATGCGCTCGCTATCCTGTCCGCCCTGTGACCGCGATCCTTGGCGTATCCGCGTTTTATCATGACTCTGCCGCCGCATTGGTGGTCGATGGCGAGATTGTTGCCGCCGCCCAGGAAGAGCGATTCACCCGGAACAAGCATGATGCAGCCTTTCCAGCCCGGGCGATCGAGTACTGCCTTGAGCACGCCGGGATCAAGGTCCACCAGCTCGACTTCGTCGGCTACTACGAAAAGCCGTTGGTCAAGTTCAACCGACTGCTTGAAACATACCTGTCGTATGCGCCGGCCGGTTTCGGCAGCTTCCTGAAAGCGCTGCCGATCTGGCTGCATAAGAAGCTGTACCTGCCGCGCGTGATGCGGCGCGGGCTCAAGGATTACCGGCGACGTTTCATTTTTGCCGCACACCATGAGTCCCACGCGGCCAGCGCCTTCTTTCCATCACCGTTTGAAGAGGCGGCCATTCTCACCGCCGACGGCGTCGGGGAGTGGTCAACTGCCAGCATCGGTGTGGGCCGCGGAAACAGGATTGAACTTACCCATGAGTTGCGTTTTCCGCACTCGCTGGGGTTGCTCTACTCAGCGTTCACATACTACTGCGGGTTCAAAGTCAACAGCGGCGAATACAAGCTCATGGGTCTGGCGCCCTATGGCGAGCCGCGATTTGCAGAGTTGATCCGCGAAAAGCTCATAGATCTGAAGCCTGATGGCTCTTTCAGGATGGACATGCGCTTCTTCACGTTTGCCGCGGGGCTGACCATGACCGGCCGCGAATTTGCGCGCCTGTTTGGGCAGCCCGCCAGGCGCAGCGAGTCCCAGATGTCGCAACACTACATGGATGTCGCCGCGAGCATCCAGCTGGTCACCGAGGAAATCATGCTGCGCATGGCGCGGCATGCGTACGCGTTGACAGGGATGGAGAACCTGTGCCTTGCCGGCGGCGTAGCGCTCAACTGCGTGGCCAATGGGCGAATCGCGCGTGAAGGCCCGTTCAAGCGGCTCTGGATCCAGCCCGCAGCCGGGGATGCCGGCAGCGCGCTTGGCACGGCACTGTTGATCTGGCACCAACTTCTTGAAAAGTCGCGCTCGCCCGCCTCTGGGGACTTGCAACACGGCACATTGCTGGGGCCGCACTTTGGAGACACCGCCGTCGCAGAGTTCCTGTCGGCGGCTGGCGCCAAGGCGCACCGTTTCGACGACGATGAGTTGTTTGAGGCGGTGGCGGGGCACCTGTCGAGCGAAAAGGTGGTCGGGTGGTTCCAGGGACGTATGGAATTCGGGCCGCGCGCCCTTGGCGGTCGCAGCATCCTCGGGGACGCGCGCAGCCCCCAGATGCAGACCACGATGAACCTGAAAATCAAGTTTCGTGAGTCGTTTCGGCCGTTTGCGCCGTCGGTCCTTGCCGAACAATCCGGCGAGTACTTTGACGTCGGTGACGGACAGGACAGTCCCTACATGCTTCTCGTGGGGCCGGTACGGGAAGACAAGCGCACCGGGAATGGCAACGGCAGTTTCACCGGGCTGGACAAGCTGAAGCAGATCCGCAGCCAGATTCCTGCGGTTACCCATGTGGATTACTCGGCGCGAGTACAGACTGTCGATGCCGGGAGGAACGAGCGGTACCACCGCCTTATCTCGGCGTTTTACAGGCGCACCGGTTGCCCGGTGATCATCAATACCAGTTTCAATGTTCGCGGCGAGCCCATTGTCTGCACGCCGGAAGACGCATACCGTTGCTTCATGACGACCAATATGGACGTGCTCGTGCTGGGAAACCACGTGCTGTTGAAGCATGAGCAGGAGAACGCAAAACAGTTCGACGCGGAAGCGCACCTGGCAAAGTTTCAACTGGACTAGCATGAGCAATCCATCGCAACCGAAGCGGACCCGTCGCAAGCTCTCACGCGGCAAGAAGGCAGTGTTTGCGTTCGTGGCCGTTTGCTTCGGCCTGTTGTTGACGGAAGGAGCGCTGCACCTCTTGTGCCTGGCGTTTCCACAGGTGCGATACGCGATCAGCGACGAGCGCCCTTCGCCCTTCGTGGACGATCCCGTGCTGGGGGTGCGTCCGAACCCCGAAGTTTCGGACCACGACAGTGCCGGCTGGCGCAACGAAAAGCGACTGGAACAAGCCGACATCGTCTGCATAGGCGACTCGCAGACCTATGGCACAAGCTGCCGGCGCGAAGAGGCCTGGCCGCAGGTCCTGGGCCACAAGGTCGGCGTGAGCAGTTACAACATGGGATATGGCAGCTATGGTCCGACACACCACTTGTCGCTTACGCCAGAAGCGCTGGAACTGAAACCGCGCCTGGTTTTGTATGCAATCTACTCGGGCAACGACCTGGCTGATTGTTATCGCATGGTGTACTACCCTGAACGCGGCCAAATGCCGGAACTGCGCTCAACGAATGCCGAGACGCTGGCTGCGATTGAGCGCGCCGAGAAAGACCAGGGGCTGATCGGCGGATGGAAAGAGCTCCAGTCGATTGTAGAGCCGCCGGGCAATAAGGAACCGTCATGGCGCAGCCGCCTGTCAACGTGGTTCAGGCTTTACGGCGTGGTACGCAGCATCCGCAAGAAACTGGATGAAGATGACGAAGTTGCCAAGGTCAACAATCCCCAGCACATGGAGAAGAAGTGGCAGGCCCGCAAGCAAGTGGCGCTGGAAGCCGGCGACAGCAATGCGTTGTTCGTCTTTGAATCGGGCAGCGTGCGCACGTTCCTGACGCCCCGCACGCGTGCAGACATTGCAGATCTTGAAGATGCGCGTATTGCGGAAGGTATGCGGCTGGCGCAAGTGGCAATGGACCGCTCGCTACAACTCGCGGACGGCAAGGCGCAGGTTGCCATCGTGCTGATCCCGACCAAAGAACTGGTGTTTTGCGACGCAGCAAGGAAGGCATACGGTGAGCTGCCGCCAACGCTGGTCAAGTTGGAGCGCGCGGAAACTGCGTTCTGGCAGCAACTCAAGGACTTTCTCGACCAGCGCGGGGTAGCCTGGATTGATACGCTGCCCGCCCTGCGTGACAGCGTTGGGCGCGACATTAACCCCTACCGTGAAAGCTGGGACGGCCACCCGAACGCCGCCGGTAATGAAGCGATGGCCGAGGCCATTGCCGGCTCCGCGCCCCTGCGCGCGTTGCGCGAGGGGGGCTGAGATGCGTCTGGTTGAACTGAATCGCGCACCCAAACCGGCGCAGCTTCGCATGTTCGGAGTGCTGTGGTTTCCGCTGTTTTGCGCCGCGCTCGCCCTGATCTTGTGGCGTGCCACCGAGTCATGGATTCCGCTGTACATTGCAGGCGGGGCAGCAAGCCTTTCATTGCTGCTCGGCGCCGTGGGACCATCGCTTTTGAGACCCTTGTTTGTCGGCTTGATGATTGTCAGTTTTCCGATCGGCTGGGTCGTATCGCACGTCTTGATGGGGCTGATGTACTACGCTCTAATCACGCCGGTTGGTCTGGTCATGCGGCTGGTCGGATATGACCCCATGAACCGCCAACTGGATCGCGGTGCGGGCACTTACTGGCGCAAGCTGCCGCCGCCACCGCCAAACGAACGCTATTTCCGCCAGTACTAAACATGGCTGAACCAGAAAAGAGCGACTTCGAGAAACAGGCCGATGAACCGGAACCCGGCATTGTCAGCGAGTTCATCGGGTTCATGCGAGAGAACAAGAAGTGGTGGCTGGCGCCGATTATCGTCCTGCTGCTGCTGGTAGGCGTTCTGGTGCTGTTGGGCGGCACGGGCGCTGCACCCTTCATATACACGTTGTTCTGAACGCCGCGGGACCATTACCATGGAACCGAGACCTCCCGGAGCGCGCCCGAAGTCGAAAGATGCGCAGGCGCAGATCGACTGGCTGACTGCCGCGTTGCGCTGGCACAACCACCTGTATTACTCCAAGGCGCAGCCTGAGGTCAGCGACCCGGAGTTCGACGTGCTGATGCGTGAACTCGAGGCGCTGGAGAAGAAGTACCCGCTGCTGGCCCATGCCGACTCGCCGACGCGCATGGTGGGCGCCGGCGCGCGCTCCGGCCTGCCGCCGATGGAACATCGTATCCCGATGCTCAGCATCGAAAACGCGATGAACGAAGCCGAGGCACTGGCGTGGCTCAAACGCATCACCGACGACGCCGGCGACGTCGAGCTGATCTGCGAGCCCAAGTACGACGGCCTTTCCTGCGAGCTGGTGTACGAGAACGGCACGCTGAAGCTGGCCGGCACCCGCGGCGACGGCAAGACCGGCGAAGACGTCACACCCAACATCAAGACCATCGCGTCAGTGCCCGTGCACCTGGATGGCGCCCGGCGCAAAGTGCCCAAGCGGCTTGAGATTCGCGGCGAGGTCTATATCGCCAAGGACGACTTCGCGAAACTCAATGAACGTCTTGAGCAGGAAGGCCTCAAGACCTACGTCAACCCGCGCAACACCGCCAGCGGCAGCCTGCGCCAGATTGACGCGCGCAACAGCGCGCAGCGGCCGCTTTCGGCGGTCTGGTACCAGGTCGCCAACCCCGAAGATTGCGGGCTGAACAGTGTAGAAGGCGCCATCGCCGCTATGCGCGAATGGGGCTTCCGGACCAGCGCGGAGATGCTTGCGGGCACGAAGTTGAGGGTGCAGACGTTCAAGGGCGCAGAGAAACTGCTTGAGAACTACCGGGCCTATGCCGAGCAACGCAACTCGCTGCCCTATGAAATTGACGGCATGGTCGTGAAGGTGAACGACCTCGCCGCGCAGAGCAAGCTGGGTGTGCGCAGCAAGAGCCCGCGCTACCTGTTGGCGTTCAAGTTTCCGCCCCAGGAGCGCGAGACCCTTTGCGAGCGCATTGAGCTGCAAGTCGGCCGCACCGGGGCCGTCACCCCGGTTGCAATCCTGGCCCCCGTGAAAGTCGGCGGCGTGACTGTGACCCACGCCAGCCTGCACAACGCCGACGAAATCGAACGCCTTGGCCTCAAGCCCGGCGATACCGTCATGGTCCACCGCGCCGGCGATGTGATTCCGCAGGTGCTGAAAGTGACCAAGCCGGGCGGCGGCAAGGCCTTCAAGTTTCCGAAGCGCTGCCCGCGCTGCGACAGTGAACTGGTCAAGCTCGCTGACGAAGTCGTGATCCGCTGCCCGAACCACCTGGGCTGCCCGGCGCAGGTGCTGGGCGCGATTGAGCACTTCACGTCGCGCACAGCCATGAACATTGAGGGGCTGGCGGAAAAGAACATCGAGCAGCTGCTCGACGCCGGCTTGGTCAAAAGCACAGCCGACCTCTACGAACTAAAGGGCAAGCGCGACGCGATGATTGAGCTTGAGCGTTGGGGCGAAAAGAAGGCCGACAAGCTGATTGCCGAGATTGAGAAGTCGCGCACGCCGACGCTGGCGCGGTTCATTTACGCGCTGGGCATACGCAATGTCGGCGAGACTGTAGCCGGCTTGATCGCCGGAGAAGTGGGCAACATCGACGGGCTGATGTCCGCGACAGAAGAACAGTTGAACGACATTGAAGGGATCGGCCCGGTCATTGCAGAAAGCGTGGTCAGGTTCGTCCACGACGAGCACAACGAGCCGCTGATACGGCAACTGCAACGACACGTGTCGCCGCAGGCGGTCAAGAAAATGGCAGCGGGCGAGGGCAAGTTCGCGGGCATGACGTTCGTGTTCACGGGCGCGCTGACAAAGTTCACGCGTGAAGACGCCGAAGGCATGGTGCGCGACCGCGGCGGCAAAGCCAGCGGCAGCGTAAGTAAGAACACCAGCTACGTGGTAGCCGGCGAAAGGGCCGGCAGCAAGCTGAAGAAGGCCAACGAACTGGGCGTGAAGGTAATCAGCGAAGACGACTTCGCGGCCATGCTCTAGCCGTTCAGCGTAAGTTTCTTGAACAGGTCGTCCCAGCCGGCGATGCTGGCGATGGCGCTTACCTCGTTGCCGCTGTGCAGCTTCTCCAGTTCGGCATTGCGGCTCTTGGGAAAGCGCACGGTTACCTTGGTGCCACCCTGTAGCTCGCCCTCTACCGTCTTGCCGTCGCGCAGCGAATCCGGGATGTCAAACCCGAACGTGCTGTCCACACGCTCGATCTTGATCTTCACGGGCCAGACGCGGCTTGCGTTGTCCTTGACCAGTTTGTCGCGGTCGCTGCTCATCAGGTTGCCGTTCGCCAGCGACTCGACCAGCTCGTCAAAGCTGCCTTCGCCGGCGGCTTCAACCGGGGCGGCAGCGGCTGCACTCTCGTACGGCTTGGCAGCGTCGAATGCATCGCTTCTGGTGGGGGCGGCATAGGCGTTGGCGTTGAACGCGTCGCTCTTGGTGGGGGCAGCGTAGGCGTTGGCGTTGAACGCGTTTGACTTTGAGTCTGCAAACGCCGACGAAATGTTGGCCGACGAGTACTTCTCAAACGGCGACATCTCAACGTCCGAGTTCAGGTGTGGCGCCGCGAACGCATCATCCAGGTTCACGGGCTCCGGCGCCTTGTATTCCGGCGTCCAGCGGCCCGTCTCAATCTTCTGCTCCAGCTGCTGAAACGCTGATGCAACTTCCTCCAGGGCGTGTTTGCGCTCGGCCGGGTCTTCGTCCGGCGTGGCGCGACGAATCACCGGCTCGGGCAGCCGTGTCGATGGCATCGTCGCCACAACCGGCGCGTCAAACAGGATGTTGGCGGCGTCAGACGCCCGTGGTGCGGGGCGCATCGCGGGCTGCGCAGCCTGCGTGCCGGCCAACTGGTGAAACGCCGCATCAAACGTTTCGCAAAGGTACGACAGGTCGCGGGCGTTGCCCTCAAGGCTTTCGTACTTGTGGGTGACGCCGCTTTCTTCCCAGAACAGTGTGCGGCCATCCAGGCGCAGGCCGGGGTGGCGCCCCACAACCGCAAGCAACGCCTGCTTGACCGGCGGGATACTGAGCAGTTTGTGGGCGCCCAGCAGGTCGCCCGCCTTGATGATGAAGGCGGCATCGATTGCGGGGTCGCCGATCTGTACGTCCTCGCCGCCCAGCATTTTGCCGACCTTGGAAAAGAAGCCTTCTTTATAGAGCACCAACCCGGCCGGCATCGGTGAGCTGACAGTCGCGTGGTACTGCGTGTAGGTGCTGCGGTTCTTGCCGCTGCCGCGCGTGATCGTGTTGATGCGAATCTGCGTGCGGCCAAACCAGCCGCTCATGCCGCCGTATGTGGTGCCCATGTACTGCAGGTTGTTGCGCTGGGCGAAGGTGGCCCAGTTTTCACGAACCATCTTCTGGTGCTTGGCGCCCCAGACAATCGCGGCAATAACGATGCCGACGATGAAGATGATGAAGATGAACGCAGCACCACCGTTGGCAATCAGCATGGGACCCTCCCGGCGGGCCAGCATACGAAATGTCACTGGCTGTGCGCATTCCAAGATCGCGCGAGATTTGGAAGCGGGGGATGCTGGCTAGCCCAGCGAGTCGAGGGGCGATACGTCCAGTTGCCACGGCCCGCGCCGGGCAGGCTGTTTCAGTGCGCTTTGCAGGCGTTGCAGGTACTCCGCGCGCGGGATCAGCTTGGCGCCGAAGCGCTCAAGGTGCGGCGTGTGCACCTGCGCGTCAATGAAGTCAAACTTCCAGCGGGCGAGTTGCGCCACCAGCGTCGCGAAGGCCACCTTGCTGGCGTCATCGACCGTCGCGTACATCGACTCGCCGAAGAACGCCCGCCCCAGCGATATGCCGTACAATCCGCCCACCAGCTCGCCATCCAGCCAGGCCTCTGCCGAATGGGCAAAGCCCAACTCGTGCAGGGCAACGTACGCCTTGATGATGCCCTTGGTGATCCAGGTGCCTTTCTGGCCCGGGCGGCGCGTTCCCTTGCAGCCTTCCATCACGCGCGCGAACGCCGTGTCGAGACGAATTTCGAAACGCTGCTTCTTGATCGCCTGGCGCAGCGAGCGTTGCAGTTTGACTTCGTACGGCAGCAGCACCATGCGCGGGTCAGGGCTGAACCACAGCATCGGCCAGCCCTGGTGCGGCCACGGAAAGATGCCCTGTGAGTACGCCAGCAGCAGGCGCTCGGGCGTCAGGTCGCCGCCCACGGCCAGAAGCCCGTCTTCTTCCGCCTCGTCGGGCGGCGGGAACACCAGTTCTTCGGGCAGGCGGTAGATGGCCATGGAAGGTAGTGTAGATCGTCGGCAACGAATGGCATGGCGCGGAACACGAACCGGCCCGCCGCTTGTCACCCGGGGGCCCATTGCTACCGTATCTCGCCCTGAAGAGGGAGAACTGTGCGAATTGTCGCCGCGAACTGGAAGATGAACTTGCGGCGAAAGTCGGCGGTTGAGCTGGCATCAAGGCTCAAAGCCGAAGGGCGCAGTTGCTGGCTTTTCCCGGCGTTTCCGTTGCTGGTGCCGGTGGCGCAAGTGATCGCGGGCAGCGGACTTGTGCTGGGCGCGCAGGATGTATCACCGGAACAGGACGGGGCATTCACGGGCGAAGTAAGCGGCGAGCAGTTGAAAGATGCAGGTTGTGAACTGGTGCTCATCGGCCACAGCGAGCGCCGCCACGGCCACGGCGAGCGTCACCCGCTGCTGGTGCGCAAGCTCAAGCGCGCGGCAGAAAGCGGGTTGAAGGCGGTGTACTGCGTGGGCGAGACATTGCCCGAAAGGCAAGCCGGCCGCGCGGAGACAGTAGTAGGCGAGCAGCTTGGCAGTCTTGCCAAGTTGAGCGAGGCAGAGAAGTCGCAGGTTGCGGCAGTAGCCTATGAGCCCGTGTGGGCCATCGGCACCGGTGAGAACGCCACGCCCGCGCAGGCGCATGAGATGCACGCGTTGCTGCGGCAGTCGCTGGAACGCATGGGGATGAAGGTCCCCCTGCTGTACGGCGGCAGCGTCAAGCCGGAGAATGCAGCAGAGTTGCTGGCGCAGCCCGAAGTCGACGGGTTGCTGGTGGGCGGCGCAAGCCTTGAGTACGAGTCGTTAGCGGCAATCGACAATGCCGCGCGGGAGGCCTGAACATGCTCGGAGTAGCAAGCGGCGCGGTGAACACACTGTTGGCCATTCTGTTCATCATCAATTGCGTGGTGATGATCGTATTCGTGCTGTTCCGCCAGAGTGACTCGGGCGGCATCGGCGCGGCGTTTGGCGGCGGTGAGGGCGGCGGCGCGTTCGGCACCAAGGGCCAGGCCGTGGTTGACAAGGTTCTTACGTTCATGGGCGCGACCTTCATTGTGCTTGCGCTGGTATTCAACCTGGTCAGCACAAGCGGCGGCAAAGCCGACACCACAGGCATCGAAGAAACGACCGCCCCGACGGAGGGTGAGTAGTGCCCTACGGCATGACCGGTTTCGGCCGAGGCACTGCAACATCGGACCAGGGCGCGATTACCATTGAGTTGAAGTCGGTGAACAACCGCTTTCTCAAGGTGTCGATGCGGCTGCCCGACGTGTTCAATGAGCTTGAGACCGAAATCGAGGCGCGGGTACGCAAGCAGCTTTCACGCGGCTCGGTGTATTGCAACGTCAGCCTTGAGCGCAAGCAGCGCGACGTGACCTACCGCTTGAATGAAGAAGCAATCCGCGACTGGTTGCCAAGACTCAAGGCGCTGGCGACGGAATTGAAAACGGAGCAGCCGACGCTTGAGTCCATGCTGGTCATGGAAGGCGTCGTGCTGGAAGAGACCGAAAAGCTTGAGCCGGGCGAAACCCTGAAGGCCGCGCTGTTCAAGGCGCTGGATGAAGCCATGAAGGGCCTGCTTGAGATGCGCGCGCGCGAAGGTGAAAGTCTGCAAGCGGACATGGACATGCGCGTGACCAAGGTGGCGGGCCTGGCCAAACAGGTTGAATCGCGCGCCCCGCAGGTTGTGGCAGAGTATCGCGACAAACTGAAGGCGCGCATTGAGAAGCTGCTGTCAGACACGGGCACAAGCGTTGAGCCGGAAACATTGATACGGGAAGTGGCATACTTCGCCGACAAGGTCGACATCACCGAGGAAACCACCAGGCTGGAACACCACTGCAAGCAATTCCTCTCGGGCATGGCGGGCAAGGGCGAAGTGGGCAGAAGGCTGGACTTCATTGCGCAGGAAATGCTGCGTGAAACCAACACGATCGCCAGCAAAGCCAACGATGCCGAGCTGGCAACCATCGCGGTGGAAATGAAGTCCGAGATTGAGCGCATCAAAGAGCAGGTGCAGAACCTGGAGTAGGGCGGCGTGGGCGACGATTTGCCGGGAACGTTGGTGGTGCTTTCCGGGCCGTCGGGTGTGGGCAAGACAACCGTTGCCCAGCGCCTTGTCGACCGCGGCGGGTACGTGCGTTCGGTAAGCGTGACCACGCGGGATCGCCGTGCAGGAGAAGTAGACGGGCGCGACTATCGCTTCATTGCCCGTGCCGAGTTTGAGCAGTTGCAGGCAAAGGGCGAGCTGGTCGAAAGCGCCGAGGTGCATGGCAAGTTGTACGGGACGCCCAAAGAGCCCGTCCGGCAGGCCCTGCGCAGACACTTGGCGTGCCTGCTGGTGATCGATGTGCATGGCGGGCAGCAGGTGAGCAGCCGTGGCTATGACTCGCTGCTGGTGTTCCTGGCGCCGCCTGACCAGCCGGAGCTGGCCAAGCGCCTTGCCCAGCGCGGCACGGAGGATCACGCGCAGCAGACCAGGCGGCTGCAACGCGTCGAGATGGAGTTGAGGTTGGCGGCGGAAATCCCGTACAACCACATCGTTGTCAACGACAACCTGGACCGCTGCGTGGATGAAGTGCACCAGCACGTGCAGGAACATCGCCGGCGCTTGCAGGAAAGAAAAGTCGCCGGGCAGACGCTGTACCCGGGCCTGGACATGGAGACAGTTTAGGGGCGGACAGCCGGCATCAAGCTGTCAGCATTTGACAGGAAACGCAGGATTCAACACCGGAGACACCCATGGCATTTGCGCTTGATTACCCTGAACTTGAGGAACTTTACAGCATCGCCGGCGGCAAGTTTCGCCTGACGGTATTGCTGCAGCGTCGCGTCAGCGAGCTGGTGGCCGGCTCGCCGCGCCTTGTGCGCGTGGACGAAAAGCACGCCAAGGACTACATCTTTATCGCCGTCCAGGAACTGAAAGCCGGCAAGATCAAGCTGGCCGACGACCGTGCGATCATCGAAAAGAACGAGAAGGCCCAGAAGACCGACAAGAAGAAGAAGTAAATGGCCAAGCCGCATATCGTGATCGGTGTCTGCGGCAGCATCGCCGCCTTCAAGATCGCGGTGCTGCACAAGCACATTCGTGACCACGCCGAGGTGACGGTCGCCATGACCCCCTCGGCGACGCAGTTTGTCGGGCCGCAGACCTTTCTGGCTCTCACCCGCAACCCGGTGATCACCTCGCTGTTTGAGCAAGCCAACACCAAGCCCAAACACATTGACCTCGCCGACGAGCTCGACCTGCTGCTGATCGCCCCGGCGACCGCGAACATATTGGCAAAAGCCGCCCACGGCATCGCCGACGAAGCCGTCAGTACGCTGATCATGAGCGTGCTGCCCAGCGAGGTGCCGGTCGCATTTGCGCCGGCCATGAACACCCGCATGTGGCAGAACCCGGCGACAGTTGCCAACGTCAAGCTGCTGCGCGAGCGGGGCTATCACTTCATTGAGCCAGATGCCGGTGACCTGGCCTGCGGCTGGCAGGGCGAAGGCCGGCTTGCCGAGCCGCAAGTGATTGCGGACAAAGTATTTGCGCTGCTCAAATTGGACGGTTCGAAAGCGGCGGGGTAGACTTCATTGGCAGAGTAGACCCCCGAGGCCCCAAGCCGGAAAAACAGTGCAACTCGCGGACAAGGCAACACTTAAGTTTCTAGATGATCACCGACGCGGTCGGTTGGACTTGGTTGAAGAGTACGATCTGCCGCCCTGGGGCGCGGTGTACGCCGCCCTGCACCACTACGGTTATCCGAATAACAAGCTGCCGAAGGGCAAGCAGAGTACGTTCAGCTACATCTTTGATTCGCCCTACGACGGGCTGTTTCTTGAGCTGTCAGACTTCAAGGCGTACGTCGCGGTGCATCTCGTGTACACCGACATCGCCGGCGAAGAGATGGCGCACAAACACAAAGAAGAGTTGCGCAAAGTGGCCGAGATGCTGATGGAAACACTGCGCCAGCCCGTAGACCACTTCGGGGCGATCTTCGACCCAGCCAACGCCACGTTCACAGAGTAATCAACGCCCAAGATCTTTGCGCGTGAACAGGGCTTCGAATTCGTAGCCCGCCTTGGTCAGGTTTTCGACCGCGCCGCTTTGCCGGTCCACCAGCGCCAAGATCTTTACCACCTTGGGCTTGTACTGCTGGTTCATGCCGTCGATGGCCTTGAGTGCGCTGCCGCCCGACGTCACTACGTCTTCGATCAGCACCACACGTTCGCCGTCAGACAATTTGGGGCCCTCGACCCAGTTGCCCAGGCCGTGCCCTTTCACTTCCTTGCGAATCAAAAAGCCCTTCAGCGATGCGCCGTCAGCGGCTGCCGCCATCAGGATGCCGGCGACGATGGGGTCTGCGCCAAGTGTCGGTCCGCCGACCGCCGTCACGTCCCACTGCTTGATGCGCTCCCACATCAGCTGCGCGGTAAGTTGCAGTCCGCGCGAAGTCAGCGTGGTGTGCCGGCCGTCAATGTAGAAGTCGCTGGTTGCGCCGCTGGCCAGCTTCACGGGCCCGACGGCGACGGTGGATTTGACCAGTGCCAACAGTTCGTCACGCTTGCTCATGATTGTTCCAGTTCGTGGTTCGCTGCGTTTGAGTCATAGCCTGTTTCCGCAACCTGACGCCGGATGGTGTCCACGTCCTGCTGCAACTGCGTCTTGAGTTGTGCCAACCCGTCGAACTTCTGTTCTGCCCGGACGCGAACCAGAAACTCGACTTCAAGCTCCTGCCCGTACAGGTCGCCGTTAAAGTCCAGCAGGTGCACTTCCAGCAGCGGCTGCCGGCGCGACGGGTCCACCGTGGGCCGCGTGCCGATGTTGGCTGCCCCGACCAGCCACCTGCCGTCATGTTTGACGCGCACGCCATACACCCCCAGCGGCGGCGACGCCAGACCCAGCAGGTCAATGTTGGCCGTCGGAAAGCCGATGGTGCGCCCGCGCTGGTCGCCATGGATCACGGTGCCGACAATGCTGTAAGCGCGGCCAAGCATCTTGCGCGCCCAGTGAAAGTCGCCAGCCGCTACATGGTTCCGGATCGCGCTGCTGGACATTGCCTCGCCGCTGACCTCAATGCGCTCGCTTTCGCGCACGTCGATATCCATCGCGGCACCGAATTCGCGCAGCACGACGTAGGTGCCCTCGCGGTCTTTGCCGATGTGATTGTTGAACCCGACCAGCATGCCGCGCGCGTTCAGCACGCCGCGAATGCACTGTTCCATGAACTCGCGGGCAGTCAGCTTCTGAAGCCGGTCATCGAACTCAAGCATGACGATTGCGTCTACGCCGGCTTTGCTCAACAGGCGCAGCTTGTGCTCCGAGCTGTTCAGCGATGGCATGACGCGACCGGTCATGACCTCGCGCGGATGGGTCTTGAAGGTGACGACGACGGCCGGGGCCTGTTCGCGGCGTGACCATTCGACCAGCTGGTTCAACAGGTACTGGTGACCCAGGTGCACGCCGTCAAAGCTGCCGACACTGACAATCGGGCGGGCCTGCGCGATCCTGCCGCCGCGTTCGCGAAAGTCATCCAGGCTGGTGAAGGTTGCGGCACGGTAAGGCAATTATCGTCCCACCGGCGAGCTTTCGCCGTAGCCCGAGGCCCCGCGCGGCACGGCCTTGCTGATGGCTTCCATGATGAATGCCTGGGCATCGTTAAAAGCCTTGGCCCGGTCGCGGTCGCGCTGGTCTTCGTTGTTGCGGCGCGCGAAGTAGCTGGTGTTGACCTTGCCGTCGATGATCTGCTCAACGGCGATGATGCGCGTGACATCACGTTCGCTGTCGGCCCGGGCAATCGGGTCGTCACCCAGGATGTTGACCGCGTTGCCTTTGTCAAAAAAGCCAAGCTGGTCGCGCAGGATGACCAGCAGGTCGTGCATGTCGGCGTTGAACAGGAAGCGCTCTTCTTTGCGCATCTTGTGGTCGGGAACGCCCTGATAGAACGAATGCGACTTGTTGATCAGGATGTGCTTTAGTTCGCGCTGCTCGACGGTGCCACGATCATCCTGTTCCCGGGCCGAGTTCACCATCGCGCCCTTCACATAATAGAACAGCCGCACGTCGCCTGTGCGGTTGTAGGCCATGCGTTCAAGCTCGTCGCCCTCGGTGGGCGCGGCTTCGCCGCCGTCGGCGACGTCGCCATTCCGCGGCGCGGATTCGCATGCGGCAAGCACCATCAACATCAATGCCAGCAGAAATGTCCGGTACATCGTCTCACCCCAAGGGGAAGCAGCGGGGCTGTCTTTTCGTCGGCTCTAGAAAATACCAACCTTGGCCAGGTACTCGCTGCCGAAACGCAGCTTAGTGCCCTTGTCGTCGTCTACCACCATAACCCGCACTGTGCCCTTGGCCAGTTCCGGTGCGATGTCTTCAAACTTGACCTGGCCCAGCCCCGGCGGCTGCTCGCCCTGGCCGCCCAGCATGTCGGCCAGGTACACGCCCTTGAGGCGTTTGCCAAAGCGTTCAAGCCAGTCGGCTTCCTTGGGGCCGCCCTGCTTGCGCAGCAAAGCCGCGCTGCTGGTGCTGTGCCAGTAACCGATTTCAGGCAGGTCATCCAGCACATGCTTCATGCGGTCAGGCTGAAGCAGCCCAAAGGGGCTGTCCGGGTTCAGCAAACACACCGTCACGCCTGGCAGTTCTTTGCGCACGCGATGCAAGCCGCGACAAAGCGCCACCAGCTGCTGCTCGGCGAGCGACTCGTCAATGGCGACGTGGTCGCGGCGCACGAGTTTGCAGGTGTCGTCGTCTTCGTCGCAATCCAGCACCTCGTCGAGGATCGCCTGTTTTTCCTGCAATCCCGGCACAGCCACAAAGCCGCCATCCAACACAAGAAACTGGGCCCGCAGCGGCGCCAATTGCGTCGCCGTCTCGATCACCATCTCGGCGCTGCGTTGTGCCAGCGTGGCGTCGGACGCCGCGAGCTTGGAGTAGCCGGGCTTGCGGAAGACCAGGGCGTCGTGCCGTTGTTCTTTGAGGCGCAGCGCCGCCAACCCGACGTTGTACGCCGACAGGGCGACCACGATGCGACCGAACGAAGACTGCGGGTTGGAGATGCAGAGGTCGAACTTGTCGAAACCGGCTTCCTGCGCAACCTTGACGCGTTTAAGCAGTGCGTCGAGGCCGGTGTCGTCGATACGGACGGTGATGGCTTTCATAAAGCCCTCGCGGAGGCTTTCAGGGTAGCAGGTATGCTGTGGCAGTCAATGCGGGTAGGCCGCAGACCCGCTTTATGTAGGGATTCCCGGCGGTTGCACCGGGAAAGGACTTAGCTAGGCTTTCGCGCGTTGGCCCGTGGTGTAATTGGTAACACGCCAGATTTTGGTTCTGGTTTTCCTGGTTCGAGTCCAGGCGGGCCAGCCAACGATTGAATTGCGGTCGCGCGGCCTGCATGGGGTCGGGCGACCGCTTCGTTTACGCCCGCCGTTCAGATCGGCGCGCGGCGACCGTCTGATCGCCTCGCCTTTCGCGTGCGCCGGATTACACTGGCCGTCATGTCGAATCCCACCGGTTGCCTGGCACCGCTCGCGCTGGCCTGTGCGCTGTTGAACGGCTGTGTCACCCACGTGGAGCACGCGGAAATCATCTTTCTGGGCGAGACACCGAACACGCGGGTCGAAAGCCGCGCGGATCTTCATGTGTACGTGGTAGGTCCCGACGGCCTGTACCGCGAGCGCTACGGCAACGGCCTTGAGTACCTGAACTTCTACGACGGCGACACGGTTGAGTTTTCTGTCTGGGGCCGGCCGGGCCTGCGCACCGCCCTTGAGGCTTTTTCCGGCGTGCCGGTTTCGGGGTTGCACATCAACTTCGTTGTGAACGCCGACGACCTGCGCCTTGTCGAAGCGCTGCCAGATCTGGAGGTGCTTTGGGTTGGGGGCATCGGCATGAAGCCCAAGCCGGAAGAAGCTACGCTGCTGAACGAATTGCTGGCGCGTCCCTCACAGAATTGGAAGGGGCTTGGCGGTAGTAACGCGCTTGAACTGTTTCCCGCGCTGGCCGATGTGCCGGCGCTAATGATGGATGCCTCGCAAGCCCTCAAGCAAGCCGAACTTCTGGGCACGCTGGGGGGCGTGGAGTCGCTGTGGCTGACAAACCTGCGCAATGAAAACCTCGCCGTACTCGACGAGCTGAAGCGAATGCCGGCGCTGAAACACCTGCGGCTGCAAGGTGGCGAGTACGAACTGGAACTGACGCAGGGTGCCCTGGACGCGATTGCGGCCTGCCCACGACTTGAAGAAACTGCATTTATCGGCGGGTATGGCACTTCGGAGCGGCTGTGTTTTCGGTTGCCGAAGCTGGTGCACCTCGACCTTGGGGGCAGGTTGTATCACCAGAGCCCCATACAGGGCGAAGTCGGGCACGCGCCCAACCTGCGCTATCTGCGGCTGGGGCGCCCTGCCGAGAAGGACTCCGACGCCGAGCTGGGCAAAGAGATTGCCGCGTTGAGTGGGCTGCGCCGGCTTGAGATTACCGTGCGCCACTCCGAAATGCTGAAGCCGCTGTTTGAGCACAAGGGGCTCGAGGCGCTGACGATCCGTGGCGAGTTACTGCCGGGGCAGGCGGCGCGGTTCAAACACCTGAAGTTCTTGAACGTTGAGCGCACGCCGGTGCGCGAAGAGCAGCTGCTGGAAAAGGACTTTCCCAAGACGTGCCGAGTACGCTGCATAAGGCCCAACCGCCAGGCGCACCTGGAAGGCCTGTTCGGCGGCTAGCCGGGCGATAGCGAAGCAGTCGCGCGAGGCACTACCCCCGTCGCTACCGCTTTTGAATTCGTGGTGGACTGGGTTGGACGAGATTCGCGCGAGTCCGCCTTCGCCAAGGCTTCGGCGGACACGGAACTCGCCCGCAGTGCGCGGGCGAGCTCCGTGGTGGACCGTACAGGACTCGAACCTGTGACCTCTACCGTGTCAAGGTAGCGCTCTAGCCAACTGAGCTAACGGTCCATTGGTGTGCGGCGCGAAGCGTAACAGGGCGGTCCTTAGCGTCAAGCACCGGACGGCGCATCTGCCTTGCGGTGAACGGCTTTGCTTTCTGCGCAGTGGGCCCGGCCGACCGTGGTCGCAGTTTGACCGCGCGCCCCTTCGTGCGGTATCTTGCCCTTGCTCACACCTTCGCCCGGCCATGGAAAACGCGAGTTTGACAGCCGCTGCGCCCGTCGCTCCGCGCCCCGTCGATGAGTCGATGCGCCGGCTGTCGCTTCATGCGCAAATCGTACGACACGACGCAGCCGAGCTGGCGGCTGGCTATACGATCGCACAGCACCGATTGAACATTGCCGGGCTGATTGTCTTTTGCGGCGTTGCAGCCTGGGTCGGAGTGCACACGTTTTCTCGCCCGATCGGGTTGCTGCCGCTGGTCATCGGCCTGCTTTCAGGCTGGGTGCTGACGGACTTCCTATGCGGCATCATCCACTGGGCAGGCGACACCTGGGGCCGGACGAAGCTGCCCATCGTGGGCCGCGCGCTGGTCCGCAACTTCCGCGAACACCATGTCGACCCGCAGGCCATTACCCGGCACGGGCTGGTCCAGCTGTTGGGTGAACAGGCCATCGTTGCGATCCCGGTGATCGGCCTGCTACGGCTCTATGATCCGGCGCACGATGACGACGTCGGCACGACCGTGCTGGTTTCGCTGTACACGACGCTGATGGCATCGGTGGCAGCCAATCTGTTTCACCGCTGGGCGCACATGCGCCATCCACCGCTGGCGGCGCGCGTGCTGCAGCGAGTGGGCATTCTGATCAGCTTCAAGCACCATGCGCGCCACCATTGCGCGCCGCACTTGCAGCGGTACTGCATCGCGATCGGCTGGCTGAACCCCCTGCTCGATGGCATCAGGTTCTGGCGGGCACTTGAATGGCTGGTCTGGAAGATGACGGGAGCGGTCCCGCGCGAAGACGATCTGGGTCGCACAGCGGCGTTGACCATTCTGCGGTCAGACAGGCAGTGATCCTGCCGAGGAGGGACGCCTACTCCTCGAATGCGTCTTCGACCTGCCGCAGGCGCTTCATGATGTCGCGGTTGCGCGGCGTGTCTGGAAAGCGCTTGAACAGCTTAAGGCAGCGGTCGCGCGCGCGGCTGTAGTCTTTGAACTTGATATCTTCGTCGATGCCCAGCAATTCAGCATCGACCAGCTTGTCGCGCTCTTTGGGGTCTTTCATGCGGGCGTTGACCTGCTCGTACATTACCGTGGCGTCGCGGTGCACCGAGGTGTCGGCGAAGTCGCGCAGGATGTTTTCCAGCAGCACAAGGCAAAGCAGCACGTGGCCATCTTTGTTGCTGCTCTGCGCGTCCTGCCACAGCCGGCGGGCCGAGGCCTCGGCCTGCTGCATTTCTTCGGGTGTGCGCTTGCGCGCGTCGATTTCGACCTGCCAGATCTTGAGCTTCTCCGCCCGCTTCTGCATCTCGGCAATGTCAGTCTCGCCGGGCCAGGTCTCGATGTAGCGTTGCACAATCTTGCGAGCGACTTCCACCGCCTGCGTCGTGCGCGTGCGGTCTGCGGACTCATACGCGTTGTCCACGGTCTCGCGCAGCTTCAGCAGCGCGTCGTCGATTTTCTCCAGCAGCTCGCGCGCCTTGCTGATGGCCGCCAGCCCGCGTTGCGGCCGTACCGGGTCAAGCAGCCAGTTCAACCGCACCCTCGCCGCGGAGCCGCGATTCGCGCCCCACATGCGAAAGGCCTCGTCGTAAAGCCGTTCATAGAAGCGCGCGTACATCAGCGGCCGGGTATAGACGACGGCAGTCATCGTGCGGCGTGTCTCGCCCAGTGCGGCGCGCACCACAGCGACCAGGCGCCCCGGCCTTGACAGGTCAAGCCACACGACGGCGCCCTCGGGAAAACTGACCGAAAGGTCAGTGTCGCTGACCATGAGTTCGCGAATGGTCGAGTAGGCATAGGTGTGAATGGCGCTTCTGTCCACTTCCAGCGGCATGTCGCGCCGGTCGGCAACCATGATGGTCGAAGTGGCCGGCAATGGAAGTTCAATCTCCACCGCCAGGCTTTCGACGTTGCCCTGCTTCAGGTCCCATTGCAGCTTCAGGCCGTTGCCGGTGAACAAGGGTGACGGCTGCTCCGACACTTCCAGTTTGCAGGTTGCAGTGTCGCCAAAGCCCGGCAGCAGGGCGCTGTAGGTGACGCTGCTGCTGTCCTGGGCGGCAACGGACCACAGGTCGTGCTCAGAAACGCCCTCGTTGCCAAAGGCGAGCATGCGCGGGACCATCTTCACAGCGTGCCGCCCGTTCTCCACAACGGCGCGCGCGGGTGCATCCGGGTCAAGCATGATGCTGGCGTCGCTTCCGGTCAGTTTTCGAAATGGCTTGTCGGCAGGGCCGTCGGCCGCCTTGGAAATCTCAAGGCGGTCAATCCAAAGCTGGCTGTAGTTCCCGCACAGCAGCAGCCGGTAACCGCCGTTGGCTGGCAGCGGCGTCAGCACCTTGCCGCTGAGTTCAAGCTGCACCCACTCGCCTGCGCGCAAGCCACTGAAGCTGCCAGCCGCAACGGTGTGGGACTTTCCGGTTTCGCCGAGCACCGACAGCGCGACCGCAATTTTCTGGCCGCCCTCGGCGCGCGCAAACAGGCTGACCTTGCACTCGCCGCCAAGGTCGATGGGCCTTGCTTTGCTTGTCTGCAACACCAGCGTGGCCGCGCCGCTCAGGCCGCTTGCTTTCACACGCAGGCTGCGCGTGCCGTCATAGGGCTTGTCGGCGTCACTGAGCAACTCGGCGCTTCCACCGCCGTTGGCTTCAAAACTTGCGCTCCAGCCGTCGGGGTTGCCGTTGTCGTCAATGTCGCCCTCGAAGCTGAACGCCGAGTCAGCGAGCGCAGGCTCCGGCTTTGGCTGATCAGCGCCCGCGTCGCGTGGTGTGCGAAATCCGGTAATCACCTCACCCATCAGCCATCCGGCGAGCACAAACAGCGCGCCCAGCGCCAGTCCCACCGCGACATGAGGCAGCGGGTTGCGCGGCGGCTTGGCGGCAGGTTCAACACGCACCGGCGCGAACTGTCCGCGGTCCGACGCGCCTGCTGCAGACGAAGCAGCGGCAACGGGCGCAGCAACGGGCGCTGCTGGTGCGGCGGCAGGGGCCGGTTGCGCCGATGGCACAGGGGCGCCCGCCGGATCAACAAAGTAGACGGGAACAGTCTTGCCCAGCAGCAGGATCTCGCCGTTGCGCAGCGTGTGTTCGGTTACTTGCTGCTTGCCGATGTATGTGCCGTTGCTGCTGCCGAGGTCGCGCAGCAGGTACGCACCCTGGCGGTTGATCACTTCGCAGTGGTAGCCCGAGACCGCCTTGGTGTCGATCTGCAATGTGTTGTCGGGTTTGCGCCCGATCGTGACGCGGTCACGCACAATCAGTTCTACCGGCGGCTTGCCCTTCTCGGGCTGATACAGCAGGCGGGCCAGCAACTTGTCGGGCGCGCCCTGGGGCTTTGCGCTTTCGCCTTCGTACTTCACTTTCACGTCGCCAACCGTGATGACGTCGCCCGGCTTCAGCGCCGCGGGCGCCTCGATCTTGGCGCCGTTCAGGATCGTGCCGTTGCTGCTGCCGAGGTCTTCTACCCACCAGCCATTGTCGCGCTGGAACACCTGCGCATGGATGCGGCTTGCCAGCTTGGTCGGCAGCTTGTGGTCGGCTTCGTCTGAACGACCAAGCGAAACCGGCTTGCTGCCAAGCCGGATTTCGACCTGCTTGCCTTCATGTTCATAGACCAGTCGATTCACGTGCAGAAGTGTAAAGAAGAGGCGCGCCGGCTGGAAGGGTGTCGCATGTCGGGGCGGGCCGGAATGCGGAAGCGGCATTGCGGATTGCTGGTGGTGGCGGGTTGCTGCTCAATTCGGCAATGCCGACCCTGGGTCGGCTGGAAGTGCGCGTGTGAAACGATTCGACCCCACTTGCCCAATGGGCGCCGATGTTCGATCATTCGCGTATGACCGCTCAGGCCACGGAAATCCGCAACGTCGTCATCGGCACAGCCGGGCACATTGACCACGGCAAGTCCACGCTGGTCAAGACGCTGACTGGCATCGACCCCGACCGCTGGCAGGAAGAAAAAGACAAGGGCATCACGATCGACCTTGGTTTCGCGAACTTCGTGTACCAGGAGCGGTTTCGTGTCGGCGTGATCGACGTGCCCGGGCATGAGCGGTTCGTGAAGAACATGGTCGCGGGCGCCACGGGCATCGACATCGTGATGCTGGTGGTGGCCGCCGACGACGGCGTGATGCCGCAGACCCGCGAACACCTTGAAATCTTGACCCTGCTGGGCGTGAAGCGCGGCATGGTCGTGCTGAACAAGGTGGACAAGGTTGACGCCGACACAATTGAGCTGGCCACAGAAGACGTGCGCGACCTGCTGCGCGGCACGTTTCTTGAGGGTGCGCCTGTCGTGCCGGTCAGCGCGCTGACCGGACAGGGGCTTGACCAGCTGTGGGAAAAACTCGGCGAACTGATCGAGACCACGCCAACGCGCGACGTTGCCGGCGTGTTTCGCATGCCCGTGCAGCGCGTGTTTTCAGCCAAGGGCCACGGCGCGGTGCTGACGGGCATTCCGGTGACGGGTCGCGCGAAGATCGGCGACAACCTGGTTGTGCTGCCGGGCGAACAGAAGGCAAAAGTCCGCGCGATCCAGGCCTACCACAGCGCGATTGAAGAGGCCCGCGCCGGCCATTCCAGCGCGTTCAACCTGGCGGGCATCGACCACACGCTGGTGCAGCGCGGCCACACACTGTGCGCGCCCGGCGTGTTTGAGCACTCGCGGTTCTTTTCATTGAGCCTTTCGCTGCTGGCCAGTTCACCGCGGCCGTTGAAGCACCGCGCCGAGGTCAAGTTTCATGTCGGCACCAGCGAGCTCGTCGGTCACGTTCACTTCATTGACCGCGCGTTGCTGAACCCGGGCGAAAGTTGCATCTGCGAAGTGCTGCTTGAGGACCCCGTGGTCGCGGGCATTGGTGACCACTTCATCATCCGCTTGCCATCGCCGCCGATCACGCTGGGTGGAGGACGCGTGATCAAGCGCGAAGCCGAGATCCTGCGCCGCAACGAAGCCGACGTACTTGCGTCGCTGCAACTCTGGGCTGGCGCAGCCGATGACTCCGTGCAGCGCGTGGCAGCCGCCGTCCTGGAAGCCGGGCCCATGGGGCTGACACGGGATGGGCTTGTCGCGCGCACAGAACTTTCTGCCAGCGCTCTGGGGCCGTTGGTGGACCAGCTGCTGGAGCAAGGCGTCGCCACCGAGTTCGGCCCGGGACGCGCACTGATTCACAGGGACGCGTGGACGCGCGCGCGGCTGCGGCTGGTAGAGATTCTGAAGGCGTTTCACGCGCAGCACCCGGCGCAGGTGGGCCTCAAAGCCGCCAGCGTGCAGCAGCAGCTGGGCGTAGACGCGCGTACGTTTACACCGATTCTGCAGAAGGCGGTGGAAGCCGGTGTCATTGAGCAACGTGGCGACCTGCTTGGCCTGCCGGGCGAGGGCGGCAAGCTGAACGATGAGGACCGCAAGGTTGTGGAGCGCGTGTCGGCCCAGCTTGAGCAGGCGATGCTCAACCCGCCCACGCTCAAAGAACTGGCGCAGGCGGCGGGGACCAACCAGCAGGCCACACAGAACGCCGTGGATTATCTCGTGGGCAGCGGCCGTGCCGAAGTGTTGCCAAGTGGCGTGCTGTTCGGCGCCAAGGCCTTGGAATTCGCGACGGCGGAAACCGTGAAGTTCCTGAAAGACGGCAAGCAGGCCGCGGCGAAAGACTTCAAAGAAATCCTGCCGACCTCGCGCAAGTACCTGATTCCGTTGCTGGAGTGGCTGGACCTCAAGGGCGTCACCAAGAACGCCAACGGCGTGCGTACGTTGAAGTAACGTTGTACGGTGCGTCAGGCGTCAAAGTGAGCCGCCGCGGGTGCGATTGGCTAAGTCTCGGCGGGCTGGACGGTGAATTCTTCCAGCGCCTTGGGAATCTCAGGGCAGACTGAAAACGGGTCGTCGATCGCGACGCGCCGCTTGTCGTCGTCTTCTACCTCGATCGAAACATGAATGTAGCGCTCGGGCCAAACCTCGCGCCAGATGCTGGCCCACTCGACCACCGTGATATCGCGCTCGCTGTTCATGGCTTCCAGGATTTCTCCCGGCAGTTCCGGCGCTTCATTCAGTCGGTAAAAGTCTACGTGGTGCAACACGCAGCGGCCGCCGTGATAGCTCAGCATCAGCGTAAACGTGGGGCTGCGCAGGCCCGCCCAGCCGCCTTCGTCCAGGCCGCACGCGATGCCCTTGACCAGTTGGGTCTTGCCGGCACCCAGGATTCCGTCCAGGGCAACGAAGCTTCCGCGCGGCAGACAGGTGCCCAGGATTCGCCCAATCTGGATGGTGGCTTGTGGGTTCGGGCTTTGCAGCAATAGCTTGGTCATACGGTACTCCAACCCGACGAGGTGAATCTCGTCACTGTTATTCTATCACGGCGCAATGCCGAGTGTCGGGCAAATCACCTGACTATCGCCCGCGAAGCCTCACGCTTCGCGGTTTCCGACCGATTGCACACGTTAATGAATTGCCGGACCGAAGCCAAACTTGCGTTAAGCCTTACAGCTGGTGCACCCAGCTCAAGACTTCGAGCGCTTCGGGTTCGCCCTTCCGAAGAATCCGCACCAGCGGCTCATCCTTCTTCAAGGCACGCATCATGCCGAGCGCACGGATTGGCACATCGAACGGCCATTCCTTGATGATCGCCTTCCAGCGGTTCGGCTTGACGATAAACAACAGCTCAAAGTCTTCGCCGTCGTGAAGAGCGTGATGCATGGCGCGCTCCGCGCCCTGATTCTCGAGCTTGGCCAGGCGCCGCGCCGACTTGCTTACGGGGACGGCTTCCGCGGCGATGTCAGCGCCAACCTTGAAGCGCAGTCCGCTCTCTTCGCAGATGCGGGTGATGTCGCCGCTGAGACCGTCAGAAATGTCGATCATCGCGCTGACGCCGCGTTCAGCCAGGAAGCGCCCTTCAGCGATGCGCGGCTCAAAGCGCAGGTGCTTGCCCAAAATGCTGCCGCCCAGGCTGCCGGTAATCGCGATCACGTCGCCGGGCGCGGCACCCGCGCGCAGGGCGGGGCGCACGCCGTTCATCGAACCGATCATGCTGACGGTGATGCTCAGCGGGCCGTCCCAGCTTTGGGTGTCGCCGCCGGCCAAAGACAAGCCGTACGTCGCGCAGGTCTTGCTGATGCCAAGAAACAGGTCTTCGCGCAGTTTAACCGGCGCCCCCGTGTGCAGCGTAACCGCAACCATGCACGACACCGGCGTGGCACCCATCGCAGCCAGGTCAGAAAGGCAGCGCGTGATGGCTTTGCGGCCGACTTCTTCCGGCGTAGACGCGGGGCCCAGCACGGGCGGCCGACGCACACCCTTGTCGTACAGCACGAAGTGCTTGCCCTCGATGACACTGTCAATCTTCAGGGCCAGCTTGTCATTGCTGACGCGCAGGATGGCGCAATCGTCGCCTGGGCCTACTTCGAGGTTCGGGCCGGATGGCGGCAGCTCGCTGCGAAGCCACCGGATGTACTCGAATTCGTCGCTGGATCTTGGTGCGTGCTTGGTCATGGGCTCTTCGGCGCTGGCGTCCAGCCTCGCGGCGGGCGCGTAAACTACGTTCAGGTTGTCACTTGCGCTCTTATACATGTTCGTTCCCGTATGTCAGGCAATTCTGGAAAACTGCCTGAATTGGTCAATTTGCCGGTGATTCTGGACACCCTTCCCCGGGGCCATACACTCTGCCGCCCCATGCAGTTAACGCTCGGAAGTGTCTAAATCATTGCCGATTGTGGTCTTGAGATGCCGGAATTAGCGCCTTTTCCCTATCGCGGGCGTCGCGGAACATCACAATCCCACCTCTACAGCACACGGAGTACGCCATGCGCAAAGGCGAAGTAATCGAGGGCCTGCGGGACACCTGGCAGGTGTTTCGTGTCATGGCCGAGTTTGTCGAAGGCTTCGACACCCTCAGCAAGGTTGGCAAGTGTGTCTCGATCTTTGGCAGCGCACGCACCCACCCGGACGACCCGCTGTACAAGACCACCGTGGAACTGGGGCGCAAACTTGTGGAAGCCGGCTATGGCGTAATCACGGGCGGCGGCCCGGGCGTGATGGAAGCGGGCAACCGCGGCGCAGTGGAAGCCGGTGGCGACAGCGTAGGCCTGGCGATTGACTTGCCCATGGAGCAGGAAGCGAACCCATACGCCAAGACGCTGGTGGACTTTCGCTACTTCTTCATCCGCAAGGTGATGTTTGTGAAGTACAGCGAGGCCTTCGTGTTCATGCCCGGCGGCTTTGGGACAATGGACGAGATGTTCGAGGTGCTGACGCTGGTGCAGACGCTGAAAATCCGGCGCATCCCGTGCGTGCTGTTCGGAATGGACTACTGGCAGGGCCTGTACGACTGGATGAAGGCGACGATGTGCGACCAGTGGAAGCACGTCAACGACGTTGACCTCGACCTGTTTCATCGCACGTCAGACGTGGACGACGCCGTGCGCTACATAGTGGAGTTCCACAAGCGAAGCCCCGCCAAAAAAGGCCGAACCATCGGCCACGACACAAGGCAGATCCAGCCACCAAAGAAGTAGCGATGACAGGAGGCAGGTGGCAGGTGGCAGGAGGCAGGAAGCAGGTGGTTGGAAGCAGGAACGGGCGGATAGATCACCGCCGCGGCGACGCAGAACAGGCAGTACAGCGCCCGGACGGCGCGCCATGTATCGAATGCGTTTCGCGCCCTTCGGGCGCTCAGGCGCGCCCCGAGGCTTGCGTCGCCTGTCTCCCAACTCCCAAGACCTCTGTCCATTGAATCGGTTGCTGGCGCAGCTAACTTCCGGCCATGGCTAAACGTGACATGCTTACGCTGGATGGGCAGTCCTTGACGCTTGCCCAGGTCGACCGCTTTCTGCACGGCGGCTTCCCGTCAGTTGAGGTGTCAGTTGGTGCGCGCGCCGCGGTGAAGCGCGGCCGTGCCTTTGTTGAAAAACTGCTTGCGCGCAACCAGCCCGTCTACGGCGTCAACACCGGCTTTGGCAAACTGGCCAGCGTCCGCATCCCTGACGAGCAGCTTGACCAGTTGCAGCTCAATCTGATCCGCAGCCACGCCTGCGGTGTCGGCGAGCCTCTGCCCCTGCCCGTCGTGCGGCTGGCGATGCTGCTGCGCGTGAACAGCCTGGTCAGCGGCAACTCCGGCGTGCGGCAAGACGTGGTGGATGCATTTGTCGCGCTGCTGAACTCGCCCGTCGTCCCGTGGGTGCCGCGCAAGGGCAGCGTCGGCGCTTCCGGCGACCTGGCGCCGCTGGCGCACATCGCGCTGACCCTGCTGGGTGAAGGCAAGGCGTACCACAACGGCAAGCTTGGCAAAGCCGCTGCGGCACTCAAGAAGGCCGGCCTCAAACCCATCACGCTCAAAGCCAAAGAGGGCCTGGCGCTGATCAATGGCACACAGATCATCCAAGCCATCGGCTTGGCAACGATCTGCGGCATGCAGCGCTGGATCAAGGTGTGCGACGCGGCGGCTGCGCTCACGCTTGAGGCCATGCGCGGCAGCGACAGCCCCTTTGACCCGCGCGTGGCGGCGATTCGGCCGCACCCCGGCCACGCGCTGGTGGCGCGCAACATGCTGAAGATGCTGCAAGGCAGCGCGATCCGCGAAAGCCACCGCGAGAACGACCCGCGCGTGCAGGACGCCTACTCGCTGCGTTGCGTGCCACAGGTGCACGGCGCGGCGCGCGACGGCTTTGCTTTCGTCAAGCAGATCTTTGAACGCGAACTCAACGCCGTCACCGACAACCCGCTGCTGTTTCCAGAAGACGGCGACGTGATCAGCGCCGGCAACTTTCACGGTCAGCCGCTTTCCCAGGCGCTCGACTTTCTGGCCATCCTGATGTCTGAGCTGGGCAGCATCAGCGAGCGCCGCACCGAACAGATGGTGAACCCGGACCTGTCCAACCTGCCGCCCTTTCTGGTGCAGGGCAGCGGGCTGAACAGCGGGCTCATGATCGCGCAGGTCGTGGCGGCTGCACTGGCCAGCGAAAACAAAGTCTTCAGCCATCCCGCCAGCGTCGACAGCATTCCGACCAGCGCGAACAAAGAAGACCACGTCAGCATGGGCGTGACCGCCGCGCTTAAGGCCGCCATGATTTTCGAGAATCTGCAGCACATCGTCAGCATTGAGCTGCTGGCTGGGCGCCTGGCGCTGGACTACCACAAGCCGCTCAAAGCCGGCCGCAACGTCGAGGCCATCGCCGGTGCGCTGCGCAAAGTGGTCAAGCCGCTCAAACAAGACCGCGTCTTGCACGAAGACTTCGCCCGCGTGCGCGAAGTCGTTGATCGCGGCGGCATTGACAGCGTGCTGGCAGCGTTGGAGTAGCGGCGCGGGTCAGCGCGGCTTTACACCGTTGATCACGATCTCAAGGTCAACCACCTGTGCGAACAGCTTGGCGGCCTTGGTTGCAGACCAGACTTCCAGGCTGGCGTCGCCGCGGGCGACGGGCGAGATTCGCAGCGTGTCGCGCGTGAGGCGGCAGCGAATGTCCTTGACCACGCCTGCGCGGCCCCGGTCAAGGCCGTCGGCGATGCGCAGGATGCCGGCCAGCACCCGCACAATGTGTTGCGAATCGGTGTCCAGCTCCGCAAAGTGGCGGTGCCGCGCCTTGGGCGCGCCCCCGCGTGAATAGCGCGCGGTCAGGCCGACAATCTCCAGCTCGGTATCGGTCAAGCCGCGCAGCCCGCCGCCGCGCACAATCTGATACGTAAGGTGCTCACGGTCTTCGTGGTACAGGTGCCGGCCCAGGTCGGCGACCAGCGCCGCGATCTCGAGCAGCCCGCGTTCGCGCTTGGCCAGCTTGTGGGCGCGGCTGGCGCCGTCGAACAGCCGCAGCGAAAGATCGGCGACCCGCCGGGCCCGTTGCGGTTCACCGCCGGCGCGCGCAACAAGCTCAGTCGCCGCGGCAACGCGCACCAACTGCGTGTCGCGCCGAGAGCCTGCCTTTTCCATGCGTTGCAGCAGCAGGCCCTCGCGCAGGCTCGCGCCGCAAAGCTGAAACTCGCTGGCGCCGACAATCTCAAGCACCGTCACCAGCACCGCCGAACCGTAGTGCACAATGTCTGAGCGGCGCTCATCGATGCCCGGCAGGCGCGAGCGCCCGGGCGCGTCGGTGTCGATCAGCTGGCTGTGCAGGTCGCGCAGTTCACTGGTCTGGATCACATAGCCGTTCAGCGAGCCCCAGGGGTCACGCCCTCGCAGGCGCAGGCATGCCAGCCCCAGCGTCATCTGCGTGCCCGAGGTGCAGACCACTGTGTCGATACCGCGTTTGCGAACGCGTTCAAGCACGGGCTTGGCCGTCTGGCGGATGTGCTTGATCAGGCGGTCGCGCGCGCGGCGGGGCAGCGGGTCCTGGCCGCCAAAGTTGTCGCGCAGGCGCTGCACGCCCAGCGGCAGACTTTCGGCGATCACCAGGCGCTGGTCGTTGCCATACATGATCTCAAGGCTGCCGCCGCCAAGGTCCAGCATCAGCGCGCGCCGGCCCCGCAGGTCTGTGGCGTGCCGGATGCCGCGATAAATCAAGCCGGCTTCATCTTTGCCGCCGATGGGTTGCGCCACGATGCCGGTGCGGCGCTTGACCTCGGTAAGAAACTTGCGGCCGTTGCGGGCTTCGCGCACAGCGCTGGTTGCCACGGCGTGAATCCGCTGCACCCCCATGCGCTTGCACAGCAGCGCAAACCGCTTCAACGCATCCAGCGCGGCCTGCATTGGCACAGCGCGCAGCTTGCCGGTCTTGAACGCGCCTGCGCCAAGCTTGACGCGCTCACGTTCACGATCCACGACAAAGAACGATTGCGGGCCGGTAACGTCCGCAATGATCATGTGAACCGAGTTTGAACCGATGTCGATCGATGCCAGTCGCACGCAGCCTCTTAACCACCCAGCCGTGCCGCAAGGATCTCCTGGCTGACCAGTGGCGGGTCATTGCCCGGCGTGCAGCGTACCCAGTTTCCATCCGGCTGAAGCTGCCATGCCTGTACGTTGTCACTGAGGGGGATGTCAAGGCACTCTTCGACAACCCGCGCGCGCAGGACCGGGTCGAGCAGCGGAAAGCACGTTTCCACGCGCCGAAACAGGTTGCGCTGCATCCAGTCCGCGCTGGCAGCGTAGGTGACGTCACCGTCGGCGCCAAAGCTGAACACCCGCGAATGCTCCAGAAAGCGCCCGATGATTGAGCGCACGACAATGTTGTCAGACACGCCGGCGATTCCAGGGCGCAGACAGCACACGCCGCGTACCAGCAGCTCAATGCGGACGCCGGCAATCGATGCCAGGTAAAGCGCCTTGATGATCCCAGGATCAGAAAGCGCATTCATCTTGGCGCGAATCCTCGCGGGTTTGCCCTGGCGCGCAAGTTCGGCCTGCTCGTTGATTCGTGCAAGCAACTCATCGTTCAGCGTGAACGGCGAACAGAACAGCCGCTGAAGTTTCGGGGCGTTGCCCAGGCTGGTCAGCTCGCGAAACAACTGGTTTACGTCATCGCAGATCTGTTCGTTGCTCGTCAGCAGCCCGAGGTCGGTGTACGCCCGCGCCGTGCCCGTGTGGTAGTTGCCCGTGCCCAGGTGCGCGTAGCGGCGCAAGCCGCCCTCTTCGCGCCGCACCACCAACAGCATCTTGGCGTGGGTCTTGTAGCCCACGACGCCATACACGACGTGTGCGCCGGCGGTCTGCAGACGCGTGGCAAGGTCAATGTTGGCGGCTTCGTCAAAGCGCGCCCGAAGTTCCACGACTGCGGTGACTTCCTTGCCGGCGCGTGCGGCGTCGTACAGCGCATCCACGATCTCGCTGTGCGCGCCGGTGCGGTACAGCGTGCTCTTGATTGCCACCACGGCCGGGTCCTTGGCCGCTGCGCGCACGAACTCAAGCACCGGGCCGAACGACTGGTAGGGGTGGTGCAGCAACACGTCGCGGTTGCGCAGCACTTCAAGCAGTTCACCACCCGGCTGCAGCTCTTTGGCGATGCCTGCCTTGTGTAGCGGGTACTTGAGCTCAGGCCGGTCCGTGAGGTCATACAGCGCCATCAATCGGTTCAGGTTCACGGGGCCATTGACCTGGTAAAGGTCTTCATCGCGCAGGTGAAAGTGATCCAGCAGAAAGCGCGCGACTTCAGGCGGGCAGTTTTCCGCAACTTCCAGCCGCACCGCGGCGCCATAGTGCCGACGCGGCAGCTCAAAGCGCACGGCATCGAGCAGGTCTTCGACTTCTTCTTCATCGACCCACAGGTCACTGTTTCGCGTGACGCGGAACTGGTAGCAGCCTTTGACTTCCATGCCCGCGAACAGGTCGCCGATGTTGGCGTGCATCACAGCCGACAACAGCACGAAATCGTGCGGACCGTCGGACAAGTCCGACGGCATCCGGATCAGCCTAGGCACCAAGCGCGGGGCCTGTACCACGGCGGTGCCGCTGTTGCGGTCGAACGCGTCTTTGCCTTCCAGCACGACGAAGAAGTTGAGAATCTTGTTCAGCACGTTCGGAAACGGGTGGGCAGGGTCCAGCCCGATCGGTGTCAACAGCGGGTAGACCTCGCGCAAGAAGTACCCGCGCACCCAAGCCGCCTGCTCGGCCGTCCAGTCCGTGCGGCGCAGGATCCGAATGCGGTGGGCTGCCAGTTCGGGCAGCAGCACTTCGTTGAACACACGGTACTGTTCAGAGACCAACGATCTTGCGCTGGTGCTGATCGCCGCCAGCAACTCGCGCGGCGTCATGCCGTCGGGGCCCGCGGTCGAAACGCCAGCTTCAGTCTGCTGCTTAATGCCGCTGACGCGGATCTCAAAGAACTCGTCCATGTTGTTGCACGAGATCGAGAGAAAGCGCATGCGCTCAAGCAGTGGCACGCCCGGGTCGCCGGCCTGGGCCAGCACGCGGCGGTTGAAATCAAGCAGCGACAGTTCCCTGTTGATGTAGAGACTGGAGTTGGTGAGGTTCAGTAAGTCCACGGCATCGACCATAGCGCGCTGCTGGGCCGAGCATAGGCGCGGCATATGAAGAATGGGTAAAGCCGCCGCACGCTCAGGCCTGCCCTGTTTCCAGGCCCGGCAGGTACTCGCGCATCAGCTCGCAGGCCTTGTTGTGGTCAACGCCGAGGGTTGCGACAAATCCGCTCGGATGCAACGTCGGTGCGTGCGGGTATTCAATCGGCGAGACGTCGTAGCCTGTGACCTTGCCGCCGATTTCGCGCACGATCACCCAGCCCGCGGCGGTGTCCCAGATGTGCGGGCCGCCCGGGCGCGACGCGCATACCCCGCCGCCATCCTTGGCCATGATCGCAGCACGCAACCCGAAGCTCTCGGACATCACGATGCCATCGATCCCCAGGCCGCGCGCGATTGCTTCGCCGGCTTCGCGGGGTGCAAATGGGCTCCAGATCAGGCGGGGTGGGCGACTGTGGCGCAGCACGCGCTGCTCGCCGCGCCATACGCCCTGGCCTTCGGCGGCCCACCACGTTTCATCTTCGACGGGGTCATAGACAACGGCAAACACCGGCGTGCCCTCCACGGCAAGTGCCAGCATGACGCTGTAGCCGGGCACGCCTGCGATGAAGCTTCGGGTGCCGTCGATTGGGTCAATGATCCAGCGGCGGCGCCGGGTGGGGTCGTCGTGGGCAGACCCCTCCTCGCTGCAGATTGCGTCGCGCGGAAACAGCGCAGAAATGCGGCGGATCAGCAGTTCACTGACGGCATGGTCGGCGGCCGTGACCACGTCGCCGGCGGCCTTCTGACGCGTGGAATCGGTGCGGCGCTGCGCGTCGGCGATGTAGGGGCGCAACACCTCTGCCACCTCTCGCATCCAGTCGAACGCAAATTCCTTTTCAGCCGAGTATTCCATCCAACTTGATTATCGCAGCCATGCGCCAACCCGCAATGTGTGGACAGCGTGCGGATGTTCAAAGTGCGTCAGCCTTGCATAATCGGCGCATGCGCGCGTCTGCGGAGCACGTCTACTTTTTTCGGCACGCCACGGTGCGCGATGCGGCGTACGTGCTGCACCTGCCCAGCGAGCGCGCCGAACTGCACGGCGCCGTGCTGGAGATTCTGGAGGCGACGTTCCCGCCGCAGATGCTTGAGGCGATCTCGCCTGAGCTTGCGGAACATGCAACGCTGGCTGTATCAGCAAACCCGGCCGATGCACGTGCGCGCCGGGCGCGCGAGCTGCACTGGTTGCGTGTCGCGCTGAGGTTCGCCGCCGGAGCATTTCGCCTTGAAGAAAGCGCGAAGTTCGCGTTGCGCGTGGCGCTGCATCCTGACGCAGATGCCGCCACTAGCGCCGAGGCCATGATGAGGGCCGGCGCCAATGCGTTGCTGCTTGGCCGCCGCGCCGACGGCAGGAACCTGCTGCGCCAGGCAGTGCTGCGTGCGACAGACGCCGGCGACATCCATTGCGCGTTGCAGGCGCTGAACCACCTTGCCGGCAGCTTCATTGATGCCGGCGACATGGAACAGGCGCGATCGGTTGTCGAAGAGATGCGCGCTTGCGCAGGCGACGACGGCTCGATGGCAATTCTGGCGGTGAACTGTGATGCGCGGCTGCATGATGCGGTTGGCGAGACCGCCGAGGCCGAGAAGCTGTATCGACAATGCTATGACTATGCCACGTCGGCGGGCGACACGGCGCGGGCCGCGCGTATCCTGGTGAACCTTGGCGGCATGATGACCGAAACGGGCCGCACCGACGAAGCGCGGGAAACGTTGAAGCAATCCCTCGTGCTGCTGCGGCAGGTGGGCGAGAAGCGCGCCGAAATTGTGTGCCTGGGCAACCTTGGGTGGAACGAGCAGTCGTGCGGAAAACTTGCCGTTGCGGAGCAGCAGCTGGCACAGGCGGCAAAGATGGCGCGCGAAATCGGCAGCCTCCTTGATGAAGCCGTAATCCTGGGCAACCTGGCGAACATGTACCTTGCGCGCAAGGACTACGTCGCAGCGACGCGGGCGTATACCGAAGCGCTTGCGCTGCACCGCGAGGTGGGCAACCGTCGCCACGAAGGCATCGTGCTGGGCGACTGGGCCATCATTGACCTGCACCGAGATCATTTGCACGAGGCCGAGGCCAAGTTCAGCCGCGCCATCGAGATTCATCGTGAAGTGCGAAACCGCCGCAGCGAAGGCATATGCGAAGGCTACATGGGCGAGATTGTGGAGCGCAAAGGCCTCAACCCGTCGGCAGAAGCCCACTATCGCCGCGCCCTGGCCCTAAGCAGTGAGGTGGGCGACGTGCTGCGCGTGGGCACGCACGCGATGAAACTTGGATCGTTCCTTGTGAAGCACGGCGACCGCGAAGAGGGCGTGCAGTGTTTGCGCGAGGCACTGCGCATTCACGAACAACTCAAGCAAGAAGAGGTAGCGGCAGAGTGTCGCGAAGCGATTGACAACGCTGTGCAGGGTTAAGGCTTCCAGTCCGCGCGCCCGACACGATACAGCACGTGGGGCCGCAGCGCGTGACCCTGCGCCAGCCGCGGGTGGTCAAAGTCGCCCCCTGCCACCCGCGCCAGCCCGATCTTCTCCAGTGCCCGGCGCGAGCGCAGGTTGATTACCGCCGTCCACGA
This sequence comes from Planctomycetota bacterium, assembly GCA_016712285.1. Classification (GTDB taxonomy): domain Bacteria; phylum Planctomycetota; class UBA8742; order UBA2392; family UBA2392; genus JADJRK01. Next base: position 2,443,055 of record JADJRK010000001.1, on the reverse strand, counting down.
GTGAATCGCCGTGATGTCGGTGTTTGCAAACGCCCAGGCTACCGCGGCCCGGCCGCCCTCGGCTGCAAGACCCTTGCCCCAGTGCGCGTGCATCAGGCGAAACCCGACCTCAAGCGCCGGCGTGAAGTGCGCGTCGAAGGTTGACCACTGAAGGCCGATGAAGCCAATGAACGGCGCTTCGCCGGGCAACTCAGCGGCCCACAACCCGTAGCCGTGTGCGTCGAAGTGCGCGGCAATGCGCGCGGCAAATGCGTCGCTTTCGCCTGGCGTCAACGGATGAGGCATGAACTCCATGACGCGCGGGTCAGCGTTCAGCGCCGCGAAGGCCGACAGGTCGTGTGCGCGCCAGGGGCGCAGCAGCAGTCGTTCGGTACGCAACGTGGGGGTGTTTGGCATGCGTGAACCGGCTTCACAGATGTTTCTGCGCAATTTTAGTGAACTGGCGCGAAGAATATTGCGTTTCAGCAATGTTGGACATTCGCAATTCAGCCGCCCCGGGTCATGGTTTTACACAACGGTTACGGGGGACGACCGCCCCGGCGATTTCCAACGCGTATCATTGATGGTGGCCGTTGGGGCCACCCGAAACGAAGGAGCGCCAAAATGACAAACCTGGGCAAGAACACACTGAGCATGCTGGCTATCGCAGCGCTGACAATGGTCGCGAGCCTGGCCGTACTCGCGCCACAGTTCGCCGACGCCGCGGACGGCGAAGAAGCCAAGACGTCCGAGACGCTTCGCAAGGTCACGCCGGAGATCGCCGTTCCTTCGCTGAAAGAGGACGGCTGCACCATCACCATGAAGATGGACAAAGAGTCCTACACCGCGGGCGAAAAGCCGATCCTCACCATCGAGATCACCAACAACACCGACAAGTCGATCGACAAGAGCATCAACGTGTCGATGTCCGGCCGCGACCTGGAAAGCCGTTCGCGCATGCCGGCCATGGCCCGGGTTCTGTGGAAGGACAGCCGCACGGTCACACTGGCCGCCGGCGAGAGCAAGACCTTGACGATCGAGACCGACACGAAGGTGTCTGACAGCCAGGCGATTTCTTTCAACCTTGGTGGTAACAACGAGCGCGGTAACGACGACGTGGTTGAGAAGGCTGTCCGGGTCAAGAACTGAAGTTGATGCACGGAGAAACAACATGGACGCGCCGGGCAAGGCGGCAAATTGGAAGTGGCCGGTCGGCATCGTCCTGGGATTGATCGCGGCAGTGCTGTTGATGCCGCTGCTTGGTGGTGAGGGCCGGCCGAAGTCTACGGTCGGCTCTACCCAAAGCGACTGCGACGGGGCGATTCACGAGCTTGTCATCCAGTACACCCCTGACTCGGCTGAAATCGTCGTTGCACCGTTTCGTGATTTTCTCTGCCAGTTGCCTGCTGCGGTCACGGTCCACGTTGTGGTCCGTGACCGTGCCGCGTTTGACGACCTTGCGCGACGCGTCGGCACCACTACCTGTACGCTTCACCCGGTAATTGTCGAGCACGAGATCACTTCGTGGGCGCGGGACCGCTGGTTGGCGCTTCGACCAGCCGGTGACTCGCACGCCATCACGCTGCTGTCGCCACAGGGCGAACTCGGGGCCGACGGCTGGCCGGCCCGAAAGGGCGACGAGACTGTGGGCGAAAGTCTTGCTAGTGCGCTGGCGCCGGACGTTGCCGCCGTGCGCAGCGAACTGTATTTCGACGGAGGCGACTTCGTTGCCGACAACGAGACGGCTTTCGTGACGCCGAACGTGCGGCTGCGAAACCTGCAACGCACGGTCGAGACCGAACAGGAATTGCAGCAGCGCCTTGAGGAACTGCTGGGGCTGAAAGTCGTGCTGCTGAAGGGCGCACCGGACCACCATGCCGGCATGTACATGATGACTGCGGGCAAGCGCCGCGTAGTGGTGGGTGACCCCCGGCTGGCAGCCACGCTGCTGACAGCCGAGCAGGCGAATGCGCTGCCGTTGAAGGGCGGACCTGACTTCAGTGACGAGACTGCGGCAAAGTTTGATGCGGTCGCCGAACAATGCCGGGCCGCGGGCTATGAAGTCATCCGCATACCGATCGCGCCCGGCGGCGACGGCCGCACTTACCTGACGTACCTGAACAGCATTCTGGATGACCGCGACGGCCAGCGCGTTGTGTACCTGCCGCAGTTCGCGGGGGCCGAAGTACTGAATCAAGCCGCCGCCGTTGTCTGGAGGCAGGCCGGTTACGAGGTCAAACCGGTCGACTGCACGTCGTGCTACAGCTACTTCGGCAGCCTGCGCTGCCTGGTAAGCGTCCTGCGCCGCGAATGAGATTGCGAACTGCGAAGTGCTTGTCGTGATTGGCCCCGCCGCAGGCGGCAAATGCAAAGCGCCCTGCTTTCACAGGGCGCTGTCGATGTTGGCTCCGCTGGCTGGACTCGAACCAGCAACCTGTCGATTAACAGTCGAATGCTCTACCATTGAGCTACAGCGGAATTGTGCTTCCAGTAGGCACCGGAAGGCCTGCAAACCGTATTAAACCGGCCCCAAGCGTCAAGGGGGCGGCTTGTCGCCACGCGCCGGTTGCGTACCATGAACGGTCTGGAGTTTCCCATGGCGTATCGCCTGCTGCTGTGCTGTGTGCTGGTCTTCGGGTTTGCGGTTTCCGCAACCGCGCAGGATCGCATCAGCCGCACCGACCGCACCAAGATGCGCGAAACACGCGAAACGATGCGCAGCCTGGCGCAAGACCTGCGCGCGTGGTCAGGCACGAATGAGAACAAGTACCCCGAGAAGCTGCAAAAACTCGTCGATGCAAACCTGCGCGATGCGGTGCCCAAAGACGCGTGGGGCAACGAGTTCAGCTACAGCCTTGACGAGGAAGCAGGCTACAAACTGGTCAGCCTGGGCGGTGATGGCAAGCAAGGCGGAGAAGGCGGCGCCGCGGACATCACGTTCACACGCAACGGCGAGAAGATTGAACTGAATGCCGACCAGCAGGCCGAGCTGGAAAAGAAGCGCGATGCCGCACGCCACGAGGCCAGGGTTGCGCTGGCGCGCGCGCGCATGGTGGCCGTCGGCATTGAGGTCGTGCAGCACCGGCGCGAAAAGGGCAGTTGGCCCGCCAAGCCGGACGCCGCCAAACGCACCGGCACAGAAGCTGAGGACAAGGCCATCAACGCATGCTTCATCGACCCTTGGGGCAACGAGTACGCGATACGGATTCTGCCGCAGGACAACCTCGCGCTTGTGTGCTGGGGGGCCGACGGCGTGGAAGGCGGCACCGAACGCGACGTGGACTTTGTCATCACTGAGCGCGACATACGCCGCCAGACGCGCAACACCGACGAATGGGGCGGCGGCTTTGAACGGAACATGGACTGGCAGGTGCAGAACCTGGCTGAAGAGGTGCAGACCTGGAAGCAGCAGGCGGGCAAGCTGCCGGATGAACTGATCGACCTGACCAAGCCGATCCCGCTGAAAGACGGCAAGCAAGCCAACGCGCTGCGCAACAACGTCCCGTCCGATGACTGGGGACGCGAATACATCTATCTGCGCCTCGACGACGACAACTTCGCTATTGTCGCGCTGGGCAAAGACGGGCTTGCGGGCGGCATGAAAGAAGATGCCGACCACATTGCGCCGATGCCCGGCGCTTCCCCGGAAGGCATGATCGGGCGGGCACGGCGCGGCATGGTGAAGGTCGCGCCGAACAACGACAACAAGAACAACGAGGGGCTGGCCGACGTCGCCACAGAGCAGATGCGCGACATCGCCGAGAAGCTGAAGGTCCACAAGGACGACACTGGCAAGTTCCCCGAGTCGCTGGGCGACATCAAGGACAAGCTGGCCGGCGGTGAGGTCCCCAACGATCCATGGGACCGCGCTTTCACGTATGAACTCACAGACGCCGGCTACACGTTGACCTGCCTGGGCAGCGACGGCGAACCGGGCGGAGAAGGCCACGCCGCGGACATCGCATGGACACAGGAAGGCAAACAGGAGTCCGCACCGCCTGAAGGTGAACCTGAGCCCAAACCTGAACCTGAACCTGCGGACTAGTTCCGGTCACTGACAGCGGTCTTGCATCATCGCGCCCGCGTTGCTTTTCTCAGCGCGTGAGCCTCACGCCCCAGCAATCAAGAAACCGCACACTCAAGGCAGCCGCCATCGCAGCCCTTGCCGGCATGGTCAGCACCATGCTGGGCGTCGGCGGCGGCGTGGTGATGGTGCCGCTGTTCGCGCTGTTCGGTGTCATGCGCGTCAAGCGCGCCGCAGGCACCAGCCTGGCCGTGATCTCGGTGGTCATCACGATCGGCTTGATCGCGCAGTTGCTGCACGAGCCCGCCGACATCCACTGGGCCGCGGCGGGCCTGCTGATCGTGGGCGCCATGGCCGGTACGTTCATCGGCAAGTGGCTGCACAAGGTGCTGCCCGAGATGCTGTTCCGGTACGCGTTCTGCGTGGTGCTGATCGTCATTGCCGCGCGCATGCTGGGGGTGCTGCCGGACACCGCGCCGTTCATTGGCGAGACATTGCTGGTGAGTCACCCCGGGCACGTGATTTTCCTGATCAGCGTGGGCGTGTTTGCGGGCATTGTTGCTTCGCTGTTCGGGTTGGGCGGCGGCGTGGTGGCTGTGCCTATGCTCACGCTGGGCTTCGCATACTTTCATGATGCGTTTACCGCAACGCGGGCGACCAGCCTGGTGATGATCCTGCCCACGAGTGTGCTGGGGGCCATCCTGCACTGGCGCGAGGGCAACGTGGAAAAGCCTCTGGCGGCCAAGATTACGCCCGTGGCGGCGGTTGCAGCGATTGGCGGCGTGCTGCTGGCGTACGTGGTGCCGCAGGATGTTTTGAAGACGGTGTTTGCACTTCTCATCCTTGCGGCGTCGCTGCGCCTGATGCGAAAGCGCAAGTCGGCAATGCCCGGCGAAACTCTCGAAATTTCTGATGCGACGTCTGGGGAAAATGTTTATACCTCACCCCCCGCAGACCAAATTGAGGGTCGGTAAAAGGGAAGTGTTTGCTGTTATGGGGGGGCAGACATTTCTTCGACCCGAACAACCGGGCGCCACGAAAGTGGCGCCCGTTGTGTTTGCTCGCGCAATGTCTGCTGACTACTTCACCGTGGGGAACATCCCGCTGCCAGTGGCCAGCACTGGCATGGCCAGCGTCACCGCCGCCATCGAGACCGCATCCTGCACGCTGCTTCCCCTGGGCATCACGTTGGCGGGCCGGCGCAGGCCTAGCAGCAGCGGGCCCAGCGCCGTGGCATCGGCAGTGGTGCGCACAAGCCGAAACGCGGCATTGGCGGCGTCAAGGTTCGGGAAAATCAGCACGTTGGCCGGCTCGCGCCAGCGCTCAACCTCAAGGATGTTCCGGAACTCTTCGGGGCTGATGGCAACGTCGGCCTGCACTTCGCCGATTGCGGCAATGCCCGGGCTCTGTTGCGTGAACAGCTCATAGGCCATCCGCACTTTCTCGGCTTCCGGGTGGGCTGCCGCGCCAAAGTTGTTGTAGCTGATAAAGGCAACCCGTGGCGTGATGCCCAGTGCCAGCACCGCCTCTGAGCACAGCCGCGCACTGTCAGCCAGCACTTCCGCGTCAGGGCTGACGTTCAGGGTCGTGTCGGCAAAGAACAGCACGCGGTTCGGCAGCACCATGATGTGCATGCCGATCACGCGCTTGGTGCCGCTGCGCTTGCTGACGAAGCGCAGCACGCTGGGCACGGTTTCGCGGTAAATGCGGTCTGCGGCGCTGAGCATGCCGTCGACCAGTTGCAGGTCGGTCATCAGGGCCGCCAGCGCGTAACTGTCCATCTGGCCTTTGTCGATGAACATGCCCGCGCGTTCTTTGAAGCGCTGCTGCAGCAACGGGTGGCTTGGCGGCGTGGCCGGGTCCACCACCTCGAACTGCGCGCTGTCAAAGCCCTTCATGGCCGCGCTGATCCGGCCCGCGTTGCCGACCAACACCGGCTTGGCGACGCCGTCGCGAATGATCTGCCGCGCCACCGAAAGTACGCGCGCGTCTTCGCCGTCGGGCAGCGCGAGACGCTTGCGCATCTCCTGGGCCTTGTGAATCGCCACGCTCATCACGGCGCGGCCGGGCTCGGTCTTGAGTCTCAGGCGCTCGCGGTACTCGTCGATGTCAAGCTTCACGCGCGCGACGCCGGTGTCCATGGCCGCCTGCGCCACCGCCGGCGCCACGTAGTACAGCACGCGCGGGTCAAACGGCGTCGGAATCAGGTAGTCGCGCCCGAACTTGAAGCGTTTGCCGCCGTATGCGCGGCTGACACTGTCGGGCACCTCCGCCTTGGCCAGGCGCGCGAGCGCCTTGCTGGCGGCGATTTTCATTTCCTCGTTGATGGCAGTGGCGCGACAATCCAGCGCACCCCGGAAGATAAACGGAAAGCCGAGCACGTTGTTGACCTGGTTCGGGTAGTCGCTGCGGCCGGTTGCCAGGATCACGTCCGGCCGGGCGGCGCGGGCAACGTTGTACTCGATCTCGGGGTCGGGGTTGGCCATCGCGAACACGATGGGGTCTTTGGCCATCGTCTTCAGCGCCTCGGGCTTCAGCGCGCCCTTGCTGCTCAGGCCGTAGAACACGTCCGCGCCCTTGAGCGCATCGTCAAGCGTGCGGGCGTCTGTCTTGAGGGCAAACGGCTGCTTTACCGGGTTCAGGTCGGTACGGCCGCTGTGGATGACACCCTTGGTGTCGCACATGATCACGTTTTGCGGGTTCACGCCTAGCTGGATTGCGAACTTCGTGCACGCGATGCCGCTTGCGCCTGCGCCGTTGACCACGATGCGAATGTCGCCGATGTTCTTGCCCGTGAACTCAATGGCGTTCACCAGCGCCGCGCCGGAGATGATGGCCGTGCCGTGCTGGTCGTCATGGAACACCGGGATGTTCATGCGCTCTTTGAGCCGGCGTTCGATTTCAAAGCACTCGGGCGCCTTGATGTCCTCAAGGTTGATGCCGCCGAACGTGGGCTCGAGCAGTGCCACGGTCTCGATGAACTTTTCGACATCTTCTGTCGCGACCTCGATGTCGAACACGTCGATGTCGGCAAAGCGCTTAAACAGCACGCCCTTGCCTTCCATGACCGGCTTGCTGGCCAGCGCGCCAAGGTTGCCAATGCCGAGGATGGCGGTGCCGTTGCTGATGACGGCCACGAGGTTGCCCTTGCTGGTGTAGCGGTAGGCATCGTTGGGCTGGCGCGCGATTTCGCGGCAGGGCTCGGCGACACCCGGCGAGTAAGCGAGCGACAGGTCGCGCTGGGTGAGTGTGGGCTTGGTGGGAACCACGGCGATTTTGCCGGGGCGGCCTTTGGCATGGTACTCAAGTGAAGCCTTGTAGATCTCATCGTCCGACATGGCGTTGCTCCGCAAGAGGCGCGCGCAGCGTACACACCACACCCGCGTTGTGTAGGGCACGAAAGAGAAAGGCCCCGCGCGTGCGCGGGGCCTTCGGAATGGCAATGACTATTCCCAGGGCAAGGCTGCGGGTTCGGTGAACTCACCTTCTTTCAATGGCTTGTTCGGCTTGGGCTGTTCCGGCTGTTTGGTCGTGGTCGGTGTCTTGCCGCCGTTGCGGGCTTGCTCCTGCGCCACCTCGATCGCCTTGGCCAGCTGCGTGTCACGGCCGGCCAGGATGTCGGCGGGCGTGATCAGCACTTCAATGTCCGGCTTGCAGCCGTTGTGTTCCTGGTTCGTGCCGTCCCAGTTGAAGAACCCGGTGCTGGGCAGGCGCCAGCTGGTGCCGTCGGACAAGCGAATGTCGCGTGTGCCAATGACCGCGCCCGGCGTCTGCACGCCGATAATCGTTGCCATGCCCAGTGTCTTCAGCGCATGCGGGAAGACTTCCGCGTCGCTGTAGCTGCGCTCGTTGATCAGCACGACAATCGGGCGGTCCCAGTGCACCGTCGGTTGGTTGATGCGGCGGCCGTCACGCAGCGTCATGTACGCATACGGCTTGCGTGACAGCAGGTCGATCAACTGCTGGTGGATGTTGCCGCCGCCGTTGTCGCGCACGTCAATGATCAGGGCCTTGGCTCCCTGCACCGCGGGGCTGGCCAGTTCGTTCTGGAAGTTGTTCAGCGCGGTCTGGTTCATGCCGGGGATGTGCACGTAGGCAACCTGGCCGCGGGTCTGCTGCGCAGCCGCCTGCTTGTTGCCGATCACGAACTGCATGTACATGCGCTGGCGGCGCTGGGCCCAGCTTTCGGGCGTGAGCTTCACTTCGCGGAAGTTGTTGCCTTCGGGGTTGTCGGCGACGAACAGGCTGGTCTCGACACCGACTTTGCCGTCCAGGTGCTCATAGAAATCATCCGTGATTGCCAGCGGCTTGCGGTCAATGCGGAAGACGTAGTCGCCCTTGCGTATCCATGCGGCATCGCCGGGGCCGCCCTTCTCTACTTCCGCGACGCGCAGGCGCATGCGGTTGCCCTGGATGCGCTCGGGCACCAGCTCCAGGCCCAGGTAGCCTGTCTCGGTGCGCTCGGTGAACATGGTGCGGTTGGATGCGCCGCTGTGGCTGGCGCTGACTTCACCGACCATGCGGTTGAGGTAGTACAGGAACTCTTCGCGGCAGCCTGACGCCTCGACCAGCGCGCGGTACTGCTTGCCCAGTGCCACCCAGTCTTTGCCGTGGAACTTGGGGTCATAGAACGACTCAAGGTACGCGGCATGCGCCTCGTCAAAGGCCTTGAGCATCTCGGCCTTCTCGCTGACCTTGCGCGATGCCACAAACGGCACGCTGCGCCCGCTCTGGATGCCCAGCGGCGTTGGCGTGTAATTCAGCTTGCCGTCGGCGGTCACGAACAGGATTTCTTTGCCGTCGGGCGTGAAGCAGCCGTGAGCGCCGGTGGCGATCACGACCTCTCCGCTGCCGGCCAGGTCGGTCATCACGACTTCCTGGCGCACAAACGTGCCGCCGCGGGTGATGCGGTCGAACAGGATGAAGCGGCCATCCGGGCTCATGACCGGCACTTCTTCGATGGCTGTGCTGCCGTACACGCGGCGCTGGTTGCCGCCGTCGGCATCCATGATCCAGATGTTGGCACTGTTGGGGCTGCCGCGCCCGCTGTCAAACAGCACAAAGCGGCCGTCGGGGCTGAAGGCGGGGTCGTCGTCGTTGGCCTGGTCGGTCGTGAGCTGCACTTCGGCCGAGCCGTCGACCTTGCGCACCCAGATGTCCTTGTTGCCGCTGCGCGTGCTGCAGAAGACGATGGACTGACCGTCCGGGCTCCAGTTCTGGAAGAACTCGTCGGCCGGGTTGTTCGTGAACTGGCGCAGGTTCTGGCCGTTGGCGTCAATCAGCCAGATGTCGCTGTTGCCGCTGCGGTTGCTGTAGAAGCTGATGGTCTTGCCGTCGGGCGAGAACTTGGGGTTGTCGTTCTGGAAGGCATCGTTGGTCACCGCGGTTGCGGTGCCGCCGTTGGCGTCCATCACCCACAGGTCGCCGCCGAGACTGAACACGGTGCGTCGGCCGTCGGCACTCAGGCTGGCGCGGCTGACGCCCTCGCTGAAGCGGCGCTCAACCAGTTTTTCGCCGCTGCTGTCCTCGCGTATCTCGATCTTCAGCAACTTGGGCTTGGCGTCCTTGGCCGTCAGGTCCAGCGTCCACAGATAGAACTTCCAGCCGAACACAATCATGCTGTCGTCAGGGGCGTAGGCCACCATGCTGAGGCCGTCTTCGCCCAGGCTGGTGACCTGCTCGCATGTCTGGCTTGCCGTGTCGCAGAAGAACAACTCAAAGCTGCCGTTGACCTCGCGCGTGAAGTGCAGGCGCTTGCCGTCGCGGCTTATGCTTGGCTCGCGGCTGTTGCCCTGGAAGTACAGAATCTCTTCGGCGGGCTGGCTGCCGCGCTGCACGTACAGGCGGTCGTTGGCAGTGCCCGTGTACTCCTGCACCTTGGCGTCGCTGGGCCCCGACACGAAGTACAGCGTGTCGCCATTATCCGGCGTAGAAGCCGAGTTGGCGCCCGTGAACGTTACGCGCGTGGGTGTGCCGCCGGCAAGGGGCACCGACCAGATTTCCGTGCTGCCGCCCCGGCTCCAGCCCATGGCGCGCGTGCTGGTGAACAGCAGGTTCTTGCCGTCGGCGGTAAAGGCGTTGGGCACATCTGAGGCAAAGTGGTGCGTCAGGCGGCGCGGAGTGCCGCCGTCGATGGGCATGATCCAGATGTCGTAGCTGCCGGCGCGGTCGCTGACGAACACCACCTGCTTGCCATCGGGTGTGACCAGCGGGCGGCTGTCATAGGCGTCATGCAACGTCAGGCGATTCGCGCGCCCGCCGGCGGCCGGGATCGACCAGAGGTCGCCGTGCAGGCTGAACACGACGGTCTGTTTGTCCGGGGTAAGGGCCGGGTAGCGGGCGCCTGGTGCGCCCTGCGAGGGGTCAAGCACCGGCTTGGGTCGCGGCCCGCCTTGGGCTGAAAGTGAACCTGCGAGCAACAGCAGCAAAACGGTAAGCGTTGTCCTCATGGGACGGGCTCCCTCAATAAGTAGGCAGGCACGCCGGGCGGGCCCACGGTCAATGGTATTCCGTACGACAGTTAAATACGGTCCACGGCGCGCCGCTACTACCAGAATCCGTCGCATTTGGGCGCAGCCTGCCATGGGTCGCGTGCAAGCTTCGGAGTCGGCGCCTTTCCGAACTGCACCACAATGCCAATCGCCAGGGCGCCAAGAGCGCCACGGCAGTGTTCAGGATTCGCGGGTCACCAACCCGCTCGTGGCGTTCTTTGCGGCTTGGCGTTGCCTTGTGCCGTGTGGTGAAATTGCCTCGCTTACCGACAACTGCAAACAGCCATGAACCACGAAGCGCGGCGAAGAACGGCATGTTTGAACCACGAAAGCACAAAAGCACGAAAGCACTCGAGGATTACTACTACGCCAAGCCCAGTTTCGTGTTTTCGTGCTTTTGTGGTTCGCGTGGTTGCCGTGCTTTGCTGGCCCTGCAATGCCACAACGCTGGGCAGCGTTCAGGTCTCGCGAGTCACCAACCCGGCCGTGGCGCTCGTTGCGGCTTGGCGTTGTGCTGTGCCGAGTGGTGAGAACTGACTCTATTGCTCAACACAGAAATCAGTCAAGAACCACGATGCTCGGCCAAGAACGGCATGTTTGAACCACGAAAGCACCAAAACACGAAAGCAATGAACGACTACTACTACGGCAAGCCCTGTTTCGTGTTTTCGTGTTCTTGTGGTTCGTGCGGTTGCCGTGCTATGCCGTCCAGCGCAACACTCGCCGGTCGCTACAAACGGACCGTGGCTTCGTAAATGACGCGGGTCCTGCGAGCTTTCATACTTCACCCTGCGTGATAGACTCTTCGGCCCGATACGGTACGGGTTCAGGGGCATCCGGAATTTCACAAGCTTGCAGGAGCAAGGCATGGCAGCCATTCAACGCGTCGGCATCATCGGCGCAGGCCAGATGGGTAACGGCATCGCACAGGTGTTCGCGGCAAGCGGCCGCCACGTGGTCATGCTGGACATCAACCAGGACGCCCTGAAAAAGGGCATGGACACCATTGCCAAGTCACTCGGCAAACTGGTCGAGAAGGGCAAGTTACAGCCGCCACAAATGGGCGCGGCTCTTGCCATGATCGCGCCGGGCACCGAGTACGCGATGCTGAAAGATCGCGACCTGATTATCGAAGCCGCCACCGAAAACCTTGACCTCAAGCGCCAGATCTTCGCCAACGTGCGCGGGTTTGCGCCTGACAGCGCCATCGTCGCCAGCAACACCAGCAGCATCAGCATCACAACGCTGGCCACGACCGTGAAGAACCCGGCGCGCTTCATTGGCATGCACTTCATGAACCCGGTGCCCATGATGCAGCTTGTTGAGGTCATCCGCGGCCTCGACACCGACGACGGCACATTCAACGCGGTCATGGAAACCGCCACCAGCCTGGGCAAGACGCCCGTGGCCTGCAACGACTCGCCCGGATTTGTCAGCAACCGCGTGCTGTTGCCGATGATCAACGAGGCGATCTTCGCGCTGCACGAAGGCGTGGCCAGCGCTGAAGCCATCGACACCATCATGAAACTGGGCATGAACCACCCGATCGGCCCGCTGGCACTGGCCGACCTGATCGGCCTGGACACCTGCCTTTCCATCCTTGAGGTGCTGCACCGCGACCTGGGCGACAGCAAGTACCGCCCTTGCCCGCTGCTGCGCAAGTACGTGGCGGCTGGTCATCTTGGCCGAAAGACCAAGCGCGGTTTTTATAAGTACGACTGAAGACGGGAGCATCGAATATGAACCAGCCCCCCAACGACCCGCATTCGGGCATGAACGTCCCTTCGGGTTACGGACCGCCGCCGGGCTATCCGCCGCAGTCGGCGCCGATGCCGCAGTCGGGCAGCTATCAGCCGCAACCCGGCTATGGCCCACCGCCGATGCAGCATTACCCGCAACCTCATGGTTTCCGGGGCATGACACGCCAGATGTTCAACCCAGCGGCCTACCGCCAGAGCGGCAGCGGTTCGTGGGCGGCGAGCAGCCTGATCATCTCGCTGGTCAGCTTTCTCTTCTGCGGCTTCCTGTCGCCGATCTCGCTGATTCTCGGCATGGTGGGCCTGGTCGGCAACAAACGCGCCAAGGGCATGGCGTTCGCGGGCGTTCTGCTTTCGCTGCTGCAGGTCGGCTTCTGGGCGATCGTCATGGGTGCCGGCATGTGGCAGGTGATGTACACCGAAGAGTTCGCTGAGCAGGCGGGTGCGCCGGTGGTGGCAGCCGTCGAGCAGTTCAAGGAAGAACACAAGCGCGTCCCGCACAGTCTCGATGAGCTGGTGGCCGGCGGCTATTTGCCGCCGAGCTGGGACCAGGGACTCGATGAAACCGACAGCACCGTGCAGAACGCCGTGCGCGGCAAGAAGTGGGGCGAGTTCCTGCGCTACAAAGCCGGCGAAAACCCCGACTGGGAAGGCGCAGGGTACGACGGCCCGTCGGTGAAGATCAGCGGCGACGACTGGACCATCGACTTCAAGGACGACGACACCAAGAAGGAACACACGACGTACGGCTTGGTGTTCTGCGGTGTGGACGGCTACTGGGGCGGCAGCGACGACGCCAAGGTAAACCAGAAGCCCGATAAGGCCTTCGACCTGAACACGCTGTGGGGAGGCAACGAAGCGACCCGCGCCGCGATGAAGACCCAGGCCGAGCTGCAGCGCCTGATGAACCAGATCGACAACAAGCTCAAGGTGCTTGCGGAATCGGAACAGCGGCAACAGGCCAGCCTTGTCGAGCAGGAGGACAAGCTGCGTACCATGATGCGCGACAAGAACCTGCGCACGCTGGACGACGTCAAGAAAGACACCAACGGCAACAAGCGCCTGAAGCTGGTGGGCGAAACCGCGGCGTTGCTCAAGGCGGTGCAGAACAAGCGGCGGCAGTTGATGGACAAGCGCGAGGGCATCGAGATTGAAATCGACCGCATGAAGAACCAGGTCGAATGGGCCAAGCTGGCCGAGAACAAGGACGAGTTGGCCAAGTTGACCGCGCTGCTTGAAGAGAGCCGCGAAACGCTTGAGAAGGAAGACAGCTACTTCGCCGGCGTCACCGAGTCACAAGCCGCCGACGAGTGGTTCAACGAGAACTTCGAGTAGTCGGGTCACGGACAGCCAAGCGGGGGCGCTTCAGCGCCCCCGCTTGTGCTGGCAGACTGCTTACGGAACGAGAACCGATGGCGCTCTCACCGACCACGATCAAGTACATCGCGATTGCCATCGTGGTGGTCGTGGTCTGCCTGCTGGTGGTCAGCATCGTCTGGGACGCGCTGAAGATCGCGGTCGGGTTGCTGATCGGCTTGGGCCTGATTTACCTGGGCGTGCGCTTCCTGTTCGGCAAAGGTCTGCCGTCCAGCATGAAGATGCTGGCCGACAAAGCGCTCAAAGCCGGCAAGGACGAAGCCGAAAAACAGGAAAAAGCAGAAGTGAAGGAAGCCAAGGACGAAACCAAGTAAGCGCGCCGGCCATGGCACTACCCTGCGCCGCCCCTGATACGCTATGATCGCCGCCCATGATTGACGTCCAGCATGTGTGCAAGAGTTTCCGTAACTTCCGGGCTGTCTGGGACCTTTCGTTCCAGATCGGCAAGGGAGACATCTTCGGCTTTGTCGGCCCCAACGGCGCCGGCAAGACGACGACGATGCGCATGATGGCCACGTTGCTGGACCCCGACTACGGCGACCTGGTGATTGACGGCGTCTCGGTGCTCGACGAGCCCGAGTACATCCGCACCATCATCGGCTACATGCCCGACTACATCGGCGTGTACGAAGGCGTCGAGATTCGCGAGTATCTTGAGTTCTTCGCCGCGGCCTACCGCATCCCCGTCGAGAAGCGCAAGTCGCTGGTTGACGAGATCATGGAACTGACCGACCTGACCAGCGTTGCTACCAGAGACGTGGCGGTGCTAAGCAAAGGCATGCGCCAGCGCCTGTGCCTGGCCAAGACGCTGGTGCACGACCCAAAGGTACTGATTCTCGACGAGCCCGCGGCGGGGCTTGACCCGCGCGCGCGCATTGAGCTGCGCCTGCTGCTGAAAGAACTGCAGAAGCTGGGCAAGACGATCATCATCTCAAGCCACATCCTGACCGAGCTGTCGGACATGTGTAACAGCGTCGGCATCATTGAGCGCGGCATCATGCTGGCGGCTGGCAACATCCAGGACATCCTGAACCAGCGCACGGGCGGTCAATCCAAACAGCAAAAGCTGCTGCTGCGTGTGCTGGGCTCGCCGGACCAGGCGGTGGCGATCCTCCGCAGCCTGCCCGACATCGGCGGCGTTGAGATTGACCGCGGCATCATCGTGTTCAACTTCCTGCAGCCGATTGAATCAAACCCAGGCCTGCTGGGCGAACTGCTAAGCCGCGGCGTGCCGGTGGTAACGATCGCGCCGGCGACGCAGAACCTCGAGGACATCTTCCTTGACGTCACCAAGGGCATCATTGCGTAGTGGCATTCGCGTCCCGCGAATGAGTTGCCGCGGCGTCCCGCCGCTGACCGGAGGTCCGCGCAACTCATGCGCCGGAGGCGCATGCCACTTCAGATGTCGAGGTTTTTCACTTCCAGCGCGTGGCGTTCGATGAACTGGCGCCTTGGCTCCACCTGGTCGCCCATCAGGATCGTGAACATCTCGTCGGCGGCATCGGCATCGTCCATCGTCACCTTGAGCAGCACGCGGTTGCCAGGGTCCATCGTGGTTTCCCACAGCTCGTCGGCGTTCATTTCGCCCAGGCCCTTATAGCGCTGGATGCTGATGCCTTCGCGCCCGTGCTCACGCACCTTGTGCAGCACTTCGTTCAGGCGCAGGCACGGCACCTCTTCGCTGTCGTCAAAACGCAGCATGAACTGTTCGGCCTGGTTCTCGCGGCCGTTGATCGTCCATGCAGGAAAGCCGCGAACGTGCAACTGGTTGACGACGTCGGCCACCTGCTCGGCCAGTTCGGGCAGTTCGATCAACTCTTCGATCTTGCCGCTGTCGATGGTGCCGGCGGCAAGCTCGCTTTCCTTGTTTGCGCGCTCGGCCGGTGTCATCACGGTCACGCCCTTGTCCTCGCGGCCTTTGATGAACTTGTTCAGCGCGTCGGCTTCGTGGTCGTGAAAGTAGTGCGCCTTGTCTTCACTGAACACGACGCTGGTCGGCAGGCTTTGGTGCTCGGCGTTGAAGCGGGCGAAGTAGCGGTTGGGGTTCACGCCCTTGCGCGCCAGCTTGGCTGCGAACTCTTCCAGCTTGATCAGCCGCTCAAAGATTTCGCTGCGCATCTGTGCGCCCGTGAAATCGCGGCCCTTGGCGTCAATGTCCATTTCCTTGGGCACGCGCATCGAGGCGCCCTCAATGCCCATGCGCATCAGCGTGTCGTTCATCTCGCGGTCGCTGCGCACGTACTCAGACTTCTTCTTGCGCGTCACCTTGTACAGCGGCGGCTGCGCGACGTAGATGTGGCCGGTGTCGATCAGCTGCGGCAACTGGCGATAGAAGAACGTGAGCAGCAGCGTGCGGATATGGCTGCCGTCGACGTCGGCGTCGGTCATGATGATGATCTTCTTGTAGCGCAGCTTGCTCAGGTCAAATCCGCCCTTGCCGGGTTCTTCGGTGCCGATGCCGGTGCCGATGCTGGCAATCAGGTTCTGGATTTCCGTGTGTTGCAGCATTTTGGCAAGCGTGGCTTTCTCGACGTTCAGGATCTTGCCGCGCAACGGCAGGATCGCCTGGAACATGCGCTCGCGGCCCTGCTTGGCGCTGCCGCCGGCGCTGTCACCCTCGACGATATACAGCTCGGCTTCGTCTTTATTCTTGGTCAGGCAGTCTGCGAGCTTGCTGGCAAGAAAGCCCGTCTGCAGTGCACCCTTGCGCACGACTTCGCGGGCCTTGCGCGCGGCTTCGCGGGCGCGGGCGGCGAGCAGGCTGTGCTCGCAGATGCGCTCGGCGGACTTGGGGTGTTCCTCGAGATACGTCTCAAGCGCGTCGGCGACCACTGAGTCCACGGCGCCTTCCACTTCGCGGTTCAGCAGGCGGACCTTGGTCTGGCCTTCAAACTGAGGGTTCTTGACCTTGACGCTGATCACTGCGTACAGGCCTTCACGAAAGTCGTCGCCGGTCGGCATCGTGATCTTCTTGACGTCCTTGCCCTTCTTTTCGAGGTAGCGGTTCAGGTAGCGCGTCAAGCCGCGCGTGATGCCCTTGCGAAAGCCCGTCTGGTGCGTGCCGCCGAACGGGTTGTTGATGTAGTTGCCGTAGGTGTGCGTGGGCAACTCGCCTTCGCCATCACACCACTGGAAGGCCGCTTCGACGTCTACCTCGTCCGGCTGGCCCCCGTTGACCATCTTGTGGCCATAGCAGACGTCTTCGTTGATTTTCGTCTTGTTGCGGTTGTGCCAGGCGACGAACTCCTTGATGCCTTCCTTGAAGTGGAAGATCTCTTCTTTGCCCTCGCCGCGGTGGTCGACCAGCTTGATCGTCAGGCCCTTGGCCAGAAACGCCAGCTCACGCAGGCGCACCGCCACTGCGGGATACTTGAAGTCAATCACCTCAAACAGCTCGCTGTCGGGCAGGAATGAAATGCGCGTGCCGGTCTTGTCGGTGGTGCCGGCGACCTTCAGGTCTTTGGATTTCTTGCCGCGCGCAAACTCAATGACGTGTTCTTTGCCGCCCTGCCAGACCGTTACCTTGGTCCACTCGCTGCACGCGTTCACGGCTTTCAGGCCGATGCCGTGCAAGCCGCCGGCCGTGTTGTACGCCTTGCCCTCAAACTTGCCGCCGGCGTGCAGGTCGGTCAGCACCATTTCGACGCCGGGCTTGCCGGTCTGCTTGTTGATGCCGACGGGAATGCCGTGGCCGTCGTCGGTGACGGTTGCGCTGCCGTCCTGGTTGAACTCAACGATGATGGTGCTGCAGCGGCCGGCCAGTGCTTCGTCTACGCTGTTTGCAACGATCTCGAACACCAGGTGGTGCAGGCCGTTCACGTCGCGGCCGCCAATGTACATGTCGGGGCGCTTGCGGATGCCGTCGAGACCCTCAAGGCGAATCAGGTCGTCGGCGGAGTACTCGGCGATCTTGGTGGCTGCTTCTGCCATTACTTCCTCGCTTGATTGCGGCGTGTGCCGCGTGTTGCGTCTTTGCGGCGCCCGCCGCGGGAGTGGATCATGAGTTCAGAGATCGTGTCACGGCCATGCAGCAACTCGCGCATCTTGTCAAACAGCGCCTGCTTGTAGACGACGCCGAGTTCATGGGCCAGCGACGGGTTGTCCAGTGTTGCATGCACGGCGCCGGTTTTGGCCACGTTGCGCACCTCGGCCGTTGCGGCTGCCTGCGCGTTGACGCCGGGCACCTGCTCAATGGCCATCAGCCACGCGTTGCGAATGCGCTGCAGGCGCGAGCGGTTGTTGCGCTTTTGCTCGCCCATGTAAATCGTCAGCGCAGCCGCAAAAGAGACCGGCATCAGGGGCGTGCGGGTGTTCTGGCGCAGTCGCTCCAGAGGGTCTTTGGAGGCGTCTTGCGGGGCAATCCGGGTGCGTTTGACAAGGCGTGTCGCCATCGCGGACACTATACAAATGCGGGCGACAATAGAAAGGCAAGAAAGGCCGCAAACCCGCTTGAAATAAGGTGTTAGCGGCAATTGGAGGGGTTGTGGATAAGTGCCGATTCACACCCGGTCTGACGTGGGGCCCGCCTTCGCCAAGGCTTCGGCGCGCGCCATGAATAACAGCGCCAACGGCGCTGTTATTCATGGCGGAGGGAGGGGGATTCGAACCTCAAAACGGTCCAGTGGACCGTTTTGACCGCGCAGTAGTCCGGCCCAAGCCCGCCCACAGGCGGGCGGCGCCGGACGTAAACGAAGCGGCCGCGCGAGTCATTCCGTCGGCGCGGCCGCACAAAGCACGATGGCGGAGGGAGGGGGATTCGAACCCCCGGTACCTTGCGGTACACGCGCTTTCCAAGCGCGCACAATCGGCCACTCTGTCACCCCTCCGGCGGCGCGAATGTAAACGCTTCGCGGTTGCCCGGCAAGCCGGCGCGTCAACCCGCCATCAGCGCGCAATCTGGCGCCGCGTGAACAGCCAGGCGCCGGGCACCAGCAGCAGCAGACCAATCCCGAGGCGCGCCAGCCCCTCGCCCCACGCGGCGGCGGGCACGGTGCGACCAGCCAGAAACTCGTCAAAGTAGACGTCCGGAAACAGCTGTGGCAGCGCGTCCAGTTCATCTTCTAGGCGTTGCATCAGCCCCGGCTCCTGTTTCACGCCCTGCACATCTGCCCGGCGGGCCCGCGCCATGCCCTGCGCCGGCGCCAGGCTGGGCAGCAGCGTCAGCGCTGCCATCAGCAGCAGCCCCGCCAGCGCGGCCGTGGGAGCCGTGGAAAGGCCGCGAATCATCAGCACCGCGCACAGGCACAGCAGCGTTGCGCCAAGGCCCAGCACCAGCAGCGCCGCCAGGCTGCCCAGCACGCCGCTTTCGCCTGTGGTGAAGCGCACGCGGTCGGTCGAGGTGCCGATCAGCAGCGCGGGGTCTACCGGCTGCAGGATCAATCGTTGCGCGCCATTGGCAGCGGCGTGAAAGCTGACGCGGCGCCGCGACTCGACTTTCAGCTCCACGGGCGCGCGGCCATTCGGCCCTTCTAGCCAGAGCGCCACGGGCGAAGACTGCTGCGGCGGAAGCTCCTGCGTCCAGATCGGCAGGAATTCAATCTCGCCCGCAATGGCGTCGCCGGCGTCGTCCGGAAGTTCAATCCAGAGGGTTTCTTCGCGCAGCGGGTTCGCGACAGCCATCTCGCCCGGCTTGAAATGGCGCTGCTGGGTCACACCTTCCTGCACGCGCGTCAGCTGGATTGAGCCCGCGTGTGACGTGTTCGCCAGCGGCGTGCCGAACATCCAGCCGCCGAGCATCGCGCCGGCACTGAACACCAGCGCCGCCACCACCAGCACGCAGATGCCCGCGATCACAGTGCCCGCAAACCACTCCGCCCGGCGCGCCGGCAGCACGGCCCATCCGCGCTTGATCGAGGGCCGCAGCAGAAACGCACCCCCGACAATCGCCGCAAGGGGCATCAGCACCCGCAAACCTTCCGCGGGCAGCAGCCGGGTCATCCAGTCGCGCGTGGCGGCATCGTCGCCGAACAGCCACGTCAGGGCGGGCACGGCGGCCAGCAGGACCAGCACGGCGACCGGCGTGACGCGCGAGCGCGCCGTCTCGATCAGCGCAGCCCTGGCGATTGCCGCGGCGCGAATCACGACTTGTCTCCGTCGTCGCGCTTGAGCATCTGAAGGTAGAAGGCCTCCAGCGTGCGCATGGGCGCCTTGCTGCTTACCACGCGCAAGCCCTTTTCGGCGGCAAGCGACTCAAGGGCGCGGATTGCGGCGGGGTCCGGCGGGCTCAGGCGCAGCTCGTGCAGGTCTTTTTCGCGCAGCAGTTCTTCGAGCGTGCCCTCGCTGAGCAGCTTGCCGTGATTGATGAAGGCCACGCGGTCACACACGTTCTCGAGTTCGCCCAGCAAGTGGCTTGAGATCAGGATCGCTTTGCCCTTGCCGCGCAACTCGGCAATCAGCTCTTTCATCTGCACCGCGCCCAGAGGGTCAAGCCCGCTGGTCGGTTCGTCCAGAATGAACACGTCGGGGTCGCCCATCAGCACCGTCGCCACGCCAAGGCGCCGCTGCATACCCTTGCTGAAGCCCTTGACCCTGCGCCGGGCGGCGTCTGTCAAGCCCATGCGCTCAAGCAACTCATCGGCCTTCCTGGCGGCAGCGGCGCGACCCAAACCTGCCAGCGCGCCGTGCAATTGCAGGCTCTCGCGGGCGCTTAGAAACGGCAGCAGCGTGGAATCCTCGGGAAGAAACCCCGTGGCTTTGCGGGCCGACAGGGTGCCGGGCTTGTGCCCGTTGATCGTGACGGTGCCCGAACTGGGGCGCAGCAGCCCGACGGCAATCTTGAAGGCCGTGCTTTTGCCGCTGCCATTGGGGCCGAGCAAGCCAAAGACCTGCCCTGCCTCAACAGAAAGAGAAAGGCCGTCGAGCGCAAGCACGCTTCGACGGCCGAAGAAATCTCGGAAGGTTCGGGTGAGGCCGCTGATTTCAACGGCTGCCACGATTACATCTGGCCAAGGAACGTCGCCTGCAGTTTGCGCTTGAGTGCCTGGCGCTTCTTGCGGTTCCGGGTGACGCTGGGCTTTTCATAGTAGGCAATGCGCTTCATGGCCCGTGTGAGGCCTTCTTTCTCGCATGCCTTCTTGAAGCGCCGGAGAAGCTGGTCAACCGATTCTGAGCTGCGCGCCTTGATCTTCACCATACCGACAGGTTCCCAAGCAAGCCGATTCGACGGCATCAGGCCAACAAAAGACAATCCCGCTCAAGTGCGGGGCGGAGAGTTTAGCGGCCGTGGCCCATCGAATCAATGGGCAGAACCGGCGGCAGGTTGTGGGCAGTTTTCAGGAATCGAGGCCACCCCGACATTCGTTCCTCTTGCGCATTTTACCTACCGGACGGTATAGAGCGGGCGATGGCTTCCAAGACCACAGACACCTGTACCCGAAGCACAATCCTGCGCCAAGCCGCAAAGCTCTTCGCGCAACGCGGTTACGACGCCGTCAGCGTGCGCGAAATTGTCGAGGCCGCCGGCTGTACCAAGCCGTCGCTCTACTATCACTTCGGCAGCAAAGAGGGTCTGGCGCAGGCCCTGATCGGCGAGTTCACAAAGGCCGCGGTGGCCGCCCGGAACCAGGTGTTTGAAGAAGCGGAAGACGCAGAAGACGCATTCGTGCGCTTTGGTCGCGAGATGCTGAAGCTGGCTGTGCAGTTCAAGGACACGCTGGCGTTCGGGTTCTCGATCTGGTTCGGGCGCAGCAGCCTGAAATCCCTCGTTTCCCATGTTGAAGAAACCGACAAGCAGGCCTACGCCGCGTGGGCTGATGCTCTGGTGCGGCTGGGACTTGCGCCGACGCTGGCGATGCCGGCGGTGCGCTCGTTCTGGGCGATGCTGATGCACGAGTTGATGCAGGTCGTCGCCTGCCCGCGCTGGGAAGGCGACGCTGAGGAACTGTCTGAGACGATAGCCGCTGTAGTCATGCATGGAGTGTTGAACCTTCATACCGTGAGGAAGAGATGAGATTCCGAGTTCTGCTGCTGGCATTGCCGCTGGTGGTTGCCGCATGCGGCCCGCAGGCCCCGCCGACATCGGCCAACGGGCCGACGCGGCGCAATGTGGTTGCCAAGGCGATCGTGCTGCAGCCCCTTGAGGTGAAGATCAAGTTGCCGGTCGTGACCCGCGCCGTCGAAGAAGTGGAGTTGCGGGCGACCATGCCGGGCAACATCGTCGACATGCCCTTTGACAAGGGCGACAAAGTGGAAGCGTCGTCGGTGCCGCCGGGCATCTGGGAAGAGGCGCAGGACTACATCAACCGGCGCTCAATGATCCCGACCGAGGACGAGATTGCCCTGCGCAACCTTGAGCACCTCAAGGGCGTCAAGAGCTTCGCGCTGATTGACGATGCGGCCCTGGTCCAGGCCTTTCGCGAAGCGCAATCCATGTACGACCAGGCCGTGCGCGACCTGCAGCGCCTGCAGGGGTACCCCGACACCACCGGCAGCCAGCTTGACCAGGCACGCACGCGGCGCGACACCGCCAAGGCTGCAGCACTGAGGGCCCGATCACAGATTGAGAACACCCGCATCTGCTCGCCGGTCAGCGGCATCGTGACTGAGCGTGCGCGCCAGAAGGGCGAGTACGTGAACCCCGGCGAGTTGATCGCGCGCGTTGCAGTCTTGGATCGCATCCGCGCCGACGTGGAAATGCCGGAGGCGCATTACTCTGCTTTGAGCGTCGGCGATGCCGTGGACGTCACGCTGACCTCGCTGCGCGACGCCGCAGGCAAGAGCACCGTGCGCAAGGGCCTGGTCGCCCGCAAAGACTCGCTGGCGCACCCGCAGACCCACAGCTTCACGGTCGAGATCGAAATCAACAACGCCGACCTGTCGTTGCCAGCCGGCATTTTCGGCACCGTGCAGGTCACGACCTACAAGCGCGCCGAGGCAATCGTGGTGCCGCTGTCGGCGATCAAGCTCAACGGCCCCAAGCGCTCGCTGTTCGTGCTCAAGGGCGAACAGGTCAAAGAAGTGACCAACATCCGGATCGGCCAGTTGACCATGGAATGGGCCGAGATTCTGGGCGACGCCATCAAGCCCGGCGACCGCGTGGTCACCACCGGCGCCCAGTGGCTTGGCGACGGCGACCTTGTGACTGCACTCGAGAAAGACCCGACAACCTAGGACGACAGCCATGCAGATCAGTAACTTCTCGATTGACCACCGCATCCCGGTCTTTGTGCTGATGGCGGGTATCCTGCTGCTCGGCATCTTCAGCTATGCCACGCTGCCGCGCGAGAGCACGCCCGACATCAAGGTGCCGCTGGTAACGATTGCGGTGCCGTGGCCCGAGGCCAGCCCCGAGGACGTGGAGAAGTCGGTCACCGTGCCCCTTGAGCGCGAACTGCGCAACGTCAAGGGACTGAAAGAACTCAGCAGCGTGTCCAGCGAAGGCATCAGCATCACCACCGCCGAGTTCGACCCCAGCGTGCCTGTCGAAGAAGCGCTGCAGCGCGTGCGCGAAAAGTACGACCGCGCCAAGGTTGAGTTTCCCACTGATGTAGAAGACGAAACCATTCAGGAGCTGAGCTTCTCTGAATTCCCGATCATGATCGTCACGCTTTACGGCGCAGACGTCACGGTGCTTGAACGCGTCGCCGAAGAACTGGAAGACAAGATCGAGGGCATCGACGGCGTGCTGGATGTCAGCATCGCTGGTGCAGTCGAGCCGCAGATCGAAATCGAAGTCGACCCGGAAAAGCTTGAAGCCTACCAGCTTCCCGTGAACCAGCTGATCGAGACACTGCGCGGCGAGAACAACGACATCTCCGCCGGCGGTGTTGACACCGGCCTGGTGAAGGCGTCGGTGCGCATTCCCGGCGAGTTCAAGACCGCCGAAGACGTCGAGAGCCTGGTCATCCACAACGTCGAAGGCCGGCCGGTGTATCTGCGCGACGTGGCGCGGGCCTATCGCAACTACAAAGACCCGATCAGCTATGCGCGCCGCGACGGCAAAGACGCCGTGCAGCTCAGCATCAGCAAGCGCGCCGGCGCCAACATCATCGTGATCGCCGAGACCATCAAGTACGGGCTGGCGCAGGCGAAGTCGGATTTCCCGGCGGGCGTCGAGTACGCGATTCTGACCGATGCGTCCCACGACATTCGCAACATGGTCAACGACCTCGAGAACAACATCCTTTCGGGGCTGGTGCTCGTGCTGCTCGTGATCTTTTTTGCGCTCGGCCTGCGCAACGCGTTGTTTGTCGCCACCGCCATCCCACTCAGCCTGCTGATGAGCTTCAGCGTCCTGCAGCTCATGGGCGTGACAATGAACATGGTCGTGCTGTTCGCGCTGATCCTGGCCCAGGGCATGCTGGTCGACAACGCCATCGTGATTATCGAGAACATCTATCGGCACATCGGCATGAACAAGACGCCGATCCAGGCCGCCAAGGACGCCACCGGCGAAGTCGCGTGGCCCGTCATTGCCAGCACGGCGACCACCCTTGGCGCGTTCGGTCCCATGCTGTTCTGGCCCGGCATCATGGGCGAGTTCATGAGCTTCCTGCCGCTGACGGTTATCGTGACTCTGGTGTGCAGCCTGTTTGTCGCGCTGGTGATCAACCCGACCATCGCCGCCACCTTCATGCGCTATCGCAAACCCAAGACCAGCGCGATGGACAAGAAAGTGCAGGGCTTCGGCTTTCAGATTCTGGCCGCGTACGAAGGCCTGCTGCGCCGCGCCCTCAAGTGGCCCAAGGCATGGCTGGGCGCCGCGTTCCTGATGCTGGTCAGCACCATCGTGCTGTACAGCATGATGGGCCACGGCGTTGAGCTGTTCCCATCAGTTGAGCCAAAGCTGGCGACTATCAGCATCACCGCCGCCGAGGGCACAAGCCTTGAGACCACCGACAAACTTGCCCGGCTGGTCGAGTCGCGCCTGCCCCCATACGAAGACATCAAAGGCCTCGAGACGACCGTCGGCGGCGTGGGCGGCGGCGCAAATCCCATGGAAGGCGGCGCAGACGCCACGCACATCGCCAACATCACCATCAGCTTCAAGGATGAAGCCGATCGCATCGGCAGCCCCAGCAAGTGGATCAAGGACGTCCGCCCCCTGATCAAGGACCTGCCGGGCGCCGACTTCGAGGTCAAGGAAGCGGCTGTCGGCCCGCCGACGGGCCCGCCGATCAACGTCGAGATCTCGGTCGATGACGAGCGCAAACTCGGCGAGGCCGTCACCAAGGTCCGCCGCATCATTGAAAGCGTCGAGGGCGTCGTGGACGTGCGCGACAACCTGCGCACCGGCAAGCCCGAGCTGCGCATTCGCGTCGACCGGCAGAAGGCGGCGCTGCTGGGCCTGAACACGCAGTGGATCGGCAACTTCGTGAAGATGTTGATCAACGGCCAGCGCATCGGCGGATATGACGAAGGCAACGAAGAACGCGACATCATCGTGCGCCTGCCCGCCGACCAGCGCAACGACCCGGCGGTGCTGGATAACATTCGTATCAGTGACCGCTTCGGCAATGCGATTCCGCTGAGCACTGTGTGCTCGTGGGACTACACCGGCGGCCCGGGCACCATCCGGCGCAAAGACGCCAAGCGCGTACTGACCGTGTCAGGCAACCTTGCCGACGGCTACCAGGCCGAGCCGCTGCTGGCCGAGATTGAGCGCAAGATCAATGAGTCGCAGGCCACGTTTCCAGCCGGGTTCAAGGCTGGCTTCACGGGCGAGAGCGAAGATAAAGAAGAAGCCGCAACGTTCCTCATGCGCGCGTTTGTGATCGCGTTGCTGGTGATCACGCTGATTCTGGTGCTGCAGTTCAACAGCGCGCTGCAAACAGGAATCATCTTGAGCAGCGTGATTCTCTCGACCGTGGGTGTGTTCATTTCGTTGATCGTGCTGGCGCAGCCGTTCGGCATCATCATGACCGGCGTGGCGGTGATTGCACTCGCGGGCGTGGTGGTGAACAACGCGATCGTGATGATCGACTACATCAACCAGTTGCGACGGTTCCACGGCAAGTCGTTGACTGACGCCATCGTCGAGGGCGGGCGCACACGCCTGCGGCCGGTCATGCTTACGGCGATCACAACGGCGCTGGGTTTGGCGCCGATGGCCCTGGGCGTGAGTTTTGACTTCTTCAAGTTTGCGTTTGTTGTAGGCGGCGAAAGTTCGGCCTGGTGGGCACCCTTGGCGACAGCAACGATTTTCGGCTTGATGATTGCCACGGTACTCACGTTGGTGGTTGTGCCATGCGCATACCTGGTGACGTCACGGTGGGGCGAACGCAGCAAGCAACTGTTCAACAAAGTCTTCGGCAGCGCGGACGAGCTATCAGACGACCAGAAGCCGCAACCGCCGGCACCGCCACCGTCGCCAGCAAAAGAGCCAGAGTCCGACGAGGTACCAACATTGCAACCCACGGCGTCATAGCAACACCGTCCGCACGAGCCCCCGGCGTCAGCTGGGGGCATTTCTTGCCAGAGCAATCGACCCATGACTGAGATGCCGCCCCTGTCCGCACGCGATTCCGGGTCAGATTGCGTAGCGCAGTAACCCGCCGATGCCTGCTATGGCCACCAGCACGCCCAGCACTACTCGAAACGGGCGCGGCTTTACGTAGCGGTGCAGCCACCCGCCCAGCAGCATCGCAATGACGATGCCCGGCACGCTCCAACCGAACCACTCAAGGTGTCGCGTTTCAATCGCGCCGAACGCCACCAGCGAGATCAGCCGCACGGGGTTGGTCACTACGGTCACCAGCACCGCGCGGCGCCGAAACAGCGACGGGTCAGAACTTGCGCCGTGCAGCAGCAGAAAGAACACCGGCCCCGCCATCCCGAACAAGCCGCCCAGCACGCCCGCGAGCAACCCGGTGGGAAACGCCAAGCGATCCACCTTCTCGGGGTCGGCGGGGACATCGCGGCTGCGACTGGCAAGCCAGACGCCGGCGCCGATCACGGCCATGCTTAGCAGCAGCGACAGCCATAGCACGTCAATGCGGGTCAACACCACGGCAAAGATCGCCACGGTCGGGATCATGCCCAGCAACAGTCGCGACGTGAGCGGTTCAAACTTGACTTCGCGGCGCATGGCGGCCCACATCACCGTGCTGGAAAACATGTCGGCAATCGCAAGCCAGTACAGGCCGTCTGCCAGCGTAAGTTCGCCTCCATAACCCAGCGCCAAAGCCACCAGCAGCAGTGCGTTGAACACGATTGCGCTTGCGGCGCCGACCACGCCTTTGACGAAGAACGCGACGAATGCGAACGCGCAGATCAGAACGATGTCAGTCAAACACGGCCCCCGCGGAAGTGCGGCATTAGGCGCAACCTGGCAGCACACGGCAAGGGCTGGCGTATCAGGCAGGGTCGGCGGGTTTGTCGGCGGGCTGCTGTTTCTGCAGCAGCAGTTGGCGCTCGGCTGTGAAGGCTTCAAAAATTGCCGTGGCAATCTTGTCGTTGATGCCCTCGACGGCCCGCAGCTCGTCCAGCGTCGCCAGCTTCACGCCCTTGGGCGAGCCGAAGCGTTTGATCAGCGCGCGCTTTTTCTTTGGGCCGACGCCGGGCACATCGTCGAGGCTGCTGGAAAGGTTGCTGCGGCGCTTCTGCTTGCGATGGAACGTGATGGCAAAGCGGTGCGCCTCGTCTCGAATGCGCACCAGCAGAAACAGCGCAGCCGAACGCTGGTCCAGCGTGATCGGCTCGTCGCGGCCCGGCAGAAATATGCGCTCGTCGGTGCGCACCGGCTCTTCCTGCCACGCGGTTTCCCAGCCCGGGCGCTTCTTGTCGCGGGACTTGGCCAGCGCGACGAGGTCAATGCCGACGATGTTCAACTCGTCGAACACTTTCTGCACGCGCCCCAGCTGGCCGGGCCCACCGTCGATCACGATCAGGTCGGGCATGTTGCCTTCCTCAAGACCGCGCTTGAGGCGGCGGCGCAGCACTTCTTCCATGCTGGCGAAGTCGTCGTTTCGGTCGTGGGACTTGATTTTGTAGTGCCGGTACTGGGCCTTGGCGGGCTCGCCGTCGATGAAGCACACGCCGCTGGCCACGGTGTCTTTGCCTCCGCCGTGGCTGATATCGAAGCATTCCATGCGTACCGGCGTGCGCTCCAGGCCCGCGGCTTCCTGCAGTTCGCGCAGCAGTTGCTTGCTGCGCTGCTCGGTCTCGGCGCGGACTTTCAGCGCGTGGCGTGCGTTGACGTTGGCCATCTCAAGCAGCTTGGCGCGGTCGCCGCGTTGCGGGTGCAGAACCTGCACCTTTCGCTCGGCGCGGTCGCTGATCCATTCGCCCATGGCCTGCATGCCCTCAAGCTCAATGGGCACCACGATCTCTTCGGGCACGAAACTGGCGCGCTCGTAGTACTGCATCAGAAACCCGTGCAGCACTTCTTCATCAGGCAGCAATGTCGTGAACTCGCGCGTGGCGGTGTCTTCGAGGCGCCCGTCGCGGTACAGCAGCGTGGCGATGCTCAGGCGGTCGGCTTCGCGGAAGATGCCATGCACGTCGCGGTGCGCGGTCTTCTCGCTGCCGATCTGTGCGCGTTGGCGCAGCGTGGTTTCCTGCACGGCGAGCATGCGGTCGCGTAACTCGGCGGCTTTCTCATAGTCCAGCGCGCTGGCGGCTTCGGCCATTCGGCGTTCGAGGTCCTTGGCGACCGTGTCGTCTTTGCCTTCCAGAGCGCGCACAAAGTCGCGCACGATGCCGGCATAGGCCTCGGGCGTGATCATGCCCGCCATGCAGGGCGCCTTGCACGCGCCGATTTCGTAGTACACGCAGGGGCGCGCGCGGTTGGCCATCACGTGGTCGCTGCACAGGCGCAGCGGGTAGTAGCGCTTGAAGACCTCAAGCGTCTTGTACAGCTTGGCTGCGCTGTTGTAGGGGCCGAAGTAGCTGGCCCCGTCGCGCTTGTACTTGTGCACGATGGTTGCGCGCGGAAATGCGTGCGTCATGTCCATGCGCACCGAGACGAAGGTCTTGTCGTCGGTCGCGAGCACGATGTTGTAGCGCGGCCGAAAGCGCTTGATCAGGTTGTTCTCAAGGACCAGCGCCTCTTTCTCGTTGGTCACGACGATAAACTCAACGGTGGTCGCGCGCTCCATCAGGAAGGGAATGTGCGGGCGGCCGTCGGCCCCGGGCCGCAGGTACGCGGGCACGCGCTTGCGCAGGTCCACCGCCTTGCCCACGTACAGGACCTTGCCGTGTTCGTCTTTGAACACGTAGCAGCCGGGTGCCGCGGGCGCGGCGTGAATCAGGCGCTCAAGGATGGACGGTTGTTCAGTCATCATCATCGCGAGCAAAGGCCCAGAATCCAAGCTCGCCCGCGTGTATGTCGTACAGCGCGTGGGCCGCGATGGGAACCCACAGGCTGCCCGTGAGCAGGTACATGCCGACGAACGCGCTGCCCAGCACGCTGGTCAGCACGATGCCGCGCACGCCCTGGTACGCGTGCGCGAGCCCGAACAGGATGCAGCTTGCCCCGGCGGCGGCCCACAGGGGCAGGAGCGAAGCCAGCAGCGCGAACACAAACCCGCGGTACATCAGCTCTTCGCCCCAGCCCGCGTGCGCCGAGACCACCCACCACAAGCGGCGCTGCGGCTGCGTGCGCGGCAAAATCCACTCCACGCGTTGCAGCGCATGCCTGACGAGCGCGCGGCCCTCAGGGTTTCTGCGCAGCCGGATGTGCTGGATGACCAGCAGCGCGGCGAGCCCGCCGATGATTGCCGCGCCGATCAGCAGGCCGTTGCCTGTCGGCAACGCGAGCCCGATGTCAGACCACGCGTAGCCGCGCAGCAGCACCAGTTGCAGCGCCGCGCCGGCGAACAGCCACTGTGTCACCAGCGATTGTACGTAAACGCGCGACCGGATTGTCTCAATCGTTGCGCGTGGCAGCCGCAGCAATCGCGGCAGCGTGTAGAACGCGGTGTACGCAGGCAGCACCGCCGCAAGCGTTGCGACGATGACGAAATCCCAGATCGTCGGCTCAATCGGCGTCATCGTCACGCACGGGACCGGCTGCCTTGTACAGCAGCGCGATGGAAGACGCGTAGCGGCACCATGAGTAGTCGCGCAGCAGCACCCCGAACTCGCGGCGCGCGGCCTCGGTGTTGCCGGCCATGCGGTACGCATGGCCGATGCGGTGCTGGGCATCATCGCAGAAGCTGGTTGATTCCTGGTACTCGATGGTGATGCGGCGCAGCAGCGTGCACCCGGCCTCGAAATCTTCCTGGTCAACCAGGCCGGTGCCAATGCGGTACATGGCGTTGGGGGCCAGCAGGTGGCTCGGGTTGGCTTTCAGCCATGCCTGGTAGCGCGGCACGCCGTCTTTCAGCCAGGCCTGTCCGTCGGTGCGGCTGCGCGCGGCGTATTCGTCGCGGATGATCACCATGAGCTGCTCGCCCGCATCGCCCAGCAATTGCGAGAGGTGCTTGCGCGACCACGCCTGCGCGGCCACCAGGGCGTCGGTCGCCCTGGCGCCGGAGACTGCGGCCAGCAGGGCGTCCCACTGCTCGCCTTTGAGCAGTCCTTCGCAGAACTTCTTGACGTTGCCCGCGCCCAGGCTTTCAAGCCATGCAAACGCCAGCGCGCTTTCGGCGTAGTCTTCGCTGCGGTCATCCAGCTCAATGCCGCGCAGTACCTCAAGCGGTTCTTTGCCGCCGAAGACGCGGTCGCGCACGACCAGTGCCAGCCGGTCGGCAAGCTGCCCCGCACCGTACACCGCAAGGCCCTCTTTCACCCACACCGGCAGCGCGCTGTAACGCGCGCCCATGGCGGCACGGAACGCCGCGTGCTTGAGCTCATGGATCACGCGCAGGGCAAACTCGGGTTCGCTGAGCACGACGTGCTCGGTGTAGAACACGATGCGCGTGTACGGTTTGTAGCCCAGGCAGATGGGCTCGGCAAAAGCGCGTGCCGTGTCGTACACCATGCCCATGTCGCGGAACTCAAACACCGTGGGGGCGGCCGGCAGTTCGACCCCCAGGGTCTGCTTCAGCACGCTGTTGGCGCGCGCGATGTAGCCGGGCAGGTTCGCCAGCGCGCGCTTGAACCTGCTGTCGTGCTCGTACTTGCCCGTGTAGCCCAGCACGATGCCGTTTTCGTCAACCTTCAGCGGCGGGTTGATCTGCGCAAGCCGCGCTGACGCATCATGTGCGTATTCGGACCCCTTGGCCACAAGCGCCTTCAGGCCGGTTTCGGCTGCTTCAAACTCGCCGAGATGAAACCTGCACTCGGCTGCGTAGAAGGCATCAGCGTCGTCTTGCTCGTCGGGCTGCCGCTCGCTGATCAACTCCAGGCATTCGGCAACCATGCCGGCGGCGAAAGTGGCCTCGATCAGGGCCCCGTGCAGGCCGCTTGCCATTGACTCGTCAAGCCGTTGCTTCAGGGCAGCCTGCAGCAGCGCGACCGAGCGCGCGGGGCGGCGGGCCCTGACGCCGGCGGGCCAGGCCGCCAGGCTGATCGCTGCCGACTCCGGAGACTTGGGATAGTTCGCGACAAACGCCTCGGCACGTTTCAGTGCCTCAAGCCACTTCTCTGACTTGATGGCGTCGTAAACTGCCGTCGAGTCCTCTTTCTCGCCGGCCCAGAGTGGCGCCGACAGCAGCAAGAGCAGCAGCAGTGCGGCGCGGGTCATCACTTGCTGTCCTCGTTGCGGATGGCGGCGGCGCGATCCGGATCGCCTGCCAGCTCTAACACGAGGGCAAAGAGTTCGCGCACGCGGGGCCAGTCATAGTCCCAATAGTTGCCGTTGCGTTCGGGCGCGAAGTTCTCAAACGGCCGCGTCTCGGCGCGTGCGGTCTGATAGTCGCTCCATAACGATTCCGTCGCCTTGACCGCGGCCTTGGCCGCGGCGCCTGTCGCGCTGCCTGCATCCCGCAGCGCAGCCAGGTGCCGCAGTGACCACGGCACATGTTTGCGCCACTTGGCCCAGGGGCCGCAGTGGGTGATCGCGCGCCCGGATGCGGCTTCCAGGTCGATCAGCGTCGCGCAGACTGCCGCCACAGCCGCATGGTCGTGTTTCAGGGCAAGCAGTTCAGCCAGTGTCACCAGCACCTCGGTGTACGCGCGATTGTCGTGGCGGCGTTGCACTTCGCTGAATGCGTCGCGCTGCGCCGCGACCTCGGTAAGCCGCTGCTGCACGGTTGCGCCGAACCATTCAAAGGTGAACGCCGCGGGCTCGCGCGAGATGGCGTGGGTGAAACGCACGTTGGTTGCGTCGGCGGGGGCGCCGAACAGCGCGGCATCGAGCTTTTCCCAGCGCACCGCCAGTGTGGCTGCATCGGGGTAGGCCGCAAAGCCGCGCAGGCGCTGCAACGGAAAGGCCACGCGCCACTGCCCCAGCACGTGCAGGTGCGAGACCTTGCGCGGCACCACCTGCCACGCGCACGTCAACTCTGTGAAGCCGGCGGGCAGGTCAAGCGACCACTCGGTGCGGTCTTCACCGCTGACGGCGGCCAATGTCTCTGGGCCGAGCTTGAGCTGGGCAGCCGGTTCCTTGGGCAAAGAAAGAGTAATCGCGGCCTCGGCGCCGGGGTTCTCAAGCCGCAGAAAGCACGAGTACTCGGCGTGAATGCCTGCGTCCTGGGGGCTCAATGCGACTTCGGCGCGAATCTCAGTGATCTTCACGACCGGCTTGCCGGCGCCGGGCATAAGCGTGACCGCGTGCAGCGGCGCGCAAAGCAGAAGCATGAACAGGACGAGCCTCATGGCCACAGCTTACCCGAACGCCCGACACAAACCACTTCGCGGGACAGCGGCATCATAGTTTCCGGCGCCAGTTGGGCGTGCGCGAACTGCGCAGGCCGCGAAAACGCGAAAACGCTAAACTGCCATTGGCCATTTCTTGCGCTTTCGCGCTTTCGCGGCAAACGTATTTCTAGGTGACTAGCAGTGGGGCTCAATTGCCGCATGGACGGCGGCTGGTCAACCGGCTGATGCCGATGAACAGCGTGGTCTTGTTTCCGCTGTCGTAAACCGAGTTGGTGATGTCGTCCTGCGGGGGCGAGGCCAGGAGGGGCATGTAGACGGGCTCCCCGTAGTCGAGGTAGTCGATCTCGCAAAGCAGGTTGCCCGAGGCGTCGCTCATGCCGTTCCTGAAGGGAACGAACCGCAGGGAAGCAACGCTTCCCGAGGAAGGGCTACCAAGCTGGTCGTTGTGCAGGTAGCGGTCAATCACCAGTTCATACCCGTCGCCCGCATGGTGGAATCCCGAGCCCATGGCAGTAGCGCTGCCCGACGGCGTCGCCGCCGTGGCCGGGTTGTAGCACATGGCTGAGCCGGCGGCGCTCTTGCCAAGACACATGTCGCGTGTACTAACGAGACCACCAATACACGACACGGAAGTCATTCGGCCCATCACCATACGGAACAATGACATACATACACCATTCGTTCAGTGGAGGACTAGGATCCCAGTTTGCGAGTGCGGCTCGCAATTTCCTCGGAAGGCGCCTATCCGCATGGGCACCAATTTGATGCCCAATTTCGAGGTCTGCCCAATGGTATGCAAACACACCCTCTGGAACAGAGCAAAGCATTCCCATCACAACGTAGGTTGAGGCATCCGGATCCTCATATGTCGTCGAGCGCTGCTGATCCACACTCCGATGTGGCTCGGCACTGTTGAGGCAGCAGGAGCACGCCAGCAACATCAGACAAAACATAAGGCAGGCTTGAATTGAGACGTGGCCGATGCGCATTGTTCAATTCCCCCGACAGCTCTTCCACTGATACCATGGGAAATCACGGCGCACCGCAAGCTGCCATTCAGGGGGTGGTGCCGTGTGAAAGTGGACGTCCTTGAACTGGTCTTTTGAGGTATCAACGTTTCCGTCGGGACTTCCAGGTCCACGCCTATACCCCCAGCTAAAGCAGCCAAGAATGCGATCTGTTGCAACTTCGCCTTGGCTGTGATCGTATGGATCTTCCCGCATTGTGCAAACTGCACATGTAACGAAGTCTGCTCCTCTTACCACTGACTCGTGACGCCTAACGCGTGGGCCATCGTAGAAGAAGTACGGTGCAGATCGCCATCCGTTCTGGTTGTAATAATATGGGTAGCCATCGTCAGAAGGATGCGGGTCAACAACACTGACACTTGGTTGCTCAGGAAACCCAACACTTCGGACCGATTGGATCCACGTGATCGAACGACAGCAACAATGGTTGTTCGGCGGAAATGGCTCGCTGTGGAAGGGGGTGGATACGTCGGCGTAGACCTCTACGCCCGTGTACATCGCCGTTGGATTGTAGGTCGAATCCTTGTGAGTGGTGTTGTTATAGCCGCTGTAGTTGTTGATCATTTGAATCCCTAACAACGTTCGTGTGCAGCCCGTGCAATCGATCAAAGAACTCAGGCCAATGCGAGCCCATGGCACCTGAACATTGCCACCTGGGTTGATTACTGAACTTAATCCGCTCGGGTCGGTCCGATCAACTCCGCGATTTGCAGCAAAACTCAGCAAGTTCGTAACTGGACTGGCCGCCGGGTCGGGCGTGGTCCACCTCCCGGTGCCGATGTCGTAGGTTCGGTTCCAGCAGTAGTATTGGCCTTTCAGATTGGCGTCGGGGGTGGCTGGGTCGTTGTCGGGGCCGGGGGCTTTGCGCTCTACTCCTGAGGCCCCTGTGTAGCCCACCAGCGGCGGCTCGTACATGTAGCCTGCCCACAGCCAGCGGCTTGCCTTTGTCCACGGGTCGAGTTGCGCCTCGCCCGAGTCCTGGTCTGTGCCCACGGGCGCCACCACACGAAAGCGCGCACCCGCGCCCGCAAGGTCGGTCACGTCGCCTTCCACCGTCAGGTGCAAATCAAGTTGCTCAGTGGCCCGTTGCAGAGTGTTCGTACCCATGCCTGGGCCATTGTAGCCGGTTGCCGGAGTCATGCGGAGCGAATACGGGGTTCCGGGATTGCCTTTGGCCCGATCAGGGTCGCGGCGAAAGAACCGCAAGTGCTGTGTCGCCCGCTTACGCGGGCTCTGGAGAGGGGGGCGCGGATTCCCAGGGCAGCGTCGCGCCAACCGGCGCTTCTCGCCCTGGGCTACAGTCCAACGGCCGCTACGCGGCCTGGCTTGCCCGCTGCGTGCGTGCAAATGAGGCGGTGCTGTTGTGGGTGTCGCCCGATTGGCTCATGAGATTGCTCATGCCGCCCCCTCACGGGGCTCTGGATCGCGGCTGCATTGGTTCCCGACGCTTGCGCGCTTGTCTTTGCACACATCATTTGTTGGACCAGAATCGTGTGCCTCGGTCGCCCGCTACGCGGGCTTGGGACATTCTGCTTTCGCGGACCTGGGGTTCCCTCGGCGCTACGCGCCTCGGTCACCCCAGGCTACACTCGTGGCGCCGCCAAGGCGGCGCCATCGGCCCGCAGAGCGGGCCGGACGACTGTAGCCTATGGTGACAAGCACCGAAGGTGCACGGAACCATAGGCATAGGCGACGATTGATTCAGAGCCCGCGTAGCGGGCGACCGAGCCACGCCAAGCGCGGCATCCGGATGATGGGTGCAAAGACAAGCGCTCGCGCGTCGGGCTAATGCATGACGCCGCCTTCGGCGACAGAAGCACCAAATGAAAACCGGGCGCCGCTTGGGCGCCCGGTTTGCTTGTATGGGGCTACTTGCTGCTGGTGAAGAGTGCTTCGAAAATCAGCGGCAGCAGGCCGTTGCCGTCGTTGACCAGCATGATCAGCGCCACGGTGGCCACGGCGACCATGCTCATCAGCTTGATCAGGATGTTGAGCGAGGGGCCGCTGGTGTCTTTGAACGGGTCGCCCACGGTGTCGCCGACCACGGTTGCCTTGTGCTCGGGGCTGCCCTTGACGTACTTCTTGTACTTCTTTTTCGCTGAGACAGGCGCCACAGCCACCGGCGCCGGCGTTGCAGCGGGTGCTGACACGGCTGCCGCTGCGGGCTCCGGGGCCTTGGCGGGCTCAACGGCTTCGGGCGCTTTTTCGGGCTCAGGCGCCGCTTCGGGCTCTGTGTGCACGGTTTCGGCGCTGGCGTTGAATTCCGCGCTGTCGCCGGCTTCGTCTGAGCTGTCGCCGCTATCGTCAGCGCTGTCGTCGCTGCTTTCGCCGGCGGGCGACTCTTCGCCGTCGGCTTTCTTCTTGCGCCGTGACGAGGTCTTGCCGCCCTTGGGCTTCTTCTTGCCTTTGCCCTTGTCGTCTACGCCGCCCTGGCTGGTCTTCACGGGCTCGAGCAGCTTGTCCTCGACCTCGGGGTTGTACTTGCCTTCGTCAATGTACGCCTGCGCGAGACCGCCCTTTTCGACCCACTTCTTGGCGTTGTCCCAGGCGCCGCCCGCGTTGGCCATCATGACCGCCATGGCAAAGCCAGCGGCCAAGCCGCCGGCCAGCAGGCCGAACACGGCGCCCGCGCCGAACAGCACGCCGGTTACGATGGGGCCGGCGACAGCGATCAGCGACGGCACGATCATCTTGCGAATCGCCGCGGTGGTCGAAATGTCAACGCAGCGTGCGTAGTCAGGTTTGCCCGTGCCTTCCATGATGCCCGGGATTTCACGGAACTGGCGGCGCACCTCTTCGACCATGTCCTTGGCGGCGTCGCCCACGGCTTTCATGGTCAGGGCGCCGAACACGAACACGAGCATCGCGCCAATGAACAGGCCGATGATGACCTGCGGCGACATGATCAGCAGGGAATCGAAGCTGAAATCAATGTCCTTGTCCGCAATCATGATCGAGTGGATCGAGTCGCTGTAGCTGGCAATCAGCGCCAGCGCGGTCAGCGCAGCACTGCCGATGGCGAAGCCTTTGCCGATGGCGGCGGTGGTGTTGCCCAGGCTGTCCAGCGCGTCGGTCTTCTCGCGCACTTCGGGCGGCAGGCCGGCCATTTCGGCGTTGCCGCCGGCGTTGTCGGCGATGGGGCCGTAGGCGTCAGTGGCAAGTGTAATGCCCAGCGTGCTGAGCATGCCGACGGCAGCCAGCGCCACTGCGTACAGGCCCGCGGCGGGGGCTGCGAAACCGCCACCGAGGCCGAACGCGAGCAGTGTGGCCAGCGCGACGGTTGTGATTGGAATCCAGGTGGACATCATGCCGACGGCCAGGCCGCCGATGATCACCGTGGCGGGGCCGGTTGCCGACTGCTTGGCGACGTCCTGCGTCGGCTTGTAGTCGTAGGCGGTGTAGCGCTCAGAGCCCCAGGCGATGACCAGCCCGGCGCCCAGGCCGACGACGACCGACAGCCACATCATGATGCCCATCCAGCCGAACGCGAAAAGGCAGATCGGCAGTGCCAGCACGCCGACACCGATGCTGGCGCCGTTGACGCCCTTGTGCAGCGCGCCCAGCAACTGGTGCAGCGTGGCACCTTCCTGCGCCTTGACCAGCTTGGTGCAGGCCACGCTCAGCATGATGCCGACGGCTGCAATTGCGATCGGGGCAAACGTGAAGCCGAACGGGTTCTTGTTCAGCGCAAGCGCCGCGGTCCATGACAGTGCAATCGCGGCCAGGATCGAGCCGATGTAGCTTTCGTACAGGTCGGCGCCCATGCCGGCCACGTCGCCGACGTTGTCGCCGACGTTGTCAGCGATGGTGGCGGGGTTGCGCGGGTCGTCTTCGGGGATGCCGGCTTCGACTTTGCCGACCAGGTCAGCGCCCACGTCCGCGGCCTTGGTGAAGATACCGCCGCCGACGCGCGCAAACAGCGCGACCAGCGAGGCACCCAGGCCGAATGTGATCATGGCGTTGGCGACGTCGTTGAGCGTGGTTTCAGTGCCCGCGGCGTCCACGATGCCGATCATCACGAGAAACCAGAACGTAATGAACGCCATGCCCAGGCCCACCACCGACAGGCCCATCACCGCGCCTGCACGGAAGGCAACCTGCAAGCCGGCGTTCAAGCCGCCCTCTTTGCACGCCCACGCGGTGCGCGAGCTGGCCATGGTGGCTGTGCGCATGCCCCACCAGCCGGTGAGAAAGCTGCACGCGCCGCCGGACGCGAGGCCGAACAGAATGGCGATGGAAAGCAGCGGGTGGGTGCCCGCAAGGTTGATCAACGCGATCACGACGGCGGTGCCGCCCAGCACGGGCAGCACGATTTTGCGCTGGCGCACGAGATAGGCCATGGCGCCTTCGCGGACGTGCTCAGCGATTTCGACCATGCGCTCGTTGCCGGGTGCGGCTTCTTTGACTTTGCCGAAGAACTTGCGGGCGGTGATCAGCGCGATGGCAGCGCCGGCCAGGCCCAGCACGATGGTCAGCAGGCCGTACACGATGTTCCAGGTCGAGCCCCAGAGGCTGGCCTGGGTCCAGGCTTTTTCGTCTTTCACCCAGCTGCGGGCCTTGGCGCCGGTCACTTGCGCAACCTGATCGGGTTCAAGCAGGCCGAGGCTCTGGCCGACGGACTCAATGACCGGGTCAAGATTGAAAAAGCCGGCTGGCCCGCCCTGGTGGGACAGTGCCGCGAAGCAAAGCAGTGTACCGGCCATCAGCAGGCAGGATGCGGTCACCAGCTTCACGGGGGACACGGAGTGCATTCTTCCGCGGAGTGAAACAATCATCTAAGTCTCCCTACTCTGTGCGCTCAAGCAGTTCAGGCACGTCCTCAAGGTTCTCGCGCGCGTGGGCCAGGAACTCGATTTGGCCTTGCTCCCCGCCCCTGCGGCGGGCGTTCTCTATACCCGCACGCAACGCAACTGCAACACCCTCTTGGTACCCGGCAAGGAAATGTTCAGCCAGCTTTCCGCCGGCGGGAAAGTACTGCCACGCCAGGCGATACGAGATGATCAGGCTGATATCGACCTGCAGGTTGCGAGGCTGCATTTCAAGGGCCGGGCGCAGGGTCAGCGTCATCAGGTGCAGGCGGCACCAGTGGGCGAGCGTCAGCAGTTCCTGCACCGGCATATCGAGCGCGAAAAACGCGCGCGCCTGATCGCGCTCAAAGGGGTGAAACTCGGTGCCAAGGTCGCCCTGCTGCTCGGGTGGCAGCAATTCGAAGGCCGGGTCCAGCATGCGGGTGCGCTCAGACTCTTTCAGCAGCAGCACGCGAAACAGGCTGATGTGGGCGCCGACTTCACGCAGGAATTCTTCCAGCTGGGCCTGCTGCGCGTCTGTCAGCTCATTGCTCAGCTTCAGCAGCTGTTCTTCGACAATCACCGCCCAGCCGTTGTCGGCGTCGCGGTAGCGCTGCAACTCGACGCTGAGCAGGCTGACCGGATAGCCGATCGTGCGGTTGAGCAGAAAGTGCCACTCTTCCTGGCGCAGCGACGCGTCGGCTGGCATGCGGTCTTGCCCGTCGTGCAGCGTGCGCAGGCCGCGAATCACCCATTCTTCGCGGGCCGCGTACTCCGGAAACGGGGCACTGATGTTGTATGCCTGGTTCCAGGACAGATAGCTGTAGACCGCGGGGTTGCGCGGCTGCAACTGCTGGATCAGCTGGTAAGCCGCCAGTGTTTCGTAGTAGTCGCCGCGGCGGTAGGCGTCGCCGGCGCGCAGCCACAGCGCGGTCGTGGCATAGCCGCGAGTTGCGCCAAGCACGCGGATGCCGGTGGTGCGGGCGATTTCGGCGGTGTCGGCTTGTGCGCGATCGGGTGCCGGTAGCAGCGCGGCGATTGTCATCGCAACGGCGATGACGACGAACTGTGGTGCCAGGCGCATCATGGAATCGTTATAGCAGGCAGCGCCCAGTTGCGGAGAGCGCAGGCGTAAGTACCTTTCCGCACGCGATGGGCCCGTAGCTCAGTTGGTAGAGCGATGCGTTCGCAATGCATAGGTCAGGGGTTCGAATCCCCTCGGGTCCACCAGACTTCGCGCGTCCCGGAGCGCAGCTCCGGGACGTGCTACGTCTGGCGAGCCAGACTTTGCAGTGACGGACAGTCGTCCGGCGCCGCTTCGTCTGGCAGGCCAGAGTTGGCAATGACGAAATCCAAGAGTCGCTCTGGCCGCGAATTCTGCCCGCCGAAGCCTTGGCGAAGGCGAGCCGATGACTGGCGGCAGCGCGGCCGCTTCGTTTACGGGCGCTTGGGCACGTAGACCAGCGAGACCAGTCCCTTGCCTATCGCGCGTTCGCCTACGAGTTCCAGCCCGTGTTGCCGCTCGACGCCGTGAAACAGCGCGATGCCTTTGCCCAGCACCGTCGGGATCAGCGTTACCGTGATCTCGTCGACCAGCCCCGCATCCAGCGCCTGCCGAACGATCTGACCACCGTCGATGTACACGTCTTTGGGCGCCGAAGTCGCCTTGGCCTTCGTGACCAGCTCGGCGATCGTCCCGGCGCACGCACTCACGCTTGGTGCTTTCGGCTTGAGGTCGCGGTGCGTTGCCACCAGCACCGGCGTGTCGCCATAGGGCCACGGACCGTCGAAGCCGCTTGCGACGTCGTAGCTGCGCCGCCCCATCAGCAGGGCGCCGATCTGCTTGAAGAACGGCGTGAACGTGTCTTCTGATCCGTCGGCCACGTTCAGCCAGTCGATCTCGTCGTTGGGGCCGGCGATGAAGCCATCCAACGACATGGCAAGAAAGCCGCGCACTCTCGGTTCCTGGCTCATGGGTGCCTCCTGACAAGAACACAGCCCCTGCTCGCGCCGGGGCTGTGTTGGGTGATCGTGTCTTTAGTTTTCGCTAGCGACTTTTTCCGTCTCGGACTTGTCTTTCTTCTTCTTTTCGTCCTTGGGTTTGTCTGTGTAGATGAAGTCGAGCTCGGTCTGTTCTTTGCCGTCGGAGTCTTTCACCTTCTTCACGCCAACGGTGATCTTGCCCTTGCCGGCGAGGTTGCCACGCAACAGCTCTTCGCTCAGCGGGTTCTCGACGTACTTCTCGATCGCGCGGCGCAGCGGCCGGGCGCCGAACTCAAGGTTCTGCACTTCCTTGGTCGCCAGCACCCACTCTTTGCCCTCGATCGGCACTTCCAGCTCAATCTCGTGGGCATCCAGGCGCTTGCGCACGCCCTTGATCTCGATGTCGAAGATCTTGAACAAGTCTTCCTTGGCAAGCGGCTTGAACACGATGATCTCGTCAAGCCGGTTGAGAAACTCGGGCTTGAAGTGGCGCTCGATCTCGTGCATCAGCATCTCGCGCATCTTTTCGTGGCGTGATTCGTCGTCTTTCTTGACGAAGCCCAGCCCGGTCTGGTTCTTGATGATGTTCGCGCCGATGTTGCTGGTCATGATCAGCACGACGTTCTTGAAGTCCACGATGCGGCCGAAGCTGTCGGTGAGCTGGCCTTCTTCCATCACCTGCAGCAGCATGTTGTAGACGTCGGGGTGGGCCTTTTCGATTTCGTCCATCAGTACAACTGCGTACGGGCGACGGCGGATTTTCTCGGTCAACTGCCCGCCTTCTTCATAGCCGACATAGCCCGGGGGCGCGCCGACCAGTCGCGAGACGTTGAACTTTTCCATGTACTCGCTCATGTCGATCTGCACGAGCGCCTCGTCGCTGCCGAACATGAACTCGGCCAGCGCCTTGCACAGCAGTGTCTTGCCGACGCCGGTGGGTCCGACGAACAGGAAGCTGCCGATCGGCCGCTTCGGGTTCTTCAGCCCGGCGCGTGAGCGGCGCAGCGCGCGCGCGATCTGGCCGATGGCCTCGTTCTGGCTGACAACGCGCTTGTGCAGGTCTTCTTCCATCTTCAGCAGGCGCTCGGATTCGCCCTGGTCGATGCGCGTGAGCGGGATGCCCGTCATCTTGCTGACGGTTTCGCAGATCACCTCTTCATCGACGCTGCCGCTGATGATGTTGGCCTGCTCGCGCCATTCACGCTGCATGCGCTCTTTTTCCTTGCGCAGCTGCATGGCCTTGTCGCGAAGCTGGGCGGCCTTTTCGTATTCCTGGTTGCTGATCGCCTCATCCTTCTCGGCTTCCAGACGGTCGATTTCGCCGTTCAGTTCGCTCAGGTCCGGCGGCTTGCTCATGCTGCGCAGCCGGATGCGGGCGCCCGCTTCGTCCATCACGTCGATGGCCTTGTCGGGCAGGAAGCGGCTTGGGATGTAGCGCGACGAAAGGTCCACGCAGGCCTTGAGCGCGTCGTCGGTGTAGCGCACGCGGTGGTGGGTCTCGTAGCGTTCTTTCAAGCCGTGCATGATGGCAAGCGTGTCGTCGATCGACGGCGGCTCGACCATGACCTGCTGGAAGCGGCGCTCAAGCGCGCCGTCTTTTTCGATGTAGCGGCGGTATTCGTCCAGCGTGGTTGCGCCGATCACCTGCACTTCGCCGCGGCTCAGGGCCGGCTTCAGCACGTTGCTGGCGTCGATGGCGCCTTCTGCGCCGCCGGCGCCGACGAGCGTGTGCAGCTCGTCGATGAACAGGATGACATTCTTGGCGCGGCGCACCTCGGTCATCACGGCCTTGATGCGTTCTTCGAACTGGCCGCGATACTTGGTGCCGGCCACCATCATGGCAAGGTCGAGCACCACGATGCGGCGGTCGCGCAGCAGCTCAGGCACTGCCCCCGAAATCACTTCTTGGGCCAGGCCCTCGACGATGGCGGTTTTGCCGACGCCGGCTTCACCGATCAGCACCGGGTTGTTCTTGGTGCGGCGGCACAGTACCTGGATCACGCGTTCGATTTCGTTCTTGCGCCCGATTACGGGGTCAAGGCTGCCTTCGCGGGCAAGCTCGGTCAGGTCGCGGCCGAATGCGTCAAGCGCGGGCGTCTTGCTTTTCTCGTTGCCGGCGCCGGCGTTGCCGGGACCGATGCTGGCGGTGTCGCGCGGCTTGCTGCGGCGGCCGGTGTCTTCTTTGTTTGCGTTGCCCTGGTTGGCCTCGGGGCTGAGCAGGTCGAGCACCTCTTCGCGCACTTCGTCAAGGCGCACGCCCAGGTTCATGAGTACCTGCGCGGCGATGCCTTCGTTTTCGCGCAGCAGCCCGAGCAGCAGGTGTTCGGTGCCGACGTGTTCGTGGTTGAGCGTGGCGGCTTCTTCTTTGGCAAGGTCAATGACGCGCTTGGCGCGCGGGGTGAACGGCAGCTTGCTTGGGGCCGTCATGACCTGCGGGCCCTGCTGCACCAGCTTTTCGATCTCGAGGCGGATCTTGCGCAGGTCCACGTCCATGTTGCGCAGGACGGTGGCGGCGACGCCGCTGCCTTCGAGGATCAGGCCCAGCAGGATGTGCTCGGTGCCGATGTACTCGTGGTTGAACTTCTGGGCCTCCTGGCGTGCCAGGCCCAGTACTTTTCTTGCGCGTTCCGTGAATTGCTCGAACATGTTTGCCTCAGTGCGGCGCTGCCCCCAGCGCCAGAGTAAAGAGAATCACTCAGCTTCAACGGTAGCCCTGAGCGGCAGGTGCGTCAACGCTGCGTCAACAGGCACAATCGCCCCCAATTGTTGATAAAACGCGCCTCGGCAGGCGATTGATTCCGGAATGCGCGCGAGATGCGGTGTGCAAACCCCGTGCCCACTGTGTACGCCCCCGCCTCCCCCGTGCAGTTGGCTATTGCCTGAAGTGCCGCATTGCTGCAACCTGCCACACTAAAGGCTTTCCAACCGGTTGATCCCTGCGGAGACGGATATGCGAATCGTGCTTTCGGTGATGATCTTCACGCTGCTGGCCGGCTGTGGCGCCAATTCGACAGCCAATGGCGGCGGCACTGCCAATCAGGCCGCGAATGGCGCAGCCGACGCCGGCGACAAGGAAGTCAGCGACGCCCGGCTGAAGGCAGAGGACATGCTTGGTTCACTCAAGAACTGGGCCCGTGTCTCGTATGCGAAGACGGGGGTTGCGCCCAAGACGTTGACTGGGGACATAGACGGCGGTGGAGGTAAAGTCTCGGCGGACGATCTGAAAAACGAGCATTACCAGGTGCGGGACGTGGTTTACAAGAAACCAGACATGGAACGAGGCGCCCTGGCCTGTGAGCCGCTTGCAGGCGCAGAGTACGGCTATGGCGCCGTCTATTTCAACTATGCCGGCGGCGAGAGCGACTATGAGTGGTACGACACCAAGGAAAAACTCGAAGACGCGCTGAAGGCATTCCAGACCGCGAAGTAAGCAAAGCGAACCCACCGGCCGGGGCAACCCGGCCGGATTTCTTTTGCCCAGTTGCCGTTAGTCCATGGTGGCAATCGTGCCGAACCACACAGTACACTTGCGAGTCTCTTGAACAGGAGAAGACCATGGCTTCGCAAACCAAACTCGCGGCGCTGGTGATTCTGGCTGTCTGCGCGCTGACTCTCTTGCTCGCGCCGCAGCACAGCGCCCAGACAAGCGGCGCCGAGGGCGGGCAGTTGCAGGGCAAGTCGGAAACCGCGCTGAAGGCGATGTTGTCCGGCACCGATGCAGAGCTCTACAACGCCTTCGCGCCCTGGATTCGCGGGTCCGCCGACTGGATGCACGAAGTGTGGGTCGAGAGCATGAAAGAAGAAGCCAAACGCGCAGCCAAAGACGAAGAACGGAAGGCCGAAGCCGAGGCCGAACTCGTCAAGTGGGCGCACAAGCACGACCCCGCCGACCGCTACAAGATCCGCACGTACGACGACATGATCGCGCTCAAGGCCCACCAGTTGCTGGCGCTGAAGTGCGGCCAGTTGAAACTGCAGGGCAACGACAAGGTCAAAGACCGTCTCGCCGCCAAATGGCATCTGGTTGACCGGACGGTGTTTCACACGGACCAGCCGGTGGGAAAGAACCGCACCCGAATCCGCACGTTCGGGGAAGTCACCTTCGCGAACCGATTCGAGGATGTGCTGGTCGTGCACTGCGTGGCCGAGA
This sequence comes from Planctomycetota bacterium, assembly GCA_016712285.1. Lineage (GTDB taxonomy): Bacteria > Planctomycetota > UBA8742 > UBA2392 > UBA2392 > JADJRK01. The sequence continues at coordinate 2,398,837 of JADJRK010000001.1, read as the reverse complement.
CCGAAGCCGACTGGTACGTGGTGAGCATCACCGGCCAGGTCGGCGCCGAAGAGGTCAAATGCGAAGTCCCCAGCCCGGCGGGCGACGCGGCCATGGCCGGCACCCGCGCCACCAAACGCGCCGACGGCGAACAGCTGCTCGGCAATTTCAAAAATCAAGCGCGCGTGGCCTACGCCAAGATGGGGTCAGCACCCTCCAACCTCACCGGCAAATTTGATATCGGCGGATGCAACATGACGACCCGTGAACTGGCGGGCCAGTACTGCAAGGGACGTGACGAGGTCTGGTCCACGGCCAAACAGGGCGCCATTGCATGCGAAGGCACGGAAGGCAATGAAAGCGTCGGCTATTGTCTGCTGATCTTCACCTGGGCCGGCGGTGACGGCACCTTTACGTGGTACGACACCGAAGAAGAACTCAAAGCTGCCGTCACCAAGTTCGAGAAGGGCTAACGCTCGCATCCTGCAATTGTGTTGCGGCCGTCTCGGCTGCACGTGTTGTGCGCGTCTCGCGCGCAGGTGTGGCGGGCCTTCCACCTTCGCTGAAGCTCCGGCGGACACGGCCGGCCCGCTGAGGCGCCCGGGCCTGCGCGCCGAAGGGCGCTCCTGCCCGCAGGCGGGACGGGCACCCCACGTGCAGGCCAGAGGCCTGCAACACCTGCGGGCTGGAAGCCCGCAACACCAAGGGCGTTGCTGTCGTGCTTATCCGGCTGGCGCGTCAGTCCCGTGGTCGTTGTCGGCGCCGGCGGCGTTCGGCTTCGCTGTTGCCGCCCAGGTCGATCATCGCGCCGATCACAATGGCTGCAATTTGCAGCCATCCGAACTCTGTGTTGTAGGCCCACACCAGCGCCAGCGTCATCACCGGCATGAAGATCAGGCCCAGCAGCGGCCACAGCCACAGGTCAAACGCCTTGGTCACGTAGGGCGTGAAAATCCACAGCACGGCCAGCAAGATCCGCGGTGAAAGCAGCGCTAGGATGGCGAACAGGCAACCCATGGTGAACTTCGATGTTCAATGAACCGTGGTGAATTGGCAATGCTCTGCACTCAAGCCGTCATTGCGAATTGGGCAATGGCGATTGCGCCGACTCAGGTTGCAAGCTCGGCCAGCCGTACCACTTCGATCACATCGCCAGCCGGGATTTCGACCACGGGCAGCTTCGGCCAGTGGCCCCACTGCACAGCCGCCTGCAGAAACTCGTCGATCGATTTGCCGTCGTCGCCGTCGGCGTGGCGCTGCGCGTCTTTCAGGTAAACGCCATGGGGCGTGACCGTGTCGCAGCGGCCGACAAAGACCGGGCCCGCCTTGGTGCGCACGACGACGGTAATGCCGTGCAGCGCGCCCTTGTCTGAATGAAATGTACCCATGTGTGAGTTCCGGGTTCTGGGTTCCGAGTTCTGGGTTCTGCTCTCAGCGCGCCGCCGGCCGTGCCGCATACCTTCACTACGCACCGCGCACTAAGCACAACGCACTAAGCACAACGCACTAGGCCCTACACACTCCGCACTTCGCCCTTCCATGGTGTCTTTACCAGCAGGTCCATGCGTGTGATGTCGGCTTTGGCGATAAAGACTTTCTTGATCACCGGCCAATGCCCGAAGCTTACGGCGCTCTCCAGTGTCTCTTCGTTCTCGTCCCACCCGCCGTGGAAGTGGTCAAGGTCCACCATGATCAGGTTGTCTTTTTCAAACCTTGAGCAGCGCCCGATAAATGTCTGCTTGCGGCACGTCTCGACCGCCACGGTCTTGCCGTGAAACTCTTTCAGGCGCTTGGCCGGGTCCTGCCCCATGCCTAATTCCCTTGCCGCCACGGTGCGCGATTCAGCAGGTCAATGCGCGTGACTTCTTCCTGCGGCAGAAACGCCTTGTCGATGCTGGCCCACACGCCCCACTGCAGGGCCTGTTCCAGCCGCTCAACATTCTTGCCCAGACCGCCGTGAAAGTGGTCAAGGCTGCCCAGCATCAGGTTGCCCTTTTCATCGAACCCGAGATAGCGGCCGATGAACGTCTGGTCTTTCGACGTCTCGACTACCACCGTCGAATCGTGCAGCTCGGCGTCGCGGTCCTGAAGCGTGGCCATGGCGATTACCCCACCTTGGTGCAATGCTTCTCGTACTCGCGCTGCAGGTGCCCGGCGACAGACTCGGGGTGGCCGCCCTCGAACACGTGCCGCGGCACATAGGCAACGGGCTTGCCCTGCTTGAAGATGTAGACGCTGGGGCTGCTCGGCGGCGCCTGCGGCACAAGGCTGCGGATGAAGTTCACGCTTTCCGTGTCGTTGCCGGCAAATCCGGTGGCGACGGCGTCGGGCTTCACTTCGTTTTCAAGGCTCAGCAGAATGCCCGGGCGTGCAGCACCGGCGGCACACCCGCACACGCTGTTGACCACGAACATGGCTGTCTTGTCCTTGTTGCTTTCAAGCCAGGCCTTGGCCTGGTCTGCGGTGCGCAACTCTGTTACGCCGTTGTCGGTCAGTTCACTGCGCATGGGCGCGATCATCTCTTCGGGATAGGGCATGTTTGTCTCCTAGGCGGTTGCGGGCTGGCTGCTGGTCGCCTTGATCGCGATCTGCTGGGCCACCCGGTAGCTTACATTCTTTAAGGCAATAGCGGCGGGGTCGTCAGGGTCCGATTTGACGACCGGCAGGCCCTTGTCGCCCGCAGCCACCACCTTCTCCGTCAACGGCACCTCGCCGAAATACGTTACCTGGTACTTCTTTGCGGCGCGGGCTCCGGCCCCGCTGCCAAAAATCTCTGTCTTTTCGCCGCAGTGGCCGCACACGAAGCCGCTCATGTTCTCGACCACGCCCAACACCTGGATGTTCACGGTGCCGAACATGCCGATCGCGCGCTGCACGTCGGCCAGCGCTACGTCTTGCGGCGTCGTCACGATCAGCGCCATCGCCTGCGGCACCATGCGCGCCAGGCTCATCTGCACGTCGCCCGTGCCCGGCGGCAGGTCTACCACCAGGTAATCCAGCTCGCCCCATTCGACCTGGCCCAGGAACTGCCGCAACGCCGAGTCAAGCATCGGCCCGCGCCAGATGACGGGCTGGCCGTCCTCAAGCAGAAAGCCCATCGACATCAACTTCAGGCCCAGCTTCTCGTGCGGGATAATGCGTTTGTCGTCTGTGGCGCGCGGCTGGTGGTGCAGGTCGAACATGGTCGGCACGCTGGGGCCGTAGATGTCGCCGTCGAGCAAGCCGACGCTGGCGCCGGTGTCTGACAGCGCCAGCGCAAGATTGGCTGCCACGGTGCTCTTGCCCACGCCGCCTTTGCCGCTGGCGACAAACACGACGTTGCGCACGCCGGGAATCAGGTCGCTCGCGGTCTGCACGCGCGCAGTGTCGGCGCCGAAGTTGACCGTGGTGGTGACACCCAGGCGTTCTTTCAGTGCAGCTTTCACGTCGCCGCTAATCTTGTCCTTGAGCGGGCAGGCGGGCGTCGTGAGCTGCACGGTCAAGGTCACGGCGTCACCCGCGACCGTGATGTCGCGGATCATGCCCAGATCGACAAGATCCTGCTTGAGGTCGGGGTCCTGCACGCCCTTGAGGGCGGCTTTGATGTCGGCTTCAGAATGGCTCATCGCGCACTGAGAGTAGAAACGAGACCAATCATGTCCACTATTCCAGAGGGCAGGAGGTTGGAGGTGGGAGGTTGGAGGCGGGGGTGTAGGGCCATGCGCCCGGTCTGACGTGTACGCTACCTTGGGAATGCGCCGGCAATGCCGCCGTCCACGGGTAGCGTTGCGCCTGTGGTGGGGGTGCGATTGCTGGCGAAAAACACGACGGCGTTGCCAACGTGCCTGCCGGTGATGCGCGCGCGCAACAGGTTGCGGTTGCGGTAATGCTCTTCGAGTTGCGCAAACTCGATGCCGTGGGCCTTGGCGCGGTCGGGCCCGACCTCGCCCCACAGGCCGCTTGCGTGGCGCCCTTCGCCGAACACCGCGTCGGGAGACACGATGTTCACGCGGATGCCTTCTTTCGCCAGTTCCAGCGCGGCCACTTTTGCAAGCTGGTGGCCGGCGGCTTTGCTGGCGCTGTATGCGCCGAACTCGCCGCCCGGCGACATCACGTTCTTGCTGCCGATCACGATGATGTGCCCGCCCGTGCCCTGCGCCTTCAGCAGGCGCGCGCCCTGCCGCATCACGTGAAAATAGCCGGTCAGGTTTACATCAATCACGCGCTTGAAGTCGTCGGTTTCAAGCTCATCCAGCGGCCGCGAGTGCGCCACGCCCGCGTTAGGGACGATGATGTCGGCGCCGCCGTAAAGCCGCGCAACTTCGTCAAACAGCGTAGCCACCGAATGCTCGTCGGTGACGTCACTGACCACGCCGCGCCGCGAATCCTTGCCGTGGCGCTCGGCCAGTTCTTCGCATGTCTGTGCCAGCCTCTCGGCGTTGATGTCGCTGGCCACCACATGCGCGCCGGCCTCGATCAGGCATTCACACACCGCGCTGCCGATGGCGCCCGCAGCGCCGGTCACGATCGCGACTTGCCCCGCAAGCGGCTTGGCCTTGGCTTTGCCGAGCTTGGCTTGCTCGAGGGGCCAGTATTCCACGTCGAAGAGATCCGCTTCGGGCAGCGCTTCGTACTCGCCCGTGGCGTGAACCAGCGCCTTTACGCGAATCGTGTGCTCGTAGATGTCGGCTGCGATGCGTGCGTCTTTTTTCGATTGCCCCCAGCACAGCATGCCCACACCGGGCACCAGCACGATGCGCGGAAAATCGTCAAGCCGGATGCGCTTGACGCCCTTGCCCTCCACGCAGCGCTCGAAGTAGGCGTTGTAATCGCGCCGGTATGCGGTCACGGCTTCGCTGAGCTGTTCCTCGATGTTCTCGAAGTCGGGCTCGGCGATGACCATGGGCAGCGCCTTGGTGCGAATCACGTGGTCCGGCGTCAGCGGCCCGGTCAGCGCCAGCCCTTCGAGGTCGGCTGCGTTCACGAAGTCGAGAATCTCGTCGGTTGCGCGCCACTCCAGCACCATGCGGCGGTAGGGCGCGTCGGGCTCGCCTGTGGCTTCAGCCAGCAACCCGCGCAGCGCCGGCGCCACTTGCGCGCACAGGGTGGCGGCGTCGGCGGGCGCGTCAAAGCGCGCGGTAAGGCCGCGTTTGCGCTCGCGTTCAAGCCATTGTTCGGCGGTGGTGATCAGCGCGACGTGGCGCTCGTACGATTGCCGGGCGTCGTCGCCAAAGCTGAACAGCCCGTGCTTGAGCAGCACCAGGCCCTCGACGCGCGGGTTGTTTTCAAACACCTTCGCGCAAACCTTGGCCAGTTCGAAGCCGGGCATCACGTACGGCACGATGCCTACACGCTCGCCGAACAGTTCACGCACCCGCGCTTCGCCATCGGGTCGGTTCGTGAGCGCCAGGATCGCATCGGCGTGGCTGTGATCGACGAACTTGTGGGGCAGAAACGCGTGCAGCAACGTCTCCACGCTGGGGTTGGGGCCCGACGCGTCGAACATGTGTGTGCGCAACTGGTTGACCATCTCTTCGTCGGACAGCGCACCCAGCGCGCGCAGCTTCTTCAGGTACTCGAGGTCAAGCCCGGGAAAGCCCGGCGGCTCAATCGAGTCCAGGTTCCAGCCGCTGCCTTTCACGAAGATCGCCGGCACGCTTTCGCCCAGGATGTTGCTGCAGCTGCCCTTGACGCTGGTGTTGCCGCCGCCGTGCATGACCAGCGCGGGGTCGCGTCCGATCAGTCTTGACGTGTAAACACGCAGCGCCACGTCTTCGCCGGCTGCACTGAAGCGCTCGATGTACGAGCGCGCGTCTTCGTCTTTCCACAGGCTTTTCATCGCAACCCTTTTCGGTTTCGGTGCGGAAGTCGGCAAGGGCAAAGGCTCATCGCGCGCACAGGAACGCAGTTTACGCCGCGTCATGCCAGCCTAAGCTGGCCCTATGCTGCAATCACTGGCCCGAGGAGCGCTCGACCTGTTTCTGCCGCGGCATTGCGCCGTTTCGGGGCGGCCGTTGCTGGACGACGACACCGGCCCCGTGGCGGCCGAAGTGCTGCGCCAGGCCGATGTCGCGGGCGCTGACTATTGCAAACGCTGCGGCGCGCCCCAGGGCGCCGGTGTGGGCGTGATTCGCGAATGCCTTTCGTGCCAGGATGTGCGCGACGGTTTCGGCACGAAAGAGATCGTGGCTGTGGGCCGCTATGCCGGCGTGCTTGAGGACATGTGCCTCGCGCTCAAGTTCGGCGGCGAGCGCAACGTCGCCAAGCCGCTTGCCGCGTGGCTTGTGCCGCTGCTGCACGAGCGCGGCGTTGCAGCCAGGATCGATGCGGTCACCCCGGTGCCGCTGTCGGCGCTGCGCGTGCTGCAGCGCGGGTACAACCAGGCCGACTTGATTGCCCGCGCGCTCAAGCTTGAAAAGCCCCTGGTGAACGTATTGCGTCGCACGCGCCCGACAGACCGCCAGGCCATGCTGTCGCTCGCGCAGCGCAAAGCCAACGTTGACGGTGCATTCATGGTGCGCAACGCCGCGCTGGTCGAGGGCAAAGTGTTCCTGCTGGTGGACGACGTGATGACCACGGGCGCCACGTTTGCCGAAGCCGCACGCACGCTAAAGCGCGCCGGCGCCAAAGCCGTCTACGGAGCGATCGCCGCCCGCGCGGCCCTGGGCTCGGACCGCTGAAATGAATTCGCTGTTGCCTGCGGCGGCGTTTGCGCTACAAACCCGCGCTGTGCCGCACAGGAGGCCGCCATGGAATCGATCAAGAAACTGATTCGCGACATTCCGGACTTTCCCAAGCCGGGCATTATCTTCAAGGACATCACGCCGATCCTGGGCGACCCGGCGGCGATGGCGCGCATCACGGGCGCGTTCGAGAAAGAGTTTGAGTCGGCGCGGCCGACGCGCGTGGTGGGCATTGAAAGCCGCGGCTTCATCTTTGGCGCGCTGCTGGCGCAGGCGTTGAACCTGCCGTTCACGCCCGTGCGCAAGCCCGGCAAGCTGCCCTACGACAAGATCAGCGTCAGCTACACGCTTGAGTATGGCGAGGGCACGCTGGAAATGCATACCGATGGCGTCACGCGCGCCGACCGCGTGATCGTGCTGGATGACCTGCTTGCCACGGGCGGAACGGCGGCGGCGGCGTGCGAGCTGGTCGAGAAGGTGGGTGCGAAGATTGCGGGCATCGGCTTCGTGATTGAGCTGGGTTTTCTAGAGGGTCGCGGTCGATTGAAGGGGCGCGAGATCGTCAGCCTGGTGAAGTTCTAGCCCGTGGCAAACGGTGGGAAGCAGGCGCAACCCTGCTTCGTTAAGAACCTTCGAGGGGAATTGAAAAATTTTTGATGTTGCTGCTTGACGGGGCAGAAGTGCGCGCTACCCTTTGCGGCCCCACAGGGGAATGCGGCGCCGGGAGGCGCGGCACAAAGCCCGACATGAAGCACATCGGGCGAGTTTTCCACCGGCCTTGACCAAGCAGTCAACCGGAAGTACACTGCGGGGCCCGACATGGTTTCCATGGCGGGATACCCAACGGCCTTCTGCGAAGAAGGGGATGGCGCTGAGCGCCTGAAGCCAGTCGGCTTCACGCGCCCGGTGCCCTAGCCCGGAAGCAGAGGATAGGGTGCCGGTATTGTTTTGGTGCCATTACGGGCCAGCAGTACCCAGCTCTTTGAAAACTGAACAGCCACGATAGAAGAGGATGTGAACGTAGGCGCTCGGTGTGCATGACGGCAAAAGCCCTGCGACTTTCCGCGGATGCGGAGATCGCAGTCATCAATTCGATGAGGGTGAACACAAGAGGTCTACGCCCAGCTGGAGCTGGGGTGAAAGCGGGCTTGCCCGTGATTGCCTTGGTGAAGGCGGGTACTTTGATCGTCCCCAGAAACAGGGGATACCAAATCAAAAACAAGGTCACATCCTCATAAGCATTGCAAGGAAAGGCTCCGTAATTCGGAGAGCTTTCCCCAAAATGCCCTGAGAATCCGTGACCGAGGTCAAATTTTTGTTGATGGAGAATTTGATCCTGGTTCAGAATGAACGTTGGCGGCGTGGATGAGGCATGCAAGTCGAACGCCTGTAGCAATACAGGAGTGGCGGAAGGGTGAGTAATGGCTGGTTAACCTGCCCTCTGGTGGGGGACAACCCTGGGAAACTAGGGCTAATACCGCATGAGACCACAGGACGGCATCGTCCAGAGGTCAAAGCTTTCGGGCGCCAGAGGAGGGGATCAGCTTGTATCAGCTTGTTGGTGAGGTAATGGCTCACCAAGGCTACGACGCATAGCCGGCCTGAGAGGGTGGTCGGCCACACTGGGACTGAGACACTGCCCAGACTCCTACGGGAGGCTGCAGTCGAGAATCATTGTCAATGGGCGCAAGCCTGAACGTGCGACGCCGCGTGTGGGATGAAGGCCTTCGGGTTGTAAACCACTGTCAGGGGCTAACAATAAGTGCATAACCTGCATGATGAGTTAAACCCCAGAGGAAGTGACAGCTAACTACGTGCCAGCAGCTGCGGTAATACGTAGGTCGCGAACGTTATTCGGATTTACTGGGCTTAAAGGGCGTGTAGGCGGCAGCGTAAGTCAAGGTTGAAATCCGGCGGCTCACCCGTCGAACTGGCCTTGATACTGCGTTGCTTGAGTCATGGAGGGGTGCGCGGAACTTGTGGTGGAGCGGTGAAATGCTCAGATATCACAGGGAACACCGGAGGCGAAGGCGGCGCACTGGCCATGTACTGACGCTGTAGCGCGAAAGCCAGGGGAGCGAACGGGATTAGATACCCCGGTAGTCCTGGCCGTAAACGATGTGCATTAGGGAGAGGGAGTTCCTAGACTTTCTCTCCCCAAGGGAAACCGTTAAATGCACCGCCTGGGGAGTATGCTCGCAAGGGTAAAACTCAAAGGAATTGACGGGGGCTCACACAAGCGGTGGAGCATGTGGTTTAATTCGAAGCAACGCGAAGAACCTTACCAGGCCTAGACATCAGGATGTAACTGCGTGAAAGCGTAGCCAACCCTTCGGGGAAATCCTGTGCAGGTGTTGCATGGCTGTCGTCAGCTCGTGTCGTGAGATGTCGGGTTAAGTCCCATAACGAGCGAAACCCCTACTGTCAGTTACCAGCGGATAATGCCGGGGACTCTGGCGGGACTGCCTCGTAAGACGGAGGAAGGTGGGGACGACGTCAAGTCATCATGGCCCTTATGGCCTGGGCTACACACGTGCTACAATGCGCGGTACAAAGGGTTCCGAAGCCGCGAGGCCGGGGAAATCTCAGAAAGCCGTGCTCAGTTCGGATTGGAGTCTGCAACCCGACTCCATGAAGCTGGAATCGCTAGTAATCGCGGGTCAGCCATACCGCGGTGAATATGTTCCTGAGCCTTGTACACACCGCCCGTCAAGCCATGGGAGCCGGTTCTACCTAAAGTCGTTAGCTTAATGTTGGGCGGCGCCTAGGGTAGTGTCGGTGACTGGGGCTAAGTCGTAACAAGGTAGCAGTAGGGGAACCTGCGGCTGGATCACCTCCTTTCTAAGGATTACATAGACTTCTATGAGAGGCGACTCTCATAGTCGTAAGGCATATCCTCTTTATTTGTGGCTGTTCATCATACGCGTGCAGGGGGCTCTGTGATTTTTTCACAGGGCCCTTTCGCACCCCGCTCGGACTTGGGCGCCGGTAGCTCAGTTGGTTAGAGCACACGCCTGATAAGCGTGAGGTCGGCGGTTCGAGTCCGCCCCGGCGCACCAGCCTTGCATCATTGCCAAAGGCCGGCGCGACCAGGCCGCTGGGACCAGTCCTTGGGTCAAGGGGCCGGTAGCTCAGTGGTAGAGCGTTGCCTTTGCAAGGCAAGGGTCAGGGGTTCGACTCCCCTCCGGTCCACCAGACTTTGCGTCATTGACGCAGGGCCTGGCAAGCCCGGTGTACAGGTGGTTGGGGACACAGCGCGTATGAGGCAGGGACCAGGGCAGTTTGCCGAACCGGCGAACCGCCCCGGCCCCCGCAGTCAGCAGGCAGGAAGCCGGGACACGGCTCTTTGACAACAGCATACTGAGACGAATCAAGAGTTGACTTCAATATTTCGAGGTCGTCGAGAGACGACCAATCGTCGTGTGACGCCGTGAGGCGTTATGTGGCGCGTCTGAAATACTGTCAGCCTTGCCGGCAGCTTGCTGCGCGGGCAGGGATCCACTGACAGGAAGTAAGCCAGGCATAGTAGACGTATCGCTACGTCATGTCTTGAAGCTGTATCTTAAGCGGCAGGGCGGCTTGTATTGTCGGCCCTGTCGAGTGAGAAGAGTTGACGGCGATCATTGTGTCATTTGCGTGGGGACACGCGGGTGGTGCGGTGATTGTTGTGGTCAAGATATTAAGGGCGTACGGGGGATGACTTGGCACCGAGAAGTGATGAAGGACGTGGAAGCCTGCGATAAGCCTCGGGCAGGTGGCAACAACCGTTATGACCCGGGGATTTCCGAATGGGGAAACCCGACCGGTTCGATTACCGGTCAGCCGCGGATGAATGCATAGTCCGCAGGCGGCGAACGCAGGGAACTGAACCATCTCAGTACCTGCAGGAATAGAAATCGAAGAGACTTCCTTAGTAGCGGCGAGCGAACGGGAACTAGCCCAAACCGTGTACGTGTAAGCATGCAGGCGTTGCGTATGCGGGGTCGCGGGAAGCACATGCAGGAGCTGCACTCCTGCACGGAGTTACAAATCCGGCCTTAACTGAACAGACTGGAAAGTCTGGCCACAGAAGGTGAAAGCCCTGTAGGTGAAAAGGTATCGGACTCCGGTTGCTCTCCCAAGTACAGTCGGATAGGTGAAAACCGGCTGGAATTTAGGGAACCCACTCTCTAAGGCTAAGTATTACTCGGTGACCGATAGTGTACCAGTACCGTAAGGGAAAGTTGGAAAGATCCCAGGAATGGGAGGAATTGATCCTGAAACCGTATGCCTACAAGCGGTCGGAGCACTATACCCGTATGGGCAAGTGTGACGGCGTGCCTTTTGCATAATGATCCAGGGAGTTACGTTGCGTTGCAAGGTTAAGGGCCTCAGGCCTGAAGCCGAAGCGAAAGCGAGTACGAAACGTGCGTATAGTAACGTGGCGTAGACCCGAAACCGGAGGATCTATCCATGGCCAGGGTGAAGTGGGCTTAACCGCCCATGGAGGCCCGAACCGTTTAGAGTTGAAAATCTATCGGATGAGCTGTGGATAGGAGTGAAAAGCTAACCGACTTCGGAGATAGCTGGTTCTCTGCGAAAAAACTTTAGGGTTTGCCTCAGGTAATAGTGCGCGGGGGTAGAGATACTGAGAGAATTGGTGGGCGGTTCGCCGTACCCCATTCTTTCAAACTCCGAATACCGTGTGCCGTATCCTGGGAGTAAGACGGTGGGGGATAAGCTCCATCGTCGAGAGGGAGATAACCCAGACCTGCAGCTAAGGTCCCCAAACTGACACTAAGTGGACAAAGGAAGTGGGAGTGCTAAGACAGCCGGGATGTTGGCTTAGAAGCAGCCACCATTTAAAAAGTGCGTAATAGCTTACCGGTCGAGCACTCTTGCGCCGATAATGATCGGGACTAAGTGTCATACCGAAGCTCAGGCTGCATGAATACGCGAGTCGTATCATGCGGGGTAGCAGAGCGTTCCAAACAGCGACTGAAGCCGTACCGTAAGGAGCGGTGGAGCGTTTGGAAGTGATCATCCTGGATTGAGTAGCGATAAAACTGGTTGGAATCCAGTTCGTCGTAAGCCTAAGGGTTCCGGGGCAAGGTAATTCCGCCTCGGGTTAGCCGGTCCCTAAGCTGAGGCCGAAAGGCGTAGGTGATGGGAATAACGCTAATATTCGTTAGCCTCGTGCAGGTGCGATGGGGAGACCCAGGGATGAAGGTCAAGGTCCTATTGGATGGACCGTTGCTTGAGGGGTGGCAGATAGGAAAATCCGTCTGCGTAATCTCCGAATGGTGAGAAGGTGGCGCTTCGGCAAAACCAACAGACTGGAAGCCCTGGCAAGAAAAGCCTCTAAGCATAACTTGCACGGGACCGTACCCGAAACCGACACAGGTAGGCGAGGAGAATATCCTCAGACGCGCGTGGGAACTCTGCGGAAGGAACTCGGCAAATTGGCCCCGTAAGTTCGCGATAAGGGGCGCCTAACCCGCAAGGGAAGGCCACAGAAAAGAGCCACCTCCGACTGTTTATCAAAAACACAGCTCTCTGCTAACTCCGAAGAGGATGTATAGGGAGCGACGCTTGCCCAATGCTGGAAGGTCACGGGAATCGGTCAGACTTCGGTCAAAGCCGTGAACCCAAGCCCCAGTGAATGGCGGCCCTAACTATGAGGGTCCTAAGGTAGCGAAATTCCTTGGCTGGTAAGTTCAGTCCCGCACGAAGAGCGGCACGAGGGGTGGACTGTCTCCCGCAGGGACACGGCGAAATAGGAGTTGTTGTGAAGATACAACATACCCGCAGCTAGGCGGAAAGACCCTATGCAGCTTTACTGTAGTCTGGCATTGGGCTTTCGTATGACATGCGCAGGATAGGTGGGAGGCTTTGAGTCCAGGGTTCTGGCCCTGGAGGAGCCATCGGTGAGATACCACCCTTGTTGTAGGAGAGTTCTAACCCTGTACCGTGAATCCGGGCAGGGGACACTGCTTGACGGTCAGTTTGACTGGGGCGGTTTCCTCCCAAAGAGTAACGGAGGAGTTCAAAGGTACCCTCAGGGCGGTCGGTCATCGCCCGTAGAGCGCAAAGGTAGAAGGGTGCTTGACTGCGAGACTAATGAGTCGAGCAGATGCGAAAGCAGGACTTAGTGATCCTGTGGATCTGTGTGGAAAGGACATAGCTTATCAGATAAAAGCTACGCTAGGGATAACAGGCTGATCCCGCCTAAGAGTCCATATCGACGGCGGGGTTTGGCACCTCGATGTCGGCTCATCGCATCCTGGGGCTGAAGGCGGTCCCAAGGGTTCGGCTGTTCGCCGATTAAAGCGGTACGTGAGCTGGGTTCAGACCGGCGCGAGCCAGGTTGGTCCCTACCTACTGTGGGCGAAGGAATCTTGAGCGAGTCTAACCTTAGTACGAGAGGATTGGGTTGGACGTACCTCTGGTGTACCTGTTGTGGCGCCAGCTGCAGCGCAGGGTAGCTACGTACGGAAAGGATAAGCGCTGAAAGCATATAAGCGCGAAGCCCTTCGCAAGACTAGGATTCCCTATCAGGACCGTGGAAGACTACCACGTCAATAGGCCGGGTGTGTAAGCACCGAAAGGTGTTGAGCTAACCGGTACTAATCATCCGATCGGCTTGACCGCAACAATCTTCGTACCACTGCGTTTTCACGCAACTACGAACATGTTGCAAAACTGTTGTAAGACTCCTGACATGCCGTTTGCGATACCACGCTTTACCTGGCCAACTCTTGCCAGTCTCAGTTATGCTGTTGACAAAGTGTCGTGGCGGGATTTCACCGCCTCGATTGACAACTTTCTCTCGGTGCCCTTACCCCCGGGGACCCACCCGATCCCATCCCGAACTCGGAAGTTAAGCCTGTGGGGGCCGATGATAGTCGAAAGGCGAAAGTAGGTTGGTGCCGGGAGTTTACACAGGCCGGAGCGAAAGCTTCGGCCTGTGTCCATTTAACGCCCGAGCTTAGTCACAACGTCGCCCGGGCCTGCACTTTACACCAGCTGGCCACTTTCGGGACTAAACGCCAAGCCCCCGCTGTTTCCATTTGGCCTTGGTTGTTGCCCCCGACCGAGGCGCAAAGTGAGGGATCGAGGCCTACGGCCCCGGTCCCTCGCGATTTCACCGAGCCACGACTGGAGCAACCATGGCCAGGATTCTCGCTTTCGCCGGCAGCCTGCGCAAAGGCTCGTGGAACAAAAAGCTCGTGCGCGTTGCAGTCCAGGGCGCCCGGGAAGCCGGCGCGGAAGTCACAGTTCTCGAAATCGAAGACTATCCGCTGCCGCTATACGACGGCGACCTCGAAGCCGCATCCGGTTTGCCCGAGCATGTTCGCAAGCTGAAAGACCTGTTCAAGGCACACCACGGCTTCCTCATCAGCAGCCCCGAATACAACGGCGGCATTCCCGGCGTGCTCAAGAACCTCACCGACTGGTTGTCGAGACCCCGCGAAGGAGAAAAGCCCTTCGAGATCTTCGCCAACAAGCCGGCTGCAGCCATGGCAGCCAGCCCCGGTGACCTGGGAGGCAACCGCATGTTGCCGACTTTGCGCGCGCACATGCTGCATATGCAGATGCTGGTGATTCCGCAGACGTTCGGGCTGGCCAAAGCCGCCGAGGCCTTTGACGAAACGGGGTTGCTGAAAGACGCCAAGGCCAGCGATGCCGTGAAGAACCTGGGCAGGCGCGTCGCCGAGCTGGCGGCACGGCTTGCGTAGGCATTGGCGAGGTCCTGCTATTTCGCGCGGGTTGGCGCTATATTCGGCGCATGAAGTGGCAGCCGATTGCAGCATCGCTGGTGGTCATCGCGCTCTTTATGGGCGGAATGGCGGTGTGGCGCCTCACGCGCAGCGACAACCCGCGCAACACCGGCAACGCGCCGGCAAACGATGCAATCGACCTGCCGGCCGATGACGGTGAGTGGAAAACCGTCAAGCTGCGCGACCTGCCGTCGCTGGACCCGATCGGACTTTGGCCAAGCCACGGCGCGCGCGTGTCAGACCCGCAGTTGTGGGTAGTCTGGGAAACGCGCGAGCATGCGTCGTGCCGCGTGATCGCCCGCAGCGGCCGCAGCGCGTGGTACGAGGTCGGGTCAACCAAGGCCAACACCCATTACATGGCGCTGGATCTCAGCCGCTTCAACGACGAAGCCTGGTTCTGCGTGGAATGGACCGAGGGCGGCCGCGAATACCGCAGCCAGGAGCGGCTGGTCAGCTTTGGCGCGGGAGCGGCATTTGGCAGGCGCACATACCGGATTGCGGTGCCGAAGGCCGAGCCGGCCAAGCCCTTTGACATCAACGTGGTCGGCGGAGAGTTGCGGCGCCTGACGGGTGACGCCTTCCTGACTTCGCTGTTTCCCGACAACGTGCATTGCTGGACCCTGCCCCGGCCCGACCTTGGAGTGTTGCAGCTTGGCGTGACCGACCCGGCAAGCATCCCCGATGCCGGCTGCTTCGGTTTTCTGGAATTGCGCGACCCGGCCACGGGCACGGTAGATCGTGTGCTGATTGAGCTGAGGCCTGTCTAGCGGCTGATCTTGGCGTGGCCGAAGACTTTCAGCAGGTTCTGGAAGGCGGGCACGTTCTCCAGCGTCTTGAATGCGGCGTTGTCGGCAAGACGCTTGCGGTCACGGAATCCGTTCTTCACGGCGCGCTCGAGGTACTTCAGCCCCTCGACGGGGTCGCTCGGCGCGGTCAGTACCGCAAGCCAGTACAGCGTCTCGGCAAAGCTGGGATTGATCTCAAGCGCCCTGAGCAGCAGCGAGCGTGCTTTGTCTTCCTGTGTGCGCTTTGACAGCAGCACCGCCAGCGCCACATAGCCGCGCTCGTCGGCGGGTACCAGTTCGATGCACTTCTCGTACTCGCGTTCGGCGGCTTTCCACGCGCGGCCCTTTTCATAAATCTTGCCCAGGCTGATGCGCGCCTCGACGTTGTGGGCATTGAGCTTCAACGCGTAAGTCAGGTTTTCGCGCGCCCCAGAAAGGTCGCCGGTCATGCGCTGCAGGCTGCCCAGGAAGCTGCGCGCGCGCGGGTCGTCGGGGTTGTAGGTCACTGCGGTCTGGTAGTCCGCAAGCGCCTCTTTCAGCTTGCGCATCTTGCGGTAAATGTGCCCGCGCAGCATGTGCAGCCGCGCGTCGTCGCCCTTGATGCGCATTGCCGTTTCAATCTGTTTCAGCGCGTCGTCAAACCGCGCCCGCTTCATGGCTTGCTGGGCGTCGGTGACCGAGTTTTCCAGCTGCGTGGTCATGCTCAGCACGGCCAGTTCAATGGTCTCGTTGCGGTCAAGCTCTTCGCTGGCTTCCTCAGCCGCCTGGCGCGCGAGCTTGTAAATGCCGCTGCCTTCGCTGCGTTGCACGGTGACGGTGCGCCTGCGCTGGCTGCGAATCAGCTCGGCGGCGGCTTCAAGGTCTTCGGCCAGCTCATCGGCGTTTTCGTAGCGGGCGTTGGGCTGTTTCGCGAGCATGCGGTTGACGATGCGCTCAAGTTCGCGCGGCAGGCCGGGGCGCAACTCATTCAGCGGCGGGTGATCGTCCTGCTGGTGCATCAAAATCAGCGCCTGCGCGGTTTCGCCCAGGAAGGGGCGCCGCCCGGTCAGCAGCAGGTACAGTGTCACGCCCAGCGAGTAGATGTCGCTGCGGCCGTCCACGGGTTCGCCGCGGCACTGCTCGGGGCTCATGTACGGTGGGCTGCCGCTGTGCCCGCCTGAGGCGTCGCTTCCCAGTGCCGCAGCCACGCCGAAGTCGCTGATTTTCACGCGCCCGTTGTTCAGGATCAGCAGATTGTCCGGCTTGATGTCGCGGTGTACCACCCCGCGTTTGTGGGCATAGGCAAGCCCGCGCGAGGCCTGCGCCGCGATCTTGACCGCCAGCAACGGGTCCACGCCCTGGCGCGAGACCAGCCGCGAAACCGGCACGCCGTCCACAAGCTGCATCACCAGGTAGGGCTGGCCGTCGTGGGTGTCCACGGCGTAAACGGGCGTGATGTTGGGGTGTTCAAGCTGGCCGGCCATGCGCGCTTCGTTCATGAAGCGTTCGCGCAGCACATCGTTGCGCGAAAGCTCGCGCGGCAGGACTTTCACGGCAACCAGCTTGTCCAGGCCGGTATGTTTGGCTTTGTAGACGTGGCCCATGCCGCCCTGGCCAATGCGCGAGATAAGCTCGCACTTGCCAAGCGTGGCACCAGTGAGATCTTCGGGGTCGTTGCGTGTGCCTGCCATGGGTGGGGATGATAGCGACTATTTTGGATTTTGGATTTTCGATTTTCGATTGACCGGTCCGCGAGCCGCAGCCGGAAAGGCGTCACTGCAACGGGCGCAACACTGCCTTACCCGCCCAGGTAGCTCATTTCGGCTTTGGGTAAGCCGGCTGTGTTGGCGTTGCGCAGTTCGCTGTAGCGGTCCGCGCGGCGCTGCCACACGCCCTCTATCAGCGCGCGCAGCTCGGCTTCGCTTGCGCCTGCCCGCAGGGGGCTTTTCAGGTCGTGCCCCGCACCGGCAAACAGGCACGTGAACAACTCGCCACGTGCTGAAAGGCGGGCGCGCGTGCAATCACCGCAGAACGTGTTGGTCACGCTGCTGATCACGCCGATTTCGCCCTGTCCGTCGGCATAGCGCCAGCGGCCCGCGACTTCGCCCGGGTAGTTCGGGTCGGCGCTTTCCAGCGGCCAGCGCGCATGCACGCGGGCGACAATCTCGCGCGCGGGCACGACATCATCCAGGCGCCAACCGTTGGTGGTGCCGACGTCCATGTATTCAATGTAACGCAAGACGATGCCTGTACCGCGCCAGCGCTGTGCCATGGCCTCAATCTCGGTGTCGTTCTCGCCGCGCTTGACCACCATGTTGATCTTGAGCGGCGTCAGGCCCGCTTCCAGGGCCGCGTCGATGCCCTTGAGCACCGGGGCTGTGCCCACGCCCTTGCCGTTCATCCGCCCGAACACCTTGTCGTCGAGGCTGTCCAGGCTGACGGTTACGCGCGAAAGCCCGGCCTGCTTCAGCGCGCGCGCGAATGTCGGCAGCAGCAAGCCGTTGGTGGTCAACGCAATGTCGTCAATGCCGGGCACGGCGCGCAGCAGCCCTATCAACTCCGGCAGGTCACGGCGCAGCAGCGGCTCGCCGCCTGTGATGCGCAGTTTGCGCGTGCCCAAAGCCGCGAACACCCGGGCCAGACGCGCGATCTCTTCGTAATCCAGGATTTCCTTGCGCGGCAGAAAGGCGTGGTCCGGGCCGAACACGTCGGCGGGCATACAATAGCCGCAGCGCAGGTTGCAGCGGTCGGTCACCGAGATGCGCAGATCGCGCAGGTGCCGGCCCAGTGTGTCCTTGACGTGAGCCTCGTCGGCCATGCCCGCATCCTAGCACACCCCGCGCCGGGCAAGTACCACGGGCAGGCCGCCTTTGCCCTACGGGCTTTCGCGCCGGGCCTTTCCTTGCTAAGAATCGCCTCCATGGCTGGGCTTGAAGGCAAGCAATTCGTCGTCATCCGCGTCCCCAACGTTGTTGAGGAAGCTGACTTTTTCAGTCGCATTTACAACGCGGCTGCGCTGGTCGTGAACGAGTCGATCCGGCAGGTGGACACGGGCAAGTTTGTCGTGCGGATCGAGAAGGCGGAGGGCGAGAAAGACCGCTCGCGCCACGTGTCGTTTGAGGTTAGCGTCAGCAACGTGAACCGGTTTGCCGAGGAGGTCTGGAACCGCGGCATCAAGTACGCCAGTCGTCCCCAGAACAGCGCAGACGGCCTGCGGCGTGTCGGGTTTGTAAGCCCCAACGAAATCCGCATCAGCGGCGTGGGACCCCTGAAGATGGATTCGACCGGTGCCTTTCCGGCGTTTCGCCCGGACCTGAAAGGGTAGCGATGGCCGACGCCCCCGCCCGCGAGAGCCTTGAGACGTTCCCGAACCCCAACCCGGCCCGGGACTACCAAATCGTGATCGAGGCGCCTGAGTTCACGTGCGTGTGCCCAAAGACCGGCCACCCCGACTTCGCCAACATGCAGCTCACCTACGTGCCTGACCAGAACTGCATTGAGCTCAAGGCGTACAAGCTCTACATCCAGGCATGGCGGAACGTCGGCATCTTCCACGAAGCCGTCACCAACCGCATCGCCGAAGACCTGATCGCCGCGCTGGAGCCCCGCTATCTCAAGCTGGTCGGCGCCTTCCACGCCCACGGCGGCATTACCACCACGGTCACGGTCGAGCACCGGTCCAGCTAGCTTTCGAAAGTGCCTTTGCTTACATGGTTGCCTGAGGTGAAGCATGGCGGGCAAATTCCAGGGTAAGCGCGTCCTGGTCACTGGCGGCGGCACCGGCATCGGCCGTGAAGTCGCGGTCGCCTTCCTGCAGCAGGGCGCGCGCGTTGTGATCTGCGGCCGTCGTCACGGCCCGTTGAAAGAGGCTGTCCAGAGCCAGCAGCCGGCTTTCCCCGACTTTCACTATGTCGAGTGCGACATCAGCGACCCCGCCGATGTCGCCGAATTGCGCGACAAGGTACGGCAACTGCTGGGCGGACTGGACGTGCTGGTCAACAACGCCGGCGTCAGTGAGCGCGGCAACATTGAAAGCACAACCCTGAAAGTCTGGGACCGCGTCATGAACGTCAACCTGCGCGGCACATTTCTGGTCACGCAGGCGGTATTGCCCCTGCTCAAAGAGGCCGGGCGCGGCGCCAACGTGCTCAACATCTCCAGCAACCTCGGGCGCCAGGCCGAGCAGCACCAGCTGGTCTATGCCGCAAGCAAAGCCGGCCTCGACATGTTCACCCGCTGCTGCGCACTCGACTACGCCGAAGAAGGCATTCGCTTTAACACCATCAGCCCTGGCGTGATCGACACGCCGATGCAGGACAGCAACAAGGGTGAACTGGGCTATCAGGAGTGGCGCAGCCAGATGGAGCAACTGCACCCCTTGCGCGCGATCGGCTTGCCCAAAGATGTTGCAGCCGCAGCGCTGTTCTTGTGCAGCGCGGACGCGGACTGGTTGACTGGTGTCAACCTGCCGGTCGATGGCGGGATGTGCGCTCGCTGACGCTATCGGCCAGACCCGGCATCATGGCTGCGCGCGCGGCACCCAATGCGGCTGCATGCGGCAGGACAATCAGCTCGCCATTCCAGAAGCCGAGTGCTTTTGCGACGGCGGCATCAACCGATGCGCCATAGTCACCCGTGAACACTGCGCGGCAAGGCCCGCCGGCGAGTGCTTCGCCGCTATGACGCAGGGCGTGAATCGCCTCGAGGCAGGCGTCGAGCATGGCCTGCGTGAGCGCGATGTCGCGTGCGGCCGTCAGAATGCTGCCGCGGGGCGTGACGGCCTCAGCCCCGGGCCCGACCAGCAACGCCCGCTGTTCGCCCTGGAACTCGCCTGTGAAGCGCGACGGGATTAATTGCCAGTCGGCGTTGCACATGCCCGCCTGCATCAGCGCCGCAATGCCCGCCAGCAGGCCGGTGGTGGACATGCCCGTGGGAAGCGCGTTGTCCACCGTGGTCAGCACAGTTCGGGTCTTGAGCGGCGACCACTCTACGCTGTCGATGGCCCCCGCAACGTGGGGCACATCGCCCAGCAGCGGGCGAGTCATGACGGCTTGCCAAGCAACGACACTGTCTTTGACAAAGGCCGCAACGCCCGAAACATCAAGAATCACACAGGGTTCCGCGCCCAGGTGGGAAACGGACAGCGCGAGTGCAGCCGCGTGCGAAATCTCCGTACCGACCCGAAACGTGCGCGCGCCAAGCGACTCCGGCAGCGCGTGCGCGGCATAGGGCATCGCGCGCGCAATGCGACCATCGGCTCGCACGTCGTAGCACGCGCCGCGCAAGGGGTCGCCGGCGAACACCAGGGCGGGCTCGACAGCCGACGCCACTTCCCAGCCCTCAAGCGTCTGCGCGCGCGGCTTGTCGGCGAGCGCATGCACCGGCGCGGCCTCCACGACCAGCTCGCCGCGTACACAACCGCGGCACGCGAGCCAGATTGGCTCGCCGTTGCGCGAGTGCTGGGGTGCGAGTGCCTTGCCGGCACGGTCGTGAAAGTTGGCGGGGTCACCGCTGACCTCGTGGTCACGGCACACTGGCAGGGCCACGCGGCACTGGTGGCAACTGCCGTTGCCGCCGCACGAGCTGTCAAGGTGAACGCCGCTGCGCTTTGCGGTGTCGAGCAGCGTCTCGCCATCGAAGGCATCGGCAATGCGGTCGGCGGTGCGAAAGTAGACGCGGTGTCCCATGGGCACAGTCTAGCGGCTGCAGGCAGCGGCGCACGCGGGTCTCCGGCAGGTCACGAATCTGACAGATTTTTTGAAACCGGATTGAACCCGCAATGTCATGCGTCGTTTCTATGGGTGTAGCAGCAAGGCAGGAAACAGGCAGCGCCGAGCACGGTTCCGCCGATTTCCCACCTTGCGGCTCAACTCCTGGGGACATCCGAGATTGGTACCAAGCGGTAGCTCCGCGAAGGCATCGGTCTGTCTGGAAACGATGTCCGAGGGAGGGGGGACCCCGCAGGAAATGTCGCGTGGCCGGGGCATCGGCGCGAATCTACTGGGCAGCGTCACTGCCCCGTCCCGCGAAATCAAACCCAAACCACAGCTGAAGCACGACGCCTGCATGAGCAGACCGGAGACATTCCGCGCCCACTGCCCCGGCACGCCACGGGCTTCTACCCGACAACTTGCAGTAGGAGGGAGGGCGCCTCGGCTCTCCCTCGCCCCGGGAGCGGGGGAGGTGCGTTACCTCCCCCGTTTGTTTTAATCGGCGCTCGTGCCGGGTGCCACCGATGCCTTCACTCCAGATTGAGCCGGCTGTGGGTTGTTGACTTGAATGTTGCGCCCCAGCCGCGACGGATGTTGACTTGCAGGCAACGTGAAACATTGGCCCCACTTTGCCGCATTCCGCGCTACCCAGGACCATCAAGTGAAACCAGCATGCAGTCAGGCTCTCTACTTGGTGTTGCTGCTTGGGTGTTGCCTGATTTTTGGCGGCCCTGCGCCGGTACAAAGCCAAACGCGCGACGGGCACACGCCCGGCTCTTTGGCGCCCGATGAGGTGCTGCCGTCGAATCCCGCCGAGCTTGCGGCTAAGCCGGATTCGGGTCGCGACTACAGGACATTCAGTCGGGTGCGCCGGTTCGGTTCGCGTGTGTATGACTGCAAGTGTTTTGCCTTCAGTCCTGACGGCCGGACCATTGCGTATGGAGGCGCAAAGGGGCGCATACTCATACGTGAAGTATCCAGCCGCTGTGTTGTCGCAGCGATTGACGAATTGCCTGACTCGGTGGACTGTCTCCGATACAGCCCGGACGGCAAGCTTCTGGTTGCGGCTGTCGGCAAGCGGGTGAAGATGTGGAACACTTCCACCTATGAGCACTTGCGTGACCTGCCGGCATGTAAGAACGACGTGTCGGGGTTTGTATTCAGTCCGGACGGGCGACTGTTGGCGGTGTCTGTGGATTATCACGACAGGGTTGATATTTGGGATATGGGTACGGTCAAGAAGTACAAGTCGCTTGCAGTCGAGAGTGACGCTCCCGGCGGACTGCAATTCAGTACCGATGGCAAAACCCTGCTTATTGGCGATGAACAGGGACGACTGACGTACTGGGATGTCGAGGCCGGGCTGCCGCGCCACATTGCGGAGGGCACTGACGGGGTGATTCGAGAGAAGGACCCCGTCATCCTGGCGCACAGCGACAGCATTACAAGTGTAGCGGTCAGCCCCGACGGTCGGCTGATAGCCACCGCCGGATTCGACAAGGTCATCAAGCTCTGGAGCATGGCAACCGGGGAAGAGGTGCTCACAATCCTGGGGAACACGGAGTGGGTCAACGGCGTCGCGTTCAGTCCGGACGGCAAGACCCTGCTGTCTTGCTGCTTTGGAGGGACGACGAGGATTTGGGATGTCGCTACGGGTCGGCATCTCGCTGGCTATGGCGCCGGCCAGTACGCCACCACCTCGGACGTTGGATTTTCGCCGCTTGGGGACTGCTTCGCATCGGCGGAGGACGACCATCTGGTTCTGTGGGGGAACGCGCCCGGCAAGCAGCGGAGGAAGTGGACAGCCCATGCCGAACGGCTCAGCGCGATTGCTTTCAACTCGACAGGGACCGAACTTGTGACTGCCGGATGGGACAAGCTGTTGCGTACCTGGGATGTCAGTTCCGGTACCCTGCGGAGATCTCATGAAATCGGCCCGTGGACGCAGTCGATCGCAGTGATCGATGGAGACAAGAAGGCAGCCGTGGCAGGCCGTTCGGTCGACGCTCGCGATCTGAATTCTGGCGCGAAAGCATGGGACTCCCAGATTCGCTTCTCCAGTGTTGCGCTCGGGCCGGACGGCGGTGAATTGATTGCGTTCGGCGACCAGTCTGCAATGATTTTGCACGCGACTTCCGGAGAGAGACTGCGGAATCACGACCTTGTGGCGGAAGGGGACTTCTTCGCCGCGATCAGTCCTGACGGCAAGCGATTCGCGGTTAAGCGTTCCAACGGAAGCGTTTCGATTCTGGGCACAGGCGACTTCGCAGCACTCAAGGACCTTCCGGCAGGCGAACGCTTTCAACACGCCGCCTTCAGCCCGGAGGGGCTGCGTCTGGCTGGCGTCGTTACCGGCGAGTACTTTCCTTCCAAGCTGACCGGGTGGGACATTGAGTCCGGCACTCTACAGTTCAGCGTGGACGTAGCTGATCATGTGTCAGACGTGCGCTATTCGCCGGATGGCCGATTCGTGCTGATCACGAGCCATATGGCAGTGATCATCCATGACGCAACAGGCGGAGACGTTGTCGGCAGTATTGAGGGGCATGCAGACACCATAACCTGTATGGCGTATTCGAGAGATGGCTCCCACATTGCGACAGGCGACGCATCGGGCGAGATTCGCCTGTGGCAACTGTCAGACTTCATCAAGTAGGCGCGGCTTATTGGTCCGCGATGTCCCACTCGTAGACGGCCCGCGAGCTACCCACCGAGTAGAGAGTTTTTCCGTCCGCGCGAAAGGCCAGTGAGCGGACCCGGAGGTCGTGTCCGGGCAGCACCATTGCACAGGCGCCAGTGCTGGGTCGCCAGATTCGAATGGTTTCATCACGGCTGCCGGACACTAGCTGCGTGCCGTCCGGGTGAAACGCCACGCAACTGACTTCTTTGTCATGCCCCTCGAACACTCGAGTCGTTTCACACCTTGAAACGTTCCAGAGCCTGATCGTTTTGTCTTCGCCGCCTGACACCAGAGCCGTGCCGTCTTTGTTGAACGCAATCGTGAGGATCCGGCTCGTGTGGCCCCAGCACGTGCCGATCAACTCGTCACCCTCGATACTCCATAGCCTGACCGTATCGTGTCTTGCAGCGGCAAGCACCTTCCCATCGGGACTGAACACGATAGCGCCAAAGCTGAAGCCGGATTCACCGAACTGGATGTTTCTTGGCTCGGCATCAGAGGCCAGGTCCCAGATCAGCAGCGAACTTGTGGAGGTGTTGGCGATGCTGCACGCCAGGTGCCTGCCGTCCGGCGAAAACGCAACGTCGCATACACTTGCAGGCGTCTTTAGCCGCCTGATCTCTTCACCGGTAGGCGCGGCCATGATGACTACCGCGCTCTCCTTGCCGTCGCCGCCGCTGGCCAATCGGGTGCCATCCGGGCTGATGTCGATGCAGACTACGCTCTCCTTGTGTCCACTCGGGATCTGCCTGAATGCGCCGGATGCCGTGTCCCAAGCGATGATGTTCTCGCCGGTGCCGGCCGCGAATAGCGTATTCCGATCGCCACTGAGTACCGAGCAAAGAAGTATTCCTTCGGCAAGTGTCCCGAGGGTTCGGATGCGTTCATTTGTCGCGGTGTCCCAGAGCGTTACAGTTCCGCCACCGCTGCTGACGGCAAGCCTGGCGCCGTCGGGCGAGTATGCAAGTGAATAGCTACCACCACGTTCCGCCTTCAGTCTTGCCAACTCCTTTCCTGTCTGGGAGTCCCAGGTGATGACGTGCCCATCGTCGCATGTTGCCGCGACGGACTTGTCATCGGGTGAGAATCGAACCTGGTACACATTACCCAATTTGGTCCCCAGGATGCGAATGGTGGACCCGTCAGAGACCCGCCACAGTTGGACCCTGCCGTCGGTGCCGCAGGAGGCAAGCCTCAGTCCGTCCGAGCTGTACGCGACGGACAGTGTGCTGGCCGAGTGATTGGCAAGTACTTGCCGGCGGTCTCCGGTGGCAGGGTCCCACATGCGAACCGCTCCGTCGCCACCGGCGGAAGCCAGGGTACTCCCGTCAGGGCTGAACACGATCTGCGCGACGAATTTCGCGTGGCCCTGGAACGTCCGCACCAGTTTACCCGTGTCAACCTGCCAGATGTTGATCATGGTGTCAGTACCACAGGTCGCAACCAGCTTGCCATCCGGGCTGAATGCAACGGAACGGGCAACGCCGTTGTTTCCCTGTAGCGTCGCCCGGCCGGAACCGTCCACTGCGTTCCAGAGTTTGACGAGGCTGTCCCTGGCAGCAGTTGCGATCAGTTTGCCGTCCGGGCTGAACTTCACCGCGTGAATCGGCGCGGAGTGCGCCCTCTTCGCATATCGTTGTTCACCGGTAGCCGCATCCCAGAGTATGAGCATGTGGTCGCTGCCAGCCGTGGCGAGACTGGAACCATCAGGGCTGAACGCCAGGTCATAGCAGGTGGCGGTGTGTCCGGTCCCAAACTGCCGCCTGATGCGTGACTCTACTTCGAACGTCGGAACGTCTTTCACTGCCGGAAGGTCTTTGATGGGTGCCGGTGGATCGCCGCCCGCAGGCTCTGCCGAGTTGTGCACCGGCGCATTTGCTTCGCGGTTGCCGGAGCACGCAACTACGGCGCAACCCAGCAGAAGCAACGCTACGACCGATACTGCCAAACGGCGCATTGGCAACTCCTATGTGAACTGCACCACCTTACAATTCGCGCCTCGCAGGTGGATTCCTTGGTGGATTTTCCTCCGGCGTGGACTAGTTGCCGTCGATTCGTTCCAGCCGCGCCCTGGCTGCAATGCAGGCAGGGCTGGCCAAGCGCGCAGTGATTCTCTCCCGTCCGGGGTTTCCGACACCCCTCCACATCCCCGGCTTTGTCGCAATCTTCGCTAGACTCGCGGCATGGGACGTGAGCTCTACCGCATACCCTTGGGCAGCGACGACAGCGACTGGCTTGTGGCCCAGGTTCGTAACGCCCTTGCGTCGTCCGATGCGCTGGACCATCTGGCGGTGCTGCACCTGGCAACGCCTGATCGGCGCGCCTCGCAGCTTCGCGGGCGCGTGTTCGACGGCGGGTTTGGCGTGCACTACCCCGCGGGATCGCCCGAGCGCATTGCCCGCCAGTTGCTTGCCGAGTTCGAGCCCCGGCTGCGGATGCGCACGCAGGTCGAGCGCGACTTTGATTTCTTTGCCGCGCTGACTGAAACCCTGGCGCAGCGCAACGATCGGCGGCGACCCGGCCGCCCCCTCGTGAACGAGCTGCTCATCGCCTGGAAGCGCCTTGCGCAGGCCCTGCCGCCCGGCCAGCGCACCCCTGAAAGACTGGCGGCCCTGACGGCCCCGCTGGGCGAGCGCATGCCCGTTCTGCTGGGCGTAATGGAACACTATCGCAAACGACTTGCCGCAACCGGCTGTGCGGACCCCGAAGACGCTCTGTGGGAAGTCGCGCAACGAATGCCGCGCTGGAACTTTGCGCCCGCGCTGGTACTCGTGGACGACCTTGACCGCGTCAGCCCCGCGCGCGCCGCCTTTCTCGAGGCGTTGGCCAGCCGCACCGGGCGCTGTCTGTTTCTGCTGCGTGGTAGCCGCGACGACCTGCCGTTTCTAGAGCAAGCCCATGACGTGCAACAGGCGCTCGTGCTTGACGCGGGCGGCAAGGTCGCCGCCACGCCCGGGCTGCCGTTATTGCGGGGGGCCAATGTGCTTGAAGCCTGGCACGCAGACGCGGCAACGACCGGCATCGACGTAATCTGCCCCGCAACACGCGCAGCCGAAGTGCGCGAAGCCGCCCGCTTCGTGCGCCGGGCGATGAACGATGGTACGTTGCCGTCCGCGCTGTGCGTTGCCATGCCCTCAACGGGCGCATACGCAGACCTGATCTCGGAGACATTTGCCGCAGCCGGCATACCGTACGACGCGCCGTTTGAGGCGACGCTGGATCAAGCGACGCCCGTGGCCGCGATCCTGGACCTGCTGCGCGCGGCCCATGACGGCCTCGACCGCACCGCGCTGATGGATGCGCTTGCCTCGCCTTACCTGGCGTTCGGGCAATCCGTTCCCCGCGAGAGTCTCGAAAAAGTGCAGGCGGCCACCATTGAGGGCTGGGTCGTTGGCGGCCGTAACGCGCAACGCGACTGGCTGGACAAGCTGAAGCCGCACTGCGACGCGGGCGCGCTGAGTTGGCTTCAGTCGGTGCTCTCGTTGCTGGCGCCGTTCACGCGCGGCGGCGGGCATGCCGCGGATCTGGCAGCCGCCGTTACCGAGTTGTTGCGCAAGTCGGGTGCGGCTGCCATTGCGCATAGTGATGCGGCCGGGGGCTCCGTGCATGCGGCGACGCGCGCGCTGGCGCTGCACGAGTTCGGGCACCTGCTGTCAGAGATGCAGGCCGAGTTCAAGCGTATCGGCAACCCTTCGCTGCGCGTGTCAGACTTTCTGCGCGCGCTTGGCGAGCAAGCGTTGGCGCGCAGCGTGCGCCCGCCACAGGCCCGCGGAGAGAGGGTGCGGGTGCTGGGACTGCGCGAGTTGCGCGGCGCGCGATTTGAACAGGTCATTGTGCTGGGCCTCACCGACATTGACTTGCCACTCTCGGACGAAGACTCGATGTTTCTGCCCGCGGCCCGACAAGAGCTGCTGGCACACACAGCCGGCGCGGCCATGGCCTCCGAGCTGTGCGCACCGATCGACACTGCGCGGCAGGCGGACTACCTGTTTGCGCACGCTTTGATTTCCGCGTCAAAGCGGCTGGTGCTTTCGCTGCCCCAGGCGCAAGGCGACACGCCGTTTGTGCCGGCGACACCGCTGGCGCGCTTGAAACGCTGTGTGGGCCTCGACAAGCTGCCCGCAGCACTCGGGCCGGAGCTGCCAACCTCTGACCATGAGCTCGCGCGGCAGGCCGCGCGACAATTGGCGCGTGCCGAGTCCGGCACGGCGCCGGGCCATGCTCTGGCGCTGGATGATGCATTGAAGACAGGCCTTCACGGCCGTGCAATTGAACTTGCGCGCTCAGACATGGTGGCGGCGCCCACCGAGTACGACGGGGCGGTCATCGCGCTGCCGGGCCTGCAGCAAAGCTTCAGCGCCACCGCCGGCGAACTGCGACACAGCTTCTCGCCAAGCCAAATGGACAACTATGTCGAGTGCCCGCAGCGTTTTTGGTCGCGCTACGTGATGCGTGCAAAGCCTCCTGACGAGCCAACGCTGGACACACCGCCCCACGCGATCGGCACGCTGCTGCACACCACTTTTGAGCGCTATGTCCTGCTGCTTCGGCGGGAGGCGGGCCAGCCCGACGTGCTGCCTGACCCCGTAACGCGCAAGCCCGTGCACCTGCTGGATGTCGCCGCCGACGAGAACGCCGCGCGCGAGGCCGGATATCGCCTGATCGGCGAGGCCTTTGCGCAGGCGTGCGTGATTGAGAAAACGCAAGGGCCATTCTGGGAAGGCGTCAAGCGGCAGGTGCGCGCGGGGCTGCCCGGCGAGCCGCAAGCCGGCTTAGGGCGCGGCTTGCTTGCGCGTTTCATTGATGAAGAGATTGCCCGGGCCCAGCAGGGTATTGGCGTGCGTTTTGTGGAGTTCGACTTCGGCAAAGGCAATCCCCCTGCGCCGGACTCTCCTGACGCGGTGCCGCAGCCGATCGATCTGCCGCTTGAGACGGGCATGATCCGGCTGATGGGCAGTGTGGACCGCGTCGATGAAGGCCCGGACGGGCTTGAGATCGTGGACTACAAGACCGGCGGCGCCAAGTCCACGGCGGAAGTGCGCGACGGCGAGGCGTTCCAGCTTGCGACGTACCTGGCTGCGATCGCGAAACTGACCGGAAGCAAGCCCCGCGGCATGAGCTACCTGCTGGTGCCCGCGCAGAAAAAAGTTGAGCGCAAAGACGTCACCCTGCTGAACAAGAAGCCGGCATTTGAGGTCACGCGCCTGGTCGATGAAGTGCTGCCGCAGCGCCTGTCCCGGATGATGAATGCGCTGTCGACCGGGGTGTTCGTCCACCTGCCGTTTGCGTCGCCCGGCGCGCCTTGCCGCTATTGCGACTACGCGGGCTCGTGCGCGCGGCGCGATGACGTGATTGAGGAACGTCAGCAGCGGCAGGACGGCACGCCCGGCGCCTACCTGCCTGACGCGGAGCTGGCCGAATGAAGGCACCCGCATCGACATCTTCGCTTAATCCCGGCCAGTGCGCCGCCCTTGACCTGCAGCGTGACATGATCGTCAGCGCCGGCGCCGGCGCCGGCAAGACGCGTGTGCTGGGCCTGCGCGTGCTGGCGCTGCTTGAACTTGGCCACGCCCGCATCGATGAAATCGTTGCAATCACGTTCACCGAAAAGGCCGCAGCGGAAATGCGCGAGCGCGTCCAGTCGCTGCTGCTGGCCCGCATCCAGGAACTTGAGCTTGCGCATGACAAGGTCTGCCTGCCGCGCCTGAAACTGGCGCAATCCGAGTTCAGCCGAAACCGCATCAGCACCGTGCACAGCTTTTGTTATCGCCTGTTGCGCGAGTACGCGTGGGAAGCCGGGCTTGAGCCGAACGCGGCAATCCTGGACGAGCGCCGGCAGGCATCGGCGCGGGATGCGGCCATCCGCAACGTGCTGCTGCGCGGCAACCTGGAAGAAGACGCGGCACTGGCGTCCGCGTTGACCCGGCTTGGTGCCGCCATGCCGTTGCGCGACCTGCGAGACGCCGTCGAGTCACTGCTGCGCGAACGCAATGTCGGCGGCCCGGCCCTGCAACTGACGGCACAGCGCTGGGCAGAGCCTGACGCAGAACTTGCCCGCCGCCTGCACGAACACGCCGATTTGTTGGAGGCCGCATTGGCCCCCGTGCACGAGGCGATCTCGCAGCTCGACTTCAAAGCCGCAAAGGCAGCGCACGGCGACAAGCTTTCTGAGCTGATGCTGGAGCTGAAGCAGGCAGACGCCGTGGCGCTGACGTCGCTGCTGCTGACTATCGCAGGAAGCCCGCGCAGCTTTGCTTCCAGGGGTGCCGCTTCGAAGTGGAAGCACGACCCCGAGGCTCTTGAGCAGGGTCGCGTGGCTGTACAGGATCTCGCGAACACCTTTGCAGAGGCGGTGTCGCGAGTGCCGCTGCAAGTTGATGAAACGTTTGAGCGTCGCGCCGGCGCGGTGCTGTGCGACCTTTGGGAAGTGTTCCAGCGCGTGGCCCGCGAGTACGCCGAGGCGTGCGCCGGCGGACTGGACTTTCTTGACCTGGAGCTGCGCACGCTGGCGCTGCTGAAAGACAGCGCCGAAACGCGGGATGAACTCGCGCGGCGCATGCGCTATCTGCTCGTGGACGAGTTCCAGGACACCAACCCCACGCAGGCCGAACTGTTTGCGCTGCTGCGACAGGCCGACGACACGCCCGGCCGCTTCTTTGCCGTCGGAGATGCCAAGCAGTCGGTGTACGGATTTCGGGGCAGCGACGTCAGCATTTTTAACCGGGCACTGACCGAGATCCCCAAGCGCAACAAGCAAAGCGGCGCCGGCAAGTTGCCGCTGGAACCGCCCTGGGGGCTGGTCTGCGACGACACCAAAGAACAGCGCGGCGGCGTGATTCGGCTTGCGCACAACTACCGCACCGTGGCGCCAGTGCTCGAGTTGGGCAACCGCGTCTTCCAGCAGGTGTTCACAGTGCCCGACCCGCAGCCCCACGATGCGCAGCCGCAGGACATGATTGTGGGCTCGGACGCAGCGCCGATTCTCAAGCCCGTCGAGCTGCACTTTCTGCCCAAGCCGCAGCCGAGAAAGCCCGACGAAGATGCCACGCGCGTGCGCAAAGACGACGAAGCCGAGTTCATTGCGCAGCGCGTAAAGGACCTGCGTGATGGGGGCGTGCCGCTGCGTGACATCGCGATTCTCGTGCGGCGCGGCACGCGCAACTGGGAGTATCGAGGCGCCTTTGCGCGCCACGAACTGCCGCTGCTTGTGTTGGGCGAAGCCGGGTTGTTCAGCACGCAGGAAGGCCAGGATTGCCTGAA
Organism: Planctomycetota bacterium; assembly: GCA_016712285.1. Taxonomy (GTDB): domain Bacteria; phylum Planctomycetota; class UBA8742; order UBA2392; family UBA2392; genus JADJRK01. Next base: position 2,368,021 of record JADJRK010000001.1, on the reverse strand, counting down.
CCTGCTGCGCGCGCTGGCAAACCCGGGAGACGACATTGCCATGCTCGGCCTGCTGCGCTCGCCGCTGGCGGGCCTTTCCGACCGCTACTTGACCGAGCTGGCGCTGCGGCATGACCGGCGTACCTCGATCCTGGCGCGCCTGCAAGCCGACGCGGCGTCGGCGCCGCCCGAGGCCGCGACGTTTCTCGCGCGGTTTGCGGCGCTGCGCGAGCGCGCCGGCCGGGACGCCCCCGCGCTGCTGCTGACCGAGGCATTGGCGCAATGCGGCTACGCCCTTGCGGTGGGTTGCGGTTTTGATGCGGAACAGCGCCTGGGCAATGTCGAACGTGTCGTTGATGTCGTGCGCGAAACGCAGCAGGAGTTTCCCGCGCTGGCGCTGCTGGTGCGCGAGCTGCTGAATCGCCTTGACGCCGGCGATCGTGAGTCGCAGGGTACGCCGGAAAGCGGCGCCGATGGCGTGCGTTTGCTGACCGTGCACAAGGCCAAGGGGCTGGAGTTTCCGGTCGTGATCGTACCCGATCTTGCGGCGAGCCCAGGTGGCGGGGGTGGCGGCGTAGTGCGTTGCTGGCCGGTTGCGCCAGGTCAGCCGCTGGGGCTGTGGCTGCGCTCCACCGACGAGGACTCGCTCGGCGAGTCGCAGTGCGACCTGTATGGCGGGCTGGCTGCCAACGATCATGCTGCGCGCGCTGAGGCTGAAGAGCGGCGCATTCTCTATGTTGCCTGGACGCGCGCAAAGTCGCGCCTGATCCTGGTCGGGACCGTGGGCGCGGAAATCAAAAGCGTCGGCTGGGCCGGGTTGCTGTCACGGTCGCTGGGCATCAGCCAGTGGGGAGACGCCAGCGCAGAGCCGGCACTGGACCTGCAATGGCGCGGCCCCGTCGAGCGCGCTGCGCCCAAGTCGCATGCGCCGTTGATTCTGCGCGCGCGCGCCGCACTCAAGAACGGCAGCCTTGAATTGCCTGAAGCGATCGACGCCTCTTTGTGTGTGGCGCTCGCTGTCGCGCCTGCGCCATGGATCAAGCCGGACGCAGTGGAGTTCGGCACGCTGGTCCACGCTGCCATGGAGCTGCACATGCGCGCCGCCGGGGCTGAAGCCGGAATGCTGGAAGCGGGCGGAAGCGAACTTTCGGCGCACGTTCAGCGCGCGCGTCAGGCGCTGGCGACCCGGCCCGTTGCGTTGCGTGAGCGCCCGGAGTTCAGCCTGCTGACGCCGCAGGGTGCTCGACGCTTTGACCTGCTGCGTGAGCTCGCGGCCGACTCATACGAAATCATTGACTACAAGACCGACCGCGTGCAGGGCGACTTGCGGGCCCACGCGGAAACCGAGCACGGCCAGCAGCTGAGGGCCTATGCCCGAAGCCTAGTCGAGATGCTCAAGGCCCGGGGCAAGCCGCCGCGGCTTGTTCGGACCTTTGTGTGCTTCACGGGCCCGGATGCCTTGAACCCTGCCGAGCGGCTGGTTGAAATCTCGCCGGATTGACAACCACTTGGGGCCGCGACAAGGCACGATGCTGACTGGCTGTGCATGTCGCCATTGTGGGTAGCGGAGTACCGGTGAGCCTTTTCAACGTCAACTCGCGGTTGGCCCGGCACGTGCTGTTCTTCGGCCTGCCGTTGGTGCTGGGGTTGGCGTGCCACGCGCTGTTCAACCTCGTTGACACGCTGCTGGTCGGCCAGTTGGGCGGAGAAGAGGGCGCGCAGGCGATCAGCGTCACGGGCCTGTGCGACCCGATCACGACCTTCCAGACAATCCTGTTCAATGGCCCGATTGCGGGCGCGGGGGTGCTGCTTTCGCGCGCATTGGGCGAAGGCAACCAGGAAAATCTGCGCCGCATTGCGCTTCGCGCAAGCGGCTTTGTGCTGGCGCTTTCGGCGATCATGGGCGTGCCCGGCTGGATCTGGGCCGAAGAGATCGCCACCGCCATGGGCGCGCGCGAAGGCTGGCAGCTTGAGCAGTGCACCGAGTACCTGGAAATCATGCTGGCAGGCGGCTTTACCGCCGGCATGTTCCTGTACCTGACAACGCTTGAGCGTTCGCTGGGTCGCACCAACGTGTTTCTGGTGTTCTTCATGCTCAGCAACGTGCTGAACGCGCTGTTCGGCTTGTTCCTGATTTATGGCGCGGGCCCGTTCCCGGGCTTCTTCCCGGGGTTTCTGCGCACGTGGTGCGAGGGGCTGAACCTGCCACGCATGGGCGTGATCGGCAGCGCGTGGTCGACCGTACTGGCCCGCGCGATTGCGGGCGGCATGCTGCTAGGCTACGGCCTGTGGCGCGGGCACATGCGCGGCAAGCTGCACTGGCTGATTCCGCAGGGGCGCGCCGTGCTGGAGCTGATGCGCATCGGGTTGTGGAACAACGGGCAGATTGCAGCGCGGGGGCTGGCGGGTGGCGTCATGATCCGCACGATGCAGGAAGCCGGCCGTGGCGACCCCAACGTCGTTGGCGGCGTGTTCGTGGGTCTGAAAGTTGAACTGCTGCTGATTCTGCTCAGTTTCGGGTGGGGGGCTGCGGCGCAGACGCTGGTGGCATCGAGCCTTGGCGCCGCAAAGCCGGAACGCGCCGCCCACGAAGAACGCCTGACCATCGTGTTCGCGACACTGACCGGCATCCTGCTGACGCTGCCGGTGTTTGTGTTTGCCCCGGAAATCGCCGGCTGGTTCAACCCGCAGCCCCAACTCGTGTACTGGGCCGAAAACTACATGGAGTTGATGGCGGTGGCATTTGTGTTCACGCCGATCAACGTTGTGATCAGCCAGTCGCTGGTCGCGCGCAACCACCTGCGCATCCCGGTCATTCTGGACAGTGTCGTGTTGCTGGGCGTGATGACGCCGATCCTGATTATCGCAACGCTTGCGGGTGCCGGCGTGAAGGCACTGATCCTGGTGAACATGTTCACGGTGGTCGGGCTGACCATCATCTATGTGATCGTGCGCCAGCGAGTCGTGAAGCGCGATGCCGCAGCTTAGCCCGCGATGCTGATGTACATCATGCAGCCGCCGACGGTCAGCACGAAGAACGCAATCAGTGCCAGCGTGACCCACAGCAGCATGTTCGAGTTGGTGGATGTGCTGGGGTGATGCATCGGCATATGCATCGGCGGATGAGCCATCATGGGCGCCGGCGATGGCGGCGCGCTGAAATGAAACTGCGGCCCCGGCGGGGGCGGCGTGGGCGGCACTGGCACATACTGCGACACGCTGCCGTGCTTCAGCAGGTCTTCCAGCGAATTCAGGCGCGTTGTGCCGTGGCCCGATTGTGCCAGGATCTGCGAAATCCGGTCACAGACTTCGCGGGCACTGGGCCGGCGGGCAGGGTCGCGCGCGGTCATGTTGATCAGCAGGTACACGGCTGCGTCCGGTATGTGCCCGAACTTTTCGCGCTCGTACGGAATGTCGTTGTTCACGTGTTGGACCGCGACGCTGACGGGCGTGGTGCCTGAGTATGGCGGCGCACCCGTAATCAAGTGCCAGGCGGTCACGCCCAGCGAGTACACGTCGCTACGCTGGTCGAGGTCTTTGCCGCTGGCCTGCTCGGGGCTCATGTAATGTGCCGTGCCGATCGCGGCGCCAGGCATGGTCAGCTCGGTCGTGGCCTCCACGGCGCGGGCCAGGCCGAAATCGCCGAGTTTGACGCGCCCGTCGCGCGCGACGAATACGTTGTGCGGCTTGATGTCGCGGTGCACGATGCCCTGCGCGTGCGCGTGCGCCAGCCCGTCGGCAATCTGCGCGACCACCTTCAGGCACGCCACGCTGTCCAGCGCGCCGTGCTGTTTCAGCAGTGCAGACAGGTCGGTGCCGTCGACGAACTCCATCACGATATAGGGGACGTTGTCCTGCTCGTTCACGTCCAGCACGCGTACGATATTCGGATGATCAAGTTTCGCTGCCGTGCGCGCCTCGCGCAGGAAACGCTGCCGTGCCGTGGGGTCGGCGCTGATGTGCGCGCCCATCGTCTTGACGGCCACGGCCACATCCAGCCCGACGTGCCGGCCGCGGTACACCCGTCCCATGCCGCCATGGCCCAATTCTTTGGTGACCAGCACTTGGCCCAGGCGCATCTTGATGCTGGTTTCGTCGATGGGCTTGGTGCCGGTGTCGGAACTGTCTGAGCCGATCTCGAGCAGCGTGTGCTCGTCCACCGGCTTGAAGTCGTTGTTGTCGTCCGGGTCCATGGCGCGATTGTAGTGGCTTGGCGTCGTTCACGGCAGTGGCTAGAGCGCCCGCAGGGCAAAGCCCAGTGCGCTGGTGATGTCGCGCTGCCGGGCGTTCAGCTCGGCGCGGGAGTTGGCGCCCAGGTTGAACACGCAATACCGGAAGCTCGCGCCGTCTTCGAACACGAAATCATCCACCATCTGGCCGGCCGTGATTTCGGTCCAGGCCAGTGTGGCCGGAAACCGCGCCATCACTTCGGCAAGCTGATCAGCATCCGGTGCTTGCTCGACCAGCGTCGGCGCGAAGACGCGCAACGGCACGCTGGCGGCAAAGTTGTAGTCGCCCCCGCCCGGGGTCCAGGCCACGTCTGCGCCGGTGACCAGGTCAAGCGCCAGCGCCATGGTGTTCACGCCATCGACCTTTCCGTGCAGGTCGGCAAACTGCCCGCAGATGCGCGGGTTGACTTCGATGATGTACGCGCGCCTGCCATCCCAGGCCATCTCGATGTTGAAAAAGCAGCGCTTGAGACCCATGGCGGCAATGCATTTGCGCGCGATGTCATTCATCTGCTGCTGGGCCTCGGCCGGCAGCGAAGACGGGTACACAAAGCGCGAAAAGCTGGTGGTGCCCGGGTAGAACTCCGTGTCCACGATGCCGATCGTCTGCGGTTCATCGTCGGCGACAAAGCCCTCAACGGTGACCTGCGCGCCTGCCAGCACCTCCTCGGCAATGAAGTAGCTGCCGTCCACACCCTTGCCGCCATAGCGCTGCCACAGCGTGTTGAACGGCAGCATGAACCCTTGCCGGAATTCGCGAACCTCCGGCCGATCCAGGTGCGACTGCAATTCAGCCAGCGTGTTAATCCGCCGCGAGAACATGCTGAACGCGCCCTTGACCGGCTTGACGAAACACGGAAAGCCGATCTCCGGCGGTCCCGCGTTGTCCGGGTCGATGGTGCAGAAGCGCGCCGTGGCCTCCGGCACCGCGGCCTGCTGCATCTGGCGCGACACGATCTTGTGCGACGCGCACAGCACGGCGCGGGGGTCAGGCCCGGGCAAGCCGGCCTGCGTGGCGATCGCGGCAGAAATTGTGGCGCCGGGGTAGTCGCTGGAAGAAAAGACCCCCGCGATGTCGGTGCGGCGGGCCATGCGGTCGATGTAGTCCAGGACCGGAAAGTCCGCGCGGCACTCGTCGTCGCCGGGTTCACCAAATTCGACCACGAACCGTTCGTGCCAGTCCTCGCGGCAGGCCTCAAGCTGGCGCCTGTCCCACATCGTGGGCATGACCAGCAGAACTCGGGGCAGTCTGTTCGGCATGCCTGCGCAGCGTAGCATGGGGCCATGCGCGTTGTGGAAGAGTTCCCGTTCAAGTTCACAGAAGTCGAGCACTTCTGGATCCCGCTGCCGGATGGCACGCGGCTGGCTGCGCGCATGTGGCGGCCCGACAGCGAGCGGCCCGTACCCGCCATCGTTGAGTACATCCCGTACCGCAAGCGCTGGGGCACCCGCCACCGCGACGAGCCCATGCACCGCTACTTTGCCGGCCACGGCTATGCCGCGGTCCGCATTGACCTGCGCGGCAGCGGCGAAAGCGACGGCCTGCTGCTGGACGAATACACGCCGCAGGAACAGCAGGACGGCGCCGACGCGCTGGCTTGGCTGGCTGCGCAGCCGTGGTGTGACGGCAACCTCGGCATGATCGGCAAAAGCTGGGGCGGGTTCGCCGCGCTGCAGATTGCCGCACTACAGCCGCCTGCGCTCAAGGCCGTGATCGCGGTTTGCGCCAGCGACGACAGATACGCCGACGACGCGCACTACATGGGCGGCTGCCTGCTGACCGAGAACCTGGTCTGGGGCAGCGTGCTGTTCACGCTGAGCGCGACACCGCCCGACCCGCAGATTGTTGGCCCCGACTGGCGCAGGATATGGCGCGAGCGGCTGGACAGGCTGCCGCTCTATGCGCAGCGCTGGCTGAGTCACCCAACGCGCGACGACTACTGGAAGCAAGCAAGCGTCAGCGAAGAGTACAGCCGCATCCGCTGCCCGGTGTACGCGGTCAGCGGATGGGCCGATGGCTACAGCAATGCCGTGCCGCGCATGCTGGCGGGCCTGAGCTGCCCGCGCCGGGGGCTGATCGGGCCCTGGGCGCACGTCTACCCGCACGAGGGCGTGCCGGGGCCTGCTATCGGATTCTTGCAGGAGGCGATGTCCTGGTTTGACCACTGGATGCGCGGTCGCGAGTTGCCGCCGACACCCATGCTGCGCGCCTGGATGCAGCAGTATGTGCCGCCCGCTGAAGCCGCCGCCATGCGCCCGGGGCGCTGGGTTGCAGAGCAGGCTTGGCCCAGCCCGCACATCCAGCCGCGCGAGTTGCCGCTGGCTGGTACACGGACGATCTCGACGCCGCTGACGGTCGGGCAAGCCGCGGGGGCGTGGTGCGGCTTCGGTGTTGAAGGCGACGAGCCGGGCGACCAGGTCGCCGACGACGCGCTCAGCGAGTGTTACGACACGCTTGTGTCCCAACCCATGGAGATTCTGGGCGCACCGTTGCTGCGACTGCGCGTCTCGTGTGACAAGCCCTTTGGGCAGTTGCTTGCGCGCCTGTGCGATGTCGCCGAGCCAGGAAGCCTGCGAGTTTCGTACGGCGTGCTCAACCTGCAGCACCGTGACGGCCACGAGGCGCCGGCCCCGCTTGTGCCGGGCCGCGTGTACGACATCACGCTGCGCCTGAACGACTGCGCCCACGCATTTGCGCCCGGGCACACGTTGCGAGTCGCACTCAGCACCAGCTATTGGCCCGTCGTGTGGCCCGAACGGGAGTCGTTCACACTGACCGTGTACGAAGCCGCGCTGGTGTTACCGGTCAGACCGCCAACACCCGGCGATTCGGGGCTAGCGGATTTTGAGCCGCCCGCGCAGGCGCACGGCGTGACGTTCAACGACCTGGAGACACCAATCGTCCGGCGTGAGTTGACGCGTCAAGGCCAAACGCTGGTGTATCGCAACGTGATCGATGCCCGTGAAGACGGCGGCCCGGCGCTGAGCCGGCTTGAACCGATCGACCTTGAGATCGGCCACAGCATCATGGAAGAAATGCGCGTCACGCAGGGCGACCCCGGCAGCGCGGTCGTCGAGGTCACGCAGGAGGTCGTCACGCGCCGCGAAGGCTGGCACGCCCACGTGCGCACCGAGCACCGTCTGAGCACGGAAAACGGGGCGCTGGTCCTGCGCGCATCGGTGGAAACCTGGGAGCACGATATCGCAGTCTTCAGCCGCCTGTGGGAAGAGCGCTTCCCGCCCTGATGTGCTGCTCGGCGCACGTGCACACGGTGGGGGTCCGGCACAATTTCGGCAATCTGCCGCCGAATTTGTGCCTGACCGCCGTGCCCGTGCCACTGACCTAGAAGCCTTCTTCTTTTTCCTTTTCGCCGGCTTCCAGTTCTTCCTGGATGGTCTTGATGCGTTCGTTCTTAGGATCTAACAGCTTTGCCTTCTCCAGCGCTTCGCGGCACTTGTCGAACTTCTCGGCGTGCAGCCAGGTGGCTGCGATGTCCAGCAGCGCGTTGACTTCGGCGGCCACGGCTTCTTCGGGCGTGTTGCCTGTTGCCAGGCGCCGCACGTACTCAAAGCTTTGGACCGCTTCTTCGTAGCGCTTCAGTTTGCGCAGGGCGAACGCGCGGTAGCGGTGCGTGCCGGCCATCAGCGGCGCGATGTTCACCGCCTGGTCAGCCATCTCGGCCATCTTTGCCCAGTTGCGGCCGGGGTCGTAGACCTGCTCAATCAGCCACATGCGAAGTTGAAGGTTGTTCTCGTCGACTTTCATCCAGTTCTCGGCAGCTTCGACGGCCATTTCGCGGTTGCCGGCTTGCTGCCAGTACTGGTACATGGCGGCGTAGGGCTGCGGGTTTTCCGGGAAGGCGCGGTTAGCTTCTTTCAGCCAGTGCAGCATCATCGACTCGTTCTGCTCGCGCTGGGCAAACTGGGCCATGATCAGGAAGCTCTGGAAGTCCTCCAGGCCGCGGGCAATCGCGGTTTCCAGGTGCTCGCGTGACTTGGCCGCGCGCTGTGCGGCGTTCAGTTTCTCGTCGCCGCGGGCCAGCAGCATCTTCACATAGTGGAAGCGTGCGCCCGCGGGGCTGAGTTCGTCGGCGATGCCCTTGCGGCTTGCCAGGCCGATGAAGGTCTCGGCGTCAACGCGCGAGCCCTGCTGCGCGTAGCCCAGGGCAAGCTCGACCATGTCAGGCACGTCGGCCTTGCCGTCTTCGTACTTGAAGTAGAGCTCGGTGACGCGGTCCTGTGAGATGCGCGGCACCATGCGCAGGTGGGCAATGCGCTCATCGCGCACATAGTCGCGGAACTGCTGGTCGAAGGCCTCAGGTTCCATGTTCAGGCAGGCACGGAAGACTTCTTCAGGCGTTTTCTTCTCGCCGAACATCTCGATCATTTTGCGCACACTGCCCAGCCCGCCGAGCTTCTTGTCAATGAACTCAAGCATGACATTGCCGAGGTAGTACGCGAACAGCACCTTGCTGCCATCGCGGAACCACTCGTTGAACTTCTTGACGCTGGGAATGTCGTCCATGTGGTAGTGCATGAACAACTGGTCTTCCATGTGGCGCTCCCACTCGGGGCGCGTCATCTTTTCCTCGTACACGCTGCTGCCTTCCGCCAGCCAGCGCGGGATCTGCCCGTTGCTGATCTGCAACTGAAACACGTGGTCCATCTCGTGGCGCAGGGTGCTGGCCCAGTTGTACGTGCCCGCGGGCCGCGCCCCCGGCGAATCCAGCGTGATCAACTGCCCGAAGCATGCACCCAGCGCAGGCAAACCGGTGATGCCGACCGTTCGCACTTCAAAGTCCTCGTGGCGATGAAAGGCCTCGACGACGATGGGGGTGCGCGGCTTGAAGTCGTACTTCTTCGTCATGCTGTCCCAGCATGCGTCGAGGTGCTGGATGTACAGGTCTTTCATCACCGGCGCTTCGGTCTTGTGGACCAGCAGGCGCCAGCGTCCGTCGGGTGACTCGTAGCGTTCAAAGTTCTTGTAGCTCTCGAGCAGCGTGAGCAGGTTCAAGGTTTGCAGGTTGTTGCGCAGAGGGTCGTTGTCGAACGCTGTCTTGAGCGACTTCTTGCCCAGCACGTCGTCGCCGAAGTTCATGGCCGCCATGCCGCGGCCCTTGTATGCGCTCCAGTGCCTTTCATTGCACGCCAGCGCCTTGTCGTACATCGGAAAGGCCTCGACGTACCGGAAGCGGTCGCTCAGGCCGTCGGCGATGATCTCGTAAAAGCGCGCGGGTTTTGGGTTGATGGCGAGCATGGCGGCTTCCGCCTGCTCAAACACGTCTTTCAAGCCCAGCGTCTTGCCGTGCAGGGCCTTGGCGCCCAGGGCTTCCACGTGCTGCGGGTTCACTTTCAACGCGCGCTCATAATCTTTGCGCGCTTCTTCATACTGGTCGGTGTACAGGAACCGCAGGGCCCGCACGGCCAGCGCCTCGGGGTGGTCCGGGTTGACCTTCAGCCCCTCCTCAAGGTGCTTCATGCCCTCGCCGCTGCGCCAGCGAAAGAAGTGCGCCTCGGCAAGCCGCAGCTTCAGCTCGGTCACGTTCGGGTTGTGCCGCAGCGTGGGCTCGGAGTAGTTCACCCGGCTGCTGCTGTCGTGGTTCTGCTCAAGGTAGAGGCGTGCCATCCAGCCTGCGGTGCGCAGGTGGTACTCGTCGGCTTGCAGCGCGTTGCCCCAGCAATCGTTGGCTTCGTGCAGCTTGTTCTGCCAGTAATAAGCCTCACCGGCGCTGCACCACAGGTCGGCCATGTCGGCTTGGCGCTTCTTGCTGGTATCGATGCGCATCAAACCGCCGCGGTGCGCCATGACCAGGTCGCGCACCGTGGCATAGAGCTTGATTGCATCATCATACAGGCCCTGTGTGCGCAGCAGGTTGCCCTTGAGCACGGCCCCGTCGATGGCAGCCAGCACGACATCGCCGCGCGGGGTGGCGGCCTTGGCTTCAGCGGCCGCCTCTGCGCTCAAGGCGTCGGCGATCTTTTCGACGGCGGAGTACTCGCCGCGGGTAAACAGGATGCGCGCCAGTGCAATGCGCGTGCGGGGCTCGACGGCGGCGCCATCCTTCTCGGCGGCGGCGATGCAGCCCTCAAGAGCTTTCTGGGCAAGCTTGTAGTCGCCGGTCTGCACATAGACTTCTGCCAAACCGCGTGCAGCCGCCTGGTGGGCCGGGTCTTCCTTGACGGCCTTCTTGAAGTCGAGCTTGGCGGCTGCGTAGCGGCCACTGTCGGCAGCCATGTTGGCGTCGACGAGCCAGGATTCGACCGTTTCTTCGCCTTCGTCGCCGGCATCCTGCACTACCGACAGGCGGGCTTCAGGGTAAGCCTCGGCGGCAAACACGGGCGAACCGGCAAGCAGCAGCATCCATAGCAGGTGACGCATGGCATTTCTCCCAATAGCCCCGGCGCCGCACGCCGGGACGGCTAATGATACTACGGATTGGGCGCTGTGCGTGTTCACGAAAAGCGGGGGTGGGGGTCATTCATGGCTCTCGCCCCGGGGGCCTGTTGCTATTAAAAGGAAAGCCCCATGGGCGAATTCGACAACGACGACGGCCCCGTAGAGGGCAACAAGACAAGCGTTTCCACGCTGCCATGTACCGGCTGCGGGGCGGACCTTGAATTCAAGCCCGGCGCCCGCGAGCTCGTCTGCGGTTACTGCGGCCACACGCAGGCGATTGAGGTGCGTGAAGGCGCCGCGGTCATTGAGTACGACCTGAACGACGCCATTGCCCGCTATCTGGGCCACGCGCAGCACGTGCAGACCCAGGGCAAGCGCGAAGTCAAATGCCAGGACTGCGGCGCGGACATCATTGTCGACACCGGGGGCCACACCGCCCGCTGCGATTACTGCGGCGGCAAACGCATTATTGAAGAAGAACTGCCACCCGGTGTGCTGCAGCCGGAGGGCCTGCTGCCATTTCAGTTCAAGGGCGCTGACGCGGTAGAGAAGTTTCGCAAGTGGCTGAACGGTGGCGACGGTTTCTGGGGCCGGTTGTGGGTCAAGCTGGTGCGACCCAGTGCCTTGCAGCAGCGCGCAAACGTGGAGGACCTGCACGGCGTGTACGTGCCGTTCTGGACCTACGACACCCAGAGCCACTCAAGCTGGACGGCGCAGGCGGGCTACTACTACTACGTGACGCAGAGTTACACAGACAGCCAGGGTCGGCGCCAGACGCGCCAGGTGCGCAAGGTGCGCTGGGTCTGGACCAGCGGCCAGCGCCGTGACTTCTTTGATGACTGGCTGGTGTGCGCATCGCGCCAGTACTACGGGACGGACCTGCAAAAGCTGATGCAGCAGATTGAGCCGTTCCCGACCAAGTCGCTGGTGCCTTACGACAGCAAGTACCTCGCGGGCTTTCGCGCCGAACGCTACAGCATGGACCTGAAAGAGTGCTGGAGCATCGCCGAGACAGGCATTCGCGGCGAGTGCCACTCGCGCTGCGCGCGCGACGTGCCCGGCGACACGCATCGCTTTCTAAGCGTGAACACGAACTTCTGGGGCCAGAGCTTCAAGCACGTACTGCTGCCCGTGTTCATCATGAGTTATCGCTTCAAGGACAAGGCCTACAACGTGCTGGTCAATGGCAGCACGGGCGAAGTCCGCGGCGGCGCGCCATTGAGCTGGGTGAAGGTGACCATACTCAGCATCGTGTTGGCGCTGATCATTGGCGGCATCATCGCGCTGGTCATGATCTTTGGCGGCAACAACGGTGCACAGCAGCCAAGCGGCGGAGCGCCCGCGTCGGTGCAGGAAAGCAGCGTGCCCAACCCGTATGACCTGCCGGTCAGCTTCGTTACGCCGGCGGGCGACGAGAACTGGCAGGTGCAGTTCCAGTTTGCCGGAGCGGACGAGGCTGCCCGGCGTGCCAACTGGCAGGAGTTCGAGTCTTCGCTGAAAGAAGATGTCAGGCGCGACGTGGCGGCTGTGCTGCAAGGCGACCCGCGCACCAACAACGCGGCCCTGGCACGCAAGGTGCAGCAGCGCCTTGACCAGAACTACCGGCTCAGCGATGGCACGGCAAGGTTTCGCGCCGTGCGTGTGTTCCGCAGCACCGAGCGCCGATAGCCCGCAACCTTTTCGCGCAGGGGCGCGTTGTTAGAGTGAAGCCACGCCCCGGTAGCTCAGTGGATAGAGCAGCGGTTTCCTAAACCGCAGGTCGCAGGTCCGATTCCTGCCCGGGGTGCCACCGTTTTCTTAATACCGCGAGATTCACGACTGTCGCATTCACGCTTCGCTTACGCCCGCCTCCGCCAAGGCTACGGCGGGCTGCTACGCTTCCAAACCAGCCCACCGGGCTGGTTTGGGGTCCGATTCCTGCCCGGGGTGCCACCGTTTTCTGAATACCGCGAAATTCACGGCTTTCGCTCGTACGCTTCGCTTACGCCCGCCTCCGCCAAGGCTACGGCGGGCTGCTACACTTCCAAACCAGCCCACCGGGCTGGTTTGGGGTCCGATCCCTGCCCGGGGTGCCACCGTTTTCTGATTCTTTTCGGTCTATCATGCGCTCGCGGCGCGGGCGGGACGATTTGTGCTCCAGCCACAATAAAAGACTTGTATATCTGAATAGCTGATATATGCTCCCTGTAGAAGCGGATCCATTGCAGGAGAGAGCCATGTACCGCGCAATCGCTATCACTGTTCTTGCCACGTTTGCACTGGTTGCCGGCTGCGACACCAGCGGCGACGATGGCAAACCAACATGGAAGCCCGGGTTCGAGTTCGTGACCGCCGCACTTCCAGATGCCCAGGTGGGCCAGTCCTATCTGTTCTCGGTCCAGGCTGACGGGGGCCAGGTACCGTTCACGTTTGAGTGGGGCACCGGCTTCACGCCACCCGCGTGGATCAGCCTCTCGGCCCAGGGCGCGCTTTCCGGCACGCCCACGACGCCCGAAACACTGGCGCTCTTGATCCGTGTGCGAGACGACAGCACTCCCGCCGCGGTGGCAGAGCGCCAGTTTCAGCTTGTAGTGCAGCCCGCAGCGCTGACCATCGACACCCAGCGCATTCCCGCCGGGTTGATGGGGCAGCCCTACACAGCCGCCATTGCCGCCAGCGGCGGCGTCCCGCCCTACCAGTTCAGTGTCACCAGCGGCGGCACAGCCACGGGCGGCGGTTTCGCGCTGGGCCTTTCCCAGCTCACGCTAGATGCCAGTGGCCAGATCACCGGCACGTACACAGCCGGGGCAGAGGTGTTTCACCGCTTCGATGTGCAGGTGCAGGATTCCGCGGCGTCGCCGGCCATCGCAGTCGCGTCGCTGGACCTGTGGATTGTGGCGACGCCGGAGATTACGACCACGGAACTTCCGCGCGGCATGCGCAACCAGCCGTACGGCGTGCAGCTTGCGTCCAACAGCAGCGTTGGTGCATACCCGCTGATCTGGAGCCTGGGCGCGGCATCTGCGGCGCTGCCCGCCGGCCTGGCCCTGCTGCCCGATGGAACGCTATTCGGCGCGCCGGCAGCGGCTGGCTTGTACGAGCTCGAGATCCAGTGCGAGCCCTTTACCAGTCCGATGGTTGCCATCAGCCAGCGTCTGGACCTCGTGGCTTACGAAGGCGTAGGCTATGTGCACGCGCTGGACGGCTTCGACGCCGGCAGCAACAACAATGACTTTGCGACGGCGACCCAAATGGGCGCGCTGAGCATGGCGGCCCCGCTGGTGCAGGCGACTACACTCAGTGTCAGCAGCAACCCGGGCGACCCAGACCGCGACCTCGTGGATCTGTTTGCGTTCAGCACTCCGTACGAGGGTGAGATCGAGATCGAAGTGTTCTTTTCAGCCTTCACCGGCAAGCTCAAGTCCGCGCTGTATCGTGATCGCGGGGGCGCAGCCTATGACAAGCTGGTGGACGGCGTGCCCGCAGCGACGGGGGATGACTCCGTGATCCGCATGGCGGGCGCCCCGGCCGGCACATGGTTCCTTGCCGTGGAAGCCGTCTACAAGAACGCTGTCTGGCACGCCAACGCGTACACGTTTCGCATTCGCTTCAACGACCTGACGCTGCCCGAAGAACTGGTCGAGCATGACGCGGGCTCCGGCGCGATGAACGTTGCCCTGCCCGTGAGCATGGCAGGCACAACACCTACCGGCGCAAGCTTTCAGCTGATCGGCGGTATGCTGCCCCAAGGCGTGACGCTCTCCGCGACAGGAGCGCTGCAAGGCTGGGCGCTGGAGCAAGGCCTGTTTGACTTCACCGTGCAGGTCGATACCGCGGGGCTGACGGCGACGCGCGACATGCGGCTGCGGGTCTATGATGCCGGACAGGGCAACTTCTGGCGGCGCGCGGGAGACCACCGCTATTTTGACTCCCTGCGGGCCGATGGCGCCGGCGACTTTCACGAGCATTACTGCGAAGCCATGGTGGTGGCCCCGCACCCCGACTACGGCGCAGAGGGCGCGATCTATCTGCTTGGCGGGCGCGTGGGCGCGACGGTTGACAATGTGTACGTGTTTCACACGACGCACCAGGCCAACGTCTTGCGCGACCATCGGCTGGAGGACATCGGGCGGCCGCTGAGCACTGAACGCCAGTACGTGGGCGCGGCGTTTCTGCAACACAGCTACGGCGGCTACATTTATGTCGTGGGCGGCGAGTTGTACTCAGCCACGGCGCCATCCAGCGGCGCATTCTGCGGGCTTGTGGAGCGCATGCAGGTGGCGGATGGCGCCGGCAGCGCGCTGCCCGCGCCCGGCCCATGGGAAGTGGTGGCAGCGATGCCGGGCATGCTGGGTGGGCGGCTGGTGCAGGGCTGGGCGGAGTTCGGCCTGGCGGCAGCCGATGCGGCGCAGGATGCCGACGACCGCCTGTACGTAGTGGGCGGCCGCCTGAGCGCCGAGACCGCGCCCGGGTCCGGGTCATACATGAAAGAGCACAGCAACGCGGTCCTGATGTACGAGGCGCCGTTGGGCAGCGCGGCGACCGGCGCCTGGCACATCAAGAGCGACGTCGGAGTCTACACGCCCCGTCGCTTCCCGGTGGTAGGCTGGATCAACGGTGCGATCTACATGGCCGGCGGCCGGGGTATTTCCGCGACACTGGACAGCATTGAGATGTATCAACCCGACCCGGTCGGCGACAACGCCGCAACCGGCACCACGGGGCCCTCGGGCTTCCCCGCGCTGGCACAGCCGATCTGGTACGGCGCCGGGGCGGTCCACAACGGCAAGCTGTACATCCTGAACGGCTGGGACAGTTCACCGGCGCCACACGCGACTGCACGGTTGCAGCGGCTGGACCCGGTGGCAGGCACGCTGGAACTGCTGGCCACGCCGGACATGGCAAGTGGCTTCCATGCAACAGTGTTCCATGCCGGACGCATGTGGTTTGTGACAGGGCGGGACTCGTTCGTCCCGACACCGCGCTTCAGCCTTTACTACACACCGTAGAAGTACGGCTTGACTGAGATTGTGGCAGGCTATAAACAAGATAAAAAGACCTTGTAATCCTTGATGGGAGCAAGCCATGACCGAACACGGCAGCATCTATGAGGTGCCCGAAGGGCAGGAAGAGCCCTCAGACAAGGCCTGGCTGCAGCGGCTGTTCGACAACATGTGGTTGCTGCTGGCGCTGGGGTTCATGGTCCCGTTCCTGTCCTACACCGTATGGGCGTGGGTTGAACTTCTGCTGGCCAAGAAGGCAGAGCTGCCGTAGGCGAAAGGAGCCAGCCATGAGCATCTATAATCCTGTCGGAAAATGGGTTCGCGCGCCTCACGGGTTTGAACGTGTCTGGATCGGCGTGGCGCTGCTGTGGTGCCTGGTGCTGACCATCGCCATGCCCTACTGGCACTTCAAGGGCCAGCAGACCAGCTCAGGCGAAGCCTATACCGTCGCCCCCATCGATTTCGAAAAGCGCGTGGCCAAGTTCGTCGAGACCAACCAGGTGGGCGATCGCGCGGGTACGCCCATCGTGCAGCCGGCACCCGGCAGCGATGCCTACCTTGTGGGCAAGAACTGGCGCTGGTACCCGGTGCTCAAGCTGAAGAAGGATGTCGAGTACCGCATCCATATCTCCAGCGGCGACTACCAGCACGGCTTCAGCCTGCTGCCGATGAACATGAACTTCCACGTGGTGCCGGGCTACGACCACGTCATCACGCTCAAACCCGCCGAAACGGGCGAGTTCAGCATCATCTGCAACGAATTCTGCGGCGCCGGCCACCACCTGATGTCCGGATTGATCATTGTCGAGGAGTAGGGCCATGGGAAACCTTCTGCCTGACAAATCGCGAGTCTGTGCGACCACGGGCCTGCCGGTCTGCAACAGCGCGCAATTGTTCATCAAGCTCAACGCCGTGTTTGGCGTCGTGGCGCTGCTGATCGGCGTGACTGCGGCGTTTCTGCTTGCACTCACGCGCTGGGAGACCGTCGCGCTGCTTGAGCCTGCGAACTACTACAAGTACCTGACCGTGCACGGCCTGAACATGCTGGTGTTCTGGATCCTGTTCATGGAAATGGCGATTCTCTACTTCGCCTCGACTTCGCTGCTCAACTCGCGCAACTTCAGTAGGGCCCTCAGCTGGGGACAGGTTGTACTGATGCTGACGGGCTTTCTTACTGTCAATTACTCCATCTTCATGGACCGCGCCTCGGTGCTGATGACCAGCTATGTGCCGTTGCGGGCGGAGCAGGAGTTTTACCTGGGCCTGATCCTGTTTGCCGTCGGTGCCTTGCTCGGATGCGTCAATTTCCTGGGCGGCCTGTTCATTGCCAAGCGCGACAAGACCTACAAGGGCAGCATCCCGCTGGTTGTCTTCGGCGCGCTCGCGGCAGTGATTATCGCGATCTTCACGATTGTGCACGGCGCGGTTGCGTTGATCCCGACGTGGCTGTGGTCCATCGGCGTGCTCGAGAATGCCCCCGATGGCGCCTGGTACCGCATGATCTGGTGGGGCTTCGGCCACGCCAGCCAGCAGATCAACGTGTGCGCCATGGTTTCCGTGTGGTACCTGATGGCGACGCTCACGACCGGCTCGCGCCCGTTGAACGAGACTGTCTGCCGCGTTGCCTTCGTGCTCTACATCCTGTTCATCAACCTGGCCTCGGCGCACCACCTGCTGGTAGACCCGGGTGTCAGCGCCCCATGGAAGATGTGGAACACAAGCTACGCGCTGTACCTGGCGGTGCTGGCCAGCATGATCCATGGCTTCACGGTGCCGGCGGCGGTTGAAGTCGCGCAGCGCAAGAAGGGTATCGGCGGACTGTTCGGTTGGCTGACCAAGGCGCCGTGGAAAGACCCCGGCTTTGCCGCGTTCTTCCTGTCGCTGCTGATCTTTGGATTCGGCGGCGGCATTACCGGCGTCACGCTGGGCACGCACCAGATCAACATCATTGCCCACAACACGCTGCGCATTCCCGGCCACTTTCACATGACGGTGGCGGGTGGCACCAGCCTGGCGTTCATGGGTCTGGCCTATTACGTGGTGCCGCTGATCTTCCAGCGGGACTACCCGGCACGCGCACTGGCACGCATCCAGCCCTATATCTTCGGGTTCGGCATCGTGCTGATGGGCATAGGCATGACGCTGGCCGGCAGCCTTGGTGTGCCGCGCCGCCACCCGGACATTGACTTCACCGGTGCGCAAATCCCGCCGCACCTGGGCGATGCCGGGCCGTTCCTGGCAGTTGTGGGCATTGGCGGCACGATCGCGGCAACCGGTGCCCTGATCTTCATTCTGCTGACTGTGTACACGGTATTCCTGGGCAAGAGCAACAAGGGACGCGCCATGACAAGCTGGCAGAAGCCTGAACAGGACCGCCTGACCAAGAGCCTGATCACGACCCACTGGAACCCTGAAGAGGAAAAGCTTCGCCCCAAGGGGACGCTGGTGTTGACCGGCATCTTCCTGGCCAGCTTCGCGGTGTACTACTTCGCCAACTGGAAGGCGCTGGTCGACGTGTGGCCCGTCAAGTGACGCAGCCGCACGACTGGAGAGAGCCATGTCAGTACTGAAGGAGACAACCGCCATTGCCGGCCGCACGTTGCGAGGCCTGTTTGAAGGGCCGTGGTTCGCGGTGTTCATGCTGTGCGTGCTGGTGGTGTGGAATGCAATGCTTGTGGCCATGATGCTCATGCCCGATGCGCAGGGCGCGCTGGGCGAGTTCACGGCAGACTTCAAGCGGCGCTGTTTTGACTACGACTCGGTGACCGGCAGCGTGAAGTGGGCCAGTGTTGTGCCCTACGTAACGGCTCCGTTCATTCTGGGTACTGCAACTTTCCTGGTGTACCGACGACAGCTGGGCGTCGCGCTCCGCAAACCGATGGCTCTCTCCATCTGCGTGGGTGCGGCGCTCGGTGTCGTCGCGATAGGCGCATTCGGATTGATGTCGATGGCCGACGCCGCGAATGGCGACAAACCGTACGTCGCTGGCGAGTCGCTGCCCTTCCCGGCCGACAAACTGCGCACCCAGCTCAAGGCGCCGGAGTTTCGACTGACCAACCAGAACGGGGTACAGGTTTCGCCACAGGATTATCGGGGCAGCGTGGTGATGATCACCGCGATTTACGCCACCTGCACCGACGCATGCCCGATGATTCTGACCCAGGCCAAGAACGCGATGGCGGCGCTTAGCGAGCACGAGCAGGCCCAGGTGCATGTTTTCGCCGTGACCCTTGACCCCGAGCGCGACGACCAGGCGGCCTTGGCCGGCATGGCGCGCGGGCACCGCGTCAAGGCGCCACAGTGGAACCTGGTCACCGGTAAACCGGCCGACGTCAACGCGGTCATCGAGTTCATGGGGATCTGGCGCAAGTGGAATGCCGAGAAGGGGCGGCTGGACCACTCCAACGCGTTTCTGCTGATCGACCGGCAAGGCCGCCTGGCATACCGCTTCTCGCTGGGCGATTTGCAGCAGCAATGGCTCACCGATGCACTCAAGCTGCTCGCCAATGAGCCGGAGCCGAAGCCATGACCTTCCCCGCCGGCATCGAAACACCCGCCAAGCCGGCCCTTTCGCCCGCCAACAAGCTGAAGGCCCGAGTTACCGATGCCCGTCACGCTGCGCCCGTGCGCGGCGATGCTGTGCTGGCAGCAGGCGAGCGCGCGTGGTTGCGCGTCGAGCGCATCCTGGGTTGCGGGTTGCCCGAGAAGTGGAACCCATTTGCGTATACCGGCGCGTTGGCCGGCTACACGTTCATTATTGCAGCCGCTACCGGCGTGCTGTTGCTGCTGTGGTACGACACCAGCGTTCACACTGCCTACGCCTCGATCGCCGCCATGGAGGCACAGCCGTGGGGCAGCGGCCTGGTCCGCACGTTGCACCGTTACAGCTCGGATGCCTGTGTGCTGTTTTCGGTCATCCATGCGATCAAGGTGCTGCTGGCGCGACGCTTTACGGGTGCGCGCTGGATCGCGTGGGTCACGGGCATCATCATCCTGGCGTTGATCTGGCTGGATGGATGGCTCGGCTACTGGTTGACCTGGGACCAGCGGGCACAGGCGATTGCAGTTGGCACGGCACAGGTGCTGGACACACTGCCGATCTTTCCCCAGCCGGTCGCGCTGAGCTTCTTGACCAACGGGGACATCAACTCACTCATCTTCTTTGCCGTGTTCTTTGCACACGTGCTGCTGCCGGTGCCGATTGGTGCCGTGATCTGGATTCACCTGGTGCGCCTGAGAAAGCCGCGCTTTCTGCCATCCCGCAAGTTGGCGCTGGTGACGCTGGGCGTGCTGACGGTGGCTTCGCTGGTGGTGCCGGCAGCATTGGCGGCCCCGGCCGACATGGCCGTGATCACCGGCGAGTTTGACATCGACTGGTTTTACCTGCTGCCCCTGTTCGTGACCGACCGCGTGGGCGGGGTGACCTTCTGGGCGATTTCGCTGGGAATTCTGGTCGGCCTGTGCGGGTTACCGCTGATTCTGGGGCGCCGCCGTCGGCAGCCTGCCGTCGTGAACACTCCGGCCTGCAACGGCTGCACGCAATGTTTTCAGGACTGCCCCTACGAAGCCATCACGATGGTGCCAGCCGAAGGCAAGGAGAAGCTGGTTTCACTGATTGACCCTGCGCGCTGCGTCAGCTGCGGCGTGTGCATGGGCTCGTGCGACCCCGGCGCAATCAAGTATCCCGAGCTTGACCGGCCTGCGGTGCGTGACCGCATCCGGGGCTGGTTGGACGATGCCGCCGGACCCCACGCGGTGATGTTCCTTTGTGCCGACAGCGCCGGGCGCAAGCTGCAGGTGGACCCCGAAACTGGGCTGTGCGACGGAATGCCGGGCTGGCGCGTCGTGCCGGTGCCGTGCGCGGCTTGGGTGCACAGTTCGCTGGTCGAGATGATCTCGCGCAAGGGCGGGCGCGCGATGATTGTGGCGTGCGAATCGACCGAACCGCGCTGCCGCCTGGGATCGGACATCGCGCAGGCGCGCGCCGAGAACCGCCGCGAGCCTGAGTTCAAGCCCGAACGGATCCCTGAAGGCACGTTCCGGTTTTTGCGCCTCGAGACTGGGTCGGACCACGACTTGCAGCAAGCCGGGGCGGCATTCCTGGAAGGAGCATTTCGGACGCCGCTGCGCATCGCGGGCAAGGCGCGGCTCGTGGCGGGGGGCGTGCTGACGACGCTGATTCTCGTCGCGTTGATGGTTGTGCTGTCGCAGTTTGTGTACGTCGCGCCAGATGCGCCGCCGTCCATGCTGGTCGTGGCATTCAAGCTGGCTGGCGACGAGGCGGAAGAGGCGGAAGACGTAGCATCAGAGCTGCCGCACATGAAGGGGATGAAGAAGCGCACGCGACGGCTGCCGGTCACGCTGCGCGTGACCGTGGATGGCATGGTGGTGCACGAGCAGGTGTACGAGCCAAAGGGTGTGCGGGGTGACAGCGCAAGCCTGGGGACCATTGAACTGCCCATGCAGCCCGGGGCGCACCAGGTCGAGATTGCGCTGCGCGGCTCGGGCGATGACGACAGCCAGAAATGGGATCATGTAGAGCAACGCAGGGTTGAATTTGAGGCCAACCGAAGGCGCGTGGTGCAGTTTGAAAACGGCTTCCGCTGGGACGGCCAGGAAATCGAATCCAGCACGGCGAAATGAGTTGACACGCGGGTACCGGCGATGGATTATTGAAGATAAGAAGATACTAAGGTCTGAATATCTGTAGCGTACGTAGTGTGGAGCAAAGCAGCGGCCTTCGCCGCACTGACTTGGAGACCGGGAGAGCATCATGAACCTGCGCAAATACCTGATCGTACTGGCAATCGGGATGGCAGCCGCCACGACCCTTGCCGTTGGATGTGCACCGGCTGCCAACAGCGGAGGCAACGCAGTCGCGTCCGGGGGTAACTCGGACAAGCACGACGACGACGATGACGACCACAAGCATGACGGCATCAAGCTCAGTCATGAAGAAATGGAGAAGGGCAAGAACATCTTCTTCAACCGCTGCGCCGGCTGTCATGGCGTGCTGCGCAAGGGTGCCACGGGCCCGAACATCGAGCCTGAAAGCACTCGCAAGAAGGGTACCGCCTACCTTGAAGCCATGATCACCAACGGCTCACCAGCGGGCATGCCCGAGTGGGGCAAGTCGGGCATCCTGTCGCCTGACGAAGTCAAGCTGATGGCCAGGTACGTCCAGAACGACCCACCACCGCCACCCGAGCGCAGCCTCAAGGAAATCAAAGAGTCGTACAAGCTGTACGTGCCCGTAGACAAGCGCCCGACGGCACCGCCTGCCGGTCGCAACTGGCAGAACTACTTTGGCGTGGTGCTGCGTGACGTGGGCAAAGTCGCGATCATCGACGGCGACACCTACGAGTTGGTCAACATCGTCAACTCTGGCTTTGCCGTCCATATCCTGCGCAGCTCGGCTTCGGGCCGCTACTTCTACAGCATCGGCCGCGACGGCAAAGTCGGCATGATCGACTTGTGGATGGACAAGCCCGACATCGTCGCCGAGGTCAAGGCGCTTAATGAAGCGCGGTCGGTCGAGACGACAAAGTTTGAAGGCTACCTCGACAAGTACGTGATCGTCGGCGGCTACTGGCCCCCGATGCTGGTGATCATGAAGGGTGACACGCTTGAGCCCATCCGCGTCGTCTCGACCTCAAGCTATGAGATCGACAACGGTGAGTTCGTCCGCGAGGCCCGCGTGGCAGCCATTGTCGCCGACCACCACAGCCCCACTTGGATGGTCAACATCAAGGAAACCGGCCAGGTTTGGTCCGTAGACTACTCGCAGCTTGGTGATGGCAACGGGCCGCTGGGCATAAGGATGATCGCCGCCGAGCGCTACCTGCATGACGGCGGATGGGACAGCAGCCGGCGCTACTTGTTGATGGCTGCCAACGCGCGTCACAAGATCTCGGTGATCGATACCAAGACCCAGAAGCTTGTCGCCAACGTCGAGACCAAGGGCCAGGTACCGCACCCGGGCCGCGGCGCAAACGTCAATCACGCGCAACACGGGCCGCTGTGGGCGACCGGTCACATCGGCAGCAACCACATCTCGTTCATCGGCACCGACCCTGAGGGCCACGCAAGCAACGCCTGGAAGGTAGTCAAGCTGGTGGAACTGCCGGGCATCGGCGGCGGCAACCTTTTCATCAAGACCCATCCCAACAGCCGACACGTGTACTGCGACCGCGCGCTGAACCCCGACAAGGAACTCGCGGACAGCATCTACGTGATCGACGCCGACACGCTTGAGGTAAAGAAGACACTGCTGCTGCCTGAAGAGTTCCGCGGGCACAAGGCGGTGCACATGGAGTACAACAAGCAGGGTACCGAAGTGTGGGTGGCCGCCTGGGGCCGCAAGGACCAGAAGGGCGCGATCATTGTCTATGACGACAAGACCTTGGAAATCAAAAAGATCATCACCGGAGACTGGATGGTCACGCCCACGGGCAAGTTCAACGTCTTCAACACCATGAACGACATTTACTAGGAGAGAGCCATGAAAATCACCATTCTAAGTGCGTTGCTGCTGGCAGTCACAGCGCTGCTGGCAGTCGGGTGTGGCGGAGATAACGCTGCCCCCAGCAACCGGGGCAAGAAGGCCGACGACACGATTACCCGGCCCGAGGTCATTGCCGAATACAAGGGCAAGGAAAAGCCGGCCACAGCCTCTGCCGAAGAGGGCAAGAAGCTGTTCGACGCCAACTGTGCCACCTGCCACGGTCCGACCGGTGCGGGCGACGGGCCGCTGGGCAAGGCGCTGAACCCGCCGGCTGGCGACCTGTCCAATCCCAAGCTGCACGATGCGGTCGGCGACGACTACCTGTTCTGGAGAATCAGCGAGGGCGGCGGGTTTGCGCCGTTCAACTCCGGGATGACGCCGTTCAAGGGCACATTTAACGAGGAGCAGCGCTGGCACGTTGTGGCCTACGTGCGCACCCTCAAGAAGTGACCGTCCGTCTCCCCACTGCCGGAGGGGAGACCCCGGCCCGGGCGTGTGCCCGGGCCGGTCAGTTTTAACTCTTGTGGAACCAGTGCCGCAGAATGCGGCCTCGGGCGTCCAGCATCTGTGCGGCGTGGACTTCCAGACCCAGTCCCCAAGCCGTCACTTCCAGCGCCTCGCCGTGGCGCGTGCCCTGCAGCGCGCGCGGCGCCACGGCAATGCGAAACACCACTCGCATCTCGGCTGCCCCCGAAATGTTGCCTGTACCAAGTGCCGCGCCCTCGCCGACCGGCGCCCAATCCTCGCGCAGCCCGGAGTACACCAGCCAACGGCACGCCTCCGGCTTCAGCAGTGGGTGCGATGCGTGGCCGTCAATCACGGCCATACTGATCGACAACAGCTCAGGCAGACGCCGTTCCCAGAGGCTTGCCTTGCTGGTCGGGCCGGGCAGATCTGTGAACCTTGCGGCTTCGTCGGGCCAGAACGCGGCAGACAGAAGCACGGAAGAGGGGCGATCCTGGCCCATGGCGAGGCCCGGGGCGATCGCGCTATCCAGGCGCCGAATGCACGCATCCAGCGTTTCGGCCCGCTGCCATCCCGCGTCGAACTGCTTGGCGGCCGGGTCCGAGCGTGGAGCCTCGCGGGATACGCAACCCGCGCCGGACACCGGCAAAAACAGCAGCAATGCGGATAAGAATATCCTATAATCCAGAGTAACAGTCTCCTGCCCGGGGGTCCGCCGTGCGCGTACTTATCGTCGCCGCAAACCAGGAACACAAGCCGGACCCTGTGGTGCCGCTCGGCGCCGCGTGGGTTGCCGCTGCCGCCGAGCACGCGGGTCATCACGTTCGACTGTTCGACGCCTGCTTTCTTGGCGAACAGTCAACGCCCCTGCTGCGGCGCGAAGTGGAGTGTTGTGACCCCGACGTCGTCGGTATCAGCCTGCGCAACATTGATGACGTGGCGTGGCCTCGTGCACACTCGTACCTTGACGATTACCGGCGCGTCGTTGCCGCGGTGCGCGAAGCCGCGCCGTCGGCCCTTGTTGTACTCGGCGGCTCGGCGTTCACGCTGATGCCCGAACTGTTTCTGCGTGAGCTCGGTGCCGACTGCGGCGTGGCCGGGGAAGGAGAAAGTGCATTCATCGGCTTGCTGGGCGAGTTCCGGCGCCGCGGCGTGGCTTCGCTGCGCGGTCGCGTGATTCAGGGCAAAGGGACGATCCCGGGCCTGCGGCCAGCGCTGCATCTACTGGACATTGCCCAGTACTATCGGCGCGGCGGCGCGCTGAACGTCCAGACCCGCCGCGGCTGCGCGTTCCAGTGTACGTACTGCACTTACCCGTTGCTCGAGGGTCGTGACTCGCGGCTGCGGGACGTCGGCCCGGTCGTTGACGAGATGCTGCGTGCAGAGCGCGACCACGGGGCAAGGCACTTCTTCATCGTCGACAACACGTTCAACCAGCCGGCGGCCCACGCCCATGCATTCTGCGAAGAGTTGTTGCGGCGTGGCGCCGACGTTCACTGGACGGCCTACGTCTCGCCGCGCGGGCTGACGCCCGAGCTTCTGGCGCTGATGGCCCGGGCCGGCTGCAGCAGCATCGAGTTCGGCACCGATGCCGCTTCGCCCGACACGCTCAAGGCCCTGGGCAAGTCGTTCGGCGTGACGGAGATTCTGCTGGCGTCGGCGTGGTGTCGCGATGCGGGTATCCGCTTCGCGCACAGTTTGATCCTTGGCGGTCCGGATGAGACGCGCGAGTCGATGCATGAAACCGTGCGCGTCATCGAGTCCACCGGCGCAACCGCAGTGTTCGGGATGCTGGGGGTGCGCCTGTATCCCGGAACTGCACTGGCGCGCCGGGCAGAACACGAGGGGCTGATCGCCGAAGCCGACCTCGGCCTTGAGCCGGTGTTCTACATCAGCGACGCCGTGCGCGACGAACTTGAGCCGTTCGCGCGTACGCTGAAGCGACGGCACGCGAACTGGTACTTCCCCGGCCTTGAGGGCGAGCGCTGGGTGCGTTACTGGCGCAGGCGCCGCCAGCACGGCGCGCGGGGGCCACTATGGGAGTGGATGGGACAACCGGAGGTGTTGCATGAAACCGGAAACTGAAGTGTTCCTGACAACGCCGCGACGGTTGTTCTGGCGCGTGATGCAGGGTGCGTTCTTTGGAGTGGGCGTGATCATCCTGGCGGCGCTGTTCCTGCGTCCCGAGTTGGGCCTGCATCTGCTGTGGAACGTGCTGATACCGGTGGCGCCTGCGCTGCTGGTGCTTGCGCCGGGTCTTTGGCGAAACGTGTGCCCGATGGGTACCGCATCTCTGCTGCCGTATCACGCAAAGCTATCGCGCCGTGTCCCGATCAGCGAGCGCTGGCAGGGCATTCTGCTGGCGATCGCGGTGCTGCTGCTGCTGGTGATCGTTCCGCTGCGCCACGTGGTGCTTGACCGCAGCGGCGTCATCACCGGTGCGGTACTGCTGGCGGTTGCGTTTCTGGCCGGCGGGCTGGGGTTCATCTTCGACACGCGCAGCGCCTGGTGCAGCGGGCTGTGCCCTGTGTACCCGGTTGAAATGCTCTACGGCGCCAAGCCGCTCGTCACGGTACGAAACGCGCGCTGCAACACCTGCTCGAAGTGCGTGGCGCCGTGCCGGGATTCCAAGGACGCCATGATTCCGCAGGATGCCACCCGCCGGGGACCTGGGCGTTGGGCGGCCCTGCTGCTGGTTGGCGGGTTTCCCGGGTTCATCGTCGGCTGGTACCAGGTGCCGACGTGGGAGCCGGCAGAGGGCATCTATCATCTACCAGAGGCCTATGCCTGGCCCATGGGCGGCTTGGCCATATCGCTGGTGCTGTTCCTGGTGGTTCTCAACGCGTACCCCCGCGCGCAAACGTGGCTGACGGCGCTGTTTGCTGCCGCTGCGGTCGGCGCCTACTACTGGTTCAAGGCACCGGTCATGGTCGGACTGGGCGACCCGGGTGCAGCGCTGGTCGATCTGAGTTCGGTGCTTCCGGCCTGGTCAATCTGGCCGCTGCGAGCAGGAGTTGTGCTGCTGTTTGCCGCGCTGTTGCTGCTGCCGCGCAGCGCGAGGCCGTGGTCGCTGCGGCCCCCGAAGCAGCGTGTCGCACGATCGTACGCTTCGTTGTAGACGCAAGGTGGACGCCACCCGGCAATGGTTGACTCACTCGCTGCGTGGCGGCGTCGCCGGCTGCAACGTTGCCAGATACGCCCAGCGGCGCGCCACGGGCGCAATGTGTAGCTGGCGAGTGGGACCTTGCAACTCTCGCAGCCAGTCATGTACGCCGGCGTCGAAGTGCACATGGTGCGCGTGCAGGCGTCGCCGGGTCCATTCAGCGATCCATTTGGGCCAGCCGGCCATATCCCAGAAGTCGACGATCGCCAGGCGCCCGGAGGGTCGAAGGCACGACATCGCGGCTGCAAGCGCGCCCCTCCAGTCGGGCATCATGGACAGCGAGTACGAGAAGAACACAGCGTCAAAGCCCTGCGAGACGCCAAGCATGCCGGGGCTGGTCAGGGACTCGGCGCGGTGCTGCGACAGGATCACATCGACGTTGGACGAGCGCACGCGGTCAGCGGCGGTTGTTAACATCTCGCGCGACGCGTCGACGCCATGGTAGGTGGCCGCCGCCTCGCGTTTCGCCAGCCAAAGCAGGTTCCGGGCGGTGCCGCACCCAAGCTCCAGCACGCGCTCGCCGGGTTGGATGGCAAGATTGCGCAGCATGCGCTCGCGGCCAAGCAGGAACAGGCGCCGGGTCAAGTCATATGCGCGCCGCTGGCGGCCGTAGTAGCGGTCCAGGAATGCGATGTGGCTGCTGGCGTCGGCGGGCTGGCTCACCGGTGCACTCTAATAAAAGGACAAGCGTATCCAAATAAAAACAATCGGCCGTCGCGCGGCAAAAAGGCAATGTGCGCTACCCCGACACAGCCCCGGTGTTAGACGATATCAAGAGTAGGTTATCGAATATTCTGTAGTCGCAAACCGGAGGCTAAGCACATGCCACGTACCCTTCAACTTCTGGCTGCCCTGTTTGCTGTCGTGTGGACGGCATTTCCCACTGACAGCCAGAAGGCGCCGTCGCCCGAGAAGGAAACGGGCTCCGGGAAAGAAACATCGCTTAGCGAAGATGCCCGCATTCATCACTTTCTGAACCGCTTTACGCTGGGTGCAACGCCCGCCCTTGCCGCCGAAGTCAAGAAGAAGGGGATGCGCGCCTGGCTTGTCGAGCAGTTGAAGGGCGACCGCGAAGAGAAGAAGGCACTGATAGACGCGATCGCTCTACGTCCTGCACTGTCGTTGACGTCTGCCGAGATTGCGGAGAAATACGCTGTTCGCGTCGGACCCGATGCAACGGTGAAAGAGCGCCGTGAGGCCCGAAGGATGCTGAATGAGCCGCCGCGCCAGATGCTGGACGGAGTGTTGCTGCACGCGGTGCTTAGTGAGAACCAAGTGCACGAAGTGGCAGCGGACTTCTTTCGCAACCACTTCGCCGTCTCCATAGAGAAGGGGCCCGTCGCGTTGCTGTCGGTCGATTGGGAACGCGAGGTCATCCGCGGCCACAGCCTCGGGGCATTCCCCGACATGCTTGCTGCCACCGCCCATCACCCGGCCATGCTTTTCTTTCTGGACAACCACCTTTCGTGCCGTCCGGCCACAGAAAGTGAGATCAAAGAGATCGAGCGGCGCTTGCGCAACAACCCCGAGCGTGTCGAGGCGGTGCGCCAGCGCGGCTTGAACGAGAACTACGCGCGGGAACTGATGGAGCTTCACACCCTGGGTGTGGACAACGGGTACACGCAGGACGATGTGATTGAGCTGGCCAAGCTGCTGACCGGCTGGACGATTGCCCCCAAAGAGGCCAAGAAGAGGCAGCTGGAGTTTGTTTTCGTCCCGCTTTTCCACTGCGCCGGCGACAAAGTGCTGCTGGGCACGAAGATCGCTGCGAACGCCGAAGACCCGCAGCAGGAGGGCGAACAAGCGCTGAAACTGCTGGCAGTGCACGACGGAACGGCGAACTTTCTGGCATTCAAGCTGTGCCGATGGCTGGTGAGTGACGACCCGCCGGACGCTTTGGTGAAGCGAATCGCCAAGGTGTTCAAGGACAAGAAGGGGGATATCGCCTCGGTGCTGTTGGCCATCTTTGACTCGCCCGAGTTCTTTGACCAGGCCAACTACCAGGCCAAATACAAACGGCCATTCGAGTTTGTCGTCAGCGCTTTGCGTGCGACGGGCGCTGAACTCGTGGATCTTTCACAACTGCACCGGTCTTTGGTGGAGATGAACGAGGCTGTGTACCGCTGCGCGGATCCCACGGGCTATTACGACCAGGCCGAAGCCTGGCAGGACCCGGGCGCAATGTCCGTGCGCTGGAAGTTTGCGCACGACCTTGCTCGTGGTCGCATCGGAGGCGTGCGAGTTCCCGACCTGATGGCGGACCTGCCCGAGGACGACGTTCCGTCGTGGAAAGACATTCTTGCACGGAAGCTGCTGTGCACGCCACTGAGCGATACGACGTCCAAGGCACTCGACAAGCTGATCAAGTCGCATTCCGATGACAATGCGCGTGAACAGAAGCGTGACCTCGTGCCGTTGCTGGTTGCCGGCGTCCTCGGTTCCCCGGAATTCCAGAAGCAATAGGAGGCGTCGTGAAAAACTCCAGTCGCAGAAGCTTTCTCAGGGCGCTCGCCATCGGCTCCAGTGTGATGGCCATGCCGAACATGTTGTTGCGCCTGTCGGCGCAGGAAGCCAAGGGCGAAGGTGAAGCCAAGCCCGCGGGCCCGGCACTCGTCGTTCTGTACCTGCGCGGCGGCGCGGATGCCCTGAACATCGTTGTGCCGTACGCCGACCCGCGCTACGCCAAGTTGCGCCCAACCATCGCGATTCCGGCGGAGGGCGAGAACGCGCTGCTCAAGCTGGATGACCGGTTCGGGCTGCACCCCGCCCTCAAGTCGCTTCAGCCGTGGTACGCGAAGAAACGGCTGGCGCCGATCGTTTGCGTCGGTTCACACCACAGCACGCGCAGCCACTTTGACGCGCAGGATTTCATGGAGTACGCGGCCCCCGGCGACCGCACGATCCGCAATGGCTGGCTGAACCGGTACCTGCAGGCGTCGCGGGGGGAAGACGCCAAGCTGCGCGGAGTAGCGATGCAGGGCCTGCTGCCACGCGCGCTGCGCGGGGACTATTCGGTGCTGGCTGTACCCGACCGGAAAGTCACGCAGGACGGCGAATTGCTGGAATTGTTCGAAGACCTGTATGAAGACGAGCCGGGCATGGAAAAGCGCGACGACGAAGTACGCGAGAAGGGCAAGGCTACCGTTGAAACGTTGAAGGAGTATCGGGGCATCCTGGCGCGCGGAATCGGCAAGCGCGCGACATTTCCGGATTCGGCGCCCGGCGCGCAGCTCAAGGATGTCGCGCAACTGCTGCGCGCGAATGTCGGCCTTCAGGTCGCTTGCATTGACGTCAAGGGTTGGGACGACCATGTCAATGAGGGCGGCGCTACGGGGGCCATGGCGACACGCCTGAAGTCGCTGGCGGACTCGATGGCTGCCTTTGCCGAGGACATCGGCGACCGCATAGACAACACACTTGTCATGGTCATGACCGAGTTCGGACGCACCTGCCGCGAAAATGGCAACGAGGGCACCGACCACGGACATGGCGGATTCATGTTCCTGCTGGGTGGCGGCGTCCAGGGCGGAAAAGTGCACGGGGAGTGGAAGGGCCTCGAAGACGGCGCTCTGTACCAGAAACGTGACCTTCCGGTTCACACAGACTTTCGCGACGTATTCGCGCAAGTGTTGCAGAGTCACATGCAGTTCAAGGCGCCCGAGTCTTACTTCCATGGTTTCTCGCCGGCAGGCGTGCCGGCCCTGTTCAAGGCATAGGAGCCGGCCGTGGGCGTCAAACATTGGTGGAAGTACCTGATGGCGGTGCTTGTCGTCGGTGCAGCCGGCGTGATGTACCTGGGTGCCCGCACTTACGCGGACGCGCCACCGGTGCCGGACTTCGTGGACGGGCAAGGCAACATACTGCTCAGTCGCGACCAGGTGCTGGATGGCCAAGAGGTGTTTCAGAAGTACGCATTGATGAGTTACGGCTCCATGTTCGGTGACGGCGGAAGCCGCGGCCTGGACTTCACCGCCGAGGCCTTGCACCAGACCGCCATCGCCATGAACGAGTGGTACGCCGCCGAGTTGCAGCGAGAGCCCGCGCTTGCAGGGCAGATTGCCGAGCAGGGTGTCGGCGCGCGCGTTCAGCATGAGATCCGAGCCAACACGTATGATCCGGCAGGCAACCGGGTCACTCTTACCCCGGCGCAGGCGCACGCGTGGGCGAGTGTGCAACGCTTTTACCTCGAGAAGTTCACCGGCAGCGGCAAACATGCGTTCCATCCCGCGGGCTACATCACCGACGAGCGTGAACTGAAGGACCTGGCACCCTTCTTCTTCTGGGGCGCGTGGGTCTGCGGCGCGCAGCGCCCCGGCGGCGACAGCAGCTACATGCACAACTGGCCGTATGATGAACTGGCCGGCAACCGTCCGACCTCTGCAACTCTGCTCTGGAGCGTGCTGGGCTCGCTGGCGTTGATTGTTGCCGTCGGAATGGTGCTGTTCTGGCACGGGCGCTTCTCGGCGGGCAACGGCTGGAACGCCAATGGGTGTGAGCCCGTTGTATCGCGCGAAGCTGTCGAAGCGACCGGCGCGGACCCGCTGCAGCGGGCGACGTACAAGTTTTTTGCCGCCGCGATGGGACTGTTCTTTCTTCAGATTGTGGCGGGCATCTTCACGATCCATGACTTCGTCGGTTTCACGACGTTTTTCGGCTACGACTTTTCCAGCCTTCTGCCGGTCACAGTTACGCGTTCATGGCACGTGCAGCTGTCCGTGTTGTGGATCGCGACCTGCTGGATTGCGGGCTCACTGTTTCTGCTTCCGCGCATCGGTCCACAGCCCGCGGGCCAGTTGCGGCTGGTGAACTTCCTGTTCGGGATGCTGGTGTTTGTGGCCTTGGGCACGCTGCTTGGCACCGCGCTGGGGCCCCACGGTTTGCTGGGCGAAGGCTGGCGCTGGTTCGGCAACCAGGGCTGGGAGTTCGTTGAGCTGGGCAAACTGTTCCAGTGGGTCTTGTTCGGCGCGCTTGGTCTATGGGGCTGGATCATATTCCGCGGGGTCAAGTCGTCGCTTCGTGCCGCGTCTCCGTTCGCGCTGCCGAACTGGATGCTGTATGCGGTTGGCACCATCACGCTGCTGTTCGCGTCCGGATTTGTCGCCGGTCCTCGCGAGAACTTTGTGATCGCCGACTTCTGGCGCTGGTGCGTGATTCACATGTGGGCCGAGTGCTTCTTTGAAGTATTCACCACGGTGATCATCGCCTACTACCTTGTGATGATGGGGCTGGTCAGCCGCCCGGCGGCGTCCAGGGTCGTGTTCTTTGCGACACTGCTGTTTCTGGGTTCGGGCCTGCTCGGCATCTCCCACAACTTCTACTGGAATGCCAAGCCCGAGCCGATGCTGGCCATGGGCAGCGTGTTTTCGACCATGCAAGTCGTGCCGCTGATCCTCTTGACGCTGGAGGCCTGGCGTTTCCGGCAGATGCCCCAGGCAGCGCTGCGCAGCGGAAAAGTTCGAGAGTTCGGCATGCCGGAGGCTTTCCTGTTTCTGATTGCGGTGAACTTCTGGAACTTCCTGGGTGCGGGCGTATTCGGGTTCATCATCAATCTGCCGATCGTGAACTATTACGAGCACGGCACATACCTGACCGTGAACCACGGCCACGCCGCGTTGATGGGCGTGTACGGCAACCTTTCGTTGGCGGCCGTGCTGTTCTGCGCGCGATATCTGGTCAAGCCGGCAGCTTGGAGCACCGTACTGGTGCGAACGGCATTCTGGTCCGTCAATCTCGGGTTGGCGCTGATGGTTGTGCTTGACACGCTGCCGGCCGGCATCGCGCAGTTGATTGCAGTATTGGATGGTGGCCTGTGGCACGCCCGCAGCGACGACTTCATCCAGTCAGGGACGTTCCAGACGTTGACGTGGTTACGGGCAGTGGGCGGCGTGATGTTCTTCGTTGGTGGCGTAACCCCCCTGGCGTGGTTCATCATTTCGCGGCTCAGGCACTTGAAGCCGCCTGAAGAGGCAAACCCCGCGCACAGTCTGCCTATTGAGGAACCATTTTCTTCCGAGGTGCAAACCACCGATGAGCTTGTCTCGTCTTCGGCAACCTGACATGACGGAAATCTACAGGGACTTTCGATTTGAAGCGGCACACCGGCTGCCTTCGGTGCCGGCGGGCCACAAGTGCGCTCGCCTGCACGGTCATTCGTTTCGATGCAGGGTGTCGGTGCGTGGCGAAGTGGTGCTGCCGCAGGAATGGGTCATGGACTTCGCCGACATCAAGGCTGCGTTTGCACCGCTGCTTGAGCTGCTGGACCACGTGTATCTGAATGACGTGCCGGGCCTCGAGAACCCGACCGCGGAGGCGATTGCCCGCTGGATCTACGAGCGGTTGCAGCCGCAGCTTTCAGGGCTGTGCGCGGTGGAGATTGCGGAAACGTGCACGTCAGGCTGCATCTATCGAGGCCGAGGCACATAAGAAGATAAACAGATACAAAAAACTGTTGAAGTGGACCCATGTTTGCGCCATCATGCGCCCGGAGAGAGCCGCTATGCATCCGGGAGACCGTCATGCGTGCGCTCGTGCTTGTTGCCATGGCCCTGGCGGTTGGCACCGTCGGCCTTCATGCCCAGGAATCTGCCGCAGCCAAGCCGGCTGCAACCCCGATCGCAGAGCCGCAGCCCGCGAAGCCCAATCGCAACCCGTTCGAGCTGAAGATCATGCTTGGGGATGACGAGGAGTCCTCGTCCATCCGCCTGCGGTTCTTTGGCCAGCATCGGACGCGCGCGGAGTTGCGCTCGCCCGCGACCTACGCGCCGGGCCTGGTGCAACAGCGGGCTGAGTTCAGCGTGAACATGCGCAACCGGCTGGGTATCGACGCCCTTTTCCCCGGCAGCGCGGGTGTGCTGTTGGAGCTGCAGGATGTGCGCCTGTTCGGCGACGAACCCCGCGCCAACGCAAACGCAGTCAATAGCTCGGGCTTCGAGGGCATGGATGTTCTGCAGGCTTACCTGTACTCGCCAAACTTGCTTGACCTCGGCATCGACGCGCGCCTGGGCCGCCAGAAGTTTGTGATCGGCAACCAGCGCCTGTTCAGCACGCTGGAGTGGGCGCCGCAGTCCCGCGCGTGGGACGGCCTGACACTACGTCGCAGCTTTGACGCGCAGTATCACCTGCTTGGCATGGCGTTGCTGGTCAATGAACTGAGCCGCGTGCAGGACGACGAATGGTTGCTCGGACTGTCGTTTCGCTGGACCCCGACCTTTCTCAAGAACAACGAACTGGAAGTGCTTCTGCTCAATCAGCATCGCGACGATGCGGGCGGCGCCAACGATGCGCATGTCACGACTGCCAGCCTGCGCTGGAACGGCCGCTTCGGGCTGAACGCCGATGACACGCTGGCGCTGGCATTCACCGCCGAGGGCGTCGCGCAAGTCGGCACAGCCGACACGGCGTTCTGGGGCACCCCTGGAATGAACGACTCAAACGTGGGTGCGTTTGCAGCGGCGGCAACGCTGGACTTGCACTGGGCGACCGGCGTGCACGGGCTGCGGTTCGGGCTGGAGTGGGACTATGCGTCGGGCGACTCCGACCCGACCGACAACGACTTCCAGACGTTTCGGTCGCCATTTCCGTTCGGCCACAAGTACCAGGGATTTGCCGACCAGGTTGGCTGGCGCAACTTGCATGACTTCAGCGCTGTGGCGGAGTGGAACATGAAGCTTGATGGCTGGGTGGAGGCCGTGTCCGTGCTGGCGCAGCTTCATGCCTTCCAGCGCGAGAACGACGACGATGGCTGGTACAACCCCGCAGGTGGCTTGATTCGTGCGGGCTCACCGGCCGTTTCTGACGAGCTTGGCTACGAAGTAGATCTCGTGGTGAGCCTTAAGGTCACGCGCTGGGCTGCATTTGAAGCCGGCTGGGCCCACTTCTTCGCCGGCCGCTTCGTGAAGCAGACAGCCGCGGGGGGCGGTTCCGGCGGTGAAGACTCGGATATGGACTTCGCCTGGGCAGGGCTGACGTTGCAGTTCTAGGAAGGACTCACGCTTTGCGTGCGCCGCGCCAGGTGTCCATGCCGGGCACTGCGGGCATTTTGCCGCGCAGCCCGGCGCCCATCTTGGCGATGCGCATGAGCTGGTAGTCACCGAGGTCCTTGAGCGTGCGCTTGTTGAGTTCTTCCAGATAGCGCGAACGCACGTCGCCCCAGAAGTCGTGCAGGGGGCAGGCGCCGGCTTCGCTGCATACCGGCTGTCCCATGATGCACTCTTCGTACTTCCGCAGGTCCTCAAACGGAGCCACGATCTGTTTCAGAGTGATCTTTGCGGCAGGGCGGGCCAGCATGAAGCCGCCCTTGCGCCCGCGCACGGAGCTGAGCACGCGCGCCCGCACCAGTTGCTGCAGGATCTTCGACAGATAGTGCGTCGGAATGCCGAGCACTTCGCCAAGCTGCGTGGCAAGCACTTTCTCGCCCTCGGGGCGTGTGGCAATGTCGATGGCGGCGCGGATGGCGTACTCGGTCGTCTGCGAAAACATGCGGCTCCTTGTGCCGGCGGTATGCTCATAAACTATCACGACTTCAAGGATCATCAAGATACGATAATCCTGTTATCCAGATTGACTTCGGTGCGGGAGACCTTTGTCCCTTGTAAAGCAGACAAACGTGTCCTATTATAGCACTCATGCAACCCCAGGCGCCACGCACGATCATTGAACCTTTCCGCATCAAGTCGGTGGAACCGCTGCCGCTCACCACAGCGGCGCAGCGCCGGCAGTTCTTGCAGCGTGCAAGCTTCAACCCGTTCCTGCTTCGTTCACGCGAAATCACGATCGACTTGCTGACCGATTCCGGCACGGGCGCCATGTCGGCTGCACAGTGGGCGGCGATGATGACCGGCGACGAGACCTACGCGGGCTCCGAGTCCTTCTACCAGCTTGAGCGCGTGGTCCGCGAACTTACCGGCATGCGCCATGTCATACCCACGCACCAGGGTCGCGCTTCGGAGCATATCCTGTTCGCGGCTCTGGATCTTCGCGGCAAGATCGTGCTCGCGAACAGCCACTTCGATACCACGCGCGCCAACGTCGAGTACCTGGGCGCAGAGGCCCGCGACCTCGTCATCGAGGAGGGCCGCAACCCCCGCAGCGAGCACCCGTTCAAGGGCAACATTGACCTTGCGCGACTGGAAGCGGCGCTTGAGTCGGAAGGTGCCCGCACCGCTTGCGTGCTCTTGACCGTCACGAACAACACCGGCGGTGGACAGCCGGTCAGCCTGGAGAACCTGCGCGGGGCATCGCAGCTTGCGAGAAAGCACGGCAAACCGTTCTTTCTCGATGCCGCCCGCTTCGCCGAGAACGCGTGGTTCATCCACGAGCGTGAACCGGGCCAGTCTTCGCGCGCACCGCGCGAGATCGCCCAGGAAATGTTCCGGCTTGCGGACGGTTTCACGATGAGCGCCAAGAAAGACGGGCTGGTAAACATCGGCGGCCTGCTGTGCTTGAACAGCGACGAGCTTGCGGACAAGGCGCGATCGTTGCTGATTCTGACCGAGGGGTTTCCAACCTACGGCGGATTGGCTGGCCGGGACCTGGCGGCGCTGGCTGTCGGCTTGGAAGAGGTCACGGACCCGGACTACTTGCGCTATCGCGTGGCGTCCGTGCGGTACCTTTACGACATTCTCGATCGTGCGGGCATTCCTCTGATGCGCCCGTCGGGCGGCCACGCGGTCTACATTGACGCGGGCAACCTGTATCCGCACCTGAAGCCGTGGGAGTTGCCGGGCGTATCCCTGTGCAACGAACTCTACCTTGAGGGCGGCGTGCGGGGCGTCGAGATCGGCACACTGATGTTCGGCCACCCGGACCCGGCACTCGGCCACGACCGATGCGCCGCGCTTGAACTGGTGCGGCTGGCATTTCCACGGCGCACGTACACACAAAGCCACGTGGACTGGCTTGGCGAAATCGTGCTTTCCGCGGCGGCCCGGCGTGACGCAGCGCCCGGGTACCGCATCACGCGGCAGGGCGCGGTACTACGGGCTTTCACGGCCGAACTGCAGCCACTGGTCTGACAGGAGCGCACATGTTCTCACAGGCAAGCGAATACGCGCTCAGGGCGCTGACTGAACTGGCGCGCTACCCGGCGGGTGAGTGGGTACTCGTAACTCAGATAGCAGACCCGCTCGCCATCCCGGTGCATTACCTCGCAAAGGTGCTCCAGACATTGGCACGTCGCGGCGTACTGGAAAGCCAGCGTGGCCGACAGGGCGGGTTCCGGCTTGCCAAGCCGGCATGGGATATCACGGCCTACGATGTGGTGCGCGAGCTCGACGACGTGCGCTCGCTGGAATCGTGCGTCATGGGTGAGGGGGAATGCAGCGACGCAACGGCATGCCCGCTGCACTCGCTGTGGAAGAACATCCGGCAGCGCTTTGTAACGGCTTTGGAAACGACCACCCTGAAAGACTTGGCCGAATTCCAGGAACACCGGCCTGATTCGGTACGTCTTCCCGCTATCAAGACCCGTGGCGCGGGGGCTGATGCGCGGCGCCGCAGAGGTTTTGGACCGCCCGAAACCGGATAAATCGATCAAGATATATTGAATCGCGGTTCAAATTCCGTACCCTTGGTTATCAGGAGTTGTGCCCATGCTAGCCCACGGCTTTGCCTTCCATGCCACCGCAACCGGCTTCAGGCTGGCTGAGTATGAGCTTGCACCCGGCGCCGCCGAGGTGGTGGTGCGGGTCGCGGGTTGCGGGCTATGCCACACAGACGTCGGCTTCTACTACGGCGACGTTGCACCCCGCGCGCCGTTGCCGCTGGTGCTGGGGCACGAGATCGCCGGAACCGTCGTGGCCGCTGGCTCGCGCCACGAGGCGCTGATCGGGCAGCGCGTGGTTGTGCCCTCGGTTGTTCCATGCGGCGAATGTGAACGGTGCCGCGCGGGCGCCGAGAACACGTGTGCACGCCAGTTCATGCCCGGCAATGACGGACACGGTGGGTTTGCCGACCACGTCAAGGTGCCGGGCGCGGGCCTGGCGCTGCTGCCGGATGACCTGGCTGGCTATCAATTGCACGAGCTGTCAGTCATCGCAGACGCCGTCACGACTCCGTACCAGGCGGTGCTGCGTTCCGGCCTCAAGCAGGGCGACGTCGCGATCGTCGTGGGCGTGGGCGGAATCGGCACCTACGCCGTCCAGCTGGCTGCTGCGCGGGGTGCGCGCGTTGTTGCGCTCGACATCGACGACGCCAAGCTGCAGCGCATTCGTGCGCTTGGGGCGGCCGAGACCATCAACGTCAAGGGCATGGACGCCAAGTCCGCCCGCAAAGCGGTGCGCAAAGCCGTAACCGACCTTGATGCGCCTGACTTCGGTTGGACCATTTTCGAGATGTCGGGCTCACCGGCAGGCCAGGAACTTGCGTGGGCGCTGATTCCGCCGGCAGGCACGCTCGCAGTTGTCGGATTCACGCCCAAGCCATTGAACATCAAGTTGTCGAGCCTGATGGCATTCGACGCCGCCGCGTTTGGCAACTGGGGCTGCGCGCCGCGCCACTACCCCGCCGTGATCGAGCTGGTGCTGAACGGCAAGGTCAATCTTCGCCCGTTCATTCGCAGCTATCCCCTTGAACAGATCGGCGAACTGTTTGAAGCCGCGCACGCCGGCAAGCTGGTTGAGCGCGCAATTCTGCAGCCGCAACAGGAGTAGTCATGCCGCACACGTTGGTGAATCATGAACTCGCGCCAGGCCTGGAGTTCCGGCACATCCGGTACGAGTGCCGCCCGCTGCTGGATGGCAAGGGCCTGCCCGTCGATGGACTGTTCAACGCCTGGATCAGCCTGGACAATCCGCGCCAGTACAACAGTTACACGACCGACGCCGTCAAGGAAGTGATCCTCGCCTTCCGCCGCGCCAGCATGGACCGCGCCATTGTCGCCGTCGTATTCACGGCTGTCGGTGACAAGGCGTTCTGCACGGGCGGCAACACCAAAGAGTATGCCGAGTACTACGCGGGTAACCCGCAGGAGTACCGGCAATACATGCGGCTGTTCAACGACATGGTCAGCGGGATCCTGGGCTGCGACAAGCCGGTGATCAACCGCGTCAACGGTATGCGCATCGGCGGCGGGCAGGAGATCGGCATGGCATGCGATTTCAGCATTGCCGCCGACACTGCGCGCTTCGGGCAAGCCGGGCCCAAGCACGGCTCGGCGCCGGACGGCGGCTCAACAGACTTTCTTCCACTGTACGTGGGGTTCGCCTCTGCCATGGAGAGTGCGGTGCTGTGCGAGCCCTGGTCGGCGCACAAGGCGCTGCGCATCGGGCTGCTGAACCAGGTAGTACCGGCGCTGAAGCTGAATGGAGAGTGGGTTCCGAATCCGCTGGTCATTACGGACCGCTGGCTCGACGAGTTCGGAACCATCGTGCATGGCGAGTACAAAGTTGGCGCCGACCGCGACCGCGCCAAGGAAGTGCTGGCCAGGACGGAAAGTAACCTCTCGAAGCTGGACGAAGCGGTCGAGGGCATGTGCTGGCGGCTCGCGCTGACCATGCCCGACTGCACGATCAAGACGATTGAGTCGATCCGCAAGCACAAGCTGCAACACTGGGACCGCAACCGCGAGACCAACCGTGCCTGGCTCGCGCTGAATATGATGACCGAGGCCAACGCCGGGTTCCGCGCTTTCAACGACGGGCCCAAAGACCGGCGTGAGGTGGACTTTCTCGAGCTGCGCCGCCAGCTCGCGCTGGGTCGGCCATGGGACGAGAGCCTGATTCAGGCAGTGTTACCACAGGCCAATGCGGGTTCGCTGAAGGGATGAACATGAACCCGATTCGCAGCATCCATGAGCACGACGGCGCACTGCTGAGGCTGACGATTGATCGTCCGACCGGCAACGTGTTCACCGGCGAGCTCATGCGCGAACTGACAGAACACATCCGCATAGCGGCAGACTCGCGCACGCTGCGCCTGGTTGTCCTTGAAGCAGAAGGCAAGCACTTCTCGTTCGGTGCGGCAGTCGACGAGCACACGCCGGAACGAGTCGGCGAGATGCTGCCAACGCTGCGCGAACTGGTTATGGCGATCGCATCCAGCCCTGTGCCCGTGGCGGCACTGGTCCAGGGCATGTGCCTGGGTGGCGCATTCGAGGTCGTGCTCGCGTGTCACTTCCTGTTTGCCGCATCGGACGCGAAGTTTGCCGTGCCTGAGATCCGCCTGGGCGTGTTCCCGCCCGTGGCGGCTGTGCTCTTGCCGCGGCGCGCCACACAGGCGCTGTCTGAGCGCATGATCCTGGGCGGCGAAGAGGTCGGCCCCGAGGTCTTGAGCCAGGCCGGGCTGATTCACGCCATATGCCCAGCCGGCGAGTTGCATGGTCACGCCAACTCATGGTTCGAGAAAACACTTCTGCGCTTTTCCGCCGCGTCGTTGCGTGAAGCCGTACGCGCGTCGCGCAGCAAGTTGCTGGAAGGGCTGGAGCACGACCTGGCCTGCACCGAGCAGGATTACTTGACGCGGCTGGCGGCAGTCAGCGACGCGAGCGAGGGCATTGCCGCATTCACGGAACGGCGCAAGCCGCACTGGAGCCACGCATGAGCACGGCGACCGAACAATCCAAAGTTGACGCGCTGGTATCGCGCGCGCAGGCGCTGTACGAGGATGTGTCGTTCGAATCCGTTCGCAGATGGAAAGGCCAATCAGAGTGCCGCAAGGCAATCGGGTTCTTGCCGATCTACGCTCCGCGCGAAGTGATTCATGCGGCAGGTGCGTTGCCCGTGGGCATTCTCGGCGGCGGCGACCAGCTCGAGATCGTGCGCGGGGACTCGTTCTTTCAATCCTACATCTGCCACCTGCCGCGCAGCGTCGTGGAAATGGCAGTCAGCGGCCGGCTTGACGCCATGGACGGCTTTCTGTTCCCGAGCATATGCGACGTGATCCGCAACCT
The DNA here is from genome assembly GCA_016712285.1 of Planctomycetota bacterium. Taxonomy (GTDB): domain Bacteria; phylum Planctomycetota; class UBA8742; order UBA2392; family UBA2392; genus JADJRK01. The sequence continues at coordinate 2,327,417 of JADJRK010000001.1, read as the reverse complement.
CAGCGGGATGTTCCAGATGCTCCTGGCTGGCAAGTATGTTCACTACCTGGACTTGCCGCAGAACTTCGACAGTGAACTGGGAGGAGAGTTCTATCGTACCGAGTTGCATGCGATCGCCGATGCGGTCGGCGCGCTGACCGGCACGCGCGTGACCGATTCGCGCCTGCGCGGCTCGATTGCCCTGTACAACCAGAACCGTCGCGCCATCCAGGAACTGCTGCAGTTGCGCACGGAGCAGCCATGGCTGGTGCCGACTACCGAGTACTACCTGCTGTTGCGCGCAGGCTATCTGCTGCCAGTGGATCAGCACACGGCGTTGATTGACGAGTACCTGCAGGCCGTACCCCACGCCGGCCGCAGGCCGTTGGACAACATCCGTGTGCTGATTCGCGGCGCATTCTGCGAACAGCCGCCGCTGGCCCTGCTGCGCACTCTCGAGCGCGCCGGGTGCTACGTCGTGGATGACGACTTTGTGCTGGGCTCGCGGTTCATTCCGAGGCAACTCGACGAAACTGGGGACCCGTGGACCGCACTCGTCGAAGGCTTTACTCGGCACAGCGTTTCGACCGCAAGCAAATATGACGAGGCCAACACCAAGGGCGAAGACCTTGTCAGCCTGGTGCGCGCTGTGCGGGCCGATGGCGTGCTGTTGATGGCGCCCAGCTTCTGCGACCCGGCGCTGCTGGACCAGCCGATGCTGCAGTCCGCCCTCGACAAGGCAGGCATTCCGTTCACCAGCTTCAAGTACTCCGAAGACACGGGCCAATTCCAGGTGATCCGCGAACAGGCGGGCACGTTTGCCGACGCCATCAAGCTGTGGGGGAAAGCATGACCGCACAAGCCATCAAGGACCAGAGCCAGGAACGCCAGAAGCAGATGCTGTCCGACTACTTCGACAGCCTCGCGCACGCCAAAGAAAACGGGCGCAAGGTCGTTTACACCTTTGTGCCCGGCAACCTGACCGAGCTCATTGCGAACTTTGACCTGTTGCCCGTACTGCCCGAGATCAACGCCCTGCAGAACGGCATGCGGGGCCGCACCGGCGACTTCATTCATGCCGCCGAGAAGTCCGGCCACAGCGAAGACGTATGCACCTACGTCAAGGCGGACATCGGCATGCTCAAGGCCGGCAACATGGGGCCCACGGGCCAGCCGCTGCCGAAGCCGGACATGCTGCTGCTCAGCTACACGGGTTGCTTCACGTTCCTGAAGTGGTTTGAGTTGCTGCGCAAAGAGTACGCGGACTGCCCGGTAGTGATGCTGCACGTGCCGTACCAGGGCGACGGGCATGTTACGCCGCAGATGCGCAAGTATGTCGCGGACCAGATTCGCGACAAGGTGATCCCCGCCCTTGAGAAACTCTCGGGCCGCAAGTTTGACCCTGACAAGCTGAAGCGAGACCTGAAGCGATCCTCGGTTGCTGAGGACGACCTGGTGTGGGTGCTGGAAAGCGCCCGGCACAAGCCGTCGCCGATCGACGCCTACTTCGGTGGCGTGTACTACATCGGGCCGATCTTCACCGCGTTTCGGGGCACGCAGGACGCCGTTGACTACTACCAGTTGCTGCGCAGCGAGATTGAAGAGCGCATCCGGCTTGGTCTGGGGCCAGTGACGCCCGAGGGCAACCTGGGCGAGGAAAAGTACCGCATCGTCACAGAAGGCCCACCCAACTGGACGAGCTTTCGCGAGTTCTGGCGCATGTTCTACAGCGAAGGGGCGGTGGTTGTGGCCAGCACGTACACCAAGGTCGGCGGTTTGTACGACCGCGGTTTCCGGCATGACCCCGCCAACCCGATCGAAACGCTGGCCGACTATTGCATGGGCTGTTACACGAACCTGAGCCTGCCCGAGCGCATCAACCTGATTGAATCGTACATGAACGAGTACCAGGCGGATGGCCTGCTGATCAACTCGGTGAAGTCGTGCAATTCCTTCTCGGCAGGGCAACTGCTGATCCTGCGGGAGATCGAGAAGCGAACGGGCAAGCCTGGCGGCTTCATCGAATCCGACCTGGTGGACCCGCGCTACTTTTCGGCGGCAAACATCAAGAACCGCCTCGAGTCCTACTTCCAGATGATCGAAGCCCGGCGCGGGAGAGCGTAATGGAATGCTTCATCGGCATTGATCTCGGCTCTACCACCACCAAGGCCGTCGCGCTCGACAGCCAGGGCCGAATGCTCGGGCGCGGCATCACCAACAGCCGCAGCAACTACGACGTGGCTGCACAGGTTGCCCGCCAGGAGGCGCTCACCAACGTGCGCTTCGAAATGTTGTCGCGTGCCCTGCGCGCAGAGGGCCGCTTTGCTGATGCCGCAGAGGGGCTGGAGGCGTGGCTGCTGGCGGGCTATCGCCATGAGTGCTTCCTGGGCGCGCTCACCCGCCTTGAGGACCATTGCCGTCGCGACCTTGAGAACCCCCGCTTTGACAGCGACCGCTATACCATGAACGACGCGCTGGAGCGTATCTTCAAGGGCATTCGGGCCGACGCCGCGGCCGCCTACACTCCGGGCGCAGCTTCAAGGTCAGACTTTTTTCGCGACCTCGCGGGTGCCTCGTTCACAGCGCACGCCGCCGAAGTGTCTCGCCAGGGCGGCCCCGCCTTTGACCGGCTGGTAGGCCTGTTTGATCGCAACATCATTCCCGTAGAGAACGAGACCGAGACGCGCAGCTTTCAGCATCTCTTGATGGCCGGCTATCGGCGCGCGCCGGATGACTTGCGCCAGGATGACGATGCGCTGTCGCGGCTGCTGGAAACAGCGGCCACAGCGCCGCTGACCGAGGTCCGCACTGTCGGAACGGGGTATGGTCGCGTACGACTGCCCTTTCCCAAGGAATGCATCCGCAGCGAAATCCTGTGCCATGGGCTGGGCGCGCACCTGATGTTCCCTGCCACGCGCACCGTGCTGGACATCGGCGGTCAGGACACCAAGGCGATCCAGGTGGACGAGAATGGTGTCGTCACCAGCTTTCAAATGAATGACCGTTGTGCCGCCGGCTGCGGCCGCTACTTGGGCTACATCGCCGACGAAATGAACATCGGCCTGCATGAACTGGGCCCGCTGGCGATGGGTGCGAGGCGCCGGGTTAAGATCAACTCCACGTGCACCGTGTTCGCGGGCGCCGAGTTCCGGGATCGTCTTGCAGCCGGCCAGGCGCGCGAAGACATTGTCGCGGGACTGCACCGCGCGATCATTCTGCGCGCGATGAGCCTGCTGGCGCGCAGCGGCGGGATTCGCAACGAGTTCACGTTCACAGGCGGCGTGGCGCGCAACCCCGCCGCGGTCAAGGCACTGCGCGAAGTCGCCGAGGAAAACTACGGCGGTCTGACGCTGAACATCGCGCCCGACAGCATCTACACCGGTGCAGTCGGCGCCGCCACGTTTGCCCTGCGCGATGTGGTGGGCGCGGCAACAACCCAGGAGGCGGCATGACTCTCACGGCAGGCATCGATGTGGGCACTGGCGCAGTCAAGGTCGCGATCATGCAGGACGAGCGCCTGGTGGCGCAGTACCTGGAACGCATCCGGCGACGCGACGTGATGGAGGTTGTCGAGGAGTCATTCGAGGCCGCACTGCGCGAAGCAGGCTTGAGGCGCGATCAGCTTGATTACATCGGCACCACGGGCGAGGGCGACCAGGTGCCCTGGCGCACCGGCCACTTCTACGGCATGACGACGCACGCTCGCGGTGCGCTGTACCTGGAGCCCGCAGCGCGAGGGGCCGTCGACATCGGCGCGCTGCACACCCGGGCGATGCGCTTTGATGCCAACGGCCGGGTGCTGCAGTACCAGATGACCAGCCAGTGCGCGTCCGGCAGCGGCCAGTTTCTTGAGAACATTGCGCGCTATCTGGGCGTCTCGATCGAAGAGATTGGAAGCCTTTCCCTGAAGGGCGACGACCCCGAGAAGTGCAGCAGCATCTGCGCCGTGTTGGCGGAAACCGATGTGATCAACATGGTCAGCCGCGGCATCAACACGCCCAACATTTTGCGTGGCATTCACAACAGCATGGCGTTGCGCGTGACGGGCCTGATCCGTGCGATCAAGGTCGAAGGGCTGATGCTGATGACCGGCGGCTTGGCGCGCGACGCGGGGCTGGTCGCCGCGATTGAGGAAAAGCTGAAGGACGGCGCAGCAAACCTGAATGTGCGCAGCCACGAACTTTCCGTGCATGCCGGCGCCATTGGCGCGGCTCTGTGGGGCGCGTATCGCCACCAGAAACTGGCCGGCAGAAAAGAGAACCATGCCGGCGCCTGATCTACTGGACTTGACTGGCCGAACCGCCTGGGTGACCGGGGCCGGTCGCGGCATCGGCCTGGCGTGCGTGCGATTGCTGGCGCAGCACGGCGCCAAAGTCGTCGGGTTTGACATTGAACCGGCCGCCGAGCTGGCGGCCGTTGCCACGGCGCGCGTGCTGGACGTAACCGATAGCGCCGCCGTGCATGCCATGGCAGCCGAACTGACGGCGGCCGGGCAGGCGCCAGACGTGCTGGTCAACAACGCCGGCATTACCCGCGACAACGTGCTCTGGAAGCTGACGGACGACGACTGGACGTCGGTGATGCGGGTCAACCTGGATGGCGCCTTCTACCTCACGCGTGCGGTTGCGCCTGTCATGCGCGAGCGCAAGCACGGCAGCATCGTGAACATCACCTCGATCAACGGTCAGCGGGGCAAGTTCGGGCAGAGCAACTACAGCGCCTCCAAGGCCGGATTGATCGGACTGACCAAGGCTGCCGCGCGTGAGCTGGGGCGCTTCGGCGTTCGGGTCAACGCGGTCGCGCCCGGAATGATTGACAGCGAGATGACCGGCCGCGTGCCAGCCGATACCCGCCAGCGGGCCATCGACGAAACTCTGCTGGGGCACATCGGTCAATCAGAGGACGTTGCGGCCTGTGTGTTGTTTCTGGCGTCGCCAGCGGCGCGACACATTACCGGGCAAGTGATCCGGGTCGATGGCGGACAATACCTGTGAGGTGCATCCATGACGATTTCTGAACTGGACGGTCGAGCGATTCCCCACGAGACCCGCCTGCCCGCAATCATGGACGCATTGAGCGGTTTGGCGCCGGGCGAGTCGCTGGTGCTGATTGCGCCGCACCACCCCGCCAAGCTGCTGCAACTACTGCTGAGCGAGTTTCCGGGCGGCTTCGACTTCGGGCCCCTGGAGTGCGGCCCTGCGGCGTGGCGCTGGCAGTTCACGGCGCGCGACGCGGCGTTGCCCCGAAGCGTGACGGGCTACCTGGTGTGGGACCATCGTCGCATGGAAAACCTGCTGGAGGAAACGCTGGCGGCTGCTGTTGCGGGACGCTGGGATGACGCACACTTGCATGCCTCTAGATACGCGACGGCCCTGCGTCGCCACGCCGACCTTGAGGACGAAGTGTTGTTTCCGGCCTACGAAAGCGCATGCGGCGGCTTCGGGGACGGCCCGACGGCACACATGCGCGCCGAGCATGTTGAGGTGCGCGCCGGTATCGACAGGCTGCTGCGGGCCGTGAACGCCCGCGACGCCGGCGCGGTACGCGATGCCGACGAGACGCTGCGGCGTGTGGCGCTTGAGCATCACGCCAAGGAAGAAGAGATCCTGTTTCCGTCCATCGATGACACTTTTCCCCAGCCGGAACTGGATGCACTGGTCCAGCGCCTGCTGATGGCCTGACCGAAGACAGCGAGAAACCGATGACACAGACCTATGACGCACGTGAAGTTGCCCCAGAACAGCGGGCCGCGAGCCTGGTCGACCGGCTGAAGCAGCTGCGACCGGGCACTGAGCTGGATGTGATCATGCCTGAGGACAGGGCAGACCTGTTGCAGGCCGTACTTGAGGCCGCGCCACGGCGCTTCTGGTTCTCGCCGGTTGATGCGGCCGCCGGGCAGGGGCTGGTGCGCTTTATCGCCCGCCTTGAGGCGTCGGCGCCGCGCGTGTCGGAATACCTGGCATGGGATCATGACCGGCTGGATTCGATCCTGGTGGAGTGCATGCGAGCGGCGGGTGCAGGCGACTGGCAGGGCGCAGAGCGTTGCGCCACGCGTTTTCGGGATGGGCTGTTCCGGCACATCGCGATCGAGAACGACATCTTGTTTCCCGAGTTTGAAGAGCGCACGGGCATGCGCGACGTCGGCCCGACGGCGGTCATGCGCCACGAGCACGTCGAGATCAAGCATGCCGTCGATGAAATCGTGCAAAGCGCTGCAAGCAAAGACTCCGAAGCCTTGCAGCGCTGGCACGCAAACCTGCTGGGAGTGCTGGTTGAGCACAACATGAAGGAAGAGCAGATTCTCTATCCCGGCACAGACCGCATGCTTGACGACGCCACGCGAGAACAACTGGTGCATCGTCTATTGCTGGGTTGATTCTGGTCGCTAGTCCACGCGCTGAAACATCCGTGGCCCTGCTGTCAAGACCGACTGCACACGATCCATCCAGGCCTGCTGGAAGCGCGGCAGGGGCTCGTGCGTATTCTCGAGGGCCGAGCGCAGCAGCGGACCGACGTCTTCGCCTGCCGTACCGGCCTTCTCGGCCAATGCGACCAGCCGCACCGATGCCCCGTTATCAAGCCGCTCGAACAGCACACTGCCGAAGGGGCGCTGGTCGGGCGCAAACAGCAGCAGGTTCTGGCGCGACCAGCGGCCGGCGAGACCGCGGAATCCGTCGTCGCGCGCCGCGCCTGTGACAAAGCCAATCACGCGCGCCATGGGCCCGTTCGCGAACTGGTCCGGCGCCGACGCCATCGTCACGCGGATGTTGCCCCGCACCGGCAACTCCGCGCCGTACAGCGCGCGCAGAGCCTCGCGGGTCATTTCAAACGCCGTGGCCACCGTGGGGCACAGGTGGCCGGCAAAGCGCCCGGCGTCTTCCAGCGAGTAACTGATAGGAATTTCCTTGCCCCGCAGGCCCAGAAACTCGGCCAGCGGGTCCCGCATCAATATCGGCGGCGTTTCATGCGCAAGTTGCTCCAGCTTTGTCATGGTGCTCCTCCCGGATTGCGTGTTCAAGTTGGTGCAAAACATCTTCCAGCGGCTTGCCATTGTGTTCGGCTGCGTTGCGAATGCTCTCAGCTCCGCCGCAGCAAGTGTCCAGCCCCAGGCGCGTGAAGACGGCCACGGTGGCAGGGTGCTCGCGGGCAGTCTCCGCCACGCTTGTATCGGCGTCGATGACAGGGGGGTCGCTGCAGGCCGGCTTGTCCGCGGCGGTTCCTGCCGAACAAGAGCAGTCGTGGCCCAGGCCGGCTGCCGCGCGCAACTCTGCGACGAATGCATCCACGTCCTTGTCGTTCATGGTGCAGGCGTGGGCCAGCGAAACGCTGCGTGCGATCGTGCGCCGCGCCACCGGGTTCAGCAACAGAGTGAAGCCGTGGCGCAGAAAGACTTGCATCGTCTGCGGCCACGTCTCAAGGACCGCCGCTACGCGGGTCTGCGGAGTGATGTCGTCGACGCGCTGTGGCGCTTCGGAGGGCGGCAGGAACATCACGCGCAGCAGGTGAGTCGCCCAAAGCAACAGCGCAACACCGGCAGCCACACCGGACCAGTGGATGCCGGCGAGCAGGGCCGGGTCAAAGTCGCCGGCAATTTCTCCAACGACGCGCCACACCAGGGACAGGTTCAGCAGCGCGAATACCGGCCACAACCGACCCAGCCGTGCCGGGTTCACGCCATTCAGGTTCGGGACAACCTTGATCGAGACTGCCACCACCATCATGGTCATGAACCCGATGGTGTAGGCGTGGCGCATGCCGGCGTGGTAGCCGTGGCCGAACGTGCCCTGCACGGCGCCGATGTAGATTGGCTCAAACACGATCATCAGCAGGCTGATCACCAGCCACGCATGCGCGGCCCGGATGAACTTCACGCTGCGGTCCTGGACGCGCGCCTTGCGCCACGGCGCAAACGAGGCGACCAGCGTCAGATATCCGCCGACCACCAGCAGCATGCCCAGCGCATAGGCTGAACGCGAAATCGTGAGCATGTCGCCAGCCGACACGTCGCGCTTGGCTGCCATGCTGAACGGAAACGCCAGCGCGGCCAGCAGGATGCCGCCGTTGATCACCCAGAACATGCGCGCGTACAGCTTTTCGCCGGGATCGCGGAAGGCGAACACTGTGGGCAGGAAACGCAGCATCACGCCCAGCACCACCAGCCCGATCGCGCCGAACATCTGTACCGTGCGCAGAGACTCCTGCAGCATTGCGACCGTGGCCACCAGCACCCCGAAGTCAGAGGCGCAGTGCGTGAGGATGAACAGCACCAGGCAAAACGCCACGCTGACGATGAACCAGGCTGCCGACGCGATCACATAGCGCTCGTAAACGCGCAGGCGCCCGTCCACGCGAAGGGTCTTCCACATGATCAGCGCAAACAGGCTGAACGCCCCGAGTTCAAGCACGTTGCCCGCGATGCCGGCGGCGAAACCGGCCGGCACCAGCGCGGGCTGGTAAATGCCCTGCTGCCCGAAGAACTCGCCGCTGAAGCGCAACACGACGCCCGCGAGCAACAGCACGAAGCTGGTAAGCGCCAACCCCGGCCGCCAGAGTTGCGTGTGCCGGAACCGGGGAAGCGCCTGGTAGCCGAAACCCATGATGAACATGCCGGCGAACCCGTACACCATGGCGTTGGCATGGGCGTTCATGCGGTGGATGCCGGGGGCGAAGAACGACTGCTCGCCGCTCATCCATGCCAACATCGTGGTTCCGGTGACGACACCGATCAGCACAAACACGGCCATGCCTGCAATGAAGAAGGGGCGGTAGGCGGCGTCGGCGAAGGTTGCCCGGGCTGGCGCAGCCGCGGTAGCGGGGCCCCGGGCCGCTTCTTCAAGTTCGGCCAGCAGGCGTCCTTGCTCGACGCCATGGGAGCGCGCGAAGAACTCGACGCTCTCAGCGGGGCCATGCTTGCCGCCGCAACCCTTGAGGCCGTAGCGGTCCAGCACGACACGCACCTGGGGATGGCTCTTGAGGATATCGGGCAGCTGCTGCTGTGGTGTGAACGTGGTGGCCATGGCTCTCTCCCATGTTGATCGAACTCTATATTCGGATACTACTATCCGAATACGAGGCGTCAAGTACTGGTGAGAACGCGTCTCAATAAAACTGTGGCGATCAGCGGACGCAAATGCGTTGCCGTACGCGGGCAAAAAGACATATAAACAGATATAAATATCTTTTGTATTGCGGGCACGCAAATGGTAGTGGGGGCCGATGCACACACAGACGATTGAGCCACCCCAGCCGCAGAACGTCATCCACCCCAGCCACCCCAAAGGCAGCGCAACCCGCGTGCTGCTCACCAGCGTGTTTGGCCCCTATGCGCAGAACGACGAATACGGCAGCCGACTGATCAACCCCATGGAGCTGTACCACAACCAGGTGACGCGCACGCAAGGCGCGTTTTCGCTGCGAATCTTCCATCGCAGTTGGGGCATCATGATGATCCAGTGCAACATCCAGGCGCCCTGCGAACTGCTGGACTTCCCGACGCTGGAGCGCTTCGAGTCCGAGATTTCGCGGAATCACTACGACGTCGTGGGCATCAGCAGCATTCTCGTCAACATCGGCAAGGTCAAAAAGATGTGCGAGCTGGTGCGCAAGCACCTGCCCAAGGCCCAGATCGTGATCGGCGGCCACATCGCCAACCTGGGCGACCTGAAACAGCGGACGGGCGCCGACCATGTGGTGCGCGGCGAAGGCGTCGAGTGGTTCCGCCGCTACCTGGGCGAAGACCCCGACCAGCCTTACCGGCACCCGGTTGTCGACACGCCGATCAACCTGCGCAGCATGGGCATCAACGTGGCGAACAAGCCCGGCAACACGGCCGTCACGCTGATCCCGTCCGTCGGCTGCCCGATGGGCTGCAACTTCTGTTCAACTTCGGCGATGTTCGGGGGCAAGGGACAGTCCCGCGTGTTCTATGAATCCGGCGACGAGCTGTACGAAGTCATCCGCAAACTCGAAGCCGAGTCCGGCGCCCGGTCATTCTTTGTGATGGACGAAAACTTCCTGCTGAACCGGAAACGTGCGCTGCGACTGCTGGAGCTCATGGAAGCCAACTCCAAACCGTGGTCATTCTATGTGTTCAGCTCGGCCAATGTCCTGAAGCACTACTCCATGGACGAGCTGGTCCGGATCGGCATCTCCTGGGTCTGGCTGGGGCTGGAAGGTCGCAACAGCCAGTACAACAAGCTGCGCGGCACTGACACACTCGCCATGGTGCGCGAATTCCAGCAGCACGGCATTCGCGTCCTTGGCTCAAGCATCATAGGCCTGGAAGACCACACGCCGGAGAACATCGACGAAGCGATCGATCATGCGGTCTCTCACGAGACCGACTTTCACCAGTTCATGCTGTACACCCCTCTGCCCGGCACGCCTCTGCACGCCCAGCTTGGCAGCGAGGGGCGTATTCTTCCCGAGAAAGAAGTCGGTCTGCCGGAGATTCACGGCCAGCATCGCTTCAACTACAAGCACCCGCACATCCGCGACGGCCAGGAAACCGAAATGCTGCTGCGGGCATTCCGACGCGATTTTGAAGTCAACGGACCCAGCCTGATGCGCATCGTGCGCACGACGCTGAACGGCTGGTTGAAGTATCGGGATCACGCCGACGCCCGCGTGCGCGAACGCTTCCGGTGGGAATCACACGAACTCTCATCCACCTGGGCGGCGGCCACCGCCGGCGCGTTGCGCTACTATCGCGGCAATGCCCACATGCGCAAGAAACTCAAAGTACTACTGCGCGACCTGTACCGTACATTCGGCTTCAAGGTTCGGTTGATGGCGCTGCTGGGCGGGCCGTGGGTACACTACAATCTCAAGGCGGAGCATCGTCGTATGCTCACCGGTGATACCCGTGAACCCCCTACATTCTTCGAAACCAACCGCGATCACCCCGATACATCGCGTCGCGGCCCCCAGCCAACACGCTGCCGGTTTGTCGATCCCGTAGACGCGGTTGCCGCCGTCGGCGCGTAATGCGTGCCGGCGCCGTTGCCGGCTGCTGCTGAAATCTGCTGACTTCCGTCACGCTTTCTGTAGATGACCCGCGTTGCATCCGCGCGTTATACTCCGCCCGACGGAGAGAGCCGTGGACGAAACCCAGCCGACCAAGCAGCCGGAAACGGCACCTGAAAGCCCATATCGCCGCGAGTTCCTGTGGGCGATGGGGGGCCTTGGTGCCGCCACAGCCGCCGCGTTGGCCGGATGGGGCAGCCTGGAACTGATGGTGCCCGCGGGCACGGCAGACGACTGGCACAAGTCCACGTGCAGATTTTGCGGCAACGGTTGCACGATTCGTGTGGGCATGCGCGACGGCGCGATCGTTGACATCCGCGGCCACGAGTCCGGCCACAACCAGGGTGTCATCTGCGTCAAGGGCTCAATGTTGCGCGCGCTGCCGCATATTGAAGGGCGCCTGACCAAGCCGATGATTCGAAACAATGGCAGAATGGTCGAGGCCAGCTGGGATGAAGCGCTCGACTTGGTCGCCGGAAAGTTCAAAGAAGTCCGCGATGCCCACGGGCCCGACGCGCTGGCCTTCTATGGAAGCGGTCAGCTTTACACCGAGGAAAGCTACACCGCCAACAAGCTGTTCAAAGCAGGCCTGCGCACGAACAACGTCGATGGCAACCCGCGGTTGTGCATGGCCTCGGCGGCGGCTGGTTATGTCTCGGTGTTCGGCAAAGACGAGCCGCCGGGCAGCTATGAAGACATCGACCACGCGGACTTGTTTTTCATCTTCGGGGCCAATCCATACGAGTGCCACCCGCCGCTGTTCGAGCGCATCCAACGCCGCAAGGCGCTTCACCGCGAAGCCTTCATTATCTGTGTAGACCCCCGGCGCAGCGAAACCGCCAAGCGCAGCGACCTGCACCTGCCCGTGGTGCCGGGCACCGACTTGCTGCTGCTGAACGCCATGGCACAGGTGATCCTGCACGACGGACTGGCGGACCTCGCCTTCATCGATAAGCACCTCGCGTTCCAGAACGCCGGGCAGAGCGCGGACCTTGCCGCATTCCGGACGTTCCTGCAGGACTACACACCCGAGAAGGTCGAGGCGCGGCTTGGCATTGGCGCCGACCTGATTCGTCATGTGGCGCATCGTTTCGCGCGCGCGCGGGCGTCTATGTCGCTGTGGACGATGGGCGTCAACCAGCGCACGCAGGGCACGGCGCTGAACATCATGCTGAACACGCTGCACTTGCTCACGGGACAGATTTGCCGCCCCGGCGCCACGCCGTTCAGCGTTACAGGCCAGCCCAACGCCTGCGGTGGTGTGCGTGACACCGGGTCACTGTCGCACCTGCTGCCCAATGGACGGCTGGTCGCCAACGCCGAGCATCGGGCCGAGGTCGAAAAACTGTGGGGGGTGCCCGCCGGCACGATTTCTCCCAAGCCGGGCCATCACGCGGTCGAGCTGTTTCGCGCCATGGAAGACGGCCGCGTAAAAGCCGCGCTGATCATGTGCACGAACCCGGCGCAAAGCATGCCCGACAGCGACCGCTACACCGCGGCGATGGCAAAGTGCTTCACCGTGGTCAGCGAGATCGTTGCCGACAGTGAAACAGCAAAGACGGCAAGCGTGCTGTTGCCTGCCGCGCTGTGGGTAGAGAAAGAAGGCGTGCTGGGCCAGGGCGAGCGCCGCTATCAACTGGTCGAGAAGCTGCTCGACCCGCCCGGCGAGGCCCGCAGCGACCTGTGGATCCTTGTAGAGCTGGCCAAGCGCCTGGGACACGGCGATCTGATCAAGGCGCAAACCGCCGCAGAAGTCTGGGAGGAGTGGCGTCACTTCAGCGCGCACAGCTACTACAACTTTGAGGGCATGACACGCGACCGACTTCAGCGCGAGCCCGGCCTGCAATGGCCCTGCCCGACCGAAGATCACCCGGGCACTGTGCGGCGCTATGTCGAGGGCGACGATCCGTTCGTGTCCGCCGGCGCCGGCGTCCAGTTCTACGGGCGCAAAGACAAGCGCGCGATGGTCAGTTTCTGCCCGTACGTGCCCTCGCCCGAGCAGCGCAGTGACGAGCGCCCGCTGTATCTCACCACGGGCCGCGTGCTCGAGCAGTGGCACACCGGCACGATGACCCAGCGCATTGACGAGTTGCGAGGCGCCTCGGGCCCGGCGCGTTTCATCGTAAGTGAAGTCGACGCCCGCCAGCGCGGAGTGGAGAGCGGAGACTTGATTGCCGTGGCAAGTCGGTTTGGCGAAGTCGTCGGCCGCGCCGTCATTGACCGCGAAATGCGGCCGGGCCTTCTGTTCGCGGCCTTCTACGACGCGAAGCTGCTCGTGAATCGCGTAGTGGCTGACCACGTCGACCCGGTGTCGAGAGAACCCGAATACAAGTTGACGGCTGTCCAGTTCAGGAAAGCCGAGGCCTGATGGAAATCACGGACCTGACACGCATTCTGACGGGGCTGCTGTGCGCGGTCGGCTTCTTTCTGTGCCTGTGGCTGCCGCGCGTTGACTTCGGCAAGATTGACTCCGACCGCAAAGTTCATCTTGGATTCGCCACTTTGTCCGGGATGGCATTCTTCAAGCTGCTGGCGCTGGCGGCGCTGTTTGCCGTGCCCGCCGCGAGCGTGGCAGTCGCCAACTATCACACCATTGAGGGCGTTCATGGCGTCGAGAGTTGCAATCGCTGCCACGTCATGACGCCGATGGTCACCGACATGCACGACCCCCACAGCCAGACCCTGGCGGCACGGCACTTTCGCAACGGCTGGATTCCCAAGGACCAGTGCTACCAGTGCCACTCGGACTACGGGCTGGCGGGCGACCTGCAAGCAAAGATGGAGGGCTATCGGCACCTCGCGCGCTACACAACGCGCAGCTACGAAGAGCCAATCAAGTATCGCGGCGTGTTTCCGAACGACAATTGCCTCAAGTGCCACGCGCCCACGCCGAAGTTTCAGGCGGTACCGTCCCATGCCACGGTGCGCGCGCGGCTGGCCGACAACACGCTCAGCTGCCTGAACTGTCACGGCCGCGCCCATCCCTCCCGCGAGCAGCGCACGCCCGGCCACACCGACTACCCGCGGCTCATGGGGGAAGACGAGTGAAGACCCTGCGCCTGCAAAGCCTTGCCGCCGCGCTCGCGTTCGCGATCACGGGCCTGTACGCAATTGATCCCGGCCCTTACCAGATGGCGGCCTTTGTCTTCTTTGCGCAGCCGCTATTTGTGATCGCCGGCGTGGGCTACGCGTGGCGGGTGTGGAAGGACCTCAAGACGCGCGAAGTGCTGTAGCAGCGCTTCTTGCGTAAGAGGTCCCCCGGTAGCTTGCGCGCAGACCCCGCCTATCACGCACCAGCCTATGACGCGGACAGAGCCGGTTCCTCGACGGCCGCCCACAGCTCGTGCGTGCCGTAGCGTTCGCCGAAGTCGGGCACCATGAACACCACGTGCTTGCCGGCGCCAAGTTCAATCGCGACCTGCAACGCTGCCCACGCGATGGCACCGGCGCTGACGCCGCTGTAAATGCCCTCTTCGCGGGCCAGCCGGCGCGACGTCGCCAGTGCATCGGGATAGCTCACGTCGACGACGCTGTCATAGACCCGCCGGTCAAGCACTCCCGGCACGAAGTTGGCTCCGATGCCCTGGATCTTGTGCGGGCCCGGCTTGCCGCCGGTCAGGATCGGGCTGTCGATTGGTTCCACGGCGATGACCTTGATGCCGGGCCGGGCTTCCTTGAGTAGCTGTCCCGCGCCGGTCACCGTGCCTCCGGTGCCGACACCCGCCACGAACGCATCAACTTCAGGCACCTGCCGCAGGATTTCGGGTCCGGTCGTCAGGCGATGGATCTGCGGATTGGCCGGATTGTCAAACTGCCGCGCCTCCCAGAAATCCGGGTCGCTTGCCGCGAGTTCGCGGGCCTTGGCGACGGCACCCGCCATGCCCTGGCTGGCAGGGGTCAGCACAAGCTCGGCTCCAAGTGCCCGCAGCGTGTTGCGCCTCTCTACCGTCATGCTTTCGGGCATCGCCAGCACGACGCGATAGCCCTTGCTCGCGGCAATCAGCGCCAGGCCGATGCCGGTGTTGCCCGATGTGCCCTCGACAATCGTGCTGCGACCGGGCGTCAACTCGCCTGAGCGCTCGGCAGCCTCGATCATGCCCAGCGCGATGCGGTCTTTCACAGACGCGCCGGGGCTGAAGTACTCCAGCTTGGCCCATAGGGTGGCTGCGCCCGGGGGCGCAATGCGATTCAGGCGCACGACGGGCGTGTCGCCGACCAGTTCATGGATAGCATGTACTCGTTTTGCCATGTCTCGGTTCTCCTTCGCCCCTGCGGTAACCGGTGCGACGCACGAACCGAAGTAGTCCCCGGGGCGTGTGCGCCGCGCCGGGGTCGTTTCTGTGGTTGAGGAACAATCACGAACGCGCCCGGCTCAGCGGACGCAACACATGGCGTCGCTACGACGCCGGGGATGAACGGGCAGGAAAATCATCGGCGGCAGTGTAGTGCTCCCGGGTGCCATATCAAGATGCAGTTGTCTGTAAATCTGCACCGGCAAAAGTGACATGGGGGTTGGCCTCTTGAGTGTTCTGCGCAACCGGCGGCGGATTCAGACGGTATTCACGTCGGATCAGCTTGGGATGCTGGAACAGGTTGAGCTTGAGGGTCAGGGCCGTCCACGCCGCAGCCGGTATGGCGCCCAGGCTCAACAGTCGCTCTTTCAGCGACGGTTTGCCCAGCAGTCCATGGATGCGCTTTTCAAGCTGTCTCAGGCGGCTGCGCGTTTCGGCGGTCGGGCCAAAGAGCTTGCCGGGCATAAAGGCGGGATAGGAGCTGCGGACAAAGCCGGCGAACTGTTCGGCTTTCTTGCGCATGATCGGAATGGGCGAGTCTTTCCACTTCAAGTAGCCGTTCAGCCACACCTCCACGGCGCGATAGATGGATGGCCCCAGTCGCTCGAAGTCCTGGCGAAAGCAGCCGGCCTGGAGGTCTTCGATCTCTTTGGCGGTCATGGTCTCGTGCTTGACCAGTGAGTAGAAGCCCGTGCCCCGGCGGTAGAAGTGCGTCTTGGGGTCGTCCTCGATCTCCTTGTGAAACCGACCGTTCTTCTTCACCTCGTCAAAGAAGGGTGTACCCGGCACGGGCCCGTAGATCAGAAACTGCGAGAATGCCGGCTTCAGCGCCAGCAAGCCGTCGAGTTCTTCCTGGATGATCGGGGGCGTCTGGTAGGGAAAGCCAACGATCATGGATGCCAGCACGGTGATGCCGTGTTCGCGGAACTCGTTGAACACCTCGGCCACGGGGCGCCCTGACTGTTTTGGAAAGCCGGAACGCGTGCCCTCGTACCCGATCCAGATGCCGTCGATGCCCATCTCCATGATCTCGGTGACAGTGAATCGGCTTAGTGCGCGCACACTGGCGAAACAGAACACCGAGATCGGCTTGCCGCCTTCGATCACGCAATCGCGGAACTGCATGGCGCGTTCGTGATTGAGCAGGAAGTCTTCGTCCATGATCATGATGTTCATGTCCGGATCGATGTCGTGGTACTTGCGCACAACGTCGTAGATGTCGCGGCCCGTGGGCAGCAGCCGGATGTGACGGCGCTTGAAGTAGTGCGACGTGCAGCAGAAGTCGCAGCCATTGGCACAGCCCAGGCCGGCAAACACGATGCCGGTGAGCGACACATGCTGGCCGAAGACGCGCAACGGGTTGATCACCATCGGGTGGGTGTAGGGCATTTCGCGCGCTGGCTCGCCGAGCAGGCGCCGCATGAACGCGACGCCTTCTTCGCGGCAGATGTGGTCGCAGTAGGGGGCCAGAACGGTGTCGTCGAGCACGGTGCCGTGACTGCCGAGAATGATCTGGGACTTGGGCGAGTGCTGCCGCACCAGCGCCACCATTTCTTCCATGATGTGGAAGGTGGCGAGAATGAAAGAAATGCCGACGTAGTCGTACCCCTTCTTGAGCTCGAGGATCAGCTCTTCGCGCGAGGGGTATTGCAGCACGACGGTCGGGGCATCCAGGTTGACCGCGATGTAGTCGAGCGAAAACTGCGTGTGCAAAGAGCGCGGGCTGAACATGCCCTGTGCGCGAGTGACCTGGCCGTACAGCAGTTCATATCCGACGCTTGGGGCGTCACCGTAGGCTTCGCCCAACGGGCGGCATACGCTAGTGAGCAGGACTCTTTTCACGGTGACTTTCTATTTGGTAGGGCCGGGTTGATGCGTGGCGTCCAATATAAGCGCCTACCATATCCGAATATCTGATTAGAGGAAGGGACGGCAAGTTGCCGCACCCAGCCGGCATGAGGGCCGGTTCAACCGCCGTGCAGGGCGTCAGTGACCGTGGCGCGTAGGCCCTTGAGGGCCGGCAATGCCGCGCCAAGCAGGCCGATGACCACCGCCACAGTGATGCCGCCACCGATGGCCCAGGCATCGACCGAGACGCGCAGCGCCGAGGAAGTGAATCGTGCACCCATGCCGTCCACCGGCCACGCCAGCGCACATCCGATCGCTGCGCCAGCCAGCGCAAGTGCGAGCGACTCGACGAGAAACGCGGCGAGGATCGACCCGTTACCGAACCCCAGCACTTTCAGTGTGCCGATCTCGCGCATGCGGCCAAGAATCGACGCATACATCGTGTTCATGCCGCTGACGAGTCCGCCGAGCGCGGCCATCATTGAGACCAGAACCACCAGCAGGATGATCCGCTGGTAGCCTTCGGCCATGGCGCGGTAGTACTCGGTTTCGGCCACCGCTTTCATCTGGATGTCGTTGCGGCTGGTCAATGCCAGTACCAGCGGCGCGACATCGGCGTGGCTAGCGGCGCGCACCAGAACCAGCGAATAGGTGTCGCGGTTCAGCACTGCCATGATGTCGCTCAGGTCGGTCAGAATCTCGCTGTCCAGCGCCGAGCCGCCGGTGGTGAATTCGCCGACGATGCTCCAGGTCTCGCCCTCGAACTCAATGTCTCGACCGATCGCCAGTTGTTCAGCCGGAATCCGCAAGGCCGCCGCCGCAAGGTCGCCGACAACCACGTTGCGGCCGCGCGATGGGGCCTCGCCATGCAGGATGCGCAAACGACGATTCACGTCAAAGGCGCGGGACGTTACCCCGCGAATTGTGCCGGCGCGGTCGCGCTGTTCGCCGACTTGCACGCGGCATCGATGCACGACTTCGGGCGAAAGCATAGGCTCGCCCGACGCATCGCGAGCGACCTGTGGCAAGCTGCGCAGCAGGTTGTAGTCCCCAAGGCGGATGCTTGAGAATGCCGCGCTTGCGGACTTCCGGTCCATGACCACGACGTTCTCGCGCGAACCCGAATCTCGCGCCGTTGCCAGCACGCCGCGGGCAAAGGCGAACAGGCCAACGCTCACTCCCACCGACATGCCGATCGCCAGTACAGTAAGCAGCGTGCGCATCTTGCGGCGCAGCAGGTTGCGAAGGCTGTAGCGCACCGGCAGCATCAGCTCACGCTCCCCAGCGACTGCACGATGTTCATGCGCGAGGCGCGCCAGGCGGGCCACGCGGCGCCCAGGACCCCGACAAAAAGCGCAACCAGCAGTCCCGCTGCAGGCGCCTGCCAAGGCATGGAGATCACCAGGTTCAGGGCCCGCGATTGCACGGATATCTGCTGAACACTAAGTACCAGCCAAGCGGCGCCAGCGCCGGCCAGACCGCCGGCGACGCACACGATTGCCGATTCGCCGGCCAGCAGGAACATGATCTGCCAACGCTTGAAGCCCAGGGTTCGCAGCACACCGATCTGCCGGACGCGGTCACGCACCGACATGGCGACGGTGTTGGCGACACTGAGGAAGACAACCGCCATCGTGACGGCCACAACCAGCGACGCGAGCGTGATCAGGTCGGCCAGGTC
Organism: Planctomycetota bacterium; assembly: GCA_016712285.1. Classification (GTDB taxonomy): domain Bacteria; phylum Planctomycetota; class UBA8742; order UBA2392; family UBA2392; genus JADJRK01. The sequence goes on along the minus strand of JADJRK010000001.1, from coordinate 2,308,592 downwards.
TTCAAGCATCGCGCTAAGAAACGCCTTTTCCGGCTGCGTGCTGGTGCGAACCGGCAGCGGCATGGCATCAATCGCCGCCGCTACGTCCTCGGCTGGGGCGTCTGGCGCGAGTTTGACGAGAAGCTGGTTCGCCTTGCCGCGCGCGTCGTAACGGTCCTGCACGAATTCGATGTCGGCCAGGATCGTGTTGTCCTGTTCTTCGTTGCCCGAGAAGAACACGCCCTTGACCTCCATCAGCAGGCCAAGTTGCGATTGCAGGTCCACGGTGCGCCCGGGTGTCCAGCCCTTGCGGCGCGCGATGCTGGCGCCGACCAGCGCGCCGTCGCGTGCGGCCATGAATTCATCAAGGCTGCCCTCCGTCACCTGGTATGCCCGGAAGCGCTGGAACTTGCTTTTGTCCACGCCGTGGACGATCACCGTGTCCGGTTCGAACTTTCAGCACGAGGTCGTGGAAATGTAGACCGGCATCACATCTTCGACGTGCTTCAGGTCAGCAATGGTCGCGACGTAACTCGTCGGCAGTTCGCTCTGGGTCGGTCACCAGGTGTTTTCCTTCATCACGACCAGGTTGTTGTCTTTGCCGGCCTCGGCGACCACGTTGCTCATGGTGTGGCGCGTGCTTGCAAAGAACACGAACACAAACACCGCCACGGCCACGCCCAGCATGGTCAATGCCGCGCGCATGCGGTTGTTCTTCACGCCCTTGAGCGAAAGCAGCAGGATCTTCATGACGCGACTCCAGTCGGAAGGGGTGCTCCGCCATGCGCGTGAAGCACGCCCTTGTGCAGGTGCAGGCGACGGTGCGCCACAGCCGCGGCTGCGGGGTCGTGCGTAACCAGGATGATGGTCTTGCCAAAGCGCCGGTTCAACTCAGACAACAGTGACAGGGCCTCTTCGCCGTTGGCGGCGTCGAGGTTTCCGGTGGGCTCGTCGGCGACGATGATGGCCGGGTCGGTGACAATCGCGCGCGCGATTGCCACGCGTTGTTGCTCGCCGCCTGACAGCTGGCGCGGATAGTGCTTTACACGTTCAGCCAGGCCGACCGCCGCGAGCGCAAGTTGGGCCTGCCGCCTGCGTCGCCGGGATGACAGTGGCAGCAGCATGAGCGGCAGTTCAACGTTCTCAAGCGCGTTCAGCACGGGCACGAGGTTGAACTGCTGAAACACGTATCCGATATTGCGATTGCGCCAGCGTGCCAGGCGCGCGTCAGACAGGCTGCCGAGTTCGACCCCGCCGACGTTAACTGTGCCCGAGGTCTGACGGTCAATGCCGGCGATGATGTTCAACAGAGTCGTCTTGCCCGAACCTGAGGGCCCCATCAGCGAAAGGAACTCTCCGGATGGGATTTCCAGGTTCACGCCCTGTAGCGGCGTTACGCGGTTTTCGCCGCTTTCGTAGGTCTTGCGCAGGTCCCGAACACGCACGAGCGTCATGACGTTTCCTCTTTCAGGCGCACAGGCGTGCCGTCGGCGAGCAACGCGAGGTTGCCGGTTGCCACGATCTCGCCGGCTGTGACGCCGCCAAGCACGGTGGTTCCGCCCGCTGCTTCCGGGCCGAGTTGCACTACGGTCAGGTGCGCAACGCCCCCGCGCACGACGAAGACGCAGTTTGCACCGTCACGCTTGGTCACGGCCGCCGGCGGCAACACCAGCGGGGCTTCATCCCGCGACGCTTCGCGCTCCAAGAAGTCCACGGTCACGGTCAGGTCGAGGCGAAGCATTGCGTCGGGTTCTTCTATCGCGACGTGCACTCGCACCGTGTCGCGGGCCAGGTTGCCCTGCGGATCGATGCGCAACAGCCGACCGCCATAGGGGCGGCCCTTGCGCGACTCCAGCTTTACGCTGCAGGGCTGGCCGATCTCAAGCGATGTGGCGTTTTCCTGCCGTACATCGACTCGCGCCTGCATCTGCTGCGGATCGTAAAGCCGCACTATCGAACGCTTTTCGCCGTGCAGCCAACTGCCCTGCGGCGCCAGGATGTCCAGTACGATTCCGTCGTGGGGCGCTTTCACGAGGCAGTAAGACACGGCCCGCTGGGCGGCGGCATGGTCGGCTTCGGCTACTTCGAGTCTCGCGCTTGCGGCATCCAGGCGTGCCTCTGCCTCGGTCAACTCTTCGGCGCGGGTGCCGGCCTGCAGCAACTTCAGCCGGGCTTCGAGGGCGCTTACGGCTGCGCGCGACTCATCTACTTCTTCGGGACGGTGGCCCGCCTGCAGCCACTTGAGTCGCGCCTCAAGCCCGCGCACATCAGCCAGGGCCTCGTTGGCCGCGGACCGATCGCGGTCGGCAACCGCGCGAGTAACGGTCTTGTCCACGTCGACCTGGCTGCGTTCGGCCTGGCGCGCCAGGAAAGCTGCGCGAACCCGGGTCGCTTCGAGCTGGGCCTGAAGCTGGGCGACTTCTTCTTCACGGTACCCGGCTTCCATCAACTTCAGTTGCGCCTGCGCCGTGCGCAGTTCGGCCTGTGCGACCGCGATCTCCTCCAGGCGCGTTCCCGCGCGCAGCCGCGCCAACGCAGCCTGAAGGGCTTCGACTTCAGCCTCCATCGCGGCCACGCGTGCTTCGGCGGCGGCGGCGCTGTCGCGATAGACCTGGTTGTACAGGGTGGCGATTACTTCGCCTTTGACCACCGATTGGCCCTCGACCACGTGCAGCGTATCGAGCCGACCGTCGACAACCGCGCTCACGACCGTGGGGGACGGCCAGGCCGGTTCGACCCACCCGCCTGCTGTGAAGGCCGTGAGATCGGTCGCGGTGAGCGGCGCAACGACGTGCACAGGAACCACGACGGCACCCGAATCGGTGCGCGGGACGAAAAAGGACCAGGCAATCAGGGCAAGGCAGGCTGTGAACAACATGATGGCCGTGGCGCGCCACACCGACCTGACACCCGCCGGCGGCCCGGGAGACTCGGTAGGGATGTCCAGCCTGAGTTGGTCCAGATCGAAGGCCATGGGACGGCTCCAGAAACAATGTGCTCCCGGACCATGGTACGGGTTCAAGCGCAAATCACGATAAGAAGACCAGATTATATGGCTATAAACTGCGGCGCCCGCCCGATCACCCGCGCACACGACTTCGAGCCCTGCCCGCAACGGCCAGTCACCGCGCTGCGCAGACTCGCCCAATGGGCACAACACTTTGACCCCTGCCGCCGGCGGCGCCCTTGCAGGGCAGGCCACCGCAGCATCGCGTCCGGGGCAAAGTTGGGTATGCTGCCCGCCAACCGACGGGAGAGATCCATGCGATTCGTACTGCCAGTGGCTTTGCTGCTGTTTGCCAACTGCCTGATGGCTGAAACGTCGTGGCAGCCTGAGAACACCTGGGTGTTCGCGGTGGGCGTGTTGCAGTACCAGAACAAGAAGCTGGGCACCTGGCCCGACGAAGGCCGGGTGGATGCAGTGATGATCGATGCACTGAAGAAGCGCGGCGTGCCCGAAGACCACATCACTTTCATCAAGAACGAGCAGGCGACGCGCGACCACTGTGCCAAGTCGCTCGACGAGTTGCTGGCCAAGACCGGCGAGGGCGACACCCTGCTCTTCTACTTCGCCGGCCACGGGTCACGCGACTTTTACGACGCTGCGCGCCCGGTTTCGCTGATCTGCTACGACAGCAAACCCAAGTTCGCCAAGACCTTCTGGCACGTGCCGTTGATCTATGACGCCATCGAAAAAGGCTTCAAAGGTGCCAACGTGCTCGTGACAGCCGACTGCTGCCACAGCGGCGCCCTGGCCGACGAGGCCCAGAAGCGCAAGAAGTTCAAGTACGGCGTACTGACCAGCGCGCACGCCACCTCAAAGAGTACCGGCAACTGGACCTTCACGCAGGCGCTGGTGGACCTGATCCAGGGTTCGTCCCTGCTGGACGCCAACGAAGACGGCAATCTGACTTTCAAAGAGGCCGCCGCGTACTGCGAAGCAGAGATGTCGTTCTGCGAAGAGCAGCTTTCATGCAGCGCAGCCGCCGGCGGCTTTGACGTCGACACCAGGTTCGCCAAAGTTGAGGGCAAACGCACCGGCCGCACCGGAGAGCGCTGCGAAAGCGAATCAGAGGGCAAGTGGTACAAGGTGAAAGTTCTCGACGACAAGGACGGCAAGTGCTTCATCACGTGGATCGGCTGGGAAAAGAAGTGGGACGCCTGGGTGGAGCCGACGGCGCTGCGGAAGTGGCAGCCAAAGGTTCTGGCTGGCGGCACGGCGGTCGAAGTTGAGTTCGACGGCGAGTGGTACAAAGCCAAGGTCATGCAGACCCGGCTGGGCATGCACTTTGTCCACTACGATGGCTTTCCCGACAGCGACGACGAGTGGGTGCCGATGAAGCGCATCCGGATGCCAGGCGAAGGCAAGAAGTAGCGAGTATCAGCGATCGATGCTCGCCACCGCGTGCAGCACTTGTCTGGCGTAGTCGCTCAGGTTTCTGGCGGCGCTGTTGCCCAAGTAGGGTTGCAGCGCCGCTTGCGCCAACGCCAGCTCAGACGCCGATTGCGCAGCAAGCTGACCGGCGCCTTCGTCATCAGCGTCATCCATGAGCTGATAGGCCGTGCCGAAATGCGTGGCAAAGGCCTCAAGGGCTTGCAGGTTTCCTGGTTCAGCGTTAGTCGCGGTGCCTGCGGCTGTCAGCGCGAGACGGAATAAAGCGGTCGTCTTGAGATAGTGGCGCGGGCTGCGGTCGCCGCCATGCAAATCGATGGCTTGTCCGCTGCTCATGTCACCGACGCACCGTGACGCGAGCTCAACCAGCGCCGGATACGGCGCGAGCAGCCCGAACGCATGGGATACCAGCGACAGTCCCGCCAGCAAGGCCACGCCCTGTCCAAAGTCTGCATGGGCCGGCGGCTGGCCCCGGCGGTGGACGGCGTTGTCCATGGCCGGCAAGTCGTCATAGATCAGGCTGGCGGTGTGCAGAAACTCGATGGCGGCCGCAAGTGGCAAGGCGTGCTGGCGCTTGACGTTGCAGAAGTCCGCGCCGAGCAGGCACAGCACAGGGCGCATGCGGCGCCCGCCGCTGAAGGTTGCATAGCGCATGCACTGGCCAAGCGCGCCACGCTGGGGCGGGAAATGGGCCTCCAGTGCCGCCTCGATTTCGGGCGTCAGGCGACTCAACACATGCGCAAGCTGCGGGTCCATGGGACCTTGCCAGGCAACGAGGGGATTCGGGGAAGCGCCAGGGGCGGCGCGTGCTGCATTGTACGCTTCAAAGGGGCCGATAACAGCCGAAATCCCGTTGCCACGGGCCGCCGGCGCAGGCACGATTGGTGCCCCCGGAGGTTGCCATGTCTGACGAATCTAACGCCATCAAAGACGTCGCCCGCGAAATCAATGACCTTGCCGACATCGGCAAGCAGGTCGATTACCTCAAGCGCGCCGTGGAGAGCCTGACCAGCGAGGTCAAAGAGCTCAAGACGTTCAAGCCGATTGCCGACAAGCTCGACAAGACCAACGACCACCTTGGCAAAATTGCTGAGGAACTTCGCAAGATCCGCGAGAAGTAGCCGCGCTGCAATTGTTTCGTCTGATTACTCGACCCGGCACAGGCCTAGCGTGATGTTGTCGCTGCCGCCGGCGTTGTTGGCGGCTTCGATCAGGCTGGCAGCCATGGCTTCAAGCGTCGTGCCCGGCTTCAACATGTGGGCCTGGATCTCACCGTCGGGCACCAGGTCGGTCAAGCCGTCCGTGCACAGCAGATAGACATCGCCGGCCTTGGCCTTTTCCCACTTCACGTCGACCTCGACGGTCTGTTCCATGCCGAGCGCGCGGGTAATGATGTTCTTGAGTGGGTGGCTGCGGGCGTCTTCTTCGCTGATCAGGTTCTTCTTGCGCAACTCGCCGACCCACGAGTGGTCTTCGGTCACTTGCGCCAGTTTTCCGTCCCGAAGCCTGTAAATGCGGCTGTCGCCGACGTTTGCGGTCACGACGTAGTCGCCGTCGAACACGGCAGCCACAATCGTGGTGCCCATATTCTTGAGGGCCGCGTCGGCATTGCCGCGGCGGTAGATTTCTTTGTTCGCGGCTTTGATCGTCTTTTGAAGCAGTTCGGCGTCTTTGCGTTCGTCGTGCCCGCCCTTGCCGCGAGACTTGAACGCTTCGGTCACGGTCTCAATGGCAATGTTGGAGGCAATTTCGCCCCCCAAGTGGCCACCCATGCCGTCTGCAACCACACAAAGCCCTGCATCGTCCAGCGTTGCGCAGGAGTCTTCGTTGTTCTTGCGTTGCAAGCCGACATCCGTAGCCGTGACCATGCGCACGACCATGACGCCGTCCTTAGAACCGGCATCGGTATGGGGCATACGTTCCTTCCCCGCTTCCGCCGGGCCTCGCCAATTTGGACAATCCGACTAACCTAACAGCCCCCAAGGGGGAGTCAATGTAGCTTGCCTGCTGTGGAACCCAAGCATTATCGAACTAACTGCACAAGGTTCAAGCGGGCGTTGACGACTGACCCCCAACCCCTCACAATTCGACGCGTGAAGGTCTTGACGTCCGTGATTCGGTTCATCTTTCTGGCCACCCTGGTCGCAGGCCCGCTTGCGGCACAACCGGCCCTTCCGCCTGACAATGGCGGCGGCAACGGCGAAAGCCGCGAAGGCGGCATTACCCGCGAGGAACTTGAAGCGGCACTTGCCCGCCAGCGCACGGGCTTTGAGCAACTCATCCGCGACGAGGTGGACGATGCGGTACGTCGTCGATTTGAAGATTTTGCGCCCCTGCGTTCGCGGCGTGAACTTTTTCTCGAATTCAGCGGCGGCATCATGGTCAAATACCGCCAGGGCCAGCACAGTCCCAAGGGTGACCAGCCGGGCGGCGGCTCGCGCGCGGCAAGCGGCATCAACCTTAGCCGCGCGTGGTTCACGGTGTTTGCCGGCTACAGCGACGTGGTCGAGAGTGAACTGAGCATCCAGTACAACGGCGATTACTCGTTGCTGGACCAGGACATCATCGAGGTCCCCAAGGCGATCGTCGTCTACAACAAGCCGCTGGGACAGTTTCTGCCGTCGGGATACATCGCGGACAGCTTTCTGTTTGGCATCGACGGGCACTTCTGGCGCCAGTCCCGCGGCAGCGAGACGATGGCATTGGGCCACCGGGCCTTTCACCAGGATGAAGTAGCGCAGATCCGGTACACGCTGCGCATCATGCAGAACTTCTATATGGTGGGTGCGCTGAGCGACGGCACGCTGCTCGGCCGCGGCCATGTCGACGACAGCCTGAACTACCCCATGATGCAGGATGACAAGACCCGCTACATCCGCGGCCTTGACGACCCCCGCGAGGTCAGCCGCTACATCCAGTCCGAATTCGGTGCCGGGTTCATCTTTGACTTCAATGCCACGAGCTTCCTGCGCAACGACTCGCATTTCAGCCCCGAAGCCGTCACCGCCGCCAACACCAATTACATCCACATTCTGGGCTGGGGCAGCATCGATCAGCTAAGCCGCAACGAAGTGGCGCTGATTGAGGGCATGATGCGCATTCCCTTCAAGGGCGGCACGCAGGCCGACCCCAACGGGCGTGTGCGTCGGGGCAAGTGGAGGCTGGGTGCGAACATTGACTTCGCTTTTCGCCTTGCCGGCGGCGACCTGTTTGTGCAGTCGCACTACATTCATGCGGAAGACGGCCGCTTTACGCGCGACGCGTGGGGAGTTGAGGCGCGCTACACGTTTGAGCTGCCTCGCATCCCGTTCTTTCTGCGTATCACGCCGCTGTTCCGGTACAGCGAGCTGGTCACCAACAACAACGACAACCCGCTCGACGTCACGGACCCGTTTGCGGGTCTGTTGCGGGTGTCGTCTGGCGCCGTGCCTGGTTTCAGCCTGGCCGATGCTGCGGGCTTCGCGGCCAATCGGCGCGAGTTCATGGTTGGCGTGAACTTCACGCTCGCGCGCAACGTGATCCTGGGTTTCGAAATCGTGATCAACGACGAAGACTTCAAGCAGTTCCGCAACGTGCCCAAGGACGTGCCCAACACCTACTACGTGCTGAGAATCGGCGCAGAGTTCTAGCGTGCTTTGTCGCACTCAACCCGCAACGGCACCGGAGCCGGACTATGCGAGTCACTTTCGCCATGATCAGCCTGTTGTTGCTCGCGGCGTGTGGCGGCGCATCGGGCCCGCACAATTCAACCGGTGACTCTTCAGCGTCTGACACTGCGAACAATGGCGGACCGCTGACCAAGTCGCCGACCGGTCCGGACCTCACGCCCGAGTCCATTCCTGACGACGTGCCTGACACGCTTGATGGCGAAGAGATCCGCTACGGCGTCAGCATCAGCGGCGGCACTCGCCTCAAAAGTGATTCGGTCGGCGTCAGCTTTGTCGTGCCAGCCGGCTGGACCGCTGTGCAGGGCGCAGGTGGTTACATGCTCACGATGATGCCTCCCGCGGCCGAGCAAGTGAACTTGCAGGCGCGGGGAATGATCGGCGGTGTCTGGATTGGCTTGTCCGGCGTTGGCGACGAGAATCTGCGGGCGCTGCTGTCGCTGCCGATCCCCCTGCCGGTTGCCCAGTATACGCTGGTATTTCAGCCAGACGGCCCGCCCGTCGTCGATGACAGCCTGTACACGCAGACCTATACGGCGCAAACCGCCTACGGGACGTTTCGGGGGCGCAGTGTGGCTGTGCGCGGCCCCGCCGGCAACGCAATGCTTGCAACAGTGTCGGGCAGCGATGACAAGCAGTCGTCGATCAAGCAGGTGATCGACGCCATGGCAGAGTCGGCCCAGTTTGCAAAGCCCCAGGACGCCCAACGCCGCAAAGACGCCATCGGGCTGTTGGCGGGCAAGCGGCTGTTGAAAATGGAAACCCACTACAACAAGCGCGCAGACGGCACCACGGCCTCGCGCACGAGCGACGCTGTGCTCGACCTGTACGCCGACGGCAACTACACCTACAGCCTCAGCACCAGTCACGACACCACAGGCACGGGCGGCATAGGCGGTGCAGTCGGTTCTGCCCAAAGCGGCGCGAAGGGCCGCTGGTGGATCGTGATCGGCCACGCGACCGAGTTCCTAGTGCTGCAACCGGAAGGCCACCCGGTCCAAAGCCATGCCATCATCATCCAGAACGGCAGCCTGTTCATCAGCGGCCAGAAGGTCGGGGTCACGACCATTGGCTAGGCTTCGGCGTGTTCGTCGAACTTCAGGTTCCAGTGAGTCCCGTCGCAGAACGGCTTGTTCTTCGAGCCGCCGCAGCGACAAAGCGTACAGTGGTCGCTGAACCCCTGGGGTGGATCGACGCCTTCCAGTTGCGCGCCGCAAACCACATACGGGCCGTTGGGGGCAAAGGATATAGATTCCGCGTCGCCCGTGTCGCGATACAGCCGCTGGTTCAGCGTGTAACTCAGCGCGCCTGACGGGCAACGCGCGACAACTTGCGCAACGCGGGCGGCTTCGGCGCCATCGGGGTCGATCCACGGTTCCTGCCTGATCCTGAACACTTCGGGCAGGTTGTCAGTGCAGACTCCTGCGTGCGCGCACAGGCCGCGATTGTCGTGAATGGTGATGCCCGTGCCCTCGTAGTTGTCGATCTTGTTCGGCAGCCGCTCATCGCTGCGCGCGCTCTTGAATCCGTTCGAGGCGTGGGTGCCATCGCAAAATGGCTTGTTGCGTGATCCGCCACAGCGGCACAGCGCGCAACTGCCCTTGGCTTCGAACGCTTTGCCGTCGGCGTTGCGGACCACTGTCGTTGCGCCCTTGACCAGGTACGGCCCGTTCTGAGCGGGTTGGATGGTGATTGCCATGGGTTTCCTTTGCGGGGCCAGTGTTATCTAGAACAGTTGGTCCAGCCGTTGCTTCGCCCAATCGCGGAATTTTCGGCTGCGTTCGGCTTCACTTGGCTCTTCCTGTTTCAGGCGTGTGCGGTATTCGGCGGCCTCTTTGACCAGCGCGCCCAATGCCTGCGGCAGCGTCTGTTCCAGCCGTTCCCGCAGCAGGCCCGCCAGGCCCGGCGCGTGGCCCTGCGTGCTGACCGCAATGCGCACGTCGCCAATGCGCACGACTGCCGGTGTGTAGAAGCTGCAGTTGGCGGGGTCGTCCACCGCGTTGACCGGGATGCCGAGCGATTCGGCCTCGGCGCGCACGGCTGCGTTGACCGCGCCGTCTCCGGTGGCGGCGATTACCAGGAAGGCGCCTTCGCAGTCGCCCTTGCGGTACGGTCGCTCTTCCAATGTGACCTCGTTGCCGGTCGCCAGCGCGCGCAACTGGTCGCAGACGGCGGGCGCGATCACGTAGACTTCGGCGCCGGCGAGCCTGAGCGCTTCGACCTTGCGTGCAGCAACCTTGCCGGCGCCGACCACCAGCACGGGGCGCTTGGCGAGGTTCAGGAAGATGGGGAAAAGTTCAGCCATGTCGGATTTTGGATTAACCGCATCGACGTCAATGCGCAATCCGAAACCCGCAATCCCCGCCCCAAGTCCTTATCCCTAAAGAATCTGCGCCAATGGTCCGATAACCCGCTGGGGCACCCGATGGCGCAGACTGAAACTTCATGGCGTGGCACCTACCTGCTTGGCGTGGCTTTGCTGCTGCCGATCGGGACCGTGGTGCTGGTGAGTTACTTCTTCACGCGCATGAACCCGTTTGCCCCCGAGCCTACGCATGACCCCTTCGCCTATTCGATCATTGCCGTCGCCGGCGGGTTGTCAGCGCTGATGGCGACGATGCTGGCCCTGTTCGCCAGCGCGACCTACCGCGCCCGTGTGCGCTTCGAAACCGAGTACCGTAACCTGCAACGCTTCCTGAACGACGATGTTGCCAAAGAACGCACACGCCTGATGCGCAACCTTGACCTGGTCAGCGCGGCCCAGCAGGTGAGCATGGCGATCAAGCAGGAAGTTGACTTTGAACGCATTCTCAGCGTCGTGCTTGAGCAGCTAGAACACTTCGCCCGCAGCGACAGCATCAGCGTGTTCACGCTCGATGAAACCGGCCGGCCCGTGGCCCGTGCCGAGCGCCGCAACCATGTAGACCGCTTTCCGCCGGTGCTGACGCAGGAAGCCGTGGACCAGTCGTTGGTCGAAGAGGCAATCCGGCTGGGGCGGCAAGTGCGCAGCCTGGATGAACGCACGGGTGAGTTCGTAATCGCCGTGTACTTCTCCACGCCCGACGGTGTGCGCGGGGTGGTGCGCATCGCCCGCAACGTCGCCGACGAGCCGGACTTCCAGGACGAAATGCCAGCATACGAAGGCGCCGTCGGACAGCTCGTGCGCATGGTCAGCCTGGGTCTCAAGACCGCCAGCATCTGGGACCGCGCCATCAAGGATGAAAAAACAGGGCTCTACAACAACAACCACTACGCTGACCAGATGAAGAAGCAGGTTGCCGTCGCGCAGCGCAGCGGCGGTGCCCTGAGCCTGGTGATGATGGACATCGACAAATTCAAGCACATCAATGACACGTACGGCCACTTGGCCGGCGACCGCGTGCTGACGCAGGTTGCCGATATCCTCAAGCGCGAGGCGCGCGAGAGCGACACCGTCTACCGCTATGGCGGCGAAGAACTGTGCATCGTCGCCATCGGCACACCACAGGGCGAAGCGGCGCTGGCCGCCGAGCGTCTGCGGCACATCATTGCAGCCACGGAGTTCTACGACGACCGCGGGCGCCTGCTGCCGATCAGCGCCAGCTTTGGCGTGGCAGAGTTTGACCCCCGCAGCATGCAGACCGACCTGGCGCTGAAAGAACAGTGCGACCGCGCCCTGTACGTGGCCAAGAACCACGGCCGCAACTGCGTGGTCATCTCCCAGGGCGGCGAGAAGTTCAAGATCATGGAGCGCAGCGGCGACCCCGAGCGCGAGGTCAAGCGCCGGCTGGGCCTTGCGGGCGACAACTCGCCGATTGACGGCAGCAGCGTGCCCGGCCCCGTGCCGGAAAGCGTTGCCAGCGCCCGCGCGCAACTTGGCGAAAGCATCGACGCCCTAGCGACGGGCCTGGCCGAGGTTGTCGGCAGCGATACCTCCCGCGCCCGCGTCGTGGACAATGTCGTGCGCGAAGCCGCCGAATTCCTGACCCGCAACCTGAGTGCTCGGTTGGGCCAGCCCGAAGAAACCAAGCCGAAACGCCGCAAGAGGGTCGAGCGGCGCAGCGAGCCAATAGTGGCCGATTCAGCAGACGGGCCCAGCGCGGGCAAGCCCAAACGCCGCAGGGCGCCGCGCCGCAAAAAGAAGGCGGACTTGCCGCAGATACCAAAACCGCTGACAGCCGAGGAAGCGCTCGCTGCAGACAGCGACCGGCTTGACTATCTGACCGACGAGGAAGGCCAGCAACTCGCCAAGGGCAAAGCCCCCAGCAAACGCCTGCGAAAAGCCAAGGCCCGCGCCGCGCCAGTGAAGTGAAACGGAGTTGAAAAGGCGCGCCCAGCGGCGCGCCTTTCGTATGTTTACGTCGATCAGTCTTCCGTCTCTTCCTTCTTTTCTTTCTTCTCGGGCTTCTCGGTCTCGGCGGGCTTGCTTTGCGCGGCCAGCCAGCGGTCTGTGTTCGTGCCTGTGCGCAGGTTTTCGCTCAGCTTCTTCCAGCTTTCGAGCTGCGTGGCATCCAGCAGGTTGTCCTTGGTTGCCTCGGCGTCTGCCTCGGTCCATGTCTTGGCAAGGTTGTCTTTGTGCTCCGTGCCCAGCTTTTTCAGGCCTTCTGCGTCGTCGGTTCTCTTTAGCGCCGCGTAGTAGCGTTTGTCTTCTTTCTCGCAGTCATCCCAGGCGCCGCGGGCTAGCGTCTTGAACTTGCCGCGCAACGCACTGTCTGTGAGTTTCAGTTCATCCATCCACTTGTCGATCTGCGCATCCTTGTCCGCGCGCTTCACCGTCTCGCCGGGTTGTGGCACGGCCTCGCCGTCCGCAGGTGCGTTTGCGTCTTTTTCTGCGCTGTCTTCGCCGGCTGCATCTTTCTCGGCACGGCGTTCTTCGCGTTCGGCCTTTTCTGCTTCGCGTTCAGCTTCTTTCTCTTCCTGCTCGGCTTTACGGGCGGCTTCTTGCGCGCGCTTCTGGGCCTCTTTGGCCTGCTGGTCGCCGGACTGCTTGTACTTGTTCTTGGCCTTGCCCGGGTGGCCGCCGGCTGGCACGCCCTTCTGGGCTGCCAGTTGATTGCCACCGACCAATACCAGTGCCAACACGCACAGAGAAAGCAGCATACGCATATGAAGTCTCCGCTTGATGGCCATGAAACACTCTGAAGCCCTGAATGGTAGCGCAGAATTCGCTAAAGTGCCGCTGGAGGTCTACCCATGCGTCGTTTTGTCCCGCTTTTGCTGCTGCTTGCCGGCTGTTCCAATCCAGAGCCACAGCCAGCCAACGAACCCGTACCGCAGAACAAACCTGAGCCCAAGCCTGAACCCGAGCCCGCACCCAAGGCTGAAACTCGCGGGAAATTGGAAGCCGCCGACGCGCCCGAACAGACCCGCGCGGTCGGCTTGATCGAGCAGGTGACCGGCCGCAAGTTCAAGACGCGGGTGCCGGTGTATGTGTTTTCGCAGGAAGAACTTGAAGCCGAAGTGAAGTCTTGGGGCGACTACGCGCCGGAGAACATCCTGGGTTTCTACAAGTACGACACCAAGGCCATGTACCTTGTGCCCGAGGCTGCGGGCAACAAGCGCGCGTTCGGCCTGCGCCTGCACGAAGGCACGCACGCGCTTCAGGACCAGCTGTACGACCTGGCCAAGCTGCACAAGGCCGTCACGACGCAAGACGAAGACAATACCGTCACGGCGCTGATCGAGGGCCAGGCGGTACAGGTCATGATCGATGCGTTGCCCGACAACCCGCACGTGAAGCGCATTACCGAGGTCAAGCAGCCAACCGATCTCAGCGACGACGGGGCGTGGCTGCGCGTGCTGTACTATTCGTACGGCGCGGTGTTCGTACAGAATCTGAAAGAGCGCGACGGTTATGAGGCTGTCGACGCCGCCTTCAAGGCGCTGCCGAAGTCCACCGAGCAGATCCTGCACCCGGAAAAGTACCCGGCGGAGCTTCCGGACCGGGTCAGCCTGCCCGCCGACCTGCCGTGGCCCGCGGGCTTCAAGGCCGAAGCATCAACCACCACGGGCGAGTTCAGCGTGCTGGTCGCGATGCACCGCGCCGGTGTGTCGGACTCTGCCGCTGCTGCTGCGGGCTGGGGAGGCGACATTGAAGTCACGGCGCGCAAAGGCGCTTCATGGATCACCCTGCGCGTCACGACTTGGGACACGCGCGAAGACGCTCAAGAATACCACGACGGCATGCAGGGCGCGCTAAACCTGCGGGTGGCGCGCTGGAACAACACCGAAGGCGAAGACGGCCGGCGAGTGTCGCTTGTGTTTGCTGACCCCGATGTTGATACCGCCGTGCTGGATGCACTGGCAGAAGCGCTGGTGCGCGCCACAGTGGAGTACCACAAGTAGGCAAGAAGTGGGCAAGTAAAAGGCGGGCCCCGAGGGGCCCGCCTTGTGGTTTGATCGTTTGAGCTACTCTTCTTCCTCTTCCTTCTTTTCTTTCTTGTCTTTTTCCTCGGTGTCACCGCCACCAGCACCAGCGCCGCCCTTCATGTAGTCGGCGGCTTGCTTGCGGATTTCGGCGACCTTGCGCGCGCGGATTTCGTCCTGGCGCACACTCTTGTCAGTCGCGGTTTCCTTGCGCAGGTCTTCGGTGTTCTTCTGGAACAGCTTCAGTAGGTCTTCGACCATGATCTCCTTCTTCAGGATTTCGTCGTCGCAGGTCTTCCAGGCCTTGTCCAGCGCCTCCTTGTGCTTCTCGACTTCCTTGGCGAGCTTCTCTGGTTCGTCGGCAACCTTTTTACGGGCGCTGGCCCAGCGCTTGTCTTCTTTTTCGCTATCGTCCCAGGCCTTCTTGCCCAGTTTCACGAATTCCTTGCGCAGCTTCTTGTCCTCAAGCTGAAGCTTGTCGGCTTCGGCTTCAAGCCGCGTCTCTTTGTCGGCGGACTTGACCGTGTCGCCGGGCTCAACACGCTGTTCGTCGCCGTTTTCGCCCCAGCCGAGCTTGTCAATCTGCTCCTGGACCCAGTTCCCGCCGCCACCGCCACCTTGACCGGGGCCGCCTTGGCCCGGGGCGCCGCCTTGGCCGCCTTTACCCTGGTAGCCATTGCCGCCCTTGCCCTGGTAGCCGCTGCCACCACCTTTGCCGCCTCCACCACCACCCGATGGCGCGCCTTGGGCAGCAAACGGGGTCGCGATGCCAAATGTGAATGCCGCGACCACTAGACCTGCCCACAAGAGCTTCTTCATCTTGAACTCCGATTTGGTTGATTGGCGTCGTGTTTCCACATATTAGTGCGCTATAGTGGCCAATCCTTTCGCGGCGGGGCGAGTTCGTCGCCGATTGTGCAACCTTAGTGTCAGCAAGTAGTTGTATCGATGCCGGAGACTGTGTGCAGCGCGCTCTTATCGTCCTTTCCGTGTTGATCCTGATCAGCGCTATCGTTTTCGCGGCTGTCGGCCTAGATGATGGCCGCGGTTTTCCGTGGGGCACGCACATGGTCACCGTGTCGGCTGTGCTGCTGCTGGGTGTGGTGATCGGTTGGTGGCTGCGCGAGCGCCAGCTGGCAGAAGAGAATGCGCGGCGAGAGATTGAAGAAGGCAAGTAGGGACCGGGGCAGGCCATGGCAGATACGTTGCGCGCGATCTTTTTCGACATCGACGACACGCTGTTTTCAACCAGCGAGTTCGCCGCATTGGCGCGCCGCAATGCCATCGAAAACATGCGCGCCCACGGTTTTCGCATGGCCACAGAAGACGCGTTGCGCGAGCTGGCCGAGATCGTCAGCGAGTTCAGCAGCAACTACGAGCACCACTTCGACAAGCTGTTGCGCCGGGTGCCGAAGCATTACTGGGAAGGGCAAAGCGAGACCATTTTGGTTTCAGCGGCGGTCGTGGGATACCACGAGACCAAGTTCCGCGAACTGCGCCCCTATGAAGACGCCGTGGACGTCTTGAAGCTGCTGCGAGAACAGACCGAGCTGAAGCTGGGCGTGGTCACCAGCGGCCTAGCCCTGAAGCAGGCAGAAAAACTGGTGCGCCTTGGTGTGGTCAACCTGTTCGAGCCGCAGGGCATTTTCATTAGCGATGAAATCGGCATCAGCAAGCCGAACCCGAAGCTCTGGCTGAAAGCCTGCACAGCCTTTGGCGTGCGGCCCAGCGAGTGCATCTATGTCGGCGACCGCCCGCGGATGGACGTGGACCCCTGCAATCGCATCGGCATGATTACGGTGTTGAACAAGCGCAGCGCGCGCGAGTACGAGCCAGGCGAAACCAAGCCCGACTTCGAGATTCACAACTTTTTCGACTTGCTTGATTTCCTGCGCGATCGCTTCGGCATCGACGTGAAGCACTGATGCGGTTACTTGTTGATCGTGTCCGGGTCGAACTTGCGTGACGTGATGCGTTCTAGCGCAGACATCGTCCACACGTCGGCAATCGGGTCCATGTGCTCCCCGCTGAGCTTATCAAGCGCAGACATCGAGTAGCGGGCGCCCGTGGGGCCGATCTTGCTGCTGCTCAGGGCGTCGAGGGTGCTCATCGAATAGGTGTCCGATGTATCGTCCAGCGCGTCATTCGTGACGCGATCCAGGGTACTCATGCTGTAGTGGTCGGTGGTCTCGTCGGCACTCTCGTGCGAGAACTTCTCAAGCCCGGTCATGTCCAGCGCATAGCCACGGCACCCGCCCAGCAGGGCAAGCAGCGGCAGGATCAACAGGCAGGTGTATCGCATCGCAGGATTGTAACGCCGGGCGGGCGCGCGGGTTGGAAAAACTAGACTTCAAACCTGTTCTTGGGGTACAGCACCACCACCGCAATCACTGTTCCCAGGGCAGCCGGCGCGAACCACATCACCAGGGGCACGGCGAATTCCAGCGCCGTGGCGACAAGGAAGAACGGCACGCCGATCGCCATTCCGATGGCGACAGAGGCAAACATCGCGAAGACAATTCTGTTCAGGGTGCCCATGCCGGTGAAACGCACGAGCTTTAGAAGAGTTTGCCCTTGGGTTCTTCTTCGCCTTCGGCTTCAAAGGTCTTGGCCTCAAGTTCGCCGTCGCGCTCGCTGAGCTGCTGCACTTTCTTCTCGGCTTGCTTCAGGATCTCGAAGCAGCGTCGCAGCGAGGCTACCCCCTCTTCGTAGCGCTTCAGGGCGTCTTCCAGCGGCAGGTCGCCTGACTCAAGCTGCTGCAGCGCCTGCTCGACCTGGGCGACCAGTTCTTCAAACTTCAGATCGTCTTTCTTCTTTGCCATGGGTGGTCAGCTAAGCATCCGGGCGCAGCGGGGTAAAGGCATGTGGGCTACTGCAAGCCGGCATATTCGATGGCGGCAGGCCGCAGTACGCCGGCCAAGTACACAGAGCCGGTCACCAGCACCATGCCCTCTTCGCCCGCCTGTTCCAGTGCAGATTCCAGCGCGGCTTCGGGGTGTTCTTCGGTGCTTCCGGCCTTGCCGCCGAACTTCGTGTACAAGCCGGCAAGCGTCGCGGGATCGGTCTCGCGCGGGCTGTAGTAGCGGGTGAACACCGCGCTGTCCGCGACCTCGGCCAAGCGGCGCATGCACGCCTCAATGTCTTTGTCTGAGGCGAGGCCGGTGACACACACAATCGGGCCCTTGGCGATGGACTTTGCCGTGGCGAGCGCCGCCTTGAGAGACAGTTCGTTGTGCGCGCTGTCGATGACCAGCACGGGCGCGCCCTCGAAAATTTCGAAGCGTGCCGGCTGCGCCGTGCGCGCCAGGGCGTCCAGTGCCCGGTCACGGTCGAGCATGCCCTCGGGCAGGAAGTCCGGCTCGCTGGCCATCACCTCGAGCGCGCACAGGGCGTGGGCCGCGTTCTCGGCCATATAGCGCGCGGGGTGAGGCAGCTGCACTTTCTCGTAACGCGCGTCGCGCACGTCGGTCGTGAACGTGACGCTGCGGCCGTTGCGGGCCAGCCACCGGACACTGTAATCTTTGCCGAACACTAGCAGGGGTGCTTCGTTGTCGCGCGCCGTCAGGCTGATCACCCGTTGCGCCTCGGTGTCGCTGGCGCCGCAGACCACAGGGATGCCGGGCTTGATGATGCCCGCTTTCTCGCGGGCAATCTCCTCAATCGTGTCGCCAAGCTGGCGGGTGTGGTCAATGCCGATCTCGGTGATCACGCTGACCAGTGGCTGGATCACGTTGGTGCTGTCAAGCCGGCCGCCGAGGCCGACTTCGAAGACGGCTGCATCAACGCCCGCCTGCTGAAATGCCACCATGGCGGTAAGCGTAAGCAGCTCAAAGAACGTGATGTCGGGCGCACCGCCCTTTTCGCGCTCAAGCGCATCGACCACCGGCTGAAATGCCTCAATCATGCCGCGCTCGGTGATTTCGACGCCGTTTATCTCGATGCGCTGGGTCAGCCGCTCAAGGTGCGGGCTGGTGAACAAACCGACCTTTAGCCCCTGCGATTGCAGCACCGCCGCCAGAAATCGACTGGTGCTGCCCTTGCCCTTGGTGCCGGCGACGTGGGCGGTTGCATACGCCAGCTCGGGCCGCGCGAGGCGGTCAAGCACTTCGTTCATCCGCTCAAGGTCAAATATGTCGCGGGTGCGGCCGCCCTGCTGGCGCTCGTAATCGGTGTGCTTGTTCAGGAACGCAAGCAGGTCGGGAAAGGATGTGATGGCCGTGGGCATGGCGATCTTGGGCGGCGTTTTGGGGCGGAATGGTACGTGCCACAGCGGCATTTACCAATGAATCCGCGCATCAAACGCCGATAATCTGTGCGGCTGTGTGGCACTGGCCGGTTTTCATGGCAGCGCCCGGGGACTGAGCATCGCTCAAAAGACGACCATAGAATGCACGGCATGACAAAGCCGCTGATCGGTATCTGCACTGACCACGTCCGGCACTTTCCGGTGCCCGGGCGTGACCGCAGCTACCTGAAACTATACCCGCAGTATTGCAAGGCGGTACTCGCGGGCGGCGGCACGCCGCTGATTCTGCCGATGCTGCCCGATGTGAGTGAGCTGCGCCCGCTGCTGGCCCTGGTGCAGGGGGTGATGCTGGTCGGGGCCGACGACTACCCGGCTGACTGGTACGGCAAGCCCGTGGCCCCGACAGACGACCCGGTCACGCCCGAGCGCGCAGCCTTTGACCGTGCATTCATCAAGCTGCTGATTGACGAAACCAGCCTGCCCGTGTTCGGCGTGTGCGGAGGCATGCAACTGATGGCGATTCATGACGGCGGCAGCATGCTGCAGGACCTGCCCACAGCCGGCTTGGCTGGACACAAGGCGCCGGACAAGGGCGCCAGCCGCCACGCGATTGAGGTTGCTGCCGACAGCATTCTGGCCAGGGCAACGGGCGGCAGCACCGAGGTCAACAGCCTGCACCACCAGGCCGTGGAGCGCATCGGCAAGCATCAGCGCGCCACAGCCCACGCGCCCGACGGCGTACTGGAGGCGCTGGAGTACACCAACCACCCATGGCGCATGGGCGTGCAGTGGCACCCCGAGCGAATGCTGGACGACCCGAAGATGGTTGCCCTGTTCAACGCATTCGTTGTGGCGGCAGCCCGGTAGCTACTCTCCGCGTCCTTTTGCCGCGTACCAGGCAGTGTAATCGATGTGGCCTTGGGCCTCGCCGACCGGCAGGCCGTTGGCGTCGATGGTTCTGGCGGGCACGGGCTTGCGGGTGACGTTGCCCTGATCGTCCGTCTCTTCGATGTACCGATAGCCCTCAAACTTTGCTTCCCAGCGCAGCGTGATCAGCCGGTGTTCGCTGACAGCCTCGGCCAACTCGGATCTCATCCACTGCTCTGCGCGCTCCGAGTGGGGGACATCAGGGCGACGGCTGCGCATCCACTCCGGCCGTGGCGACTGCGCCCAAGCCGGCAGTGATACATTTGCATCCTTGCGCCACGCCCAAGATACGTCGCGATCCGCGCGGGCCATAATTTCGAGGTCTGCAGCCAAGAGCCCGCTTCGACGCAGGCACCACGCGTTGAGGTCATCGCGTGACCCTTCAGTCAGCAGGTCTTTGACGCGTCGCAAGCCCGCCAGACTCCAAGTTTGTATCATGCCGCCGTCGCCACTTGCGGCAAAGATGATCAGTCCAGAGTCAGCCATGACGGCCGCTCGCAAGTTTCCGCCAGGACAGGACAGCGTGAGGCCGGGGCGTTCGGTGGCCATGTCCCAGATTCGGATCGTTCCGTCGCCCCCGGTGGTAAGCGCAACACCGCCGTCCAAGGAAACGGCTACGGTAGTTGACTCACCCAGATGGCCGCGGCCAAGCGAGCGCAGAGTGCCGCTGGTGCCATCCATCCGCAGCAACTCGCCGGCTCTGCTGGCGATCCAGACGCATTTGCCACTGGGATCCCAACATGGCTGAGAGAAGAGGTGAATCGAAACATTCGCCAACAGTTGGGACTTCCCATCATCAGCGTTGATAATCATGAGGGACCCGGTTGCCTCACCGACAAGCATCATTGTGCCGGACGGGCTTACGTTGACAACCGAGAGCAATTGCCCCACTGAGGCAACTGTCCGGGGCAGCCTGGAAAAGTGGACTTCCCACTCCATGACCACGCTCTTCTCAGCTTGTGAGATGCCGGCACTAGCGAATCGCCTGCTGTCGGGAAAGGTGCTGACGGATGTAATGATCACATACTCGGGAACTCTGGCCGAATGAAGCAACGTGAGGCTCTCCGCGTCCAGAACTGCGACGCATCCCACTTCGGCGTCCCCGGTTGAGCGCATGCCCCGCTCCCGCTCTTCTTTTGTCAATTCCCTCTCGTAAGATCCTCCACAGACTAATCGCGTTCCATCCCGTGTAACGTCGATGGATAACAGTGCCACAGCCCCAGAAATCTCGGTCTGGCGAACAATCCGCCCTGTATCGACTTCTATCTGCGCAATCTTGGATCCTGCCCCGCAGGCAAAGAGATAGCGCCCGTCTGGAGAAAGGACCATGTCCAGAATTCGGTAACCCAGACTACACAGCCCACCATCTTCTGGACGGCGAGCGAGGCGCCACATGGAAACCGAACCGGCGATATCAATCGTGACCAGGAAATTTCCGCCAGCTGCGAGTAGGGCGCGGCGGCACGGATGAACCGGGTCGTGCAGCAGCAGCCGCCTTTCGCGCGTGGAGATGTCGTGCAACCAAAGTTGGCCTGCGCTTGTCGGCACCAGAACATGTCTACCGTCTTCTGAAAATGCGGCCCAAAGGCCGCCATTTTCGTTGGCAAACCATGGAATGCCGAGTCCTGTCAACCCGCTTGCGCCGGCTGGGTCCCACACGCAAAGTTCATCACGATCGGTACTGGCGACCAAAGTCCGGCCACTTGCTCCGTGCACGTCGAGCACCAGCTTCACAGGCAACATCGCCCCGAGCGGTGACGCACTGCCGGACTTGCGGTCGATCCGGAACATCTGATCGCTGCCGAAAGCGTATACGCTTTGGCTATCCGGGCTGAAAGCGACGTGCGAAAAGTATTGGTTGTGCTCTGTCTGAATGAGAATTCCACCTTTGGTCACGTCCGCCAAGTGCAGTTCCTGAACGCTGTCGTCCCCGCCAACCACTATGCTGGAGCCGTCTGGTGACCATGCAATCGACTTGGCGGAGGCGGCCGTGAGTTCCAGAGTTTGAGCCAGCGCAAACCCTTGAGAGGCGTCCAGCACTTCCACACGGGACGCGTCGTAGCCCAGAACAATTGCCAAGTAACGCGCGTCTGGTGACCATGCCATAGCGCGACAATTCGCGTTCGGCTCGTCTCCGTGCTGTGCGACATACACGCTTTCGCCGCTCGTCGCGTCGAGTATCTGCACCCATCGATAGCCGGATAGACTCGCAATCCACCGCCCATCAGGACTCACATGAGTCTGTGCCGGTTCAACAGCAAGTGAGTGCGACTCGGCGACAATTTCCAAGGTGCGAAGGTCATAGAGCACGGCCGGCGAGTTGGAGGTGAACAACACGTAGTTGCCGTCAGGGCTGGCCCTCACCGAGTGGTACCCCCGCGACTTCGCGAACGGGCGACTGACAGCGCCTGAATGGTAATCGAAAAGAATTGGTGCATCGCCCCGGTTCAACACGCATCGCGTTGAACCGGGTATCCAGCAAGTGTCCCAACCCCAGCAATCCTCAGTACGCGTGACGGTGGGGGGCTCGGTTCTGAGGTCGAAGGTGGTCAGCGTGCGGCTGTCGTAGTCGCTGACAAGTAGGTGTGTGCCGGCAGGCGCGACTTTGGGCCACGACGTGCAAACATAGGGGCCACGCTCTTGCCCGGTTACCAGGTCAATCACGCGGTACTTCAGTGAGTCATGGCTCTCACGGCACACCAAGTGCCGATTACCACTCTCCAGGTTTGGCACTATCTCGCGTCCCAGCTTCAACTCCCGAGAGACTTCCCAAGTCGTCGTTGACCAGATGCGCACGTCCTCAGCGCGATTCATCGCGACTAGCCACGCGCCGCCTTCGATGAATGCGATGCTGTCTACAGGCTCTATTCCCGTGCTGAGTTCCCGGACGACGGTGCCGTCCTTTGTGGAGAGCAAAGTGATACCGCCGTTGCTGTTGCCTAGGGCAATCACAGTACCGCCAGGCATGAGTTCCATTGCAAGCACAGCGTACGGCACTTGAAAGCGCAGGATTTCTCGACCAGTGGCTGGGTCTTCCAACTGGACGGAGTTGCCGTCCGTACCCAGTGCCAGCCTCCACGTCTCATCAATGCGAGTGCCTGAGTTGTTGTAATCGAACGGTGAAATCGGGGTCTGCCACACAAGCAGCGGAGTCTCGGCTTCGATCTCCGCGACCAGACTGCGAGCCTCGAGCTGCAACGTGTCCCCAGGAAACTCGTTCGCGCGACAGAGCGCTTCGACGCCAAACGCCAGTGCTGACTGTTGCTCACCCTTCTCCCGGGCACCACGGGCTTTCTCGATGCAGGCTCGCGCCAAACTGCGGTTGGCAGACACTAGCGCCCTCTGCGCGTCGTTCGACTTCGCCTCCGCGATCTTGCGCTGCAGCTCGGCATCGGTGCGAGCGTCGGATTCCGCGCTCGCAGCCCGTTCGGCCCTGACTCGCTGTGCATCGGCTTCTTCGCGCTGATTCTCTGCCTCGGTTCGTTGCTGCTGTGCGTCGTCAAGCGCGCTGGCCAACTGCTGCACGAACACCGTCACTGTCGCTACGAGTATCACGAAGGCTGCAGCGATCGTGCGCACCAGGCCGCGGTTCTTGCGGTAGAACAGCTTGAGGTAATGAAACGTGCTAGGCGGCTTGGCGGCGATCGGCTCGCCTTTGCTGAAGCGTTCAAGGTCGTCGGCCAGGTGCGCAGCCGTCGCGTAACGCTCGCTGGGGTTCTTGGACGTTGCCACGCTGATGATTGTCTCAAGGTCGCGGGGCACCCGGCTGTTGATGCTTCGCGGCGGTTTGGGCTCGGTTTGCAGCACCTGGGCGATCAGTTTGGCTTCGCTGTCGCCGTCGAAAATCGGCGCAAGCACAGCCAGTTCATACAGCGTTGCTCCCAGGCTGTAGACGTCGGCTTTGGGCGTGACCTCCAGCAGGTTGTGCTGCAACTGCTCGGGCGGCATGTAGCGCAGCGTGCCGAGAATCTTCACGCTGCTGGCAGTGAGGCTCAGCGAGCGGTCCTGCATCTGCGCCAGCCCAAGGTCCATGATCACCGCGCGCTTGCCGTCGCTGGTGAGCATGATGTTGCCGGGTTTCAGGTCACGGTGGATGATGCCGTGCTGGTGCAGATGGTCCACGCCGCGCGCGGCATCAGCCAGGATCTCGGCGATACGGATGTAGTAGTCGCGGCCGTCGGCAATCACAGGCGCTTCGGACTCTTTCTTCGGCAGGGCGGGCTCGATTGCTGCTCCAGATGCTGGTTTGGACTTCTCGCCGCGGCTGCTGCGAGCGCTGCTGATGGCCTCGCGCAGGTGGCCCTCGCGCAGCTCACCATCGCTCTGCATCCGCCACCCGGACAGCACTCCGTAGATCTGACTGAGGTCGCTGCCCTCGACGTACTCC
Organism: Planctomycetota bacterium; assembly: GCA_016712285.1. Lineage (GTDB taxonomy): Bacteria > Planctomycetota > UBA8742 > UBA2392 > UBA2392 > JADJRK01. Next base: position 2,284,650 of record JADJRK010000001.1, on the reverse strand, counting down.
ATCGCGTAGTAGTGGCGGTCGCCCTCCTGGCCGGCGGTCAGCACCTTGACCACGTTGGGGTGGTCGCAACGACCAAGCGCGGCGATCTCGCGCTTGAAGCGCGCCACGGCAATCGGGTCGCCGGCGATGCCGGGCGGCAGCACCTTCAAGGCCACGTGCCGCTTCAGGCTGCCCTGCAAGGCTTCATACACGATGCCCATGCCGCCGCGGCCCAGCTCGCTCACCAGTTCAAAGTCGCCGATCCACTGTCCACTTTCCGGCGCCGCGGTCCCGTCGTCGATCACGGCTTCGGCGCGGGTCATGCTGTCCACGGTCTCGACCGTCACCTTGGCGCCGCGCACGCGGCTGAGCAGCGCTGCTAGCTCGATTACGGCGTCGTGGGCTTCCAGCCGCTCGCCGCTGTCATAGTCGAGGTATTCGACGCGCTTGATCTGTGCCGTGTCGCCCTTGCCGCGCGTCGCCACCTGGTTCAGAAAGCCCACGCGGTCGCGGTCCATGCGGTCAACTTCGTAGACCACCAGCGGATGCAGCTGCACGCGCACATTGCCCGCCGCCAGCAACAGTCGCCCGGCACCGATCTTGGCGTCGTCGGGGTGGCTGCCCTCAAGCGGGATGTGCAGGCCGTCGCCGCGCAGGATGTCGTAGCGGCGGTGGGCGCGCTGGCTGCCTGCGTCCAGCACATCGCGCGAGACAGCCAGCTGCAACTCGCCAAACGGCTTGGCGACCTCAAGTGCTTCAAGCACGGCATCCACGAGCAGGGGTGCTGCCTCTGCGTAAAATGCACGCTCACGCTGGGCGCCGTGGCCAAGCTCCTGGTTACGGTATGCCACGATGCCGTCGAACACATCCAGCACGCGCAGTTGCTGCCGGTTCTCCTGCCCGCCCGCGGTCTGGGCCGCGAACTTCAGAAATGCCTGCGCAGCCGGCATGGCCTGCTTGTTGGTCAAGCGCTCGTGCAGGCCAGCCAGTGGCAGGAGCGCCATGTCTTTGCGCGTGCCAAGCACACGAGAAAGCTCGCGCAGCAGTTGCAGCCACTGGCCAACAGAGGGCCGGGTCAGTGCATCCAGCAACTTGTTGACGGCGGCATCGGGGCAGTCCACGGACAGGTACACGCCGCACTGGGCAGATGCACCCAGCTTGAGAGCCGACTCAAAGAAGTAGTAGGCCCCGTTGTGCTGTTCCTGCGGCGACTTGGCGTTGATGGCACGGCGCAGCGTCTGCGCCAGCGGCAGCGGCAGGTTGCTGATCGCGGACGAAAGTTTGAAAGCCTCTGCCATGGGGCAGACAGTATGGATTGCAGCCATCCCGGATTCGAGGCCGGAAATGCCAGAAATCATAGATGCACGCATACCTCGCGCAGAAAAATGCGAGAATCGGGCACCCAACGGCGCTCCTCGCGACGGTAAGGGTTGAGGGGAACATGGACGCGCTGCAACTCGTGGAATCGTGCGTGCTTACTTATGGCGGCGCCGCATGGCGCCTGGCTGTCAGCTTGACCGGCAACACAGCCGACGCCGACGACGTGGTGCAGCAGACGTTCATCATTGCCTGGCGAAAGGCCGACCAGGCCCCCCGCAACACATGGCCGTGGCTGGCCGGAATTCTCGCGAACGAGGCGCGCAACCTGCGCCGCAAGCGCGCAACCCGCAGCCACGCCCCCTTGAGCGAGGATGCGGCCATGAGCCACAGTCACGGACCCGAACGCACCGAGCTGAGTAACCTGCTGCGCAGCGCACTGACCTTGCTGCCTCCCGATCAGCGCGAAGCCGTGGTGCTGACGCACATCAGCGGGTTCACGCAACAGGAAGCGGCTGACCTGCTGGGAGTGCCGCTGAACACGCTGAAGGCGCGCGTGCGCCGGGGCCTGGACACGCTGCACGAACGGTTGAAGTTCCGCGAACAGGAAATCACCGAGACGCTGGGCAGCATGCCCGTCGCCGCTCCGATTGGTGGTTTAGCGGCTGCGCAGTCAATGTGGCTTGCCGGCGTGAAGCAGCATGTTGCGGCGGCTGCGGCGTCAGGCGCTTCGGCGGCCAAGGTGAAATTGTTGGCGCTGTCCACGATTGCGGCGCTGGCTGTCGTGGCGTTGATCCTGGTGCTGTTGCAGAGCGACTTCCGACCACAACCACAGTTCGAGACGATCACGGACCACACAGAAGAAGAAAGCGGCGCCAGTGGCCGAAGCCGGGGCGACAGACGCGGAGACATCGGCACTGGCACGGCACGCAGCAACCAGCCGAGAGCCGGCGGCGGGGGGATTGAAGGCGTTGAAACCGGGGGCGAAGGCCGACGGCCGTTACCGGGCGCGAACACACCGAGGACGGGCGGCAATGAGCCCGGTCTGCCGCCGCGCGAGGGCATTGAGCCGCAGCCCGAACCCGAGCCAGAAGAAGCGGGGCGAAACAACCCGGTAGCGTCAAAGGCCGCGGCAGAGACCCGCATGCCCATGCTGTGGATTCAGCATTGGCCGCCGAATACGAAGGTGGCTGTCAGCAGCCCTGTAGACAGGGCGCGGGCGCTGAAGAACTTCCAGCAGGAGTGGTCGGATTCGGGGTCCGACCCGGAGCAGCGCTGGATCGTGCTGTCCAACATGCCCAACGGCTCGGAGGACCTTGTGGCTCCGATCATGCAGGCGCTGGCTGCGCCCGAACCGGAGTTGGCGCGCCTGGCCGGCGAGTGGATTGAGCGCGAAGACGACAAGCGTGCGCTGAAGACACTCGGCACACTGCTTTGGCGCGGCTCCCTTGAGGACACAGTCGCCACACGCCTCATGCGCGCGATGTTTCGCAACCCGCATTGGGTGAGCGAAAAAGAGTGGGAGACCGGAGTTGCCCAGTGGCTGAGAAAAGCTGGCAACACCGATTCAGCGCTTGCGCCGGCATTTGTGCTGGAGATGGGACATGTGCGCGGCGACGTGGGGGGCAAAGACAACTTGGCTCGTGCCCGCATGCTGTTCGATGTCGCGGATCGCCTGGATGCAACCAAAGAATCCGAGCGCGACCCCGCCCTCGTGCGCAACCTGCGTGTCGCGCTGGAGAACATGGCGCGTGCCGGCTTCATGGAAGACAGGGACCGCGCCAAAGCCGAGAAAGACCTGCGCGCGAGCGAAGCGAAGCCAAACACGCTGATGCGTGTGCAGCGCACTTATGACGTGCTGGGCAGCTTCTGGGACGTCACAAGCGTTGACGTCGAAGGCGCGCGCGCGACTGAGTACGCACTGCTGATCTTGAACGACCCGGAAACCGCCAGCGAAGTGTGGTTGCCATGGATGATCGAGACTGACCTGCACTTCCGGTGCTACCTGGTGGACTACCGCGGCTGGTCAGACGACATGGATGGTGCAAACACCGGCCCCGAGTATGCCGCCCAGCTGGCGCAGCGCCTGGAAACGCTGGTGGGTCTGCTGGGTCTGAGCAAGTTCGGCGTGGTCGCGCCGGGTTTTATGGCGCCGGTTGGGGCCGAGTTGTGCGCGGGTGAAGCCGGCGCAAAGTTCGCGGCCATCGACTGGTGGCCGTCGCACCGCCAGCTGCTGGATGCCTGGTCACCTGAGGCCGGCAAGTCGCGCCCTTACATCGAAGACATGCGCGACGCGCTGATGGGCAAGGGCGCCACATACAGCGATTGGCAGCGCGTTGCGGTCCGCGACGACCGCCTGGACGCGTGGTTGCGCGGCGGCACGTCTGTGGGCGCGGCCCGCGACCAGTACCAGCGCGAGCCAGCGACACTATCGGGCTGCGTGCGTGAGTTCGAACGGCACCCATACGCATGGCTGTCGCTGTTTGACTTCACGGCCGGCGACGCGGTGACGTTGCCGGTGCTGGTGTTCACCACGCGCTGGGCCGAAGACGAGCCGCAACGCAGCGCGTTCAATCGCAGGTTCCGTACGCAGCACAAGCCGAACATGCGCATGGACACCGTACCGCTGTGGCGCGTGCCATCGGAAGATTTTGTCGGGTCGGTGATGCGTATGCTGGAAGCCGAACATCTGGTCCAGCGCCGCCGCTGAAGTAATCAGGCATCGGCGCCGGATGCGCGTTCGTTGCCGGCGTCCTCGGCTGCTCGGCGCACGTTGCCGTGCGTGGCGGCGGCTGCCGTGCGCAGCGCCCCGCTGCTGGTGCGGGGCAGCGTCGCCAGCTCACCATTGACGGCGATTTCCGGCTCTTTCTCGACATCGTCCAGGGCAGAGTACTGCAACTGGTAAAGCCGGTAGTAGATGCCGCGTTCGGCCAGAAGTTGCTGGTGCGTGCCCTGTTCGGACAATTTGCCCTTGTGCATCACCAGAATGCGGTCGGCGCGCTGGACGGTGCTGAGCCGGTGCGCGATCACGATGCTGGTGCGGCCTTTGGTCAGCTTTTTCAGTGCGGCCTGGATGACCTCTTCGGTGTGGGTGTCGATGCTGCTTGTGGCTTCGTCGAGAATCAGAATCGCGGGGTCGAAAACCAGCGCGCGGGCAAAGCTGAGCAACTGGCGCTCACCGGCGCTGAAGGTCTTGCCGCCTTCTTCGACGATGGACTCAAGGCCGCCCGGCAGGCGCTGGATAAAGCGATCTGCTCCGACGGCCGCGCAGGCTTCCACGACGCGCTCGCGCGTGATCGACTCGTCGCCAAGGCGCAGGTTTTCGAGCACCGTGCCCGCGAACAGGAAGACGTCCTGGTGCACCACGGCGATGTTTCGACGCAGCGACTTCAGCGTGTAGTCGCGCGTGTTGCGGCCATCAACCAGAACGCGCCCGGCCTGCACGTCGTAGAACCGGCTGACGAGGTTGATGATCGTGGTCTTGCCCGCGCCGGTGTGGCCGACAATCGCGACTGTCTGGCCGGGTTCAATGCGAAAACTCACGCCCCGCAGCACGGGCTCATCGGCTTTGTATTCGAAGTGGACATCGTCGAACACAACTTCGCCCTTGGCGCGTCCGAAGTCCTGGGCGCCGGGCAGGTTCTGCACGTCCTGCTTTTCGTCAAGGATGGTGAAGATGCGCTCGGCGCTGGTCATGGCGCCGACGACGATGTCGAACTTTTCCGTGATGTCGCGAATCGGCGTGAAGAACAGCTCTGCGTATTGCAGATACGTCACCAGCACGCCCACGCTGATGGCGCCGATGACCGCCATCTCGGCGGGTTCCATGCCCTTGCCGCGCAGCACGGCGTCGCCGCACACCCACAGCACCAGGCCGATGCCGGTGGCGCTGAGCGTGGTGGCCACGGGGCGAAAGTACGCCCACGCGCGGCGCTGGGCCAGGAAGTGCGTGCGAAAGTCGCTGGCGATGACTTCGTAGCTTGCGTCGTTGCGTCGTTGCTTGTGAAACAGCTGCACGACGCGCACGCCCGCCATGCTTTCGGCCATGAACGCGTTGAGCTTGCTTTGTGCTGTGTACCAGCGCCGATACGCGCCGCGCGAATACTTCCGGAAAATCAGCGTCGCGATCACCATGAACGGGATGACGCTCAGCACAATCAGCGCCAGCTGCACGTCGATGATGAACAGCATCGCGACGATGCCGGTCAGCATCATCGCGTCTTTGCACAGCGTTACGACCGCTACCGAGAACATGCGCTCCAGCGCGCCCACGTCATAGGCGACACGGTTCACCAGCCGGCCGACCGGGTTGCGATGGAAGAATGACAGCGACAGGTTCTGGATGTGCGTGAACAACTGGACGCGAATGTCGTACAGCACGCGCTGGCCAAAGCCCGTAAGCACGTACGTGTTTGCCCAGTCGACGAAGAACGTGCCCGTGCGCACGAACAGGAACAGCAGGCCGAAAGCAATCAGCTTGTCGCGGTCGGCCCAGCCGCGCACGTCGCCGCCGAACATGCCCAGCACGCGGGCCACGGCATGGCCGGGCGTGCTTTGACCGGTGCCGAAGACAATGTCGACCATCGCGCCGACTAGCAGCGGCGGCGAGATTGCCAGCGCCGACGACACCAGCACCAGGCACAGACCCGCGACGATGCGGCCCTTGTACGGCAACGCATACCGCAGCATGCGGCGCAGAAGCACGGGGTCAAAGACGTTCGTCTTGATCCGTTCTTCCAGCAGGTCATCTTCAAAGTCGTCCGACATGACTTCGTGTCTCTTGGTCTAATCCGTGCTCGCCAGTTCCTGTTCCAGCTGCTGCTTGCGGTGTAACTCGTGGTAATAGCCGTGCATGGCAAGCAACTGTTCGTGCCTGCCGCGTTCCACAATGCGCCCTTCGTGCAGCACGATGATTTCGTCTGCGTGTTCCACAGTGCTGACGCGGTGGCTGACAATCAGCGTGGTGCGGTCTTTCATCATATCCTTCAGGCCATGCAGGATTGCTTCTTCGGTCTGCGTATCCACGGCGCTCAGGCAGTCATCCAGCAGCAGAATCGCCGGCTTGCGCGCGATGGCCCGCGCGATGGCCACACGCTGCTTCTGGCCGCCGGAAAGGTTCACGCCCTTTTCTCCCAGCAGCGTTTCGTACTGCTTGGGGAATGCGAGAATGTCGGTCTCGACTTGTGACAGCCGCGCGCAATGCTTGAGCCACTCCACGCCCTCGGGCGTCAGCGGCACATTCAGGATGCCCGTGCTGGCGTTGGCTTCCGGGGCGCTGTCGCGGTATTCGCTTCCGCCCTCAAGGCCAAGGGCCAGGTTCTGGAGAATCGTCTCGCTGAACAGAAACGTTTCCTGCGGCACAGAACCGATCTGGGTGCGCAGCACCCCCAGCGAAATCTCGCGAACGTCAACGCCGTCAATGAATACAGTGCCCGCAGGCGGGTCATACAGCCGCGGGATCAGGCTTAGCAGCGTACTCTTGCCGCTGCCCACAGGCCCGACAATGGCCAGTGTCTTGCCGGGCGCCACTCGCAGGCTGATCTCCTGCAACGCGTGCTCGCGCGTGCCGCGGCCGTTTTGCGCGACGCCGTCGGGAAAGAACGCAAAGCTCAGGTTGCGCACCTCGATCTCGCCCCGAATGCTGGTGAGAGCGGCGGGCGATTCGGGCTCGGAAATCTGGGGTTTCGTCTCAAGCACTTCTTCAATGCGCTGCATGCTGACGTTGGCGCGCTGGAACAGGCTGATCACCCATCCCAGGCCGATCATCGGGCCGCTCAGCCTGATCAGGTAACTAAAGAATGCGATAAACCCGCCAACCGTGATTGCCCCGGCCGACCGCACTGCGGCGTCAATCTCAGCTGCGCTGTGGCCGGCGGCTGCCATTTCGCGCTGGATGGCAAAGCCCTCCAGCACCAGCCACCCGCCGTAAAGCACGACCACCAGGTCCGCCAGCGCGAGCATCAGCACCAGCAGCGGCTGTTGCAGCGCCTCGATGGCGGCGAGTTTGAGCGCGCGTCGGCGGTACTCGCCGGAGAGTTTGGCGAAGGTGCGCACCTCGTCGTCTTCGCGGGTGAAGCTCTTGATGACCTTTGAGCCTGCGAAGCTCTCCCGGGCGCGCTCGGCGACCAGGCTCAGCTGGTCCTGCATTTCGTCGTAACGTTTCTCGATGCGCTTGGCCAGGCGTGCCACGATCACGGGGATCAGCGGCAGCGTAAGCAGGCTCGCCAGCAGCAACTTGGGATTGATGTCGGCCATGTAGATCGGGACGATGCAGAAGTACAGCAGCGTATCGAACCCGATCAGCAGGCCGACCCAGAAGAATTCGCGGCTGGCATTGATGTCGCTGGTCGCCAGCGTCATCAGGTCGCCGGTTTTGGTCTTGTCGTGATAGCCCGCGTGAAGCCGCTGCACGTGGCCAAAGAAGCGGCCGCGCAGGTCATGGGTAAGGTTGACGGCACCTTCGCTGTAGTACATGGACATGAACCAGCGAAACACGCCGGTCAGTGCCACGACGATTACGTACAGCACACCATAGATCCACATGCCACCCATGAAGCTGCCTTCGCCGACCCAGGCCGACGGCAACCAGCCCTGCAGCGGCGAGCCCGCGCTCACACCGCCGCCGGTGGCGAACATCAGGTGATCAATCGTCCACTTCACGAGCTGGGGCGTGAACGTGTCCAGTACGTCCACCATCACCAGCGCCAGAGTTCCGGCCAGGTAAAGCCGCCAGTACGGCTTGCAGTAAGAAAGCAGATGAAACAGCCTGCGAATCAATTCCGGCCTCGGGGCGGCATCATGGCCGCAAGTCTGGACGTGTCAACAGTAGCCTCCGGGCGCGGCATCAAACCGTCCCGTCGCTCGAAATCTGTGCCATGGGTGGCTATAGTCGCCCTTCCTGCAATAAACGGGGCCGAACTTGCAACCAATCCTTATCGCTTCTACTACAACGCGGCAGGGATTCCGACTGGAGAGACTATGCGCTTGCTGACGACTGGATGGCTGCTGCTGTTGGCATGTGGCCTGCTTGTGCCTGCCCTGTCGGCGCAGGCGCAAGGCGACTTTGCCCCACGCAACTCGCTGGTGTACGCGCGCGTTGGCGACCTCAGTGACGCTCTCAAGCGCGTCGGCGGGGAAAACTGGGTGCAACAGGCGCAAGACCTGCTGCGCATGGTGCCCGAGGACATGGAAGAACAGCAGGTCGCCATTGACGAGGTCAAGAGCTTCGTGAACCACCTTGGCGAGACTGAACTGGTCATCGCCGACATCATGGTACGCGAGCCAAACGTACAGATGATTCTGATTGTGCGCCTCAAGCCGGGTGCGCCCACGGAGTTCAGCGAGGCATTTCGAACCTTGATGAAAGACGAGGGCGGACGCGACACGAAGGTCGCCGCGACGGAAATCAGCGTTGAGCACGTGACCCTGCGCATTCGCAACAACGCGCTGATCATGACGGTCGGCGGTGCCGCCGACATTCATGTCAAGGACGTGCTGGATGGCGTGACCGACAACAGCCTGAGCCAGGTCGAGCGCTTCAAGAAGTGGAACAAGACCGCTTCGGGCGATGTGGTTGCCTGGGCCGACATGGCGGCGTGGCGCACGAGCGTGGACCGCCTTGGCGAAGACTTCGACTCCGAAGTCAAGCAGATGCTGGACTTTGTGGAGTGGCAGAAGTGGGACGCGATGAGCGCGAGCCTGACACTGCCCGGCGCCAGCAGCGGCGCCCAGTTGCGCGCAACGCTGACCATGACTGAGCCGCTGAAGCGCGCGGCGGCGTTTCTGCGCCCGGCCAATGCGAGCAAACTGGCTGCGACTCTGCCCGAGGAAACGATCGGGTTTGCGTCGTTGCAGCTCGGCGTCAATCACGACCAGACGCTGCAGGAGATTCTGGCGGTTTTGCATGACTACGCGAACGAGAGTGAACCCGCCCGCATCAAGCAGCGCATGACCTGGTGCGAGGAAAGCATTGAGAACACAAAGACGTGGATCGAAGAGACCAAGAGCAGCGAAGACCTGAGCGAAGAAGAAAAGAAAGAGCGCATCGCGCAGTACGAAGAGCAGATCAAGAACCAGCAGGAGCAACTGTCTGCGTACCGCGAGCAACTCGCAGGATTCAAGGCCCGCCCGTTCCAGCCCGATAAGGGTGCGCGCGGCACCCGCGGTACTGAGCCTGAACGCTTTCTGGATGAACTGGATGAGTTCCTGAAAACCCTGGGCGTCACTCGCCGCGAAGCCGGCGACGCGCTGGGCAGCGAGCTGGTGTTGGGGGCGCTGGACCTGCCGGACCCGGAGGGCGACGACGACCTGGACTTCGTCGAGCACGCGTGGTTCGTCGCAGTCGAAACGCAGGGCAACTTCGACGAGATCAAACAGCGCGTCCTGGACCGCCTGCTGGCACGCAAACTCCCGGATGACATGACCGAAGAGGACCGCGAGGATATGCAACGTCGGGCCACGTCGCTGATTCGCTATGACGTGCCGGGCGGCGAGATCCTGAGCGACCGCGGCGTGCGCAGCGACATTGTCTTCTTCGCCGGCAGCGGCATCGTGGGTGCCGCGGCCAGCGACTTTGTCGCCCGGCGCGTGCTTGAGGCCGCCAGCGGCCGGGGCCGGCTTGACACCCGCAAGCTGGGCGGCGGCACCAGCGGCAGCAAGCTGGGCTGGGCCGACCTGAAGGCACTGTTCGCGCGCATGGTGCGGCACGAGCACACTCGCGGGCGGCGGCAGCTTCGTTTCCCGGTGCCGGTGTTTGACCTTGATCTGGGCTTGCCGGCAGGCGCATCGCTGGCGCTGAACACCGACGAGTCGCAGATGGCCATCAGCCTGCGCGCGACACTGACCGGCGAGCGCGGCTTTGGGGCCTTGTTCCCGATGTTTCGCAATGAGCTGATAACGGAGCGCCAGTGGAGGCATGACAACGACGACCTTGGCGAACTGTCGTCCGGTATCCAGCGCTGGCGCATCCAGAACGAAGACGCGCTGGCTGAGCTATCGGGCGATGAGTACCGCACCCTCGTGGCCAGTGTGACGCCCGAGATGCTGGTCGAGAAGGCGTTCTATCAGCCGACCGACGGCCTGCGCAGCGCGTTTGATCCAGCCATGCGCGAACGCTTTGAAGCCGCACAGAACGGGCGCGACACACGCTTCGGCGCTGCAGACAAGGCAGCCGACCTTGGGGAAAGCGGCTATCAGTGGTATGGCCTGTGCCCGCACAAGTGGCCCGAGCGCGAACTGGAAGAGGAAGAAAAGCGCATCGACTATTACTACGACACACTGGGCCCGATCGAAGGCTGGCTTGTGATGGCGCACAAAGCGCCGTGGGCGCGCGACGGTCGCGTGGCGCTGCTGGAATACTACGGCTACTGGAGCACCGTTTGGCTGACAGAGGCCGACTTCCAGGCGCTGTTGAAGGCCAACGCGATGGGCAAGATGGAGCTGCCGGCGGCGGATCGCCCAAGGGCCGAGCTGCCGGAGTGGAAGGCCCGTGTCGAGTTGGGCCGCCACATCTGGGAATTGTCGAACATGCAGCAGGTGCTCCAGCAGCGTCGCAACGAAGCCCGCGCTGAAGGGCGTGACTACTCACCGAAGTTTGATGGCGGAACATATGAGGAACTGGTCAAGCTGCTGGACGACGAGAATGACAACTATGAATACATGTCGCCACGCGTGAAGCGCATCAAGATCTGGACCACCGACGACGGCGTGTTTGTGCGCGAGAGTGAGGGCGCGCTTTGGGTCGAGGTCGGCCCCAAGGGCCAGAAGGCATCATGGCAACCCGAGTAGTGGCGCTGACTGGATTGGATTTGAACGATCGCGCCACCAACATGGTGGCGCGATTGCTTATTCAAACAGCTTGATCTGGCTGTCGAGGGCCTTGACCGCCATCTGGTGTGAGAACTTCTTTTCGGCCGGCGCATCTTTCTCAAGCTGCGCATACAGCTCGCGCGCCGATTTCAGCATCGCCACGTCGAGCCAGCGCATGCCTTCGCGCCAGCGCAACTCGGCGCGCAGCTCGTTGTCTATGGCGAAGTCTTTCGAAGCCGCGTGCTCGATGAACTTCAGCGCCCACTCATCAATGCCCCGCAGGGCGTACCACCGGGCGAGATGGGCCGCCATCGCGGCGTCGAGGTCGTCTTCCTGCCAGGGCAGAGTTTCATGGAGCTCCGGCATGATCTTTTCGAACTCGCGGTAGACGGCCGGGCGGCCGTAGTCTTCATACACCATCGTGCCATCGATGGAAGTCTGCACGACATGCAGTCCATCATTGGCGACATCGACGTCAAAGATCGCCTGTGGCAACGTCACCCAGGTAAGCACCATCTCCATCTTGGTCGCATCGACCAGGCGGCGTTTTCCGTCGTACCCACACGTGAGCAGAAAGTTGCCATCCGGCGTGTAACACAGTCCGGTGATCTCGGCGTCGTGCACCTTCACGGCTTTGAGCTGTCGTAACGTGGCCACGTCCCAGAACTGGACTGTGCCTTCACTGTGGCCGGTGGCGAGCGTCTGACCATCGCGCGAGAAGGTGGCGCTCCACAGGTCAATGTACTGCTGGCCCCCCATGAAGCGCTTGAGCGGCTTGAGATCAGCCGCGTCATACGTAACCAGCGCTCCTTCGCGCGTGCCGACAAGCAGCACTTTGCCATCGGGCGTGAACTCAACGGCAACGACGGTGCCCTCAATCGTGATGGGATTAATCACGAGCTGCAACTTTTCGTCGAGCATGTAAACCTTGCCCGAGCTGGTGCCGACCGCGATGCGTTTACCGTCCGGCGACATTGACACGCCCCAGGCCGGCCCGCTGTTGCCGCGATGCTCGTGGATCATCTTGCCGGTATCGATATCCCAGGTTCGCAGAATCCCGCCGCGCTCAGCGGTCATCACAGTGCGGCCGTCCGGGAAGACGTCAAAGTTGTCGCTGTTGCTGTTGTGTTCGCCAAAGAAGGCCACGTGCGCGCGTGAGCGCGCGTGCCACACCTGGATGCCTTTGCTGAAGCCGGTGCCGTAGATCAGCTCGCCATCCTTGCTGAACTTGACCCTGGTGACGTGGTCCTGCCGAATGTTGCGCAGCGACTTCAACTCGGTGTCGCGGTCTGTGCTCCACAGCCGGATCTGCCGCGCCTGGCTGGAAGCCACCAGCATCGGATGATAGGGGTGCCAGCACAGGTCCTGGATGTCGCCCTGTTCACGCCACGCGCGCAGAACCGCGCCGGTCTCGGTACTGCAGACCTTTGTGTAGCCGCCATTCTGGCCGATCGCGAATTCCGTGCGGTCCGGGCTGGGGCGCATGACGTAGATGACACCGAGGTCAGTGAGCATGCGGATTTTGTGGTTGCCGCTGGTCAGGTCCCACTTGTGCACGCTGCCTTCAAGGTCGCAGGTCAGCACGTGGTTGTCGGCGGTGAAGAAGGCCCCGCTGACTGTCTCGTTGTGGGTGGCGGTAAACACTTTCTCGCCCGTTGCCACGTCCCACACATAGAGCTTGGCGTCGCCTGCGCCGCTGGCGACCAGTTTGCCGGTGGGGTCCCACGCCAAAGCCTTGATGGCAATGGCATATCCGTCCTCTGGTACTTCGTGGGCTTCAATTACGCGGATGCACTTGGAGGTTGCCAGTTCCCAGATGCGCACAGTGCGGTCCCACGAACCTGAGGCCAGAAACTTGCCGTCGGGCGACACGGCAAGTGCGCTGACCGGGCCTGTATGGCCGCTGAGCGTCGGTGCGTCTTCCCACTTCTCAAGGTCCCACCAGTAAATGTGTGTGTCTTTGCTGCCGATGAACAGATGGTTGCGCACCGGCGTGAACGTCATCGCGTTCACTTCTTCCAGGTCTTCGAAGTGCCAGACATGGCGCCCCGTCATCGCGTCCCACAGGCGCAGGCCGCCGCCATATGGCGCGGTGGCCAGCAGGCGACCGTTGGGCGAAAACGCGACGCACTTGGTGGCATAGGGATCGGTGTGGAAGCGGCGGGTCTGCTTGCCCTCTTTCAGGTCCCAGACGCGAAGCTGCGCGTCCTGGCCGCATGTGACCAGCACGTCCGGCTGTGCGGTGAACACCGCACCGTTGGTCACGTCAATGTGGCCAGGAAGCTGGCGCAGCATTGTGCGGTCAGCAGTGTTCCAGAGCTTGGTCGGGTGGCTGATGCCGCCGACGACCACCAGCTTGCCGTCGGGCGAAACGGTCAGCGAGGTCAGGCGTCGGTCTTCGTCTTCGATGACTCCAAGTTCGCTGCCATCGACGGCGCTCAGGCGCTTGATTATGCCGCGCGTGCCACAGACCCACACCGCTTCGCCGGAAGGCTCGAACGCCACGTCCAGCGGGAAGCTGTACTCGGAGAACTCGAACTTCTTACGGGTCTCGGCGGTTGCAACATCCAGCAGGTACACGCCGCGCGCCTCGTCGATGGCGACCAGCACCTTGGCCACCGGCGACCACGCCAGCCGCCGCACGCCGGCGTCGGCTTTCAGCAGTTGCGCCTTTTCGGCGCCGCCCTTGAGGTCCCACAGTTTGACCGCACCATCCCAGCCGCATGAGGCGACTTCGTTTTCGCCGCAGAACACCACGCAGCCGACTTCGGTGGTGTGACCCCAGAACGTGTGCAGCAGTGCGCCGCTGGCGAAGTCCCAGATCCGGACGGAGGTGTCCGAGCCCGAGCTTGCGATGAATCGTCCATCCGGCGAAATCGCAATGCCGAAGACCGACCCGCGGTGCTCGCCCAATACGCGCTTGCGTCGCCAGTTCTTCACGTCAAACAGCACGACGCCGCTTTCGGTGGCCATGACGACCGTCTCGCCGTCGGCCGCGATTGCCATGTCAAAGATGACGCCGAAGTCGCCGCCGCCGTACTCCATCAAGGGCGGCGGTGCTGACGAGTAGGTAACGTACAGCGAACTCTCGACACCAAATGTCGGCAGCCCAAGCTCTGCCAGTGCCTTGCGGCCGGCCTCGTACTTCTCGCGGGCCTCTTCGTGGCGGCCGGCCGTCACGAACGTTTCGCCGGCGGCGACCATACTGTCGGCCAGCGCGATCTGCGCTTCCCGCTCAGCCTTGCGGGCGCGTTCTGCCTCGGCGATGGCCTTGGCTTCCGCTTCTTCGGCAGCCTTGCGCGCCGAGTTCGCAAGTTCGGTCTGGCGTTCAGCCTCTTGTTTGCGCTCTTCGGCAGTCTTGCGCTGGCGCTCGGCCTCGGCTGTCTGCTCGTTGGCAATCTTGGTCTGGCGCTCGGCTTCAGTTTTGCGCTCGGTGGCGATCGTGGTCTGGCGTTCGGCCTCAGCTTTGCGTTCGGTTGCGATCTTGGCCTGGCGTTCGGCTTCCTGTTTCTGGGCTTCGGCGATCGTGCGTTGCTCGGTGGCGATTGTGGTCTGCTGTTCGGCTGTTTCTTTCTGTGCCACGGCCTCGGCGCGGCTTGCATTCAGGTTCACGATGAACCAGCTGACCGTTGCCAGCATCAGGACCACAGCCGCCGCAATCGTCGCCACGAGCGCCTTGTTCTTGCTGTAGAACAGTCGCAGGTAGTGAAACGTGCCCGGCGCGCGCGCCACGATCGGTTCACCGCGGGCAAACGCCTCAAGGTCGTTCTGCAGTGCCTTGGCGGTCGGGTAGCGGTCGCCGGGGATCTTGCTGGTCGCCACCTTGATGATGGTGTTCAGGTCCTGTGGCACCGCGCGGTTGATCTGCTTTGCACCCTTGGGTTCTTCCTGCAGGACTTGCTGCATCAGCCGTGCTTCGCTGTCGCCGTCGAACATCGGCGCCAGTGCAGCCAGTTCGTAAAGCGTCGCGCCCAGCGAGTAGATGTCAGCGGTTTCCTTGATCTCGAGCATCTGGTGCTGCAACTGCTCGGGCGGCATGTAGCGCAGCGTGCCAGCACTTTCACGCTGCTCATGGTCAGCGCCATGCTCTGGTCCTGCATCTGCGCCAGGCCCAGGTCCATGATGATCGCGCGGCTGCTGTCGGTGGTCAGCATGATGTTGCCGGGCTTGAGGTCGCGGTGGATGATGCCGTGGCTGTGCAGGTGCGCGATGCCGCTTGCGGCCTGGGCGATGATCTCGGCCAGGCGCACGTAGTAGTCTTTGCCCTTGGTGATGACCGCGGTGCCTTTTTGCAGCTTGGGCACGTTCAGGCCCATGTCGGCCGGGTGCTTCTCGGCGTTCTTTTCGGCGCGGGACTGGCCTGCGCTGCTGATGGCTTTGAGCAGGTCGCGCTCGCGAAACTCGCCCGACTTGTCCTTGTGCTGGGTCAGCACGCCATAGACGCCGGCGAGGTCGCTGCCTTCGACGTACTCCATGGCATAGAAGTATCGGTCGCCGTCCTGGCCTGCGGCGAGCACCTTGACCACGTTGGGGTGGTCGCAGCGCGCCAGCGCCGAGATCTCGCGCTTGAAGCGCGCCACGGCAATCGGGTCGCCGCTGACGCCCGGCGGCAGCACCTTCAGCGCCACCACGCGCTTGAGGCTGCCCTGGCGGGCCTTGTACACGATGCCCATGCCGCCGCGGCCAAGCTCGCCCAGGATCTCGAAGTCGCCGATCCACTCGCTGGCCGCCGCCGCGCGCCCGGAGTCACCCAGGCCCGCGTCGCTGTCGGGGCCATCCTGCGCGTCATCGATCTCGTTGGCTGTGACGGTCTTGCCGCTCACCCGTGTCAGCAGTTCTGCCAGTTCCTGCGTCGGGTTGTGCGAGCTGAGCCGGGCGCCTGAGTCATAGTCGAGGTACTCGACGTTCTTGACGCCCACCTCTTCGGTCTTGCCGCGCCGTACGCCGACCTTGTTCAGGAAGCCCACCCGGTCACGCTCAAGCTCATCCAGCCATACACCAGCAGCGGGTGCAGCCGCACGCGCACGTTGCGCCCGACCAGCAACAGCTGGCCGGCGGGTATGCCGGCGTCCGCTTCGCGGTTCTCGTCGTCAAAGGGCACGTGGATGCCGTCGCCGCGCAGCACTTCATAGCGGCGCATGGACTTGCCGCTGCGCGAATCGACCACGTCGCGCGCGACACAGAACATCAGGCCTTCGAAGGGGTTGGTGCTTCAAAGCCCTCGATCATCGCGTCCACCAGCAGCGGAGCCGCGTCGCGATAGAAGGCCTGGGTGCGCTGCCCGCCATGGCCGACCTCGGCGTTGCGGTAGCCGACGATGCCGTCGAACAGGTCGAGCACAGAGACGTTGGTGCGGTTCTCGTCCTTTTCCTGGGCCCTGGCGGCATACTTGAGGAAGGCCACGCAGGCCGGCTTGGGCGAGCGCTCGGTCAGGCGCTTGCCGACCCCGGACAGCGGCAGCAACCCGGCGTCAGGGCGCGAGCCCAGCCATGCCGCAATCTCGCGCAGCAGGTTGAGCCAGTGCCCGGTGCTGGGGCGTGCCAGGTTCTCGAGCGCCTTGTTGATCTTGGGTTCTTTGGCGCCGTCCTGCAGGTAGACAGCGACCATGCTGGCGCCGGTGAGCTTGAGCGACGCCTCAAAGAAGTAGTACGCACCCAGGTGCGCACCCTCGGGTGACTTGGCATTCAGCGCACGACGCAGCGCCTGCGCCAGCGGCAGCGGCAGGCCAGGCAACATCGAGGCAGCTTTGACAGTGTTCGACATAAGGTGGCGTCAGTCGCCCGATTTCAGCGATTTCTCAAGCAAACTCAACATCTGCCGTGCCAGCGTAACATAGCACGCGGCTTCAGCGTCGGCGCCTGCATCTATGTCATTCATGGCTTGGCGCGCTTCTTGTGCCCACTCAAGGCTCCGCGCGCGCAATGCCAGCCGCCAGCAGGAGTGCGCATAGGCGTAGTCCGAGACCACCGTGGAGCCGGCCCTTCGGGCAAACCGCATGAAGGGCGCGCCCCACCAGTCAAAGTGCCGAAACGCGAAGTATTCGCCCAGTTCTGCAACCGGGTCACCCTTCAAGCCGTTAGCCTGCAACTGGCTGCGCAGGGTTGCCACTCGGTCATCCCACTTCTCGTGGGCGCCTGCACGGCCCGGATAGTCGACAAACAAGGCGCCTTGGTCGCCGCCGCAGGCAATGATGCCGGCGTCGGCGCTGACGGCAATGCAGTGCAGTTGAAGCTTGTAGAAACTCCAGAAAGCAACTTCATCTCCGCGTTCAAGGTCCACCATGCGGCGGAATCCGTCGCGCGAGGTTGTGAACGCAAAGCGCGGGTCGCCTCCGACCGCCACCGACGTGACCTCTGAACGATGGCAGTGGATTGCCGCGTGCAGGCGCCCGGTCGTGTTGGACCAGACTCGGACGTGCCCGTCGAAATGCCCGGTGACAATCCAGCGGCCATCCGGCGAGTATGCCGCACACCGCACGAGCGAACTGGTCGGCCCGCCGGTCAGCGGCGTACGGATCGTGCAGCTTTCAATGTCAATGATGCGGATCGCCCCCGAAGCCGAGCCGTACAGCAGCTCGCGGCCGTCATGGCTGAAGCAGACTACCTCGGCGCTCCAGTCGTACTGCCAGTCCTTGTTGCTCCATCGAATTGCCTTGCCGTCCTGCGCATCCATCAGGATCAGCGCTTCGCTGTGCTGGAACACAAGCCGGTCGCCAGCCGGGCTGACTGCCATCGACAGGCCCTCCAGGTCTTCTCCCATCTGGCGCTTCCATGTGGACTTGTCCAGCAGCGGGTCCCACAGGCGCACACCCTGCGTGGCATCGGCGATAAACACCTTGTCGCCCTGCGCGTTGAAGGTCATGGCGATGATGCGCCCCGTGGCCACCTGTTGCATGGCCAGCAACTGGCCGCTTTCGCAGCACCAGAACTCGACCGTGCCTTCTTCGTTGCCCATGGCCAGCATGCGCCCGCCCGGAGACAGCGCGGTGGCTGTCACCGCGACCCTGCGCCGGCGACTGTGCGTCAGGCTCAGCGTCTCCGCCGAAACCGCGGTGGTGAACAGGTGTGCCTGCCCCGACAGCGTGCCGACCACAACGCTGCCGTTGACCATCCAGCCCGCGCACATCGCGACGCTGCCGGCGTGGAGCACGCCAGTTGGTTGCCAACCGTCGTCCCATCGCCATGTGCGCACGAACCCGTCGCTGGCTGACGTTACCAGTGATTCGCCCGTGTGGCTGGTGGCCAGCGCGATGACTTCACCGTTAAACGGCTGCATGTCGTGGGCCGTCTGCAACTGGAAGTCACCGGCGCCGAACGTCCATGTGGTCACATTGCCGACCGAATCACCGACCACGGCGCTGTCAGCCGGGCCGAATGCCAACCGGATCGGGTCCCCGCGCACGCCGATGAGTCGATCCAGAACCTTGCCGTCTTCCAGGCTGTACCGCACCACCATGCGCGATGTGTAGCCGACCAGCACGGACTTGCTGTCCCGGCTGACCGCCAGCGCCAACGCGTTGCCCATGTCGCGTTCAGGCTTGAGTGTCTGCACAACTTCGCCGCTGGCGTGACGCACCACCTGGATTACGTTGCGGTTGACGAGGCCCGCAACGAGAGAGCCATCCGGCGACAGGACTGGGATAGACGCCGCGGGGGACGACGCCACTTTGCGCGCGGTGAAGTCTGTCCCGGTCATGTCCATGACAGAGTGCTCGCCGTTGCTGCTGTAGATGTTCAATCGCGCGCCACCCGGCACAAACGCGACAGCCGCATGATGAACGCTGTAAGTGCGGTGCAGCATGCGCCCGGTCGGGGATTCCCAGATGCACAAGTATCCGTCGGTGCCCAGTGTCGCAGCCCGGCCCTCGCTGTCACTCAGCGCGATGCTGAAGACATCCTGTCCATGCCCGATCACTCCCTGCACCAGCTTGCGACCGGCGATATCGACCAATTGGGGCTGCCCGCCGTTGCCAACCACAATGGCGCTGCCCGAGCCCGGCAATTGCGCCAGATCGGTGACCTGGCGGGTGACTTCCCGCGTGACCTCGGTTGAGGCGCCGGTTGCGGTGTCCAGCAGCACCAATGCCTTGTCCGTGGCACCGATCAGGGTGTTCGCCCCGGAAGCGCGGTAGATTGCGGTGGGCATGTCGGGCTTGATCACACGCAACAGCGACAGGTCGGTGGTTTTGTAAAGCTGGATGCCGGCCTGGTACAGCGAGACATACAGCGTGCCGCTTTCGTCCCATACCATGCCCAGCAACTCTTCAAACTCTTCTGCTGGCTTGCGGCTTGCGGTCTCGACGCCAGTGCGGTCAAAAATGCTGACGGCACCGTTGTATGAGCAAACGGCAACAAGCGTCGAGTCTGCCGAGTAAGCCACCCGCGAAAACCCGGCGTACTCAAAGTCTTTCCGGAACAACTGGCGGCGTGAAGCCACGTCCCACAGGATCAAGCGGTTGCTTTCCAGGCTGGCCAGCGTGCGCCCGTCCGGCGACAGCTTGAGCGCGGCGATCATGTAGTCGTGGCCCCAGAGTTCAGCCAGCAGGCTGTCATCTTTCGTTGACCAGACCTTGAGCACTCCGCCTTCGCCACCGGTGACCAGCGTTTCGCCATCCGGTGTCAACGCAAGCGCGGTGCACATCCCGCCGTGGCGCTGCACGGTGCGCAACTCGCGCCATGCGCCGATGTCCCACGCCACATATCCGTGCCCGCCCGAGAAGTACGCGACCGTGCCGCCCGGTGCCACGGCGACCGTTCCCATGGGTGAGTACGACGCTGCTCCAAACGTGACAGCCGACGGCGGCGACTTCAGGTTGCAGCTGTTGAGGCCGCCTTCCGCGGGTACGGGCTTGATGCCAAGTTCGCTGTAAATCCGCCGCGCTTCCTGGTAAGTCCGGCGGGCCTCAACCACCCGCCCGATGTTCAGAAGCTGGTCGCCGTGAAGGATGCCGCCCGAGGCCAGGCGCTCCTGGGCAAGCCGTTCCGCGCTGACGGCGCGCTCTTTCTCACGCAGTGCACGGCTTTCCGACTCTTCGGCTGCAGCCTGCGCCTGGCGCGCCTGCTGTTCGCCGGTTTCGGCGCGGGTGCGCTGTTCGTCAGCTTCACGTTTCTTTTCCTCGGCGATGCGGCGCTGGTCTTCGGCTGCGTTGCGCTGTTCGTCTGCGAGCTTCTTCTGCGACTCGGCCAGGCTGCGCTGGGTGTCGGCTTCGATGGTCTGCTGTTCCGCGGTTTCTTTCTGGGCCAGCGCGTCGGCGCGGCTTGCATTCAGGTTCACGATGAACCAGCTGACCGTTGCCAGCATCAGGACCACAGCCGCCGCAATCGTCGCCACGAGCGGCTTGTTCTTGCTGTAGAACAGCCGCAGGTAGTGAAACGTGCCCGGCGCGCGGGCCACGATCGGTTCACCGCGGGCAAACGCCTCAAGGTCGTTCTGCAGTGCCTTGGCGGTCGGGTAGCGGTCGCCGGGGATCTTGCTGGTCGCCACCTTGATGATGGTGTTCAGGTCCTGTGGCACCGCGCGGTTGATCTGCTTTGCACCCTTGGGTTCTTCCTGCAGGACTTGCTGCATCAGCCGTGCTTCGCTGTCGCCGTCGAACATCGGCGCCAGTGCAGCCAGTTCGTAAAGCGTCGCGCCCAGCGAGTAGATGTCAGCGGTTTCCTTGATCTCGAGCATCTGGTGCTGCAACTGCTCGGGCGGCATGTAGCGCAGCGTGCCCAGCACTTTCACGCTGCTCATGGTCAGCGCCATGCTCTGGTCCTGCATCTGCGCCAGGCCCAGGTCCATGATGATCGCGCGGCTGCTGTCGGTGGTCAGCATGATGTTGCCGGGCTTGAGGTCGCGGTGGATGATGCCGTGGCTGTGCAGGTGCGCGATGCCGCTTGCGGCCTGGGCGATGATCTCGGCCAGGCGCACGTAGTAGTCTTTGCCCTTGGTGATGACCGCGGTGCCTTTTTGCAGCTTGGGCACGTTCAGGCCCATGTCGGCCGGGTGCTTCTCGGCGTTCTTTTCGGCGCGGGACTGGCCTGCGCTGCTGATGGCTTTTGAGCAGGTCGCGCTCGCGAAACTCGCCCGACTTGTCCTTGTGCTGGGTCAGCACGCCATAGACGCCGGCGAGGTCGCTGCCTTCGACGTACTCCATGGCATAGAAGTATCGGTCGCCGTCCTGGCCTGCGGCGAGCACCTTGACCACGTTGGGGTGGTCGCAGCGCGCCAGCGCCGAGATCTCGCGCTTGAAGCGCGCCACGGCAATCGGGTCGCCGCTGACGCCCGGCGGCAGCACCTTCAGCGCCACCACGCGCTTGAGGCTGCCCTGGCGGGCCTTGTACACGATGCCCATGCCGCCGCGGCCAAGCTCGCCCAGGATCTCGAAGTCGCCGATCCACTCGCTGGCCGCCGCCGCGCGCCCGGAGTCACCCAGGCCCGCGTCGCTGTCGGGGCCATCCTGCGCGTCATCGATCTCGTTGGCTGTGACGGTCTTGCCGCTCACCCGTGTCAGCAGTTCTGCCAGTTCCTGCGTCGGGTTGTGCGAGCTGAGCCGGGCGCCTGAGTCATAGTCGAGGTACTCGACGTTCTTGACGCCCACCTCTTCGGTCTTGCCGCGCCGTACGCCGACCTTGTTCAGGAAGCCCACCCGGTCACGCTCAAGCTCATCCAGCTCATACACCAGCAGCGGGTGCAGCCGCACGCGCACGTTGCGCCCGACCAGCAACAGCTGGCCGGCGGGTATGCCGGCGTCCGCTTCGCGGTTCTCGTCGTCAAAGGGCACGTGGATGCCGTCGCCGCGCAGCACTTCATAGCGGCGCATGGACTTGCCGCTGCGCGAATCGACCACGTCGCGCGCGACACAGAACATCAGGCCTTCGAAGGGGTTGAGTGCTTCAAAGCCCTCGATCATCGCGTCCACCAGCAGCGGAGCCGCGTCGCGATAGAAGGCCTGGGTGCGCTGCCCGCCATGGCCGACCTCGGCGTTGCGGTAGCCGACGATGCCGTCGAACAGGTCGAGCACAGAGACGTTGGTGCGGTTCTCGTCCTTTTCCTGGGCCCTGGCGGCATACTTCAGGAAGGCCACGCAGGCCGGCTTGGGCGATCGCTCGGTCAGGCGCTTGCCGACCCCGGACAGCGGCAGCAACCCGGCGTCAGGGCGCGAGCCCAGCCATGCCGCAATCTCGCGCAGCAGGTTGAGCCAGTGCCCGGTGCTGGGGCGTGCCAGGTTCTCGAGCGCCTTGTTGATCTTGGGCTCTTTGGCGCCGTCCTGCAGGTAGACAGCCACCATGCTGGCGCCCGTGAGCTTGAGCGAGGCTTCAAAGAAGTAGTACGCACCCAGGTGCGCGCCCTCAGGCGACTTGGCGTTCAGCGCACGACGCAGCGCCTGCGCCAGCGGCAGCGGCAGGCCAGGCAACATCGAGGCAGCTTTGACTGTGTTCGACATGGGCTTGGAAGAAAAAAGGCCCGGCATTCACGGGAAGCCGGGCCCTTCCACAAACTGAGTATCAGCTCACTTCCTGAATCCGCCTTCGCACTCGCCCAGCACCTGCAACGCCTGGCAGGTGCCGATCAGGTCGCCGAATGCATGGTGGTCGTTCCACACGCCGCCTTCTTCGCGGTCGAGCATCACGGCCTTGAGCACGATCTCGTTGGTCTTCTTGGCCGTATCGCCGCCGACTTCTTTGGCGGCCTGGATGGCGTAGTAGTGGCCGAACATCCAGTAGTAGGCCGCGTTCTGGTACAGGTGACGGGCGTGCGTATGCCAGAAGTCGCGCACACGGTCGAGCTCATAGCGATACTTGAGGAACGCATCGACCGACTTCTTGAGCTGATCCTTGGTGCGCAGCTTGGCCTTGTACTGTTGCAGTTCGCAACCACAGATGCGGCCCACGTTGCCGCGAATGTCGCTGGCAAAGGGCAGCGCGAACGCCCACTGCTTGGCGTCAGCTTTGTACAAGTAGCTTTCAAGCCCCGGCACATTAGGGTCCTCGACACGCAGGCCGGTGATCAGCCGTTCGCCTGCACCCAGTGCCGACTTGGGCGGAACCAGCCCCAGCAGGTCGCGGCCGCGGTACAGCGCGATCAGTGCTGCCGACGTGGAGTGCGTGGTCGCCAGACCCATCCATGGGTAGTAAGCCCAGCCACCTTCCTCGACCGGTGTTTCGCTGGGCGAGCTGAGGCGGGCCTTGGCGGTCTGCTCTTTGCCCTTGCGCTTGAACGTCACGTTCACTTCGTCGCCCGCGCTGTAGTACATCAGCACGTCGCTGAACGCGATGCGGTCGGGCGTGTTATGGCCCTCCACCTTGGTGATGACGTCGCCGGGCTTCAGTCCGGCTTTGTCGCCTGAGCCGCCGGACAGCACCTGCATGATGCGGCATTCCGAGTACAGCAGCTGCGATGCCTGCCCGGCAATCGCGCCGCCGACGAACACGACGTCCATGCTGCCCGGCTGTACAAGCGGGGAGACCATGGTGGATTTCTCCATCTGTTCGCCGCCGCGTACCCAGCGGACGTTCACCAGTTCGCCAGCCGGCAGACGCGCTGACACAAACTGGTAGTGGTCAAGGCCGGCAATGGGCACGTGGTTAATGTGGGTGATGCGGTCGCCGACCTTGATGCCGAGACGCAATGCCGCAAACCCCGGAAAGCGGAAGAACGCGGGGTTGCCAGACTGCAAGCCGTACATTTCGTAGTAAGGCTTGACTTCAACGCCGTCGAGGCCGCTCGTGTCTTCTGCAATCGAGAAAATGTCCAGTGCGCCCTCAGGTGCATATGCTCCCTTGAACGTCACGGTGGTGGACTTGCCGCCGCGGTTGACGGCGATCTTCACGTCCTTGTCGGGTGCGAGGGCACTGACGGCCTTCTTCAGGTCGGCGTCGCTGGCGATGGCAATACCGTTGATGCTGGTGATCTTGTCGCCGACTTCCATGCCCGCCTTCAATGCGGGCGATTTGGCGAGGAAGTTGTCGGCGATGGCGCTGTTGCCATCCCAGCGTACGGCGATGCCAGTGTAGATCGGCCATGTCATGGGGATCTGCGCGCTGATGCTTTCGACTGCACCACCTTCGCGTTTCACCTTCAGGTCGATCGTCTGGCCCTGGATGAATTCCAGCTCAAGCAGGTAGTAATCAAACGCGTTCTCGATGCGGATGCCTTCGGCTTCTGTGATGCGGTCGCCGGGCTTCAAGCCCGCCTTCTCGGCTGCGCTGCCGGCCACGGTGCCTTCAACGGGTGCGCCACCGCGATAGTCCTGGTCGGTCGGCAGGGTCAGGACCACGCCCATGTCGCCGGGCAAAGATGCCTTGGCTGCGCGCGCGTCAGCCCGCGCACGGCGGCGCTGGTCCATCAGCGTGCGCTCACCATTGTTGAGCTGGATGCGCAGCAGGCCGTCCATGCAGCGCTTGGCTGTGCTGTGGTAGAGGGCTTTGCGGTCGGCGTCGGTGGTCGACTGGTGGCGCTCAATCATGAATTCAAGGGCAAGGGTGTAGCGCCAGCATGCGTAGTCGACCTGGAAGCTGAGCTTGCCGCGGATGATGCGGTCGATTACGAAGGCAGCGGCCCTTTCAAGCGCGGGCTCAATGCGCTCATCCAGGTGCTTGTGCGGCGCCAGCGAGATGCCGGCCAGTGACGTCACTGCAACGGCGTCCATCGCCTGGTCTGCGGTGTACGACAGCAGGTGGCCTTCAAGCAGCACGTCCCACGAGCCGTTTTCCTGCTGCGTGGTCAGCACGTGGTGCGCACCTTCTTTGATGGCTGTGCGCACTTCTTCGTCCGTCGGCATCGGGCCGGTCAGGTCGTAAGGGTCCTGCGGCACCCATGCATCGGGGTCGCGCTGGCTGGGATCCAGCTTGGTCGCCTTGGCTTCTTTAACTTTTGGTTCATTGCCGCTCTCTTGCCCGCTCACGGGCACAAAGCATGCGGGTAGCGCAAGCAGCACGCACACGGCGATCCAGCGTGAGACGATCATGTTCATGTTCTCCTGTGGTGGGGCACACGATACTTTCCGCACACGCCATCGGAAATGCTCAACTGCACAATGCCGCCAATGGGCACCATGCCGGGCTTGGCCGTTCGTGCCTCAATTGGTCGTTGGGGTGAATGGGCCGGGCGCCACCCGGGCGCTCAATCCTGGGGCAGCCGGGCAGCCGGCCGGAAGCCCCGGTCATCGGCACCCTTGTCCGGCAAGCGTCTGGAGCGGGCATAGGTGCGAATGTCGCCGGGCGCGTCTTCTTCGGTCTTCTGGGGCTCAATCAAGCGCGGGGATTGCCAGCTGCCGCCGCGCGCAACGCGCCGATTGCTGGCGCCGGGCTTGGTGCGCAACACCGGGTCTTTGCCCTGCTGGCCCGGCAGCGCATAGCCGCCTTCCTCATACCAGTCGAGGCACCACTCTTCGACGTTGCCTGCCATCATGCGCAACCCAAACGGCGAGTCGCCATCCGCCATGGTGTCGCCGGTGACAGTGGCGTCGCGGCCCGTGATTTTGATGTTGGCGCGCCGGGTGTTCACCGGCTCGGTACCCCACGGAAACGGGCGCCCGTCAGTTCCGCGTGCAGCGAACTCCCATTGGGCCTCGCTGGGCAAGTCGCCAGCGTCGGCGTCGGCCCACTTGCAGTACGCTTGCGCGCCGGTCCAGGTCACGTACGTGACCGGAAACAGGCCTTCGCCCTCGGCGGCGCTCCATTGATTGCCTGCGACCCGAAGGCCCGCGAACTCGCCCGTCTCGTCCTTGACCAGCCAGCGGCGGCCCAGCGCGTCGTCAGCGTTCACGCGCGATTCCGTCAGGAATTTCGCGAATTGCGCCCTCGTCACCTCGTACATCGCAATCAGGTATGGCGACAGCTCAATCTCGCGCTCTCGGGCATCAGGCAGCACGTCCGCCACGCCGCGTTTAAACTTGCCGCCGGGCACGAGCACCATCTTCATGCCGTCGCTCAGCCGCTCGTAAACCTGATAGCCCTGGGCGTTCTTCTCCAGCGGCTTGTACAGCAGGCGCTTGACATCAATTGCGACCTCGGCCGGTGTGCTGCGCCGAGCGGGATCGGTGGCCTCGACCGTGACCTTGAAGGTACCAAAGGCGTCGACTTGCACATCGGTAGCGAAGCTGCCGTCGGGGTTGACCGTGACCACGTTGCCGTTGACCGTCAGCACCGCATCGGCGCTGTCCAGTTTGCCTTTCACCGCGATGGCGGCGGGCACAGATTCGACGCGCCGGGTGCCGGCCTGAGGTTCTTCCAGCGTAAGCCTGGGCGGCTCAAGGTCCACGACCACGGAACGCTTGGTTTCGCGCTTGTTGCCGATGCGGTCCGTCGCGACCAAGGCAATGTCGTGGCGGCCGGGGGCGCGTGTCACGCTTGCGCTGAAGTTACCGTCGGTATCAAGCTTGGCCGGCTCGCCGTCGACTGTCAGTGTCACGCCTCGGCTCTTGCTGAGCTTGCCACTGAGCGTGAAGGTCTCGGTGGTAACCCAGGCGGCGTCCTTTGGCTCTTCCATGAACAGCAGCGGGTCGCGCTCAGGGCTGACCCAGAAGGTGAGCGCGAGCGACTGGTTGCCCGCGCGGTCGGTGGCGGTCAGCTCAAGCGTGACGTCTTTTTCGCTTACCGGAATGTCGCGTTCGAACCCGCCTTGCGCGTCAGGAATCATCTCGCGCGCATCGCCGTCGATCAGCAGCGTAACCTTCAGCCCTTCCAGACCGCTGACTTCGTCCTTCACCGTGCCCTTGAGCTTGTAGGTCGAAACGGTTGTGGGGATTACGTTGCCGTCGCGGCCGGTGAGGTCGGGTACCGTAAGCACAGGCGACTGTTCATCCAGCAGCACGAACAGTGTGCGTTCAAGGGTGGATTCACCCAGTGTGGCTCTAACAAGCAGAACGTTGAGCTTGGGTTGCAAGTCGATAGGGCTGCCAAGCGTGTATGGCTCGTTGTTCAGCGTGACGTCGCCGTTGCAGGTGCCTGCCACGCTGAACGTCTTCTTGTTCACCGCCAGCGGCAGGGCCTCCAATGCGCGGTCGGGCGGTATCGCCAGTTCGAGAGAAAGCTGTACTGCGCCGCCGCCGCCGTTGTCTTTGCCGCCGAAGATGATGAACGCGCCAACCGCGGCTGCAATCACGACCAGCAGGGCCACGGCAATCAGCGGCGCCTTGCTGCGCTTGAGCGAATCCATCGACGTGGGCGTGCTGCCCTCCAGCGTGCTGCCGTGTTGCAGCATGGCGCGCGTGGCGGCTGGCTGGGCCGTCGTGGCCTTGGTGTTGGCCGAACTCGAAGACAGTACAGACCGCGCACCTGTCACGCCGCGCGTTTCATCCATAGTCGGCGCTTTGAACAGGCTGGTGCCCTGGTAGGGGTGCTGGTCCCACCATGCTTCCAGGGCGAGCGCGAACTCCTGTGTCGTCTGGTAGCGGTCATCTTTTTCGGGCGCGATTGCCTTGTGCACGATCGCAGCGAGGTCGCGGTCGATGTCAGGGTTGTGTTCGTTGACCAGTTTGGCCTGCGAAGTCAGCACGTTGCGGAAAATGTCGCGCGCGTTCTTGCCCGGGAACGGCAGCTTGCCGCACAGCATCACGTACAGCGTTGCACCAAGGGCGTAGATGTCGCTGCGATGGTCCACGCCTTCGCCCTGCCACTGCTCCAGCGGCATGTATTGCGGCGTGCCCATGATGTAGCCGGCCATGGTCAACTGCTCGCCGCTTTCAGCGCCTTCCGGTTGCCCGACATCGCGCACAAGGCCGAAGTCCATCAGCTTGGCGATGTCTTCTTCATTGATCATGATGTTGGCGGGCTTGATGTCGCGATGGATGATGTTGCGTGAATGCGCGTATGCCAACGCGTTGGCGACCATGTGGATGTAGCGCACAGCGTCATGCAGGTTCAGCCCTGGCGAGCGCATGATCTGTTCAAGCGTCTTGCCCTCGACGAACTCCATGGCCAGGTAGTAGATGCCGTCCACCTGGTCCGCGCCGACTACCTGCACGATGTTCATGTGCTTGAGCCGCGCAGTGTTGCGGGCTTCACGCAGGAATCGCTCGACCAGTGTCTGGTCGCCGATCAGTTTCGGGTGAATGACCTTGATGGCGTGGTAAACGTCAAGCACGCGATGCCGCGCCAGGTATACGCCGCCCATGGCGCCCTGGCCCAACTTGCGCTCGATCTTGTAAGGGCCAAGCTCGCCCTTGTTCAGAAGTGGGTCGTCGCTCATGCCGCCGCGCTACTTGCCTTCCGGTTTCTGAACGCATTCCTGCTTCAGGTATTCCAGCAGCCGGTCACGCCAGTCGCGCTCGTACCGGCCAAAGGTCAGGATCTTGCCGTCGCTGCCCACAACCACGGCCGTGGGCACGCCCAGCACGCCGTACTTTTCTTCTACTTTATTGCCGGCATCGAAGGTGCTGGTCCAGGTGCATTCATTCGAGTCCAGAAACGCCTTCTGTGAGTCGGCGTTGTCGTCGCTGCCGGTGCCAATGCCAAGGATCATCACGTTGGATTCGGGTGACTCGTCGATCACCTTCATCATCTTCCACAACGAGCCATTCGTGCGGCACGCCATCTTGCAGGTCGGGCACCAGCTGGCCCAGAAGAAAAGCAGCACTGTCCGGCCCTTCATTTCACTGAGCTTGACGTCTTTGCCGGTGCGTGTGTCGGTCAGCGTTATCTCCGGGGCGGTTTCGCCCACTTTCAGCAGGCCGCCAAGGTCGTCCGGCTGGGCCGTGGGTGGCAGCAGGCACACCTCGCCGGTTTCTGGGTCAATTTCAGGCTCTGTGTTTTCTGGCGCCTTGTTCTCTGGCGGTTTGTTTTCGGGCTTGGTGTTGTCTCCGCTGCACGCGTTGGACTCGGAGTTGCCCTTCGCTGCCGTGTTGCGGCAACCGGCGACCAGCAACAGGGCGCACAGAACAGCGACCGGGATCATCCACATACGGTACTGCATGACGGCTCCTTGCATCGGGACAACGGCACTGCCTATTGGCAGGCGCGCAAATCTATCACATCGGACTGAACATAGGAATCATGCAATAGAGTACGGGGCCCGACGCGATCCGGATTTGACTGCGGCCTGCCCCGGGTTCGTTCGGCGCAGCATCAGGCAATCATGGCCGCCGCAATATTGAAGTAAATCAGCACGGTCACGATGTCGGCTGCCGTTGTAATGAACGGGCCGGCGGCGACCGCGGGGTCTACTTTCAGGGCCTTCATGATCAGCGGGATTGCAGCGCCTAACGTGTTGCTGGTGACAATCGCGGCGAACATGGCCAGGCCAAGGATGATCGCAACCTCGTGCACTTCGTGTCCGCCCAGTGACTGCAACTCAGCCCCGCGTGCCAGCACCAGCCCGCATGCGGCCGCCGCCATGGTCAGCGCCAGGCCCAGGCCGACAAGCACCTCGAGACTGAAAATCTTCAGCAGGCGCCTGCGGTCAAAGTCGGGCGTGCTGACCGCACGGATCAGGATGCCGGCGCTTTGCGTGCCCACGTTGCCCGAACTTGCCGCAAGCAGCGTGATGTACGCTGCCAGCAGCGGCAGTTGCGCGAGAATCGGGTTGTACTCCTGCTGGATCAGTACGCTCGCGGCACCCACCAGCACCAATGCAAGAAGCCAGATCACCCGGCTGCGGTACTTTTTCAGGACAGCGGCGTCGAAGTAGTCGTCCAGCTTGGTTGCGACACCGTGCATCTTGAGAATGTCCTCGGTGGCTTCTTCCTCGGCCACGTCGTGGAGGTCGTCAAACGTGACAATGCCGACCAGCCGGTCCTTCGAGTCCACCACGGGCAGCGCAAGCAGGTCATAGTCACGAAGCAGGGCAAGCGCGTGTTCGCGGTCGTCGCTGGCCTTGGCAAAGACCATGTTCTGGGTCATGAACTCGCTGACTTTGCGCTCTGGCGCCGAGATCACCACGTCGCGCAGGCTCACGGTACCGATCAGGCGCTGGGCGCTGTCGATCACATAAATGACGTACACAGTTTCCACTTCATCGGCAAAGCGGCGCACCTTGGTCAGCACGTCGGCCGCGGTGGCATCGCTGTTGATGTGCAGAAACTCGGGCGTCATCAGCCGCCCGGTGCTGTGGTCGTCGTAACCCAGCAGGGCAAGCGCCTGTTTGCGGACCTCCGGGTCAAGCACTTCCAGCAGCCGGCGCGTAACCGGACCCGGAAGCTCCTTGAACAGCTCGGTGCGCGCGTCGTCGGAAAGGTCGTGCAACAGGCGCGACAGCACTTCCGGGCGAAACTCGTTCAGCAGGCGCACCTGGCTGTCGGGGTTCAGGTACTCAAACACTTCGGACTGGCGGTCATTGGCAAGCGCGAGAAAAGCGATCAACAGTTTGTCGTTCGGCACCGACTCAAGAATCTCGGCCATGTCGGCTGCATGGAATTCTTCGGACAGCGCCCGGAACCCGGTGAAGTCGCCCGAGCGCAACATGTCGGCAATTTCGGGCGTAATGAGGTGCGCCAGTGCCATGGGCAGTCTCCGTGATGGCGGTGAAGGCAGGAATTAGGCATTCCCGAAGGTGCGGCGACAAGCCACAATCACGCGCATGAAGCGTTGTTTCGTGATGTTTGCCGTCCTGGTCATGGCGGGAGTTTTCCTGGCCGGCGGTGTGACTTCCGGTCAGGTCGCGCCGCCCAAGCCGAACGCTCCGCTTGCGCTGGCCACTGGCGACAGCGTCAGCCTGGCGTTTTCGTTGCCGGCGACGCCGCGCCCGCACCGGATCCATGTGCTGCGCTCCACAAAAGAAGGCACCACGTTCAGCATTGCGGCGGACCTTGACGCTTCGACGCTGGCGTGGGTGGACAAGGACGTGACCGCCGGCAAGACCTATGTGTATGCGATTCGCACCCAGCGCGGCGCCGAGAAGTCGGAGATTTCGCAGAGCGTCGAGGTCACGGTCGGTGGCAGCGCGCGCGTGACGTTGCTGGGCGGCTCGCTTGACCGCGCCCTGTTTGAGATTGTCCTGTACAAGGGCGGCAAGAGGGTCTCGGCCCGTTTCGTGCACAAAGCGGGCGAAAAGATCGGCGACCTGGCCTGGGTGGACGAGCTGGACGGCGTCGCCGACTTTCGGCTTGGGCCTACGCTGGTGCGCATCTCATTGACCAGCAGCGAATCCCTGGAAACGCAGCGCGAAGCACTAAAGACCGCCGATGGCACGGCTTTGACGGACCTTGCGGGCCGGCCCCTTGAGCTGGACTTCAAGCTGCCCACGGGCAATCACGAGGTGGTGCAGGTCACGTTGCTGGACGCCAAGGGCCAGCCGGCATCGCTGCGTGAAGGCGAATCGCTGAAGATTGAATAGCGAAATCAGCGCACGTACTTCTCGAACATCCTGCGCGCGTTGTCGCGGTGCCAGGCAAGTTCTTCGGTCAGTTGTCGGGCCGCGCCGGATGCCGTGCCCGGCTGGTAACCCATGCGCCGCGCGAATACTTCGAGCGCGCCGTCCTGCGGCAATTCGTGCCGCGACACGCCATCCAGAATCTGCAGGCGGTTGACGACCTGGCGCTGAAACGCGTAGGTGCCCGCGATCGCGTCCTCGTCGGCGGCATCCAGTGCCCCGCGCGCCGCCAACTGCTCAATCGCCTCCCACAGGCCTGGCTCGCGCAGGCCGTGCAACATCTGCAGGTGCGCGAGCAGAAACTCGATGTCCAGCGTGCCGCCGCGTCCCCGTTTCATGCCACCGGTCGGGGCCTCGCCTTCCAGGCGCGTCCGCATGTCCCGCGTGGCCTGTACGTCGACGGGTGCCCCGAACACAAAGGCATCCAGGATTGTGCTGGCGCGCTGGCCTGCCGCCGTTGACGTGTCAAGCACACGCGCACGCGTGGCCGCGATGCGTTCCCAGTACCCCGCATCCTGACGCAGGTACTTTTCCAGCTCGTCCAGTGTCACGGCAAGCGGGCTGCTCTTGCCGCGCGGTCGCAGCCGCAGGTCGACTTCATACAGCTTGCCGCGCTCGCCACTTTGGGAAAGCAGGTCGCGCAGCCGCCGTGCCAGCCGCACGTAGAAGGCTTGCGCTGCTGCCGCGTCGCCAAATGCGGCGGGGTCGTAGGCAAACACCAGGTCAAGGTCGCTGGCGTAGTTCATGGCGCCGGAGCCCAGCTTGCCCATTGCAATGACGACAAAGTGGTCGCGCACAGTTGCTTCGTCCATGCCTGACTCGCGCGCCAGTTCGCTTACCAGTGCGTTGCGCAGCGCGAACTCAAGCAGCACATCGGCCAGTGCCGCCAGCTCGCGCAGTGTCTCGGGCAGCGGCGTGCGGCCGTTGACGTCAAACAGCCCGATGCGCAGCAGCTCGACGTCACGCTGCCAGAACAGCGCATCGACCGCGTCCTGGGCGAAGGCCACGCGGCTGTGCAGGTCGTCGCGCAGGCGCTGTTTGTCGAGCGCGGCAAAGGTCTGCAGGCCGTCAATGAACTCATCGACCAGCCCCGGCCGCCGCGCCAGGATGTCGGTAAGCCACTGCGACTGCGCGGCAATGCTGCCAAAGATGGCAAGCGCGCGCGGGTCTTCTGCGACCAGTTCAAACAAGACGGTCTTGGCGCCGAGGTTGGCGCAGATGCGCTCAAAGTTCAGCAGTGTGAAGTCGGGCTGCGGCGATTTGCCGCAGAAGTCCAGCAGCGCCGGCATCATGCTGGCGAGGTACTTTCGCGCGCGCGGCCCGTACAGGCGGTTCTCCTGCGTCTCTTCGGCGAGCTCGCGAATCGCGCGGAATGCGCCCGCCGGGTCGGTGAACCCGTACGGCGCCAGGATACCTGTCGCCTGCTCGTCGCCCATGTCGTGGTCCAGCACCAACTCGCTTTCGGCCGGCGAGCGGTGCGAGTCAAACAACCCTGCAAACAGCCTCACCATCAACCCGCGCGAGCGCAACGTGTGTTTCTGCAATGCGTGCACCAGGCGACGTGCCGGGTCCATGGGCCGCGGGCCGCGAAGGCCCAACGCCCGGCCGATGCGAACCAGAGCGTTGCCGTGCGCCGGCAAGGTGTGGGTCTGCGCGCCTTCCCACAATTGCAGCCGATGCTCGACCGAACGCAGGAAGCGATAAGCGTCTGCCAGCTCCAGTGCCTCGTGCGGGTTCAACACGCCCTGGCGCGCCAGCGCATCAAGCGCTGCCAGTGTCGCCGGGCGTCGCACGCCCTCAATGCGCCCGCCGTTGAGCAACTGCAGGAACTGCGTCACGAACTCAATGTCGCGGATGCCGCCAAACCCGGTCTTCACGTCGGTGAACTGTTCGTCGCGGTCGCCGGTGCGCTGCTCGATGCTGCGTTTCAGGGCCTGGATCTGGTTGATCTCTTCGACCGTCAGGTACTTGCGGAAGATCCATGGCTGCAGCTTTTCGACCATCTCGTGGCCCAGAGCGACATCGCCGGCCGCTGCGCGCGCCTTGATCAACGCCTGGCGCTCAAGCGTGGTGCCGAAGCTGAAGTAATAGTCCAGCGTGCCCTGCAGGCTGCGGGCCAGCCGGCCGCGCTTGCCCTCAGGCCGCAGCCTGGTGTCTACGCGAAACACGCGGCCATGCTCGGTCACGTCGTCCAGCAGCGGGATCAACGCCTCTGCCAGCCGTACGGCATAGCCTTGCGCGCCTAGGCGTTCTGGCCCTTCTCCGTCGAATAGAAACATCAGGTCAATGTCAGACGAATAGTTCAACTCGCTGGCGCCCAGCTTGCCCATGGCGATCACGCAGAACCGGAAGTCCGGCGCGGGCGCCAAGCCTCTTACCGACAGCTCGTGCCGTGCATGCTCGAGCGCGATCTCGAGGGCGGCGTCGGCCAAAGCACTGATCTCGGCGCCGGTTTCTTCGATTGGGCGTTGCAGTACGGCTTCGCGGTACAAGACGCGCAGGGCAGACATGTAGTGGGCGATGCGCAGCGCGGACCGAATGTCGTCGCCGGCGGCGATGCGGGCGCGCGTGGCCGTCATGACTTCGGCCTTCGTGACCGGCGCCGCAAGCTGTGTCTCACTCAGCTGAAGAAACTCGCGCCAGCCGTGCATCAGCAGAAAGCGCCCCAGCACACGGGAGTGACCAAGCAACGTGAACAACCTGCGAAAGGCGCGAGGCGACAGCAGCGCGCTGCTCACGAAATCGGCCACTGCGGCCGGTGTGGCGGCGAACATGCGTTCAATGGCATAGACAGATTCACTGGGCGAAGGCGAGTGGTCAAAGCACTCGGCAAGCAGCTCGGCAAAGCCTTGCGACAGCGGCGCTGGCAGACGGTTCAGGTCAACGCTGAGGCCTTCGGCGGCTTTCTGCAATGACTCGTCGGCTGAAAGCGCCAGCTCTTCGGCGCTGTCAGGCTCGGGGATTGGCCAGTCAAACTTTCGAGGGTCAACGGGGTCCACGGCGCAAGTGTGCCGCGCGAACTGCCTGCGGGGAAGGCTGCGGTTTCGTGTACCGGCGACGGACGCTTACTTGAACTTCACAACCACGCGCACCGTGCGTGCCTGGGCTTGGGCGTTTGCTTCGGTCTTCTTGCCCGGCAGGTAGCCTGAAATCTTGCCGGCGTCGGCTGCCGGCTCTTTGGCCTCGGCGCCCGGCCCTGCCACCGTGGTGTAGTCCTGGTCACCTGCCAGCCGGCGAATTGCCTTGAGAAGCGCTTCCAGCTGGTCTTCCGGCAGGTCTACGCTGACGCTTTCGGTGCCTGCGTCTTCATCGTTGAGGGTTGCGGCGCCGTACAGGCTTGCGATCCAGAGCACGTCGTTCTGCGCTGCCAGTGCCTCGTCGGCCTGCAGCACTACCACGTGTGCTTCAGCGTCAGCTTCGGCTGGCTGCGGCGCGGGTGGTGTTGCGCCCTGTTCTTCGGTTGGCCTCTCGGCGGCTCGTTCAGGCTGCGACTGGCCCCTGCTGGCGCCTCCGCCTGTGGCTTTGCCCGAGCTGCCGCCGGAACCACCGCCAGTATCGTCAGCGCCCTTGTCGGCTGTGCGACCGGTGTTGCCGCGGTCCTCACGTGGGCCGGTCTCGCTTTTGGCGGGGTCGCCGTGCTTGGCTTCTTCTTTCGCGTCGGTCTTTGGATCCTTATTGGCGTCCTTGCTTTCTTTGGCGTCATCGGCGTCAGCGGCGCCCTCCAGTTTCTTGCCGCTGTCCCGGTCCTTTGGTGCCGGCTCGCCTGCCTCAGAGTTTGCGCCGTCATTCTGTTCCTCGGCGCGCTCCCTCTCTGCGAGGTCTTCTCCACTCTTCTCGCCGACCTTACCGGCGCCGTCGGTCTTGCCGGTCTTTGCATTCTTTCGAGGTTCTTCGTCCGCCGGCGCCGAGGGCGGCACGGCATTGGCCGGCGCGCCCGTGCCGGGCTTGGCGCTGCGTGCCATCTTTGGCAAGTCGGCGGGGTCGTCATTCACCTCGTCGCTGTTTTCGCCCCAGGTGTCGCCCTTGCTGCCTTCGCGCTTCAGCTTCAAGTCGTCCGTGGCACGGCGGAGCAACTCTTCTCTGTCCTCTCCGTATTCGCCTTCGGCGTCAGACTTTGTGCCTGGCGGCTTGTCAGCCGTCAGGTCACCGCCGCGCTTGCTGTTTTCAATGACTTCACGCGCCACATCACGGGGCGCTTCGGGCTTGGGGCTGATCAGGGCCGGGCCAAACATGATGCCCAGGGCAACCACCAGCGCCGCAGCAATTGCGTACAAGGGTGTGCGCCAGTTGGCTGTCGGCAATTGATGAATCGCTGCCACGCGCCCTGCGCCGCCCGAACCTTCGCCGATGCGGGCGAGCACACGAGATGCAAGGTCGGCTGGTGCCTTCACCATGGCGTGACGGGTGACCAGCATGCGCGTCTGTTCAAGCTCAGCGATATAGGCCTTGGCGTCATCGCGCTGCAGCAGGTCCTTGATCGCCGACTGCTCGGCGGCGGTCAATTCGCCGTCAAGCCATGCGCTCAAAAGCTCGCGATGTTGTTCGTTCAAGGGCTGCATCTGCTCACCATACTCCTAGCGCGGAATCTTTCACCCGCGCTTCCTGACCATTGGATGCCTTGATGCTGAATTTGGTTCCCGCTTTGATGGCAAAGCAACCTGTCGCCCGAGACTTTAGCGTAACTTGATGTATATCAACAACTTACGATCTGAGCCCGGGAGCCCGGCGTAGCCACTCTGGGCCCAATTTCCCATCTTGCCGGCTTCATTGATCGCCGGTGCCTCTTCGCCACGGCCCGCTGCTTCCTGCAATGACAGCGGCATCCAGTTGCGCGGCGTCGGCTTCCCGGTCTTGGTCTGGCACAGCACTTCGGCGCGTGCCGCAACCACGTCGGCGGTCTGGCGCAAGTCCGCGGGGATCCAGAGCAGGCCATAGTTCTGGCTCGTGGTCATGGCGTTGACCGAGTACAGCAGCTCGGGCAGCCGGCGTTCGCTCACGGTCAGGCTGACGCACTCGTACTGGCCGAAGTCGTGGCCGGGAAAATCAGGGTCAGGCCGGGACTCTACCAGTTCGGCTTCGCCGTGAAGTGCTGCTAGCATCATCAGGTCTGAGTACACCTGGTTCACGGTGTTGCCGCCTGTGCGTGCAAAATCGACCAGGATTTCGCAGGGCGCGTCCACTGCGCCACGGTCAAGGCGCACGGTGGATCGCGTGGTGCCCGGTGCAGTGGCGTCGCCGGGGTTGCCGTCGATCTCGCGCGGCAGTTGCGAAAGAATCGTCGGCTCGGGTTTCGGCTCAGGCGATGACTGGTACCGCCCTGCTTCGTGATGCTTTCGGGCCTGCGGAAGTTCCGTGGCAAGCTGGGGGCCGGCGGGTGCCTCGCTGGTAAACGCGCCGCTTCCGAAGGCAACGCCAATGCCGATCAACAGCGCAGCCGCAGCCGACGTCAGCATTGCACCAAAGCGCGGGCGGTACACGCGGCCGCGATGCTCGACGTTGACTGCGGCCAGGATGCGGTTGTGCAGGCCATGGGGGGCGCGCATGGCGCAGCAACCGGCAACGACCTGTCGCAGGCGGCGCACGTCGCGCAAGTAGGCGCGCGCTTCCTGGGCTATATGAGGTGACTCCAGCAGTTCTGTGGCAATCGAGGCTTCGGCACTTGAGCACTCGCCATCGACCCAGGCGTGCAAGATCAATTGTTGTTCAAGCGTAAGGGGCATGGCTCGCATCCGCACCGGGCTTGCTTCTCCCGTCGTTAACATGACGCGTGCGGGCAACGAATAGTTCCCGAAAAGGTTCGTTCACTTGGACGTCGCTGTGGTCACGCCCTGCCAGGCATCGCCGGGCGGGTGCGCGATCAACTCCTGGCACCGGCCGAGCAGCCACTTGGCGGCGCCGTCATCAGGCCGCTGCGCCAGCAGTTCGTTCAGGGTTTCGACGGCGGCTGCAAACTCGCGACCGCGATAGCGATCCAGCGCCTTTTCATACAACACAAGCTGCCCGCGGAAGGCCTGCGTGCCCGTCTCCAGCAGCGCGATTGGTTCATAAATCCGCACGGGCTCATGCTTGCCGACGACGATGATGCGGTCGATTTCACGGAACAGAATCTTGCCCTTGGCCAGCTCGGCGGTGCGCTGGTCAACCAGGATTTCCGTGCCGTACATCTTATTGGCGCCCTCGAGCCGGGACGCGAGGTTCACGTTGTCGCCGATCACGGTGAAGTTCTTCTTGGTCTCGGTGCCGATGTTGCCGACGACCACCTCGCCGGTTGCAATGCCGATGCGCTGAAAGAACAGCGGTTTGCCGTCGCGGGCCCACTTGACGCGCAATTCGGCGCAGGCCGCCAGGCAGGCCAGCGCGGCGCTGCATGCACGGATGGCGTAGTCGCCCGACTTGACGAACGGCGGGCCCCAGAACGCCATGATCGCGTCGCCGATGAACTTGTCGACATAGCCGCGTTCATCGCGCAGCGACTTGCCCAGCTCGCCAAAGTACTCATTCAATTGCGCCGTGACCGCTTCTGCACCCATGCCCTCGGCGATCGTGGTGAAACCCTTGATGTCGGAAAAGAAGATGCTGCCTTCTTCGCGCGTGCTGGCCTGGCCAAGCAGCTCAGGCTTGTCCAGCACACTTCGGGCCAGCGTCTCATGCGTATAGAGACCCAATGCCTTGAGGCCGGTCGTCATGTCGTTGAAGGCCTTGCCCAGCTTCGACAATTCGTCACGGCCGCGAACGCGCACCTGCGTGTCAAAGCGGCCTTCGCGCACTCGCATGGTGGCTTCTTCAATGCGGCGCAAGCGCCGGATCACTGTGTACGCGCCGAAGTATGCAATGGCGGCTGCGATCAAACCCAACACCGCCGCGAAGATGAACAGGCCGCGCCTGACCAGGACGAACGACGCGAACTCTTTATCCAGGCTCTTGACGGTGATGAAGCCGGGGCGATTCCGCAGCCCCGGTGGCCCGAGGTCGCTGGAAAGAGTCAGTCCCATCAGGGTCTCGCCCTCAATCTCGACTTCGAACTGCGCGGCCGCCGTCGTGCTTTCCATCGAGAGCGCACGCTTGAACACCGCCTGCGACGAAGCACTGCCGATTTCGCCCAGCGTACTGGCGGTGAGCACCTCGCCGGAGAACACAAGCTTGTGCACGGGGTTGGTATCTTCTTCGCCGGCGCTGGGCAGGTTGCCGCGTATCCACCGGCTGCTGATCTCTGTGAGTGTAACGCCGATGCCCACGACAGAGCGATCCTGGATGCTCTCGAACAGGTAGGTCTGCACCACCAGAAACACAGCGCCCGCGACCGGGAGTACCGCCGCCTGCGAGTACTGCCGCACCTTGCCCTCCTTGAGGTCGAGATACTCGTGATAGAAGCCGTCGACGAACCCGATCAACTCGGGGTCGGCAAGCAGCCTGTCGGCACCACTGAACTGTTCGTCGGCAGAGACAGCGACGATGCTCAAGTCTTTGCCGGCCGGCGCGATCACCTTGGCGCCCTTGTCTTCGGCGACGAATGCGTCCAGAGCGGCCAGCGCGACGTCTGACTCGGAGTCTTCGCGCCAGTAGCGCGCGAACGTCAACAGGTTGTCGCCAATTGTCTCGATCTCCGGGTTGGTAAGCAGCTGTACCAGCTCGCTGGATTCCGCCGAGCCTTCCAGCGCGGTACGCGAAATGCGGCTGGCCGACCTGACCTGTGTGTTGAGGAAGCCGGCGTCTTTGCGCAGGTCGCTGGTGATTCGGGCGCGGGCGTCTTCTTCAAAGCGCTGGCCGCTGGTGACAACCAGTGCGCCGGTCAGAATGGCGACCAGCAGCACCACGGCGATCAACGCTTTGTAGCGCAGCGACATGGGCCAGAGTGTCCCTTGCGACACGAATCATGTCGAGAGCGAAAGCCTGCGTCGGCAACGCGGTTGTCTTGCTGGATTGATGAGACGGGCAGCGAGTTGTCCCGGGCTTGGGCCGGGACGCCCGCGACTTCCGTCGCGGGCTTTCAGCGCTTGGCCTTGGGCAGGTCGTTGACCGTGAGGTCGACCGTAACGGTCTGGCGCTTGCCGCCAGCGACGGTCAGCTTGTGGGTCGAAGACGGCAGGCGCGGCGCGTAGACCTCGACGGTGTATTCGCCCGGTGGCAGTGCATCAAAGAACGCGCCCTCGTCCGATCTGCCAGTCCAGTACGCGCCGCCGGTGACAAACAACGTGCATGCAAGCGACTCGTCTTCGTCGCAAGCGATCTCGTAGGTTCCCGCCGCCGCAACCCGCGTGGAAGCGGACGCACCGGGCTTGATCGTCAGTTCAAAGAAGTCCGCGTCCGAGAATCCGAATATGGACAAACTGGCGTCGCGAGCATTCCGAATCGTCAGTTCCGTACCGGGCGACATCACGAGCTGGCTGCGAGAAAATCCGGCTTCGTCAACGACAAGTTCAACACCGGATGCGGGTCCACGCTTGGCCATCGACGCCTCAGGCAGAATCACAACCACATCTGTGATCGCCTTGTAGTTCACACGTTCGAAGTCTCGGCCCTTCTCAACACTGGTGCGGGTGATGCTGTATTCGCCGTGTTCGTCTTCGCGCGCGGGGCCCTTTACGCCTTCACGGGCCTGGCCGTTCAGGTTTACGAGAATCTGGCCGCTGCCCGGCTGCGGGTCGGGGTAACTGGGCGCGCTGGCGCATCCCGCGAGGGTGGCCATCGACAACAATGCTGTCAGCGCCCAACGCATCCTATCTCCGCTTGGCTACCTTCAGTTCGGCCTTCAGGTCTTCACGGCCGTTCGCAGCCACCGTTACTTCCTTACTCCAGCCCTCTGCACGCGCTTGATAGACAACTGCCCTGTAAGTGCCGGGCTTGACGTCGCGGAAGACTGCGTACTGGTCGGATGGGCCAATCCAGGCGGCGCCACTGTCCACCACATGCAGCACAGCATAGGCGCTGTTGTCCGCTTCGGTGACCATCTCGTATGCGCCCGCGTTCGGCACCGGCACTGTGCTGCTGGCGCCGGGTTCAAGCATTACCGCGACTTCATGACCTTCGCGGCTGAAACCGAAAATCGACACGGCATCTTCACGCTTGTTGGCGATGGTCAGCGAGCCACCGGCCTTGAGCAGCAACTGCCGTCGCGAAAAGCCTTCCGGCGTGAGCGTGATTTCGGCTTTGTCGGGCGTGGCGGACCCGCCGCTGTTGCCCTCAAGCACAACCACCATGTCGGGCAGAGTTTTGCCCGTGATGTGGCGCTCGCGGCGCACGGCGTATTCGTCAGAGACGTTGGTGTCGTCCACCGTTTTCTCAATCAAACGCATGCCGACGACAACATGCCCCGTGCCCGCAGCCGGGGGCGGCAGCTCAGGGCCCGTGGCGCATGCGCACAGCAACAGGGCCGGCACGACCATGAACAGCACCCGCCAGTGCCCGCCAGCAGTTGTGTTGGGGTGACGAGCGCTGTCGCTAAGATGATTAAGGCCTGTCTGCTTCAACGCGTCATCTCCACCTTCAAGTCGGCGATTGCGCCGTCTTTGACCTCAACAGGCATGTCCACGTCCTTGAAGCGCTTCTGCTTCTGCCAGGTCAGCAGCTTGTATTTGCCGACAGGCACGCCCTTGATCTCGAACGTCTCTGCATCGCCTTCAATCAGCGCGTATGCCGGGTTGGGCGCCACGAAGAATTTGGCATCCATGCGCTTGTGAATGCTGCAGTGCACGCTTACTTCGCCGTAGTCCTCGAAAGTGTGGCTGGCTGCGGCTCCCTGCTCAAAAATGCCGAGGTCCAGCTCGATATCGCCCAGGAAGTAGACGTTGTGGCTGATCTCTTTTTCTTCGTCGTTCTCGAACGTCACGTCCTGCCCGCGCGTCAGCACCGCGAATCCGGGGTCGAACTTTGCACCCTTCTGGCTGACCTTGAGTTCTGCGGGCACGGCGTGCTGGCCCTGCGTGGTCACCTTGCCGGCGTC
Organism: Planctomycetota bacterium; assembly: GCA_016712285.1. Classification (GTDB taxonomy): domain Bacteria; phylum Planctomycetota; class UBA8742; order UBA2392; family UBA2392; genus JADJRK01. The sequence goes on along the minus strand of JADJRK010000001.1, from coordinate 2,243,315 downwards.
GTCCACCTTGACCAGATACACCACCATCGGCTGGTTGGGGCGCTTGGCGCTGAAGCTGACTTTGCCTTTGACCGTGCCGGTGCTGGCACTGCTCCACTTCCAGTCGCCGGACTGCGCCTTGGCCGACTTCACCCAGACGGGTTTGGGCACATGGCGCTCACCGCGTACCGACACCAGCAGCAGCGGCAAAGCCGCAACGGCTGTCAGCAACGCAAACAAAGTGAACCAGCGTGACATGGGCAACATCAAACCCAAGGGTGCGGCGCGGGTCAAGGATGACGCCGCCGCCGGGCCACGCAGCCACGCTTCCGGGGCAAGCACACGCCTTGTGGGGCAGCCTGCAAGCCCCTACATTGGAACGGTTTGCAGAATTGCGCGAACCCGGAGCACCCAAGGCGCGTATTAGTTGTGACGTTTGAACGGAGCCAGATGTCCACAGCCTCCGACAACCAGGACAACAAGCTCATGGCCGCGGTAAAGCGCGGCAACATGGAGGCGTTTGAGCAGTTGTTTTACAAGTATTACCGGCGGCTTTACGCGCTGTTTTATCGCCTGTGCTGGGATGACGGCCGGGCTGAGGACCTGTTGCAGGAAACGTTCATTCGCACCTGGCGCGGGGCATTGACGTTCCGCGACGACCTGAAAGTCTCCAGCTGGATCTACCGCATCGGGCGCAACTGCTGGATTGACCTTGAGGCCCGCCGCAAGTCGGTGCGCCGCGCCGTGGACGTGGAGAGCGACAGCCTGCTCGATTCAGGCCGCGTGGACGCCCTGTCTGAAAACGACCCGCGCGCCACCACAAGCGGACGCTATGCGGCAATCAAGCCGATGCAGACGATTGACGCGCTGGCGGTGTCCAAGGACGAAGGCCCCGACATTCGCGCCGAGAAACGCGAGATCGAAGACAGCGTGCGCGCGGGCCTACTGGACCTTGACCCCATGCACAGGCTGGTGCTGGTGATGAGTTTCTACCAGGGCATGACCTACAGCGAGATTGCGGAAGCGCTGGAGATCCCGCTGGGTACCGTCAAGTCGCGCGTCTACTACGCCGAGCGCAAACTGCGCGACCGCTTGAAGCGCTTCGTCGGCAAAGCACAGGGGGCGCCCCATGCTTGACGACGAAAAGGTCACGCAGGCGGCGCCGGGCCTGCAACTTGTCAGCTACGTGCTGGGCGAGCTCGATGCCGACTCGCAGGTGGCGATCGACAAGCGCGCCGAATCCGACCCCGCCATCAAAGAAGAACTCGAAGAGATTCGCAGCCACATGCGTCTGCACCAGCAGGTGCGCAGCGTAGCGCCAAGGCGTGGCAGCTTTGAGCGGCTGCGAAGCCGCCTGAAGAAAGACGGCGCGTTTGACGGCGCCATCCCGGGTGTACACGCGATGCTGCGGCGCAGCTTCCTCATTGCAATGATGGTCGGGGTGGTTGCCGTGGTGCTGTTGATCGTCTTTTCACGCGGCGGCGAGGGCCTGGCGACGCCCGAGGTGATCGGCCAGATTGTGTACACCAGCCCAACGTTGACCGTTGGCGAGAGGCGCAGCGAGGTCGAACGCACCGAGTTGCTGCTGAACAAGGAATACGACACCGGCGCCTACGACGCCTTTGTCTGGCTGCCGACGGGCGTGAACAACACGTTCAGCACCCTTGAGGCGCAGCCCAACAGCAGTTTCAAGTTCACGCATTCGCGACACGTTGAGATTGAGCGCGGCGAGTTTCGGCGCTTGGATATTCAGCCCGGCGGCGTGGGGGAAGGGTCGTTCGAGGTCAAGACGCCCCACTGCACAGTCCAGGTAGACCAGGGCAGCCTCACGATCAACATTGCCCGCGACGGCTCTGAAACCCAGATCAGCGTGGGGCGCGGCAGCGTGCGCGTGTATGGCCTGAACTCTGAGCGCAGCATCCCCGTGACTGCCGGCTACTGCACCAGCGTAGAGCGCGGCAAACTGCCTGACCCGGCCCGGCCGGTGCTTAAGCTGCTGCTGAGCCGCGTGGCAGGCAGCGAGTTCCTGATTGAGGTCACGATGGTCAATGCCGGCTACGTGCCGTTCAAGGTGCGTCGCGCGATCGACCGTGAGCGCGCGTTCTCGGAGCCGATTTACCTGCTGCATGTGTCGCACGCGTCTGAGTACGAACCCGACACCACGCCCGAGAACGTAAGCCTGCCGCCGTGGCCGCCGACGCCGGAGCCCGACCCGGGCAACGACCACACCGGTGAGACGTGGCTTGATCCGGGCGCGACCTATCGCTTCCGGTTTGACGTCAGCCCGTTGCTGGTGGTCACGCCCCGTGTCGAGCACTGGCTGCGGCTTGAATACCGTGGCGACCTTTACGGCGCGCAGGGTGAAGCCCGCGTGCGCATCCAGAGCGAGAACCTGAAACTAGACTTGAGGTCCCGATGAGCCTTTCCCTGATCGAAAAGAAACTGGCCCAGCTGCGCGGGCATATCCGCCTGATGTTCCTGTCGTGGGGCCTTGCCAAGCTGCTGATCTGGGCCGCGGGGCTGACCCTGTGGCTTTACTACACCGACCTGGTGCTGAAGCTGCCTGGCGGCATGCGCGTCGGGTTTCTGGTGTTGTCGCTGCTGATTCTTGCGGTGATCGCGATCCGCAACCTGGTGTACCCGTTGTCGCGCACGCTCAGCGATGAAGACCTTGCGCTGCTGGTTGAACGTGAGTACCCGCTGCTGAACGATCGGCTGATCACTTCGCTGCAATTGCTGAAAAGCCAGGAGAAGTACAAAGACGCCGCCAGCGGCGACATGATGCGCGCGGTCGTCAGCGAATCTTTCGACATTGCCGGCAAGTTGCAGTTCAACGAGGCTGTGCGTTCGCGCCGCCTGCTGTACATGGTCACGGGCAGCGTGCTGGCCATGGCCATTGTGTTTGGCCACGCGGTGTTTGCGCGCGGCGACATGAGCACATGGGTGCGGCGCGCCCTGGGCGGCGGGCCGGAGTGGCCGACCAACACCCAGCTCGAAGTCATGATCCTGGCGCGCGACCAGTTGCCGCAGTACCCGACCACCGAAGAGCTGAACGTCAACTTCACGTTCGACCCCGAGGCCTCGATTCCGGAACTGCGTGCCACGGGCATCTACGAAGTCGCCGCCGGCAGCGACCTGCGCATCATCGCCCGGCCCAGTGGCGAAGACCCGGTCGAAGCCGAAATCCGCATCGTTTCGTTCCAGCGCGACCCCGAGACTGGCCGCTATGTGCAAGTCGGCAGCCCGGTCAGCAGGCCGATGGAACGCGCCGCCATGGTCGGCGGCGACGGCGAGCAGATTTTCTTTTCGTACAACAAGCTCAGCATTATCAATCCGGTTGAGCAGATCACCATCCGGGCCGGCGACGCCACGGCGGGCCCATACACCGTGCGCGTGATTCCGCCACCCGAAATCACCAGCAGCATCGAGATCAGCTACGTCTATCCCGAGTACCTGGTGCTGCCCGAGCGCACAACCAACGAGCCCGCCATCGACGCCGTCGCGGGCACCCACGTGCGTGTGAAGTTCACCACCAGCAAGCCGCTGCAACTGGAAGGGCCAGAGGCAAGCGCATTGCTGGTCGATTTCAATGTCGGCAGCAGCCAGCGCTACCTGCTCGATACCGACCAGGCCTCGGGCGAGAACGCATACAGCGTGCGTATCCCCGGGTTGCAGCTTGGTATGAGCCGCTGGCGCCTGAAGCTGGTGGACCGGCAGGGCATCGAAAACGGCCAGCGCATCGGCGACCTGATGCAGGTGAAAGAGGACACGGCGCCGACCGTGCGCGTGTTGTTCAGCGGCGACCCGCTGGTCAGCAACCAGTTTGTCTATGTCACCGAGGACGCGGTGATCCCCCTTGAGTTTGATTTGCGCGACGACTACGGCGTGGGCAGCGCCCGCATGTTCTGGCGCTATTCCATCGACAACGAATTCACCGAGTACAAACCCTTCGCCGAGGGCTTCAAGCATCTTGCGTCCAAGCCCGAGCGCGAGGTCAAGGGCGCCTTTGAACTTGAGTTCTCCAAGCTGCTTGCCGGAACATTACCGCCGGCTGGAACCCGCGCCAGCGTGGAGCTGTACATCCAGGCCTTTGACCTCAACCAGGTCAAGCCGGAAGACGGCTCTCCGCCGGTGTTCCAGGGCAGCAAGCACAACACCACCATGACGTACGAGTTGACCGACGTCGACGAGCTTCGCGCCAAGGTCAGCAGCCAGATCCGCCAGATCAAGACCACCATCAACGCCATGCTGACCAACCAGGCCGAGTTGCTGCAGATCAGCCTGGACGCGCTTGAACAGCCGGGCCTTCTGGACTTCCGCAACGAAAAAGGCGAGGCCCTGCGCAAGGACCTGAACGATGCCTACCGGCGCCAGAACCAGCTGCTGCGCGACGCCGAAGTTGTGCTGTCGCGCTTTGGCGTGTTCGCGCAGGTGTACCAGTTCAACCGACTGGAACGCGAAGACCTCGCGCGCCCGCAAGAGTCGCGTATCCAGACCGTGCGCCTTCTGCTTGCAGTCGCATCGGCCGACCGCGATTTACAGCAGGCGATCAACAACCCGCTGGTGCGCCTGGAAGAAGCGGAAGACGACACGATCCGCACACTCGCCCATGAAGTCATCAGCAACCTGCGCCGCAGCTTGCTGCGGGCGTTGCCCGAGCCGGGCTTCAGCGCCGACAGCTTCGGCAAACTGATCCAGGAGAATCGCGTCTATACGCCGGGCTGCCTCGAGCGCGGGCGCGGCATTTACGAAAACGTGCTTGAGGTGGGCATCAAGCCCAACGAACGCCGCGAACTGCTGAGTGAACTGACCAAGCAACAGGAGTTGACGGTCTCAGTGCTGCGCGCCGTGCAGGAGCAGGTGAAGAAGTGGGAAGGCTACGACGACATCCTGCAAGGCTTCCGGAACCTGCTGAAGAACCAGAAAGACACCAACGAAGGCGTAACCGACGAAGCCCGCGACGGCGACTAACCATAGCGCACCTGTTGCGGGAACTGCGATTGTCTGGGACCGGACGCTTCCGTCCGGTTCTTGACTTTATAACCCGTTGTGTGCAAGACACTTACGTTGACTTGCAAAATCGTGCCGAATTCTCCTTCTTCCTTATGAACCGAACTGCCGCACTTGGCGTAATACCCATAGTGACTGACTGATCTGCGGGGACCATTCATGCCTAAACACACTCTGATCTTTCTCGGCCGCGCCCTACTGCTGTCCTGTGCAATGGGTGTTGTCGGCTTGTTTGTCCGTGCACCGCTTTCTGCGCAGGACGCCGGCAAGACCGGCGACCCAGCCGCCGCGCCCAAAGAAGACCGGCTGGACCGGTTGGCCGAAAAGCAGAAGGCCGCGCGCAAGGAACTTGAAAGCCTGAAGACGCGGCTTGAGGACTTGCAGCTTGAGCTTGAGCAGAGTGAAGACCCCGCCGAGCGTCGCCGCATCCCGCAGATCACGGCGGCCTTGAAGCGCCTGAACGAGTTGCGCATCGAAGAATCGATGGGCAGCACCGAAGAAGACATCCGCGGCGGCCAGGTGCGCACGGCGGCTTCGAAGGGGCGCGACATCGAAAAGGCGCTGGCCGAGATCATCGACCTGCTCGAGAACGGCCCCAAGATCGGCGAAGACGAAAAGGTCAAGCGCACCGAAGAGCAGCTCAAAGCCATTGAGCAGATGCGCCAGGACCAGGAGAACATCCGCACCGACACCAGCGAGCTGCGCGACAACGACCAGGCCCGTTCATTGAATGAGATGGAAAACCGGGTCCGCGAGCTCAAGCAGCAGCAGGACGAGCTGAAGTCCGAGACCGAGAACCTTGAGGCTCGCCGCGAAGAAATCGAACGCAACCTGGCTGAGCTTGAGCGCCTGAAAGAAGACCAGAAGCGCGCCGCCGAAGACCTTGAGCGCCGCCGCGCCGAAGAGAAGGAGCGCGACTCAGAGCAGGTCAAGAAGATGGAAGAAGCCCTGCGCGAGCTTGAGAAGCTCGAGAAAGAGGCGCAGGAAGCCAAGCAAGCCGACGAAAACCTGAAGGCACTTGACCGCATCAGCAAAGACCTTGAGCGCCTGGCCAAGGACCAGACCGACGTTAAGAAGAACACCGAGAAGGCCGGCGAGGCCCCGGTGCAGAAGGCGCTGGACGCGGTCAACAAGGCCGCCGAAGAGCAGCTTGACGCATACCGCAAGACCCGCACCGAAAACGCGCAGCGCCAGGGCGCCAACACCCAGTTGCCCAAAGAGGTGATGGACCAGCTGAAAGAGCAGCAGAAAGAAGCTGACGCCGCCATCCAGGAAGCCAAGAAGCAGGCCGATGCCCTGCCCCAGTCGATTGAGGCGCGCAAGGCCCAGCAGGCCCTCGAGAACGCAAGCAAGAAGAGCCAGGAAGCCAAGGATGCGCTGGACAGCGGCGACCCCGACGCGGCCCAGAAGGCCCAGGAAGAAGCCAACAAGGCGCTGGGGCAGGCGCAGGAAGCGCTCAAGCCCAGCGCGTCGGAAAACTCTGACCTCAAGCGCGCCAAGTCAGGCCAGGAAAACGCCAAGCAAAGCGCCGAGAGCATCAACCGCGAACTCAAGGCGCTCGCCAACCAGATCGCCAAGCAGAAAGAACAAAAGGGCGACCCCGACGCCAACAAGGCCAGCGAAGCCGACCTGGCCGAGAAAGAAATCCAGAACGCCCAGCGCGCCATGGATGAAGCCGCCAGCAAGCTCGAAAACGCTGAGGCCGACAACGCCGAAGCCGAGATGCAGAAGGCACTGGAAGCATTGGGCAAGGCCGGCGAGCACCTGAAGAAGAGCGAGGGTGCTGACCCGCAGGGCAAGCCCGACTTCAAGTCCGCGGCGGAAAAGCAGGCCGAGCTCGGCAAGAAGCTCGACAAGCTGGCCGAGCAGGTGGAGCAGCTGCCCGAGCCAGAACTGGACAAAGAAGGCATCGAGGGCGCATTGCAGCGCGCCCGCGAGTCGGCTGAGCCGCTGAAGAAATCCGACGACCGCATGTTGCGCGGCACCGCCCAGAAAATGGACGAGGCCCTTGAGCACTTGCAGAACGAGATGAAGGCCAACAACGGCGAGGCCTCGGCGGAAAGCATGAGGAACGCCGCCCAGGCTGCGCGCGCCATGCAGCGCGAAGCCGAGCGCGCCCCGGGCGACCAGGCCCGCCAGGCCGCCCGCGATTCCGAAGACCTGGCGCGCATGCTTGAGGAAGCCGCCGACGCCAAAGAAGGCTCAAGCCAGGCCAAGCAGGGCCTGCGCAACGCCGCCGAAAAGGCGCGCGGCGCACAGAAGGCCATGGAAAGCGGCGACGCCGAAAAGGGCGTACAGGCCGAGACGGACGCGATCGACCAGATCCGGAACGCCCGCGAAGGCATGCAGAAGAGCATGGACGCCCAGCGCGGCGCCCGCGCCCTCGAAGGCAGCAGCGAGCAGCAGCAGGACATGGCCCGCCGCGCCGAAGAAGCCGCCAAGGCCCTCGAAAACGCGGCCAAGAACGGCCAGGGAAGCGAGAACAGCCGCGAAGCATCCGACGCGTCACAGAAGGCCGCAGACGCAATGCGCGAAGCCGCCGACGCCCTGAAGAAAGCCGCCGAAGCCAGCCAGAGCGGCCAGCAGGGTGAACAGGGCAAGCAAGGCGAGCAAGGCAAGCAGGGTGAACAAGGCGAACAGGGCAAGCAGGGTGAGCAAGGCGAACAGGGCAAGCAAGGTGAACAAGGCAAGCAAGGTGAGCAAGGCAAGCAGGGTGAGCAGGGCCAGCAGCAGCGCAGCGAGCAGATGCAGAAGGCCCAGGAAGCCCAGGCCAAGGCCCAGGAAGCCCTGAACAAGGCCATTGAGAAACTTCAGGAAGAACAGTCCCAGGTTGAGCAGAAGCAGTCTGAAGCCGCGGGCAAGCTTTCTGAAAGCCAGGAAAAACTTGCCGAGCAGGCCAAGCAGGCCGGCAGCGACCTTGAGAAGCGCCCGGATGGCAAAGAGCCCACGGCCAGCCAAAAGGAAGCGCGCGACAACCTGAAGCAGGCTGAAGAGGAGATGAAGAAGGCCTCGGAAGACCTCAAGCAGGGCAAGCTCGAGTCCGGCAAAGAAGAGCAGCAGAAGGCATCCGAGAACCTGGGCAAAGCCATCGAGAAGCTTCAGGAAGCCCAGAACGAAGCCGTCGAAGAAAAGGACCGCATCAAGTTCGAAGAACTTGAAGAGCGCCAGAAGAAACTTGAACAGCAACTCGACGAGTTCAACCGCGACCCCAAGAACCAGGAAAACCAGCGCGCCCAAAAGGCCACGCAGGAAGCCCAGAAGGCCATGAAGAAGGCGCGCGAGAATCTCGACCGCCAGAAGAGCAGCGAAGCCGAGCAAGACCAGAAAGAGGCCGAAGAGCAGCTGCAGGAGGCCGAAGACGCGCTCAAGGAAGAACTGAACCAGTACGTGCAGTCGCAGCAGGAACAGATGCTGGTGCAGGTCGAGGAATCGCTCAAGCTGATGAAGAAGCAGCAGCTTGAGGCCAACGACGTCACCGTCAAGCTCGACCTGGAAGTGCGCCAGCGCGGCGGCTGGAACCGGGCGCTGAAAACCCAGCGTGCGGGCCTGTACAGCAAGCAGGAAGAGGTCAAGAAGATCTGCGACGAAACGGTCGATGCCTTGAAGTCAGGCAACTACGGCGGTTTCACGAAGAACATGGAGCTGATCCAGAAACTGCTGCTCGAGATCATGAGCCAGATTGAGGGCCAGGACGTCGGTGACGGCACGCAACTGAACCAGCAGGAAGTGATCGAGAAACTTGACCGCATGCTCAAAGCCGTGGAAGGCGAACGCAAACGCCTGTCGGAGCAGCGCCAGAAGCAGCAAGAGGGGGAACAGCCGCCACAAGGCGGCCAGCCGCAGCCCGACCCGCTGGTCAGCAAACTGGCGGAAATGGAGCTGGTGTACGAAGAACAGAAGGCGCTGGGCGAAAAGATCCGCAAGCTTGCCGACATGGCCAACGACTACGACCGTGACGAGCTGCCGGACTACTACCGCCGCCTGTACGAACGCTACGCCGCCGAACAGGCGGAACTGAAGAAGATCTGGGACGACCTGCGCAAGCAGATTCCCGGGGCGCCACAGGAATAAGGAACTGGCAGACCGTCATCCGCGTTTCATACAATAGAGCAAGCGGCAGTGCCTGACGCCGCATAACGAAGGAAGCAGCCATGAAAAAACTCATCCTCGCAGTCGCCCTCAGCGGCTTGATCGGTGCCCCGGTGTTCGCCCAGGAAGGCGGAGAGCCGGCGCCCCAGAAGACGCCGCAGGAAATGATGGCCGAGCTGCACAAGCTGATGAAGAAGGCCAGCGAAGAGATGGAAGGCCTTGAAAAAGAACTGGCCCGGGCATCGCTCGATGCGCCCAAGGCCGACGTCGTGGCCGAGCGCATTGAGAAGATCAAGAAGGCCATGCGCGAAGGCAAGCTCGATGAGCTGCCCGAGGGCCTGCGCAAGCAGATCGCCGAGAACCCCGAAGAGCTGGCCAAGGCCAGCGGCAAGAGCGAAGAGGAAATCCGCAAGCTGGCAGAAGACAGCAAGGGCCTCGAAGATCTGCTGCGCCAGAACCCGGAGCTGCTCAAGAAGCTCGCCGAGAGCGAAAGCACCATGGAAAGCGTCACCCGGCACCAGCATGAAGCCGAGAAGAAGCTTGAAGACACGCTGAAAAAGCAGCGCGAGTCCGCCGAGTCAGCCCGCCAGAGCGTGGACGAAAGCATCAAGATCGCCCACCAGCTCAAGCAGTCCGGCCAGGGGCAGGGCCAGGGCAAGCCCGACAACAAGGGCCAGAAGACCGATGACCCGCGCCAGGGCAAAGAGCAGGAACAGGGCGGCAAGCAGCCCAACAGCAACGCCGAAGGCCAGTACCAGCCCGGCGACGGCCAACTCAAGCCCGACGAGCAGACCGACGAGTTCGCACGCGGCAAAGGCGACGGCTTCCAGACCAACCTGAAAGAAAAGGACATGAAGGGCGGCGCAAGCAGCGAAGACAGCCGCGAGCCCAGCAAGTACAAAGGCTTCTGGGAGAAGTTCAACCGCGAAACCCAGAAGCGCACCGAAGACCGCAAAGACGCCGGCAAAGACAAGTAGCCCCAAGCCTGACACCAAACCCCGCCCGCATGGGCGGGGTTTTGCTTTGGTAAGCAGCGGGTTTGTGTTGCGGCCGTCTCGGCCGCACGTGTAGCGGGCCTCCGGCCCGCTTTGGCGCCCGGGACGGGCACCACACATGCAGGCCAGAGGCCTGCAGCACGTGCGGGCAGGAAGCCCGCAACACACAAGGCCGCGTTGTAATTCTAACCAAGGTCCAGCAGCGCCAGTACGATGGCTTTCAAGTCGGTCATGGCCGGCGCGTCGGGCAGCGCGGCAGCATCACTGCAGGCAATGATCGGCCCGTCAGCGGCGTCGCGCGCGGGCAAGCCGTGACTTCCCTTGACGATTGACGGGTCCAGCGGGCAGGTACGAAAGCGGTAGCGCAACCCGAGCTTCTTTCGCAGCAGCGTAGCACCTGCGCCCGCGTTGCTGCCGGCCATGAACAGCTCGCACGGGTCATAGCCGGGCTTGCGATGGATATCGACGCTGCGCGCATAGTCAGGCGCGCTGTCATCATCAAGCCAATACGGGTACGCAAACCACGCGTCGGGCGCACTCAGCAGCACCAGGTCGCCGGCGTTGCGGTGCTCAATGTGCAGATTCGCTTGACCGGCGCGGTCCAGCACCTGTGCCACGCCGGGCAGCGCTTCCAGCACGCGGCGGGCGTCGGTTTCATCGGATGGATCACGCAGGTACACGTGCGCGGCCTGGTGGTCGCACACGGCGAACGCGCGGCTGTCGTGTACATCCAGCATCTCGCCATAGGGCCCGGGGCGCACGCGCAGCAGGCCCGCCTGGCGCAATGCGCGGTTGGGCGTGACGGCGCGGGTCACGGGTGTGATGCCGTACTCGCTGACAATCAGTACACCGGCGCCAATGGCTGCCGCCGCGTCGATCACGAGCTTTGCGCAGCCATCGACCTCGGCCACAAGTCGCGTGGTGTCGGCCTTCTCGCCCATGCGCTGCAAGTCGTAGTCAAGGTGGGGGAGATAGCACAGCGTCAGCGTCGGCTGCTTCTCGCGAATCACCTGTGCCGTGGCGCGCGCGATCCAGTCGCTGCTCGGCAAGCCGGCCCGCGGGCCCCAGAATGCCTGGAACGGAAAGTCGCCCAGCGTGCCCTTGAGCTCGGCTGCCAGCTCCGGCGGCTCGGTCTGGATGTCGAACTCTTTGCTGCCGTCGCTGCCGTAGTGCGGCTTGGGCGTGACCGACCAGTCGCACCCGCTGCCCTGGTTGAACCACCAGAACATCTTGGCGCATGTGAACTTGTCGCCGGCCAGCTTGCGCGCCGTTCGATACAGCGGCTCGGGCAGCAGTCGATTGCTCTGCACCCAGTTGCGAACTTCGCCCAACTCGCGCCAGAACCACGTGTTTCCGACCACGCCGTGCTGCGCCGGCTGCAGCCCGGTCAGCATGGTCGCCTGCGCCGTCATCGTGACCGCCGGGAAGACGCCGGCCAGTGGCTTGTGCGTCAGTGCTGAAATAGCAGGCGCCTTTGCCGCAAGCGCGGGCGTGAGTCCGACAACGTTGATGACCACCAGCGGTTTCATGGTTTCGTTTTAGCCTGAGGCAGGCGTTTCGCGCCACCGGCTTTAACTCGTTCCAACGCGGTCTTGGCCATTCCTTGAAACACGCCTGCTAGAAACGCGCCCGTTGACCAAACCCAGGAGTGTATTCATGCGCAAATCAGTGTTTCTGCTCGCACTGCTGCTCGTCGGCGTGATGGCAGCGTGCAAGACTTCGGACAAGAACAGTGGCGGCGGCGGCACCGGCGGTTGTGGTGGCGGCGAGAACGCGTGCGGCGCCGAAACAGACGTTGCTCAATTGATGATCGACCAGTACCTCAACGGCACGCAGAAGGCGTCACCATGGGTCGCGCTGCATGAAACTGTCAGCGTCGGCCAGATGTGGCACGTCGAAAGCGACTTCGGCGCCGGCAAGAGCACCGACAAGTGGCAGGTCGTCGCCAAGCCGGGCAAAAGCGAGTTCATCATTGAGAACCTGTCTGCGCAGGGCGTAGTGCTGGCCTACCAGGTCGATGCCTGGGCTGACGCGGGCAAGCCCAACGTCAAGAAGGCGTGGATCGGCAAAGAAGGCGCCGAGCCCAAGGAAATCAAGGTCGCCGAATGGAAAGCCGGTACCGGCGAAGCGGGTGAAGCCCCGGGCATCGTGGTTCGCGAAGACTTCGCAAACGTCGAGATGGGCGGCAAGAAGTTCGACGGCGAAGTCATCATCGTGAAAGACAGCGGCAACACGACCAAGACCTGGATCGCCAAGAACGGCTGGTTCAGCAAGCTGATCCGCATGGACATGAACGACAAGACGATGATGAAAGTGACGAAGGCGCACTTCGACGAAAAGGTCGATACCTTCCTGAAGTGGCCCGAAGCGAAGTAGCCGTGCCGCCAGCAAACGCCCCGGCAGCAGCCGGGGCGTTTCGCGTTCAACCAGCGGTTTGGGCCTCAAAGCAGCCAAGGACGGGGCACAATTCCGTAGTAATGCGACATATTGGCCGATAGACTGATTCACTCCCAATTGGGGTAGTATGCGTTCTATGTAAGTGCTTGCTTTAGGCATAGTGCTGGCGTGTTCGACGTACGCACTGGACGCACAGACGTCGGTGACGAACGCGATGGGCGAAGATTGGCTTTCTCCACCGACCAACAAGGACGGGTATGAGAAAGAAGAGAGTTGCAGTGCAAGCCCGGCACCATGCGGCAGTTTAGCCGTCTCAGTGCTGGGCCTGCGCAGTACACGATTCAAGGCGCGACGTGTGGGTGCATTGCGCGCCGGCAACACAGGAGTAGGCAAGAGCAGTGGCACGCCGGGGGCGCGCCCTGACAGTTCCCAAGGGAGACAAGAATGAGCATCAAGGGTAAGTATGCAGGGCTGCTGGCAATGGCTGCCGCTGTGCTTGCGACCAGCGTTGCGGCGCAGACGCACCTCACAAACTGCACCGATTCCACAACAATCGTTCCAGCCAACGGCATTTCGTGCAATGCGGGGGGCATAACTGCGGACAATCAATACTGGCGCGTGTACCAACCCGCGGGAGCCTTCCGCGTTGAGGCCATTCGCGTCGGATTTGAGTCAACGAGTGGTGCACCAAACAACTTTGTGTTGCGCCTGTTTTCGAATGCGGGCGCGTCGTTCCCGGCCGGAACGATGACGCAGGTGGGCACCGACCAGAACGTGGTGGAACCGTCCGCCGGCGCCTACAACAACAGCATCCAGGTGTTTCCGCTAACGACGCCACAGAGTTTTGCCGCGGGTTCCACGATCATTGTGCAGTTTGCGGTGTTGGACGGTCAGGCTGCCGGCGCAGGCTTCTTTCCCGGCTCGAACACGGCCGGCGAGACGAGCCCGACTTACCTTTCCTCCACTGCCTGCGGCGTGACGACTCCAACTCCGATCGCCACACTCGTTGCCGGTTCGATGGTCCACATGATCCTCGACATCGTGGGCAACGGCCCCGAGATGGACGTGCAGCGTCCCTCAGCCACAAGCATCGCCAGCGGCGGCAACGACCCAGTCGGCAACGTCGCTACGGGCGGCCAGACGTTCACTTACACCATCCGCAACACCGGCCTCGACATCCTTGACCTACCGGGCGCCACGCCGGTCGTGACCTCAGGTACGTCGAACTGCACCGCAACTGTCAGCGTCCAGCCGTCCGCGACTGTCGCTGCGACCACGGGCTCAACGACGTTCGACATTCTGGTCACCCCAACGGGCACGCTCGCGTTCAGCTTTACAGTCACGATCGACTCCGGCAGCGCGCCACTCGACGGCATGGACTTCAACGAAGACCCGTACACGTTCACCGTGGACGGCACTGGTGTGACCAACACCGCGCCGACTATCACCGCGGGCGGAACCCACGACGTAGTCATGTCGGCAGCACCCGTGAACACAGCAATCGCAACGGTGGGCGACGCGGAAGACGCGGCGACAGCCCTGGTCGTTACTGCAGTGACGCCATTGCCGGTCGGCATCACCGTGACCGGCTTCTCCGTCAGCGCGGCTGGCAGTGTCACGGCAAACCTGTCAGCGGGCGCCGCGGCAACACTGGGCGCAAACGTAGTCACCGTTCGCGTCACGGACACGCTGGGATCTTTCACTGATGCGACCTTCACGATCAACGTCCTGGCGGGCGGCGGTGGAGGCGGTGGCGGTGGTGGCGGCGGCGGTGGTGGCGGAGGCGGTGGTTGCACCGTCGCGGCTGCGCCGATGGCACCGGCAATCATGGGCCTGTTCGGCCTGCTTGCCTGGCGCCGGCGCCGTAAGCTGTAGGCGTCAGCACAACATCCACAACAAAGCCGCCGCGACATGCGGCGGCTTTTGTTTGGCGATGCCGTAGCCACGTGCTGTTGGGTAACCCTGTCGGCCTGTTGCGCCGGTTTTGCTAAGCTGCCTGTCCGAGGTGACTATGCGCGTACTTCTTGCGATCTATTGGCTGCTGATGGTGGGCGGTTTCGCCATTGCACAGGATTCGCCCGAAGACCGACTCAGCAAGCTGGAGAAGCGGGTCAGCGAGCTCGAGAAAGAGAACGCCGACTTGAAGAAAAGGGTCGAGGCGCTTGAGAAGAAGCTTGGCGGCGCCTCCGCGGGCCCGGTCTTGTGGCAGTTTGATCTCAAGAGCGACCAGAAGGGCTCGGCCCACGTCGCCGATGTCGATGTCGATGGCGATGGCGATGGCAAACCCGAAATCATCTTCGGCACCTACTACGGCGACGAGCACCTGTATTGCGTCGAGGCAGCCACCGGCAACGTGCGCTGGAAGCACAAGTCCGATGGCGGCCCGCTGGATGCCAGTGTGGCTGTGGCTGACCTCGACGGCGACGGCAAACCCGAGGTGCTGTCCGGCGATTCGGCATACGGCAAGCTGTACTGCCTGGGCGCAGACGGAAAACCCAAGGGCGTGTTTCAATTGCCCAGCGGCACTGATTCGCCGCCCGCGGTGGCCGACCTTGATGGCGATGGCATCGTCGAGGTGCTCGCCGGCAGCATGTGGCAGCGCGACGGCGACGGCGCAATCACCTGCTTCAACGGCAAGACGCGCGCGAAAGTCTGGGAGCGCCGCTTCAAGGGCTGCATACAGAGCGAGCCGGTACTGGCCGATCTCAACGCCGATGGCGTGCTCGACGCGATCATCACCACCTGGCGCGGCGACCGCAAAATCCACGCCCTGAGCGGCAAAGACGGCGCGTCGCTGTGGGAGTTCGAAACCCGCGGCACCGCCAAGTCCATGGGCATGTACCACGGTGTGGCGGTCAGCGGCGCCGGCGACAGCCTGACCGTCTACGCCGCAACCTGCGAAGGTGACGTCTACGCGCTCGATGCCGGCGGCAAACAACGCTGGCACAAGCAGCTTGGCGGGTACCTGTTTGCGCCAATCACGATCGCCGACTTTGACGGCGACAGCCGCGACGAACTTGCGCTGGGCAGCACCAAGCTGCACGTGCTCAACGCCGAAGATGGCACCGAAGTGTGGTCAAAGCAGCTTGGCGGCAGCCTGGACCGCGGCTGCGCGCCCGTCGATGCCGATGGCGATGGCGACCTCGATGTTCTGTACTTCGTGGGCTGCAGCGTGGTCGCCCGCGACGGCAAAAGCGGCGAAGTGACGTTCACCTACGAAGCGCCCCGCAAGGGCTCGACATATGACGACATCAGCAGTGCGCCCGTGATCGCGGACTTCGACGGCGACGGCACGCTGGACGTCTTCTTCGTGATCGGCGAAGGCACCAGCACCGACGAGTTCAAGGGCAACCATGGCGTCGCGATGGCGATCAGGCTCAAGGGCAAAGGCACCGGCTGGCCGACGTTCCGGGGCAATCTGCGCCGCACCGGGCGTTGAGTGCGGGGCCGCGATTGACTCGCGCTTTGCTAGGATGCGCCGATGCTCGATATATCCAATTCACGGAGCCTGTTTCCCGTCACAGCCGACTGGGCGTACCTCAATAACGCCTATCGCGGGCCGATCAGCCTGCCCGCCGCCGCTGCCGCCAAAGCCTACATTGACAGTCTTTGCACGCGGGGCGTCACCGCATGGGCGGATTGGGAACGCACCTGGGAAGACACCCACAGCGAGTTCGCCGCGTTCATCGGCGCGGCTCGCGACGAAGTGCAGTTGCTCGCCAACGCCACCGATGCGCTGACCCGCGTTACCCTCGGCCTCGACTGGCAGCCGGGCGACCACGCCATCGTCTACCTGCGCGACTACCCCGGCGTCGTGCGCCCCGCGCTTGACCTTGCTCGCCGCGGCGTACAGGTCACCACCCTGCCCGAGCCCGAGAACGGGCAGCGCAGCGTGCAGTCATTCGTGGACGCCATCACGCCCCGCACCCGCCTTGTGGCTGCGAGCTGGGTTGATTTTCGCAGCGGCTTCAAACTTGACGTTGCAGGCCTGGCACGCGCGTGCCGTGCGCGCGGCGTGTTCTGCGCCATTGATGCGGTGCAGGCCATCGGAGCCAACGCGGTGGACGCGCACGCTCTTGGCGCCGACGCGCTGACCTTTGCCAGCCGCAAGTACCTCAACGGCCTCGACTCGATCGGCGTCCTTTACATCCGGGCCGACGCGATCGACAAAGTCGCACCCCACAGCCGCGCCACCTACAGCGTGCCGCGCCCCTTTGACTTCAACGCCGTCGAGCAACCCCACGCCGATGGCGCGCGGCGCTACATGCTGGGCGCGCCGGCCATGCCCCAGGTGTATGCCTTACAGGCGGCACTCAAACTGCAACGCGAAACCGGCCCGGCTGCCATTCATGCGGCGACGGCGAAGCTGGCGCAGGAAACCCGCGAACGCGCACGGGCGGCGGGCTTTGCGACGTTCGGCGACGACTGGCCGGATGAATCCCGCAGCCAGATCGTGAGCATCCGGCGCCAAGGCAAGCTTGCATCCGAGGACCTCGCAGACCGGCTGACGGCGGCCAAGGTCGCCGCGTCGGCAAGGCAGGGAATATTGCGAATCGCGCCGCACTGGTATAACACCAGCGCCGACCTACAGCGGTTGTTTGCGGCACTTGAGTGAAGCCGGGCTCGGCGGCCGGCCACATTCCGAAGGACCTGCCATGCCAACCATCCAGGAACTGATCGCCCGTGAGCGTCAGCGCCAGACCCACAGCATCAACCTGATCGCGAGCGAGAACTTCGTCAGCGAAGCGATCCTGAATGCCATGGGCACGGTGTTCACCAACAAGTACGCCGAGGGCTATCCCGGCAAGCGCTGGTACGGCGGCTGCGAATTCACTGACCTGGTTGAGCAGCACGCGATTGACCTCGCGCGCGAGGTGTTCAAGGCCGACCACGCCAACGTGCAGCCGCACAGCGGCACGCAGAGCAACCTCGCCGCCTACATGGCGCTGATCAAACCCGGCGACAAGGTGCTGGCATTCAGGCTTGAGCACGGCGGGCACCTGAGCCACGGCGCGGCTTTCAACGCCAGCGGCAAGTTCTACAAGTTCGTGCACTACGGCGTGAGCCGAGAGACCGGGCTGATCGATGAAGACGAGTACACGCGCCTGCTGAAAGAAAACCCTGACGTCAAACTGGTCGTGACCGGCGCCAGCAGCTACCCCCGCGCCATTGATTTCACGCGCCTGGCGGCCATCGCGCGTGAGCGCGGCGCGCTGTTCATGGCCGACATTGCGCATATCTCGGGCCTCGTGGCCGCCGGCGAACACCAGAGCCCCGTGGACGTCGCCGACGTCGTGACCATGTCGACCCACAAGACGATTCGCGGGCCGCGCGGCGGCATGATCGTCTGCAGCAGCAAGTTTGCATCCAAGATTGACCGCGCCGTGTTTCCCGGCGGGCAGGGCGGGCCGCTCGTGCACGTGATCGCGGCCAAGGCCGCCATGCTCGAAGAGGCGCTCAGGCCTGATTTCAAGCAGTACCAGCGGCAAGTGGTCGCCAACGCCAAGGCCATGGCCAAGGCATTCACCGAGATCAACCCCAAGCGCTACCGCGTGCTCACCGGTGGCACGGACAATCACATGGTCATGGTGGACATCACCGGCACCGGCAAGAACGGCATCGAGATTGAGAATCTGCTTGGCGAGCAGAAGATTTACGTCAACAAGAACTTTATCCCGTATGACCCGCTGCCCGTCACGCAGACCAGCGGCATACGCGTCGGCAGCCCGCTGCTGACCACGCTGGGCGCGAACGAGCAGCACTTCACGCAGGTCGTGCAACTGATTGACCGCGCCGTCTCGGGCGAGAACGTGGCGACACAGGCCCAGTCGTTCATGGAATCACTCGCGCAAACCACATCGAGGTGACTCATGCGAACCGTGCTTACGCTTGCCTTGCTGACCCTGTTGTTCCTGCCCGCGCAGGCGCAGGAACGTCCGGCTGTGAAGTTCGAGAATGTCGAAGTCAGCGGCATCACGCTCGACGCCGACGGCAAGCCGCTGGCCGGAATCTCCGTGGCCGACATGTGGAACTACGACGGCAAGTGGAGCGCCAACGGCGGCGCGAAGTCTGACGCCGAGGGCAAGTTCAAGCTCACTGTCCGCACCTTTCCCGAGCAGCCGCAGCGCAGCTACCGCATCCAGGCCGGCGACGCCGACAGCAAGCTCGGTGCGGTCACTATCTTGAAGGCCGACGCGCTCAAAGACCTGAAGTTGACGCTGCAACCGCTGGTCGCGGTCAAGGGCACGCTTGCTGGCGCCGAGGGCTTTGAACCCGAAGCCGGCGGCTACGTCAACGTCTACTGGAAAGCCCCGCCCGTGTGGCTTTGCAGCACGCGCCTGACCGCTGAGCCCGCCGAAGGCCCCGACGAAAAGGCACCGGGGAAAGTCGTGTTTGAACTGCTGCTGCCCGTGGGCGAGTACAGCACGCTGATCAGCGCCGGCGAAGCGTTTCAGTACGCGCGACCGGCGATCAGCACGCTGGCGGGCACGGCGGTCACGCTGGACGTCCCGCTGAAAATCACGGCGCTGGCCAAGCATTACGGCAAGAAGGCGCCGGCGATCAACGTTGACTTCGTGCGCAACCTGCCGTCAGACATTGTCGGCAAGATCGCGACACGCAAAGGCGAGCCTGAGCCGATCACGCTGGACACGTTCAAGGGGCGCTGGGTGCTGCTCGAGTTCTGGGGATTCTGGTGAGGCCCCTGCACAGGCCGCAGTTTGCCGGCCCTGATGAAGTTCTGGGAAGAGCACAAAGACCAGCAGGACAAGTTCGCGATCATCGCGATCCACAACCCCGACCAGCGGGCGGACACGTTCGAGAAGCTCGACAAGCTGCTCGAGGAAAAGGGGATCATCAAGAAGTGGGGCCAGAACCTGCCGTTCACAGTGGTCCTGGACAACACCAAGACCAGCACCACCAACTACGGCGTGCAGGCCTACCCAACCACAGTACTGATCGACCCCGAAGGCAACGTCGTAAAAGGCGGCAGCGAAGCCCTGCTGAAGCAGAAACTCGAAGCCAAGTAGGTCATTGCAGGAGTCGAAGGCGGGCCGCCCCAACGCAACTGAGCCATCGGTTCCTGGATGAAACTTTGCTAGCTTCTGCACTATGACTTCTGTCGGCGAGTGGTGGTCGTCTTGTGAATCCAACGATGGGCGGTTTGGGGATGGGCCCGCTTTGCTGTTGGCCCGTGCGCAGTTGGCCCTGGACTCGTTTGATGTGGATCGCGCCGGGCAGCTTCTTGCCAGCCTGCCCGCTACCCTGGACGCGCCCTGGCACTCTGTCCGCGAACTGATCGCCACGCGCCTTGAACTGCGCCGCGGCGGCATGGTGGACCTCGACGCGCTCGAAGACCGCTGCGAGGCGCTGGCTTCGCGGCTGCTTGACTCCGACACCGCCACCGCCGCCCGCGCGCTGCACACACTGGGCGTGATCCGCATTCGGGCGCGCAAGCACCTCGAAGCCGAAGCCGCGCTGTACATGGCGCTTTCCATGATCGACGACTCGCCCTCGCGCGACTGGATTCTCGATTCGCTGGGCCAGGCCTTGATGTGGCAATCGGCCTGGCGAGAGGCGCGCCGCACCTTCGTTCGCGTCGCCGCGCTCAAGGCCGCGCGCAACGACGTCGTCGGCCAGGCCATCACGCTGGGCAACCTGGTGCAGCTCGAGTTCAACCTTGGCAACAGCGCCGGCGCCGCCGAGTTCGCGCGCCGCACACTCAAGCTGCCGGAACTGCCGCTGCTCACCCGCATTCGCATCCGCAGCTACCTGGTGCAAGGCCTGCTTGAGCTCGTGCATCTCAAGGAAGCCGAGGTCGAGGCCGAACAACTCGAAGCCGAACTGCACGAGCTGGGCGACAGCAAGCACTATCTCGCCGGCTTCTGCGCGCTGATTCTCGCCCGCGTGCACACCCGCAACGCCGGCCGCTGGCTTGGGCTCGCCGCCGAGACGCTGAAAGAGCCGCAGGACAAGGCGCTGCTCGAGTACTGGCGCAGGCGCATTGCCGGCGGCGACCCGAGCGCAAGCACAGCCATGCGCACAAGCGCCAACTGGCTTGGCGACATGGAAAAACTGTTCAACGACGCCGGCGTGCCCCTTGAGGCCGAGGTGCTCACGCGCCTGCACGTGGCTGAGCAGCTTGCCAAGACTGACGTGAAGCGCTGCGTCGAGCAGCTTGACCTTGCGCTGCACGTCGCGATGGAATTGAACAACCCGCTGATGGTGGCCCGCGTGGACCGCGTGTACCGCGAAGCCGCACCCGACGAGTTCCAGAAGCGCATCCTTGAGCGCTTTCTGGGCGACAGCCGCGACAAGGACTTCGCACCGCGCAAAGAAAACATCTCCAGCATCTTCTGCGACCTCGTCAGCTTCACGGACCGCTTCAACTCGCTGCCGCCCGAGGAAATTCTCGACACCGTCGGCAGTGTCTACGAACTTGCCGTGCCGCTGTTCAGCCGCTTTTCCGTGCAGCCGTTGCAGCACCACGGCGACGGGCTGGTGGCCATGTGCAGCGGGCCGAACCACGAACAGCGCGCGCTGGACTTCTCGCGCTCGCTGGTCGCGCGTATCGAGCGCGTGAACCTGATTCGCACACGCGGCTTTGGCGAAGAGTGGGGGATGCGCATTCGCGCCGGCGTGGCCAGCGGCGACGTGCTGGTCGGCTTGCTGGGCACCCAGCACAAGCTGGAGTACCTGTGCATCGGCGCCAGTGTGAACCTCGCTGCGCGCCTGCAAGCCACCGGCAACCCCGGGTGCGTGGTGGTCAGCGGCGAAACGGCAGCAGCGACGGGCCTGAAAGAGGGCAAGACCGAGGTGAACCTGAAGGGCTTCACCAAGAAGCAATCGCGCCACGAAATCAAAGCCGACCCGATGAAACCACTGGGGTAGCTTACCCCCAAGGCCAAGGGCGCGCGCCGACGACCAGATCAAGATCAAACTCGCGGCCCGCGCGGTTGATGGTCAGCTTGACCGGCTGTCCAGGAATCAGCGCATCTTCAAGGCTAAGGATCTCGTGCAGGCCGAATACCTCGTGGCCGCCGACCTTGATGATCACATCGCCGGGCATGAACCCCGCGGCGCTGGCGGGCCCGCCCTGTGCCAGCGGCCCGAATACCGCGCGCAGGCGACCGTGACCTTGCGGGAAAATCTCGGCGGCTTGCTTGTAGCGCTCGGCACCGAGCCAGCCGTGGGTAACGGTTTCGCCGCGCAGCAGGCGCGCCGCGACGTTGCGAATCACGTGTGCGGGCAATGCAAACGCGACGCCGGAGTCGCCGGGTGTTTCGCGCATGGTGGTGATCAGGGCGTTCAGGCCCAGCAGTTCGCCGCGTTCATTGAAGATGCCGCCGCCGCTGTTGCCTGGGTTGGTGGGCGCGTCGTGCTGGATGCCATCCAGGTACAGCCTGCCGGTTTCTTCATTCAGGTAGCTTCGGTGCAGGGCGCTGATCACGCCGCGGCCCACACTGGGCTCGCCGCCGAAACGCGATGTGCCAAAGGGGTTACCCAGGTTCCAGACCGTGTCGCCGGGGCGCGGCAGGTCTGTGGCCAAGTCGGCGGGGCGCATGCGCTCAGGCAGGAACATCTCTGCGCGCAGAATCGCGAAGTCGAACACCGGGTCCACCGCGACGACGTCGGCCCGCACCGTGTAGCCGCCCGACAGCAGGACAAGTATGCGGGTGGCGCCGTCGATCACGTGGTGCACGGTCAGGATGTGGCCCTGCGTATCGAACACAACGCCCGCGCCATAGCTGTCGCCGTTGCTTCCCTGCTCAACAACGAGAGCCACCACAGCCAGCTGTGCTTTCTCGAGGCCCGTGAGTTCATGGTCGTCGCCCGGCAGCGGCACCACACTGCGCGGCGCGGTGCTGCACCCGGCGAGAAAGAGCAAGTGACCCACCAGTAGCAGCAAACAGCCAATGCGTCGCAATGGCCGCTGTGTACTGCTAACTGGTCGCTGGCTACTGGTCATTCGTTGTTCCCGGCATTGCTTTCATGCCTGCCGCGAGTTGCACAATGATCTCGTCGAGCACGAACAGCCCTTCGTTCGTGCAGCGCACGCGCGTGTCCGTCAATTCCAGCAGGCCCTGCTCGATCAGCCGTGCCGCAGGCTCGGCGCACAGAGTCGTGAAGTCGTCGCCGGCAAACTGGCGAAAGCGGCGCAACTCAACGCCCTGCGTCAGTCTCAGGCCCATCAGCAGCAGCGTCTCGGCCCGCTCAAAGCGCGGCATTGCGGCCTCGAATTGCAGTGCCAGATGGCCGGCTTCGATCGCGTCACAGTACAACTTCCAGTCGGGCGGGTTGCGATGTACCTGCCCGCCGATCAGCCCGTGGGCGGCGGCACCAACGCCGTGCCACTCACCCAGTGTCCAGTATACAACGTTGTGGCGACACTCAGCGCCGAGGCGCGCGAAGTTGCTGACCTCGTAACGCGGCAACCCGCGCGCAGCCAGCATATCGCCGACCAGCCCGAACATTTCGCGCTCAAGCTCCTCGGGGCACGGGGTCACGGCGCCCGTCTGCAATTGACGCGTCAACGGCGTGTCGTCCTCGTAGGTCAGGGCGTACAGGCTCAGGTGCTCGGTGTCGTGGGCCAGCGCGGCTTCAACATCTTCGCGCAACTCAGCCAGCGTCTGGCCCGGCAGCGCGAACATCAGGTCCATGCTCACGCGCGCAATGCCGGCATCGCGTGCCATCTGTACGGCGGCGGTCGCGGTGCCGGCTTCGTAGGCGCGGCCCAGCCCCTGCAGATAGCGGGTGTTGAAGCTCTGGACACCGAAGCTGGCGCGGTCTACGCCCGCCGCGCGCAGGGCGTCGGCCTTCTCAGGCGTCAGGGTGCCGGGGTTGATCTCGCTGGTGAACTCGGCGCAGCGCGACAGGTCAAGCCGCCGGCGCAGAATTGCCCCCAGCGTCAGCCACTGCGCGGCGCTGAGCCGCGTGGGCGTGCCGCCGCCGATGAAGACCGTGTCGGGCGCCAACCCACCGGGGAAGCGCAGTTCCAGCTCGCGGTCAAGCGCGCGCAGGTAGCGGTCAATCTCGGCTTCGCCGGCGACGCCGCTTACGAAGTCACAGTACTCGCACTTGCGCACGCAGAACGGAATGTGGAGGTACAGCGAGGCCATGGCGCCAGCATACTTCCGCCGCGCCATCCGCCCACGCCTTGCCGCCTCGCGGGCCTGCCCGTACATTCGCGCCATGGCTGAGCCTACCCTGACACCGTTGCAGCGCGCGTTCACCCGCAAAGGCCTGTTCTGGATCGTGCTGCTGGTGGGCCTTGTCGCCGACATCGCCTCCAAGGCCTGGGCCGACAGCGTTGTGCGCCCGACTGACCCTGAGGTCACGCCCGTGATCGGCCGCTGGATCAGCTGGAAGTGGGCCGAAAATGAGGGCGCGGCGTTCAGCATCTTGCACGGCAACCCGGGCTTGCTGGCGCTGATCGCTGCCGTCGTGCTGAGCGCGCTGCTCGTGTACATGTACAAGTCGCCGCCTTCGCGCCGCTTCTTTCTGGTGGCGCTGGCGCTGGTGACCGCCGGGGCCATCGGCAACCTCTATGACCGCCTGTTGCTGGGCCATGTGCGCGACTTTGTGTACTTTGACTTCGACCTGCCGGGCCACGGCACCAAGATCCTGTTCTTCGAGATCCCGCGCCGCTGGCCGATCTGGAACGTGGCCGACGCGTGGATCATGCTGGGCGTCGGCATGCTGCTCGCCATCAGCTTTCGCAAAGACCCCAAGCGCGCCAAGCCTAAACCAGAATCCAAACCCGAGCCCAAGCCGGAGCCGCAGACGGAGGCAACCAATGCCGCTTGATCTTTCCGTCAAGCTCGGCCCGCTTGAGCTTTCGTCGCCGCTCATGACCGCCAGCGGGTGCAGCGGCTATGGCAAAGAGCTCGACCGCTACCACGACCTTTCCGTCTACGGCGCCCTCGTCGGCAAAAGCATCAGCCGCAACCCGCGCCTTGGCAACCCCTACCCCAGAACCGCCGAAACCGCGGCGGGCATGATCAACGCCATCGGCCTGCAGAACGAGGGCTATGAGGCGTTCGTGAAGAACACGCTGCCGAAGATGCGCAGCTTCGGGCCTAAGGCGATCGTCAACATCGTCGGCCATGATTTCGAAGAATACGTCTGGCTGACCGAGCGCTTTGACAATGAAGAGGGCGTGGCGGCGCTTGAGCTGAACCTGAGTTGCCCCAACGTTGCCGAGGGCCTGCAATTCTCGACCGAGCCGGGCACGTGCGAGCGGCTGGTTGCAGCCTGCCGCGCGAAGACAAGGCTGCCGATTATCGCCAAGCTTTCGCCCAACGTGGCCGACATCGCCGGCATCGCCAAAGCCGCAGAACGCGGCGGCGCCGACATGGTGTGCGCCATCAACACGCTGGTCGGCATGGCGATCAACTGGCGCAAGCGCGAGCCCCTGGTCGCGAACTTCACGGGCGGCCTCAGCGGCCCCGCGATCAAGCCCGTGGCGCTGCGTTGCGTGTGGCAAGCCGCGCGCGCGGTGAAGATCCCGGTGATTGCGATCGGCGGCATCTCCAATGCCGACGACGTGCTGGAATTCATGGTCGCGGGCGCCAGCGCGGTGCAACTGGGCACAATCCTTTTCGTGGAGCCTGACGCCGGCCAGACCATCCACAACGGCCTGAAGCAGCGCCTGCTGGACGCCGGCATCCGACGCATCAGCGATTTGGTCGGCACGCTGAAGAGACCGGGCGGAACGACCAAACCCGAGAATGAGTAGATATACCGCGGTACATATGAAGCTCATCGACCCCATTATCGCGCCCGAAAACTGACGGCCTATCTGCTGGTCAAGCGCCCGCGTGGCGACAAGTCCGGATATCTCGCGCTTGCCGGTTTTACGGCAGAGAATCCGGATGACTTGATGGCGGCCTTGCTTGCTCACGCATCCGAAGGCGAGGCTGAGGAGACAGAGACGGATCAGTTCGGTACGCGATATCGCGTGGAAGGCGTGTTGAAGGGCCCTAACGAAAAGCACCTGTCCGTTGTTACAATCTGGCTGCAGAAGGCCAACGACCGCGTCTACTTCGTGACGTTGATGCCGCCAAAGCGAAAGGCCACGAATGAAGAAGGCAAAACTTGAGCTCTACAAGGAAGTTGCCCTCCTGCGCGACGTGCCCGAACACGGGCTCAAACGCGGCGACGTAGCCACGATCGTGGATTTCGCGCCCAGCAAGGATGGAAAGTCACGTGGCGCCGTGTTGGAAGTATTCGACGCCGTGGGAAACACGCTCGCCGTCGTGATTGTGCCGGACCATCATGTAGAGCCCCTGCACGCCGGCGAAGTGTTGTCAGTCCGCACACTCGCCCGGGCGAGCTAAAACTCGGGACAATCCGTAACGACAGCAAACGTCCAAGAGTCCGTGCTGGCGGGCTCCAGCGGCTTTCGCCCGGTCGCTGGAAGAACGCGCGCCGGGGCGGGGTTCTTACTTTGTAAGGAGAACCCATGAAACGCGAAAACAGACGAATGGCGCTGGTGTTGACGCTGCACAACCACGTGGCGTGGCTGAACGATGAAAAGTTTACCCATGACCGCATCGAGTTGATCGACGAGCACGGCAAGCTGACAGAAGAGGCGCTGCTCACACGCGCCACGCCAGCCGGCCTGGCCGGCGAACTGATCGAGGCGGGCGTGACCGACCTGGTGGCTGAACACATCGAAGAGGGGGTGTTCAACGCGGTGAAAGCCGCGGGCATCAAGCTGTGGCTTGGTCCGCCGGGCCTGGAGCGCAATGACGCGATTGAGCAATGGATGCAGGAGAAGTTGCCCGAGGCCAGGGTGGCGGCGCAAAAGACGCCCGCCGCGCCCGAACACCCGGTGCCGTCAGCCAAGCACCACCACTCTCGGGGCCGCGACCGGGGCGTAGACGCGCCGGTAAGAGGCGGCCGCCTGCCGGGTTTCTAAGCCAGACTTTTGCACTTTATAGAAACGAAGGTCCCGCGGTCGGTGAGGACTTCCGACCGCGGGACCGTTCCAGCTCCTGCTACGAAGCGCGTTTGCGCCTGCGCAGCAGGGCAATCGCCGGCAGCAGGCACAGCAACCACGCGCCACTTGCGGGGGCAGTGGTGCAACCGCCGCCGCCGCCCGAGCTGCTGCTCGAGTTGCCCTGCCCCGAGGTCCCGTTGGTCGTGGCGCTCAGGTCCAGCGTGAACGGGGTCGAGGTGCTGGCGTCATTGTGCGTAAAGGCCAGCACGGCATCGTGGACGCCAACCGTGCCGGTCAAGTACTGCACTGTGAAGCTGGTGCTCTGGCCCGCCGGAACCACAGCCAGCATGCCCGTGGTGTCGGCTGTGAACTGGCCGGGGGCATTGCCGCTGAGCCCGGGCACACCAAGCTGAAGGTCTGCGTTGCCGGCGTTCTCAACCACAATCGTCACCGGCGTGGAGATGAACCCGAGGTCGTAGTTGCCCAGGGGAAGCGAACTGCCGTTGCCAAGCACCGGGCCGGCTGTGCTGCCCTGGCGGACCACCATGACCGGCGCAGTCGCGACGCTGGTGCCGACGCCCGCAATCGCGAACGTGAACGGGTTGGCGGTGCCGCTGCCGTTGTGGGTCAGCGTGACGCCAGCCGACTTGGCGCCGGGGCTTGCGGGATCAAAGGCGATGCTGAACGACGTGTTGTTGCCCGGCTGCACGCTTGCGGCTGTGCCCGTGGTGTTCAACACGAACTCGCCAGCATTGGTACCAGTGAGCGCGATGCCGCTGACGCTGAGTGCGGCGTTGCCGGTGTTCACGATCACCACGGTCAGTGCCGCGGTCGCGCCCTGGGTGACATCCTGGCTGCCGAAGTCGCGGCCTCCCGCAGCCGCCGAGCCATGGACGATCGTGTTGCCCGCAGCGGTGCCTTCATGCAACTCAATCCCGGGCAGTGGGGCTGCACCGACCTGGATGCTGAAGCTGAACGCGGCGTTGCCGCCGTTGCCGTCGCTGGCCTGCAGGTTCACAACGTGCAGCGTTGAGCCCTGGCTGAAAGTGCCCGTCGTGGGGGTGAGCTGATACGCCACCGGCGCAGACGCGCTGCTGAACTCGCTGTTCAGCATGCCCGTGCCGGTGCTTGCGCTGACGGTGCCCGCGACACTGACGTTATGCCCGTTGGCGTCGTTGACGCTGATCTGAAGGCCCAGCGAAGCCAGGCTGGTCCCGTGCGCGACGTTCAGCGTCGCATTGTTGACGACATTGCCGCTGCTGCTTGAGACCGTTAGCGTCGGCGCAACGTTGGGCGCGGGGCCGACAACAATCTGGAAGCTGAACAGCGTGGTCTCGGTACCGTCCTGGCAGGTCAGCGAAACGGTGTGGTTCGCGCCGCCCTGATTGAAGGTGCCGGTGGTCGGGTTCAGCATCGAGGGCGCGGGGGCGTTGGCCTTGCTGAACTCGCTGTTCAGGATGCCCTGCGTGGTCACGTTGCTCACCGTGCCGGTGACTTCAATATTGTCGCCATCCGAATCACTGCAAAGGATGTTCAGGCCCAGCGAGGAAAGCGTCTGGCCGTAGCT
Organism: Planctomycetota bacterium; assembly: GCA_016712285.1. GTDB lineage: Bacteria > Planctomycetota > UBA8742 > UBA2392 > UBA2392 > JADJRK01. The sequence goes on along the minus strand of JADJRK010000001.1, from coordinate 2,215,336 downwards.
GACGTTGACGGTTGCACCATTGGTGACTGTGCCCGCTGCCGTCCACACGTTGAACAGCGGCGGGTTGCTGCCGTTGTAGTAAACGCGGTCAGGCCCGGCGCAATCCAGGTCGCCGTCGCCGTCCACGTCTCCCAAAGCCAGCTTGTGGGCGGTGGTTGAGCCGCTGCCCAGGGCCAGTACGCTGCTGAAGTTCGTGCCCGAGTTCACCAGCACGTAGCACTGGCCGCCTTCGAGGCCGATCGCGAGGTCGAGGTCGCCGTCGCCGTCCACATCCGCGGCTTCTACGCCGTAGGGAAAGCCGCTTGCGCTCATCACCTGCGGAGAGGAATAGGTCGTCCCGCCGCCGTTGTAGTACACGGTGACCCGGTCATAGGTAGACATGGCCGGCTGCCCGAGGTGCCCGAACGCGATGTCCACGCGCCCGTCGCCGTTGAAGTCGGCCACCTCCATGCCCAGCGCGATGGCCGGTGCGCCGATGGCGACGCTGTGTTGAAGATAGTCGAAGTCGCCGCTGCCGTTGTTCAGGAACATGTAGGACTGCGTCGGGCCGAAATCAAAGTTGGCCGTGAACAGGTCAAGGTCGCCGTCGTTGTCGGCGTCGGCAAGGCGCACCGCCCAGGTGTTGTCGCCGTATTCGGCCGGGTATCCGGGCGTGACCAGCACGCCCTTGCGGGTGAAGCTGCCGCCGCCGTTGTTGATGTAGACGTCGTTGGGCTCAACCTGCACGCTGCCTCTGCCGATCACGATGTCGGTGTCGCCATCGCCATCAAGGTCGCCGACCGCAATGTCGAGCGCGTACTGCCCGACCAACCCGAGGTTGACCGTGCTGCTGAATCCCGCGCTTCCGTTGTTGAGGTAAATCAGCGACTGGCCGGGGTACTGTCCCGTGCTCGTGCTCCAGCGCGCGTTGGCGACGATGATGTCGAGGTCGCCGTCGTTGTCGATGTCAGCCAGCTCGCACGCCTGGCTGCCATCCGGCGTGCCCAGCGCGCTTGAAGTGAAGTTGCCGCTGCCGTCATTCAAGTAGAAGTAACTCTGTCCGTTCGTCACACACACCAGGTCAAGGTCGCCGTCATTGTCGAGGTCGCCCAACTCGGTGTCCCAGCCGCTGGTCAGGCCGGTGTTCCAGCCGCGCCGGTCAAAGCGAGCGGTGGTCTGGCCCGCGGCTGCGCGAAAGCGCCACACGTGGGCTGTCGCCAGCGGCACGCTCTGGCTGCTGGTCAACGCCGTGGTCAGGCTGACTTCGATTTCTTCGCCGGGCAGCAAGTTGGCCGTGGGGTTGAAGCTCAGTTGCGAAGTGCCGCCGCCTGAGTATGCGCCGGGCAGCGTGCCGCGCATGTTGCTGCGCAGGCGAAATGCGCCAGCCGGCGGGGTTGCCATGTTGGCGCTGAACCCGGCGGTCACGTTTGTGCCGGGCGCGGCGTCGGTGTCGTGGCGGGTCGGCGACAATGAGTTGACAGCCGGTTGCGCGGTCGCAGCGGCCGCAAACAGCAGGACAGCAGTCGTCAGCAGGAATCGGGTAGTCATGGAAGGCTCCTGTAAGTGACAGATCAATGCGCCCAAGCCTACCCAAAATGACATCAACTAAGAAAATGATCTGGCATATTGTGTACCTAATTTGGTATACAGGTCCGCACGCCCGACAAATCTGCCACGGAGGTCACAATGACCGCTGCCCTTGACCGCAACGCCGAACGCGCCTCAGGCCTTCAGGAAAGGCTCGCCAGCCTGATCGACGCCCACACCCAGGCCGAGATCGCACGCCGCACCGACTTCTCGCCCAACAACGTCAGCCGCTATTCCGCCGGCACCCGCATGCCCCTTGAGTTCGGTTCGGCGCTGGTCGAGACGCTGGGCATCAACCCCGCGTGGCTGCTCACCGGCGAGGGCACGCCGTATTTGTCCGACATCTCGTCGGGCACACGCGAGATGGCGGGCGACCTGCTGGCGCTGGTGGGCGCGATGGCATCGGTCAACCGCATGCGCCTGGGCTCGTTGACCGGCAAGCACCACCTGGGCGTGCTGCGCGACCTCAACGAGGCCCTTGCCCAATATGAAGGACTGCGCGCGAAACTGAATCAGCACAGCCGCCCGATCCTGCTCAAGCTGATCGACGAGATCCGCGACGCGCTGCTCAAGCGCGACCTCAACCGCGCCGAGACGTTGCTGGCAGCAGCCCAACAGGTGAGCCGCCTTGCCGATGACCTGTTTCTGCAGGCGCAGCTTGAGGGCACGCTGTCGCACTTTCATCACGCGGGCGGCAACGCGGCACAAGCGCTGTCGCACCAGCGGCGCAGCTTTCTTTCGATGCTGCTGAACCGGGGCGCGCTGGATGAGTGGACCCAGCCCGAAGCCCACAACTTCGTGAAAATCCTTGAGACCAACGGCCGCTTTGAAGAGGCCCGCCGCGTCGCCCGCGCCAGCCTTGAGCTTTGCGGCGGCCAGCAGGTTCACCTGGAAGCCGCTGGCGCCGCGCTCGACATCGAACTCGGCGACCTGGCACGCGCCCTGGACACCGCCCGCCGCGTGCTGCCACGCGCCGAGCCACGCTATCGCCTGAATATTGAGCAGACACTCGCGCGCGGCCAGTTGCTCGAGGGCTCGATGAGCATGCAGCAGGCCATGGCCTTTGGCGGCGACAGCGAAGCCAAGTGGTCGCGCCTGATTGCCTTTGCCGCGCTGTCCGAGAACGCAGAGTCGTTGGCGCTGGTGCTGAAGCACAGCGAAGGCCACGTCGCGCGCGAGCATTTCGCCGTCGTCCATGCGAAGTGCCTGGCCGAGGCGCTGGCCGAAGGCGGCGCGAACCCGGCCCAGCGAATGCTGGTGCATGTCGAGAATTCGAAACAGCCGAACGACCCGCTGGCGCGCTTTGCCCAGGAGTGCTTCGTCGCCCAGTTGTTCCGCGTTGGCGGCCAGCGCAAGCAGGCGCTGCGTCACACCGCCACCGCGCAGGAACTGCTGGTCGGCCTCGAGCCGGGTGTGCTGCCCCGGCTTGAGCTGCGCGCGATGCACGCGCGCAACGTGGTGGCGCTGGCCGCAGGCGACGCAAAGAACCAGCCAATGCTGACGCAGGCGAATTCTCTGTTGCCCGAGTACGCAGCGCGCGGCTATCGCGCCCTCGTTTTTCATTGAGTGACTCACGTCGTTTTTGCATTGGCCTCTGGTTGCTGGTTGGCCTTGCTCGAAACGCTGAATTTGTGTTGGGGCCGTCTCGGCTTCACCGAAAAGCGTCTCACCACAGAGGCACAGAGCCACGGAGGACTGCTTTTCTGTTCAATTCTTGGTTTTGGTTTCCTCTGTGACTGTGTTTCTCCGTGGTGAACGCCTTTGCCGGGCCGACCGGTTAAGCGCCAACCATGCAGGCCAGAGGCCTGCAACACGTGCGGGCTGGTAGCCCGCAACACACCAACCGCACCCCTAAGCCGCTTTTTGCAGCCGTCCTAATCCTGGGTTGGTCTTGCTGATGATCCGGCGCAGCAGGCTTGCGGCTTGCATGCCGATGCGCATCAGCGTGACCACGGGGTCGGGGCCGCGCCGCGGCCTTTGCTGCGGCGTGCTGTAGAGCGGCTCGGGCTCGGGTTCGGCGTTCAGCACAGCCATCGCCTCGCGGCGACGCTCGGGCGACACGGCTTGCAGCGCCTCCTGCACGGTGCAGATCACGTCGTCCAGCACGTGCGCGGCGCGCACCAACATCTGGCGGGCGTGGTCGTCGTCGAGCTTGAGCTCGGAGATATGCTTGAGCCCCTTGCTGACCGCGACGCCGAAGCCGGCAGTCACGCCGCAGGCTTCCAGTACACGGTCGGGCGCGGTGCCGGACTCGGGAAGTTTGCTGCGCGCAACGCGGTTCAAGTGCGCGGCGTTGGCCTGCTGCTCGGCGCCGTAGGGCTCAAGCTCGGGCGGCATCTCGGGCGTGGCTTCGGGCGCGGGCTCAGAAGCCGTCAGGGCCTTGGCGCGGCGGGCCTCTTTCTGTTGCCGCTTGAGCGCCGCGATGCGCGCCCTTCGTTCAAAACGGTTCATATGACCTCCAAGAGCAAAGTTGGAGACCAGCCTAAAAAGCAACGCGACAACATAGTGGCACGCGCGGTGGAGCGCGAAGCGCGTGCGCGCCGAAGCCACGGCGAAGGCGTGTAAGCGAGCGGCCGCCGCCAGGCGGCAAGGGCAACAGCCCCACGCAAAGGCGCCAAGAGCGCAACGACGCCACGGGGGCGAAAACTCACAGGCGGTAGATCCAGAAAACAGGAGCCCGGCTTGCCCGACGACTTGTCCGACGAAGCCTTGGCGAAGTCGGGAGCCTTGGCGAAGTCGGGAGCCCCCGTGAGGGGGCGACATCGGTCTCGTCGAGCGGTTTCATGCCGCCCGCTCCGCGGGCTCGGGTCATCATGTGCGGTGTCCCCGGCGCTGACGCGCCGGGCTAATCCATGCCGCGCCCTCCGGGCGCTGGCTTAAGGCATAGTTCACAGATCCCACGAAGAACAACCAAACCCCACGCGCAGTAAGCCGCGTAGCGGCTGTGGAATGTAGCCCATGGCTTCAGCCATGGGACCGCGAGCGAAAAAGAAGAGCGCCCCATAGGGGCGCGGGAACTTCGCGGCCTTTCCCGCGTCGGCGACTGGGGCGCTGACCCGTTCTGCAATCCGTTCCCACGGTTGAAGCCGTGGGTTTCTACAAAAGTCGCAGGCCGTCACGTGATCACGCCAGGAGGGACGGTTCTGCCGCCCCTGCGGGGCTTGGCCCGCTTTGCGCGCTGTTCCGGGGGTTCCCTGGGCTTCGCCTGCGGTCACCCCCGGCTACTCTCGAACGTCCCTTCGGGACGAAAAGCCGGCAGTTGAGCCCCGCAGGGGCGGCCGAAAGTAGCCGGGGGTGACTGAGGCGCCTGCGCCGAAGAAACCCCCGGTAGTCCGCGCACCAGCCTTCCAAGCCCCGTCAGGGGCGACAGAGGCCCAGCCAGAGTTGTGTAGATACCCACGGCTGAAGCCGTGGGCTACGATTCACAGCCCCGCTGGGGCCGAGTGCCATCGCAGAAAGGCTTGTTGGCCGAGCCCCCACACCGGCACAAAGCAACCTGGCCGTTGAGCGGAATCGCCGCGCCATCCCGCATACGCACAACAGCAGGACAACCCGAAAGCAAGTAAGGACCATCTTTAGTAGGTTCAACAACAGGCATAAGCACTCCCAACCCGCCCGGCTGCTCGCATCCTATGCGGCCCGACACAACCATCTCCCCCGGCCGATCAGTGAACTGCGAGTTGTCGTCGGTTATGGATTGGACTTTGGTGCGTGGGCTCCCCCAGTTGCGCAGAGACGTGAGCGGGTTGCTTTCGGCGGGCAGGTGCCCGCATGCAGATGCCAAGTTCCCAAATTCTCGTTCGTTCGACATCGGCATGACGGCAAGGCTGCAACTCCTGCTAAACCGCCAGCTGATGCTTCTTTTCAGCCTGCTTCTTGCCCTTCTTTCGTTTGTGAATAACCACAAACTGGTGCTTGGTCGCGCTAGTTTGCACTGTGCTGCCAAAGTTTTTTTGGCGCCAAGCGGGCCAGGACGACGCTTCGCGTTCAGCCTCCTCCATAAACTGCAGTAAGGACTGACTCAACTTGAACGCCACAATTGGCTGCTTCTTTTGGTTCGACATGTTGACGCCCTCAGATGTTAGCTAGTGAGCTTCTTTCGATGCTTGCTGAACTGCGCTGCAGCCTTTCTCTCAAGTTGTAGGTACGACTCCGGAAGCATCTGAATTCGGGCGTCCGCAGTGTTTTCCTTCCATTGAGCAGCGGTACCATCATCGTTTTTTCTAGTCATCTTCCAGCCTCTACTAAGAGTCATGGAGTACAGGTCAAAGTATTTGCCTGGCCCAACACCAACGAAGGGCTCGAATCGAACTTTCCCATTCCCACCGTCAAATCCCAGCAAGATGGAGTCGTCGTGAAACTCCGCTGCCTTGCTTTTTTCATACGGTTCAATGAAGACAACCCTCTTGATGCCCGACGCAACGATGTGCTTGGCGCAGTTATGGCAAGGAAATGTCGTGCAGTACAAAGTTGCACCCACGCTGCTAGTTCCCCGCCTCGCACAAGTCAGCAAGGCGTCCATCTCTGCATGAACAACGCGACCATACTCCGTAAGATCCTTGATTTGGCTATTCTCAACAAGCGACTTAAGCTTCCGTCGGTCGAGTCCCTTGTTTGCTCCAGCTTCCACGATGGAGAGGACGATCTTGCGTTGCTCGACTTTGTTGCTGTCTTCGCCCCGCGTGTAGTCACGTCCACGCATGAAATCGCGAATTCCCTTGGTGTCTCCGTCGTACTGCGGCCAGTATGTCCCCCCGCCTGATGCTGGACACTCATTCGCACCGGTCGCCAACAGGTCGAAGTCTTTTGCAATGACTGCGCCGACCTGACGCGAAAGGTCTGCCGACTTCAAGGACGACGAGTAGGCCATGAACATTGCATATTCATCGAACGTGGGCGTCCTATTGGGATGGCCGAAGAGAACCTCCAGAAGACGCCAAATGCTGTTCTTGACGGTATCGTCATCTGCTTCCAGCCGAACGAAGAAGTCGGACAAGTGGAATGTTTCTGATACACGTTGACCGTGACGAAGATCTTCGTTGTAGTCACGCTCGATTAGCACCTCGGCCAAAGTGGCGGGAATCTGCTTCTCCTTGGTGAGATACTGCAGACGCCGCTCTCGGTCAGAGTGTATTCCGATCAGATAGAATCCATGTGGGTACACTTCTCGGAATCTTCTGACCTCGTCGGGATGCTTCAAACTGCTGACGATGTACGCGCGCCTTGACGCGGGTTTTGGTTCGGTAGGCTTTTGTTTATTCTTGTGGTTCAAGCCGATGATTGTAATCGCACCTAGAGCCAACACCGAGTAGTCGCCAGACTTCTTTCGAGCTTGATTCCCTGCATCCATCAACTTCTTGATTCGCGTAAACTCGTCGGGAAACCCCTTCGCGACCTTAGCGTTCACGATGGGAATGACATCGGTCGAAATGTGGATCTGCTGAACCTCGTAACTCAAGTTCTTCAGGTAATCTTCTATGACTTTGCCTACTTTGCGCGACTCGGTACCAACCGTAGACACTAGGCCGATGACCAACTCGGTGTCCCGCTCCAAAGCTCCCCACCAGACTGTCTTGTCAGCTTTTTTCGCAGCTTCCACCATAGAACCCTTTGGCCAAATCGATCCACCAGAGTCTAGAACGGGGTGCGACATCCGCGGCGCTGTTCGCTAACTGTGGATAATTTCCAAGTCGCCAAGGTGCGAATGCTCGTGGCCGAACCTTAGAACTGCGCGACCAGCCGAATGGCATCCGACACGTTCTTGGGCTGCGGCAACACTTCGGGTTCGAGTGCTGTTGAGAACGGTACTGGGCTGAATCTGGCTCCTACCCTTTGGATTGGGGCGTCCAGGTACTCGAAGGCTTTGTTGGCGATCAGGGCTGCCAGTTCTCCGCCGAAGCCGCCGTACTCTGGGCCTTCGTGGGCGATTACTACTCGGCCGGTTTTCTTTACCCACTCGAGGATGGTTTCTTCGTCGAGGGGCACGATGCTTCTTAGGTCGACGACAGCCACCGAGATTGGAGGTTGGAGGTTGGAGGTGGGGGAGCCGCCGGTGTCGGTGCTTCTTACGAACTCGGGGCTTCGGCGGTCGGGGCCGTTGTAGTTGGTGGTGTGGGCGCCCTCGCCCGCATCACTCTGCGCGGGCGGGGCGCCCGCGCCACTCTTTGCGGCCGGGGCGGCCACATCACCCAGCTCTTCGGCCGCTTTCAACGCCATCAGCAGGGCGTTGCCGTAGCTGAAGACCACTACGTCGGTGCCTTCGCGCCTTACCCTGGCCTTGCCGAACGGTACTTCGAAATCTTCCGGGATCTGGCTGCGCGTGCGCGGGTCGTTGTACAGCGCCTTGGGCTCAAGGAACAACGTCGGGCCCTCTGACTTCATCGCCGTGCGCACCAGCCCGAACGCGTCGTCGGCAAACGTCGGGTACACAATGCGCACGCCCGGGATGTTCGCCAGCGAACCTTCAATCGTTTGTGAGTGGTACAAGCCGCCGCCGATGTAGCCGCCGCTGGCCAGCCTTATCAGCACGTTGGGCGTGAACTGGCCGCGCGTGCGATAATACTCGTGGCTGCACTCGATGTACTGGTCCATGGCGGGCCAGAAGTAGTCGGCGAACTCGGCGCCCTCGACGACGATGCGGATCTTGCGGTCGAAGCGGCTCATGCCGTTGGCGGTGCCGAGGATGTAGTTCTCGGCGATCGGGCCGTTGAACACGCGCTCAATGCCGAACTCGGCTTGCATGCCCTTGGTGACGAGGAAGATGCCCTCTTTCTCTTTGTTGGCGATGTCCTGGCCCCACAGAAAGGTGTCGGGGTTGTCGCGGAACTCGCGGCGCAGGGCGGCGTTGATGCCCTGGCGAAGCGTGAGGCCGCGGCCTTTCTTGTCCTCGAAGTGCTGGACGAACTTGTCGGATTGCGCTTGATTCCCCCGCCCTTCCGGGCGGGGCTGTTGCGCGGGTTCATAGGCGGGCGGGAAGACGTACTCTAGAGCGGTTTTGGGGTCGGGCTTGGGGGCCTTTTCGCCGAAGTCGCGGGCGTCATCGAACTCGGCCTGCGCGGCTTTCTCGATGGCGGCCAGTTCGGCCTCGGTGGTGCCTTCGTCGAGCAGCCACTTGCGATAGATCGGCAGCGGGTCTTTGGCGCGAGCCTCGGCCAGTTCGGCTTCGTCGCGGTACAGGTTGTGGGCGTCGCTGTTGCTGTGGCTGCCGATGCGCACGCAGTAGGCGTAGACGATGGCGGCGCCTTTGCCGGCGCGCGCGAACTCGGCGGCTTCGGCCATGGCGGCGAAGCAGGCGATGGTGTCGCGGCCATCCACTTTCCAGATGCGGGCGCCGTTGATGCCGGCGAAGTTGTCGGCGATGCACTCGTTGGCGGACTGGTCGCGCTTGGGCACGCTGATGCCGTAGCCGTTGTCCTGCATGACGGTGACGACGGGCAGGCGCTCTTTGCTGATGCCGTTGAGACCCTCGTACACGTAGCCCTCGGCGGCGCTGGATTCGCCGAAGCTGCAATAGACCACGGCGTCGGACTTGTAGTACTTGACCGCGCGGGCCAGGCCCGCGGCGTGCTGGATGTGGTTGCTGACGCAGCTGCTGACGTTCTGGATGCCGATTTCGGGCTTGGCGAAGTGGTTGCTCATGTGGCGGCCGCCGCCGGCGACATCGGCGTCGCGGCTGAGGCCATTGAGAATGATCTCGCGGGCGGTAAGCCCGCCGGCCAGCGCCGTGGTCAGGTCGCGGTAATACGGAAACAGGTAATCCTTGCCCGGCCGGAACGTGCAGCCGAGGGCAAGCTGGATGGCATCGTGGCCGGCGTTGGGCGCGTGGTAGCTCCAGCCCATGGCTTTGCGCAGAAAGTTGGGGGCCTCGTTGTCGATCAGGCGGCCGAGGACCATGAGGTGGTAGGCGCGATCATGGCCGGGATAGTTCGGCGGGGTGGCGGAGCGTTTGGCTGGCGACTTGGTCTTGCCCATGGCGGTGTTCCGACGTGCGTGCAAAGAATGTGGATTAAGACCCAAAGTGAGGCCGAACCGGCTTTTGTAACAAAAACCAAACACTGGCGCGACGATTCCACAAACGCGGCGGGAAAGCTACAAGGGGCCGTAACGACATCGACCGGAGACATGCCATGGCAAGTGTGGTGGACGGACTGGGTGGACCCTTTGCGGCGGCGCTGGTGGCGACGCTGACGGCCCCGCTGGCGACGATGGGCCTTGGAATCAACCTGCTGCTGGGCTGGCCGTTGATCGGCTGGCTGCTGGCACCGGTGATGGAAGGCAGCAGCAAGGGCCAGCGCCAGAAAGATGACGAAGACGACGACGAGTAGAGTCCGCCTTCGCTAAAGCTTCCGACTTCGCCAAGGCTTCGTCGGACAAGCTGGCGGACAAAAAGCAGCCCCGGCTTTCGCCGGGGCTGCTTTTTGGTGCCGGGGGTGGGACTTGAACCCACACGCCCACTGAAGGACTGCGGATTTTGAATCCGCCGCGTCTGCCAATTCCGCCACCCCGGCAAGGTCGCGCAATAATCAATCAACACTGCTCAATGGTCAATGGGCGGCAGCGCCACGCTTAGCTTTCCCCTTTCGACCAATCCACGCCGCGCCGCGCGGCCTTCTTGGCTGACTGCGCCTCGCGGCTTTTGCGGCGGCGGGCAAGTTCGCCCTTGCCCGGCTTGCTTTTCTTGCGGGCTTTGGGCGGCTTGGCGACGGCGCTCAGCATCTCGCGCAGGCGCTCAAGGCAGATTTCGCGATTGCGGTGCTGGCTGCGGGATTCATCGCAGTCGATGATGATCTCGCCGCCGTCGGTGATGCGCGTGCGGTAGGTCGCCAGGAAGCGCGCCTTGACGGCATCGGGCACGCCCGGGCTGCTCGCCACGTGCCAGCGCATCTGGACGCGCGTCTCGGCTTTGTTGACGTGCTGGCCGCCGGGGCCGCCGCTGCGGGCGGTCTTGAACGAGAGCTCGTGCTCTTTCACTTCGATGTTTGGCGGCACTTTCACGATCGTATCCCGTACGCAGCGTCACAAGCTAACGAGCGGCGGATTCGGTTGCTAGACTGGCGCCATGACACCCGAAGAGATCCTGTGCGCGGCACTGATCGGCGCCTCGGCGCTGGCCGTGGCGACGCGCGTGCTGCTGGGCGCGCGCGCCCAACCGCAACTGCCGGAGCTGATTGACGTACAGCCGGCGGGCCGGCGCCTGCACGTGCTGGCGCGGGTGGGGCGCGGGCATATCAGCGCGGTCGGCAGCGTGACCACGTGGCGCGACCTTGACGGCAACGAGATTCGGGACCGCGCGGCGATTGAGTGGCTGTACGCGCAGTGGCTCGCGCACAAGCACCTGACGCAACAGGGCGGCGCCGAAGCGCCGCCCCGTGTATGGTGAACGCGTTTACTTGCCCGCGCTCCAGGTTGCTTTCTTTTCTGCGTTCAGGAAATCGAGGCTGGGTGTGCCGTCGGCGGCGATCATGCCGCGCCAGCGCACAGTCTTGCCGTTCTGCATGGCAAAGAACGCGCGGCCGTCCTTGAGGATCGAGTTCTGCATCAGGTTCTCGCCGCCCGCCAGTTGCAGCGACGACAGCTCGTCGCCGCCCATCAGCGTGACTACATTCTTGCCTTCGCTGTTGGCAAACGTGATGACCGCGTCGCCTTCTTTGCGCAGGGAGCTGATGAACCGGTTGCGACCCTCCGCATCGGTGTAAGTTTCCATGACCATGTCGTCTTTCAGGTTGTGGCCCACCAGGTAGCGAATCTTGCCGCTGCCATCAAGCAACGAAACGTAGGCCTGATCACCACCCGAGTTGGCCTGCAACCGCACAGCACCCTTGCCATCAAGCATCGAGAAGCGAGCGTCACCGCTTTCGCCGACGTCAAGCTGGATGCGCACCTTGCCGTTCTTGTCCACAAGCTGGAACTCGGTGGCTTTGACGGCGCCAATGCCTTCCTGCGCGCCGACCGGTGTCGGCTGCATGATGCCGACCGCGGCGAACGCGCCGGCCAACGCCATCGTGCCTGTGAATGCCAAACCGATCATGTATTGCATGCTGGTCATAGAAGTTCCTTTCCAAGGAGTAGTTGCAAACAGGTGTGAGCGCCGCAGAGTCTAGTCACGGCGACGCACGACCTCCATGCCCAACCCGCTGGCAGCGTTGCCACAATTGGCTATCTTCTGCCCCATGACCGACAAAGCCATCCAGTCGCGCCTTGCGCTGGCCCTTGATGCCACGTTTGACGCGGGCAAAGCCGTGGCCGAGTACTACTTCGGCATGGGCATCGACGTGGTCTGGAAGGGCGACGGCAGCCCGGTGACGCAGGCCGACGAGCGCGCAGAGCGCATTCTGCGCCAGCGGCTGGCGGCGGTGTTTCCCGACGACGCGATCATCGGCGAAGAACACGAAGATGAACACGGCACCAGCGGCTTCAAGTGGATCATCGACCCGCTGGACGGCACCGAGGCGTTCATCCGCAAGATCCCGATTTTCGGCACGCTGGTTGGGCTTGAGCTGGATGGCCGCATGGTGGCAGGCATCTGCTTCATGCCCGCGCAGCGCGAGTTTGTGTGGGCAAGCCACGGCCACGGCTGCTGGTGGGTGCAGGACACGACGGGCGCATACGACGTCGAAACGCTGAAGGAGCGCGCGATTCGCGCACAGGTCAGCCCGACCAGCGAGTTGTCCAAGGCCATGATCACCACCACCGGCCAGGGCGCGTTTCATCGCACGGGCAAGGTCGGCGAGTTCTTGAAACTGCGCGACGCCACGCGCAAAGACCGCGGTTTCGGCCATTGCTGGGGGCACCTGCTGGTCGTCACCGGCCGCATGGAAATCAGCATCGAGCCTAAGATCAGGGAATGGGATATCGCCCCGTTTGCCGCCATGCTGGCTGAAGCCGGCGGCAAACTGACCGACTTCAAGGGCAAAGAAAGCGTCTACTCAGGAAATTGCGTGTGCAGCAACGGCGTGCTGCACGAAGCCGCCATCAAGGCCCTGCACGGCAACCTGCCCAAACTGGACCTGAAGTAACCCCGGCTACTTGAGTGCCTTCAGGCCCTTCTGGGCTTCGCTGCGCACGTTGCTGTCTTCGTCGTTGAGTGCCTGCTCAAGGTAGGGCCGCGTGCTCTCAAGCTTGAAGCGGCGCAGTGTCTTGACCGCGTTGCGGCGCTCGCGCACGTCGTTGCTGGTCAGGCGCGCGCCGATGGTGGAGACCCAGCCCTCGGCGGCACTGGTGTCGCCAAGCCGCGCCATCGAGACGGCCGCCTCAACCGCCACGCCCTCGTCGGTATGGCGCGAAAGCCGTTGCAGTTCGGCAAGTGCCGGCTGGTACTTGAGGTCGCCCAGGCTGTCGGCGGCTTTGCGCAGCACGTCGATCTCGGTGTCTGCAAGCAGTTTGAGCAGCAGGGGACCAGCCAGGTCGGCGGGCATTTTGCCGAGTGCGCCGGCGACTTCGGCGCGCACGTTGGCGTCGGGATCAGCCATCGCGCCTTCGAGCACGGGCAGGAACTCGGCGTTTTCGCTTTCGCCCAATTTGTCGATGAGTTCCTGGCGCAGGTCGGCGTCTTCACTCTTCATCGCGTTGAGAAGTGCGGCGTTGGCGTCGGTATCTCCGCGCTGGGCCAGTGCGATCAGCAGCTCCAGCGCTGCGTCGCGCTTGCCTTCATTCTTTGAAGCAATGTCAGCGATGGCTTGCTCGCGAATGGCTTTGATGTCGGCTTGGCCTGTGTCGATGTCCTCAAGGCTCTTTTTCAGCGCCGGGTCATCTGCGGTCTCGCCGGCGGGTTCCTCTTCGGTGGCTGCGTCCTCTGGCGGCGGCTCTGCGGGTGTGGGCTGCGGTGCTGCTTTCTGCTGGGCCTTGAGCTGCGAGACTTCGGCACGCAGGTCCGCGATCTGCCCGCGCAACTCGGCGATTTCTTTATCGTGGTTTGGGTCGCGGACTGGGGCGGGTGTGGGCTGTGCAATCGCGGTTTGGGCGGGCTGGTGCAGGGTCTCGAACAGCAGCACGGCGGCGCCGCCTGCGCCAATCGCACAGGCAACGCATATCAGCAGCAGGCTGGAAGCTTTCATGTCTCTCCTCAGGGTTGCTGGTCTTTCGGCGGTGTCGGGTGCAGATTGCAGCGTACCCCGCCAGTTTTGAGCAATTCCTGCAAAGTGCGTTTGATGCTTCAACCATCGTCGCAAACGCCGGTCTTGACGTTTGCCGGTGCGTTGCCGTAAAGAGCGCCAGTGTAATCCACAGTGACCCATGGCGCTATTCGCCTCTGGCGGCAAAACTAAAGTAAAGCCGCCCATCCGGAGAAGACCATGTCCGAATCATTCACAATCAGCGCGTTCATACCGGCCACGCCGTTGCAGGTGTACGCCGCGTGGCTTGATGGCGACCAGCACACCGAGATGACGGGCGGCGAGTCACATGGCGAGCCGGTGGTCGGCTCGGCGTTTGATGCGTGGGACGGCTACATCCACGGCATGAACCTTGAGCTTGAGCCCGCACGCCGCATTGTCCAAAGCTGGCGCAGCGCGGAGTTCCCGGACGACGCGCCGGATTCGCGCCTTGAACTGCTGCTGGAAAACGAAGGCGACGGCACGCGCGTGACACTGCGCCACTGGGACATCCCGCCCGGCCAAGCCGCGAACTATGAAAAGGGCTGGCACGAGCATTACTTCACGCCGATGCGTGAATACTTCATCCGGCGCGGCTTGACGCGCGTGATGTCGGCCGACCAGGCCCAGCCGGCAGGTGCTGCCGCACAGCCGGCCAAGACCGAGTGGGAACGCCCGGACGACAAAGAAGAGATGGACGACTGGAGCAGCGAGAGCGAGCACGAAGTGGGGTGGGAGGCGCCGCAGGTCGAAGAGCCCGCGGATGAACCCGACGAAGCCCCGGCGCCCGTGACGCTGCAAGCCGAGCGGCCATTTCTCGAGCCACCAAAACCAGCCCAGCCCAAGCCAGAGCGCAAGAAGGCCGAACGCAAACCAGTAACAGCAAGCAGCAGCAAGACCGCAAAAGCCCGCCCCGCAAAGGCCGGGGCCAAGAAGAAAGCAGCCCCAAAAGCCCGGCCCGGAAGGGCGGGGGCTAAGAAGAAGGCCGCACCGAAAAAGAAAGCAGCACCAAAGAAGAAGGCACCGAAAGCCCGCCCTGGAAAGGGCGGGGCAAAAAAGAAGGCAGCACCGAAAAAGAAAACAGCACCAAAAGCCCGGCCCGGAAGGGCCGGGGTAAAGAAGAAAACAGCACCGAAAAAGAAACCAGCCAAGATAGCGGCAAAGAAGGCAACCAAAGCCCGGCCCGGAAGGGCCGGGGCCAAGAAGAAGACCGCACCGAAAAAGAAACTCGCAAAGAAACCGGCCAAGAAGCCAACAAAGAAGCCAGCGAAGAAAAAGCGCAGGTAACCAACAGCGAACTGCAAACTCACGCCAAGGCGCAAAGCCGCCAAGCAAGGCAGCCGCGAAAGCGCGAAAACGCAAAAGTCGTTTTCGCGCTTTAGCGTTTTCGCGGCAAAGCAGTTGCAGTTCTCAGCGCCTCCGCGCCTTGGCGTGAGACAAGTAGTTCACACACCCAAGAATACGCCGCTAGAATGCAACCATGCGCTTTCGATGGCTTGCACTGCTGATCGTACTGCTGACAGCGTCGCTGGCGCTGGCGTGGTACGCGCTGGCACCAGCAGAGCCCGTGTTTCAAGGCAACTTGTCAGGCGCCTGTGCCCGAGCGCCAGACGACCGGACACCCGACGAGACGTCAGACGCCGCTGCACACGAACGGGAAAATTCCCGCACGCACGCCGACGACGACCCGGCTGGGCAAGTCAAACCGCCACCGGTGAAAGAGTCATCCGATCCGGACGCGCAGCCGGGGCAAATTGTCGAGGAAAGGCGCGCTGTGCAGTCGCCGCCGAGTTCGCAAGAAAAGCCGGACACACCGCCGAAAGAAACGTCAGCAGAAACGCCGCCAGAAACTCCAACGACACGGCCATTCATTCGCGGTCACGACCGCCCCGCCGGCCAGAATCTGGGCAACACGCGGCCCCGCGCCGTGGCCGGCCCGCGCAGCAAGGGCGTGAAGGCGCCAGCCGAAGTTTCCGATCAGCTCAAACAGGACCGCCGCGGTTTGTACGCCCAGTATTACTCGCTTGGCGACACTACGTTGCCGGCGGAGCTGCCCAAAGAGCCGACTTACACACGCATCGACCGGCAGGTGTCGTTTCCCGACGCCGAAAGTTTCGCGGGCGTGCCCGTGGGCGAAAGCTTCGCCGCAGTCTGGACCGGCTATCTGGTCATTGAGCAAGCCGCCGACTACTGGCTGTTCTGGGGCGCCGACAACGGCGGCCGCGTCGAGCTGGCGGGGCAGACAGTGCTGCTGCAGGACGGCATGGTGCGCTATGTGGAAGTCAGCACAGTGCTGACGTTGCAGCCGGGCGTGTATCCGCTGACGATTGAGTTTGCGCAGTTCAACAACGGCGTGCAGGACTGGCGCAAAGCCGCCGCCAACTTCATGTGGGTGCCTCAGGGCGAAAGCAAGCCAGTGCCGGTGCCGCCCGAAATGCTGCTGCTGCCGGAGTGGATGTGGAGCGACCACGCCCCGATCATCACAGGTTTAAGCAAGTCAGCGGGAGAGATCGGCGACGAGATCACGATCTACGGCAAGAACTTCCGCGACCAGTGGCCAAACGGTGAAAGCCGCTACACTGAGGGGCGCGTCGTGACGATTGCCGGCCAGATCGCGACGATCCTCTCTGAAAGCGACACGGAGATTCGTGTAACGGTGCCCATCGGCGCCCGCACCGGTGACCTCATCGTTCGCTACGACATCTGGGGCTACGACAACACCGAGTTCGAACTGACCGGAGGGATACCGAGCAACAGCGCGCATTTCAGCGTAACGACCCATTTCGGCTTGCTCGGGGAATGGTTCGAGCAGTCAGCCCTAGATCAACCGTCTTTTCACGCGACGGATGCAAAGTCCCCGGATGTTGCGCGCATAGAGAGTCCTCCGACTTTCCTCTTTGGGCACTCGGACAATCAGCCCTTCAGTCACGCCCGCTGCTGTGCCAGATGGCAGGGCCAGCTCGGGCTTCCCGGAAGCGACTGGTTGTCCGTCACGTTTTCTACCGGGCGGCCGATTCGGGTCACCTTGGACGGCGAGCAGCGCTCCAGCCAGGAGACGCAGGACTTTCATTGGGAGTTCGATTCCGGCGGCCGAATGGTTCCGCTCGTCATCGAAATGCTTGGCGATACCGACATGTTGTTGGAGTTGACGATTACACTGCGCATGAACGCGGGCAGCATCAACATCGAAGGAAACGACACACCCGTCATCTCGAAAAAGCCCCTGCCGTTGTGCTTGCTGTTCCCGCCGCAGCAACCGGCGGCGCCGCCCGTAGTCTGGTCCGTTGCGAACGCTGCGCCTGACCCCTGGAAGCCGCCGTTGGCGTTGCCCGTTCCGTCTCGCCCGTCCGTCGCCGAAGGCGAAACCATGAATGTGACGTTGCAACTTTCCACTTCGCAATTGCTCTCGCTGGTCACTTTCGCCCTGGACGGCGTAGCGATGCCCGCCGAGTTTGTGGAGTCGAAAGACGTTGTCGGCGGTTGGCATGTCACTTACTCGATGACTGTCCCGCCGGGTGTGGGCGAGGGCCGATTGATCGCGACACAGGGCGGCAGTCCCAGCGATCCATTCCTCATCGACATCGCCAACCGCGGCTTGATCGGTTACTACTACGATTTTCCGCAGCCGGGCGGCTTGTCGGCTGTGCCCGACCTTGCCGCGCTCGATTGCTTTGCCCTGCGCAAAGACCGGCGCGTGAACTTTGAATCGACCGCCGACTTCGACCTGCCGTTTCCCGCCGAAACCTTTGTCATTGAGTGGTACGGCGGCTTGATCATCGAAACCGAGGGCGACTACACCTTCACCGGCCGCACCGACGACGGCATGCGCCTGTGGATCGACGGCAACCTGGTGATCGACGCGAACAAGCCGCAGGCGCCGGCCGAAAACAGCAGCGCGGCGATTCACCTGCTGCCGGGGGTCTACCCGTTTCGCATGCAGTACTTCGAGAACAACCAGCATGAGGTGTGCGTGCTGCAATGGCGCGCTACCACGGGCGATGGCGAGAACGTGGCAGAAGTCATCCCGCGCGAAGTGATACCCGCCCGCGCATTCACGCTGGAGACGCACCCGCCGCTGCCGCCCAAACAGGCAACAGGCAGACGCACCGACGGCTCGTGAATGCTGCGACTACCGTCGCGGGCGCGCGAGATGTTCAATACGCCGATGGCACGCATCGTGGTCGCTGACAAAGACGTTGAAGTCTACGCCACGCCCGGCGACCCGATCCTGTTCGTGCTGTTCGACAATCGCGTGACGATCACCAGCGTCTGCGGCGGCCATTGCTCGTGCGGCACCTGCAACATTGAGGTGCTCGAGGGCATGGAAAACATCAACGCCAAAACCGAGTGCGAAACCAAAATCCTCTCGCGCATCAAGCGCCAGGGAGAAAACGTGCGCCTTGCCTGCCAGTGCATTCCCACGGGCGACGTGGTCATCCGCATCGTGCCGGACTAGCTATTTCTTCTCAAATGGCACCAGCAGCGGCTCAGCCATGCCCGTCGCTGTGACCTTGAGTTTCGCTTTGCCGATTTCGTCGGGCCGGTTGATCTTGAGCGAGATGTTCGCCGTCCACGTGGCCAGCGCCTGGTGTGTGCCGCGGTGGTGCAGCTCAAAGCGGTACTCCCAGTCTTCAGTCACGGGCAGCACGTTGCTGGCGGCTGCGAAGGCGTGCTTGAAGGTGATCTTGACGAAAGAATCCTCGACGGTTGCGGCGCGGCGGCCGCCGATGGTGCCGCCGTTCAGTTCGCAACGGCCAAGTTCCTGCCAGCCCAGCGGCGTGGCATCGCGCTCGATGGCGCGGCGCACGTCGGGCGGCAGGGATTCCAGGTTGAACTCGCGCTTGCCGCGCTTGCTGATGCGCAGCGTGCAGTCCGCGGCATCCAGGCCGTGGTGCAGCAGAAAGCTGCCGTCCAGCCGCACTTCGGCATCGAGCAGGGTCAAGCCGCCGGCCTGCGTCTGCGTGGCCACGCCGGTCGCCTGGTTTGTGAATTCGAACATCGGCGGCGCCGCGACGATGACCCAGTGGCTGAAGCCGCGCTGCTCGCTTTGCTGGTTCTTGCTGTCGGTGTAGGTGACGATCAGCGTGTAGCGGTTGATGCCGGGGCGTGCACCGCGCAGGCGCAGGCTTTCCCAGGGGTCGCCGGGCTCGGGCCTGGAGATTTCGAATGTTGAGAGTGTCGTTTCGGTCTCGCCCTGCAGGTGGCTGTGCTCGATTTTGACTTCCATGCCCTTGAGCGTCTTGGGGCGCGTCTTGATGTCGAAGCCGAGGTCGACAAAGCGGCCGTCGCGCGCCAGCCAGTCTTTGTAGCTCAGGGCCTTGTCGCAACGGTCTGAGTCAAAGGCCGCGTAGATGATCGGCACCTCGGTGTACATGCCTTCGTACTCAAGGGAAACGCCGTCTTCAGCGCCGCTGTCGTCTTTGAAGTACAGGCGCATGCGCGTGATGGCTGTGCCCTGGTCCTGCATTTGTTTGCGCACTTTTTCAGGCAGTCCCATGGCGATGGGGTCGCCGTAGCCGGCAAGTGCGTCGGGCAGGGGTTCCGGTTCCGGTTCTGGTTCCGGTTCCGGCTCTTCGTGGGTCAGGGCGTAGCTGGTGCCGTCCTTGATGAAACCGACCAGCCACACCGTGTCGGCGCCGTCGGTGCCGGATTTCACAACGCCGCCGCAGGGCACACTGCGGCTGAACCACGTGCTGCCGGTGATCTTGTCGCCGGTCCACGTGACGGTTTCGCAGGGCAGCTTGATGTCCGCCATCTCGTATTCGGCTGTGCCCCACTGGGTGGCGATTTCGGCGCCCGGGGCCTTGGCCTGCACCGGCGCCTTGTCGACGGTGCGCTGGATTTCGCGGCGCGAAAGCTCGCCGCCTTCGGCGCTGAAGTTGGCGATTTCGATGGTCAGGGTGCCGTCTTCGGCAATGGATTTGAGCTCGTAGGTCACGGTCAGGCCCGCTGCCAGGCGGTATTGCACGTAATCACCGACCTTGGTTTCGGCCCACGTGTTCCAGCCATCCTTGAACGCGCCGCCGGGGGCGTCCTGGGCGACTGTGGGGTTGACCAGCATCGCGGCAAGGCAAAGCGCCACGGCAAAACAGGCAGGCAGGCGCATATGTTCAGTCTCCGGCGAAAGTTGCAATAAACATGAAACGACTGCCAAGCCGACTTGCCGACGCAAATACCGGCCCATTTGGTACCAACTGCACATATGTCAGCTTGCCCTAGGGCACAGGCAGCGTAAAGTCCATTCATGTCCATTGATGGCTCAGCCAAGCCGACGCGCAAGATTGACGTCGCGGCGGACATGTTGAACGAGTTTCGCGCCGCAATCAGGCGCTCGCCGGTGCGTGCGCGCGAAGCCGACGCGGGCCTGACCGTTGCATTGCGCGACCGTGGCTTTCGCATGGATGGCAAGAGCCTGCGCGCGATGCAGGCGCCGTGGCTGTTGACCGGCAACGACGTGCGCGAACTGACACGCGACGTGCGCACGATCAGCAACCTGCTTGAGCAGGTGGTGGGCCTGGCGCTGAACAGCGTTGCGTTTATGGAGCAGCTGGGTGTCTCGCCGAACATTGAAGAGCTGGCGCTGAATGATGCGCCCTCGCGGCTTGCGATTGAGTTTGCGCGCTACGACTACATCCCGACGCATGGCGGCCCGCGCTTTCTTGAATTCAACGTGGACTCGCCGGCGGGCGCGGTGTTCAGCAACATCCTCGACACCAGTTTCCAGACGCAGGAATGCGCGCGCGAAGCCGGCATGCACAGCCTGTTCCCGAGCGCGCCCACGGCCGACCTGTACGCCGACGCGCTGCTGGCGGCGTACTCAGAACACGCCAAGGCAACCCAGGACAAGCCCAACATCGCGATTGTGGATTTTGACGGCACCTCGACACTGCCTGAGCAGGAATTGCTGGCCCAGGGCCTGCGCCAGCGCGGTTATGTCGCCAACTGCATTGACCCGCGCGAGTTTGAGTTCAAGCCTGAGGATCGCGGCTTGTACCACGGCGACACGCGCTATCACCTGGTGATGCGCCGGGCACTGGTACCCGAGCTTGCGCGCCGTCGCGTGCTGGTGGCGCCGTTCTTGCGGGCGTTGCGGCACGGCGACGTGGTGTGCGTGAACCCGCTGCGGTCAAAGCTGGCGGGCAACAAGAACGTGCTCGAGATCTTGACCAGCAACGCCTTTGACCGGTTTTTCACGGCGGCGGAAAACCAGGCCAAGCTGCGCCTGATGCCCTGGACGCGCATGCTGCAGGAGCGCAGCACCGATTACATGGGTCGCGAGATCGACCTGCTTTCGTACGTGGCGACGCGCCCCGAGAAGTTTGTGCTCAAGCCCGGCGGCGGCCACGGCGGCGAAGATGTGGTGCTGGGCCCGTTCTGCGACAAGCAGGAATGGCTCAAGCGCCTGGACGAGGCCGTGAATAACCAGGGCGTGGTGCAGGAGTACGTGAACTCCTGCGAGCACGTGACGCTGCTGACCGAGGGCGCCGAGGTCGTCGAGCAGAAGAAGTACCTGACGCTGGGGGCGTTCGCCGTGCGCGGCGAGTATGCCGGGTGCATCGGTCGCGTCAGCGCCGACCCGGTCGTGAACGTGCGCCGCGGCGGCGGAGTTGTCCCGGTGCTGGAACTGGGCGGCCGCAGCAAGACCGGCCCGATCGAAGCCGCCCGCCCGCGCAGGCGCCGAACCACCGGCGGCCGCGGGTAGAGGTTGCTACTCGTCGCTTGAGTTTGACGGCGACAGCAACCATCGGTGAACATCCATGAACATGTGCACCTATGTTCACATATGGTTTCATCCCTTTTGCCGTTCTCCTCATTGGACTGCGACCGCGACAGTTTCTTAGCATCTCTCTGTGAACTCAGTGGCCCACGTGCGAGACCGGGCCACGCCTGAACATGAAAGCCGGCTTGAAACTGCTCGCTGTTGCCAAGCTCGTTCGTGTTTCCGCGCTGCCATCGGCGCTGGCGGATGTGTTTGGCGGCATGGCGCTGGCCTACGCGCTGGCCAGCCGGGCTTCGTTTACCGTATTTCCGGCCCGGCTGCCGTGGCTGATGCTGGCGAGCCTTGGCGTCTATTTGGGCGGCATGGCGCTGAACGACGTGATGCACGCGCGCAAAGACGCCCTGCTGCGCAAGCAGCGCCCGATCATCACGGGCGAAATCAGTTGGTCGCAGGCTTGGGTCGTGATGGCTGTGCTGTTCGCAGCCGGGTTGATCGGCGGTTGGCTGGCCGGCGTGGCCGGCTGGGTGGCGCTGCTGATTGTGCTGGTGTTTCTTTACAACTGGCTGGCGATCGGGCGCATCCATGGCGCGCGTGTGTCGCAGCCGTTTGCTCGTGCTGCCGCGGGCGTTGTCGTGATTGCCCTTTGTCGCGCCCTGCACGTGAGCCTGCCGCTGTTCGCGTTTGGCCGCATGGAGCTGATTGCGCAGCAGGAAACGTGGCGGCTGTTTGCCGCCAGCGTGTTCCTGTACTTCTGCCTGGTCACGATTGTCAGCCTGTTCGAGGACAGCGGCGGCGGCAAAGCCGCGCTGCGCAGCGTGGCGTGGCTGTTGTATGCGGCGGTGCTGGTGTTTCCCGCCTACGTGCTGGGCCAGCCGGGCAGTGCGCACAGCCCGGTGCTGGGCGTGTTCGTGCCGCTGGCGGTGCTGGCGTGGCTGCTGGTGACGTTGCAGCGGCTGCTGGATGTTGCGCGGCGCGAGCCCACGCCGCCGAACCTGGGGCGCACGGTGGGGGCCGGCATTCGCGGCGAGTGCCTGCTGATGTGTGGTTTTGCGCTGCTGCTGGTGCCGCACCAGCCGCTATGGGGTCTGCTGGCGCTGGCGTGCTACCCGGTGGGCAAAGTGCTGTCGGCGTGGGTGAGCCCGACTTGACTATGCAGACTTGCGCCGGCGATTGGGGGGTCGAACTTCGACCAGCTTCATCTTCTTGAGTTTCTTGGCGCCAACAATCGTAGTGCGGCCATCAGCGTCGATGCGAACGCTGATCTTGCGTGCTGTGTCTTTCTTCGACTTGGCCATCACAGCTCATCCTTTACCACGATGACACGGGGGCGGCCCTGCGTCACATCGAGCCCCTTGCAATCGAGATACAGTTTCCAAACTCCGGGCTGTAACCGCAAGCTCTCGACGAAGAACCATCGTAAGGCCATTCCAAAGCCAGATTCATTCAGCTTGAGCGGAGCAGACTTTTCGACCACACCCTCTTCCGGGCCTTGCAGGCACTCGACTACCAAACGAACGACTTCAGGCTTCAACTCCAGTTCTCCAAACACTCCAAACTCACCCGTGTGGACGGTGCCGATGCCCGCCAAGATGACGGGTTCATCGCTGCCCGCATTTGCCGTGATGAGCTGATACATGCGAGCCTCTCCTACCCGCGCTCGAGGTAGTCCTTCTCCGCGCTGTCATCGAGCACCATCGTGCCGTCGCCTTTGCGGGTGAAGACTTCTTTCAGCAGCGAGTGCGGCTTCAATCCGTTGATCAGGTACGCGCGCTTCACGCCGCCGCGCACAGCCACGATTGCGCCCTGCAGCTTTGGCACCATGCCGGCTTTCACTTCACGTTTCTCGATCAGGGCTTCGGCCTGGCTGACGGTCAGGTAGACGTAGCGGCTTTCGGGGTCGGCCATGTCGCGCAGCACGCCGTTGGTGTTCGTGAGCATGAACAGCTTCTCGGCTTGCATTTCGCCGGCGACGGTGCACGCCACGGTGTCGGCGTTGATGTTCAGGATGTGCCCTTCGTCGTCGCAGGCCAGCGGGCTCAGCACGGGGATGTAGCGGTTCTCGACCAGTGTGCGCAGCAGCGCCGGGTTGCAATCCCGGATGTCACCGACGTTCTTGAAGTCGACGGTCGTCTTTTCGCCGGTGTCGGGGTCGACCATTTCCTTGGGCGGGCGGCGCATGGCGGTCAGCACTTCGCCATCCAGGCCGCTCAGGCCCACGGGCAGCACGCCCGCCTTGCGAATCGCCGCCAGGATGTCGGTGTTGATGCTGCCGGCGAACACCATCTTGGCCATTTCGAGCGTCGCATCGTCAGTGATGCGGCGGCCGCCGACCTTTTCCGGCTTTACGCCCATCTTGCCGCTGACTTCGTCAAGCTGGGGCCCGCCTCCGTGAATCACGATGATGCGAATGCCAAGCTGGTTCAGCATGGCGACGTCTTTGGCAAACAGGTCCAGCGCGTCGGGCGTCTTGGCAATCTCGCCGCCGACTTTCACGACGAACACCTTGTCGCGGTAACGGCGCAGATAGGGCAGGGCCTGCAACAGTACGCTTACGTCGTCCATTGACACCAATCCCCAATCGTCCAACAACGGGCCCTTGCGGAAAGGGGCGCACTATACTTTGGTGCGTGCGGACGGAAACGCCCGCGCCTACCACAAAGGCGATCCATGCAAGTACAAGAGCGCACCATGCCCGCACTGACACCCGAACTTGAAGCCGAACTTCGTGACACCGCGCGCAACCTGCGCATTGAAGTCATCAACATGCTGGCCCCCGCAGGCAGCGGCCACCCCGGCGGCAGCCTCGGCATGGCGGACATCTTTGCCTGCCTGTACTTCGGTGGGTTCGTGCGACATGACCCTAAAAACCCCGGCTGGCTTGAGCGCGACCGCGTCGTGCTCAGCAATGGCCACATCTGCCCGATCCTGTACGCCGCATTGGGCGAGCGCGGTTACTTTCCTAAAGAGTGGTTCAAGACGCTGCGCCAGGTGGGCAGCCACCTGCAGGGCCACCCCGCGATGCACAAGACCCCGGGCGTCGAGCTCAGTACCGGCAGCCTGGGCCACGGCATCTGCGGCGCGCTGGGCATGGCGCTGGCCGAGCGCATGAGCGGCCGCGACACCCACGTGTGGGCCCTGTGCGGCGACGGTGAGTTGCAGGAAGGCCTGCCCTGGGAAGCGTTCATGGCTGCCAGCCACCACAAAGCCGACAACCTGACCATCATCGTGGACCGCAACGACGCGCAGATCGACGGCACCACGGAAAGCGTGATGAGCCTTGAGCCGTTTCCGGACAAGCTGCGGGCGTTCGGGTTTGAGACGATCGTGATCGACGGCCACGACTACGGCCAGATTTTCGACGCCATGAACAGGGCGCAACAGACCAAGGGCAAGCCCACGGCGATCGTGGCCAACACGATCATGGGCAAGGGCGTGAAGTTCATGGAAGCCGACGGCTACAAGTGGCACGGCAAAACGCCCAGCAAAGAGCAGGCGGCGCAGGCGCTGAAAGATTTAGGCGCATAGGCAGGGCGGCAAACCGGAGAGGCCATGGACAGCGAAGAAGTCAGCAAAGCAGTCACAAAAGAAGAGATGGAACGCGCCTTCAAGGCCTTCAAGAAGCGCCTGAAGATTTACCAGGCCGACGCAGCCGGCAGCATGGCGCCCGCAAGCCACCTGAGCGGCGCCCGCCCAACGATCACGGGCATCACGCCGCCCGACCAATACCCGCAAGAGGTATGGGACGCCCTGGTAGCCAAGGGCAAGCTGAAGAAGTCCGGCAAAAACACCTACGAACTCGCGCGATAGGCGTCACGCGCCGCTTGTTTGGCTCGGTCCCGGCGAGCGGCAACTGCTCTTGAACACTACGCAACTGTGAAACGCCCAGCGCAATGCGGGTTGTTCGCCGCCGGCGTGAGCGGGTGCTACTTCACGTCGAAGTATTTGGATAGCTCGGGGTCGGTGACCAGCTTGGACAGGTAGTCGTCGTTCAGGATCTTCGCGCGGTTCAGGTACCCTTCTTCGAACGCGTGTTTCAGTTCCTGCACCGCCAGCGCCCGCAGCCCCTGGGCGCGTGTGCCGGTGTAGCGTTGCGCCAGCCGCGCGTGGCCTGTGGCGATCAGCACCGAGTCGCCGGGGGTCATCCAGGTTGCGGCTTCGCTGGGGTTGGGGCCGTCGATGTTGAACAGGCCAAGCCACAGGTCGGGCTCATTGCCGCCGACAGCAAGAATCCGCGCCAGGTCAAAGCGCCGCCTTGGCGCCGGCAGGCTGGTCAGGCTGCCCAGCAGCACCGGGTACGCCCGCGCGTCGTCGGCCCAGCCGCTTGCCGTGGCTCGATACTCGCGGGGCAACTGCGCCGGGTTCTTTTCCAGCGGGTCAAGCACCGCCGACGACTCCTTGAACCGCCCGAGCATGGTCAGCGCGCGCCCCAGGAACAGCATGACCAGCGGCGGCGTGTCGTCGCCCATGCGCTGCTCGACGCTTTCACACAGGCCGACCAGCGCCTCGTATTCGTGATCGCGCAGCAGCACCGACACCGCCTGCGCCAGCGTGGCTGTGCCGTCGACGGGGTTTTCCATCATCGACGCCATCACCAGCGCGCCAAGCCGCCCGAACTCGCCGGTTGCAGCCGTGAGCTCGGCTTCAATCAGGTTGATCTGCGCGTTGTCGAGGCCGCTGGGGTTGCGGCGCATGCTGTCGATGTGGGCAATGGCCTCGGCCTGGCTGGCTTCGCGCACGTACACGCGCAGCAGCAGCTTGTGGGCGTCGGCATAGCGGGGGTTGAGTTCAATCGCCTGTTTCAGGTCGGCGACTTCGAGCGTGTAGTCACGCTCAGATTCGCTGCCGAAGCGCACGCTGGCGCGGGAGTAGTGGCCGCGCGGGTCATAGGGAAACTGCTCAATGAAGCGGTCCCACGCGCCGATGCCGCGGCGTTCCTGGATGCTGCCGCCCCGGCCGCCGTGCAGCACGTCCACCCATACCAGCAGCGGCAGGTTCGGTTTCAGCTCGCGGGCGCGGCGCAGGTAGTCGCGCCGCACGCGGCTTGAGCCGGTGCCCTGCTCAAAGAACGCCAGCAGCGAGTACACTTCCCACAGCGGCATGCCTTCGCGTTCGATTTCCTGCAGGCGATCGGCGGCGAGGTCCTTGGCGCGCAGAAAGTCCACGCCCTCGGCATTGCGGAACGCGTCGCCAAGGTCCAGCAGCACTTGCGCGATGCGGGCGTAATAGCTGCCGGGCTCAGCGGCGTCGCGCACGGGCTTGAAGCGCCGGAAGACTTCCTCCAGGCCGCCGGTGACGCCCTCGCGCAGCACCTTGCGCTGAAAGTCGTACATGGCGTAGGCCATCAGCGCCTCGACGTGGCCGCGGCCGGTGGTGCTGGCGGTCAGCGCGTCGGCGCGCGCGAAGTGAAACAGCGCATCGTCGTCGTAGCCCAGGTCGGCGTAGATGTTGGCAAGCTCGATGTGCGCCTCGACGAAATCGGGGTCTTTCTCAAGGGCGCGCTTGAAGTGCACGCTGGCCTGGCCCCACAGCTTGGCGCGCTCGCGCCAGTCCATGAAGCTGCTGGCGCGGCCTCGCAGGTCGGCACCCTGGCTGTACAGCGTGAAGGCCTCGGCCCGGCGGTCCATGGCTTCGCGCTCGCGGGTTTCGCGCTCGCGGTTTTTTTGCTCGAGCGCAGCCACCTGCTCGGCCTTGATGCGGGCTTGCTCGGCCTGCGCGCGGGATTCTTTCTCGGCTTTCAGGCGCCGTTCGGTTTCTTCGCGGCGGCCTTCTTCGGACAGGCGGCTTTTCTCGGACAGGTCGTAGCGGTCGGCTGCGGTCTTGGCGCGCACGGCGGCAAACACCACGCCGCCGATCAGCATGAACACCAGCGCCAGCGTGAACACGGCGGCGCGCGTCGGGTTGCGGCGCGACCATTTTGAGAGCATCGCCCACGGGTTGTCGCGGTGCGCGCTGACGGGCTGGGCCGAGATATAGCTCTCGATGTCATGCTTGAAGTCGGCCACGCTGGGGTATCGCCGCATGCGGTCTTCGGCCATCGCGTGGAGCGCGATGCTGACCAATTCGCGCGGGTGCTTGCGGGCGCGAGCGATGCCGGCTTCGCCGAACGCGCGCTTGAGCTGGGGGTCGGCCAGTACCGTGTCGAGTTTTTGCTTGGGCGGCAGCAGGCGGTGGCTGCGCGCGTGGTCAAGGGCCTCGGTCATCTTGGCGGCAAGAAACGGCGGCACGAAGCACAGCATCTCGTACAGCATGCCGCCCAGGCAGAAGATGTCGGTGTGGCGCGAAAGCTCTTTGACCAGGCCGCGGGCCTGCTCGGGCGACATGTATGCCGGCGTGCCGCTGACGGTGCCTTCGCGGGTTTCGTTGCTGTCGTCGCCGTCTGCGGCGCCGAGGCTTACGTCGAGCGTGAAGCGGGCGCTTTCAGCAAGCTTGGTGTCGGGTTTCTCGATCTCGCCCAGTTGCTTGGCCAGGCCCCAGTCCATGACCAGCACTTCGCCGAACTGGCCGACCATGATGTTCTCGGGCTTGAGGTCACGGTGGATGATCCCGCGCGAGTGGGCAAAGTCGATGGCGTCGCAGATTTTCAGCAGGATCGTCAGCAGCTTGCCGAGCGTGAACTCGGCCAGCGTGGCCGGGTGCCCCTGGCGCAGCTTGTCCATGATCTGGCGCAGGCTGCGGCCCTTGACGCGTTTCATCGTGAAGTAGACGCGCCCCTGGCTGTCGAGGCCAAGCTCATGCACCGGCACAATGTTCGGGTGCTCAAGGTTGCCGGTGAGCTGCGCCTCGCCGATGAAGCGATTGACCGGGCCGGTTGAGACGGGGCTGCCGGAGTCGGATTCGCGCTGGCGTGTGTCGCGCAACAGCACTTTCATGGCGACGCGCCGGTCAAGGTCGCTGTCGTGCACCTCAAGCACAGCACCCATGCCGCCGCGCGCAATTTCGCTGACCACCTTGTAGCGCTCAGACGTGTGATGGCCGTGGGCCATTTCGGCCCGGTGTTCTTCGGCGGACTGGTGGGCCTGCTTTTCGGAAAGGCCGTCCAGGTCAACGAGTGTGCTGCCGCCTTCAAAGAAGATGGCGCTGCGCTCGTCGCCCAGGCGCTGCATCGAATCCATCGACTCGAGCTCAAGGAAGCCGGAGTCTGCTGGCGCGGTGCCGGTTGTTGATTCGCTGGCCATCCAAAGTGGTCCCCACGGCGTCAGCAACCTAACGCCTTGACCTATTTAACAGCTTTGGGGCCAAAAGGTTGTAACGGAACTGCCAAATGCGCCGTATCAGGGGTTGGACCATAGAACGATGGCACCAGAGTCATCGACCGACGCCAGCACTTTGCCGTCGGGGCTGAAGGCCAGGTCCCGGATGAAGTCGTGGCCGGGCTTGAGGTTCAGTGCCGCGCCGCTTTCTTCGTGTACATCCGGGTTCCAGGCGTAAATGCCGTTGCGGTTTACCGCGATCACCGCCCATTTGCTGTCGCGCGTGTACGTGACCGCCGTCGGCGCCTGCATCGGGAATTTCAGCCAGCGCTGGTAGGTCATGCTTTCGGCTTCCCAGACTGTTACCCACGGCTGCGTGTGGCCGGACGAGAAGCGCTTGCCATCGGGGCTGAACGTGACATTGCTGCACTCGGTGTCGGCCTTGACCGGCAGGATGTGAAGCCAGCGTCCCTGCCCGTTCGCGAGCGTGTATTCCATAAGCTGGTTCGTGTTTGTGGAGACAACGAGGCGCTTGCCATCGGGCGAGAAAGCAGCCCGGCGCAGCGGCAGCGGCATGGCGACTGCGCCGATTTGCGACGACTGTTTGGCGTCCCACAGCATGAGCTTCTTGTCGAAACTTGTGGTCGCGACCAGTGCGCCGTTGGGGCTCACGGCCAAGTAGGCGACGTTGCCGAGGTCTTTGCCGACTTCTTTGCCTGCGCCGATAGTGCTGCCAGCCAGTGGCCAGAAGTAGAGGTGCTGGTACGCGTCGACGGTCCAGATGCCGTTGCCTTGCGGGGCGATGACCATGTCGCTGATGCGGTACTCGTGCGCACGGCGCGAGACTTCATGCCCGGTTTGCCAGTCCCAGACCTTGATCGCGTTGTCGCCATAGCCGGCGCTGACCAAGTATTGACCGTCGGGCGTGAACGCGAGTGCTTCGCCGCCTTCGCCTGCGTTCAGCCTGCGCAGCTCTTTGACCTCGGGCCTGCCGGGGTCAAAGAACGCCGACGCAGCCGGAGTTTGCGGAGCAGGCAGGTCGATCAGCGCGGCAGCAATCGCTGGCAGCGCGGGCGGCGGCTCTTCGGCGACCTGGGATTGGGGCGTTACTGTGTCATTGCCGAAGTACAGGATCGCGGCAAATGCGGCACCGCCGAGCACCAACGCGACGGCGACAAGCACGACAAGTCGTTTGGGATTCATGGTTACGGGCCCGAAATGCAGAAAGAGTCAAACGCATCCCGGGTGTGGCGGCATTTTATACAGCCTAGGTCGTCGCCGCCACCAGTTCACCTCAGGCACGATGAGCCGCTTCACTGCAACTGCCTTGTTCCACGAAGGGCCACGAAGGATCACCAAGGAGTACCCAGTGAGGCGCGTCAGGCACGACCTGTCCACCAGTTGCCGTTGCAGCCCTTTGTGCCTTAGTGCCTTGGTGTGGGACAGGCAGTTGCCGTTAGCCCCCTGTTTCACGGCAGTCTCACACGAAGACACAAAGCCACGAAGAACTGGAGACTGGCAGTCAACTTCGTGGTCCTTAGTGGCCCTCAGTGGATCACCGCAGTGCGGTTGCCCTTGGTGGCGCCATGGCGTAACGCCAAACGCCGGGACTTTCTGGTCCCGGCGCTTCGTCGAAAACAGCCCGCAGCCTACTTCTCTGACTTCTGCAGCTTGGCTTCCAGCTCTTCGTCGGACACCTGTGTCAGGTTGGCTGCGTTGGTCTTCATGTCCTGGTGCTCAACGGCGCGCGAGAGAACCTCGGCGCGGGTGGCGCCGGATTTCTTGCCGCGGAACGGCTTGCTGAGCAGCGTGTAGATATCCTTGGCCGGCATGTAACGCAGGAACCGGCGCAGGAGCGTAAATGTCTGGAAGGGGTGCAGGAACAGCTTGCGGAAGAACAGGCTGCGCAGGCCCTTGGCGCGGGCGTCGTTGATGTCCGGGCCCTTCATGCACGTCGGGTCGATTTCGCTGCACTTGAAGTACTTGTACCAGTCTTCGGTATCGTTCACCAAACCGCGGGCCATGTACTCGTGCCACAGCGGCGTGCCACGGTACACGCACAGGCGGTTGAAGCCGAAGGTGTCCAGCGGCAAACGCGCGGCGAACTTGAAGGTCTTTTTCATGTCCTCGGCGTTCTCGTCGGGGCTGCCGACGACAAAGAAGCCGTGCACAATCTCGATGCCGGCTTTCTTGGCGTTCTTGACCGCGGTTTCGATCTGCTCAAGGGTCTGCTGCTTTTTCAGGCGGTCGAGGATTTTCTGGCTGCCGCTTTCGATGCCGAACATGATGATGCGGCAGTTGGCCTTGGCCATCAGCGGGAACAGCTTCTGCACCACGCTGTCCACGCGGCCTTCGACGCCCCACTTGATGGTGATGCCCTCGCGGATGATGCCCTCGCAGATCGCCTCGATGCGCTTGGGTTGCAGCAGGAAGTGGTCGTCCACGAAGTAGACGCTGCCGTAGCCCTGCTTCTGCAGCACCTTGAACTCTTCGATCACGCTTTCGGCACTGCGATAGCGCCACTTGCCTTCGTTGAAAATCGGAATGTCGCAGAAGATGCATGGCCACGGGCAGCCGCGTGAAGTCTGCATCGTCGTGAACTTCTCGCGCGACAGCACTACCGGCACGTCCAGCGGCATCGACTCGACGAAGTCCAGCGCAATGCCCTCGCGGTCCGGGATCGGCCACTGGTCAAGTTCGCGTTCGAGTTTGCGGTCTGTGTTGTGGACGATCTTGCCGTCTTTGGCCCAGGTCAGGCCGAGCACGCTTGACGGGTCCTGCAGGTTGGCCAGCAGGTCGAGAATCAGCTGCTCGCCGTCGCCGCGGCACACGTAGTCAACGTACGGGCACTGCTCTTTGACCTGCAGCGCGTTCAGCGTGGCGAACACGCCGCCGAACGCGATGCGCGCGTCGGGCACAGCGGCGCGAATCTCGCGCGCGAACATTTTCGCGTACGGGTAGCTGGTGGTGCTCAGGAAGCTCAGGCCGATCAGGTCCGGCTTCTGCTCTTTGATCGCTTCAATGATGGATGCGTTGGGCGTGGCCGGGTTGGCCTGGTCGAACATCACGCTTTCGTGGCCGTTGGCCTTGAGGACCGACGAAAGCGACATGATGCCGATGGGCGGGAAGCCCATCACCTGGTAGTTGCCGGTGGGGCCGCGCTGGTTCTGTTGCAGCGCATAAAATTGTGGGTCACGAATGTGGACTAGAAATACGCGCATGGGCAATCCTGATCAGTTGAGGCGGAACGTGCTGCGATAGCCTGAGGCGGTCAATACACCGCCGATCATGGCATGATTCCATAAGGATGCCATGGAATACTGAACCGGCGATGCGCCCGCACGGTCGCCGCGCCTAGTCCTTCACGTACTCGGCGCGGAGACTTTTGTACTCCGCGTCATCTTCAAGGCTTGTCCACCACGATTGCCCAAACGCCCACTTTGCGTCGGCACCGGCTGCCAGTCCTTTGCGCAGCAGCTTCAGGGCCTCGGCGTTGTTGCCCAGGCCGCACTCGGCGGCGGCTTGCAGCACCAGCGCTTCGTTGATTTTGGCGTCGAGCCCGTGGGCCTTGATCGCGGCAGCGCGGCACGCGTCGTACTTCTTTTCATTCAGCGTCGAGGAAGCCAGCAGGTACCAGAACCACGCGTTCGTGGGCGCAACCACGGTGCCCTGCGTGAATGCTTCGCTGGCGTCGGCCCACTTGCCCTGGTCAAAGCGCGCCATGCCAAGGCGATACCACGCGGTCACGTTCTGCGGCTCGACCTCTGTGGCGCGCTTGGCAAGTTCTTCCGATTGCACGTGGCGCTTAAGGCGGCTGGCGACGGCTGAGCCTGCAAGCAGCGCGTTCAGGTTGTTGGCGTTGAGGCGCAGTGCCTCGATGTACGCTTTCATGGCGTTTTCGTCGTCGCTGTTCTGCTCGCGCCCCATGCCCAGGCGGTACCAGGCATAGTCGTTCGCGGGTGCAACGGCGACCGCTTTCTCGTAGCAGCGCAGCATCTCTTCGCGCTGGTTCAGGTACAGGTAGCAGGCGCCCATGTTGATCCAGGGCGTTGCATCCTGGCCGTTGGCGCGCGCAGCCGCCTCATAGCTGGCAATCGCCAGTGACCACGCGTTCAAGCCGAAGTGGCTGTGCCCGCTGAACAGGTGGGCGATGTAGTTGCCGGGGTCGATGGCCAGCACTTCCTTGGCCGCGTCAAGTGCGGTCATGTACTGCTCAAGCTGGTAGAACAGCTTCACGCGCTGGTTGCGCGGCTCAACTTCGCCGGGCATGCGTTCGCACGCGTAATACAGCGCGTCGATCGCTTCGTCGTAGCGCTTCTGCACGATGTAGATGTTCGCCAGCACCAGCCACGCGCGCCCGAACTCGGGGCTGTCCTTGGTGATGTCCAGGCCTAGTTTTGCGGCATCGTCGTAGCGGCCCAGCGAATACAGCATGGCGGCCAGGTCGGTGCGCTCGGCCGGCGTTGACGCGTCAAGTTTCAGCGCCTCGTCCAGGGCGGCGCTGGCGGCTTGCCGGTCGCCCAGGTTCAGCTCGCTCTGGCAAAGCTGGATCCACGACAGGATGTGCCCCGGCGCCACCTTCGTCGCCTGCAGCGCATAGTCGCGCGCGACCTTGAAGTTGCCCAGCCGGTTGGCGCACGACGCGCCATTGATCCACGCGTCGCCCAGTGTTGGCGTGATTTCGACTGCTTTTGCGAACGCCTCAAACGCGCCAGCCAGGTCGCGGCGCAGCATGCGCGCGAAACCCACCTCGAACCACGGGCGCCCGCCCAGCACTGGCCAGCGCGTGGACTCGGTCGCCAGCTGCTCGGCCTCGGTCATCTTGCCTTGCAGCTTCAGCACGATCGCAAGGTTCAGCGCGGCTTCGGCATTCGTCGCGCCCAGCTCGAGCGCTTTGCGATAGTGCTTTTCCGCCTGCGCGTAGTTGCCGCGCCCGTGCTCGGCCATGCCCAGCGCCTGGTGCGTGCTGTCGTGCAGGGGTGCTGCGGCCACGGCCGCGGTGGCAATCACGTGCGCTTCATCGAAACGCTTCAGCATCACCAGCAGCTCGGCCTTTTGCGCCAGCGCCTCGTACCAGCCGGGCCGAAGTTGCAGCGACTTGTCCACGGCCTCAAGGGCAGTTTCGGCGTTGCCCTGGTAGCGCCGCGCCTGCGCAAGCAGCAGCCACGAGCCGGGCATGCCCGACTCGGCGTCAATGGCCTGCTGCGCAAACGTTTCCGCCCGGGTGAAGTCGCCCAGGCTGATGTAACACCACGCCAGGTTGGAAAGCGCCGCCGGGCGCCCCGGGGCCAGCTTCAGCGATTGTTCGAATGCAGGCAACGCCTCTTTCACCCGCGCCTGGTGAATGCGCAAGTTGCCCAGTTCCATCCACACGCCCGGCTCATGCTCGTGCGATGTCAGCAGCCGGTCCAACAGTTCCTGCGCTTCGTCAAGCCGCGCAAGCCTGCGCAGGGCCAGCGCGAGGTTCAGGCGCGGGGCCAGGTCACGCGGCATCAGCTCCACGGCGCGCCGGAAGTCTTTCTCGGCGGCGGCAAACTCGCCCAGCTCGGCCAGTGCCGCGCCGCGCTCGTTGTAAATCACGCCCTCGGTGTTGTTGCGCAGCAGCGCGCGCGTCAGAAGGTCGGCGGCCAGCGTGGCGTCAAACAGCGGGTTGAGCTCGCGGAAGCCCGGCTTGAATATGTGGCTGTAGACTGATCCCTCAAGAAACAGCGGCTCCCACAATGCGTCATCCAACTTGGCCGCTTCCTGCGCGTGGCTGCGTGCAGCCGCGAAGTCGCCCTGCAGGTAAGCCACGTAGCCGCGGCCGACCATCGCCAGCGGGTCGTCGGGTGCCACGCGCGACGCGGCTTCATAAAACTCAAGGGCGCGCGTGTTGTCGCTCAGTGTCAGGCGCGCGAAGTCGCCGGCGTACACCAGCGCGCGCGCGTCGCCACGGCCATCCTGCGCCGCGGTCAGTGTGTTGACGCGCTGGTACTCGCCCAGGGCGCGCTGGTTGCTGAAAAAGTGCAGCAGCCGCGCCAGCGCGAACACCGGGTCTACATAGGCGGGGTCGGTGCTGGACGCCTGCTCGAGCGAGCCCACGGCATCGCGAAACGCCGCGTCGCGCAGGGTGTCGTCCGAGATCATGCGCGCGCGCTCTGATTGCTGCACGCCAATGCGGTACACGCGGGCGGCTTCGGCGCGGCGGGCCATGGCCTTCTGGCGCTCCATCGCCTGCTCTTTGAGTTTGCGCTCTTGCTCCATGGCAGACGCCTCGGCGTCGGCGCGCTTGACTGCCTCTTGCTCGGCGACCCGGCTGGCCGCCACCACTTCCTGCTGCTGCTCAAATGCCTGCTGCCGCGCCTGCGCCACCACAAACATGATCGACGCCACCGCCACCAGCAGCACAGCCGCCGCGGCGCCGCTTGACATGCTCAGCGTCGGGTGGCGGCGCACCCACTTGGCCATGCGCACCGACAACGGGTCTTGCCGCACGCTGACGGGGCGGCCGGCGATGAAATCTTCGACATCGGTTTGCAGCGCGCGCACGGTGGGGTAGCGGTCGTCGGCGCGCTTTTCCAGCGCGTGCATGGCGATCGCCGCCAGCTCAGGCGGGATCTTGCCGCCGGGCAAACGCACCAGCCGCGCGCGCAACTCGTCGTCGTTGGCCACGCGCGTGAACGGGTCGCTCAGGTCGCCCTGCGCGGCCTGCACCAGCACAGCCGAGCTGCCCTCGGCCGTGTAGGGCGGCCGCAGCACCAGCAGCTCGTACAGAATCGCGCCCAGGGCAAAGATGTCGGCGCGCTGGTCAACCTTGCTGACTTCGCCGCGGGCTTGCTCAGGCGCCATATAGGCGGGTGTGCCGGCGATGGTGCCTTCCATGCTGAGCGCGCTGGGCCGGTCGCTGCCGGTGCTGTCGCCGGGTTTGCTGTCGGTCTGGATCAGCGGCGCGCCGCCGGGTTCACCGTCTGGTTGGTTCAGGATGCGCGCCAGCCCCCAGTCCATGACCATCACCTCGCCGAAGCGGCCGATCATGATGTTTTCTGGCTTGAGGTCGCGGTGGATCACGTCGTGGGCGTGGGCGAAGTTCATCGCGTCGCACACCTTCAGGTAAATCTGCAACAGCCGATCCAGCGGATAGTCGCGCTCGGTGGCGCTGTCGCCGCCGCGCAGCGCGCGCAGGATGTCGGCCAGGGGCTTGCCCTGCACCAGCTTCATGGTGAAGAAGACGCGGCCCTTGCTGTCGGCGCCGAGTTCATGGATCGGCACGATGTTGGGGTGCTCAAGCTGGCCGGTGATCTGGGCTTCTTCGACGAAGCGTTGCAGCGCGAACTGGCCGTGCTGGCTGCCGGGTTTGATCTTGTCGGCGCGCATGACTTTCATGGCGACGTCGCGGCGCAGGTCGTTGTCGCGGACTTGCAGCACGACGCCCATGCCGCCGCGGCCAAGTTCTTTGCGCGATTCATAGCGCACCACCTGCTCAGAGCTGCCGGCAAGCCGCGCGGTGAACGTGGCGTTGCGCGAATCCGTTTGGCGGGTGGCGGCCTGTGAGTCGGCTGGAAAGTCAGCGCTGCGCAGCTCAACGGGCCGGGCGGAAAGGTTGGCCCCGGTGGCGGTTTCGACGCGCGAGAGCACGCTTTCGCTTCCCGAGGCATCCAGCGCAAGCAGCGTTTCGCCGCCGCTGTCGGTGAGTTGCGGCTGAGAAGCCGCCTGGATGTTGACCAGTGTTTCGGGGCGTGTTTGAGGCAATTCGTCCGACATGGTCCAAGCTCCGGTCAAGGCCAACCATGTTGAGGACGCAAGCAACAAAGGGCAAGCACAGGCTCAGATTGCGTGCGGGGGCTTTGTTCCCTTCGGCCGCGTGATTGACGAGAGTGGCATCGGCTTCCAGCCGATGTCGTTTGGACGGGCCTCCGCGCCCGTCCCCAACGGCTGGAAGCCGTTGGAACTACATGGCCTGGAAGGCCATGCCACGATTCTTGAACCTATCCCGTCCAGGGCCAGTTGTTTAGCCCCGCCTTGACCTGGTTCTCTCTTGCATAAAACACGTGGTGCATCAGGTCGGCGCGGTCTCGAATCAGGTGGTCATATGATTCGGATTGCCAGACCGTTCCGGATCGGCCCAACTGCTTGTTGATCTGATTCGCCGTGAATGACTTCCAGGTATGAAGTATTTCTGACAACCCGTGTACGCCCATCGGTGCGAACACAACATGCACGTGATTCGGCATGACGCACCACGCGATCAGACGATAGCGCTGACCATCAAAGTGCTTCAGCGCGCCGGCGACGATGGCCGCAATCGCCGGCTGGTTCATCAGGCATTCGCCCTGGCCGCTGTTGAGCAAGTCATCGACCGCCTCTGACTGCAAGCGGGCGAGTTTGATCTGCTCGGATAACACAACCTCGCCGCCCCGTTCGATTCTGGCTTTCAGGTCGGCAAGTTCTGCCTGCAGGCGCTCCACGGCACTTGCCGGGATCGAGTCGGCAAGCCTGAAAGTTACCGAGTAGGTCGCGCCCTCGGCCGTCCAGTGCGGCAGGTTCGCGCCCATGCGTTTGTCGATGGGATCCGCCATGCAACGAGTGTAGTCGTAGTGGCATCCGCTTCCAGCCGATGTCGTTTGGACGGGCCTCTGCGCCCGTCCTCAACGGCTGGAAGCCGTTGGAACTACATGGCCTGGAAGGCCATGCCACTAAGTTCTAAGGCCGTCTGATGCCGCTACTTCAGCAGGCTGGAGTAGGCCCATTCTATGGGCTCGTCGGGTTCGTCCGCGCCTTCGTGGCAGGTTTCGCAGGCTTTGCCTACGGCTGCCATCTTCTTGCCCACGTCCTCGGGGTTGCTGGCCTGCGCTAACTCTTCCACGGCAGTCGCGAGCTCTTTGACCCAGTTGTTCCACTTCTGTTCGTCTAGAAACACCGCGTTGTTCTTCTCGTACAGCTTGCCGATCGCCGCTGTCACCGCACGGAGGTCCACCAGCGCCTGCTCGGCGCTGCGCTTCTTTTCGCCGCTGGTGATGCCCGCTTGCGCCAGGATATCGCCAAGCCGGAACTTACCCTGGTCCATTATGCGCTTGGTGGTCGTCGCCGTCATGTTGGGCTTGGTGCTTTCGAGCAGCGCCTGGTCAAAGAAGTAGCTTTTTGGCGCGACGGGCTCTTTGGTTGCGGCGGCCACTGTGCCTTCCGGGTCAAGGCGAATGTCGCCCTTGTCGTGCGCGTCGTGGCACTTCTGACAGGTTTTGCGCAGGCCCAGCCGGGCTTCGCGCTGGCCGGTGTCGTCGTTGGCAAGTTGCAGCTCCAGCGCAAAAGCGGCGCCCTGGTCGGCCCATTCGTCCCATTGCGCGCGGCCGGGGGCGTCAAGGTCGTCCGGGTACACGCCGCGAATGCGCTCGTGCAGCAGCTTGAGGTCCTGGGCGTGCTTGTAGGTGTCCCAGGGCAGCGGATCGCGCGTGTTGCCCAGCGCGGTGTTGCGCGTGCCCATGGCCGGCATCAGGTCGGCCAGCGATTGTTTGCGAAACCAGCCGGCACTGTCTGAGCTGTCCTCGACCAGGGGCACGATCGACAAGCCGAGAAACGCCACGACGCCGACAATCAGGCTGATGCGGAGCGGCTTCAGCAGGCGCGGCGGCTTGAGCGAGACTTTCTCGACCAGCGGCAGCGCGATCACGACGGCGGCGCCCAGCAGCGGCGGCAAGGCAAGCGTCAGCATGTGCAGTACGCCCGCGGGCAGGATTTTCAGCAGCTCGTACAGCGGCAGCGCCCACCACTCGGGGCGCGCGTCGGGGTAGGGTTCGCTGAGTGTGCCGCCAAGGCCCAGCGGCGCCCTGACCAGAAAGCCGGCTGCGCCAAGCAGCAGCAGCACGACGACGGGCACGGCAAGCTGCGCGCTGAAGAGTTTTTCGCTGCGCGAATCTTTCCAGAAGCGCCGCAGCACCAGGATCAGCAACGCCGGGATTACCAGCACGTGCAGGCCAAAGAAGCGCGTTACGGTCGCCGTGCCGATTTCGGGCGTGCCGGTCATCCAGCCGGCCAGCACGTCGCCGCCGGGCAGTGATTGAATGTAGCTGATGCGAATCGCCGTGCCGTGCAGCGCGTTCTGGTCATAAGGAAGAAGCTGGCCCGTAAAGCCGGCGGCGGCGGCCAGCGCGAGCATCATGCCGGCGCGCCACCAGCGGCCGTGTTCGGGCTTGCGGAACATGCCGCGCCACAGCAGGTAGGCCAGATAGGCGGCCGAAAGCAGGATCAGCAGGTTGCTGGCGTGCCAGTGCATGGCGCGGGCCAGGCCGCCGAGGCTGCTCATCTGCATCCAGGCCACGCTGGCGTAGGCGTCGTCGGCGGTGGGTGCGTAGACGAGCGCCATCATCACGCCGGTGCCGGCCAGGATCGCCAGCGTCGCCAGGATGGCGGTGGCGCACAGGGCGGCGGGCAGGTCGTCGGCGCGGTCGGGCGTTTTCGGAATCAGCGTGGTGCCGCGGCGCACCATTTCTTTCTGCACTTCGGCCAGCAGTTCGCTTTCGATCTGCGACGAGGAAGCCGAGGCTGTGCTGTCCGGGCTGCTCATGCCTGCCTCGGTGTGCGTTCACTGGTGTCGAGCTCGAAGTCCTGCCATGTAACAAACAGCCAGTTGGCGCCCTCGTGTTCGCGCACGGTTAGCGTCAGCGGGTCAAGGCCGCGCTGGGCGGGGCCTTCTTTCAGGTCGCCGTCAAAGCCGAACTGCGCGTCGTGGCACGGGCACACGAAGCGCTGGTCCTTTTCGTTGGCCTGCACGCTGCAACCCTTGTGCGGGCAGACGGGGCTGAGGGCGAGGAAGTCTTTGTCGGTGGCGCCGTCGCCGGTGCGCACGATGAAGACGTGCTGGCGGCGCGTCTGCATGCGCCAGCCCTGGCGGCGGGCCACCGTGACCTCAAGGGCCAGCGGCTTGTTCTTCTCAAGTGCGGACAGGCGCAGCATCGGCACCAGCGGCAAGGTTTCAGCTGTGCCCTCTGAGGCGGCGGCGTTGGCGGGATTGACCACGGCCCAGGCGCCGGCGCCCGCGCCAAGCAGCGCAGCCCCGCCGATCACACACACGCGCAGAAATTCGCGCCGGTCGTTCGCATCTGCAGGATCGCCCATAGCGGACGATAATCGAAGATTGGACCGTGGCGGTCAATGCGGTTGGAACGGTCATTGAGCAACGCGAGTCACGCGAACAGCAAATGACCAAACTCCAATGACCCATGAAAAGCAACGCTGGTGAAACAAACGGCAATGGCAATGAAACCACGCGTGAACACGGGTGCACACCGTTGACGCGACTCTACACACGTGTGTTTACCCGTGTTCACCCGTGGTTCCAAAACAGGTTCTCGGCGGGTTTGGGATCCTGTCGGTGAGTCTTCCCCCCAGCATTAAGTGCAGTTTCACGGTGGTTCTTCCCAGCACGCATTGGACATTGCGGACGATGCAATTCGGGCTAAGCGCGCACGCCCAGGGCCCAGCACTGCTGGCAGA
This sequence comes from Planctomycetota bacterium, assembly GCA_016712285.1. Lineage (GTDB taxonomy): Bacteria > Planctomycetota > UBA8742 > UBA2392 > UBA2392 > JADJRK01. The sequence goes on along the minus strand of JADJRK010000001.1, from coordinate 2,175,305 downwards.
CGCCGAAGATTTTCTGGCTGTGGTGGGTGGCGTGAAAGCCGTGCTTCTTGGCGACCTTTTCCTGAAGCTCTTCCATTTCGGCGTTGAAGAACTCGAGGATTTTGCCGCAGTGGGTGCAGATCAAGTGGTCGTGGTGGGGCCGGCCCTCGGACAACTCGTAGACCTTGTAGCTGTTGCCGAACTGGTGTTCCTCAAGGATGCCCGCCTCGACCATGACGCTGAGCGAGCGGTAGATGGTGGCTTTGCTGACGCGGGGCCGGGCGTCGAAGAACTCGGCGACCAGGTCGTCGGCGGTGAAGTGCGTCTTGGCCATCTCGACGATTTTCTGCACCAGCGAGCGGCGCTGGGACGTCAGCTTTTGTGACTTGCGTTGAAGGTAGCGTTCAAGCTTCTCCAGCAGCGCGCCTGCGCCGCCTGAGGGGGCTGATCGAATGCTTGACCGCGCCATGGTTAGTCCTGTTACTCGTCGCCGTCTCGTTGATCGGCTTGCAGGGCTTCGTCAATGAGCTTAGAGACGTCGGCACCCTTTTCAATCGAATCATCATACCGGAAATCAAGATGCGGGGCGGTGTGGATTTGCAGGCCCTCGGCGACCTTTTTCTGGATGTAGCCCGATGCGCCCTCAATGAAGCGCTGGGCGGTGCGGCGCTCGGATTTGCTGCCAAGGATAGACCAGAACACGCGGGCGTTGGTAAGGTCTTTGCTGACTTCAACGCGGGTAACGGAAATCAGGCCTTTGACGCGCGGGTCCTTAAGTTCACGCAGGAACAGCTCGGCAATGTCTTGCCTTATGCGGCTCTGAATTCGTTGAATACGTCTTGGGTCAGCCATGGGTGCCTGTAAGGTAAGCCGCCGGAAAAATAGCGGCCAGGTTGAAGCCGGGGCGTAAGCAAACAAACCCCCAGCCAACCCGCCAGTGGCAGTTCAGACAACGGCTTGAAACTGAGGTAGCGCCATGTGGATCAAACGCTCGCTGGTTGTCGTGCCCATCCTGCTGTTCGTGTTTCTTGCCCAAAGCGTGTTCTGGGTGCCGGGCTCGGCCAGCATTGCCGACAACGACAGCCGCCAGAACCGCATCATCCTGTACATGGGCGGCAACCCCGAGGACATGAATCCGTGGACCAGCACCAAGACCACGGACACCACGATCAGTGACTACTTTTTCGAAGGCGTGCTGCGCTACAACCGCATGTATGAGGTTGAACCGTGGCTTGCCGATACCGTCGTTGTCCGCCACGAGCTGACCACGGTGGTGCCGCGCCACATGACGCCAGAGGCTTACGAACAAGCGATCCGCGCTGAGTACGGCGCCCGCGTTGACACTGTGGCCAAGGGGCCTGAGCTGGAACCCAAGGTCAGTGATGAGCTCAAGAAGCAGATCGAGGCCGCGGGGTTGCTCAAGGACGTGTTGGCGTTCATCGAGAGTCGCCCCAAGGTACCCACGCTCAAAGTCAGCTTTTCGGCCCCGCCCGTGAAGGGCAAGATTGTCAGTGCCGTGCAGCCCGAGTTTGAACCGCAACTGGAAAAGCGCATCGGCAGCGAGCTGTTTCCCGAGTTGACTGCGGCTGCGCAGACTGCGTGGGACGCGATGCCGGCAGACAAGAAGAAGGACCAGGAGTTTGACGACTTCAAGCGCGAGTTCGGCGACCTGCTCAGCCAGGCGGGCATCGCGCACATCCAGCACAACCCGGTGGTCGATTGCGCGTTGCACAAAGGCGTGTACTGGACCGATGGCCCGTTCTTCGATGACCCGGCGAATGTGTGGATCACTAAGGTCGATGGCACCGAGGCGGGGATCATCGTGGCCGACAGCCGCGATGAGGCGATCAGCGTGATTCGTGAGCGCCTCAAGCCTGCCAAGGACGCCAAGGTCGAAGCCGAGAACTATGAGTATCGCTTTGGCGACGAGAAAGACGGGCCATGGTGGGGGCGCGGGCCTGAGTTCGGTTCGCGGGACGTCAAGCTGACGTACGACCACATCAAGAACGCCGACTTCGGCAGCCCGCGGCGCAGCAGCTACACCAGCATCGTCGAGATCCGAACGTTCCCGCAGGACCCGCACCGGCTGCAGGTGGTCTACGACGAGCTGTATTCGCCGGCATTGTCGGACCTGACGGGGAACCTGCTGCCGTTCCACCGCTGGAACCTTGTGGCGTGGACAGAAGAAGCGGTGCGAAAGAACGTGGGCCCAGACGACCTGGGCATCGACCGCGCCAAGTACAACCCGATGCGCGCGCTGCGCTCCCGTGATCGCGAATTCGCATTGTCGCCGTCGTACCTTGGGTCGATGATTCTTGACCCGATGAACAAGGCCAGCAAGCCGTACTGGCAGAACAATCTGCGCGTGCGCCTGCGCCGCAACGAGTTTTACTGGAACCGCCAGGCCGAGTACGAGTTTGTGGACTGGTTCGTGTTCGACCCGGCGCTCGGCAGCGAAACGTCTGAGGTCGTGTTCATGGGCGGCGGCATGGACCTGTACAGCGCCAAAGACTACCAGGTGCAGCGCTATGAAGAGATGACCGACCGCTACTACGTGATCAAGCGCCAGCCCACCACCTACGAGTATTTCGGCTTCAACAACACGCGCGAACTTTTGAAAGACAAACGCGTGCGGCTTGCGCTGTCGATGGCCATCAACGTGGAAGAGATCATCAAGTATGTGTGCTTTGACCAGGGCACGCGCATCAACGGCCCGGCCTACCCGGTGCTGCCGTGGTACAACAACGAGCACCGGTTTGAGCACACCTGGCGGTCCGGCCCCAAGAAGGGCACCACCGAAAAATTGCAGTACGTTCCGTTTGACATGGAAGAGGCCAAGGCGCTGTTGCTGGAGGCCGGGTTCCGTGAGCAGGGCGGCAAGCTGTTCAAGGATGGCAAGGCGCTTCGGCTGCAATTTATCAACTCGACTTCACCCGGTCCGCGCCAGAAGTCGGCGGTGCTGGCCAAGGAACGCTGGGAACAGCTCGGCGTCGAGGTGGACTACAAGCAGTACGAGTGGAATGACTTCATCCAGCGCTTCGTGATGGCGATGAACTTTGATGTGTGTGTGCTGGGCTGGAGCGGCGGCCTGGACTTTGACAGCCGCCAGCTCTGGGAGACGCCAAGCACGCCGCCCAACGGGTTGAACTTCGTGGGATACAGCAACCCGGAAGCCGACGCGCTGATGAACAAGATTTTGAAGGTGTACGACCCCGACGAGCAGGTGCGGCTGAGCCACGAAATCTTCAGCAAGATTGCGTCGGACTTCCCGTACATTTTTCTGTATTCGCCGCTGACGACGACGATTGTTGACCGCCACCTGGTCTGGAGAAAGCAAACAGGTGTGGACAAGGACGGCAAACCAATTTACGAAGACCGCCCCCTGGACCACGAGTACATCAAGAACTCACGCGCCACCTGGCGGTACTTCGAGCCTGAACTGGTGCGCCGGGAAGAGATACCTGTGTTCTCAGACGCGCAGTACAAGGACTAGAGCGGAGCCGGATGCTTTCCTACATCGTTCGCCGCCTTATCCAGATGGGCCTCACGCTGGTGATCATCAGCGTGTTGAGCTTCCTGATTGTCGCCCTGGCACCCGGCGACCCCTATGCCGCACAGCTCGACCCAAAGGCCAAGCCCAGCGACATTGAACGCCAGCGCGACCAGATGGGCTATGACGACCCGGTCGTGCAGAAGTACATCAAGTTTTACGACCAGTTCTTCAGCGACCTGGCGGCCGTCGTCACCGGCGACTCAAGCCACGAGTGGCGCCTGAAAAGCGCGCGCACCAAAGAACCGGTGCTGCCGACCATGTGGCAGAAGATGCTGATCACGCTGCCGCTGGTCATCCTGACCACGATCATTACCTGGACGCTCAGCTTTCCCGTCGGCATCGGCACGGCCTTGCGTCGCGGCAAGCCAGTCGACCGGATTGCGACGATCGGTTCGTACTTCCTGATCTCGTTTCCCGGGTTCTGGCTCGCGATCCTGGTCATCAAGTTCGTGAACGGCACACTGGGCATCCCGGTCGTTTCGCCGACCACACTGGGTGTCGAGCTTGGCGGGCCCCGCGAGTTCATGGACCGTACCTGGCACATGGCGGTGCCCGCGTTCATCGCTGCGCTTGGCGGCGTGGCGGTACTTTCGCGCTATGTGAAGGGCCAGATGCTTGAGGTGATGGGGCAGGACTACATACGCACCGCAAAGGCCAAGGGCCTGGACGGCGACACCGTGTACTACCGGCACGCGCTGCGCAACGCCAGCTTGCCGTTCATCACGATGCTGGCCGGGTTGCTGCCCAGTCTTTTTGGCGGCTCGGTGGTGTTTGAGGCAATCTATGCGTGGCCGGGCCTTGGGCGCTGGGTGTTTGAAGCGGTGCTGGCCAAAGACCTGTTTATCGTGATCACCAGCCTGTTCGTGGGCTCCGCGCTGACGCTGGTGGGTATCCTGATCTCGGACATTCTTTACAGCGTGGCTGACCCGCGCGTAAAGCTGGCTTAGGGCGTTGAGATGAGCAACGGGACATCTGATCGCAAGCCTTCGTCGCCGCTGAAGGACTCGCTGCGCCTGCTGTTTCACAACAAGCCGGCGGTGCTGTCGCTGTTCATGATCGTGTTGCTGGCCAGCGCGGCGATTTCAGGCCAGTTGCTTGTCGGCAAGCGCCCGACCGAAGACCAGATCAAGTTGATGGACAAGGCCGCGATCACCGGCGACACGCTGGCCATTGAGGTCAAGCGCGGCGCGGTACTCGACCACACCAAGACCGAGTTGAAAGACACGTTCCTGCCGCCGCTGTCCGAAAGCCGGCACATTGAAGGCAAAGTCTACTTTCTGGGCACCGACGACCTGGGTCGTGACGTGCTGGCGCGCCTGTGGGCGGGCAGCACAATCAGCCTGACGATTGGTTTTCTGGCAGTCGGCATTTCCGTGCTGCTGGGTATCACGCTGGGCGGGATCGCGGGCTACTTCGGGCGCTCGCGTGTGCGGCTGCCATTGTTGGCCATGCTGCTGCTGGGCGGCGGCGGCGGCGTGTTATGGGCAGCCGAGTTTGAATTTGCAGCCATCCCCGTGCTGGCCATCGCAGCCGGTTTCTTCGTGGTGCAGGCCGTCATGGCCCTGCTGGGCAAACGGTTCAGTAGTGTCATTGCGTTCGGCGTGGTGCTGATGCTCTCGCTGAGCATTTTTGCTTACAACTCGTCGGTCGAGTCAAGCACACCTGAGGGGCGGGCGTACATAAGCGCCAGCCAGGTCGCCGACGAAAGCTACATGCTGGTGCGCCAGATCCGTGACCTGGGTGCCGAGGTCAAGCTGATTGAGGACACGGACCCGCGCGCCAAGGACAATGAGTGGCGACTGGCCGCGCAGCTCGAGATTGAGAACAAGCAGGCGGCGTTGAACCTGCTGCTTTCGCAGCACGCGCTGCTGGTGCATGAAACGCAGCTTGAGATCGTCGAGCGCGGGTTTGGCGAACGTGAAGAGCGCATCGCGCACCTTGAGTCGCTGGACCTGGCTGACGATGCGGCCATGGAAAAGAACATTCTTGAGGGTGATCGAAAGCGCCTGGAAGCGCTCAAGGCCAAGACCGACGAGTTGACCAAGGACATAACGGTCAAGGAGACCGCCGTTACAGCGACCAGCGAAAAGACCACGGAGAATCTTGAGCCGCTGGGTTCAAACGCGTTGCTTGAGCGGCGTGCCGAGTTGCGCAAGACCGTGGTGGACAAGTTCCGCGCTGAGCGCGACAACCGCTTTGAGACGCTGGTCAAGGGCAAGAACCTGGATGGCAGCACTCGCTACGGCGCTTACCGCGTGCTGCGCCATTTCATTACCACGGTCGTCCTGTACATCCTGCTGCTGGTTACGGCGCTGCTGGTCGCGGCGCAGGCTCAGGCTGCCGCTGGCGAGTCGCGCAACATTGTCAGCAAGCTGTTCATCCCGACGATCACGGTGGACGACCTGGTCATGCGCTTCACCGAGATCATGCTGACCATCCCGGTGCTGTTCCTGATCTTGATGGTGCTGGCGCTGTTTGAGCGCGACGTTTACATCGTGATGGCCGTGATCGGCTTGACCAGCTGGATGGGCACCACGCGTTTTGTGCGTGCCGAGATTCTGTCACTGCGCGAGCAGGACTTTGTGCAGGCCGCGCGCAGCCTGGGCGTGAGCGACTTCCGCATCATCTGGCGCCATCTTGTACCCAACGCGATCAGCCCTGTGCTGGTCAGCGCGACGATCGGCGTGGCCGGCGCGGTGCTGGCCGAAAGCACGCTCAGCTTCCTTGGCATCGGCGCCGGCGAAAACCAGGACACCTGGGGCAAGATTCTGGCCGACGGCCGCCTGTTTCTGAACGACGCGCCGTGGCTTACGTGGATCCCGGGTATTGCCATCCTGATTACGGTGTTGTCGTTCAACCTGCTGGGCGAAGGCCTGCGCGAGGCGTTCAACCCCAAGCTGCGCGGGCGGTAAGCCTTCCTCGTGCACTGTGCCTGCGACGTCGGCGATCTCTCGATTGACGCTTGGACGTCGTCCAACACTTTTGATCGGTTAGGCGCCAACCGCGCGCAGGGCGTGCTCAAACTCGACGCGTTTGCGCACTGATGTCAGCAGGTGGGCAAGACGGTTGCGGCGCTCGGCACGCTCGTGGGCGCTTTTCAGCAGCCGCGCGTAGTTCGGCGAGTTCGTGGCCAGTTTTTCGGTTGCGACGTGCATGGCTTCCTCAACTACTCCTTGGTTGCGAAATCCGTTACGCCGGTTCCAACTTCTCCGGATTTTTCAGCTTTGGCCAAGAAATGAGGCAGAAGCGCGGGTCCGCACAATCCTGGCGCGAATCGCACAGAAATGCCTGTATTCGCAAGCCGGCGGGCATGTGATATGCTTATTGCCCGAGGATACCGATGAGAGCCCTACTGCTCGCGCTACTGGTGCTTCCGGCATGCTGCATTGCAGCACCGACGATTTCGGTGACCGTCAGCGGCGCATCGGTCGCCGACGGCGGTTTTGTTGAGGCTTACCGCAACCAGACACTCACCCACCTGCAAATCGTCATTGACGTCAACAGCACCGACGGCAGCCCGGTCAGCCTTGTCGGGACGGTCTCGAACGTCACCACGCAGGCGATCGCGGAGTCCGAGTTCAGCGCCGCTGCCGCCGTCGGGCCCTACAGTGTTACGCCAACCAGCGGTACGTTCGACGTCGGGTCCGTCACACATGTGGTTTCGCTGACCGCAAGCGACGGCATCAACCCCGATGCCACGTTCAGCTTCGAGATCAGGGTTGATTCCACACCCGTCTTGCCTGCGGCTTGCTACGGCCCCAAGCCCGAAGAGAGATCAGGCTGCGTGGCAGGCGTTGCGTACACACCGCCAGCCCTGGCGATGCTGGCCCTGATGGCCGTGGCCGCACTGCGCCGCCGGCGTTGCTGATTTCACGGTTGCAGTTCCAGCCCTGAACACCGATCATGGCGGCAGGCCCCGTCGCCATCCCCTCGGCGATTCACATGCTTCGAACAACCACCGTATTGCTGTTCGCCCTGCTGGCCTGTGGCCTGCATGGGGGCGATGGTTTGCCCTGGCACCCTTCGCAGGCGGGCTATCACGACGCGACAGTTGCGCTTGCCGAGTACTGCCTTGAGCAAGAGCTGAACTCAGAAGCCATCAGGTTGTGCACCGGCGTCAACGGTGACCGCGCCAAAGAAATCGTCGCCGCGTGCGCCGACTTGCCTGACGAATACACAGCCGAGGCATGGGGTGGCTATCTCGACCGTCTTGAGGCCACACAGCGGCGTCGCGCGCAAGGGGCCTTCGACGCGGGCAATCCCGCCCAGGACGTGCTGACGATCTGCCCGGACTACGCCCCGGCGCTGGAGCGCGCGGGCATGCTTGAACTCAAGGGCATGGGCTGGCTTGCCAAAGCCGAGCATGAGCGGCTGTCACCGTTGGCGATCGCGCTCGAAGGCGCGCCCGCCAAGCAAGAGCGCGAAGTGACCTGGCAACAGCCGTGGGTCATCATCGGCAAGACGTTCTGCCTGGTGACCGACCTGCCATGGTCGCGGGCGAAGAAGTACGCCGAGTACCTTGAGCGCTTCGACGACATCTTTTTTGAGCTGATTGGCGACGTGCTGCCGCGCCGCCCTCACCCCAACGTGGTCTGGTGCTGCAAGGACGCGCAGACGTTTGTGGACTTCACCACGTCGCTTGAGTTTCCGATGGGCAAGGACAACGGCGGGTTGCACGTCGGCTCGCTGGGCGCAGTGCTGGTCAACGCCGAGCGTTGCGACTTCGTCGGTCGCAAGAACAAGAGCTGGGACAACCTGGCGCGCACGCTGTTCCACGAGTGCGCGCACCGGCTGGTCGAGATCGGCCTGCGCGGGCGACGCGGCGGGATGGATGCCTGGTCGTTGGCCAGCACGCGCGAACACGCCTGGATTGTCGAAAGCATCGCGATCGTCTTTGAAGACCTGCAACTCACCAAGACCGGCTACAAACTCAAGGGCCTCGAAGACCAGCGCGACTGGACGATCAAGGCATGGAAGGGCAAAGACGGCAAAGTGCCCGAATTGGCGCCGATCTTTGCGCAGGGCCATGCGGGCTTTGCCGACGGCACGCCGATCTCGAGTACGGAAAAGTACGCGCTGGCCGGCAGTGTCGGATGGTACTGCCTGTTCGAGAACAAGGAGTACCGCAAGGCCTACCTGTATCTGCTGGTGGACTACTACCGTACCGACACCCGTCGCCGCGACTTCGCCAAACGCTTCGGCAAATCGCTGGCGGATTTCGAGGCTGAGTGGAAGGCGTGGGTCCTGAAGTAATCGGGCATGAATCCGGCAGCGATGCTGTTAGGCTGCGATACACCTCGCCGGAGCCCGAGCATGACCAAACCTGACGTGCGCAAGGGTCAAGCCAGCGTGGCCCTGACCCGCAAAGAGTTTGAGCGCCGCTTCCGTGAGCGCTTTTACGACCCGGCCTATGAAGCGATTGAACCCGAGTTGGCGCGCGTCATAGACGTCGCCTGGCAGGCGTATCACAAGTACCACAAGAGCCCGCGCACCAGGCCCGCGGGCGGTGGCTTTCATGACGCGGGCATGCAATTGCCCGTGGAATGGCTTGCCACGCGAAAAGCCATCCGCGATGCCGAGAAGCGCCGGGCCGACCCGCAATCACCCAGCCGCATTCTGCTGGTCAGCGGATCTATGCGCAGCGACCAGACCTGCCCCGGCGAGATTCCGAAGTCGTGGCGCGTGGCCAAGATTGCCGAGAAACTGATTCGCCGGCAGCGCGGCTTTGAAGTCGATTTTCTTGACCTGAGCCTGCTGACCAGCGAGTACGGCCGCACGATCAACCCGTGCAAGTCCTGCGTGAGCACAGCCATGCCGCTGTGCAACTGGCCGTGTTCGTGCTACCCCAACCACGCCATGGGGCAAACCGGCGACTGGATGAACGAGATCTACCCGCGCTGGGCCGCCGCCCACGGCGTGATGATCGTAACGCCCGTGAACTGGTACCAGGCGCCGGGCGGCTTGAAGCTGATGATCGACCGGCTGGTGTGCGCCGATGGCGGCAACCCTGACCCCACGCTGACCGGCGGCAAAGACCCGGCGCGCGCCAAGGCGCTTGAGCTCAAGGGCTGGGACTATCCGCAGCACCTTGCGGGGCGCGCATTCAGCGTGGTCGTCCACGGCGACGCCGCGGGCGTTGAGAACCTGCGCCGCATACTCTGCGACTGGCTGAGCGACCTTGGCATGCACGAAGCCAGTGCCGTCGGGGCCTACGTCGGTTACTACCAGCCCTACGCAACCAGCCACGACGACCTGGACAAGGACGCGGCGTTTCAAGCAGAAGCCGCCAATGCTGCCAGCGCGCTGGTGAACCTTGTGAAGCAGATGCGCTCAGGAAAGTTCAAGGCGCCAGATGCCGGTTTGAAGGCACCGCGGCAAAAGTAGGCAGTCGGTGTGTTTTTGATGAAATTCGTACAGTTGCGTGCGACTGCTGCGTTCGCCTCTGCCGGGCAGTGCGAGTCGTAACATGGTATGCTGAAGAAAATACGACGAGGGTAAACCCATGACGACTCCGGAAGTGCAGCGCCTGATCGAACGCCTTGAAGACAAAGACCCCGCGGTGCGCCGCAGCGCGGCCGAAGCCTTGGGCAAGATCGGCCCGCAGGCCGAAGGCGCCGTGAAGGCCCTGGCACACGCCCTGCGCGACGAGAACAAGCACGTGGTGTTTGACGCGGCGTTTGCACTCGGCCGCATCGGCACCGCCAGCGTGCCGTCGCTGATTGAATCACTGAAAGCCAACGAGCTTGACATCCGCCGCCGCAGCCTTGAGGCGATCCGCATGATTGGCCACCGCGCCGTTGACGCGGTGCCGGCGCTGGCCCACGCGTTGCGCGACACCGCCGGCGAGATCCGCTGCTACGCCGCCGAGGCGCTGCGCAAGATTGGCCGTGCCGCCAAGGACGCGATCCCGGAGCTGATGATCGCACTGAAAGACGAAAAGGTTGACGTGCGCCGCGCCGCCGCCGAGGCCCTTGGCGACATGGGCGTTGAAGCCGTCGGGCCCCTGTGCAACGCGCTGCGCGACAAAGACCCCAACGTGCGCTTTGACGCCGCCCACGCGATCGGCCGCATCGGACCCGCCGCAAGCGGCGCCGTGCCGGCACTCATGGAAGTGCTCAAGGACGACGTCGCCAGCGTGCAGACCATCGCCGCCGAGGCACTGGGCAACATCGGCCCAGCCGCCGAGGTCGCGGTGCCGGTGCTGACCAGGGCCCTGAAGGATGAAGACCCGAACGTGCGCGCGGCAGCCGCCAAGTCCTTGGGTCGCATCGGCAAGGGTGCGGTGAACGCGCTCATTGATGTGCTCAGCGATGGGGACGCCCGCGTGCGCCGCCGCGCAGTCATCGCGCTTGGGCAGATCGGGCCCGATGCCAAAGACGCCGTGCCCGCGTTGGCAGAATTGCTGGATGATGAAGCGGTGTGCATGCAGGCCGCCGACGCGCTGCGCGGGATCGGCCCCGCGGCCGCCGGCGCCGTCGCCAAGCTGATGGCGGCGATGAAAGACGACGGCGAAGTCAGCCGCGCCGCAAGTGATGCGTTGGGCGCCATTGGTACCGCGTCGGTCGAGCCATTGCGCAAGGTGCTCAGCGGCGCCAACACCCACGTGCGGCTGCGCAGTCTGAATGCCTTGAGCCAGCTCGGCGATAGCGCCAGCGCAGCCGTGTCGGAGCTTGCCAAGTGCCTGAGCGATGAAGACGAGCGCGTAAGGTTCAACGCCGCGCGCGCCCTGGAAAAGCTGGGCGACAAGGCGCGCCCCGCTGAAGCCGCGCTAAAGAAAGCGCTGCAGGACGAAGACGAAGACGTGCGCTACTGGGTAGGCGAAGCCCTCAAGCGCCTGCAAAGCTAGCGTCCGCCCACCACTGTAACCCCCCGCTTTCGCGGGGGGTTCTTGTTGCTACGCTCTGCCCCTTCACGGGCCTTGGTATGGAGAGATTCCATGAGTACCGCCACGGCGGTTGGTCTGCGCTGCAGAGAGTGCGGCACTGAGTACGCGGACAACCCGATCAACGTTTGCGAACACGACTTCGGGCCCCTCGAGGTCATCTACGACTATCCCGCGGTCAAGAAGGGTTTCAGCCGCGAAACCATCACCAAGCGCGCCTTCAACATGTGGCGCTACCGCGAACTGTTGCCTGAGCAAGAGCCGGTCAGCGGCTTCAACACCGGCGGCACGCCGCTGTACCACGCGAAGAACCTGGGCAAGCGCTTGGGTTTTCCCAAGCTGTACGTGAAGTTCGATGGCGTGTGCGTGCCGACGCTCAGTTTCAAAGACCGTGTCGTTGCCGTCAGCGTCGCACGTGCAAAGCGCTTTGGCTTTGAGACGGTCGGCTGTGCCAGCACGGGCAACCTGGCCAACAGCGTCGCCGCCCAGGCCGCCCAGGCCGGTTTGAAGGCTGTCATCCTGATCCCGAAAACGCTCGAGCGCGCCAAGGTCGTGAACACGCAGATTTACGGCGCGAAGCTGATCAAGGTCGATGGCCACTACGACGACGTGAACCGCCTGTGCGCCGAGATCGCCAACGACGCGAAAATCGGCATCGTGAACGTGAACCTGCGCGCGTATTACGCCGAGGGCAGCAAGAGCATGGGCTTTGAAGTCGCCGAGCAGCTGGGCTGGCGCGCGCCCGACAACGTCGTGGTGTGCATGGCCGGCGGCTCGCTGATCAACAAACTGAACAAAGCGTTCAAAGAGTTCGAAAAACTCGGGCTGCTTGAAAACGAGGTCAAGACCCGCTTCTGGGGCGCACAGGCGACAGGCTGCAACCCCATCACCGACGCGATCAAGCGCAAGTCGGACCTGATCAAGCCGGTCAAGAACCCCGACACGATCGCCCGCAGCATCGCGATTGGCAACCCTGCGGACGGATACTACGCGTCGCGGCTGTGCCTTGATTCAGGCGGCGGCGGCGACGACGTCAGCGACGCCGAGATTGTTGAGGGCATGAAGCTGCTGGCCGAAACCGAGGGCCTGTTCACCGAAACCGCGGGCGGGGTCACCGTCGCTACGTTCGCCAAGCTCGCCAAAGCCGGGCGCATCAACAAGGATGAAACCACGGTCCTGTGCATCACCGGGCAGGGGCTGAAGACGATGGATGCCCTGATGGAGCCCGGCGTGCTGCCGGATGCGCCGGTGATCAAACCGACGCTGTCGGCGTTCAAAGACCTGAAGATTGCTTGATTGGGCCGTTGCGGACGATTCGACTCCCCTGCCCCCGGGCAGGGGAGAAATCTGTGACCGTTTCCGCACTTCAAACAGGCTTGCATCCGGGTTGCCCCCCTCTAACATCCGGCCTCGATACGGTTGGGGCGTTCGATGGACTTTTTGGCCGCGGCATTTGACCCGCAAAACCTGAAGCACCACCTCAGTGTAATCACGTTCCTGCCGCTGGTGGGCGCGATGTTCATTGCGTTCATCAACAGCAAGCGCCACCGCGAGATCAAAGCCACCAGCATCTTCTTCTCGCTGATCACGTTCGTGGCCAGCCTGCCGATCCTGTTCGAGTTCAAGAGCAACGCCAGCTTCCAGATGGTCGAGAAGGTGGACTGGATTCCCGCCTTCAACATCCAGTACGCCATGGGCGTAGACGGCATCAGCCTGTTCCTGGTGCTGCTGACGACCTTCCTGGGCCCGATCATCATGCTTTCGTGCTCGACCAACGTGCACAAGCGCGTGAAAGAGTTCTTCATCGCGATGCTGGTGCTTGAGACCGGCGTGATCGGCAGCTTCTGCGCGCTGGACCTGTTCCTGTTCTACGTGTTCTTTGAGCTGATGCTGATCCCGATGTACCTGTTGATCGGCGTGTGGGGGAGCGACCCCCAGGGGCGCCGCGACGCCGCGATCAAGTTCTTTATCTATACGCTGCTCGGCTCACTGCTGATGTTCCTTGCGGTGCTGTACGTGGCCAACCTCGCCGGCACGTTCGAGATCACCGAGCTGACCACGCGCCTGCAGCAGATGGCGATTGACGGGCGTTTCAGCAAGGCGGCCCAGTACGTGTGCTTCCTGGCGTTCATGTTGAGTTTTGCGGTCAAGACGCCGATGTTCCCGTTTCACACGTGGCTGCCTGATGCCCACACAGAGGCACCCACCGGCGGTTCAGTCGTGCTGGCCGGCGTGCTGCTGAAGCTGGGCACCTACGGCATGCTGCGTTTTGCCATCCCGTTCTTTCCAGAGCCCGCGCTGACCCTTGGCCCCGCGATATGCGTTCTGGCCGTGGTCGGCATCATCTACGGTTCACTGATGTCGGTTGCGCAGCTGCTCAGTAACGGCGACTGGAAGCGCATGGTTGCCTACAGCTCGGTCGGCCACATGGGCTTCATCGTGCTGGGGATTTTCAGCTTCAACCTGATCGCGACCCAGGGCGCGCTGATCCAGAACATCAACCACGGCCTCAGCACGGGCCTGCTGTTCCTTCTGATCGGCATTGTCTACGAGCGCCGCCACACGCGCCTGTTTGACGAGTACGGCGGCATTGCCAAGGTCATGCCCAAGTTCGCGATCCTGTTCATGGTCGCGACACTGGCCAGCGTCGGCTTGCCGGGCACCAACGGGTTCGTCGGCGAGTTCCTGATTCTGCTGGGAACGTTCGGCGGCGACCTGGATGGCCTGCGCGAAGGCTGGAGCTGGAACCTGCACAGCACGCTGGCCGTGTTCGCAGCCAGCGGCGTGATCCTGGGCGCGATCTACATGCTCTGGAGCTACCAGCGCGTGTTCTTTGGCGAAATCAAGGTCGAAGAGAACAAGAGCCTCAAGGACGTCACAGCCACCGAGATGACGTTCTCGCTGCCAATGGTTGCGATGATCTTCCTGATCGGCGTGGCGCCCGGCTGGTTCCTCAACCGCACCGAGCCTGCGGTGAAATCGGGGCTTGAGCAAAGCGTCAACGCGGCCCAGGCCATCCAGGAAAAACACCAACTGCGCACGGCGGGTGAGTAGCCAAGTCCGCGCTACCTCCAGAACATCACCAGACTGAGCACGCTTGCCACCAACTCGGCCAGCCAGAGTTTGTGGCTGTGCATCACATCGGCGACCTCGTTGGTGGCCCGCTCGGTGCTTTGAACCTGTTGCGCCAGTGTGCGTTTCATTGCCCGCCTCCCTTCACGCCTGAAGTATCGCCCGCGCGGGCCCGTGCGGCGATTACAAGCCGGGGTGTGGATTCGAACCGCCCGCAAGACATGATCAGCCCCATGAAGCTCGCGCGGCTGATCCATGGTTTGACCGACCTGTGCCTGGGGATCCTTGTGGGCGCGTCCGTGGGCACCAGCGTGGCTGCCAGCGTGATCTTTGGTGTCTCGCGCGAACAGGGCTTCGACAAGCACATCGCCAACACGTTGGCCGGCAGCATGTTCGACCGGCTGGGCTGGCCAATGCTGATCACAGCCGCGCTGGCACTGCTGGGTTGTGTGTTCGCAGCTAAGTCACCACCAGACAACAACTTACGTGCACCGCGCAAGTGGCAGATCATGGCCTTGGTGGCAGCCGTGATGTTTGCCGGTGCATGCCTGACACAGTTCTATTTCGCGCCCAGCATGAAGCACCTGCGCGAGAACTCGACCTGGACCAACGGCGAACTGGCCGACGATGCCGAAAGGGCCGAATTCCGCTCCAGCCACGGCTGGAGCATGGGTGTAAGCGGGCTCGCAACGCTGTTGGCCGCCGGGTTGATCGTGTCGCGGCGGGTGTTTGCGGGCGGTAAGGGACCGCAGATTTCGGCTTGACGGGCAGTCGGCCCGGGGTAGAGTTACATACCCCCCAGACGAGTACCCCTCGCAATTGTGTGGCGCTGCCACTTTAGGCATGGTGGGGATTTCTATGCGTAAACCCGTTGCTGTCCTGTTGCTGGTGCTGGTTGCGACTTCGCTGAGCGGCTGCTTCTCGTTCGTGGACTGGAACCACAACTTGAACCACTTCCGTTCATGGAACGAAGACCTTGACCGGATGCATCGCACGTTCGACCGGTTCTTCTTCAACTACGACTACGACGACCCCAGCCGCGACATCCTGTACGAGTCGCCGAACACCTAAGCTGTGACCGCCCTTGAACGCGCGGCGCCCCTACGGGCGCTGCGCGTTGCTTTTTCATGCAATCCTGGCGCTGCAATGCGATCCAACGACAAGACTGTCAGCCACGGAGAACACGGAGAACTGGACCGCAACACGATGCGGGGGATTGCGCTTTGCATCCTGTCGAGGCTGTTGCCTTTCTCCGTGTAGATCCGTGATCTCCGTGGCTGCTTTGTGCCTTTCCGCGGAGTTTCGTAGACAGTTGGTGTGTTGATCCTCAACTGTGGACCATGGCTGAGCTGAAACGATCGGTCGGAGTCTTTGGCGCCGTGCTGCTGGGCATGGGCAGCATCATCGGCACCGGGATTTTCGTCAGCATTGGCGTCGCAGCCGACATTGCGGGACCGTCCGTTCTGCTTGCCGTATGCATCGCAGCCGCTGTCGCGACGGCCAACGGCCTGAACAGTGCGCAGCTTGCCGCTTCGCACCCCGTCAGCGGCGGCAGTTACGAGTATGGCTACAAGTACCTGACGCCGTCGCTGGGCTTCACAGCCGGCTGGCTGTTCCTGCTTGCCAAGAGCGCCAGTGCGGCAACGGCGGCACTCGGCTTCGCGGCCTACTTCATGCGTGCCCTCGACTTGCATGGCCGGTGGCTGCAATCGGCAATCGCGGGCGGGGCCGTGGTGCTGTTTACCCTGCTGGTGCTGTCGGGCGTGCGCCGCAGCAACTGGCTCAACGGCATACTGGTGCTGCTGGCCTGTGGCGCACTGGCAGTCTTTGTGGGGGCCGGTTCGTCGCGAGTGTCCGGCGCAGCATTTTCGCCATTCTTCAGTGGCGGCGTGCCGGGGCTGCTGGAGGCTTCGGCGCTGGCGTTCGTGGCCTACACGGGTTACGGGCGAATCGCGACGATGGGCGAAGAGATCAACGACCCCCGGCGCAACATCCCGCGGGCAATGATCGTGACGCTGGCCCTTTCCGCGTTGGTCTACGCGGCGGTCGCGATCGTGCTGGTGGGCTTGGGCGGAACGATCGCGCCGGCGGCGCCGTTGTCGGCGGCATCCAGCTACAGCCGGCCCGTGATCTGGATCGTGGCCCAGGGCGCCATGATCGCCATGCTGGGCGTATTGCTGAACCTGGTGCTGGGCCTGTCGCGCATGTGGCTGGCGCTGGGGCGTCGCGGCGACATGCCATCGGTGCTGGCCCGCGTGAACGCGTCGGGCACCACGCCGGTACCGGCTGTGATCCTGACCGGCATTGTGATCGCGGCGCTGGTGCTGATCGGTGACGTGAAAACCACCTGGAGCTTCAGCGCGTTCACGGTGCTGGTGTACTACGCCATCACCAACGCCGCGGCCCTGCGTTTGCCGCCCGGGCAGAGGCTTTATCCGCGCTGGATTGCGCTGGTCGGGCTTGCGGCCTGCCTGTTTCTTGCGTTCTGGGTGGACTGGCGGGTCTGGGCCGCCGGCCTGGGCCTGATTGTCGCCGGCCTGGTGTGGCATACGGTGGCGCGCCGGCTCAAGCGGCGCGGCCCTATGCCTGCAGCGAACCACAATGACCAATAGCCAGTAACAATGCCCAACGGAAACTAGGCGCCGTTGCATTGGTCATTGCTCATTGGTCATTAGTAATTGGCAATTGCAGTACAGCCCGGCTTCCCATTGAGTACCAGCGGCCAATCAAGGATCATCGCGAAAGTGCACGAACTGCCGAACATCCCCGTCACTGCCCTGGCCCGCCGCGTGATTAGCACACTGCGGCGGCACGGGCATGAAGCACTGCTTGCCGGCGGCTGTGTGCGCGACCTGCTGCTGGGCCGCGAGCCGAAAGACTACGACGTCGCAACATCGGCCAAGCCCGATGATGTCGAGGCGCTGTTCAAGCGCACCGTTGCGGTGGGCAAGCAGTTCGGCGTGATTCGGGTAATGGACGACGAGTTGCCGATCGACGTGGAAGTGGCGACGTTTCGCCTCGACGGCCCATACCTTGATGGCCGCCATCCATCCAGCGTGGCGTTCACCAGCGCGCCCGAAGATGCCGCACGGCGCGACTTCACGATCAACGCGCTGTTTCTTGACCCTGAAACCAGCGAAGTTCACGACTACGTCGGCGGTTTGCGCGACCTCAAGGCCTGCGTGATCCGCGCCGTCGGCGACCCGCGGGTGCGCTTTGCCGAAGACAAACTGCGCCTGTTGCGCGCCGTGCGCTTTGCCGCCGGCCTGAACTTCGACATCGACGACGCCACCTGGCAAGCAGTGCGCGAGATGGCGCCGCAGGTGAAAGTGTGCAGTGCCGAGCGCACTCGTGACGAGCTGAGCAAGCTGATCACCCATGTGGGCGCCTCGCGCGGCCTGCGCATGATGTTCGAGAGCGGCCTGCTGGATGTGGTCCTGCCTGAGGTCAGCGCCATGGTCGGCGTGATGCAGTCGCCCGAGCACCACCCCGAGGGCGACGTGTTCACGCACACGCTGCTGGCGATGGACCTGATGTTGAAGCCCGCGACGATCACGCTGGCACTGGGTGTACTGCTGCACGACATTGCCAAGCCGCCGACCGCCGTGAACACCGGCGGCAAGATCACATTTCACGGCCACGACAAACTGGGCGGCGAGATGGCGGTGGAAGTGCTGACGCGACTGAAGTTTCCGGGCGAGGTGATTGAGCGGGTGAAGTCGCTGGTCGATGACCACCTGAAATTCATCAACGTGCCGAAGATGAAAACGGCGACGCTCAAGCGGCTGCTGCGCAAGCCGCACTTTGACGAAGACCTTGAGCTGCACCGCATTGACTGCCTGGCCGGACCCAACCGGCTTGAGACGTACAAGTTCGTGCTTGCCAAGCTGCACGAGTTCAAGAGCCTTGGCGAAGAGCGATCGCTCAAGCCGAAGTTGCCGATCGACGGCCATGACTTGCAGGCGCTCGGATTGCCACCGGGCCCGCGTTACAAAGAACTGCTGACGGCGCTTGAAGACGAGATGCTTGAGGGACGCATCAGCACAAAGGATGAAGCGATCACGTTCGTGAAGGGCCTGCTTGGCATGTGAGGTTAGAGGTTGGAGGTCAGAGGTTGGACAAGTCAGACTGACGCGAGAGTGCAAGTAAGGTTCTAACCCCAAACCCCAAACCCCAAACCCGTACCCGCCAACATCCATGCCTGACACGCCGATCAAACCCACCGACATCGAGGCGCACCTGCTGGCGCGGCTGAAGCTGCAGCGCGTGATCTTTGGTGCATGCGCGCTGGTGCTGGTGACGCTGGCGGTGCTTGGCATGTCGGCCTATCGCAACATGCAGCGCGACGTCAAGTCGGCCCGCGACGACGCTCTCGTGGCCGATGGTGCGTTTCAGGCCGAAGCCGCGCACTCCAATGAGTTAAAGCAGGCCCATGAGCAGACAGGCGCCGAGGTACTGCGCCAGAAGCGGGCACTGGCCCTGGAGAAGTGTCGCCTCGCCGCACAGGACTTTGCGCAGGGATATGAGTCGCGGGCGCGCACGCTGTTTCAAGAGGCGCAGGCGCTGGGGCCCCCGCCGTGGGCGCCGCTGCTGCAGCGCGAACTCAGGCCTGACCCCGCGCGGTTTACCGGCAGCAGCAACGCAGACGCCGCCGTGGCCTGCGGCGCGCTGAGCGGCGACCGCAGCCGACTTGGCGTTGTTCGCATTGCCCTTGGCCGGGTCAGCCTGCTGGAAATCTATGACGTGCGCGAAGGCAAACTGCTCTTCACGGTGAAGCTGCCCGATGCCTCTGACTCGGGTGACCTGCATCTGGATGCCCGCGGCGAGCGCTTTCTGGTGCGCCATGGCGGACGGCTGCTGGGCGGCCCGGTCGATGGCGAAGCCGCTGCCGTGGGCGCGCCCGGCCCGGACACTGTGGACCCGCAATCCTGGACACACTTGAGTGTCCGCGACGACTTGGCCGAGCTTGCGTCGGCAAGGCCCGGCGAAGTCAGCGTGCACCCGCCCGGCGGTGCGCGGCCGGTGTCGCGCCTGCTGCCGTCAGACAGCGGCGAGTTGAAGGCGCTTCAGTCGCTGGCGCGGCAGGGCGTCGCCGTGGTTGCCGGGCGCGACGTGCTTGCGCACACAGGTGCCGGCTGGGAGCCGCTGTACAGTTTTCGGCCCACCGACCCGCCGATGCTCGCCGCCCTGTTTGACGCAGGGACGGCGCTGTTCGCGGCGGCCATCACAGGCCGCGATGTCGAGTTGGTGTCGATCCCGCTGGATGCGCCCGGCGAGCGGTTTGTGCGCTTTCACCAGCTCTCGCCCGTGAACTGGTCGCGCATGGCGTTCATGGCCGATGGCACGCTGTTGTGCCTGGGTGCGCAGGGTGCCGCGGCGCTGATCGGGCCCGATGGCCTCAGCGAATGGTCCCTGGGTGGCGATGCGGTCAGCTTTGGCGCCCTGGGGCCGGACGGATTGGTGTTTGGCAACGACCGCGGAGAATTGAGCATGCGGCTGCTGGCGCGCGAGCGCCAGCTGGGCCAAAGCCTGCTGTGCGTGCCCCCCGAGTTCGCGGCCCGGACAGCCGCCGGCGGTTTTGTCCTCACCTCGCGCGGCGGCACCAGTCGCGTGTGGGGGCAGGGGCAGTGGCACACCGCGGGCAAGCTGACGCGTGTGGTGCCGGCGGGTGACGCATTTGCGGCCGCCGATGGCGAGCAACTCATTCTGCCATGGGGCGGTCAATCCACGGTCGAGCGCGACGGCGTGCTGCTTGGCGCGTGGCCGATGGGCAGACTCTTGCTCTACAAGGCACCGAATGAACTGGTGTTCCTGGGCAAGGACTCGCGCCGCACGCAGTTTTCGGCCCCGACGCCGCCGCCGGAAGAAGTTGCGTTTGCTGCAAGTGCGCCCGCTGCGGCGCTGCGCTACCGCGACAGTCTCTACGTGATCAATGAACTCGGCAACCCGGACCCGCACGCGATTGCGGCCCGAGAAGGCCTGACGCCCGACCGCATGGCACTGTCCGCCGACGGGCAGGTGCTAGCGTTGACGCTTGGGCAACTGGTCAGGGTTGTTTCGGTCCAGGGTGCAGAGGAACACACGTTGCGCACAGGCGTGCCGCCGCAGGCGGTTGCGCTGCTTTTCGGCGGCACGGTGCTGGCGACGATCGAGCGGCTTGAACTGATCTTCTACGAGGTGGCAACCGGCCGCGTGCTCACACGCAAAGCCGCCCAGGCAGAAGAGATGCACGCCGGGGGCGATGCCACGCTGCACCTGGTCGAGGGCGGCAAACTGCGCATTCTGCGCTTTCCCGACTAGAGCAATTGCATCGCCAACTCACGAGTCGCTTTGCGGCCCTATTCCAGTTGCCTATCCTGCAACGCTTGGAACAATGCGCCCCACGAAAGGAACACCATGCCTGCTGTACGCATCGCCATCATCGGCGCCGGACCGAGTGCCTTCTACGCAGCTGCTGCACTGATCAAGCAGGAAGACGTCGAGGTCAGGGTGGACCTGTTCGACCGCCTGCCCGCGCCCTACGGCCTGGTTCGTTACGGCGTGGCGCCCGATCACCCCAAGATCAAGAGCGTCGCGAACCTGTACGAAAAGACGGCGCAAGACCCGCGCGTGCGCTTTTTTGGCGGCGTAGAGTTCGGCAAGCACATCACGATGGACAACCTGCGCCCGCACTACGACATGCTGGTGTTCGCTACGGGTGCGCAGTCAGACCGAAACCTGAACATCCCCGGCGAAGACCTCAAGGGCAGCATGTCCGCCACCGAGTTCGTGGCCTGGTACAACGGCCACCCGGACTACCGCGACCTGAACCCGAACCTCGACGTGGAAGGCGTGGCCGTTGTCGGTGTCGGCAACGTGGCCATGGACGTCGCGCGCATCTTGGCCAAGTCGTACGACGAACTGAAAGTGACCGACATTGCCGACCACGCGCTGGAAGCGCTGAAACACAGCAAGGTCAGGCACATCTACGTGCTGGGCCGGCGCGGGCCGGCGCAGGCCAAGTTCACGAACCCCGAAATCAAAGAGTTCGGGCACCTGCAAGTCGCTGATGCCGTGGTCAAGCCCGAAGAGATTGAGCTCGATCCCGAAAGCCAGAAAACCGTCGATGCCGACCGCCTCACGCGCCAGAACGTTGAGTTCCTGCGCGAGTACGCAGCCCGCGGCATGGGCGACAAGCCGCGCAAGGTGCACTTTCGGTTTCTGGTTTCGCCGGTCGAAGTCACGGGCAAAGACGGCTGGGTAAGCAGCGTGAAAATTGAACGCAATCGCCTGGTGAGTACGCCCGACGGCTACATGAACTGCGAAGGCATCGGCGAGTTCGAAGAGCTTGCCGCTGGCATGGTGCTGCGCAGCGTGGGTTACTACGGCGTGGCGCTGCCGGGCGTGCCCTACGACAAGCGCAAGGGCATCGTCCCCAACGATCACGGGCGCGTGATGAACGCCGACGGCAACGTGCTGCCCGGGGCCTACGTGGTGGGCTGGGCCAAGCGCGGCCCGACGGGCGTGATCGGGACGAACAAAAAGGACGCCGAAGAGACCGTGGCCCTGATGCTGGAAGACGTGAAGAACGTCCGCCGCGTCGAAGCCGGCCGCGACATCACCGACCTGCTGAAGGCTGCGGGCTGCGCCTACGTCTCGTTTGACGAATGGCAGCAGATCAATGCGCGCGAGATTGAACGCGGCAAGGCGGCCAATCGCCCGCGCGTGAAGTACATCAGTCTCGAAGAGATGCGCGCCAGCTGACCGGACGGCAGTCGCCTAGATCTTGACCCACAGGTCGTGGCCCAGTTCGCTGGCGAGCAGCAACCCGCCGAAGTAGTTCTCGAGTTGGCGTGTGCAGCGTTCTTCGTCGCCGGCGACGAGGTTCAAGCCGATGCGCTGCACGACCATCCCCGAGTCTTCACGCTCGACGACAAACAGGTTGGGCAGCGATTGCAGCGGGCGGTCAATCGGCAGGTTCGGTGCCAGCAGGTCGAACATGCCCAGCAGAAACCGCGCGTGCTTGGGCCCGATCTGGCCGGTCTGGAAGAACAGCTCAAACACCTGGTTGCTCGAAATCTTGCGGCCATCGGTCAGCCGCCGCACGAGCGGCATGGTGCTTTCAAAGAACACGCCGTGCAGGTTGCGCATGTCGCCGGCGCGGTTGCCGCTGATGCCGTTGTTTTCGAAATAGTTGGCCAGCATCGATGCGGTGGGGTCGCCGCCTGAGGCGCGCACGCGCTGCATCAACAGCGTTTCGGCTTTCAGCGTGAACGGAAAATCAATGCGGCCGCGGCAGCCGAAGCTCTGCGCCTCAATTCGTGCGCGACAGTCCATGCAGTGGTGCGAGAGCCGGTCAAGCTCGGCGTACTGGCGTTCGATGTCGGCTGCCGTCGTCGCGACAAGGTTTGATGTGCCGTCGGCGTCTTTGAGCGACAGTTCGACTCGCACATCCTCGGCGCGGGCGTCCGGTTTTGTTTTGCGCGCGCGGTTCATTTCTTCGTTGGCGCGTTCACGGGCGTACAGCAGACGCAACATGCGGCCGGGCCGGATCTGCTCTTTGACGGCGCACGGGAAATCCAGATAGTAGATGATCGACATAGGCCTCACTGCCCAAGCCGGCGCGCCGCCGAATGGGTCAAATCGGTTTTACGGCCAGCAGCCTCGGCTCGGTGTATTCTTCGATGACATACTTCGGCCCCTCGCGCCCCATGCCACTGGCCTTGATGCCGCCGTAGGGCATGTGGTCTACGCGATAGGTCGGGATGTCGTTCACGATGACTGCGCCCACCTCAAGCTGGTCAAACGCCATGCTGGTGCGCGGCAACGAGTGCGTAAACACGCCCGCCTGCAAACCATACGGGCTGCTGTTGACCGCGGCGATCGCGGCTTCGAAATCGTGATAGCGGTAGAATACCGTCACCGGGCCAAACACCTCGCGGCAGCTTACCTTGGCGTCTTCCGGCACGTCGGTCAGCCATGTCGGCCGATAGAACTGGCCGTCGCGTTCGCCGCCCGTGACCACGTTTGCGCCGACCTGCCGCGCCTCGTTGACCCACTCCGCGACGCGCTGGGCCGCCTGTTCGCTGATCATGGGCCCGACCAGCACGTCTTCGCGGGTCGGGTCGCCGATGCCCAGGGTCTCGGTCAATTCGACCATGCGCGCCAGCAGGACCTGTGCGATCGACTCGTGCGCAAACACGCGCTGCACCTTGATGCACACCTGGCCGGCGTGGGCAAACGCGCCGGTCACGATGCGCTGCGCGGCGTTTTCGAGGTCGGCGTCGGGCTCAACGATCACAGCCGCATTTCCACCGAGCTCAAGCAGCACGCTGGCGCGCGGCGCCATGGCCCGCAGTTTCCAGCCCACGGCGTCGCTGCCCGTGAAGCTGAGCACAGCCACACGCTCATCGGTGGCGATGAACTGCGCGACGTCATTGTCGCAGGGCAGGATACTGAAGGCGCCCTCGGGCAGCCGGGCGGCCTTGAGCAACTCGCCCAGCATCAACGCAGTCAGCGGGGCCTGCGGCGCGGGCTTGAGAATGAACGGGCAGGCTGCGGCAATCGCCGGGCCGATTTTGTGGGCGACAAGGTTGAGCGGAAAGTTGAACGGCGTGATGGCGACCACAATGCCCTTGGGAAAGCGCCGCACAATGCCGTAGCGGCCGTCGCCTGCGGGCACCGTGTCCAGCGCGATAACCTCGCCCACGCAGCGTTTGGTTTCTTCGGCGCAGATGCGCAGCGTGTTGATCGAGCGCGCAACCTCGCCCCGGCACAGGCTGATCGGCTTGCCGGTTTCGCTGGTCATCATTTGCGCGAACTCTTCTTCGCGGCGCTGCAGGCCCTCGGCAATCGTCAGCAGTGCCGCCTCGCGAGCCCCCGAAGACAGGCGCGCCACAGGCCCGCGCGCGTGCCACGCAGCCGACAGTGCAGCCGCCGCCTCGCCACGGCTTGCCATGGACACCGCGCCGAGGTCTTTATGGTCATAAGCGCCACGGTGCTGGAACGACTGTTGGGTAGTCACGAGCGTGCCGGCAAGCCAGAGTGGATGTGTCGTCATTGTGGGTCTGCCTGCTATGTTCCAGCGCGTGTCTTTTCCCGGATGTTACACGAACTATCGAAGTTTGTTACCCGTTCAGGGTGTTGGCAACAACCATGACAGCGCATTCGTCAATCATTGCCCGCCGCAGGCCGGAAGTTGGGGGTCCCGCCTGTGACACATAGCCCGTTGGTCGTGGCTGTGTTCCTGTTTGCCGTCGCCGGAATTTGTTCGCTGGCCGGCATCGGCGAGCCCATGGGCGTCGGAAACGACCGCACGCTGCAACTGGCCACGATCCATGCCGAGCTGGCCTGTTGCGTGCTGCTGTTTCTGCCCCTGTGTGCACGGACCCGCGGCGCTGCCCTGCGCAACCTTCTGGCCGTGACTGCGTGCTTTGCAGCCGCCAGCGCATGTGTGCTGCTGCTTCACTTTGTGGCGCGCGGTGGGCTGCCGTGGCAGTCGCGGGGGGGCGCGCTTGGCGCGTGGCTGTTTACGGGCGGCGTGATTTCTCTGGGTGCCCGGCTTGGTGGCGCGTGGGTGATGCGCGCGCGGGTTGCGCTGCTGTGCATGTTTGCGCTGCCGCCGCTGGCGCACTACCTGGCGTTGGAGTACGCGTCGGCCAGCCTGCTGCACCTGCGGCCGGTATCGCCGTCATGGGCACTTGCCGCGGGTGCGCTGTCGTGGTGGCCGCTGCTGCCGATGGCGCTGCTGCCATGGGCGGCGGTGCTGGCCCTGCCCGCGCCAAAGCAGGCGGAGGTTGCGCTGTGATGCAACCGCTTTCCGCACTGAGCTTGCTTTTGCTGGCCGTCGTGACGGCGGCGCCGCTGCATGCCCAGGCCATCGACAAAGACCGCAGCCGCTTTCTGTCTGAGCCCCACGGGCGCCCCGGCACGTGCGCGCCGTATCGACTCGTGTTCAAGGCGACGGCTGAGACTGAACGGGTCGAGGTGATCCACGGCAACGTGAAGCTGGTCGTGCAAGTCGCCGCCAAGGCCGGTGAAACCAGCGAGACAATCCTGCCGGTATACGTCGCGCCCGACGTGGTCATTCGCGTCGCGGGTGACGAGCACACGCCCCGCCTGCCGCTGCGGCGCATGGAGCCCGATTACGAGCAGCCCTATGTGGCCGTGTTCGCGGCCGACGCCATGTACGCCCGGCCGATTCTGCCCAGCGTGCCCGGGCAGCTTGCGTGCGACTACTACGAGAACCGCGAGTTCTTTTCTGACTGGCGGCTGTTTGACGGATACGACGGGCTGGTGCTGTTCAGCCCCGAGGCGCAGCGTCCACCGGCGGGCACCCAGCGCGCGATTGCCGAGTTTTGCAGCCTGGGCGGCGCGGCGATCATCGTCGGCTCGTTCCGGATGGGCGAAAAAGTGGAAGGGCTGCCCGCGCCCGCAGAGGCCGAGTTGCTCAAGTTCCACGGCGTAAGCGCGCAGCGCATGGCGTACGGACCCGGCGCGATTTACCGCATCGACTTTGAAGAACTGCGCCGCAGCGGCAACCCCTACGCGGTGTTGCGCGGCGCACTGCTCGATCACATGTGGTTCGGTGACACGCGCGCCCCAGCCGGCAAGCCCCAGTCGCGAGTGCCATCGCCCGCCGCCCTGAACGTGGTTGCCGGCACGCCCGAGGCGCCGCAGCCGGGGGCGCTGTTTTTCGGCCTGGCAGGCGCGCTGCTTGCGCTATGCGGCGTGGTGCCGCTGGTTGCGCGGCGCGTCAAATTCGGCGCGCTGTGGTCGATGCCTGCCCTTGCGGCTGGTGCCGCGGCGATTGGCGCCCTTGCGCTGCTGCAGCCGCAACCGCGACCGCTGCTGGATTGCTGGGCCGTTGTGTATGCCGAGTCGCAGGATCGCCAACGGCCGGCCTCAGCCCGGGCGTTCCTGCTGCCCGGGCAGGATGTGGACGAGACGCTGGCCGTGGATTTGGCCAATGCAGCACGGGTCTTGCCGCGTCCGTGGCGCAACGCACAGGGCAGGGCCGGTTGGCAACTCGATCTTCCGTTGCAGACAGGCGAGCCCGCCGCGCCAGCCGAGCTGGCGTTTGGCGAAGTCAACGGCACGCGTTTTCGCGACTTTGCCGCCATGGCGTACAAGGGAGAGGGCGGCTTTGACGCGGAAAGCGCCCGGCTGCTGGAGTGGTGGCTGGATGAGAATGCCTACCGTGGCCGCCGCAGCGGACTTGGCGCCGCTGGCTGGCGTCTGGAAGCAGAATCGGCACCCGCCCTCGAGAGTGTGGAAAAACGCACACGAGGGGCACTATGGGTGGTGAACCGGCGCCTGGTTCCAGACCCTCGCTAAAGCCGCGTTAAGCTGCAATAATCATGAAGTCGCGTCCCTTGCGGACGCGCCCCTGTCGGGCTGGCAGTAACTGGGCTGTGTGATGCACTTTGCGTGGCATTTGAGCACGCGTCGTTCTGTCGACTCTGAAGGAGGCGGCGGAAAAGAACGTGTGTACCCGGTAAAGACTCCGGATACCCAGCGCACACGAAAGTCTGCGCCGGCCCCGGAGCAGCGCCGCATGCCCGGCGCACAGCCGAACGGTGCCCAGCCGCTTGGCGAAGAGACCCAGAAGCTGCCTACCATACCGACGGTGTCGCTGGGGCCGCCAGCGGCCAAGGCGCCGCAGCCGCAACCACTGCCCCAGCGCAGCGCGCAAGGCAGTGCCAGCAACCGGCCGGCGGGGAACCCGGCGGTGCGCCAGGTCAGTTCAGCACCAAGTTCGCCGCGCCAAGGTGTCTTCGACAGCGCGCCCGTAGTGCAACCGGTGGGGGAAGCGACCGAGATTCCACACCCGGATGATCTTGAGCAGACTCCGCCGCGCCCGTCGGTGCAGTACCGTGCCGCGCCCGACCCCGCGTTCGCGGAAACCCAGGACATGGAACCCGTCGAGGCCGAGCCGCCGCCAGCGAGTGACAACACCGCGCGGCTGAGCTTTGGCCAGGCGGCGGTCAACCTGAACTTGGTGACCGCGGCACAGATTCAGGAGTGCGTGAACGTGCAACGCGCGCTGCTGCAGAAAGGCCAGCGCGTACCGCTGCTGGGCCAGTTGTTGATGCAACGCGGTTATCTGGACAAGGCCGGCATTGAGCGCGTCAAGGGCTACCAGCAGATGTACCAGATCGCGGACAAGATCCACGGCTACAAGCTGCACGAAAAGCTGGGCCAGGGCGCCATGGGCACGGTTTACAAGGCCCGCCAGGTGCGCATGGAGCGCTGGGTCGCTATCAAGATTCTGCAACCCGAGCTTGCGGCCAACGCCACCATCAAGCACCGCTTTCTGCAAGAGTCGCGGGCAAGCGCGCGGCTGAACCACCCAAACGTGATCACCGGAATCGACGCCGGCGAAGTAGAAGGCCTGTGCTACTTCGCGATGGAGTACGTCGAGGGCAAGACGCTGCAGCAACTGGTGAAAGAGCGCGGCGCGATGGACGAGCGCCAGGCCCTTGAGCTGATTGTGCAGGTCGCAAAGGCGCTGGAGCACGCCGAGAAGCTGGGGCTGGTGCACCGTGACATCAAGCCCGACAACATCATGGTCACCCGCGACCGCCAGGTGAAGTTGCTCGACTTGGGGCTGGCCAAGGTTCGTGCCGATGGCCCCGAGGGCGCCACCAAGGGCATGGCTGTCGGGACGCCGAACTACATCTCGCCTGAGCAGGCGATGGGCCGCCAGGACATCGACACGCGCAGCGACATCTACAGCCTGGGCGTGACCATGTACTTCTGCCTGACAGCCAAGGTCCCGTTCGAGGGCCCGCCCGAAGTTGTGATGTACCGTCATATCCATGAGCCGCCGCCGCACCCGAAGAACTTCCGGCCCGACATCAGCGACGCAACCGCCACGCTGCTGCAGACGATGATGGCCAAGCGGCCCGAAGACCGTCCCGCCAGCGCGATGCAGCTTGTGTCGGACATGGAGCACGTGCTGCGCACCGGCAAGCTGCCCGGGTTCTTTGACGCGCCCGCAAGCGGGCCGCTGAAGGTCAATCGCGACAGCCGCATTCTGGGCTCGAAAAGCGGGCGCGCGCCGAACCTGCGAGGCTATGGCATGCCCGGCACGGCCAGCGCGTCACAGGCCCAGCCCGCAGTTCCTCCGCCAGAGCCCGAAGCAGGCAACCCGCGCCTGCCGCGCAAGCGCAAGAAACGCTTCGGCGGCGGGTGGTAGTGGGCAGTTGTCAGTTGTCAGTTGTCAGATGATTGGCAGCCTTTGGCGTTTGATTCTTCAATTCGGCATTGCCAACCGACAACCGACAACCGACAACCGACAACCAAATGCACGGGCGCTTCATCATTATTGAAGGCATCGACGGTACCGGCAAAAGCACGCTGGCGCGTGCTGTTGGCGAGGCGCTTGAGGCGCGCGGCCGCCGCGTGCTGCTGACGCGTGAGCCCAGCAACCTGCCCACCGGCAAGCTGATCCTGGAGCGGCTTGCCTCGGGCGAATACGCCACCACACCCCACGAGTGGATGGGCATGTTCGTCACCGACCGTCGCCTGAGCATCGACACTATCGTGAAGCCCGCGCTCAACGCCGGCACCGACGTGGTCCAGGACCGCAGCATGTACAGCACGCTGGTGTACCAGGGGGCGATGGGCGTGCCGGAACAGGAAATTCTCAAGCGTCACGAGGGCTGGCACCCCAAGCCTGACCTGCTGGTGATCCTCGACATCGCGCCGCGCTTTGGCCTGGCGCGCACGCGCAAGCGCAGCCTTGGACTGGGCCAGCGCTGGGTGCGGCAAGCCGGGCAGAAGTACATGTTCCGCGACGGCGACGCGCCGCAAAGCACCGAGAAGCTGAAGTTCCTGCAAGAGATTCGCCGACGCTATGGCACGATCAAGGGTGACTTCGTGTTCAAGCTGCCGGTGCGCCGCAAGAAGGGCAAAGACTGGGTGGACAAGACCACGGCCGAGCTGCGCGACGAAATCCTGAAGCAACTCGACGCGCGCTTTTCACCTCGCGAAGTGAACGGTCCACAGAAAAGTGCATGAATGCAAAAGCCCCGGCGCAAGCGCCGGGGCTCGACATTCGTTGCTTGTTACTCGGCAGCTTTGACGTATTCGCGGGCAGGCGGCTTTGTGATCTTGCCGGCCTGCAGGCAGCTGGTGCAGACGCTGACGCGCTGGACGCCGCCGTTGATCCAAGCCCGGACCTTCTGGATGTTGGGCCGGAACGTGCGCTTGTTGTGCGCGATCACGCGGCTACCGACGCCGCCGTATTTCTTGGCCATACCGCGGCGCTTGATGCTGCCACCGGCGACAGGTCCCTTACCGCAGATTTCACACTTTCTCGACATGGCTTACTCCGCTTCGGGGCGGCAAAGGTACCCACACGCCCGGAAAGGTCAAGGGAGAGAACGGTGTCCGTGAACAGCCGACTCAGACAGCCGTCACCGTCACCGCGCCGGACGCATACAGGTTGACGATCTGCCAGAAGCTGCCGGGCGGAATCAGGTCTTCCATGCGCTTGCGGTACTTTTCGGCGGCTTTCTTGTCGCCTTCGCGCTTGGCCCGGTAGTGCCGGGCAAAATGCACGGGAATGTGACTTTCGGGGTTTTTGGGCATGGCCAGCATCTGTGTCAGCCCGGCGCGCTTGGTGAAGAAAAAGCTGGCCGCCGACTTCAGAGGCTCATACGCCGCAAGCTTCTCGACCCAGGCCTGGGCGTCGCTGTCTTTGTATGCCAGCTCATAGCACGAGGCTAACAGAAACCACCAGCTCTCCGGGGCGACCCGCTGCTTGATCAGCTCTTCAATATAGCTGCGGCACTTGGCGGCTTCGTTCTGGCCGCCGTACATGCTGCGAATTGCGTATGTCAGTGCCCGGTACTCAATGACCTCAAGCAACTGTGCGGTGGTGCCATATTCGCGGTTGGCCCACTCGGCGGCTTCGAGGTCTACCAGCGGCTGTGCGCAGTCGCCGGCCATCAGGAAGACGCGGGCGTGCACGACGTAGGCAGGCCCGAACTCGCGGAATTCCTCGATCACCGGGTCAAGGATGTCGATGGCCGCCTGCAGGTTGCCTGTAAGGGCAAGCTGAGAGGCCTTGGCGCAGGCTTCTTTGGGTTCCATCAATCGCACCAGACTGGCGGGGGAACGTGGATGGTACGAACCAAGCCATCCTCGGGAAGGGCAAAGCATGGCACCAATGAAACCGGGCGACCCGCAGGCCGCCCGTTCGTGTTACTCCGCGACTAGTAGGTGTCCACCTGCAGGGTGTAGTCGCCGCTGCCGCCGCCCACTCCTACCCCAACCCGGATGATGTAGGTGCCCGGGCCAAGTGGCTGCAACAGAATGTCCGGGTCCGTGTCGCCAATGGGGTCAATGAAGGCCAGCACGTTGCCGTATTCGTCCAGCAACTCGAGGTTGCCGTCGTAGTTACCGCTGGTGCGCGTCAGGAAGATGTCGCAGTCGCAGGCGGAGTTGACCGTGAAGATGTAGCTGTCGACGTCAAATGCGTCGGCCATGTCGCCGCCGCTGTCGATGACGCTGTCAGGGATGCCCATCACGCCAAGGTCCGCGCCGCCGATCGGCTCGACGCTGATGTCCACGGCATAGTCGCCCAGGCTGCCGTTGCTGCTGCCTGCCACGAAGAAGTAGTTGCCGGCTGAAAGCTGGGCCACGATGACGGGGTCAACACCCGGCCCGCCGTTGTCGTCGCCGCCGAGAAACCCGAAGTTGTCGTCGTAAAGGTCCAGAAAGCCATCCAGGCTGCCGGTGCCGGTCATCGTGATCAGCACGACCGTCGTGCGCGCCAGGCTGAACTCAAAGCCGTCGGTATCGTCGCTGGTGGTGATCGCCTGTTCGTCGTAGGCGTGGTCGAACTCGTCGAAGAACCCGAGATCATTGCCGCCGGGCGGAATGATGAAGTGGTCGTCATCGTCACGGTCGTCGTGATGATGGTGCGGGTCACAGGCGCTGAGCATCAGCGCGGCACCAACTCCGAAAATCATGGCAAGCGCAAAGTTCTTCATGGCTGACTCCCCTCGTTCAACTGCGACGCTGGAAACATAACCCCCGGTCAAGGCGTTTTCTGCGCCAAAAGTCTGGCAGCCGCCGGTGCGGTCGGCATTCGTTGGGCAGGCATGGCCGCACACAGATGCACAACATGCCTGTGCCGCACGATTTACGACCGAAACGTAAACGGGGGCGGCCAAAGCCGCCCCCGTTTGATCGTGCGAAGTTTCTAGCCCTTGATGATTTCGAGGGCGTCGTCGATTTCCTTGCGCAACTCGGTGTCGCGGAAGTTCTTCGAAAGCGCCTTCAGGCGAGACTCGCCATCCTTGGGACGGTCCTCAAGGATGGTGTCGATCTCGTCGCGCGTCTTGTCCAGCAGTTCGCGATAGACCTTGATGCCTTCTTCCTGCGCGTTCAAGCCGATGATGCCTTCACCGAAGTTCTTGAAGATCGTCTTGAAGAAGTTGCGCAGGTCGTTCTTTTCCAGGCTGGCCTTGGCTGCATCGAGGTTCTTGCGCAGCTTCTGTTCCATGGCCTCGATGCTGTCGTTCAGGCCCTCCAGCTTGGACTTTACGTCCTTGGCCTGCGGTGCCTTGTCAAAGCGCCCGAACTCGTTGCCGTGGTAATCGCATACCAGCAGCGTCGGGTACTTGCTGACGTTGTACTCGCGTGCCGGGTTGGGGCTTGCGAGCTTGCTGGTCGGAATCGGCGAGCCGGTATTGAGGCTAGGCGTCCGGTCACCGTTGTATTCGATCAGCAGGAAGACCGCGTCGCCGCTCTTGGCCATCTTGGCCAGCTCAGCGTCGTGGACCTGGCGTGAGCCGTCAACGGCATCCATGTCCTCTTCCATGAAGAACAGGACCAGCGGCTTCTTTTTCTTCTGGTACTCTTCGATCTTGTCGATCTTGGCGACTTTCCACTCAATCAATTCCTCAGGAGGAATGACCGCGTCGCCACTCTCGCCGCCCCAGCTTTTCTTGCCCTTGCCGGCGCCGGAGCCTTCTTTGTACTTGTTCTTGTTCAGTGCAGCTTTCGCCGCGCCGCCCGAGCTGGACTTCGGGCCGCCACCACCACCTCCGGAGGCACCGCCTCCGCCGCCTCCGCCTCATCACTGTCCGGCAAGCGGTTGCGCAAACACGCCCGCCAGCGCAAAAGCGCCGAGCAGGGCTGCGCCCATCAGCAGATTCCGTTTCATGGTCGTCCTCTTCGAGTGACCCAGCAAGTGCACCGGAACCAGTGTAACTAGGTCACTTGAGATTCAAAGCAAATCCGGAGTTACAATTGCCACCGAATTGTCACATCCGCAATGGCAGCCGCCTGCCTTCCGGAAACGAAAAACAGCCGGACCCGAGGGGCCCGGCTGTGTGTGCGTTGCAGGATCAGCCCTGTTTGGCGCGCTCCCAGCGCTGGCGCAGGGGCATGTAGTCGGTGATCACCCGCTCAGCGCCGATCAGTTCCTTGAGCAGCGACAAGCCGCGTTCATGGGCGCCGAGGCCACGGTGGCTGCCACAGAATTCCGCCAGGATGATGGGCTCAATGCTGCGCTCAAACAGGTCGAGTGCGGTCTTGAGGATCTGTGCCTCGGTGTCCGAGCCGGTGATGTACATGCCGGTGTTGTCGAGGTCGAGCTCGCCCAGCAGTTCCTCGAATTCGGGCGTGACACAGGTGTAGGTGTTGTGGGTCAACAGGTAGCGCTTGGCGCCATAGCCGTCGGCCATGGGCAGCACGCCGTACTGCGTCAGGGGCGGGACCTTGCCGCCCATCACCTCAGAGATCTTGATTTCCATGCCCGCGTCCGAGATCTCGCTCATGGCGGTGCTCTCAAGGAACAACCGGGCTGGGCTGTCCGGCGTGTTCACGTAGCGCGTGAAAATCACCGGGTTGAAAAGCTCGGCTTTCACGATGCTGGCGACACCGTTGGGGATAAAGCGGTTGTACTCACTGATGTTGCCGCGCTGGATGTCGACAACGAGCAGGGGACGCTGCATGTTCTCCCTCGTGCTTACGGTCTGCCTTGGGGGCGTCATGCTAGTCAGGCACGCATTGCATAACAAGTCACCGGACTGGGCTTGCGAGCGTCAGGTCCGGCGGCCCAGGACCGCTGGGCCCGGCGTACCCTGCAAGCAACCGCTGGTGACGAAACGGTAGCCGCACCGGCCGAATCCCCGCCCCGTGACGCGCTTTCCTGCCTTGGCACAGGGGTTGCTTAGTGCCCCGCGAGGACACTGGCACTTTTCTGGAGGAGACGACAATGCTCAAGGCAGCAATGCTGCCGGCGCTGCTTTTGCTTGCGCCGGTACTGATGGCAAACCCGAGTCCAACACCACCCGCTTACCCCGGCCCGGTCATGGAGGTCGACGAGACCTCAGCCGGCGCCACGGTCACGCCGCTATACGACAACGATGCAGCCGACTATGGGCGGGTGTTTCGCCCGACGCTGGTCGGCAACGCGTCGGACTGGGTCACGATCCGGATTCGCAGTGTCACCACGATGTTCGGGGGCGGCGACACGCTGTACATGACCACGCCAACGCTGACCGCAGGCGGGGCAAACTTTGACATCGACACGACCGGCTTCGTCACGACCGGCGTCGCCACTGGTAGCGAGACCGAGTTCAAGGTGCGGTTTACGCCCCAGTCGGCAGGCTCGTTCTCGGGCACGGTGACGTACACGTGGGAGTCCGATCCCTACCAATACCCGGGCACTTACGTGGACTTTCGCGTAAACGTACAGGGCAGCACTTCCGCGGCGGCTGTTTCATATCTCAGCGTTCACGAGTCAACGCCTGCCGGCACACGCGTCTACCACAACCAGTCGTCCGGCAATGGACGCGAGTTTGGACGGCGCAAGCTCTCTGCGGGCCCGACCGCGGTGCTTGTGCTGTGGCTGAGAAACGACGCGCCGATGGGTGCGCCGGATCTTCACCTTGGCACCCCGGTGTTGACCACCGGCAGCGCCGAATTTGCGCTCGACCTGTCGGGGTTCGTCGCGACGGTGCCAGCCGGCGCCGCCGCTGAAGTGCGGGTGGCCTTCGACCCAGCCACTGTCGGCATACATGCCGGCGCTTTGCAGCTCACGCAGGACGACGGCGTGAACGCCAGCCCGTTCGTGGTGCAGCTTCTCGGCGAGGGCATCACCGAGGCATGGCAACTGCGGGTCTGCGACAACAGCGGACCGTTCTTTGACAACAACCCGACGCCGCCAGCTTACACGGGCTCTCACATGGCCGAGAACGCGCCTGCCACAGGCAACCGCGACCTGGGCACCGTCGACGGCGGCAACTCGGCGACGCTGACGCTGACGATCTGCAACGCAGATGTCGGCTACTTTGCATGGATCGGCTATGTGCCCGGGGCGGACCTGACGCTGGGCACGCCGACGGTGCAAGGCGACGCTGACTTCACTGTTGAGCTGGCTGCGTACTCGACCACGGTTACGTCGGCGCAGACAACAACCCTGATCGTGCGCTTCACGCCACTCGCCAACGGCGTGCGCAGCGCGACGATCCTGATCCCGCACATGGACGGCAGCGAGCGTGAGCCGTTCCGGGTACAGGTGACCGCTACCGGCGCCAACGTCGGTGTTGGAAACGGTTCTGGCACCTCCAACGGCGGCGGTTGTGTTTCAGGCCACGGCTCCGGCGTCTGGCTGCTGCTGTTGACGTTGTTTGGTCTGGTTGCGGCATCACGCGTGGCGTCGCGTACGCGCACCTGACTCCTGCTTGTTCCAAGGCGGCCCGTGGCTACGATTCGGCCATGGGTCGCCTTGCCATTTTTCTGATCTTCTCTTGCATGCTTGCCGGTTGCGCCGGCGTAATCGGCTATGAACCCACAGAAGCCGAAGCCGCAGCCATTGCCCGCGGCGAAGACCCCCGCGCCAACGAACAGCCGCGCGAGTCCAACGGCGGCGAAGCCACGGACCCTGAAACGGGCCGAGTCGTGAAGCCCAAAGAGCCCCCGAAGGAACAGCCAGCCGGCCCCGGCGAGGGCACGGTGCTGCGCTGGGTGGACTCCGCGACACTGGTGATCGAGGCCGGTGCCAAGCGTGAAACCGTGGCGCTGGTCGGTGAGGCACCGCGCGAAGACGGCTGGGAAGAGCAACGGCTGCTGGATGAGCGCATGAACAAGTGGACGTACGGCACGGCGGTCAAGCTGAAGTACCCCACGCGCAACGAAGAAGGCAAACCCATCTATCGCGACGGCCAGGGCCGTCTGCTGGCAGTGATCGAGTAAGCGCCCGTCGCTTCCTGTCCATAGAGCCACGCCACAAGCTACAATACCGGCATGCAAGGCGAGGACCCCATCCCGCCCTACCGTGAGAGCGCGCGGCATGCCGCAGTACTGGCAGCGCAACGCAGGACGCGTGAACAGATGCATGCGACAATCCACGACGCAGACTGGCAGCAACACATGGGCATGCGCGCAAAAACCCGCAGCCGCCGCGACATGGCACTGGCGACAGGGCTGGTGCTTGCGTTCTCGGTGATCGCGGCATTTTGCATGTACTTCGCCAGCCGCCAACATGGCCACGCGGAAGATGCGATCATGTGGTCCGGCTGGTGGGTATTGGGTTCAACGCTGGCAATCGGTGGGGTATACTTTGCAGTCTGCGGCATCGAGCGCGCGATTCGGCGGCGCAGTGCGGGCGAGCGCCTGCTGTTGCGCGCAGAAAATCAGCGCCGACGGGCACATGAGGGCGAGGCGTGAAGGCCTACATCGAAAGCGGAAAACGGGCAGCGCAGCGCCTCGCGGCACGCTGCACGCAACGCAACGAGCGCTATTGCCTGGCGCGTCTGCGCGGCTTCAAGCAGTTCATCAACCTGTGCTGCTTCAGCGCGATGGTGATGATCCCGACAGTTGGCGTGTTGACGGACAGCGCGCCCATGGCGGCTGTGGTGGCACTGGGTTCATTGCTGTTCATCTGGCTGCTCGAACTGGCCGAGCGCCGCGTGAAGCGCGAATTGATGCAGTTGCGCCGCCAGGACTAACGAGACTTCTTGACCTTGGCCGGCACCGGGCGCACCCGGTGTTCGCCGGCCTCATTCAGTTGGCCCTCGATCAGGCGCAAATAGTTGCCTGCGATGGCTTCGTAGCCGCGCGGGCTGAGCGTGAATTCCGTGGCATCGGCGGGCACACGCGTGACGGTCACGTAGCCCTCGGCGTCCGCGCGGCCGACCAGACCCCGCGTGCTGTTGTTGCCATGCTTGAAGTAGAACGTCACGCTCGGTCGCTCGGTTACAGCGGTGCCGTCTTCATGCAGCAGGCGCACACGCACGCTGGTGAACGGCGCCATCACGATATCGGGCAGGACATGTTCGCTGCCGGCGAGCACCGTCAGCTTCTCAGGCTGGTCAGGTTCCTGGTGCGTCTTGCTGGTGGCAAAGAACACCCAGTCGCCGGCGATCAGGCCGGTGATCTTGAACTTTCCGTCGGCATCGGTCGGGGCAACCAGCGTCGCAATAGCGGACCGGCGCACGGGTTCGCTCATTTTATTGCCGCCTGTGTTCCGCGCCTCTATGCCCCTCACGACTACGCCCTTGAGCGGGTTGCCCTGGCGGTCCACCACGCGGCCGGTCACCATGCCCGCGCCGAACATCGACAAGTCAACGCCCGTGCGTTGTTCTGCCTCTTTCAAGTCCTTGACCAGAACGGCTGCGCCGGGTGCAAACAGGTCAGCCGTGGCGCTCATGGCCACGGTCACCAGGTCTACCTTGGACAGAAGCTTGGCCGTGATCGTGGCTGTGTAGTGGCCGCCGGCGTCCGTGGTGGCAACAACGCCGACATTCGTGGCAGAAGTTCTTGTGCTGCGCCGACGCGAGCTTTCTTCGGGGGCGGTCGGCTTTGCATAGGTGTAACTGAAGCGTGCCGAGACTTGTGCGCCATCCACGCCGCGGCCGGCGTCGTCGATCACGCGCCCTGAAATCGTCACGGTGAACGGAAACGTCTCGGGGCCAGTGCCTTCAATCTGGCCCTTCCCGACCTTCTCAAGCAGCTCGGTGAGCTCGGCGACGACCTTCTCTTTCTCGGTCAGTTCCGGCGGCAATTCGTCTGTTGGGTCAGTATCGGTGTCCTCTGCCTCTGCATCTGTCTTGAGCAGCGCCTGCTCGTCTACCGGGCCGACCGGCTTGTCGATGTCCGTGGGCAGTGTGATCGTGACGGGTTCACGGGGTTTGGGGGGTGGTTCAAGCACGCTGCATTCTGCGATGTCTTCTGTCCCGACGCAGGCGCGAATGGCATTGCTTTCGCTCGCTTCGGCGAAGTACAGGCTGCCCGCGAACACGGCGCCGCCAATCAGCAGCGCCAAAATGCCCGTGATCGTCAATCTAGAAGAATGCATCTCGCTCCTCCGCGCACCCACCTAAGTACGCGATAAGCCGTGCCAAAGTTCCAGCGAATCCTCAAATAGCTACCACCTTTTGTGGTGATATTGTAAGTGCTTGCTGTGCATAAACTTCATACACCTATCGTACCGCTGGACCGGTTTCCGGAATGGGCAGCGATTTGGACCACTTTGCCGTGACCTGCTTGCCGCCTCGCTGCATGACCACCGTAAGCTCGGTCACTTCAGGCCGGTTTGCGGAATCATTGATGATTCGCTGCATTGAGGCTTTGTCCGACACCTCCTGGGCATTGCAGGTCAAAATCAAGTCGCCCTCCATTGCGCCGCCGCGCGAATACCCACTGCCAGTTTCAAGCCAGTTGATGCGAATGGCGTTGGGCTTGTGCAATGGCAGTACCACCTCGGTTTCGCCTTGCGCGACCCGTACCTGCACCATCCGCGATGCGTGCGTTTCACTCTGCGCGCATATGTGGTAGGTGCCCTCTTCGAGAGAGATGACGCGGTTGCGATCGCTGCTGTTGACCCACTCCTCCCTAGGCACGTCGGAATCTTCGGAATAAATCCACACCCGCAGCCAATCCGCAGGCGGTTGACCGTCCAGTGTGATGCTCAGGCGAATTCGGCTCGAGTCACTGATCGTGAAGTCGCGCAGGTTCTCGCCTTCGGTGATCATGAGCGTGTCGGTAACCAGCGTTTCGGCGTCCCAGCCGCGGGCGATCTCGACGATCCAGGTTCCGGGAAGCAGCCCGCTTGCGCTGTAGCCGCCCTTTTCGTCTGTGGTGTCCGAGATCGCGCTTCCCCTGAACGTGCTGCCGTCAGGTCGAAACCTGATCTGAATGGAAGGCACGGCTGCCGCTGCACCGTCAAGTACGCGCCCGGAAACGCTTCCGCCGCGCTTGAGCGTGACGTTCATGGTCTGTGATCCCGTCCGCATGTCCACGTCAAACCACTGGATGGCATAGCCCGGCGCCGTAACCGTGAGTTGAAGCGGGCCAGCCGCCAGACCACAGAAGATGGTCTCGCCAGGTGTTTCGGTCTCGTAGGTCGTTGTCTCAATCCATTCCCCGGCGGTGTCGCGCAGGTAGGCGTTGGTGCCGCCCACGGGGCGCTTTTCGGCATCAAGCACCCGCACGGTCAGCGTTGGCCCGGGGTCGAGCACGAGGGCCAGCTTGACGTCTTCGCGCAGATCGACGTCGGCGAATGCGGTCTTGCTCTCGCCCTGCATCCGGGCGGTCACCCGGTACTTGCCCGGGCGCAGAGAATTGAAGGCAAAGCGGCCCAGCGCGTCGGTTTGACGCTGGCCCTGCTCTTCGGGAAGCTCTCCTGCCGCCTCTTCGATTGCATGGACATTCACCCTGGCCAGCCGCACCGGTTCGCCGCCTTCAGAGCATACGGTGCGTGCAGCAGTGGCGCGCGACTCATGATGATTTTCACGTCTCGGCGATCACGGTAACTCTTGTCCATTGCGTCGGACGGAATGAACCCGTCGCACTCAAGGCGGACGCGTTCCAGTCTCTCGCTGGTCCAGCGGATGAGGAACCGGCCACTCGGCTGCAACACCCGGTCCTGGTTGAACTCGTCTCCCCAGCTGTAGCTGTAGCGGGTGACGAGCGGGTTGCCCTGTTC
Source organism: Planctomycetota bacterium (assembly GCA_016712285.1). Taxonomy (GTDB): domain Bacteria; phylum Planctomycetota; class UBA8742; order UBA2392; family UBA2392; genus JADJRK01. Next base: position 2,135,888 of record JADJRK010000001.1, on the reverse strand, counting down.
GTCGTGCACGGTGCCAGAGGTGATCGGTGACAGCGTAAACTGCAGCACAATGCGCTGGCCGGCTACGACGCCGCCATACTGAGCTGTGCCCCAGGCTTCATCCACCGCGCTTACCGTGTACAGGTCGTCAGGTGATACGCCCTCGATCTTGAATGCGCCTTCTTTGCCCGAAACGGCTTCCCGCGTTGCCAGCCTGAGCCGCTCTGCGGCACGCCGCAGGTCTTCCGCCGATTCATTTCGCCCAAAGGTGTACGCAACATTCCGGCCGCTGCCCTGGGTTTTGCTGCGCAATGCAGTCAGCAGCACACCTTCCATGGGCAGACCTGTCGGGTCGAGCACGGTGCCCTCGATGACCCCGTCGCCATGGGGCTCAGACGGTGCCTTGGGTGCGTCCGGTTCATCCGGGCCGGGTTGGTCGGTATCGCCGGCAGGCATCTTTGCCTTCGGCTTGTTGGGCTTCTGGTCATCCGCCGGTTTGTCTGTATCCGCATCGGGTCCGGTGCCAGATGTGTCGGCACGTGTCCGTTGGTCGTGGGCCAAGTCCGCAGGGGATGGCGCGGCGACTGGTGTCGGGGTCACGCTGCCGCCAAAGAGAAAGCCGTACACGCCAAACGCGACGGCCACCACTGTGACCGCCAGCAGCACCACGTTGACTCTGGAACCATTCATCGCCCGCTCCCGATTGAGCAAGGCATTGTAGGGCAGAGCGCGGGGCATCAGCACCTGTTACCGGCGAAGAATTCTTGAATCTGGAACGGCGTTACCCGGTGTTGCGGCTACGCACAGCCCGACATGCGGGCCAGCGGCGTGGCGCAACGGGCGCGGCGGCGCTGCCTGCGTTTGCGCAGTGCCACGCGAACGAGCTTCAGTGCGCGGTAGAGCACAGCGTCGGCCATGCGGGCACGCAGGCTTGGGCGGTTGCGACGGGCGTAAGCCTGGCGCGAAACGGGTTTGTCCCGGCGCAACTCAACGCCGGCCAAAGGTGATTCAAAAGAAGAAAAGGGGGCTAACACGGCTCTCTCCGAAGTCAGAAATCAACGTCCAAACGCATCGCGAATAGAACGCACGGCCAGCCCGATTTGTTTCCGAAACCTTGACGCGTCAACAGTCACAGTTGCCCGTTGCATTCCAGCCCCGGCATCACTGCCGGGGCTGGTCGAGACTTCTGTGAAGATTATCGAATCGCTCAGGCCGCCTTGATGACCGGTATGCCGGCGGCGTTCTTTACTTCGGCGAGTTTCATGACTTCGGCCAGGTAGGCGTCGTGCATGTAAGTGTGGGTCAGGCGCTTCTTGCCGAACCAGCGCCAGAACGCGAGCTTACGCAGGCCTTTGCGGGCCAGCGCGCTCGTGATCAGCGCGAACGTCTGCAGCCGGCCGTACTTGGCCAGAGGCTTGCTGGTCATGCCCATGCGTTGCAGCCGCAGGTCGGTCGTGGCGATGATGGTTTTCAGGTACTCGGGAATCATGCGCATCACCGGGTGGTCCTGGTCGACGCGCTTGCCGATCCACTTCTCGAAGCGCTTGATCACCCACAGGCTCAACAGGTGCAAACCCAGCAGGCGCTTGCGCAGCTTGGGATTCTTGGCCAGCGCCTTCATCGTCTGCTGCTCGCCGAATTCGACGTGGCCTTCTTCCTGCCGGGCGGCTGCATCGAGGCGTTTGGCCAGCTTGTCGTCATCGATGCAGGCGATGATGGCGTAGAAAATCATCAGCACGAAGCCCTCGCCCTGGGCCATTTCCAGCGCGCAATGTTCTTCCCAGTCGGCGCTTTCGCTGCTGAGCATGCGCACCACCGGGTGAACTTTCACCGGGCGCGCGCCAAGCCACTTGAAAAACTCCATGAACACATCGACGTGCTGCAACTCCTCGATGCACTGGCGCGCGAGGAACTTGGCGCTTTCGACATCGGGCGCATGCAGAATCCAGTGGCCGACCTGGATGCCCGTGACTTCGCCGTAAAGAAACTGGCTTGCGATCCATGCCAGCAGGTCGCGGTCTTTCACGCGGTCGAACTTCGCGCCGCGAAAATCAAAGGCCATTTCGTCCCGTGTCAGCAGCATTCTCGTCTCCACACTGCATTTAACCCGCAAAGCGCCAAAGCGCCAGCATTGCGCCGGGGATTTGCGGCTACTCGCGGGCCCACGAAACGATCAGCCAGCAGTCGTCGCGTGGGTACAGTTCGAACTCGGTGAACTCGGCGGGCCACAGCACCGTTTCGCCGGGCTTCAGGATGGTCGGCTGCAGGTTGTCGCGCGCGCGGCCGGTGATTTCGCATTCGCGCTGCAGGCAGGTGTGCAGCGTGAACCCGGGCCAGCTTTTGTCCTCGCGGGCCGCGCTGGTGACGCGCAGAGAGCGAACGCCAAACGGTCCGTCCGGCGCAAGCAGCACGTCGTTGCCGTGCGTGGGCAGAATCTTCGGCTGCGGCAGATCAAAGCGCGCAGCTGCGAGCCCCTGTTGCACGTGCATCTCGCGCTTTTCCGCGTGACCGGGACGCGGGAAATCCCAAAGCCGGTAAGTGATGGCGCAGTTCTGCTGAATCTCAAGCAGCGCAACGTCGGCGCCGATCGCGTGGACCATGCCGGCCGGGTTGTAAAGAAAGTCGCCCGGCTTGATTGCGCGCGCATTCAGCAGTGCCGGCGGGTCTCCGTTGGTCAGCGCTTCGCCGAACTGTGCGGGTGTCACGCCAGCGCGCAGGCCCTGATAAATCACAGCGCCCGGCGCGGCATCCAGCACAAGCCAGCACTCACTCTTGCCGCGCTGTATCAGGCGCTTGTTGGCGGATTCGCGCACATCTGACGGGTGATCCTGGATGCTCAGCGGCTGTGCGGTGTCGAGGAATTTCACGCACAACGGAAAGTCATCGGGCGATTCAGCCGCGAGCTCGCCCAGCAACTGCTTGCGGTGTGTTCGCACGAGGTCGTGCAGAGACTGGCCACGCCATTCGCCATTGGCGACCACGCTGCTCTGGCCCGGGAAGTCGCATACCTCAATCCACTCGCCCGTGCCCTGCGGCACGTCGGCTGCTTGCGCCGGGAACAACCGGCGCAGGCGCGTACCTGCCCAGGGCTTGGCGGCTTCGATGCGTAGAAAGCGCAGTGGGTACATGGCCGGATTGTACTTTCGCTGACCGTTCGTGCCCGTCCCCCGCTGGCAGCGACACCCGTGTTGGTTAACGTAAGGCCATGCAACCGCCAGCCAAACAGGTCTCCGACGTCCCGCTAGAGGCCAAGCAGCCGCCGCGGGGCAACAACCTCGTGTTTGTGTTCATTCTGGCGTGCCTGGTGGCAGTGGTCAGCGGCCTGGTGTGGGTGTTTGTCCTGCCGGGGCAGAGCAACAAGCCCGAGCGTGAGTTCGCCCACGAGTACCCGGTTGACCCGTGGCAGAACCCGCCGACCGACCGCAACGCAGCAATCGCGCACCTGCAAACGTTGGCCGATGCCCTGCTCGCTTATCGCGAAGGCCCGATGGGCGGCGGCGTGCGCTGGCCGGCGACACTCGACGAACTCAAGTACGCCGGGCTGCTGCCTGAAGACTTCGCGCTCGTGGGCCAGCTGTCCGGGCGGCCATTGGCGTACCAGCCGACGATGCCTATGGGCCACGACCCCGAGCGCTGGGTGATGGTGCACGACGTCGAAACCGGCTGGGTGCGAAGCCGAGTGAACTACCGTGCGACCAAGGGGCTGGTGTGCGCGGCCGTGATCCTGGGGGACGGCACGGTGCGGATCATCGAGGGCGAAGACACCAACCTGTATGGCGGGCTGAACCAGACATCGGAGGCACTTCGTTGAAGGTCAGCGTGAATGGCACCGAGCGTGAAGTTGAGCCAGGCACCACAGTGGCCGCGCTGCTGACCCAGTTGAAATTGCGCACCGAACGTATTGCCACCGAACGGAACCTGAAAGTGCTGCCCAAGGCCCGATACGCCGAGACCGTGCTTGAAGAAGGCGACAGGCTGGAAATCGTCACCTTTGTCGGCGGCGGCTAGAACTGGAAGGCAGAATGACCACAACTGCTTCTGAACTCGACACACCGCTGCAGGTTGGGAAGTACACCTTTGCCAGCCGGCTATTCGTTGGCACGGGCAAGTACGCGGGCTTTGAGTTGATGCGTGAGTGCCTTGAGGCCAGCGGCACCGAGTGCGTCACGGTGGCTGTGCGACGCGTGAAGCTAGACGGCCCGCCCGCCGAGAACCTGATGAGTTTCATCGACGGGCGCTACACGATTCTGCCGAATACCGCCGGTTGCTTTACCGCGGCTGACGCGATTCGTACCGCGCACCTTTCGCGCGAGGCCCTGGGGACTGAGCTGGTGAAACTGGAAGTGCTGGCCGACCCCAAGACCCTGCTGCCCGAGCCGGTGGGCACGCTCGAAGCCTGCCGCGAGCTGGTGAAAGATGGCTTCACCGTGCTGGTGTACACGAGCGACGACCCGGTGATGGCGCGGCGCCTGGCCGAGCTAGGCGTGGCAAGCGTGATGCCCGCAGGAAGCCCGATCGGCAGCGGCCAGGGCGTGCTGAACCCGAACAACATTCGCATTATCCTTGAGACAGTGCGGCCCGAGTTCAAGATTCCGATCATCGTGGACGCGGGCGTGGGCACCGCAAGCGATGTCAGCATCGCCATGGAACTTGGCGCTGACGGCGTGCTGCTGAATACCGGCATCGCCCACGCGCAAGACCCGCTGCGCATGGCAGTGGCCATGAAGCTCGCCTGCGAAAGTGGACGGCTGGCGCACCTGGCGGGGCGCATACCCAGAAAGCTCTACGCCAACGCCAGCAGCCCGATGGAAGGCCGCATCGAAAGCGCCAAGGGCATCCCCGGCGAGTAGCGCGACTGCCTTACTTGAAGTACCTGTCGTATTCCTCAAGATGGTGCTGTACATCGCCACGAAGCTGCGCGAACTGCGTGTCGTCCCGCGCCTCCGCCATGCGGTTCAGCGCCGGCATGAACTCATTCAACCAGATGTGTAACTGGTCATGGGGTTCGCCGGTCATGGTGCACCCGCGGATCAACTCATCGGTTTGCTTCTGCAGGGTGATTCCCACAGTCCGGTCCGCCGGATCGGTTTCTGCCAGCGTCTGCTGCATGCGCTTCACGGACGCGCGGGTGTGATCGTCGGCTTGCCATCGATTGCCGTGGTCCAGCGAAGGCGCCCTTTCGCTTGGGGCCGCATGTTCATGGGTGCCATTGGCAGCACTGGGCGTGTTGTGGTTGCCGCATCCGACAATCAACGCTGCCCCGACGACGATTCCGATTGCCAGGATGGTTTTCATGACGCACACCTCCTCTAAACAGACTTGTGTGTCCGCTTAGTGAACAGCGCGCAGTGGCCTGATATTCCGGATTCTCCGATGGGGGACCGTGGCCCGCAGCCCAATCGGCCTGTGCCGAGGACAGACACATGCCGCGTCGGGCCCCGGTTGCTAGAATAGCTGAAGGCGCCTCTTCCGCCCTCGACGGAGGGATCCATGACGGAGCGCAAACCATTTGGAGTGCCCTACGAGACCTGGATTGACCGGCTGATTCGCGAGGCGCAGGAACGCGGCGATTTTGACGGGCTGCCCGTCGGCAAGCCGATCCCCAACCTTGACCGGCCATGGACCCTCGATGACTGGGCGCGCGAGAAGATCCGCGACGAGGGCGTAAGCATTCTGCCGCCGGGCCTGCAACTGCGCCGAGACGTCGAGAAAGAACTGGACGAGATCATGCTGCTCGGGGCCGAGCAAGGCGTACGCAACGCCGTTGAGCGCCTGAACGAACACATCCGCGGCGTCAACCGCAGCGTGGTCGAAGGGCCGGCTTCCCTGGTCAAGCCGCTTGTGTCGGACGAAGTAGTCGCCATGTGGCGCTCGCGACGCAAGTAGGGCCGTGAAAGCAAAAAGGACCGGCACGCAGCCGGTCCTTTGATGTTTTACGTGTGCGCTACTTGGCGCGTTCCCAGGCCGTGTACACCTCTTTGGTGTCTTCGCCGCCGAGGAAGAACAGGTCGTTGTTGCCTTCCGGGTCGCGCACAAAGCTGACATGCCCGGTTTCTACACGCCAGTCGTCGCCCCTCTTGCCCATTGCGCAAAACAACTGGTTGCCCGACACGGTGATCATGAAGAAGTGCAGCTCAACCTTTTCCTCGCCCTGGTCGACGGTGAGCTTGCCTGCGAGGTGAATGGTCTTGCAGGCCGCAATCATTGCCGCCGAATCGCCAGGATTGGCGGCGCGAGCGGCGGCCAACACGCCGGGCAGGTTCTCGAGAATTGCTTTCTGGCTGTCCTCGCTCTTCTCGAAGATGAACTTGCTCTTGGCCATGTCTTTGGGCAGTTCCCCGGCTGTGTGCTTGGTCAGGTCTTCTTTCAGCACCCAGGTTCCCCAGATTTCGGCGCCCATCTGGTTGTCCGCCGACTCGACAATCTTGACCTCGGGCGGCGCCTCTTCCTTGCTGGATTCCTGTGCGATGCCGGCGCTGACCCCGACTAGAAGCAACGCAACGGTCGCGACAAAGATCCATCCACGTTTCGTCATACAGCTCTCTCCCTCTTGGTTGGTGTGAGCACACTTGCCCCACAACTCTACGTATCGTGCGGTTGCAGCGGGTAGAGTCAATTCACAAATCCGACGGGCGCAGCTCGTGCGATTTTGTGGTGGCTCAGTTGTTGGTTTCGTGTTCTGTTGGTCCAACCTATGCCCGACTTTGCCTCGTACTGCGCCGACCTGATCAACCGCGTCAATGCCGCCGGCTGGGCCGTCATGGCGCAGAAGACCATTCCTTATGGCGTTCAGTACGAGCTTGCTGACCGCAGTGGCCGCAAAGCCATGCTCAACGCGTACTCGGGCAAGAAGGGCCTCAGCCATGTGCCCGGCGGCAAAGACGCCGCGGCGCTGGCGGCCGACCTGGGCATGGCAGCGCCGGTGTCTGGCGGATTGGCCGAAGTTACATCGGGCGACCCGTTCAAGTTGGGCACGCCACGGGTCGGGGGCGATGAGTCGGGCAAGGGCGATTTTTTCGGGCCGCTGGTGGTGGCTGCCTATCATTTGGACGCCGAGACCGAGTTGAAGCTGGCCGGCTCGGGCGTAACCGACAGCAAAAGCCTCACGGACAGCAAGATCCAGAAACTCGCGGGTCTACTCGACAAAACCGGGCGCGGCGCGGTGCTGTCACTCATGCCGCGCGAGTACAACCCGGCCTACAGGCAGACCGGCAACCTGAACGTGCTGCTGGCCCAGATGCACGGCAAGTGCGTCAACGCCATCATGAAAGCCCACGGTGCCCCTCGTGCCGTGCTGATTGACCAGTTTGCGCGGGACGGAGCGGTGCTGGCTGCTGCGGTGGCCGCACCAGCGGGCGTGAAGCTGGTGACCCGCACGAAAGCCGAAAGCGACCTGGCTGTGGCAGCCGCGAGCGTGCTGGCACGGGCCGCATTCGTGCAAGGCCTGAAAGACCTCAGTCACGAGTTCGGAACTGAATTTCCGCCCGGCGCCGGCGGGCCCGTGCTTCAAGCCGGCCGCGCATTCGTGCGGCTGTTCAGCAAGGCGCAGCTGGTGAATGTCGCCAAGGTCCATTTCAAGACGACGGAGCAGCTTTGAGCGGGGTTGCAGCCGCACAAATGGCATGGCGGGTGAATCGCTGCGCCCAATTGACACACCCCCTTCGTCCGCTACCATCCCTGCCTTGTTGACAGGAGCCATAAGTTGAAGCGGGTTCTCATCCTGGGCGGTTTCCTGATCGTGGGCGTGGCGGCGGTGATTGCGCTGGCCCAGCCGGTCACGGACGAACTGTACAAGCCCAACCTTCAGTTGGACAAAGACATCACGGCCAGCGCCGGCGAAGTGGCCATTGAGCCCAAGTTCAAAGGCGTTGCCGGTGACCTGTTCGGCTACGAAGTCGATTTCAAGGCTGTGCGTCGCGGCACCACCAGCGACGACGGCGTGCCATCCGACGCCTTCCGCCGCAGCGAACATTGGGCTACGGCCGTAGACTACAAGCTCGACGAAGACGTGCTCGACGGCAGCACTGACCTGCGGCTTGCCGTTCGCTACGCGCGCATGAACTTTCTGCTCGATAACGGCGACGCCCGCTACAGCGGCTACATCGGCCCAGACATGGGCGCGATCAAGCCGACTTTCCACGAAGTCATGCCGGACGGGTCACGCACAGAAGTGAACAACATTCCCGGCTGGGACGGCGTTAACGCACGCACAATCAACACCAACCGTCAGACGCAGGCGAACGACCCGGCGGCTGTTGCGTGGTTCAGTATCACTGACCAGTCGCGCCTTTATGACGAAGTCTACTTCGCTGATTACAACTCGCCCGACCAGCGCAACTACCCCGGCCGGTTTCAGGACCCTGTGCAGTTGACGCTCGGCCTGTTTCCGGAGTTCCCGGCGGGTGCAAAGCTGAAGATCGGCGAAACGGTCAACCTGCGTCGTCGCATGCCGGTGGGGGCCGTGGCGGGCGCGACCACCGAGTACGACGTCAGCTACAAGCTCGAAAAGCTCTACGGCACAATCGCTGAGCCGACAGCCGCGCGCTTCAGCTTTACGGCTGTGCCCGTGGCGCGCGAACATACTGCGCAGGTGAACGGCTTGACCGTCAAGTTCAGCGCGCCGGACTTCCAGGGCGGCACGCTGTTGCTTGACCTGGCCAAGGGCGTGCCCGCGCACGTGCACTGGAGCTATTCGCTGAAGGGAAGCATCGCCGGTGAGGGCAAATTCACCGCAACGTTTGAGAACGAAGTTGATTTCACGGCATCGTTGCGCGCAGACCGCGCAAAGACGCCCGAATAAGTTTGCGGCGGGCGTTTGCCCGCCACAAGAAACTGATACCGGGCCACGAGCCCGGGAGCACGTTGGCTCGGAGGCGACGGTTTGTCGCCAAAGGCCGGAGGATCCCAGCTCAGGCGGGGCTTCGCCTCGCGGACGGGACCATGGCTTTCAGCCGTTACCGGATGCGCTTTGAAAAGCGCGGGGCGCTGAGGTTCATCTCGCATCATGACTTGATGCGGGTGTTTGAGCTGGCGCTGCGCAGGTCCGGGCTGAATGTCGCTTACACACAGGGTTTCAACCCTCACCCGAAGGTCTCGTTTGCGCTTGCGTTGCCGCTGGGGGTCGAGAGCCTCGACGAAATTGTCGACATCGACCTGCAGCACGACCTTGAATCACCGGCGCCGGAATTCGTAGTAGACGAGCTTGCAAGGCAGATGCCCGCGGGGCTGACGCTGAAGCAGGCTGAACTGGCAACCGGCAGGCCGCGCGTCATCGCGGCGGATTACGAGTGCGAACTGCCACCTGAACTGGATACGCAGGAACTGCAGACGCGGCTGGAAGTGTTCCTGGCACAAGCCGGGCACGCCTTCTCCCGCTCGCGCGGCGAGAAAAAGCCGGCGCGCAATTTCGATGCCCGTGAGTTCACGCTTGCGGCAAGCATCGAGGCCCGGGCGCTGAACATGCGCCTCAAGGCCGGGCAGGATGGCGGTATGAAACCATCCGACCTGCTGCAGATTCTTGGGCTTGATCCGAACCGGTTGCTGGTCACCAAGACCCGCACGATCCTTGCCGACGCGCAAACCGAAGCGGAAGCACTGGAAGAACATGACACGTAAGATTTTTATGAACGTCGCAGAAGGCGACGAATGCCGTATCGCGGTGATGGAAAACGGGAAACTCTTCGAGTACTTCGTTGACCGCCCAAGCCAGCTCAAGCACGTCGGCAACATCTACAAAGGCATCATCAACAACATTGAACCCGGCATCCAGGCCAGCTTTGTCGATGTGGGCCTTGAGCGAAACGGCTTTCTGCACATCAGCGACATCAACTACGCCTACGAAAATTCGCCAAACGTCAAAGACCTGTTCAGCCGCACGCTGCGCGTCAAAGAACAGTTGCCCGAAGACTCGATCCTGAACAGCGCGCGTGAGCGCGAAGTCGAAGAGGTTGCCGACTTTGTTTCGACGCAGCAGGAGTCCAACGGCAAGGCGCCCGAAGAAGCCCAGTTTCTTGAGTCCCTGGACTCCGGGCAGGCGGGACATCGCGTCTCGGACTCGCCACTGAACGTCGCCATGCCTGAGCACGAGGCCCCGGGCGAACCCCGGCCTGCGAGCGAAGATTCGGGCAGGTTCGAGGCTGTGCCTGCACCCCAGGCCGCGGCTTCGCAGCCGGCGCCATCGAGCGGTGCAGCGTCGACACCGGTTGTGGCCGGAGAAGCCGAACAGCGCCGCCGCCGTCGCCGCCGCGGTCGCCGCGGTCGCGGCCGTGGTGAGGGCCGTGCAGAAGGACGCCCAGACGGCCGTACGGGCACACCGCGCACTGACCATGCCACACCCGTACCGGGTCAAGCCCCTGAGTCAACGCCGACGCCAGTGCCGGCAACGCCGGACCGCACGGAGCCCGCACCCGCCGCGGAGAAGCCCACGCCGGAGCTGGTGCAAGGCGCGCAAGCTGCACCTGAAGCCAAGCCCAAGTCCAAGCGTCCTCGCCGGCGCCGCACACCCAAGAAGCGGGGCGGTCACCTGCCCAAGCGCGTGCTTGACGGGTCGGCACCGCCGCAGCCCAACGGCAACGCCGACGCCAGCGGTACCCGCGACATCGACGGCAAGCCCACAGACGGCGGCAGCGGCGGCGTGCCCGGCCCGCAATTCCGCTATCACCGCGGCCCGCCGAAGATTCAGAACATCCTCAAGCGCAACCAGGAAGTCGTGGTCCAGGTGACCAAGGCCAGCCAGGGCGGCAAGGGCCCGGGGCTCAGCACGTTCATCAGCCTGCCCGGCCGCTACATGGTGCTCACGCCCAGCAGCGATCGCGGCGGCGTCAGCCGCAAGATTGAAGACGGCGGCGCCCGCAACGAGCTGCGCAAGATGCTCGACAAACTGCCCGTGCCCGAGGGCATGGGCGTCATTATCCGGACGGCGGCGATTGACCGCAGCTATGACGACCTGCTGCGCGACCTGAACTATCTGCTGAAGGTGTGGAGCGTCATCGTCGAGCGCATCCACGAAGCCGAGGCCCCTGCCCTGCTGTACACCGACAGCGACCCGGCGATTCGCGCCGTACGCGACTATTTCACTGCTGAAACAGAAGAGATCGTCATCGACAACCGCGAAGTGTTTGATCGCGTGGTGGCGTTCTTTGACCAGTTGATGCCCAGCTTTCGCGACCGCGTAAAACTGTACGAAGACGACATCCCGCTGTTCTTCGCCAACGGCCTGGAAAGCCAGATCGAGCACATCTTTGACAAGAAGGTCACGCTCAAGTCCGGCGGCTATCTGTTCATTGAACAGACCGAGGCGCTGATCAGCATCGACGTCAACAGCGGCAAGTTCACCGGCGGCGGCGACGCAGAGAAAACCGCCTACCTGACAAACATGGAGGCGATCCCGGAGATCTGTCGCCAGCTGCGGCTGCGCGATCTGGGCGGCATTGTGTGCAACGACTTCATCGACATGATGAGCGCCAAGCACCGCAGTGACGTGGAAAACCTGCTGAAGCGCGAATTGCGCAAAGACCGCGCCCGCACGAAGGTCGCGCGCTTTTCACCGTTCGGCGTCATGGAAATGACGCGGCAGCGCGTGCGCCCCAGCATCAAGTCATACACGTTCGTGGGTTGCCCGACCTGCGGCGGCTTCGGCATGGTGCGCAGCGCCGAGACCTCGTGCCTTTCGCTGATCCGGCGCATGAAACTGGCGCTGGTCGAAGAGCGCGTGAAAGAGCTGGCAGTGCAGGTTCATCCGCACGTGCTGAGCCACCTTCACAGCGAGTTCCGCGACGACATCGACGAATTGGAAGCGACCTACGACAAGCGCATCGTGTTCGAGTACTCGCGCGACCTTGACCTTGGCCAGTCACGCTTTTTCTACGTTGGTGACCGCGGCGTGCGAGTGCTGTACGACATGGACCAGCGCATCAACACGTTTGTGAAAGGCGACGTTTACAAGTCGCGCACCAACGTGGCCGTGCCCGAAGTGGCCAGTGGCTCAGCCAGCCCGCAGGCCGCGCAGTTGCTGGCCGATGCCGATTCACGGCGCCGCAAACGACGCCGCGGCGGCAAGAAACAGCGCGAACGTGAACAGGAACGCATGGCCCGCGAACAGCGCATCAAGGCAGATGCAGGCAAAGCCGTGACCTTTGGCGACAAGCTGCCAGACCAGTTGAACATCGAGGTCATACGCGAGACTGCACCAGCCCCGCGTGCCGCAGCAAAGCCGGGCGAGTCAGGCGAAAGCCGGCCGGGCGAGAAGCGTGGTCGCAGGGGCAGGAGAGGCGGGCGCGGACGCGGGGAAAAAGTACAATCCGGCGCCATCAGCCAGTTAATGAAGAACACGGCAACGGGGTCAGAACCTGAAGACCCGCCCGCGCCGGAAACAATACCAGCCGCCGGAACGGCCGTCGGCAACGAACCAAGCGAAGCACAGGGGGAAGGCAACATGGCAAAGAAGAAGCCAGCAAAGAAGAAGGCCGCCAAGAAGGCCGCAAAGAAGCCGGCAAAGAAGGCAGCCAAGAAGAAGCCCGCAAAGAAGGCTGCCAAGAAGACCGCCAAGAAGCCTGCAAAGAAGCCTGCAAAGAAGAAGGCGGCGTCCAAGGGCTCACGCGAAGAGGAATAGCGTTCGATAGCGTGAACAGCGACCATAAGCCCCGGGGTTCAGCCCGGGGCTTACGTCCATGCAGCGGCCAGCCGCTCGCCGGCTTCCACAACCTGGGCCAGCGGCAGCGATGTGAAGCCGATTGTCAGCACGTTCGGCGCCTTGCCCGGCTCGAAGTGGCACGCGCTCTGGTCATAGACTCTCACGCCTGCCTTGTGGGCCCTTTCGCGCGCCTGCTCGCGCGTCAGTTTCGGCGGGACATTGAGCAACAGCTTCATGCCACCCGGCGGCAGCGTTGCAGGCGCGACACCCGGCAACTTGTCATGCAAGACATCGACCAGCGCCTTGCGCTTGTCGGCATACTGCGACCGCATGCGTCGCAGGTGACGTTCAAAGTCGCCGTCGGCGATGAATTGTGCCAGCGCGGCGCTTTCCAGCATCGGCGGCATGAAGTCAATGTGCCAGCGCAAGCCGACCATTGCCTCAATCAGCCAATCCGGCGCGACCACGAACCCGACCCGCAGGCTCGGGTACATCACCTTGCTGAAGCTGCCCACATAAATGACCACGCCCGACTGGTCGATGCCCGCCAGCGCTCGCAGGGGGCGGCCCTCGTACCGGAACTCGCTGTCGTAGTCGTCTTCCACAATCATGAACCCGTGACGCGCCGCAAGCTCAAGCATTTCCATGCGCCGACCCGCGGAAAGCGACACCCCCGTCGGGTACTGGTGACTGGGCGTCAGATGCAACAGTTTGGGCCGCACCCCCTTCTCAAGCATGCGCGCCACGGCCGCCGGTTGGGCGCCTTCGCTGTCCACGGGCACCGGCCGCAAGTCTGCGCGAACCGCGCGAAAGATGCTGGCAGCGCCAAGATAGCCCGGGTCTTCCATCAGCACCTGGTCGCCCGCGCCGACCAGCAGCGAAGTCGCCAGCCACAACCCCTGCTGGCTGCCGGACGTGATCAGCACGTTGCGGTGCGTGCAGTCAATGCCGCGCGCGCGGCCCAGGTATGCGGCAATGGCCTCGCGAAGTTCCTGCAAGCCGTATGCGCTGCCATAGTTCATGCGGTAGCGGCGCGTCACCAGCAGCTGGTTGCCGACGACCCTCCGCCATTGCCGCAACGGAAAGGCGTCAATGTCCGGCGCCCCAAGTCGCAGGTCCAGATAGCCCGGCGCCGGCGGCTGCGGGTTCTCGGGCGCCAGCACGCGCTGGTAAAACGGCGGCGGCGCGGGCGAGTTGGCAAGCGCGACGCGGCGCAGGGGCTGTTGCTGTTTTTGCGCGGTGCGAACACTGAAGTTGGCTTGTGGCAGCTCATCGGCCACGAATGTGCCGCTGCCGTGTTTGCCAGCCAAAAAGCCCTCGGCAATCAGCTGATCGTAGGCCTGGGCAACGGTGTTGCGGTTGACCTTCAGTTCGCGCGCAAGGCTGCGGGTGCTGGGTACGCGCTCGCCGCGGTGCAGGCGGCCCGCAAGCACGTCGGCGCGAATGCTGTCGGCAATGCGCTGGTACAGCGGCGTGCCGTCGCGGGCGGTTTCGATGTCAACCAGGAGGTCCGGCATAAGAGGCCCAGTGTGTTGGGTGTCATTTGAACAAACTGCGGGGCCACTTTCTTGCCGAATTTCTGATTGTCGGCACAGTCACACTTCTTTGGGCGTTCAGACTGCCTGAACCCGCAATCGCCACGAATCAAAGTTACAATCAGCGCTGACTCGCAACCCGAAAAGAGGCTCTCATGGGCAAACCTGAAAAGAAAAAGGGCAAGGGCGGCACCATCCTGCTGGTCCTGCTGCTGCTGGTCGTGGGCGTGATTGCCGCCGGCTACTTCAAGCCGGATTTGCCGGTGATTGGCCCGCTGGTTTCCGGGTTCTTCAAGAAGGGCGCCGAGGGAGTTGACCAGAGCGGCATATACAAGGTCAAGGTGATGAAAGTGGCGCTGGACCCGCAAGAGTTCAAGGACGGCGAAAAGATCGACCTGCAGGTCTACGTCAAGCGCGTCGATGCCGAGGGCAAAGAACACAAGGTATGGGACAGCGAACAGTGGGGCGAACGCATCGGCACCGTCGGCGAGGTTGAGCTGACTGCACAGTGGTCGGACCGTCCCTTTGAGTGCACGTGGCAGCCGGGCGACAAGCTCGTGGTTGAAGTGTGGGACCGTCGCGGCGGCGACACCAAGGTCGCCGAGTGGACCAGCGACCCCGAGGGCAAAGAGTTCCCGCTCAAGGGAGTGCGCACCGTAAGCCCGTTCAAGGGCGGCAAGACGGTCGAGTCACGCAAGGGCGCGACCAACCAGGTGGTCTTTGAGGCCGAGCGCATCGGTGACTACCCGGCTGTTCAGTAATCACGCCTGAAGCGCAGAGCATGGGGGCTGCCCGCCCCTTGCATTGGCCATTGGGAATGGGTTATTGGTCAACCGCTGCTTGTACCGGAACGACGGATGAAGGTAGGCCCACTTACGCTTGATGGTCGAAACCTGTTTCTGATCGCGGGCCCCTGCGTGCTTGAGAACGCCGACGTGCCCCGCGTCATCGCGCAACGCGTCAAAGCCGCATGCGCCGAGTTGAACATCGCCTACATCTTCAAAGCCAGCTTCGACAAGGCCAACCGCACCAGCGGCAAGTCTTTCCGGGGCCCGGGTATAGACGAAGGCCTGAAGCAGCTTGAATCCATCGGCAAAGAGTTTGCGGTGCCCGTGCTGACAGATGTGCACCTGCCCGAGCATTGCGAGCCTGCGGCCCAGGCGATTGACGTGCTGCAGATCCCGGCGTTTCTGTGCCGGCAGACGGACTTGCTCGAGGCCGCTGCCAACGCGGCTGTAAAGCACGGCAAGACCGTCAACGTGAAGAAAGGCCAGTTTCTCGCGCCATGGGACATGGCCCAGGTTGTGTCGAAGATGAACACCTTCGGCGCCGAAGGCCGCGTCATGCTGACCGAGCGCGGCGCCAGCTTTGGCTACAACAACCTTGTGTCCGACATGCGCAGCATCCCGATCATGCAGCGCACCGGGTGCCCGGTGGTGTTTGACGCGACCCACAGTGTACAGCTTCCCGGCGGCTCGGGCGACAAGAGCGGCGGCCAGCGCGAGTTTGCGCCCGTGCTCGCGCGCGCAGCCGTGGCAGCCGGCGCCGACGGCATTTTTGCCGAAACGCATCCTGAGCCTGACAAGGCGCTTTCCGACGGCCCCAACATGATTCCGCTGGCCGAACTGCCGGGCGTTTTGAAAACGCTGCAATCGATTTTCCAGACGGTGCGCGTCGCCTGACAGATTCGTTTCCTTTCCGGCGCGGCGCGTGCTAGCCTGTTTGCAGGAGCACACCATGCGCCGCTCGCGGGTTTACCTTGGTCTCAGCATCATCTCACTGGCAGTCGCAGCGCTGCTGGGCCACGTCGCGGATCGTACGCATTGCCCGTTGCGGTCTTCGGATTGCTTCATGGACTGCGAGCAGGCACCGCAAGACGACGCCGCTCGCGAAGAACTTTACGACCACGCCATTTCCGGGCGCCATGACGAGGCGATCCAGATTGCCGAGCGGCTTGCAGCCCGCGATGTCAATGATACGTGGGCCACGCTGTACCTTGCCTACGCGCTGCGCGGCGCCGAGCGCACCGATGAGTCGACAGAGCGATACTCGCAGGCACTGCTGCTGGCCGAGCAGCAGGAGGACGCGACGGCTGCCATTGATGCCTTGACGGGCCGTGCCGCGTGCCGCCTTGCGGGCGACGACGTGGCCGGTGCGGATCGCGACCTGGAACGCGCATATGAAGTCGCCACCCGCGCCGAAAACACCCGCCGTAGCGAGTGCAGCGCCTATCAACTGGCCTGCATTCACGCCCAGCGCGCGGCAGTGTACGCCCGCCTTCGCAGCGCTGTCACAGCCGATACCGAGAAGCAGCGTGCCGTGCGATGGCTGAAGCTTGCCCGCGCCCGCGGCTACGACAACATGCGGCACATGCGCCACGACCAGGATCTTGGTCCGCTGGCAGGCTACTCGCCCTACGAGTCTCTGTTTGACTAGTTCGCCTGCGCCTTTCGCGACTTCGCTGCGCTGGTTAGCGTGTCAGCATGAACGATGCGGACACACTGATTGCTGCACTGTACGACTCCCATCAGCGTTGCCGGGCGCTGGTGACTGACCTTTCGCCAGCACAGCTCATGGGCCCGTACTTGCCCACTGTGAACCCCCTGCGCTGGGAAATCGGCCACGCCAGTTACTTCTACTC
Organism: Planctomycetota bacterium; assembly: GCA_016712285.1. Classification (GTDB taxonomy): domain Bacteria; phylum Planctomycetota; class UBA8742; order UBA2392; family UBA2392; genus JADJRK01. Next base: position 2,119,102 of record JADJRK010000001.1, on the reverse strand, counting down.
GCGGTGGGTGCTGCGTGAGAGGCGCGGCTTGCCGCCGACACGCCCGGACGAAGACGCGCTGTTTGACTCGATCAGCATTGCCCACACCACGCGCTGGAACCTGCCGCTGCCCTCTTTTGAGGACACGCTGGCGTACTGCAAGGCCATCCACGACCGCGTCGCCGACGGTTTGTCGCCTGAAGACTTCTACCTCACGCGCTACGCCATCTACCACGAAGACATGCACGGCGAGGCGTTCACTTACACCCGCCAGACACTCGGCTACCCCGAGCCCAAGCTCGAAAAACAGGGACAGGCACCAACGGTGCCTGTCCCTGTTTTTCCCGAGGCCGGTCCACTCGATGGCGACGCTGAAATCCCCGGCGGCACGTTCATGCTTGGTGCATCCAAAGACGCCGTGTTCGTCTTTGACAACGAAAAGTGGGCCCACCCGGTGACGGTGCAACCGTTCAAGATCGCCCGTGCAGCCGTCAGCCAGTCGCAGTTCGCCGCGTTCGTCGACGACGGCGGCTATGAGGATCCAAGGCACTGGGGAGAACAGGGCTGGGCGTGGCGCATCGCACACGGGCGCGCGCACCCGGTGTATTGGCGCAAGCAGGGCGGCGCGTGGCAACGCCGGCAGTTCGACAAGTGGGTGCCGCTTGAGCCGCACCGCGCCGTGATTCACGTAAGCTGGTACGAAGCGCAGGCCTGGTGCCGCTGGGCCGGCCGCCGGCTGCCCACCGAAGCCGAATGGGAATGCGCCGCAAGCTGCGAACCAAACGGCAAGGGCGGCCTGGGCCCGCGCAAGCGGCTTTACCCGTGGGGCGACGAACCGCCGCGCCCCGAGCACGGCAACCTCGATACCCGCGTGCCGGGCACAGTGGATGTCGGTGCGCACGCGGCAGGCGACAGCGCGTTCGGTGTGCGCCAGATGCTGGGCAACGTGTGGGAGTGGACAGACACCGAGTTCAAGGGCTATCCGGGTTTCGTCGCTGACATGTACAGCGAATACAGCGAGCCCTGGTTCGTCGGCTTCAAGGCGCTGCGTGGCGGCACGTATTGCACGCGCTCGCGCCTGATTCGCAACACCTGGCGCAACTTCTACACGCCCCATCGCAACGACATTCTTGCCGGGTTCCGTACATGCGCCCTTTGAAGATTCAATTGCACACGCCGTTCAGCCACACGCGCCGCGGTAACGGCATCACCGCCGATCGCTGGGCCGACATCTTCGGGCAACTCGGGCACACGCTCGTGGACCACGGCGCCGACGTGCTCGTCGCGCTGCACGCCAAGCACAGCCATCCTGAAATCCTGAAGTTCAAAGCCGAGTTTCCCGGCCGTCCCGTCGTGCTTGCGCTCACCGGCACCGACATCTATCGCGACGTGCAGGTCGACGAAGAAGCGCAGTTGTCGGTCAGGCTTGCAGATCGTTTTATCGTGCTGCAGCCGCACGCGCTGACGCAGCTGGCGCCCGAGTACCGCGAGCGCGCCCATGTGATTTACCAGTCGGCTGTTGCCCCGGTCGACGCGCCGCCACGGCCATCGGATCATTTCCGGGCCTGCGTGATCGGGCACCTGCGCGAAGTAAAGGACCCGTTTCGCACGGCAGAGGCGCTGCGCCTTTTGCCGCCGGACTCGCGCGTCCGCGTCGTGCATTTGGGCAGCGCGCTGGACCCGGAGATGCGCTCGCGCGCCGAACAAGAAGTGCGCGCAAACCCGCGCTACGAGTGGCGCGGCGAAGTCACGCGCGAAGAAACGCTGCATGTGCTCGCGTCATCGCACCTGATGGTGCTGACGTCAGTCATGGAAGGCGGCGCCAACGTGCTGACCGAGGCAATTGCCTGCGGCACGCCGGCGATCCTGAGTCGCATGGGCGCATCGATCGGCATCATGGGTGCGGATTATCCCGGCTTGTTCGAGGTGGGGGACACGCAAGCGTTGGCGCGCTTGCTGCAGCGCGCCGAGTCAGACAGAGATTTCTACAACGAGCTGCAACAGCGCTGCGAAGCCAAACGCCCGCTGATCGACCCGGCCCGCGAGCAGCAGTCCTGGCGCATGCTGCTGGAAGGGCTGGCGGCCTGAACCAGCGTGCAACCCGTCTGCGTTCCGGTACAGTACTGACCGAGGACGCCATGCCGTACAAGATGATTACTCATAAGGGTGCCAAGCCGATCAAGGCGTGGATTGAGGGCGTTCACTTCGACGCCAACGCCGAGCAGCAGCTGATCAACACCGCCAAGCTGCCGATCATCCACAAGTGGGTCGCCGCCATGCCCGACGTGCACTGGGGCCTCGGCGCGACCGTCGGCAGCGTTGTGCCGACCAAGGCCGCGATCATTCCCGCGGCCGTGGGTGTGGACATCGGCTGCGGCATGTGCGCCGTGAAGACCTCGTTGAAAGCCGAGCACCTGCCCGACAACCTGCTGCCGATTCGCGGCGCGATTGAGCGCGCCGTGCCGCACGGTCGCACCGACCGTGGCGGCCGCAACGACCGCGGCGCCTGGAACGACCCGCCCGAGCACGTGGCGGCGGCGTACAAGGCCCTGGAAGCGGGCTACAAGGCAATCACCGACAAGTACCCCAAGCTTGAGCGCAACGCCCATCCCGCCGGCCAGCTTGGCACGCTTGGCACGGGCAACCATTTCATCGAGGTCTGCCTCGACGAGGCAGGCCACGTGTGGTTCATGCTGCACAGCGGCTCGCGCGGCGTGGGCAACCGCATCGGGACCTACTTCATCCAGCTTGCGAAGAACGACATGCGCCAGCACATGAAGAACCTGCCCGATGAAAACCTGGCATATCTTGACGAAGGCACCGAGCACTTTGACGACTACGTCGAAGCCGTGCATTGGGCGCAGGAGTATGCACGTATCAACCGCGAGTGCATGATGCGCGCGGTGATCAATGCCGTTGCGATCACGGGCCTGGTGCCCGAATTCAACGCCGAGCTGATGGCCGTGAACTGCCACCACAACTACGTGCAGCGCGAAGAGCATTACGGCGAGCAGGTGTTCGTCACGCGCAAAGGCGCCGTGTCAGCCCGCAAGGGCGAGCTCGGCATCATTCCCGGCAGCATGGGTGCCCGCAGCTACATCGTGTGCGGCAAGGGCTGCGAGGAGAGCTTCCACTCGTGCAGCCACGGCGCGGGCCGCGTCATGAGCCGCAACGAGGCGCGCAAGAAGTTCACGGTGAAAGACCACGAGGCTGCCACGGCGGGCGTCGAGTGCCGCAAAGATAAGGACGTGATCGACGAAACGCCGGCTGCGTACAAGGACATCGACGCGGTGATGGAGGCCCAGAGCGACCTGGTCGAGATCCTGCACACACTGAAGCAGGTCGTGTGCGTGAAGGGTTGACATGATCGAGATTGACGGCAGCGCGGGCGAAGGCGGCGGGCAGGTGCTTCGCACCTCGCTCGCGCTTTCGATTGTCACGCGCCAGCCGTTTCGTCTGTTCAACATTCGTGCCGGCCGCGAAAAGCCGGGGCTGGGCAAGCAGCACCTGGCGTGTGTGCGTGCTGCGCAGCAGGTCAGCAACGCTGACGTCACCGGCGACGAGATCGGCAGCCGCGACCTGGCATTTGCGCCGCAGGGCATCTACCCGGGCAAGTACCGGTTCAGTGTTGGCTCGGCGGGCAGCGCTTCGCTGGTGCTGCAAACGGTGCTGTACCCGCTGCTGCATGCTGACAGCGAAAGCCACGTGAGCGTCGAGGGCGGCACGCACAACGCCTGGGCCCCGCCACTGGATTTTCTGCTGCACTCGTTTCTGCCTGTCGTTGCGCGTGCAGGCATTGAAGTCGAACTGCGGGCCGAGCGACTGGGGTTCTTCCCAGCCGGTGGCGGGGAGATTCACGCGCAGATCCAGCCGTGGACGGTGCGCGAGCGGCTCAAGCTGCACGAGCGTGGTGTAGTGGCGCTGGCGGCTGTGGCCTACGTCGCCAACCTGCCCGAAAACGTCGGCGAGCGCGAACTCGGCATCATCGGGCGCGCGTTGAATGTAAGCGATCTGCGCCAGGAACGCCCGCGCGGCTTGGGCCCCGGCAACGCGGTGTGCGTGTTTGCGCGCGGCGAGCATATCACGGAAGTCGTCACCGCTTTCGGAAAGCGCGGCAAAGCCGCAGAGACCGTGGCCAAAGAGGCTGTGCGCGAGATGAAGACTTATCTGAAGTCAGAGGCTCCGGTGGGTGAGCACCTGGCTGACCAGTTGCTGCTGCCGATGGCGCTGGGCGCCGGCGGCAGTTTCACGACGCTGAAGCCCACGCTGCACACAACGACGAACATCGAGACGATCCGCCGCTTTCTGGACGTCGAGATTGACATCGCTGAGCACGATGGCGCATGGCGCGTGACCGTTGCGCCATGAAATAGTTGAAACCCGCAGGAACTGGCAGGCGTTACAGTATTGACGCGTCAATAAAAGTATTGACACGTCAATATACGTGCGGTAAGCTCGCGTCCAAGGAGATGATCGTGTCGCAGCCAAACGCCATCCGAGATTTCGCGCCCCGCCGTGAGCGGGCACTGCGCGGTCATGGCCCAGGGGGTCCGACGCTTTGAAGGCGCGTATGCGCTGAAAGCGGGGACCCGGTGACGGGTCCCCGCTGCGTTATGTGCGGGTTGGTGTAGCGGATGCATGTCGCTCTGTGAAAGCGAAGGCGCGGTTCGACTCCGCGCCCGCACCCAGGCATGTCTGCCAAAGCGTTCGCGAAGGCGGGTGCCGGTAGCTCAACGGTAGAGCGCCGCGTTGAAGCCGCGGAAATCGTGGTTCAAGTCCACGCCGGCACACCAGCCTTCGCCAAGGCTTCGGCTGGCAAGCCAGTTCTTTGACAACTGCGCCGAAATACAAAGCCCTCGTGGTTCAGTGGCAGAATTCCTGATTGCCAGTCAGGGGACGGTCGGTTCGATTCCGCCCGGGGGCTCCAGTTGCTGCGCAATGGCGCGGCCACTGTCCGCCAAAGCCTTGGCGAAGGCGGACGCAACACTATGGGCCGGTAGTGTCAACGCGAGCACGCGTGCCTTGCAAGCACGCAGACTGGGTTGAACTCCCAGCCGGTCCACCAGCCTTCCACCCGGAGGGCGCCTGTCCAGCATTTGACGCCCGCAGGCATGCCCGCCGAAGCCTTGGCGAAGGCGGGCTCCACACTCATGGCTCGTCGTCTAAAGGAAAGGACGCAAGCTTGCGGAGCTTGTGATGGTGGTTCGAGTCCACCCGAGCCAGCCAGATTCAGAGGCATAGCTCAATGGCAGAGCAGTCGATTGATAATCGACCGATCGTGGTTCGACTCCACGTGTCTCTACCACTTGGCCCCATGGTCCAACGGCTACGATGCCCGATTGTCTATCGGGAGATCGGGGTTCAACTCCCCGTGGGGTCGCCAGGGCGTATCGTCTAACGGCCAGGATCTCTGATTCTCAATCAGAAGGTCGGGGTTCGATTCCCCGTACGCTCACCAACACTGAAAGCCCGCTGCGGAAGCAGCGGGCGCCCGCGCCGTCCGGCGCGGGCTTTCGCGGAGTAGTCCAGAGGCCGGACGCTTGCCCCGGGAGCAAGAGACCGTGGGTTCGAATCCCACCTCCGCGACCACATTCTCCCGGTTCGTCCAATGGCAGGACCCTTGTCTTACAAACAAGCGACGGGTGTTCGATTCACCCACCGGGAACCAAGCCGCTGTCGTCTAACGCCAGGATGCGCCCCTCGTAGCGGCGCGGTGCGGGTTGAACTCCCGCCGGCGGCTCCATTCGACGTGCCTGGAGCTCGAGCGGCAGAGCAGCGGGTTCTTACCCCGCGAGGTGCAGGTTCAAGCCCTGCCGGGCACACCAACTTTTCGCGGCGCGCGCCGGTGCGCAGCCGGGATTCATAATCCCGGGCTTGAGGGTTCAACTCCCTCCGCCGCCACCACTCACCAGAAAGGAGACGCCATGACCCGCATTGAGCTTGAGCGCGTGCTGACCCTCAACCGGGTATGGCAGCCGCTGACTACACTGGTACTGCGCGGCGCACTTGTGCTGGTGTCGCGCGGCCGCGCCCGCATCGTATGCCCCCAGACCTACCAGATGTTCACCTGGGAGCAGTGGCTGGCCGAGCGCGCCGTGCCGGCTGACGCGCATGTGATTGAGGCCGACTACATTCGCACGGCGGCCATGCAGGTGCGCATTCCGCAGGTGATTACACTGGCCAAGTTTGCCGGCTACCCCAACGCCGGTGTGCCGTTCTCGCGCCGCGGAGTCTACGAGCGCGACAACGGCCGCTGCCAGTACTGCAACGCGGTCGTGCACAAGCGCGACATGACGCTGGACCACGTGGTGCCGGTGTCGCGCGGCGGTGCTACCACGTGGGGCAACTGCGTGCTGGCGTGCGCGCGCTGCAATCATCGCAAGGCCGACCGCACACCGCGCGAGGCCGAGATGAACCTGCAGGCAACGCCGCAGCAGCCGACGCGCGAGACACTGCTGCTGCGCGGCGTAACGTCACAGCCAGCGTGGGCGCCGTTCATCGGCAAGGCCACGGAGCAGGTGGAGGCAAAGTAGGGGCGCCGCGCACGGCGCCCCTGCAAGACAGGCCGGGGCCCGGGGCCAGACCGGTTTCCAAAACCAGTCGGGTGAGTTCGACTCTTACACGGCCTGCCAGATCGCGTTCCGAGTTCCGGGTTCCGAGTTCTGGGTTCGCCGCACCGTGAACTCCACCCGGAACCCAGAACCCGGCACGCAAGAGCATCCTTCACCGGGGCGTGCACGACCGTAGACTGCCCCCATGAAACGCTGGGTCATTACGCAAATCGGCGCAGAACACACACTCGAGATCGAGGACGTGCCAACGCCCACGCCGGGCGCCGGCGAGGTGCTGGTGCGCATGCACGCATGGTCGCTGAATTACCGCGACCTGATGATCCTGCGCGGAGAGTACGGCCAACCCAAACATATGCCGCTGGTGCCGCTCTCCGACGGTGCCGGCGAAATCGTCGCGCTCGGCACCAACGCCCGCCTCTACAAGCCGGGCCAGCGCGTGCTCGGCACGTTTTTTCAGGGCTGGCTGGCAGGTCCATTTCACGCGGGTGTGTATGGCAGCGACCTCGGCTTTGGCCTGCCCGGGGTGCTGGGCGAATACGTGTGCCTGCCGGAACAAGGTGTTGCCGACGTACCCGCCGGCTTGTCGATGGAGTCCGCGGTCACGCTTCCCGTCGCAGCGCTGACGGCCTGGAACGCGGTCAAGGACCTGCCCACGGGCCACACGCTGCTGGTGCTGGGCACCGGCGGCGTGAGCCTGTTTGCGCTGCAGATTGCAAAGTCGTTCGGCAACCGCGTGATCGTCACCAGCAGCAGCGACGAAAAGCTCGCGCGCGCAAAGGCACTCGGCGCAGACGAGGGTGTCAACTACGTCACGCACCCCGACTGGGACCACGAAGTCCAGCGCCTGACGCAGGGCCGCGGCGCGGACTGGATTGTGGAAACGGGCGGCGCAAAAACATTTCAGCGTAGCCTCAATGCGCTCGCGCCGGCTGGGCGAATCGCCCTGGTCGGGCGCCTGACCGGAGTCACCGACAACGTCAACATCCAGCCGCTCGTGTACAAGGCGGCGAGCCTGCGCGGCATCTTCGTCGGCAGCCGCATCGAGCTGCTGGAAGCGGCTACAGTGATTGAGCGTGCAGGAATACAGCCCGTCATCGATTCCAGGCACAAGTTCGCGGACGCGCCTGCGGCTTGGCGGGCGCTCGCCAAGGGGCCTTTCGGCAAGGTCGTCATCGTGGCGTAGCTGGCTTTTACCCGCCCGTTACAAAGACATGGGCCTTCAGGCCGTACTCTAGTGCAGGTGCAACGGTGCGCCGACTGGAGGCCATGATGACTTGCCTGAAACACCTCTTTCCTCTGCTGGCCCTGGGCGCGCTGCTCGCGCCTGCGCTGCTTGCCCAGCGCCAGCCGGAAACTCTTGAGCGCCGCGCACTTTCGGCCAACGTGATCGTCCCGCAGTCGCGCACCTTTGCCGCCGGCCAGCAGGGCGTGCAGGTCACTGGCGTGACGGTGCACGTCAAGATTGTCGACCAGACCGCGACGACCACCTACGAAGTCAAGCTGCACAACCCCGGCGCGCGCATGGCGGAAGCCGAGATGCTTTTGCCCGTGCCGGCTGGGTGCGTGATCAGCAAGTTTGATTTTGACGGCATCGGCAGTGAGCCCAGCGCAACGCTGCTGCCGATTGTCGAGGCACGCCGCATCTACAACGAAATCGTCCGCCGCTACAAAGACCCCGCGCTGATGCAGTTCGCGGGGCTGAACGTCGTGCGCACCAGCGTGTTCCCGGTTGAGCCGGGCGGCAACCAGGCGATCCGCTTCACCTACGAGCATGTGTGCGACGCCAACGCGAACCGCGTCGATTACATGCTGCCCCGCACCGAGGCGCTGAGCTACGAGCTGCCATGGAACATCAGCGTGAACCTGCACAGCACACGGGCAATCGGCACCGTGTACTCCCCCAGCCACACACTGGAGGTCACGCGCCACGGCGATTCCGCGCTCAGTGCCAAGGTGGCTGACGCGTCGCAGCGCGACCCCGGCGCGTTTCACATCAGCTGGCTGCTCGGCGACGGCGTGACTGCCAGCCTGTTCGCGTACCCCGACCCCGCACAGGGCGGCGGCTACTTTCTGATGGTGGCGGGCGTCCCGGCCAAGGCGCCGGACGCGGATAACGCCATCCGTCGCGAAGTCACGATCGTTCTCGACCGCAGTGGCAGCATGCGCGGCGAAAAGTGGGAGCAGGCGAAAGAAAGCGTGCTGCAGGTGATTGCCAGCCTGCGCGACGGCGAAGCCTTCAACGTGGTCACCTTCAGCAACGGAGTCGACACGCTGTTCGCCAAGCCGCAGCTTCGCAGCAAGGACACCGAAAAGTCCGCGGCGGAATTTCTGACCGCGCTCAGGCCAAATGGCGGGACCAACATCCACGACGCGCTGGTTGAGGCGCTTCGTCCCGCACCGATTGAGGGCACACTTCCGATGGTGTTGTTCATTACCGACGGCTTGCCGACCATCGGCAACACGCAGGAAAAGACGATTCGCGAACTGGCTGCCCAGCACAACGCGCACAAGCGCCGCATCTTCAGCGTGGGCGTGGGCACCGACGTGAACGCCCCGCTGCTGGAGGCTCTCAGCGACGTGACCCGCGCCGCGCCGACGTTTGTCGCGCCCGGCGAGAACGTTGAAGTAAAAGTTGGCGACATCGCCCGCCGGCTCAAGGGCCCGGTGCTGGCCGACCCGATCGTTGACCTGCCCCGCGACAGCAGCGGAGGCGTGCGCGTGATTGAGCACATGCCGGGCCTTCTGCCCGACCTGTTCGAGGGCGACCAGCTTGTGCTGATCGGCCGCTACACGGGCGACGCGCCGGTCACGTTCACGCTGCGCGGCAACTACCTGGGCAAAGAGCGCACCTTCGACTTCACGTTCAGCCTCGACAACGCCACCACCAAAAACGCCTTCGTGCCGCGCCTGTGGGCCGCCCGTCGCGTTGCGCAACTGATCGACGGCATTCGCATGGCCGGCGCCGATACCAGCACGCCCGACAAGATCGATCCCAGGTTCAAAGAGGTTGTCGATGAGATCGTCCGGCTCAGCACTGAGTTCGGCATCCTCACCGAGTACACCGCGTTTCTTGCGCTTGAAGGCACGGACCTCAGCCGCAAGACCGAAGTCCAGAACGAGGCCTGGAGCAACCTGCAAAGCCGCGGCCAGCAACAGCGCAGCGGCAACAGCGGCTGGAGCCAGAGCAACAATGCCGCCGACATGAAGCGCGCAAGCAAAGAAAACAAGCGCAACGAGTACTACGACGACAAGCTCAACCGAGTAAGCGTTGGCGTCGTGCAGCAGATGAACGACCGCGTGTACTTCAAGAAGGGCACGCGCTGGGTTGACACCCGCCTGGTCGAGAAACCGGAGCTGAAGCCTGACCAGACCATCAAGCTCGGGTCCGACGAATACGTGAAACTGATTGAACGCCTTACGGAGCTGGGTCGCGAAGGCACAGCCGCCATCGAAGGTGAAATCATCATCGAAGTAGACGGCAAGGTCATCCTGGTCCAACCATAGTCAACCGGAACCGCCACCATCACCAAAGCGTCCAAGAGAAAGAGGAGAACCCGATGAACCTGTTCATGAAAACCATCTGCGCGGCGGCTGTCGCAACCTTCTTCAGTGCCGCCATGATCAACGATGTGCAAGCCTGCATGACCTATGAAGAGTACCGGGCACTGTCGAAACACATGGAGAGCTGCAAAGAGGAAAAGCCCGGCACGGATGGAACGGTGGGCGACACGGAAAAGCCCGCCGAGAAAGACTCGCCGCAGGTCAAGGGCGACACGCCTCCGAAAATCCAGCTTGCAATCCTGCTGGATACCAGCGGCAGCATGAGCGGGTTGATCGACCAGGCGCGCACACAGATCTGGAAGATTGTCAACGAGTTCGCCTTCGTCACGCAGAAGGGCGTTACGCCCGAGTTCGAGGTCTCGCTTTACGAGTACGGCAACAGCGGGTTGCAGGGTACCGAGGGCTACCTGCGGCAGATTGTCGGGTTCAGCACCGACCTCGACAAGATCAGCGAAGAGCTGTTCAAGCTTGGCACCAACGGCGGCAGCGAGCATTGCGGCCAGGTAATCAAGTCAGCGGTCGAGGGCCTGAAGTGGAGCGAGCTCGAGACCGACTACAAAGCCATCTTCATCGCCGGCAACGAGCCCTTCACGCAGGGTCCCGTCGAGTTCAAAGACGCGTGCAAGCTGGCCATCACCAAGGGCATCATCGTCAACACCATCCACTGTGGCAGCCATCAGGAAGGCATCGACGGCAAGTGGCTTGAGGGCGCACAACTGGCTGACGGCAGCTACATATCGATCGACCACAACACCAAGGTCGCGCACGTCGAGGCGCCGCAGGACAACGAGATTCTTGAACTGGGCAAGAAGCTGAACGACACCTACATCCACTACGGCAAGGAAGGCGAAGAGGGCGCCAAGCGCCAGGAAGCGCAGGACTCCAACGCCAACGATGCGGGCCAGGGCGCCGACGTCAACCGCGCACTCGCCAAGAAGAACAGCCAGTACCGCAACGCGGCCTGGGACCTGATCGACGCGATCGACGAGAAGAAAGTGAAGCTCGAGGACGTGAAGGCCGAAGACCTGCCCGAGGCGCTGCGCAAACTCAGCAAGGAAGAACTGGCCAAGTACATCGACGACAAGCGCAAAGAGCGCGCCGAGATCAAGGAAAAGCTCAACAAGCTTGAAGCCGAGCGCAACAAGTTCGTGGTCGCAAAGCGCCTTGAACTGGCCGAGGCCGGCGAGGAGTCCCTCGACGCGGCCATGATCAAGGCGATTCGTGAACAGGCCGGCAAGCGCGGCTTCAAGAACGAGGGCTAAGTGGCAATCCCGTACGCAAGTCGATTTTCAGTGGGGGCGCAGCACGCTGCGCCCCTACAATGCATGCCCATGGCAAACCAACGCACTATCCTGGTCATTGAAGACGACGCCGCCATCCGGCGCGGCGTGGTCGATTGCCTGACCTTCGATGGGTACAGCATTTTCGAAGCCGGCGACGGCGAAACCGGCCTGCGCAACGCCCTGCAGGTTGATTGCGACCTGGTGCTGCTGGACCTGGCGCTGCCCAAGATCGCCGGGCTTGAGATCCTCAAGGAAATCCGCCGCGTGCGGCCGACATTGCCCGTGATCATCATGACCGCCATGGGTGCTGAAAAGGACCGCGTGGCCGGCTTGCGCCTTGGCGCCGACGACTATGTCGTCAAGCCGTTCAGCGTCGCCGAACTCAGCGCCCGCGTAGAAGCGGTGATTCGCCGCAGCCCCGAGCGCCCCGCCGATGTGGAGACGTTTGAGTTTGCAGGCGGCGTGGCTGACCTTGCGCGCTGCGAGATCCGCTACAAAGGCGGCGACCGCGTCGAGTTGTCTGAGCGCGAGCGCGAGCTGTTGCGCTACCTGGTCGTGAACCCGGGCCGCGTGATCACCCGCGACGAGATTCTGCAGCGCGTGTGGCGCATTGACCCGCGCGGCCTGAGCACGCGCACGATCGACATGCACGTGGCGCGCCTGCGCGAGAAACTGCGCGACAGTGGTGAATCTCCGACGATTCTGCTGACCGTTCGCGGCAAGGGCTACATGTTGGCGGGGGCGCCATGAAGGGCGGCATGGTCTGGGCTGTGTTTGCCTTCGGCGTCGCGGTTGCGGCGGGGGTGATGGTCTGGGCCAGCCTGCTGCTTGCCGACCTTGAAAAAAGCCACGCCGAGGCCAACCAGCGCGCCCTTTCTGAGCAGAGCGTGCGCAACGCGTTGTGGCAGCTTGAAAGCGAGCTCACGCCCATCATCACCGACGAAGCCGCGCGGCCTTACTTTCATTACTCGGCGTTCTACCCAGCCGAGGGCGCATACACGCGCATGTTCGGCGAGGTTCAACCGGATGAGCCGCTGCTGCCTTCGCCGCTGTTGCGTTTGGAAGGCGGCGCGGTGCAGGTGCACTTTCAGTATGAACCCAATGGAGAGCTGACCTCGCCGCAGGCGCCGGAGGGCGAGAAGCAGCGGCTGGCCCTGCGCAAGCTGCTTTCGCCCGACGACATCCGGTCGGCGCAGGCACGGCTGGCATACGTGCGCGACCGCGTTGGGCGCGAAGCGATGCTGGCGCAACTCCCGGCCCGCAAGGCGGACCCGCGCCAGAACATCGCAGCCGACATGGTCTACGCCGACGACAGCTGGGCCGCCCGCAACACGCAGAACCAGGCCGAGTACCAGAAACGCTCTGAGGCGAACAAGAAGGCCGCCAGCAAACGCAAGGGCGAAGAACAGAACGACGCCAAGCAGCAGATCGGCTATGGCGGCGAAGGCCCGCCGCCGGTGGACATCCAGGAAGGGCCGATGTCGGCGCTGTGGATGGGGGAAACGCTTGTGCTCGCGCGACGCATCAGCCTGGATGGCAGCGAGTATGTGCAGGGCTGCGTGCTGGATTGGGACGTGATTCGCGCGACCTTGAACAGCGCGAGCCGCGACCTGATGCCCAACGCGACCTTCCGGCCCGCGCCGCTTGGGGCAACGGGCGTTGAGAGTGCTTCGGTGCAGCGGCTTGCCGCACTGCCGATTGAGGTGCTGCCGGGCGAAATGCCGAACGCGGCGCCACAGACGGGCATTTCACCGCTTCGCGTCACGCTGTATGTGGCATGGGGCTGCCTGGTGTTTGTCGCGCTTTCCCTGGCGTTCACGTTGCGGCGCACCTTGGCGCTGTCGGCGCGGCGCGAGGAGTTCGTCAGCGCCGTCACCCACGAGCTGCGCACGCCGCTGACCACCTTTCGCATGTACACCGAAATGCTGCAAAGCGGCCGCGTGCCGAACGAAGAGGCGCGCAACGAATACTACAGCACCCTGCACAACGAGGCGCTGCGCCTTGGGCACCTAGTCGAAAACGTGCTCGCGTATGCCAAACTGGAGCGCGGCCGTAAGGAAGACCGCATTGAAGAAGTCGCGCTGTCGCGTCTGCTTGAGCGCAGCACCGAGCGCATGTCGCAACGCGCACAGCAGGCGGGCATGCAGCTGGATATCGCTGCCTGCCCGCCAGCGGCTGTTCTGGCCGACCCCGGGGCGGTCGAGCAGGTGATGTTCAACCTGGTCGACAACGCGTGCAAATACGCAACCGGCGGCGAGCGGCGCATCGAGATTACTTGCAGCGTCGACAACAAGGCACGCATTGCCGTCCGCGACCACGGCCCCGGCATCAGCAGGACCGAAGCCGCCAAGCTGTTCCAGCCCTTCCGCAAGTCGGCGCAGCAAGCCGCCAACAGCGCGCCCGGCGTGGGTTTAGGTCTTGCCTTGAGCCGCAGACTGGCAAGGGCGATGGGCGGCGACCTGTCGCTGGATACAAGCGTGCAGGACGGCTGCTGCTTCGTGCTGACCCTGCCGCTTGCGTAGTCGGCGTGCGGCGCCCACCCCATTGACGTTGATTGGTGTTCGTTAGACCATTCGCGCGCTGCGTTGCAGGCGCAAGCCACCTTAGCTCAGCGGTAGAGCAATGCTTTCGTAAAGCATAGGTCGTCGGTTCAAATCCGACAGGTGGCTCCAGCCTTCGCCAAGGCTTCCGCCTTCGCCGAGGCTTCGGCGGACTAGACGGCGGACGCGACGGCTGGCAGGCAAGCCAGTCATTGCAAACTAAAGGGCGTGCCGAATGTGCCGGCGCGCCCTTGGTCATTTGAGTTTTCGGGCGAAACGCTAGATTGCCGCGATGAAGATTGTGAGCATTGGTGGCGGGCCTGCGGGGCTCTACTTCTCGATCCTGATGAAGAAGCAGGACCCTGCCCACGACATCACTGTCGTCGAGCGCAACCGGCCCTACGACACGTTTGGCTGGGGCGTCGTCTTTTCCGATGAAACGCTTGGCGGCTTCGAAACCGCCGACAAGCCCACCTTCGACCGCATCACCAAAGAGTTCGCGTACTGGCCCGACATCGACACTTTCATCCACGGCCAGTGCATTCGCAGCACCGGCCACGGTTTTGCCGGCATGAGCCGCAAACGCCTGCTGAACATCTTTCAAGAGCGCTGCGAAGAACTTGGCGTCAAGCTGGTCTTTGACACCGAAGTGAAGTCGCTGAAACCTTACGCTGACGCCGACCTGATCCTGGGCGCCGACGGCGTAAACTCGTGGGTGCGCGACCACCTGAAACAACACTTCAAGCCGGAAATCGACTGGCGCAAGTGCAAGTTCTCGTGGCTGGGCGCGGACTTCCGGCTGCCCGCGTTCACATTCATCTACGAAGAAAACGAACACGGCTTGTTCACCGTGCACGCCTATCCGTTTGATGCGAACACCAGCACATTCATCGTCGAGTGCCGCGAAGAGACCTGGAAGCGCGCCGGGTTGGACCAGGCCGACGAAGCCCAAACGATTGCGTACTGCGAGAGGCTGTTCGCGAAGTATTTGGGCGGGCACAAGCTGCTGGGCAACAAGAGCGTGTGGCGCACCTTCCCCACGATTCGCAATGCAACGTGGGTGCATGAAAACGTGGTGCTGCTCGGCGACGCCGCGCACACGGCGCACTTCAGCATCGGCAGCGGCACCAAGCTGGCAATGGAAGATGCCATTGAGCTGGCAAAGACATTCGCGGACCTGCCCGGCAAGCCTGTCAACACGGTGCTGCGCGAGTATCAATCGCGCCGCTGGGATGAATCGGCGCGCCTGCAAAAGACAGCGCAGACCAGCCTGGAGTGGTACGAAAACGTCGCCCGCTACTTCAAGACGCAGTCGCCGGTCCAGTTCACGTTCAACCAGCTCACGCGCAGCAAGCGCATCACGTATGACAACCTCAGGTTGCGCGACCCCGAATTCGTGCAGCGGGCCACCGAGTGGTTCGCTGACAACAACCCGCACAAAGATGTGGTTGTGCCGCTGCCCGAGTACGCGCGCCATGTGTCGGGAATCGGGAATCGGGAATCGGCAATCGCGGGACCGCCCGCGTTTCAGCCATATCGGTTGCGCGGCATGACGCTGGCCAACCGGATCGTGGTCAGCCCGATGGCGCAGTATTCGTGCAACGACGACGGTATGCCCACGGATTGGCACCTTGTGCATCTGGGTTCGCGTGCGATCGGCGGCGCGGGCCTGATCTTCACCGAAGAGACGTATGCCACGCCTGATGCCCGCATTACCAAAGGCTGCACCGGGATCTATGGGCCTGAGCACGTTGCCGCCTGGCGCGAGATCAATGACTTCATTCATGGCTCATCGATGGCGCGCACCTGCTTGCAGATCGGTCACGCCGGCCGCAAAGGCAGTTGCCGCCTGCCGTGGGATGGCGATGACCCGCTCACGGCCGAAGAAGGCGCGTGGCTGCTGGTGGCGCCGTCGCCGATTGCTTACGCGCAGGGCTGGCCCGTGCCGCGCGAAATCACCCGCGCCGAGATGGACGCCGTGCGCGAACAGCACGCCGACGCCGCGGTACGCGCCCTGCAAGCCGGGTTCGACATGGTCGAAATCCATATGGCGCACGGTTATCTGCTCAGCACGTTCATCTCGCCGGTCACCAACAAGCGCACCGACGGGTATGGGGGCAGCCTGGAAGCGCGCATGCGCTATCCGCTGGAGGTCTTTGATGCCGTGCGCGCGGCGTGGCCCGAGGACAAGCCGGTCAGTGTGCGCATCTCGGCGACGGAATGGCGGCCCGACGGGTTGAGCGACGCCGACCGTGTCGAGATTGGCCGCATGTTCAAGGATCACGGGCTGGACCTGTTGGACGTTTCGGCTGGCCAGGTCGTGAGCGACCAGGAGCCCGTGTACGGGCGCATGTTCCAGGCGCCGTTCAGCGACCTGATCCGCAACGAAGCCGGCATCGCGACGATGACTGTCGGCAACGTGCAGACGATCGACCAGGCCAACACCCTGCTGCTGAGCGGCCGCGCCGACCTGGTGGCCATGGCCAGGCCGCACCTGGCAGACCCCTACGCCACACTGCACGCGGCCGCCGACTACGGCCACGAGCAGCAGTACTGGCCCCCGCAGTACCTGGCAGCCAAACCCAGAAAACGCAGAGAGCCCCGAGCGTAAACTCGGGGCGCTTTTCCTCGGATCGCCGCGTCATGGGTGATCTGCCCCGAGCTTGCGCTCTGGGCTTTGTGATTCATGTGGTACGATGTGTTTATGCGTGCGCTGTTGACTGCATCGTTGTTGCTGCTGGGTGCCTGCGGAGGTGGTGAAGGCGGAGATTCGGCATACGCGCCGAAGAGCCGCACCGTGCGAACGGATGACCTGGCGGCATCGCCCGAAGAGCTTGCGGAACGCACAGATCTTGCGAACAGGATTCTCGCGCTGGTCGATGAAGCCGAAAAGCTGCGCCCCGGCGTTTCCAACTGGCCCAAATTCACGGCCCCCCCGCCCGGCAAGCGCGACGCGGGACCACAGCTTGCAAGCGCCGCATGGCAGTTCAAACTGGATGTTGACCACGCCCGGGCCGCGGATGAGACGTGGCCAGCGCTGGCCGTGTACGGCTTAAACACCTTCCAGTTGGACAACGAGCGCCCGCCGACTACTGAAGAGATCAACGCAGCACTTGCTGCTTCTCTGCGGCTCGCTGTTGTTGCCCGCGAGTATCAGTTGGCGGATGGGTTCAGCGTAGCAGCATTCATGTTCGAGAATGAGGACTTCGACTATGGCATTGCCATGTTTCAGGCGCTCGGTGCGCTGCACAATCGTGTACTGCTGCTCCAACGTTGCGGTGAAACGCAGGCAGCGGCTGACGCCCTGATTGCCTACATTCGTGTACTCACACGTACCGGGACGTACGCCACGATGCTGACTTCACTTGCGACAACGCCGCTCTTGCTGCTACGTGAGCTCATCAGTGGCGAACTGGCTCAGCACGCGGCAAATCAGACGGTGCAGACCGCCCTGGCAGAGGCCCGGGCTACAACTGCCTTACAGCAGATGTGGCTGGGCGAACTGTCCTTTGTCTGCTGGAAATTGAAGCAGGGCGGCAAAGACGAACTGATCCAACTGGGTGAGTCGCAAGCAGACGCGATGGAGCAGCTAGAGGCTTCCCACCGGATACTGCAGCTTTTGCTCGACGTGCAACGACAGTTCCCGTTGCCGGGGCCGGACATCCGAAAGAAGAACGACTACTCCAAGCTGATGGAACTCGCACGCCGCACCGGCGGAAGAGAAAGTGCCGACTGGGTGGGAGTCGTTGCGGGCAGCCGCGTCTCCAACGACAATTGTGGCTGGTGTGCATGGGACCTGTACCTGGCGGACGTGAAGTCTCCACTGCTGGGCCGAAAGGACGAGGCAGCGAAGATCGCGAGCGGTTTCGACTGGGTTGAACTTGAGTGGGGCGCGAACGAGGTAGAAGTGAAGTTAAGTGAGCGCGAGGGGCCGCTGGCCGACCTGACGCACAAACACATGGCTCGAAGCTTCAAGGTTCCGCTGCGCAAACCGACACAGGATTGACGCGTCGAGAGACGAGTCAGGCCGCCGTGCAAACGGCGGTCGTGGCACTCCAAATTGATGATAGGCGGGCGATTCGGCCAGGCATGGGATCAGGCCCATGACACGCAACGGCCGGCCATTGCTGGCCGGCCTGACGCGTGATCGTCGCTGGCTTATGCGAACCGTACGCTGTGGATGGGCGGGAAGTTGTGGCCTACTGTCATCCAGCTTTCGCCGCGGTTGTCGCTGACGTACAGGTTGCCGTTGGTGCTGCCGAAGGCTAACCGATCACCGCTGTTGTGCAGCCCATGCCGGTAGATCGTGTCGAAGCACCATTCCTGCGGCAGGCCCTCGCGCAATTGTTCCCACGTCTTGCCGCCATCGTGCGTCCGGCCGACGAACAGCCCGCCACCGATCGCCATGCGGCTTTGGTCGCCGCCTTGCGGCACGACCCAGGCTGTTGCCCCGTCGTTCTGGTCCACGGCGATCGGCCAGCCGAAGTGAATGCCCTTGTCCTTGTTGTCGACGCACTTCCAGCTTTCTGCGCCGTTGTCGCTGTAGTAGACGCCGCCGTGGTTCTGGTGCCACACGTGGCGCGGGTCGTTCTTGCACCAGTCCAGGAAGTGCACGTCGTGGCCCCAGGTCTGGTCCTCCGGGTTGGGCATGCCGATCGCGCCGACGCCCTTGTTTCGCGGCGCCCAGGTCTGTCCGTCGTCGCGGGTCTCGACCACGCCGGCGCACGACACGGCAATCATGTAGTGCTTCGGGTCGGCTGGGTTGACGGCGATGCTGTGAATGCCTGCGGCGAATTCGCCGGCGCTCGCGCTGGCTGGCGTGCCGAACCAGAGTTGCTTCTTGCCCTTGCCGCTGGTCGTGAACAGGTCGCCGCCGCGCGAGTCATCGTTCCAGAGTGGGCGGTTTAGCTCCCACGACTCGCCGTTGTCGTTGCTGACGAACAAGCCGCCGGGAATCGTGCCGCAATAGATGCGGCCGGGCTGGCTCTCGTGGCCGAACTGCAGCACCCACAGTTTCAGCAGGCGTGCATCGCGGATTGCGGGGCCGTCGGGGCCCGGCTCGGTGAACGGGGCGTCGATGTATTTTGCGCCCTCGGGATACTTGATCTGGCCCGCGTCGGCCCAACTTTGGCCGCCGTCGGTGCTGCGCGAGAGTTTGCTGCCCCAGTGTCCGTGGTCCAGCGCCGACCAGTAGGTGCCGGTGCGCGGGTCGAAGGCGGCGTAGGCGACGTTGGTGCCCTTATGGCCGTGGACAACCTGGTGCCAACGGCGGTCGCGGTTCTCGAGGATGAAGGTTCCCTTGCGCGTGCCGAGGATCAGACGGTCGGACATGGTTTGTTTCCTTGTTCGGTTGAAGTGCCTTGCCGCGAAAGCGCCAAGGCGCCAAAAACCGCGCTACCGCTTTGGCGCTTTTGCGCTTTGGCGGTTGAGGCAGTTTGTTAGCGCTTCTTCTTGTTGGCCTTCTTTGCTGGTTTCTTCGCTGGTTTCTTTGCCTTTGGAGCTTTTTTCTTGCTTCCCCCGGCCTTCCGGCCGGGGCTGGGCTTGGCCTTTTTCGGGGCGGCCTTCTTCTTTGCTGCCTTTACCCGTCGCCTCCTCGGGGAAGCGGTGCTTCCCCTGTGGCCCGTCTGCTTCGCAGACTGCTCCGGGCTCTTGTTGCCGGATTTCGTGGCCTTCTTTGTGGGCTTCTTTGCTGCCTTGTTTGCCTTCGTGGCTTTTTTCTTGCTCCCCTCGGCCTTCCGGCCGGGGCTTTGTTCGGTGCTGGCGAACCTTACGGAGTACACCGGCGGCAGAGTGTTGCTTAGCGTTTGCCAAGCTGCGCCTCGGTTGTCGCTTACGTAGACGTTGCCGGTGGTGCTGCCGAAAACGAGGCTGTCGCCGGCTTTGTCGAACGCGTGGCGGTAGACGACGTCGTGGGCGCGCTGTTGCGGCAGGCCCTCGCGCTGGTGCTGCCAGCTTTGACCGCCATCTTTGGTATGCGCGACAAACAGCGCGCTGTCGATCGTCGTGCGCACAGCGTCAGACTTGCCGGGCACAAGCCACGCCTGGCGGCCGTCGTTCTCATCGACCGCGACCGGAAAGCCGAAGTGCACACCGTTGTCGGGCTTGCTGACTTCGCGCCAGGTCTTGCTGCCGTCGTTGCTGTAGAAAACGCCGCAGTGATTCTGCTGCCAGACATGGTCGGGGTTGGCGGCGCACAGGTTCAAATGGTGAGGGTCGTGGCCCCACTCGGCGTCAGGGTTGGGCAGGAACGTGGCTTTCAAGCCCTTGTTGCGGCCGACCCAAGTTTTGCCGTCGTCGGTGGACTCGAGCACGCCGGCGCAGCTCACGCCGACGAGAATCCGCTTGCTGTTGCGCGGGTCCACAACGACCGAGTGAATGCCCGGCGCGGAATCACCGTCCACGGTCGCGCCGCCGCCGAACCAGAAGCTTTGGCCCGGTGTGCCCTTGCTCAAGTCACCGCCGCGGCTTTCGTGGTTCCACAGCGGCATGTTCAGGTTCCATGACTTGCCGCCATCGTTGCTGACGAACAATCCGCCGGGAATCGTGCCGGCGTACATGCGGCCGGGTTGGTCGGACCCGCCGAATGCGAGGCACCAGATCTTGCCCAGCGTGGCGTCTTTGACCTTGGGCTTCTTGGCGTCACCCTCGCCCTCGTGACCGTCGATGTAGCGAGCGCCCTCGGGGTACTTGATCTGCCCCGCTTCTTCCCACGTCTTGCCGCCATCGCGCGAGCGCGAAAGTTTGCAGCCCCAGTGGCCGTGGTCGAGCGCCGCCCAGATTGTGCCGTCGCGCGGGTCGCGGGCGGCATAGCTGATCGGCACACCAGCGTGCGCCACGTTGCTGATCTTCCAGCGACCGCCGACCTTGTCGACGAAGATGGTGCCCTTGCGGGTGCCGAGAATGATGCGGTCAGACATGTGTTCTCCAGACAGATGACGATGGGAGCGCAGGCGTCCCGCCTGCATCGCCCGCGGGCCTCCGGCCTGCAGTTGCCGTGGGCGTGACGCCCGCGGCAGTTGCAGGCCAGAGGCCTGCGCTCCCCCCTAGCCCCCTGACAGTGCCTGCAAAATGTACACCTTCGAATCCGGCTTTACGCGATCGCTGAGTTTCTTGCGATCGCTGACCATGTTTTCCTCAATGAACATGTTGACGTGCGTGCGCAAGCTGCCACGTTCGTCGCAGATGTAGAAGGCGAACCCGGGGGCCAGCTTTTCCATTTCCTTGACGACGTCGGCTGCGGACTCGGCCTGCACGTTGATTTCTTTCCCTTCAAGGTGAGGAAAGAAAGCGTACAGGTGGCGGGCGAGTTCAACCTTGGGCATCGCGCGGAATATAGTAAGCCGCGCGACACGCACCAAGAGAACGTTGCAGGTAAAACGAACTGGACAAGGCCTCAAGCGCACAAACTGCCTTGACTGCCTGGTTGTGACTCAAACCCGGAAGCTTACCCGAAGTTGGGCGTATCGTCGTTCCAGAGCGCGACTTCGATGCTGTAGCCGGTCGGGTCGTCGATGTACCAGCTTGTGCTGTGGGGCCACTCATATGCCCCGCCGTAGTGCACGGTCAGGCCTTCGCGCTTGACGGTTGCTTCCCAGGCCGCACGGTCGGTGATGCGCAACCCAAAATGGGCAATGCGGTGAAAGCCGGCATTGGCCAGCGCGTCGGCGTCGGGCTCATGCTTGAGTTCGGCGTGTTCGTACACGCACAGCATGGCGTCGCCGCCCTTGAGCACGCCCCAGGGCTGGCCCTGGTAGACGCCCTTTTCGACGACTTCAAAGCCGAACACGCGGCGGTACCAGTCGGCGGACTGGTCGAAGTTGCGGACGCTGAGGTTCAGGTGGTCGAGGTGTTTTACGGCGGGCATGGGAGTCTCCTGTCCTATTAGTAAAGAAATAACTATACATAATAAGTCAAGCGTCTGCTTGCGTAATCCCGGTTTTCGGCGTTTAATTCAGGTCCATGACGACCGAACTGCCCGGCAAGGCGCGCGAGAAAATCCTCTTCTACCTCAAGACCAAGGGGCCCCAGACCGCTGTCCAGGTGGCCAAGCGGCTTGGAGTGACCGCGATGGCGGTGCGTCAGCACCTGTACGCGCTGAAAGAAGCGGGGGACGTGCAGTTCACCGACGAGCGCCGCAAGGTCGGGCGGCCGGCGCGGGTCTGGAGCCTGACACGCGAGACCGCGGGGCACTTTCCCGACAGCCACGGCGAACTTGCGGTGGGCATCCTCAATGCCGCGCGACAGGCGTTCGGCGTGGAAGGCATGTCAAAGCTGATTGCGCGCCGCATGGCAGACCAGGCGCAGCGTTATGAGGGCCGCATCGGGCGCAAGCGCGGGCTGGAAGCCAAGGTCGCGGAACTGGCAAGCATCCGCGAAGAAGAAGGGTACATGGCCGAGTGGAGCCGCGAGCAGGACGGCTCGCTGCTGCTGGTTGAGAATCATTGCCCGATCTGTGCCGCAGCCGAAACCTGCCAGGACCTGTGCGTCGGCGAACTGGGCCTGTTCCGGCAGGTGCTCGGCGCCGAAGTTGAGCGCCAGGAGCACATCCTCAGCGGCCAGCGCCGCTGCCTTTACCGCATCCAGCCGCGCAAACGTGCAGTCTAGGCGGCCGCGCGGGCGCGGACACTGGTTGCCTGGGGCCGGTCGGCCTCTTTGCGGGGCTTGTTTTCGCGGTCCTGTACGACGACCAGGCCGTACACAAGCGCCCCGTACCCGATGAACAGCACCATCCAAAGAATGAAGTAAAACATCGGCTCTCTCCCGCAATCCAATCAATAGACATTAGGACAGGAAGATCGATTTAAAACAAGGGCAATCCAGAGGCAAATTGCCCTGAAAATGGCTTCAAATAAGGGTTTGTGGACCGCCTATATCCGCATTGTCCAGGTCAGAAACGACCCGACCGGCCCCTGGGGGCCGGTCGGGTTTGCGTGGATGCGGCTTAGTGAATGCCGTACAGGTGCACGGTGGCTTTGCCGGTGCGGGCCTTCTTGCTCTTGTATTTGAATGTGACTTTGTCGATGCCGCGAGCGCCGCCGCGCAGGTCAATGCGCCGGCTCCAGCTGCCTTCGGCAAAGTGTACGCGCGTGTCTACGTCCTGGTGGCCGCCATTGATGAAGAACACGTCAATGTCCCACATCTCAAGCTCGCTGCCCTCAACCTCGATCCGAACGGCGTGAAACGTGCCGTCACGCAGGCTGCAATCCACAGTGTCGTGGTCGCCCTTGAAATCAACGCGGCGCTGGCCCAAATGCTCCACGCGGTCGTTGTCTCCGTCCTGCGTATTGACGGGGCGGCTGCCACGGCCGCACGAGCTGAGCATGAACACAGAAACCAGCAACAGCACTACAAAGGATGCGCGAGTCATACTTTCTCCGGAAATGGACAGGCGCCGAATCTAGCGCTGCCGCAAGTGCGGCACAAGCGCAGCGTTGTGCCAAGTTGTGACATCATCATTGCATCGCAACCTGCCCGCGCTATGAGTGTTGGATATCCACGCTCACGTGGGGCCATTTGGAGAGCCATATGAAAACCGGACTTTGGTGTGTACTTGCGCTTCTGGCGCTGGGATTGGCTGCATTTGTACCTGCCGACGCACAGCGTCGCGACAAGCCGAACTGGAAGGAAAAGTTTCCCGACTACGAGAAGTTGGGCGAGAAGATCGTCGATTTCGGCGCAGACAAGGACACGATCGACGTTGGCGCCCGCGACGGCCGCTTCGTCAGCATCATGATCGGCGTGGACGCCGGCAACCTGGAGATGTGGGACATCAAGGTCACTTTCGGCAACGACGAAAGCTACTCACCCGAAGTGCGGGCCAACTTCAGCGACGATGAACGCTCGCGCCAGATTGACCTGCCCGGCGAAGCACGAGTCATCAAGAACGTCACGTTCAAGTACAAGAGCAAACGCAAAGAGGGCAAAGCCACCGTCATGCTGTTCGGCAAAGCGGCCAAGGGCGACGGTCCCGACAAGCCAGATAAGCCCGAAGCCGGCAAGGGCCCCGACAGCAAGGACGGCCTGCACTTCCTGGGGGAGCGCAAAGTCGATTATGGCGCGGACAAGGACACGATTGACGTCGGCGCCACGGAAGGCCGCTTTGTCGCCATCGTGATCGGCGTAACTGACGGCGACCTGGAAATGTGGAACGTTGTGATTGAGTTCGCCAACGGAGAAAAGGAAAGCCCTGACACCCGCCTGAACTTCGACGAGAAAGAACGCTCGCGCCAGATTGACCTGCCGGGCAACAAGCGCGTGATCAAGAAGGTCACGTTCATGTACAAGAGCAAGATCACCCGCGAAGGCAAAGCCCACGTCAAGCTGTGGGGCAAGCCCGCTGGTGCAGAGGACCGCTACGAAGGCTGGAAGCACCTCGGCACGCGCGTAGTGGACTTTGCCAAGGACACCGACGTGATCATCGTGGGCGAAAGCAAAGGCAAGTTCACGGCGTTCATGGTCGAAGTCGAGGACGGCGACTTGGAAATGAGCGACATCACCGTCACCTTCGGCAACAGCAAGCAGCACAGCGTCGAAACCCGCCTGAACTTCGATGAGAACAGCCGCACCCGCAAGATCGACCTGCCGGGCGAGGCCCGCACCCTTGAGCGCCTCGCGTTCAAGTACAAGAGCGTGAAGGGCGGACGCGACGGCAAAGCCACCGTCAACGTTTACGGCAAAGAAGCCAAGTAGTTCGCGGCATAATCATCAAACGGGGCCGGCAATTGCCGGCCCCGTTTGCGTGTCAGGCCCGTGCGACCGCATAGTCACGGAACAACAGGTAGCCGTTGGCTACCCAATCGCGGAACCAGCGGCGCGCGCGGACGGTCAACTCGTGCTCGCGCCGCGCCTTGCCCGCCAGTTCCAGCGCGTTGCGGTAGTGACGTGCGAACTCGAACGGGCTGGGCGTGACCGCCCCAGGCAGTGCCATGAGCAAACTGTCTGCCGCGTCCAGCTTGCGCAGCGCGTGGCGCCGGTCTCCTGCCAGCCGGGCGATCTGGCAAGCGCTGACCGCCTTGGTGAATTCGAAGTATTCGTCGGCGCCCGGAAACATGGCCGGGTCAACGCCGGCTTCATAGTCATGGGCCGCCTGCCGGTCGTTGGCGCGCGCGGCACGCAGCACACAGTCCAGGATGTGGCCGAACGGTGACTTGCCGCCAAGTTTGCCGTTGGCGTCTTCAAGAAAGCGGCTGTCACCGCCAAAGAATGCCTGCCGGTAGTGCGCCAGGCGATCGATGTCATCGGCGCACAAGGCAAACGACATCAGCGAAGCGTTTCGTGTCGGCGAGTTCGGCACAGAAGTTTCGGCTGTGTCCGGGTCGAGCAGACCGGCAAAGATCTGCGCGACCATGTACTTGGGCGCCTCTACGCGCACCTTCAGCCCGGGGTCGACCAGCGGCAGCATCGCGCTCATGCGGTTCAGCCCGCGATGTAACTCGCCCGAGAGCAGGTCAATCCATCCGCGCTGAAAGCTGAGCTTGGCGCGAGTAGGAGATTCACTCTGGTCGCCCAGGATCAGCATGGAGTCGGCGACCGCGGCGGATTCACTCAACTCGCCGGCGACCTGCAGGGCGCTGGCGAAGTTGAAGGCAATCATGTGGCAGTCTTCGCCCAGTTGCGCCCGCATCGGCAGGGCGTGCAGAAACGCCTCGCGATACACGGCAAGTGCCTCGCGGGGCTTTCCCGAGAGTCGCGCCAGCATGGCCTGCTGGTTCAGCATGCGCACTTTCAAATCGCGGTCGTCGCACAGCCGGGCCAGGCGCGCCGCTGTTGCGATGCGCACCCGCGCAACATCCATGCGGCGTTCACGCAGGGCATCGTCGCCCTCGCTGGTCAGTTGCGCCAAAAGCGCGCGTGTGCGCTCTGACAACTTCTGTTGCAGGCGCTCGTGGCTGTTCAAGGCCTCGTCAAGTTCGCGCACGACGGGCTGCGCTCCGGACAGGGCGCCCAGCCGTACCTTGGCGACAGCGTCCATGGCCTCGACAAGTTGCAGGACGTCCGCGGCCATGGAGGCGGTCTGGGGCGCCACGTCGGCGGACCACGCGGGCCCGTCGCCGGTGTGCAGCCAGTTGGGGTTTACCCCAAACTCAAGCACCAGGCGCGTGAACAGCTCGGCGGGGACCCGTGTGCCATTGAGGTAGCTGTGGATGCACGAAACCGGAAAGCCCGTGCGGCGCGCGATTTCGGAAAGGCTGTAGCGGTCGGCGACGACACGCAGCCGCTCGGAGTGCTGGGCGGAGTGGTCGCCGGCCACTGGGTGCGGCCTGGAAGGGGTTGCGCGGCGGGTCATGGCGCCCTTTCGGAAATCCGAAAGCTAGTTTAGCACAAAACGCGTTCTACTTTCAAGATACCGAAAGCAGCGAGTATCCTGTGCGCAGCAAGCAACCCAGGGGCCACACTTGACCGCACAAGGAGAAGCCATGCTGAACCGCACGTTTCTGACTCTTGCACTCATGCTGCTGTTTGGCGGCGCGCTCACCGCCCAGTCGAACCTGACGCTCACTTATGGAAGCGCCGCGATCACCAACGGCGGGACCGTGCAGATTGACTTGAACGAGGGCACCACCCACATCCTGGCCGGGTTCTTCATCCGCAACACGGGCAGCGGCGTGCTGACCATGCCGACAAACTCGGCCGTCAGCCTCAGCGGCAGGCAGAACTGCACCGCGACGATGGAAAACCAGCCCAACGACACGCTGAACCCGAATGGCTACACGACGTTCGGGGTGCGTGCGCGTTCCACTACGCCGGGCACCTACCAGTTCGATGTGTCCATCTCCAGCAACGACCCCGACGACAACCCGTTCAACTTCACCGTCATGGGCACCGTGACCCCGGCCAGCGCGGCAGGCGGTGTGGGTTCATCCGTCAAGTCCAGCGGCGGCGGTGGGGGCGGCGGCTGCGTCAGTGTCGGCGGCGGCTCGGTTTCGCTGATCGTGCTCGCGCTGCTGGCAGAGCTGGCATTTCTTGCGCGCATCGGGTTCTTCAAGCGCGATCAAAACTAGCACCTTCGTGGCACTCCCTCGTCCAAGCGGGGCCAACGCTTTCGACCCAAGGAGACACCATGTTCAACCAAACGTTGTTGCCCGTGTTGCTGATTGCAGTGCTTGCCGCGGGCGCCCTGGCTGCTCAACCGCAGCTTGCGCTTTCGTTCGATGGTACGCCCGTTCCGCACGGCGGCAGCGTGCAGCAGAACGCCGGGGAAGGCTTCACGTTGCCCATGAAAACCTTCACGATCACAAACGCCGGCACAAGCAACCTGAACTTGACGCTGCCGTACACCACCCTGATTACGTTTTCCAACGTCCAGAACTGTTCGGTCAGTGTCGGCCAGAACCCGTACTATTTCATAGCGCCGGGGAACGACACGACGTTCACGATCTCGCTTACTACACCCGACACGGGACCGTTCAGCTTTGACGTCGCCATAGCCAGCGACGACCCGGTCAACGACCCCTACACATTCACGGTCAGTGGCACTGTGGAGAAACAGAAAAAGAGTTCCACCGGGTCAGTCTCCGATGGCGGATGCTCAACCGCGCCCGGCAAACCGTGGTTGATCTGCGTCGCCGTGCTCGCAGCCGCCTTGATTGGCACGCGCCGGTTGGTGCCGCTGTTGCGCCGCCGTTGAATTGCCCACTCAAGACCCAGGGGGCCGGCAATCGCCGGCCCCGTTTGCAAGAGTGGCAAATCGCCCATAAACTGCCCCATCATGTGATAGACTCGGGGGTTGAGCCGAACGGACGTTCCATGGGCAAAATCGTTCCTGCACCACCAGTTACGCCGATTCTGGGTGTAATTTTCCGCGACCCGGCGGTGGTGGACGATTGCATGCTCTGGATCGAGCGCTTGCTTGGCGATGTTGACCTGGTCAGCCCGGACTTTCCGTTCGACTTGACCGACCACTACGAGCCCGAAATGGGGCCAAACCTGCTGCGGCGCTTCTACAGCTTCGAGACCGTGACAGACCCCGAGATGCTCGCCGACTGGAAGGTGCAAACCAACCGGCTTGAAGAAGAAGCCGCCGTGCGCTTTGGCGACTATCGACCGTTGAACCTTGACCCGGGCTACATCAACGGTGCCAAGCTCGTGCTTGCGAGCGTAAAAGGTTTGGCACACAGGGTTTACATTGGCAGCGGCATCCACGCCGAGGTCACCATGAGTTACCGCGCCGGCGAGTGGCTCAAGCGCGACTACACGTTTCCGGACTTTGCTGCCGGCCGCTACGACGAGTTTTTCAGCAAAGTGCGCACCCGGCACCTTGAGTTGTCGGGTACCCGCGCGGCTGTCTGATCCCGATTTCGAAATTCGCGGTTGGGTCGTTGTCACTTCCGGCGAAGGAAGTTGTTTGGTGTTTTGACCACGGCCGGTGGTTGGCTAGCATTTGCAGACCCCCGGGAGACCCACATGCGCGTTGCCGTGCTGCTGTTTGCAGTGCTATTGCCCGGCGGTTTGCTGGCCCAGACTTCGCATGATTACTCGGTTGATCTGTCGGCGGCTGTGCAGGTCAGCCCACCGCAGATCACGCTGAACTGGACCACCGGCGGCAGCGGCACTTCGTACTCGGTGTACAAGCGCACTTGGCCCTCCGCGAACTGGGGCACGCCGCTGGTCAACCTTGGCAACGTGCTTACTTGGACTGACACGAACGTGTCGGTCGGCGTGATCTATGAATACGCGGTCGGCCGTACGGGCGGCGCGTACACTTCGTGGGGGTTCATCACCGCGGCTATTCAGGCCCCATTCAAAGAAAGCCGTGGGCGGCTGATCCTGATCGTGGACGACACGCACACGACCGCGCTGGCCACCGAGCTTACGCGGCTTGAACTAGACCTGGTCGGCGACGGCTGGCAGGTGGTGCGCCACGATGTCAGTCCCAGTGCAACGGTCGTGAGCGTCAAGTCGCTGATCGTGGCGGCCTACAACGCTGCACCCTCGACCACGAAAGCAGTCTTCCTGTTCGGCAACATTGCCGTGCCGCATTCGGGCAACATGAACCCTGATGCACACACCAACCACATCGGCGCCTGGCCCGCTGACTCGTTCTATGGCGACGTCAACGGTGCCTGGACCGACAGCAGCGTGAACAACACCAGCAGCGCCAACCCGCGCAACCACAACATCCCCGGCGATGGCAACTACGACCAGAGCATTGTGCCCAGCGCATCGGAGTTGATGGTCGGCCGGGTGGATCTTTCCGAGATGCCCGCGTTTGCCACCAGCGAACAGGAATTGCTGCGCAATTACCTGAACAAGGACCACGAGTTCCGCACCGCCCAGTGGCGCCCGCAGGACCGCGCCTTGGTGGACGACAACTTTTCCGCAGCCAGCTATCCCGAGGCATTTGCTGCAAGCGGCTGGCGCAGCTTTGCACCGATGGTGGGGCCCGCCAACGTCACAGCCGCCGACTTCATCACCAGCACCGGTGCCGGCAGTTACCTGTGGGCCTATGGTTGCGGCGGCGGCACGTACACAAGCGCCGGCGGTATTGGCAACACGAGCAACTTTGCCGCAACAGCGATCCAGGTGCCGTTCACGTGCCTGTTCGGCAGTTACCACGGCGACTGGGATTACAGCAACGCATTCATGCGCGCCCCGCTGGCCAGCGGCCGCGGCTTGACCTGCGCCTGGTCGGGACGGCCGCACTGGTACTTCCACAGCATGGCGCTGGGTGAGCCGATTGGCGAAAGTCTGCTGTACACCCAGAATCGCCCCGCGCTGAACACGTCGTCCAGCGGCGGCGTTCACGTGAACCTGATGGGCGACCCCACGCTGCGCCTGCACTATGTGGCGCCGGCGACCGTGCCCGCCGTAGCGCAAGCCGGCAACACCGTGCAGCTTTCGTGGACCGCCAGCGCCGACACGGTGACGGGTTACCACGTGTATCGCGCGACGGCGCTGGGCGGCCCGTACACCCGCCTGACCACGGCCTCTGTGGCCGGCACCAGCTACGATGACACGTCGCCCCCGGCAGGAGCCGTTTGGTACATGATTCGCGCGCTGGCGTTGCAGCAGACTGCCAGCGGCAGCTACTACAACCTGGCGACCGGCGCGCTGATTGACATCACGGTCTCGGGCCAGGCGCCGACGATTACTGCCGACCCGACTGACCAGACCGCAGCCGACGGTGCAACCGCAACGTTTACGGTCAGCGCGACAGGCAGCGGCACTTTGAGTTACCAGTGGCAGCAGGGGGGTGTGGACATTGGCGGCGCGAACTCAAGCAGCTACACGACGCCCACGCTGTCGCTTGCCGACAACGGTGCCCAGTATCGCTGCGTAGTGAGCAATGCGTTCGGCAACACAACCAGCGCGGTTGCGACGCTCACGATTGGCAACGCCGGTGGTGGCGGCGGTAGTGGCGGCAAGGGCAGCGGCGGTGGCGGCGGGTGCAGCACGCTGCACGGCGGCGTCTGGACTACACCGCTGGCGGCTATGCTGCTTGTGCTATGGCGCAGGCGGCGCCGCGTGGTCGGCTAAACCTATTTCTGGCGGCGCCAGTCGAGAACTTCGACGATGCGCGGGATCTCGTCGTCCTGGATTTCCGATTTCTTGCGGCCGGCCATGTCTTCCACGATCATTTCGATCTCGTCGCGGCTTGTGCTGGCGTCGACGTACTCGAACACACGGTCGAGCGAGTGGCACTGGCTGCAACGTTCGCGTGCAAGCGGCCAATCGGATTGCACGTCCTGGGGTGCGGCGTTGAACTCAGGGTCGTAGTTCTTTGAAGAAGCGCACGCCGCGATGATCCCGAACACGGGCAGCAGCAACATCAGTAAGTTTCGGGCATTCATGGCGCGCCTCCTGGGTCGGGTCATCCTACGCCGAACCGACACCACAACAACCATCGCCTCTGAATTGCTGCATGCCCTTGCCCCAGCGCGCCGATAGATGCCGGGGGAGCGATGGCCCGCAAACGCCGCGCCGGCAAACGAAAATTGGAAATTCGCCTTCACGGCCGCGCTGCGCACGCGGCTGCCGCGCTATTTGGCGTGTGCCTGCTGGCGGCGCTTGTCGTCGGCTGTGTGCTGTATTCGCGCGAGCCGCGACCAGAGCCTCTGCCCGAGCGCTTCAAGCCCACACCGCTCGCCGCGCTCGATCGCCTTGAGGGCTGGGTTCCGTCATGGACGGACGAAAGCAAAGTCGCCACAGAGGCAGCCGCAGCGGGCTTCACAGACCTGTTGTTCTTCCACGGCACAGTCGATGAGCAGGGCGTGGTCAGCCTTGAGGACACCGCCGGCCTGGAAAAGGGCCGCAACACCGCCGTGCTGAAGGCGGTGCGCACGTGGCTGACCGTCACCAACCACGGCAAGTCGCTTGAGGGTGCGTTGGGCCGCGGGCGCCTCAAGGCGCATGCCGACAGCCTGATCGCGGCCTTTCAGGCCAGCGCCTGCCAGCACCTGGACCTTGATTACGAAACGCTGACGACAGCACAGGCCAACGCGCTGCCTGAGTTGGCCGAGCTGCTGGCGTCGCGCCTCGGCTACGGCACGCGGCTGTCCTTCACGTTGCAGCCGGTAGACAGCGCACTGCGCCCCGAACAGATCGACGCCATCAGCCGGCTGCTGCGCGCCGAGCAGGTCTACACGGTGCGCTTCATGATGTACGACTATCACTGGAGCAGCAGCCTGCCCGGCGCGCTGTGCCCGATCGACGCCTACACGCGCATCCTGGAGCAATGGTCGCGACAGGCGCACAAGCTGACGATGTGCCTGCCGCTGTACGGCTATGACTGGCCGCGGCCCGACGACACCACGATCCCGAAGGCGAAGTCAGTCACACTGGCCGACTCGGCGCGGCTGGCGCAGCATCCGGCGTTTGAAGCAGCCTGGATGAGCAGCGAGGCGGAACTTGCATGCCGCTACCACGGCCAGTGGGTTGCGCTGCCGTCGTTTCGCGCGACCACCCGCCGCGTCGAAACTGCGCTGGAGTACGGCGTGCCCGCGGTCAGCTACTGGCACCTTGGCTGCGGCCGGCTCGGCGATGTCGCAAACGCGAGCAAGCGCGGCGCCAGCGTGCCAGAGGCTGTCGAGTACCGTGAGCTCGCGGGCTGGGACGAGTGGCTGGTGCCCTTCAAGCGGCGCGTATGCACGGTGGTCACGGGCGACGGCCGAACGCTCGAACAGTATGGGCAGGCCCACGGCGTGAGTCGCGGAGCAATGTTCCGGTTCAACGAGCACATCACAAACGGCACAACCGGCAAAGATGTCTACATCCCGAAGTAGCCGGGCAGGCCGGCAATTCCCATCACGGCTTGGCGCGCTACCCTGTGCCGATGGACCGCGAGCAGGCACACATCCATCTTGGCCTATACGTCGGTGCGACGCGCGAGCACATCGAAGAGAAGGTGGGTCGCAAACGCGCTGAGTTGCAACGCGACTTGCAGGGCGTGCAGCTCGATGCCGCACTCAATTTGCTTGAGCAGGCCCGAGTGGCCGCGCTGGATGAACGCCCGTCAGCCTCAATGCCGACCGTTGCTGCCGAGGCTCCGCGCAGACTGTTCAAGGGCTGGTGGATCCTGCTGGTCATCGCGCTGGCACTTGGCGTGTACACGATTGTCACCTTCGCCGCCGGTGACCTGCTCGACAGCCGCATCGCGGACCGCACCACGGACGACAGAATCGCTGCCTGCCAGCAGGCCCGCGAGGCGTGGGAG
This sequence comes from Planctomycetota bacterium, assembly GCA_016712285.1. Taxonomy (GTDB): domain Bacteria; phylum Planctomycetota; class UBA8742; order UBA2392; family UBA2392; genus JADJRK01. Next base: position 2,086,515 of record JADJRK010000001.1, on the reverse strand, counting down.
AAGTACCGGCAGACTCGCGCGCTGCCGGCAAATGACAGGGCCGACAAGGTCTTCGCCGATGCCGAGCTGACACGAAGCAACGGCAACATGGAAGAGGCCCTGACGCTGTATGAAGCCGCCGAAGGCCTGTACATCGGGTCGTTGCGAGGCGAGGGCGACGCGCTGCTGCGGCGCTTTGACATGGAGGTGCGAAAACCATGGCGCGAGCACGTTGCCGCCAGCTTTCCCTTTGACCCAACAGCGGAAGCAGACGCGCCGGTCGAAGAAGTCGAGCGAATCCTGAACCCGAAGTCGGGCGTGCTGTGGGCGATTGCAGCCGACGTCAGGCGCCTGGCAGAAATCGAAATCGGCGGCCGCATCGCGGTGCCGGTGCCGACGGAATTCACGCGCACGGTGGATTCGGCTGCAGGGCTGCGCGACGCGTTGTTCGACGACGGCGCCGGCATGCAGGTGAAGTTTTCCATGCGGCTGGTAAGCAACACGCGCTACCGCGACCTGGTGCTGGAACTCGGCACGCAGGTGGTGCGCAGCGGCGGCGAGACTTTCACACCGGTGACCTGGCGGCCGTCGTTGCGCGAGCAGGCGCAGATCATGCTGGTGACGGAAAGCCCGGCGCGCGACCCCAGCATCCAGGTGAAAGAGAGTGACAGCCCGTGGGGGATGCTGCGGATTTTGTGGCGGCTTGAACTCGTGCAGTCGCAGGACGGCCTGCTGGTCTGGCACTTCGACAATGAGTCGGTCAGCAAGCGCCGCCCCCCCATACGCAAACCCAAGGACGCGCCCGAGCCGCTTGTTGTGCAGATACTTGCCAACAAAGACGCCAACCCGTTTGAGCAGGCGATATTCGCGCGCTTCGCGCCCTGATCAGTCGTCGGTCAGTTTGAGTTCGCCGGAATCGTCGGATGGAACGATGTAGTCGGTGATGCTGGTGATGTCCGCCTGGTCAACCTTGTCCTGGGCCTGGGCAAACGGTGTCGACGGCGGGTCAGACTGCTCGCCGACCAGCTCTGCCGCCGAAAGGTAGCGGCCGGTTTCAAGGTCCAACAGCCGGGCCTTCAACGGGATCATGGCCCCGGTGATTGCCTTCAGGACTGAGCTCTTCTTGAAAGGGCCCTTCAGTCCGTGCTTGGTCAGAACTTTGAAACCTATCATCCAGTCACTCCCCGATGCCGGCATACTATCATCCTGATGTTAATTGCTCGCAGCCTCGGGGCTAGTGCAGGCACAACCGCTGAACCCACGCGCAATCTCAAGTCGTGAGGATCAGCTCATCGCTGTCTTCGCCCACGGGTGCCTGCTCCGGGACGGGCAGTTTGGGCTTTGCCTTGAGAGCCTTCGGCAGGCGGATTGCCCGCTTCAGCGGCACCTTGCCGGCAAAGATGATCCTGGGCAACGCCTCGCCAGCCTGCGGACGCGCCGGTTCCGGCTCGGGCACTTCGTCGGCGAACTTCAGCGGTTCGGCCTTGGTGGTTTCGCTCGGGCCGTGGGGGTGCGTGTCGTCATCGACCTTGTGCACCGGCTCGGGTTTGGCCCTGGGCTCGACCCGCTCGCCGACCAGTTCCGCGGCCGAGATGTAGCGGCCCGAGTCAATCTCAAGCAGCCGGGCCTGCAACGGCAACATGGCGCTGGTGACGGCCTTGTAGATGGAGGATTTCTTGAAGGGGCCTTTCAGGCCCTGCTTGGTGAGTACCTTGTAGCCGGTCATTGGGGTCCTTTCGTCTACGCAAGCACAGTGTAACGCGCGGCGTGGCTGTTGGGCGTATTCGCGAGGGAGTTGTCGCGCGTTTGCTCGCAGATCGGAAAAGGTGCCAAAAGTGTTTGCGGAAAGTGCGCCGACGTTGGGCAAGCCCGGCCGGCCTGTGAAATCTGCGTCGGCTCACTACACTCGCGACATGCCCGCCTACACCGTTCGTACCACCAAAGGCCAGCCGATGCGCACGCGCATTGTGTGCACGCTTGGCCCCGCCTCGCGTGACCCGGCCGTCGTGGCGGAGTTGATCGACTCGGGCATGTCCGTGGCGCGCCTGAACATGAGCCACGGCGACCACGAAGTGCACCTTGCCACGTTTCAGACCGTGCGCGCCGTTGCTGAGGCGCGGCGCCGTGAAATTGCCATCATGTTTGATCTCAGCGGGCCCAAGATTCGGCTGCGCGAGGTGGCAGGCGGTGGCTTCGAATTGAAGACCTCGGATATGATTGACTTCGTGCGCGGCGAAGCGCCGTGCACGCGGCAGGAACTTACATGCACCTATGAGCGGCTGGTCGATGACCTGGATGTCGGCGAGCCCGTCTACATCAATGACGGCGCGATTCGCCTGAGTGTCACGCGCAAGACCCCAGACCGCGTCACCTGCATGTGCGAAGTCGGCGGCATGGTCACAAGCCGCAAGGGCATCAACCTGCCGGGCACACAGATCAGCTCGCCCGCTCTGACGCCCAAGGACATTGTCGATCTTGAATTCGGCGTGAAGCTGGGCGCCGACATCTTTGCACTGTCGTTCGTGCGCAGCGCCGACGACGTGAACGATTTGCGGGCAAGGCTGACGGCGCTGGGCAGCAAGGCCGTGATCGTGGCCAAGGTCGAGAAGCCGCAGGCGCTGGATAGCCTCGACGCGATCATTGAAGCCAGCGACGCGATCATGGTTGCGCGCGGCGACCTGGGCATCGAGCTGCCTGTCGAAAGCGTGCCGCTGCACCAGAAGCGCATCGTCGCCGCGTGCAGCGACGCCCTCAAGCCCGTGATAGTCGCCACGCAAGTGCTCGAGAGCATGATCGAGAATCCGACGCCCACCCGCGCCGAGGTCAGCGACATCGCCAACGCCATCGAAGACGGTTGCGATGCGCTGATGCTCAGCGCTGAGACCGCAGCCGGAAAGTACCCGGTGCACGCCGTGCGCACCATGGCGCGCGTCGCCCGCGACGTTGAGCGCGTGCTTGCGCCAAAAGAAGACGCGGACAAGTTCCTCAGCGAACGCAGCGGTGATGCCCTGCGCAAGGCGATGGTCATGGGGGCGGCCATGATCGCCGAGCCCCTTGGCGCCAAATTCATGGTGGTGCGCAGCGAGTCGGGCGTGACGGCGCGCTATCTCTCCAAGATTCGCGGCGGCTGCCCGATCCTGGTCGTGCACCATGACCCGGCCGTGCTGCGGCGCCACGCGCTGCTGTGGGGCGTGTTGCCCGTGCGCACGCGGCTTGATGACGAGGCGCCGGACATGCCGGACATGGAGTCCGAACTGCGGCAGCTTGCCCGGGCGATTCTTGACCAGGGGTTGGTGCACACCAGCGACCGAATCGTGGTGATCAGCCGCTACCCGTGGGGCGAGCAGTTGCCGCCCAACAACATACGGACTTTGCGCGTGGGGGATGCTCTGGGAGCCCTGCCCGAGCCGGAGTAGGTTTTTCGCGCAACTGCCAGCCGGGGCCGGGGTTGAATGCCCGACCAACCGGAGAGCGCCATGCGGAACACTCGACAGGTACTGCTGGGGGCGGCATTGCTTGCCGCCGGTTCGATATTTGGCGTGTTGGGTGCGCTGCATGCCCCGGCCAGCGCCCAGGCCAACCCCGACAAGTCCACGACGGCAGCCCTGCCTGAGCGCGAAGTCACCGCGAACATTGACCGCGAAATCGCCAAGGTCTGGGAGCGCGACAAGCTCACGCCCGCCAGCGCCAGCACCGACGAAGAATTCATGCGCCGCGTGTATTTTGACACCATCGGCTTGCCGCCCACACCCGCCGAGGTGCGCGCGTTTCTTGCAGACGCGGATAAAGAAAAGCGGCGCAACCTGGTTGCAACCCTCGTCGCCGACAAGCGCTTCAGCCAGCACATGGCCGACCAGTGGACCAACATCATCGTGGGCCGCGCCGGCCGCGATTACGGTGGCGCCAATCACCTGTTCGCGATCTGGTTTGCCGAGCGCATCAGCGCCGGCGACAACTTCAACGACATCATTTACGACCTGATCACCGCCAGCGGCCAGCTCAGCGAGAACCCGGCGATTGCGCCCTACATCCGCAGCATCCCCGCCAAGGTGCCTGACCTTGCCGGCAACCTGACGCGCAACCTCACTGGTGTGCAGATCCAGTGCGCCCAGTGCCACGACCACCCCTACGAAGAAGCCTGGACCGAGGGTGTGTTCACCGGCGTCGCCAGCTTCTTTGCGCCTGTCAGCGTCAACCTGAACATCCGCACGCTGCCCGTGGACCCCGCGGTGGGAGACCAGGCACGCCCGGTGCGCCTGCCGCCCCGCGGCATGGAAGAGTTGCCCGCCGACGCGCGAAACCGCATCGAAGAGCAGCAGAAGTACAACAAGCCCGTAACCCTCGATGGCAAGCCGCTCAAGACGGACGACCGCTCACTCTGGCGCCCTGCGATGGCCAAGTGGATGATCGCCAAGGACAACAAGCAGACGGCGCGCTACATCGTCAATCGCTTCTGGAGCTTTGCGTTCGGCTCAGGCCTGCTCAACCCGGTGGATGACTTCAACAGCTTCAATGAGGCAAGCCACCCGGAATTGCTTGAGTGGCTGGCGCAGGACTTGATCGACAACGACTACGACTTCCGCCGCCTTTACCGCGCAATCTTGAACTCGCGCACCTACCAGCTCAGCAGCAAAGGCGCGCACCCCAAGGCTGAAGCTTGGCACTTCGCCAGCGCGGCCGTGCGCCAGCTGAATGCCGAGCAATTCTTCGGTGCATTCGTCCGCATCTCGGGCGGCGACGACATGGCCCGCAGCTATCGTGCCCGCAACATCAGCCCCGGCGAACAGCTCAAGCGCGCCACAGAGCGCCGCATGAAACAGGCCAAAGAAAGCGACGACCCGAACCAGCGCGATTTCGGCTACAGTCAGGAGTCCCTCGACCGCTTCGTGGCGTGGTATGACAAGCTGGATGACGGCTGGTACCTGCGTCGCACCATGGCACAGGGCTTTGCGCGGCTTTCCAGTGACGATGAAATGACCGAGGCGGAGGGCTTCAGCCTGACCATCGACCAGGCGCTGGCGGTGATGAACAGCGAGCTTACACAATCGCTGACCGGCTCAGGCCGCGGCTCGATCATCCAGGGCCTGCAGCGCGACTTCAAGGACGACCCGACCCGGCTGGACGAACTATACCTGAAAGTGCTGGGGCGCTTCCCGACGGCCGCCGAACGCGTCACGATGCTCGGGTATCTCAAGGACCAGAAGGGCGGCACCGCGGCATGGGAAGACATCGTGTTCGCACTGCTGGCCGGCACGGAGTTCGCGACGAATCACTAGAACCGTGGTGACATTGGCTTCCAGCCAATGTCGTTCCACGGGCTTCCAGCCCGTGGCCATCAGGCGCAGGATGCGCCTGGTACTACATCGCCTGGAAGGCGATGCCACCGCTAGTAGTCGTTGATTCGGAACCTGTTGTAGCCAGTGAACAACGACAGCACCAACCAGGCAAAGCCCACGCCGACCTGCGTCCAGGGCATCACGATCACGCTGAACACCGCGCTCTCGGCGGACTTCTTCAGCCAGTGGAAACTGGGAAACGACATCTTCACGATCTCGACCCAGCTCTCGATCCAGCTGATTTCGCTGACCCAAGGGTACTTGATCGGGTCCGTTAGCACACCCACGGCTGTGTCCACCACCACGTAGTAGACGTAGCCCACGACCATCGCCATGCCCGTGCTGCGCGTCCACAGGCCCACCCAGCCGACAATCGCGTACAGCAGCGCCAGGCTGAACAGTGTCATCGGCAGCGCACCGAAGAACTGCCATAACCAAATGCCGTGCATCAGCCCGAACAGCACAAAGGTCGCGACATACATCGCCAGCAGCGCCGCACTGAACAGCAGCAGGCCGCCTACGTACTTGCCAAAATAGATATGCCAGCGCCGGATCGGCTTGCTCAGCACCAGGTCGATGCTGCCGCTTTCCAGCATGTGGGGGATGTAGCCCGCACAGATCGCGATGAAGCCGAGCATCGCCAGCGAGTAAATCATCTGGGCAATCGACGCCATCTGCCATTCGGCACCCTTGTCCAGCTTGCTGACGTGGCCGGTGCGCTGCTCAATCAGTTTGTCGACCTCGTTGCGGATATAGTTGCTGAGTTCGCGGTTGTTGTCGCGGGCGAGCTCCATCTTCTGCAGCATCTCGCGCTGCAGGTCGCCGGCTTGCTGGATTTCTGCTTCGGGGGCGCCGCGCGAGATCAGTTGCTTGTGCCGGTAGTCGGCGTCCTGCCACTGGCGAAACAGCGCGTCTACATCCTTACGCCCGGCGGCAAGCCTGTCGTCCAGACCAAGCTGGTGCCGCAGCGCGCTGGCGTACAAGCCGTCCCACTCGCGCTCGAGGCCGTACAGCACCAGTTCGCGGTCCGTCTCAGCCGACAGCACTTTGGTGCCGTCGGGCAACTCGCGTACGCCAACAAACAGCACGCTCATTGCAACGCCCGCAACCATGAGCACCAGCACCAGGGGCATGACCCATTGGTGCTTGCTCTGGCGCCAGGTGTCGCCGACGATTGCCAGAAACGCGCTCATTGCTGGCCTCCGACACCCATGGCGTCGCCGTCTTCCACGATCTGCAAGAACGCTTCTTCCAGGCTCGCGTGGTACTGCTCAACCTCGTAGATCTTTACGCCCGCGTCGCGCAATGCGTCGATCAAGGCCGGAATCTCGTCGCGGTCTTTCACGCTGAACTTGAACCCGCCGTCTTCACGGGCGGCGCCCTCCAGTAGCTGCGGCAACTGCGCCGGCAAGTCGCCGGTGCGAAAGCGCAACTGCATGCGCCCGCCGCGAATGCTCATCTCTTCGGTGAGCTGCTTGACCGGACCACGACGCAGCAGCCGGCCGCGGTACATGATCGCGATCTCGTCGCACACCGCCTCAACTTCGGCCAGCAGGTGGCTGTTCAGGAATACGGTCACGCCCTCGGCGCCGAGTGCTCGTATCACGTCGCGGATGGCGTGGCGACCGCTGGGGTCAACGCCGTCGGTCGGCTCATCCAGCATGATCAGCCGCGGTCCGCCCAGCATGGCCTGCGCCAGGCCGATGCGCTGCTTCATGCCTTTGCTGTACTTGGTGACCTTTCGGTCGCCCCAGTCCTGCATGCCGACGATCTTGAGCTTGTGTTCAACTTCAGTCTTCAGCGTGGCACCGTTCAGGCCCTTGAGTTTGCCGAAGTATTCGCAGACGCCGCGGCCGGTCAGGTAGCGCGGGAAGTTCGTGCCCTCGGGCAGATAGCCCACGTTCTGCCGCGCCGTGGGGTTGCGGGCGTCGATTCCCAGGATCTTGCAGGTGCCGGTGGTCGGGCGGCAGATGCGCAGAACGGTCTTCACGAATGTTGACTTGCCGGCGCCATTGCCGCCCAGCAGGCCGAAGATCTTGCCGGTCTCAACCTTCAGGTCAATCGGCTCAAGCGCCCGCACATGGCCGCGCAGGCTCTTGTACACCTTGGACATGCCATCTGTTTCGAGCGCGTAGTCCATCGTCGGTGATCATGCACGACACAGGGCGGCCCGCGCAAGGCAACAAAGCCTCGCCCCATGGCAACATTTTACGAAGTGCATGGCGCCTGCAAGAGTTGGGCGTTGCCCGGAACCGTCGCGCACCCCGTTTGAGACTGTCTCTTCCTTGTTATATTGCTGCTTCCCCGGCACAGCCCCGGCGGTGGCCGACCGTGAGCAAGAAGAAGAAACGCAAACGCAACGGCAAGCAGACCCAGCCCGTCGCGAATGCCCCCAGCCCCGCAGCACAGCCAGAGCCCGGCGGCGCTGACCCGTTGCGTGCGCCGAGATGGCTGCCGTTGCTGTTTATCGTGGCGATCGCGGGCGCGGCCTTTGGTGCCTACGCGGGCAGCCTCGACCACGGGTTCACGAACTGGGACGACAACTGGCTGATCACCGAGAACCGGCACATCCGCGCGCTGTCGTGGGAAAACGTGCAGCGCATGTTCAACCCGATGGCCCCCCGCGAGGAACTCGGCAACGAGTACCTGCCGTTGCGCGACCTCAGCTATGCCGTGAACTACGCGCTGGATGGCTATCAACCTCGCGGCTATCACGCCACAAACCTGCTGCTGCACATCTTCAACGCGCTGCTGGTGATGCTGCTGGCGTGGCGCCTGACAGGCCGGCGCTGGATCGGCGGCGTGGCTGGCCTGCTGTTTGCCGTGCACCCCGTGCATGTTGAGAGCGTGGCCTGGCTGTCTTCGCGCAAGGACCTGCTGGCGACGCTGTTCATGCTTGGTTCAGCAAACCTCTATCTTGCCGCCCGCCTGGGCCGCGGCCACCTGATGCCCAGCGAGAGCTTCGTCGCCCGCGTGCGCCACAGCAAGCGGCTTGCGTACTCGCTGTCCGTGCTGCTGTTCGTGTTCGCCCTGATGTCCAAGATGACAGCCGTCGTGCTTCCCGCGCTGCTGCTGCTGGTCGAGCTGTTCCGCGGCCCGGGCCTGCACGCCGCCAGCCTGCGGCGCCGCGTAGTCATGTTGGCGCCGTTCTGGGGGATCGCGCTGCTGTTTACCGCGCTGGCATCGCACATCGGCAGCGGCTTGATGCGTGAACCCTACGGCGACGGTCGCTGGCAGTCGTTGCTTACGGCGGTCAGCGCCATTGCGCGCGACTTTCAGGTTCTCTTTGCGGCATGGCCGCTGCACGCTGCCGTGGACCTGCCGGTGCAGACGGGCGTGAGCCTTGCCGTCGCCACGGGTGCACTGATCCTGCTGGCGCTGCTTGCGTTGGGCGTTAGCGGCTGGCGGCAGAGTCGCAAAGGCGATTGGGACAACCCGCCGCGCATGGCCATGGGCGTGCTGGGTTTTGGCTCGTTGTGGTTCCTGGTCGCGCTCAGTCCCGTGAGCAACATCTTCGTGCAGATCGGCACCGTGTTCGCCGAGCGCTACCTGTACATCCCCAGCATCGGTTTCTGCGTCGTTCTGGCCACGCTCGGCGTCATGTCGATCGACCGCCTGCGCCGCCACACCGCGCTGCGGCCGGTCGTGCATGCCGCCGGTTTGCTCGTGCTGGTGGCTGTCTGCGGCTTGTCGGCGTGGCGCACCCACGAAGCCGCGCGGCCGTGGGCTGGCAGCCAGAGCCTTTGGACGCACGCCCTTGAACGCGACCCCGGCAATCACGTCGCGTACTTCAACCTGGGGCGCGAGTTCGAAGACCAGGCGATGAACGAGCCCGACGAGGCACGCCGCAACGACCTTCTGGCCAGCGCCTACGAGCAGTACGACTTTGCGTTGCAAAACCCGGCGCGCACCTATCGCAACGACCCCGCGCGCGTGCTGGGGGCCATGGCGCTCAACCAGGTGCACCGTGGCAACGCCGCCGACGCCCTTGAGTTGCTTGAGCGCGCACGCGACCACATTGACCAGCCGTGGCGCGACGCCATCGCCCGCGCGGATATCGAGGCGCTGCTCGCCAACCCGCGCGGCCTGGCACTTTCCGCGCTGGGCCGCCACGAGGAAGCTGTGGCCGCGTTTGAAGAGGCGCTGGCCAAGTCCGACCGCTACCAGGGTGCGCGCATCAACATCGCCGCCGAGCTTGGGCGCGCCGCGCTCAAGGGCGACGCCATTGACGAAGACAAGCTGAACCGCGCGCTGCGGCAACTGGCTGAGTACGAACGGATTCGCAGCCGCGATGAACTGAGCATCGAGGCCCGCGCCCGCCTGCGGCTGGCCGAGTTTGACAAGCGCCTGGCGTTGTCGGGCAAGGGCGGTGAGCAGGCCGTGCCCGCCGCGTTGCAGCCGCTGCTTGACGAGGCAAGGGCGCTGTACCGCGAACTGGTCGAGTTGCGCGCGCAGGGCGCGGCAACGCCATCGGCCCGGGCGGCGACACTGGTCGAAGCGGCCGACGCGTTTGGCCGCGCCAGCGCGGGAGACCGGCAGGCCGAGAAATACCTGCGCGAAGCCCTGAGGCTCAAGCCTGATTACGTTGGCCTGCGCACGCTGCTGGCGCAACTGCTGTTTGAGCGCGGCGACGGGCCTGCGCGCGTGGAGGCAAACAAGTTTCTCGGCGACGAGCTGCAGCGCAACCCGACCTACAAGCCCGCGCTGGCACTGAAAGCCGCGGGCTTGCGCCAGACCTGCGTCAACGAGATCGTCAAGCTGCGGCAGGGCTGGCGCAGCGAGTACATTGCGGTGCGCAAAATTGACGTCGACGCCAACCCCCGGTTCGAGCCGTCAATTGAGTCGCTGATCATCACCTTTCATCAGCGCGAGAGCTTTCGTAACGCGCTGATGGTGTGTATTGCGTTGATGCGCGACGCCGTCGAGACCGACCCCGACAACGAAGAAGGCCACGGGTTGATTGAGGGTACCGGCGTGGACATGGCCATCGGCATGTGGGTCTCGCGCCACCCGGACCTGCGCGCGAATGCCGAAGAATTGCTGCGCACAGGCTTCAACGCACGCCCGATCGACGGCACGATCAGCGAAGTGCTCACGAAGTTCTACATCGAGCTTGCTGAGCAGGTGATCTCGCGCCCCGAGAAAGCCGACACCGACGCCAAGACCAAGCGCGAAGACCTGGATGGCTTGCTCGAGAACATGCTGAAGCTGTCCGAGCGCGCCCGGCGCATCCTTTCGCGCAAGCTGTGGGACATCGGCCTCAAGGTGCAAGAGGGCAAGACGCGCCTCAAGGGCGAAGACGGCCTCGAGCTGGACCTGTCGGAGCTGAGCCGCCGCTACGCCGCCAGCGAGTTCATCAAGGCCGCCACGCTGCTGAACCCCGAGAACGTCGAGGCGCTGGACTGGTTGAAGTCCTTCTATGAAGAAGAAGGCAACCTGGATGAAGCGCTGCAGGTATTCCAGAAGCTGCTCAAGGCGCTGGGTCACCGGCCCGAGCTGATGCACGGCGTAAACCTGTCGCTGGCGCAGTTGCAGATGAACTATGGCCAGCAACTGCTCAACACGTTCAAGAACAAGCTCAAGCTGGGGCTGGATGAAGAAGCCCGCAAGCTGCGCGACAGGGCGGTGCAGGCCTACATGGATGCGCTGACCACCACCGGGCACTTGCTGGATTTTCCGCAGGATAGTGAAAAGCTCGCGCTGCCCATCCGGTTGCGCGGCGCCGCCTGCCAGCGCCTGGCCTACCTGGTGACCAACGACGCCGAGATGTACTACACCATCGCGCTTGAGGCATATGAGCGGCAGCCGCTGGACTTCCAGGAAGAAATCAGCGAGGTGCGCAAGAAGCGTTCCTGGTTCTACCGCGACCCGTACAAGAAACTTGCCGAGCTTCGCCAGATCATCAAGGAAGCGCCCGCCGGCAAAGACACCAGCGACCTCGAAGACGACATCTTGAACCTGCAGCGCCGCATCGCGCGCATTGAAGCCGAGGCATTGCTGGCCACGGGCAAGCCCGAGCAGGCGCTGCGGCGGCTTGAGGAGGCGTTCAAGGCCCCGACCGCCGAATTGTACGCCGTGCGCGGCCGCGTGTACCTTGCGCTGGCAAAGCTGCGCGATGCCGCAGAAAACACGGTGCTTGCGGCGCGCGACCTGGTGCGCGGCTCAACCGAGCCCGAGGCGCTGGTTGACGGGGCCGAGCTGTACTGGACCCACGAGGCGCTGATGTATGAGCCCGACCAGGCCGTGCGCGCGCGCATCGCGTACATCCAGGCCGAAGACATCGTCGCCGTTGCGCTGGCAGCCATGGATGCGGACGCACAGGCGCGGGCAAGGTACACGGCGCTGCGCGAGCTGATTCGCAAGCGGCTGCGCGAAGTGGATCTGCTTGCGACACGCTACTACACGGCGGCGAAGGCGGCCTGGGACATGGGCGAGCTTGAGCAGGCGCTGGCCAACGCGCTGCGGGCGCAGGAACTTGCCGGCGACAGCCCGCCGGTGCTGCAACGCCTGGGCCGCATCCAGCGCGCACTGGCGGAGCGCGGCGGGCCCGAGGCCGAGCAGTACGCCAACGACGCCCGGGGCAGTTTCATGAACGCGCTGCGCATCGAGCACATCTTGACAGGTCAACGCTTAGAGCTGCACCTGGACCTGATCGGCCTGCTGCTGGATGTGCTGAAGGACAAGCCGGGCGCGCGCAACTGGATTGACATCGGGTACCGCACGCTGGAGTCAGCAGAGGGTCCCAACGTCGATGAACTGCGCCGCGTGTACAAGCCGAAGTTCGACGACATGAAGAAACGCGCGCGCTGATTCGATGTGCCGGACACGCGTTCGTGGTGTGTCAGGAACTCTGATCTACGCCGAACCCCTGCATTATCGGACTTTGGGGCAGGCGTCACAGAAGTCCGCAAAACCGCTTGACAAAGCATGTCCCCAAAGAAACACGCAGAAGCGGCTTGACAGGCCAGCTTTCGGGTGCATGTGTCCCGGAGTCTGCTCTGCGGGCGGGTCAGGCGTGTATGAACGTCAGTGCGCTCTGTCAAGCAGTTTCCGCCGGGATGGTGCCACGAAAATGCGTATTTGAAGCGGGTTTGCGGCCACGATTTTTTCAACAATTTAGTATGAGCGCCTTGACCGCCGACTGGCTCTGCGCTATGGTTCCGCACAACGCAAGCCCTTGTGGGCTTACATCAAAGGGTTCAGGGGTGCGGTCCCCGGCAGTGCGAAGTGTGGGGCTTGGGCCGCCGGCTTTTCCTGAATCCTGATTCAAAGAACTTACCAACGGACTACATGTTGTAGTTCGGCACCTAGTCAGAGAATCACGTCACACGGGATGGTCTCGGTGACGCACAGGTTTCAGAACCCCTCGTGGGAACGGAGCACAGTATGAACAAAGCAGAACTGGTTGACCTGATCCTTAAGAACAAGAAGGCCGGCTTCGAGAGCAAGGCCGCCGCTGAACGCGCTTTCGACGCGGTAGTTGACGCGGTTCGTGAAGGCGTCCAGAAGGACGAGAAGGTCCAGATCATCGGCTTCGGCACTTTCGCCGTTCGCTCGCGCGCTGCCCGTAACGGCCGCAACCCGCAGACCGGCCAGTCGATGAAGATCAAGGCCTACAAGACCGTCGGCTTCAAGGTCGGCAAGGACTTCAAGGACAAGATCAACAAGGGCAAGAAGTAACTCGTAACGCCATGCACAACGGGCCGCGCATCAGCGCGGCCCGTTGTGTTTTCCAACTCGATTACTTGCCGTTCAGCGAGCGTACGTATGCCACAAGCTGCCAGATCTCTTCGTCTGTGCCGTTGGCAAACCCCAGCATGCCGCTGACCTTGCCGTCGTGGTTGCCCCAGCCGGCGTTGCCGGTCTTGATACGCCAGAAAATGTAGGCGTCCGAAACGTGCTCGTGCACATCTGGGTCGGTCAGGTTGCCCGGCTTCGGGTCCAGGTTCGCGCCCAGCGGGCCGTCACCCTTGCCGCTTGCACCGTGGCAGCTGACGCAGTTGCCGCGGTCAGCGTTGCCGAACAGCTCTTTGCCTTTGGCGATCACGTCGGCGTTCTTCAGGTCCATGCCCTCGGGCGGCTTCTTGTCTTTGTAATCCGCCGGCACGTCCGGGTGAAACCCGTGCGCGTGGGCCTGCCCGCCCGCCTTGCCGCGGTTGCTCGGTGCCGCGTTGTCGCCGCCGCAGGCTGCAAACATCAGGCTGGCTGAGGCCAGCACCGCCATCGAAACTGTCGTCCACCACTTCATTGCTCTCTCCTTGGTTGTGACCGTGCTGCTTGTCGTTTTGCGGGCGCGGGTTGTCAATGCGCCGGTTTGCGGCGGTTCAGGTAGGCCTTGGCAACCAGCACCAGAAAGATCACACCCCCGACCGATGCGAGCACACCGCCCAGGCCCATGATCGACAAACCGATCCACTCGCCCGTGCTGCGAACCACCTGCTCGCTGCCATAGGCCTTGCGCTCAGCACCGGCCACGCCCGCGATCGCGAATCCGATCGCCATCACGGCCTGCCCGCCGCCGAACAGCAGCGGCTGCCAGACAGCCAGGCTTCGCAGCCGTGCACTGGGCAGCGGCGCGCCCAACGGCTCAAGCAGCACCAGCAGGACCGCCATGAATGCCGCGGTCACCGCACCGATGCTCATATGGTAGTGGCCGGGCACCAGCGTGTTGTTGTCGCGGATCAATGAGCCAAGGATGAACCCGGCGACTGTCATGCAGGCACTTGTCACGAAGCCCACGAATGCGGCACTGCGCAACGACCCCTTGGCCAGGCTGCCGCGCGCGCGCCAGATCGCGTGCGCACAAAGCACGATGAAAACACTGACCACGGGAAAAATGCCCCAGCGCATCAGCTCGGTGAACACCTGCGGCGACAGGTCGGCGAGCACCACCACCGGCCCCGACAGGCACGGCAACAACAGCAGCGTCATCAAGATTGCGGACAATCCGGGCTGCAGCACCGGACGTCCTAAGGTTTTCGACAGCAAGAACAGCCAGGCCGCCACCATGGCCAGCACGTTCGCGAACTGAAGCAGGTGGCCGCCGCCCCAGAACAGGCGCTCGTAGTACGCGAGCGGCAACAGGCCGTCCGGCTGTGTCGCCCATGCCGCGCCAAAGGTGGCCATCGCAGCGAGATATGCCACGGCTGCGGCCCGCAGGCCCGGCCGTGCATCGGCCGGAATCTGTGATGGCTGGGCGGAACGGACCAGGCGGGCATCAAGAAAGCCCAGCCCAAGCGAGGCGCCGAACAGGCCAATGCCCAGCAGGAACAGCCAGTGATCGAGCGCGGGCACGTAGTTGCTGCGCACGGGCTCAGCGCTTTCGACGAATAGTGTGGCGCTGAATGCGATCACGCCGGCGACGGCAAGCAGTTGCGCCAACGGCGTGATTCTGACCTGCCTGACGCCGGGGAGCAGGCAGAACAGGCCCGCGGTGAACGCGCTGAACCAGACTCCCAGGGCCAGGTTCACGTGAACGATCAGGGCGCGCCACCCGAACTTGGGGTCCGGGATCAGCAGCGTTTCAAGGCCGGGAATGCGGGCGGCAGCCAGATACAGTGCGAACGAGCCGGCCACGGCGATGCTGCCGACCGCGACGGCGAACCAGCGACCGGCGTCAGTCGATGCGAGATCAGGCTTTCGTGACTCAGGCGCCATAGGCAACACCCGCCCCTGTCGGGCATACTCGCACCATACAACAACGCGCAGGATACGGGTTGAAATCCTGCTGCACGGACACGCCCGAGAGAATGAACATGCTCACCTATGATTGGCAACAAGCTGTGCGCCACATTGCAGCCGCCGACCCGGGGCTGGCCCGCGTAATCAAGGCCGCAGGCCCCGTTCGGCTTGAGATCAAGCGCTATCGCAGCCCGTATGAGTACCTGCTGCGGGCGATCATTTTTCAGCAGCTTGCGGGCAAGGCGGCGACGACGATTCACGGCCGACTGCTCGACCTGTTTCCGGCGCGACGGCCCAGGCCTGAGCTGCTGCTCAAGATGTCAGCGCCGAAGTTGCGCAAGGCGGGTGTTTCCGCCAACAAGCAAAAGGCGATCAAAGACCTCGCGCGCCGCACGGCAAAGGGCGAGATTCCGACCTTTGCAAAACTCGCCCGAATGGAAGACGAGGCGATCATTGAAATGCTGACACAGGTGCACGGAGTCGGGCGCTGGACGGTCGAGATGCTGCTGATGTTCCAGCTGGGAAGGCCGGACGTGCTGCCGGTCAACGACCTTGGCGTGCAGAAGGGATTTGCCAAAGCGTGCGGGATGGGTCAGCCGCCCAAGCCAAAAGAACTGCTGGCGCTCGCCGACCACTGGCGGCCCTATCGCAGCGTAGGAAGCTGGCTGTGCTGGCGCGCCCTTGAGCTGTGATGGGTGGCTGCCTGTCCTGTTTCTTGATTTTGTTGCAGGCATAGAGGTTCCCCGGAACGGTTAACTACAGATGGGACGTGTTGCACTGGAACGTTGCTTCAACCTTTGTGCGGAGCGGGCGTGGCGCCTTGCTTGTGGGCTGCTGCGTGACCCCCATGAAGCGCACGACTGCGTGCAACAGGCCTTTGTGGCCGCGGCCCGCAAACCTGAGCGTATTCCGCGCGATGACCCGTGGCCCTGGTTCAGTGCCGTGCTGGTCCACGAAGCGCGCAACCTCAGGCGCAAACGCCGGCCCAGCCATGCCGAGGAATTCGAGATGCAGGATCCATCACCAGGCCCGGCAAACAACGCACAACGCGGCGAGACTGCACAGCAACTGCGCCTGGCGCTCGAGACACTGCCTGAGGCGGAACGCGAGGCAATTGCGCTGACCTACATCTCCGGGCTCACGCACGTCGAGGCCGCGGAATCATTGGGCATGCCGGTCAAGACGCTCAGCAGCCACGTCAGCCGCGGGATGGAACGACTTCGCCAGCGGCTTAATCGTAAGGAAGAGTCGCTGATGGCTTCGCTTGCGGTGCTGCCCGCCTTTGCCCCCCCGGGCGGGTGGGATGCGGCACTCGCAGCATGGAAATCGGCGGCATTCAGTTCGGCTTCGACGGCTGGCGCCGCCGTGGCAACAGGAGCAGTGATGGCAAACAAGGGATTGATCGCAGCCGGCTTGGCGCTGGCCATCGGCATCGGGTTCGGCGGCGGGTTCTTTGCCGAGCGGGCCATTCACCCCGACCCACAGCCGGTGCACACACCGCAGGCGGCGTCGGAAGAAGTTTCCGCACCGGCCTCGACCGACCAGCCGGCGCAGTCCCGCAAGCATGCCGCACAGGTTCCTGACGAAACTTCCAAGGAAGTGGCTGATGCGAAGGTAGAAGCACGCCAGGCCAAAGACGAGGCAACGAAGTTGCGTGCAGAACTGGCCGCCGTGGCGGCCGAGCGCGACGAGGCACGCGACCGCGCGGATCAACTGGAGGCCGAGCTTGGCCCGATCAAAGCCGAGCAGCTCGAGCGCGAGCCGACCTTCACGTTCGGCCGCTACGGGCAGATCGATGGTGTGCGCAAGTCAAACTGGAAAGAGCTGTCACGCGCCAATCGAGTGGTGGTCGAGTGCATTCGCGAGATTCGCGCCGCGCAGCGAAAGGGTGAGCAGCCCTCGCGTGAAGTGCAGATCCGGCTGCAACGGCACACCGAAATCGTGCGCCAGTACGAATATGAAACCATCGGCGTGATCAAGAGCTGGGCCCGCCACAACGGCGAGCTGACGCACCCGCTGACCGTGGCCAACATGTTCGCCGGCGAGTTGCGCGAAGCCGGCCTGCCCTTGAGCGACGACCAGCGCGCGCAGATTGAGCGGCTGGGGCTGGCCTATGAAGGCGACTGGGAAGCCGCCCAGGGCAAGTACGGCAACACCACGCCGCGCTGTGAAAAGCTGCTGGACGAGTACCTGCTGAAGGGCGCGTTCATGGACAGCCTTTACGACGTACTGACCACCGAGCAGCGTGCGCAGCTGGTGGACCCCGCGACCTATCGCGTGGCGTTCAGCGACCTGCATTGCCCGACGCTGATGCTGATTCACACCAGCCCGATCTTGACGGGTCAAGACAACGCCGAGCTGAGGCAGAAACTGCGGGACATGCTGGTGCAACGCTACAAGGTGGAAGAAGCACAGCTTGACACGCTGGCGCCGCTGCTTGAGTCATGGGTGGCCGACGTCGCGGGCGCACTCACGCCTGTGTCGCAGGCGGAAACGCGCTTTTACACCTATGACCAGGCCGCGATTGCGCTGCGCGGCACGGTCAAGCTTGTGAAGTCGATGCGTGACCTTGTGGCACTCAGCGAAGAAGCGCGGGCGGCGTTGCTCGACAGCTACGACGTCTACATCCCGCGAATCGTGCAGTAAGCCGGGGCGGGTGCCAACCCTAACTGCACCCAAGCAACACCCGTCCCGGCTGTTTTGCTGCCACTACGAATTCAGCGTTCGCCCGTGCACGGCAAGCGCCGCTTCTTTCACGCACTCGGCCAGGGTCGGGTGCGCGTGGCTTGAACGCGCAATGTCCTCGGCGCTGGCGCCGAACTCGATGGCCACGGCGCATTCGGCGATCAGGTCGCCGGCGCGCGGACCGATGATATGCGCGCCCAGCAGCCGGTCCGTCTCGGCGTGGGCCAACAACTTGACGAAGCCGGTCGTGTCGCCCAGCGCGCGCGCGCGGCCGTTGGCCATGAACGAAAACTTGCCGGCTTTGAACGGCACACCCGCTTCGCGCAGTTGCTGCTCGGTCTTGCCGACGCCGGCGATCTCGGGGTGCGTGTAGACAACGCCCGGGATCGCGTCGTAGTTGATGTGCGCGTGGCCGCCGTGAATGAACTCGGCGCAGGCCGCGCCCTCTTCTTCGGCTTTGTGGGCCAGCATCGGGCCCTCGATCACGTCGCCGATCGCGAATATGTTCGGCACGCTGGTCTGCCAGTGCGCGTTTACGGGGATTCTGCCGCGCTTGTTTGTGGCGATGCCGACGTTCTCGAGGCCAAGGCCCTCGATGTGAGGCTTGCGGCCGACGCTGAGCAGCACGCGGTCGCAGGCGATGTCATCCATGCCTTCGGCGCTTACCAGACATCTCCCGCCCTTCCGGGCGGGGCTGGTGCGCGCGCCGGTGACCTTGGCGCCAAGGTGAAACTCGAAACCCTGCTTCTTGAAAATCTTCAGCGCCTCTTTGCACAGCTCTTCGTCCATGCCGTAGAGAATCTGGTCCATGTACTCAAGCACCGTCACCTTGCTGCCAAGGCGCAGCCAAACGCTGCCGAGTTCGAGGCCGATCACGCCGCCGCCGATCACGACCAGGTGCCCGGGAACTTTCTCGTAACTCAAGGCCGTGGTGCTGTCGCCTATTAAATCGCCGTCAAACTCTACGCCGGGTAGCATGCTGGGCACGCTGCCGGTGGCAATGATGATGTGCTTGCACGTCAGGACGGTGTCGCCGACAGCCACGGTGTTCGCATCGCGGATCGTGCCGGAGCCCTCGTAGCGCGTCACGCCGTTCTTTTTGAACAGGCCCTCGACGCCTTTGGTCAACGCCGTGACTGAGGCGTCCTTGCGCTTCATCATCGTGGGAAGGTCTAGCTCGACGCTGCCCACTTTCACGCCGTGCTTCTTCAGGTCGTGCGAAGCTGCCTCAAAGCGTTCGCTGCTTTCGAGCAGCGCCTTGCTGGGGATACAGCCGACGCGCAGGCAGGTGCCGCCCAGGTCTTTCTCTTTCTCGATGCAGGCGACGTTCATGCCAAGCTGCGCCGCACGAATGGCGGCAATGTAACCGCCGGGGCCGGCGCCGATGACTACAAGGTCGTGGTTCATGCCTTCGCTACACTTCCATCAACATGCGGGTCGGGTTTTCGATGCACTCTTTGATGCGCTTGAGAAAGGTGACGGCTTCGCGCCCGTCGATCAGGCGGTGGTCGTAACTCATGGCGATGTACATCATCGGCCGGATCACCACCTGGCCGTTGATGGCGACAGGGCGGTCCTGGATCGCGTGCATGCCCAGAATGCCGCTTTGGGGCGGGTTCAGGATCGGTGTGCTGAGCAGGCTGCCGTAAATGCCGCCGTTGGAAATCGTGAACGTGCCGCCCGCCATCTCGTCAGGCGTGATGCCGCCGGTTTGCGCGCGTTTGCCGAAGTCGGCGATGGTCTGCTCAATCTCGGCGAAGCTCAGGCGCTCGGCGTTGCGGATCACCGGCACCACGAGGCCCTTGCCACCCCCGATCGCGACGCCGATGTCCTGGTAGTTGTGGTACACGATTTCGTCGCCGTCGATCTGCGCGTTGACCTGCGGCATCTGCTTCAGCGCGTCCACGGCGGCTTTCACGAAGAAGCTCATGAACCCGAGCTTGATGCCGTACTTTTCGGCAAACGTGTCTTTGAACTGCTTGCGCAGGTCGTTCACCGCTTGCATGTCGATTTCATTGAACGTGGTCAGGATCGCCGCATTTTGCTGCGACTCGACCAGCCGCTGCGCGATGCGTTTGCGCAGGTTGGTCATGCGAACGCGTTCAGTGGCGCGGGATTCACCGGTGGCTGGTCCTTCTTCCCCCCGCCCTTCCGGGCGGGGCTGGGCGCGCTGGATGTCTTCTTTCAGCACGCGGCCGCCGGGGCCGGTGCCTTTGACGGCTGATGGGTCGATGCCCTTTTCGGCTGCGAGGTGCCGTGCGCTGGGCATGACGCGGGCTTCGCCGTTGCCGGGTTTGGAACTTGGTGGCGTCGTTGCGGTTGCGTCTGTCTTCCCGTCGCTTGCGCTCCGGGCTCCTGTTTTCTGCGTCGGCGCCTTGCCGTTTTCGTCGATGATGGCGATGACTTCTCCTACCTGGGCGGTTTCGCCCTCTTTCTTCAACAGTTTCTGGATCACGCCGCCCTTGGGCGCGCCGACAGCCAGCGTGCTCTTGTCGCTGTCGATCTCGACCATGGTTTCGTCAGTGGCGACCGCGTCGCCCTCGGCTTTCAGCCAACTGGCGATAATGACCTCGGTGATGCTCTCGCCGGGGCTGGGGACTTTCAGTTCAATCGTCATGGTTCGTTCCTCAACCCGTCGCTTGCGCTCCGGGCTCCTGTTCACGCCAATGCGCGGGCTATCAGGTCGGCCTGCTCTTTCTTGTGGCGCCTTGAGCTGCCTGTGGCTGGGCTGGCGGCGATCGGGCGGCAGACCCACTGCAGGTCTTTCTCACTGCCGAATGCCTTGTGCCAGTGCCAGCGCACGTGCACGCAGGCCCCCATGTTTTCGTGTTCTTCCTGCACCCACACGGGCTGTGCGTTGGGGTGGCGTTTGACCAACTCGTGCAGCTGCGCGTCTTTCAGCGGATACAGTTGCTCAAGCCGCACGACGGCCACGTCTTTGCGGCCGCTCTCGACGCGGGCGGCGTGCAGGTCGTAGTAAACTTTGCCGCTGCACATGAGTACACGCGTCGGGCTTTCGGCCCAGTCGTCCCACAGGATGCGCTGGAACGTACCCTGTGCCAACTCGGGCAGCGCGCTCACGCATTGCGGGTGTCGCAGCAGGCTCTTGGGCGACATCACGATCAGCGGTTTGCGCCAGCGTCTCAGCGCCTGCCTGCGCAACAGGTGAAAAATCTGCGCCGGCGTCGTCACGTTGCAGACCTGGATGTTGTCGTCGATGCTCAGGTTCAAAAAGCGTTCAAGCCGCGCGCTGCTGTGCTCAGGCCCTTGACCTTCCATGCCGTGGGGCAGCAGCATGGTCAAGCCGCTGAGGCGATTCCATTTCTCTTCGCCGCTGACGATGAACTGGTCGATGACCACCTGCGCCACATTGACGAAGTCGCCGAACTGCGCCTCCCACAGGGTCAATACGTCGGGGCTGTCGAGGCTGTAGCCGTACTCGAAGCCGAGTACCGCCACTTCACTGAGCGCGCTGTTACGGATAAAGACGTCGGCTTGGTTGTCCGCGATGTGTTCCAGCGGGCGCCAGACGCTGCCGGTTTCGTGGTCGTGCCACGTGGCGTGGCGGTGCGTGAATGTGCCGCGTTCGCTGTCTTGCCCGGTCAGGCGGACTCGTGTGCCCTGGGCGGCAAGGCTGGCATAGGCCAGCGACTCGGCGGCACCCCAGTCGAGTGGCTTTTCCCCGGCCGCCATTTCAAGGCGCGCGGCTGTAAAGCGCTCAAGCTTGGGATGCAGTGCAAAGCCTGTGGGCACGCGCCCAAGCTGCCTGAGATAGTCGGCCAGCTTGCCTTGTTCGACGGCCGTGATTGCTTCGTCGGCGTTCTCTTCGCTTCCGCCGGCGTAGGCGCCCCAGACCGGCTCTTGCTGGTCTTTGCGGAAAATGCGGCTCTGGCGCCTTGCAGCCAGCAGTTCTTCGTCGAAGAACGCCTTGGGGTGCTGGGTGATCTGCTCAGCCTCGGCCTCTGTGATGCCGCCGGACTTCAGCAGGCGGCCCAGATAGCTGTCGCGCACGTCCTGCCGCGCGCGAATGGTCTTGTACATGAGCGGCTGCGTGAAACTGGGCTCGTCGGCTTCGTTGTGGCCGCGCTGTCGATAACAGTACATGTCGATGACCACGTCGCGCTGAAACTTTTCGCGGAAGTCCATGGCGGTGTGCACCACGTGGGCGACGGCTTCGGGGTCTTCGCCGTTCACGTGGAACACCGGCACCTGCAGCATCTTGGCGACGTCGGTGGCGTATGTGCTGCTGCGGCCCTGCTCAGGCGTGGTGGTGAACCCGATCTGGTTGTTCAGCACGATGTGAATCGCGCCGCCCGTGTGGTACGCCTCAAGCTGGCTGATGTTCAGCGTTTCCTGCGACACGCCCTGGCCGATGAACGCGGCGTCGCCATGGATCAGCAATGCTGCGCCACGGCGGCGCGCGGTATCTCCGACGCGGTCCTGCTTGGCGCGCACGCGGCCCAGCGCGATCGGGTTGATAAACTCAAGGTGGCTGGGGTTGAAGCAAAGGCCAAGGTGCACGGTGCGGCCGTTCTCGGCGACCCAGTCGTTGCTGTAGCCCATGTGGTACTTCACGTCGCCGTGTTCGTTGTCGGTTTCAAAGTCTTCGAACTCGGCGAAAATCTGGCGCGGCGTTTTGCCCATGATGTTGGCCAGCACGTTCAGCCGGCCGCGGTGCGCCATCGCGATCACGATTTCGTCCAACCCCTGCTCGGCGCCGCGCTCGATGGCCAGGTCAAGCAGCGGGATCAGGCTTTCGCCGCCCTCAAGGCTGAACGACTTGCTGCCGATGTACTTGGTCTGGAGAAACTTCTCGAACGTGACCGCGTCATTCAGGCGCCGGAAGATGCGAATTTTCTCGGCCCGTGAAAGCTCGGTGTGGTTACGCGTGCTTTCGACGCGCCGGCTGATCCAGCCGGTGACGTCCAGCTCGTCGATGTGCATGAACTGCACGCCGATGCTGCGGCAGTAGGTCTGTTGCAGGTGTTCCAGCACCTTGCGGGGCGTGTCGAGGCCCGGAAAGGGGATGGTCGTGCAGACTACGGGCTTGTCGAGGTCCTCTTCGCGCAGGCCCAGCGATTCCAGCTCAAGCTCGCGAATGCGCGGCAGCGGGCGGCCCAGCGGGTCCACGTGCGCAAGCCGGTGACCGCGCACGCGGTACACGCGGATCAGCCGGTCCACCTTTTCCTGCAGCACCGCCGCGGCATGGGCTCCGCTGCTGGCCGCGGCTGTGGCCGTGAGTGAGACCGGGTTGAAAATGCTTCGCGCCTTGAACGACGGGCGCAGTGTGACGGCGCCGTCACCGTTGTTCGAAGCAAAGAATTCGCGCCAGCGGGCGGGCACCGAATCGGGGTCCTTGAGGTAATCCTCAAAGAGCGCTTCAACATAAGGAAGGTTCTGGCTGTCCATTGCGACTCAGTCTCCGGCCGGATTGTAGGACACGGGCAGCAACGCGCCACGTGCAGCCGCCAGGTAGCGATGGAAAGCAAAGCGCCGGTGCACCATCGAGAGAATGTTGTTGGCAATGACGCGGACAAAAGGCTAATTGCAGGCCAGATTGGCCAACCACATTGGAGAGCACATGATCGCACGTGCAGGCATGTTCACCTTGATCGCCCTGGCCGTGCTTGTCACGGCATGTGAGAGCACTCGCAAAATCAAGGAGGACGTCAAGAACGACGCCACCAAGCGCACCATCGAGCGCGCACGAGTGCATAGCGCCGCGGACATCAAGGCTGCGTATGACAAGGAAGGCACCGACGCCGACGAAACGCTGCTGCTGTTTTTCAATGCACTGCTGCTCATTGAAGAAGACCAGACGGCGGGCTATGCGGCTGCGGCTTACCTGAGCCGCAAGAACGACCAATGGTCCGACCCGGAAGGCCCGACCGGCGTCAAGCCCAGCCAGGCCGCGTCGGAGGGCATGGGGCGCATTCGGGATAATCCCGAACGCGCGCGCAGCTACACGGGCGGCAAGCCGACCGACTACGCAGTGTCGAATTCGGCCTCGATCGTGATCGAGATCAAAGAGACGCGCGAGAACTCCAGCACGGAATTGAAGTACTTCGTCTGGAGCAGCGGCAAGGACAACGCCTCGCCGATCACGCTAAGGTCTGACGGCGGCAAGTGGTATGTGGACGAATGGAGCAGCATCCAGACAGGCGTGCGCAAGTAGATCGCACACAAACATCGAGGCCGTCGGCAATTGCCGGCGGCCTTTTGCTATTCTGCCGCCATGAAGCGCAAAAAGCCGCCGCAGGATCACACTTCGGGCGCGGAGCTGCCGTTGCAGGTCACGGCCCGTGTGATCGGCTACGTGCGCTCGCCCTACAAGGAACGCTTCGGCACGCCGCGCCAGCCCACGGTCACCGAGCAGACCTTGGCCGACGCAGCCGTGGACGCGACCATCGAACTGCTGCCCGGCCACAACTTCGAACAGGCACTGAAAGACCTGGCCGGGTTCGAGTACGTGTGGGTGATCGCCTGGTGCCACCTGAACGAGAGCTGGCAGCCGACGGTGATTCCGCCGCGCGGGCCTAAAGTGCGGCGCGGCTTGTTCGCGACGCGCAGCCCGCACCGTCCCAACCCGATCGTGATTTCGGCGCTGAGGCTCACCAAAGTGGACGGCCGAGTGCTGCACGTGCGCGGGATCGACCTGCTGGACGGCACGCCGGTGCTGGACATCAAGCCCTACGTGCCCTACGCCGATGCATTCCCGGATGCGAGAGAGGGCTGGCTGGAAGAAATCGGCCAAGCGCCCGACGCACCCGACCGCTGGGAATCCTAGCCCATATGCGAATTGCCCGAATTCGCATTGACTCGTGAAGCATTAATTGCATAGTTCGCACCCAATTAGTGCTTCGCGCCGCTCAATTCGACCTTTTCCAGTAAATGAAATCACATTCTAACAGGAGTTGTCCATGAATCGCCTGATTCTGGTCATTCTGACTGTTGTCGCAGCATCCACGATTTCTGCCCAAGGCACGACCTCTTTGAGCGCTTCTGGCAACCCGCCGCCAGCAGCCGTCATCAACGCGGGGACAACCGACATTCCAGTGTTGGCCTTTCGTTTGATTCGCGTGCAGCCCAACCCTCCGCCCGTAACCCTGACTGGCGTTTCGGCCACCATGACGGGAACGGCTGTGGCCCAGGACATCGTGCAATGGACCCTGTTCGAGGACACGAACAGCAACGACGCTTACGACGTAGGTGTCGATCAGCCGGTCGGAACCCCCGCGCTCGGGTTGAACCCGGCCTTCACGGGGTTGAGCATCGGGATCCCGTCACCGTCGCAGATGACCCTGTTCGTAATGGTCGATTTGTCGGCGGCTGCGACGCCTGGTGCCACGGTGAGCCTGCAGCTTCTCGCGACGGGCATTGCCACCACCGGCGGCGGCAAGAACGGCGGCCCGGTAAACAGCAGTATCATGACCATCGCGAACACCGCATCGGCGGACATCAACGTACAGCGCAACTCAACCAGTATCGCCAGCGGTGCCAATGACCCGTTGGGCAACGTGCTGCTGGGCGGCCAGAATTTTGATTACGTCATCGAGAACGTCGGTGGTGCAAACCTCTCGCTCACGGGCTCGCCCATTGTCGCCATCGGCAACCTTTCCAACTGCGCCGTTCTGGAGGTGCAGCCGGCAGCGAGCGTCCTGATACCCGCGGCGCAAACTTTGCTTTCGATGACAGTTACACCCCAGTCTGCGACCGCATTCAGCTTCGAGATCTCGATTGCGAACAGCGACCCGGATGCGGGCGAGAGCCCCTATGTCATTTTCGTTTCCGGTACGGGCCTGTCGCCCACGGCGACCCAGCTCATCATCACAACGCAGCCCGGCACCGGCACCGGTGGCTCGGCCCTGTCTGGCCAGCCGGTTGTTGAGGCACAGACCAGCGCGGCTGCGCTCGACACAGGGTTTAACGGCCTGGTCACAGCGCAGATCACCGCGAGCACGGGCACGTCAGGCGCCCTGCTGCTCGGGACAGTCGCGCTGAACGCGGTCGGCGGCATCGCAACGTTCACCGACCTGGCGATCGACCTTGTTGGGACCGGATATCAATTGACGTTCACGTCAGGATCGCTGACGCCCGACACATCCAACGCGTTTGATATCACGCTGGGCAGCGCGGCGCAGATCGTTGTTACCGCGCAGCCGGGCAACGGCACCGGCGGCCTGCCGCTTTCGACTCAACCATCGGTGGAGATTCACGACGCGGGCGGAAACCTGATCGCATCCGATAACACCACGCTCGTGACAGCCGCAATCACTTCGGGCACCGGCACCGGCGGCGCAATCCTGTCCGGTACGCTCACGCTGCAAGTAATCAGCGGTGCCGTTGCGTTCACCGACCTGGCAATCGACAGGGCCGCGACCGGCTACAGTCTCGACTTCAGCGCCGCTGGACTGACCACCGGAGTCTCGAACACTTTTGACATCGCGATTGGTGTCCCTGCATTGCTTGCCGTGGCCAGCAACCCCGGCAACGGGACAGGCGGCCTGCCGCTGGCACAGCAACCTGCGGTAGAGGTCCAGGACGCGGGCGGCAACCGTATTACCAGCGACAATGCGACGCAGGTGACGGCGACAATTTCAACCGGCAGCGGCGGGAGCGGCGCATTGCTGCTGGGCACCGCGACCATCACTGCGGCGTCCGGCGCGGTCGTGTTCGTTGACCTCGCGATTGACCTGGCTGCAACGGGCTACACCCTGGACTTTGACGCGGCCGGGTTATCCGGGACGACGTCGACGTCATTCGACATCACCGTCGGCGTCGCGGCGCAACTCGCTATCGTAACCCAGCCGGGCAACGGCAACCCGGGGGCGGCACTGATCGTCCAGCCTGCTGTGGCGGTACAGGACGCGGGCGGAAATACCCTGCTGAGCGACAGCCTCACGCTAGTAACTGTGGCGATCGCGGTCGGGACGGGAACGTCCGGCGCCGTGCTTACGGGCACGGTTGCGGTGACGGTCTCCAGCGGTGTCGCAACGTTCAGTGGTTTGGGCGTGGACTTGGCAGGCGTTGGCTACCAGCTTGAGTTCACGTCGGGTGCGCTGGTACCTGCCACATCTACGAACTTTGATGTGACAGTGCCCTCCTCATCGTCGGGCGGGGGCAAGGGAAAAGGTGACGACGAGGGTTGCAGCACAAGCGAAGGCACTTCCTTGTTGCTGCTGCTGTTGCTGACCGCCGCAGGAGTTGCGGTTGGCAGGCGATCAAGGCGCGCGTAACACCGGGGCCGCGCTGGTGCGCGGCCCTTTTCAATCTTTGTTCTGCGCAACTCGTTCAAGCAGCTTGATCGTCCCGCGCAGGCCGTCGGGGCTGATTGTGTGCGGGCCGTCGAAGGGCAGCCACTCGACTTGCCAGCCGCTTTGCTGCATGAAGTCGCGCAGGTGCTCGGCCCATTCGTAGGGCAGCAGCGGGTCCTGGCGGCCGTGGGATTGCACGACCTTCAGCCCCGAGTGGCGCGGCGCGAGTTTGCGCCACTCTTCTTCATTCATTAGCGTGCCCGACCACGAGATTAGCGCCGCCGGCGTTTCCGCAAGCTGCGTTGCAACGTCCACAGTAAGAAAGCTGCCCTGGCTGAAGCCGCCCAGCGCGATGCGTGACGTGGGCAATCCGGTGTCGGCTTTCACGGCTTCGATCATCGCCAGCAGCGCGGCGCGGGCCTCAAGCATGCCGTCGGGGCGCTCGTTGCGGGCGCGCTCCCGAAACCCGCCTTCTTCCATGGCGCGCTGGATGGCTTCAAAGTCGATCAGCCACCAGGCGCGCCCGCCCCACATGCCGTAGCGATCAAGCGAAAGCGGCGCCTCGGGAAAATAGAAGCGCGTGGTCGCGGCGAGCTGCGCTGAAGCCTCCAGCATTTCCGCCCCCAAACCGACCAGGTCCGTCCCCGGCGCGCCGAACCCGTGGCATAGGATCACAGCCAGCGTCGGCTTGGCGCCATTCGGCAAGGCGTCAACCACCCGCGTGTTCAACCCGCCGATTTCATGGACATTGATGCTCATGTGTGGCCTTTCTGTGCAAGTGATTCAGCCTAAACAGGGGTGTGCGCTCAAGGGCCTGAACCTTAGTCTTGAAGATTGACATCGGCCCGCCCGCTGGGAGACTCGTATCACTGAACGTTCCGGAGGCGGCAATGCGATTCCAACTGATGGTGGCAATGTTGCTGGCGGCACTCGCGGCGCCGGCGTTTGCACAGAACGTCGTTGGCGTGTACGGCACGCCGCAAATCCCGGCCAACAGCGTTGCGCAGGGCCGTACCGACTACACCGCGTTTGCATTCGCACCGGTGCAGGTGCTGGGCTCAACGCCGATCAGCTTCACGGCCTGCACCATTGCCAACGCCAACGCCACCAACCCGGCGGTCACCGCCGACACGGTGCGCATCCGGCTTGTGCGAGACACCTACCCGTTCAATCTGTCAGTAGACGCCGGCGACACGATCGTCGCGACCGTCAACAACCCGACCTTTCCGGTGGTGTTCAGCGGCTTCAACGAGACGCTGCCGACACTGTCCACGCTGCCGTCGCCCTGGCCGTACTTTGTCGCGATTGATGTGGCCGGCGTGGGCACCTCAACGGTCGGGCGCATCTACCAGCTCAGCCTGACCAGCATTGTCACCACCGGCATTCTGTCGCCGTCGACGCCGTTGCCGATTACCGGCAACGACCAGACCATCGCCTCGCCCAGCACGGCCGAGATGGATGTGCAGCGAAACGCCCTTTCCATCGCCGCGGGTTCGCAGGATGACACCGGCAACCGGCAGGCGGGCACGCCGTTCACGTTGACTTACACGATTCTCAACACCGGCAGCGCTGCGCTGGACCTGACCGGCAACCCGCTGGTCGAGATCATCGCGCTTTCGATCGTGAACTGCGCTGCCAACGTCGCGTTACAGCCGACCACGCCGGTCGCCGCCACTACGGGCAGCACGACGTTTCAGGTCAGCGTGACTCCCACCACGTCAGGGCAGCCGTTCGGCTTCGGGTTCATCATCAACAACAATGACAGTGACGAAAACCCGTACAATATCGTGGTCATCGGCGATGCCGTCGCCAGTGTGCCCACCGCCACGCAACTGGTGATCACCACCCAGCCGGGCAACGGCCCCGCGGGCGGCACGCTTTCGGCCCAGCCCGTACTTGAGGCGCGCGACGGCAGCGGCAACGTGGACACCAACTACAGCGCCAACGTGACCGCGGCACTCACCAGCGGCACGGGCACAAGCGGCGCGGCGATTCTCGGCACGGCGATGGTCGCTGCTTCAGGCGGCGTCGCGGTGTTCACCAACCTGGGCATCGACCTGGCAGGCACGGGCTACACGCTGACCTTTACGTCGGGCGCGCTGACACAGGCTGTCTCGAGTACCTTCAACATCACCAGCGGCGGGCCGGGCCCCGCCGACCGTCTGTTCATTGCCACACAGCCGGGCGGCGCCGCGCCCGGCGCGGCATTCTCGCCACAGCCAGTGATTGAGGTGCACGACGCCGGCGGCGTGTTGGTGCCCCAGAATGGCACGAGTGTCAGCGCGGCGATTGTCTCGGGCCCGGTGACGGCCTTGTTCGTCGGGGCGAATGTCGCCAACGTGGTGAACGGCGTGGCAGCATTCACGAACCTGGGCATCGACACGGACGGCACCTACACGATTGAGTTTACGCACAGCGGCGGCCTTACCCCGGCCACGTCGGCGGCTGTCATCGTTTCGACGGGCGGCGGTGGTGGTGGCGGCGGCGGAGGTGGCGGCAGTGACGGCGGCGGCGGTTGCGCTGCAGCAGGCTCGACGATGCCGCTGGCTTTGCTCGCCCTGCTGGCATGGTCCCGCCGCAGGCGCCGCACAGCATGACCACTCCGTACCGTTGCGACACGCCGCTGCTATGCTGCGGGCATGGCTGAGGCGCAGTTAACGGAATTGCTCAAGCGGCGCATCCTGGTGCTTGATGGCGCCATGGGCACGATGATCCAGCGTTACATGCTGGACGAGGGCGATTTTCGCGGCGAGCGCTTCAAGGCCCACGGCTCGCCGCTGCAGGGCAACAACGACCTGCTTTGCCTGACCGCGCCGCAGATCATTCGCGACATCCACACCCAGTACCTGCAAGCCGGCGCAGACATCATTGAGACCAATACATTCAACGCCAACGCTTTCAGCCAGCGCGACTACGGCCTGGAGGAGCTTGCCTACGAAATCAACCGCCAAGCCGCGAAACTCGCGCGACAGGCGGCTTCGGCGTTTACCGATAAGCCGCGCTTTGTCGCCGGCGCGCTTGGCCCCACAAACGTCACCGCCAGCATCAGCCCTGATGTGAACGACCCCGGCTGGCGCAAGGTGAGCTTTGACGAGCTTGCGGCCGCGTACTACGACTGCGCGCGCGGATTGATCGATGGCGGCGCGGACATCCTGCTGGTCGAGACGATCTTCGACACGCTCAACGGCAAAGCCGCAATCTACGCGATACGCCGCCTCTTCCGCGAAACCGGCAAGCGCCTGCCGGTCATGGTCAGCGGCACGATTACCGACAAATCCGGCCGCACGCTCAGCGGGCAGACGGCCGAGGCTTTCCTTTACAGTGTCGAGCACGCCGACGCCCTGTGCATCGGCCTGAACTGCGCGCTGGGCGCCGAAGACCTGCGCGAGCACATTGAAAGCATCAGCAATCGCGCAAGCACGTTCACCAGCATCTACCCCAACGCCGGCCTGCCAAACGCCATGGGCGGATACGACGACACGCCCGAGTACATGGCCGACATCATCGGCGACTTTGCGCGGCGCGGGTACGTCAACATTGTCGGCGGCTGTTGCGGCACCACGCCAGACCACGTGCGCGCGATTGCCCAAGCAGTTCTGGATGTCGAGCCACGCGTGCCGCGCGAGCCCGACATGCGCCTGCACCTGAGCGGCATGGAACCGTTCGTGATCGGCCCGGGCAGCCTGTTCTGCAACATCGGCGAGCGCACCAACGTCACCGGCAGCAAGCGCTTCGAGAAACTGATCAAGGCCGGCGATTACCACGAGGCGCTGAACGTTGCGCGCCAGCAGGTGGATAACGGCGCGCAGGTCATCGACATCAACATGGACGAGGGGATGCTGGATTCGGCCGAAGCCATGAAGCGCTTCCTGAACCTCGCCGCCGCCGAGCCCGACATCGCGCGCGTGCCGTTCATGCTAGACAGCAGCAAGTTCAGCGTGATCGAGACCGGCCTGAAATGCGTGCAGGGCAAGTGCATCGTCAACTCGATCTCCATGAAAGAAGGCGAAGCCGAGTTTCTGCGCCAGGCGGGCATCTGCCGCGATTACGGCGCCGCCGTCGTGGTGATGGCGTTTGATGAAAAGGGCCAGGCCGACACCGTTGAACGCAAAGTCAGTATCTGCATACGCGCGTACGCACTGCTGACCGCCCACGGCATTCCTGCCCACGACATCATCTTCGATCCCAACATATTTGCCGTCGCCACCGGCATCGACGAACACAATGAGTACGCGCTCGCGTACATCGAAGCTGTGCGGCAGATCAAGGCCGAATGCCCGCACGCCAGGGTATCGGGCGGCGTGAGCAACCTGTCGTTCAGTTTTCGCGGCAATGAGCCTGTGCGCGAAGCCATGCACAGCGTGTTTTTGTACCACGCAATCCAGGCCGGCATGGACATGGGCATCGTCAACGCCGGCCAGCTGGCAGTGTACGCCGACGTCTCAAAGGACCTGCTGAAGCTGATTGAAGACGTGCTGTTCAACCGCGACCCGGGCGCGACTGAGCGGCTGGTCGAGTTTGCGGAAGGCTTCAAGGGCAAAAAGCAGTCCCGCGAAGAAGACCTTGCCTGGCGCGAGACCGACGTGCGCGAGCGCCTGATCTACGCGCTGGTGCACGGCATGGACAAGTTCGTCGTCGAGGACACCGAAGAAGCGCGGGGCAAGTACTCGCGGCCGATTGAGGTGATCGAGGGCCCGCTGATGGACGGCATGAACGTCGTCGGCGACCTGTTCGGAAGCGGCAAGATGTTTCTGCCGCAGGTCGTGAAGTCCGCCCGCGTGATGAAAAAGGCCGTGGCGCACCTGGTGCCGTTCATCGAGGCCGAAAACGCCGGCAAGCGCGAGAGCAAAGGCCGCATCGTCATGGCCACGGTCAAGGGCGACGTGCACGACATTGGCAAGAACATCGTCGGCGTTGTGCTGGGCTGCAACGGCTATGAGGTCATTGACCTGGGCGTGATGGTGCCCGCCGACAAGATCCTGGCGGCAGCGCGCGAACACCACGCCGACATGATCGGCCTGAGCGGGTTGATCACCCCCAGCCTTGACGAGATGGTGCACGCCGCGCGCGAAATGCAGCGCGTCGGCATGAAGCTGCCGCTGCTGATCGGCGGCGCCACCACAAGCCGCCTGCACACCGCGGTCAAGGTTGATCCCGCTTACGACGGCCCGGTGATCCACGTGCTTGACGCGTCAAGGTGCGTCGGTGTGGTCAGCAGCCTGCGCTCGCGCGACCTGCACGAGAAGTTCATTGCGGATACGCGCGCCGACTACGCCCGCATTCGCGAAAAGCACCAGGGCAGCGCTGACGCGCACAAGCTGATCTCGCTGGCTGACGCGCGCGCCAACGCCCTGCGCCTGGAATTTGCAGGCAACGTCGCCACGCCGCGCATGCCCGGCACCCACGAGTTCGATGACTACCCGCTGGCCGAGTTGCGCGAGCGCATCGACTGGACGCCCTTTTTCCAGGCCTGGGAGATGGCGGGCAAGTACCCGGCGATCCTGCGGGACAAAGTCGTCGGCAAGCAGGCCAAGGCGCTGTTCGATGATGCCAACCGGTTGCTGGATGAAGTCGTGCAGGGCAGGCTGCTGCGCGCGCGCGGCGTGGTCGGGCTCTGGCCCGCCAACAGCAGTGGCGACGACATCGAAGTGTACGCCGACGAATCGCGGCGCGAGCCTGTGGCCGTCTTCCGTACGTTGCGCCAGCAGATTCGCCGCGGCTCGGGCATGCCCAACACGGCGCTGGCGGATTACATCGCGCCGCGCGGCACCCCGGACTGGATCGGCGGGTTCTGCGTGACAGCCGGTATCGGCGTAGATGAGCTGGTCGCCAAGTACCAGGCCGACCACGACGACTATCACGCCATCATGGTCAAGGCGCTCGCGGACCGGCTTGCCGAGGCGTTTGCCGAGCGGCTGCACGAGCGCGTGCGCAAAGAGTTCTGGGCCTACGCGCCGGACGAGGCGCTGGGCAACGATGAAATGATTGCCGAGAAGTATCGCGGCATCAGGCCGGCACCCGGCTATCCCGCGTGCCCCGACCACAGCGAAAAGGCGACGCTGTTCGCGCTGCTGGATGCAACGCGGGCAACGGGTGTGACTCTGACCGAGCACTTTGCGATGTACCCGACCGCGGCGGTCAGCGGTCTGTACTTCGCGCACCCGCAGGCGAAGTATTTCGGCGTAGGCAAACTCGGCCTCGATCAGGCCGAAGACTATGCGCAACGTAAGGGCATCACACTGGACGAAGCCCAGAAGTGGCTGAGCGCCAACCTTGGCTACGAACCCCGCGCGGCTGAAGTCGCAAACTAGCACATACCCAAATCGGATGTTCCGGCATTGGCCGGAGGCCAATGCAACGACATGGCCAGGATGGCCATGCCACCTCAATGCAAAGAGGGCCGATGTGGGGTCGGCCCTCTTTTAGCCTTGCGGTTGCTCCGCGCGGCTGGCTGGTTCTTAGGGGCGGCTCACACCGCCCCAGGGATTCCTGACAGAAGGCTCATGCCTTCTCACGCATGGATGACCTTGTCCGACGCCAGGCCAAGACACCCATTGCGATCATCATTGCCAGGATTGTTAGGCTCGTGTGCTCCGTGCCGGCGCAACCGCCGCCGCCGCTTCCGCCCTTTGCGCTTCCAATGTCGAACCCGCCGCCGTTGCCGGCGACCGTTGCGATGGCGCCCAGCGTGTACGTCGGTGTGACCGGGTCATCGCAGGTGACCGTCACCGTGAACCCCAGGCCGCCCGAGTTCTGTGTCGTCACCGCAAGTATGAACGTCGCGCTCGTGCCCGCCGCAAGCCCCGCCGGCAGCTGCTGCACCACCGTGACCGTGCAGTTGCTCTGGTTGCTGATCGAGACGCGGGGGCTGCCGGTAAAGGTCAGCGGTGCCGTGCCGGTGTTCGCGACTGTGTAGACGTAGCTGGTGGAGCCGCCGATCACCAGCGTGCCGAGTGTGTCGCTGGCGCCGCTGGGCAGAAGGCCGCCGCGCGAAACCTCGATCGTCGGTGTGCCTGTCCCGCCGCCACCTCCGCCTCCTCCCCCTCCTCCCCCGCCGCCACCTCCACCACCGCCACCACCGCTTGTCACGGCGTCGCCGGTGAAGTTGACGACGTAGCTGCCGTTGACCGGGTCGTTGCTGGCCACCGTGATCGTGAAGCCGAAGGTGCTGCCAGCCGTCGTCGGCGTCACGTCCACCTGCACGCCGTAGCTCCAGCCGCCCGAAGGCAGGTAGTTCTGTGTCGGCTGCGCGAAGCTGGCGTTGCAGTTGTTCAGCGCCGAGATGGCGATCATCGGGTTGCCCGTGAAATCAAGCTGCGCGGTGCCGTTGTTGAAGATGGTGAACCCGCCGCTGAAGGCGACGCCGGCGTCGCGGCTTCCGTAGTTGTGGGTGCTGCCGTTGGCCATGACGGTGTAGGTCGGGCGATGAATCTCGATCAGGGGTGCGGGTGCGCTGCCGTTGCCCTGCACGGTCCAGCTGAACGTGGGCTTCTGCGGGTCGTTCGTAGGGATGTGCATCCTGAATGAAAATGGCGCGCTGGTGGTCGGCGTCACCATCGCAATCGTCGAGAACGAGAGTGTGTTGGGCGACAGCGTCACGCCGTTGCCCGGCGTGAACAGGCTGACGCTGCAATTCTGCGCGTTACTGTGGGTGATCGTTGCGTTGGGGTAAGCGTTGGTGAAGCGCACGAAGCTGCTGGCCGTGGCCTCGTTGCCCAGCAGCCAGTACAGGTTGTGCTGGTAGCCCGACGTCAGGCTGCCAACGTTCTGCGTGCCATTGTTCGCGATCATGTTGCCAACGGTCCACCAGCCGTCGTAGTCGGCAACCTGGAACTTGGCCCCGGTGTCGGTGCCGTAGGCAATGTCGTGGTCTTCCAATTCGCCGAAGTCGGTGTAGCCGTAGCCGCTGGCGCCGCCCGGGTGGCCGCCGCCATTCAGTGCCATCGGCCCGCTGGGGTGGCCTGTCACGTCCCACACCAGTGCGCGCACCTTGACGCTGGTGCCGACCGCCGTGCTCGGGATCGACACGTTGTAGGTGTTGAAGCTGGTGCTGCTGCCGCCATAGGGCGGGGCAACGCGCGGCTGAAAGTCGCCATGTGTGGCGGTGGGTGACTTGCCGGCCCACACCACGCGCTCTCCGGCGTCGGCCCAGTCGCCGTCGTTGTTGAAGTCCATCCAGATGCACAGGTCGCTGTTGCCGTTGGTGACAACGACCGCGACCTTGATGGTCGCAGTGCCACCCTTGACCATATTGAAGAACTCGAGGCCGTCGTCTTCGGCGTCGGCGGTCCAGCCGCTGTAGGGGCCGGTGTCGTCGCTGCAGCCGTTGCCCAGGTAGTCCAGGCGTGTGCCGCCGTTGGGCATGAAGACGGTAAAGGTCGGGTAAGGTGACGGCGCGTCGCTCGCGTCCTGGGCGCCCAGCGCCCCGGTAAGGCAGATTGCCGCGATGGCCAGCCAGCTGATGATCCGCATGGGTTGTCTCCGGTTACGGTCGAAGTTGCGGGTGATGGACGCAGGTGCTCCTTTGTCCCTTACCCGGAACCAACTGTAACGGGAACGCGACACGCATGTAGCAAAGTCTCAAACATTGTGTATCGTATAAATGACGATCAATTGTGAGTGTCACGGAAAGGGAACAGGGGGGTTCCGAGTTCCGAGTTCCGAGTTGGGACTGCCGAGTGCGTCGTGTGTGGAGACACGTCAGGGGCGGCCCAAAGCTCAGAACCCAGAACCCGGAACCCGGAACTCAGAACCAAGAACTCAAATGCCCACTGAATTCCAGGACCGCCTCACCTTCCTCTGCGAACGCTGGCCGCAGGCCGAGATCGCACGCAAAACCGGTACCCAGCGCAACAACGTCAGCCGCTACATGCGCGGCGGCAAGATGCCCATGGACTTCGGCGCTGACCTCGTGCGCAAACTCGGCGTCAACCCCGCGTGGCTGCTGGTGGGGGAGGGCACGGCATTTCTCAGCGACGTGAACTCAGGCACCGAGCGTATGGCCGGTGACCTGCTTGAGCTGGTCGCCGCCATGAACAGCGTCGCCAGCATGCAGCTCGGCTCGTTGACCGGCAAACACCACCTGAAGGTGCTGCGCGAACTCAACGATGCGCTGACCCGCTACCAGGACCTGCGCGCGCGCATCAATGAGCGCACCGCACCCATCTTCGACAAGCTGCTTACCGACTACTGGGCTGCCCTCGATGCCTGGCAGCTCGAAAAAGCCGACGACCTCAAGCGCGCAGCCGAGCAGGTGGCGCGGCTTTGCGACGACGAGGCGTTGCAGCAGCGTTTTGACCGCACCCTGAGTTATCACGCGTTCCTGCGCCGCGACGGCGACGCCGCGATTCGCGCGCAAAGCAAACTGTTCCGGCGCGCGCTGGCCCGCGATGCGTTGATTGACGCCAGCGGCTTGAATGAGGCGTTCAACCTCGCCAACGCGCTGCAGAGTGTGGGCCGGCTTCGCGAGTCGCAGGCGTTGTGTGAGGGTGTGCGCGCGATGTGCGGCGATGCGCTGCAACGCAGCAACGTGGGCAAGTTCCTGCTGGCGATGTCGGGCTATGCGCTGATGGAACAGGGCAATCTGCACGAGGCGCTGCGCCGCATCGTTGAGGCCGAGCCGCAACCTGAGGCGCGCATGGCCGACGCGCAGCGCAGCATGCTGATCATGTGCCTGATGTACACGGGGCGGCTCACGTTTGCGCAGGCGCTGGACATGGGAGAGTGCGGCCAGGCGCACCGCCAGGGCATGGTCGCCCAGTCGCTATGGCGCGATGACACCGACGCCCTGGCACAGGCCCTGAAGCGCTGGGACAACGGTGAAGGTCGCGACTGGTTTTGGGCGCTAGTGCGCCATGTGGCCGAGTGCGACCGTGGTGAAACGCGCAAAGCCGCCGAGTTCGTGAAAGAAGGGCCGCCCACTACCCGCGCCACCGAGAACGAATACTTCGACCGCTTTGTGTACATCACGCTGCTGGCTCGAAAATGCAAAGACCGCAGCGCGAAGAAGTGGCTGGCCAAAGCCGACGAGCAGTTGCAAGCCGCGCCCGCCAACCTGTGCATGTCGATGCTCGCGCGCACGATGCACTATCGCAACGTGCAACTGCTTAAGGGCGGGGGCGAATTGCAGCAGCGCGCCGACAGGTTCTTCCGCGAGCATTACGAAAAAGGCTTCGGCGCGTTCGCGGGCTTCATGTCAGGCTGAAATGCCCAGAGCATCGCACTCGGCCGGTGTCAGCCAGCGCCACGCGCCGCTAGCGACGTCGAGTTGCAGCGGTCCAAGCGCCGTGCGCTTGAGGTCGGTCACCTTGAGCGCCTTGCCGGTCTGCGGGTCTTCCAACGCGCCGAACATGCGGCGGACCTGGCGGTTCTGGCCCTCATTCAATGTAACCAGCACGCGCGACTTCGGCCCCGCGCCGCCCTTGAGTTCAACCGCCTTGGCCCGCATCACTCCCAGACTCGTCCCGACGCCGGCCAGCAGCGCCGCGATGTGGGCCGGCGTTACCCGGCCGCGCACCCAGACTTCGTAGACTTTGTCGTGCAGCCCCGGCCGCGAAAGCTGTTCTTGCAGCGCGCCGTCGCGTACGAACAGCAGCAGCCCCCGTGAGTCCATGTCAAGCCGACCGACAGCCTGCCAACCTTCATCGCGCACCCAAGCGGGCAGCAGGTCAAACACAGTACGCCGCCCCCGCTCGTCCGAGCGGGTAACCACGCAAGCGCGCGGCTTGTGAAACACAAAGACCGGCGAATCCATCAGCGCAGCATAGCCAGGTTCTGGCAGCGATGCCTGCGCGCGAGGGGGCAGGCAAGTTGCGGGTGGCACTCAAAAGTGGCATCGGCATCCTGCCGATGGAGTGCCACGGGCTTCCAGCCCGTGGCCAACAGGCGCTGGAAGCGCCTGCAACGACATCGGCTGGAAGCCGATGCCACTTGGGCCTGACACTGGCCTAGCCGCGTTCGATGAATGTTCCGTGGTTTTGTTCGGCCAGCTTCTGCATCAGGTCTTTGTCGGCGTCTTTGCCGATCGCTATGGCGTGGATCACGATCTTCCGAAACGTGTTCACGCGGGCGATATCGGCCAGGATGTTCGCGGGCTCGCAGAAGCGGCCATTGCCGATGGAGCCCCACTTCGGGTCTACGCGGCCGTAGGTTGTGCTGTCGTCGCTCCAGCTCGGGCTGCCGTCGGTCATGAAAAAGATCGTGTCCGCGCCTTCCAGCATGGCGGTGCGGTCCAGCGCCGGGTCGTCTTTCACCTGGCCCTTGCGTACCACGCCAAACGCGCGAATCAGGCTGCCGTGAATGTTAGTGCCGCCGTTTGCCTTCAGTGCGCGCACCGCGTTGCTTAGCTTGAACTTGTTGGCGCTGTTGGCTTCGACCAGGCCGGTCACGCTCTCGTCGATCAGCTTGTGCTTGGTCTCGTAGGTGATGATGTTGAAGTAGTAGTCCTCGGGCAGGTGCTCTAGGCTCCAGAGCAACTCAACCTTGGCCAGGTCCAGCTTGGTGCGTACGCCGGTGTAGTCGGGGCCTTTCTCGGCGCCTTTGCCCGTCACGGGGTTTCGCACGCGGTCCATGTCGGCGGGCCACTCCATGCTGCCGCTTACGTCAATCGCGAAGATCACGCGTTTGCCCACGGCTTCGGCGTTGAAGAACGTCGGCGCGGCCACCGACTTGCCCTGGTGTTCTTCGGCATCGCCCTTGAGCAACCAGTTGCGCCACCAGCGGCCGTCGAGGTACGCGGGTTTGCCGGTGATGCGGCTCAGGCCCAGCGCGGCGAAGTACTTGATGCGGTCGTCCTGCGATTGCTCAAGCACGTTCAGCAGCGCCATGATGAACGGCTTCTGAACGTCAATGCCGTCCGCGGGGCAGAGTTTGCGCGCGGCTGTGATAGCCGACAACGTCTCGAACACGTTGCCCTTGTCGTGCTCGGGCGCGTAGGCAGTGAGCAGGGGCAGCACCTGCTCAGCCAGTTCGATGCGGCTTGATTCGCCAATGGCTTCCAGGGCGCAGGCGGCGAGGCTGACTTCCTTGGCGTGCTTCTTGGTCAGCGCGGTCTTGAGGATGGCGTCGCCCTTTTCCGTGGCGCCGTGTGCAAGGCCCGTGAGCGCCCAGTACGCCGCGAACATTTCTTCGGTCTTGCGCCAGCCGGTGATCGTGCGCTCGGCCTGTGTGAGGCCGTCCTCGTCCTTGAGGTCTTTGAGCGTGAGACCCATCTCGCGGCCTGCGAAGCCGTCCTGCTCGGTCGTGAGGGCCTTGAGCAGCGCGAGAATGGACTTCTTGTCGCCGTCTTTGACGAGGCGACGTGCGCCCTCAACGCGGTGTTCGGGTTCTTTGGCGCCGAGCAGCGCAACGGAGTTGGCGTTCTGCGCGTTGGTGGATCCAACGGCAAGGCAGAGCAACAGCGGCAGGGCGAAGAGCAGGCGTGCCATGGTCGTCTCCGGATCGGTGAGTTTTCAGCATAGTCAATCACGAGCGGCAAATGTCACGGCCAAGTCAAGTTTTCGGGATACTCCCGTCGGCTGGATGTTGCACGGCCCGCCCCTGCTGGGGCGGGCCGTGTGGATCTGGTTTGTGTTACCGCTCTTTGCGACGCCGCAATCTCAGGCCCAGCAGGCCCAGCAGCGCAAGCATGCCGCTGCCGCCGCCAACTGCCGCGCAACCGCCGCCGCCGGCACCGGTGGCGCCGCCAGACAACGGGTTGATCGGAATGACGCCGCTGGCGTTGACATGCACCACCACGGTGTCCGAGTCTGAAAGGCCCAGTGAGTCCTGGACCGTAAGCCGGAACGTGAGGGTGTCATTCACCGCCGGCGCCGTGAAGTTTGGCGTCGCGGTATTGCCGTTTGTCAACGTGACGGGGCCGCCCACGGTCTGGACCCATGTGTAGGTGATCGGGTCGTTGTCGGGGTCGCTGCTGTTGTTCCCGAACAGCGTGACCAGGCTGCTGTACGTGGCGCCCTGGTCGGCACCGGCGTCGGCGATCGGCGCGAAGTTCAGCGGGTTGACCGTGACAACCACGTCATCCGTGTCTGTGCCGCCGCTGCCGTCGTTCACGGTCAGCCGAAACGTGTAGGTCTTAGTGCTGCCCGTCGTAGGCGCCACGAAGCTGGCGGCCACGGTGTTGGCATTCTGCAGTGTGACGGTGCTGCCCGCGATCT
Source organism: Planctomycetota bacterium (assembly GCA_016712285.1). Lineage (GTDB taxonomy): Bacteria > Planctomycetota > UBA8742 > UBA2392 > UBA2392 > JADJRK01. The sequence continues at coordinate 2,046,426 of JADJRK010000001.1, read as the reverse complement.
GTGTCCAGGCATAGGTCAGCGGGTCGTTGTCAGGGTCGCTGCTGCCATTGCCGTTCAGCGTAACGGTGACCCCTTCATAGACTGTCTGGTCCGTGCCGGCGTTGGCGACGGGTGCCTGATTGGGGCCGCCGCCTGGGCCGCCCGGGTTGTTCGTGATCCAGCCCTGCACCATGGTGTTGGTGACCTGGCTTGCCGGGCCCTTCCACAGCAACTTGCCGGTGCGGTCAAAGGCAAAGGCCGTACCGAAACTCAACGAGCCCGACCCGTAGTAATACGCGGGTACCGAGCTCGTGGCTGCGTACGGAAACTGCATGCCCCAAGACGATCCCGTCGTCCCGATGGAGGCTTGCGTGCATCCGTTCCAGCCGATTTGTGCGACAGCGATAACCTGAAAATCCGATCCCGAGTTCGCCGAGTGGATCGAATTCATGTGCGGAACTCCGCTTTGGCAAATGCTTCAGCCGGGAGCCCACAGTTCTAGAAGCGTGATGTAGCCGGGTGCTGCGAAGTAGTCATTCAGTTCGTTGAACCCGGTTGGGATCGGCCCCCAACTTTGCGCGAACTGGATGTTGGCGGCTTGGCTGCCCGTAGCCTGTGCCGCCATGGTGCTGCAGAAAAGACTCAATCCCACAATTGCTGCCATGTGCAGGACGAGTCGTCCGCCCAGTCGACCACTCATGCTCGACATTCGAACCTCCTCCGTGCTGATGGCGTTGTCAAAGATCCCTGCCCTGTGCAGAGAGAACTGGAAACGAGGGTATGGTCGGGTGGTTCAGGTGTTCCAGATAAATCTGCGGGCCCGGTGGCTTGAAACGACAACTACCCCGCAAATCGCACACTTCGCATCACGGTAGTTGTGGTGAAAGGCGGCTGACCGTGGTTACACTTGTAGAGGAAGCACTCTTCTCAGGATTGCCCGTGCGACTTGCTTGCCTCGTGATTGCCCTGTGCCTTGCGCCGTCTTTGTGTGCGCAGTTGCAGCTCGTTGGGCAGGATGCGCCTGAATTCCACGCCAAGACGCTGGTCAACCCGCCCGCCGACGAGGCGATTACCATGCACCAGTGCAAGGGCGATGTACTGCTGTTCAAGTACTGGGGCCCCAAGTGAGGGCCGTGCGTGAAGGCGTTGCCTTCTAACCAGGCCCTGTGGAACGAATTCAAGGACCGCGGCCTGCATATGTTCCTGATCAACTGTCAGGACAGCACCAAAGAAGAGATGGAGAAGTACGCGCTGGCACGCGGCTTGACGATGCCGATTGCGATTCATCTCGAGTGCGACTTCATCAAATACGACGGTGGCCAGCGCCTGCACTTGCCCTACAGCTACGTGATCGGCCCGGACGGCAAAGTCGCGTGGCAGGGCGGCGGCGATGGCTATGTCGCCGAGGTGCGCAAGCAGCTGGCGCGCATCAAGTATGTAAAGCTGCGCCGCATGGAAATCGCACCTGAGCTGGTGCCGGCGGCCACGCAGTTCGAAGCCGGCGAATACGCCGCGGCGCGGGCAGCGGCGCTGAAGATCAAGGAAGCGGCGCCCAACGACGCGGCGGTTGCAGATGCCGAGTATGTGGTGACAGCCGTGGACGACCACGTCATGAAACTGCGCCTGAAGATTGATGAACTCAAGGCGGGGCGGCGCTACCACGAGGCGATCCCGATGCTCGAAGCCCTGGCAGGCAAGGCCTACAAGGGTCTGCCGCTGGGCGACGAAGCCGGCGAAGAACTGAAAGAACTGAAGAAGGACAAGCAGGTGAAAGAAGAGCTCAAGGCCTGGGACCAGTTGGCCAAGACGCACGAGGCGAACAAGAAGGCCAAGTCAGACGAAGAACGTCGCACGAACCTTGAGAAGTTCATCAAGAAGTACGAAGGCACAGCCGCCGCCGAAGAGGCCGCCGGGCTGTTGCCATAACCCGGCGGCACCGCGGTCGGCGAGTCATTCCGTGATCGGAAGCGCGCCAAAGCCCCTCAGAAGCATCCAGCCCAGATACCCCAGCAGCATCAGCCCGACCAGCAACACCGGCGCACTGATCGACCAGCCGGCAACATAGCGCAACACGGGGCTGTGGCTGCGCGACTCTCCGAGCGGTTTGAGCAGCAGCGTGACTGCCGCATCCCGCACCCGCAGCGCTGACTCGCCCAGCGGCGTGGCAATCTCGCGCCAGAACCGCGGCAGGAACCTGCGCCATGTCCAGTCGATGTCGAGGGTAATCGTGCGCTTGCGTTCGAGCATCGGCAGCAACATGAAGAATGCCAGGCCGCTGAACAGCAACAGGCCGAGCATTTTCATGACGTGGGAGTAATCGAATACAATCGGCGCGTATTCGAGTGCAGCCGCCTCATACGGCAGAATCCCGTACAGCACGCCCGGGAACACACCAAGCAGGATGCACAGCGCGGCCAGGACCACCATGCCGACCTGCATGTTCCAGGGTGGGTCCTTGGGGCGCAGGCCCGAGTCCTTGGCAAAGAACACGAACCACGGGAACTTGATGCCGGCATGCAGAAACACGCCTGCCGACGCAATCTCCAGCCCTAGCCAGACGAGAATCAGTGTGGACTGCGGCTTGCCGGAAAGCGCCAGAGCGTGGGCCTGGTGGGCAACTGCATCGTCGACCATCGTCTTGGTGGTGAACCCGCTGGTGAGCGGAAACGCCGAGATCGCAAGTGCAGCGATCACGCAGCAAACCAGCGTCACCGGCATGCTGCGGTACAGCCCGCCCAGTTCGCTGAGTTTGTGTCGCGAGGTCACGTAGATGACGCTGCCGGCGGCCATCATCAGTGCCGCTTTGTAAATGATGTGGGCAAAGGCATGTGCGGTGGCGCCGTCGATGGCCAGCTCGGTGCCGATGCCGATGCCGACGAGCATGAACCCGACCTGGTTCACTATGCTGTAGGCCAGCACGCGCCGGATGTCGTTTTCAAGCATCGCATAGACGATGCCGTAGAACGCCATGAAAAGGCCCAGCCAGATCAGAAGCTCAAAACCCGCAAACGCCACGATCAATGCGAACACCGCGGCCTTGGTGGTGAAGGCGCTGAGAAACACACTGCCCCACACACTGGCTTCGGGATACGCATCGGATACCCACGCGCTGAAAGGCGGCGCGGCCGCGCACACCAGCAGCGACAGCAGGATCAGCCAGCGGCCGGCGTTGGCAAACGACGCCTCGGACCAGCCTGATGCCATGTCAGCGAACGGGACAAACGCCAGCGGGTCTGCGGCGCCCGTGCTCGTGCGCGCCGCGGCAATCATGACCACGCCTGTGAGCATGGCGACGCCGGCCAGCGCGTGCAGGCCGAAGTAGCGCACCCCGGCGCCGTAGCTCGCACGGGTGCCGCCGCACCAGACGATCACGGCGCTGCTGACCAGCATGACTTCCCAGAACACCAGCATGCTCAGCAGGTCGCCGGCAAACGTGACGCCTAGCGCACCGCCTGCATAGACGAACGCAGCCGGCAGTTCTGCCTTTCGCTGCTGGTTCAGGGCGAACAGTGTGCCGATGCCCGCCATCAGGCAGAAGATTGTCGCGAACGCCGGAGACGCCGGGTGGACGTGCACCGGCGAAAGCTCCATGCCCATGAACATCAGGCTTGAATTAACTCCCTGCGTGATCACCACCCAGCTCTGCGCCAGCGCAAGCAAGGGCACGGCCAGGCCGACCAGCCAGCGCACCCGGCCGCGCGCCAGCACCAGCATGATCGCGCCGATGAACATGACGACCGCCGGCGGAATCTCATTCAGAAGCATAGTAGTGGTCCTTTCGGCAGAGCAGGATTCCGAGCGACTTGGCCACGACCACAAGCAGCACCGTGCTCAGGAAGCCGAGCATCGGGTAGAACCATGGCAGCGCATCGAGGGTGAATCCGTACTCCGCGAAGTGGGGCTTGTGTGAGGCAAACAGGTCAAGCACCAGCACCAGCACGAGCGTGAGCAGGCCAGCAAAGCGCAAACGGCGCGCGGTGTTGTAGCTGAGAGAGTCCATGACACGTCCTCTGGACTACGGGCGGCGGCAGCAAGCCACCGACACCGGGAGTCCCGATGTTTCGGAGAAAGCGCCGCAAGCGCAGCGCTGGTAGTGGAGTGCCCGGCCCGTGCGATCGCCGTCAGTCGCGAGTGCGGCTGTAGGGCGGCGTGCAAGTCTGGGTCAGGAAGCCCGAGAGACGGGCCAGCTTCATTCTCGCGACAGGGCGCAAGTCTGCCAGGCGACGGAAATGACGTTGGGTGCGCCCATGGCAAGGCGCGACGTCGCACGAATCAAGCGGATGCTGGTATGCTGGGCCATTTGACGTGTCAACATGCAAGTAAACCGACTGATTCCAAGTAACGAATTCACTGCAATGGCGTCCAGCGAAATCAGCCGCCCGCGAACGAAAACCGTCGCAAACTGGCCATGCGATGGACTTCGCGCGCCGTTGCCTGTGACTGATGTTCCCGCACGCCGACCGAGCGAGCGCGTTTAGCCCGGCGTGCAGTTGGCGTCGAGCGACTTGCCTTCGTCAGTCGTCGCCGAGTACAGGGTAAATCGAGGCGGGGGCCTGCAGCAGCAGCGTTGCCATTGCGGTCGTGTAGGCACGGCCGAGGGTGCTGCCCCAAACATCAGCATGGTCCCAGCTGCCGTGGTTGGTGTCTTCTTCAATTGTTGTGCCCCGGTCTTCGGCCCGGTAGCCGTGCTGGTTCGCGGCGATCAGGTCGCCGACGCCCTTGAGCCATTCTTGTTCGGTCTTCGGTGCCCCCGCGCGCAACGCCTTGGAAGTAAACCACCATGCGATGAAGTCGTTGGTGCCAGTGTCCCACGCGGGTACAACGGCCAGCCGGGCCAGGCATCCCTGCACGAACAGGTCTTCGCGCTCGCAGGTCTTTCCGTGTAGTACCGCCAGTACAAACGCGGCGTCGGAGATTCGGGCGTGATCAAACCCTGTCCCGGTCTCAGGTAAGCGGCTGAAGCTGGTGTGGTCCGACCGCCTGCGGTCGTAAGCCCAGCGGCCTGCGTCTTGCAGGGCTGTCGTTCGGCTTTCCGACTGGAATTTCAGGCCGACGGTTTCCGCCATCTGTAACGCCAGCAGCGCCCAGCCCGTCGCGAGCATGTTGGGTTCAATGTCGGATTGCGCCGCCAGTTCCGTTTCGTGCGCAACGTTGCCCCACGCGCCAATGGGGTTGCGCATCTGAAGCAGGCCTTGAACTGCCTTGTCGCACAACGCCTTGAGTACTACGTCTCCGCTGATGCCATAAGCCTCGCACATGGCTGCGGTCGCGGCAGCGTGTTGCATCACCGGCAACGGATCACCGGCTTTGACGAACATGCCGTTGGGGCGTTGCAGTTTGCGCAGGTGCAGCACGGCCATGCGCAGTGTCGCGCGAAACTCGCCGGACTTGTGGTCGCTGCCGTGGGAGAGAAACGCCTGCATCGCCATCGCCGTCACGAACACGCGGTATGGATCGGCGCCTTCGGATGACGGGTTGTCTGTGTCCCAATACCCCTCGCCGGCCTGTGTGCTCTTCAGCCAACTCAAGGACGCCGGTGGCAGTACTCTCTCCGTGGGGTCGGGGTCGCTCGGTTCCGGTATGGGCGGCACGTAGCGAGGCAGGGCAGGGGTAGGTTCAGGCTCTGGCGCACGCGGTGTCTCGAAGGCTCGTGCATCGCCGGGCGCGGTGCGGCGAGGTGGTCCGCCGATCGACCCGGTGACGCGGTTGCCCGAGATGTCCGCTGTAGTTGGCAGTTCTTGGCCGTGAACCGGTGCGTCGGGCGCCGCAGCCGGCAGCGACTCGTTGCCGGCCTCGTGCCCGTCGAGTTCGGTCACCGTCTCCGTGGCAACCGATATGGAGGGCAAGTCGCCGCCAAGCAGCACGTGGGTCACCACAGCCGCGGTTCCAAGCAGCAGGGCGGCAAGCATGGCCGACAGCAGAACTCGGCTGCGCGGATTCATCCTCTTTCAAACGCGGCGGCGGCCGCAGGGTTCACGCTATCGCAGCCCGCGCCGCACCAGATGAGTCAGCGCCGCAGCGCAGGCGTCGGTGATGTCTGCGGGCTCGGGCGGCTTGGCAAGGCCAAGTTGCAGGGCCACCATGCGCGCGACCTGGTCTTTGCTCGCGCTGCCGTTGCCCGTGACCGCGCGCTTGATGACCTTGGCTGCGTACGAAGACACCGTCAGCCCCGCAGCGCCAAGCGCTGCCAGCGCCACGCCCCGCCCCTGCCCGACCGCCAGCGCGCTCTTGATGTTCTTGCCGGCGAACACTTCTTCGACGGCTGCTTCGGCGGCATGGTGCGTTCGCGCTGCCTCAAGCAACCCGGCGTGGATGTTTGCCAGCCGCTGCTCAAGCGTTTCTCCGCGAGCGTGAATGGCGCCGCACGCAACCAGGCGAAAGCTGCGGCCCTGCTGCTGCACCACAGCCCAGCCGACGACGCGGGTGCCCGGGTCGACGCCCAACACGCTCAAATTAGACTGCGTTCCCATGGCCGAAAGAGTAGCTGAGCCCGAGGTTGCATGGTACCGGCTTACCCGGGCAGAGGTGGCGGTGCTCGGTCTGCTGTGCGCGGTACTTGTGGCGCTGTGCATCGTGATGATCGCGGGCGGGCGCGGGCCGCAGGATCTTACGCAACAGCACACCGACCTGCCGCCGGCGCGCGTGAACGTGAACACCGCCAGCGCCGCAGAACTGATGGCCCTGCCCGGCATCGGCGAGCGCAAAGCCGAGCGCATCATCCAGGCCAGACAAACCAAGCCGATCCGCACGCTCGAAGAGTTTGCGACAGCTGCGGGCGGCATTCCCGCCGACACGCTGCAACGCCTTCGACCGTATGTGGTGTTCGACGACGAGAGTTAGTTGCGCCTCAGCGGCACGTCAACAATCTGTCCACCGCCGCCGCCTAACCCCCGGGGGTTTCGGCTCTTGCGCTGATCTTGCAGTGCCGCGTTGTAGCCGGCTTGGCCGTCGCTACACTATCTCGCTTCCACGGAGGCTCGGTGGCCGTTGCCCCAACGCTTGGCCGTGGCTGCGCAAGGACTTCCATGACACTGCTCAATGCCCACGGCATTACCAAACCATCGACCATCCATCACAACCTCACGGCTGCGCGCCTGCTTGAAGAGGCGGTGCGCCGCGGCGAAGGCACGTTCAGCGACTACGGCGCGCTGATTGTCAACACCGGTAAGTACACCGGCCGCTCGCCCAACGACAAGTTCACGGTCCAGGACGCTGAAACCAACGACACCGTGTGGTGGGGCAAGGTCAACCGCCCGATCACGCCCGAGACCTTCGACAAGCTGCACCAGCAGGTGCTCGACTACTACAACAAGCGCGACGAAGCCTTCGTGCTGGATTGCTATGCCGGCACGGACCCCGAGTTCCGCCTGCCCGTGCGCATCGTCTGCGAAGCCGCGTGGCACAACCTGTTCGCACGCAATATGTTCGTGCGCATCAGCGGCGACGAGCTGGCCAACTTCAAGCCCGCGTTTACGGTGCTGCACGCGCCCTACTTCGAAGCCAAGGGCGCCACGGACGGCTTGAACAGCGAAGCCTTCATCCTGGCCAACTTCAGCAAGAAGGTGGTGCTGATCGGCGGCACCAAGTACGCCGGCGAAGTGAAGAAGAGCGTCTTCACGATCATGAATTACCTGCTGCCGGCGCGCGGCGTGCTGCCGATGCATTGCAGCGCAAACATCGGGCCCGCGGGCGACAGCGCGTTGTTTTTCGGGCTTAGCGGCACGGGCAAGACCACGCTCAGCGCCGATCCAAAGCGCAAGCTGATCGGCGACGACGAGCACGGCTGGAGCGATGCCGGCGTGTTCAACTTCGAGGGCGGCTGCTACGCCAAGGTGATCAACCTGAGCCCCGAAGCCGAGCCCGAGATTTACGCCACGACCAAGCGCTTCGGCACCGTGCTTGAGAACGTGGTGTTCGACGAGCACACCCGCGCCATTGACCTGGACAGCAACAAGCTGACCGAAAACACGCGCGCCAGCTACCCGATTGAGATGATCCCGAACCACGAGCCCAGTGGCCGCGGCGGCAACCCGAAGAACGTGGTCTTCCTTACTTGTGACGCGTTCGGCGTGCTGCCCCCGATCAGCAAGCTCACGCCCGAGCAGGCGCAGTACCACTTCATCTCCGGCTACACCGCCAAAGTCGCCGGCACCGAGCGCGGGGTGAAAGAACCCAGCGCCACGTTCAGTTCATGCTTTGGCGCGCCCTTCATGCCGCGCCACCCGGGCGTGTACGCCAAGCTGCTGGCCGAAAAGCTGACCCGCCACGGCGCTAACTGCTGGTTGCTGAACACCGGCTGGGCAGGGGGCGCGTACGGCGTTGGTTCGCGCATGAAGATCAAGCACACGCGCGCGATGCTGAACGCGGCCCTTGAGGGCAAGCTTGTGAACGTAGAGTTCAAGACACACCCGGTGTTGGGCCTGAAGTACGCCTCGGCGTGCCCGGATGTGCCGTCCGAAATCATGGACCCGCGCGAAGGCTGGGCCGACAAGGCGGCGTACGATGCCAAGGCCAAGCACCTGGCGGGCCTGTTCCGCGACAATTTCAAGCAGTTCGAAGACGGCGTAAGCGAAGCCGTCAAGAACGCCGGCCCCAAGGGTTAGGACAGTTCCGGGTTCCGAGTTCCGAGTTTGGTCGCGCACACGCGCGGCCTGATGTTGAACTTGGAACGCAGAACGCGGAACTCAGAACGAATGGAAGCAGAACTCAAACTGATCTGGATTGACCTTGAGATGACCGGGCTGAACCCGGACAGCGACGTCATTCTGGAAATCGCCTGCATCATCACCGGCGCAGATCTCAAGCCCGTGGCCGAGTACCACGCCGTCATCTTTCAGCCCGAAGACGCGCTGGAACGCATGAGCCCCTTCGTGCGCGACATGCACACCGGCAACGGCCTGATCAACCGCGTGCGCGCAAGCCGCACCGAGCTCAAAGAAGCCGAAGCGGCAACGCTCGCGCTGGTCGCCAAGCACTGCAAACCCGGCGAAGGTGTACTGGCCGGCAACAGCATTCACCAGGACCGGCGGTTCATGGTGCGCTACATGCCCGCGCTTGAGGGCTATCTGCACTATCGGCAGGTGGACGTAAGCACGCTGAAGGTGCTTACACGGGCCTGGTACCCGGACACGCCGAAGTTCGAGAAGCCGGGCAAAGACCACACTGCACTCGCCGACATCCGCGACAGCATCACCGAGTTGAAGTACTACCGCGAACACATCATGAACGCTTGAACGCAGCGGCGATGGGACCTATAGGACATATGGGACGCATAGGTCCCACCGGTCCCATCCGTCGTACTGGAGACGCCAATGCCGCTCGAAATTCTTGGCAAGATGTACGAGAAAGCCAACCGCGAATACTACGCGATCGGCCAGTTCAACTTTTCCAACCTTGAGTTCCTGCAATCGGCGCTCGACGCGGCTGAAGAAATGAAGTCACCGGTGATCGTGGCGCTGTCTACGGGCGCGATCAAGTACGGCGGCATCAAGAACCTTGTGTCGATGACCCGCACCATGGCCGACCAGATCAAGGCGCCGGTTGCGTTGCACCTCGACCACGGCGCGAACATGGACGACGTAAAGATGTGCGTCGATGCCGGCTTCACAAGCGTGATGATCGACGGCAGCCACCACTCGCTTGACGAAAACATCGCGCTCACCAGACAGGCCGTCGATTACGCGCACTCCCACGGCGGCATCACCGTTGAGGCCGAACTTGGCCGCCTTGGCGGCATTGAAGACGACGTAGATGTCGACGAGCGCGACGCGCGCCTGACCGATCCCGCCGAAGCCGTGCGCTTTCATGCCGAGTCGGGCTGTGACGCCCTTGCCGTAGCTGTAGGAACCAGCCACGGGGCATACAAGTTCAAGGGCGAAAACCGCATCGACTTCGACCGCATCAAGGTGATCAAGGACAAGCTGAAGATTCCACTGGTGCTGCATGGCGCGAGCAGCGTTGACGCCGAGAGCGTGAAGCTGATCAACCAGTACGGAGGCAAGATCGAGGGCGCCAAGGGCCTCGACGCCGAAAGCTACGCGCACGCCATCAAGAACGGCATCAACAAGGTGAACATCGACACCGACCTGCGCCTGAAGTGGACAGCCGTGCTGCGCAAGCTCATGCACGACAAGCCCGGCGAGTTCGACCCAAGAAAGTTCCTCGGCCCAGCCCGCGACGCAGTGAAGGAGCTGATCAAGGAAAAGATGAAACTCCTGGGCAGCGCCGGCAAAGCCTAGCGGCCGACCGCTGGCGGGCGCTATCGTGCTTTCTTCTGGCGTTCCGGGACTGGGCTGCCCTTGGCTTGCTTCTTCGGCAGCTTGGCGCTTGAGGGCAGGGCACGCGGCTTGTTCTTTTTCAGCCCCAGGGCGCCACGCATCAAATCAGGGTCGAGGCCGCCGTCATCTTCCGCGTCAAGCTCGTCCAGTTTCTGCAGATGCATCTGCAAGTCGAGCTCGCTGATCACACCCTTCTCGACAAGCGCAGCCATCAGGCTCATGCACACCAGCGCCAGCGAGTTGATGTCGGCCTGCAAGTCCACGGCGATGCGCGTGGGCGAGGTCTTGCGGCCGCCGCCGGTTTTGAGTGCGTGTGCAATCTCGCGCAGCTGGCGGGCCTGGGCCCACTCTGGCCAGAAGAAATCGAGCATTTCCATAGTGTCTCCTCTCGTGCCGCCAATGTACTGACTCTGCAAGCTGCGTCGATTACACCCCGCCATGTTGAATGTAAACGTGCCCGCTGTTGCGGGGCATCACGACACCATGCAGGAGTGCGTGAACGGCATTTGCAGCGATACGCCTGCTGTCGCGCTCAGGCCGAGTGACGCCAGCGGTTGCGGCCTGCAGGGATCAACGTCGCACTGGCAGCCAGCGCCAGGCACATCCAGGCGGCTGGCCCGGATGGCTGCGCGCTGCAACCGCCGCCACCGCTGTCTTTCTTGCCGGGGGGCGACGGGTCAACCACTGGCACCGAGATGTTCGCTTCGTTGCTCGCGGCGCTGTCGCCGGCGGCGTTCACGGCATACACCCGGTAGTACCAGCTGCCGGGGCCCGGGTCATCAGTGTGGCTGGTGGTGTTGGCGGCGACCGTGGTCAGCGTCGCGTACGTTCCTGCTGGCGCAGAGCGGCGCTCAATACGAAAGCCGGTTTCGTTGCCGCTGTTGTCCTGCCAGTTCAGCGTCACGGTGCCCGTGGCAGTCAGGTTGGTCGGAGCAGTGGGCGATCCGGGTGCGCCAACACCTCCGCCGGTGCCAACGGTGCCGGCTGCCGGCGGGGTTGGCAGTGCTGTGCCGCCTGACTCGTCTGCGCCGATGTCCCATGTGCCAGTGCGCGTGTTGCCGTCGTAGTCGTCCACGAAGCTGGCGAACGTGGTCGCGGCGTCAATGCACGCGCTGCCGCCACCCAGGTGATAGGTGGTCGCGCTTGCGCCGGGGTCACCCGTAGTTGAGTTGGTGTCGAACCCGGTGCGCGTCTGCCACTGCGCCAGGCTGAGGTTGTAAGCCGCGGTGGCTGCCACCAGTTCGTCCCAGAACACGCCGCTCGGCGTGCCCAGGTTGAAGTAGCGGTTGTAGTTGAAAATCACGGTCCCGTCGTGGCTGCCGGTAGTGACTTGAACAAACGGCCGCGATGCCTGGCCCGGCACGACGATGTTGTTCACGAACTCAGTCTGCTTGATCGGCGTGTCGGGGTAGCCAGCGTGTGCGCCCTTGATCAGCCGCAGGCCCGCGCCGCCGGTGCCGGTGGCGCAGTTGTACACAGTGTTGTTGTAGATCTTGCAGCGCAGGCTGCCGTAGGTGACCAGCCCGCTCGCGGCGACGTTGGCGACGATGTTGTTGCGCACAACGCCGTCGATGGCCTCGTACAGTTCAGGGTTCCCGACGGTGTCCATGAACGCGACGCCAGTGCTTTCGCCAAGCAAGATGCCATCGCCCGCCACGTTGCGCACCAGGTTGCGCTCTACCAACGCATTTCTGAGGCCGCCTTTCAGGTAGATGCCGGTGCCGTTGCAATCGTGGAAGTGGCAATCCTGGATCAGGATGTTGTCGCCGTTCACGCAATCAATGCCCATGCCGCCCGCGGTCACGCTGCCGGTGTCGTAGATTTCGCAGCGGCGCAACGTCACGTTGTCGGGCTGGCTTACCTTGATGCCGATCCAGTCCGCGCCGTGAATCTTGCAATCCGCGAACTCACAGCCGTTGCAGGGCGGCACGACATGCACGCTGTAGGGGCTGCCGCCGCTGATCTCAAGGCGCTCAATGCGCGTGCCGGTGTTGTACACCCAAAGTGTCACGTTGGTGGTACCGCTGTTGGGCATGTGGATGACGGCCCACTCTCCGGTGTAGGAGCGCAAGGTCAGGTTGTCTTTGTTCAGCTCAACGTTGCCGGCGTAAGTCCCCGCGCGAAGGATAATGGTGTCGCCGGCCACCGCCTGCTGGGCCGCGTGACGCGGCGTGGCGTAAGGCGTGCCGATCGCACCCGTGCCGGTCGTGTCACTGCCGGTTGTGGCGACGTAAATGTCAGCGGCGCAGAGCGCGCTGCACATGGCGACCAGCGTCGTGCATAGCGTGGTGCGTATCATGGGTTCCTCGTGCCACCAGGTGGCGAACGAGCTGCGTTGGCGTCGAAGCGAAAAGACTAGCAGACTTTGTCTGTGCAGCGCAACACTGCACTGCAGCGTTTGGGCCGGCACACCGCCGCAACCAGCAGCCCCGACAGCATCAGCGCAGCCCCCGGCGCACCAGGGTCGGCCGAACAACCACCGCCACCGCTGCTGCCCTTGGACTTGCTGCCGCCACCGCCGCCGCCCACGGTCACTGAGACCTGGTTGCTTGGCGAGCTGTCGCCGCCGGCGTTGTAGGCGATCACCCGGTAGATCCATGTGCCGCTGGTGGCTGTCGTGTCGCTGTGGCTGGTCACGTCGGCTGCGACCGTCGCCAGTGTGGTGAAAACGCCGCCGCTGGGCCTTCGCTCAATGCGAAAACCTGTCTCGTTGCTGCTGTTGTCCTGCCAGGTCAGGTCTACGGTGCCGGTGTAGGCCAACCCGGTCGGCGCGGCGGGAGTGCCCGCGCCCGGCTGTCCGCCGCCGGTGCCGATGGTGCCCGATGCAGGCGGTGTGGGCAGGGCCGTGCCGCCTGTTTCGTCGGCGCCGATGTCCCATGTGCCGCTGCGAGTGTTGCCGTCGTAGTCGTCGCTGAAACCGGAGATCGTCATGCCCGCGTCAATGCACGGGCTGCCGGTGTTCAGGTGCCAGCTTGCCGCAAGTTGCGGGTCGCCCTCGGTGCTGTTGGTGTCCGTGCCGCTGGTGGATTTCCAGGTCGCGAGGGTGAGGCTGTAGCTCGTCGGTTCCCACCAGAAGACGGCGGTGCCGCCGGTTTTGTAGTAGCGGTTGTTGCTCATGGTCAGCGTGCCGGCGTGGCTGTTGTTGCCCATGAACACGGCGGGGCGTGTGCCGGTGCTGGGCAGCACGATGATGTTGTTGCGAATCTCGCAGTCGCGGCACTGCACAATCCCGACCGTTCCGCCCTTGTCGGCGCTGGCGATGCGCATGCCGCCCTGCTGGCTTTGCGCCACGTTGACCATGGTGTTGTTGTAGACCCTGGCGCGCAGGGCTGATTCAAGGTCGATGCCGCTGCCGACACAGTCCTCGATGATGTTGTTGCGGGCGATGCAGTCGCGGCACGAGTAGTACTCGGGGTTTTGGTTAGTGTCGTAGAACTGCAAGCCGCTGGACTGTGCCATGCTGATGCCCTTCTGCCCGCAATTGCGAATCAGGCAGCGCTCAATGATGCTGCCGATACTGCCGCCCTTGGGGTACACGCCGTTGGTGGCGATGTCGTGGATGTAGCAATCCTGCACCAGCATGTAGTCGCCGTTGACGTTGTCGATGCCCTCGGCGTTGCTGGGATCGCGCAAGCCGCTGTCATAGATCTCGCAGCGGCGGATCGTGATGTTGTCGGCGCCCGGGATTTTCACGCAGTCGCGGCCGCTGCCATGGATGCGGCAGTCCTCCACCAGGCAGGGCCCGGTGTCGATCTTGATCGCGTAGTAGAAACCACCCTGCAGGGTAAGGCGCCGCACGGTGCAGTTGCCCGCCGTGCCAAGGTAGAAGGCGACATCCTGGCCGCTCACGTTGTTCGGCAGCGAAATGACAGCCGTTTCGCCGGTATAGCCCTGGAAGGTCAGGTTACTCTTGGTGATGTAAACCCCGCCGCTGTAAGTGCCGGCGCGAAACGTGATCGTGTCCCCCGAAGCCGCAGCCTGGTGCGCGCGCGAAAGCGTGGCAAAGGGCGCGCCAATGGCCCCGGTGCCGGTAGTATCGTTGCCCGAAGGCGCAACAAAGATCTCGGCTGCTGAGAGTGTCCCGCACAACAGTAGAAGCGCCAGATAACGCATACGAGACTCCGCCGGATGGTCCGGTCCGCAAGGCTGCACTTGGCGTCGAAGGCTGCAGTCTAGGTGGGCGGAATCCAGTTGCCAACAGAAACGGGCGCGGGTGCAGGTTGAGCAGCATGGGTGCCGGCGTACAGATTTAGAAGTTCGTTACGGCGCCCGCTTGGCGCTTTGGCGTCTTATACTGACCTACCCCGGGTACCCATGGGCGCGACCGTGCCATCGGCCGAAGACATCTACCTTTTCCGGCACGCGATTTATCGCGAGGTGGCTTATCAGCTTCAGGTGCCGTCGGCGCGCTCGCTGCTGCATGTTGCGGCGATCGGAGTGATCGAGTGCGAGTTTCGCGGGCAGCTTGAGCGTGTCGCGCGTGAACTTGCGGATCACGCGGGCGCGGCGCAGGACGGCGCGGCCCTGTCGCAGATCGCGGAGCTGCAGCAGCTGGAAACACAGTTTCTCTACCGGGCGATGATGCACGCGGTTCGCACGCATCAGGCCCAGGCGGCGCTGGCGACTTCGCAACGCATTCTGGCCCTGCCGTGTTTCTGGCGGCCGATTCACGCATCCGCTGCAGTGGAGGCCGCGAACATATACCGGTCGCTGGGGCGGGGGGAGCGTGCAGATGAGTCTTTCGCGCTCTGCATTGAACTTGCCACGGCGGAACACTCTTATCTTCTGGTCGCCGAGGCACTTGTTTCCCGGACAAATCTTGCGCTGCAAGTGGGAAACATCGAGGCAGCGAGACGGTGGCACCGCGAAGCCGAAGCCGCCGCCGAACGTACCTCAGACGCCGGGATGGTCGGCTGGGTCATGGCGACACGCGCAAACTTTCTCGACATCGAGGGCGACATTGCGGGCGCAGAGCAGACCCTGCGCCAAGCGCTTAAGCTGCTGGATGGGTCCACTCATCGAAACCTGACATTGGCCACGCGCGGCAATCTGGCCAATCTGCTGTCCTCGAGCGGGAGGCGCGAGGAAGCCATTGCCGAGTATCGCGCGCTGATCGAAGCGTTTCGTCGCGCCGACAACGAGGTGGGTACCTCCATCGCGCAATCGAATCTCGGGCGACAGTTGCTGCTGACTGGTAAGCTGGAAGAAGCTGAGTGGATGATCCGACTTGCGATGGATACCATCCAGCAGGCGGGCATGCGCAACTCGTACGCATTCTGCGCCTCCAATCTGGCGGAAGTCCACAGCCGTACCGGACGCCTTGAAGAAGCGCGTGATTTGCTTGCGCAGGCCTCTGACATCGCGCGCGAACATGGCGTGCACCAGCGCTATGCGGCCACGTTGGCGTCGCAGGCGGGTCTTGAACTGCTTTGCGGGCACGAGCAGGCGGCGCACGAGTTGATCGAGCGCTCGCGCACCGAATTTGAGGTCGCGGCATCGGCGGTTTACATTCCTGAGTTCTGCGATATCTGGCGGCTGCGCATTGCGGTTTCGTCGGCGACAACGGCCAAGTCCGCGGTCGGCACATCCCGACTGCGAGCCGAGCCGCCGCAGCGGCGTTGGCTGGTCATTGCCCGCGAACTGCTGGGTGGCATGGAGCGCGCCTACACGGCCCTGAAGCTGAAGAAGGGTACGCTGCTTGAAGAGAGTGTGTTCGCGGGCCGCGCGCTGCTGGCGGAACTTGAGTCGGCAATCAACGAGAACCGGCCCGCGACCGTGTTCCGGGGCTGGCTGCCGGCAGAGTTTCGGCCCGAGTTGAAGCATGCGCTGCTGGATCGAATGCAGCAACGCTCACCAGCCGAGTTCAGCGCGATGAAGCGATTTCATCCGGCACTCTGGAAGGCCATGCAACCCTAACCGGCGCCACTACTCCGGCGAAGCCGTCAGGGCCTCGAGCTCCTGCCACTTCGCGTACAGGCCCTCTAGCTCCGTCGACAGTGCCTGGCGCCGCGCGGCGAGCTTGGCGGCCTCGGCCTTGCCGCCCTCTTTCGTGTACAGGCTGGCGTCGGCCATCTGTGCGTCGAGGGACAGGCATTCGGATTCGAGTTGCTCGATGCGGTCGGGCAGCCGCTTGAGTTCGTTCTCGGCTTTCTTGCGCGCTTTGCGGGCGACTTCGTCGGGGCGCTCGCGTGCGGGCACCGGCGCGGGCGTGTCGGGCTGGCCCGCTTTGCGCAGCTCGGCCAGCAACTCCTCGATGTCGCCCTCGTGAAAGCGCGCGTTGCCGCTGCCATCCAGGTAGAGGACGCGCGTGCACACCCGGTCAAGAAAGTAGCGGTCGTGGCTGACAACCAGCACGACGCCGGCAAAGGCGCACAGTGCTTCTTCGAGCGCGCGCAGTGTCGGCAGGTCAAGGTCGTTGGTCGGCTCGTCCAGGGACAGCACGTTGCCCTGTTGCAGCAGCAGCTTGGCCAGCAGCACGCGGTTTCGTTCGCCGCCCGAGAGCTCGCGTATTCTTGTGTGCTTGCGCTGGCCGGGAAACAGGAACTGCTCCAGAAACGGAGCGACGCGCTGAACCTGCCCGTCCACCTTGACCAGGCCGTCAGCCTGGCCCGCGACTTCTTCGACGACGCTCTTGCTTTCATCCAGCACGCTGCGCGACTGGTCAATGCTGGCCACCTTTACTGTCTCGCCGATTTCGACTGTGCCTGAGTCAGGCGCGAGCTTTCCCGTAAGAATGCGCAGCAGCGTGGTCTTGCCGGTGCCGTTGGCGCCCACAATGCCAAGGCGCATGCCCGCGCTCAGTTCAACCGTGACGTCGCGCAGGATCGCGCGGTCGCCATAACTCTTGTCCACGTGCTCAATGCGAATGACCTTGCCGCCCAGGCGCGGGCCCGGCGGAATCTCGAACGCGAGGTCAAGCCGCGTTTCCAGGTCCGCCTGCTGGGTCATCTCGCGGTAGCGCCCCACGCGCGCCTTTTCTTTGGTCGTGCGGCCGTGGGCGCCACGCCGAATCCAGACGGTTTCGCGCCGAATCATCGACAGGCGGTTCTGCTCAGTGTTCGACTCGGCTTCAAGCCGCGTCGCCTGCTGCACGAGAAAGTCCTGGTAGCCGCCATCGGTTGAGTAGAGCCTGGCGCGGTCAACCTCGACGATGCGGTGGACGACGCGATCAAGGAAATAGCGATCGTGCGTGACCATTACCAGCGGCGTGCGGCTGGCCAGCAGGAAGCTCTCCAGCCAGTCAATCGCTACAACGTCGAGATGGTTTGTCGGCTCGTCCAGCAGCAGCACGTCGGGTTGCGACAGCAGCATCGCCGCAAGCGAAACGCGGCGAGCTTCGCCCCCGGACAGCGTGCCGCACAGGGCGTCGGGTTCGCGCAGCCCCAGATGACCGATCATCTCTTCCACGCGATGCTCGACGTTGTGGCCGCCCATCTCGGCCAGTCGCGTCTCGTACAGCGACTGCATGTCGATCAGCTCAGACAGTGCCTGCTGCGTCAGCCCGGGCTGGGCCATCGAGTTGTGCAACTCGTCAAGCCGCGCGTTCACCGCGTCGCGGTTGCCAAGCCCGGCGCGCACGGCGTCGCGGACGCGCAGGCCGGGTTCAAGCTTAGGTTCCTGGGTAATGAAGCCGATGCGCAAACCGGCGGCAAAGATTCGCTGGCCTTCGTCCGGTGCCTCAAGCCCGGCGAGCAGCCGCAACAGCGTTGACTTGCCTTCGCCGTTCGGCCCGACAAGCCCGACGCGCTCTCTGCTGGCCAGGCCGAAGCTGACGCCCTTGAACAGCACGCGGCTGTCGTAGCTCTTGGTGACGTTGTTCAGGGCAAGGATGGACATGTCGCGAGCATAGCAAAGAACGCCGCGTGCGACGGGGGCGGGCTAGCGCGGCTCGTGCTCGGTGGGCGAGATGTCGGCATCCTGCGGGCCGCCCGGCTTCTTCAGGCGTTGCAGGATGTGTTGCCACTCGGGCGGGAACTGCATGGTGTCAAGGCGGTGCTCGAACTGTGCCGTAAGCTCAGTGCCGCTGCCGCGGCTTTGCTTTGCGAGATCATGGATGCCCAACACGTGGCGCTTGAGCTTGCGCACGTAGGCCGCGGTGTACATGGCCTCATCGCGCTCGTAATCGCTGACCTGGTCGATATTGGTGCTGCTGAGCCAGAGCAGCGTCTCGCCGATCAGGGGCTCAATCTGCTCGGCGGCGACGGCGAGCTGGCTGTGGGTGCCGCCGCGCACTTCTTCAAGGTAAGCCCACGTGTCGTAGAGCCTTGCCATGGAAAGCTGGTACTGGCGGGCGTGGTCGTGGTGGTCCGGCTCGCCGACGGCACGCATGATGCGGTGGCTGGTTTCGCGAACGGCCTTGAGCTCGGGCAGGCGCTGCTTGGCATTCTCAAGGTGGAAGAACATGCGCTGGCGCAGAATCTGCAAGCTGCGGTACTCGGGCAGGTGCTCGCTCAGGTCGTGGATGATGCCGTAAAGCTTGCGGCCCTGCTCGCTTTCGAGGGGCTGGTTGATGTCCAGCATCGCGCCTTCAATGCTGCCTTCTATGCGGTCCACGTCGCGCGCGAGGCCGGTGTAGGCCTTGTACGTTGCTTTCCACTGGTTGAGCAGCATCTCGGCGGCCTTGAAGGCCTCGTCAAAAATCGCCATCGCGCGGGCGCCGCGTTTGCCCAGTTCGCCGACCTTCCGGCGGGCCGATTCAAGCTTCGCGCGTGCCTCTTGCTCTCCGTCAACCTTGCTCATCAGCTGGCGGCGGGCCGTTACCACCAGCTCGTTCATGTTGGCGACCAGGCCTTCCATGCCCGAGAAGGCTTCGTCGGCTTCGCGCAGGGCGGCTTCGGCGCCGGCGCCGAGGTTGATGGCCGCGTCGATCCGTTCCTGCACCAGCTTGGCGCTTTCGACGACGCGGTTGTACAGCGGTCGCCGAATCGCCTCGCGGTCAGGGGCCGGCAGCGCCTGCAATGAAGCAATGGCCTGCAGGGCGTTCAGCGCCCACTCGCCGGCCATGCCGCTTTCGGCACTGGCGTACAGCTTCTTGACCTTGCCCTTCTGTTCGCGCGCCTCGGCCTGGACCTGCTTTAACTCGTCCTGCAGCAGCTTGGCGGCGGCAATCTCCTGCTGGTGGCCCGTGGCGCCCTTGAGCAGCAGTCGGGCGCTGGTGGCCAGTTCTGTGCCTTCGGCGATTTCCACCAGGCGCTGCAACTTGTCCATGCCTTCGCGCTGGTTGCGCAACACGCGCACAAGTTCGTTGGCCATCGCGCTGATCAGTGCCGAATAATGGCGGCCCTTGATGCGTTCGCCGACTTCTTCGCCGATCAGGTTGAAGGCCTCTTCGACAAGCATGGCCGCGCTGGGTGGCAGCTCTTCGGTACTGGGCAGCGCCCGCGCATCGTTGAACTGGCCGCCCGCGTCATGCAGTTCTTTGCGGCCCTCGTCGCCCTTGAGGGCGCGGGCAAACGCCCGCTCGACGTTGCTGGCGGCGCCGCGCAAGTCGCGCACCGCGGCGCGCATCACTTTCAGCGGTGCCTCGGCGTCGAGTTCGCCCAGTACATCCAGCAACTCTTCGGGTGTATCGACTTCAAACCCGGTCACCTGGCCCGTGCGCACGCCGATGCGCTTGGCCGTCTGGTCAAGGTTGCGCAGGCGCTGCTCGGCTTCCTGGCGGGCCTTGCGTTCGTTGTCGAGGGATTCCTGCAGGTCGGCCAGGCGCTGCTCAATCGTCTCGGCGGTGCCCTGCACCTTCTGTATCTCGCGTTCGCCGCGCTGTTGCAGGCGCTCAACATCCTTGACGTGGCGGGCTTCGAGGTCGGCGACGCGCTTTTCCCAGCGGTCGCGCTCTTTCTGAATTTCGATCTGGTGCCGCTCTTTCAGGTCTTTGATTTCCGCGCTCAGTGATTCGCGCTCGCCCTTGATCTCCTGGTCGAATTCTTTCTGCGCGTCGTTCAAGCCCAGCTTGAGCTTGCGCTCAAGTTCGCTGACCTTGGCGTTGGCGACGCTGATCTTCTTCTGCAGGTCCGCGGCGATGGTGCGCAGCTTTTCATTTTCCTGCGCAAGCTGTTGCACCCGGACGCGTTCAGCCTCGATCTTCTTCGTGGCGATCTCGCGAAGGATCGCGCCTTCGTCTGCGGGTTGGGGCTGGTTGCGTGCCATGCAGGAGTTTTAGCAAACACCCGTCCGTTGGGAAACGACGGCAGAGATGTGCAAATGAAGGCGTTTACAGGCGATAGACCAGGTTGTGGCTGCCGCTGATGAAGCTGCGGTCTACGGTTGTGCCGGCCACCGGCTCGAAAGTCTCGGCATCCAGCAACACGAGCCTGGTTTCGCGATCATAGGTCACGGCAAAGTAGTTGCCGTCCAGGGTCAGGCTGATCCCGCGCGGCCACTTGAGGTCGCCCTCGATCTTGTGCACCAGTTTGCCGGTCTTGAAATCCCAGAATGTGACAAGATCGCCGGCGGGGTTTGTGGCTGCCACAACCATGCTGGGTTCATGGATCGCGACGCTGAGCGTCTCGCCCTTCATCTTGGCGCGGATCGGGTCTTCGGCCGTGACCAGCTTGTCCGTCGCGGGATCATAGAAACTGATCGCGCCAAGCCACGCCGGGTTAGGCTCGCCCTCTTTGGTCTGCGGTATGCCTTCGCGGGGCGCTGACACGCACGCCAGCTCACCGCGTGCGGTGATGGCGATGTGGCCGGCGTTGATCGCTTCGTCGCGGAACTTCAGCACGCGCCGGGCCGCCCCGGTCTTCACGTCGACGTAGGCAATCCCCGCGGGCTCGTCGGGGCTGCTGACCGGGCCGCCCCCGTTGGTGATCACCAGCGTTGCGCCGTCTTCGACGAGGATGCAGTCGTGGGGTGCAACGCCGTGCGTGGGAAAGTTCTCGGATTTCAGCTCAAAGCTCTCGCCGTCGCGCACTGCCAGCACGCCCGCGTAGCTGGAATCGCCGACTTCGGCTTCGGTGCAATAGAACAACTTGCCATCGGGCGTGAACGCCCCGTGGCCGTAGAACTCGCGGCCTTGCGTGGTCCGGACTCGCCGCAGCACCTTGCCTTTGACCAGGTCAACTTCGCAGCAGCCCTGGCCGTGCTTTTCGCATACCACCGCTGTCGTCGGCTTGACCGGGTTGGGCGAGAAGCCGTGGCCGAGAAAGCCGACATCGTTGATGGTGCGCGCTTGGGGCTTTTCGGCGTCCAGGTCCACGATGCCGATGAAGAATTGCTTGGCGCCATCCACTTCGGCGACACCGCCGCCGATGACGGTGCCAAGGGCGCCGCGCTTGAACTCGCGCGGGGCGTTGGGGTCGCTTCCGGCGTTGCGCGGAGGCGCGTTGGGTGCAAGATTGTCGCCGCTGCCGCAAGCCGCAAGCAAGCCAGCGCCTGCGGCCAGCGAGCCCGCCAGGAAGCGACGTCGTGCGGGGTTGGGAGTGGTCGAAGTCATGGCGCTATTCTGGCATCACGGAAGCTATGTGACCACCGTGTTGCAAGGCAGTTGCGGGGTCCAGCTTGTCCGATTTTCGTACGCCGGTATCGCCTTGAATGAAGAGGGGAGCCCGCAGGCTCCCCTGTATTCATGACCCAGCACTGTGACTCTATGCGGCGATGTAAGTACCGCCGCCAAGCGCCGCCAGCTGCTGCATGAAGCTTGCGCCGCCGCCTGCGATGCACACGCAGATCAGTTCGCAGTCTTCAAACTTGTTCCACCAGGCAGGGAAGTCGGCCAGAATCTGGCTTGAGCTGCCGGTGATGTTGGGATAGCCGTCGGTGATGAAGAAGAACTTGTCGAGGTCAGACGGATAGGTCTGGCAAGCCGACTGCAACGCCGCGTAGCTGGGCGTCATGCCGCCGGGGTTGGTGCTGGGGCCGTTGACCCAGCTGATGGCGCTGCTCTTGTTGCCGTCGGTCGCGGGCAGCAATGATCCCCACATGTACTTGACGTATCCAGTGCTGCTGAACTGGCCGCCGTATGCGACGCAGTCGAGTTCGTCGTCTTCGGTCAGGTCCTGGATGACGCTGGTCGTTTCAGCGCGCAGGCTTGCGATACGGCTGCCATACATGCTGCCGCTGGCGTCCATGATGAATGCAAACTTGCCCTGGACCGGCTCGCCGTAGTACGTCGGCGGATCTTCCGGCGGCGGCGGGTCAGGAGGAGTCTCGCTGGGCGGAATGTCCTCGCCTTCGCTTGGGGGTGTCGGGTTCTGGGGCGGCGGGGGCGGAGAGGGCTCCGGCGGAGTAGTCGGCGGGGTGGTCGGCGCCGGCACCTTGATGACGGCGTGGCCAGCCGAGCGGTCATGCGTGTTCGGCTTGTTGGAGTCCGGGCTGGTGATTTCGGACGTGGCTTGGGCGTTGAGCCCAACCGCGCATCCGAGCAGCGCGAACACCGCAAGAGCTGCAAAAATATTACGCATAGTAAAGTTCCTTGTGCCTACGGGTCTAAGAAGCGAAAGGCCCAGTCCTCGATGTCCGTAATCGCACTTGCCGTGCCAGTTTTCAGTCAGTTGTGCCCATTGACGCTCCGGCCTTCAGGTTGGCCAGTAGTATGGGTTTCAAGCAGTCAGTGTCGGGATGACCACGCCATTACTTTACAACCACGGCTGGTTGGTACCTGGCGGGAACATCGCGGCACCGACCGGGAATCGCCTGCAAAAGGCTTATTTTACAGGCCTGCAGGAATCGACCACAATGCACACGATCCGGCAGGTGCAATACTACACTGGATCAAGTGTACGATTTGAAGTGGCCTAGAGGTCGTATGTGATGAAGTGCGAACCCGTAACCAGTGACGGTTTGAAGCGGCTGGCCTCAACGGGCGTCAGGTCGTCGGCGCGGATCATCACGATGTCGCTTTCAGTGCCGTAGCTGACCACGAAGTGGCGCTTGTCCAGCGTCAGGGCAATGCCGCGCGCAATCGTCAGCTCAAAGCTCTTCAGCAGCTTGGCTTGCTTGATGTCCCAGAATGTCACGATATTGCCGGCGGGATTGGTGGCGCCGGCGATCCCGCGTTCAGGGTGAATCACGACGCTCAGCGTTTCTCCCAGCATCTTGTTGATGGTGTCGGCCGGCTCGCTTGCGTGGGTCATCTTGGCTGCGCCGCTTGCACGCAGCGACAGCCCGCCCGGCACGGTCTTGAAGCCCTCGGGCCCGCTGCCCGGCGGGCTGTGCGGTGTTGAGCCGACCACCAGGTCGTCGCTTCGCGACCCGGCAGAAACGGCCAGGTGTCCGGCTTGCAGGTTGGGGATGGTCAGGCGCTCAAGCAGCTGGCGCGACTGGACATCGACAAACGTAACACAGCCGGGGTCGCTGCTGCCCGGCTCGCCGCCGCCGTTTGTGATGGCCAGCGTTTTGCCGCCGTCCAGCAGATGGCAGTCATGGGGCTTCTTGCCAAAGGTTGGAAACTCGTCAATCGCAGCCAGGGTCTTGCCGTCGCGGATCACAACGAAGCCGTCGTAAGGGCCCAGCGCGGGGTCAGTGCTCTCGACCGAGTACAGCACGTTGCCGTCAGGGGCCCATGCCCCGTGACCGTAGAACATGCGGTCGGGCGCGGTCGTGATCGGCCGCACGGATTTCATTTCGCGCAGGTCGATTTCGCAGGCTCCGGGGCCCCATTTCTCGAACACCGCGGCTTTGTGGCGCTCAACCGGGTGCGGCACCACGGCGTGGCCAACGAACGAGATCGGTATCAATGTCGGCTTCAACTCGGCGCTTGCGTACTTCTCGACGCGGTCCAGGTCAATCAACGCAACCCAGCAGTCGGCGCCTTTCTTGCGGCTGCCGGCGCCGATCAGCATGCCGCGGCGGTCAGTGGGGTCGAGCCCATTGCCTGAGGGCTTCGGCGTGTCGTTGGATAGCGTGTTCGTCGGCTGGTTGGCCGTACCGGCATTGGCGGAATTGTCTTTGCCCGAGCAACCGGCCAGCATAGCCAGCCCGACCCAGGCCGAGGCGGCGGCGATGAACGAGCGGCGAGAATGGTCCACGATAAACTCCAGACGCCGGATGGTCGCAGTCTAGCACCTGCACCGTAGGCGTGAACTTTGATTCGTTGGCAGAAGCACAGGCTGTGCCCAAAATACTCGGGGGAGCCCGAAGGCTCCCCCGCTTGTGTCATTTCGTGACTTGCGACTAGGCCGCGATGTAGGTGCCGCCGGCCAGTGCCGCGAGCTGCTGCATGAAGCTTGCGCCGCCGCCTGCGATGCACACACAGATCAGTTCGCAATCTTCAAACTTCGCCCACCAGCCCGGGAAAGCCGCAAGGATGGTGGCCGGTGACTCGTTCGGGTAGCCGTCGGTGATGAAGAAGAACTTGTCCAGGTCCGACGGGTAGGTCTGGCAACCCGACTGCAGTGCTGCGTAGCTGGGAGTGCCGCCACCCGGGTTCATGGTCGGGCCGTTGACCCAGCTGATGGCGCTGTTCTTGTTGCCGTCGGTCGCGGGCAGCAAAGCGCCCCACATGTACTTGACGTAACCGGTCGCGCTGAACTGGCCGCCGTATGCCATGCAGTCCAGTTCGTCGTCTTCGGTCAGGTCCTGGATCACGCTTGTGGTCTCAGCGCGCAGGGCCGCCATCTTGCTGCCGCCCATGCTGCCGCTGGCGTCCAGGATGAATGCGAACTTGCCCTGAACCGGCTCGCCGTAGTACGTCGGCGGATCTTCCGGCGGCGGCGGGTCAGGAGGAGTCTCGCTGGGCGGAATGTCCTCGCCTTCGCTCGGGGGTGTCGGGTTCTGGGGCGGCGGGGGCGGAGCGGGTTCCGGCGGGGTCGTCGGCGGGGTCGCCGGGGCCGGGACCTTGATGATTGCATGGCCGGCGGAGCGGTCATGCGTGTTCGGCTTGTTCGCGTCCGGGCTTGTGATCTCGGACGTGGTCTGGGCAAAGAGACTGCCGCAACCGATGAACAGCGCGAACACTGCTGCTGATGCAATGAGCTTCTTCATGTGTTCGTGTCCTCTTGGGTGCCTCAAAAGGAAGTGCAAGTAAGTCAGTTTGAGATAAGCATTGGATGTGCCAATTCTTTGTAGCGTGACTCAAGAAGTTTTGTGCAGTTATAAATCTATACAATCAAGCTACTTACATGAATGTTGCCTCAGCGATTCTACGTCATGCAGTCTTTGTCACAACGGAGTGAGACAAGCTGGTAACCACCCTGTGATACCGTGTTTCCAGCCGCCCCTTCTGGCTTCGTGGCGCTGACGAATAAGTAACCTCACAAGTGCCGGCCAGGTTCCGCACGAAACACAAATAAGTGGTGGGGGCCATGTAAGCACCCAGGTTGGTGTGACATGCGACAAATGCCTCGGGGGAGCCTTGCGGCTCCCCCGTCCTCCAAGCTTCCCAACAGGCGCTGTTGGTCGCTTTGGTTTTGTCTATGCCGCGATGTAGGTGCCGCCGGCCAGTGCCGCTAGCTGCTGCATGAAGCTTGCGCCGCCGCCTGCGATGCACACACAGATCAATTCGCAATCTTCAAACTTCGCCCACCAGCCCGGGAAAGCCGCAAGGATGGTGGCCGGTGACTCGTTCGGGTAACCGTCCGTGATGAAGAAGAACTTGTCCAAGTCCGAGGGGTAAGTCTGGCAACCCATCTGCAGTGCTGCGTAGCTGGGAGTGCCGCCACCCGGGTTCATGGTCGGGCCGTTGACCCAGCTGATGGCGCTGTTCTTGTTGCCATCGGTTGCGGGCAACAGAGCGCCCCACATGAACTTGACATAGCCGGTGGCGCTGAACTGGCCGCCGTATGCCATGCAGTCGAGTTCGTCGTCTTCGGTCAGGTCCTGGATCACGCCTGTGGTCTCGGCGCGCAGGCTGGCCATCTTGCTGCCGTACATGCTGCCGCTGGCGTCCAGGATGAATGCGAACTTGCCCTGGACCGGCTCGCCGTAGTACGTCGGCGGATCTTCCGGCGGCGGCGGGTCAGGAGGAGTCTCGCTGGGCGGAATGTCTTCGCCTTCGCTCGGGGGCGTCGGGTTCTGGGGCGGCGGGGGCGGAGCGGGCTCCGGCGGTGTGGTCGGGGGCGTGGCAGGCGCCGGCACCTTGATGACGGCGTGGCCAGCCGAGCGGTCGTGTGTGTTAGGCTTGTTGGCGTCGGGGCTCGTGATCTCCGAGGTAGCCTGGGCGTACAACCCGCCCGTGAAACCCAGAAGGGCCAGGACCGCGACAGATGCCAGAAGTTTGCGCATGGTTGGTTTCCGTAATTAGGGACACTCGAGCTAATGCAGGCTCTGTGCCAATTCTCAGGCAGTCGATTCACAGCCATGGGCTGGCGTGAGTAACGGCCTGCGTGCCTCTATTTCAAGAGGGTTTGCGGTCGCGTTTCTGGCAGGTAACCGCCATCGGTCCAACCTGTAACGACCGGACTGGGTTCCGCCGCCACCGGATGGCACCAAACGGGAACATCAAACGGCACGTTTTCGCCCCATCGCCACTGCGAAGCACACGCTTTGGGCAAAAATGACACACGTGCAGCCGCAGTTGGCTGCACGTGCGTGAGATCGGAACGAAGTTCGTGGCTTGTTACCAGCGGCGATGCTCTTCGGGCACGTGGCGATTGTAGTGGTCGCGGGCGGTTTTCAGGATGTCGTGCGCCAACTGGATAGCCGCCATGCCCTCTTCGCCGCCGACCTGTGGGCGGACGCCCGTGCGGATAGCATTGATGAAATGCTTCAGCTCTTCCTTTAAGGGCTCTTCCTCGCCGATCACCACCTGCTCAACCCGAATCAAGTCGTTGAACACGAACTGCATCAGGTCGTCGATGCCGGTGATGTCCACGTTCTCGACATGAAAGTCGGCCTGGTCGAGCTTGGGTGTCTTGCTGTAGATCCACGCCTGCTTGCCCGCGAAATCCAGGTTCAGGTAGCGGTCAGCGCAGAAGATGCGCATCTTGCGCACACTCTTGTCACTGATACGGCTGGCCGTGACGTTTGCCACGCTGCCGTTCTTGAATGACAGCCGCACGCTGGCGATGTCCTCATGGCGCTTTGACAGCACGGGCGTGCACACCGCCTGGATGTCTTCGACTTCGCTTCCGACGATGCTCAAGATGATGTCCAGGTCGTGAATCATCACGTCCATCACCACGCCAACGTCGGTGCTGCGGAACGGGTAGGGGCTGAGCCTGTCAGCCTCAATGAATGCGACGGTGTTGATGGCGTTGCGGATGCTGGAAAGGGCCGGGTTGAAGCGCTCAATATGGCCGACCTGCAGAATGCGCTTGTGCTTCTTGGCCAGGTCAATCAGCTTGTTGCACTCATCGACCGAATACGCCATCGGCTTTTCGACCAGTGCATGCAGGCCGTTTTCAAAGGCCCAGCTTGCGACTTCATAGTGATGGCGCGTCGGCACGACGACGCTGACCGCGTCCACCTTGCCCTTGAGTTGCTTGTAGTCGGTGAGTGCCTGGCAGTGAAAGCGCTCGGCAATGGCCTGGGCTGTCTTCTCGTTGGAGTCTACTACCGCGACAAGTTCAGCCGTTGGCAGCTCTTTCAGCACCCGGGCGTGGTTCTTGCCCAAGTGGCCGACGCCGATGACGGCAATCTTGACGCGCTCATTTGATGTCACTTCGTGCCCCTAAGCTGCGGATGCATAGTTGTAGCCATTTCATGAAGGTTCTGCAAGTTTCTGACACACCAATGTTAGTGCCGGCTCAGCGACGCTATGTGCTGGCTGATTCGCTCGTCACCATGAACTTGACCGTGGCTTCGCAGCACAGCTCGCCCTCGACCGTCGCGACGCCTTTTACGATGCACAGCCCGCGCCGTTCTTTCAGCAGTTCGGTCTCAATGCGAATCTGGTCGCCCGGCACGACAAGCCGCCGCCAGCTCACTTCGTCGGCACCAGTGAAGTACGCGAGTTTGCCCTTGTTCTCGGGGCGGCTCAGGATCGCAAAGCCGCCCAGCTGCGCAATCGCCTCAAGCATCAGCACGCCCGGAAAAATCGGTCTGCCAGGAAAGTGACCGGTGAAGCAGGGTTCGTTGTAGGTGACGTTCTTGACGCCAACGGCTTTGCCGCCTTCCTGGCTGATCACGCGATCGATCATCAAAAAGGGGTAGCGGTGCGGCGCAACGTTCAGGATGCCCTGGATGTCCTGGGCGCCGGGCAGACCTTTCGAGGCTTCGTTCATGTGTAGATCCTTCGTCGATCAGTGCTGCGCTTCATACTGTTCGCGCAGCGCTTTTGCCACCCGTTGATTCTGGCTGTGCCCGCTGCGCTGGGCTTTGACGATGGCGTTCAAGCGCAGGCCCGTGACGGCCAGGTCGCCGATCACATCCAGGAGCTTGTGGCGCGCGTACTCGTCTTCAAAGCGCAGCTTATTCTCAAGGGGGCCGGTCGGGCTTACCACCAGCGTGTTCTGCGTGTTGGCGCCCTTGCCGAAGCCCATGGCTTGCAGGGCCTTTGCTTCCGCCTCAAGGCAAAAGGTGCGCGCCGGGCCGATGGCTTTCTCAAACGTCTCGGGTGTCACGGCAAAGCGCACGGTGGTCGGCGGCATGAACGGCACGCCGTAATCCAGCGTGTACTCAACGACCAAGCCTTCGGCGTTGGGTTCAGCGCTGATGGTGGCTTTGCCGTCGCTGACGTCGATGCGTGAGGTGGGGGTAAAGCCCGGGCGGTCTGCCTCAAGGGACTGGATGCCGGCTTCGTGGATCAGCTTGACGAAAGCGCGGCTGCTGCCGTCGCCGGCGGGCGGCTCGGGCGCGGTAAGTTCGATTTCGCAGTTATCGACGCCCATGCCGTACAGGGCCGCCAGCACGTGCTCAACGGTGTGGACCTCTACGCCGTTCTCCATCAGCAGCGTGCGGCGCTGCACCTCGCGAATGTTGCGCGGGTGCACGGCAATGCGGGCGCCACCTTTGTCGGCACGGATCAGCGTGATTCCCGCGCCTTCCGGCGCGGGCTTTAGTGTCAAAGTAACCGGGTGCCCCTCATGCAGGCTGGTGCCGGTCATCGAAACGGGCTGTGCGAGAGTCGTCTGTTTCATACAGCCACTATGCCCGCCGGCGTGGCGTACGCCAACCCGGTGCCGCATTCCCCTTTACCGCGGCGCAGAAATCGGCAGATTGCACGCCTATGAAACGACTGCTGCAGGGCATTGCCCACTTTCACAAGAACGTGCGCCCCGGCGTGCGCGAGACCTTTGCCAAGCTGGCCCTGGGCCAGAAGCCGGACTGTCTCTTCATTGCATGCAGCGACAGCCGCGTGGTGCCGAACCTGTTTGCCTCAAGCGACCCCGGCGACCTGTTCGTGATTCGCAACCCCGGCAACATTGTCGCGCCCAGCGACGAGTCGGGCAAATCACAAGCCGACGAAAGTGAAGCCGGCGCAATCGAGTTTGCGCTGATGCACCTTGGCGTACCGGACATTGTCGTCTGCGGCCACAGCGAGTGCGCCGCCATGCGCGCCCTGTGCGGCGAGATGAACCTGGAGGGCGCGGACCACCTTCAGGCGTGGCTGCGGCACGCGGAAGAAGCGCTGAAGGACAGGCCGGAAATCACGCTGGATTCAACGCAGGCGCGTCACAATTTCGTCGGCCAGATGAACGCGCTGGTCCAGCTTGACAACCTGCGCAGCTACCCGTTTGTGGCCGAGCAGGAACGCGCCGGAAAGCTGCGCCTGCATGCATGGTGGTTTGACATTGCCAACGCCGAGGTGCAGGCCTACGACCCCGGCACCAAGCGGTTTCACGTGATTGACGAAACCCACGCCATCAAGCTGATCTCGCGGCTGGGCTAGGCTTCCGGCCCGTGGCGGTTGCGTAGAAAGCGTGTGACTGCCCCTGCTTCGGGTTCCGGCATGTCGTCCAGATTCTCTTGCTCGGGTGGAAGGCCGACTTGCCCGGCCAGCTTCGCGACCAGGGCCTTGAGCTCTTTGACTTCCTGCATCAGCTCAGGGAGCTTGCGTACCGCCACTTCGCGGCGCATGTAGGCCTTGCCCTCGATCGCGGGCAGGCCGGCCATTTTCATGCCCGGGTCCACATCCTGCATCACTCCGGTCTTGGCGGCGATTTTTGCGCCCATGCCGATCGTGATGTGGTCGGCAATGCCGGTGTGGCCGCCAACCTGCACATAGTCTTTGAGCACCGCGCTGCCACCGATGCCGGCCAGCCCCGCAATCACGCAGCTTTGCCCGATCTGCACGTTGTGGCCGATCTGCACCAGGTTGTCGATCTTGCTGCCGCGCTTGATCAGCGTGACGTCAAAGCGCGCGCGGTCGACGGCTGCATTGGCGCCGATCTCGACATCGTCTTCAATGACCACGGTGCCGCGCTGGGGCGCCTTGATGAACTTGCCGTTCACGAAGTGAAACCCGAACCCGTCGCCGCCGATCGAGGCGCCGGGCTGAATCACGCAGCGCTTGCCGATAGTGCAGCGCTCAAGGATGGTCACGTGCGGGTAAATCAGCGTGTCGTCGCCGATCGTCACGCTGTCGCCGATGTAGCAGTGGGGATAGATGATGACGTTGCGCCCCAGCTTCACGTCGGCGCCGATGAACGTGAACGCGCCGATGCTGGCGTTGTCGCCCATCTCAAAGCCGCTGCCCATCAGCACGTTTTCGCCGATGCCGGGCATGGGCCGCATCGGCTCTCCGCGCAGGGCGGTGAGTGCCTTGCTGAAGGCGAAGTCAGGATCGGCACAGCGTAGCGCGTTGACGCCTTGCGGCAGCGCCATGCCGGGCGGCGCGATGACCGCGCCCGGGCGCCCGGTTTCAAGCTCGGCCAGGTACTTCTTGTCGATGATGAAGCAGATGTGTTCGCGCTTGGCTTTTCCGGGCGTTGCCACGTCCGTGACATCGTGTTCGCCGTTACCCTCGAGTTTTGCCTCGCACAGCTGCGCGAGATCCTTGAGTTTCATGGCTTGCCCCCCGGTTACTCCTGTACAGGACTGTAGCGCCGATTGCGCGGCTTGTAGAGGTCTATCCGTGCCGATTCAGCGCCCGATCAACCGCCTTCCGGGGTTGAGCCGCCCTTGGCCGGCATGGCTTTGCCTTCTTTGTCCAGCAGCTTGATCTGCAGCCGCTTACTGATGGTCGGGTCGATCGCGCTGCGGACGATGACGGTGAACTTGTCGCCGCTGTTCGGGAACGCCTCGGGTGCCGTGTACGCGCCGGACTTTTCGTCAAGCTCGCCGCTGCCGACACCGGTGCGGGACCACTTCACGTCGGCGTCTTTGCCGGTGGCCGTGGCGCCCTTTTTCTTGACCTCGACGGCGAACTGGACCTTTTGGCCCAAGCGGATTTCGTACTCGCCCTCGGTGTTCTTGACCAGCGCCGTTTCGCCGGCCTTGGCTGACGTCTCGCCCATCTCGATGCCGGGGTCCCACTTTTCTTTGGCTTTGGCCTGCACGCGATCAGTCAAGTCGTGCTCGGCCTTATGGAACAACACGGGGCTGATCAGCAACTGCTGCTGAAGCTGCTCAAAGTCGTCCTTTGAGCCGACGGCGGCTTTGGGGTCGCGCACGATGTTCAGTACCTGCGTGTACCCGAGCTCAGTGGCGATGTCTTTCACCAGTCGCTTCAGCCGGTCGAATGCCGCGATGCCCTCATCGCGCAACTCCTGCTGCGCGAGCTGCTCGGTCAGGAGTTTTTCGCCGTAGCGCTGGCGCTCAAGCTCGATCTGCTTGCTCAGTGCCTGGCGGTACTTCCGCGAGTCCGGCTTCTCGGCCTTCTTGACCACTTCCTGCTGCTCGATCAGTGGCAGGTAGCGCTTGTCGATGTCGTCGATCTGCTTTTCCATTTCCATGGCGACTTCGACCTGCTTCAGCTTCAGCGGGTAGTGGTCCTTGAGCAGCGAAAGGAAATCAACGTATGCGGTAAGCGGAGCCTCAGGCACCGCCGGGGTTGGTGTGGGCTCAGCCTGGGCGCGTGTCAGGGCGCTGCCGGCAATCATGCCTGCCATCAGCAGGGCTAAAGCGGCAACGGCTGCGAGCTTTGCGTTTGAAGTCTTCATGGATTCCTTTCCTGGCGGCCCCAGGTTGTTGCAACGTTCGTGCGTTCTGATACGGATGCGGGCGGGATGTTGCCAAGCAAAAGGGCATCTGTCACCGCCCCGGTACAGT
The DNA here is from genome assembly GCA_016712285.1 of Planctomycetota bacterium. GTDB lineage: Bacteria > Planctomycetota > UBA8742 > UBA2392 > UBA2392 > JADJRK01. The sequence goes on along the minus strand of JADJRK010000001.1, from coordinate 2,014,144 downwards.
TTGGTGGCAATTGCCACGATGCCGCGCCGGCGTGCGTGAAAAGCCGGTTGACCCCAGCTTGACGTAACGCCGGCCTGAGTTATCTATCCACACAGCCTTGCCCCTTGGTGTAATTGGTAACACGCCTGACTCTGAATCAGGTATTCAAGGTTCGAGTCCTTGAGGGGCAGCCAAGTCTTGAAACGCGGTCGCGCGATCTTGAACGGGTCGCGCGACCGCTGCGTTTACGCCCGGCGTCGCCCGCCCGCGGGCGGGCTTTGGCCGGGCTACTTCGCGTTCAAAACAGCGCGCTGCGCTGTTTTGAGGTTCGAGTCCTTGAGGGGCCGCCAAGTCTTGAAACGCGGTCGCGCGATCTGCAAGGGTCGCGCGACCGCTGCGTTTACGCCCGGCGTCGCCCGCCAATGGGCGGGCTGCACCAACCAACCCGGAACCCAGAACCCGGAACTCGGAACCAAGAACGCCAAACCCTATTCCCATTCCGCCGCGCGTTCGTTACATGCCCTTACCATGACTGATCACGCACGCATCGGCATCGTCACCGTCAGCGACCGCGCCTCCCGGGGCGAGTACGAAGACAAGGGCGGGCCCGCGATAGAAGCCGAGCTGTTCAAGATCCTGCTTTCCGACTGGGAAGCCGTGAACGTCATCATTCCCGACGAGCGCAAGGTCATTGAAGCCACATTGATCGACCTGTGCGACCACGAGCAATGCTGCCTCGTGCTGACTACCGGTGGCACCGGCCCAGCCGTGCGCGACGTGACACCGGACGCGACGGCCGCGGTGTGCGAGAAGCTGATGCCCGGCTTTGGCGAGTTGATGCGCAGCGAAAGCCTGAAAGCCGTGCCGACGGCAATTCTGTCGCGGCAGATTGCGGGTATCCGCGGCCGGTCGCTGGTAATCAACCTGCCGGGCAACCCGCCCGCGATTCACGATTGCCTGATGGCGGTGTTTCCGGCTGTTCCCTACTGCATTGACCTGCTAGAGGGCCCGTGGTTGGACACGGACCCGGAATACTGCCCGGCGTTTCGCCCCAAGCACGCCAAAAAGCCCGGGCCCGCTGCCGGTTAAACAAGAAGGCCTGCTTGCGCAGGCCCTTTGTTCCCGGGTGCCCAGCTAAGTGTGATCAGTTGCCGCGTCGTCCGCCGCCCTGGCCGCCCGTGCGGCCACCCTGGCCGCCCATGCCGAAGCCGCGTCCGCCGAGGCTGTTGAGTCCGCGCTCAGAAACCAGCGTGTTGAACGTTTCAAGTTGACCGCCCAACAGTTCGGCGCGAATAGCGTCCTGGGCTGCGGTTTCGACCACTGCCGACTCGGCGCGCCAGTCGAACTCTTCGCCCTTTTCGCGGGCTTGGGCGCTGCGCGTCCAGAGGTCGCGCTGCTTGGTCTGGTAGTCGGTGATGATCACGTCGACCTTGTTCTGCTGTTCGGTCGTCAGTGTCAGGTCGGTGACCAGCTTGTCGATGATCGACTTCTTCTGCGCGTCGGCCCATTCCTGCATCTGCTTTTCGCGGCGTTCCTGCTCGGCCTTGGCTTTTTCGGCTTCGCGCTCCTCAATCGCGGCTTCGACAGCAGCCTTAAAGTCTGAGGTCGCAGGGTCGGCGGTTCCGCCGCCCGTGCCGCCTGAGTCAACGGTGCCGCTGCCGCGGTTCTTCTCAAGGTCAGCGATGCGCTTGTTGTTCGCGTCGTACTTCTCTTCGAGCTTGGCGTAGTCGGCCGCCTTCTTCTCGGCCTGTACCAGCTTCACTTCCATGTCGCCCAACCGCTTGTTCAGGGCGGCGATACTGTCGTCCTGCCGCTGCAGGTCAGCACTGTGGTCGGTGCCTTCTGCAACCTCGGCGGTGCTTGCCTGGGTTGTCGGCAAGGCCTTGGGCGCTGCCAGTTCGGTGGCGATGATTCCACCAGCGGCCCCTGCGGCCAGTGAGCCCATGACGATGGCAATCATCAAGATCGGTTTCATGCCTTGCTCCTAAGGGTGCCCATTCGGGCGATTCATCAAGACGTCTACTGCGGCTGTCAAACACTTGCTGTCAACTGCGGCTGCTGCGCCGCATCCAGTTCATCATGCTGTCGAAATCAGACAGGTCCTCAAATTCTGACGTTGGCGCCCAGTCTTCCGGGCTTTCGCCAAGCAGTGAGCCCCAGTTGTTCTCGCCCGTCACGCGCGCAAGGCTGTCCTGCGCGCCGCGCGCGAGCGACGCAAACTGCTGGCGCATATCGCGATGGCCGCGCCGGTGTTCGCCGCCTTGCGCATAGCTCTGCTTGATCAGCGCCTCAATATCTTTGCCGTGCTGCTCAAGGATTTCGCGGGCACGAACCAGCTTGGCCTCAGGCAGGTCCTGCGCCTTCAACTCGGCCAGCGTACCTTCCATGTCGCGTGCGTAATGGCGCCGCACATGCTCAAGGTGGCGTTCCTGCCACAGTTCACGTTCGGCTGCGTCACGCTTCACAAAGTATTCAGCCACGGCCTGCTCAATCGCCGTGCGCGCCTGTACCTGTGTTTCCAGCGCCGCAATACGTGCTTCCTGCTCGGCCACCTGCTCAGGCGTTACCGACCCGGCTTGTGATTCCAGCGACTCAATCCGCGCCGCAAGCCCGCCTACCCGTTCAAGGTCGCTGGCAGCCGGCGTGTCGGCGTTCATGCGCGGCAACAGGGCCGCCGCTGCGCCAATGCCCGCGGCGAGCGTGAACAACGCCGCGGCACGAAGCAGCCAGACACCGCCACTCGTGGCGGCCGGCATGTCACGCGAACCAAGCGCCGCCAGCAGCGCGTCAGGCGATGGCGCCTGCGGCTTGGCGTTGCGAATCAGTTCAGCGATGCGGTCGTTCACGATTCCGATTCCATTTCGTCCCAGACTTCGCGAAACTTCTCGCGCGCCCGGAACAGCCTCGACTTCACAGTCCCTTCCGGCAGGCCCAACGCGTGGGCAATCTCTTTCAGGGACATGTCTTCCCACAACTCCAGCATCAGCGGCGTGGCGAACTTCTCGGGCAGCTTGCTCAGCGCCAACCTTACGGCCTCGCCCGTTGCACTCTGGTCTCCCGGGTGTTCTTCATCCGGTTTCGGCACTAGTCGGGGTTTGCGGGCGTTTCTGCCCAGCCAGCGCTTCGACTCGTTATGAGCGATGCGGCATGCCCAGGCGTAAAACCCCGACCGGCCTTCAAAGCGTTTGACTCCTCGGGCAACCCTCCACCATGTTTCCTGCGCCACGTCGTCGGCGGCTGCATGGTCGCCGTTCACCCATACCATGATCTGGCGGTAAACCGCGGCGTGGTAGCGACGCACCAGCGTCTCGAACGACCCGGGCAAACCGCCACGGGCGTCATCTACCAATGAATCGTCCCGGGTGCTGCCCGGAGGTTCAGCCGCCATACCCCAAATCCGTTCAATTGACCCGTGCATTACGGCAAGGGTTCCAGATTACGTCGAAATTTCCCGGGCAAGAGGGGCCCGGTGTGACGTAACTCGTGATTCTGGAAGGCTATTTGACGGCGGGCGGGTTCTCAACCTGAAGCGGCGCGTAACGCCACTTGTAGCGCTCAACCATGATCTGGGCGAGGTAGTAGGGGTCGTCCAGGGCCTCTGTCTGGTCTTGCAGGGTCTCGTTTTCGGCTTTCTGGTCGCTGACCAGCTTGCGCGTTTCCTTGTGGCGGCGCTCAATCGACTGCAATTCGTGGTAATTGGGGATCACGTGCTGGCTCAGGGCGTACCCGAACACCAGGATCATGGCCGCCACAGCCAGCAACGAGTAATCGTGCCCGCCGGTCCGGACGCTTTCGCGCAATGATTGACGCCGTTTTGCCAAGCAACCTCCGCTGTCAGCATCGGCAGCCTTGCGGAACAAACTTGAGGGCGGTCGATGCCAATGCGCACTTCCTGCCCTTCACTTCGCGCTTGCCGCTGCTAACGTCTCGCGCCGGTTGAATGGAACACTGCCATGCTTGTAATGAAGTTCGGCGGCTCCAGTGTCGCTGACGAAAAGCAGATCCACAAAGTCCTGCAGATCGTGAAGGGTCGCGCTTCCCGCCGCCCTGTCGTCGTCAGTTCTGCCCATAAGGGCATTACCGACGCGCTGCTGTCTGCCGGCAAGAAAGCCGCCGCCGGCGAGCCCGACGCCGCCACCATCATTGATAAGCAACGCAAGGTGCTCAAGGGCTGCGGCTGCGAGCACGACCTGCTGGATACGTTCTTCCGCGAAATCGAAGACCTGTTGCGCGGCATCTCGCTGGTGCGCGAGGCCAGCAAGCGCAGCCTCGACTTTCTGGCCAGCTTCGGCGAGCGCATGAGCTGCCGGGTGATCGCCGACTACTTCACGCGCAACGGCGTGAAGGCTGAAGCGTTTGACGCCTTTGAGCTCGGCTACATCACCGACGAACATTTCGGCTCGGCCCGCCCGTTGCCCGGCTACGAACTGAAGATGGAAACCGAATTCAAGCGCCGCGTTGGCAACGACGTCACGCCGATCATCACCGGTTTCATTGGCAAGACCAGCAGCGGCGAGATCACCACCGTCGGCCGCAACGGCAGCGACTTCACAGCCACCTGCTTTGCCGCGGGCCTGGGCGCCGAAGAGTGCGAGATCTGGACCGACACCGACGGCGTGATGACCGCAGACCCCAGCCTGATCAAGGATGCGCGCAGCATTCCGTTCATGAGCTTTGCCGAGGCGAGCGAGCTTGCGTATTACGGCGGCCGGGTGCTGCACCCAAGCACGCTGTTGCCGGCGATCAAGCGCAAGATCCCGGTGCGCGTGCTGAACACGAACCGGCCCGACCACCCCGGCACCGTGATCACCGAAGAAGGCGGCGAGAACCCCAACGCCATCACCAGCATCGCCTACAAGGAAAACCAGGCCGTCATCACCATCGAGAGCCCGCAAATGCTCGGGCAACCGGGCTTCCTGGCCAAGGTGTTCGACGTGCTCGGCCGCGAGAAGATCGACATCGACATGATTTCAACGTCAGAGATCAGCGTCAGCATGACCTGTCCCGGTGTTGCCAACCTGAACGAAGCCGCCAAGGCCCTCGAGGTCCACGGCCGCGTCAGCCTTGTCAGCGACAAGACCATCGTCTGCGTGGTCGGCAAGAACGTGAAGGCCCAGCGCGGGTTGGCTGCCCGGGTGTTCGGGGCTTTGCGCGACTGCGACGTGAATGTCGAGATGATCAGCCAGGGTGCCAACAAGATCAACCTGAGCTTCCTGATCGACGACGACGACATCGCCAAGGCCGTACCCGCGTTGCACGACGCGCTGTTCAAGTAGAGCGCACAACCACTGCGCTCAATCCTTGTCGGGCGACGGGCTGAAGCTGAAGAACACTTTGCCCGTGTCGCGCGCTGCGAACGGGTTGCCCAGCATGGCCGCCTGCACGCCGCACAGCCGCGAGCATGCCTCTCGGCGCGCCGCACTCTCAGTCGTTGTAAGCGGCGTCTCGGAGTAATCGAAGATCTTCTTTCCCAGTGCGTCCGGCGCCATGTCTACGCCCGTGAACCCGAACGCGGGCCGGTACAGCGTGCCGGAGATGTTGGCTGTCAGCGCGGTCTTGCCGACGCTGCCTTTGAGCTTGCCGCGCAGGGTGGCGTGCATGCTGGGCCCGTTGGAGCTGAACTCGACGCTCGCGTCGATGCTGCCAGCCGCGCCCAGAAACTCGAACCGGCCTTCTTCCAGCGTTAGTTTGCCCTCTACGCGAAGAGTGCCCACGCGCTTGCCGTCTTCCTTAGTGAACGTCCCGCGCAGCTTGCCGGCCGCTTTTCCCGACAGCGGTTGGCAATCGACATCCATGGCTTTCACTTCGACTTGCCACTCCAGGTTCAGCGCCCGGAACTGCTCGCCGATCATCACCAGGTTCGGCTGTACATCCGGCAGAGAACGGTCTGACACCGGGCTCCACGAGATTGGCTCGGCCAGGCGCGCGCTTTCGACCACGACATCGAGCTTGCCGCGCAGCGCCTCGACCGGTCCATCCAACGTCAGTGAACCGCCGCCGCTGGCCTGCATGCGCGGGTCAGTGGCAAGCGAGCACGCGTCTGTGCGCAGGGTCAGCGCGTCGAAAACCCAGTGCTCCCCGTGGCGCAGGCGCAGCGCGCCGCTGAGCAGCCCGCGGTCCATGCGAAACGAGCGCGACTCGTCCAGCGCCATGACCGCGCGATGGAAATAATCCAGCGCAAGCACTTCACCGCTGGCGCCGATGTGCAGGTCGTTCAGGTCGCCGGTGATCTGGAAAGTGCCGCGCAGCGTGCCGCGCAGGCGGTCAACCTTGCGGTAGCGCTCCCACATCGCGTCCATGTCGATGTAGTCGATCGTGCAGACCAGCGCGCCGCCGCCGCCCGGCTGCAGCGTGCCGTGCAGCACGCCGTGGGCCACGTCGGGAATGCTGGCGGTCAGGTTGGTGCTGACGTTCAAGGTGCCGCCGCGGTTCTGCACGACAATTCCGCCGCGCAGCACCAGCTCATGCGTCTGCCCAAGCAGCGTGAGCGTCGCCGCGCGAAACGCGACCCGCAGCTCGCTGCCGTCTTCGCCAAAACTGCCGTGGCCTTCAGAAACTTCAAACGTCGCCTGGGTCTGCTTGCCGCGCAGGTGCAGCGTGCTGCGAAACAGGTGCAGCTCGGCTTCGCTGCTGGCGGGCACTTCGCGCGCCAGGTAGCGCTCGAGCTTGCCGCCTTCGGGGTCAAGGTCAGCCGCCACGGCCCGCGCCCCGATCACCACCGGGCCGGTGCGCGCGAACATTCCGTAGCCGGCATGAATCTCGACCAGCTCGGCTGCCAGTGTGCCCGCGCCCCCGGGTAACGTCACGCGCACGTTGTGAAACTGCATCTCGCCGGTGGGGGCGTCGCCCTCAAAGCTGTCGTACTCGACCGGCGCCCCCAAGGCGGCTTCCATGCGTTCCAGCGCAGCCGACTTCGCAAGTTCCAGCCAGGGATTCACGCCCGCAGCCGACAGCACCCAGCAGATCACCACGCCCGCGAAGTAGGAATAAGCGGCGGGCCGCAGGCCTTTGAGTTTCGGAATGACAGCCGGCAGCGCCAGCAGCCCCGCCAGCCCGCCAAACACGAAGGCCAGCGGCGACAACAGGGCGCCGGCAGCCATGGCCACGAAGTTGGGCCTGGCAGATTTGGGTTCTGCGGTTGGCGTTGTCTGGGCTTCCATAGGCTGCTACAAACACAGGGTGGCGCTAAGCACTGGGGATTATGACGGTCTACACCGGTAACAACAGCACCAAGATTCTTGCGCAGTCTGTGCCGAACACGCTGCCGCTGCTGCCGCTCGTGTCGGTGGTGGTGTTCCCGTACAACGTTGCCAGCTTCTCGGTGCACCGCAAGCGCAACATCAACTTGCTGAACTCGCTGCCTACTGTGGACAGCCTGATCTCGGTGGGCATCCAGCGCGACCCGAACCGCGACGCCATCAGCGGCCTAGAAGACCTTTACCCGATTGGCGTGAGCGGCCGCCTGATTCACAAGATGTTTTTGCCCGACGGCACCATCCAGGCCGCGGTGCAGGGCCTGACCCGCGTGAGGCTCAAGAAGCTGTCCACGCTGGATCCCTACGTGATCGCCGAGATTTCGCCCGCGCACACCGAGGGGGGCGACGACGAATCGCCGTCGATGCAGCGCAAAATCATCGAGGCGCTCGACAAGTTCGAGACGCTGGTGAAGCTCGACCCGAACTACAGCAACGAGCTGGTGAACGTCCTCAAGATGAACATCAAGGGCCCCGGCCGCTTTGCCGACCTGCTGGCGACGTACATGCAGTTGCCCGTGGCGATCAAGGCGCAGATTCTTTGCGAGCTGGACTGCAAGAAGCGCCTCGAGCTCGTGATCCAGCTGATCGAGGACGAAATCGCCCGCCTGGCCGTGGACCGCGAAGTCAAGCAGCGCACCCAGATGTCGATTGAGAAGTCCCAGAAAGAGTACTTCCTGCGCCAGCAGCTCAAGGCCATCCGCACCGAACTGGGCGACGTCGAAGGCGCGGAAGCCGAAGTCGAACGCCTCAAGCAGCGCCTGAACGACGCCAAGCTGCCCGAGCACGCGCACAAAGAATGCCTGGCCGAGATCGAACGCCTGAACCTGATCAGCGAAGCCAGCGCCGAATACAACGTCGTCCACACGCACATCGACTGGCTGCTCAATCTGCCGTGGCACAAGATGAGCAAGGACAACCTTGACCTCAAGCACGCCCGCAAGATTCTCGACGAAGACCACTTCGGCCTCGATGAAGTCAAAGACCGCATCATCGAATTTCTCGCCGTGCTGAAGCTGAAAAACGAATTGAAAGGGCCGATCCTGTGCCTTGTCGGCCCGCCCGGCGTCGGCAAGACCAGCCTGGGCCGCAGCGTCGCCGGCGCCATCGGCCGCGAGTTCGCGCGCATCAGCCTTGGCGGCCTGTCCGACGACAGCGAGATCATGGGCCACCGGCGCACCTACGTCGGCGCCATGCCCGGCCGCATCATCCAGTCGCTGAAAAAGGTCGGCACCGCAAACCCGATCATGATGCTTGACGAAGTCGACAAGCTCGGCCGCGACCTGCGCGGCGACCCGGGTGCGGCGCTGCTTGAGGTGCTTGACCCAGAGCAGAACCACGCCTTCACCGACCGCTACCTCGACGTGCCCTTTGACCTGAGCAAGGTGTTGTTCATCTGCACCGCCAACATGCTCGACACCATTCCCGGGCCACTTCGCGACCGCATGGAAGTCATTCGCCTGAGCGGCTACACGCTGGAAGAGAAAGAGCAGATCGCCCAGACCTACATCATCCCGCGCCAGGTTGAGCAGGCGGGCCTCAAGAAGGGCAAGGTCCGCTTTCACAAAGCCACCATCCGCGAAATCGTGCGCGGCTATACCCGCGAAGCCGGCTTGCGCAACTTCGAGCGCCGCATCGCGGGCATCTGCCGCAAGATTGCCACGCGCGTGGCCGGCGGCGAGATCAAGCTCGACGAGCCGGTTTCGGTAAAGCCCGAAGACGTCAGCGATTACCTGGGGCCAAGGCTATGGCTGCCCGAGGCGGCGATTCGCAAACCCGAAATCGGCGTCGTGAACGGCCTGGCCTGGACCAGCATGGGGGGCGATACGCTGCTGATTGAAAGCACGCGTTATAAGGGCAAGGGCGACATCCGCGTCACCGGCAGCCTGGGCGACGTGATGAAAGAAAGCGTGACCACGGCCCTGAGCTGGGTGCGCAGCCACGCTGCGGAACTGGATGTCGAGGTCGATGACTTCACGAAGTACGACGTGCACGTGCACTTTCCGGAGGGCGCGGTGCCCAAGGATGGCCCGAGCGCGGGCGTCAGCATCACCACCGCGCTGGTCAGCCTGTACACCGGCAAGCCCGTGCGCGGCGACATCGCGATGACCGGCGAAGTGACGCTGCGCGGCAAAGTGCTGGCGGTGGGCGGCATCAAGGAAAAGGTGCTGGCGGCGTACCGCAGCGGCATCAAGCACGTGCTGTTGCCGAAGATCAACGAAAAAGACCTGCGCGACGTGCCGGAAGAAGCCCGCAAAGCCCTGAAAATAAGCCTGACAGACGACGTGCGCGAAAATCTGAACGCGGCAATCGTGGGCCTGAAGCTGAACGTCCCGCCGCTGGAAACAGTAAAGCCCAAGACGAAAAAGACCCGCGGCACCTCCGACGACGAGTAACTAGGTCCGGCCGCGGCCGTAGTGGGCCCTGCGGCCTGTAGCTTGCCCTTGGCATTGCTAAGCTTGCCGACATGCCGGAGCATACGACTGAACTCAGGCGCGCACGCACGGTGCAAGAGGCGATGCTGCCCGCCGCACCGCGCATTGCCGGCCTCGAGATCGCAGCCAGCTACCGCGCCTGTGACCACATCGGCGGCGACTTCTATGACTTTGTCGTCGTTGACCCCGGCCGCCTCGGCATCGTCATGGCCGACGTCTCCGGCCACGGCACCGCTGCCGCGCTGGTCATGGCCGCCGCCAAGAAGGCGCTGCAGATCTACAGCCGCGGCTGTGCAAGCCCGCGCGAAGCGCTGCTGGCTGCCAATGACAACCTGCTGAAAGAGATTCCACGCGGCATGTTCGTGAGCGTGTTCTATGGCGTGCTTGAGCTGGCGACGCGGCGCTTTTCGTTCGTGCGCGCGGGCCACAACCCGCTGTACCTGATGCGCGCCGAGAAACTGCAAGCCCTGCGGCCCGACGGCACGGTGCTGGGCGTGATGGCCTCAAGCGCCCTTGGCCAAAGCCTGCAAGAGGAAGAGGTGGTACTCGCGACCGGCGATGCCGTCATCATCTACACCGACGGCTTGACCGAGGCGATGAACGCGCAACGTGCCATGTTCGGCGAGGCGCGCGTCGCCGCCAACCTGCAGGAAACGCTGGGCCTGAGCGCTGAGGCCATGATCGCCGGTTTGCGCGGGGCCGCCGACAGTTTTCGTGCCGGTGCGCCGCGCAACGACGACGAAGCCATCATCGTGCTGCGCATGCTCGAATCACCCGCCGACCCGCCGCAACTCGACTCGGGCGAACAGGCAGGCCCGGTTGGCAACCTGCCCGCAGGCACGGCGCGGCTGATCGGCCGTGACCGCGAATTGAATGAAGTGCTGCTGTTGATCAGCGGTGAATCTCGCGGCGTCAGCATCACGGGTGCTGCCGGTATCGGCAAGACGCGGCTGGCACTGGGCGCCGCAAGCCTTGCGCAGGGCGTGTTTCAGGCCGGTATCTGGCACGTCGACATGGCCGAGGCGACTGACCTTGAATCAATCTGCAGCCGCACGGCAAAAGCGCTGGGCGTAGATCTCAGCGGCGGCAACGCGCTTGAGCGCATCGGCCATGCGTTGCAGGGTCGCACCCGCACGCGCAACGGCCGCATGCTGCTGGTGCTGGATAACTGCGACGGTTGCCGCGCCGCGCTGGTCGGCGCGCTCGACCGCTGGCGGGCGATGGCAACCGATGTCGCGTTCCTGGTCACCAGTCGCAGCGCATTGGGCAGCGGCGGCGAGAGCGTGTACGCGCTGCGGCCGCTGGCGCTGCCACCGCGCAAGCAGACGGCACGCATCGGCGCGGTCGATGATGCCACGGCGCGCAAGCTGTCGGAGACGCCGGCTGTCGCGCTGTTTGTCAACCGGGCTCGGGAACGCGCCCCCGGCTTTCAACTGACGGTCGAGAACGCAGACGCCATCGGGCAACTGTGCGTGCGCCTCGACGGCATCCCGCTGGCGCTTGAGCTTGCGGCTGCGCGGGCCAAGGTGCTGACGCCGCAACAGATGTTGCAGCGGCTGAGCCAGCGCTTCGCGTTGCTGCGCGACCAGCGCGCTGACGCGCGCCAAAGCACGCTCGAGGGTGCAATCGCCTGGAGCTGGGACCTGCTGAACGAGGCCGAGCGCGACACCCTGGCGCAGCTGTCAGTGTGCCGCGGCGGTTTCTTTCTTGAGCTGGCCGAGGAAGTGGTGGACTTGTCGGCCCACCCCGCTGCGCCGCTGTGCATGGACATCGTGGAAAGCCTGCACGACAAGAGCCTGCTCGAGGCCCACGAGATCGCGGCCTTGGGCGGCGAGCGGCGCTTTTCGATGTACGAGTCGATCCGCGCCTTCGCATCGGGCCAGCTGGCTCACCGGTCGCAGCCCGATGCGCCCGCGCAGCGCTGGCGCAAGGCACTGGTCGCCAGTGCGCGCCGTGCATGGGACAGCCGCGACCACGGCCGCTCCGACGAAAAGCGCGCGCGCCTGCAGATCGAGCTTGAGGGCCTGACCGAGATCACCCGTGCCGGCACTGATGAGGAAGCGGTCTGGGCCGGCTTGATGGCAGGCGCCATCTACACGCGGCTGGGTGCGGTGAAGTCGGCGCTGGCGATCCTTGAGCGGCTGCATGAGTTCGTAGAGCCGGGCGAGCTGAGAGACCGCGTGGTCGTGAACCTGGCGATGGCGAAGGTGTACAGCGACCCGACCGAGGCCGAGGCCTTGCTGCGCAGCGTATCGCCGGGCAGCAGCCAGCACGGCGAAGCGCTGCTTGCGCTGGGGCACAGTTACCAGAACCGCGGCAACGGGCCCAAGATGGCGGCGGTGATGGATGAAATCGCCGCGCTGCCGAACAAAAGCCCGCGCATGGAAGCGCAGGTGCTGGCGGGCCGCGGCAACGCGTGCGTGATGACCGGCGACCTGGATGAGGCGATGAAGTATTACGCCGACGCGCTGGTGAAGGCCGAGAAGCTGGACGAAGGCATGTTGATGGGCCAGATCACCGGCAACATTGGCGTCGTGCACAACATTCGCGGCGAGCGCGCACTGGCCGTCGAGCAGTTCAACCGGGCGCTTTCACTGATGCAGACACAGGGGCACCAGCTTGCCGAGTCTTACTGGCTCGTGAATCTTGGCATCGTGCTGTTGCAGACCGGGAACCCGGTCGAGAGTGAAAAGCACCTCAAGCGCGCACTGTTGCTGGGGCGCGAAAACGGCCTGCGCGAAGTGGAAGCCACGACCCTGGCAACGCTCAGCGACATTGAAGACCTGCGCGGCAACCTGAAACTCGCGATTGAGTTGAGTGAACAGGCCTGCGAGATCGACCAGGAAGTCGGCAACGTGCGTTCACTTTCGGCGCACCTGTCCACGCTGCTGCAACTCAAGTTCAAAGCCGGCCAGCGCGAAGGCTACACGCAAGGCCTGCGCCGCACCGTGGAACTGTGCGAATCGGTCGGCGACCGCGCCGGCATGGCGGACCAGCTGCATCGGCTCGGCGCCGCGATCGGGCAGGAAGCGCACGCCGATGGCGACAACGCCAAGCTGGACGAGGCGATTGAGACGTTGCGACGCAGCATCAGGGTCTACGCCGAGATGGGCTCACAGCGCCGGCTTGACTCCGAAGCCGCGCTGGCCGAGTGCCTGCACTGGCGCGGCGAAGAGGCCCAGGCGCTTGAGCTTGCGCAGTGGATTGTTCAGCAAACGCCGCAGGGCATCAACGACAATGAAGCCATCGCCCGCGCACACAAGCTGCTCGGCCGGTAAGTGAGCCCGGGTCGCTGCGCTGCCGGTTGCGAAAATGCGCGCACATGGCAGAAACGCGCCGATGGCAAACGGGCTTCTGGTTGAGCTTACGTACAAGGCGGCGCACCATGTGTCGCGGCTTGAACACCCCGTGCACTCAAGCCCGCACTACCACACATGGAATGTCGTGCTGCGCGTGCGCGGCGTTGTGGACGCCCACGAGATCCAGGAGTGGATGCACCACACCGCGCCGCACTTCGGCGACCACGGCGACCGCGGCGTCGAAGACATTGCCGACTGGTGGCTGGAACAATCCGTCGCGCGCTGGAACGTGAAGGCGTCGCCGGTAACGGTGCTGGGCGTGCAGGTCATGCGCGAAGACGGCATTGGCGCATTTGCCGACTGCGGCTAGCCGCTCACTTTTCCAGCAGGCGCAGGTCGATCACGCCCGGGATGTCCTCGACGGCATGCACCGCGGCGCTTTCATCGTCAAGGTTGCGGGTGACGGTGCGAATGCGGATCGTGCCGTCGGCTTGCGGCCGGCCCGAGACAACGATGCCCGTGACCTCGGCCAGGGCCTCCAGCACTTCCTTCTTCTGCTCAATGTTGAAGGCGAGAATGAAATTCGACATGGCGCAGTCCCGAAGCCGGATTATCCGGTAGCCCGGCCGACCGCTTGTGCGACGGCAGGAATCGCTTTCATCAGTGCTTCAAACTGCTCGATGTACAGGCTCTGGCCGCCGTCGCTCTTGGCCTTGTCGGGCTCGTTGTGTACCTCGACCATGATGCCGTCAGCGCCCGCAGCCACTGCCGCAAGCGCCATCGGCGGCACGTATTGGCGAAAGCCTGTGCCGTGGCTTGGGTCGACGATGATCGGCAGGTGCGAAAGCTCTTTCACGGCGGGCACGGCGCTGAGGTCAAGCGTGTTGCGCGTGTGCGTGGCAAACGTGCGGATGCCGCGCTCACACAGCACCACGTTGCGGTTGCCGCCGCTGAGCACGTAGTCAGCCGCGGTCAGCCATTCCTCAAGTGTTGCCGACATTCCGCGCTTGAGCAGCACCGGCTTGCGCGCTTTGCCCGCGCGCTTGAGCAGGCTGAAATTTTGCATGTTGCGGGCACCGATCTGGATCATGTCGGCGTGCTCATCGACCAGCTCAAGGCCCGCTTCGTCCATGGCCTCGGTCACGAAGCGCAGGCCGGTTTCGCGGCGCACATCGGCCATGAGTTTGAAGCCGTCTTTGCCCAACCCCTGAAAGCTGAACGGGCTGGTGCGCGGCTTGAACAGGCCGCCTCGCATGACCGTCGCGCCTGCGGCTTTGACGGCGCGCGCGATGGCCAGCACTTGCCCAGGGCTTTCGAAGCTGCACGGGCCGGCCATGACGCAGAGCTTCTGGCCCGCGCCGATGGTCACGCCGCTGACATCTACGACGGTGTCGTCTTCATGGAATTCGCGGGCCGCGAGCTTGAACGGCACCGACAGGCGCATCACGCGGCTTACGCCGGGCAGGCTGGAAAAGGCAGCGGGGTCATGGCCGTTGATGTCGCCCGTGACGCCGACCACGGTGCGGGCCGAGCTCTTCAGCGGGTGCGCGGTAAGGCCCAGCTCAGAGACGCGGGCGGCGACCGCGCTGAGTTGTTCTTCGCTGGCGTTGGACTTCATCAGGATCAGCATGAAAGGCCAAACTCCCCATTCAAAGCCGCTCGCGGCGGGTACTCTAGTGCGGCATTGGCAAAGGGAAAGTAGGGAGACCGGCGGGCAAGGGTTGTCACACACCTGTGTCGCAGGCGGTGGTAAACTTGCAGCACCGAACGGAGGCTGCCATGAACCGCGATGCGTTGATCAACACCATCAAGCTCACTAAGCACTTTTTCGACACCAGTACCAGCAAGCTCGACGAGGCTGACAGCGGGTTTGCGCCCAAGCCCGACATGTTCAGCGTCGCGCAGCACGTGGCCCACACCGCGCAGACGATTGACTGGTTTCTTGATGGCGCGTTTGGTGCCGGCTTTGACATGGACTTCGCCAAGCACGAAGCCAAGGTGCGCGCCTGCACCAGCCTGCAAGCCGCGCGCAAGTGGCATGAGGATTCGACCAACCGGCTGCTGAAGAAGCTGGCCGAGACGGGTGAAGACGAGTGGTCCAAGCCGATCCAGGGGCAGGTGATGTCGGGTGCGCCGCGCTTCAGCATCATTGGCGGCATCCACGAGCACACCAGCCACCACCGCGGCGCGCTGGCGGTGTATCAGCGGTTGCTCGACAAGGTACCGGTGATGCCTTACATGTAGGCGGCACGGAGGCGCGGGTATGCGACTGACACTGCTTGCCATTGCATGTTTCGGCGCGCTCGCGGCGGGCTGTGCATCGCCCAAGCCTGCGCCTGGCCCTGTGCCGGCACCGACACTCGAACAGCAGGCCTACGAAGTACTGCGCAATCGTTGCTGGGGCTGCCACGGCGAGCCGGGCAAGAAGGCCTATGGCGAGACCGGCGCCGTGGACTGGATTCTCGACTACGACAAGCTGATCGACTACAGCCTCGTGATTCCCGGCAAGCCCGGCAAGTCGCGGCTGGTCTATATCACAGCCGTGGAAGGAAAAATGCCGCGCGCGTTTGACGAAAATGGCATACCAAGCCTCGCCGACTCGCTCACCGATGACGAACAGCAAGTACTCATCGACTGGGTGAAAGCAGGCGCGCCGCGTTGGCGCTAGTCTTCACGCTTCGCGGGCTGTTTCAGGTACTTCTCGCACAGCTTCTCCAGCGAAGTATCCAGGGCGATGCTGTGCGCATTGATGCGCGCGCCGAAGTAAATGTAAGCGCCCGTATCTTCAAGGAACATCTCCCACGGCCCGATGTCGAAGCACTCGCCCGTGCCGTCGCGGGCCACAAACGCGTCAACGGGCGTCACCTTGGAAGCCGGCAGGGAGGCGCGATAGCGCGTGGCGATGATCTCGAGTTGATGCTCGACTTGGTGTGCAGTGAACGGCGCCTTCAGCGTCTCCATTACCCGGCGCAGCAGCCACGGCTGGATCATGTTGGCCACGTACTCCTCGTCCCATGCTGCAAACTGGTTGGCACGCGCAATGTGCACTGCCTCGTGGCACAGGTACGACCACGTGAGGGCCTCCATGTTGCGGAATCCTTCGTCCAGGTCGTCAACGCCCATCAACTCCAGCATTTGTAGCTGCGCGCCGTCTGTGCAGCGCCAGAGGTTCATGTAGCCGACCTCGGGGCCCGTCCCGAACCCTGTGCCTGCCGTGAAGCCCAGGAACTGCGGCGGCAGGAGCTTCAACGTGGATTCAATCTTGCGTCCCGTGATCTCGCTCAGGACCCTGTGTGACTCGGCGTGGATCTTTCTGGCCAGCTCGTCGAGTTCTTCGGCGTTGCGGGCCGCACACGGCAAGTACTGCCAAGTCAGCGCCATCCACGCGCGCTTGGCGCATTGCCGCGGAACCAGGCGAATGTGTGCGGCGCGCTTGCCCCCTTCGGCTTGGAACGGAATGCGAACACTTCGGGTTGCCGCGGCGCCAGCTGCGACCGTGCCGAAGTAGATCCGCGCCGGGCAGACCAGGGCGCCATCGAACTCAACGTCGCAGACCAGTTGCGGTTCCGGACGGTCGCCGGTGTTCGTGGCCGTCACAGCTACCGTAATCTCTGTTGCGTCCAGCCGCGCGGCATGGAATTTCGCTTTCCACTCGACGCTTGGCCGCTGCTTTGGGTCCGGTACACCGGTCCACTCCTGCCAGAGAACGGTGTCGCCGCCAATGCGCGCCTTCAAGTCGGTATTGCCGGATGTCCACTGAAAGAATCCGCCAGGTGCTACCGAGTAGACGTCCTTGGCAAGGCATGTCACGAACTGGCTGCCCGTGGGCGCCGTTTTCATCGTCTTGAGGCGCGCTGTGCGGCCGGCGCTGTCGATCTCGTACAGGCAAACCGAGTCATCGGCTTGGCAGATCATCAGAGTTGTCGCGCTCGATGCCTGGAACCATGTCCCGGCGTGCCCGAACTTCAGCGGCTCGGAAAGCTTGCCATCCACGACCCAGTGCAGCACCGGCAGCCAGGTGTCACCATCGAGCTTGATGATGTAAGCTAGCTCTGGCCCGATCAGTCGCGGAAACTTCAAGTCTGCATTGAGCCCGCGCACTGTCTGCCAGCTCCCGTCCTGCAATCTCCACAACTCGTGACGATCCTTGCCGAGCGTGGCGAGCACTGTTGAAGGACTACCGCCATACCTCAGGTACACATGCTCGGCCGGTGCCTTTGCCGTCACTTCCTTGGCTTGGCCGGCCTCGAGTCGATACGTCTTCCAGACGAGATCGCTGGTACAGATCAAGAAAAGCGAGCCGTCGGGCGAGAGTTCCATGGTCTGGATGTCGGAGAATTCCAGCACCTGCGTTGCCTGCAGTTTTGGCGCGTGCGTGATATGCCAGAGCTTGCAATCGCCGATGCCCAGGCCGGCAACCCAGCGCCCGTCGCGGGTGATCTCGACATCGAAGGTCGTGGTCAGCTTCAAGGATAGTGATTCCGCACTGGTGGGCGACCAGCATGTAATTGCATCGTCCATCGCACCCCAGCTTGCACACCACAGGTTCTCTGCCGCGATGCGCGTCGCCCCTGCGGGCGCGGGTCCACCGATTCGGCGCCAGTCGACTGCTGCCGCAAACGCGTCATCATTGGCGAACTCAGGAACTTCTTGCGCGTATGCCGCCGTCGCGCACACCAACAGCGACAGGATCAGCTTGTTCATTTTGCACCCCAAACCGGTAAGCTGCCGATTCTAGCGAACCGGAGCAGCCATGAAGGTCTTCATTTCTGCAGATATGGAAGGCGTTACCGGCGTGGTCCATCGCGACCAGCTTGTGCCCGACGGCAAGACCTATGAGCGCGCGCGCAAGCTCATGACCGCCGACGTCAACGCTGTGATCACCGGTGCATTGCGCGTGGAGCCTTCAGCCGAGTTCATTGTCTGTGACGGCCACGGCGTCATGCGCAACCTGATCATCGAGGAACTGCACGAAGCCGCCCAGCTTGTGATTGGCCCGGCCAGCCCCTCGAACAAGCCGCTTTGCCAGTCACAGGGCTGTGATGAGACATGCCAGGTCGCGTTCTTTACGGGTTATCACTCCCGTGCCGGCACTCCCAACGGTTTGCTGTGCCACACGTGGGTAGGTTCAGCGATCACGAACATCCGCATCAACGGCGAAATCGTCGGCGAAACAGCTCTGAACGCCGCCGTCGTCGGTCACTGGAACATCCCGGTTGCGCTGGTGTCAGGTGCGCACGAACTTGAACCCGAAGCGCGCGCCAGCATTCCGGAGGGTTTCGTTTTTGTCGGCACCAAGCAGACCTACGGCTTCAGCGCAGCATTGTGCCTGCCGCCGGCCAAGACCCGCAAGCTGCTGGAAGAAGGCGCAACGGAAGCCATGAAGCGCTTCAAGGCCGGCAAGGTCAAACCGCACAAGCCGACGCTGCCGGTCACGATCAGCGTGGAGTTCCACCGCCGCGAGATGGCTGCCAAGGCCGCCGAAATCAGCGGCATCGAACGCACGGACGAGCGCACGATTGCCGCCAAGGCGGCCAATACAGTGGAAGCCGCCGAACGCGCATGGAAGGCCGTGTGCCGGGCACAGGAAGAAGAGCCGGGTTGGTTGAAGTAATCACAGGGAGACTGCCATGAGCGACGACTTCATTCGAACCGATAGCACACTCACAACCGAGCAGGCTGTCACCAAAGTGCAGGAAGCCGCCAAGGCCAACGGCTTTGGCGTATTGGGCGTGCTGAACCTGCGGCAGATCATGGCCAACAAGGGCGTGCAGTACGGCGAAGACGCCACGGTCGTGGAGATCTGCGAGCCGAACTACGCCCGCCAGTTCCTGACCATCGACCAGCGCGTGGCACCCTGCCTGCCGTGCCGCATTGCGGTGACCAGCGTCGGGGGCAAGACCGTCATCCAGACCGTGCGCCCAAGCTCGATGATGCGCATGTTCGAGAACAAGGCGCTCGACACCCCGGCGCGCGAAACCGACGTCGCCATCGAAAAGATCGTCGCCGCTGCCAGGGCGTGAGGCTACTTGCCTGTGATAACGCGACGGCGCGTTGGTGTTGTCGCGCGGCCCAGGAACAGCAGCGCGAAGCAGGTTTCCTCGATCTTGCCCCAGCCGCCCTTGTCGTTCTGCCGCAGCAGCAGCGTCAACGCGCCCTCGGTGTACCATTCGTGTTCGCCGATGAACTCGGTCGGTGCGAACGCCCCCACACGCTCAAGCGCATACAGGTAGTAGAAGAACTCGCCGGCGGCGTGGCCCGGGTTGTCTGACACCGAGTAGTTGTGCTCAAGCCAGGCCATGCCGAAATCCGCGTTCTTCTGCACACTGACCTGCCACTGCTTGGCCTGCGACGCCGCCAGTTCTTTCTTCTGGCGCTCGCTGGGCCACGACTCATAGATGTCGAGCAGCAGCAGCAGCGAGCATGTCCCCGCACCCGTCATCGAACCATAGGCGCTGCCGACACCACCCGCCATGCCCCCGTAGGCAAACCCGCGGGCCTGGTCGGGGTAGCGTTCACGGTCCCATGCGCCGCGCTTGGTGCGGCCTTTCACGCGCCACACCTCGGGGCCCTCTTTCTGCTGGAAGTTCACCAGCCCGTTGCCCATGTCGCGCACGATGCCGACCGGGATTTCCACTTCGCAGCGTGCCGCGGCCGCAAGCGCAAGCGCGGCAAACTGCGTGTTCGACAGGTCCGGCTTCTGGCCCGCGCCGATGGTTTCGCCATAGCTGAACAACCCCGGCGCGTCGTTGGCTTGTCCGCGCGCGATGTAGTCGATGGCGTCTTTTATGGCGGCTTTGTCCGCCTCGGACATCACGCGCTTGATCGCGCCCGGGCGCTGTCCCTTGGCGACCTGCCGGCGCTCTTCGTCGGTGATGTACTTGGCCTCAAGGGCAAGCACCATCGAGGCGGCGTGATAGGTCTGGATGTACTTCAGCACGCTGCCCTCTTTGACCATGCGAGACAGGGCCAACGCCGTGAACTTGTTGTTGGCGCCGCGCCCGCTTTGCAGATAGGTGTACGCGGCGAACGCCGCGTAGTCGCCGCGCCGGTAGTCATCTTCGCGCGCGTCCATTGCCTCAAGACCCTTGTCGATAGCGGTTTCGACGGCCTTGTCCAGTGCGGCCCGGTCTGCGAACGACTTCACGCGCTCGAGCGCATACTCGAAGTCCACACTCACGTCGCCGCGCAACCCCGTGCCCTTCCAGCTGCCCTTGACGCCGTGCAGCCATCCCTTGGCGGTGTCAAACACCGCGTCCATCTCGATGGTCAGCGGCCCGCAGCGGCGGTTGGTGAAGTTGTTCTCGGCCTCGGCGTCGTCGCCGGTGGCTTTGACATGGATGGTCGTGAAGTCGCCCTCGGTTGCCTTGACGGAGTACTCGGCGGTCAGGATGTCAGGCACGCTCTGAAGTGCCGACGGCGTCGTCGTCTGGTCAAAGGTGGCGTCCCATGTCTTGGACTTGGCGACGGCTTTGCCGCTCACGACGCTGGCGACGCGTAGTACGAACTCGCCTTCACTGAACTGCCAGCCCGGCGCCACACCCCAGTTGCCCGTTTCGGTCAGGTGACTGCGCAGCACGCCATGCTCGGCGTTGAAGCGAGTACCTGACATTGGTGCCGGCGCAGCTGACTTGCGCACGTACAGCAGTGCCGTGAGTTCAGGGCATGTCCATGCCAGCGTTTGCTTTTCTTCGGCAATGGCCGGCGACTGAACCGAAACGCTGAACAGGCACAGCATCGCCGTGGCAAGCATGCATCTGCGCATGGGACTCCTCCGCGGGCAATTATAGTCACGCGAAACAGATAGCGAGCAGGAACCAACCGGCCTTGGGCGGAACCGCACAAGGCTATCGTGCCGCGCAAAAGCCGCAAACGACGCGGGGCCGTGACTTGTGATACCCGGCGCAGCGCGGCAACTCGGGGTTTGATACCGGTGTCTCTGCGCGATATCATCCGCACATGCCGCGTGTCTGCGCGGCTCGCGTTGCCGGACTGACGTGCGTTACGCACAGCGACAGCGTTACGAGGTTGGGCACTCCCGGCTATGTCTCCTGATAAACTCAAGTCCGGGCGCTACGGGCCCGACGCGTCAGCCAATCCAAAACCGTTTCCACTCGCCGTAGGGCTGCGCGGTGCCCTGCGCGACGGCTACACCTTCAAGAACCTGCGGGCAGACGTCACCGCCGGCATCATTGTCGGCGTGGTCGCGCTTCCGCTCAGCATGGCGCTGGCGATTGCGTCGGGTGTTCCGCCACAGTACGGCCTGTACACGGCGATCATTGCCGGCGGCTTGATCGCCATGACCGGCGGTTCTCGCCTGAACGTCAGTGGCCCGACGGCCGCCTTCGTCGTGCTGCTGGCGCCCGTTGCCGCCAAGTACGGCGTGGGCGGGCTGGCCCTGGCGTCTTTGATGGCGGGCGGGTTTCTGGTCATCATGGGACTGGCGCGGCTGGGGCGTTTGATCCAGTTCGTGCCCTACCCCGTAACAACGGGCTTCACCGCCGGCATCGCCGTGGTGATTGCGACCCTGCAGATCAAGGACTTCTTCGGCCTGCCCGTAGTTTCGACCGGCGACCATTACTGGGAGCGCGTGTCCGACATCGCCCGCGCATTCAACGGGCTGAGCTACGCCGACATGGGCATTGCTGCGTTCACGCTGCTGATCCTGATCCTGTGGCCCAAGATCACGCGGCGGGTGCCGGGGCCGCTGGTGGCGATTTCTCTTGGCGCGGTCGCGGCATACGCGCTGGCCGAGTTCACGGGTGTTTCTGTGGCGACGATTGCCTCGCGTTTCACCTATGTGAAAGACGGCGTCACGTACGCCGGCATCCCGCAGGTGCCGCCCATGCCGGTGCTGCCCTGGAGCCTGCCCGGCGCAGACGGCGCGCCGATCGGCATCAGCTGGGAACTGCTCCGTGAACTGGCGGGGCCGGCCATGGCCATCGCGGCGCTCGGTGCCATCGAAAGCCTGCTGTCAGCCGTGGTGTCAGACGGCATGGCCGGCACGCGCCACGACCCGGACTCTGAACTGGTCGGCCAGGGTTTAGGCAACCTTGCCGCGCCGTTCTTTGGCGGGTTCGCAGCCACGGGCGCGATCGCGCGCACAGCCACCAGCGTGCGCAACGGCGGCCGCAGCCCGGTTGCTGCCGTGACGCACGCGCTGTTTGTGCTGGCGGCGGTGATGGCACTGGCGCCGGTGCTTGGCTTTCTGCCCATGGCCAGCATGGCGGCGCTGCTGTTGATCGTTGCGTGGAACATGAGCGACGCCCGGCACTTCCTGCACATGCTGAAGGTGGCGCCGCGCAGCGACGTGATGGTGATGCTGGCATGCTTCGGCTTGACGGTGGCTTTTGACATGGTGATCGCGGTAGGCGTGGGCATCGTGCTGGCAGCATTGCTGTTCATGCGCCGCATGGCCGAGATTTCTGGCTCGCGCGTGATCAGCAACGGCGCCAACGCCGAGCGCAAAGACATGCCCGAGGGCGTGGCGATGTACGAAATCGCCGGCCCCATGTTCTTCGGCGCAGCCGACAAGGCCATCGGTGCGATCGCGACTTCGGGCAAGTCCAAGTGCCTGATCATCGACATGCACGCCGTGCCGGCAATGGATGCCACGGGCCTTGTCGCTTTCGAAAGCCTGCTGCGAAAGCTCAAAGACACCGGCACGCAGGTCCAGATCGTGGCGTTGCAACCCCAGCCCCGGCGGGTTCTGGAAAAGGCGGGCATCGGCGAAGGCTCGGAGGGAATCACCTTTCACTCCGGCATCGACGGGGCCATCGACGCCGCGCGGCGTACAGCGACTTAGCCCCATTGCCGGCTTCTTCAGGCACGGTCCGGTTGAAAGACCAGCAATCGCGCGCCGCTTGGTGCGGCGTTGAACTTTCCGGCCTTCTCCGGGTCGGCGCAGGCAAGCAGGCGCATGCCGGGAACCTGCCTGAGCGTGTCCAGCACTTCGCCGGGCCATACGCGCAGCTCATAGTCCTCGACAATGCGCTGCGGCCAGTCACCGCCGCGCACGTCAACGCTGCGCCGGATGTGCTGTACGCCCGGCTTGTCCTCGACCAGTTCATAGTGGATGCGAGCCTTGCCCCCGGGCACGTTGCGCCACCTTGAACGCCACAGCGTCGCGGGCAGGCGCGGCGGCACCGGCGTTTCAAAGTTCAGCAGCAGGATCACGGCGCCGCGCTGAGTCAGCATGCCGCCCAGTGTGCGCACCCACAGCATGAGCCTGTCCACGTCGGGCACGATTGACGTAACGCCGCTGGCTTCCAGCACGACGTCAAAGCGCGCGTCAATTGGCGGCGCGTACATGTCGCCGAGCGTGACTTGCGCGCCGGTGTTGGCGCGCGTGTACTCAACCATCTCGGGGCAATTGTCGTTGCCGGCCAGCAGGCTGGCGTCGCCCGCAAACGGCGAAAGCCAGTTGCCGGGGCCGCACGCCGGGTCAAGGATAGACCAGCGCGGTTCACCGACAAAGCGCGTGATCAATCCACGAACAGCCGCAATGTCCTCGGCGTCGGGGGCTTTGAGTGTGTCGTAGAGAGCAGGGAAGCGGTACAGGTTGAGGGATGTCTCGGTCGGGGCTTCCACAGAACCCGTCGAGGTGCCGGACGCAAGCGTCTCGGCTCCCGGCTGCGCAGACACGCAGTGTCTCCACAATGGGAAACCGCCGGACATCTGCACACGCAGATCTGCCGGCGGTCGAGTCAACGAAACAATTAACGCAACGGGCAGGCAAACGCGCAAGCCACGCAACGGGATTGTTTACAACCGTATCTAACCCTTGGAACCCGTTGTGACATCCAGCAAGTTCCTAGCGCGTCGGTTGCTGGAACGTCACTTCCTCGAACGGCTGGATCACGACAAAGCCGTCGCCATTGAACGCCATTTGCAGGCTTTCGCCGCTGCCGCGCCCGAAGAAGGTGCCCAGGCTGATGTCGGTTTTCAGTTCGGGGTACAGGTTTCCGCTCCAGGCGATGGTGGCGTTGGGGTCGGTGAACACCGGGTAGCCCTGCCGCACCGCCAGCGTCAGCGGGTTGTAGTGGCTGGTGATGGCGACCATGCCCGTGCCCTCAAGCCTTACGTTGAACAAGCCGCCCGCCAGAATGCCGCTGATCTTCTTGAGCAGCTTGATGTCCCACTGGATGCTCTGCTCAAAGGCCAGCAGGTCGTTGCCGTTGACGTAAATGCTTTCGTTCTGCAGGTGCAGGATGCTGACTTTCTTGCCTTGGTCCGCCAGGTAAACAAGACCCTGGCCCTCGGCCTTGGTCAGCTGCATGCCTTCGCCGGTGAGCGCTTTTTTGAGCAGCTTGCCCAACCCGTGTTCCAGTACGCCCTCGCGCTTGAAGCCGACGTTGCCCATGTAGGCCACCATGCTGCCCATCTTGGTCCAGACGCTGCCGTTGAGGTGGACCTCAAGCATGCGGTCGCCCTCCATCTCGAACAGGCCTTCGTTCTTGTTGGTCTGGGTGGTCTTGGCGACAAACTCTTTCACCGAGTAACGGTTGGTCATGGCAGTTTCCTTTCACGTGTCGGCTGATCTTGGTTTGCAGGCAGGCGCCGCGCACCAAAAAAAAGAGCCGGGCCCCGCAGGGCCCGGTTCATGGCATGTCGTGGGCTAGAACGGCGGCGCGTCGTCGCCGTAGTATCCGTTGTCTTTGCGAAGCTCGTCGCCCTTGCGGTTGTGGTCAATGTCGTACTGAAGCAGCGCGCGCTCAAGCGACGCATCCAGGTGGCGACCCAGTTCCTTGCCCTGGTCCGCGCGCAGCAAGGCGCTGGCGTGCGGCTGGTCCACGAAGTCGCGGGCCATCTCAAGCAGTACCGAAATCTGCTTGGGTTCCCAGTGGTTGCGGCGGCAATGCTCGATCACCTTGATATCGAAGCGGTCGAAAATGCGGCGCAACGAAGCGTCGTCGCGGGCCGGCTGGCCCGGGGGTGCAAAGCCCATCGACTGCGGTGCATGCTGGGGCGCCTGTTCGGCCTGGCCCATGCGTTGCAGGTGCCGCGCAACTTCCACGCGGCGCATTTCGCGACGGTGGTTCACCATGAACAGGCACATGAAGAAGACCGAGATCCCGATCGGCACCATCACCAGGTGATTGCCGCCGCTCTTGGCAAACACTGCCAGCGCGATCACGGCAATGACGACGGCTACAATCCAGACCCAGCCGCTGCCTGAAGACGGCAAGCCGATCTGGCTGCCCGGAGCTTCCTGCCAAGTACGTTCACGATCCCAAGGGTGCATCATGATGGTTCCCCTAAAATGCCCGGGAGGTTGCCCCCGCAGTAACTATAACACGCGGCTTCGCTGATTGCGTTCTGAAAACAAAGGCTTAGCGAAAGGCCCTCCAGCGCCCTTTGACTTCACCGTGGGCCAGGGCCTCGCGCCATGCAGTTCGTCTCAAGTGCCACTCACGGAGACGCCACCCGGCGGCCAGTTGTGCACAAAGCGAGATCGCCAGAGGAATTGCGCCCGCCACGACTTCGCCGGAATCGTCAGACCCGGCCAAGGCCGTGGCCAGCAGCAGGAATGGCACCGCGACAATGAGCAGAATCACGGCACTTGCCGGGCCCGCAAGCGGAGGCGGCCCGCCGGCGGCAACCCAGCGCAGGTTCTCGAGGGAGCGTATCAACTCAACGCGCTGGCGCAGGTGGTGTCGGACGGCGTTGACCGTGCTCCAGCCGACGAGCAGCAAGCACATCCCGAAGAAGGTCAGCAAGCCCACGGCCCAGCCGGGGCCGCCAAGCCGGTCAACGACAACACCCGTGACCGGGGGGCCGAACACCAGCCCCGCGAAGGCAATCAATGGAAGGTGTTTCCGAACCATCGCCCGACCTCAAGCGCAAGTATAGCACGCAGCGCGACAAGCCGCCCACTGTTAGATGAAACGGCCAAAGCGGCGCACGGACCGGCAGAAATGGCAAGGGTTCGCGCGCTTGGCGGCCAGCACTGCATTGGGACGGCCGCGTAGGGCAAGGGCAATGAAACCACGGGTGAACACGGGTGCACACGCCTGGCGCATTGAACAGTAGTTGTGTTTACCCGTGTTCACCCGTGGTTCTAAGCAATGCTTGTCAGTGGTTGCCGTTGGCGAAGGGTGCCGTATTCAGCGGACGAGCTGGCCCGCGCGGCGCACCGCATTCTGGAACAGCTCGAAGCCGTCGCCCCACTGGCGTTTGGGCATGCGCTTCCACTCCGGGTGATGGAAATGCCGGATGTTGCGCTCGGGGTGCGGCATCAGGCCCAGCACCTGGCCGCTCTTGCTGCAGATGCCGGCGATGGCACGGCTTGAACCGTTGGGGTTGGCGGGAAACTCCTGCGTGGGCCGGCCGTCGGCATCGACGTACTGGAACACGACCTGCTGTTCTTGCTCCAACTCGTCCAGCAAAGCATCGGGCGCGATGAACTGGCCCTCGGCGTGTGCGACCGGATAGCTGACGACTTTGCGACCGCTGACGAAGGGCGTTTTCTCGCTGACGATGCGCAGGTCAACCCAGCGGTCTTCGTAGCGGCCACTCATGTTCCAGCTCAGGGTTGCGCGCGGCGGGTCATCAAACACGTCGCGCCCCGTCAGCAGGCCGGCTTTCAGCAGCACCTGGAAGCCGTTGCAGATGCCGAGCATCAGCTTGCCGTCCTCAATGAACTTTTCGATTTCCGGTTTCAGGCGCGAACGCAACTGGTTGCCAAACACCACGCCGCTGCCCAGGTCGTCGCCGTAGCTGAACCCGCCCGGGATCGCCAGCAGGTGATAGTCGCGCAGGCGCGTGGGCTCACGCAGCAACTCGTTCACGTGCAGGATGTCGGCGGTTGCGCCGGCTTGGCGCAGGGTCCAGGCCGTCTCGCGTTCACAGTTGGTGCCGGCGGCACGCAGCACAAGGGCAGTCGGTTCCATGGCCCGATTCAACCGCGAGCGCACAGGCAACGCAAGCTGTGGAAGAAGTAGTGGCATCGGCTTCCAGCCGATGTCGTTGCAGGCGCTTCCCGCCTTCGCGCCGTGGCGCTTCGGCGGGCAGGCCCGCGCCTGTTGGCCGTTCAGCACCCGGAGGGTGCGGCATGTGTTAGCCCGGCGCGGGGCGCGAAGCGCCCGAACCGCAGGAGCGCGAAGCGGTCCGAGGAACGCCGGGGAATCAGACCACACTGTGAGCCCCGGAGGGGCGGCATGTTTTCCCATCCACCGGTGTGCCGCCCCTCCGGGGCTCTGAACCTCTTTCGTCTATCATCCCGGCGCTCACGCGCCGGGCTAATGTCTTGCGCCCCCTTCGGGGGCTCTTACGGCAACGTTCAGGGGCTCTTGCTGCAAACTGAAGAGCGCGCGTTGGCAACGCGGCGAAGCGCTGCAGTCGAGCAGCCGAGGCACCTGGCCTACGCAAATTGCCACCAGGCCCACGCCATGGCGCGAAGGCGTGGGTTGTGGCATCGGCGCCTCGCCGATGTGTTGGCTTTGGGTTGCACGGCGCACGGGCGGAGCCTGCCCGTCGAAGCTTCAGCGCAGGCGGGGCGCCCGTGCCACTACGTTATCCGCCGGTCCTGGGGGCAGAGACCTCCGGGCTCTGCGGCAGGGCGTCGATCGACTTGAGCTGCTCTTCCAGCTCGCGCACGGCCTTGGCGGCCGGCTTGCTGTGCGTTGCCGTGATGCGCATCGCGTTCAGCACGCGCGCCGGAAACTTCGGCGCGGGACCCTGCTGCTCGCTTGCTTTCCAAGCTTGCAGCTTGTGAATCCACTCCTGGTGCTCGGCTTCGAACGCGGCGGCCTCTGCGTCGCCAGGGTGTGCCACGGGCGCAGGCGCAGCCGCCTGCCGCCCGGCGGTCCATTGCTTGAGCGAGTCCTCCATCCTCATCTGCTGCTGGCGCAGGTCGCGAAAGATGCTGGCCCCTTGCGGCTGCTGGGGCCCGTTGCCGGGCGGCTTGCGCTTGTTGGCCAGCGCGGCTTTGCGCAGGCGCATGCGCTCGGGCTGGGCAAAGTCGGCGATCGAGTTGCGGATTTCCATGATGCGATGCATGTGGTTCACGTCGCCCATCATGTTGAGCAGCACGTCGTCCTTGAACGGCGACTTGTCACCCAGCAGCGTGTTCGTGACTTGACGCGTCAACAGCTTGATGTGAAGCCGCAGGTCGCGAAACATCCACTCGCGGCCCATGGCGCTGACGACGGCTTTGTCGCCCACGCGAAACGGCGGCGGGGCCTTGCTTGCGTTGTAGGCGGCGGTGGCAGCCTCGGCTTCGCGGCGCGCAAGCTGCTGGGTCGCGCGGGCGGCTTCGACGGAGTCGTCAAGGCTGTCGGCATCAAGATCAACCAGCAGCTGGCGAATGATGGCATCGATGGAAGCGTTCATGGTTCGGGTCCTTGGGGGCACATGCTCGCGCCCTTAACCCCAGGAACCCACGGACACAGGAATTGAGTTTCAGGAGGCAGGCAGCAGGTGGCAGGAGGCAGGAACTACAGCCGGCGAAACCACTTAGACGCGCCAATAATTTTCAGAATTCGTAGGGGCGACGCTAGCGTCGCCCGGAAGTGTGGCGGGGCGAGCTAGAGGTTGGAGGTTGGACGACGGAGGTTGGATCAACGAAAAGCAGTTCCTGCCTCCTGCCTCCTACCACCTGCTTCCTGAAACCGCCATCTTTGCCAGAGTCACGACCTCATCGAGCGGCCGTACTGCCCGCGCGAACGGTTGCCATGCGAAGTCTAGCGTGCCCCAGCGCGCGCTGCGGGGCTTTGCCAGCCGCTGCGCACTTTCGAGGTCCAGCAGGCAGAAGCGGTACACGCCCGCGGGCGTTTCATGGCGCGTGGCTGGCAGGTCAGCCTGGCGGCCGGGCAGATCAAACAGCCGCGAGAAGAAGGCGAACAGAAAGGCGGGCTCGGCTTTGCCCTGCAGCAGCGTGCGCCAGCCCATCATGGAAAACAGGTCAGTGCGGCTGACCCATGGGCGGTCGCGGCGGCCCTTGAGGTCGAGGGCAAGGATCGCGTCGGTGCCCTGCACCATGACGTCGAAGTTCTTGAGCGTCACGCCGTTCAGCACAGGCCGCCGGGCCTGCTCCACGGCCAGGGCGCGAACGCCGGCTTCAACGAGCAACCCGCTGAATGCCTGTTCATAGTGGTTCTTGGCGCCGAACATGGGGGCAGTTTAGTCGGGGACGACGGAAAAGACTACTGCGTGATTCACTGCAGGACCTGCAACTGCTGTTGAACACGGCTTGTCCGACGTAGCCTTGGCGAAGTCGGAAGTCACAGAGCCACGGAGAAATGCCAGAGCACAAAGCCGGACTCAGGGTCGCCGCGTCCACGCGTGAAACGCTGGCGAAACTCTTACTGACTACTGCCAAACGCCAAGACGCAACGAGCGCCACGGCCGGCTTGGCAACTAGCGAATTGTGAGAGGGGCCGTGGCGTTCATGGCGCCTTGGCGTTTGGTCTGAACGCCAGTCACGCGGATTGCACGGCTATGGAACTACCTGGCTTCGATGGAGCACAAATGGCGAAAAGCAACCATGCATACACATAGGTAAACATCAACAAAGCCGTACCGGCGCGAACCTCATGTTTACAGATGTGCACCGGTGGTTGCCTGGGCAGTTTGCAGTTCTTCACGCCTTCGCGCCGAAGCGCTACGGCGCGCAGGCGCGTGTTGCGGTCTGTCCAGCGCTGGAGTTCGACAACTGCGAGTGGAAATCTCAAGCAACCGGGGCGTCAGGTGAAGTGGCGGGTTACGACCTCGAACTCGCCGCGGCCTTGCTGCTGCGCTTGCAGGTCGGCGTCCACCATCAGGTCCGCCAGTTCATGGAAGCGGGTCTGTGCCTTCCAGCCCAGGTCTTTGGCGGCGCGTGAGGCGTCGCCCTGCAGTACGTCTACTTCCGTGGGGCGCAGGTAACGCGGGTCGATTTCGACGTGCTGCTGCCAGTCAAGGCCCGCGCGCGCAAACGCACGCTCGACAAACTCGCGCACGCTGTGCACCTCGCCCGTGGCCAGCACGTAATCGCGCGGCGTCGTGGCCTGCAGCATGCGCCACATGCCTTCGACGTACTCGGGCGCAAAGCCCCAGTCGCGGCGGGCGTCCAGGTTGCCCAGGAACAGCTTGTCCTGCGCGCCGGCTTTGATTGCTGCCACCGCGCGCGTGATCTTGCGCGTCACAAACGTGGCGCCGCGCCGTGGGCTTTCATGGTTGAACAGGATGCCGCTGACCGCAAACATGCCGTAGGCTTCACGGTAATTGCGCGTCATGTGGTGCGCGTACAGCTTGGCAATCGCGTAGGGGCTGCGCGGCAGCAGGGTCGTGTCTTCATTCTGCGGCGCCGGCGAACTGCCGAACATCTCGCTGCTGCCGGCTTGATAAAAGCGCGCAGCCGGGCACACGGCGCGCACACTTTCAAGCAGGCGCGTGACACCCAGCGCGTCGGTCTGGCCCGTGCCCTCGGGCATCTCGAAACTTACCTGCACGTGGGCCTGCGCAGCCAGGTTGTAGATCTCGTCGGGCTTGATCTCAGCCAGCAGCGCGTGAAGCCGCGCGCCGTCGTTCAGGTCGCCGTAGACCAGGCGCAGGCGGTAGTCCTTGACGTGGGGGTCCTGGTACAAGTGATCAATGCGCGCGGTGTTGAACGTGCTGCTGCGCCGGATCAAGCCGTACACGAGGTAGCCCTTGGCCAGCAGCAGCTCGGCCAGATAGCTGCCGTCCTGGCCGGTGATGCCGGTGATGAACGCGGTGGGCATGGGCGGACAATAACGCGAAGGCAGGGGAAGTGGGAAGGGGAAGTTGGGAGGTCCAGTGGGCAGGGGAAGTGGAAAGGGGAAGTGGGAGGAACGGACGCGGACAACTGACAACTTACTGCGGCCGCACTGCATCTTCCGGCGAGGGCAAGAATGCGGTCAGGCGGCCGATGAACTCGAGCATGGCTTCCGCGGCGGCTTCCTGCTGTGCGCCCAGGGCAAGCCCGCCTTCGCTTTGGCCGGGCTGGCCCTTGCGCTGGATGCCGGGAAAGTAGCTGTACAGCACGTTGCCCGTGGCCGTGTCGACCAGGTCAAGCTGGCCGGTCACGTAGGTGATGGCCTGCTCGTTTTCCGTGAAGCTGCGCACCTCGATTTTGCCGGCCAGCTTGAGGCGGTAGTGCTTGCCCACGTCGGGGTCTTCGGGCTTGCGGATGTGCAGGCCGCGCATCTTGGCCCACTTCGAAAGCTCGGGCACGAACAGCGGCTCGGCCCCTTTTGCCGCGCCCTCGACGGTTTCGCTTACCTCGAACTCAAGCTCGGCGTTGCGGGTGCTGGGCAGAACGATGCTCCAGTACCACACCGGCAGCACAATGCCCGTGCGGCGGCCCAGCACGCGGTCAAGGTCCAGCGTCGCGAACACCTGCCCGCCGTCGTCGCCGCTGGGCGACACCGCCAGCACCTTGCAGCGCGCGTCGCCGACTTTGCTGAACACTTCGTCGCCGCTGACCTGGCCGCGCAGGTTCGGCGCCAGCCGCCACGTGATCGGCACCCCCGCCGGCACCTCGTCGCGAAAGCGCGCGAACATGCTCAGCTCGCCCGGCACGCCGCCCCGAATCTCGGCCACGCCGCCGTTGCCTGACTGGCTGATGCGCATCAGGCCCGGCAGCTCCCACAGGCGGCCCGCGGCGACTTCGGCCTTGGCGAATGCCGCGCGGTCCAGTGTGCCCTCGACCATCAACTGCATCGCCAGCACGCGCGCGGCCTTGAGAAAGTATGCGCCCCACGCTTCCAGGCGGTTCAGCACGGTGCCCGCCACCGGCGGCTCGGCGCTTGCGGAAAGTTCTTTCTGCGCGTCGGGCAGCAGGCTGGCTGCCCACAGCCGCAGTGTGTCGCGCGAAATCGCGCACAGCGCCACGTTTTCGAACCCGTTGCCGGCTTCTTCACGGCGGACACTTTCGCCAAGTTCGCTTACGCTGATCCAGCCGGCTGCGCCGGTGACGATGTCGCGGAACTGGGTGTTCTCGAACAGGGCCGCGTGTTCGGTCATCGGCCAGCTGGTAATCATGCGCTCAAGGCCGTCTTCGGCCTGTTTTGCGGCATCTTTGCCGGTGCGGGCCAGGCCGTATGCGACGAGAAAGCGGTCGGCGGGATAATCCGGGTGTTCGCCCGTCACCGCCCATTCGGGCATGGTGGCGGGCTTGATTCCCACGCCGCCCCGCGGCTCGGTGGTTTTGCAGGCCGTGAGGAAGCAGGCCGCGGCGAGACTCATTACAAGCACAAAGTGGCTGCGGGTCATGGTGTGTGGTGGCTGGGTCGTCATGAACGTGCCCGGGGGCATTTTCCGGGGGAAGTGCAGCGCCGGCAACGTCATAATGACGCAAACCACGATCAACGCAACCTGAAGACCTGAATTGCGCCCGAAAGAGGCAGCACATGAAACCAATCCGGATGCTCGCGGCACTGGCCCTTTGCGGCATGTTCTTCAGCGGCGTGTATGCCAACGACGCCGCCAAGCCGTCTGCGCCGAACATGGACAGCATCACCCTTGAAGACATCAAAGCCGACGTCTACTTCATGGCCTCAGACGAAATGGCGGGGCGCGAAACCTGCCTGCCCGAAGCGCTGATCACGGCAAGTTATGTGCGCAACCGCATGGAGCGCGCAGGCGTCAAGCCGGCTGGCGAAAACGGCACGTGGTACCAGACGGTCAAGCTGGCCCACCGCGAGTGGGACGGCAAGCCGGCCATCAGCTTCACGCGCGGCGACAAGACCACCACGCTGCACTATGAAGAGCACTTCGTGGGCACCGAGGGCGCCAGCGTCAACGCGGAGTTGAAAGACGCTGAGATCGTGTTCGCGGGCTATGCCGTGGCGGACCTCGACAAGGGCTACAACGATATTGAGGGCCTTGACCTGAAGGGCAAGCTGGCCCTGATCATGCGCTATGAACCCACGCCGTGGCGCGTTGGTGGGCGGCGCAACCCGTTCAGTCGCAGCAGCTACCTTCAATCAAAAGAAGCGTTGCTGCAGTCCGCCGGCTGTGCGGGCATCCTGATGGTCACGGGCCCCGAGAGCCTGGGCGGCAACGACAACCGCCTGAGCCTGCCGTCGCCCGGGGCCGCCGAGAAGTCGCCGCCGCTGTACCTGGCCGGCGAGAACCGCGAGGGTGGGGGACTGCCGTTCTTTCACGTGTCGCTGGCTGCGGCTGACATGCTGCTGGGCGGCGAGGGCGAGTTGCAGCGCGTGCAGAAAGAGTTCGACCAGGGCGACTTCAAGCAGCGCCCGGATTTGTCGAACCTGAAGGTGCAACTGAGCGCGAAATCAAAAGAAGTCGTGCGCGAGTGCCGCAACGTCGCCGGCAAGATTGAGGGCGAACTGGATGAGTGGATCATCTTCGGCGCCCACCACGACCACCTGGGGCTGGGCTATTTCGGCGCCCGTGACGCCGCCACCGCGATGGGCCAGATTCACAACGGCGCCGACGACAACGCCAGCGGTGTCGCCACTGTGTTAGAGATTGCCGAGGCGCTTGCCAAAAGCGGCGTGAAGCCGCGGCGCGGCTTTCTGTTTCTTACGTTCACGGGCGAGGAAAAGGGCCTGCTGGGCTCGCGCTGGTACTGTGACGAGCCGCTGATTCCGCACGAGAAGGCGATTGCGATGATCAACATCGACATGATCGGGCGCATCCCGAACAAGAAGTTGCAATTGCAGGGCACGGCCAGCAGTACGATGCTTGACCGCGTGTGCCGCGAGGCAGGGCCGCTGTTTCCTGAAATCGAGTTCACGTTCAGCGACCGGCCGCCGATGGCAGCCAGCGACCACTGGCCCTTTTACAGCGTGGCGGGCATGCCCGTGGTGTTTCCCTTCGGCGGCAGCAACGCCGAGATGCACACGGCGATTGACGACCCCGAGACGATCAACTACCGCGACATGGTGCCGGCGGTGAAGTGCCTGTACGAGGTGGCTTGGCGGCTGAGCGAGGACAAGAGCTACCCGGACTACGACGGTCCGGTCAAGGGCGCCAAGGGCCCCAACGGCAAGCTGCGCAACCCGAAAGAAACGCCACCCAGCGACCCGAACGAAGCCCACGAAGAAGAGTTTTCAGCGGGCAAATGAGATCAGCCGCCGACGGCGGAGCCATAGTAGCGCTAGCATCACAGACAGGACTCCGGGCACGCCGCCTGTGGTTATGGTGCAACCATCATCGTCTTCGTCAGAACCCTTGTCTCCGGTGCCGTTGCCGGGGTTCAACCAATCGTTGATCATTGCATCCGTCACCGATGATGTAGATCCCTGCCAAAGGATGGTGCCCTGCGCGTCAATCGCGTGTGCCCACGAGAACTGGGGCACGTTGTATCCGCTGGAATCGGCAACGCGCGCCAAGCCATACGTGGCGCCGTAGGTCAGTACGAAGTTGTCGATTTCTGGGTCCGTGTTTGCAAAGTTCAGCGCGATCACCCGCAGGCCGGCCCCGCCGTGGGTGCTGTGTAGCTGGTTGAGCTGCGGCACGGCAGCCTGGCAATGACTTCAGTAGACCCCAAACCAATCGATCAGCACCACTTTCGTCGCTGGATCAGACCATGCTTCAGACAGCGAGTCCGGCGGCGTTGTCAGGTTCCACTTGGACGCAAACGACTTGTCAGTTGCCGGATCGCCGACAGCCTGGGCGAAAATCGTCGGCGAAGTTATGGCGAGCAGGAACACCCAGGTGCCGACCGTTGTGAAACTCTTTGCCATGGTGTCGTGACTCACTTGACGGACATTCATTCAATCCGAGCCTGTATTCAGAAGATTATGGACTCAGGCAGTGGCACAAGATAGGTTATCGTACGTTTCGTAAAAACTAAACGCAAACTGTGCGGCGTACGCACAGCGGTCCAGCGTTGGGGGACCCACAATAAGGGGCGACCGATGGGAATGAGCAAACAAATGTTAGGGCTGACGATGCTGCTTGTGGCAGTCATCGGCACTGCCTTGGCGGCACAGGTCGCCGACGGCGATTTTGAGGCAGGCGTTGGCAATCCGGGCGCTGGAAATACCGCATGGACTGTCCAGACGTCCACGAACTTTGGTACGCCAATGTGCGACGCTACCCTGTGCGGAACAGGCGGCGGAACGACCGGCCCGTTGAGCGGGCAGGTCTGGGCGTGGTTTGGCGGGATCAGCGCGGCCGAGACTGCAACGTTGGGACAGAGCGCAACGATTCCGGTTGGAACTACGCATCTCAATTTCCAACTCTGGATCGGGGCAGTAACCACTCCATTTACGGACACGCTCACAGTGACGATTGATGGTCAGGTTTTGCAGACTTTCACAGAGCCTGCTACTGCCGAAACTGCCTACACCCTGCGCAGCTTGGCGATTCCAGTCGCGCTGGCGGACGGTGGCAGTCACGCGATACTGTTCACTTATGTCGGCTCAACGACTGGCAACTGCAACATGTCCGTTGAGGATGTGGCGCTCTTCACTGGCGCTACCGGCCCGACGTGCACCATCAACCAGGCTGCGGCGCAGGCTGACCCGACGGCTGCCTCGCCGATCAACTTCACGGCTGTGTTCAG
The DNA here is from genome assembly GCA_016712285.1 of Planctomycetota bacterium. Classification (GTDB taxonomy): domain Bacteria; phylum Planctomycetota; class UBA8742; order UBA2392; family UBA2392; genus JADJRK01. Next base: position 1,978,698 of record JADJRK010000001.1, on the reverse strand, counting down.
TGAGGGTGTCACCGGCTTTGACGGCGCGGACATCAGCTTTGCCGGCAGCACCGCCACCGGCACTCTGACCGCCATCGTCACCGGAGGCCCGAGCACTTACAACGTGGCTGTCAGCGGCATGAGCGGCAACGGCGACGTGGTCGCCTCAATCACGGCAGGCGGCGCCACCGGCACCGTCAGCGCCCAGACCAACCAGGCCAGCACCAGCACCGACAACACGGTCACTTACAACGGTGGCGGTGGCGGCGTTGTCGTCACGGTCGCATCATCCGGCACGCCCGCCGAGGCTGGTACCACCACCGGCACGTTCACGCTGACCGCCAACCCGGCGCCGGCGGCACCCTTGCTGGTGGACGTCACCTTCAGCGGCACCGCAACATTCACGACGGACTATACGGTCACCGGCGTCACGACCGGCCAGGTCACGATTCCGGTCACGGGCACAGCCACTGTGACCGTCACGCCCGTGGACGACGCCACCGGCGAAAGCAGCGAGACGGTGATCATCACCGTGGTGACCGGCGCGGGCTACACAGCCGGCACGCCCGGCAGCGCAACCCTGACCATCGTTGACAACGACGGCGGCGGCGGCGGCGGTGGTGGTGGCGGAGGCGGCGGTGGTGGTGGCGGCGGTGGTTGCGCCGTCGGCGGCAACTCGGCCTGGCTGCTGTTGCTGGCACTGCTGGTAGCGTTCAGCCTGCGGCCCCTGCTGCGCCGCGAGTAAGCTTGGATCACAACATGACCGGGTGCATCGCAACGATGCACCCGGTTTTTGTTTGGAGTGCGCCGTCGGCCACCAAGCAGGGGTACTTCCGCGCGCCGCTTTAGAGCAACCATAAGTGAACATCGGTGCACATGTTCAAGGATGTGCACCAATGGTTGGGTAATGCATCCGTTCCAGCAAGGACAACTTCCTGAAAACGGAGAAACCGAGCAACGGAGATGGCGCCACCCTAAAGCCACCTGCCTTTCGCGGTCCAATGGCTAGCTGTCGCGTCCATCCGGTCCTTCCTCTGTTGCTCAGTTACTCCGTTTTCAAACCCGTTGGACTCAAACTGATGCACTACCCGACTTCGTCTTTTGGAGCGATGTTTAGCTGCGCTCACGCGCCGCTGCAAAGCAACCACAGGTAAACATCGGTGCACATGTTCATGGATGTTCACCGATGGTTGCGTTGGCAGTACGTCGATCGCAAATGAAGCACAGCTCTGCACGTCCATCGTGAACGAACTCAAGCCTTGATCGACTTGGACATTGCGCCGTGAAAGCAACGCCAAGCCGCAACGAGCGCCACGGCCGGTTTGGTGACTTGCGAATCCTGGGTGCGGCCGTGGCCTTCTTTGCGTCGTGGCGATTTCGCCTGTTGGAGCGATGTTCAGCTGTGCTCACGCGCCACTGCAAAGCAACCATAAGTGAACATCGGTGCACATGTTCATGGATGTGCACCGATGGTTGCTTTGACAGTTCGTGGATCGCAAACGCAGCAGAGCTCTGCACGTCCATCGTGAACGAACTCAAGCCTTGATCGATTTGGACATTGCTCCGTCAAAGCAACGCCAAGCCGCAACGAGCGCCACGGCCGGCTTGGTGACTCGCGAATGCTGAATCCAGCCGTGGCGTTCTTTGCGTCGTGGCGTTTTCGTCTTTTGTAGCATTGGTTAGCTGCGCTCACGCGCCGCTGCAGAGCAACCACAAGTGAACATCGGTGCACATGTTCATGGATGTGCACCGATGGTTGCTTTGGCAGTTCGTCGGTCGTACACGCCGTCGCGCTGCCCGCCCGAAACGACCAAGGGCGCCCGTTGCCGGGCGCCCCTGGTGTTGGTGCTTGCCATCACCTCTTGGCCAGCGTCGCCTTGCCCTCGTGCTTCTCGGTGCCGCGCATCCACGTCACCGTGACCTCGGTGCCCGGACCCTTTGCGATCAGGATGTCGCCCAGGTCGCAGTAGTACTGGATGTGCCGGCCGTTCACGTGGGTCAGCACGTCGTCGGCTTGCAGGCCCGCGATTTCCAGCGGGCCGCCGGCCACGACCTCGGTCAGCACGTAGCCGCCGACTTTGCGGTCCGGGTTGTACTTGCCCTTGAAGCCGATCGACGACTTCGGGTCAGGCAGTGCAAACGGGTCCATCATGCGGCGCAGCGGGTTGTTGCCGCTGCGGCGGTCTTCGGCGCGGGCAACGTCGTCGGCGCGCGGGATGTTGCCGAACTGGCCGCTTTCGGACGGCACGTTGTTGCGGGCCGTCAGCATCACGGTCTTTTCGCCGCGCAGGACCTTGAACTTGAACTCGCTGCCGCGTGGCTTGGTGCCGATCACGCCGTAGTAGCGGTAGGCGTTGAAGATCTCGTAGCCGTCCACTTCCTGGATCACGTCGTTGGCTTCAAAGCCGACGTCGCCGGCTTCACTCTCAAGTTCAACGGCAGTGATGCGCGCGCCGCCCTGGTGCTTGAGGTCAAAGCTGAGTCCGCCGACAAAGCCATGCCGAACCAGCAGCGCGCCGCCCAGCTGCTCTTTCATCACGGGGATGAAGTGCTTGATCTGGTTCGACGGGATGGCATAGCCGGCGCCGGTGTTGAAACGCTTGCCGTGGCTGGCGATGTTGCGGCCGTTGATGCCGATGACTTCGCCGTCCATGTTGAAGCTGGGTCCGCCGCTGTTGCCGGGGTTGATCGAGGTGTCAATCTGGATGCTGTCGTTGTAGCCGCCCTGGAAGCGGTGGTTGGCGGTGACGGTGCCGATGGTTACCGTCGGCTCGCTGCCCTGGCCGCTGAGCAGGAACGGGTTGCCCACGCTCAGGCAGATCGATCCCGGCTCAACCTTGTCGCTGTCGCCCAGGGTGACAAACGGGACCTTCTGGCCCGGGTCCAGGCGCAGCTTGCCCAGCACGATGTCGCCGCGCGGGTCAGCGCCGATGGCGTCGGCGGTGAAGCGCTTGTTGTTGCCGGCCTGCTTGACCACCATCTCGGCTGGTGCCGCGGCGTCGTTCCATACGTGGTGGTTGGTCAGGAAGTAGCCGTCTTCGCTGATGCAGACGCCGCTGCCGCCGCCGATCAGTACAAAGGCCGGGTAGACCTTGGCGACCAGCGCCCGGGTCTCGTCGTCGAGCTTCGTGACATTCGGGGTTGCAGCGCCTTTGTCCTGGGCGCCCGCGGGCACGTCGCTGGTGGCCAGCGCGAAGCCGCCGACGCACATGCTCAGTGCCAGGGCTGAAATGATCCGGTTCATGTTCTTGCCTCTTTCCTTGTCGGGCGACCAGGCGCCCGTTGCGTTTGACTGCTCACAGTTCACTGGCGGCCTGCGTTACGGGCGAGGGCCGAGGGTGACCTTGGCGGTGGCTTCTTCTTCACCGCGCAAGTACTTCACACTCAGCGTGTCGCCAACCTTCATCTTGCTGATTACCGCCAGCAGGTCTTCGAGCTCGTTCATGTCCTTTTCATTCACCTGCAGGATGATGTCGCCGACGCGCAGGCCCGCCTTCTGGGCGCCGCTGCCGTCCACGATGTTGCCGATCTCGAGGCCCGGCTTGTCGGGCCACTTCTTCTGCGCGCCGACGCCCATGAACGGCGAAGGCGGGCGCTTGATGAACTTGCCGTCCTTCATCAGGGTGTAGGCGGCGTGCACTTCGTCCATGTAGGCGGCATAGCTGACGCCGCTGGCCTGTCCGAAGGTCTGGTGGTTGTGCATGGTGACCATGCCGACCAGCGTGCCGTCGCGGTCAACGACCGGGGCGCCCAGCGTGCTGTTGCCGATACGGGCGTCCAGCTGGAACGCGCGGCCCTCTTCGCGCTCAAGGGCGCTGATGATGCCGTCGTTGACCAGTGTGCCCAGCGGGTTCTGGCCGCGTCCGACGACGATCACCATTTGCCCGCGCTCAAGCGGAATGCGCTTGGACGGGAACTTGATGATCTGCAGCGTCGGGCAGGTCTTGTCGATGATGCAATCGAGCTCAAGCAGCGCCAGGTCGATCTGCTGGTGGCGGCCGACCACGCGTGCCGGCCAGCGCTGTCCGTTGGGCAGCGTCACGGTGATGGCTTCCACGGCGTCGCTGGCGCCCGTCTCGGTGAAGTCGCCAAGGCAGCGGTCACTGATCAGGATGTGGTTGGGCCCCACGACCAGGCCCGAGAAGGGGCCAAGGTCATAGCGCTGGAACGGGTCGTTCGGGTCTGAGCCCATGCCCGGGATCTGGATCGGGTTGCGCGGGCCGCTTGCGGCGGCGTCGCGGTCATAGTCGATCTCGACCGACACCGTGTGCGACGCAACTTCGGCCGAGACGGCGATGCGGTGCTTTTCCAGTTCGCGGTGCAGCGGCATCGCCGGCATGTTGGCGTAGCGCGGCGCTGCGGTCGTCTTGTCGCCTTTTGCGGCGGGGGCGTCCTGCGCCAGGCCGGCAACGATGCCAAGCCCGAGCAGAAGCGCGATTGCCAGTGCTGTCTTTTTCATCTTCGTTCTTCCTTCGTAAGCAGGCTGTGTGTGCACGCCTGCATGCGTTTCGCGTTCTGTGGCGCCTTAGAAGTCTTCGTCCTTTTCGCCGACCACGAGGTCGACCGTGATTTCCTTGCCCGTGGACGTGTCACGCAGTGTCAACTGGATGTGCGTGCCGACAGGCAGCCCATAGCTGATCGGCACCTTCACGGCGCCGCGGCCGAATGCGCCGGTGCGTTCCACTTCCATGTAGGCCACGCCCAGCATTTCCTTCAGGCGGTCCCAGTTCGGAATGCGGTAGTTGTCCACGCGCACCAGCTCCATGCCGACCTTGATGCCGGCTTTGGCTGCGGGGCCGTCGGCTTCGACGTCCTTGATGTAGACCTTGGGGTCGCCGGCGGGCGTGTGGGCGATGAAGCCCAGCTTGCCGCGTGCCAGCTCGTCTTCGGCAATGCCCTTCTTGAGCTGCGCCATCACCGCGCGCAACTGGTTGCTGGGCACCGTGCAGCCGAGGTAGCGGCCTGCCATGAAGTGCCCGGTCATCATGCCGATCACTTCGCCGCTCAGGTTCAGCACCGGGCCGCCGTGGTCGCCGGGGTGTACGGCAACGTCTACCTCAAGCACGTTGCCCTTGTAGGGGTCGCCGTGCTGGGTTGCGTCATCGGGGTTCATCACGTCCAGGGGCTCAAAGCGGTAGAAGCCGCTGACCGTGCCGTAGCTGAAGCTCACGGTGCGGTCAATCAGCATGCTGTCGAGGGTGTTGCCCAGGCCGATGGTGGTCGTGCCCATGCGCGCGGCATCAGAATCACCGAACTTGAGCGACGGAAGGTCCGGGTGGCCCTCGTCCATCTTGACCAGCAGCGCTAGGTTGCGGCGGTCACGGCCGATGACAGTGCCCGAGAACTCGGTGCCGTCGTGGGCCATCATCCATACGGTCGCGCCGGGCTTCATGAAGACGTCGCCGCCGCTGCGGCGACCCTCAGGAATCAAAGCCGAGCCTTCCATGCAGGTCATCACGTAGTCGCCGTCCACGACGAACCCGCTGGCTGCCATGGCGCCGCCGCCGGCCATGCCGGTCTGGCCCATGGCTGCAAGGTCGGGCCGGGTAGCGGCAATCGCGACGATGGACGGAGACAGGGATTTCGCGAGCGAAACCCGTTCCGACTGCAGGGATTTCAGTGTGGCGGTGCCTGGTTCAGCCTGGCTGCTGGCTGCGCTGACGGCAAGTACTGCCGCGAGGGCCAGAATTGCAGGCAGACAGGCGATGCGGAGTGCACGTCCCATCCGGTAATTCCTTTCGATCGAGCGATCAGTCAAGAGCATGCGGGTGCATGGTTTGGCGGGGCACAGGCCCCGTGTCCATGTTTCTTTTACGGAACAGGTCTTGTCCACGGGAGCGGAAAATCCTCACGCGAATTGGATTGGTTGACGCCCGGATTCAATGAAAAGTGCGAAGGCCCGGGGGCCTTCGCACTTGGATCAATCAGGTTTCAGGCGAGTTACTGTGCCGTTGAGCGCGTTTCGACGTACCGGCGCACGATCTGGTCACTCCAGTCGCGCTTGACGCCAATGCCGCTGGTACCGCCGCACAGCTTTTCCATGTCGGAAAGCTTCAGGCTGGCAGTGCGGGCTTTGCCCTCGGTGTTCTGGCCAAGCAGGATGTAGGCCCGGCTGACCGTGGACTGCACGTCAAACACGATGAACTCAAGGCGCACGTCCGGGTTTTCGGTGCTGAGGGTGAAGACGTCGCCCAGGCTTACGTTGTTGACGCTGCCGACGTTGAGGACGGCCACGTCCACGTCGCCGCTGCTGGAGCGGCCAATGTAGTTGGTCTGTTCAAAACCCGTGATCTGCACTGCGCCCGAGAGCTTCTGTACCGACTCGCCGCCGCCTTCCCAGCTCAGCTTGTTCTTCTTGGGAAAGCCGAACAGGCCAATGTCGTGCTCGGCGTGGGTATAGCCGATGCCGACCACCAGCCCGACGATTGCCAGCACCGTGCACGGCAAGGCCAGCGCAAAGGCGGCAAACTTGTCGAACTTGCCGACTGCCTCAGACTGCATCGGCTGGGGCGACTGCATGCTGCCGCTGGTTGCCGGGCCCGCTGTGGCCCTGCGCGGAGGAAGTGCTTTCTTGGCCATGATTGCTTCCTTATTGCTTACCGGTCATGCCGGTCTGGTTCTTTAGTTTCGTCAGGCTTAGCGGCGCAGCGAAGCCCCGCCAAACGGCTCGGCAGTCTTTACGCTGTCGCCTTCTGCCACAAACGCGCGGCCCCGGAACTCTTCCAGCAGGCGGCCCGTGGACGTGTTGTGGCTGACATTCTCAACCACCATGCGCGCCACGAACTTGTCGTTGCGGTAGATCGTGAACACCTGGTTGACCTGCACCTTTTCGTTGCGGCCGATGCTGATGCTCAGCACGCCCGTGCGCGGGTCGCTGCCCACCGCCACAACCTTGCCGCGAAGCCAGCCGCGGCCGGCTGTGTCTGCCATCAGGCGCAGGTTGGGGTCGGACTGCTCGTACCATGCCAGGATCTTGATGGTGCGGTCGTACAGCTTGCTGATTTCGTAGTAGCCGTCTTCGAGTGTCATGGCCTGGCCGTCGATGCGGCGAATGTCGTTCTCGACCTGGGCCAGCTCCGCGATCAGCGAGTCTTTCTCGATCATCACGCGCTGGATTTCATAGTCGAGGTTGAACACCTTCTGCTGGAAGCTGGCGATGATGTAGCGGTAGCTCTGCATCTCCGCGGCGAACATGCGGGCGGCTTCACGCACTTCGGCCAGCTTGGCGTCGTGGATGCGGCGGTTGCGCTGCGCGGTGGCGATGTCAGTGCGCAGGTTGTTGATGTCCTGGATGGCGGTCTGCTTGGCGACTTCGAAGTTGTCGGCCTGCTTTGCGCCCTCAGCTTCTTCCAGCTTGAGCAGCGAGTTGCCATCGGGCACCTTGGCGCCGGGCAGCGGGTCGGTGCTGCCGGCGTTGGCCTGCTCGTCGGGCAGTCCGTACGGCGCCGCGCCAATGCTTTCGGCCGGCAGGCTGGCGTTGCTGCTGTCCGCGCCGCCCTGGTGGCCGCGCTCAGCCACGCTGCCGCCCATGATGTCCACGTAGCGGTAGGCCAGTGCGCGCCGGATGTTGGCCTCGGCGATGAACTTCTCGCGCCAGCTGGGCTCGCTAGAGTTGCTCATGAATATGAACGTGACGATCAACCCGACAAGCCACGCCAGGGTGAGCATCAACATGGTTCTCGAAAAGACGCCCATCGTTTACCTCTTGCACGGGCCAAAGGCCCGACCGTTAGTTCCGTCAGTGCCCGTTAGCGACGCATCCGCGCCATGAACAGCCGTGTGATGCCCTCGTCGCCCTTCTGGGGCTTTACCGCGCTGCTGACCAGGTCTTCGATGATGCACTCGCAGGTCTCGTTCTGGACTTCGACTACGTCGACCACGGCAATCGTGCTGCCGTTGCGCATGATCGTGTACTTCTGGTGCAGCTCAACGCCGTCGCGGCGGCCCTTGTTGAGTTGCAGGCTGTTGCCCACGGCCCACAGCACCTCGGCGAAGATCACCGGGCCGTTGTCGCCCAGTTCTTTCTGGATGTCGGGGCGCAGCCAACGGTAGCGGGCCTGGGTGTCCATGCGGCGTTCATGCTCTTCCTGTAGAAGGAAGTGGTGGTACTCAAGGCGGCGGAACTGCTCGTTCTTTTCGGCGTAAGTGTTCTGTGCCTGCGCCACGTTCAACAGGGCGTCGCCGCGCTGCTGGAACAATGTCGCCTTGCGGTCGCTGAGCTGCTCGACGGTGCTTTGCAGCTTCTGCACCACGTCGGTGTCGTACTTCTTGCTGATGTCGCTGAACGGCTGCGTGGCCGCCAGCAGGTCGTTGGCTGTGCGCTCGGCGTCGCTGGCCGCGAGCGTCGCCTCGAGCTTCCAGGCCTCAAGCGCCTGCTTGGTGGCGTTTAGGGCTGCCACCTCGGCGCTGTTCTGGCCCGTGCGCTCCTGGTTGGTCGCGCGCTGTGCCAGCAGCTTGTTGTAGGCGTTCTCGAGCTGGTTTTTGTCTGTATGCCGGGCCTGGCGCTCAAACTCGTACTTCTCTCGCCACTGGGCGTTTCCGGCCAGGGCAATCCAGACGTACTGGCTGAGTACCAAGCACAGAACCAGATTCACGATGATCAAAATCTTGGTAAGAATGTGCACGTGCTGCTCCCACACGCCAAATTGCGAGTGAATCAGGCTAGTTTGGTTCACGTACCGGGGGGGTGCTAGACCTTCGACGTTAATGCGTCCCGCAATCCGGTCAAGGGGTTAAATCCTTGTCCTGATGGGTTCTAACCCCGGAAATACCACGCCGTCACGACCCAGTCATTTGAACCCGGGCTGTGTGATACCTGTCAGCTTGGCGGCGGGCCAGTCTCTTACTTCTGCAGAACGCCGCAAGGCAGCCACGCAGGTCACGGAAGAACACGGAGACGGGCAAAACAGTCAAGAAGAGAGGGGCCTCTGGGAACATCCGTGTTCAAGAGCAGTTGCCGTTCTTGGCGCCCTTGGCGGCTTGGCGTGAGATTAGGAAGTCTCCGTCATTGCGCGCATGTAGGCCGAAACGGCGCACAACCTCGCGTCGCCCCTGATTGACACGCTGTCGGCGGGCGCTATCCTTCCCGCCCCTTGCCGCCGTTTTGCCGGGATTGTTCCTGGCCGGCTGCGAGTCTTTAGAACATGGGCGTCTGCGGGGCTGTGCTTGAACGGCCCACGATCGCGGCGAACCCATGAAGGTAATGACATGAGCGAAGCAACGATGTCGTCATTGAATTCCGAGAAGGCCCCCGACACGTGGTCGGACAAAGTGCCCCTCGTGAGCCCCGACTCACTGATCGAAGCCGGCTTTCACTTCGGCCACCGCACGCGCCAGTGGGACCCGCGCATGAAGCCCTTCATCCGGGCCAAGCGCAACGGCATCCATATCATTGACCTGAAGCAGAGCCTGCGCGGCATCATCACCGCACGCCACTTCCTTCGAAACATCAGCAGCACCGGCGCCTCCGTGCTGTTCGTCGGCACCAAGCGCCAGGCCAAAGACGTGCTGCGCGAACAGGCGCTGCGCTGCGGCCAGGCATTCATGTGCGAGCGCTGGCTGGGTGGCGCGCTGACCAACTTTGCCACGATTCGCCGCCGCCTTTCGCGCCTCGAAATGCTCGAGAAGCTTGAGACCAGCGGCCAGATGGCCAAAATGCCCAAGAAGATGCAGTCGGTGCTGACGCGCGAGAAGCGCAAGATCCAGGCCAACCTGGACGGCCTGCGCACCCTTGAGCGGCTGCCCGCAGCCATCGTGGTCGTGGACGCCAGCCAGGAAGAGATTGCGATCAAGGAAGCCAACAAGCTGGAAATCCCGGTGGTGGCCATCACCGACACCAACAGCAACCCGGAAGGCGTGGACATTGTCATCCCGGGCAACGACGACAGCGTGCGTGGTCTACAGATCGTGCTGAAGTCGCTGGCGGATGCGTGCATTGAAGGCCGCAAACTGAAGGAAAGCGGCCAGGGCATGGAGCTCAAGGCCGAGATTCGCGCGTTTGACGACCAGCCGACCCGCTCGCGCCAGGAAAAGCCCGCCCGTCGCCCGCAGCGCGAACGCGCCGGACGTGGCAAGCCCCGCAGCGCCGAGCAGAAGGCCCAGATCGACGCCACCGCCGAGGAAGCAGCCAAGGAAGCCGAATCGCAGGCCGACAAGGCGCCGGCGCCAACCGTGCGTCGCAAGCCGCCGGCCCGCAAGCCCGACGCGGCAGCGGCCCCGGCTGCAGCGCCCGCCGCGGAGACGCCCAAGGCAGACGGCTGATTTCGCAACCGGCCGGCGTTAACAGGTTGAGTGAACTGCAAACAGCTGGGATCCACGAAGGACACGAAGGATCACGAAGTTTGAGCGGTTCTTCGTGAACTTCGTGCCCTTCGTGGACGAAAGCCTTACCAGAGGACGAGACATGGCAGAGATCACCGTTGCATTGATCAAGGAACTTCGCGAACGCACGGGCTGCGGCATGATGGACGCCAAGCGCGCCCTGGAAGAGTTCGGCGGCGACGTCGAGAAAGCCATCGACGAGCTGCGCAAGAAGGGCGAAGTCAAAGCCGCCAAGCGCGCCGGCCGCGAAACCGCGGAAGGCAAGGTTGCCATCGCCATGGCCGGCGGCGGCAAGCAGGCCGCGTTGATCAGCCTGAGCACCGAGACCGACTTCACGGCCAACAACGACGAGTTCAAAAAGCTCGTGCAGGGCATCGCCGAAGCCGCAGTCGCGGGCCAGGGCGACATCGCTGAACTGAAGCACCCGCAGGGCGGCACCGTGGCCGACGCCATCAAGGCGCTGGTCGCCAAGACCGGCGAGAACATGCAGCTTGGCCGCTCGTCGCTGATGAAGATTGATGGCGACGGCTTCTTCGGCAGCTACATCCACAGCGACGGCAAGCTGGGCGTGCTGGTCAAGATCACCGGCGGCAAGGGCACCAGCGACGCAGAAAAGGCGCTGGCGAAAGACATTGCCATGCACGTTGCGGCGACCAACCCGGTCGGCTTGACGCAGGCCGACGTGCCGGCCGATGTGATTGCGCGCGAGAAGGAAATCGCCCTTGAGCAGGCCAAGCAAAGCGGCAAGCCGGCCAACATCCAGGAGAAGATCGCCGAAGGCAAGGTCAGCGCCTACTTCAAGGAAAACACGCTACTGGCCCAGCCCTTCGTGAAGGACCCGAGCGTCAACGTGGAACAGCACGTCAAGAACACCGGCGCCGGGCTCAAGCTTGCGGCATTTGCCCGCATCAAGGTCGGCGAAGCGTAAGCTTGAAATCAGCACAGTACGCAAAGCCGCGGGCCGATTGGCCCGCGGCTTTGCGTTTCTGCTCAATCCGGCGTCCCGGTTCAGCCGATCAAGCCTATTGGCGATGTCCGCCGGGGGTTTGCATGGGTGGTGGTTCCTGCGAATTGCGCACGCTGCTTGAGGCATTTCTCGACTACCTGCGCTACGAGTGCGGGCTGGCTGAGAACACGCTGGCGGCTTACCGGCGTGACCTTGAGCTGCTGCTTGAGTTCTGCTTTCGCCGCGGCGTGCATGAAAGCGCGCACGTGATCCCGGAGCATTTGACCGCGTTCCTGAGTTCCCAGCGCAACGAGAACCTGGCCGACCGCACGGTGGCGCGGCGCGTGTCGGCGATTCGGATGTTTTTCAGGTTTGCGAGCGTCGAGCTCAAGACCGATGCCGACCCGGCCCAGCACCTGATGCCGCCCAAGGTGATGCACACCCTGCCGGACTATCTTGACCTTGAGCAGGTGAACGCGCTGCTGGCGGCGCCCACCGGTGACGAGCCGCTGGTGCTGCGCGACCGGGCACTGCTGCAGACGCTGTATGCCACGGGTGCCCGCGTCAGTGAGGTTTGCGACCTGACGCTGAACAAGCTGCACCTGGACTCGGGCTATCTGGCGGTGCGCGGCAAGGGCAACAAGGAACGGATAGTGCCGATTTCAGCCAATGCGGCGGGCGAAGTGCGGCGCTGGCTTGACCGCGGGCGCCCGGCCATGGCGCGCAAGCCCAGTGACTTCGTTTATCTGTCCAAGAACGGCAGGCGCCTCTCGCGCACGCGCGTCTGGGACCTGGTCAAGATGTACGCGCAGCAAGCCGGTATCGACCCGGCGATTGTGCACCCGCACACGCTGCGCCACTGTTTTGCCACGCACCTGCTTGAGGGCGGGGCAGACATCCGCAGCGTGCAGGAGATGCTGGGGCACGTCAGCATCAGCACGACGCAGATCTATACCCACGTGGACCAGAAGCGCCTGCGCTCGGTGATGCTGAAGTTTCATCCCCGCGCGGGATAAGCGGTCCGAAGCAAACTCTGCTTGGTGGCCAGCAGACAAAACTACCAGCCGCGAAAGCGCAAAAGCGCAAAAAGTGGCCGGCGGTAGTTTCGCGTTTTCGCGCTTTTGCGGCTCATGCAGTTTGCCGGCTAGTTGTTCAGCCAATCGGTGCCGGACCGGCGGTACTCGCGCCACTTAAGCTTTGGGCAGCGCCTCGTACAGCAGCCGCAGCGGGTGCGCGACCTGCAAGCCCGGTTTGCCGTCTTCGCTGGTTTGCACACCCTGCTTGATCTGCGTCTGGCAGATGCCGCAGCTTGTCGTCACCACTTCGGGCTTTTCCCGGTTGATGCGGTTGAACAGCGTGCTGCCGATCTTCATCGACATGTCGAAGTTATCGGTCTTGAGGCCGAACGTGCCGCTTAGCCCGCAACAGCCGGCCTGCAGATTCACCGTTGATGCGTGATCCAGCAGGTCCACTAGTTCGCGCGCCGTGTTGCCGACCGCCAGAACCTTGCTGTGGCAGGGCTCGTGCCACGCGACTTTACGCGTCAGGGGCACAAGCTGGCTTTGCATGGTCGGCGCGCGGAAGATGCCAAGCAGCAACTCGTGCGCGTCGATGCAGGCGTCGGCGACAACCTGTGCATCTGCGGTGCCCACGATGCGCGCCCACTCGCGCTTGGCAGCCAGCAGGCAGCTCGGCGCGCTGAACACGATTTTTGCGCCGCGACCGGCGGGTTTGACCAGCTTCTGTACGTTCTCGGCTAACTCGCGCGATGCGCCGCGGCTGTCGCCCTGGGTGATGCGGCTGATGCCGCAGCAGTTCAGCTCGGGTACGTGCACGGTCACACCCAGCGCGTGCATGATCTCGATCAGCGTGTTCTTTTCGCCGTCGGGGTCGTAGTACTCGGCAAAGCAGCCGGGAAACACCACCACCTCGGCGGGCATGTTCGCGCGAACGTCGGCGGGCACATCCAGCGGCTTGAGCTTGGCCACGCCGTGGGACTTGTGGTACTGGGGCAGTTTGCGGCGCTCGTCCAGCCCGGTGACCTTCTGCGCCAGCCCGCGCACGAAGCGGTTCTTGAGCATGCTGTTGCTGATGCCGGCGATAGTCTGGCCGCGGCGACCCATCTTGTCGGGCTTGCTGAGCATGTCGGCGACGGCGCCGCCCTTGCCCTTGCGCTCGACGTACTGGTCGCGGAAACGCATGGCGATGCCGGGGATGTCCACCTGGGTGGGGCACTCGATGAGGCACTGCTCGCACGAGATGCAGAGGTCCAGATTGGCCTTGAACTCGGCGTCGGTCAGCAATGCGGCGTCGAGGCGCCCGCTGATGACACCGCGCAGCAGGTTGGCCTTGGCGCGCGCGCTGTATTTTTCGTCTTTGCCCACGCGCATCAGCGGGCAATAGTTGCGGCACTTGCCGCAGCCGTGGCACTTCTCGATTTCCTCCTGCACTGAGGGCGCGTCGAGTACCGTGCCGGTGGTGACGCGGTCGTACTTGTCGCCGACGCGCAGGAAGCTGGTGATCGTGCGGTCGCCCGCCGTGGAATCATCGCCGCGGTGGATCACTTTGCACAGCGGGTTCAGCAGGTAGCGTTCGTCGAACAGTTCTTTGACTTTGACGAACAGTGGATAGACCTCGCCGTACATCTGCTTGAGGTACGGGCTGCGCATGATGCCGTCGCCGTGTTCGCCGCTGATGGTGCCGTTCAGGCCCTTGACCATGGCAAACACTTCGTCGGCGGCTTTGCGCATGCGTTCGCGGTGGCCTTCGTCCTTGGCGTTGGCAAACGGGTTGACGTGCAGGTTGCCCTCGCCGCCGTGGCCGAACAGGTGGGCGGTGAAGCCGTTGCGTTCGCAGATTGCCTTGAAGCGGGCGATGAACTCGGGCAGTTTCCAGGGCGGAACGGCGCAGTCTTCAATCCAGCGCGTGGGCTTGAGGTCGCCCTTGACGCGGCTGAGGATCGGGCTGGCCACCTTGCGCACGGTCCACGCGCGTTCGAGCTCTTTGGCGTCGTAGGCCGGTTCACCGCCGAACGCGGGCCCGTCGCTCAGGCATGCTGCCAGCGCGGCGTCCACGCTGGCGCGGGTGGCCTCGGCGCTGTCGTCCCAGTACTCGACGATCAGCATGCTTTGCAGTTTGTCGGGAATGCCCTGGCCCAGGCGCGGGTCAGACTTCGCCGCCACGTCAATGAAACTGCGGTCGAGCACTTCCAGCTTGGTGGGCCGCGTCGGCAGCAGCCTGACCACGCCCTGCGCCATTTTCTCGTTGCTGTCAAAGTACAGTGTCAGGCCCGCCTGCTTGCGCGGCAGGTTCAGAACGCGCAGCCGCGCCTCAAGCAGTATGCCGAGCGTGCCCTCGCTGCCGCTGAACAGCCGCGGCATGTCGAGTACCCCGGGCTTGCCCGCGCCGATTTCGGGGTCGGTGACCACACGCGGGTAGTAGCGCTGGATGTCGCCGACGATTGGCGCGCGCAGAACTTCGAACAGGTTGTAGCCGCTGCTGCTGCGCGTGGCCTCGGGCCGTTGCTTGTGCAGCAGACCGGCGTTGTCGGTCGCCAGTTTCAGCACAGCCTGCGCAAGCCGCCGCTCGACTTCGTCTGCGTCGGCGGGGAACTCAATGCGCCCGTCGGCGTGCACATCCAGCGGGCGCAGCTTCACGCGCTCGCCCGATGCCAGCAGCACGTCCAGTTCAAGCAGGTAGTCCTTGGCCGTGCCCCAGCGGATCGACTTGGCCCCGCCGCTGTTGTTGCTGACCATCGCGCCCACGGTGCACCACGGGCTGCTACTGGGGTCGGGCGGCCAGAACATGTTGAAGCCGCCAAGCTCGGCATCGAAGTCGTCTTTGACCACGCCCGGCTGTACGCGTGCGTACTGGGCCGTCGGGTTGACCTCGAGCGTCCGGTTCATGTGGACGCTGAAGTCAAGGATGATGCCCTGCCCGAGCGACTGGCCAGCCACGCCGGAGCCCGCGCCACGGCAGGTGACGGGCACCTGGTGCTCGCGCGCGAACTGCATGGTTTTGGCCACGTCGTCAGTATCAACAGGCTCGACGATGCAGCTTGGCCACACCTCGACCACGCTGGCGCTGCTGGCGTACAGCGCGCGGGCAATCTCGTCGTCGCGGACCGAGCCCTTGAGCAGCCGGCGCAGGCGCGAGTTATCGAGTTTGTGTTTCTTTTCGGAGTATGCAGCCACGGGCATCGCGCTGACTGTATCACGGCAGCAAGGTTGTGTTCAGGTGGCGAGAGTGGGCAGCGACGGCGCACTTCCCGCGATGAACTTCAAGGCCAATCGCCAGGACGCCAGGAACGCCACTGCTGTGTTGGGGATTAGCGAGTCAGCAGGCCGACCGTGGCGTTCTTTGCGGCTTGGCGTTGCGGTTCCGCGCATATTCCATCCATATTGAATGATCATAGAATCATTCACACTGGAGCGATCTTGCCATGGACGATACCTACTTGAAACGCAGCCGTGCCGTCGCGCGCATGGTGTTCACCGCCAACCAGCTCTTTCGGGCGGTGACGGCCGTTGTGCGCCGCTTTGAACTTACGGAAAGCCAGTACAACGCCTTGCGCGTGCTGCGCGGCGCCGACAAGCGCGGCGAGTCACTGACGCAGGCAGAACTGGCGGAAAGGCTGATTGCGTCGCGCGCCAACACCACATGGATCCTGGACAAGCTGGAAGAGCGGAGATTGATCCGGCGTCGCGGACACTCCGACCGGCGCAAGAACCTGGTCGAAATCACCAGCGCCGGGCAGCGCCAGCTTGCGCGCATTGACCCCGAGTTTGAAAAGTTGCTCAACCGCGTGCTCGCCGATGTCAGTGAAGACGACCTGAACCGGCTGCTTGCGGTCATCGACAAATTCAAGTTCGAGTGACCCGCGGGCACGCTCAGTTTTTAGCGCGCACTAACCGGCCCGGCGACTGACACCTAGACGCCGCACCTCCGTTGCTATACTTGCGAGGTGCCCCTTGGTGGGTAATCACGGAAGAACGCATGGCGTTTTCCGACCTGGAAGAGCGCAAACTCGACCTCATTGAGCAACGCCTCGGCGAGCACGAGCGCTCGCAGACTGCCATCGACTGGGCCATCTGGACGCCCCGCCTGGTCGGGGCAACCACGTTCGCGCTGTTGATGGTGGCCGTGATCCTGGCCCCGTACGACAACCTCAATCCCGCCCGCGTTGCCGGCCAGGCCATGCTGGTGATCGGGTTTGTGGCGCTGTATGGCTTTTACCTGTCGCGCTTTCGTGTCGAGCTGTTCAGCGAACGCAGAAAGCAGATGTTCTACGCATCCAGCGTGCTGCTCAGCGCCGCGGTGACGCAGACCGTGGCCGTGATCGGCGCCGAGCGCGCACCCGAAATGCTGCAATCGGCGGTCACACCCGCTGTCCTGTTTGGTGTGCTGCTGTTGTGCGGCATCGCCTACGCCGTGGTGTTCGACCAGCGTTTCGCCATCGACGCGCTGCTGTTCACGACGCTGGCCAATGCCGTGGTGCTGCTTTCTGCCGACGAGTTTCAGCCGATTCCGCTGACGGTGGCACTGGCCGGCGCGCTGACAGCCGTGCTGTTCACGCGTAACCTGCGTTCGCGCTACAAGCTGGCGCTGGTGGGTGTGGCCGGCGGCATTGCGGCTGCGCTGATCGTGGTGGCGCTGTGGCTGATCGGCGTTGAGCGCGTGTGGTCAACCGCGGGCGAGTTTACCTGGATCAGGCTGTTGTTCTGGGCCGCGGGCGCGCTGGTGATCGGCGCTGCGGTCGGCGTGTTTAGCACATTTCTGCTGCCGGTGTTTGAGCGCGTGTTTGCCATCACCACAGACTTGCGGCTGATCGAGCTGCTTGAGGGTGAACACCCGCTGATCACGCTGATGCAGCAGCGCGCGCCGGGCACATGGCAGCACACGCAGAACGTCGCGAATTTTACGAAACGGGCCTGCCAGTCGATCGGCGCCAACGCGCTGCTGGGCGAAGTCGGCATCAAGTTTCATGACCTGGGCAAGATGGTGCGGCCCGAGTATTTCACGGAAAACGAGCCCGAGTCAAAGCTGCTGCACGACCGCCTGAGCCCGATGATGTCGGCGCTGATTATCCTCAGCCATGTCAGCGACGGCGTGCTGATGGCGCGCAAAGCCAAGCTGCCGCCGGTGCTGGAAGACTTCATCACCGGCCACCACGGCACCAGCGTGATCAAGTACTTCTACTACAAAGCCAAAGAGCAGATGCGCGAGGGCGAAACGATTGAAGCCGGGCAGTTTCGCTACCCCGGCCCCAAGCCCCAGCGCAAGGAAAGCGCCATTGCCGCCATCGCCGACCAGGTGGAAGCCACGGCGCGAAGCCGGTTTGCGGGCGGCGTGACACAGCCCGACGACATTCGCACCATGGTGCACGCCGCGATTATCGACAAGCTGCTGGATGGCCAGTTTGACGAATGCCATATCACGATCGCGGAGTGGAAGGTCGTCGAGGACTCGCTGGTCAAGAGCCTGGCCAGCATGTACCACCACCGCGTGAAGTACCCCGACGACCCGGACAAGGACAAGCGCAAGGCGGCACTCGACGCCCGCGAAAAGTATCGGCAGGAACTCGCCAAACGCCGCGAGCGCATCCTGACGCAATAGACTGCATGCAAACGAAAGCGGCAGGGCCGGTTGGCCCTGCCGCTTGCTTGTTCGCAATGCATCAGCGATCAATCACAGCGTCTTGTAGTAGGCCATCAGGATCTCGGCCAACTCGGGGCGCACGATCTCGGCGGGTGGGTATTCACCCTTGGCCAGCAGTTCGCGCAGCTTGGTGCCGCTGATGGTCAGCTGCTGCTCTTTGCCGAACGGGCTGGTCTTGCTGGTCGCGTAACCGCCGACACCGTTGCACCAGAACGAGTGTTCAAAGTTCAGGTTGACGATGCCCAGCGCCCCCGGCGCGTAGGTCTCGAAAATCTGCTGCGCGTCGTAGGTGCCGTAGTAGTTGCCCACGCCGGCATGGTCGCGCCCGACAATGAAGTGCGTGGCGCCGTAGTTGCGCCGGACCAGCGCGTGGTGGATCGCCTCTTTGGGGCCCGCGTAGCGCATCGGTGCCGGCAGGGCCGCCAGGATCACGCGTTCTTTCGGAAAGTACTTGTCGATCAGTGTGCGGTAGCACGCCGTGCGCACGTCGGCAGGAATGTCGTCGCTTTTCGTCTCGCCGACCAGCGGGTGAATCAGCAGGCCGTCCGCGGTCTCCAGCGCCGTGCGCAGCAAGTACTCGTGCGCGCGGTGAATCGGGTTGCGCGTCTGGAACGCGACCACCGACTTCCAGCCGCGCTTGTCGATCTCGGCCCGTACTTCGGCTGGCTTGTAGATCAGGCCCTGCTCGGCGGCAGGCAGGGTGTCGGGCAGCACGTCGACTTCGCCGGCGACCAGCGTCTGGCCGGCTGCGCGAATGCGCGCCACGCCGGGGTGGGCCTCGTCGAGTGTCTTGAACACGCCCTTGGCTTCGTCCTCAAAGCGGCGCGGATAGAGTTGCTGGATGGTGATCGCGCCCAGCAGGTTGCCCTGCTCGTCTTTCAGGGCGGCGCGGCTGCCGGCTGCCAGCTTGCCCGCACCCGGCACGCCCAGCGTGATCGGCACGGTCCAGGGTGTGCCGTCGGTCAGTGCTCCGCGGGCGATGATGCTGGCGTAGTCGTGCTCGTTGACAAAGCCGTTCAGCGGCGAGTACCCGCCGATGGCCAGCAGCTTCAGGTCCCACACTTCGGCGGCGGGCAGGGTGATGGCGGGCAGTCGTTCGGCCTCGGCGCGCAGCTTCGCGGGGTTGTTGGCAACGCGATTGATCAGCGTGCCGCCGACCGGTGTGTTTGCAGGCATGTTCTACTCCGTTGCGACAGTCCCGTGAGGCGGCGTTTATAGCGATGGGCGGGCCAATTGCGAGTCACAGTGAGCCCCGACCGTCTGCCCGGGGCGTCCTGATTACCCCTTGATGAAGCCGCGCTCGAGCAGGTGCTGCCAGATCTTCTCCAGCGATTCCTCGACGCTTTCGAGGCTGCTGTCCACTCGCACGTGGGGGCTTTCGGGCGCCTCGTAGGGGTCGCTGACGCCGGTGAAATTCTTGATCTCGCCGGCGATGGCTTTCTTGTACAGGCCCTTCACGTCGCGCTCGACCAGTGTTTCCAGCGGCGCGTGAACGTGGATCTCGATGAAGCGGTCGGGCCCGATCATTTCGCGGCACTCTTCGCGGATGGCTTTGTAGGGGCTGATCGCTGCAGTGATGACCGGTACGCCGTTGCGCGTAAGCAATTGGGCGACAAAGCCGATGCGGCGGATGTTGGTGTCGCGGTCTTCTTTGCTGAAGCCCAGGCCCTTGGAAAGGTTCGTGCGCACAACGTCGCCATCAAGAATCTCGTGCGCGATGGCCAGCGCCTGCATGCGGGCCGAAAGTGCTTCAGCCAGCGTGCTCTTGCCCGCGCCCGATAGACCCGTGAACCACAGTGTGAAGCCGTTGCGTTGCGACATGAAACCCTCCGTGCGTGCCTTGTTACAAGGGGAAGCTGGAAGGGGAAGGGGAAGCAAACTGCAATGAACAATGGGCAATGATCAATGAACAATGACCTGCGCGCCAAACCGCAAACCAGCAGTTTCCTTCCCCTTCCAACTTCCCCTTCCCCCGTATCACGGCATATTGCGCTGCATGAACGTCATCCTCTATGTCATGGATTGCCTGCGCGCTGACCGCATTCACGCGCTGGGCTATCCTCGCGGCTGTACACCCAACCTTGACCGCATGTGCGCGCAGGGCGTGGCGTTCACGAACGCCTATGCCAACAGCGGCTGGACCGCGCCATCAGGCGCCAGCATCTTTTCCAGCCAGCACCCGTCGCGCACCGGCATTCACAAGATGCGCGACGCGCTGAACGCCGACATGCCCTGGCTGCCCGAGATGCTCAAGGGCGCGGGCTATCAGACCGTGGCGTTTTCGGGCGTGTACCAGGTGTCCGCGCTGCGCGGGTTCAACCGCGGCTTTGACCGTTTCGAGGACACATTCAAGGACGCCGAGACGATCCAGCGCTGCAAAGACCGCGGCCAGGATTCACGCGGCGACGATTACTGCCTGCCGCTCAGTGAAGACCTGCACGTGCGCGCGTTGAAGTGGCTGGACAGCCGCGGCGACAGCTACGACCCGTTCTTCATGTTGATCTGGTCCATTGACACCCATGAGCCGTTTCGCCAGCCGGATAGTTTCAACAAAGAAGCCGACCCGAAATACACCGGCCCCGTGGATGGGCGCGGCCGGCCGTTCTCGCGGGTGCGCAATCGTTCGGACTTGCAGCAGTTGATCGACCTGTACGACGGCAGCCTGCGCTACCAGGACGAGAAGTTCGGCGAGCTGATCGCCGAGCTGGAGAAGCGGCAGTTGCTGGATGAAACAATGATCATCGTGGTCGGCGACCATGGCGAGATGTTCTTTGAGCACGGCTTGGCCGGCCACGGCAAGTTTCCCTGGGAAGAAGAAATTCGCGTGCCGATGATCATGCGCGCGCCACAGGTGCTGCCGCAGGGCAAGGTCTGCGACGGCCTGGCGCAGACGATTGACATTGCGCCGACGGTGCTGGACGCGTGCGGCCTTGAGCCCGAGAAGCGCTTTCGCGGCAAAAGCCTGCGCCCGCTGTGGGAAGAGACCAGCCACCAAATTCACGACGCGCTGGTGATCGAGGTGCCGTTCCCGTTTCATCGCGAAGAGCACGCCCGCGTGGTGCGCACGCCCGATTGGAAGTACATCGAGTACCACCCGCCACATTTTGGCACGCGCGTGAAGAAGTATTTTAAGGAGTTCGGTCGTGCGCTAAGCGTGGTAGTGCGGCCGGGCGTGTTTCCGATTCTGTACGGCCACCACTTTCGCAAGGGCCTGTTCGGGTTGCTCAAAGCCGCGTACATCGACCCGTACCTGTTTCTGGCTGGAGTCACGACGCGCCGCCTGTTCTACCTGAAGCGTGACCCCAACGAAGACCGCAATGCCCTGGGTGCCGAAGCAGAAACGGCGAACAAGCTTCGCAGCTTTCTGGATGCGCTGGACAAAGCCGCAGGGGCTCGCAGCACAAGCGACAGCAAAGCCGCAGGCAACGGCCAATCCGAAGAAGAAAAGATCGAAGCCCACCTGCGCGAACTGGGCTATGTCGACGATTAAGTTGGCAAGCGTGTCTTTGCCCGCGGTTGCCCCAGTGTGAACGCAGTACTGCCCTGCCGCCAAGGCGCCAAGTACCGCCAAGAGAGGCACCGGCTTGGCATTCTTGGCCTCTTGGCGGCAGATTGCATTGAACCGAGCACACGTACTCTGTAGCCCTCCCAAGTGAAACTGCTCTCCTGCCCCAGCTACTTGCCTTTCGCATATCAGAAGCAAGTATCACGCCATGCCCAAACGTCTGCTTGTTGTCGGCCTCGACTGTCTTGAACCCTCGCTTGCCTTTGAGCGCTGGGCTGACCGTATGCCCAACCTTACGCGCCTGCGCGAAAAGGGCGTGTGGGCGCGTATGCGCAGCACGATACCGCCGATTACCATCCCGGCATGGCAGTGCATGGTCACGGGCAAAGACCCCGGCACACTGGGCATGTACGGCTTTCGCAATCGCAAAGACTACTCGTACGACGCCTTCGTATTCGCCGATGGCAAGATGGTCCGCGAACCCCGCGTCTGGGACGTGCTGAGCAAAGCCGGCCTCAAAAACATCATCCTGGGCGTGCCCCAAACGTACCCGCCCAAGCCGCTCAACGGCGTGATGGTCAGCGGCTTTCCGCTGCCCGACATGGAGGGCACCTGGACGTACCCCGCCACGCTCAAGCAGGAAGTGATGAGCGTGTGCGACTACATTCCTGATGCCGAGGATTTTCGCAGCGAGAACAAACAGGAAATCCTCGACACGCTGATCACCATGGCTGAGCGCCGCTTCAAGCTCGCGGGCCATTTGCTGGCGAACAAGCCGTGGGACTTCTTCATGATGGTGGAGATGGGCACGGACCGGATTGTGCACGTGCTGTGGCGCTACACCGACGAAACGCACCGGCACTACGTTCCAAATCATCTGCTGAACAACGCCATGCGCGACTACTACGCGCTGTGCGACAAGCTGATGGGCGAGCTGATCGCGCCCTACGATAACGACCCCGACACGGCAATCGCCGTCGTAAGCGACCACGGCGCGCGCGGCATGGATGGTGGCATTCGCATCAACGAGTGGCTGATCCGTGAAGGCTACCTCACGCTGAAAGAGCGCCCCAAAGAACTGGTCGGCATGAGCAAGCTGATCAAAGCCGGGCAGATCGACTGGTCGCGCACGAAAGTCTGGGCCGAGGGCGGCTACTACTCGCGCATCATGCTGAACATCAAGGGCCGCGAACCTGAGGGTGCCGTGGACCCCAAGGATGTGCCGGCGCTGCTGGCGGAGCTGACTGTGAAGCTGAAGGCGATCCCCGACGACCAGGGGCGGCCGCTGACCACGCACGTCTACACAGCGCAAGAAACCTACAAGGTCGTGAAGAACATCCCGCCGGACCTGATCGTGATCTTCGGCGATTTGGGCTGGCGCAGCATCGGCAGCATCCCGACAGAAGAGAACGCGCCGCTGCACGTGTTCGAGAACGACACCGGCCCCGACGACGCCAACCACAACTGGCACGGCTGCTTCGCCATGGCCGGCGGCGGAGTGCCAGCCAAGGGCGAACTGCCCCCGTTCAGCCTGATGGACTTTGCGCCCACAGTGCTCAAGTATTTCGGCACCGAAGTGCCCACCGACATGCAGGGCGCCGCGTTGTCAATTGTCTGATGGCAGGAAGTGCCGCTTGAGGAAAGCTCGCCCTGATCCTGTCTTGAGGTAGCGCTCGAACGTCACAGCGATTCCCTTGGTTGGAAAGCGCAGCGCAACCATACAGTCCCACGGTGCGAATTTGGAAGTATGCAAAGACTGCCCCGCATTGTGTTGGTTGATTCGTCCTTGCAGGTCTTCCGTGTAGCCGATGTAGATCTGCTTCGGGTGAAGTTGGCTTCGTAGCACATATACATAGTACAGCTTCATCGTGTTCGCCTCGTTTGCTCGCACGAGTCCGACTCCGCCAAGGCTACGTCGGACACCAGCCTCCGCGCGCCAGTGTAATTGCGAATTCGATGTAAGCGAAGTCTGGCTTGCCAGACGTAGCGCGCCCCGAACGCAAGTTCGGGGCGCGCGGAGTCTGGTGGACTGGAGGGGAATCGAACCCCTGACCTTCTGAATGCCATTCAGATGCTCTACCAACTGAGCTACCAGCCCGAATGAGCGCGGAATGGTAATGGCCGCGCAAAAGTCACGCAACCCCCGGCATTCCACAGACTGAAACGGCGGGCGGTTGCTGCTATCCTGCGCCCATGACTTCGCCGGTTCTGCTTGTCATCCTCGACGGCTGGGGCGTTGCCCCGCCCGGGCCCGGCAACGCCGTGGCTGCAGCCAACCCGGAGTGTTTCAACGCGCTGTGGCAGAACCACCCGCACACCACGATTGCCGCCTGCGGCGAAGAAGTCGGCTTGCCCGCAGAACAGTTCGGCAACTCTGAGGTCGGCCATTTGAACCTGGGCGCCGGGCGCATCGTGTGGCAGGACATCACGCGCATCGACAAAGACATTCGCGAGGGCAAGTTCGCCGCCAACCCCGCACTCAAGCACGCACTGGACGCGGTGGGTACTACCGGTGCGATCCACCTGATCGGGCTGGTCAGCGACGGCGGCGTGCACAGCGTTGACCGGCACTACTTCGCGCTGCTGGACTGGCTGAAAGGCGCCGACTTCGATGGTGACCGCGTATTCTTTCACGCCATCACCGACGGCCGCGACACGCCGCCGACCAGCGGCCTGGGCCACGTCGAGCGCCTTGAGGCAAAGATTGCTGCCACGGGCATGGGCCGCATCGCCTCAGTCTGCGGTCGCTACTACGCCATGGACCGCGACAAGCGCTGGGAACGCACGCAGCTTGCATGGGACATGTACACGCTGGGCGAAGCCGAAACCGCCACCGATGCCCTGCAGGCGGTTCGAGACCAGTACGACGCCGGCGTCACCGACGAGTTTCTCAAGCCCCGCTTCATCGTCTCGCACGGCGAGCCCCTGGGCCACATGCGTGACGGCGACGCAGTCGTCTTTTTCAATTTCCGGGCGGACCGCGCCCGCCAGTTCTGTTGGGCGCTGACCAAGCCTGATTTTGACGGCTTTGCACGGCGCAAGCAGCCGCAATGCACGCTGGTGACGCTGACCAGCTATGCGTCGGACATACCGGCCCACGTGATGTACAAGCCGCAATCGCTGAAGCACACGCTGGGCGAGTGGCTTGCGGGCAAGGGCAACGCTCAGTTTCGCTGCGCCGAGACCGAGAAGTACGCCCACGTAACCTACTTTTTCAACGGCGGCGCCGAGCAGCCGAACCCCCGCGAAGACCGCGCGCTGGTGCCCTCGCCCAAGGTCGCAACGTATGACCTGCAACCGGAAATGAGCGCGCCCGAAGTGTCGCGCAACGTGTGCGCGGCGCTGGCCAGCGGCAAGTACCCCTTCGTGCTGGTCAACTTCGCGAACCCGGACATGATCGGCCACACCGGCATCTTTGAGGCCGCGGTTAAGGGCATCCGGGCCACCGACAAGGCGCTGCACGAGGTGGTGGCGGCTGCGAAGAAGGCGGGCTACGCCGTGCTGGTGACGGCTGACCACGGCAACGCCGAAGAGATGTTGCTCAGTGCCGACGCCGCCAACGACCCTCGCAACCAGGAAAAGGGCACGGCGTACGCATCGCCGGTTGCCGCCCGCGCAGACGGCATGGCGGCCAGCACCCAGCACAGCCATAACCGTGTACCGCTGGTATTGTGCGGCAAGCACCCGGCCCGGCAACTGGCCGATGGCGGGCGGCTGTCCGACGTGGCGCCCACGGTGCTTGAGCTGATGGGAATCAAGCCACCGGAAGAAATGACAGGCCGGTCGTTGCTGCGCTGACTGGCCCGGAGAAATGTACGCCCATGGGTGACTCAATCCGGCTGGACATCACCAACCTGACCGCTGAAAAGGTGGGCGAGCACGGAGTTACAGCGGCGGAACTGGCGGCCCTGGACGCACGCGTCGCTGACCTGCGCGCCGAGGTTGAAGAAGAACGCTGCTGGTGGGCGCACTACTACCTGTCGTCGGCGGCTGCCGCCAGTGAACTTGAATCGGTGCTGCGCATCGCGCAGCCGCGCATGGGTCGCTTCGGGCACCTTGTGCTGCTGGGCATCGGGGGTAGCGCGCTGGGCCTGAAGATGCTGGCGCAGGCGCTGGGGTATCTTGACACGTCAATGCCAGAGCTGCACGTGGTGGATAACACTGACCCCGCGCTGCTGGCACGCGTGCGGGCGCGCATTGAGCTGAAACACACGCTGTTCGTGGCCGTCAGCAAGTCCGGCGGCACGCTCGAGACCGTGCTTGCCCTGGGCCACTTCACGAGGTTGCTGCAGCAGGCGGGGCTGGACCTTGCCAACCACGTGTTGACCGTGACCGACCCGAGCCTCGGCCCGCTGCGTGAGTTCACGCAGCGTCACGGTCTGGATGGCGCCGAGATCAACTCGGCCATCGGGGGGCGCTTTTCAGTGCTTACGCCGGCTGGCACCTTGCCCGCGGCGTTGCTGAACCTGGACGTGGTGTCGCTGTTGCAAGGCGCCGACCGCATGGCCGGCGTGTGCGCGGAAGGTGAGGTTACAAAACTGTGGCCCGCGCGGCTTGGCGTGCTGGCGGCAGACCTGTGCCTCAAACGCGGCAAGTCGGGCATTGTGTTCATGCCGTATAGTTCTCGGCTTGAGTATCTGTCCGACTGGTTCGTGCAATTGTGGGACGAGAGCCTTGGCAAGGACGGCAAGGGCCAGACGGCGATCCGGGCCGCCGGCGCGACCGACCAGCACGCGCAGGTGCAGCTGTTCATGGAAGGCCCGAACGACAAGCTGCTGGTGTTCGTGCGTATCGAGAAGCATGAGCCGGACGTGGCGATTGGCGAGTTCGAGTGGGACCTGTTCGGTTGCCGATTCGTCGAGGGTCGCACGCTGGGCCAGGTGATCAACGCCCAGCAAGCCGGCACGGCCCAGGCAGCGACGGAGCGCGGGCGGCCCAACGCCACGCTGGTGCTGCCGCGCCTTGACGCAGGAACGGTCGGCGAGTTGATCATGGGCCTGATGGCCGCCACCACCTACGCAGCTAAGGTGCTGGGCGTGAACGCCTACGATCAGCCGTCGGTAGAGTTGGGCAAGCGGATCAGTCGCCAGATGCTCGGCGGCTGAGGCACGAACAGAGATTCGGGCTGGGGGTTTCGGGTTTAGGGTTCAGGGAAAGCAATCGGCTGACGCAGCCTGTTCCCCAAACCCCAAACCCAACACCCCATCTCGGAAGCTGCCAGTCCACCCGCCACATTGACCGCCCGCAGCACAATTGCGTAACCTGCCACTGCGCCGCCCTTTGCGTCGATTTGACACGTCAAGTCCGTTGCGTTAACCTGATTGCATCGCCGAGTTTCGCCCCGCGTGGGGCGAAAGCGGGGGACCCAGGTCTTCCGGGGCTAATCGCGGCACCTGCTCAAGGAGCAGGCAAGCGTAGGGCTAACTTCTTCGGCCCGAGCCCGTCAGCTAACCTCGCAGGCGTTGGAGAGGATGACCCTGCAAAGGTTCACCCTCATTCAATCAGCGGGCGCCGTCCTCGCGCGCGCCCGGGTTGCGGTGGTGCTCAAGCGCTGCCGTAGAGGAGCAGAGTCATGCGATCGTGGCATCGGCTATGGGTGCGCGTTCGGGCGATGTTTCGCCAAATGAAGCCGCAGAACATTACCGCACTTGGCTTTCTGTCTTACATCGTTCTAGGAGTCGCCGCGCTAAGCCTGCCGTTCGCGCACACCGGCGACGTCTCGCTGGTTGACAACCTGTTCACGGTCACGTCGGCAGTTTCCACCACCGGCTTGGCCACCGTCAGCACCGGCGACGGATACACGTTTTTCGGGCAGTTGACGATCCTGCTATTGTTCCAGGTTGGCGCGTTGGGCTACATGACGCTCAGTTCATTTGTGCTTCTCGCGCGAAAGTCCAAGCTTCCGCCCGGCCGCGAGAAGCTGATGGCTGCGCAGTTCACGCTGCCCAAGGAATTCCAGATCGCCGTGTTCCTGAAGCAGGTAATCGTGTTCTCGCTGGTCATTGAAACACTCGGCGCCGCGATCCTGTACGTCGAGTTTCGCGCAGCCGGCGTCAGTGACGCCTGGTGGCATGCGGTGTTCCATAGCGTCTCTGCATTCTGCACAGCCGGGTTCAGCCTGAATAACGACAGCCTTGAGGCCTACCGCGGCAACGTGGCGGTGAATGTCACGATTGCCGTGCTGTGCTACTGCGGTGGCCTGGGTTTCATCGTGCTGGTTGACGCGTGGCGCCGCGTCACGCGCAAGGGTTATCGCATGACGATCACCAGTCGGCTGATCCTGCTGATTACGGCTGCGCTGTTGATCGTACTGACGCCGGTGTTCACGGCGATTGATCCGCACATTGCGTACCTTCCGCCAAGCGAGCGCTGGCTTGCCGCGGCCTTTCAGGTCATGACGGCCGGAACCACGGCCGGGTTCAACACAGTGCCGATATCGCAGCTTGGTGCGTCCACACTGTTCCTGATTACGCTGTTGATGGTGGTTGGCGCATCTCCCAGCGGCACGGGTGGCGGTGTGAAGACGACGACCGTGACTGCGTTGTTTGCCATGTGCGTAAGCACGCTTCGCGGCCAGCGCGTGCCCACACTCTGGGGCAGCGAGATCCCCACGGAAAGGCTGCACGTTGCTGTGTCCAGCATGTCGCTGTATGTGGCGACACTGTTGCTGGGCATATTCTGTGTCGGCCTGACGCAAGGAGACATCACGCTGGGGCTGTTCTTTGAATGTGCATCCGCGCTGGGGACGGTGGGCCTCAGCATGGGGGACACGGGCAACTTGACCACGGGCTCGAAGCTGGTCGTGATTGGCCTGATGTTCATGGGCAGGATCGGTCCCTTGACGGCCGGTTACGCTTTCGTGGCACGGCGCGAAACGCTACAACTCGCGCAAGCACAAGCTGACCTGGCGTAGACGACGGGAGATGTGTTGGGCGACACCAGGCTGATCCATCGCATTTTGACCGACGACCGCGTCGAGAAGTGGCGTGCGCGCTGCTTCTGGGTCAACGCCCCGACGGCGCTGCTGGCGCTGGCGAGCTTTCTGTTGTTCCACGGCGAGGTTTTTCCCCAGCGCTGGGAGTCGTTCATTGCGCTGTTCCAGGCTCTGTGCCTCATCGTGCTGATCGGTGAGACGGTCGGCGTCTTCGTGCTGGCGCGCAACCTGAAAGAGGGTTGGCGACAGGCCCCGGGCGACACTCTGGCCTTGCTCGTCGGCGCGTTGATGGGCCTCGTGCTGTTTGTGATTTCGCCCTGGGGTGCTGCGTACCTCGACGAGTCCACGACGTTCACAGCATTTGCCTACCTGACCCAGGCCGGTTTGCTGTCGTTTGTCATGGTGCGCTTGTTGCGGCTGCTCAGCTTCGTTACGCGACTGGTGCAAAGCCCTCTGCAC
The DNA here is from genome assembly GCA_016712285.1 of Planctomycetota bacterium. GTDB lineage: Bacteria > Planctomycetota > UBA8742 > UBA2392 > UBA2392 > JADJRK01. The sequence continues at coordinate 1,949,898 of JADJRK010000001.1, read as the reverse complement.
GTGTTTCTTGGCAGCTTTGCAGGCTTGATACTCGTCGGTTCCGGCTTGCTGATGCTGCCGGGGGCACATGCACCGGGACAGGAAGTCTCGTTTCTGGACGCGCTGTTCACCGCCACGTCGGCCACGTGCGTGACGGGCTTGACCGTCGTGGATACCGGCACGGTTTGGACGCGCTTTGGCCAGCTGGTGATCATCACGCTGGTGCAGATGGGTGGCTTGGGCATCATGACGTTCGCGGCCTTTTTCGGGCTGGCGTTCGGGCGCGGCATGGGCGTCAAGGGTGCAGCCGCCGTAGGCGAGGTGATGAACCTTGACCTGATCGGGCGCGTCGGGCGCGTCACGGTCTGGATTCTGGGCACCACAATGGTCTGCGAAGGCCTTGGGGTCTTTCTGCTTTATGGCCACTGGGTGGATGCCGCGGGCAATGCGTTGCCGGTGGGTGAGCAACTCTACTATTCGATGTTTCACAGTATCAGCGCGTTCTGCAACGCCGGGTTTTCCCTGTACTCCGACAGCATGGTCCGCTACGTCGGGCACTGGCCCGTTGTCTTGAGCCTTTCGTGGCTGGTGATCATGGGCGGCCTGGGCTTCACGGCCATCATGGAAGTCACGACGTTCCGGTTCTGGGCCCACCCGTGGGCGCGCCGCGTCACGTTCATCAAGCGCAAAGTCAAAGGCCAGCCGATCCCGCGCCTGAGCCTGCAGTCGAAGATCATCCTGTACATGACGGTCATCCTGCTGGCAGTTGGCACGGTCGGCATGCTGGTGTTTGAGTGGAACTACACGCTCAAGAGCCTGGATTGGGACGACAAGCTGGCGGCTGCGCTGTTCCAGTCGATGGCGGCGCGAACGGCCGGCTTCAACAGCGTTGATACACCTTCAACCAGCACCGCCACGCAGTTCTGGACGATATTGCTGATGATCGTCGGCGGCAGCCCCGGCAGCGTGGCCGGCGGCATCAAGACCACGACGTTCTTCGTGATGATCCTGTCGGTGGCAGCCACGTTCAGCGGACGGCCCACAGAGGCATTCCGCCGCCGCATCCCGGAGTCGCTGATCCGCAAGTCGCTGGTCATGCTGGTGCTGGCCATGGTATTCATCTGCACCGCGACGCTTGCCCTGTGCGTGACCGAAGCCGAACACATGGCCGGCGAGCACTACGGGTTCGAGCACGTGCTGTTCGAGGCCGCCAGCGCATTCTGCACCGTGGGACTCAGCAGCGGCGTGAGCAGCGAGTTGACCCCCGCCGGGCGGATCATCATCATCGCATGCATGTACATCGGGCGAATCGGGCCGCTGACGCTGGTGCTGGCGATCGGCCGCAAGGCGCAGAGAAGGTTTGAGTACCCGGAAGAGAACATCATGATCGGCTGAAGCAGGGCCGGCAGAAAGAGGGTTCGGTGCAGAAAGTTGCCGTCATCGGTCTGGGTCGTTTCGGCATGGCGCTGGCAGAGGCGCTGGCCAAGGATGGCCTGGAGGTCATTGCCATCGACACCGTGCCCGGGGTCGTGGACCAGATCAAAGACAAGGTCGCCCTGGCCGTGACCGCCGACGCCCGCGAACTGGAGACGCAGCGTTCGCTGGGGCTGGGCAAGGTCGACACCGTGGTGGTCGCGATCGGCGAAAACTTTGAGGCCACGCAGCTGGCAATGCTCGCGGCGCGTGACCTGGATTACCCGCGCGTGATTGCGCGCGCCAACGACCGCATCAAGGCAACCATCCTGCGGCGCCTTGGCGCCGATGAAGTCATCATGCCCGAGGAACAGGCGGCGCTGAAGCTGGCGCAGAAACTTGCCAAGCCGGGCCTGCTTGAAGCCGTTGAAATCGGCACCGAGCACAGCTTCGTGCAGGTGAAGGCGCCGCGGGCCGTGATTGGCAAGACGCTGCTTGAGCTGAACCTGCGCAAGACCTTCATGGTCAACCTGGTTGCGATTCGCAGCGCCGACGGCGAAAGCATCAGCATTCCTGGCCCCGACACAACGCCCGGCGAAAACGACGTGCTGATGATCGTGGGCAAGGACAAAGACATCGACCGGTTTCTGCGCGAAACCGAATAGCCAAAGACAGGGAGCACCATGTGCCGCAACATCCGCACGCTGTTCAACTTTGACCCGCCGGCCACAAACGAAGAAGTTGAGGCGGCCGCCCTGCAATTCGTGCGCAAGCTCAGCGGTTTCAACAAGCCCAGCCGAGCCAACGAGGCGGCGTTTGGGCGCGCCGTGCAGGACACGGCGGCTGTCGCCCGCGAGTTGATTCGTTCGTTGAAAACTGACGCCGACCCGCGCAATCGCGAACAGGAAGCCGTGAAGGCCCGCGAACGCGCCAGAAAGCGCTTTCCAGACAGACAAGCAGGCTAATCCGGCTCGCGCGTGGTCCCGGTCTCAAGCAGGTCGCTGATCTGGCGCGCGAGGTTCAGCACGCTGAACTTGAAGCGCCCCTGCGCCGTGGCGGTTTCAAACACGCCGCTGCTGCCCTTGCCCTCGAGCTTGCCTTCGTACAGCACTTCGCCAGTCTTGGAGTCGGTGATCTTGACGGTCGCGCGGGCAAAGCCGGCGCCGCCCACGCCAAAGCTGCCACCCTTGTCCATCTCATAGATGTCGCACTCCACGTAGGCTTTGGTTGCCTCAGTTGCGTCCTTGATGTGCTTGATGTCTTTGTAGCACTCGCTGTTCATTTCTTTTTGGTAGTCCACGCGCCACCCGGCAACCCAGAGGCGCCACTCTTCGTCTGTGATTTCCCAGTCCTGCAATGGCTTGAAGCTGACAGTCAGCTCGGTGACCTCGTACGCGCCGGTCATCTCGAGGCGGTTGGTCTCGCGCGTCTTTTCATCAATGACCGTACGGCCGCCGCAGCTCGCCAACGAGAGCACGCCAACGAGTGCAACCATGAGCAGCATGAATCGACGCATGATGAACCTCCGTTCGGGAACTCTGGGGTGGCTGGCCGGAATCTTAGCAAATAGTCGCCCGGATGGCCCGGTTTTGAGTTTCGCCGACGCACCCGCTGTCGCTTGCAGCCGGCCCGGCGCTGGCTAAGGTTCGCAGGCATGGCCGGCAAAATCCGCATCGGAGTCGTCAGCTATCTCAACGCAATGCCGCTCTGGATCGCGCTGCGCCATGACGAAGACATCGAGCTGGTGCCCGACACCCCGGCGCGGCTTTCCGATCTGATGCGCAACGGCAAGCTGGATATCGGCCTGTTGCCGGTGGCGGAGGCACTGCGCGAGCCTGCGTTGAACTTCTTTCCGGACCTCGGGATTTCTGCCGACGGCACCGTGGACAGCGTGGGCCTGTTCACGCGCGAAGACCTCGCCAACGTGAAGACCGTCGCGCTGTCCGCCGCAAGCCGCACCAGCAACGCGCTGGCACGCGTGATCCTGAACGAGCTCGGGGCAAAGCCGTCCTACGAACAGGTCGATGTACAGCCCGAGGGACTGGCCGGGCGCAAAGAAGACGCCGTGCTGCTGATCGGCGATGCCTGCCTGCGCGGCCGCAAGATTGAGCACGACCGAGTGTTCGTAGACCTGGCCGCCGAGTGGAAAATCCTGACCGACCTGCCGTTTGTCTTTGCGGTCTGGGCCGGGCCCAAGGCGTTGCTGACGCCCACGTTGCACAAGCGCCTGCGCGCGGCATTGCGGCAGGGGCGCGAGCTGACCTACGACGCAATTCGCTATGCCGCCATGGACACCGGCTGGAGCGAGAGCGAACTGGGGCATTATCTGGAAGAAGTGATCATCCACGACCTGGGTGCGAATTCTCTGAAGGGTTTGCTTGAGTTCGCGCGCCGCGCATCTGCATTGAATGAACTGCCAAGATCAGCCGTAGACAAAGTGCTCGACGCCATCAAGGTCGCCTAGACGACGCTGACCCGGCGGATCGGCACCAGCGCGGCAATGCCCTTGAGTTGCGCCATTTCGCGGGTGGCGTCCTTGCCTGCCAGGGCCTGCTGCACCTGCGGCTCGCTGAAGACCTCTTCCGTGATGCAGAATTCGTCGGCATGGGCCGCGTTCTGTACTCGCGACGCGATGTTCACGGTCTGGCCAAAATAGTCCAGCCGGTCATTCAGCGTCACGGCAATGGTATGGCCGCGGTGCGCGCCAACCTTGAGAATCAGGTCGCGTGTACCGCGCTGCGTGTTGAACTGTTCGATTTCGCGGAACATGGCAAGTGCGGCCTTCACGGCTTGTTCGGGCCGCGTGAAGCTTGCCATCACGGCGTCGCCGATGGTTTTGACCACTGCGCCTTCCTGCTCCTGCACGGCGCGGCGCAGGTGTTCAAAGTGCTGCTGCACGAGCGCAAACGCGCTCAGGTCGCCGACACGCTCATACATCTCGGTGCTGCCCTTGAGGTCGGTGAACAGCAGTGTCAGGTCGCGCACGCCCACGCCTTCGCCGGCCGCCAGCGTCTCGGCGCGAAACAGGTTGCGAAACGTCTGGTTGCTCAACAGCCGGTTGCCGTTCAGGAAGGGCCCCATCTGTACGCCCGAATCGGCACCATCGTTGGGGCGCGTGTACACGATCACGGGCGCGCGTTGCGCGGTGTCGTTGGTCAGCTTCAGCACGACTTTGCCCGGCAGTGCCGTGGAGTGACTGGCCTGCCAGCTCTCCGGCGTCAGGCTGGCGTTGATGCTCTGCTCGCGTGCCGGCGCTGAGTCTGTGGCATAGAAAAGTGTGCGCGCACCGGCGGCTTCAAAGACCACGAGTGCCCATTCTGGGGGCACATCCACGGCAAGTTCTGTCGTCTGGCCCGGCTGAAGGTACTCGCTGAAGAGTATGAGCTGGCGCATCATTTCGCTGAAAGGCCCCATCCCGGGCATCGTTGCGCGGCGGTCAATGCGATAGCGCAGCATCAGGTCTTCGACGTTCAGGCTTTCGGGGTGGTGCCACAACAGTTCGCGCACGCGGGGCGACAGGTTGAATGAAACTGCAATGAACTCATCGAGGTGCACGTCCACGCTGTTCTGGCACAACTGGCAGTAGCAGCGCGACGTCACGGTGGACATGGTCTTGCAGCTTGAAACCGTGTCGGTGCATTGCGGGCACAGCAGCCGCCATTCCATATGGAACAGGCCCTGGTGGGTTGCGTGCAGGAACAGGTCGATGGCTTCCTGTTCGGTGATGCCCTTTTCTGCGGCAAACGTGATGGGGTCCACCCGATACACCGCCCACGGGTCGTCGCTGTGAATCAGGGCCTCGAGTTTGCTGATCGTGCGCGGCGTCCAGCGCCGCGCGCCCTCAAGTTGTGCCAGTGCGTTGTCGAGAAACGCCACGTCTGCGGCTGTAGCCATGGCAAGGCTCCGGTAGGCGGCGTCGATCATAGCACCAACGTCGGCTGCCGGAAAACCAGTCCCGCAAGCCGGCGCTTTCGCGCCGGGTCGGCATGTCTATAGTGCCGGCATGATTGCCAGGGCCACGCCAGCCGAATTCGCCATCATCGCCGACAAGGTGCTTGCGGGTAAACGTATCTCAGCGACGGAAGGCCTGTGGCTGCTTGAACGCGGGCCGATCCATGAGCTTGCCGCGCTGGCCCACACCGTGCGCGACCGCAAGATGCAGGCCGCCGGGCGCGCGGACCTGGTCACTTACGTGATCAGCCGCAACATCAACTACACCAACGTGTGCATCACCGACTGCGACTTCTGCAGTTTCTATCGGCGGCCTTTGGACAAAGAAGCCTATACACTCGATTCAGACACACTGCGCACCAAGGCGCAGGAAACACTGGACCTCGGCGGCACCGAGATCCTGCTGCAGGGCGGCCACAACCCCAAGCTGCCCCTGAGATACTACGCCGACATGCTGGGCCTGTTCCGCGGCATGGGCCTGCACAACCACGCGTTCAGCCCCAGCGAGATCCAGCACTTCGCGATGTTCTGGAAGATGACTCTGCCCGAAGTCCTGGCTGAACTCAAAGCCGCGGGCCTCAACTCCATCCCCGGCGGTGGCGCCGAGATCCTGACCGACCGCGTGCGCGGCATCATCTGCCCCAAGAAGGGCGGCGCCGACGCGTGGCTTGAGCCGATGCGCCAGGCCCACAAGCTGGGCATCCGCACCAGCGCGACAATGATGTTCGGCCACGTCGAAACACTCGCTGAACGCATTGAGCACCTGGAACGGCTGCGCCAGTTGCAGGACGAGATGGGCGGCTTCACGGCCTTCATCTGCTGGACGTTCCAGGCCGAAGGCAACCGGATGCACGACGTGCCGATGGCCGGAGCCCACGACTACTTGCGCACGCAGGCCGTGGCGCGCATCTACCTCGACAACTTCGAAAACTGCCAGGCCAGTTGGGTCACCCAGGGCGGGCAGGTCGGGCAAGTGAGCCTGCGTTACGGCTGCAACGACATGGGCAGCCTGATGATCGAAGAGAACGTGGTAAGGCTTGCGGGCGCGGCGTTCCGGATGACCGAGTTCGAGATTCGGCGGCTGATCAGGGATGCCGGCTACCAGCCGCACCGCCGCAACTTCTACTACGGTCTGCCCGAAGAACCCGCCGAGCTCGACTCCACGCTGGAAGCGGCGGTAGCGGGCGACAAGCGCCGCGTCGCGATAGCGGGGTAGCGCCAGCGCCCGGACGGGACGCCCCTGCACTTCACTTCCCACACACTTCGCATGGCGTGAATCGTCGCTACAATGCCGCGCCATGACGACTGCCACACTTGAGATGAAACCGCTTACGCCTGAGCGCGACTGTCGCGCCTACCTGCTTTGGGAACCCACCAGCAAGGAAGCCGCCGTCATTGACGTGCGCTTTGATGCCGTGCAGCACACCTTGCCGATTATTAGTGAGCTGGGACTCAAGCTGAAGTTCGCCATCGACACCCACACCCACGCCGACCACCTGAGTGGCAGTGACCGGTTGCGCAACCTGACCGGCTGCAAGGTTGTCATGTCCAGCGCCACTCGCTCGCGGGTACCCGACCACCTGGTGCAGGACGGCTCAGCGCTGCGCCTGGGCGAGCACGAACTGCGCTTTCTGCACACGCCGGGACATACGCCCGACAGCATGTGCATCTTCGACGGCGCGCGGGTGTTCACCGGCGACACGCTGTTCATCGGCAGCGCCGCACGCACCGACTTCATGGGCGGCAGCAGCGAGCAACTGTTCGAGAGCTTCCGCAAGATCGAAAAGCTGGGCGCCAGCATCGAGGTCTGGCCGGGGCATGATTACAACGGCAAGTTCAGCAGCACCGTCGGCGCAGAACTCAAAGCCAACGGCGCATTTGCCGACAGCAAAGCCGGCCTGGTTGACCGCCTGAACATCAAGGGTGCGCTGCCCGCCAATATGGCCGAGGTATTGAGCTTCAACACAGAAGCCGGCCTGGCCGAGGCGCAGATCGTGACGCCGCAGCAACTGGCTGCACTGGGTGTCGCCGGCAAAGACTACACGCTGCTGGATGTGCGCTACGCCGACGAGTGGGCGGCGGGTCGGGCGCCGGGCGCGGTGTTTATCCCGATGCCGGAAGTGTCGGCGCGCTTTGACGAAATCCGCAAACTCCCGCACCCGATTGTCAGCGTCTGCCGCAGTGGCGTGCGCGCCACCATGATGATGATGACCGCGCGCCATGCCGGCGACAACGCCTGGCTGTTGCTTGAGGGCGGCATGACCGCGTGGCACAGCGCGGGCCTGCCCATGGAAAGTGACGGCGGCACGCCCAAGGTCATCGCAAGCAAGTTCTCGACGGGCGGCAGCTGCCAGTCGGGCGACCGTACCTGCGACGCGCAATAGCGCCGACCCCGCGCAGCTTACTCTTCGTCTTCGTACTTGGGCCAGCTGGTGATGTCGTCGCCGCGGCCGTATTGGTTGATGCCGTCAGGGCCGAAGCTCCAGAGTGCGTAGTCTGACGGGTAGGCGCCGGTGGTGGGGTGGCGCAACGCATCCTGCGCTTCCTGCGCGGTGATACGCACCTGGGTGCCGTTGCCGAGCGTGACGTTCTGGTCAAGGCGCCCGTTGCGCAGCTCCACGATGTTGACGTACACGAGCGGGTTGCCCCACGGGTCCACGAACTCGAACAGGTCGCGCGACGTGCCCACTTCGATGTCCAGGGCCTGCGGCGCAAGCGCGCTTTCGACCACCATGTCCATGTCGAGATTGGTGCGGCGCTTGTCGTCGGCGAACAGCGGCACATCAAGGTAGGGCCCGTTTTCCTTGCGCGAGCGCAGCGCCAGGATCAGCGTTTCGATGCCTTCGTTTTCCTTGTTCGGGGCGGCCAGCACCTGGTTGGGCATCATCAACGCTGCAAGGTCCTGCATGTTGCCCGGAGGCGCCGTGCCCCAGCGCGACGAATAGCTGTCAATGTTGGTCTTGAGCGTCTGGATTGTTGCCGTGGCTTCCGCCTGTTCGCTCTTGGAAAACGCGCCGGAAAACGCCACCACCAGCACCGCCATCAGGATCACGATGATCCCGATGACAATCATGATCTCGATCAGCGTAAAGCCGCGCCTGTGCATCAGTTTCTCCGGCGTTCGCCCAGGCCGCTGTCGAAGATGAACTTGACGCGTTCAACCTCGACGCTGGCCTGTGAGCCGCGGAAGGCGTTGACGTAGAATCCCGCAGTCGCCTCAAGGTCGTTGTTCTTGAAGTCGTTGCGGGCCATGGCGTCGGTGCGGTCCATGGGCAGCTTGACCTCGAACCCGTTGATCAGCGCGAAGTACTGCACGTCGCTGCCGTCGTCGGCAAGCTGGCGCCGTATGCCTAGCACCAGCGGTTGCTCAAGGTTCAGCGGCACGCCGCCGTAGTCGCCGACATCGACATAACCGAACTGTTTGCGCTTTTCCGGCTCGGCGGTGTTGTCGGTCTTGAACTCGCGGGTTTCCCAGTACACGCGCCCGTCGCTGTCAATGCCGACCATCATCGCCGCCAGCGGCACGGGCGTGCCGCCCGACGAAGGCTTGCGATACTTGGCGATGTACACGCCGCGTTCCCAGTTGTCGGTGCCCATGCGCACGAATTCAGCTTCCATGGCTGCCAGCGTGCGGTGGGGGCGCTTGATCTCGATGCGGCTGGGGATGTTGGTCTCGGCCTGCTTGATGCCAAGCTTGAGGCGGCCGCCCTTGATGCTGGTGTTCGGGATGAACCCGGCGTCGGGCTTGGGCACGCGCGGCACGTTCCAGCTTCCGAAGTAGTCGTCTTTGCTGTCGGTGTTGAACTCTTCGACGTCGAAGTACTGGCGCTGGTTTTCTTCAATCTTGCGCAGCCATTCCTTGGCGTAGGCCAGCGTCGCGCTCTTCTGGTAGTCCTGGTGCAGCGTGCTGGTCGAGAAGAACCGCTTATCCACGGCCCGCGCCAGGTGGTCGAGAAACGCCTGCTTGGCGTCGTTGTAGAAGCCCAGGCTGTACTGCGCGTAGGCATACACGTTGTAGCAGGCCAGGCTGGGTACGTCGGCGACTTCGCGCTCGGTAGGGTTCTGGGACTTTTCGCCGTCGGCATACAGCGTGAGCTGGTCAATCAGTTCGCGGCTGAGGTCGCGCGCCTTGGCCAGGTAGGCCTTGCGTACTTCCGTACGGTCTGTCGCGACGGCAATCGCCTGCGGCGCGGTCTCAGACAGGCGCAGATACAGCGTTGCCAGTGCAAGCTTGGTGGCCGGCTGGCGCGGCTGGATCGCCAGCGCCGCCGAAAAGAAGGCCGCGGCTTCTTTCATGGTGGGGGTAAGCTCGCCGGCAAAATCGACGGATTCGCCGGCGGCAAAACGCACCAGCAGAGCGGCACGAATGCGCTCAATGTCCGCCAGCGCGATTTCTGCCAGCATCACCAGCGCAGGGTAGAAGTCGGGCTCGTGCTTCAGGCAGCGCGCCAGGTAGTCCTTGGCAAACACCTGCAGGCCGGCCTTCATGTTCAGGTCCGCCGCGGCGAAGTTCAGCAGCGTGTGCTGCGGGTTGACGTCCAGGCCCGCCGTTGCCGCCGCCAGCGCTTCGCGGAACATGCCGATGCGCGCATACAGCCGATACTCGGCCAGCCATGCCTCGGCGGACAGCGGGTCGATGTTCTTGGCCGCAGTGATCACAGCCAGCACGTCGCCGCGCGGCGATGCGGGTTTGTCGGGGCGGGTCATGCGGTATTGGCCGTCGGTTTGCGCGAAGATCACCAGCGCGCGCGCCATCAATGGGTTGAGCGGGTACACCGTGTCGGCAGCGGGGGATGCATAGCCCAGGGCCTCGTTCCACCAGGGCAGCGTCTTGACGATGTCGCGAATCTTGTCGTGGTCGGCCTTTTCTTCACCGCGCCGGGGCAGGTTGCGGTGCAGCAGCATCGCGCAGTACAGCACGCGGCCGGCGGCCCAGTCGGGCGCGCCCTGCGGGATGTTGTCCAGGGCTGACGTGAACGCGGTGAAGTCCTGCAGGCTGAACTCAAGCTCGGCCAACGTCAGCCATGCGCGGCCCTGCTCGGCCTCGGCCGTGGTTTCCAGCACAAGCTCGTTGCCGGCCAGCATGCCGACCAGGTCCGTGATCTCGGTGCGGGCTTCGCCAAAGCGTTTCAATTCAATGAAGCAGCGCGCAAGCAGCCAGCGCGCCTCGCTGTGGTTGCGGGCGTTGGCCAGGTGCGGGATGGCGGACTCATACAGTTGCAGCCGGGTGACGAAAATGCGGCCCACAGCCAGCGAAAAGCGTTCACGGTCGGGGCTTTCGACGCCCGCGCGCAACGCGCTTAGATAGGTGGCGAGCTCAGAATCGAGGTTGTTGCGTGTGCGGTGGAAGTTGGCGAGTTCGTCGTAAATGCTCGCGAGCTTGGGGTTGCGGTCGCGGATGTACACGAACTGTGCCTGGTAGAACTGCGCAAACTCGTTGCGCTCTTCGGGGCTGAAGCCGGTTTCGCTGTTATCGACGTTGGCAATGATGTCGCGGTGGGCGGCTTCCCAGTCGTTGACCGCCTTCTGGCGCTCTTCGCCGCTGAACTGGTTGACGTAGCCTTCGAAGATATCGACCCAGGTCTGCGGATAGCCCTTGATGGTCACCTTGGCGGGCGGCACCCAGTAAAGGCGTTTGCGTTCATCCACGACGTTGAGCATGCCGGCGCCATCCACGCGGGGCTGGCGCGGGTTGATCGCATAGAAGTAGAAGCGCGAGCCCTCAGGCGCGGGCGTGCCAAGCCAGCGGGCAAAGGCGGCGCGCCAAAGTGTCGTGTTGTAGCGGCGCGAAAGGCCGGTGCGGTCCCAACGTTCAACCCGCAGGAGAAAGTCGTCGCTGGATGCGCCCACAAGGTTGCCGCCCGAGCGGTCGGTGATGCGGTTGGGGCGCACTTCCCACTCGCGGTTGGCGCCCTCCATCTGGATGACCAGGTAGCGGCGCGGCGTGTCGGTGAGCGTGATCTGGCTTGCCAGTGCCGGCGCGAACAGGCCGGCCACAAGCAGCAACGCGACGCCGGCGAGCAAGCGCGGGCGGATCAGCGTGTGTTTCAGTTGTGCGTTGCAGGTCATGTTCGTGCTCTTACTCGTCTGTTGCGCGCAACTCCACGCGGCGGTTGTCCCGCGGCACATAGGCTGCCACGCGTGAAAGGCTGGGGCGCGCGCCGGCGGCGACATCAAAATCGTGCATGGCCGAGAACCCCGGCGCCTGCAATTCAAGCGGAGGCAGTCCCTCGTACGTTTCCTGGGTCAGGGACCACGCGGAGGCCTTGGGCGGAGTGTAGGTGTCGCGGTCGTCGTAGAACGGCCGGTTGATGTCTTTGGCATCGGGTTGTGTCGGCGTAATCTCGGTCGGTTTTTCCAGCTGGCGCAGCGCCTTCTCGGCGGTGGTCGGGTCGGCCTGCGCTGTGCTCATGGTGCCGGCGCGCACTTCAGCGTCGATATCTGCCACGCCGCCGCCGAACGGCCGGGCTTTCAGTGCGATCAGAATGGTGGCGATGAGCACGATCCCGAACAGGATCTTCTCTTTCCATTCCTCAAGGATTCTGAGTGCCTTGTCCATAGCGCTACCGGAACCTTCTGGGCTGGTTGGTCTGCTGTTCCTGCTTCTTGGCCGAGTCATCAGCCGGGTACGTCGACTGCTCATTGATCTGGTAGGCAACCAGCGTCAGTGACGCGACGATCAGGTTGTCCTGCGGCTGCAACAGGTCGGCCTTTTCAAACTTGAAGTCCTCGATTGCCAGATAGCGGTTCTTCATGTCGCCCTTCACGGGCCGCTGCAGGTCAATCATGAAGTTGTACAGCGCCTCTTCGGTCGCGCGGATTTTCACGCGCAGCGCGGTCCCGGTCATGAACGGCTGCTCAGTGGCGCCCGCGGGCTTGGTGGGCACGCCGCGCTTGTCAAGCTGGTCGTCAACGGCACGGAATTCGAGCTCATTGAGTTCGGCGACCTTGCTGCGCTCGACCGATCCGGCGACACAGCGCACGATGTCGAGCATTTTCAGGAAGCGTTCCACGTCGCTGCTCTTGATGTCGGCGCGGTCTTCCGGCACCTGGAAGCCGAACGCCTTGCGGGCGTTCACGTCCTGCGTGAAATAGCGCTGGTAGCCAAGCTGGCGCTTGAGGTCGAGCATCAGCTGCGTGAAGTGCTGGAACTGGTCACCCTCATTCGCGTTCTCGGGCAGCACGGCCAGCGTGTATTCGGGCGCGTAAACAAAGGCCAGCCGCTCGTTGCGCGCGGTGCTGACCTGGTTGATCGCCTGCGTGCGGTCTTGGATGCGCCGGCCTTGCAGTGTCGCCGGCTCGCCCTTGAACTTCACGGCGTCGCCGAACAGTGCCCGGTAGTTGGTCGTGAACAGTGTGCGCGCCTGCGCCTGCTTTGAATCCAGGCTCAATGACAGATCGCTGAACTCGCCACTGGCGACAATCAGGATCACCAGCAGCACAATCAGCACAGCCGCGAAGCGCGCGTGTTTCTTGACGTGCTTCATCATTTCGCGCCCTCCTGTGCCAGGATGTCGAGCTCAAGCGTGTGCACGACGTCGAGGCCCTCAGCAGCCGGGTTGTCTTTGGCCGAGCCCGGAATCACCTTGGTGACGCCTTTGATGCTTGTCAGCACGCCGCGCAGGTCGGTGTTGACCTGGTTGGGGTCGGCGCCCGGCAGGCGTTCAATGAAGAACTCGAGCTTCAGGCGGGTGATCGGCTTGAAATCCTTGGCGTTGGCGGGGTTGTTGGTGTCGGTCACAAGCTCGGCCGAGCGTATACGCACCGAGTCAGGGCGCTTGGCGTTCAGGGCGATCAGCACCTGCGTGGCGACGCGACCGGGGCCCGGCGCGACCAGGCCGGCTTCGGCCCGTTTGGCTGCGCGCTGCGACGCCTTTTCGTAGATCTCGATCTCGCTGCTCGCGCTGGCGTAGCGCCCGAGTGGGCCCTGCTGGGTCTTCTTGAGGTACTCGTCGGCTTCGGTCGTGCTCTTGTTGGTCAGTATGTACAGCGGCAGCACCACGGCCAGCACAAGCGCCGCTGCCAGGTACAGGAAAATGCTGTGGTTCAGGAACTCGCGGCGACGGCGCACGCTGGCCGGCAGGAACTCGGCGCGCTCGGCTTTTCGGTCGGCGTCGAGGGCGGCCAGGCCCAGCGCAAGCGCAAGCGCCGGGCGATAGGCCTGCGTGGTCTCGTTGCCCTTGGTGTCGAGGGCGCCGGTGTCGACGTTGGCCAGCGGGTCGAAGACCTCAACGGTCTTGCGAACCCGGTTCATCATCAGCTCGCGCAGGCCCGGGATGGCAGCACCGGCGCCGGACAGCACGATCTTGCGCACATCCATGGCCGGGGCGCGCATGGCTGCCTTGGCGACCATGACCGTGCCCAGGATCTGCTGGAACAGGCGGGCTGCGACTTCCTGGCCGCCCTCGACGCCGCGGTCGTTGCTGAGGTTGTCGGCGGCGATGCTGGGCCGCAGGTCGATCTGCCGGAACAGCAGCTGTCGCACTGCGTCGCGGTCAGCGCCATACTCGGGCAGCAGGCGCGTAATGAAGTCATTGACGCCGACGCTGAGCGTGCGCGCGTACATCAACTGGCCTTCGCGTACCAGAATCACGTCGGTCGCGTCATCGCCGATGTTGGCGTACAGCGAGACGAAATCGCCCTCGGTCTCGCCCGAGATGCGGTAGGCCTGGTACAGCGCGATGCAGCCCGGGATCAGGGGGCCGACTTCAAGGCCGCTGGCGGCAAGGCTGTTGGCGTAGTGGTCAATCACCTCTTCGCGCGCAAGCGCGACATGAATCGCGGGCGAGTAATCAAAGTCGTTGCCGGTGATGTAGTCGGCGAGAATCTTGCCGCCCTCGCCCGCCATCTCGTCGGCTTCGACCTTGACCGACATTTCGATGTGCTTGGGGTTGGTCGTGGCCAGTGGCGCGAAGCGGTAGTAGACGTCTTTACCCGGCACCAGGGTGGCCGGCCGCTTGCCCTTGATGCCCTTGCCCTGCAAGGCGCCGTAGGTTGTGCCGAGCGGTGCGCCCGCGTTTGTCTCGGGCCGTTGCTCGGGGTCCGGCGCGAAGCCCGGCAGTGCTATGCAGGCGCGCAACTTCCAGCCGCCGCCCGCGCGTGCGACGCTTGCGTAAAGGCTGAGGTTGCTGCCGATGTCTACGCCTGTGCCCATGCTGTACCGGTCCTCTTTGCTGCCAAAGTCTTTACGCGTTGCTGACTCTTTATTCCTCAGGCAGACCCGCGGGAAGCCGCCCCGCCAGTGCCTGCAGTCGTCGGGCCAATGCGCTTTCGCGGTCCAGCCAACCCGACGGCGGTGTTTCGGCTGAGAAAGGCATGTTCTTCAGCCACTTCTTCTGGTCTTCGGTCAACAGCACCGACAGCAGGTGTGCCTGTACAAGCTTGATCAGCTCGCGAGCCTGCACGGCGCGATCGGTGGCGATGTTCTTGAGACCCTGTTTGTTGAAGTCGTCCATTTCCTTGAGCAGGATGTCGGCCACGTCTGCCAGGCGCTCTTTGGCTTCAATACCGCGCAGGCAGCGCGGGTAGCGCTGCACCACCGTTTCAAGTTTCAACATGCCCTGGACGTACTGGCCGCTTTGCAGATAGTCGCGCGCACTGACGATAAACGGTTCGCTGTCGCGCTGTTCAATTTCAATCTCAAGCATGAACAGGCTTTCGCGCGCCCCCTCGGCCAGTTCGCTGAAATCTTCTGCAACCTGCTTGAGCTGCGTCAGCGCCGCGCGTGCCTTGCGCGCCGTTTCTTTGCTGCGCTTGTTCATGCCGCCGCCCGCAAGCTCGGCCTGCAGCGTGAGCTGCGTGTCGTCCCAGACGGTGGCTGAACCACGCAGCTTGTCGGCTGTGTCAATCGCCTCGCGCATCGCCGACCGGTACAACTGCTCGTTGCGTGTCAGGGCCGGCACGTTGATTCCGTCGCGCAACTCAATCAACCGCAGGCGGTAATGCTTGCTGGCGGCGTCAATCGCCTCGGCGGCGGCTGCAATCTCGGACTGGTTGTACGTGAAGTCCGCAATCAGTTTCAGCGCGCGGTTTACGCGGTCGACCTGGTCTTCGCCCGGCTGCACGGCGCTGAGCAGCCCAAGGTTGCGCTGCAACTCGTCGCTGCCCTGCCCCGGCTTGAACGTCAGCGACAGGCTGCCGCTGTTCTGCAGCAGCAGTTCGCGGCCGCCAACTGCCGATGCTGCCCATGCGCGTGCGCCCGGCGACTCAATCAGGTTGCCGGTGCCGGTGTCAGCCGAAAGCAGGCGGCCGAACATGGAACGCTCGGCGCGGGAAACGCCGATGTCGTCTGCGTAAGCAGCGGGATACTTGCCGTCGGGCTCAAAGCGCACGATTTCACCGGGGACCCACTGCGGTGTGGCCAGCGCGTTCAGCGCCACGAAGCGCGCCGCCTTGCTGAAATCGCCCGACGCCGTCTGCTCAAGCCGCGCGCTGAACGTCGCGCCGGCGTCCTTGCCGCCCAGGTTGACCAGCAGCCGGACGTCATGGCCCGCCACCGGGTCAAAGTACAGGAAGCTGCCCTGGATCTCATTGCCCGAGGTGGTGAGGCTCGGCGGCTCAACCAGCGACTGCATCGGGTCAAGCGGATCTTCCCGGCCTTCGGCGGCGTACAGCAGGATGCGCCCGCCGCGCAGCAGGCGCCCACCCGGGCCGCTGAGTTCAATGTTGCCTTCGGGCGAGAATTCCCATGACAAGCCGGTCACAGAACTGACCTGCTGGGTCGTCATCATGGCCTGCGCGTTGTCGTTGGCTTCAACTTCGATTTCGTCAAACATGACGCTGCCGGGCGTGCCGCTGATGCCGACGGCGATGCTGAACGCCTTTGCGCCGTCGGGGGCGCGGGCGCTGCCGGCAAGCTCGGTCCATTCCTGCATGCTGGTGCGAGCGGCAATCGGAGTGACCAGCATGGGGTCGCGGTCGCGCGGGTGGGCGAGCCACCACACCTGTACCAGCGCGGTGCCCAGGCGATCATTGCCGTACTCGGGGTTCAGCGCGAACACGCTGACGCTGATGCCGCGGCCGTTGAACTCCACGGCGTCGCTCACGGCAAGGCTGATGCGGTTGCTGGCATTGAATCGGCCGATCAGCAGCGCGTATTGCCCGCCCTTGGCGCCCTCGGACAGGCTGAAGTTATCGGTGCCGCTGACGGAATAGCGCCAGCCGCGGGGAAAGCCGCTTTCGTCGCGGTCATCAAAGCTTGAGTTCGCGCCCAGCAAGCCGCCGGCGCGCGCATCGGGGAATGAGCCGTCGCCGCCACCGCCGCCATCGCTGCCACTGGTGGTCATCGTGTACGCGGCGAACAGCACTGCGCCTGCCACCACCAGCACGATCAGAATTTCGGCGATGGCAAAGATGGTTCCGCCGCCGCCGCTGAAGCGTACCTTCTGCGTCAGGGCCGCCATGTCGGTCTGCGATGCTTCGCGCAGGTCGGCTTCGCTGGCTTCGCCAAGCGGGATGCCGGCAGCATCGACCACGTCATCGACGTCGTCGTCATCGGGCTGTCGTTCGGCTTTGCGGGCTTCGTCCAGACGTTTGCGAACATCGGTACCGGCGAGCTTGGGCGCGGTCTGGCCGCTGCTTTCGTTGGGCTTGCCGTGAAGCTGGAACTTGAACACCTGGCTGCCCAGCACGACCTTCATGCCGGTCTTGAGCTTCACCGGCCCGGTGATTCTGGTGCCGTTGATGACCACGCCGTTGGTGCTGCCGAGGTCTTCAATGATGTAGTCCACCCCGTCTTTGCGGATGCGGGCGTGGTAGCCGCTGGACCTGCCGTCGTTTTCAAGGCAGAGCTGGTTGTCGTGTTTGCGCCCGATGTTGTACGGGTCGTGGGTCAGCGGATGGATCTTGTCCTGAAGGCTGCCCTGCACCAGCACCAGCGCAGCCGGCGCCACCACGGTGCGCGTGCTCTGGCTGCTCTCAGGCTCTGAGCCCACGTCATCAGCCTGTTCAAGGTCAAGGCCGCTTGCACGCGTGCTTTGCACGCCGGCCATGACCGTGTTGGCGCCGGGGCCGCCGGTTTCTTCGAACTGCATGTCCACGGTGCCGATGGTAATGATGTCACCGGCCTTGATCATGCCTTCCTGGACGCGCCTGCCATTGAGAAAGGTGCCGTTCTGCGAGCCAAGATCGACAATGGCCCAGGCGTCGTCGCGTTTCTCAAAGCGGCAGTGGGCGCGGGAGAGCCGCGTGTCCTTGACCACCACGTTGGAGTGCTTTTCGGAACGCCCAACGGTTGCGGCGTCGCTCAGCTCGACGGGGGGGTGCTCACTCTTTTTGAAGACAATACGGGGCATGTGTGCCGTCAGGCAGTGTGCAGGTCAATCCGGGGGACACACGGAGTTTATCCCAAGTCCATCGCCATACAAGGATTGCCGTCATCTGAACATTGCGAAAGCGGGGGGTGCCGGGTGGCGCAATCCAATCCGCGAAGAAGCCCACTTGCGCTCCGCTACTCTGCCATGGCCGCCTCATGTGCCGGCTGCGATGCCTTGAGGTCCTCAAGCATCATTCGAATCGTTTCGCCGGCGTAGGTGTAGATGCCCCAGCGCCCGGTTTTTGCGCCGATGTCGTCCATGGTCTGGCCGATCAGGCGCCGGAATTCTTTGTAGTCGTCGAGGCTCATTTTGGACTCGAACAGGCGCTTGACCTGCTCGCGCGTGAGCGCCGTCGCCACGGGGTTGCCCTCTTCATCGACCCCGGGCCAATTGTTTTCCATGAAGATTTCGAAGTTGTCGCGGAAATAGCCGAAGGGGTCGGTGATTGAGCCCAGTTCAGCCCGGTCCGCCAGCAGCGCGAAGCAGTTCTGGCGTTTCGAGAATTCGGGCCGGACTTCGCCCATGTACTTTGTGGTTGCCGTCAGGCCCTCGACCAGCCAGTCGCGAATTTCTTCGTAAAAGTGCTTGCGGACCATCTCGCGCGCAAAGTCATCGTCCTGCATGCCAAAATCCAGCCAGATCATGACCATTTCTTTGATGGCTGCGCGGTTGGCTTCGAACAGCTCGGGCTTTTTCTTGATCGCGTTGCCGATGTGGATCTGCTCGTTGGAGCGCACCTGGGAAAGGCGGCGGTTGATGCCGTAGATGTTGATGCCCAGTGTGTACTCGAAGTCCGGGTCGTTGGCGGCGGCGTCGCAGAGCAGCTTGTAGTGGTTCTGCCAGTTGGTGTCGTACCAGCTCCACCAGTTGCGGCGCATGCCCGGGTCGGTCGCGTAGTTCCAGAAGCCGCCGAGGTGCATGTCGCGCTCAATGTTCGACCAGTCGCCGATGGTAAGAAAGCGCTGGCGGTAGCGTTCAAGCTGGGTCTTGGCCTCGGCGTAGCTTTTGTTGCGCGCGTCCCAGTACTGCTTTGACGATAGTGCCCGCTTCATCAGGTCGATCACCAGCGGAATGCTTGGCTGATCTCCGAACGCCATCGCCAGCTTTTCGATGGCGGCGTTGCTCTGCTCCTTGAGCAGCTTTTCGTCCTCGATGGTCTTTCTGGCGATTTCGATCGCCTGGGCCTGTTCGCGCAGTCTCTTGAGCCCGTCGGTGAATCCCTTTTCGCCGGCTGCGACCTCGGTCAGCGCAAGGCACTTGGCCGAGTCGCCGTCTGCCAGTGCGCTGCGGGCGTCCAAGTATGCCTGCGCGCGCTGGATCAGGGCCTTGTGAACATCCGAGGGTGTACGGTCGCGAAGGGCGGCCTTGATTGCGCTCAGCGCCTGGTCAGGCCTGTCGCCGGCCAGCAGTTCTTCGGTGGTGCGCGTGGCTGCGTTCAGCTCATAGGTGTCCACTTCGGCCAGCGCGTCTTTCAGGGCGTCGCTGCCGCCATGGGCTTCAATGTGCTTGAGCAGCAGCGTGCGCGCGTCTTCGGGCTTGCCCGACGACAGGTAGGCCCGGGCGCTTTCAATCACCTTGCCTTCG
This sequence comes from Planctomycetota bacterium, assembly GCA_016712285.1. Taxonomy (GTDB): domain Bacteria; phylum Planctomycetota; class UBA8742; order UBA2392; family UBA2392; genus JADJRK01. The sequence goes on along the minus strand of JADJRK010000001.1, from coordinate 1,930,657 downwards.
GGGTTTTCGGCCGGGCCGCTGAAGACCGCCAGGCCGACGATAATCGCCGTTGCCAGGATCAGCGCCGCGGCAATGACCGCAATGACCATGCCGCGCGATGACTTGCCCTGGCTTTCAACCAGCGCTTCCAGAGTGTCCTGGTAGCGCGTGAATTCTTTTTCTGCCAGCGTGGTCAGCTCAAGTACGCGTGTCTTGTTCTTCTCCTTGTCGATGTTGGTGCCTTTGATGACCTTCTGGTACCTCTCGTCGGCCTCATCCATCGCGACTTTGTACAGCTTGATTTCGTTGCTCTCGGCACCCTTGGGGCGGAACGTCTTTACGAATGAGGTCGGAACTTCGGACTTGTTCATGGCCAGGAACACCGACTCGGTGAAGTAGATCTCGTCGGGGTTGGTGGCTTTCTCGATCTTGGCGGCCACGTTCACCGGGTCGCCGAAGACATCGTTTTCCGTGACCGTGACCTCGCCACTGTTGATGCTGACCTTGATGTGAATCGCGTGGGATTCGTCTTTGCCGACGTTGAACTTGCGCAGCGTGTGCTGCATGAACAGGCCGCACTGCACGGCGTTGGTCGGGCTCTCAAACGTAATCAGGAATGCGTCGCCGATCGTTTTGACGATCTTGCCGTCAAAGTGCGCCACGATCGGCATGAGCAGTTCGTTGTGGGTGTCCAGCCGCGACATCAGGTCCTGCCGGCTGATCGTCTCGGTGTGCTTGGTAAAGCCCGAGATGTCGGTGAACATTACCGTAAGGTTTTTCTGCATGCGGCTGGTAGACATATGCTGGCTCGCTTGGTTTGCGTACACGGTCGACGCTGCATGGTTCTTGACCGTAGACTATAGACCACCCAGTGCTGATCGGGGGACCAATGTATCTACCCATGGGCGCATTTGCACCCGTTCCTACGCCGCTGACGCCTGAAGATACGCTGGACAGCAATGCCCTGTCGGCGCACCTGAAATGGCTGAAAAGCGAGGGCCTGGACGGCGCGCTGATCCTGGGCACCAACGGCGAGTTCGCAAGCTGTTCGCTCGGTGAGCAGATGCTTATCGCGGAGGCCGCCGCCAAGGCTGAAAGCGGCCTGAAGCTGATGTTGAACGTGGGTTCCTGCGCGCTGGACGATGCCCTGGACATGGCGCAGGTCGGCGCCGACCTGGGGTACGATGCGCTGATCTGCCCGCCGCCCTGGTACTTCCGCGACGCGAGCACGCGCGGCATTGCGGACTTTTTTCTGCGCGTGCTGGATGAATCCCGCCTGCCCGTGATCCTGTACCACATTCCCCGGCTTACCGGCATCCCGATCTCGGACGAACTCCTTCAGATCGTGCGCAAGCACGAGCGCTGCGTCGGCGTCAAGGACAGCACCGGCGACGAGGCCGAGATGGCGCGCCTGCTGGGCTGGTTCCGCGACGGCTCGTACATGGTGGGCCATGACAGGCTGATCGCGAAGTGCCTCGAAGACGGCGGCCGCGGCAGCATCACCGCATGCGCCAGCGTAATCCCGGACCTGGTCAAGAGCATCGAGCGCAAAGCCGAGCAGCAGGTCAAGTTGAACAGTGTGCGCGGCCTGCTGGAAAAGTTCGGCCTGGGGCCGGCAGTGAAGGCAATCCTGCGCAAGAAGGGATTCGGCGCCTACGCCGCCCGTCCGCCACTGACCGCGCTGCCCGATGCGCAGGCCGAGCAGCTGATCGCCATGCTGAACATGTTCGGCGCGATCAAGTGGTGATGCCCGGCTGCCGCTACTCCATGGCCTTCTTGCAGTTGCTCAGGATGATGATGCCGAAGCCTGTGCCGTACGGCTTGGCATAGCCATAGAGCGGGTAGTCCCAGAAGCTGCCGTCGTCGTACTGGCCGGCGACGACCAGTTCGCCAAGCTTGTCGCCATACTTCGGCTGGTCGGCCTTGGACAGCGCCAACACGTTGCGCGACGCGTGGTAATGGCCGAAGTAGTAGTAGTATGGCGCCGTGGCGTACCAGGCCTCGTGCGGGAACTGGCGGCCGCGGCCGATTTCAATGAACACGTGCTCAGGCCCAAGAAACGTGTCGAGCTGTGCCTTCAGCATGTCCTGCGTGACCAGGCGGCCCCACAGGTTCAGCGCGTTGTCGCCCGACTGGCTGCGGCCCAGGCTGCCGCGCGGCAGGTTGGCCACGCCCTGCGGGTAGTGCATGTGTCCGCTGCTGTAGTAGTAGGCCCCGTTGGGGATGCGGTGGCGCTGAAGATAATCCAGCGCGATCTGTACGTTGTGGTCGCGCAGGCCTTCGCCATCGGGGTTGGACTCACTGCGGCCCAGCCGCAGGTCGGACTTGAAAGCCTCGTGCATTGCCACCAGCGCCGCCGCCGTGGTGAAGGCCGTGCTGATGTCGCCACTGGGGCGCAGCGTGCGAAAGTCAAAGTCGTAATAGCCCCAGCCGCCATCGAGCGACTGGTGGTCGAGCAGCCGCCGCAGTTCATGTTCGGCACGTTTGCGCAGGCGCGGCTTGTCTTTGGCAAAGCGCGCGTCGGCCATGGCGCGTGTCAGCGCCTGTACCATGTAGGTGTGCGACCACACGTTGTAAAAAGTGTTCATGGTCGCGCGCGGCGTATCGGGCGCGTCAATCAGGTACTCAAAGCCCTTGGCCAGGGCGGCGTTGATCTCGTCGGTAGGCGGCTGCATCAGCAGGCCCATCAGGCACAGCGCGGTGCTGGCGTTGCCCCAGACATGCAGGCTGTTGATGCTGCCCAGGTAAATGTCGTTGGGGCGCTCGGTCATGTAGCCCCAATCGCCCTGCCGCTTCTGGTTATCCAGCGCCCAGCGCACGGCCCGGTCCAGGTTCTGCTGGTACTTCCAGCCGGTCGCCTGGGGCGTGGTGTCGGGTGTTGGCGTCGGCGCGGGCACGACGGGGGCGGCCTTGTTGTCGGCACTTTTCGTGCAGGCGCAAAGGGCCAGCCCGAGGGCGGCAAGGATGATCAATGTTGGGCGCACATGCACTCCTGCTGGCCAAGCACTCAGACTATTCGGGCAGCGAAATACCAACCTTGGCGCCGGGCAGGAACTTGCCCTCGGCGTTGTCAACTTCAATGCGCGCGCTGACCTTGCCGTCACGTACCAGCATGCCGATCAGTTTGACGGTGCCGCTGCCGTTGACGGCCAGCTCGTCGCTCTTTACGGCAACCTTGGTGCCCGGCTGGTACTTGGCGCGGGCGCCGGCCAGCACAGGCACAGTGACATGCAGGGTGGCAGTATTTATGACTGAAACCAGCGCCAGCCCGCGGTTGATCTTGTCGCCTGCCTTGGCGGGCATGGCGACGCCGTCGTTGCCGGCAAGGCCACCGGCCAGCATCACGCCGTCGTGTGGCGCGATCAGCACCAGCGCCTTGGCGTCGGCTTCAAGCTTGGCCAGGTACTGCACGGCATCCTTGTGTCTGCGTTCCGCACCCATGAGCTTGGACTTCAGGTCAGCGTTGCCGTTGGCCTTCAGTGTCTCGATGCGCTGCATCTCGAGTTCGGCGCCTTTGACCGCGCTTTCGAGGTCCTGTTCGCGGCGCGGCAGATCAACTTTCAACCAGCGCTCGTGGCGGTCCTCGGCCATCTTGTGGCGCTCTTTGCTCTGGGCCAGGCGACGCTTGCTGCGGTTCAGCACGATGTCCTGGCTTTCCTTGGCCAGGTCGTTGCCCTTGTACAGCTTCTCGAGTTGTGCCAGTTCTTCTTCCTGGTCTTCGATGCTGAACTTGCTGCCCTCAAGGTTCATTTCGTTGCCGCGCACCTGCTGCTTGCGGTCGATCTCGCGAAAGAACTGCAGTTCTTCGCGGGCGCGCTCCAGGCGGCGCTGGGCCGCCAGCACCTGCTCAGGAAAGCTGTCTTCGTATTGCTTGGCTGCGTCTTTCATCGCCTGCAGCCCAAGCTCGGCGGCGGTCAGGCCCTCGCGACCGCGCTCAAGTGCCTCGGCGTAGTCGGGCGCCTCAAGCTCGGCCAGCTTGTCGCCCGCTTTCATGGCCATGCCGGGCGTGGCAATCCACTTCAGGCGCAACTCGCCGCTGTAGACCTGCAGGTCCACCTTGATCTCGGTGGCCTGGGCGGCTTCCAGCTTGCCGGAAAGAATCTTGCCATCGTCCTGGGCCTGCGAAACGCCGGCCACGGCAAGTGTGATCAGCACGGCGGAAAAAATCTTAAGACGCATCGGAAAGTCTCCGTAGGCACAGCCAGAATGAGGGAACACCATGATTACGCATATCCCCCCGCCGGGGGAAGAGAAATTGTGAGGTTGCGGCAACCCGCGCAAATGACAACCGCCGCGATTCACGCGGCGGTTGGGCTTGCCTGGCAGGATTTACTCTTCGGGCGTTTCTTCTGGTTGTTCTTCGTCCGGGTTGGTCTTCTTGTCCTGCGTTGTCGGGTTGTTCGGGTCCGTGGGCTGGGTCTTTGGGGTGTAGCCGTCTTTCCAGCCGCCTTCGGTTTCACCAAGAATCCACAGGGCCTCGCAGGTGCCGCACAGTTTGCCGAAGCTGGGGTGACCCAGCCAGGTGCCGTCGGCATTGCGCGTCTGCATGAGGGCCTTCACGCAGATCTGGTTGATGTCCTTGAACTGGGACTTGCCGCAGTCCTTGGCCGCGATCAGTGTCCAGTAGTGGCTAAACAGCCAGTAGTATGCGGCATTGAACCAGCGCTCAAGGTTGTGCGGGCTGCCGCCGATGCGCGGGTTGTAGTAGTACTCCATGCGCCGCACCACGTCGAGCTCGCTGCGGTAGCGGATGAACTGGTCGATGATCTTCTTCAGGTCGCCGCTCTTGCGTGTGCCGTAGCGGTTCAGGGCAAGCTCGCAGATGCCGTTGCGACCCTGGCAACCACGGATGTCGATGCCCATGTTGTTCGGGTGCTCACGTGAGCCGGCGCGGTACATGTAGGTCTCGGCGCTGCCGTGCGCGCTGTCTTTCTCGCGCAGGTTGGTCAACAGGGTGGCTGCGCTGCGCAGCGGCCCCTTGAGGGTCGTGCGCATGCCTTTGATGTCGATGTCCTTCTGCACGTCCATCAACACCAGGAGTGCCGCCGCGGTTGCGAAGCTAGGGGCTTCACCCATTTCGGGGTAGTAGGCCCAGCCGCCTTCTTCGACACCCTCTTCCGCGTCGCCGGTGGTGGGTTCCCACTTCGGCAGCACGTACTTGATGTCGATCGACTTTCCGCCGCGATCTACGGTGAAGATGGTCTCTTCGCCGGCCGTCAGGTCCCAGTACGCGTCGCGGAACGAGAAGAAGTCCGCGGTCTGGTTACCATTGATCGCCGTGAAGATGTCGCCGACCTTCATGCCGGCCTTTTCAGCGGCACCGCCCTTGTCCACGCGGTTGCACATGGCACGGAACTGGCGGTCCACGGTCACGCCGAACTGCGGGTTGAAGGGCTGCGGCACGGCGTCGGCGATGACGTCGGCCTCCATCTCCTGGCCGTCGCGCACCCACTTCACCTTGAACTGCTTGCCCGCGGGCACCGTGCCCAGGAACTCAAAGAAATGGTCATAGCCCAGCATCGGTGTGTCGCCGATCCAGGTGACGCGATCGTCATCCTGCAGGCCGGCTTCGCCAGCCGACAGGTCAGGGCGAATGCCGTCGACGACGACGCCGTTGTCGTCGCCCTTGTCTTCTTCCTTGACGATGAAGCCGAACCAGCCTTCTGGCGCGCCGCTGGCTTCAATGGTCACGCTGGTCTTCTTCTTCTTTTCGCCGCGCAGGACCTTGAGCTTGATCTTCTTGCCCGGGACGATGCCGTTTTCGTGCACCCGGAAGTCCTCAATCTTGCTGATCGCGTTGCCTTCGACCTCGTTAATGATGTCGCCCACCTCAAGCTTGTCGCGGCAGGGGCTGAAGGGAAGGAACTTCTCGACGATCGGGCCTTCACCAACGCCCGGGCTGAGCTTCAGGCCCAGGTAGCCGGGCCAAGTCGGCTTGATGCTTACGTCCTTGGTGAACTCGGCACGGTCGCGCTTGATCTTGAGGCGCACTTTCTGGCCGCCCTGCCAGTTGGCTTCTTCGAGGTAGAAGTCGAGCGCGTTTTCGATGCGCAGGCCTTCGGCTTCGATGATGCGGTCGCCGACCTGCAGCGCGACTGCTTCAGCAGTGCCTCCGGGGATGATTTTGTCGATGGGCGCGCCGCCACGATACTCGGTATCGGTGGGGGGCTTCATGACCACACCCAGACCGGCCGGGCCGGAGTCCTTGAGGCGGCTGCTGATGCGGGCCTTGCGCTTCTTTTCAAGCAGCTTGGCGGTGTCCTGGGGCAGCTGCAGGCGCAGCATGGAGTTGATCATGCGGCGCGAGACAGCGCGGATTTCGTTCTTGAGTTCCTCGTCCTTGGTGACGACAAACTCGCCGTGCAGGAACTTCAAGCCCAGGGTGTAGCGCCAGTTGGCGTACCAGACGCCCAGCGGCAGCTTGCCGCGGTATACGCGGTCGATCACGAAGTTGATGGCCTTCTTGAGTGCAGCTTCGATGCGAATCGGGTCTACCTTGATGTGATAGCGCAACGAAACGCCGGCCAGCGCCGTCGCGGAAATTGCGTCCACGGCCTGGTCTGCAGTTTCGGACAACAGCGAGCCCGACAGTTCCACGTCCCAAGCGCCATTTTCGTTTTGGCTATCCAGCAGGAACTCAACGGCCTGCACGATCGCGGCGCGAACTTCTTCGTCGGCCGGCATCTGCCCTGTCAGGTCCAGCGGCGGGTCAGGTTTCCAGCCCGGCGGCTGCATGCCGGGGCCCTGCAATGGCTGAATGCCTGAGCCATTGCCGCCCATGTCAAGCAACACGCGGGTGGGGTCAAAATCAGGGATTGGCGCGAGCCTTGGCTGCTCAAGGTCGGCGTCGTCGATTGCCACGTTCACAACCGGCGCAGGGCTGACTTCGACGTCTGTTCCCTGATAGTTCGTGCTGAACAGTGCCAAGCCGCAAAGGACCGCGGGAACGAGAAGTGCCCTCTTCGAAAAGGAGTAGCCCATTGTGTATCCCCTGGGGCGCAAGCGCCGAAACAGCAACCACACCGGATGAGAATTCGTTTGACTGGAGACGTAAATCCTAGCTACGGAGTTCCAAGCAACTGCAAGAGGTTAATACGAATTTCGCCAAGGTGTTGACGGGCGGATTCTCTGATCTGCCACCCGAACGAGGAGTTTAGCAAGAAAGCAACAAAGGCACACCAAAAGTGTGCCCGGTCATGCAGGGCCGCAATGCAATTCTGCAAGCATTTGCACATCGGCAACAAGCGACTTTGCGCGCCCGTTGGCGCCTATTCTTCGCCTTCGACCTTCCTCTCTGGTGGCTTTTCTTTCGCTTCCTTTTCCTTGGATTGCTTCTTTTCGTCGGGGCCGGGCGTGATCGGGCTGCTTGGCTTGTCCGGCTCTTTGGTGTCTTCTTCTTTGTTGCGGTCGCGGCGAACGTGGTCGGTGAACACCGGCGGTGCCGCGCGCTTCAGGAAAAGGATTGCCCAGGCGCAGTTGATCAGGTTGGGTGCTCCTTCCATGCCCCGCATGATGCCCCGGCCATCCGTCCAGCTGCCGTCGAGGTTCTGTGCCTCAATCAGCGCCTCTGCGCCGATCATGTACCAGTCCAGACCGTTGCTGAGCTTGCGCAGGCCGGCAAGTTCGCACCCGCGTTCGACCGAGTAAAGGTTGTAATAGGTGCCGATGCCGTCGCCCGAGGTTCTCATCAGCTGCCCGCCACCCTGCGTCAGCATTTCCGGCGTGTAGTACGTGGCTGCAAGGCGCAACTGCGCGCCGTGGATGTGCCGGGCGATTTCAAACTCAAACTTCTGGTCCAGCGCGTCTCGCGACTTCAGCTCGTCCAGGCAGATCGCCAGGCTGCCGATGCCCGCCGCCGTGAACTGCATCGTGTCGCCGCCGCGGGTGATGCTGTACGACCAGCCGCCTGCGGTGATTTTTCCCTTGTGCACCACGGCGGTACGGCCAACGCCCTCGCTGGTGTACTGGTACTCGACGGCAGGCGCGCCCTGCACCTCGGCGTAGGTGTCGATCAGCCGCTGCGCCTCGTTCTTGAAGGTCGTGGCCGAAACCTTGGCGCCGAGCGTGCTGCCGGCCTGGTAGGCCAACACGGCGAACTGCGTGCAGGAGTTATCGCTGTGGGTCATCCTCTGGATGGGATTGTACCCCCAACCACCCTGCGCCCCGCGCGAGCCATCTAGCTGGCCGATGATCGCGTCAATCACCGCCATGTGGTCGCGCTTGACCAGCTTGCGAATTTTGGCGCGGGCCGCTTCGAACTCTTTTGGCGTGTTCGCGCTGAACATGCCCGCTTCACGCATTTCCGGCTCGTACAGTTTCTGGTAGGCCATCAGGATCAAGCCGGCGTTGTATGTCCCGACACCGTTCTGCGACATTGCCTCGCACTGGGTGGTGAGTTTGTCAAAGCCGCGGGTAATGACCTCAGAATCCCGCGCGTAACGGCCGTGCAGCAGCGCCAGCAGGCAGACCCCGGTGTTCCCGGGCTGACGCTCATTCACGCCGCTGAAACCGCCGTCGTCGGTAAGTCGGGTTTCAAGGAATGCGCAGCCGTCTTCGATGGCAAAGGCGACCCGGTCATTAAAGCTACCGCCGTCTTCGCGTTCCTGGCTGGCGTGCACGAGGGCAAACGCGTGCAAATAGCGGCCGATGGATGCCAGTGTGTGCGCAGACATCGGTCCGTTGCCGCTACGCAGCAGCCCGCCGCACAGCGCGACCGCGGCCAGGGCAGTCTCGGCGCTTTCGATTTCATCGCGTTTGGTGATGCGTGCCCCCAACCCCAGGTCGTTGAGCAGGTTGCTGCGTCCGACGAACGCGCCGCGCAGGTCTGCCTTGGCAGTTGAGCGTGTCAGGCAGTCGTGGCGCCAAACGTCCATGCTGGTGCGGGCCGTGGTCATGTCATTGTGCAGGCCCCAGAGGAACAACAGGCCGGCGCCGCGTGGTTCAAGGCGCTCCCACTGCTCAGCCCACTCTTCCAGCTTGGAGGTGACGGTCTTCAGTTGTTTGGTCAGGGTGCTCTGGATGGACTTCGACAGCAGGCCTTCGGGCGCGTTCAGCGCCAGGCTCAGGGCCATCATGCCCATCTGGTTGGTGTGCTGGGTCTGCGTGAACTGTTCATACCGGGGGTTGGTGGTCCAGCCGCCTTTGCGCTCCCATGATTTGCACAGCGCGCGCAGGTCGGTTTCCCATAGTGACGTGTCCACCTTCACGCCCGAGTCGTTGGCGCAGCGCAGGATGACTGCGCGCCACATTTGGTTCGCAAACCAGTTGGCGTGGGCAGTGTCCCGGTTAATGAAAGGCGAGTTGGTCGCCGTCGCCGCCTTTGTCTCTTGGGCGGCTTTGTAGATCTTTTCCGCGCGCTCTTTCAACGCTTCCGGCGAACGGGCGTCGCCACGCAGCAGTGCCGCGCGGCAGATCAGCGCCTGGATCGCCGCCGGGCCCAGCAGGTTGCCGGCTGTCGAAACCTGCGTGTCCATCATGCGGCGCAGGTGGCTATCGGCGGCGGCGGTGAGCGGCATGCCGCTTTCGAGCACGAGCCACAGGCGCAGGGCCTCAACGTCGGAGAAGGGTTCGGTGGTAGCGACTTCGAATGGCTTCAACGCCGCCGGCCGGTAGCGCCTGCCCTTGAACAACTCTTCCTCGAATTCGGGGCGCAGCAGGTAGCGAAGCGCGTTGTACAGCGCCTTTTCCTGCGGCGTGAGAGTGTCCGTGAGGGCCCGGGCCGCCTTGAGTTCGTCCGGGTCAATGGGTGGCGCCTTGGTCGAGTCTTCAGCGGCAACTGAAAACACCGTCAGGCAGGCGAGCAGCAGGGCGCATGGGAGGTAGCGAAGAATGCTCAATGTCCGCTCCGGTGAAAGGTCAATCAACTGGGCAGACATAAGGTAATGGATGGACGGTCCAAGCCCAACACTATTGCCGATTCGCCATCGCGGATCAGGGGACAATGGGGTTGCGCATCGCGCTTTCGCAATTCAGGCTCGCCGCGTGCCCCGGCAAATGAAACGAGCGGCGGCGTTGCCGCCGCCGCTCGAATGCGCTTGTGCTAGACCGCTGATTCGGCGGCTTCGCCGTTGGCTTCAGCGTTTTCGTCTTCGCTGTCTTCGTCGCTTTCGTCGGTTTCCGAGGTGAACTCAAGTTCCCACGGTCCGTCCGGCTCAAACTGCGCGAGAGTCAGCTTGGTGATCACTTCGCTGGTGTCTACGTCGGGGCCCCAGCTCACTCGGTCCACGGTGTCCTGTGCGGCGACCAGCTCAACGCTGTCTTCGTTGGCAACACTCCAGGGCGCCTTCTCCAGTGACTCGCGCAATTCTTTAAACGCTTCGCCCGGGATCAAGGTGCCGTAGTGCCACGGCGCATCGTGCTGCAGGTCTTCAATCGTCGCGGCGTGCTCGCCATCGATAAAGATATTCGTCTTCTCGGTCACTGTCTCTCCTGTACCCGCCGATGCTCGTCGAGGTGGAAACATCAAGCCCGCATTAATGCGGGCATACACTGGGGGAAGCCGCCCTGTCACCTTGCCGCTTCGGTCATCTTCGACCCGAGTTTGAGGCAAACACGGCCCATCCACTTCCTTCTTCCTATCTAATCGGAATTCCTTCCCGGTGCGAGCCGTAACACGGAATTTCCGCGGCAAGATTTTCGGGCAGACACAAATCACCGTGTGCAAAACGCACAGCCGCCAATTCGTCGTACCCTCATGTTGACCATGGGCGAGCGCCGCGACCCGCCGCGCAAGCCTGAACGAACGCCCTGCGCTGGAACTTCCCGTTCCGTCGTGTCAATCAAATACCAGCCGGTTAGTTCCGGCCCGGGTGATGCGACGCAACCTGCTTTGGCGTTTGGATTTCCGACGTTACTGACACCTGTCATGCAGTTTGGCACATATGTCCCACAAACTGCCAAGATTGCCCTGTCTGAATTTTTCCAGATTCCGTAACTCCAAACAAAACAGACACTTGCCCCAAACCCCTTATTTCTCGCCATTCCCCGCTAGTCGTACGCGTAACTTCTACTGTTACAATCGCGAGCGTCGGGCCCTTCCCGGCGTCCTGTTTGAAGGTTGTGGATTCCAATGGCCTATCGCGTCGTGAAACTTCCGCTGACTACCACGCGCACGAGCACGACACGCGGTCGTACTCTTGTTCGTCTGTCACGAAAGCGCGGCAAGCTTCCGCGTTCGAGTTTCTCGGCGTTCCAGATTCTTGCGCGGCGCCTTTCGCGCCACGAGTTCCGCGTTGGCGCCGACAAAGAAGACAGTTGGCTGCGCTGGCTGCGCCAGGCCGGGGGCGCCAAGCGCCACGGCGACGCGCTGAAGCTGCTGACGCGAGGCGATGCGCTGGCAGTGGTGGTTCCGCTGGTCAAAGGTGTGGCTGCGCCGCGCATGGACGAAGTGATGCGCCTGTTTGCGGGCCTTGAGCTCGCGCGGCAACTTCGGGCCAAGCGCATCGGCAAAGTGGTCACGCTGCTGTGGCCGGCGATCGACATTGGCGAATGGGGCGAGACCGGCATCAGCGCCATCATGCAGCGCACTGGCGAGCTCGAAGACGTCGGGTTCCGCGGCGGCGCCGCCCACAAGTACATCGAGGGCTTGCGCAGCACACTGCCGGGTACCGGCTTTTCCAGCCTGCTGCTGGACCAGCTTGCTCGCGCCGCTGACGACGACCCTGACGTGTTCAAGTGCCGCCTGCTGCTGCGCTGGTTCGATGACGAGAACCTGACGGTCCTGAAACCGACCGCAGCCGCGGGCTATGAGCTGAACCTGCGCAACCTGTTTACGCAGATTCCGCTGGTGGCTGCCGTCGGCAGTGGAAGCCCCGTGGCCGGTGTACCGCCCGGCGAGCCGGTGCCCTACCCGGGTGGAAGTGCCACGGTGATTGAGGGCAAGGTGGAGAGCTGGCTGGCCAAGTTCGGGCTGCAGCCGGAAGAGGTGCTTGCCAGCGAAGTGCAGCCGGACGACGCGGTGAAGCGCCACCTGCCTGAGGATATCCCGGGCGTGTTCAGCGATGCCAAAGAGCGTGTGCTGTCCGAGCTGCTGCGCTTCGAGATGGGCCTGAATGATCTTGGGTTCAACCCCGAGAACGACATAAAGAAGCTGCTGACGAACACCGACATCGGGTTCGACAAGCTGCGCCAGCGTGCAACGACGGAGGCCGCACGGGAAATGGACGTGAACGGCAAGCAGCTCGCCAAGCTGTTTCATTACCTGCTGCCCGACGGCAAGCCGCAGCAGGAGGTGATGAGCCTGCTGCACTACCTCGATTTTTACGGCCCCGACTTTCTTGAGGGGCTGCGCACCAAGTTGCAGTTCGATGATGTGAGGCACCAGGCTGTGTACCTGGCAGATGAGGATGCAGTCGGCGGTTAGCAGTCAGGACGACGCGGGATGTACGTCTGCTGCCGTGATGGCATGAAAAAACTTTTCGCGGTACGTGTGACGCCATGTTGCACGTGCACAGGGCCCGGAGCGTTTGGCGGCGCACCGGGCCCTCCCTATTTGTGACCATACGCAGGAGGTGTGGCACGATCTGTCGGCGATCATTACACTGCGGGTATGCAGCAGCACACCAGCCAGCAAGATCTTCAAACGATCCGCGCGGCCCTTGAGGCGAACTCGCGCCTTACCTCACTTTCCGGTGCCGCGTTGCTGATTTCTGGCTTTCTGACTTTCTTTGCCGCGGGCTTCACGGCGCAAGCCGGCTTGGCTGTCGGCGAGGCGCGGGCGGGCCTTGCAGGTGACACCCTGCGCCAGATGGTGCTGATCTGGTCGGCAACGCTGGTGGCGTCAGCGGCGCTGAACCTGCTGGGCATGCTGCGGCGCGCCCGTTCAGACGGGTTTCCGCTGGCTGCACGCCTTGGGCGGCGCGTGTTGTTTGCGATGCTGCCGGCGTTGGCGGTGGGGGGCGCATTGACCCTGGCGTTGACGATGCAGGAGTCGCTGCAATCGATCTTCGCGGTCTGGATGCTGTGCTATGGCGCGGCGCTGATTGCGGCTTCGGCGCATTCGTTGACCAGCGTGCGCATGCTGGGCATGTTTACGCTGATCGGCGGCGCCCTTGGCGTGATCCCGGGGCTTGAGCTGGACTTCGTGCTGTTTGTAGCGACGTTCGGCGCCGGGCATTTCCTGTTAGGGGTGTGGGTAGGAGTTCGCTATGGCTGGTAAGACCAGGCTCAGCCCTGCCATTGAGCTTGACGGCGTAGTGCACGAGCGCGTGCGGCTGGCAATTCTGTCGGCGCTGGGCAGCCACGGCCGGCTGAGTTTCAATGAACTCAAGGCACTGACCGACACGACCGACGGCAACCTGAGCACGCACTGCGGCAAACTTGAGAGCGCCGGGTTCATTCGCGCCGCCAAGGGCCTGTTCGGCCGGCGCACGCGCACGAGTTATGAGATCACCACGGCAGGGCGCGAGGCGCTGCTGTCGTACCTGGAGCAGCTTGAAAAGATCATGGGCGAGGTGCGGGGCCACTGATCCGCACCACACGGAGGCATGCATGCCGAACGAATTCATCGTAGTCGAGCGCATCGTGAACCAGCACGAACGCCATGACCCGGACGCCAAGAACCCAGGCTTCTTCGGTGTAGACAGCGAGACGATGATGCTGCGCAACTATGGCCAGCTGGGCTATGTGCTGGTCAGCGTGGTCACCGAGCCCGTGAGCCACGACCAGTCGCGCCGGTTGTTCTACCTGATGAAAACGGCGTAAGCGTCGTTGCGCGTTTGCGGATGCTGATCTCGTGCATGCCTTTCCGGCATGCGCGCCACCCCAAGCCCCGGCATAGCCATGCTGATCCTGTGCGCGCCCGACAAGTTCAAGCAGGCGTGTTCTGCGGGGCAAGCCGCGGAGGCGCTTGCGGCAGGTGTTCGGGCGGCGGGCGCTGAAGCCCGGGTGCTGCCGCTTGCGGACGGCGGCGAGGGTACGCTGGAAGTTCTGAAAGCAGCTTTTCCGACCCGCAAACAGGTCGCTGCCCGCGACGCGCTGGGTCGCGACGTGCCCACGGTGATCGGCGTGAGCGCCGATGGCAAGCGCGCCATGGTTGAGAGCGCGCAGGCCTGCGGCCTGTGGCGTCTCGACGAACACGAACGCAACCCCCTTGAGACCGACACGCACGGCGTGGGCCAGATGTTCAAAGCCGCGCTGGAACTTGGCGTGGACGAGATTCTGTTGGGCCTGGGCGGCAGCGCCACCAGCGACGGCGGCGCCGGCATGTGCGCGGCTTTGGGCGCGAAGTTTCTTGACGGCAACGGCGCCGAGCTTCTGCCCACAGGCGGCAGATTGAAAGACCTGCGCCGCGTTGACTTCAGCGCGCTTGACCCGCGGCTCAAAACTGTGCAGCTGCAGGCCATGTGCGATGTGATGTCGCCGATGCTCGGCCCCCATGGCGCAAGCCGCAAGTACGTCGTGCAGAAGGGCGGCACCACGCGCGCCATGCACAAGCTGGAAGAGGGCCTGTCGATTTACGCGCAATGCGCACGCAACGCCGGCGCAACCGCCGACGGCCTTGAGTCCGGCAGTGGTGCCGCGGGCGGCATGGGTTTCGGCACGCTGTTGCTTGGCGGCAAGCTGATTGAGGGTGCCCGCAAGGTGCTTGAGCTGATCGGGTTCGAATCATTGCTCAAGGGCGTCGATGCCGTGTTCACGGGCGAAGGCAGCTACGACGAACAGACCGCCGACGGCAAGCTGATCGCCGCGCTGGCCCATGCTTGCAAAGCCGCCAGGGTTCCGCTGGTGGTGCTCGCCGGCACGACGCGCCCCGTCAGTATCGAAGGTGTGACAGCCGTCTTCACCATCTCGCCCCATGGCGGCCGCCTGCAGGACAGGCTGACCGAAACAGAGGCCGCCCTCACGCAGCACGCGGCGTCAGTCACCCGTCTGCTTGCCCGCTAGCCAGCCGCGGCGTCTTCGTGCAAGCTGGCTTCATGCACGGTCTTCTGGTTGGCGGGGTGTTGGGCATGGCGGCGGTTGCGTTCATGGGCGCGTTTCGCTCAGGGCGCAACTGGCAGACTTCTGCACGGCGGCCTGCGCGGGCTGTGATGATTGTGCAGGTGGCGTTGCAGGTCATGCTCGGCCTGGCCTGTGTGGTATTCGGGTTGTGGTTTCTGCTGTTCGGCGAGTGACTTTCAAACACTGGAACCTCCGCCCCGCCCTGCTAAGTTGCGGCCATGGACGTTGAACGCGAAATCATGGAGCAAGACGTGCTGCTGGTCGGCGCGGGCCCCGCAAATCTGGCCTGCGCCATCAAGCTGATGCAGCTTGTCGCCAAACACAACGAAACGGCTGAAACCAAACTCGAGCCGCAGGTCAGCATCATCGAGAAAGCTCCCGAGATCGGCCACCACCAGCTTTCCGGCGCGGTGATGGACCCGCGCGGCATTGCGGAGCTGTTCCCGGACTGGCAGCAGCAGGACTTTCCGGTCGAGTCGCCCGTCAAGAACGACGCGATGATCGCGCTGAAAGACGCCGCCCGCCGCAGCGGCCCCAAGTTCGTGCCGCCCAGCATGCGCAACCACGGCAAGTTCGTCGTCAGCCTGAACAAGGTCGTCAAGTGGCTGGCATCCAAGGCCGAAGCCGCAGGCGTCAACGTTTTCCCCGGCTTTCCCGGCGCCGACGTGCTGTACGAAGACAACCGCGTCAGGGGCGTGCGCGTGCGCGACATGGGCGTGGACAAGTGGGGCGAAGCCAAAGACGGCGAGTTCATGCCCGGCGGCGACCTGACCGCCAAGGTCACGGTACTGGGCGAAGGCACGCGCGGCAGCCTGGCCAAACACCTCGTCCCGAAGCTCAAGCTGGACGCCGGCCGCAACCCGCAGATGTACCAGATCGGTGTCAAGGAAGTCTGGAGACTCTCGGAAGCCGGCCAGAAGCTGCTTAAGCCGGGCGACGTCTACCACACCATGAAGTACCCGTTGCCCAAGAACGTGTTTGGCGGCGGCTGGGTGTACGGCATGGCCGACGGGCTGGTGAGCATCGGGTTGGTGGTCGGGCTGGACTACAAAGACCCGACGCTTGACCCGCACCAGCTGTTCCAGAAGTGGAAGTCGCACGCGTGGCTGAAGGGGATACTCGAAGGCGGCGAGATTCTGCATTACGGCGCCAAGACGATTCCCGACGGCGGCTATTTCTCGATGCCCAAGCTGTCGGCAGACGGGTTGCTGTTGGTCGGCGACACGGCGGGGTTCCTGAACAGCATGCGGCTGAAGGGCATTCACCTGGCGATCAAGTCGGGCATCATGGCCGCCGAGACGATTTTCGACAGCCTGAAGTCAGGCGACTTCAGCGCGAACGCGCTGCACAAGTACCAGAACCGTTTCGAAGCCAGCTGGGCCAAGAAAGAGCTGTGGGGCGTGCGCAACTTCCGCCAGGGTTTCCAGCGTGGCGAACAGTTCGGCATGATCAACGTGGCCTTCAGCATGATTACCGGCGGCCGCGGCTTGAGTTCACGCCTGTCGGCTGAGCCCGACTACAAAGAGTACAACCGCGTCGCCAAGCCCGGCACCACGCCCGCACAGGCGGCGTCGCAGTTCGACGACAAACTGACCTTCGACAAGCTGAAAGACGTGTATTACTCGGGCAGCACCCACGAAGAAAACCAGCCGTGCCACCTGCAGGTGATTCAGCCCGACGTGTGCATCACCAAGTGCACGCAGGAATACGGCAACCCGTGCCAGCACTTCTGCCCTGCCAAGGTCTACGAGATGGTGCCCAAGGATGAGGGCAAGGGCATGAGCCCGCAACTCAACCGCGAGGGTGAAGGGCAAACGAACGAGCAGGGGCTGGTGCTGAAGATCAATGCCAGCAACTGCGTGCACTGCAAGACGTGCGACATCAAAGACCCGTACCAGGTCATCAACTGGGTAGTGCCCGAAGGCGGCGGCGGGCCGATTTACACGAACATGTAGCCGTTACTTCAGGGCAACCGTGGCGGCGGCCATCTGCTTGAACCGCTGAAACAGGTGCAGGCTGTCGTGGGGGCCGGGGCTGGCCTCAGGGTGATACTGCACGCTGAACACCGGCAGCGACTTGTGGCGTATGCCGCTGACCGTGTTGTCATTGATGTTCATGTGCGTGATTTCGACGTCGGCGGGCAGGCTCGCCGGGTCGGTCGCGAACCCGTGGTTCTGGCTGGTGATTTCGACCATGCCGGTCGCAAGCTCTTTCACCGGGTGGTTCGCGGCGTGGTGCCCGAACTTCATCTTGAACGTGCGGCCGCCGAACGCCCACGTGAGCAACTGGTGGCCAAGACAGATGCCGAAAACCGGCAGACGTTTCTCCACCAGTTTCTTGATCTCATCAATCGCGTAGCCCAGCGCAGCCGGGTCGCCGGGGCCGTTGCTCAGGAATACGGCGTCGGGTCCCCAACCAAGAATCTCGGCTGCACTGCTGGTGGCGTTGAACACGCGCACGTCAAAGCCGACCTGCACCAGGCAGCGCAGGATGTTGCGCTTGGCGCCATAGTCGATGGCGGCGCATTTCAGGGAACTGCCGGCCCCCGCGTTACCGCGGGGGCTCTGAAGGATTGATGTTTCGGCAAACGCAGAGTCGTAGCCGACCTGCATGTCCCACGCGGGCCGGTTGCTCACGACCTTGACCAGGTCCTGCCCTTCCATCGTCGGGCTGGCTTTCACTTCGGCAAGCAAGGCCTTCTCGTCGGTGTCGGGGCCAATCACGCCACGCATCGCGCCATGGCGGCGCAAATGCAGTGTCAGTGCGCGGGTGTCGAGACCGTCGATTGCGGGCACATTGTGGTCGAGCAGGAATTCGTGCAGGCTCTTCAAGCTGCGCTGGTTGCTGACGATGCCACTGAGTTCGCGGCACACGAAACCGCTCAGCCACGGCTTGTCGCATTCGTCGTCTTCGGCGTTTGTACCGTAATTGCCGATCTGCGTGGCCGTCATCGTGACGACCTGGCCGGCATAGCTTGGGTCGGTGATGATTTCCTGGTAGCCGGTAAGCCCGGTGTGAAACACAACTTCGCCGAAGCCCTTGCGCTCGGATCCAAAAAGACGGCCGCGGAAGGCGCGGCCATCTTCAAGCAGCAGAATTCCGGGTGTCCGTTTCGTCATCGCGCGGGAGTATAGGTGGCAAGCCGTCGCCCGCAATCCCGCGCCGCATAAAGGTTATCCACACAACTGCAAACACTGCCAGCACACACAGCGTCGGCGTGCCCAGCACCTGCACCCAGACCAGCCAGCCGCCCTCATTGTCGATCATCGGCAAAAAGCACAGGGCCAGCACGGCGATACACAGCGCCCACCCGATGCGGCGCAGGCGTGGCTCGTCCATGGCGAAAGCAAGCAGCGGCCCCAACACCAGCAGCAGCAGCGCCAGGTGATGCGGCCAGAACAGCAGGTTGCCAAGGGCCGCCGAAAGCAGCGCCAGCCCGGCCGCCGCATTGCGGGCATTGCGGTGCTCGCGGCGCCGCCACGCCAGCAACAGCGCCGCGGAAAACAGCAGGCAGCCCAGTCCGAAGCCGCCCCACTTGCGCAACGGCTCGGGTGCGGAGAACAACAGCGGCGAGCGTTCCTTCAGGGAAGTCGCAAGCCGCTGGTCGTTGCCAAAGTAGCGGTTGACGACAGCCCCCAACGAATTGTTCGGCGCGCGCACTCCGCCCACGTCGTCGGGTGACTGCGACTTCACGCGCGGGCTGACAATGCTGTCTGCGTACTCGCGCGTCAGCTCAATGTTGCGTGCCACGCCGTCTACCACGCCGTGCGCGGGAACAGTCCAGACCAGCGGCACCAGCCACAGCACGCTGCACCCCACAAACATCGCACCCGCTGCCTTGAAGCGGCGCTGAGCCAGCAGCACCAGCAGCAGCACGATCGGGATCACTTTCAGGTGCGCGGCGGCGGCCAGCAGCAGGCCCCCGCGTATGGTACGGCCGGTCTCGAGCTGCCACAGGCCGGCTGCCACAAACAACACCAGCAGAAAGTTGACTTGTCCTTCGCTGAAGTTGGTCCACGCCGCGCCGAACACGGCAACCAGCAGCGGCAGGGCAAACGAGGCGCCCTTGCTGTCTTCGGGCCCCGCCGCTGAAGTCAGCGATCCCAGCCCGGTCATGCTGCGTGGGCTTGCGTGCAGGCCCACCATGCGGCCGGTTACGACAAACGCCAACACAGCGATCAGCCATTGCAGCATCGCCCAGGCGGCATAGCCAAAGCCCCGCGGCAGCCACGTCAGGGGTGCCATCAACGCCGCAAACAGCGGCGGGTAGATGTATAAGCCGATGTCGTTCTCGGGGTCCGTGGGCTCGGCGTACAGGTCAACCGCACCCAGCCGCATGCGGGTGCCGGCTTCCCAGTACACGGCGATATCCATCGAACGCGCCGACCAGAACGATGGAAGGTACGCCGCCAGGCCAAGCAGCACCGCCCATCCGCACGCCAGCAGCCAGGGCGAGAGCTTGCGCTTGATGTCCATGCTAGTTGTCCGACATCTGCGAGATTCGGTCTGCCCACCATTCCAGGTGCTTGCCGAAATCGTCGGTCGTAAGGCGGTGTGCGGCGGCTTCGCGCGTGGGCACCCCGGTAATGTCGCACAGGCCCTCAAAGCAGCGGTCGAGCAATCCCTTGTCAGTGGCGCCGGTGAACACCGACCCTGAAGACGAAATGTCACGGTTGAGGCGGCTGGCAATGTCATGAATCGCGGTTGCGCCGCTGCGGCCGCCCAGCCCGACCAGGCTGCTGAGCATGGCGGAGCGCACCATGAACTCGGTTTCCAGGGGCCGCCCAGAGGCGTCGCGGTCAAAGGCCACGCGGTTGCGCAGCGTGCGCACGACCAGCAGGCGGCGTTCATCCAGCGGGCCGGAATAGCGCAGCTTGCCCAACGAGATCGCGCACTCCATGCGCACTTGCGTGGACTCGTCAGCCAGGGGGCCGGCCATGGCGTCAATCAGCGCGTCGGTGTCCGCGGGATCGCCAAGGTTGCCAAGCCCCTGGGCCGCGGCTGCCCGCACGTGCGGGTCTTCGTCGGCGGACTCGTTGGCGCTGCCCAGCAGCAGCGTGGTCAAGTCTGCGCGAAGCTTGTTGCGGTCAGCGTCTTCCACGGCCTGGGTTTCGTAGCGGATGACTTCCCGACGCTCGGCGGGCGCATTGCGGCACCCCGCCACAAAGGCGGCAAACACGAATGCAAACAAAAGGAAGTAGCAACGCATGCGGCCCGGATTGTCGGGACCAACAGCGGTTCGTCAAGGACACAGCCGGCCCGGCGACGCATCGTTTCGCTCTCGCGACGAGCCGCAAGCTATCGCGCATATGCGAGGGTGATTGCGTTCAGGACCGCCGTAGGGCAGCCGCGCGGAGTAGAATCACATGTGCCCCTGCTTTCCCTTCGGGAGAATCCCATGAATCCGGTCTTTCGATTGACCACCGTGGCATGCGTAGCCGCGGCGGGCTTGTTTGCGCTTTCGACGCCGCCCTTCGCTCAAGAAGCTGAAGAGGCGGAACCTGTCGTCACGAGCAAGATTTACACCATTCGCGGCGTTTCCCAGAGCGAGATGCGCCAGGGCACCCGCACCAATGCCGTGCGCGACGTGCTTGCGCCGGACCGTTTGCTGGCCGGCCGCGTGCCGGAACGCGACATTGACGCCTGGTCACTTCGCGACTCAGGCGATGAAGCCCGTTGCTGGGACAATCTGCACGAGAGTTTTTACTGCTTCAAGGAATTCATCCGGGCCGAGGATGTGGACTGCCTCCTGCATTCAGAAACCAGCATGCTCGTGACCGGTACTGAAGAAGACCATCGTCGCATGAAATGGGTGGTCGACGCCATGAGCGAGGTCAGCCAGGCGCGAGTCAACGTTGTGATTTACCGCTTGAAAGACGCCCCGGTCGACAACCCGCTTGTGGCTGCCAACGAAGTCGCGACCCGGGCCAAGGGCGCGCGCATGGTTGGCGCCATGGCCGGCGGGCTCGGCGACCCGCTGGTGTTGCAGCGGACAGAGCACACGACGTATGTAGCGGACCACAACTACGACGTGGCAACCAGTGCGAAAGTGGCAGAGCCAGAGGTGTCCACGCTGAACACGGGCGAGGAGATTGTCGTTGGTGTGGTGTCCATGCCGGATGGCCGCTTGTGGATGCAGGGCTGGCAAGCGTCGACACAACTCAACCGCATGCGCAAACGCGAAACGACGGCCGGCACCGTGGAACTGCCGGATGTGGGCTATCGCTATGTCCCGATCAGCGCCGAGTTTGAGAATGGCGGCGGCGTGATCCTCGATGGCGGCGACGGGCGGCGCTTCATGGTGACCGCGCGCTGCGACCGCACCGTGGGCGACCATGAGCTTACCTGCGACGATGGCACCGTTCTTAAGTTGCTCAATGTTGCTGGCGCGCTGCGCGGTCACGGATTGGCCGACGCGTGGCTGATGACGCCCAACAGCGAAGAGTGGCTGGGAGAGAGTCTCCTGCCGCAGGTCACGATTGAGCCGATCGAAGATGGCCCATACAACGATGCCGCCATCATGCTGGCCGACACGCTATACGATTTCGGGGGCGAGTTCTCGATCGTCGGTCCGTACCTGGGCCTTCGACTTCCTGCCCTTGAGGAGGATCAGCCGGATGCCCTCAAGCAGCGCCACAGCCTGTTGCAGGCGATTGACCAGCGTCGCACCCGCAGTGGCACCGTGGCTGTGCGCTTGACGGCGTACCAGCTCAAGGACACAGCGGCGCTGCCGGCCGGCGTGCTGTTGGGCCGCCCCACAGCCGCTGATGCCGCTGAGCTGAACGTACTCGCCGGCAAGAACGTGATGACACGAACGCTGGGCAGCATGCCCAACCAGGCCAATGACCTGATGGACCTGCGCTTGGCCGCGCTGGTTCGTGACTACGAGGCGATGACAGCAACCGAGGTCGCGGTGCAGGACCCGGCCATCGGCACGATGGTTCTGGGCAGCCAGTTCCGGTGGGTGGCCAGGCCGGCGCCGGAAGGCCGCATGCAGCTTGAGCTGCGCGCCGGCATTACCGTCGGGCCCGCAGAGTTCGAAGTAGTGAACCCCGGCGATCCGCACAGCATTGAGCGCTCGCGCAGCGCGCTGGCGCAATTGCGCGTCGTCGATGACCTGGCGGTCGGTGAACGACTGGCGGCAGTCAGTCCAGCCGCGGGCATAGATGGCGAACTGATCGTGCTGGTACTGGAGCGCCTGAAGTAGAGTTTCCGTACGTGTTGGATGAAGCAGCCCCGGCGAACACGCCGGGGCTGTTGCTTGTGATGCGCCAGAGCTGCCGGTCAAAGGGCATCCAGCACTTGCTGATCGTGGTCGCTGGCCTTGATGTCGGTAATGACCGCCTTGATCTTGCCGTCAGGCCCGATCACAAAGCTGACCCGCGCGGCTGCAAACAGGCCGGCAACGCCGTATGCGTTGGCGACTTTCTTGTCCGGGTCGCTGAGCAGCGTGAACGGCAGCTTGTCGTTCTGCTTGAACACTTTCAGGGCGGCTGGCGGGTCGTAGCTCACGCCAAAGACCCTGGCCTTCTGAACCAAAGTGGCCCAGTTGTCGCGCAGGCTGCACATCTGTTTGGTACAGATCGGGCTGCTGGCGCGGGGATAAAACACCAGCACGATCGGCTTGTCGCCAAGCTGCTCTTTCAGGCTGACCTGGGCGCCATTCTGGTCAAGCAGCGAGAATCCGGGCGCGTCGTCGCCGACGCGATTGCCCGGCTTTGCGCTATATCTGCCAAAGCCTGGAATCCACATGGGTACCCTGATGCGTCAGGAATTGAGACTCGTTGCCGCCCCAAGATGATAGAACGCACGCCGAGCGCAATGCAGTCCCGCCCGCTGCGTGATACCCTGCAAGTATGAAGGTCGGACCCGGACGTACTGCCTCGATCATGCTGGGCGCGGTTGCCATTACTGCGCTGTTTGCGTGGATCGACCTTGTCACCGGCACGCAGGTGCGCTCGGTGATGTTTTACATCGTGCCGATTGTGTTGGTCGCATGGACGCTGGAGCGGCGCTGGGTGGTGTTGATCGCGCTGCTGGCAAGCCTGTCCTGGACCGCCATCGAGTTCTACACGATTGACTTCGACCACCCCTTCATTGGCCTGTGGAACGAAGCCGCCGCGCTGGCCATCTTTCTGCTGGTGGGGCTGGCGCTTTCCACGGTGCGGCGCGAACAGCGGCAACTGCAAGAAGCCAACGTCAAGATCAGCGACCTGCTTGAAGCCGAGCATCGCGACGCGCGCACCGACGCACTGACCGCGCTGCCCAACCGGCGCGACTTCATTGAAAGCCTGGGGCTCGAGATCGCGCGTTCGCGCCGCGACGGCAAGCCATTGTGCCTGCTTTACCTGGACCTCGACAATTTCAAGAAAATCAACGACAAGCACGGCCATACCGAGGGCGACGCCGTACTCAAACGAGTGGCCGAGGCTCTGCGCAAGCAGTTGCGCGCCTCAGACATGCCCGGGCGCATTGGCGGCGATGAGTTCGCGGCACTGCTGTGGCAGGCCGAGCAACCGGGCGCCAAGCTGGTCGGTGAGCGTGTGTTGCAGGCCGTGCGCCAGATCGGCGCCGACTATCCCGCCTGCAAGCTGGGCGTCAGTGTCGGTGTCGCGTGGTTTGAGCGGCCACCGGCCGACCCGGAAGAGGCGCTCGACGGAGCCGACGAGGCCATGTACGAGGCCAAGAAGGAAAAAGACCGCGTGGTCGTCGTCAACGTCGAGCGCGAGCCTACCCAGATTGACACGGGTCGAGAGCCGCAACCCGCCGACCGCCCGTGACGAAAGCGGTGTCCCTCGTTACACTCCGCGCCGCTTAGGCCCAGCCGCAATCGGCAGGGAAAACACAACAGACCGCGCGGAGACGAGACCTGTGAAAATCCTCAAAGAGTTCCGAGAGTTTGCCATCAAGGGCAACGTCATTGACATGGCTGTCGGCATCGTGATTGGCGCCGCTTTCATTTCAATTGTCCAGTCGCTGGTCAAGGACATCATCACGCCGCCGATCGGCTACGTGCTTGGCAAAGTTGATTTCAAGGACCTTGTGGTCAACATGCCCACGGACAAAGACCCCGTGACGATCAACTATGGCATGTTCATCAACGCCAGCATCAACTTCATGATCGTCGCGACCGTAATGTTCATGGTGGTCAAGACGATCAACCGGCTGAAACGCAAAGAAAAAGAAAAGCCGGCCGAGCCGCCCAAGCCGACCAAGGACCAGGAACTCCTGACCGAGATCCGCGACCTGCTCAAGAATCAGACCTGAGCAAACAAGGCCGCCAGCTTTTGCGCGCGCGCCTCGTACGTGAACGCGGGCGCGCCTCTCAGCGCGTTGGCTGACAAGCGTGCCGCGAGTTCACGGTCAGTCGCCAACCGGCCCAGTGCTGCTGCCAGCGCGTCGGCTTTTCCTGCGCTGTAAAGCAGGGCATTGGCACTGTCAGTCAGGACCTCGCGGGCACTGGGCACGTCGGCTGCCACGATCGGCAGGCCCATGGCCATGTACTCGAACAGCTTCAGCGGCGACGTGAAGCGCGCACTGATGCTGGCCTCAGGCGGCAGGGGGTGCACGGCGCATGCCGCATGCGCAACGCGGGCCGGGATCTGTGGCTGCGCCAGGCGGCCCGCCAGTTCCACCCGTTGCTCCAGTTTCAGGTCAGCGATGCGCGCGCGCAGCGTTGCTTCTTCGCTGGGGCTGCCGCCACCCACGATCAGCAGGCGCAGTGCCGGCGCATGGGCAATCGCCTCAAGCAGCGTGCCCAAGCCTTTCCAGAATTGAAGTGTACCGACGTAGGCCACGGTCTTGCCGTCGCCGCCCTGCCAGGTCGGCTTGAATATGTCGGTGTCCACCGCGCTGGGAACCACAGCGGCCGGGCCCGTGAAGGCGTAGCGTGACCGCACCTCATCCAGCAGGCCCTGCGTGATGGCGGCAACGCCGGCGCACCCGGAGTAGAGTTGGCGCTCAAGCGTATCGAGGCGCTGCACCTGCCGCACGCCCTTGCCGCCGTCCTGCGCCCAGAGCGGTCCGACCAGGTGCGCTTCATACACGAGTGGCAGATCGACCCGCCGTGCAAAGTGCGCCGCCAGCTTGTCACTGCGCAGCCACAGCACGTCAGCATTGGCCTTGGCGACGGCTTTACGGCAGGCGCGAAAGAAGACGTGGTTGATCGTCAATCCCGCCAGCTTGTGCACACTCGGAAGCGTCTGGATGTGCAGGCTTGGCGGCAGGCTCAGTCCAAGATGGTCCGTCGCATACGCCCGCACGCGCTGCGCGGTGTCGGGCGTGAGCCAGTGAACCGGATGGAGCGCGGCCACGGATGCCAGTGTGCGGACAATCGCCACCCAGCGGGCTTTGCCCGGGTCAATCGGCTCATGGTGTGCAAACGTAACCTGCATGCCGCCATATCAGGGAACGCGACGCCCAAGCGCAAGCGACCACAGGCAATTCGCCGGAATTCGCCGAACCTTTGCAGCGCACGGTGGCTCTGGTGTCTGTCAGGCTTGCACGGGATCGGCAATGCTGCGAACCTTCGGGCGGAGAAGCGATGGATCGCCAGACAGCCGAGCAGCTTCAGCGCGCCCGTGCCGGGGACGTCGAGGCGTTTGCCTACGTGGCCACGGCGTTTCGCGACCAGCTTGTCGCGTGGGCACGGCCGTTCACGAGCGACGCCGAGGACGCAGCGCAGGAAGCCCTGCTGGTGGCCTACGCAAAGCTGGGCGAGCTGCGAGAGCCCGAAGCATTTGCCGGGTGGTTGCGAGCGTTGGTATGCAGCGCTGCGATTCGGCAAGCGCGGCGAAGAAGACCGGATGCAGTCGAAGCCGTGGAAGCGCCGGCCGAAGAGTTGCCGGATGCAGTCGAGAATCACGAATTGCAGCAGGCCGTGCAGGGGGCAGTGCGGGAACTTACGCCGGCGCTGGCCGCGGTGATTGAGGCGCACTACATGCGCGGCGAGAAGCTGGAAGAGATTGCGCAATCGCTGGGCCTGCCGCTGGGCACCGTGAAACGGCGCTTGTTTGAGGCGCGGGAAAAACTCAGGTCGAAGCTGGCTGGGCACTGGACCGGCGGCGGCGACGACGAATGGAGAGGATGAAATGACGGACCAACCCGACCACATGACCGCCTGGATCCGCTTTGACGAATGGATCAACAAGGCCATCGAAATGCGCGGCAGCGACATCCTAATCGTGCCGCGCTACAAGCCGCAGGTGCGCGTCAACGGCGAACTGCATGAGCTGGACGACTTGATCATCACGCCAGGGCAGACGGGCTGGATTCGCAGCAGCCTGTTCCAGCAGGGCTACTACGGACCGCCGTCGGGCACGCTGCAGGTCTCGCGCAACATCGGCGAGAACAAGCTGGCCGACATCACCTGCGCGTCGGCTGGTGGCGTCGCCAGCATCACGATCAAGCTGCATGCGTCATCCGTGCCGGCGTTGGACGAAGCGAACTACCCCGCGGCTGCCGCAATCAAGAAGCTGCTGGAGCAACCGAACGGACTGATCGTCATGGCCGGCCCTCACGGTTCGGGCAAGACCACAACGCTGTACGCCATGGTCAACTGGATCAATGAGACGCGGCACGTGCACATCTGCACGGTCGAAAAGCCGAGGCACTACCTGTTTCCAGCGGCCAAGGCCGTGGTGCAGCAGCGTGAGGTGGGCCTTGACGGCAACTCACAGACCGAGCTGATCCAGGCTGCGATGCAGCAGGACTGCGATGTCATCATGGTGGGCGATGTCGAGCACTTCGATACCCTGGCGGCCTGCATGCACGCGGCCGAGACCGGCCACCTGATCGTTGTGCAGGTTCACGCCAACAGCGGGCAAGAAGCGGTGCAGCGGCTTGTCGAGGCGGCGCCAGCGGGCCTGGAATCGCTGAGCCGGCGGCAACTCCACGCCACGCTGCGCGGGGTAGTGGTGCAGCGCCTGGCGCGCAAGAAAGACGGCCGGACCCGCGTTGCGCTGTGCGAAGTGATCGGCGAGGGCGCCCGCAAGTTCATCGACGGGGGCACGCCCGACGCGGGCTTTTACAGCGCGCGGGCGCAGGACGAAATCAAGCGCATGGAAGCCGCCGGCGAGATCTCAAAAGAAGAGGCGGAGCGGCTGCATCGCGAAGTCGGGGCGTAAAGAAAGCTGTGTTAGTCACAGGGGCGGGGGAGGTATTCCCCGCCCCTGAACGTTAACATCGCACAAAACTGCACAGGACATGCCCCATGGAACCAAACAAGCCGACAGTGCCACAGGTTGAGGAAGATTCACCCCACGTTGAGAAACAACGCCATGCGCGGCGCCATGAAGCACTGGAGAAGTTCGGCGACGTGCTGGTGCGCCAGGGCAAATTGCGGCGCGACCAGCTTGAGCATTCGCTTGCGGTGCAGAAGACAACCGGCGGCCTGATTGGCGGCGTGCTGGTCGAACTGGGACTGATTACAGAAAACGAGCTCGCGGACGCCCTGGCCGAGGCGCTTCACCTCGAGCGTGCAGACCTCAACCGCATCGGTGCCGTCGATCCCGATGCAGCCCACTTGATTCCCGAGGTGATTGCGCGCCGCCACAGCCTGATCGGCATTCGCTTTCAGCGGGCGCCCGCCGGCAGCACTTCGCCGGACCGCATCGTGGTTGCCATGGTTGATCCCAGCGACTTCATGGCGCTGGATTCGGTGCGTGCCGCCACGTACCTCGAGCCTGTGCCCGCGGTTGCCACCAAAGGCCAGATTTACGACGCCCTGGGCAGCGCCTACCTCGAAAGCCCGCTGACACTTGAACAGGCCGTCGGCGAACTGAAGGACTTTAAGGTTGAGTCCAGCAGCGAAGCCGAGAAGGACGATTTCACCCGCCTGAAATCAGAAGCCGGCCTGGCGCCTGTCGTTCGCTTCGTCAACTCCATCCTGTTCGAAGCCGCCCGCATGAAGGCCAGTGACATTCACATTGAGCCGCAGGAGCATTCGTTGCGATGCCGCTTTCGCATCGACGGTGACCTGCGCGTGGTCGCGCCGCCGCCCAAGCACCTGCAAAGCGCGATTGTCAGCCGCATCAAGATCATCAGCAATCTTGATATTTCTGAGCGGCGCCTGCCCCAGGACGGACGCCTGCGCATCCGCTTTCTGGGCCGCGTGATCGACGTGCGCGTCAGTACCATGCCGACGCTGCATGGTGAAAAAGTCGTGCTGCGATTGCTCGACCAGGGCGCGTCCAACATTGATCTGGATGCTCTCGGCTTCGAAACCGAACTGGTCAAGGATTTCCGGCGCATCATCACGGCACCCCACGGGATTGTGCTGCTGGTCGGGCCCACGGGGTGCGGCAAAAGCACCACGCTGTACGCCTTCGTCCGCGAGATCAACAAGACGAACGTGAACATCGTGACGGTCGAAGACCCCGTCGAATACCGTGTGGAAGGCCTGAACCAGACGCACGTCAAAAGCAGCATCGGCTTGACGTTTGCCAACTGCCTGCGAACCATCCTGCGGCAGGACCCTGATATCGTGATGGTTGGCGAGATCCGCGACCTGGAGACGCTTGAAGTTTCCGTACGCGCAAGCCTGACCGGTCACCTGGTGTTCAGCACGCTGCACACGAACACCGCGATCAGCAGCGTGACGCGCATGGTCAACATGGGCCTGCCGGCGTACCTGATCTCGGCCACGCTGATTGCCGCGCTTTCGCAGCGCCTGGTGCGTAAAGTTTGCAAGTCATGCGCGCAGATGGTGACGCTTGCGCCAGGCCCGCGCGAGGCCGTCGAGCGCATGCTTGGCCAGGCCATCGACTTTCCGGTCGCGAAAGCTGTCGGGTGCAAAGAGTGCGGCTACTCGGGATACTCCGGGCGCATCGCGGTGACGGAGCTGTTTGAGCCCGACAACGACATGCGCGAGCTGATCAGCCATGGAGTCGAGGAACATCTGCTTGTCGAGCGCGCCCGCGAAAAGGGCATCCCCGAGCTGGTCCAGAACGCCGCGCTGAAGTTGCGTCGCGGCGTTACCACGATTGAAGAAGTGCTCAGCCTTGGCTTCCAGAAAGGCGACGATGCTACGCGCTTGTTCACGCCCAAAGGCGATGGCGCCGAAGATGTGGTGCTGGATGAGAAAGACGCGCCCGACGGCCAGACCATCGAGCTTGAGGCCAAGCCCTGATCGCGCCGTGGTGCGCGATCCATACGCCTAGCGTTCGAAGTACTTGCGCGCAGCGTCGCGATAGCGGCGCGGCAGGTTCTCGTTATCGTCGCGCGTGTTCACGCCCTTGCTGCTGGCGTCACGGCCGCTGGCTTCGCGCCGGGCCGCTTCTTCTTTGGCCTTGTCCGTATCCAGTTCATTCTCTTCGCTGTCCGGGTCTTTCTCGCCTTTGCCGGTGTCGGTGGTCTCTACGCCGACGTCTTTCCCGCCTTCAATCTCGGGCGACTTGCCGTCTTTGCCCTTGGCATGGCCACCGCCCTCGGTTCCGCTCGGGTCGCCAGTGCGGCCCTTCTGGCCAGCCTCCTTGTCATCTTCGGATGGCGTGCCGTTGGCCGCCTTGCGTGCCTCTTGCCACTGTTTGAGTAATTCTTCGGGCACCGCGTCCTTGGCCCATTCCGGAATGCCCTGCTCGCCGGGTTGGCGACCCTCTTCGGCTGCGCGCTCCATGGCGCGGCGTGCCGCGTCTTCGAGGCCTTCGAAGTCTTTGCCCTTCTGCAACATCTCGCGCAGGGTTTCGGCGTCGATCTCCATGCGGCCTGCCAGCTCACGCGCGGCCTCGGCCAGTTGGCGCGCCTGCTCGGGCGTGATTTCGCCTGACTCAAGTTTGCGCAGCAGCTCTTCGGCCTGCTTCGGATCAATGTCGCGCATCGGGCTGGCGGACTGCGAAAACTCTTCCAGCGCCTTGCGCAATGCCTCGGCATCCACCATGCGCATCGCTGCGATGGCGGCGTCGATTTCGGCTTCGCTCAGGCCTTGCTCGGTCATGCTGTCGCGGGCGCGCTTGTCGCGGGCTGCGCGCTCCCGGGCCGACTTCTCATCCAGCATGCCGCCTAGCTTCTCGGCGGCGCGCCGCAGGGCCGGGTCGTGGGGCGCCTCGGCAGCCGCTTTCTCGACGGCTTCACGCAGCTTAGCGGCCGCGTCCGGGTCGATAGTGCCGTCGCTGTTGCGAAGCTCTTCGGAGATGGCTTCGACGGCGCGGCGGGCTTCCTCGGGGTCAGCGTTTTCGATGGCCTCGGCCAGCCGTTTCGTGGCGGGGCTCTCGCTCAGTTTCTCGCGCGCGTTTCCGCGTGCTTCTTGTGTTTCTCGTTGTGACTTGGCGCGGTCAACCAGGCTGTTGGCTTCGCGCAATGCGCGCTCTTTATCCTGTCCGCCAGCTTGGGCATTGCGTGCGAGTTGCTCAAGGTCGTCTGCCAGTTGCTCTTGCTGCTGGGCCCCGAGGTCCTTGGCTTTCTCGGCCGCGTTGCCCGCGTCACGGGCCAGTATGGCTGCCAGCTTCGGGTCTACGTCAGTCTTGGCAGCCTGCTCGCGCTGCCTTTCTTCTTCTTTGTCGTCCTGCACAGCCGCATGAACCACTCGGCTCAGTGGCACCAGTGCCAGCAGCACAACCAGTGCCGCAAGCAGCTTTCGCAACAGCCGCGGCTCCGGCAGGCGCCGGCGCAGCAACGAGCGAACGGCGTTCTCGGCGACCGGCTTGGCGAACGGGCTATTGGGGTTGGCGCGCTCAATCTCCCAGGCCGAGATGACGTCACCCTTGCCGCCGCACCAGGCATCCGCAGCCATCACGACCGTGCGCTCATCGGGAATGCTGAGCCACGCAGCCAGCATCCAGGCCAGCGGCAGGGCGATGGGGACGGTCAGCGTAATCCAGTACGCGTACTCGCCCAGGAAGTTCTGGATCCACGGGGCAGCGACAACAAGCACAAGTGCCAGCAGCAGGCCGCAAAGGGCGGCATAGCTGAACACTCGCAGCATGACCTGCAATCGGAATGAACGGAGGCTGCGCTGAAGGTCGCTCAAGTTGGTCCTCTGCTGCATTGTAACGATTCGCTGGCCGGACATTGCTGCTAAAAACCGCGGCACTTGTCGCTAGTACATAGACGACAAAGGCTTGGAAGCAGTTCCCGGGGTGCCGGGCGGGTATGTCAGGAATTGACGCAAGTCGTTTGCCTTCATTCAAATGCGTTGACGCTAAACCCACTGCCTGCTAGGGTTTAGTCAACCCCCGCCGATGCGTATCTTCGGTTCCTCGCTGATAAGCAGCCCATCGGGTGGCTTCGGTGCGGGCGTGTACGGGGTGTTGCCATGATGGAACGTCTGAAACTTGGTGAGATGCTTCTCAAGAAGTCTCTCATCACCAAGGAACAGCTCGATACTGCAATCGAGTACCAGAAGTCCCTTGGCGGCAAGATCGGCAACATCATCGTCAAGCTCGGTTACATGACCGACGAGGGCCTGACGCGCGAGATTGCGCGCCAGTACAACATGGAAGTCACCGACCTCGCGAACATGATTCTGCCGGTCAACCTGCTCAAGGCCGTGCCCAAAGACATCATCGAGAAGCACCACCTGATCCCGGTACACCAGACCGACAAGGTCCTGACGGTGTGCATGAGCGACCCCACGGACTATGAAGCGCTGGACGAGCTGCAGTTCGTCAGCGGCAAGAAAATCGAAACCACGCTGGCGACGCGCGACTCGATCAAGCGCGCGATTGCCGAGTTCCTGGAAGAATCAGACAAGGCGGAACGCAAGGCAGCCGGCATCACTGGCGGCAAGCCGCCCAGCGCCGGCAAGCTGCGCCCGGCAAGCAGGGGCTCACTGGCGGCCCTGCGCGAAGCGACTGAATCGTCGCTGGTGGACGAGGTTCGTGAACGCCTGAACCAGGCCGGCGTAAGGGGCGTGAGCACCCAGACCCTGACCCGCGCCGAATTGCGGGCCGCCGTGATACCAGTGCTGATCAAGAAGGGCCTGATCAGTGAAGCCGACCTGTTCGACGCCGTGATTGAAGTTTTGAAGCGCAAGGGCGTGATTGACCAGCGCGAGTTGACGGACCGCGCCAAGGATCTGGGTGGCCGCTGACAATCCCGTCAGGCAACGCTAGACTGAACGTACCATGCAACAACGCGAGGCATTGGAATGAAGACGTGGACCTCGGCTGAAGTGATCCCTGAAGTCGCCCGCTCATGCGGAGTCGATGCCGGCACGACGAAACAGATCGTCGATGCAGTGCTGGGGTTTATGCGCGACCAGTTGACCGCGGGCAACCAGGTCACGCTGGCCGACCTTGGCACGCTGTATTGCGGCAAGGCCAAAGGCAAGGCCGTTGTCGTTCCGGGGCCTGACACGCAGGACGCCATCGAGGGCGCCCACGGCTTGAACTCGGGCGACGTGCAGAAGGTCGCCGCCGGCCTGACCGACGCGCTGATCGCCAAGGTCATGCGCCATGACGTCGTGGACCTTGAAGGCTTCTTTCAGCTTCGCCTCAAAGAGCGCAAGGCGTCGATCGTCCCGGCTGAAGACGGCCACGCGGGCGTCAAGACCATCGCCGTTACCAAGCGCAGCGTTGAACTGGCAGCGTCACCCGCGCTGATTGACGCGGTTGCGCGCGGCGCCATCGAGTTTGAAGCCGCCGGCCGCCTGAAAGAACAGCTTGATACCGCGCGGGCGAACAAGATTCTGCTGGCCAGCAAGGACGCGGAAGACCCGTTCATCAAGACCATCGAGTACCACTTCAGCAAGGCGGGCTGGATCGTTGAGGTCGTGACCGCACTGCAGCAGGCCAAGCAGTACCTGATTGAAGACCCGATCAGCCTGATCATCGTCGATTGCGTCATGCCCGAAGCCGACGCCGTGGTCGAGTACGCCAAGACCCACAAGAAGTCCAGCCTCGTGCCGATTCTCGAGATGCTGCCCGCGGGCAAGGAAAAGGCGTGGTTCAAGACCTTCCGTTTCATGGGCAACGAGCAGCTTTCGCAGCCCTTTGAAGTGAAGGATATGCTTGAGCTTGGCGAGCGCGAGCTTGAGCGCAGCACCGAAGAGCAGGCGGTGTTTGAGCAGGAAGTCTACTTCCGCTTCCCGACCGAAGACCGCTGGATCGACCGCGCCAACGAAATCGCGGCGCGCCTGTTCAGCGACAGCGGGCTCAACGAGGGCCAGCAGGTCCAGATGTGCACGGCCTTCCGCGAGTCATGCAGCAACGCGGCCCAGCACGGCAACCGCCACCGCCGCGACCGCTTTGTGGACGTTGAGTACTACCTCGATGCCAAGCGCCTGACGGTGGTAGTCAGCGACCAGGGCAAAGGCTTTGACTGGCGCCTGTACGTGGCACCCGAAGACGGCGCCGTTGACCGCGTGCGCGAACGCCGCAAGGCCGGCAAGCTCGGCGGCCTGGGCATCATGCTGATGACCAAGTGCGTCGATAAGGTCGAGTACAACGACGAAGGTAATCGCATCACGCTCACCAAGTTCAAAGAAGAACGCACCAAGGCCGGCGTGGCACAGCCGCAGTCAGCCTTCCAGCGCCGGTAGTTGCTCCACGTGCATCAGCCCGGCCATTCGTGGCCGGGCTTTTTGTTTCTGTGCCTTGCATTGGTAATTGGTAATTGGTTATTGGTCATTCGCTGTTCGAACGAGAAAGAGCATGTCCGCAAAATCAGCCCGAGTCCGAGTTGCCCCGTCACCTACCGGCGACCCCCATGTGGGTACCGCTTACATGGCGCTGTTCAACAAGGCGCTGGCCGATACCACTGGCGGGCAATTCATCCTGCGCATCGAAGACACAGACCGTTCGCGCTACGTCGCCGACAGCGAAGCCCAGATTTTTGACGCGCTGGCGTGGCTGTCACTTACTCCTGACGAAGGTCCACACAAGGGCGGCCCCTGCGGACCGTACCGCCAGAGCGAGCGGCTGCCGCTTTACAAGGAAGCTGCTGAACGACTGATCTCTGAGGGCAAGGCCTACAAGTGCTATTGCACCAGCGACCGGCTTGAAACCCTGCGCAAGATCCAGCAGGCCGAGAAGGCCAAGCTGCTCGGCTATGACGGACTGTGCCGCGGTCTAAGCGCCGCCGAAGTCGCGGCAAACGATGCAGCCGGCAAGCCCTGCGTCGTGCGCCTCAAAATGCCCCGCGAGGGCGAGATTGAGGTGCATGACCTGTTCCGCGGCAAGCTGACCTTCATTGCAGCCGAACAGCAGGACGCGGTGCTGTTGAAGTCAGACGGCTTTCCCACGTACCACCTGGCGATGGCAGTGGACGACCACGCCATGGGCATCACGCATGTCATTCGCGCAGAAGAGTGGATCCCCAGCACGCCGCTGCATTTTGAGCTTTACCGGGCGTTCGGCTGGGATGCGCCCGTGTTCGCGCACATGCCGCTGCTGCGCAACAAAGACAAGAGCAAGATCAGCAAGCGCAAGAACCCGACCAGCCTGCTGTGGTATCGCGACGCGGGCTTCCTGCCGGAGGCGCTGCGCAACTTTCTAGGCCTGATGGGTTTCAGCCTGCCCAACGACCAGGAGATTTTCACCTACGAAGAGTTCCTGCAGCACTTCGACCTTGCCAAGGTCAACATCGGCGGGCCGATCTTTGACTTGCAGAAACTGCACTGGCTGAACGGCGAATACATCCGCCGCCTGCCCGCCGCCGAGCTTGAGATGCGCCTGGTCGAGTACGCCAGGCGCATGATGCACCGCGAGCGCGAGTTCGCAGACCTGCCCGAGGACCAGCTTCCGACCGAGACGTTTCTGCGCGACTTCGAAGTCAAGCGCCGCGTGCGCTCGCGTGTGCTGGGCGGCCTGGCTGCCGAGTTGATGACCAGCTACGAGGTGAATCCGCAATTGCTGGCGCCGATCATCCCGCTGATCCAGGAGCGCATGCACACGCTCGGTGAAGCCGCGGACTATCTGCCGATGTTCTTCACGCGAGAGTTCACGTACACGCCCGAAGACTTCATCCAGAAGAAGGGTACGCTCGATGACGCAAAGAAGGCGCTGGCTGCCGCCCGCGAAATGCTGGCTGCAAGCGACTTCGAACATCCCGACTGGCTGAAACAGATGGAAGAGCAAGCGCGCCAGAATGCCGAAGCGATGGGCCTGAAACTCGGCCCATTCCTGGGGCCAGTGCGAATAGCCGTCACGGGCAGCAAGGTAAGCCCGCCGCTGATGGAAAGCATCCGAGTGCTAGGCAAAGAAGAAGCGCTCAAGCGCATCGACAGTTCGTTCAAGTTCCTGAGCTAACCGTTTGCAGAAAGGGTGGGGGATAATGGCTGGCGGTTACGTCAACTTCGTGGCCCGAGGGGCATCCACAGATCAGATTCTCGATTTCCTGAGATCGTCGGGCCGAACGGCCTACGTTGCGGAGGCCGCTGCAGACGTAATCGTGTTCGACAAGCAGTGTGAGGAAATGGATGAGCGAGAGATATGTGACCTCGCTGTGGAACTCTCTGCCGTGGGCGGATGCCCGGTTCTCGGTGTCTGCGTGTTTAGCGATGACATATTGAGGTACTGGCTCGCTGCCAATGGCGCTATCCAAGACCAGTACAATTCTTCCCCCGGATACTTTGACTCCAATGCTACGACTGTGGCTCCACCGACCCCTGCGAATGTTGACGTGTTGTGCAAGGCATTCGGCTCAAGTCTGACAAGCGAAGTGGCGTCAGTGTTGGCAAAGACCATCGAAGCAGAAGACTGCTATGCGTTTGAGTCTGAGCGCCATGCTTCGCTTGCGGCGTTACTGACGATCTCTGCCACTGTTGTGTGGAACACTTACAGCAATATTGCAGAGCGGGATTTCACGGATCGGCAGGAGCCCCCTCGGCTGAAGCACGTACCGTAATTTTGGAGTAGTCTTCTGGCGCGGAGCGCCAAGGCACTGTTAGCCCCCGGCGCAGCCGGGGGTATGATGCGGCCGGAAACCCAAGGCGCGGAGCGCCGACACAGTCATGGCGCACACACACGCGAGTCTTGATTCACATGGTGTTCGCGACCAAAGAGCGCCGGCCGCTGATCACACCGGATCTCAAACCGAAGCTTCACGCCTACATGGCCGGAACGGTGAAGAGTCTCGGTTGCCACGTGCATGCGTTGGATGGCGTGGCCGACCACTGCCACCTCGTGTTCGACCTTGCGCCGAAACTTGCTTTGGCGGACTTCGCCAACAAGCTCAAGGCCGGCGCCACAGGTTGGGCGCGCGAGGACGGCCATCGCGAGTTTGGTTGGCAGCGCGGCTACCGCGCATTCAGCATGAACCAGGAGAGCCTTGAAAGTGCGGTGCAGTATGTGAAGAACCAGGAGTCGCATCATGCGAAGACGTCGTTTCGCGATGAGCTTGAGGGCTTCATGAAGCTGCACGGAATGGAAGTTGATCCGGAATTTGTCGACGGTTTGGAACCACCGTTGTGCCAAAAGGAATGAGCGGTTTGTGTCGGCGCTCCGCGCCTTGGCCCCTGATGGCCCTGAAACCCCCGGCTGCGCCGGGGGCTAACATTGAAGGCCTGCTCCGCAGGCCACTGAAGTGGTGCCCTTTCGAGTTTTGCGTCGTGGCTTCGAGTGAACAACCCCTTCTTCGGCGGGGGCCAAAGCTGTGTTGGCGCTCCGTGCCTTTGCCAACGCTTCGGTGGGCAGGCCGCGCCGAACTGCCTGCATTCGACTTTCACCTTGCCATGGTCGGCTGCTGCACCCTAAAACACGCTCCCTTGTTGACTGGAGCTCGCCGTGTCGAACCGATTGATCGAATGGTGCACCGCCGAAATTGACGCGCTTAAGGCGCGCAGCCTTTTTCATATGCCGAAGGTTCACCAGTCCGCCGTTGGCGCGCGGGTGATGATCGACGGCAGGCGCGTGATCCAGCTTTCCAACAACAGCTACCTGGGCCTCTCTACCCACCCCAAGGTCGTCGAAGCCGCCCACAAGGCGCTCGACAAGTACGGCGTGGGCAGCGGCGCCGTGCGCCCGATCAGCGGCACGATGGACATTCACGTCGAGTGCGAAGACAAAATCGCGAAATTCAAAAAAACAGAAAGCGCGCTGCTGTTCCAGAGCGGCTTCACAGCCAACGTGGGCGTTGTCAGCACACTCGCCGTTGAAGGCGACCACATCGTCAGCGATGAGCTGAACCACGCCAGCATCATCGACGGCGCAAGGCTCAGCAAAGCCACGCGAGCCGTCTACAAGCACAAGGATTACGGCCATCTCGAAGAGCTACTGAAAGAAGCGCGCGGCGCCAAGGGCATCAAGGGCAAGATCCTGGTCGTCACCGACGGCGTGTTCAGCATGGACGGCGACGTCGCGGACCTGAAGGCCTGCGCTGACGCCTGCGAAAAATACGACGCCATCACCATGGTCGACGACGCCCACGCCACCGGTGTGCTGGGCGAAAAAGGCCGCGGCACCGTCCACGACCAGAACGTGCATGACCGCTGGTCGCTCACCGTCGGCACGCTGAGCAAGGCCATTCCAGTCGTTGGCGGCTATTACGCCGGGCCCAAGGTCGTGAAAGAGTATTTGATAGCCAAGGCCCGGCCGTTCCTCTTTAGTGCTTCAGCGCCGCCCATGGTTGTGGCAGCCGTCAGCGCCTGTTTCGACGTGCTGGAAAACGAGCCGCAACACCACGCCAAGCTGTGGGAGAACACGAAGTTCTTCAAGCAGGGCCTCAAGGATCTCGGCTTCAACACCGGCAACAGTGTCAGCCCGGTGACGCCAGTGATCGTGGGCGATGGCGCCAAGGCCGCGAAGTTCAGCGAGATCTTGCTCGAGGCCGGCGTGTACGCACAGGGCATCTACTTTCCGATGGTTGCCGAGAAGCTGTCGCGCGTGCGCACGATTGTCAGCGCCAGCCACAGCCGCGACGACCTGCAGGAAGCGCTCGACATTTTCAAGAAGTGCGGCAAGTCGCTCGGCTTGATCTAGCAACCGGGAACGCCGAGGCCCCGGTCGGCGTCTCACACAGGGCCAGTCAGGAGAATGGCGCTTCCGGTTGTCTTGAGGTGTGCATGCACTTTCTGTTGCAGGAATCCCATCGGCTGTTTGGCATTCGCAGCGAGCTCATTGTCGCAGTGATCCTCGGCGGCTTTGCAATTCTGGCGTGCATCAGCGCGTATGCCGCACAGCGTTGGGCGCACCAGTGCCACGTGGAGCTGAAGAAGCTCAACGCCAGCCTCGAAAAGATGCAGAAAGAACAGGGCGGCATCACGCCACCGGAACGCGTCGGCAGCTACCTGGATGAACAGCACCACGACTGATCAGGGCAGGCACAGCATGGCGTCGCCGTAACTGAAGAAGCGATACTCGCCTGCAAGTGCAGTCTCGTAGGCTTGACGTGTCAATGACTCGCCCAGCCACGCCGCCACCAGGAAGATCAGCGTGCTGTTCGGCAGGTGAAAGTTGGTCAGCAGCGCGTCTGAGCAGCGAAAGCGCCAGGGCGGATAGATGAACAGCCGCGTCTCGCCTTCGCTTGCCGGCAGCAGCCCCCGTTCGTTGGCGACAGTTTCAACCGTGCGGCATGATGTGGTGCCGACAACCACGACGCGCCCGCCCTGCGCCCTTGTCTGCTGGACCGCGCCGCTGGCGGTCTCCGGCACGACAAAGCTCTCCGCGTGCATGTCGTGCTTTTCCAGCGTTGGCGCCTTCAGCGGCCGGAAGGTGCCCGGGCCCGTGTGCAGCGTGATTGCGGTGCGCGCAATCCCGGCAGCCGCACAGGCATTCAGCACTTCGGGTGTGAAGTGCAGTCCCGCCGTGGGCGCGGCGACGGCGCCTTCGTGTTCGGCGACCACAGTCTGGTAGCGCTCGCGGTCGAGGTTTGCGTGCCTGTCATCGGCCTTGTCGCGCCGGATGTAGGGCGGCAGCGGCATCTTGGCATGCTGCCGCAGAAACTCGTCGGCGCCCGCCTGAGCTTCGATGCTCACCAGCCAGTGCCCCGGGCCGAAGGCGTCGCGCTGAAGCAGCGCTACCGTGGCGCCTTCGAGCTGCAGCCTTTCCCCGGCTTCCAGTCTTCCGCCTGAACCGGTGAGGGCCTCGTATGTCGCGGGTCTGTCCGGCGCTTGCGCTCCTGACTTCGCCAAGGCTTCGTCAGGCTGGCCGGGCTCGTGTTCGCCGATTCGCCGAATCACGAAGAGTTCGACTTGGCCGCCGGTGCTTGTGCGTTGCATGTGCAGCCGGCACGGCTTTACGCGAGTGTTATTCAGCAGCAGCAGGTCGCCCGCGTTCAGCAGTTGCGGCAGGTCTTTGAATGTGTGGTGCTCAATCACGGCTGCGCCGCGCCTCACGACCATCAGCCGGCTTTCGTCGCGGCGGTCGGCTGGCACCTGCGCAATGCGCCCCGGCGGAATCTGAAATGTGAAGGTGTCTGATCGCATGTTGGATAACCACAAAACCACGAAAGCACGAAAGGATCTGCCCAAGAAACCAAGTGCCTACTTTTGTGTTTTCGCGTTTTCGTGGTTCGACCTGCCGTGCCGGATCGCAGCCTGGGCGGCGGCCAGTCGCGCGATCGGCACACGGTAGGGGCTGCAGCTTACGTAGTCCATGCCGACGCGGTGGCAGAAGTCGATGCTTTCGGGGTCGCCGCCGTGTTCGCCGCAGATGCCGACCTTCAGGCCCGGGCGCGTGGCGCGGCCAAGCTTCACGCCCATCTCGACCAGCTTGCCGACGCCTTCCTCGTCAATGGTTGCGAACGGGTCCGTGGGGTAGACGCCCTGCACGACGTATTCAATCAGGAAGCCCTTTTCCGCGTCGTCGCGCGAGACTCCCAGTGTCATCTGCGTAAGGTCATTCGTGCCGAAGCTGAAGAAGTCCGCTTCCTCGGCGACCTTGTCGGCGGTCAGGGCAGCGCGCGGCACCTCGATCATCGTGCCGATCTTGACCTTCACTCTGGCGCCGCGCTCAAGATTGAAGCGCCTCAGTTGGTCCTCGATGCGACGACGCAGCCGGCGCAGCTCATCGACCGTGCCGACCAGCGGGATCATGATCTCGGCATCAACCTTGCGCCCACGCTGCTCTGTTTCGCGAACCGCCTCGATAATTGCCTGCACCTGCATGTCGTAGATCATCGGTTCAACAATGCCCAGCCGGCACCCGCGCAGCCCCAGCATCGGGTTCACTTCGTGCAGTGCTGCCACGCGGTCGCGCACCACCTTGACCGGCACCTCAAGCTCATCGGCGATCACCTGCTGGATCGCCGGGTCGTGGGGCAAAAACTCGTGCAGCGGCGGGTCCAGCAGCCGGATCGTCACGGGCAGGCCGTCCATCGCTTCAAACAATCCGATGAAGTCCTCACGCTGCATCGGCAACAGGTGTGCGAGCGCGGCTTGCTTCTGCTCGTGGCTGCGGGCCAGGATCATTTCCCGCATGCGGTTGATGCGCGCGCTGTCAAAGAACATGTGCTCGGTGCGGCACAGGCCAATGCCCTGAGCGCCGAACTCGCGAGCTTTGGCGGCGTCGGCCGGGGTGTCGGCATTGGCCCGCACGCCCAACAATCGCAACTCGTCAGACCACTGCATCACGATGTTGAAGTCGCCCGAGAGTTCAGGCGGAACCGTGGGCACGTCGCCCAGCATGACTTCGCCGGTACCGCCGTTGATGCTCAGCACGTCGCCTTCACGCACGGTATGCGTGCCGACGCGGAAAATTCGCGCGTGTTCGTCGATCTCCAGGCTCGAGCAACCGGCGACGCAGCACTTGCCCATCTGGCGCGCCACCACGGCGGCGTGGCTTGTGCGGCCGCCGCGTGCCGTCAAGATGCCCTGGGCCGCGGCCATGCCCTTGATGTCCTCGGGACTGGTCTCTTCGCGCACAAGAATGACGCGTTCGTTGCGCGCGGCATACTTCTCTGCGGTGTCGGGGTGGAACACGGCGCGGCCCTTCGCTGCGCCGGGGCTGGCTGGAATGCCACTGGCGATCACCAGCTTCTTTGCCTTGGGATCAAAGGTGGGGTGCAGCAGCTGGTTCAGGCTGGAGGCCTCAATCTTGAGCAACGCTTCGTCGCGCGTGAGAAGCCCTTCGTCCACAAGGCTCAGCGCAATGCGCAGCGCCGCGCGGGCGGTGCGTTTGCCGTTGCGCGTTTGCAGCACGAACAACTCGCCGTCCTGGATCGTGAATTCCATGTCCTGCATGTCGCGGTAATGCTGCTCAAGCGTTTGCCGCACCTGCATCAGTTGCGTGTGCACCGCCGGCTGACGCTTTGCTAGTGCGTCAATGTTTTCGGGCGTGCGCAGGCCCGCGACCACGTCTTCGCCCTGGGCATTGAACAGCACATCGCAGAAGAAAGTGTTTTCGCCCGTGCTGGGGTCGCGTGTAAAGCCGACGCCCGTGGCGCTGTTTTCGTTCAGGTTGCCGAACACCATGGCCTGCACGTTGACTGCCGTGCCAATCAGCCCGCGAATCTTGTGGATGCGCCGGTACTCAACGGCGCGCATGTTGTTCCAGCTTCGAAACACGGCTTCGATCGAGCGCTCAAGCTGTTCCCACGGGTCGGTCGGAAACGGCTTGCCGGCGTGGCGTTCATACACTCTGAGCAGCAACCCGACGATGCTCTGCAGTTCTTCGGCGGGCATGTCGGCGTCGCGCACGACTTTCGTGCGCTTCTTGGCGGCTTCGAGTTCTGCATCGAACTTCTTGCGCGGCACGCCCGCCACCACGTCGCCGAACATGGTCACGAAGCGCCGGTAGCTGTCCCAGGCAAAGCGCGCGTTGCCGGTCTCTTTGGCCAGGGCCTCCACCGTGTCCGGGTTCAGGCCCAGGTTCAGCACCGTGTCCATCATGCCCGGCATGCTGGCTGCGGCGCCGCTTCGCACGCTGAACAGCAGCGGCTTTGTGGTCGCGCCGAACTGGCGCCCCAGCAGTTTCTCGACGTCGGCAACGGCGGTGCGCACTTCAGCCATGAGGCCGCCCGGCATGCGGCCAAGCGCGTCGCTGTAGGCCTTACAGCACTCGGTAGTGATCGTGAATCCCGGCGGCACTGGCAGCCCGATCGCCGCCATTTCCGCCAAGTTCGCGCCCTTGCCGCCCAGCAGCGCCTTCATCGAAGCGTTGCCGTCGGCGGTGCCGCCCCCGAATGCGTAGATGCGTTTGCCGGTCATCTCAGTCCCTGCCCGAGAATAGCTCGCGAGGCGGTCACGCAAAGGCCTGTGGATACAGCCGACGGTT
The DNA here is from genome assembly GCA_016712285.1 of Planctomycetota bacterium. GTDB lineage: Bacteria > Planctomycetota > UBA8742 > UBA2392 > UBA2392 > JADJRK01. The sequence goes on along the minus strand of JADJRK010000001.1, from coordinate 1,888,652 downwards.
TCGGGTTCAACGATTCCGGGCGTCAGCCCGCTTGCACTTGTGGCAGGCAAGCGCATGCTTTGCGTACATGCGTGTCCTGACCTACAACATTCACAAGGGCATTGGCGGGCGGGATCGCCTGTATCGCCTTGAGCGCATCATCGAAGTCATTCGCGAGCAGCACGCCGACATCGTCAGCCTGCAGGAAGTTGACCGTAACGTGAGACGCTCGCGCTTTGACGACCAGCCGGCGTTGCTGCAGCAGGCGTTCGGCTTTGAGTTTGCGATCTACCAGTTCAATCATCGCGTCGGCGATGGCGGCTATGGCAACCTGGTGCTATCGCGTTACCCGATTGCCAAGCGTCACAACATCTCGTTGCGCTACCGCGGCCGCAAAAACCGGCGCGCGCAAGTGGCAATGATCCAGGCCCCGGGCGTGGATTTGCGGCTTGTGAATTTTCACCTGGGTTTGGGTGAAAGCGAACGCCAATGGCAGGTGCGCCACCTGCTCACCCATGAGAGCTATTGTGCTTTCCAGGACACGCCGACGCTTGTGGCGGGTGACTTCAATGACTGGCGCAACACGCTGCACCGCGGGGCGCTGGCTGAGCAAGGGCTGACCCAGGTGACGGCGCCGCCCTCGCGATTTCGCAGCTTTCCGGCGTACATGCCGGTGGGTGCGCTCGACAAGGCTTTTGCATGTCGTCGCATTGTGATCGAACGCGCCCACGTCGTGAACAGCGACCTGGCCCGCCGCGCCTCTGATCACCTTCCGTTGGTGGTTGATTTCGACGTAAAGTAATCTACTTGTGCGGTCGGATATCCGTACAATGTCGCCCCGGATAGGGGCTTGGGCGGGCTATGCCAGAGAGGCAAAAGTCAATCGTTGCAGCCATTCTTGCCGTCCACAGCGGTCGCATTTCGCCCGACGAGGCGGCTGCGATGCTGGAGGACCCGGGCAAGACGTCGTCGCTGGTGGACTTTGACGGCGACGTGCCGACGGTTTCGCTGTCGGGCATTGAGGGCCAGTACGAACTGCCGATCATCGACGTGCTGGAAAACCCCGAGTTTCAAAAGCGGGCGTTGAACGACATCGGCATTGACGAACAGGCGCAGCAGACGCTTTTCAATTTTGGCGGCAACGGCGGCGCCACGGACATGCGCGTGCTGCGCGATACGTTGCACGCCGTCGCGACCACTGGCCGTGAGCTCGCGGGCACCGACGTTCGCCCGCGCAAAGAACAGCCGGCGGCATCCGAAAGCCCGACACAGGCGCCGGCCAAGAACTCCACGCTGCGCATCACGACCAGCCGCTTTGCCGACAACTTCGGCATCAACAGCGAGCGCTACGACATCAAGAAAGAACATGCGCGCGGCGGCATGGGGCGTGTGCTGCTGGCGCGCGACAAGGCGGTGGGGCGCGAGGTTGCACTGAAAGAGCTGCTGCCGGGCATGGTCGGCAGCGCGACGCTGGCCGCCAGCGTGCCGGCGGGTGTGAGTGAGTCCGGCGGCATCGTCGAGCGTTTCCTGCGCGAGGCCAAGATCACAGGCCAGCTTGAGCACCCGAACATCGTGCCGGTGTACGAGATCGGCCAGTATCCGGACGGTAATTTCTACTACACGATGCGCTTCATCCGCGGCAAAACGCTGGCAGAGCGCCTGCGCGAGATCCGGAAAGATGAGTCGCTCAGCAAAGAAGAAAAGCTGCCGGCGCGCATCAAGTTGCTGGACCAGTTCACGGATGTCTGCAACGCCATCGCCTATGCCCACAGCAAGGGCGTGATCCACCGCGACATCAAGCCCGAAAACATCATGCTGGGCGACTACGGCGAAACGCTGGTGCTGGACTGGGGGCTGGCGCGCCTCAAGGGGCAGGAAGACAAGGCAATGAAGGCCCTGCAGAAGGGCTCATTGGCGCTGAGCAAATCACTGCTCGATTCCGACAGCCAGGCGCTGACGCTGGACGGCAGCATCGTCGGCACGCCGGCCTACATGGCGCCCGAGCAGGCCCGCGGCGAGCTCGAACACGTGGACGAGAAGAGCGACGTCTACGCGCTGGGGGCTGTGCTGTACCAGATTCTGACCGGCCACCCGCCGTTTGAGGGCCCGATGGCGGCGCTGATCGTGCAGCAGGTGCTGGCCGGTCCGCCGGCGCGGGTGCGCACGCGCGAGCCGCAGGTTCCGCCCGAGCTTGAGGCGCTGGTAGAGCGCGCCATGGCCCGCGAAAAATCTGAGCGGCTGGGCTCGGCACTTGAACTTGCCAGTGAGGTCAAGGCGTTTCGCGACGGCCGCACGCTGGGCAGCTACAGCTACAGCACGCGCGAGATGATCGCGCGCTTCGTGAAGCAGAACCGCACCACGGTCAGCATTGCCGTGCTGTGCGTGCTGCTGCTGATCGCCGGCGCGATTTTCGCGCTGCAGCGCCTCACCGACGAACGCGACGCTGCCATGACAGCCCAGAAAGACGCCGAAAGCGAAAAGGTGCTCGCCCAGGGCGCGCTGGACATCGCCAACCGCGAACGCAACGAGCGAGAACGACTGGAAGCCGAAAAGCGCCGCAAAGAACAGGAAGACTTCAAGCTGCGGGTGCGCGAAGCCGAGCAGGTGCTGGGCACGATAGAAGGCATGCGCATTGAGCCCGCACTGCTGGACCTTGAGCAGCGCCTGTCGCGCTACGATGCCGAGCTGAAGGGGCCGCCGGTGCGGCGCATGCTGGAACTGTCGCCCGACGAGCAGATCGGCAACAGCGTGCTGCTGTCGAACATCTTGGGTTACGTGTCGGCGCGGCAGAACCTGCTCGATCTGCTGGACGGGCCGGCCGGGGCAGAGCTGCCGGGCGTGTTTGAACGCTTCGACCTTGCGCTGGAGCGCGAACAACTGAACCAGCTGCGCCAGCGCACGGCACGGCTGGCGCGCGTGAACGGCGACTTCACGCTGGCAGAGTTCCTCGTAGCCGGCAGTTCCATGCCGGCAGAGTTAATCCGCCGCGAAAAGGCCGAGATCGCATCGGCGCGCGAAGCGCTGTTGAACCTGCACGCCACGCGCATCGACGAGGCACTGTTTGACGTGCGCAGCGGCATCGGCCGTGCCGGCCGCGACCCGGCGGCACCCACATTGGACGAGTACACACGCAGGCTTTCACAGTACCGCGAGTATCAGACCGTGCAGATCCTGGGCAAAGAGCTGGATCGCCTTGCCGCGCGGCAGCGCGCCGAGTGGTCGCGCAGCGACGTTCACCTGTCCGTCCTGGCATGCCGCGTTCTGGGCAAGGTGGAGCAGCCGGCGGCCACGGTGCCGATGCTGGCGAAGTTTCTTGAGCGGGTGACGACGCCGGAGGCAGTAGAGGCAGCCGGGGCCGCGCTGGGTGACACCGGCAGCGGCGAAGCAATGGACGTGCTGCTGGCCAATGTGCGCCGGCGCGGTATCGACTACTGGCGCGCCATCCACCCGGCACTGGCGAAACTGCCGTTGCCCGCGCGCCTGCGCACCCCGCAGTCCGCCGAGGAATGGCTTGACGTCGCGATTGTGCGCGGCTCGCGCGGCGACTTTGTCGGCTCGGCTGATGCGGCGACTCGCATGTTGAACCTGTCCGAAGGCAACACCACTGCGCTGCTGGTGCGCGGCATGTCGCGCGCCGAGGCCGGCCAGCTTGCCGACGCGATGACCGATTTCGACCGGGCGCTGAAGGCCGACCCCGACCACTACGAAGTCAGGCTGGCGCGTGCACTGGCGCGCAATGCCTATCTGGATGGGGATGCCGCGATCAGCGACCTCACAGCCGCGATCGCGCTGCGACCCGACGAGCCGCGCGCGTACCTGCACCGGGCGCGGATTTTGGCGCTGCGGGCGCGCGTGGCCGATGCGCGCGAAGATTTCGCCAAAGCCGTGTCGCTGGACCCGCTGCACATCGGCTATCGACTGGAGTACGGCGAGCACCTTCAGACACTGGGGCGCGCGTCGTTTGCGGACGCGGAGGCCGAGTTTACGAAAGTGATCGAGAGTGCGCCCGACGACTGGCGCGGCTGGTCTGCACGGTGCGTGCTTCGGCGCGACACCGGCTTTGGCGGCTGCATTTCAGACGGCCTTGAGGCCACACGCTTGAACCCGAAGGCGGCAGCGGCATGGAACTTCATGTCGCAGGCATACTTCGGTATGGGCCGCCTGACCGACGGCATTGAAGCGGCGACGAACTCGGTAAATGCCGACCCGACGCAGTGGCTTGCCTACTATTACCGCGGCATCCTGTGGTTGAAGATGCAGGAACGTGAAGACGGAGCCGCCCGCGGCACCGGCCTGGATGCGCGGTTTGAAGAGTCGCGCAACGTGACACTGGGCCGCGCGGTCAACGACTTCCGCAGCGTGGTGGCGCACAACCCGCAGGACTTCCGCTCGTGGGCGTTGATGGGCGTGACGCTGGTGGATCTTGAGCGCTACGAAGAGGCGCGAATCGCGTGCATCAACGCGCTGAACCTTGCGCCGTTTGGCGGCTTTCAGGCAACTATCGGCATGAGCAACCATCTCGTGCGCCAGGCCCTGCTCGAGATCGAGGGTGCCGCGCTGGTAAACCGCAACCCGGGCACTACGCCTGAGCTTGTGCGCGTGGCGCAGTACCACATCCAGCGTGCCAGCCGCCACCGCAGCAAGACTACCGAGTACCGGCTTGCAATGGCTCGCCTCAAGGAAGCGCGCGAGCGCTTGACCGCCGACTCGCCCGCCACCGAGCGCTATGAGCTTGCCTCGGCCGAGTATCGCCTCGTCGGCGCGCTGATTGCCGCCGAATTCTACACCGACGCACTGCGGCTTGCCGATGCGCGTATTGCGGCGGGCGAGTACGTGTTCCCCGTGGCGTGGGTCAGCCGCGCCCGGGCGCTGGCGGGCTGGTCAGCACATGAGCTGGATGCGCGCTTTGAAGAAGTCGGCATCGACGACGCCGAGCGCGCGAAGTCAAAGGCCGCGTTTGATGCCATGACGCCGATCCAGCACCGCGAGCGCGCCGACGAGCTGATCACCGAGTGCTTTGCAGCGCTGCACACCGCGGTCAAGAGTGGCCTGACGGACGCATCGACCGTGAACAGCGACCCGACCCTGACGCCGCTTCGCAACGACGAACGCTGGGTAGTGCTGCAAGCCGCGATGAAAATCAGCACCGCCACGCCGCCCGCAGACCCGGGCGACCCGACGCCGATCGTGGTGCTTGTGTACGTGAATGAGCAGGGCCCGGCATGGCACGCAGGCCTGCGCAGCAACGACGTTGTGGTTGAAGCGAACGGCGCCGCCATCACGAACCAGCAGGATTTCTTCAACCAGCTTCGCGCGGTTCAGCCGGGCGCCGAGTACACGGTCAAGGTGCGTCGCTACGCGATGAAAGACGCGCGGCTTGTGGCGCAGGTCGGCGCAGATGGCAAGCCGGCGCTGGGGCCCGATGGCCTGCCGGTCTGGAAGTACACCGACCACGAAATCAAGCTTCGGGGCGGCTTCCTGGGCCTGCGCCTGGAGACGTGCGAACTGCCGTCGCCGCTGTACCCCTGACCACTACCACTCCAGCGGGTTTCCGGTCAATCCATCGATCGTCACGATGCGTTCAGCACTGCGCCCCGGCGAGCCGAAGTGCAGGTTCCAGACAGGCAGGAACACCGGTTTGACGGTCTTGGGTGTGGCCTTGAAGCGCTGCTTGAAGCTGGCCTTGATCACGTCGTCAGCCTTGCGCGTCTTCAGGTCGGATTCGCGCAACTTCAGGTTCGCGGGTGCGGCCTCTTCCAGCGTGGTCTTGCCATCAAAGTCGATGATGCGGCTGGCGTACTCGCCGGGTTGCTCGTGCAGGCTGATGCCCTTGTCGCCGTCGTACACGACAATGCGCAGGTTGTAGGGGTGCAGGTACACGAAGTCGACCAGTTCGTCGTGGTCGCGCCCGAAAAGGCGCTTGATGAATGCGCGCGTGACTTTTTCTGTGAAGCCCAGCTGCATCACCAGCCGGTACTCGACTTCTGCCCGCTGCAACTCTTCGTCTTCACCGATCAACCCGAAGAAGCTGGTGCGTCCGCGCAGTTCGCGCGCTTTGCGCTCAACATCGTTGCTTGACACGCGTGTGATCAGCGCGTTGACCTTGCGGTCGAGGCCAATGTCAGGGCGCAAGCCGCCGGCCACGCTGAAATAGCGCTGCACGCGCCCGTCTTTCCATTCCTTGGCGCGGCCGGCTTTCACCATGCGACGCAGCCGCGCACGGGCCGCGCCTTCGCCGAGGCCGGCCTTCGTGGCAAACTCTTTGGCAGACATGGATGACGCGCGCAGCAGCAACTTGTCGGTCTCTTCCAGTTCAGGGTCGGGCTTGGGCGGCGCGAGAATCGTGGACGCGGATTTTACCGGGGCGGCGACTTCTTCAGAGTCGTCTTCCTCGCTCTCGTCCGCTTCGTCGACTTCTTCTTCTGCGACGTCTTCTTCCTCGGCGGCGGCGCCTGCGGCCGCTTCCGGCTCGGCTGCTTCTTCCGGTTTGGCCGAGGTGGCCTTCAGTTCCGCTTCCAAGGCGTCAAAGCGTTCGCGCATCGTCGGCGGCGGGGGCGGTGGTGGCGGCGGCTCCTCGCCTTCCGGCGTTGCTTCGGGGTCGGCGGGCTCGACCGGAAATGTGTACTCGTCCACCAGCCGCTCAATGCGGTCTTCATCCAGCGTTTCGTGTTTCGTGTACAGCCACCGCGTTTGCAGGCTTCGCGTGTGGTCGAAGTTGTCGGGGCTGATCAGCAGGAACTGGCCGGGCTTCTGCGCCGGCAGCTCTTCCATGATCTTGTCCACGTGTACCGGGTCGAGCGACTTGACCGTCGGCTGCACCTTGGCCATGTCCTGGCGCGTGGTCATGCGGCCCAGCGCCCAGGTGCCGAACTGCGCCATCGCTTTGTAATCCACGTCGGCGGGGTTCTGCGTCGCCATCAGGCAGCAGATGCCGTACTTGCGCGCCTGCTTGAACATCAGGCTCAGTGCCGGCTTGCAGGCGGGCTTGCGCACCGGGGGAATGAACGGCGCCACTTCGTCAATGTAGAACAGCGCCTGCGGCTCTTTACTCGGGTTCTTGAGCATCCAGGCGTACAGCCGCTCTGTCAGCGCGGCGACGAAGAACTCTTTGTCTTCCTGGGTATTCAGGCTGTTCAGGTAGATGATGGAAAGCCGTGTCTTGCTTTCATCGGCTGCGGCGCGCTCGCCAAAGCCCAGCAGCAGGTCAATGTCGAGCGACAGCCCCTCATGGAACAACAGGCGGCGCGCGCCGACGTCAAGGCGCGCCAGCTTCTGGCAGGCCTGGTCGATTTTGCGCGCGTCGAGCAGGTTGGCGAACTCGGCTTTGCCGGCGTCGTCGAGGTGCAGCAGCCAGTGGGTGAACTGCTGCAGGTCGCGCGGAAACTTGCCGCGCTTGTGCAGGCCAGTGAGCGCCCGGTCAAACACGGCAACCAGGCCGGCGCCATCATCGCCCTCAAGGTCGTAGCCGAGCAGGCTGACAATCATCGTCGCCATGCCGGTGATGGCATACACGCGCTCGCGGTCAGGCATGCCGCTGATGTCGGAGCCGACGGGGTCGGCCGACATGGCGATGCCCTTGCGCGACGCGGGCGTGAAGATGACGGGGTCGATGCTTGCCGCCAGCTCACGGGCAAGTTCGGGGTCGAGGCCTTTCTCGGCCAGGAATTCGGGGTCGTCCAGGTGCAGCGCCAGGCTGCAAAGGTCGCCCTGGGGGTCGATGCAAATGGCGGGAATGCCGGCGCGCAGCATCTCTTCGGTCAGCGCTTTGCAGAACACGGTCTTGCCCGAGCCGCTGCTGCCCAGCGCCATGACGTGGCGCAGCAGAGTTGACGAGTCAAGAGTAATCGGCTCGGGGGGCGCCTGCACGCCATCAGGGTCGGTCTTCGTTACCCGGTCGAATCCGACGAGCAGTTCAGCCATAGGACCCCCACGAAGAAGGCGCCACCAGGGCGCCTTCAGGAAACACTGTGCGTTGCCCGCTACGGCGTGGCCGGCGCCTGCCGGTCACGTTTGTAGTCCTGAACGTTGTGCTGGTACAGCATGGTATCGAACAGGATGTAGCCGATCATCCACGCCACCAGCGCAAACGACCCGATCAGGATGAAGAAGTTGAAGCGCTTGTCGTAGCGCAAGTGCATGAACCACAGGGTCACAACGCTGGCTTTGACGCAGGCCACGCCGATCGCGCCCACGACATTCAGGCGCCCCAGGTCAACCTGCGCGATGGCCACCGTGATTACGGTCAGGATCAGCAGGGTGACCAGCACCTTCACCAGTGTCTGCCACGGGCTTACGTGCCCGATGGTGCCGGGCAGTTGCCCGTGGTGATCATCGTGTGCGGCGTGTGCTTCGCTCATGGTTTGCCTTGCTTACTTACCCGATCAGGTACAGCAGCGGGAACAGGAAGATCCAGATGATGTCGACGATGTGCCAGTACAGCGCCACGTTGTCGACCGCACCGTACCAGCGCCGGTTGAAATGCCCCTTCAACGCGCGGATGAACAGCCAGATGTAAAGGCCCATGCCCACCAGCACGTGCAGACCGTGCAGGCCCGTCATGCAGAAGTAGATGGCGAAGAAGCTGCCGACGCCCATATCTTTGAGCTTCTCGCCCGTCATCTCGGGATACTTGGCCAGCAGCTCGGGTGGCAGGTCGGCTGTCTGGACATGGAAGCCGCCGCCCCAAACAGCGCCGATGTGCAGCTTGTGGGCGTACTCAAAATACTTCACCACCATGAACGCGCCGGCGCAGATGAAGGTCAACGCCAGCGTAATCAACAGGCCCTTGCGCTGCTCAAGCATCGCGCAGCGCACCGACCATGCTGCCGTCAGTGAACTGACCAGCAGCACGACCGTGTTGGCAGCGCCCATCTTGGTATCAAGAAAGTAGTGGGCGTAGTGAAACATCTCCTGGTGATTGCCGCGGTACACGGCGTAGGCCGTGAACAGGCCGCAGAAGAACAACAGCTCCTGCCCCAGGAACAGCCACATGCCCAGCTTGCCCGAGTGAAACTGCTGGTGCATGTTGTCAAAGTGCATCGCCAGCTCTGGCGGCCGCGCCGGCAGAGTGTCGTGCTTGGTTTCATGATCCGCTACGCCGGTGCTCATTTAGTGAACCTTCGAAAGCGTCTTGCCCGTGTCGATGACTTCCTGCTTGAGGCGCCATCCGGCTTCCTCAGACTCGTACTCCCAGTTTTCGTAGTCGTAGGCGCCGGTGACAATCGGCGGCTTGGTGAAGTTGTGGAAATCGGGCGGTGATTCCGACTGCCACTCAAGGCTGGCCGCGCCCCACGGGTTGTCCGGTGCCTTGCGGCCCTTGAACAGCGAGTGAATCAGGTAAATCACCTGCAAGCCGATGCCGCTGCCCAGGATGTAGGCGCCGATCGTGCTGGCCTGGTTGAACACCGTGAACTCGTCGAGGTAGTTCGCGTAGCGGCGCGGCATGCCGCGCGTGCCTGCGACGAACTGCGGCATGAACGCAAGATTGAAACCGATAAACACCAGCAGCGCGCCGATGCGCCCCAGCGTTTCGTTGTACATGCGGCCGGTCATCTTCGGCCACCAGTAGTGCACGCCGCCCAGGAAGGCGTTGACCGTGCTGCCCACCATCACCATGTGGAAGTGCGCAATCACGAAGTACGTGTCGTGCAGGTGCACGTTGTTGCTGATGCTGGCCAGGAACAGGCCCGTAAGCCCGCCGATGCCGAACAGGTAAATGAAGTTCAGCCCGTAAATCATGGGCGTCTTGAGGTCAATGCTGCCCTTGTACATCGTGGCCACCCAGTTGAAGACCTTGATGGCGGACGGGATGGCAACCAGGTACGTAAGGAAACTGAAAATGATGCCCGCTGTCGGCGATTGGCCCGACACGAACATATGGTGGCCCCACACGATGAAACCGATGGCGGCAATCGCGATGCTCGACCACGCAATCGCTTTGTAGCCGAAGATGTGCTTGCGCGTGAACGTGCCCATGATTTCGGACTGCACACCCATCGCCGGCAGAATCATGATGTACACAGCCGGGTGGCTGTAGAACCAGAAGAAGTGCTGGTACATGACGGGGTCGCCGCCGTACTCAGGCAGGAAGATGCCGACGTGGAACATGTGCTCGATCAGGCTCAGGCCCAGCGTGATGCCGATGACGGGCGTCGCGAGCACCTGGATCAATGAAGTCGCGTACAGCGCCCACAGGAACAGCGGCATGTCGTACATGCCCATGCCGGGCGGCCTTAGCTTGTGAATCGTGACAATGAAGTTCAGGCCGGTGAGAATGCTGCTGAAGCCAAGGATGAACACAGCCATATAGGCAAAAATCAGGCTCATCCAGACGTGCTGACCCTGGCTGCCGCCGCCCATCGAATAGGGCGGGTACAGCGTCCAGCCGGTGTCGAGGCCGCCGAACACGAGCACAGCGACAAAGAAGCACAGGCCCATCACGTACAGGTACCAAGACAACAGGTTCACGCGCGGCAAGGCAAGGTCTTTGGTGCCAAGCTGCATGGGAAGAATGAAGTTGCCCAGTGCGGCCGGAATGCCGGGAATGATGAACAGGAACACCATCACCGCGCCGTGCAGGGTGAACATGCGGTTGTAAAACTGCTCCATCGTTGCGCCGAGGATGCCGTCTTCGGGCAGCGCGGGCGCGCCGTTCCAGAGCACGGTGCGCAGGCTGATCGCGAACACGCCACCCAGCAGCAGCGAGAAACTCACCGCGGCCAGGTACATCATCGCGATGCGCTTGTGGTCAAGCGTGACCAGCCACGACCCGAAGGTCCTGACGTGGTTCAGGTAATGCTTGCGCGGCTTGCCATGCGCAGCGGGTTTTTCAACTACACCACCAGCCATTGCTTCTTCCTTGTTGCAGCTACTTCAGCGTCTTCATGTAGGCGATAATGCCGTCAAAGTAGAGTTCGTTCTCGGTTCCCCAGTCAAACGGCGTCATGGCTGAAGGCTTCGCGAACCCCTCAGCAATATGGGCATTGGGCTCAAGGACCGACTTGCGCACATAGTTCTCGTCGTATGGCATAACGGAGCCGTCGGCGAGTTTGCGCTCGGTGCCCCACATGCCTTGCCAACTCGGCCCGGTTCCGGCTTTGCCGTCCACGGTGTGGCACGTGCTGCAGAACTGTGCGTGGATCGCCTTGCCACGGTCTTCCGGGTTCAGGCCCTTCAGGTCGCCGTCTTTCTTGATGCCGGCGATCCACTCGGCTTCCGTCTCGTAGACGTGGACCTTCGTAATCATGCGGGAGTGGCTGTCGCCGCAGTACTCGGTGCAGAACAGGTCAAAGCCCTCGGGCGGGCTGAGTTCAATCGGACGGAACCAGAGGCGGTTGTAGCGCCCGGGCACACAGTCCTGCTTGATGCGGAATGCCGGGATGAACATGCTGTGCAGCACGTCGTTGTCGGGCGCGGTCATTACGGCCTGATAGGCCTGGCCCTTGATCAGGTGAAGTTCCTTGCAGAAGTAGGTGCCGCCGATCGGCTCGCCCGAGTACTTGAACGTCCAGCGCCACTTCTGCGCGGTCACATTCAACTCGTAGATGTCGTCTTCAGGCGGCGTGACCATCTCGAGGTACCAGTACGTGCTGATAAAGAACACGACCATCAGCAACGCCAGCGGCACCAGCGACCAGGTCACTTCCAGCTTCGTGTTGTGGGTACTCGTGATCTCTTCTTTGTGGCCCGGGCGCTTGCGGTACTTCACCATGAAGTACAGCGTCGCGCCGCAGATCGCCACGAAGAAGATGATGCACAGCCACAGCACCAGGTCGTACACGAAGTCATGACCGGCAGCCACGCTGGAACTCTGCGGCGGGAACCAGAACGACCCGGCGCGCCCCAGCGGCAACAGATTTGACAGGCCTTGCACGAAGATCATCAGGTCGCTTCCACTTTCAACTGCAACTTCTGCAACTTTGAACGCCGCGATTTCCGAAGCTCGTAGATCCACCAGTAACCGACAAACGAGAACAGGAAAACCAGCACCCCTATGCCGCCGATGCGCATGTACATGAACGCGCGGCCCATATTGTCTGTGTACTCAAGCGTGAAGCAGTTGAAGCCGAATCCTGTTTCGTCCTCACTCTTCTCGCCCAGCTTGCCCGCCGCTGACTCCGCCAGCCGCGCCTGCACATCCCGCGGCTCGAAGTTCAGGTTGCGCATGTAGTGCGAAATTACGCCTTCGCCCGTCACCACAAACGCAGCCGACTTGTGCCGCCACTCGCCGCTGTCAGCGTCGAACTTGTAGCTGTAACCGAGTGCTGCTGCCAGCGTCAGGACTTTCGACTCGTCTTCGTTCACCAGGAAGTGCCAGCCCCTGTCGGCGTCGGCTTTGCCCAGCGCGCCCAGATAGCGCAGCTTGGCAAGCTTGGCACGCTCATAGGTTTCACCGGGATTGATGCTGATCGTCAGCAGCACGAACTCGCGCCCCGGCATCCACTCCATGTCCTTGAGGCCCTTGGCAAGCTCGGTCAATTGCAGGCTGCAGAGTTGCGGGCAGTCGGCGTAGTTCAGCGTGATGATGACCGGCCGTCCCGGCTTGAAGTACTGCGCCAGCGTGACCGCGCGGCCGTTGTCGTCGGTGAACGGCAGGTCAAGCGGAATGCGCTCGCCAATGCGTTCGACGACATCGACGCCCTGCAGTTCATATTGAAGGCGGCGGTTGGTCTGTGCAGGCAGCGACGCCGCCAGGGCAATCAAGATTGCCCCAGCAAACAGCCAGAAATGCGGCCTGAGCGCCATGCCCTGCTCTCTCCAAATCACGATTGCGGGCGCCATGCGGCCCCCGCCGTGAGGGTTGTGCTTTAGCATTTTGCCGGGCGTGTTTACAGGGTGTTTTAGGTGTGGAGTGTTGGCCTGAGACACCTGTCCCAACCCGTAGAAATGGACGTTGCCGGCCCGAAATACGGGCAGCGCATCACCAGCCTTGGACGCGGCGGATTCCGCGGTTCGTTATGGTGGAAAAGAGCACCCTGCTTTAGATACTCTGCACCTGTGAGAACATCGACGTGAAGCCGACGGCAGACACCCTCAACCCATGGCAGCGGGCGGCGCACCGCCTGGCGCAGCTTTGTGTCGCGCTGGTGCTGTTCATGATTGCCGTGGGGGCGATGGTGACGACGATCCGCGCCGGGGACACGAACCCGGGCTGGTCGTGGCGCTTCTGGGAATGGATCACGACGTGGTGGAGCAGCGAGGGTGGCCGCGCGTTCGAAGATGGCCACCGGGTGATCGGCACGCTGGTGGGGTTTGTGGGCATCGCGCTGGCCGCTGCCATGTGGAAGGGCGAAAAAGGCGGCCGCCGCTGGCTTGGCACAATTGCGCTGGGGCTGATCGCGGCGCAAGGGTTATTGGGCGGGCTGCGCGTGCTGGTGGTCAGCGATGCCGACGTGCGCGATGCGGTGCTGGGCATGACCGGCGGTGGCCACGACGTGGAACTGCGCCGGGCGGTCAAGGCCATGATCCATGGCGTGACCGCCCAGGTGATATTCGCGTCGCTGGCCTGCATTGCCGTCGTGACGTCGCCGCGCTGGATCGCGGCCTGGAGCGTGCAGAAGTCAGAAGCGGCAATGGGCACCCGCCGCCTCAGTGTTGCGGTCGGCTTGCTGGTCACGGTGCAGCTTGCGTTGGGCACGATCGTGCGCCAGACCGGCGAGCACGTGCTGGTACACGTGACCGGCGCCTGCACGGTGACGCTGGCAGTGCTGTGGCTGCTGCTGCGCGTGTTTCGCCACCACGGCCAGTTCGCGCCGCTGCGGCACATCGGGGCGGCGCTGGGCGTGCTGCTGGTGGTGCAGGTGTTTCTGGGCATCACGCCCTGGATGCTGACCAACGGCAACCTCGTGTCATTCGAACCTGGCAGCCCGGTTGCGCTGATGCGCACGGCGCATGTGACCGTGGGGGCAATGATTCTTGCGCTGGCGGCGGTGCTGGCACTCTGGTTGCATCGACTTGTCGTTCCCGCGACGCCGGACGAACACGGTGCGCTGCCTGAGTACCCGGCGATGCAGCGGCTGCATGACTACTGGGTGCTGACCAAGGCAAGGTTGTCCGCGCTGGTGATGGTCACGGTTGCCGCGGGCTACCTGCTGGCATTGCGTCGCATGCCGGACCTGTTTGAGATGGGCACGGCGCTTGTGGGCGTGGCCATGGTTGCGGCGGGCGTGGCCGCCTTGAACCAGTACATCGAGCGCGACCGCGACGCCCTGATGAATCGCACGCGCAACCGGCCCCTGCCCTCGGGGCGCATGAATCCGCGCGAAGCGCTGGCATTCGGGCTGACCATGGTGCTGGCCGGCACGCTGTTGCTGCTGTTCCTGGTCAACTGGTTGTGCGCGCTGCTCACCTTCGTGACAGCCGTGACCTATGTGTGCGTGTACACGCCAATGAAGACGCGCACGACGCTGAACACGCTGGTGGGCGCGATCACGGGTGGGTTGCCGCCGGTGGCTGGCTGGGCCGCGGCGACCGGCACGATCGGTCTGGAGGCGTTTGTCCTGTTCGCGATTTTGTATGTGTGGCAGTTGCCGCACTTCTGGGCGATCGCGCGGCTTTACCGAGAAGACTATGAGCGCGGCGGCATGAAGATGCTGGCGATTGCTGATAAGGAAGGCGGCTTCATCGCAGGGCAGATTGCGCTGTGGTGCGTGGTGTTGATGGTTGTCAGCTTCCTGCCCGTGCTGGTCGGCATGGCGGGCAACCTGTACGCGGTTGGCGCGCTGGTGCTTGGGTTGGGTTTTCTGGCCTCGGGCATTTTGAATGCCGTGATGCGCACGCCCGCAACAACGCGCGGCGTGTTTTTCGCGTCGCTGATTTATCTGCCGCTGCTGCTTGCAGTCCTGCTCGTGGACGTGTGGTAGGGGAACGGTCGAGGTTGGAGTTTGGAGGGTAGAGGTCGGAGGTCTCTAAGTAACTGTGTTCCTTACCCCGATTCCCGACTCCCGACAGCCTATTCGCTGCATTTCGGGCACAGCCCCCACACCGTGACGCTTACGTCGTTCAGCTTCCAGCCCTTGGGCGCTTCCGGGCGCTTGGGCAGCTTGTCGATCTCGACACACTCGACGCGTCCGCATCGCGTGCAGCTGACGTGGGCGTGGCTGTGGGCGTGGTCATGGGTGTCGCCCGCAAGCTCGTACATCTCCCGGCGACCGACACCGCGCACCGATTGCAGCACACCCGCTTCGCACAGCGCAAGCAGGTTTCGATAGATGGTTGCGGGGTCACCGCCGCTCTTGCCGCAGATCTGCACCGCGTCGTCCATGCTCACGGGCAGTGCCCGTTCCAGCAGCGCAGCCACCAGCGCCGTGCGGCTGCCGGTGACGCGCATTTTTGCACTTCGCAGAATCTGCCTGGCACGCTCTTGCATGTGCGCATGCTAACGGGGGCTTGCCGCCGGGCAAGCAAGCTCAGGGGGCCGTCACGAACCGGCGCAGAAACCCGTATCCCAGGGCGATATGGTCCTCCAGCCAGCGATGCCAGCGCCGGCGCAGTTCGGCATGCTTCTTTGCCGGCAGGCACAACGCGACGTTGCGGGCGTGCAGACCCAGCAGGTCGACCATGATCGTGAACTCGGCCGGCATCGAATCGATCGCTTGGTTGGCGGCAAGGGTCAGCGCCTCTGCCTTGGCACGGGCGCCGGCCAGTCGCGCGGCCTGTGCCAGGTGGACGGCGGACATGACAGCGCGCAGCGGCAGCGAGTTGACCGGCGGCGGAGTGGTCTCCAGCAGCTTCTCATAGGCGCGCAGGTGGTCACCCTTGCGGCCGGTCAGCAGGGCGTCAATCAGCAATGCGCGATGGGACTCGTATTCAAAGGACGGCACTTGCTCAACGCCATCTCCGATCGAGTCGCTTAGCAGCACATGCAGTTCGTTCGCATCTTCGGCCAGGGCCGCCTCGCGCATCAACAGGCGCGTGCGGCCGCGCGACGGGTTGTCCCGGCGGCGCAACTCGCTCATGCTGGTCAGGTCGGCAAGCAGCTCGCCGCGAGCTTTGAAAATCGCGACAAACGCCCTGTTTGCGGGAACGATTGTCTGGTAGGCGGCGTGAATCCGTGCCAGCCCCACACGGATGTCCCCCAGCTCAATTTGAAAACCGCCCGCGATGCATTCCAGCTCAAGGTAATCGTGGCTGCCGCGCACTTCGTCTGTGGCGAGGTCCAGGGCCGCCTGGCACACACGCAGCCCCTCACGCAGGCGGGCGCTGTCGCGCAGGGAAAGCACGTAGTTGCCGGCCTCGTCGATGCCTTGCTTGGTCGCAAGACCGCCCTCAAGAAGGTTGCGTGAGAACAGCCGCTGGTGGAGCTTCAGGGCGTTGTCGACGCGCCCGCACAGGTGCTCGTGCATGGCCTGCAAACGGTCGAAGTCATAGAGCAGCTTTTCGTCATCACAGAAACGCGACACCTGCAGCGCCGCCTTGCGCACGCCCTCGGCGCGATCCAGTTGCATGTCTTTGTGGAACATGCTGAAGCGGTTGACCAGCTCGCGCATCAGCGGGCGCGTCTGGGCGTTCATGCGTTCGCGCAGGCGCTCATAGGTGTCGATGGCATCGCCAAGTTCACGCAGCTTCTTCTCTTGATCTTTGCCCGCAAGCGCGCCCAGCCGCATGCGCGCCACCGCGTTCAGGGCGTGCACAAGCTCAAGCATGCTGCCGCCGAGCTTTGCGGTGCCCGGGTCAACTTCCGAAAGCAGCGCGCCGCCGGCACCGGTCAACAGCCACGCGGGGTTGACCTCAAAGGCATCCACGAGTGCCGAGCAGAACTCGACGGGTACTTTGCCCTCGCGCATGTAGCGATGCACGTTGGTAAGCGGCGTCTGCGTGCGCCGCGCGATCTCAGACAGGCCGTAGCGGTCCTTGAGTTCGTTCAGGCGGTCGCGCACCGCGGCCTGGTACTCGGCGGGCTGGGCCGCCTCTTTCCGATTTTCCAAGTGCTCTCCTCTGTCTTCGAAAAGCGGAAGGGCATGTCGCGGGCAGTCTAATTTCACTCTTCCGGTTTCGGTACACTTCTTTGGCGAGGAGTGACTTTGACCATGAGGAGAACCATGAAGGCACTGGCGACTTTGATACTGCTGACCATGGCAGCAAGCCTGGCGGCGCAGGACTCGGGCGACGCACCGGCAAGCTACGGCACGATGTATTCGTACTTCGGCAGCTATTCGGGCAGCAGCCTGGGCACCCTGAACGGTGACGACCCTGACAACCCCGTCGGCGGCGACTGGGTCAGCGACGACGACGACGGCATCGTGGGCACGCCCTTCTGGGACCCCTGGTCGGCCAACAACTCGCTGACAGTCCACGTGCAGGGCACCGGTTGGCTGATCCTGTGGGTAGACGCCAACGACAACGGCGTGTGGGAATCCACGGAGCGCTACCGCTATTCGCAGCTGTACCTGGAGGGGCCGGGGAACTTCACATTCAGCGACATTCGCCTGACCGCGGCGCAGAACTTCTCGCGCAACGGCGCCAACAAGGTGGCTGTGCGCATCACACTGCAGGAGAACATGGGCGGCGGCCCAAGGCTTGTGCCCAACGGCTTCTTCTATACCGGTGAAGTCGAAGACTGGCTGATTGACGTTGCCCCGATTTCCTTCAGCGTCGCAACGCTTGAACTGCCCGAGGCGATTGAGGGCCAACCCTACCAGACCGACATCTCGGCGGTGCACGGCCGCACTCCCTTTCAGTGGTCCGTGGTCGGCGGAGCGCTGCCTGCCGGCTTGAGCCTCACGGCTTCCGGCGACAACTTTCGCCTCGCTGGCACACCGTCGGCCGGGGCCGGCTATGGCGCGCAGATCTATTCGGTCACCGTACAGGCGACCAGCGCCCAGCAGGTGGTGGCGCAACGCACCCTGACGGTGCGCGTGCTGCCCGCACCGGTCACCGCGCCGTTCAAGGACACGTTCACCAACAACATGGGCTGGCAGCTCGACAACACATGGACACGGGGCGTTGCCACGTACTACGTCGGTGGCGGCTCGAACCGCACCGGCGAGTTGACGTCAGAGCCCGAGTTCGACTTCACGCCCGGCAACAACGACAACATGATCCTCGCCGACAGCATCGGCAGCTACTACGTCTACAACGGCTTTCTGCCTCAGCCGCTGTGGGCCGTCTCGCCGATCGTCGATTGCAGCGCGCTCACGCAGGTTCGCCTTCGCTTCCGGCGCTGGCTCAGCACCCGGCGCGCCGCTGACTGGGGCATTGACCGGGTGAAGATCCAGGTCAGCGTCGACGGCACCAACTGGACAACGGTCTGGTACCCGAGCGTGGACAGCACCGCCGAGGCGCTGGTCGATGTGGCGTGGTCGCTGTGCGACTGCGACCTTACGGCAGTGGCCGCCGGCCAACCCCGGGTGCAGGTGCGCTTTGCCATCGGCCCGGCGGCGGACGCCTCGTACAACAACCCCGGCGTAACGCCGATGCCCGACGACTTTGCCGGCTGGTGCATCGACGACGTCGAAATCGGTGCACAGCCGGAAACCACGCTGCAAGCAAGCGCCTTCGACGTACAGACAACCGGCACATTGATGAACCCGATTTCAAGCATCGTGTATCCGCAGCTCTATCCCGGCAGCGTGCACCAGTGGTCGGCGCTGGTTGACAACCCCGGTACCGTGCCGCTGACGATCACCGAGTTCGAGGTTGGCGCAACCATTCCTATCCAGGCGGGTGCGACCAACTACGACATCCAGGACTACCGGCTGCACAAAGACAGCTGGCAGAACGTCGGCACGTGGGCGCTGAGCTTGCCGGTCGTTGTGCCGGCGGGCAGCAACGTGGTGCTGAACGGGACGTTTACCTGCACCGGTGTGGCGCCCTATCGGGTCAACCAGACGTTCCAGCTGAAGCTGTACGTCCGCGGCGACACGCCGTCGGGGGCGGGTTTTGAAGCCACGGACACCCTGGACGTCGCGTTCTCGGGCAGCCCGCAGCCGGGCCTGCACGTCTGGGAAGACAACACCAGCGGCACCGGCCAGCACGAGATCTTCAATGGCGCCAGCTGGGGCGGCCTGCGCGACTACGGCACCACCATCGCGGGCGGTGCCAGCAACTGGACGCTGATCCTGTGCAAAAACACGAGCAGCAGTTCGTTCACCGTGGACCCGCCGACGCTGACCGGAGGCGACCCCGGCGAGTTTGAACTGTACTGGCTGAACCCGTGGACCTCGGTGCCGATCCAGGGCCAGAACAACGTGTGGTTCTATGTCCGCTTCAAGCCCACCAGCGCCGGCATCAAGACGGCGACCGTGACGTTCACCCACACCGCGGGCAACACCACGTCGCCATTCACCTTTGGCTTGCGCGGTGTGGGTGCATCGGCGGGGCCGGTCATCCGGGTGATTGACACGTCAACAGGCGGCCTCATCTCCAACGGCTCAAGCGCGGTCGGCGGCCTGGACTTCGGCAATGTGGACATCTACGGCGCGCCGGTCAGCCTGACCATTGAAGTCGAGAACGGCGGCAACCAAGACCTGGTGCTGACACAGCTTCCGTCCATCTCGGGCGATCCCGCGTTCACACTGGACACCACCCAGACCGTGCTGCTGATCCAGCCGACGCAGTCCACGACATTCGTGATTCACTTCGCGCCTTCGACAACCGGCGCTCGCGGTGCCTTGATCAGTCTACCCCACAATGACACGGGAACCGCGACGCCGTTTGAGTTCAACGTGGCCGGCTTCGGCATCATCAATGCGCCGGTGCTGCGCGTCACGCTTGCCGCACCCAATGGCGTGCAGGTCGCGCCCGGGGCCGCGGCCGCCGGGGCGACACAGTTCGCGCCCCGCGACGTCAACGCCGGCGCAAGCATGCCGCTGGATGTGTTCGTGCACAACGACGGCTGGCAAAACCTGGTGCTGGGTGCGTTGCCCGCGCTCTCCGGCACGCATGTTGGCGACTTTGGCATCGACAACGCCGCGATGACGCTGGTGATTGCGCCGAACAGCTATGCTTCATTCGTGCTGTGGTTCGACCCGCTCGCCAAGGGGCCCAAAGCCGCAACGGTTGAGTTCACGCACAATGACGCGCAGGTTGCCAGCGCGTTCACGTTTGCGCTGTCGGGCATGGGCGAAGACCCCAACGGTGTGGTCATAACAGGCTCAACGCTTCCGACAGCCAAGGTGGGCGAGGTCTATACCGAGGTGCTGCCCGCGGGCAACGGCACAGCGCCTTACACGTGGGCGCAACTGGCGGGCGCGCTGCCGCCGGGCCTGACGCTTGACCCGAACGGCACGCTGGCCGGTACTCCGGTCGATCCGCACGGCATGTACACGTTTCGTGTGCGCGTCACCGACGCCCTGGGCGGCACGGACGAACGCTGGTTGCACATGCCGGTTGCGCCAGCCACCGGGCATCTCAGCAAGGGCGGAAGCAGCGACGGTGGGGGATGCGTGGCGGCACCCGCTGGCGCCGCCGTCTGGGTGTGGTTGCTGCTGATCGCGGCAGCCGCCCGGCGCCGACGCAAGGCATGATCGCAGTGCACGTGAGAAGAAGGACGGGCTCGCCCGTCCTTCTTCAGTTATCGAAGATTGCCCAGTCGTCCGCCGTAGGGCTTCGGCCGCGGCTTGCGCTTGATAGCCCGCTCGCTGAGCGGCTCGACGCACTTGGCATCATCGTTGCGCAGCCGGCTTGCCCGCGCGCTCACGCGATACTCTGCAAACCAGTCGTCCGGGCACTGGCCGAGCATCGCGTCGATGGCTTCGGGCGCAGTCGCCGGGTCAAGCCATGGGGCCCAGTTCGCGCGCTCGAGAAACACGCCCATGCGGTGGTGAAGCGGTTTGACAAAGTTGTTGGGCTCACAGGTGAGGATGACAAACATGTCTTCGCCGCCGACAACGTAGATCGCAGCCAGCGCCAGCGGCCCGGGCGCAACCGGCCGCACGCAGTGAACCTCTTTCGGCGCAGGCCATTCGTACCACCCGGTGACCGGAACGATGCAGCGTTGCGTAGAGATCGCGTCGCGAAACGGCTGCTTGTCGCGCGCGGACTCACTGCGGCAGAACTTGTGGCTGCCGCCGATGCCCCGCTGCCGCGCCGTGATTCCCCAGCGCATCGGCTGCACTGCAACGCGCCCTTCGCACAGGCAGACCACATGCACACTCTGGCCGGGACCGACGTTGTAGCGTGGCGCCCAATCACCGGCGAAGTCGGCACCGAACGGTGCGAACAATGCGGCGGCATCAGTAGCATCCTGGATCAGGCGACCGGGCATTGGCCCATCATAAGATGCGGGCCATCACGTCGCAGCGACTTCGGGCAACACTTCGTGCGACGGCCTGCGCAGGCCGCAGCGCGCCATCAGCGTTGCCAGCGTCAGCGCAGCGGCCAGCCAGAGAGTGCCCGCGCCCAGCAAGTCGCTGACCGGCTTGTCGGAAAGCGCGCTCATGCGCCCCAGATACATCACGGGTCGGCGCAGCGGGTCGCTACCCAGCACGTCCTGGCTGAATCCGAGCCACGGGCATCCGCTCAAGGCCCAGTTGCCCGCGGTCTCGCGCAATACGGGCATCGAATCAAAGAAAAAGGGCAGTCCGCACAACGCCAGCCAGCCAAATGCAGCCGCAACGCCGAATGCACGGCCGAATGCGGCAAGACTTCCACCGATCAGCGCCGCTGGCAGGCACCACACGAGTGTCCGGAACCACAGGGCAGGCTCAGCCAGTGCCAGCACTGTTACGAATGCGGTGCAGGCTGCCAGCGCGCACAGTGCGCGTCGCACGGCATCGCGCAAGTTGTCGACTGGGCCGGAGGCCATCACGCCCAGCGGCACGGACAACGTCACGGCGATCAACGCCAGAGTTGCACGGTCGATGGCGGCCAGTGGCGACAGCCAGGTCGCGGCGGCAACCAGCACGCCACCCGCCACGCCCAAGAGTGCCGCGGCGCCGACAGCTTTACTCGTCGTCGAATTCGTCTTCAGGGACAGGTACCTCAAGGAGTTCGTCGTCATCGTCGGCCTTGTCGAACTCTTTGAGCAGTTCGGTCAACGCGGCTTTGGCGGCCCGCTGCTCTGCTTCTTTCTTGTTACGTCCCACACCGGGGCCGAAGCTGACACCATCAACCTGTACGACGACGTGAAATTCTTTCTGGTGGTCAGGGCCGACTTCGGTGATGACCTTGTAAGTCGGTGCGCGTTCATTGCGCGACTGCACCAGGTGTTGCAACGCGCTCTTGTAATTCTGCTGAAACTGGTGGCTGGTGATGCTGCGAATCACGGGCCCCAGGTCGTCCTCGACAAACTTGCGCGCAGCCTTCAGGCCCCCGTCGGCGTACACGGCGCACAGCAACGCCTCGTACAGGTTGGCCAGAATGCTTACCGGCAGGCGCGCCCCGCCCTCGCGGCGCACGCCTTTGCCCAGGTACATCAACTCGGCAAAGCCGCGTTCGCGCACGCGGTCGGCCAGCACCGCGCGCGATACTGCGACGGACTTGACGCGGGTCAGTTCGCCTTCGGGGAAGTCGGGGTACCAATCATACAGCATTTCGCTGACGATCAGGCCCAGCACCGCGTCGCCAAGGAACTCCATGCGCTCGTTGCTGGGGTGCTTGTTTGACTTGGCGCTGCTGTGGGTAAGCGCGTTGCGCAGGTGCGTGATGTCGCTGAACTGGTGATCCATCAGCGTGGCGGCGCGTTCCATACGGTCAGCGTCTGTGCCGGCAAAGGTGTGTTTGCGCGATGCGGACTTTGGCTTGTCGTCCGCCGTTTCCGTGGACATTCGAGGCTCCTCAAGACTTGCGATGAGGAGTCCGGGAAGCCCCTGAAGCGGGACTGCGCGGACAACTCACGACCCCTTCAGCTTAGGGGATATGGGCGCGCTGGCAAGGCAGCACGCCAACGGGAATTGCATCAGTGTGAGGCCAACCGGTTTGAAAACAGAGTAACGGAGCAACAGAGAAACGATCGGATCGTAGCGACAGCCAGCCGTTGGACCGCGAAAGGCAGGTAGCTTACGGGTAGCTGCCATCTCCGTCACTCGGTTACTCCGTTTTCAAGCAGTTGTCCTTTGTTGAAACTGATCCACTACCCGCCGCAAATCCTGTCAACGGCGTGAGTTGCGCATCGGCGGACGCCGAGAGCCGGCCGCACTATCGGGCGCGCCGAAATGGGTGTGTCGCGTAGTCCGGTACACTGATTGCAACCAAAGGGGGAAGTCATGCACGGGTTGCAGATCACGAGTCATGCCCAGTGGCGGCAGGCTTCGCGTTCCATTTCGGACCATGCCATCGACGCCGTGCTTACATTCGGCAAGTGCTTCTGGGCCGGGCGCGGTTGCTTTGCGTACTTTCTGGGACGGCGCACGGCGGTCAAGGCGCGGCGCAAGTTCCGTGTCAGCCTGGAAAAGTTTCGCGGTATCGCGGTGATTGTCGGGGCCGACGGCACGCTGGTCACGGTGCAGCACAGGGACAAGCCGCCACGGCACTGGAAACCGGCTTAGCAGTGCAGCGCTGCTTTGCGTGTTGCGGGCTTCCAGCCCGCACGTGTTGCAGGCCTCTGGCCTGCAAGTCCTTTGGTGCCCGTCCCGGGCGCCAAAGCGGGCCGGAGGCCCGCTACGCATGCGCGCGAGACGCGCGCAACACGTGCAGCCGAGACGGCCGCAACACTAATCCAGCGTCGGCGCGTTAAGCGCCTTCGCCCTTCTTATGGGGCAGGCGCACGCTCTTGTTGGGCAGCTTGTGGCCGGGGTTGGTCGGCGGCGGCTGCGTCGCATTGGGCAGCTTGAGGCTGCTGCCGGGCTTCACCGGCGGCTTGCGCAGGCTGCCGGTGCTGGTCTTGGACGGGATGGCGTTGCGCACGCTGCTGGTGTTGCCCTTGACGGTGCCGGCGCCAGGCAGCCGCACGCTCTGGCCGTTGGGACGCATGCGCACGCTGGTGTTGTTCGGGCCGGGCACAGGGTTGAACTTGCCTGTCGCATTGCCGACGGCGGTCATGCGCTGTGTGCTGTGCGGGTTGCCGCCGCCCAGCTTGAACTGGAAAGGGTTGCCGGGGTCGTTGGCCGGGTTGTACTGAAGGTCGGCTGCGCCCTCGAGCACTTCGGTGACGTCGTCCACGACTTCGCGCGCGCTCTGGTAACGGAAGTCGCGTTCTTTGCTCATCATCTTCTCGATGAAGTAGTGCATGTGAACGCTGATCTTGCCGCCCTTGAGGCTGTGCTGGTTCAGGCCTTCCATCACCTGCTTTGCCATGACTTCCATGCTGTCTTTGCCGGTGAAGGGCAGTTCGCCGACGACCATGTGGTACAGCGTGGCGCCCAGGCTGTAGATGTCGGCCCGAATGTCGAGGTCGGCCTGCCCCTTGGCTTGCTCGGGTGAGATGTACTGGACGGTGCCGCACGTTTCATCTTCGTACTGGCCCGCAAGGTCTTTGCGAATCGGTGCCGCGAAACCCAGGTCAACCAGCACGACGCGGCCGTCGCTGGCCCACATGATGTTGTCGGGCTTGACGTCGCGGTGGACTACACCGCGCTCTTGCATGTATGCCAGGCCGCGGGCGGCTTCAGTGATTACGTAGATCGCCTTCTGCTCGTCAAAGGGCCCGTCGCGGTCCAGCAGGTCCTGGATGCTGGGGCCGTCGATGAACTCCATGCTCATGAAGTACAGCGGGTTTTCCTTGCCGGCTTTGCCGTACTCGAAGCCTTTGGCAATGCTCTCGCACTGGAACTCTTTGAGCAGCCGGCCCTCGCGCAGGAAGCGCTGGACGAACTTCTCATTCTTGACGTGCTTGGGAAACAGCACTTTCAGGGCGCACTTGCGCTTGGACTCTTTGTGGGTGGCCAAAAAGACGGTGGCCATGCCGCCCTGCCCGATTTCTTTGTGAATCTCGTAGATGCTGATCGTGCTGGCCATCTGCGGCGTGACGTGGTCGCCGACGCCGGGGATGTCGATGGCGCCACCGGAAAGGTTGCTGGCCTGCTCGGGTGTGAGGTATTTTTTCTTGAGGGCGATCTGGACCAACGGCAGGTCCATGCCCTTCTGCTCCGCGAGGGCGGTTTGCAGGTCCATGCATTCCTGGACCTGCTCTTTCTGGATCAGCCCCTGCTTTACAGCCAGGGCCATCAGCATGACTTCCTGCTTACTCGCCATTCTCGGCGTCCTCGAGATCGTCAATCAGGATCTCGTCGCACATCTTGTGTATGCCGTTGATGACCAGGACCGTGATCAGTTCCCGTTCCATGGCTGGAAACTCGTCAATCCGGTCCTTGATCGACATCAACCGGTCGCGGATCTCGCCTTCCATGACGTCGATCTGCCGGGAAAGCTCGGGGTGCGCGCGCTTGATCTGGCGTACGCGGTCGAAGATGCGCGTGACCATTCCCGGCGTAGGTTCTGCGGCTTTTTCAGACTGCTGCTTCTTGCCCTGCGCCATGCTGCATCCCCAAGCAAAGAGACCATGTTACGACAATTCGCCAGAATTGTGCGAAAGATTTGACGCTACCAGCCGCATGAGGGAACGGTAATATACACGGGCCGCCGCCGGTGGCTATGGGGCCTGACAGGAGTGGATAATGCCATATCGCAAGATTGCCGTACTGTTTCTGGCACTCGGGTTCGCGTTCGGGGCGGCGGGCATGGTGGCCGGCCAAGCCAAAGACGAAAAACCAGCCGACAAGAAAGAGGATGAAAAGCCCCTGACCAAGGCCGAGTATGACGCCTTGATGGAAAAGGAAATCCAGGACGCCTGGAACAAGCTCAAGATCAACGACCGCAAGAAGATGGGCGAAAAAGCCGCCGAAGCCGCCGACGTCATTGCCGCCGCATCCGCAAAAGTGCTGCGCTACGATGGCAAGGTGCTCGATGGCGACAACAAGGGCAAACTCGCCCGCGAGCAGAAGGACTTCAAGGACTGGGTCGACGCATTAAAGAAGCACGCCGAAGAGTACGCCAAGCACGCCCGCAAGGGCGATTGGACCAAAGCCGCCGCTTCACGCGAAAAGATCAACGAAACCTGCGGTGCGTGCCACAAGGTGTACGAGCCGCCTGCCGAAGACAAGTAGCGCGGGCGTTCCACATCCGGTTGAGAGTTCCCTATGGTTCGCATGCTGCACTTGCTCTTGCTTTGCGGGGCGCTATTCGGCGTCGGCTGCTCCGGCGATGGCGACGAGCGGCAGAAACAGCGCGAAGCTGACCGGGCAGCCGTCATCGACGAGTTTCGGCCACGCCTGAGGGCGCAGCTCGACGCGATGTACGCCTGCGCGCCGGCGGCAACCGAGGCTGCCAAGGCCGGCAAACCCTCGGCGCTTGCCCTTGGCGAGCGCGAGGCCCCGGCGCTGGTCGCGGGATGGGAAAAGCAGACAACCGGCAACGGGTTACTGCTCGGCTTGCCCGAAAGTGGCGACTTCCGGCAGGACAACCGTGAACGGCTCGTGGACGGGCTTGGTTCAACGAAGAGCTTTGAAGTGATTGAGCGCGCCCTGGCCGGCGACGCGATTGAGTCAGCAAGCGAGTTGAAAGAACTCTTCACGACGTTTCTGACTTGCCGTTATTTGTGCGTGGTGGTTCAGGACGCGTACAAGCCCGGTGAGGTGACCTTCGCCATCGGCGGCGACTACGGCGCCAGCGCGTCATTCCGGTCGGGCAGTTTCCAAGGCCGCTGGTTTCTGTTTGAAGTTGAGGGGGGCGCACTGCTTGGCGGCGGCGCGCTGGATGTGCGCAATTCGAACGACGTAAAGTTCAGCACAAGCAAGGGCGACGTCAAGGACGCCGCATATCAAAAGAAAGTGCGCGAGGATGCCCAGAACCAGCTGTTCTGGGACATGCGCGCCAGCGTGAAGCGGGCCGTGATCGACGCCGTCAAGTAGGGTTTGCGTACAGGTAGTAGTACTCTTCTTCCACGTCATGCAGCGGCGCGCTGATTGACTTCCAGCTTTCGTCAATCTTGAGCAGCGTCCGGAACTGCTCCAGGTGCATCCGGTCGCGGAACGTCAGGCGCTCTGTGACCATGCCCGCCGGAATGTCGCTGGCCCACAGTTCAACACCGCCAAAATCGAAACCCTTGCTGCGGTACCAGCCGTGCAGCTGGTGCAGCGTGTCGAATGTCTTGTGCGTCGCGTCGCAGCCGCACATGTGCCGGCGCAGCATGACGTATCCTGTAGACTCGATGACCTTGACCGCGGCGCCCGCGTGCACTCCCATTTCCAGCGCGCGCGTCGGCACCTTGGGCGGGTGGGTGTTCAGGTCCACGGGTGCGATCTCGCGCAACTCATCGCCGGCCAGTTCATAGCTGCGCACCGCGCCGCCTTTGTAGATGTCGAAGCGACCGGCCGGGTTGGGCACGAATGGCGGCACGAACGGAAGCACGTCGGATTGATACGTGCCGTCGTTGGCACTGCTGAGCACGCGGCCTTCAAACAGCGGCGCGGCACCGTAAATGTCCAGGTAGCTGCGCACGATGGGCGGCGGGTCACAGGCGACGAACTCTTTGCCGAACTCCGTTGCGCGACGAATGATGTCAAGCAGGCCCGCGACGGCGGCGCTGTCAATGTGCTCCACCTGGTGCATGTGCAGAATGCGGTGCGCCTTCAAGTTCTGGATGCCGGCGCGCTCGGTGGCTTCCAGGATCTGCGGCACGGAGTGGTGATCCACGCTGGCGGGCGGCGTGAACACCACAGCTTCGAAGTCTTTCGGAATTACGATCGGCATGGCGGCTCCTGCGCACTGCAACGCCGGCGAGGCTAGACTTGTTTCCGGCAACTGGCCAGCGCCAGCGACTATCCGTGCGTGGCGGCCAGGCGCGCGCTTTCATCGTTGGCGTCGCGTTCAAGGTTGCGCAACGCCTCGCGCCGTTCTTCCCAGCGCCCGATGCGGGCGTCGATCACGTTGACCGTGTGGTTCTTCATGCGGCGCAATGCCACCACCATGTCGCTGAACACCATGCCGGCCAGCGGCTCACAGCTGCCTTCTTTGACGCGGGAGAGGTGGCTGTCGCGCACCTTGTCGGCCGCGATGTTGATGGCGTCGGCCATCCTGACCAGCGCGCGCACGTCTTCGTCATGCATGTCTGCTTCGTGATGCGTGACGACAAATTCCATGCCGGCCCGCGTGAACTCCTCCACCAGCTTCATCACCGTGTCCAGTTCGCGGTTTGCTGCATCGGAGAGCTTGAGACCGTCCCGGAACATTCGCGCGCGGTACTTCGCAAGGTTCTGGCAGTAGTCCGCCACGGACTCCATCTCGTCGCTGATGCGTATCAGGGCGTATGCGCGCTTGGCCTGCTCGGCCGTCATCGGCAGTTGCAGCACGTCGGTAATGAACAACGTGACTTCCATCTGGATGTTGTCCGTGACCTGTTCCAGATGGTCCACGCGCTTGAAGATTGCTTCGTCGTCCTGTTTCAGGCGTGCGTAGGCCATGGACTTCTCCATCGCCTCGACCACGACTTCGCGCATCAGCCGCAGTTCGCCCTCGGCTTCTTCCAGCGCCAGTTCGGGTGAAATCTTCGACAGGTCGCCCGACAGCTTCAGGCGTTTCTTGCTGGTCTTGCCCTTGTCTGGTTTCAGCCAGACCACGAATTTCACGAGCAACGGCAGCAGCGGCAGGAACAGCAGGTTGTTGGTGATATTGAACAGGCTGTGCCCCGCGGCGATTTTCATCATAATCAGCGGGTCCACGTGCGCAGCCGTGCCCTCGCCGTGCACGCTGAACAGCGTCGAAACCGCATCTGGCGTGGACTCCACGAACCAGGTGACAAACTGCGTGTACCAGGGGAACAGCAGCACCATGTAGCTGACGCCGATCACGTTGAACATGATGTGCGCCCAGCTGGCGCGTTTTGCGTCCAGCGTGCCGCCCATCGCCGCCAGGTGCATGGTGACCGTCGTGCCGATGTTCTCGCCCAGCACCAGCGCTGCCGCGGTCTGGTACTCAATCTGGCCGGTTGCCGCCAAGGACATCGTGATCGCCAGCATCGCGCTGCTTGACTGCACCACGAACGTGAGCAGGCAGCCAATCACGACGCACGCAAGAATCGAGAAGATGCTATCGGCCGTGAAATAGGCCATCGCGTCGCGAAAGTCGTTCGTGGCCGACAGCGGCTTGAACCCGCCGGACATGAACTCAAGGCCCAGAAAGATCAGGCCCAGGGCGATCATGATGCGCCCCACGCTTTTCCACTTTGTCTTCTTGGCAAAGAACGTCGGCACGAAACCGACGCCGGCCAGCAGCAGACCATACTTGCCGACCTTGATGGCAATGATCCAGCCGGTAAGCGTTGTGCCGATGTTGGCGCCCAGGATTACGCCCACGGCCTGGGTCAAATTCATCAGGCCCGCGTTGATGAAACCTACCAGCATTACAGTAGTAACCGAGCTGGACTGCACGATGGTCGTCAACACTACGCCGACGCCCATGGCGATCACGCGATTGTTCGTGAGCCAGCTGATGAGCTTGCGGATGAACTCGCTCGCGAGCGCCTGCAGGCTCTCGCTCAGGATCTTCATGCCGAATAAGAACACCGCCAAGCCGCCGAGTACCGTGTAGGCGAGTGTGAACCAGGCTGATGCATCCATAAAAAGGCGGCTCCGGCCAAACCGTGCGCGAACATAGCAACCGCCTGAGGGTTATTAAGAGAAAGTAAAGAAATCATTAAGCATGTCGGCCCTGCACGGCTGGCAATCTGCCAGTTTGGCCTTAAAACAGGCCGCTCAATGGCTCCGGTACAGAAAAGTGTGATTGCTGCCGTACTTGCGGTCCGCGAGGGGAGACTTACCCCGGACGAAGCCGCAGAACTCATCGCGGGCGGTTTCGGCGTGCCCCACGGCGCGCCCGAGCTTCCCGACGAGTTCGATGGCGGCACCGTGGCCATCAGCCCGGACCTGGTTGAGGTGATTGCCGCGCGTCTGGATGCGGGCCAGAACCTGGAAGGCCTCAAGCTGGATCACAGCGTGATGGCTGCCATCGGTTCGCTGCAAGCCGGCGGGCGCGAGCAGTCCTCGATCCGCGACACGCTGCTCAGCATCAGCCCCACGCGCTTTGTGGCCAGCCCTGACGACGATGTGATCGACGCGTCGGAATCCCAGACCGATACCAACCGCCCGACGCAAGCCCCTGTGGGCTCGGTCTCGACCAAGAAACCCAGCAGCCAGATCCTGCGGGCCGTCGCCCGCGACGAGCGCTACAGCGTGCAGAAAGAACACGCCCGGGGCGGCATGGGGCGCATCCTGATCGCGCGAGACAACGTGGTCGGCCGCGAAGTTGCCCTGAAAGAGCTGCTGCCGTCACGCCGCGGCGGCGGAAGCACGCCCGCAGACAGCGATGGCAGCCGCGGATTGACCGAGCGCTTTTTGCGCGAGGCCAAGGTCACGGGGCAGCTTGAGCACCCGAACATCGTCAGCGTTTACGAAATCGGCAAAAACGCGGACGAGAGCCTCTACTACACCATGCGCTTTGTGCGCGGCATCACGCTTGCGGCGCGCCTGACCGAGATTGAGCGCGACATGTCGCTCAATAAGAAGGAAAAGCTGGCGGCACGCCTGAAGCTGCTGGACAACTTTGTCGACGTATGCAACGCCATCGCCTTTGCGCACAGCAAGGGCGTCATTCATCGCGACCTCAAGCCCGAGAACGTGATGATCGGCGAGTACGGCGAAACCGTCGTGCTTGACTGGGGGCTGGCGCGCGTGCGCGGGCAGGAAGACACCGTGCGCGACCAGCTGGCGGCCAGCACGCGCTACATGAGCCAGAGCGTCGTCGCCAAAGACAGCGCGCAGCTCACGCTTGACGGCAGCATCGTCGGCACGCCCGCATACATGGCGCCTGAGCAGGCGCGCGGCGAACTGGACGAAATCGACGAGCAGACCGACGTCTACGCCCTGGGCGCCGTGCTGTACCAGATCTTGTCGGGCAGGCCGCCCTTTGAAGCACCCGTGGCTGCGTTGATCATCCAGCAGGTGATCCACGGCAAGCCGCTGCGTCTTTCCGCCATCGCACCCGAGATCCCGCCCGAGCTTGAGGCGCTGGTCGGGCGCGCGATGGCCAAGGAGAAGTCTGACCGGCTGCGCAACGCGCGCGAGTTTGCCAGCGAGATCAAGGCGTTCCGCGACGGACGTACGCTCAGCACGTACCAGTACAGCACGCGCGAGCTGGTGGCCCGCTGGGTCGACCGCAACAAGAAGGCCATGATCGTCAGCATGCTGGTGTTCTGGCTGCTGATCTCGGGCGCGGTGTGGCATTACTTCACCTTGCGCTCTGAACGCGACCTGGTTGAGCAGAAGCGACAGGAAGCCGACACACTTGGGCGTGAGGCCCAGCTTGCATACAGCGAGGCCCGCGTGGCCGAGAGGTCGGCCCGCGAACAGAAGGAACGCGCCGAGGCCCAGGCCGACGAGGCCCGTGAAGCACAGAAGAAGGCCGAGAAAGCCGAACAGGACGCCCGCAGCGAAACGGCTGCCAAGCAACTCGCGCTCGAGGGCTGGGACAAGACCCTGGCCGATGCCTACGCGATGCGCATTCGCCTGGCGTTGAGCGAGCACGACCATAACGCCGCGCTTGCGTTTGCCGCAGCGGCGCTGCGAACAGCCGAGCAGCCCGAGGCACGCGGCGCGATCATGGCCTGGGACGGTGTGATGCCCCTGCTGTGGCACTTTCCAGGCAAGCTTGAGCGGCTGCCCGAAATTTTTGAGTTCTATCCCGTGCGCTTTACGCCCGATGGGCGCAGGCTCGTGACCGGCACGCCCGATGGCCGCGTGCTGTTCTATGACCTGGCTTCAGGCGAGCAGGTGGCCGCCCTGAACGCGCAGCCTTCGCAGCAACTCAGCGTTGCGCTGCACCCAGCCGGGCATGAGCTGGCAGCCGGCAGCCAGAACGGCAAGGTGATGATCTTTGACTTGGACCCGCTGACCGGCTTGCCTCGCGCTGAGGGTGCGCGCGTGCTTGAGATCGGCGGCGGCGTGGGCGGGCTGGCCTACAGCCCTGACGGCGAGATGCTTGCGGCTTGCGACGAGCGCGTGCACCTGTTTGAGGCGCGTGGGCTGCGCAAGCTGGGCGTCTGCGAGGGCAAGGCGGGCAGCGTGTTCGTGAACGCCACGTTCAGTCCCGACGGGCGCACGCTGCTGACTTCCAGCCCGATGCTGGACGACCTGTTTGTGCGGATGTTTGACGTCGCGACGCTGAAGTTGACGCGCACGCTGATCAGCCTGGATGCCAGCAACGAGACGTTCACGGCCTGGTCGCCCGACGGCAGCATCGTCGCGTGCTGCACCATGCAGGGCGAAGTTCGCATCCGCGACGGCAAGACCCTGAACGTGGTCGATACCCTTAAGCTGCACACCAGCCTGGTCGTGAACGCGGCTTTCAGCCCGGATGGCCGCTACCTGCTGACATCTTCGACGGACGGCACGCTGCGAGTCTGGGACTTTCAACTAAGCCGCGAACGCGCGGTACTGAGCGGTTTTGACAGTTGGCCGACGACGATTGCTTTCAGCCCCGACGGCGGCTCGTTCACTGCCCGCGGCGCTGACGGCGACATACGGGTGTGGGCGATGCCGCAGGACGAAGTCGGCGCGATCACCACGCACACGATGGACGTGATGGACGTGCGCCATTCACCCGACGGCAAACGCGCGGTCACCGCCAGTTGGGATGGCAGCGTGATCGTGTGGGAGACCGCAACACGCAAACAGTTGGCGCGTTTTCATGTGCTGCTGGCGCGCTTCTTTTCCGCCGAGTTTCTGGATGATGAACGTGTTGTCGCGGCGGGCACGTCGGGCGTGTTCGTGTGGAACATTGCTTCGGGCGCGGAGCTCGGGCGCCTGGCCAGCGGCGACGTGTGCCTTGATGTCTCGGTTTCGCGTGCCGGCGGCGTGTTCACATTTGCGCACTATCGCCAGAACCACGTGATTGACTCCGCCACGCTGAAAGAGCTGCGCCAGGTGGGCCGCCATTCACAGTTCATCATGGGCACCGACCTGTCGCCCGATGGCAAGCTCTGTGTCAGTTGCGCCAATGATGCAACGGTGTTTGTCACCGATGTCGAGAGCGGCAAGGTCCTGCGAACAATCAACCTGACGGGCGGCTATGCATTCGGCGTGCGCTTTTCGCCCGATGGCAGCCGCTTCGTGACGGCCGGCACGAATCGCCTGGTCGAAGTCTTCGAGACCGCCACGGGGGCGCGGGTGCTGTCGCTGGCCGGCCACGAGGGCGCGGTGTTCGGCACGCGCTTTTCGCCTGACTCGCGCTTTCTCGTCAGCACAAGCCAGGACCGTACGCTGCGCATCTGGGACGCCAATAGCGGCGCGCCGCTGGCCGTGCTCAAGGGCCACGCCGAAACCGTTACCCGCGCCAGCATTAGCCCCGACGGTTCATCCATGATCTCGGGTTCGCAGGACGACAGCGTGCGCGTGTGGTCGCTGGCCAGCCTCGAAGAAGAACGTCGCGTGCTGATCGCGCGCGTTGAGTCGGCGACCGGGCTGACGGTACCCGAGAAAGAGTTCCGCGCGCGCACGCTGGCCGGATGGCCGGGTGCGGGTGTGCCGCCCACGCTGCGCGACGAGCGCAGCCAGCGATCCGCCGCAGTCAGCCGATTCGCGCTTGAGCGTGAACTTGCCTTCGAGGGCTGGCGCTACGAAGACCGCGAGGCCGGACCCGGCGCGCGAGTGCGGCACTACTTTCCGGTGCGCGAGCGGCGCGACGTAAAGGCCCCGCACCCCGGGCGCGTGAACTTCGCCGCATGGTGGGCAAGCCGCCACCCGCAATTCACGCCGCATCTGCGCCGGCCCGTCGTACGCGTGACCGAGGTCAGCGAAGACGGCGCCGCACATGCGCTGGGGCTGAAGGTCGGCGACGTGATTGCATCGCTTGCCGGCAAAGAGGTGCCGGACCGCGAGGTTCTCAAGGGCCTGCTGGATGCACAGACGGGCGGCTTTGACGTAGAAGTCATCCGCTACGTGCGAGACGATGCGGGCAACCCACTGCCGCTGCGCAACGCCGAGGGTGCGCTTGTGCTGGCGGCCGACGGCAAGCCGCAGTGGGAATTCACCAGGTTCAACGTGCGCTTTGAATCGTCGCGGCTGGGGCTGCGCGCCGGCGACGACACTATGTTCATGAGCCCGAACCGCTAGCCCAGTCGCAGATGCGACGCGTGGCGGTGACCACGTTGGGGCAATGCGTGAATAGAAAGTCCTCGTCGATCTGCACGCCCTCGTCGGCTTCGAGCGCGCTTAGTGTTCGAGCGCCGTCGAAGTCAACGTACGCGAGACGCGCCGACAGTTCGTTCCGTGCGCGGCCGAAATCGTGGCCCGGCAGAATCGCCACGCCCGTGTCTTCAAGCAGTTTCTCGCACAGGCCGGCGCTGCCGGTGATGCCGCGCTTGCGCAGGTTGTCGTGCAGCGGCCCGAAATCAGGGAACAGGTAGAACGCCCCCTGCGGCGCCAGCGTGCGGATGCCGGCGGCGTTGAACTTGTCGGCAATCCAGTTCCCCAGCGACTTCAGCACGCGGCGCACGCGCCACAGGTAACGCTCAATGTCGGTGCCGCCCCGAAATGCCCGCACCGCGGCGTACTGGATCGGCGCGCTGGTGCTGGTGTACGTCTCGCTGGCGACACTGGCCATGGCGTCCAGCAGCCAGCGCAACTGGCGCGGAAACGTGAACGTACCAAGGCGCCAGCCGCCGGCGCCGCACCACTTGCTCAAGCCGCTGCTGATGATGGTGCCCTGCGGGTAGAAGCGCGAAATGCTGACGTGCTTGCCCTCGTGGTGCAGCTCGCCATAGATTTCATCGCTGAGGATCAACAGCCGGTGCCGCTTGGCCACGGCGGCGATTTCTTCAAGCTGGCCGGCAGAATAGGTGCGGCCCGTGGGGTTGCTGGGGTAGTTGAGCACGACAAGCCGCGGACGTTCCGGGTCTTCGGCGCAATGGTCGGCAAGCTGCGCCGCGGTCATCGACCAGTCGTTGGCCGGGTCGGTGGGCAGAAAGTCCACGTTGCGGCCGATGATCTTGGCCTGCGGCGCGTAGCTTACCCACGCCGGCGTGGGGATCACGATGTCGCCGTAATACACGAGTTGCAGCAGAAACATCAACTCTTTGCTGCCGGGTCCGATCAGCACGTCTTCGTGGGTGGCCGCGCTGCCCTCGCCGCGCCGGTGATAGTCGGCCACGGCTTCGCGCAGCAGGCGCAAGCCGCGCACGGGCAGGTAGTCTTTCTGCCACGCGTTGGCTTTCAGTTCGTCAACGACGACGCCAGGAACAGGAAACGGCGACTGGCCGAGGCCGAGTTTGAAAATCTCGCGGCCTTCTTTCAGCAGTTCGTTGCAGCGCTCGTTGATGGCAACGGTTGCTGACGGCTTCATGCCGCGAATGTTCAGGTTGATGTGGACTTCCGGCATGCGTGTCGAGTCGCTCATGCAGCCATCTTGCCGCCAAGGCGCGCCGCAGGCCAGACAGCACCACGTGGACCTGGTCAATTTTTGAATTTGCCGACCCCGAACCGACACCCCGTTCGCTGGTCTGTTGCGGAATGCCCGGCGGCGTGGGGGCCGGTACCAAACAACCACCAGACAGGAGACCGCCATGCAGAGTACCCTTCACACCTGGCTTGCCCATACCGCCCTTGTGCTGTGCTGCCTTGCCGGCGCTGTGTTTACCGGCCACACGCCGACATACGCGGACGAAAACCCCGCCAAGGCCCAGCCGCGCGGCCCGTGGGTGGTGCGCGATGCGAAGAGCGCCGCCGACATGCCCGAGGGCACGCGCTCGCTGCTGCTGCGCAGCCCGGAAGATCTGGTCACCGTGCTCAAGGCGCTGCCGACCAACACGACCGTGAGCACCGTGACGCTGGAGGATTGCACCGCCGTCGGCGACGATGCTCTCCGGGCGCTGTGCGATGCCTGCGCGTCGCTTTCCACGCTCAGCTTCCGCAACTGCGATGTGGCGAACGTCGGTGGACTCGTCAACGCCAAGCGCATCCGCATGCTGCACTTTGAGCGCTGCGCGAAGTTCAACGGCGCCGGTCTGGCATCCCTTGCCCCGCTCAGTGCGCGCAATATTGAGGGCATTGCGCTCGGTGTAACCGGCCTCTCCATCGATGACTGCGCCAGCTTCGGCGCCGCAGGTATGGCCGAAGCCGCCGCGCTTTCACACTTGTTCAGCCTGGTGCTGGTGAACCTGCCGGCCCTCAAACCTGGGGACTTCTCCGCGCTGGCGGCTTCGGACGCCGAGGTACTCAACCTGGTCGCAATCAGCGCTGCCAATGCCCAGGCGATGCGTGAAGTCGCGAAGATGTCACACCTTGAACGGCTGACATGCAGCAAGTGCGCGAACATCGATAACAAGGCGGTGGAGGCGCTTGCGGGTCACAAGACCCTTGAACGCCTGAGCCTCAAGCAATGCGGTGTACACACCGGGATCGGCCCAGTGGTGGGACTTCTGCCCGCACTCAAGGCGCTGGCGTTGGGCGCTCCGGTTGACCTGGACGAGTCCGATTTCGTGGCGATGGGCGAGCAGCCGAATCTGCAGGAGTTGTCCGTGACCGATTGCAGGCACGTGACCGACGAGATGCTGGCAGTGCTCGCGGCAAACTCAAAGATCACGTTGCTGGACCTCTCTCGCTGCACGGCCATTACCGACGACGGGCTGATGTCGCTGGCATCGATCA
This sequence comes from Planctomycetota bacterium, assembly GCA_016712285.1. Classification (GTDB taxonomy): domain Bacteria; phylum Planctomycetota; class UBA8742; order UBA2392; family UBA2392; genus JADJRK01. Next base: position 1,852,101 of record JADJRK010000001.1, on the reverse strand, counting down.
AGACTCTCACCTACCTGCGCATTGGCGGCATCAGCGCGATCAGTGAAGAAGTTCTTCAAGCGTTAAAGGTCAAATTGCCGGAGCTTCGGGTCGATCGCCAATGAACCCAGGCCGGCAGTGCGGGCGCCCGCGGCTTGTAGAAAGCCGCGGGCGCTTTCGTGCGCACGGGTTTGCACGGGTCCGGATTGGACGATCGTGCGACCCGGCAGTTTCATCTGTAGATAGTTTCAAAAGGTTCGACCCCGTCCGGCTTGCTCGTGCGCTTACTTGTCATGGAAGCTCTGCTCATGTCCCAGGACGTTACGCCCGCAGCCATCATCCAGCGCCACCAGGCCGGTGTGTGGCGCTACCTACGCGTACTGGGTGCGCGGCCTGAAGAAGCCGACGACGTCACGCAGGACACGTTCATCGCGTTGCTTCGCAAGCCGATTGAGTACCGCTCCGAGCGTGAAACCGCGGGCTGGTTGATGCAGGCGGCGCGGCATCGCTTGATTGACCTTCGGCGTCGCGACCGCAAGGGCCCCAGCTTCGTGGACATGGCGGGCGTGAACGAGGCGTGGCTGGCATTCGCCGGCGAAGATGGCGGCGAGGAACGCATGGCCGCGCTATCCGAGTGTGTAGCCGGGCTTGAGCCACGCCAGCGCGAGGCAGTCAAGCTGCGCTATGCCCAGGGCGCCACCCGCACCGAACTCGCGCAGCGCCTCGAGGTAGACGAAGAGGGCGCCAAAAGCCTGCTGCGGCGCGTGCTGGCGCGCCTTCGCAAATGCATGGAAATGAGGCTTGGCCATGAATGATACCGCCCACGAGCACGTACTGGCCACAATGGTCGAAGACCTGGTCGAAGGCCGCGCGGCCCCGGACCTGACCGACGCGATCTTGAGCGGCCGCGCCAGGGTGCAGGCGCGGCGCAGGCCACGCGGCCGCCTGATCTCGCTGGTTGCCGGGCTTGCTGCTGCCGCGGCGCTGGCGCTGTCAGTGTACCTGGTCGCCACGTCGCGCCCTGCGCAGCCGCTGCCACAGGGTGTACTTGCCGGCCCAGCCGCCGTGATTGAAGCCGACGAAAGTTCGCTTCAGCTGGTGTCGGGCTGGGCGCTCATCACCAGCGACCGCCACGAACTGGCGGTTCGCGAACATCGCCTGCGCGGAGAACGCTTTGCCGTGCACACGGGCGGGATACCCGACGAACAAACGTTACTCACCATGTCCGGTTGGCTTGATCAGCCGGATTCACCACTGTCCACCAAGGAGATCGAGATGTTGACGAACGCGAAAAACTGGATCGCAAAAGGCAGCCTGGCGTTGTGCGTGCTGAGCGGCACCGTGCTGTTCGACGGCGTGGTTGTCGAAGCCCAGAAAGCCGACGACACCGGCAAGCCCGACAAGGAAATTGAGGCGCCCAGGGAAAGTCGCAGCAGCACAAGCTGGGAGGTCAAGACCGTTGCGGACGCGGCGGCGATGCCGACGGGCACCACGGCAGTCTTCATACGCAACGCCACAGAGACTGAGGCGATTCTCAAGGCGCTGCCCGCAAACAGCAGCGTCAAGGGCGTGCGCATTGACGACAGCACTGACCCTGGCGAAGAAGGCCTGCGGGCGCTGACGGCGGCGTGCCCGGCGATGCAACACCTTTCGATGGCCCGCACACCGCTGGCCAGCGTGGCGGGGCTGGCCACAGCCCGCAAACTGATGTCGCTTCAGGTCGAGAGTGCGGAAACGTTCAACGGCGCCGGGTTGGCTGACCTTCAGTTTGACGAAAGCGCAGGCGGCAGAAACGAAGTCGCTGTCACTGCCTGCCCCGCATTCGACGATGCCGGCATGAAACACCTGGCCAAGGCCCGCCGGTTACAATTGGTCGTCCTGAGCGACCTGCCGCGCGTCACGGCCAAAGGCTTCGAGGGCATCAAAGACCTGAGGCTCACGCACATGCATGTCACCCGGCTGGCCGGGTTTGACGCTGAAGCCGCGACGCACGTTGCGGCCATGGCAACGCTGACCACGCTGACTGTCAGCGACAGCAAAGTCTTCGGCAACGAAGCCGTCGAGAAACTGGCGGGCCACCAGGCACTGACCTCGCTGTATCTGAACCGTTGCGCGATCGGCACCGGCATCGGCGCGTTTGTTGCAAAGCTGCCCGTGCTGCGCTCGCTTGCCATCACCGGCAGTGACACGCTTGGCGTCGATGACCTGCGGCAGTTTGGCGGCTTGAACAACCTGCGCACGCTGTCGCTGGCCGGCAGCAAGGGTCTCAGCGACGATGGCCTGGCTGCGTTGGCCGAATCGTCGATGCTCACGAGCCTGAACATCTCGAACTGCGCAAGTCTCACGAATGTCGGCGTGTTGTCGCTGGCCTCAATGAAGTCACTGAAGACGCTGAACGCGCAAACACTGCCACAGATCACCGACGACGCCTGGGCCACGCTGCAGAGTGAGATTCCCGGGCTGACGATCAACAAGTAGCGCCACCTGCCCCTCCTTCACTCCAAGGGCCCGCCTTTGTGCGGGCCCTTCTCCTGCACGGGGTCAGGGACGGGCGGCGGCTTCAGCTTCCTGGTAGCTGGGGAATGTGCCCAGTGTGGTGCGTTCACCCTCAATCGATTCCTGCACGACGGCCCAGTGGCCGTCGGCGGTTTGCTCAATGTGGACGTGTTTGAACATTGCAACCTCCGCAAAAAGCATAGCGGGCAGTGCGACACACATTCGGCGGTGGGGGAGTTCTTAATAGTTGGTGAACAACTGACACACCCCTACGATCATTGACGCGTCAAGAGCTGGCGCAGTCTGAGCCTGCAGAGCCATTCCCAAGTCATTTTAGTTTCGTAACTTACGCGATTGTCCTTGACACCGTGCGCAGGGCCCGGTTACAGTGTGCTCGCCAGAACAGCCGCGCACCGCGGCATTGCAGTACGGCCGGCCTCACGCCAGATCAGCGCCAGCCGCCCAGAACAGACAGACCTGACTTAGGACCTGGCCGAAGACCGGGCGAATGCTGTGCTCTCGCACCAGCGTGTCTTCGTCGCCGGTCAAGATGCGAAAGGAGGTTCGATGATCGAAGAACGCAAGTTCAAGGTGTTCACACGTGCCTCGCTGGACAGCGTTCCGCAGCTGGCCAAGCTGAGTGAAGAGCAGCGCCTTGCCATGAAGGCCGTCGCGCACGTGTTGCCGTTCAAAGTGAACAACTACGTGCTGGAAGAACTGATCAACTGGGACAACGTGCCAGACGATCCCATGTTCCAGCTGACGTTTCCGCAGCAGGACATGCTGCGACGCGAGGACTTTGAAATCATTGCGGGCATGGTGCGTCGCAACGCGCCCGCGTCAGAGCTTGCGCCCGAAGTCAAGCGCATCCAGTACAGCCTGAACCCGCACCCCGCGGGCCAGAAGAGCCTCAATGTTCCCCACGAGCACGGCCATGCCGTGCCGGGCATGCAGCACAAGTATCGCGAAACAGTCCTGTTCTTCCCGATGGCGGGCCAGACGTGCCACGCGTATTGCACCTACTGCTTCCGCTGGCCGCAGTTCGTCGGGCTCGACGACATGAAGTTTGCCAGCAAAGAGGTTGCAGGCCTGGTGGAGTACCTCAAGCAGCACAAAGAAGTCACCAGCGTGCTGTTCACCGGCGGCGACCCCATGGTCATGCGCACCGAGCTGCTGCGCCAGTACATTGAACCGTTGCTGATTCCTGAGCTGGACCACGTGGCCAGCATTCGCATCGGCACCAAGGCCCCCGCGTACTGGCCCTACCGCTTCACCCACGGCGAAGACGCAGACGACCTGTTGAAGCTGCTGGGCGAGGTTCGCGCAGCCGGCCGAGACTGCGCCATCATGGCCCACTACAGCATCCAGCGCGAACTTGAAACCGAAGTCGCCCAGCTTGCCGTCAAGCGGCTGCGTGATGCCGGCGCCACGGTGCGTTGCCAGGCGCCGCTGATCCGGCATGTCAACGACAACCCCGACAACTGGGCGCACATGTGGCGCTTGCAGATCAGGCTGGGCGCCGTGCCGTACTACATGTTTGTCGAGCGCGACACCGGCGCGCGTGGCTACTTTGAGGTGCCGCTGTGGCGCGCCTACGAGATATTCACCGAGGCATATCGACAGGTGACCGGCTTGGCGCGCACCGTGCGCGGCCCGAGCATGAGCTGCACGCCGGGCAAGGTCATGATCGACGGCATTGCCGACGTCCACGGCGAGAAAGTGTTCGTGCTCAAGTTCGTGCAGGCCCGCGACCCGGCCTGGACCAATCGCGTGTTCTTCGCCCGGTTCGACAGCCGGGCCACATGGATGGACGACCTGAAACCGGCGTTTGGCGAAAAGGAGTTCTTCTTTGAAGCCGAAATGCGCGCCATGCGCAGCACCGGCGAGGGTCGAGTCTGGCTGCCAACAGAAGTAGAGGCGCTGGAAGAAACCTGGCGTATCAACATTCCTGAGCCTGAGCGCGGGCTGGGCAGCAACGTCGAAACCGGCGAGCACGAACGCCCTGATCTGTCGTAAATCAGCAAAAGCAACCGAACCGGACGCACACACGTGCGTCCGGTTTTTCTTTCGGCGTATCTTTACGCGTCCTGTAGGCGTCATTATCACTGGTTGCAGACGCAACTCAAAGGAGAACAACATGAAGAACTTTATATGGACAATGGCAGCCAGCGTGCTCGTGCTCCTGGCAATCGGATTGGCGCCGGTGTTTTCGCAGGAAGGCGGCGAGGAAGCACCGCCCGAAGACCCGTGGGCGAAGCTGCACACGCCCGGCGAAGAGCACAAGTGGCTGGCCGAAGAGGCAGGCGACTGGGAAATCTCGGGCAAGATGTGGAGCCCGGGCGAGGACGGCAAACCCGTGGAAACGGCAGTGAAGGGCAGCGCGCGCCTGAAGATGATGTTCGACCGCTACCTGGCTGAAGAAATGACGATCACCATGGGCGATAGCGGCGTGGAAATGAAGATGGTCGGGCTGATTGGCTACGACAACAGCGCCAAGGAATTCTCGGCGATGTACGTCGGGAACATGGGCACGGGCATGCACGTGTTCAAGGGCCAGCGCAGCAATGAGAACAAGGTCATCACGCTCAGCGCCGAGTACGTGGAAAAAGGCCTGGGCGACATGAAAATCAAAGAGCGGCTCACGAACACCCGCAAGAGCAAGGACGAAGCACTGCTTGAGATGTGGGGCAGCTACGGCGACATGCCCGAGATGAAGATGATGGAAGTGACCTACACCCGCAAAAAGTAGCAACAGCACGCAAAGGGCCCGGCACGAACGTGCCGGGCTTTTTCGTAGTCGCCTCGTGGCATCGCGCCGTTCAATCATGGTATGGCGTGGGAGTTGTTGATATTGGCTGCATTCGGCGTGCTGCTGATGGCGGTCTTTGCCGCGGCATTCGCGTTCGTGTTCTTGCGTGGAGGCGACTTCGCGGCAGAGAGCGACCAGTTTCGCATTTTCTCGCCGAACCCGCCGGTCCCAAGAATGGAGTTGCCCGCCTTCGAGATCAGCACCGTGCGGCTAAAGCGTCCGCGAGTTGTTTCTCCGCTGCCGCAAACCGAGCCTCCTCGCGAAGCAGTCGAACGGGCGCTGAGAGTCCGTGAATTGGCGTCCGCCACGCAATCTTCAGAGAAAAGCGCTGACTCAACCCAAACCGGTCTAACGGACCGCGTGAGCCCGCCGCCGCCGCTTGAGGTCACGCACCCGGACACCGAGGAGCGCACGCGGCGGATCCGGGCATTTGCGCTAAAACATGCCAGAGCCTAGCCGACGGGGCGGCGGGCAGCCGGCACGGCTGTGTCGCGGATGTTCAGCAGGCGCTCGATCTCCTGCTCAAGGTAAAGCACGTGCTCCCAGTCGTGCAGGCCGTCAAGCAGCGGCACCCGTTGGTGATCGCGGGTAATCAGCATCAAGCCATAACCCGTGGTGGCCTTGGGGTCACGCGGCGACAGGCTGACAACCTGCGCGGCTTCGTGGATGCCGAGTGTGTGGCTTCGAAGCGCGCGCAGCGGCCCGCGCTGGATCATGATGCCATTGGCGTTGACTGCGATGCGCCGCGTTTGAAGTCCTTCCCACAATGTGTAGCCGAAGATTGCCGAGAAGATTGTGATCGGCACCAAAAGACAGAACAGCAGCCAGTATCCAAACAAGGCCAGCGGAATCAGCGCCAGGGTCGGCAGTGCAGAGGGGACAAACCAGGCCAACAGCTCGCGTTGCTGGTGCCAGTGCGCCACCGTACCTGCAACGAGGTGCCCCGGCCCCACATCGACAGTCCAGTGTTCACTAAAGCCGGGATTGCGCCGCGGCCGGACGATGCCGTGACGCAGAAACGCCCGCGCATCCTGCACAACGCCGCATTGGGCGCAGCGTGCAGCCAGCAGCTCTTTGCGAATCTCGCGCAGCGGTATCGGCGCGCCGCATGATCTGCACGACAGTTCAATCTTTGCGGGCGCTTTGACTTCGCGAACCTGTGCGTGCAACACCCGGGTCTGTCCCTTTGGCGGTTCCACAGTGGCCGGGCGCGCCTCCAGGCCAAGCGCCTGCATGACGAAGTGCTTGATCGCGTCGGCAATTTCCGGTTCGTCGTAGCCTGCGCCAATGTTGAACACCAGGTCATCCCCGGAGACCAGTTGAAGCGAGTACTCCTTGCGCTTGTTCTCTTTCGAAATGCGCCGGCTGCGTGCGTGCACAGACTTGATGCTCGCCAGCGCAACCCGTGAGCCCGCAAGGCCGGGCAGTGGCCGCTTGCGGGAAACGATTTCTTTGTTCGTCACAAGCACCTCGACGCGATTGACCAGCATCGCAATCGTGAGGTAGACGCCGTAAAGAATGACCGGCACAGTCAGCAGGTTCACCACCTGCCACACCAGGCGATTACTCACATAATGGGGCTTCAGAATCCAGGCCCACAGGCCCGTGAACACGAACACGCCGCCGAACATGAAGGCAACTGCCGCGCCGATGGGTACTGTTGGGTTGCGCTCGCGAAAGGTCATGCGAACGCCGTCGGGCAGGTTTTCAACCGTCAGGCCGTCCGGCAGAAACAGCGGCGGCGGCACGTACTCGCGCCCGGCGCGCTTGGCTGTGATCAGCGTGATATTGTGCAGGGTGCCGCAGAAAGTGCAGACAGCAAAGCGATGCTTGCGGCTGACCCGGCCGGGTTCAAACTCGGCGCCGCAGTTTTCGCAGGTCAGCTGCATGGACGCTTACGCGCCCTTGACCGCGGCCACGAAGTCTTCGAGATCCTTGAACTCGCGATAGACGCTGGCGAAGCGCACGTAGGCGACCTTGTCGAGGCGCTTCAGCCCTTCCATCACCATTTCGCCAATCACCCGCGTGGGTACTTCGCGGTCGTACTTGCGGCTGATCTCGTTGTCGATCTCGGCCACCACTTCGTCAATCTGGGCGGCGCTGACCGGACGTTTTTCACATGCGCGCTGGATGCCGTGGCGGATTTTCTCGCGGTCAAAGGGCGCGCGGCTGCCGTCTTTTTTCACCACGCGCAGGGGCGTTTCTTCAATGCGCTCATACGTGGTAAAGCGCTTGCTGCACGCCAGGCACTCGCGACGTCGGCGCACGACGCCACCATCGCTGCTTGAGCGCGAATCGACCACCTTGTCATTGTCGACATTGCAAAACGGACAGCGCATAGGCTCAACCTGTAGTGCGTCAGTAGCATCCTAGACAGCCTGTGTCACAATTCCACAGAATTGTACGGCTGCACCACAATAGACTGGGGGTAAATTCGCCGCAGTCTCGATTGTGTCGTTCGTGTAGGGGTACAAGCCGCGCAAGGCAATCCACGCCAAAGCCAAACTGGACACCCATAAGCGCAAGCTCAGGTTTGAGCGGGCAATGGGGCAGGGGCATACCGACAAAGCGGAACACGCGTCTTGTATCCAAACTCAGAACTCAGAACCCGGAACTCGGAACCCGGAACCCACAGCTTTCCGCGTTAGTTTGCCCGCGACCGCACCACTATCCCTTGAAGCTGGGCAACTCCGGAGTTCCTTTCATGCGAACCGCATTTCGCGTTTCACTGCCGCTGTTTGCCGTGGCTTTGCTTGCGGCTGTCACTCTGATCCATGCACAGCCGCGGCCACCCATTCCAGGCGGCGGACGCATGCCCGGTCGCCCCGGCGGCATGCCCGGCGGCTCTGAGGGCGACCTGTACAACCTTGGGCCATTGGGCGGCAAGGCGTCCCTCGAGAAGAGCCCGGCTGGCCTGAATGTGCAGAAGCTGATCGTCGGCGCGCCCGCCGAAAAGGGCGGCGTCAAAGTAGGCGACGTGATTACCGGCGCGCCCAAGAGTTTCGGCGCAGACGCCTATCACGAACTGGGCGAAGCCATTGAAGCCGCCGAGGCGCAGAAGAAACCCAAAGATGCTGTCGTCAAGCTGACCATCCAGCGCGCCGGCAAAACCATCACCATCGAGTGCGAAGTGCCCTGCTACGGCAAAGACGCCAAGGACTTTCCCGGCGGCAAGATGCGCGACGCCATCGTAGACAGTGCGCTCGAATACCTGGGCAAACAGCAGCAGGGTGACGGCGGCTGGGAATGCCATCTGTCAGGCGACAACGGTCGCGTGGTGATGACCAGCCTGTGCGGCATGGCGATGCTCGCGGCCGGCAACACCGCCGCCAAGGGCAAGTACAAGGCCAACGTGGCCAAGGCCGCGAGCTTTGTAGCATCAAACATCGGCAAAGAAGACGAGATGTTCGCCCGCGCCGCAGGCAACGGCGCGAACTGGAACCAGACCAATTGGGGCATTGGCTACGGCGGCATCTTTCTGGCCGAAGTGCAGGCGGCGTCACCACAGAAGGGCCTGGACGAAAAGCTCAAGTGGGTCGCCGAGACCATTCTCAAGAACATGGAAGCCAGTGGCGGGTTCGCCCACGGCCCCGGCGGCCCCAACGCGCTGAACTATCTTGAGCTCGAAATCGTCAGCAACTACTGCGTTGCCGCGCTCGGCGGCTGCATGGCCAACGGCGTTGAAGTCGACAAGACCAAGATCGAGGCCATGCTCACGTACATCCAGAAGTGCGGCGGAGGCAAGGGCGGCGTCGGTTACAGCACACAGCCGGGGCAGGTCGGCTGGGGCGACTGCGGGCGCACGGGCGGCGCGATCATGGCGTTCGGCGCCGTGGGCCGCGACGACCACGCGTACTACAAGAGCATGGTCGGCTTCATGCGCTCAACGCTCAACGACATCATTGACGGCCACGTAAGCCCGACGATGCATCACTTAAGCGCGGCATGCGCCAGCTATCGTGAGGGCAGCAAGGTGTGGGAAGAGTACTGGAAGGCGCAGCGGCACGAGGCCACGATGCTGCGCTGCCCCGACGGCACGTTCACGGGCCGGCCCACGAAAGAAAGCGCGCAGATGGGCCGCAACAACGATCTGGATTTAGGCAGTGTCTGGAACACGGCGCACTGGACGATCATCCTGTGCCTGGAGAAAGACAACCTGCCCGTCTACTTCGGCAAGAAGGGCAAGTCCACGACCGGCAAAGAGAAGGACGAGAAAGAAGACAAACCCAAAGACCCAACCACGGGCGAAAAGAAAGACGCCAAGCCGCCCGAAAAGAAGAAACCCGACATCGACGAAGCGATGGAGTAGCAATCGTGATCGACCGAGAAACCCGGCCTGCGAGAGCCAGGTTTCTCGGTCAGACGGCGTAGCGGGCCAGAAAGGTCTTTACGGCGGCGACAACTCGCCGCTTCTGTTCAGCGGGCGTTGGCGGTTTGCAGATTCCCATGGCGACCTTCCATTGCAGGTGGCCGACGATCGAGCCGAAGAAGTGCTCGGCTGCGAGTTGTGTGTCGTCTACGTCAAGCTCGCCGCGCTTTTGCCTCAATTTCAGGAATGCCCTGAAGTTGGCGTAGGTGATGGCCGGCCCGTGCTTCCACAGCGTGGCCGAGAGTTCTGGAAACCGGTTGTATTCACCCAGTGCCAGCCGTAGCAGCGTGACCGCGCGCTCGCTGGTTACGCCGCGCAGGGCATCCAGCCCGATGCGGGTCAGCGCTTCACGCAGGGGCAACGACTGCAGCGCCGGTTCGGGCGTGCTGCGGTTCATGGCGGCGGCAAGCTGATCCATCAGGCCGGTGACCAGCGACTCTTTGGTGGGGAACAGGCTGTACAGCGTTGCCTTTGACCCGCCGGCGCGGGCGACAATCTCATCGGTGCTGGCGCCGACAAACCCGTGCTCGGCAAACAGTTGCATCGCCACGGCGAGGTAGCGCTCGTGCCTGGCCTTGGATTTGGCTTGCATGGGGTGCACGGATGCGTACTGTACCGTACAGTACACCAGGAGACAAGCCATGGACTTTGACGCGATTCGCGCCGCATCTGCCCGCCTGCCAAAAGAGCCCGCCATTGTCCGCAAGGGCGAAGGACCCGGTTGCTCGCTCGGGCCCGGCCAGGACTTCCGCTTTCCGTTCTACGGCGACATCGACCAGCCGGGCGTGTACGTCGAACATTCGAAGCGCGGGTCGGCTGCGCCATTGCACAAGCACCCTTGGGCAGGATTGGAGTTCGTGGCTGACGGCGAGGTGCGTTTCATATTGGGCGACAAGGAACACGTCCTGAAGTCCGGCGACTTCGTGTACATTCCGCCAGACGTGCCGCACACCTACGTGGTCGAAAGCGAAACCGCCCGCATGTTCGGCGTGGTCTACCCCGGTGCCAAGTTCCGTGAAATGCAGATCGAAGCCGACGCCCTGTTCAAGGCGCCCGGCGGCCCCGACATGGGCAAGATCGTCAAGCTGGCGGCCAGCCACGGGGTCGATGTGCTCGGTCCGCCGCCGCAGCCACGGGCGTGACGGGCCTTACACATAGCCCGCATCTTTGGAATGCAACGGCTGCCTGCCGCATGCTAACATTCCCGCGTTGACCACTTTTGGCGGGAGCGAGCATGGGACTTTTTCTTGAGATCATCGAGTACCAGGAAACACGCGGCGACGAAATCAGCCATCGCATTCCTGAGCGCGGCAGCGCCGAGTTCAAGCTCGGCGGCCAGTGCATCGTGCGCGAGAACCAGGTCGCCGTCTTCTGCGTCGGCGGCAAGGCAGCCGACATCTTTCCGCCGGGCCGCCACACCATCACCACGCTGAACATCCCGGTCATCACCAAGCTGCTCAGCCTGCCCTGGGGCTTCAAGTCGCCCATCCGCACCGAGGTCTACTACGTCAACACCAAGATGTTCACTGACCTCAAGTGGGGCACCAAAGAACCGATTGCCCTGCGCGACAGTGACTTCGGCCTGGTGCGCGTGCGCGGCTTCGGGCGTTTTGCCATCCGCGTGACCGAGCCGCTGGTCTTCATCAACAACCTGGTGGGCCAGGACGACAGCTTTCGTACCGACGAGATCGAAGACTACCTGCGCGACCTGATTGTCAGCCACGTCAACGACTGGCTGGGCGCGAACATGAAGTCGATTCTCGACCTGCCCGGCCACTACAAAGAGTTCGCCGAGGCCATGAAGCCGCACCTGAACGCAGCCATGGCCAAGTTCGGGCTTGAGCTGGTTGAGTTCTTTATCAACAACTTCAACCTGCCCGAAAGCGTGCAGAAGGCGATCGACAAGCGCGCCGAAATGGGCGCCATTGGCGACGTCGGCAAGTACGCGCAGTTCCAGATGGCCGACGCCATGCGCGACATGGCCAAGAACCCGGGCACCGGCAACAGCGCCGGCATGATGATGGGCATGATGATGCCCGGCATGATGATGAACCAGCTCAACCAGCAGCAGACCCAGGCCCTGCAACAGCAGGGCAAGAAGCCCGAGGAGTACGCAAGCTGCCCCAAGTGCCAGGGCATGAACGAAAAAGACGCGCGGTTTTGCAGCCATTGTGGTGAAGCGATGCTGGTCGAGAAGCGCTGTCCAAGTTGCGGCTTTGGCCTGAAAGCCGAGGCCAAGTTCTGCCCGGATTGCGGCTTCAAGATGGGCACCAAGCCCAAGTGCGGCGAATGCGGCCACGAAAACCTGCCCGACGCCAAGTTCTGCGTAAACTGCGGCGCCAAGGCGAGCGTGAAAGCGTAGCGCGGGGTTCGCGGAGCGAACGCACCGCAGGGTCGCCAGCGACCCGAGGAACCGCCTGCACCGGGCGCGGGCTGCCAGCCGGCGAAGGCAGGAGATGGGAGTTCGCGTATGGAAGTTCCTGACTGGAAGCCGGCTCAATGGCCGTATGCGCTAAGTCCGCCTCCAAAGACCGGCCCAACTCTTGACTCTTTGCAGAAGAGTTCTTTGCGCTTCGGGCACCGGCTTGGCGTCGACTATCGGGCCAACGAGCTCACGGACACGAAGACAAACACACTTGGCTATTTGCGTTGGATTGCCGCCATGTCGATGATCGGTGAGGTATAGTCATTTCATGTTCGCACCCATCGACGACCGCACACTGCAACACGGCGTCCAGACGCCAGCCGCGTACGCGCTGTTGCTGATTGCCGTGCTCAGTTTCGGCGCCGCCTGGGGCCTGCAGTTGATCCTGGCCACCAGCGCGATCCGCGGCATCGAAACGCAGCCGCAGGCCTACTGGTTTGTGTACTCGCTGCTGGCGGGTGCGGGAGCAGCCGGCTTGTGGGCGGCGTACCGCACGCTCAGGCAGGGCATAGCGTTGATGCTGTCGCGCCGCACGCACCGGGCGAGCCTGAGCGCCAGCGAGATAGCCGGGCAATACCTGCTGCGCCGCGAGATTCGTGAACGCAACCGTCCTCTCCATGGCACCGGCGGCCCCTGCCCGCAGCACTGGGTCAACTACCTGCAACAGGCACACGCGGCGAAGTGAGTGGCATCGGCTTCCAGCCGATGTCGTTGCGTGGGCCTCTGGCCCACGTCCATTGGCCGGAGGCCAATGGAACTCCACGGCCTGGAAGGCCGTGCCACGTCGTTCCAAGCCTGCACAAACTCGCTAACCTGCTACCATGCGCGTCGTTCGTGTATTTCTCGGCATCTTTGTAGTGCTGCTGCTGGCTGGTGGTGTGGCCGGCGGCGTCTGGGTGCTCTACGAACACGGTGGCGGCGGCTTGCCCGTTTCGGTTGCCTTTGACGATGGCAAGGGCATTTCGTCCGGCGACGAAGTCGTCTTCGGCGACCGCCTGGTCGGCCGCGTCAACAGCGTTGACGCAGACGGCGACGGCGTGCTGGTGCATGCCGTGATCGCAGCCGAACACGCCGAGCTGCTGCGCGACGGCTGCCGCTTCTGGATCGACAGCCGGCTTGGCAGCACGATCTTGAACTTTGACCGCAGCATCGGGGTGCCCGCGTTGCCCGGCCAGCAGTTCAAGGGCCTAAGCGAGCGCCCGCAACCTGACCCCGAGCTGACGCCGGCGCCGCTGGCGAGGCCACTGAAAGTGCGCCCCGTGTGGCTGTGTGAGGTGCGGGCGACGCTGACCACGCGTGTCGGCACGGAAGAGTCGATTGACCGTACGCGCAAGGGCGCGGGCGCAATCGTGCACGTCAACGCGCAGGGCGACCTGCTGGTGCTGTGCCCGGCCTGGCTGATTGAGCCGGCGGGGCCGGTGCTTGCGCAGAGCATTCGTGTCGAGATGATTGGTGAAGGCACGCGAGTGGCTGACCTGGTCGAGCAACGCGGCGAACACGCGGTGCTGCTGATTCGCGCAACCGCCTATCGCGAAAACGCAGCAACCCTGTGGCCGCACGAACTGGCGGACGGGCAGGGGCTGGTGCTGACCGACTTCGACGGCGCAAGCTACCCCGCCGAGGTGCGGCAGGGCGGCGTAGAGTTCAAGGGCGTGCTTGAGCAAGGCAACGTGGCGCTGGTGGATGGCACCAAGCTGGCCGGGTTTGCGCTGCCAAACGTGGGCCGCAGCTCAGGCATGCGCTGGATCAGCCTGCACGGCGTGGGCACCACCATCGACATCGCGCAGGCGAAGCTAGAGTAGTGCCATGCCAAACCGCGTGATCCTGGGCGACAACCTGGATGTGCTGCGCATCCTGCCGGATGGGAGTGTGCGGCTGATCTACATCGACCCGCCCTTCAACACCGGCCGCGAGCAGAAGCGCCGTGTGCTCAAGACGGTGCGCGACGGCGCGGGCGACCGCACCGGCTTCCAGGGCGAGCGCTACAGCACGCAAGAACTTGCCGCGCGGGCCTATGATGACGCCTTCGAAGACTACATGGCGTTTCTGCGCCCGCGACTTGAGCAGGCCTATCGCGTGCTGGCCGCCGACGGCTCGCTGTACTTTCACATCGACTATCGCGAGGCGCACTACTGCAAGGTGTTCCTGCTGGATGCCATTTTCGGCCGCGAGTCGTTTATCAACGAGATCGTCTGGGCCTACGACTATGGCGGCCGGCCGAAGTCGCGCTGGCCTGCCAAGCACGACACGATCTTCTTCTATGCCAAGGACCCGGCCAACTACCTGTTCAACACCGAGGAAGTCGAGCGCGAGCCGTACATGGCGCCGGGGCTCGTCGGGCCCGAAAAAGCCGCGCGCGGAAAATTGCCCACCGATGTCTGGTGGCACACGATCGTGCCCACCAACAGCCGCGAGAAAACGGGCTACCCCACGCAGAAGCCGCTGGGTGTGCTGCGCCGGATCATTGCCGCCAGCAGCAAACCGGGTGACACGGTGCTGGACTTCTTCGCCGGCAGCGGCACGACCGGGGCGGCGTGCCTTGAGCTTGGCCGGCAGTTCATCCTGGTGGACAGCAACCCGGAAGCGGTTGAGGTAATGAAGCAACGCCTGGGAATGCCGGCTTCATGACCGGCGTTGCCGCACCCGATTCAATCCACCCAATCCGGGGTTTCGCCTTCTTTCGGCGGCTTTGGCGGCGTTGAATAGACTTCAATCGTGTGGCCCATGGGGTCGGCGACGGTCCAGCCCCAGTAGCTGCCCTGGCGCCAGGTTGGCTTTTCGGACTGTGCCCGCGTGGCGGCTTCGCGCAGCCGCTTGACGGTGCTGACGAACTGCTCCCAGGGAAAGTGCAGGCTGAAGCTCATCAGCGGCACGGATTCGACCTTGGCCTCGCCCGGCTGCCAGGCCCAGCGCTGCTCAATGGGCAGCGGGTGGTCCCAGCGAAAGAACATGATTTCAAAGCCCTCGGACTTGTACGTCACCCAGGCCCAGTTTTCGTTGTCCAGAAACGCGCCTTCCTTCATGCCGAGCAACTCGGTGTAGAACTGCCGCATCGCCGACACGTCGTTGCAGAACGCGTACAGAAAGCGCACGTTGAAAGCTGGTGCAGGTTCCGCCGGCTTGTTCATGG
Source organism: Planctomycetota bacterium (assembly GCA_016712285.1). Lineage (GTDB taxonomy): Bacteria > Planctomycetota > UBA8742 > UBA2392 > UBA2392 > JADJRK01. The sequence continues at coordinate 1,836,893 of JADJRK010000001.1, read as the reverse complement.
CCATGGTCTTTTTTTTGGCCATATGTTCTCCGATCGATTCCAGGTCAGGCAGCGCAGATCATAGGGCCGATTGCCCTGAGCCTCTAGGTTGCCCCAAGAAAGTCTCGCGGACACCCAAATAGTCCAAAGCCCGCGCCGGCAGGCGGGGGCGTCGCGGCGCCAGCCGCGACAAGGAATGCGCAGTTCCCGCCTCTGCGCAGGCACACGCGCCGGCACACGCGCTGGTGCGCGTGTGGCCCGCGACTGCCGTCGCGGGCTTTCTGGCTCAAGAAATTCGCGTTGCAATGCCGAAACCGTAAATGGTCCGTGCCTGCGCGGATCCATTCGCATCGGGAGCAAGCAATGGCCGGCAAGACACTCAGCACGCGCGATACCCTCAGCATGCACAGCGTTCGCAAGCTGCTGAACAAAGAGCTGGTGCAGGAATGCGCGGCACTTTCGCTGCTGCTGGTGGTTGCCTTCATGATTCTGGCCATCGTCAGCTACGACCCAGCCGACGTGGCCGGCGCGGTTTGGCCCGTCAACGATGAGCCCCACAACCTCGGCGGCCGCATTGGTGCTTTGGTTGTGCACTACGCCTATACGTTTCTGGGCGTCGGCACGTACCTGCTGGTCGGCGTGCTGGGCGTGTATGCCACGCTGATCTTCTTCCGGCGCAAAGCCGCCGACTGGCCCGTGCGCCTGATCGGCACCGTGATGCTGGTGGCGACGTTCAGCGCGATGTTCGGCGACAGCTATGCCGACAGCGGCATCATGCCGTCTCGCGGCGGCGTGATCGGCACCACGATCTTCGGCCTGTTGATGGCGAACTTCGGCATGACCGGCGCCTTTCTTGTACTGGCGTTCACGATGCTGCTGAGCTTCCTGCTGGCCACGGACATCCTGTTTTACCCGATCATCCGCGACCTGTTGCACCCGCTGGGCAACGACGACGAAGCGATCTCAGGCCCGTTGACGCCGCCGCAGATCCCGGACCCGATCATGCCCCATGAACTCGAGCAGCAAGAGGGCGGCAACTGGCTGACCCGGCTGCTCAAGCGCCAGGGCCCCGCCGACGAGGCCGACGAGGCAGAGGACGGCGACGACGAAGAAGACGAAGACGAACTGACGATTGATTTCGAGCCAGACCTCGCGCTGATCCCCGGCGGCGAGCCGGCCCCCGCGCCCGAGCCGCAGCAGGTCGGTGCGCGGCGCCCGGTTGTCGAGAAGCCCGCCCCGGCGCCCGTCGAGACCGCCAGCGGCGAAGAGTGGGAAGCGGCGCTGGCCAGCTACCGCCTGCCGGAAGTGGCGATGCTGAATGCCGGCAAGAAGCGTGACACCAACCGTGCCAAGGCCGAGATGACGCGCTGCGCCGAGATCATTCGCGCCACGTTCGCGCACTTCAAGATGGATGTGCGGGTGGTCGACAGCATTCCCGGCCCGACCGTGACGACCTATGAAATGGAGATCCCGCCCGACGTCATGCTGAACAAGGTCGAGCGCGTGAAAGACAACCTGGCGCTGAACCTGCGCGTGCACGGCGTTCGCTTCGTCACCCAGACCGGCAAGAGCACCGTCGGCATCGAAGTGCCGAACCATACCCGCGACATGGTCAGCTTCCGCGAGATCCTGGAAACCGCCGAGTTCGAGGTCGCGAGCAAGAAGATGGACCTGCCCATGGCGTTCGGCAAAGACGCGCTGGGCGTGCCCGTGATCCGTGACCTGGCTGCCATGCCGCACCTGCTGGTGGGGGGTGCCACCGGCCAGGGCAAGAGCGTGTTCGAGAACGTGCTGCTGGCAAGCCTGCTGATGTCACGCAGCCCACGCGACCTGCGCATGGTGATGGTCGACCCCAAGCAGGTGGAGTTCGCGCCCTATCGCGACGTGCCGCACCTGCTGGCGCCGGTGATTGACGATTCGCGCCGCGCGGTCAGCGTGTTCGAGTGGCTGGCCGAGGAAATGGAGCGGCGCTACACGCTGTTCAAGCACACCGGCGTGCGCAAGATGAGCGAGTACAACGAGCTCAGCAACCGCGAGCGCCGCAAGCGCCTTGAGGATGCCGGTGCCGACCCAGAAAGCGAATCGCACCTGCCCAGCATCGTCGCCATCGTGGACGAATTGGCCGACCTGATCCTGGTCGCCAGCGACACCAAGATCGACGAGCTGATTGCGCGCATTGCCGCCAAGGCCCGGGCCGCGGGCATACACCTGATCCTGGTCACGCAGTCGCCGCGGGCAGACGTGCTGAACGGCCTGATCAAGTCGAACATCCCGGCCCGCGTAAGCCTGCGCGTCAACACCGGCAGCGAATCGCGCATCGTGCTGGACCAGACCGGCGCCGAAGACCTGATGGGCAAGGGCGACCTGCTGATGGTCATGCCCGGCGACCCCCGTGCCGTGCGCGTGCAGAGTGCCTTCATCGCCGACGACGAGATGAACCGCGTGCTCGACACGCTGCGCAGCCAGCTCAAGCCCAACTACCTGATCGATCCCGCCCGATTTGCCGGTGGCGGAGGTAGCGACGGCGCAGCGGCCGGCGGCGGCATCGGCGAGCTGGACCCCGACTTTGCGGCAGCGGTTGACCAGATTCTGGCGGCAGGGCGCGGCAGCGCGAGCTTTCTGCGCACAGCCATGGGCCTGGGCCACACCCGCGCCACGCGCATCATCATCCAGATGGAGCGGGCGGGAATGCTGGGCCCGGCGCGCGGCAGCAAAGAGCGCGAGATATTGATCAGCTTTGAAGAGTGGGAAGCCCGCAAAGCCGCCGGCGACTTGACGGGTCAAGGCGGCGTGTACGACAGCATGGTCGCGGCCTGAGATCGCGGCAGGAGACATGGCATGAACGCAATCAAGGGCTGCCTGCGCCACGGGCGCATGCTTCCGGCTGCGGCACTGATCACGGTACTGGTGCTGCTGGCCTTCGATCTGGCGGCCTTCTGGGGCTGGCAGCTGCGGCCGCTGGCCAGCGTGGACGGCGTCGAAATCGCGGTTTGGGCCGTGCTGTGGGGCACGGCGCTGGCCCCCGCGCTGCGCTGGCTGGTACTGCGCGAGTCGCGCATGCGCTACCAGGTCGCGGCAGCGCTAGGCGTGATGGTTGCGTTCTCGGCGATGCACCCTTGGCACAACGGCTATGCCGTGCCGGCCGAGATGCCGATCCGCGCCGAGCATGAACGCTCGGTGCCGGCGGATGCGGTTGTGAAATTTGAACGCGGGCCGCTGACGGCGGCTGCACCCGAACGCTGGTAGCAGTGGATCTTAGTCCTGGGCGACGGCGCCGGACTTGTCCGGTGCCGGCACAGCCAGGCGCTCGTGATCTTGCTGAAGCTCTTTCACGCTGTCCTGCGCCGCGTCGTAGAAGCCCTGCGGGAAAATCCCCAGGAAGACCGTGCCAAGCACGGTGAGACCCAGCGCAAACTTCAGGCCCCAGTCTTCTTTGCCCGCAACTGGCCGGTCGTCGGGGTCGCGGAAGTATGTGTAGGCAATCACGCGCAGGTAGTAGTACGCGCCCATGATGCTGGTGCAGATGCCGATGATGGCAAGCGTCAGGTAGCGCCCGCCCGCTGCAATCGTCTGGGTAAAGATGAAGTACTTGCCCATGAATCCCGCCGTCAGCGGAATGCCCGCCAGCGAGAACATGAAGATCGCCATGCCAATGCCGACCGCCGGCTTCTTCCAGGCCAGGCCGCGCAGGTCGTCGATGCTTTCGATGTCGCGCCCGCCGCTGCTGGCATACACCAGCATCGCAAACGCGCCGCTGGTCATCAGCGTGTAGGCCAGCAGGTAGTACAACACGCCCGCGTAGACTTCACTGTTGCCGCCCGCGGCTGCCAGGCCCATCAGCAGGTAGCCGCTGTGGGCAATGCTGCTGTAGGCCAGCATGCGCTTGACGTTGCGCTGGCTGATCGCGAACCAGTTGCCCAGAATCATGCTCAGCGCGGACAGCAGCCACAGCGCGTAGCCGGCGAACCCCAGATCACCAAAGAAACCTTCTGCCGCCGCCGTGGCCGGAAAGGCGACAACCGCAAGCCGGATCAGCGCGCCAAAGGCCGCGGCCTTCACCGCGACGGCCATGAAGCCGGTTACGGTGGTTGGCGCGCCCTCATAGGCGTCGGGTACCCAGCTATGGAACGGCACGGCGCCGACCTTGAACGCAAACGCGATCAGGATCGTGCCCATGCCGAATGTCGCCATGATCTCGGTGCCCTTGCGCTCGGCGAAAATCACGGCCAGCTTTTCACCAATCGGCTTGAGCTGCACTTCGCCGGTCACGCCATACAGGCAGGCCATGCCCAGGATCATGATGCCGGTGGCAAAGGCGCCCATGATGAAGTACTTCATGGCGGCTTCGGCGCTCCGGCCGCTGCGGCCGTGCAGGCCCGTGAGCACATAGACGCTGAAGCTGAGCAGTTCGATCGACAGGAACAGCATGATCAAATCGTTGCTGACGGTCAGCAACACCATGCCGGAAGCCGCCAGCAGCAACGTGATCAGGAAGTCCGCCAGGTTGACGCCAATGCGCTTGACATAGCTGAGGCTGGCGAACATCGAGATCGCGGTGCCAATCAGGATGCAGATGATCAGGAAAGCGCTGAACTGGTCCACCAGCATGGCGCCGCGCATGATGGTCTGCGGGGGCGCGTCCCAGTACGGGTTCAACGACACAAACGCGAGCAGCACGCCGCCCAGCGCCGTGAAGAAGTTGAACATGCGGGTCTTTTCGGGGTCTTCGCCGAACAGGTCGATCAGCATGACGATGGCCGCCGCGACGAGCAGCCATACCACCGGCAGAAAGATGTCGAAGTCGCCAACCAAGTTCAGCCCCTATGGGGCGCGAATCATGCCTTGAAGGGGGTGCGCGCGCAACGGTGTTCGAATCACCAGGAAGGCATGACCTGTAGCAGGTGTGCGAGATTGCACGAAAGGGTCGTGCCGCCTTGTACATGGGCCGCCGCCTGTGTCACCAGGACGCGACGTCTGGCGCCCAGGGCGTCCGCAAGCTTGTTCAAAGACGCCAGATCATGGGGGCTGGGCGCCGTGGTCAACTTGATCTCGAATGCCCACAATTCCCCGGCTGTCTCGATGAGCAGGTCGAGTTCGTGCTGGTCGCTCGTTCGAAAGCTGAAGGCGCGGTGGGCCTTGCCGCGGCTTGTGAGGCAGCCGAGCACCTGCTCAATCACAAATCCCTCCCAGCTCGCGCCAACCCGCGGGTGGCGCAGCAGGTTTTCCCTGGTGGCAATGCCGAGCGTGGCATGCAACAGCCCGCTGTCGCGCCAGTACACCTTCGGCGCTTTGGTGATGCGCTTGCCGATGTTCGCGGTCCAGGGGGGTAGCCGGCGCAGCAGATAAGAGCCTTCCAGAAAGTCGAGATAGCCGTTCACGGTGTGATAGGTGAGGCCCAGGCCCTTTGCGACCAGCGACGCATTCCAGGGCTGGCCATGGAGCGTCGCCAGCATATGCAGCAGGCGCTGGGTGACCTGCGGTTTGGCGGGCAGCCCCCAGGCTGGAAGGTCGCGCTGCGTCATGAGGGCAAGGTAGTCCTGCTGCCACTGCGGAAAGCGCGCTGGCGTCAGCACCCCGCCGTCGGGAAATCCGCCGCACAGCCACAGCCGGTCACGTTGCGCGGCCTTGATGAGTTCGCCCTGCAGCAATGGCGTAAGTTCGATGATGGAAAGGCGGCCGGCCAGCGACTCTGACACCTGCATCATGAGTGCCGGCGAGACGGACCCCAACAGCAGGTAGCGCCCGTTGCGCTTGCGTTTGGCGTCAATCGCGCCGCGCAGGCGCGGAAACACTTCGGGCCAAGCGTGGGCCTCGTCCAGTACGACCAGTTCGCGGGCCTTAGCCAGTCGGTCCCATTCGACGTCCAGGCGCAGGCGCTCTGCCGGTTGCTCCAGGTCGAAGTAGGCGCCGCCCAGCGCGCGGGCCAGGGTGGTCTTGCCGCATTGCCGCGGCCCGACCAGCGCGACAGCGGGGTATGCGGCGAGTCGTTGCCGAAGAAGAGGCGAAATGGCGCGCGTCTGCATGTTTGCAGAATAGAAATCAATTTCTATTTTGCAAGCAGCAGAGCCGGCCGCGCCGCGCCTGCCAAGACCCGACGCGTGGCTACCAAACTCACTGCTTATTCGGGACTGGGCGCTGTCACGGTGATCTGGCGCTTCTCAGTGAACTGGCCGAACCACTCTTTGCCGTCCTGCACCATGCGCCACTGCATGTTGTAGTTGCCAGCCGTGGCCGGCGCCGTGACCGTGAACTGGAAGCTGTAAGTCTCGCCGGGCCGCACCTCGACGCCAGCCGCGATACTTACCCGCCCCATGCCCCAGGTCTGGTTGTCCTGCGGCGACTGGCTGCCCAGGCGCCAGGGCTTGTTGCCAGCGGCTGTCCATGTGGTGCTGCCGCGATTCTTGACCACGACTTCGACGCTGTATTGCTCGCCGGCGGTCATGCTGCCGGTCACGGTCATGCTGACCATCTGCGCATAGTTGCCCTCGATGTCTTCACGCACCGGCACGGGCAGGAGTGTGTCGAGCGTGCCCGCCGGCACCGGGCTGCCCTCTGTGTTGAAGCTCTGGTGCGTGCTGGTCTTGGGCACATAGAAGTAGAAGTTGCCGGTCGGCACTTTGAAGTTGAACCGGCCGTCGCCGCTGACCTGCATCTGGAAGAAGTTGCCGTCGCGGCCCTCGGTGCCGGTGGTGGTGATGTGCGCGCGCACGATGCTGCCGCCCAGGGGCTGGCTGTTCTCGGAATCGACCACGACGCCGGTCAGGTCGTAGGCCGGCTCAAGCTCGATGCTGAACTCGCGCTCGGGCACTTCTTTCAGGTTGTTGAAGTTGGTGAACGCGACTTCATTGCCCCAGTACGCGACGATCTGGTAATTCCGGACCCAGTGAAAGTTGATGTACTTTTCGCCGTTGGCGTCAGTCGTGCCGATGTCGAAGTGGCGCTTGTAATCGTCGGGGTCGTCGCCTTCGGCGTCGTTGCGATAGATGTGCACATGGGCGCCCGCCTGCGGGTTGCCGTTGTTGGTGACGATGATGCGGATCTCGTTGGCGCTGACCAGCGTCATGTCCAGCGGCGCGGGGTCAACGCTTTCGATGTTGACCACCTTCGCCTCTTGATAATAGCTGTTCTTGAACGCCGTAATCGTGTACTCGCCGGCTTTGAGCTGGCCGAATTCAAAGTAGCCGTAAATGTCCGTTGTGGCGGTCATCTGCCAGGGGTTGTTCTTGTCTTTGCTCAAGCCGACGCTTTCGAGGCCGTTGCCCTGGCTGTCCTTGACCGTGCCCTTGATGATGAAGGCGCGTTCCAGCACCAGCTCAATCGTTCCGCCATCCTGCACGCCGGCCAGCGCGTCGCTGGTCAGCTTGGCTTCAAAGAACCGGTTGTGCACGAACGTGGCCTCGTAGCTCACGCCGTTGACCAGGCTGAGCGGCATGCTTGCCTTGCCCTCAGGCAGATTCAGCGCCAGCACCTGGGTCTTGGGAGCCTCTACGCCCTCGGGCGGCTGGCCATAGACCGGCTTGATCGTGACCTGCACGCCGGTAGCCGGCTCGTTGGGGCTGGTGGTGATGTTGACCGTGATCTTGCGGTCGATGCGCGCGTCAAAGGGCTTGACGTCAAAGTCCACAGCCACGCTGTCGGCGAGCTTCAGGGTCACTTCGCGTTCTGTCGGCAAGTAGTAGTAGGTCTTGCCGTCGGTCGTGAACACGGGCAGTTGCCGCAGCATCTCGTCGGCAATCGGAAACTGGTTGACGATCTTCACCTTGTGCTTGCCGTCGGCGATGCCGCCAAGGTTGTAGGCGCCGTCGGCGTCGGTGGCGCCGGCGGCTTTGCCATCGAGCGCCAGCGTGACGGTGGCAATACCCACGCCGCCAGCGTGCACGCGGCCGGTGATGCTGGCGCCGGTGATCAGTGTCAGCTTGACCGGGCCGGCGTTGCTGCGCGGTGCAACCTTGACCGAGCTGTTGGCGCTGTATAGGTCCCCCAAATGGGCAGAGACTTGCACGTCGCCGTTGCTGAACCCCCCGAAGCGGAACTCGCCGGCTTCGTTGCTCAGCACCGCGTCCCATGGGTAGCGGTTGGGCCCCTCAACGTATGTGCAGCGCACGGTGGCGCCGGCGACCTTTTCGCCGCGGTCGTTGACGACCACGCCGGTCAGTGTCCCCTCAAGGTCGAGGTTGACTTTGACGTTGTGGTCGTTGGCCAGGACCTTCTCATCTTTGGGCGCATAGCCCTTGGCGGAAAAGCGCAGGTTCACGTCATTGCGGAAAATGCGGTCGGTGACCATGTCGATGGTGAACTTGCCGTCGGCGTCCGTCAGCACGCGCAGGCCGTCGTCTTTTGCCCAGACTTCGGCGCCCTCGATCGGCTTGTTGCCGGTGTCGGCCACGACGCCGCTGATGCCCTTGGCTGATTCCAGCATGATGCTGACTTCGCGCTTGTCCTCGCGGAAGTTGAACACCCGCGACTTGTAGGGCGCATACCCGTTCAGTTGCACCTCAAACACATACAGATAGGTGTCCGCCAGCTTGATCGCGAACTCGCCCAAGCCGTCAGCGCTGATCTTGAAGCGGTTGACCGGCGCCGCAGTGTCGCCCTGCTGGTTCGTTTGCAGAATCTCGACCTTGGCGTAACTCACGATGCCGCCGCGCTTTTCGCGCACCTTGCCGGTAATCCGCACAGCCGGCATGAGCTTGAACGTGGCTTCAGCGCCCTTCTTCAGGTCAGGGACGGCCATAGGCTCGAACACGTCGGCGTAGCCAAGGGCGGTGATAAGCACGCTGGTTTGTTTCTCGGTGCTGGCGGCCTGCTGGGCAATCAGTTCGGCGAGTTCTTTTTCGCTCCAGACGGCAACGCCGTGGCGGTTCGTGCGCTTGACCATGGCGTCAAGCTTGTCGCTGATGCTGACTTCGCCACCTTCGGTATCAAGGCGCGTGCCGCGCAACGGAAAGTAGACGGTGGTGCCCGGCAGGGGGCGGTCGTCTTCGCGCTTGACCACGCGCACAATCAGGTGGCCGGGGACGACTTCGTTGATTTCGTCGGGGTTGACGGTGGGTGTGGCCGGCAGGTCGTCTGGATTGGTGGGGCCTGTGCCCTCAGCGCCTGTGCCGGCGCCTTTGGCGCGCTTGCCTTCGGGGTCGTCGGGGTCGAAGGCGCCGTTTCCGCGGCGGTTGATGTGCCAGGCGCCGTTTTTGCCGTCGCGGTCCTTGCGGGCTTTGGCGTCTGCGTCGTCCGCATCGCCGTCAGAAAGTTTGCTGCCGCGGGCCTTGCCGGCGCTGGAGCCAGAATCCTGAAGCAGAAGATATCCGCCAACCATGGCCATCAGGACGATGGCGCCAAGAATGGTGACCAATACGCCGGAACTGCCCTTCATCCGCCCGCCCCCGAACGCCAGCCTGAATAGTGTACCCCCTCATTAACGGACAGCAACGCGCACTTCCTGTAACAAAAATATGCCCGCGCGGCCTTGCACAGTTGGGGCCGTCTGTGCGGCACGGGTGAGGCAGTGCCACCATGCGGGAGTCTCTCAGCTTGTACTTCCGTAGCCCGAGCCGTGCGTGCCTGGTTTGGTGCAAACTGCCGCCAAGACAGCCAAGTGTTTGCATTTCTTGGCGTTACTTGGTGCCTTGGCGGCAAAGCAGTTTCAGGGTCAGACTGAGACACTACCCGCCATGCCCATCTCTTGCGTGTGGAAAACTCACGGCTATGATTCGCCGCTCAATTGGCGGCTGCGGGTATCCCTGCACAAGGCACGGGCCCGCCGCGACGGCACGGAAGCAAGCGAGACGAAACATGAAAGACGGCATCCATCCCAAGCACAAGTACACCCAGGTGAGCTGCACCTGCGGCAACAAGTTCGAGATTCTCACGCGCCATGAAAAGCTGAGCGTGGACATCTGCAGCTCGTGCCACCCGTTCTACACCGGCACGCAGAAGTTCATCGACAGCGCCGGCCGCGTGGATGCGTTCACCAAGCGCTTCCAGTGGGACCAGACGCAGGCCGCCAAGCAGGCCGAAAAGTCGGTCAAGGCGCCCACCCGCAAGATCACCAAGGACCTGAAGACCGAGCTGGAAAAGAAAAAGGTCTTCGGCAAGAAGAAGATTATCCCGCAGCCCGGCGACAAGGGCGAATAGCGACGGCATCTCGCATACCGGCGTGGGGCGCTGCCTCGCGCCGGTTGTTATTCCCGGACTGACCAGGCGGCATACCGAGTTGCTAGACTACACCCATGCTTGACGTGCTGAAACAACGCGCCGACCGCTACCACGACCTCGGCAAACAGATCGAAGACCCCGCCGTGTACGGGAACAACAAGCTATTTGCCGAGTACCAGCGCGAACGCGGCATGCTGCGCGAGCAAGCGGACGCCTACGCAGCCATCATCGCCCTGCAGGCGCAGATCGCGGGCAGCGAAGAGATCATGAAAGACCCCGCCGCCGACAGCGAGATGAAAGAGCTGGCAGAAGCTGAACTGGGTGAATTGAAAGAGCGCTACGACCGCCTGTACGCGCAAGCCCAGGACATGATCCTGCTGGATGACGAAGACGACGCGCGCGACGTGATTCTGGAAATCCGCGGCGCGGAAGGCGGCGACGAAGCCACGCTGTTCGCGCGTGAACTGATCGAGAACTACGCCCGCTGGTGCGCGCACCGCGGGTTCAAGCTCGAGGTGTTGGACGAGGTCGAGTCTGAAGCCGGCGGCTTGAAAAACGGCACCTATCGCATCAAGGGCGACCAGGTCTGGAAAGCCTTCAAGTACGAGGGCGGCGGCCACCGCGTGCAGCGCGTGCCGGTCACCGAGACGCAGGGGCGCATTCACACCAGCCTTGCCACGGTGGCGGTGCTGCCCGAGATGGAAGACGTCAAGATCGAGGTCAAAGACAGCGACCTTGAAGTGACAGCCGCGCGCAGCGGCGGCCCCGGCGGCCAGAACGTGAACAAGACCAGCTCACGCTGCCAGATGCGGCATTTGCCCTCAGGACTGTTCGTGGACTGCCAGGCGACGCCCAGCTTTCACAAGAATCGTGATGAGGCGCTGCGGATCCTGAAGTCGAAGCTGTACCAGATGGAAAAGGATAAGCGCGAGCGTGAGCAGGCAGCCAAGCGCGGCGTGCAGGTTGGCAGTGGTGGCCGCGGCGACAAGATTCGTACCTACAACTTTCCGCAGGACCGTTGCACCGATCACCGCAGCAAAGAAAGTTTCCCGTTGCAGAAGATCATGGCAGGCGACATCGACCCGTTGATCGAGTCGTGCCGCAAGTGGGAAAAGGAAGAAAAGCTCAAGGCACTCTCGGCCCAGACCGCTTGAATTGGCTGGTTGGCGCGTCCCACAAAAACGGCGGCTTTCGACCCTGTTTTCCCACAACCGAACTTCGTAAACTTCGCCCACAACTCATAACCATAAGGGGCGGTCATGGCAGGCTATCCTCCACAGCAGGGCCAGAATCAGTACGGCGGTCAACCGCAGGGCGGCTATCCGCAGCAGCAGCCTTACGGGCAGCCGGGCTATCCGCCGCAGGGTTACGGCCCGCCGCCGGCACAGGGCACTCCGGGCCTGGTCATTGCCGGTGCGATTCTGGCACTGGTGCCGATCTGCCCGTTGATCGGCGTGATTCTCGCGGCAGTTGGCCTGGGCGAAGCCAAGCGCCGCAACGCCGGCGTGGGCCTTGCGAAGGCTTCGATCATCGTCGGCATCATCTGGATCTTGTTGAGCATCGGCTTGAACATTGCTGTCCGTATGTAGCCGTCCAGCCAGTGAACAACCAAAGGGGCCGCGCGGTTGCGCGGCCCCTTTCTCGTTCATTGCCCTACTCTGTCTTTCGGTTCTCGAGCTTGTCGAGCCGGTCTTCCGCCTTGCGCACCTTTTCGCGCAGTTCTTCCATCTGCTTCTCCGCAGCGGGGGCCTTTGGCTTGGCCGAGGCCCGGATCGCTGCTGCCGCGCGCTTGACGGCTGTTTCTTCCTGCTCGCTTACACCTCGACCGTAGGCTTCAAGCTGACGCAAGGCCTCGGTGGCGCCGGCTTCGCGCAGGCCCACGAGGACCATGCGGCGCACGCGGCCGTCAGGGTCGCGCAGCAGGTCGCCCAGGCGCTCGACGGCTTGTTCGCGATCTGATTCTTCCGCAAATCGGGCGTATGTGCCCAGGGCGAGCGCGGCCCATTGGCGGGCGGGGTTTGCGCTGCCGCCGTACCTGGTCACGTCCAGCAGCGTGGCCAGCGCCTCGGCGTTGCGCGTCTCTGCCAATGCCCGAAACGCGCCGGACTGTTCCACACCCAGCGGCGTTTCTGTCCGGGCTGCCTGCACGATGCGCTCAAAGGGCGCGGCTTCGCGTTGCGCGCCCAGCATTTCCAAGGCCGCCGCGCGGGCGCGGTACAGCTTGGGGCCGCCTGCCAGAAACTGCTCCAGCGCGGCCTTGATCGCCGGGTCGCGGAACGTGCCGGCTGCCCGCACCAGTGCCTCGCACACCATGCCGTCCTGTTCAACGCCCAGCAATTCGGCCAGCGCCTCAATCGCGGCCTGTTGCGCCGATGCCGCCAGCGCGCCGGCAAAGCGCACGCGTGCACCCCAGAACTTCTCGCGCTTGTAAGCGTCGCGCACAGCGGCGATGCTGGCGCGCTTGCCGCCCTTGCACAGTTCGCGCGCGGCATGAATGCGCCCGACCACGTCGCTGGCGCCCAACTGCGCCTTCAACTTCTCGTCGCCGGGGTTGAAGTCGAGCTTGCACACAGTGCGGCACAGCGGGTCGAAGCGTACCTGCTCGGGCTCTTTGTCCATCGGGACGACAAACGCGTGCTTGGCCCGCTCGATGCGGATGGCCTTGGTCTGGGCCTTGCCATCGATGGTCCAGCCGAGGTCGCTGCCGAACTCGAACACCGGGATGCCGTCGTCCGTCTTCTGGGTCTGCTCAACTTCGAAGGTGCCTTCCTTCTTCTTGCTGTCGTAGCTGAAACTCACCTTCAGCGCGGGGTAGCCCTTGCTCTCGATCCATTGCTCGAACCACTTCACGAGCGAGCGCCCGGAGTGCTTTTCCATCTTCTTGCGGAAGTCGTCCGTCTCGACCACTTTGCCGCCGTAGCTCTTTACGTAGTCGCGTACGCCGGCCCAGAACACGTCGTCGCCCAGCTCGTGCCGCAGCATGTGCAGGCGCACCGCGCCGCCGGGGTAAAGGTGGCGGTCGTACATGCTCCAGGAGTGGTCGAACTTGCGCGTCATGATCGGCCGCATGTAGCTGCCGTCAGCTTCAGCCAGGTAGGCCTGCAGGTTGCTGTAGAAGTCGTAGTCGCGGTCGGTCGCGCCATTCACGTCTTCGAGGTAGCAGGTCTCCATGTACACGGCCCAGCTTTCTTTCAGCCAGGCGTGGGCGAAGTCGCGGCACACGATGTGGTCGCCGAACCACGAGTGCGCCATCTCATGCAGGTTGATCTGGTCAACCTGCCAGGTCCATTCCTTGGCCAGCGTTTCGTCCATCACGAAGCTGCCGTCCCAGCTGACCAGCGAGATGTTCTCCATCGCGCCGCCGATGCCTGGCAACGCGAACTGGAAGTACTTGGGAAAGGGGTATTCGTCGCCCAGCTTGGTGGTCATCCAGTCCAGCATCGCGCCGGTGCGGCCGAAGCTGCGCTTGAGGTCTTGCGCGCTGCGGCTGCGCTCACAGAAGTACGCGATCGGTTTGCCCTTGTGCGCGCCGTCGTCACAGCGTGTGAAATCGCCCAGTGCAAAGCAGGTGATGTAGCTTGGACAGCCGGTCTTGAGTTCCCAGTGTGCGGTTTTGGTGCCGTCTTTGTGCTCTTCTTCCTTGAGCAGCGCCCCGTTGGCCAGGATCGTGAAATCTTTGCGCGCGCGCAGGTGAAAACTCAGCGCCGGGCGCGCGTTGGGCAGGTCTACGCAGGGCAGCCAGTGGCGGGCGCGCTCTGTTTCATGGTCAGTCGCCGCCCACGTGCCAGCGTTGGGATAGGCCGCGTCGGGCTTGCTGAAGAACAGGCCCGTGACCGGCTTGACGACCTTGTAGCTGACGGCGAGTTTGCGTTCTTCGCCGGCCGCGAAGGCATCGTCCCAGGTGACCCGGATGCGCTTGCCGTCGTAGCTGTGGTGCAGTTTGCGGCCGTCGGCGTCGCGGACCGTGACGTCCTGCATGTCCACGCCGTGCAGTGTGATCTGGGCGGCCCCGTCGCGCACCGCGCGCAGCGTGTTGGTGACTGTGCCTGCGGCGCTTTGGGCGTCCGTGTCAACGTGCAGGTCGATATCGAGGTGCACGGGTTCAAGCTCAAGGTCGGGCGGATAGTGCGGCTCGGCGCCCGGCATCAGGAAGTCGCCCAGGCCAAGCTCGCTTGCGAGGTGATGGATGGTCATCGATTCTCCTTGCAAGCCTGATTACCCCGCACAGCGCCAAATGCAAGCCTTCGGCACGAAATCTTGACGCGTAAAGAGGCGGTAAATCGGCGCCGCCATTCGCGCTTGCGTACGGGCGCAGGCATGCGCTAACCTGTCAGGTCCTTTCCAACCATCACAAGGAGAGCAGCCATGATGCGAAGCCTGCTGATTGTCCCGGTGCTCGCGATGTGTGCGGCACCGCTTGTGGCACTGGAATCGCTCGAACAGGCATGGAGTCACCGCCCCGCGCGCGCCTTGCAGCTGTTTGACGCGACTGACACCCGCATGCCGGTGTACGGGCAGTTGCTCGATGACAGCGGCCCCCGCACCACTGAGCAGATGTTCGGCGCGGGCGCGTCACTGGGCCTCGATACCAACGCGCTCGGCCTTGGTTTCAACGGCTTCTTTGATTTCTACTTCACGCCCTGGATCGCAGCCGCCAGCCATGTCGGCGTCAGCTACGGCTTTCTGGGTCGGCATTACCAGGAAGGCGGCACGGGCATGGGCTTTCACGTGGCGCTGGGGGCGCGTTTCACGTTTGACCTGCCGGACTGGGAATGGTCGCGCTGGCTGCGCCCGTGGGTTGCGTTCTACCCGGTCGGGTTTCAGTTGTTTTCAGCCAGCGAAGACTTCGACCCGCCCGGCAGCGACGACAAGGGCACGTTCACCTACTCCGACATCTACTTTCACATGATGGGCGGAGGCGGCGTGGACTTCTACCTGACGTCGCTGATCGGCCTGGGCGTCGGCGTCTACTTCTACGGCAGCTTCGGCGGCAGCCGCCACCGACAGGACGACGCCACCGTTCGCACGCGCGGGTTGTTCGGCATGTACTTTGAGTACGCGCGCCTGACACTGCGGTTTTGAGAGTCGTGGCAAGCGAGGCCGCGAAAACCGCAATCACCAGCGGGCACGGACCCCATTTCACAGTTGGCAGCCGTTCCTAAACTCCGGGGCTGGAGAGCGCATTGAAGCTGCTGAACAAACTGCTGGGAAAGAAAGAGCCGCCCGCTAAGCCTGAGGCAAAGCCCGCGGCTGCACCGGCGCTGCCTGCCCCCGTTGACCCTGAGGCTGCGGCCCTCGAGAACGGCCAGGCTGGCCCGGCCGATGTGGTCAACGGCAACAGGAAAGGACTGTTCCGGCGCTTCGAAAGCGGCATTCGCCGCAAGGTGGACAGCTACGTTGACAACAAAGCCGACGAGTTGCTCGATGACGCCACCCGCCGCGCCGAAGAGTTTCGGCAGCAGACGCTGGATGCCGTGCGCGAGCACGCCATGGAGCTGCTCGATGTGACCGAGCAGCGCATTGACGAAAAGATGGTCGAGATTGAGTCGATGCTCGAGCAGCGGCTGCAAGCCGAGCTGAAAATGCGCCTGCGCGCGATGTTCTGGACGCTGGTGTTTGTGCTGATCATGGCGCTGGTCAGCCTGGGCTACGTCTGGTTCAAGCAGCAATCCGGCCTGCAAGGCGAAAACGCGCCCGCCGCGAACCAATAGGTCCAATCAAACAGAGTTAAAAGAAGACAGGCGGCTGGGGGGTAGATCGCCGCCTGTCTCTGCGTGCGTCGGCAGGTCGGGGGGACTTGACCGGGCGCACGAATCACGTCTGCACTTGCGTGCGTCGAAAACAGAACGTCAAACGCGTGCAGCATATTCCAGTGGGCGGGGGGGCTTGCCCACTGGTTTACGCCGCATCGCGGGGAAGCTTCATGAGCTGCGCCGGGTCAACCCAGTAGCTCATCACCGGGCCGTCGTGCTCGACGATCTGGAGATAGATGCTTTCCGGGCCAAGTTCGGGGCAATGGTCGAGGACCACGCAAACGAAACCGCTGTTCAGGTCAAGCACGCGGTCGCCAAGGTGGACGCGCTTCTGGTGCGTGTCTACGACGTTATCGGCGAGCATGCTGCGTGTGATCATTCGTGTCATGACAAACCATCTCCTTGTGCGCGATGCGCACTCTTGCCGGCCCACAGGCCGTGTTCTACGCGTTTCGGGGTAGGCGGCTGGCCCGCCGCCCGGGGCTTTCGCCCCTGGGTCTGACTGACTCTTAAACGTCCCAGACGCTCCGAAGTTTCGACAAATCCTGTAGTCTCTGCATCAACCTTCCGTGAGTCTCGTGTCAATTCGGAGGTGGCGCCTGGCACCCTGCCCCCCGACTCTCGTCATTGCCAATTAACGGCTTGCGGTTTCTTTTCGTCTGCTACACTCCGCCCGCCGATTTATACCCACTGTGACTACCCCGCATGAAAACCACCCGTTACCGCGAATTCCTGTCCGTCGTGCCCAGCCCCGGCGTGCGTTTGTGTGCCCTTGAGTCTGGACGCTACAAAACCATCCGCGCCCGCGTTTTCTTCCTCGATTCCATGGTACCAGGCACTGCGACAGCCAATTCGCTGCTCGCCCATGTGCTGCGCACCGGCTGCATCAGTCACCCGTCGCGCCGCGAGCTGGCTCGCGCCTGCGAAGAGTTGTACGGCGCCGCGCTTAGTGTGGGCGTGACGCGCTTTGCCGACGTGCAGTCCTTGGTCGGCACGATCGAGTTTCCGGCGGATCGTTTCTTGCCAAAAGGTTCCAAAGAGCTTGAGCAGGCACTGGCGCTGCTGTGCGAGGTGCTGACACAGCCCGCTCTGGATGGTGCCACAAGCGTTTTGCGTGCCGAGAACGTCGAGCAGGAGAAGTTTCAGCTTGAGCAAGAGCTGAACGCACTTCAGGACGACAAGCCGTCGTGGAGCGCATTGCTGGCTGCGCAAAGGACTTATGCCGGAACGCCGGGGGCAATTTACGAACACGGCAGGGTCGAAGATTTGCCCGGCCTTGATGCCACAGCGCTGACGCAGCGCCACCGGTTGCTGCTGGGTAACGCGCAGGTGATGGCCTTTGTAACCGGCCCGGTGAGGGAAGAACGCGCGCTCAAGGCGCTGGCCAAGGTGCTGAAACTGCCTGCCGGCAAACGCCCAGCTTTGAAGGCGTCGAAAGTCTTGACGCATCGCAAGACCGTCGCCCGCGACCGCGTGAAAGCGCAAACCGAGCAGACGCACCTGCACTTCGCATGGACCGGCGCCGGCGTGTACGGCCGCGCCGACTTTGCGCCTTCGTTGTTTGCGGATGCCCTGTTCGGTGGCATGAGCACAAGCCGCCTGTTCAAGATTGTGCGCGAGAAACACGGCCTGGCCTACGCGGTGCACAGCAACTTCCAGCGTGCGCGGGGCGTGATCGGTGCTTCGGCGGCTGTGGACCCAGCCAAGGCGGAGAAGGCGCTCAAGCTGATTCGCAGCGAGCTGGCAAGGTTGGCAAAGGGCGGGTTCAGCGACGAAGAGTTCGCAACCGCCCGCGAAAGCCTGATCGAGAGCCGCAAGTCAGCCATGGACAGCATGGGTGCGCGCGCCAGCGACGCGGTGCTGCAACACACAATGGGGTTCAAGCAGAAGCCCGAGGCGCAGATCGCCGAAATCAAGAAAGTGAAGCCCGCGCAGGTAAGGGCAATCCTGAAACGCCTGCGCCCCCACACCGAATTCAGGCTGGGTTAGCGGATTGGCCAGAAACGCTGGCGTCCCGCTGGGTGGCATCGGCTTCCAGCCGATGTCGTTTGGACGGGCCTCCGTGCCCGTCCCCAACGGCTGGAAGCCGTTGGTACTACATGGCCTGGAAGGCCATGCCACTTTGTTGTCGCGTTGCTTTTTATGCTCGTCTCCAACTTTGCTCTTGGAGGTCATATGAACCGTTTTGAACGAAGGGCGCGCATCGCCGCGCTCAAGCGGCAACAGAAAGAGGCCCGCCGCGCCAAGGCTGAACCCGCTCTCGAGGCCGCACCCGAGATGCCGCCCGAGCTTGAGCCCTACGGCGCCGAGCAGCAAGCCAACGCCGCGCACTTGAACCGCGTTGCGCGCAGCAAGTTGCCCGAGTCCGGCCCCGCGCCCGACCGTGTGCTGGAAGCTTGCGGCGTGACCGCCGGTTTCGGCGTTGCGGTCAGCAAGGGGTTCCAGCACATCGCCGAGCTCAAGCTCGACGACGACCACGCCCGGCAGATGCTGGTGCGTGCGGCGCACGTGCTGGACGACGTGATCTGCACGGTGCAGGAGGCGCTGCAAGCCGTGTCGCCCGAGCGCCGCCGCGAAGCAATGGCTGTGCTGAACGCCGAGCCTGAGCCCGAGCCCCTGTACAGCTCGCCGCAGCAAAGGCCGCGGCGCGGCCCCGACCCGGTGGTAACGCTGATGCGCATCGGCATGCAAGCCGCAAGCCTGCTGCGCCGGATCATCAGCAAGACCAACCCAGGGTTAGGCCGGCTGCAAAAAGCGGCGTAGGTGCATTGTGTGTTGCGGGCTTCCAGCCCGCACGTGTTGCAGGCCTCGGGCCTGCATGGTTGGCGTCCGTCCCGGGCGCCAAAGCGGGCCGGAGGCCCGCAACACATGCGCGCGAGACGCGCGCAACACGTGCGGCCGAGACGGCCGCAACACAATTTCAGCGCTTGGAGCAAGCCAAACGGGTAGTCCGGGGGCCAAGCAGCGTGACAGCAGTCGCTCAATGAAAAACGGTGGCTTACTTGCGGCGGGTGGCTTCGTGGGCTACTTGCTTGAGGCGGGTGATTGGGTCCTGCGACGGGGCTTCATCTTCGTCGTCGGGGCTCACGAATGACGCGGCCCACTCGCTGGCGTGCAGGGCCATGACGCGCGCAAGTTCGTCGGGCGGGGGAAGGCGGAAGACGGCTGTGCTTACCGCGTCGTTTGGGTCCTGGTCAACGCCCGGGGGCATCAGGTACCAGTCCTTGCCGAGTTGCGTGAGCTGCGGGTGCGCGGGCATGCCGTGCTTGTTCACCAGCTCAAGATAGATTTTGACCGCGTCCGACATGCCTGCGCATGCTAAGCGAAGATGCGCCTTGGGCAAGGCGCACCTTTCGCACAGCCGATGAATTTTCCTAGCCCGCTGTAAGCATGACGGTGCCGCGGCGCGTGTACGTTTCTTCGCCGTTCTTGCGGTACACCACCTCGAGCAGGTACTCGCCCTTGCTCAGTTCGCCAAGGCTGGCGTGGAACGACTGGCTGGTGATGACTTGCGCGACAATGCCATCGGGCGGGGTGGCGGTGACTTTGACCTGGATGCGCCCCTGCGCGTCGGGCTTGCCGACCTCGTCTACCTTCAGTTCCCAGCCGGGCGTGGGCATGTTCACGTGAAGAATCGCCGAGAACTGCGGCGGCGCCGACTTCTTGAGCATGATCTCGGTTTTCTCAATCCAGTTGTCGCGTTCGGTCAGGCTCCAGGCGGATTTGGCCTCTTTGTCTTCTTCCTTGGCTTCCTCGACGGGCTTGGCGTCCTGGGCATCGACCGGCTGTGCGCGCTGGCCGGCAATGCAGGCGGTGGACAGCAGCAGTGCGAGTGTCAGCAGCATTTTCATGGCGTTTCTCCTTGGTTCTAAGACGAACGTAATTCTCCGACGGTTCCATTCGTCGCGTGCAGGAATTCTGGCAAGTTTTGCGGCTTACCCAAAGCGGCGGCGGGCTTCGCGCTCGAACACCCGGGCCGTGGCTTCGTCGAAGTTGCAGAAGCGAATCGTTTGAAGGCTTCGCTTCGCATGCTCATCCAGCCAGTTCTCGATGGTGTCGAAGAAAGTCTTCGCACACAGCTCTTTGGGAAAGCCGAAAACGCCGCTACTGATCGCCGGAAAGCTGATGCTTGCCAGGTCGTGCTGCTCGGCAAGCTCAAGCGCGGCGGTGATTGCCGCAGACAGCTTTGCCACCTCGTCGCCGCTGCCCCACACGGGCCCGATGGCATGAATCACCCGCGCCGCAAGCTTACCGCCGCCGGTGATCGCCGCGCCGCCCGTCGGTACTTCGCCGTGGGCGGCAACCCAGGCGTCGCACTCCTGCTGCACGGCGGGGCCGCCGGCGTTGCGGATGGCGCCCGCGACGCCCGAGCCCAGTTGCAGCCGGTTGTTCGCGGCATTGACGATCGCGGCAACCTGCTCAGAAACGATGTCGCCCTGCACCACCGTCAGTGCGCAACCCTTGATTTTCCGCTCCCAGAGCAGCGTGTGCATGGCGTCCTCGCCGGTTTTTGGCATGATTCCGCGGCTTCCAAGTCACAAGGACACTAGCATGAACTACACCAAGGTTCCCGACCTGAAAACGCAACTGCCCGGCCCCAAGGCCACGGCGGCGATTGCGGCCGACAACGACTTCATTTCAACCAGCTACACGCGCGGCTATCCGTTCGTGATGGCCCGGGGCACCGGTGTTGTCGCGGAAGACATTGACGGCAACGTGTTTCTGGACATGACTGCCGGCATTGCCGTGAACGCCACGGGCCACAGCCACCCGCGCATCGTGAAGGCGATTACCGAGGCGGCGGAGAAGTTCACGCACATGTCAGGCACCGACTTCTATTACCCGGTGCAGGCGCAACTGGCGCGCATGCTGTCTGAGAACACGCCCGGCGGGCCGCGCCGCGTGTTCTTCTGCAACAGCGGCGCCGAGGCCAACGAAGGCGCGATGAAGCTCGCGCGCTGGTACACCAAGCGCCCGTACCTGATCAGCTTTCGTGGCAGCTTTCACGGCCGCACCTACGGGGCGATGTCGCTGGGGTGCAGCAAGGCGATTCATCGCAACCATTTCGCGCCACTGGTGCCCAGCATTCTGCACGCGAACTACCCGTACCCGTACCGCGCGGCTCCGCACCTGACGACACCCGAGCAAGTGGGCGCCGACGCGCTGGATTACATCGAGAACACGGTGCTGAAGCGCGAAGTGCAGGCGGAGGAAGTCGCGGGCATCTTCGTCGAGCCGATCCAGGGCGAAGGCGGTTACGTCGTGCCGCCGGACAACTTCCTGCCCGGCCTGCGCAAGCTGTGCGACAAGCACGGCATCCTGCTGATCTTCGACGAAGTGCAGAGCGGCATGGGGCGCACCGGCAAGTTCTGGGCGCACGAGCACTTTGGCGTCGAAGCCGACATCATCACCAGCGCCAAGGGCATCGCGTCCGGCCTTCCGCTGGGCGCGGTGATTGCGAAGCGCGAAATCATGACCTGGCCGCCGGGCAGCCATGCAAGCACGTTTGGCGGCAACCCGATCGCATGCGCGGCAGCTGTTGAGACGGTGAAGCTGCTGAAAGAAGAACTGATTGCCAACACAGCCACCGTCGGCGCGCACCTGAAAGCGAAACTGGAAGAGTGGGGCAACGGCTGCAAAGTGGTCGGCGACGTGCGCGGCAAGGGCCTGATGATCGGTGTCGAGTTCGTGAAGACCAAGCAGGGCAAAGAGAAAGACCCCGAGTTGCGCAACCTGGTTGAGCAGACTGCGTTCAAGCGCGGCTTGCTGATTCTGGGCTGCGGCGAGAACACGATTCGCTTCTGTTCAAGCCTGGTACTTAAGAAGGAAGAAGCCGACCTGGCGCTTTCGCTGTTTACCGCGGCTGTGGATGACGCGGTCAAACAGCTTGGCAGGTAGAAACGGCTGCTTGCCGGGCAGCACGCGAGGCGCGGGCTCTAAGACAGGCGACGCATGACGAACGCCCAAGTCATCGAAAACGTCAGCCGCGTGGTCACCTGTGGCACCGGTGCGCCGCTGCTCGGCCCGGCAATGCGAGAGCTTGGCGTGCTGGCAGATGAGCCATGCGTGGCTGTGCGAGACGGCCGCGTAGCCTTTGTCGGCGCGCGCAAAGACCTCCCCAAGGACTTTTCCAAGGCCCGACGCATTGACGGAGAGGGCGGTGTACTGACGCCCGGACTCGTGGACTGCCACACGCACCCGGCATTCGTGAAAGCCCGCGCCGAAGAGTTTGAGATGCGCGTTGCCGGCGCCAGCTACGAGCAAATCGCGGCCGCGGGAGGCGGCATCCTCACCAGCATGCGCGCCGTTCGGCAGGCCGATGACAGAGCGCTGGTCTTTCAGACGGCCCGCAACTTGCGCCGGCTTCGCAGCCATGGCGTCGTTGTGGCGGAAGGCAAGTCCGGCTACGGCCTGAACCTCAAGGATGAATTGCGCCAGCTGCGCGCCATCCGCGACGCGGGCGAGCAGGCCGACATGCACACGGTTCGCACCTGCCTTGCTGCGCACTCGATACCGGCGGAGTATCGCGGCGTCGCCGGCGGCAAGGATGCCTACCTGCAACTCGTGATCGACGAGATACTGCCGCAAGTTGTCGCCGAGGGCCTGGCGGAGCGCGCCGACATCTTTGCCGACCGCGAAGCGGCATTCGACCTCGCGCAATTGCAGCGCTTCTGTGAAGCCGCCCGCAATCTTGGCCTGCGCATTACGGTTCACGCCGACCAGCTTCGTGAGGACGGCGGCGGCGAGATTGCGGCAAAGTATCACGCCGACTCGGCGGACCACCTTGAGTACCTTGATCCCGCGGGCACCGACATGATGCGCGCCCATGGCACCAGCGCGGTGCTGCTGCCCGGCAGCACCTATGTGCTGAAGATGGATCGCTGGGCCGACGGCCGATTTCTGGTGGACCAGGGGCTGAACGTCGCCCTGGCCACTGATTTCAACCCGGGAAGCTCTCCGGTCTGCAACCCGGCGTTCGTAATGAACCTTGCGGTGATGTACTGCGGTTTAACAGCGGCAGAGGCGCTGGCCGCGTTCACAGCCAATGCCGCCCACGCTTTGCGCCTGCCGCCGGGCGAGTACGGCGTGATTGCCATGGGCTCGCGCGCGGCGTTTGCGCTCTGGGATGTCGATGATGAACGTGAAATCGCGTACTATGCGGGCAGCAATCTGTGCGAGGTAATCACGTGCCCCGGCTGGCGCTCATAGTCCTGCTTCTGTTTGCGCCCCTGCTGTTCGCGCAGGACGACCGTGCCGCCGCCAATGCACAGGAAATCGCCGAGCTCATTTCTCGCCTCGCCAGCGACGACTGGCGCACGCGCGAGCGCGCATCGCGAGACCTGGTGGGCATCGGCGAGCAGGCCCGCGAGGCGCTGCGCAAGGCACTCACGCACGACGATCCAGAGGTGCGCGTGCGGGCAAGCGCGGCACTGATCCGGATTGGCGAGACCTTCAGTTTTGCCGTGCAATGCGCCGCGGGCGACGATGAACACCTGGCCCAGCATGGTCGCGCGTCACTGATGAGCCTGTTTCGCATCGACGACCCCAAGGTCCTGCGCGAACTGACCGCCCGCGAAATGCAGGTGCGGGGCTATTCGTACGGGCCCGGGCTGAACATCATCAAGCCGCCGTTGCTGGCGCTGGCGCAACTTACGGCGGCGTCAGGTCTGCCGATCCTGGTGTCCGACGACGCGCAAGAGCGCATGCGGCGCATTCTTGAGCTGCCGACCATGACCATCCAGGTCGGCGGTGATGCCAAGCAGTTGTTATGGATTCGTGACGCGCTGACCCGTGCGATGCAGATGGCATTAGGCAACCCCACGCCCGACAATGCGCTGTTGGTCAGGCCGATGCGACTGGGGCGCGCTCTGTTTCTGTACGTCACGCCGGCGCAGGGCGGCGGCAATGTGGCGCAGCGCTGCGGGCGCGAACTGATTGCCGCGCTGCTGGCAGACGACGCCAATTGTGTGCGCGCAGCCTCGCTGCTGGCGCAGGGTGCAGCCGGCGAATCAGAGTCTGCCGAGCGCATTCGCAAAGAGTACGCCGAGAACCCTGCCCTGACGCGTTTGATGTGGCTGGCGCTGGCACTGGGTCCCGACGCTGCGACTGAAGCGCTGGTGCGAAAGAGCGACACCGAACAGGCCGTCAACCTTCTGGGCTCACGCGATTGGACCGTGCTGGACATGGCGGCGCGGTTCCTGCGGTGTCTGGAGCCGACACAGCGCGGCAGCGTGCTGTCGCCGACCATCGAAAGCAGCAGCGACGCCACAGCCGTCACCTGTGCACTGTGGCTTGCACGCGATTGCCCGCTGTCTGATGCCGCGCGCGACCGCGCGCGGCGCCTGCTGGCAAGTCGCCAGGACTCTTTGGCAGCGGCATCGGCGCGCTGGTTTGCCGGCGCCGACGAACTAAGCGACGGCGAGCTTGAAGCAGTGTGGAAGGGCGGAGAGAACCTGCCCATCAACACCGCATTCTTTCAGGCCACGAGCGAACTGATCAGCCGGCCCAAGATCTCCGAGCGACTGGTTGAGCGCGCACGCGCGGCGCTGCGCGGGGCAACGCCGACGCAGCAGGCATTGGCAGCACAGGTGCTGGTCGGCCGCGCAGTCGATGACGATGTGAAAGTTGTGATTGAGAAGCTCAGCGGCGCAGCCGGCGACATCCTGCTGGCGCGCCAGCTGATCGGCCTGCTACAGGGCGTCGCGACGCTGCCTGAAGAATCGGAGAAGCGGCTGCTTACGGCGATCACGGACCCGAACGTCACGACGCGCAACGTGTACATGCGCGCGTTGCGTGCCCTTGACCCGAAGTTGCAGCTGGCGATCTGCGAGAAGGCGGAAACAAGGCTGCTGGAGCTTGTCGGCACCAAGGCCAAGGAAGGTGAAGAGGCGGAACCCGTGGACAAATGGAAAGACGCGCCCGCCTACGTGATGCTGGCGCGTATCGCCACGCTGGGCATTCGCGCCGGGCAGGGCAGCATGGAATCGCTGGATGCGGTGGCCCGTTTCGTGGAAAGCGACAACCTCGAGTACGCTAAAGCCGCAGGGGCATCCGTGTGCGACGCACTTTCCGGCGATGTGCTGTTCCAGACCCTGGATGAGTGGAAAACGCGAGTGGGCCTGGTTCACGGGCCGGCGGCAGCTGTCGAGGGCTACGCCGAGATCTGCCGACGGGCGGCGGTCAGCAAGGACCGCAACAGCTTCCGGCGCGCGTATGGTGCCGCGATCACGATCAACGTGCCGAACTCATGGCAGATCAGGAACGAACTTTCGCGGTTGCAGGTCGAGATGGCCGCCGAGCCGGACGGCGAGACGCGTCAGCGCATGCCGGCAACGCTAAACCTCAGCCAGCTTGATGTGGACGTGAAGTAGCTGCTACGACCACTGGCCCGCAGTCGGGCACAGCTTGCGCAGGAAGCACTCGTCGCACTTCGGCTTCTTGGCGGTGCAGACAGTTCGCCCGAAGGTCAGCAGGTTGTGGTGCAGGCTGTAGGCGCGCCCGGGCGGAATCATTGGTTTCAGCAGGGCGAAGGTCTTGTCGCGGTTGCCGCCGGTGTCGATGACTCCGAGCCGGTTGATGATGCGATGGACGTGCGTGTCCACGGGGCACAGGTCGGCGCCAAGGGCTTCAATCAGCGTCACGCTGACCGTCTTCACACCGATGCCTTTGAGCCTGATCAGAGCGTCCATGGACGCGTCAACGCCGAGCTTGCGAATCGCCGCGTCCAGCGAATAGTTACCCACGGCTTCTTTCAGCCAGTGCAACAGCGCCAGGATTGCGCCGGACTTGCTGTCTGGCAGGCCGGCTGCGCGGATGTAATCAGCGAGTTTCTCCTGCGGCAGGTTTGCCACGGCAGACCAGTCGGGCGGCTCAACGGCGACGGCGGCGTTGGACAGGCGCAGCGCGACCTTGTCGATGTTGCCCGCGGCGTCGCGCGGCAGCTTGCTCGCGTCTTTGCCGGTGTGCCTGCCGGGCAGGTGTGCGGCCAGGTTCTGGTAGCCGCGCAGGGCGTTGGGGTCGGTGGTGTTCTGGCTCAGGATCGTGAGCACCAGAACTTCGAGCGAATCCTTGGGGCCGTCCCAGACCGCGAGGCCGAGGTTGGCTTCCAGCAGGTCAATCACGCGCACCAGCCGCTTGCGCGGGTCTTTGACAGCGCGCGTGGCTTCTTCGCGATGGGGGTTGCCGGTGCGCTTGAGTTTGCTGAGTCTGGCGGGCATGCCGCGAAGCTAGGAACAGGCGGCTGCGGCGCAAGCGACGAATCAATCCACCCACTCAAACCCGGTGACGGCCCAGTGGCCTTGCGCGAACTCGAGCTCAAGACGAATCTCGCGCCACTCGGCTGCCTGGCAGACTTCGGCGGTGACCGCGGCGTTCAGCCCCGTTTGTTCGTTGTCCAGAATGCGGAAGTCGCTGGCAAAGCCGGTTTCATTGAGCTGCGCCTGAAGCCACGCACGGGCGGCGTTCTCGGGCGTGCGCTTCTGGGCTTCTTCGTCGAGAGGCGTCAGCAGCGCGTTCAGCAGGGCATAGCGAAGGGTTCCCATGGCATCCTCCGCACGATGATTGGAAAGCGCGGCGCCGGGATTTCAGGGATCGAGACTTTCGGAGTCGTTTGCAGCTTTCGCAGCCTTCGCATCGGCTGATCGGCGCCCAAACCTGCGCCAGATTGAACCCAGGAAGGCAGCAACCAGCAAAACCGCAATGGCAAGCGGAACCCAGAGGTCTACTTGCAGATTTGAGGCATCACGACCAGTGGTCCAGCTGATTACGGCCACCAGTCCCCCTAACACTATTGTGCCACCCAGCAGCAACAGTGGTTTCAGTACACAACCCAATGCCTGATGTTCTACGACATCAACGATGTCGGGCTGAACACCTCTTCCGCCCTGGGTCATCGCGTTACCCGTAATAGTCCTGCAAGGCCTGCACGGTTTCTTCCTGGCCTTTGAGCGATTGCAGCGCCTTCACGGCTGCGTCGGCGGCGCTGATTGTGGTCAGCGTGGGCACGCCCTTCATGATCGTCTTCTTGCGCATCTGGGCTTCGTCGGTGTGGGGTCTTTGCCGCTTGGCGTGTTGATCAGCAGCACGACCTCGTCGTTGATCACCAGGTCAAGCACGTTGGGGCGCCCCTCCTGAATCTTATTGATGATCTGCACCGGCACACCCGCCGCAAGAATCACCTCGCCTGTGCCGCGCGTGGCCACCAGCTCAAACCCCAGCTCCACCAGCTTCTGCGCAATCGGCGGGATCAGCGGTTTGTCGCTGCGCTTCACGCTGATAAAGACTTTGCCGGCCCGCGGCAACGCCTGTGACGCGCCCGCCTGCGCCTTGGCCATTGCGCGCCCGAACGTGCGGTCAATACCCATCACCTCGCCGGTGCTGCGCATTTCAGGCCCCAGCAGCACGTCGGCGCCGGGGAACTTGTTGAACGGGAATACCGGCTTCTTGATGCTGTAGTGCCGCGGGATGATCTCCTGGGTAAAGCCGAGGTCTTTCAGTTTGTGCCCGCACATGATCTGCGTGGCGATCTTGGCAATCGGTTTGCCGATGGCTTTTGCCACGAACGGCACCGTGCGCGACGCGCGCGGATTGACCTCGATGATCCAGACTTCGTCATCCTTGATCGCGTACTGCACGTTCATCAGCCCCTTGACCTGCAGGGCCATCGCCAGCTTGCGCGTGGTGTCGCGCAGGTCGCGCAGCACGCTTTCGCTCAGGGTCTTGGTCGGGATGCTGCACATGGAGTCGCCGCTGTGAACGCCCGCGTACTCGATGTGTTCCATGACGCCGGCGATCACCGTGGTTTCGCCATCGCTGAGGCAGTCCACGTCCACTTCGATTGCGACATCCAGGAACTGGTCAATCAGGATCGGCTTGCCTTCCGCGGCTTCGACCGCCAGGCCGACAAAGTGGCGCAACTCGCCTTCATCGTAGCAGACTTCCATGGCGCGGCCGCCCAGCACAAAGCTTGGCCGCACCAGCACCGGAAAGCCGATGTCTCGGGCCGCGGCAATCGCGCCGTCGATGCCCATGGTGATCGCGCCCTTGGGCTGGCGCAGGCCGAGTGACTTGACCAGCGCGTGAAACTTCTCGCGGTCGCTGGCCGTGTCGATGCTGTCGACGCTGGTGCCGATGATCGGCACGCCGGCTTCGTGTAACTTGCGGGCAAGGTTGATCGGCGTCTGTCCGCCGAACTGCACGATGACGCCCTTGGGTTTCATGACGTCGTGGATGTTCATGACGTCTTCGAAGGTCAGGGGCTCGAAGAACAGGTCGTCGCTGATGTCAAAGTCGGTGCTCACTGTCTCGGGGTTGCTGTTGACCATGATGGACTCATAGCCCATTTCGCGCAGTGCCATGCTGGCGTGCACGCAGCAGTAGTCGAACTCAATGCCCTGCCCGATGCGGTTGGGGCCACCGCCGATGACCATGATCTTGTCGCGGTCGCTGGGCACAACTTCGGTTTCTTCTTCGTAGGTGGAGTAATAGTAGGGCGTCTTGGCTTCGAACTCGGCGGCACAGGTGTCCACCAGCTTGTAGACGGGCAGCACGCCCAGTTTCTTTCGGTGCTCGCGGACCTTGATTTCGGTGGTGTTGAAGATGACCGCCAGCTGCGCGTCGGAAAAGCCCATCTGCTTGGCTTCGCGCATCAATGCGGCGTTCACGTTGTCGAGTGTGCGCACACCGCGCAGGTCGCGTTCGAACTCAAGGATCTGCGAGAAATTGTCAATGAACCACGGGTCGATGCCGCTGAAGTTGCTGATCTCGTTGGGCGTCATGCCGGTGCGCAACGCGCGGCGAATCATGAAAATCCGCTCCACACCCGGCGTGATCAGGCCCTTCTTCAATTCTTGGCGAGAGAGTTTGCGCGTGTCGCGCGCTTCCTTGATGTCTGCGCCGAAGCCCGCACGGCCGGTTTCGAGGCTGCGCATCGCCTTCTGGATCGCCTCTTTGAACGTGCGCCCGATGCTCATGGCTTCGCCGACTGACTTCATCTGCGTGGTCAGCACCGGGTTCGCGCCGGGGAACTTCTCAAAGGCCCAGCGCGGCGTCTTGACCACGACGTAGTCAATGCTGGGCTCAAAGCTGGCGGGCGTGGCCTTGGTAATGTCGTTTTGCAGCTCGTCCAGCGTGTAGCCCACCGCCAGCTTGGCCGCGAACTTTGCAATCGGGAAGCCGGTGGCCTTGCTGGCCAGCGCCGAGCTTCGCGACACGCGCGGGTTCATCTCGATGACGATGCGGCGGCCGGTGCGCGGGTCCACCGCAAACTGCACGTTGCTGCCGCCGGTCTCAACGCCGATCTCGCGCATGATCGCCTTGGCGTCATCGCGCATCAGCTGGTATTCCTTGTCGGTGAGCGTCAGCGCGGGTGCCACCGTGATCGAATCGCCTGTGTGCACGCCCATCGGGTCCAGGTTTTCAATGCTGCAGATGACGACAAAGTTGTCTTTCTTGTCGCGCATCACCTCTAGCTCGAACTCTTTCCAGCCGGCCAGGTACTCCTCGACCAGCACTTCGCTGGTGGGGGACAGGGCCAGGCCCTTGCGGCAGATTTCTTCGTATTCGTCTTTGTTGTAAGCGATGCCGCCGCCGGTGCCGCCCATCGTGAACCCGGGCCGGATCACTGCGGGCAGGCCGACAGGCTCAAGCGCTGCCTGGCATTCCGCCCAGGTATGGGCGACGACGCTGGTCGGCAATCCGATGCCGATTTTCTGCATGGCGGTTTTGAATGCGCCACGGTCTTCAGCCTTGTGGATGGACTCGGCGTTGGCGCCGATCATCTCGATGCCGAGTTTTTCAAGGATGCCGCTTTTGGAAAGCGCCATAGCGGTGTTGAGCGCGGTCTGGCCACCCAGTGTCGGCAGCAGCGCGTCCGGGCGTTCTTTCTCGAGGATCTTGGCGCACATCGCCGGCGTGACCGGTTCGATGTATGTGCGGTCGGCCATGTCGGGGTCGGTCATGATCGTGGCTGGGTTGCTGTTGACCAGCACGACCGAATAGCCCTCCTCACGCAGCGCCTTGCAGGCCTGGGTGCCGGAGTAATCGAACTCGCAGGCCTGGCCGATGATGATGGGGCCCGAGCCGATGATCATGATCTTCTTGATGTCCGTGCGTTTGGGCATTGCACTCCAGGTTCTAAACGCGGTACGGGACCTGCGGCGGGTTGAACCGCTGCTCGTCCTGTGTCTCGATGATCACGGTGGCTGTCGCGTACTCCCGCGTGTGACTGATCGACAGCCATAAAAAAGACGGCCCGAAGCCGTCCAGAACTCTTTTTGCTTCCCCGGTCACGTGTAGCGCCGGTTTGCCCTCTGCGTTGTTCAGCACACCGATTTCGCCAAAGCCGACGCCCTTGGCCCAGCCGGTGCCGATTGCCTTCATGAACGCTTCTTTGGCAGCGAACCTTCCGGCGTAGTGGGTGCCTGGGCGGGCTTTGCCCTTGCAGTATTCGATTTCGTCGGGGGTGAAGACGCGCGGCAGAAAGTCGTCAGCTTTGTCGCGCAGCAGCTTTTCGATGCGGGCGACTTCGATGATGTCAGTGCCAAGGCCAAGGATAGCCATCGGGGGCGGGAGATTAGCGGGTGACGCCGCGAATGCAACGTGTGGACAACGTACGGGACTCTGCCGCTAGTCTTCGAAACAGCCGCGGTCGTAGCCCGCACCCTGGGGCCGCGATGCCCCGTCGTACGTGCCCGTGACGCCCAGGCTGTTGACCCCGTCGTCCAGGCCCGGCGAGCCCGCCAGAAGTGAGTAGTCATCGGTGCCGACGTTGGCGAACTGCGGCTGGGCCGCGTCGTCGCTCGCGCCCTGGCCGCTGAATGACTGCCAGTTCGCCAGTGTGCTGTATGAGGTGCTGGTGGTCTCGTCAGTCGCGAACGCCCAGCCGCTGGGTTTGTAGACAACATTGTGGCTCTCGGTCAGGCCGCTCATGCTGTCTGTCGTGAACTCGAAAATGCCGCGCGCGCCGGCCACGCACACGTTGTTGCGAATGCTGTTACCGGTGCTGCCGTTGCTGATCACGAACACGTGTCGCGTGACCGAGGCGCCGAGCACAACCGTGTTGTGGTACACGCGATTGTTCATGCTGCCGTAGGTTGAGCTGAAACCGTCGTCCCAAAGCACAATGCCGCTCTGGTTGTATTGCGTGCGCAGCAGGTTGTTGCGCACGTCGCAGTTGCGGATGCTGGCAAAGTTCAGGCAGGCACCGCCGCCCGCGACGGGCGGGCTGGCGCCCGGTACCGCGGCACTGCCGCCGCCGTTGTCGACGCACCAGTTGCGCTCAATGATGCACTGTTCGCAGATGCCGTCCTCGTGGGTGCCGCCGCCGGGCACGATGCTGACGGGGTCGGCATTGATCTGGATGCCGCCCGCGGCGTTGTTGTGGCAATAGTTGCCGCGAATGATCGCGCGGTCGCCGCCGTTGCTGTGGTAAATGCCGTGCTCGCGCTGGCTGCCGTAGCATTCGTTGCCGATCAGGTGGCAGTCGTCGCTGTAATCCGTGAAACAGCCCCAGGTGCCGCCGTCGGCGAACACGCAGCCCTGCACGGTCACGTTCGGCGCGTAGTCCACGCGGCAGCCCGCGCGAAAGGCGTTCTGGGTGCGCAAACCATGGATGATGATGTAGCTGCTGAACGTGATCTTGATGGCGTCGCGGTTATCGGGGCTGACGGAACTGCTGGTCCCGCTGTTGATGATGGCGCCCGTGCCCGAGGCCCGGAACACGATCGGGCTGCCGCTGGTGCCGTTCTTGTTGCTGAGCGTCATGCGCGAGTAGCTGCCGTCGGCCACTTCCACAATGTCGCCCGCGACCACCTGGTTGGCAGCGTGCTGCAAGGTGCGCCATGGCGTGGCGGCGGACGTGCCGTTGTTGCTGTCGCTGGCTGCGCCGCTGTCATCGACATAGTAGGTGGCAGCGCCCGTGGGGGCGGGCGGCACGAATGGCGCCTGCCCGCCGCCAGCGCCTGCAGTAGTGACGTCAAAAGCGCCGCTGATGGCATCACTAAGGCCCGTCGCGGTAAACGTGAGGGTGTAAGCTGTGCCCGTCAGGTCGATCGACAGGTTGGTGAAAGTGGCAACGCCGGAAGCAGCCGTGACCGTCTGGGTGCCCGAAAGCATCGCCCCGCCGGTGCCGGTGGTCGCGGTGATTGCCGCTGTCACTTGGGTTGTGTTGTCGGTACTGACCCGCACGCCGGCGGCGTCGCGAATCTCGATGCGCGGCTGTGTGCCGAAAACGTTGCCGGCAGTCGCAGCGGCCGGCTGGGTGATGACCGCAAGTGCCGTCGCGGGCCCGGGGTTAGTGGAGCCGCCCCCGCCGCTGGAGTCGCCGCCGCCACCGCCGGCGCAACCAAATGCAGCAAGTATCAGTACACAGACCAGCCACGGCGCGTAACGCATGGAACTCTCCTGCGGGGTGTTACAGCAGGAATGCACGAAGCCACCCGATGGGGTCAAGGTTCTTTCAAGTCGCCAGAGTTTTACAGCACCCGGGCGCTGGCGTAGCCGACTACCTGGTGAAGGTCGCCGCTGACCAGTCCGCTGGTGGTGTGTTCGAGAACTTCTACGCGGGTGGCGCCGAGTGCGCGGCATGTTTCCAGCATCAGCGCTGTGGCGCCCACGCCGCACATCGTGATGTCGTAGCGATGGCACACTTCAAGCATGCCGGCTGTGTCGAAGGCTGCGAGCTGCTCGAGCGCCAGCTTGTCGCGGGCCATGGTTTCTTCGTGGTCGGCGTAGTGGTTCATGTCGCTGCTCGCGATCACGAGTACGTCGTCACTCTGGGCCAGAATCGCCCGGGCGATTTCGCTGCCGACGCGCTGTGCGGCATCGGCACTCACGGTGATCGCGCTGACCACGGCAATGCGCACGTCGGGGCGCAGCACCTGAAGAAACGGCAGAACGACTTCTGCGGCATGTTCACCAAAGTGCGGCAGGTTGCTGGTTGTGATGCCTTCGATACCGGCCAGCGCGTTGCCCAGGGCTTGGTCAGAGTGCACGGTTCCCAACGGCGTTTCCCATTCGCGATAGGCTGCCAGCGACAGGTCACCGCCGCCGAGCAGGTGCTTCGTGTGCAGAATCAGGCACAGCGGCGGGATCTCGACACTGGCCAGCGCGCGCCCGCACACCGCCCCGCTGTACATGTAACCGGCGTGCGGCACCATCACGCCGTAAGCCTTGGCGCGCGGCGCGGCGGGTGCAGCCAGATAGCCTTCGATCTCAGTGCGCAGGCGCTTGGGCACAGCCGTGTAAAAGCGACCGGCGACGGCGGCGTGGCGGGTATGTTCTGTGATCGGCATGGTCGGTCTTGGAGTTGTCAGTCTTCAGTTGTCGGTTGTCAGTCGCTGAAGAGTGCCGAATTGCAGTTTGCCGACAACTGACAACCGACAACTCTCACCTAAATATCAATGTCATCGGGCGACTCTTCGGGCACCGCGTCGACAATCACAAACGTGCCGCCCAGGATGTCGCCCAGCCGCTGCTGTTTCCCGGTCATCATCATCAGGACCATCGGGATCAGCAGCACCAGGAAGTGCACCAGCTCAAACACCTTGACCAGGTTGCGCACGACGATGCGCCAGGTTGCCGGCTGTTCGCCTTTGACGTCCACGACCCGCAGGCGCAGCAGCGCCTTGCCGAATGTGCGGCCCCAGAACACCTCGGCCACGGTGCTGTAAATGATCAGCACGAGCAGCGTCACCAGCGTGGCCATCACGGTCTGCAACAACGACCCGTCCATGGTCGCGACGCCGAACGAGAGAAAGCCGTAGGCCTGCTCCCAGGTAAAGTCATAGACGTCCTGCAACAGAATGATGACGGGGCTGGTGATGGCGATGTCAATGAACAGCGCCAGCGCCCGCGCCATGCTGCTGGCATACAGCAGCTTGATCTCAGGCTTCTTGATCTTCTTAGTGTCGGTATCGAGTTTCTTTTCCAGCAGCGCCGCCAGTGTGCGGTCACCGGGCCGCTCACGGTTCAATAACAGCCATACACCTTGTGATGCCATCAGCAGCAGCACGCCGAACAGCAGCACAAACCAGACAATATAGACCGCGGCGCCCTGCGTGCGGTCGATGGGCAGAACCTCGGCGTCTTGCCACTCAATGCCACCCGCGCCGAGCTTGCCGCGTGCCAGCTTGACCTGCGGCCCATCGTTGAATGCAACCAGCATTGCATCGCCCTGGCGCGCGATACTGGCGAAGTTGCTTACGTCGAGTCCCGATGGCGGCTTTTCGCGCGGCGGCAGTGTGCCGTCGATCCAGTTCTTTTCGGCGGGGTCGTAGGCCAGGAGCCCCCATGTGCGCTCGTCTTTGCGAATGAACGTGACGACGGGGCGGTCGCCCTTGTCGCCGGGCATGACGGCCAGGCTTGAACGTTTGACGTTCGCGGTGACCTTGGTGCGCTCAATGACGTCGATACGCGTGCGGCGCGCCCGGGGTGCTGCATCTGCAGGCACGGGCGCCGTGGCGTCGTCGGGCGTGCCGTCAACCGCGTCTTCAATTCCGGCGCGGAACGCGACCAGCGTGAGCTCGTTATTGCGCGTGTCGCGCACGGAAAGCCAGATGCGGTCGGCTATCGTCACGCCGCGCAACTCGGCGCCGGCACCGGAGGTCTTGTGCAGCGAGTGGGCCGCAACGTCCGGCTGGTCAAGCGGGCGCACGCTGACTTCAGTGCCGCGCGTCCAGCACAGCCAGTTGTGTTCGCCGCTGCGCAGCACGACCGCGGACGTGTCGGGGTCGTTCAGGTCAAGGTTGTGAATTTCGACCCGGGGCCATCCGTCTTCGCGCAGGTCGAATTCAAGAAAGCGGGCGCCGGTGGTGATGCCGACGCGGTCGTTCGGCAGCAGCGTGATGCCGGTGACCGTGCCCTCAAAGCGAGAGCCCGTGGTCACGGTGTCGCCATCAATGCGCAGCAGTCCGAACGTGCCGCCAAGTTTGCCCTGGTTGTTGAGTTCAAGGTGCTGGTCGATCATCCATAGCTGGTCGTCGATCGGCAGCAGGTGCAGATTGCGCGTTGTCGGCGCCAGTGTCTGCGCCTGGTTCACGCCAAACAGCAGGATCACCGTGACAGCCACGGTGATCGCAAATGAAAAACGTACCAGCCGTTGCCGTTTGCGCTGGCGATCAATGCGCGCGCGAAGTTCGTCGGGTAAGTGGGCTTTGTCCGCCATGGAACCCTAATGTGCGGCAAGGCGCGGGTCATTCCAACCAAAATGACCCGGAATCGAAGCAGGAGCGGCCCACGTCTGCGGGCACCATGCTGAACGCGCCCCTGCGGGCGCGTTCAGCATGGCGGAGAGGGAGGGATTCGAACCCTCGGTCCCGGTTAAGGGACGCTCCCTTAGCAAGGGAGTGCGATCGGCCACTCTGCCACCTCTCCGCATTCAGGCCGCGAGCAAGGTAGCCGCTAGGGTCTGAGTGTCAACGGGAAGACGATGCGCCAAGTTTCAGACAAGACCGTATTTGGGCAGCAGCCAGCCCATCACTGCGAGTGACCCGTTGCCGGCAATGTGCAACAGGATCGGCGCCACCAGTGTGCGGCGGTATTCGTAGGCAATCACAAACACCAGGCCGCCAAAAAACTGGTTGATCGGAAATGCGCTGCTGTGCGCCAGCGCGAAGAAGACCGAAGTGAACAGGATTGCCGGCGTGCGCCCGAGTTCGCGACGCATCGGACCGTACAGCACGCCGCGGTACCACAACTCTTCCAGGATCGGGTACAGCAGCACAACCCCCAGCAAATGACCCAGCGACAAGTCCTTGAACATGGTGTCGCGCAAGAACTGCAAAAACGCTTCTTGCGGCGCGTCACTGAACCACTCGAAGTAAAGCCGCACCGCACCACCGGCAACCAGATACAGCGCGCCCATCACCAGCCCGGCCACAAGTGCGAACAACAGGTCGCCGGTTACTCGTTTGGCGGAGATGCCCAGGGCCCACAGCGGCTTTCGCTTTGACAGGCACCAGCCAAGCAACGCGATGGACCAAACCAGCATCACCAGCGCATGAAGCGCGAACGACGGCAGACTGGTGGGGGCCGTGATCCACTCGCGCTCGACGGCTGTGTAAAGCAGCCATTGGACACCAAGCATGGAGCCAAGCCAGCCGACCGCACCGAGCATGGTAAAGGGGAGTGCAGGTAGAAAAGTCACCCATGAATCCGCGGAGGGCGAAATCGGCGCCACAGATTCAGGTTGTAAGTCTTTACTGTTCAAGTACTTACCAGAAATATTTCACGCCGATTTCCAGATTCGTGCTTTGCAATAGGACGTCTATCATATACACTAAGTCTCGTTCAGCCTATGGCTTAGGATAATTCGGTGCGGTTCTGGTGCTCGAAATTCGCGAGTCTCATATGACAAGTCGTCGAACCATCACAAAGAAAGAACTGGTTCTGCGTATTGCCGAGAAGACTCAACAGAAGCAGACCATTACCCGCGATATCATCCAGATGTTTATCGACGAAGTCATCACCGAGCTTGCGCGTGGTAACCGCCTTGAGCTTCGTGACTTCGGCGTTTTTGAGGTCAAGATTCGCAAGGCCCGCAAAGCGCGTAACCCCAAAACCGGCGCGGAAGTAAGGGTACCCGAAAAGCGAGTCGTGACCATCAAGCCGGGTAAGAAAATGAAGGAAGAAATCAACCGTTATGCAGAAGCGGAGATGGCGGCTGAACTTGCTGCCAGCGCCGCTGGAGTTCCAGGGGCTGTCGCCCCGACGCACATCCCGATGGCCGGCGATGATGACGACGGGGACGACGAGTCCTGACCCGTCGATCAACCGCTTCCAACATGTCCGATCCTGACCACATCCGCCGCATTGCCGGTGAGCCGCCCTCTTTGCTGCAGCCGGCGAATGACAGCACGTTCATGCGTGTGGCGCTGCACCAGGCGCTTGCGGCCTATGAGCAGGGCGAAGTGCCCGTAGGTGCTGTAGTTGTGAAAGACGGCCATGTGATCGGCCGTGGCCACAACCTGCGCGAGACACTGCAAGACCCGACCGCGCACGCCGAGATGTTCGCGCTGACCGCCGCCGCGGAGTCGGTGCAGAGCTGGCGGCTTGACGGATGCGACTTGTACGTGACGCTTGAGCCTTGCCCGATGTGCGCGGGTGCGATCGTTAACTCGCGCATACGGCGTGTGGTGTTCGGCGCAAGTGATCCCAAGGCCGGGGCTTGTGGGACATTATTTAATGTGGTACAGGATTCCCGCCTGAACCATCGCGCCGAGCTTGCGCCGGGTGTGATGGCTGACGAATGTGGTGAGATACTGAAAAGCTTCTTCCGCGAGTGCCGAGAGGGCACGATCAAGCGACGGGGCCGAAGGACACAAGACGATGAAACCAGCACGCATCAAGAACCGTAACTGGGCCAAGGGCATCAAGAAGACCAACAAGTGGCGCAAGCGCGGCAAGCCGTCGCGCGCAGCCAACCCTCGGTAGGGACGCGGTCTGAAAACAGAACAACTGCCCCCGGCGCAAGTCGGGGGTCTGTTATCGGTAGCAGCGCGCATCGACTGCGGAGGGGTGGCAGAGTGGTTGATCGCGTCGGTTTCGAAAACCGAAATGGCTGAAAGGTCATCGGGGGTTCGAATCCCCCCCCCTCCGCCAGAACAAGCAGACAGCCCCGAGCGTAAGCTCGGGGCTGCTCATTTCACAAGCGGCCAGGGCTCAGTCCGCGTTCACCTTGTAAAACGTGATGCACACGCCGGTGGTGTCGAGCACAGCGAACTCGCGGGTGCCCCAGGGTTTGTCCTGTAGTTTCCCGTTGGGGTGGATCACGCCTTCGTGCTTCCGGTACTCGGCGTAGAGGCCGTCAACGTCGTCCACGATAAAGCGCGCCATCGTTTGCTCGCCAACAGTGCGGGCCAGGCCGCCATCGACGCGTGCCAGGTGAATCACCACGTCGTCGCGCTTCATGCCGACGTAGCCGGGCTTGTCGGCGTCATCGCGAAACGTCTCGGTGAAACCGAGCTTGGCGTAAAAGCCCAAGGTCTCGCCCATGTTGTCCACGGGCAGAACTGGTATGCCCTTCAGCAGCGCAGCCATCGCAGTCTCCGTTGCCGCGGAATGTGCCATTGGACACCAGTCAGCGCAACAGAATCAACTCGGCCGCACGGTGGCTGTCCGCCTAAGCATCTGTCCCGACTGCCACCGGTGCCGGTGCAGTGACTGGCGCGCCCGCCGGCAGCAACGTTTCGGTGTTTCCGCCGTCGCGGCGCTTCAGCATTCGCTCAGCGATGGTTACGCACAGCGGCAGCAGCAGGGCAAACCCGGCAGCGATGTAACCGAGTGTCGGAATACCCTGCAGGCTCTTGTCGGCGTTCTCGGTCAGGATGCGCGACGACATGATCGCGGCGCCGGCCAGTGCCGTGTGCTGCACCGCGCTTTGCAGCGACATGAAACTTGCGCGTTCGTGGGCCATGGGGATCTTCGTATCCAGCGCCCGGGCCGGCACGCCGCGCACGCTCATGCTGCCCATGAAGCACATGAATGCAACCATCACCGGCAGTACCGGGCTGTAGTCTATGAACCAGAACCAGATCACCGTGATGACCAGTGCCGCGCCAAGCCAGCTCACGATCGAAGACCCAAGCCGGTCCGTCAGGCGACCGACAACCAGCATGACCAGCAGGCTGAGTGTCCCGCCCACGAGGTACAGCGGGCCCAGGATGCTTGGCGTCATGCCAAGCGGCGCCAGCAGCTCGATCAGCCATGGTTCGCCGTCATAGCCAAGATTGAACACCAGGTAGCCCGGAATGTGCGGGATAATCGTGAACGCGCTGAACATCATGGCCGTAATGCTCAGGTAAGAAAGTAGCGGCAACGGTTTGCGCAGCAGGTTGAACATCGCAAGCCCCGGCGGCCGGATGCCGGTCTGCAGGTGCTGCCGCAACGGCGGCAGCATGAAAATACAGGCGGCGGCGACGACGACCCCCAGGCCCGCTACGCTGAAAAATGGCGCGCGCCAACCGCCGGCATTGGCGATCTCAAGGGCAAGCGGTACGCCCGCAATGCTGGCGATGCTGAAGGCGGTCATCACGGTTGCCATGGCGCGGCCGCGGCGCTTGGGCGGCACGACGTCAGACACGATCGCAAGCGACAATGCCATGGCCGGGCCCCCGAACAGGCCCGCGACAACACGTGCCCCCAGCAGCGAATACAGGTCCCAAGCCAGGCCGCACAGGGCTGTGGCCAGCACGAGACCCGCCATGGAGACCGCAAGGGCCTTGCGCCGGTCAAACCGGTCGAGAAAGAAACTGCCCGCGATGCCCGACGTGGCGGCTGCAAGGGTGTAAGCGCCGGCGATGTCGCCCATGCTGTGCGACGGAATGCCCAGGCTGGTCGAGAAGTCCGGCCCCAGCGGCATGACAATCATGAAGTCAAGAATGTTGATGAAGTGAATGGCCGCGATCAGCAGCACCACGGCACGTTCACTGACTGGCAATTGTGACGAAGCGCTCGCCATGAATCACGCAGGCACTCCGGCTGGAGTGCCTGTCCCTCGGTTTGGGCATTGTAACGAGTGAAGGGTGCAACCGCATTTCCTCATTTTAGTGTGAGTGTTGCGTCGCGGCGTCCGGAGTATTAAACCGCTGCCCGTCCGGCAACGAGAATCCAGGCCATGACCACAGCCACTGCACCTCGCGCTATCGGAGGACACCGAGACTCGTTCGCGGCCACAACACGCAGCGACCGCTGGTGGCAGGGATGGGTGTTGACCGCGACCGGCCTGTTCGTGTTCTTCGGGTACCTCACGCTGCGCGCATTCCAGGGCACGTACTACTGGTTTGATCCGTACATCAGCCCCGTGGGTTCGCCGCCGCTGTTCACGCCGGCCAGCGGCTACCCGGGCTCTGTGCCTTTGAATCATGCGTGGTTTGGTACGTTTCCGTCGATGTGGCCGCGCTGGGTGCCCCAGTCACCGGCGTTTTTCATCCCCGGCCTGGCGATTGCCTTTCGCGCCACCTGCTACTACTACCGCAAAGCCTACTACCGGGCGTTTGCTGCATCGCCCCCGGCGTGCGGCGTGCGCGGCGCATCGCTGAAGTACCGCGGGGAAACCCGGTTGTTGCTGTTGCAGAACCTGCACCGCTACACGCTTTACGGCGCGCTGCTGCTGCTTTGCTTCCTGTGGTACGACGCGTTTGCGGCTTTCTTCAAGGGCGGCCGCTTTGGCATTGGCGTTGGCACGTTGGTGATGATCATCAACGCCAGCCTTCTGTCCGGATACACCTTCGGGTGCCACTCGTGGCGCCACCTGATTGGCGGCCGCAAAGATTGCTTCTCGTGCGATGCAGGCAGCAAGCGCGCCCACGGCATCTGGAAGAAGTCGAGCTGGCTGAATTCGCGCCACATGCTGTTCGCGTGGCTGAGCCTGTTCTGGGTCGCGTTTACAGACTTCTACGTAAGCATGCTTTCACGTGGAGTGATCAAGGATTTGAACACCTGGTAAGTGGGGCACAGGGCATCAGGACTCGCCGACGCCCAAAGCCTGGAAACGCCTATGGCCGCAGCCGACATTTCTGAACTTCAGACCATTGAGCACGACGTGCTGGTCATTGGCGCGGGCGGCGCCGGCCTGCGCGCAGCCATTGAGTGCGCGGCGCAGGGCGTGAACACCGGCCTGGTCTGCAAAAGCCTGCTGGGCAAGGCGCACACGGTCATGGCCGAAGGTGGCATGGCCGCCGCCATGGGCAACGTGGATTCGCGCGACAACTGGAAGGTCCACTTTCGCGACACCATGCGCGGCGGCAAGTTCCTGAACAACTGGCGCATGGCCGAGTTGCACGCCAAGGAAGCGCCGGAGCGTGTCCGCGAACTGGAAGAGTGGGGCGCGGTGTTCGACCGCACCAAACAGGGTTTGATAAGCCAGCGTAACTTCGGCGGCCACCGCTATCCAAGGCTTGCGCACGTCGGCGATCGCACCGGCCTTGAGTTGATTCGCACGCTGCAGGACCACGGCGTACACCAGGGCATCCAGGTTCACATGGAATGCACTGTGCTCGACCTGCTGAAAGACGGCGACCGGGTCGTCGGCGCGCTGGCCTACTGGCGCGACACCGGC
Source organism: Planctomycetota bacterium (assembly GCA_016712285.1). GTDB lineage: Bacteria > Planctomycetota > UBA8742 > UBA2392 > UBA2392 > JADJRK01. Next base: position 1,795,955 of record JADJRK010000001.1, on the reverse strand, counting down.
CGCTTCGTCCTGTTCAAGGCCAAGGCGGTTGTGCTTGCCACCGGCGGCGCGGGCAAGGCCTGGCGCGTGACCAGCAACAGCTGGGAGTACAGCGGCGACGGCCTGGCCATGGCGTACCTGGCGGGCGCCGAGCTGATGGACCTTGAGTTCACGCAGTTTCACCCGACCGGCATGGTGTGGCCGCCCAGCGTGCGCGGCACGCTGGTCACTGAGGGTGTGCGCGGCGACGGCGGCATTCTCAAGAACAAAGACGGCAAGCGCTTCATGTTCGATTACATCCCGGAACGCTTCGCCGCGGAAACTGCCGACACCGAAGAAGAAGCCAACCGCTGGCTCAAGGGCGACAAAGCGGCCCGCCGCCCGCCCGAGCTGCTGACCCGCGACGTGGTGGCCCGCGCCATCAACGCCGAGGTCAAAGCCGGCCGTGGCAGTGAACATGGCGGCGTGTACCTGGACATCGCCAGCCGCGTGCCAGCCGAGATCATTCGCAAGAAGCTGCCCAGCATGTACCACCAGTTCAAGGAACTGGCCGAGGTCGATATCACCGCGCAACCGATGGAAGTCGGCCCGACGCTGCATTACTTCATGGGCGGCATTCGCGTGGACGCCGACAGCCAGATGACCACCGTGCCCGGGCTGTTTGCGGCGGGCGAGTGCGCAGCCGGCTTGCACGGCGCGAACCGGCTGGGCGGCAACTCGCTGAGCGACCTGATTGTCTTCGGCAAGCGCGCCGGCGCCGGTGCTTGCGAGTTCGCGGCCAAGGCCGGGCAGGGCGCCATCGACGAGGCGCAGGTGCACGCGAGCATGCGCCGTGCTACGGACTTCCTGAACCGCGAGAGCGGCGTCAACCCGTTTGTCGTGCAGGAAAAACTGCAAGAGATGATGAGTCACAACGTCGGCATCATCCGCACCAAGGCCGAGCTTGAGACCGCCATTGAGAAACTCAAAGAGCTTGATGCCGAGGCAGCCACGGCCAAGGCCCACGCCACAAGCCAATACAACGCCGGCTGGCACACCGCGCTGGATTTGCGCAACCTGCTGCTGAGCAGCGAGGCCGTAACCAAGGCCGCGCTTACCCGCGAAGAAAGCCGCGGCGCGCACACCCGCGACGACTTTCCCGGCGAGCGCGACGAGTGGGTGAAGTACAACATCATCATCAAGCGCGGGCAGGGCGGCGAGATGATTGTCGAAAAGCGCGAACGACCGGCAGGCCCGGCGCCGCTGGTGGAGATCGCAAACAGCAAGATCGAGGACCTGGAGAGCGGTAAAGTGGCGGCAGACTACAAGTAGCAGCCCGTTGTCGGTTGTCAGTTGTCAGCAGCCGACGACGCATGCAGTTTCTGACAACCGACAACTGACGACTGACAACCATCCATGGCACAGCGAACTTTCAAAATCTGGCGTGGCGACCGTGAAGGCGGCGAATTCGTCGACTACACCGTCGAGGTCGGCCCAGGCATGGTCGTGCTGGATGCCATCCACCGCATCCAGGCCGAGCACGCCAGCGAACTCGCCTGCCGTTGGAATTGCAAAGCCGGCAAGTGCGGCAGCTGCTCGATGGAAATCAACGGCAAGCCGCGCCTGTCGTGCATGACCCGCTTGAACTCGCTGCCCGAGGGCACGGTCACCGTCCAGCCGCTGAAAGCCTTCCCGATCGTGAAAGACCTGGTCACGGACGTGAGCTGGAATTTTGAGCAGAACAAGCGCATCCCGCCGCTCAAGCCCAAGGCCCGCGACGCTGACGGCAACCACCGCATGATGCAGGAAGACGTCGACCGCGTGCAGGAGTTCCGCAAGTGCATCGAGTGCTTTCTGTGCCAGGATGTGTGCCACGTGCTGCGCGACCACAAACAGCACGAAAAGTTCGTCGGCCCGCGTTTCATGATTCGGCTGGCGCAGCTTGAGATGCACCCGCTGGACACCGACGACCGCATCGAAAAGATCCGCAAAGAGTTCGGCAGCGGCTGGTGCAACATCACGCGCTGCTGCACCGAGGTATGCCCCGAGCACATCGGGATTACCGACAACGGCATCATCCCGCTGAAAGAGCGGGTGGTCGATCGCTACTACGACCCGGTAGCCTGGTTCATCCGTAAGGTCTTTGGCAGCAAGAAGTAGCGCAACGCTGCGAATTGTTTACAGGCCCGTTACCGGGGCCGGCGCCTTTCCCGGAACTACTACTGTAATCTTTCGTCCTAGTCATGCGTAACGACTTGAGACGTGACCGGTAGTGTTTGCAGGGGTTGATATGCGCGCGCCGAAACTTTCGATTTTCAACGTCGTGCAGTCCATCATCACGGTCTGCGCGATTCTCTTTGGCATCTATGGCTTGATGCAGACTCAATCCGCGCCGCCGCCCGCAAACATCTACATCGACGCGCCACCCGATGTGGCCAAAGAGCCCACGCCGGACCGCCCGCCCGAGCGCATTCCAGTAACAAGACCTGAGCCCACACCGCACACGCCGGTCGGCCCGGTCACCAAGGTTCCATCGAACCCGGACGACCGCGGCGAAGGCACGATCACGGGTACCGTGGCTTTCAGTGACGGCCGGGTGGTCGCCGGCATGCGCGTGACGGCGATCAGCACAAGCGTGCCGATCAACCCGCCGGCCTGGGACCATGGCGACCTGCCGCGCACCCACGCGGCATACGACGAATACTTCCGCAGCGTGCAGCGCAACACCCGCGAAACTGAAACCGACGACTCGGGCCGCTTTCGGTTTGACCAGCTTGATGAAGCGCACACCTACAACGTAACAGCCGGCAGCGCCGACGTAGGCGTCAGCCAGCAGTCCGCCAAACCGGGCACCCAGCTCAAGTTCACATTCGAGGTGCCGGTGATGCTGACCGGCGTCGTCAGTTGCGATGACGGCTTTCCTGCCGAGTACACGGTGACTGTTGCCGTAGATGGCGGCGGCTGGTGGAACCCGATCGCTACCCAGAACTTCTGTAATAAGGACGGAACCTATCGGCTTCGCGCACAGGAAGGAAAGCTCCGCGTGACAGCCTATGCCCCGGGCTGGGTACTCGAGAAAGAAGAGCTGGTGACGCTCAGCAGCAAGGGCGGCGAGCTGAACCTGAAGCTGACGCGCGCAGCCATAGTGTATGGGACGATCACAGACCAGTCCGGCGCGCCGCTGCCCGGCGCCACAGTCATGTTGGGTGACGGCGGCATGCAGGAGTGGGACGGCAGAGAGGGGTGGGGCGATGCGCGCAGAAGCAGCGAGCAGCGACTTGTCTATCTTGAAGAGGACAGCAGCTCGTTGAAGTTCAGCAGCAAGCGCATCGATCTTGGCGCGCAATCTGGCGGTGCCAGCACGCTCACGGACGCAGAGGGCAAGTACCGGCTTGAGAATCAGCGACCGGGCAAGAACACGCTGACCGTGATGTACGCAGGCAAGAATGTCACGCGCGAAGTGCACCTGGTGTCGGGCGATAATCAGCACGACTTCAGCATCGATGCCGGTTGCCGGATCAGTGTCAGCGCCAAAGACCAGAGCGGTAACCCCGTCGCACTCAGCTATGCGTGGTTTGTCAACGCGAACAACGAGTACGCCTCGCCGCAGCAGCTCGCAGGTGCAAGCGGCGTGCTTGAGTATGCCGGGATTCCTGAGGGCACCTGGAACTGCTTCACGCAGGCCGATGGCTACGCGCAAGTAAGCCAGGAAGTCATCGTGGGACGCGGCGCCAACAAGGTCGAGTTCGTGCTTGAGGCGCCGGGCATCCTCAAGGGCAAGGTCAGTTCCAGCACCGGAAAAGTTCCGGCCAACGCCTACGTCAGCCTGACCCCGAAGTCAGACAAGAGCACACCCAAGTCCGACGGCAACGGCGTGGTCTACGCCATGCTTGCGGCGGACGGCGCGTACCAGACCCAGGCACTCAAGCCCGGCCAGTACGCCATGGAAGTCCAGTTCAACCAGCAGGACAGCCTGCACTCGCAGGACATCTGGATTGTCGCCGGCGAAAACACGCTCGATATCAGCATCGCTGACCGCTGCAACCTTACCGTGAGCGTGCGCATCGACATGGAGGTGAAGGACCGCTCGCAGCTCTATGTCGCGCTCACCAGCAAGGACGGCACGATCTCGCGCTATGACATGCTGGGCGACAAGACGCAGGCCGAGTTCACGTTTCTGCCCGAAGGCGACTACTACATCAGCTCATACATCGAGGGCGCTGCGCAGATGTACGTTGAGGTCACGGTTCGCCGGGGCAGCAACGCCGCCGAACTGGTCATCGGCGCGTCCAACAGCGTCAAGCTGACATGGGTGGGCGAAGGCACACAGGCCGCGAAGGCCGGCATCCAGGTCGGGGACATCCTGATCGAGTACAACGGCCGCGCGATCAACAGCTACGAGGAACTTGGGGCGGCTGTGCAGGCGACCTCTGAGGGCGACACGGTAACGGTGATCGTGGTGCGCAACGGCTCGACGATGTCGTTCGGGCTCAAGGGCGGCAAGATGGGCATCGCGGGCCAGGACCACCACCGCTAACGCGCAACAAGGGTAAAGGGACGGCGCGCTGCGCCGTCCCTTTTGCGTTGCTCCAAACCTGACAGCCAATTATCCGCGACTTGGGCAGCTGCGTCGCGCATACTGATAGCAGATTCACTCTTCGGACCCAGGGAAAGGAACCGGCCATGAGGTACGTGATTTGCGCGGCACTGGCAATGTTGCTGAGCACAGGAGTGCTGGCGCAGGACAGCAAGAAAGAGCCCGAAAAGGCGACCGAGACGCCCAAGAAAGACACGGGCACGGAAGCCAAGCCTGAAAAGAAAGCCAAGCAACTGACGAACGCTGAAGTGACCAAGAAGCTGGAGAAGAAGCTCAATGTGAGCTTCGAAGACGAAGCCGCCGCGACCATTTTGCAGGCGATTGCCAAGTCGGCCGGCGTCGAGCTGGTGCTTGCTGAAGGGGTAAAGGCGGAAGACGAAATGTCATTGGAGTTGAAGGAAGTCAAGGCTTCTGCAATGCTTACGATTGTGTGTGACTCTTGTAGCTTGCTGTGGGAAGCGAAAGACGGCAAAGTCCTGATCAAAGCCGACGAGTAGATGCGGCTCAAGTGTCAGAAACGCAGCAGGGGATGGCGTTGCCATCCCCTTTTACGACTTGACGTTACCCCCGTTCACGCTACCCTTCTCTTACCCCCCGATTTGCGGACCCCTGGTTCCCCTGGTGCAACGGCTCGCCAACCCTTGGCGAGTGCGTCACCTAGGTGAGGACTGCGCTACATGAGAGCTACAGTGCGTAACCTGCAAATGATGCCGGTGCTGATGCTGATTGCCTTCCTTGGCACAGCGTGCAGCGTGATGCCCTTCCAGGGCAACAACAATAACAGCGGCAAGTCCAGCTACGTCGCGGAAGATACAGCCGACGACAAGCAGGATGCTGCTCCTGACCCGTATGGTGGCGAAGGCCCCGGCGCGCCAGGCAATGCCCGCGATAACCCGGGGGGCGAACGTACCGGCACAGCCGGCGTCGCCGACAGCGGGCGAAAAGCGGAACCTGCGGCCAAAGGCGCCGACGTTGGCAAGGACGACAAAGAAGGCCGCCAGGCTTTCGACAATGATCGTCGCCGCGACGTCGAGTTCCGGTGGCTGCGTGAGCGGGCGCTGGTTGCCAAGCAGGCCGGCGACCTTGAGCAAGCCGAAACGTACCTGCTGCGCGCGATTGACCTGAAGCCGGACGGCGGCACAGGCGACGTCAAGGCGCTGCTGGACGAAGTGCGCAGCCTTCTGAGCAAGGGCGAAGAGATCGTCCCGCGCTCGGCCAACCTGCCCGCTGCGGCACAGCAGGAGTACGAAATTGAAGCGGACCGCACCTACCGCGAAGCCAAGGGCCTTGAATCGGCCGGCCAGTGGTCAGAAGCGATTGAAGCGTGGGAGCGCCTGCTGCGCATCATCAAGTACGCGCCCTACGGTGCCGAGCTCAGTCGTGATTACCAGGCGCTTGCTGAAACCGGCTTGAACAACTCACGCACCGAGATTGCCCGGCAGCGCAAGCACCTTGAAGAAGAGGCGCTGAAACGCGAGCTGCGCATGAACGACCTGCGCGCGCAGGCTGAAGAAGAACGCCGCAAGGAAGAGATTGTCGAACTGTGGCGCCAGGCGGTCTACAACGTGGAGCTGCGCCGCTTCAAGACTGCAACCGAGATCGTTGACCGCATCCTGTTCCTCGACCCGCAGTTCCGGAAAGCCGAAGAATTGAAGCGCGAAATCGGCGACCGCCGACTTATCCAGATGAACCGAGACACGTTTGAGGCTCGCATCGCCAGCTACCAGCACTCGCTGCGTGTGCTGCGCGAGGCGATGGTGCCGGCGGTTGAAACGCTGATCTACCCGACGGGCTTGCTGGCCGAGCGCATCAAGGCTCGCCGCGCAACCACGGCCGACGCGATCCAGCTTGACCCGGAAATCCAGAAGACCGAGAACATCCTTAGCACCAAGGTGCTGCCGGTGATCCACGAAGGCGTGCCCCTGACCGACGTGATCTCGGACATTCGCCGCAAGGCGAACATCCCGCTGCGCCTGAGCAAAGAAGTAGAAGAGGCCAGCGGCACCGAAGAAGTGACGATCAACCTTGAAGACATTCCGATCGGTTCAGCGCTCAAGATCATCCTGAATGACCTTGGCCTGACCACGCAGTACAAGTTCGGGGTACTGTTCGTTGTCGAGCAGGGCGCCGAAGTCGACGTCAGCGGCGTGGTCACCCGCGTGCACGACGTGCGCGACCTGACATTCAACATCCAGGAGTTTGCTGGCCCGCGCCTGCGCCTGGTCCCCGCCGAAGACAGCGGCGGCGGCCCGGTCATCGTTTATCCGGACGAGTCCGAGCGTACCCTCGACATCGACCGCATCGAAGAACTGGTCACCGAGTCGGTCGAGCCTGACTCATGGTCTGAGCCGAACGCGTTGAAGTTCTTCGGCGGCCAGCTTGTTGCCACGCACACCCCGCAGGTGCAGGCCGAGTTGCGCGACTTCCTTGATGAACTGCGCAAGATTGCCGGCTTGATGGTCAGCATCGAAGTTCGCTTCATCAGTGTGGAAGACGACTTCCTGCAGGACTTCGGTATCGACTTCCGCGGCCTTGGCGGCCCGGCCAACGTGCCGAACCAGGCCAACATCACCCTGGAAGACGTGACCACCGGTGCGGAAGACTTTGCCGGCGGCCAGTTCGACAACGGCGCGGGCGGCATTGCCTCAGCCAACCCGTCGGGCGGTATCTTCTTCAACAACCAGGACCCCAACAACCCGCCAGTCAACTTCAACCAGGACATCCGCGGGCGGTTCGAGCACATTTACGACAACGCGCTCGGAAACATCCTGACCGGCAACGGCGGCTTTGCCATGCAGTTCGCTTACTTCGTTGACCTGACACAGATCAACGCGGTCATCAACGCCGTGCAGAAGCGCAAGAAGGCCCGCATTCTTACCGCGCCGCGCCTGACTGCCTTCAACACCCAGCGCGCCAACATCACCATCGTCAACCAGATTCCTTACATCCAGGACTTCGAGCTCAATGCCGCAACCAGCGCCGCCATCGCCAACCCGGTGGTCGATACCATCCTGGACGGCATGGTGCTGGACGTGAAGCCCACCATCAGCAACGACCGCCGTTTCATCACGGTCGAAGTACAGCCGACTGTGGCCGAGCTGCTGCTGCCGATCCCGACGTTCACCACGACGCTCGGCCCGACCAGCACAGTCACGATCCAGATTCCTGAGATCAAGCTGCAGACGGCCCAGACCACCGTTCGTGTCCCGGACGGCGGCGCGGTAGTGATCGCCGGCCTCAAGACAGTCCGCGACAAGTGGATTGAGAGCGGCGTGCCCATCCTCAGCGATATCCCGCTGCTGGGTGTGCTGTTCAAACGCCAGGGCCGCAGCAAGGAACAGTTCAACCTCGTGATCGTCGTATACGCTAAGGTTATCGACCTGAACGACGAAGAACTGCGCCGCCCGGGCTGGAACTAATCAAGAGCAACGCAAGACACCAAAAACCCCCGGCAATGCCGGGGGTTTTCATTTCCGACGGCCGCAACGGTTCTTCCTCGCCCATTAGCAAAGACCACCATTGACCCGGGCATGCCGGGGTTCGACCATTGTTTGCATGTCCGTGCATGCATCAGGCCTGGAGTTCGCTGTCGCGCCCGACCGGGTGATTCGTACCCACGCCAACATCGTGCTGCTCGTGGGCGAGCGCGCGTACAAGCTCAAGAAGCCCGTGAAATACCCGTTTTTGGATTACTCGACGCTGGAACTGCGCCGCAAGTTCATCCAGGCCGAGTACACGCTCAATCACCGGTTCTCACCCGACATTTACCAGGGTGTATGCACCGTGCGCCGGCAAGGCAACGAGCTGGTGTTCGGCGAGGTGGTGACAAGCCTGCCCGAACCTGGCGATGAGATTGACTACGCCGTGGTCATGACGCGCATCCCTGACGACGCGTGGCTGCCTGAGACCATGAAGCGCGGCCTGTCTGACCACGACATGCTGAACCTGATGGGGCTGCTCGCGACCACATGGGCCGCGCACCCCGCCGACGACGCCACGCGCGCGGCGGGACTGCCGGCAAACCTGCGTATGAACACGGTCGCCAACATTGCCGAATGCGAACGCTTCGTGCCACTTTGCCTGTCGCGCGAAGCGTGGATGCGGCTGGATGCGCTGCTGCGCGAATGGTTTGAGGCCCACGCCGACGTGTTTGAGGCGCGCGTGGCGCTCGACCACATCCGGGACGGCCACGGCGATCTTAAGCCCAGCAACATCGCATTCATCGATGGCAAGCCGGTGGTGACCGACTGCATCGAGTTCAACCCACAGTTCCGGCGCATTGACACACTGGCAGAAGCGGGCTTCCTGGCGACCGGCATGGAACAGTTGGGCAGGTTCGACCTCAGTGCCGGCGTGTTCGCCGCCTACGCCAAGGCGACTGGCGACGCATACCCTGAGCCGTTGAGGCGCTACTACCAGGCCCACCTGGCGTGCGTGATGGGCAAGGTGACGGCGCTGCAGCTGGATGACCCCGAGATCAGCGAGCAGCAACGTGCCCACGCCGTCGCGCGCGCGGCGCATAACTTCGCGCTGGCAGACTTTCACGCGCGCGAGCCCCACGTGCTGGTCGTGGCGGGCATCATGGGCTGCGGCAAGAGCACCGTTGCGGGCGTGCTGGCGCGCCACTTTGGCTGGCCGGTCGTGAGCAGCGACGTGGAACGAAAGCGCCTGATGGGGGTCAAGCCGGAAGAGCGCCTGCCGGAGAGCGCCTACACTGACGAGGTCAGCCGTGCCGTCTACGACGCGCTGTTCGATGCGGTTAGGCGTGCAGGCCAGGGCGTGATCCTGGACGGGCAGTTTCCGGCGCGCGAGTTCAGGGCCCGGGCCACGCAGGCGGCCGCAGCGCGCGGCGGCCAATTGGCCTTTATTCACTGCGACGCGCCCGATGATGTGGTGCGCGAACGCATGCGTAACCGCGTTCTTGACCCGTCACGAGTCAGCGACGCAACGGCAGAGATGCTGGGGCATGCCCGTGCGCGGTTTCAAAGGGTGGCTGGCGACGAGGGCTTGCAGGTCATCACGTTCGACACCAGGCAGGATGCGGCTGCAATCGTCTCGGTGGTGCAGAGAGCGCTGCTTGGCGAAGCCTTCAAGCCGTGACCGGATCTAGATCCCGCTTACATCGTAGATGTCATTGAAGTCGTCGATGTTGTCTTCGTCGTTCTTCTGTAGCAGACCAGCATCGATCAGGTTGTACACCACTTCGCCCCAGTGACGCGTGCTGCGGATACCCCAATATTGCCACACATCGCGTGCCAGGGGGCCGAACTGTTCACGCGCCAGCGCACGAAGGCCCTCTGCGATTTCGCGGCCGCTCATGTGGCGTCGTGTCTGCTCGGTCAGGCGTAGGTGGACCTGCATGATGTACGCCAAACCCTCGCCCAGAAGCCACTGGTAGGCGCCGAAACGAAAGCGCGTGTCGCGGCGGCAGACCTGCAGAATCGTGGCGGCGACATCCACCGCGGCGACGGCATCCTGCAGCAACTCTTCTCTCGCGGCCTGGTCTTCCATGACTTGTTCTGCTGCAAGCCTGTTACGCCGTTTCCAGGCGAACGAACAGCGGCGCGGGTGTGCCGATCTTGTGGCCCGGCCTCAGTCGCCCCCATTTCAAAGCTTCCGGCAATGGGGTCGACGTGTCAATCCCCAGTTGCAGGGCGATTTTGCCCGCGGCGTCGGGCAGAAACGCTTTCACTGCATACGTCAGGGCGTGCACCACTTCAAGCAGGGCATGCAGAGAAGAATCCAAATCTTGTCCACGGGCCGGGTCTTTGGCCAGCTTGAACGGGGCGGTTTCATTGACGAACTGGTTGGCTTCACGCACCAGTTCAAACACGGCCTCGAGCGCGCCATCCAGGTCAAATGCCGAAACACGGGCAATCAGGCGCTGCCCCAGCGCGTTCACGCGCGTGATCAGCCCCTGGCGCAGCGCCTCAAAGCGCGGCTCGGCAAACGGTGTCTCGGCGGGCACGGCACCGTCGCGATACTTGGCCAGCATACTCAGCGAGCGGTTGACCAGGTTGCCCAGGCCGTTGGCCAGGTCCGCGTTGTAGCGGGTCACGAAAGCAGCGCCGCGCCAGTCTGAATCACCGCGCTGGGGACCTTCGCGCAGCACGTGGTAGCGCAAGGCGTCTCGCGAGTATTGCGCGGCAACGTCGCCGGGGCGAATCACGTTGCCGAGCGTCTTGGACATTTTCTCGCCCTCGATCGTCCACCAGCCGTGGGCAAACACCTGCTTGGGCGGCGCGATGTCCGCGCCAAGCAGTTCGCTCCACCAGATCACGCTGTGGTGCCACAGGATGTCTTTGCCGACCAGGTGTACGGATTCGGGCCACCAGTACTCAAAGGGCGTGATGCCCTCCGGCGTGCTGTGCTGTCCGCGCGAGCGGCCTTCAAACTGGTCAGTGGGCAGTGATTTGCCGTCGGGCCATCCCAGCGCGCTGATGTAGTTGACCAGCGCGTCGGTCCACACCCAGATCACGTGCTGCTTTTCCCAGGGCAGTGGCACACCCCAGTCAAACTGCACACGCGTGACGCTGGTGTCGTTCAGGCCCTCTTTCAACTTGCCCAGAACCTCGTTGCGGCGGGCCTCGGGCAGGATGCAGTCCGGCTGGTCGGCAATGCGCTGTTGCAGCTTTTCGGTGAACGCGCTGAGCTTCAGGAAGTAATTCTCTTCTTCAATGACTGTCGGAGTGGTCTTGTGCACCGGGCATTTGTTATCGACCAGGTCTTTTTCTGTGTAGTTGGTTTCACAGTCCACGCAGTACAGGGCGCGGTAGCTGGACTTGTACAGCAACCCGTTGTCGCGCAGCCGCTCAAACACCTTCTGCACAGCGGCTTCATGAAACGGGTCGGTGGTGCGGAGGAAGATGTCAAACTGGACGTCCAGCGCCTCCCACAATTCGAAGAACTTGCTGACGATGTTGTCGGCAAACCCGCGCGGCGTGGTGCCTGCGGCAGTGGCGGCCTTGTGGATCTTCTGGCCGTGTTCGTCGCTTCCGGTCAGGAACAGCGTCGGTCGCCCGCAGGCGCGCCAGAAGCGGGCCAGGGTGTCGGCGTACAGGGTGGTCGTCGCGTGCCCGATGTGAAGCTCATCGTTCACATAGTACAGCGGCGTGGTGATGTAGATCGGTCGTGACAGGTCAGTCATGGCGGCCCTTATTTCGCGTTTACGCCCGCGACGCAAGGGATTAAACGGACGGCGGGTTCAAGCAGCCGTCCTGTGAAGCTACTGGTCATCTGCAGGCTGGTTCGGCTCGGGCTGGGCAGGCTGATCAGGTTCTGCTACCTGCTCGGGCGAAGGCTCGTTATCCGGCTCAGTGGACTTGGGCTGTTCCGGCTCGGTGCGTGGCGGCTGTTGCGCCTGGCGCCGGTCCACGGCGTTGGTGCGGGTGGAACGTGCGGCCCTGGCGGCATCGCGGGCTTCACGCTCTGCCATGATCTTGGCGCGGCGCTCTTTGCGGTAGCGCCGGATGTCTTTCTCGTTCCAGCCGGGTTCAAACTGGATTTCGCTTAGTTCGCGCTGCTCGCGGGTGCCGTCGCCGAAGTCCACGGTGACTTTCTGGCCCAGGATGTCCACGTTGCAGGCGTGGCAGTCTTTGCCGTCGCAGGTGACGGGCTGGCCCTCCTGCGGGACGTTCTTGCGCAGTTCGTTGTACAGGTCGTCTTCGTACTTCAGGCAGCACTTCAGGCGCCCGCACTGGCCGCTGATCTTGCCGGGGTCAAGGCTGATGCGCTGGGTCTTGGCCATCTTCATGCTGACGGGCACGAAGTCGATGATGTAGCTGATGCAGCACAATTCCTGGCCGCACACGCCCACGTCGCCGGTCAGGCGCGCGGCGTCGCGGGCGCCCACCTGGCGCAACTCAACCCGGGCGTTCAAGGCTTCGTTGTATTCGCGCACGAAGTCGCGAAAGTCGACACGGTCTTCGCTGGAAAAGTAGACCACCACCTTGTCGGCAGACAGCAGGCGTTCGGCGTTTTCAAAACGCATCGCCAGCTTGTGCTTCAGCGCCAGCTCTTTGAACGCGCGGCGATAGGGCTTGACGTCCATCGCGCGATGTTCACGAAACTGGTTTGAGTCGTCGATCGTGGGCTTGCGCAGCACTTCGCCGCCGATCTGGTCCCGCGGGCCGAGCTGCGGGTCGCCGGGCGCGCTTTTGACCTGCCCCAGTTCAACGCCGCGGCGCGTCTTGAGCACCACGACGTCGTTGGCACGCAGCGCCAGGTCACGGGGGACCCGGAAGTACTCCATCGTGCGCAGTGTCGAGTATCGGGCCAGAACCAGCATGAACACCGCCATCGGCAGCCAAAGCGAGAAACCTACGCTAGTGATGCAATTGTGGCAAGCACCGGTCAGGGGTGACGCATCATGGCCACCACGGTATACTTGCCCGGCCCATGGCTGACCCGACCACCGAACCTGATTCAGGCACGATGCAGAAGTGCCCCGCTTGCGGCACGGATAACCCCGAGCCCGCGAAGTTCTGCATCAATTGCGGCGCGGGACTGCGGGACTCGAAGCCCGACAGCAAAGCCGTGCCCGACGAAATCGGCCGCGTGATACCCGGTGACGACCTGGTGTTTGAGGTCGAAGCCGTCAGTTACGACCCCGGTGTGGTCGTCGCCGACCGCTACACGGTAGAGCGCGAACTTGGTCGAGGCGGCATGGGCACCGTGCTGCTGTGCCGCGACAAATATCAGGAAAATGAGCTGTGCTGCCTGAAAGTGATCAACCCGCAGTTGATCGACAACGAAGACCTGGTTGAGCGGTTCAAGAGCGAAGGCCGCATCGCCCGCAAGATCAGGCACGCCGCGATCATCGCCACCCACGACATCTTTGAGTGGAAGGGCCGCTGGCATATCAGCATGGAGTTCTTTCCCGGTATCGTGCTGCGGAAGGTCATCAACGAAGCCGACTCCAGCGGCCAGGCTGTGCCCCTCAACGACGCCGTTGCCATCCTTGAGGCCATGCTGGAGGGTTTGACGGCTGCCCACCAGGTGACGGTGCACCGCGACCTCAAGCCCGAAAACATCATGGTCCGCGGCAAGCCCGGCACTTCTGAGTTTCAGCTCAAGATCCTGGACTTCGGCATCGCCAAGAATTTCGAAGTCAGCAACGCCACCATGGCCGAAGTGGCCATGGGCACCACGGGCTACATGGCGCCAGAGCAAGCCCGCGACGCCGCGAATGTAGACGCCCGTGCCGACTTGTACGCCTGCACTGTCATGTTCTATGAGCTGCTGACCGGCCTGCTGCCCGTCGGCAACTATGAGCCTGTCACGGCGCTGCGGCCTGACCTGCCACCGTGGATTGACACGTTCGTTGACAAGGGCCTGAAAAGCCGCCCGGACGCGCGCTATCCCACCGCCGTGGACATGCGCAAGATCATGCTGTCCGGCGGCGGCACCACCGACCAGCCGCCCAGCCACACGACCAAGATCCACACCAGCCCGCTGGTTGACCAGGACCGCGAGAAAGACCCGCTCAAGGCCGGCCGCTGGCTGCGCATCAAGCTGATGGATTCGCGGCAGGGCCTGGTGCATGCCGTGGCCTACAGCCCCGATGGCGGCGTGTTTGCGACTGCGGGCGAAGACGGCACCGTGAAGGTGTGGGACAGCAAACGCCTGAAAATGATGGCTGAGCTCAAGGGCCACAGCGCCTGGGTCAAGTCGCTGCACTTCAGCCCCAACGGCAAGGTGCTGGCGACCGGCAGCGGCGACAACAGCGTACGCATCTGGGACACACGCACCTGGCGCGAGGCGGCTGTGATTGCCGGGCACGAGACGCCGGTGATTGCCGTACGCTTCAGCCCGGACGGGCACTTTCTTGCCAGCAGTGGCGCCGACCAGACGGCGGTGATGTGGGACACCACCAGCTTCGAGCCGGTCAGCGAAGTCCATGGCGGCGGCATCGCGGCGCTGAGTTTCAGCCCCGACGGGCTGCTGCTGGCCAGCGGCACACTGAACCAGAGCGTCGTGGTCTGGGACATGATGTCGGGCGACATGCTGGTCGAACTCAAGGGCCATCGCGGCACGATCACCAGCCTGAGCTTCAGCCCTGACGGCCGCTACCTGCTTACGGGAAGCGATGACAGCACGATCCGGGTGTATGAGATACCGGGGTTTGAGCGCACGCTGAAAATCCGCGACCATTCCAGCCTGGTCTGGAGCATCGCGTTTTCGGCGGATTCGCGGATCATGGCCAGCGCCGGCGAAGACCGCATCCTGGTGCTTCGCAGCGTGCAGGACTGGCAGGAAATCGCGACGTTTGCCGACCATCCCAAGGGTGTGTCCGGCGTTGCATTCGGCCCCGACACGCGCAACATGGTGACGTGCGGACGCGAAGGCGGCATCGCAGTCTATTCACTGCAAGTGTAGCTCTCAGTTGCGGGTTGCACGGCATTGTCCGTTTCCAGTAAGCACATAACCCAGAACACAACATGACCGACGTCTGGCACCACGCCCAAGAGCAGTTCTTCGCCGTCGCAGACCGGCTAAAGCTTTCGCCGGCGATCAAGGCGTTTCTGTCTGAGCCTGAAGTCGTCCACAACTTCACCGTCCCCTTCACGATGGATGACGGCAGCACACGCATTGTCAGCGGCATTCGCGCACAGCACAGCTTCGCCCGCGGACCGGCCAAGGGCGGCATTCGCTTTCATCCGGGCGTGACCATCGAAGAAGTCAAAGCCCTGAGCATGTGGATGACGTGGAAGTGTGCCGTCGTCAACGTGCCCTACGGCGGCTCCAAGGGCGGCATGATCATTGACTACAAGGCGCTGACCCGCCGCGAACAGGAACGCGCCACCCGCGCATACGCCCGCCGCCTGCTGCCCTACATCGGGCCCGACCTCGACATCCCGGCGCCCGACGTAAACACCGGCCCCCGCGAAATGGCATGGATCTGCGACGAGTACAGCCATTACGTGGGCCACCCCGAGCCCGCGGTCATCACCGGCAAACCCGTTGAATACGGCGGCAGCCTTGGCCGCACCGACGCAACGGGCCGCGGCGTTGCCTTTGCGGTGCAGCGCTACTTTGAGATCAAGGGCGAGCCCCTTGAGCGCAAACGCGTCGTGATTCACGGCTTTGGCAACGTTGGCCAGTGGGCTGCGCGCGTGCTGTCAAAGATGGGGGCGATCATCGTTGCAGTCTCTGACAGCGCTGGCGGCATTCATGCCGAGGAGGGTCTGAACGTCGAAGCCGCCATTGAACACAAGGAATCAACAGGCCGCGTCAGCGGGTTTGCGGGCACCGAGATGAGCAACGAAGAGTTGCTTGAGCTTGAGTGCGACATCCTCGTGCCGGCGGCGCTTGAGGGCGCGATTCATGCCAAGAACGCCAGGAAAGTGGGGGCCAAGCTGATTGCCGAGGGGGCCAATGGCCCGACGACACCCGAAGCCGACGCCATCCTTGAAAAACGCGGCATAGCGCTGATCCCGGACGTGCTGGCCAACGCTGGCGGCGTCACGGTCAGCTATTTCGAGTGGGTGCAGAACCGCCAGCGCATGTACTGGACAATCCACGACGTACACCAGCGCCTGCGAGACATCATGCGCGGCGCGACCGATGACGTGTGCAGGATCGCGAACGAAGAGAAGGTAAACTGGCGGGTCGCCGCATACCTGCTTGGCGTGGAAAGGGTTGCAGCCGCAGTGCGCATGACGCGGGCGGACTTCTAGTAGTGGAATTGGGCCGGGGCAGGCGCTGACGCCAAGGCCGGAAGTTCCATTCCCAGACAACTTTCCCTTCCCCTTTCAACTTTCCCTTTTCCGTGCTATCCGTCAAATTCGCCCGAAACCGCTTGTGGGACGAGACTTGGCGGTTACAAAGGCTTGACGGGATTGGAGTCGGCGGGCCCACGGGCGTGTGTTACTTTTCCACCGTCCCCATATAGGGACGAGAAGGGAAGCAGAACCATGGAAACCGTTCTTTATGTCTTGGCGGGGGTCTCAACGGCCTTCTTCGTGCTGCGCCTGATCCTGCTGTTTGTGGGCATCGACGGCACCGACGGCGCTGACGCCGGCGGGCTTGCAGGTGACCTGAACGACGCCACGGCTGCAGCCGACTTCAAGATTTTCACGATGATGACGCTGATCGTGACCCTGATGGTCGGTTCATGGGGCTCGCTGCTGCTGCTGAGCATGGACCTGGCCCCCTGGATGTCCCTCGGTGGCGGTTACATCGGCGGTTTCGTCGCTGCCCTGGCTGTGGGTTACGCGATCTTCTCGATGAAGAAACTGGAATCCGACGGCACGGTCAAAGACTTCAACGCCGAGGGCCTCAAGGGCACCGTCTACCTGAAGATCCCTGAAGCGGGTAAGGGCAAGGGCCAGGTACAGGTCACCGTGCAGGGCCGGCTTCGCACATATGACGCCGTCAGCGACGGGCCCGAAATCGATAGCTTCAAGCCGATTGTGGTGATGTCAAAGGTGGACGAGAAAACACTGCGGGTGTGCCCGACAAACTGATCGGCAAAGGCGCGCGGATGCTGTTGCTGTCTGGGGTGGAATTTGCAGCTGCAAGCGGTGCGGTGCTGGTGCTGGCTTTGGTATTGCCGACGGTGCTGCTCGCAAAAAGTTACAGGCGGTGCCCACCAAACCGCATGCTGGTGGTATACGGGCAAGGAGTACCGAACGGAAGCAAATGCATACGCGGCGGAGGGGTGCTGGTCTGGCCGATCATCCAGGACTGTGCCGAGCTTTCGCTGGAGCCGATTAAGGTGCCGATTGTGGTGGAGCGCATCTCTACCCATGGCAACGATGCAGTCGAAGTGAACGCAGTAGTTACCGTTGCGATTGGCCAGGGCGAGAGAATGTCCGCCAACGCCGCGGAAAGGTTGATCGGACTGGACGAGCGCGCGATTGAAACCATGGTGCGCGACATCCTGGTCGGCAACCTGCGCAGAACGGTTGCCATGCGGGAACTGGCAGAAGTGAAGGGCGAGAGCGAAAAGCTGAGCGCCCAGGCAACAGAAGACGCGGCACCAGAAGTAGGCAAAGTGGGCCTGGAGATACTGGGCTACAGAATTGACCGGGTAGTTGAGAAGGCTTGATTGCCGCCATAGCGGCTGAACGCACATACAGCAGCAAACAAAGGAGCGGGCTATGTTTCTTGGACTGGACACGGGACTACTGATCTTCATCTTTGTGATGGTGCTGCTGGGTGTGTTCATCCTGCCCATCATCATGGTCGTGAAGTACTACCGGCGTTGCCCCAGTAACAAAGTACTGGTGGTGTTCGGTAAGGGCGTCGGCGGCGGGGCTGCCAAGACGATCCATGGTGGCGCGGCACTGGTATGGCCGTTGATCCAGGACTACGCCTACCTGTCGCTTGAGCCGATCACCGTAGAAATCGACCTGCGCGGCGCACTGAGCAAGAAGAACATTCGCGTAAACGTGCCCAGCAGCTTCACCATCGGTATCGGCACGCGGCCCCAGATGATGCAGAACGCTGCCGAGCGTCTGCTCGGCCTTGATGACCGCCAGGTGCACAACCAGGCCGCGGACATCATCATCGGCCAGCTGCGCCTCGTGATCGCGACCCTGGGCATCGAGGAAATCAACCAGGACCGCGAAACGTTCCTGAAGCTGATCAACGAAAACGTCGCCTCTGAGCTGAACAAGATCGGCTTGGAAGTGATCAACGTGAACATCCGCGACATCACCGACGAGTCGGGCTACATCGAAGCCATCGGTAAGCGCGCCGCCAGCGAAGCCATCAACCAGGCGCGCGTCGAAGTGGCCGAGCAGGAAAAGTTGGGCGCCACCGGCGAAGCGGTACAGAACCGTGAACGCGTGATTTCGGTGTCCGACGAACAGGCAAAGGCAACTGAAGGTAAGAAGAAGGCCGAGCGCGACCAGCGTATTGCGGTCGCACGGCTCGAAGCCGAAGGTCGCGCGGCAGAAGCTGCGGCGCAAAGGCAGCAGGAAGTCGCTGTGGCGCGCGAAGCGGCACAGACCGAAACCGGCCGCAAAGAAGCCGACATGCAACGCCGTGTTCAGGTGGCGACGTACGAAAGCAAAGCAATCGACGGCGAAAACACGTCCAAGGCAGAAATCGCCGAGCGCAACGCAACGCTGGCCGAGGCTCAAGCCGAAGCTACCCGCCGCGGCGAAGTCGCCCGCGTCGAGGCCCAGCGCATGGTGTTCGAGAAAGAACGCCAGCTTGAAACCGCGCGCCTGGAAAAAGAGATCATCGTCCAGGAGGAAATCGACAAGCGCCGCGTTGAGATTGAGGCGGAAGCTGTCGCCGAACGTCGTCGTCGCGAAGCCAAGGGTGAAGCCGACGCCATCCTGATGAAGTACGAAGCCGAGGCCGAAGGTATCCGCAAGGTGTTGGGCGCCAAGGCTGCCGGTTACAACGAGCTGGTCAAGGCCTGCGCCGAACGCCCGGACATCGCGCCGACGCTGCTGTTGATCGAAAAGATGCCCGAGCTGGTCGCCCAGCAGGTCAAGGCGGTGCAGAACCTCAAGATCGACAAGGTGACCGTGTGGGATGGCGGCAACAGCAATGGCAACGGCAAGGGCGGCACGGCTGGCTTTCTCAGCAGCCTGATTGGTGCCCTGCCCCCGATCCACGAACTGGCAGAGCAGGCCGGCGTGGAGCTGCCGGGCTATCTCGGCCGCATGCACAAGTCCGAAGCCGACGGCATCGAGAAGGGCAAAGCCAAAGCATAGTCCGTAGATAACGCGTAAACAAGAACCCCCGGAGCAATCCGGGGGTTTCTGTTGGGATGGCAGCGACTTCGCTACGGCAGGCGCGGGCGGCGCCTTGGAATTGCGCCGCGCGGGCGTTTGCGGGCGTCGCTCAATGGCGGTGGTGTGTTCATTGGCTTGCGCATGCGCGGGCGGCTTGGCCCGCTGGTGGGTGTGAGCGTGCGCGCCCTGGCCTGCAACTCGGCGGCAAGTGCCTCGGCTTCTGCGAGCATTTTGGGGTTGGTCGCGCTGGGGTGTGCGACTGCGCCCTCGCGCATGGCGGCCAGCACTTCTTGCGCCTCTGCCAGGTCACCAATCTCGGAAAGGCAGCGCGCCAGCGACAGCTCCCCGCCCAGCAGCGGAATGAGGTCCAGAGACCGCACTTCCTGGGTGGCTTGGCGCAGGGTATCGACGGCGCTGTGCAACGCCGCGGGTTTTTTCTGCTCGCGCCAAATGCGGCAGTACAGGTCGCCGATGTTGGAAAGCTGAATCAGCGCGCTGCGCACGTCGCCCTGGTCCATCAGGATCGCGTGCGCGCGCTCAAAGGCGGCCAGCGCGTTGTCCAGGTCGCCCATTTCCATGCGCAATGCGGCAATGTTGCCTTCTGCCACCGCCTCGCCGGTCACGGACTTAATCTCGCGGCTGATCTTCAGGGACAGTTGTGCCTGCTCAATTGCCTCGCGCTTTCGGCCTTGCTCAAAATAGATGCGCGCCAGCGTGTTCAGGTGCGCGACTTCGGCGTGCGGGCGACCGATCTCGCGGCAGATGCGCAGGCAGCGCAGCATGCAGGCCTCGGCCTGCTGGCGCTCGCCCTTCTGGTGCATGACCAGCGCGAGCGCACCAAGGCAGTTGGCTTCGATGCCGCGCTCTGCTTCGGCCTGTGCGATGCGCACCGACTCGCGCAGTACCCGCTGCGCCTCGTCAAGCTGGCCGCGTCGCTGCTGCAAGCGGCCAAGGTTGTACAACGTGACGGCTTCCTGCACGTAGTCACCGTGGTCGCGGGCTGCCTTTAGCGCGCGCTCAAAGCACGGCAACGCTTCAGCCGTGCGACCGACCTGCGTGTACAGAATGCCAAGCCTCTCCATCGCCGCAGCCTGCCGCAGCGGTCCCAGCCCCGGCAGCGCCATGGCCTTCTTCAGCGCGTCGCCCGACTGCTCCAGTTCGCCCAGGGTGTACAGTGCGATCGCCCGTGTCATCAGCGAGGTGTAGAGCGCCGCCCCGTCCACCCGCAGCGGTGCAAGCGCTTCCTCGACCTGCAACGGAAGGTCCTGCACTTTCACCTGCGCCTCGGTCAACACCAGCCAGGTCCAGACTTCGCTTGCCGGCTTTACAGCCGACTTGTAGCGGCGCAGCAGGTCTTCTGCGCGCTGCTGTTCGCCGCCGCGGTGCAGTCGCTGCGCGATGATGACCGTTGCCCAGGCACCCAGGTCGGGCTCGCTGGCGCGTTCGGCAATTTCGAGCAGGGCCTGCGTCTCGGCTTTGCAGCGGCGCGACGCCAGCGGAGTCGCGCCCTCAAGGTCAAGCCGCCACCACTTCACGGCATACTCAACCAGCGCTCGGGCCGCGCGTTTGCGCGCGTTGTCTTCGATGCTTGACGCCTGCAGCCGCCGCAGCGCGAACATGCGCACCGATTCGTACAGGCGAAAGCGGCGCTCATTCTTGATCTCGGGCAGCTCTTCAGAAAGCAGCAGATGGTGCTGGATCAGCACTCGTAACAAGTCGGCAGCCGCCGGCCCGCCTGGCGTTTGCAGGGCGGCCTCGGCCACATCTAGCTGAAAGCCGTCGGCAAACACCGACAAGCGCAGCAACGCTTCCTGCGCCGCGGGCTCCAGCAGGTCCAGGCTCCAGGCCAGTGTGCCTTCCAGCGTGCTGCGCGCGTCGTCACCGCTGCCTTTCAGCAGTTCAAAGCGGCTGTCGAGCCTTTCCAGAATCTGCTTTGGCGACAACACACCAACGCGCGCGGCGGCAAGCTCGATCGCCATCGGGATGCCGTCAAGCCTGCGGCAGATGCCTGCAACGTCGAGCGCGTTCGCCTCGGTCAGGCTGAAGCGGGGGTCGCTTTGCTGCGCCCGCCGGGTAAACAGCACGACCGCCGGCGCCTCGGTAATCGCGGGCAGAAGCTGCGACTCTTTGCCACCGGTATGCATGCGCGGCAGGGCCAGTGGCTTGACCGTGAGCGCCACTTCGCCCGGTGTGCCCAGCGCGACGCGGCTTGTGCAAAGAACCTTCAACTCCGGAACGCGTTGGCGCCACTCTTTGATGCACAGGGCCGCAGCCGTGCCGGCGCCCTCACTGTTGTCCAGAACCACCAGCACCGGGCCTCCGGCGCTGGTCCGGTTTTGCAGCGCGTTGGCAATGCGCATGCCCAGGTTCGCGTCATCGTCGCTGAGTTTCAGGGTTGCACCGACCAGCCGGCAGACCTCGGCCACGCCGGTGGCGCTATGCAGGTCGATGAAGAAGACACCGCCTGGAAAGTCAGCGGCACGGCTGCGGGCGGCCTCGGCGGCGACGCGTGTTTTGCCGACGCCGGCGGGGCCCGTCAGCGTGATGACGGGTGCGTCTTTCTGGCGCAGCAGGCGGGTGGTTTCGGCCAGGTCTCTGGAGCGCCCGATGAGCTCGGTGGTGAATTCGGGCAGGCCCTCGGCCCCGCCACTGATTGCACGCAGCGGCACGGGGTCACGCGGCTTTTCCTGTACGCGCAGCGCCAGCATGGTCTCGTCGTCGGAAATCGTTGCCCCGGCGCGGAAGGCGTCAACGTCGGTCTGGATCAGCTTCAGCAATTGCGCCGCAAGCGTGTTTACTTGCCCGTGCAGCCGCGCCAGCAGGCGTTCTTCGCCATACATGCCGCGCTGGGTGTCGAACGCCTCTGTGATGCCGTCGGTATAGAGCAGCAAGACGTCATCGGGCTGCAGTTGTACCTGCACTTCCCTGATGTGCTTCTGCATCTCGGACGACGGCAGAATCCCGAGCACCGGGGCGTTGCCCTGTCCCCAAGTGCTCTTGAGTTGCCCGGCGCGCAGCAGCAGCGGCGGGTTGTGCCCGCAACTCACGAAGGTCAGCGCCTGGGTGCGGATGTCAAACACGCCATAGATCGCGGTCAGGAACATGCCGCGCGGGATGTCGCTGCGCAGGCTTTCATTGACGGCAAGCATGGCTGCGCGGGGCGAAGTGTCGCGACCGTAAATCTGCAGCGCCTTCTTGGCGCCGGCCATGACCAGCGCGGCTGCGGTACCGTGGCCGGAGACGTCGGCGATCACAATGCCAAGGCGCCAGGCGTCGATGTAAATGAAATCGTAGAAGTCGCCGCCCAGCATGTCGCATGCGCGGTAGCTGCACGCAAGCTCGACGCCCGACACCTGTGGCGCATCGGGCAGCATCATCATCTGCACGCTTTGGGCGCGCTTGAGTTCAGAGCCGGCGTTACTCATCTGCCAACAGGATAGTTTGTTTTCTGCGGGGGTCGCGATGTTGCGTCAAGAACTCCCGCTTGGGCAGGCCGATCACCGAATCGGGCGGCGCTTGGGCGCTACCCCGCGGGGGCGGGGTGCGCCGCCCGGCAGCTGCTTGCGGCGCCTGCGCCTGGGTGACGGTGCCTTGGGCGCCTTGGGGGCTGTCTCTTCCAGCAGTTTTTCAAGGTCCACGGCCGCCTTGACGCTCAAGTCGTCAACCCGTTTGCGGGCATCCGCCAGCGCCCGGTCCGCCAGCGCCCGTGCCTCGCTGGTCTTACCGGACGCATGCAGAAGCCGCGCAAGCTCAGCCTCGCAATCGACCAAGGGGTCAAACCCCTGTTCGCGCCTTCCGCGGCATCCCCTTTGCAGGTACTCGATCGCAAGCAGCAGGTCGCGGCGCTGCCGATGGGCGTCCCAGCGCTTCATATACACTGCGCCGATGTTTGAAAGCGCCGACAGCGCGCTGCGGGCGTCACCGACTTCGACCAGCAACTTGTACGAGTTTTCCAGCGACTCCAGGCCGCCCTGCTCTTGCCCCATCACGATCTGCAGCGCCGCGACGTTGCTTTCGGCCACTGCTTCGCTGTGCTTAGCCCCGATTTCGCGCGAAAGTGCCCGCGACGCCAGGCTTGCGTCCAGCGCTTCCTTGTGGCGGTCTTGCTCATGGTAGATGCGCGCCAGTGTGTTCAGGTGCGCGGCTTCCGTGAACGGCTTGCTTACCTCACGCGCGATGCGCAGGGCGCGCAGCATCGTGGCCTCGGCTTCGGGTTTGCGGCCTGTCAGGTGCAAGGTCAGCGCCAGCGAACCCAGGTTGCTCGACTCCATGCCGCGCTCACCTTCGGCCTGCGACAACTGCAGCGCTTCCTGCTGGTAGGGCTCGGCTTCGGCGGGTTTGCCGCGGCGCTGCAACAGCCAGCCCAGGTTGTGCATGATCCGGGCCAGCACCAGTGTATCGCCCTGTTCGCGCGCGATGCGCAGCGCGGTTTCGTAAGCTTGCCGCGCGTCTTCGTGATGGCCAGCCGCGGCCAGGTACACGCCGATGCGGTCGTTGACAATTGCGCGCTTGATGGGCTCAAGGCCGGTGATGGACGCCGCCTTGCGGGCGAGCTCCAGAGCTCCCGTCTGGTTGCCCTGGCGGTGCAGCGCGTAGCTGCGCACCAGCAGCGCATTGAAGTTCATCAGCGGGTCGCCGTCGAACTTTTCCAGCAGGTCCAGCACGTTGCCCGGCGCCTCAATCACCCGCAGCTGGCCATCCGTGACCTGGATCCACTTCCATTCATCGCTGCCGGGGTACAGGCCGTCCATGCCGCCGCGCAGGATGGTCATGGCGCGGTCTTGCTGGCCGCGGGCGCCCAGCATCGGGGCCGCGACGATACTTGCCCAGGCGCGCGTTTCAGGCACGCGGGTGGTCTCGATCAGTTGAAGCAACGGCTCAAGTTCAAGGCGTACGCGGCGGCGCGCTTCCGGCGAGCCATGGCGCTGGTCGATCCACCACCAGTGCATCACGTAGCCCAGCAACGCGCTTTCGAAGGCCGCCTGCGCCTGCGCTTCAAGGCCGGCTGCCTTGACTGCGTCCAGCGCGAACAACCGGATCGATTCATACAACTGAAAGCGCCGTTCGCCTCCCAGCTCAGGTTGCGCGTCATAGTGCAGAAGGTTGTGGCGCATCAACGCGCCGACCAGCCCTTCGGGCGATTCACCTTTCAGCCGCGCCAGGGCGCGCGTCGCCACGTCTAGTTGAAACCCCGTCGGAAAGTGCGCCAGCAGCAACAGCGCCTGCCTTTCACCCGGCGAAAGGAGTTCAAAGCTCCAGGCAAGTGCGGCCTCCAGGCTGCCCTTGCCGCCGCCCTCTTCGGCCAGCAGCTCAAAGCGCTTGTCGAGCCGGTCCAGGATCTGCCGCGGCGACAGAACGGCCACCCGCGCCGCCGCCAACTCAATCGCCTGAGGAAGACCGTCCAGGCGGCGGCAGATACGCGAGACTTCGCCCACGTTTTGGTCCGTGAGCTTGAACGAGGGGTCCGCTTTGCGCGCCTTGGCCATGAACAGCGCAACCGCCGGCGAAGCCTGCAGAACAACGTCCGCTCTCAGCTTGTCGTCGGTGCGCGGTGTGGACAGTGGCTTGAGTGCAAGTGTCTGCTCTCCGCCAACGCCAAGCGGTACGCGGCTTGTGGCGAGCACCTGCAGGTCCTGGTTGCGCTGCTTCCATTGCGTGAGGCACAGGCCGGAGGCTTCGTGGCAGCGCTCGCAGTTATCCAGCACCAGCAGGGTGCGACCGGCGGGCGACTTCAGCGCCGCCGCGATGCGCGCGCCAAGCTGGGAGTCGTCCTCGGGCAGTCCCAGGACGCCGGCAACCAGGCGGCACACGTCGGCGATGCCGGCTGCGGCCTTGAGGTCCACGAAGTAGATCCCTCCGGGGAAAGTACCGCGGGCGACCTCGACGGCGGCCAGCGCCACGCGCGACTTGCCCGCGCCCACCGGTCCTGTCACCGTCATCGGGCGCGACTGCGCGTCGCGCAGCAGGTCCGCGATCACGGCGACTTCTGCATCGCGGCCGACCAGTTCACTGGTGACGCGCGGTAACTCGCCGCTGCTGCTGGTCATGCCTTTCACCAGCGGCGCGGGGTCGGCGGGCGGCGTCAACGCCCGCACGACCAGCAGCGTTTCGTCATCGCCCTGGGCCGCGCCGGCTCTGAAGGTTGCCACGTCCGCCCGCAGCTCAGACAGCAGCGCCTGTGCGCTGTCGGCAAGGCTTGTGCGCAGGCGTTCCATCAGCCGTTCCACGCCGTACATTTCGTCACTGCGGCGGGCCTCGGTCAGTCCGTCGGTGTAGAACAACAGGGTGTCGCCGGGCGCGAGTTGCACGAACTCTTCTTTCATGTGCTCGCGAAGCAGCTCGCTGGTCATGAGGCCGAGCGGGGGCGCGTTGCCCTGCGGCCAGCGATCGCGCAGCTTCTCTCCCCGGCGCAGCAGCGGCGGGTTGTGGCCGGCGCTTGCAAAGCAGAAGCGATGGTTGCGAATGTCGATGACACCGTAAAGCGCGGTCAGGAACATCCCGCGCGGCAGATCTGCCCGGATGCTGTCGTTGACTTCAAGCAGTGTCTGGCGCGGCGAGAGGCTGCCCTTGCCACAAATCTGCATGACCTTCTTGGTCGCCGCCATAAGCAGCGCCGCGGCCGTGCCGTGGCCCGACACGTCGGCGACGACCACACCGAGGCGCCAGCGGTCAATCAGGATGAAGTCATAAAAGTCGCCGCCAATGTGGTCACAGGCGCTGTAGCCGCAGGCGATGTCCAGCCCTTCAATGCCCGGGGTTTCCGGCAGCATCGAAAGCTGGACCTTACGGGCCCTCTCAAGCTCTGACTCGCGACGCGGCTCAGGCATAGGCGCACAATTCAAGCGGACAACGGGAGGAATGTCACGTGGTTGCTCAGCGTAAATTGCCCTGCAGGGCATGCAGGTCGCGCAGGGTTTTCGGGTCGCACTCGAGGGTGATCACGTCGCCCTGCTCGATCACAACGTCTGTGGGCGGGTGAAACACTGTGCCCTCGCCGCGCCGGTACGAGACCACGACCAGCTGGTATGACCTGACCAGGTCTCCCACGGTCTTTCCGCATAGGCCGCTGCCGGCCTCGGCGGTCAGGCGCGCGATCACCAGCAGCCGCTCGTCTACAAAGAACGCGTTGATAATGCTGGGGTCGGCGCTGGCGGTGGCGAAGACGGGCGCAGCCAGCGCGGCTGTGCTGAAGGCGAGGTCCATGCCCATGGAGTCGCGGATTTTCTCGGCAAGTTCCTGGTCATACATGCGCAGCACGACACGAATATCGGGGCATTCCTTGCGGGCGTCGATGGCGAGTTCAAGGTTGGCAAGGTCATCGTCGGTGCAGCAGATGATGCTCTTGGCGTCTTTGACGTTGGCATCATCCAGCACGCCTTCTTCGCGATGCGTACCGACGCGCACCGGCACACCGTGGTGCTTGGCATAGGCGAAATTGGGGCACAGGGGGTCTTTCTCGATCACGACCACCTGCTGCTTCAGCTCAACCAGCTGCTGCAACACGCGAAAACCCACCTTGCCCAAGCCGAAAAGAATTACGTGGTTCTTGAACGTCAACGTCATGGCGCGTACCCATTCAGGGGACAATTCATCGCGCCGCAGCGCGTAGTATGAAAACCGAACTAGGCCATCCAGCACCACCACCAGCCCCAGCAGCGGCAGCAGGTAGTGCAGCGCCTCCAGCAGCCAGTGACTGGGCCATTGGTCCAGCGTGGGCTCGCCGGTCAGCAGCGCGAAAGTGACCCACAGGGCCTGAGAAACCGGCATGGGCCGGTCATGCAGCGTGTAGAAGGCCACCCCGCCCAGCAGGACGACCAGGTTGGCAAAGGCGAACAACGGCAGAAACTGCCGCGTTGGTTTGCGCAGGTAGATCATCCATGCAATCAGACGTCGTCTTGGTGTCCGCATCGCGAATCCGTTTAGCAGGCCACTCAGGGTCTCGCATCGGCCGGAATGCCCGCCAGCTCACGCACTTGCCGGGTCAGGTCGTTGTTCAGGGCAATCGCGGGCACAGGCTTCTCAAACAGCAGTACGCCGCGGACGTGTCGCAGCGTGCTCAAGGCCTTTGCCAATCCATCCGGCGGAAATGCCTGCTCCAGCGCGTCAAAGCTCACGCGCCGGTCTTCCAGCGCCACGTGCACGAGAATACGCGCCATCAACTCTGTGTTCGCAGTTCGCATGCGCCACCACCAGAACCCGGACATGATCGCCACATCCATCACCCAGCCGGGAAACAGCAGGATCTTCAGAAACTCGTTGCGAAAGAAGACCGAGAACTGCGCGGCCTCAGCGGCTTCCGGCCCTGCCGCCAGCCGCTTGTCGCGCCAACGCACAACGCCGCCGCTGATCGGCACGCGATACAGCTTGTCGCGGCCGACGCTGAAATACACGACGTTCCCGGCGATGACCGCCGCGATGATGATCCACAGGTTGTCGATCAGCAGCTTGGTGTCCGCGCCCAGCAACACCCACAGCGCGTAGTACGCAACCACCACCGCCAGCGCCTGTACAACCGGCACGAACAGAATGCTGAAACCGAGCGCAATCAACTGGTGTACCGCGTCAGCGCGGCAGGTGTCGTCCAGCCAATCCTTGACCGCGTGGGCCGAGGGCTTGTGGCGACGGCTGGATCTGTTGGAACGCTGAAACAAGCGCACGTCCATATGGAGATTGTGAGGGCAGGCCAGCATAAGCTCGCCTACAATTCCGCGCGAGGTTTCCCATGGGTTTTGTCCTGCCGGCAGAATTGGCCACTCGGTTGCGCGCCGCGCGCAGCATTGGCGTGATCACCGGCGCCGGCATCTCGGCTGAAAGCGGCATTCCAACGTACCGCGGCAAGGGCGGCATCTACGACGACCCCGAGCAAGGCGACCGCACGATTGAGGCGCTCAGCGCGCCCACACTCCGCACCGACCCCGACCGCGCCTGGCAGGCCATCGCCAAGATCGCTGGGGCCGCCAGCGGCGCCCAACCCAACGCCGCCCACCACGCGCTGGTCGAGATCGAACGCAAAGTAGAGCGCTTCGTGCTGCTGACCCAGAACGTCGATGGCTTTCACGCGGCGGCGGGCACTCGCAACCTGATCGACATCCACGGCGACACGTTCAAGCTGTTGTGCATGAAATGCGGCCGGCGCGGCGACCTGAGCCGCGAACCCGACATAGAGCCATGCATCCAGACCATCGTCGCCACGGGCAAGGCGCCGCGCTGCGAGTGCGGCGGCACGATCCGGCCGGATGTGGTCTTCTTCGGCGAGATGCTGCCCGAGGCCAAGGTGCAGCGGCTGCACGACGAGTTCTATCACCGCGTGCCCGACGTCGTGATCAGCGTCGGCACCAGCAACATGTTTCCGTACATCGTGCAGCCGGTACTGATCGCCGCCCAGCAGGGCCGCCTGACGGTCGAGATCAACCCCGAGGAAACCGAGATCTCGGGCTACGTGGCCTATCACCTCAAAGCCAAAGCCGGCGAAGCGCTGACGGCCATCGCCGCGGCGCTGTGAGGCGCTACCGATTCATGGGAAACAGCTTCAGGCTCAGCGACTCCGCCCGCAAGTCCTCGATCGTGGCGTAGGGTCCCGCAATGCTCACTTTGTCCGCTTGCGGCAGGTCCCAAGTCCATACCACGGCGCCATCGTTCTGTACTTCGACGCTGCGCACGCTGTAGAGGAGTTTCGATGCCCGGCACTCGGTGAGCGGCGTGCCTTTGCGTTCGGCTGTGCGGAAGTCGTATGCCAGGTTCGAGCCACGTCGTGCCACGGTCAGGCGTGCGCGGCCGGCTGCCGACTTGCTGAGTATGTCGCGCGCCCAGTCATGAACCACAGGCGGCGTGCCGCTGTTGCCACGGTGCATGCCCGCAAGTTCGCGCACCGCCTGCACGTACGTTGCGAACTCATCAAGGTCTCTTGCCTCGCGCGTGAACTCGTGGGGCCAGCTGCTCGGGGTGGTGGTTGGGTCAAACCATCGAAACCAGCGGCGCGAGTGATCATTGCCAAAGTATTCGGCAAGGGCGTCTGCATTGGGGGGCATCTGCGCTGCAAATACGGCTTCAAGCTCCACGAGCTCTGTCAGCCGGTCCGGCGCGTCGGGCCACGGGAAGTAAATCCCGAGAGAATCCGGTGGCGCACCGACCGCGCACACCTGTTGAAAGGTCGCGTGAACCAGGCCTTCAATAGCGCAGTTGACCATGTACTCAATCAACGTGCAGGCATCCTGCACGCGCTGCACGAGCTTGAACAGTCGCTCAATGTCGCGCCAAGCGGATTCGAACTGCCCCAGGCCAGCCAAAGCCAGGCAGCGCGCGCACAGCACTTTGATGGCGCTGATCCGCTGGAGCACTCCGATCGTTGGCAAACCGTTCTCGAAGGACGGGACGCCGGTGACGCCATCGAACACAAGGATCTCGTCAAGCTCAGTCGCTGTGGGTGCAGCAGTCTCAACGAACTTTCGCAACTCAACACTGGAGAGCTGCGTGCCCTCAGGCAATTCGCCCAGCAGGCGATGCTCAAGGCCGAAAAGTACTTCCGACACGTCCTCATCGATATGTCGCGAGCTGGCGCGGCCGACCCACGCCCGAAACTCAGCGTCGCCGCGCGTGCCCTTTACGCGGCCTCTATACCAGCCGGGCCAGTCGCCGATGCTCGCGTAGTCCGCGCGAATGTCGGCCACGGCCTGCTTTGCACGATCCTCTGCGGCGCTGATGCGGCTTTGGCGCCAGCCTTCAACGGCCAGGATGGAAAGCACCAGCAGCAGGAGTATGCCCAGCGGCACCGTGATCAGCAGCGAACGGCGGCGCGCCGGCCGGTCACGGGTGGCGTCGGCCAGCACACGAATGATCTTTTCGTTGGGCTTGCTCATATATGCAGTGTAACGCCCGAGGCACGCAAACCGCCGGTGCGCGGCAAGCAGTTTCGCGGATTGGCAGTCCAGCTGCTCAAATCCAATCGATTTGAACACAGAGTAACAGAGCAACTGAGGAACGATGGGAGATGGGCGACAACTAGCCGAAGGACCGCGAAAGGCGGACGGCACGCGGGTGGCTGCCCTCTCCGTTACTCGGTTACTCTGTTTTCAGGTAGTTATCCTGTGCTGAAACTGACGCACGACCCGCGGATTCACCAGTCGATCCGCGCTGTATGCGGCCTGGAATGCCCGAGTCGAAAGTCCTGCATGGGCACCCAAAGGGCAGGCGGGCGCGCGGGGTTTTGCCCCTTGCGCCCGTGGGTGCCCGCTTGCAGGCCGGCCGGGGTTGCCGCCTTCACGGTGGGGGATCGTGGCAGGGGGCGGGTCGGTCCGGCGCGGCTTGCCGCGGGGTCGGGTTTGCCTTCTCCCGACACCTTCATTAACGCACGGCGCTGCGCATTCGCGATTACAAGGCAATGCGTCGATTGTATGGCACCGCAACTGTGACCTACCTTGTGACCCCCGCGCGCTGCTGTCATGCCGCGGGGCTTACCCTCAAACCTTTCAGCGATACGCCTTCCAAGGCGGGTGTTGCATTGTGGAGCATTGCCATGGTCAAGCTGGCCAAGCGCATTACCGAGCACAAGTGGTTCCAGGCTTTCATCATTGGCGTGATCGTCTTCGCCGGCGTGGTCGTGGGCGTTGAGACCTACCACCAGTTCTATGCCGAGCACCACTTCATCATCCACCTGCTTGACCAGATCATCCTGGGCATCTTCACAGTCGAAATCGTGCTCAAGCTGATCGCCAAGTGGCCCAAGCCGCACCACTTCTTCAAAGACCGCTGGAACATCTTCGATTTCGTGATCGTCGCCGCCTGCTTCATCCCCATGGGCGAAAGCACAGCCGCGCTGATCCCAGTGCTGCGCCTGGTGCGCATCTTGCGTGTGTTCCGGCTTGTGACGGCGCTGCCGCGGCTGCAACTGATCGTGGGTGCCCTGTTGAAGAGCATTCCGTCGATGGGCTATGTGGTGGTGCTGCTGGGGCTGCATTTCTACATCTTCGCCGCAGCCGCCGTTTTCTTCTTCGGCGCCAACGACCCGTGGCACTTTGGCGACCTGCAACGCGCGCTGCTGTCGCTGTTCCGGGGCGTCACGCTCGAGGACTGGACCGACCTGATGTACATCCAGATGTACGGCAGCGACCACTACGGCTACAACCCCGAGATGGACTTGTGGGCGCAGGCCCACGGTTTCACGCGGGTTTCAACGGCCCAGCCGCTGTTGGGGGCATTGTTCTTTGTGTCGTTCATTGTCTCGGGGGCGATGGTGATATTGAACCTGTTCATCGGCGTGATCATGTCGGGCATGAACGAGATGCAGGCCGAAGCCGAGAACGAGGCAATGGCCAAGCGTCGCGCCTCGGAAAAGGTCACGCTCGAAGATGAAGTGCACTTGATTGACGGCAAGCTCGATGAAATCAGGAAAGCGCTGAAAGTCCTCAATACGCGGTTGGGGCATGGCGTGCCGACGGGCATCGGCGGCCCGCCACCGGCGCCACCCGGGTAGCTATTGCGGGCTTAGTGTCAGGCCCAGGCGATGCAGGCTCTGGTTGATTTCGCTGATGCTTTCGTCGGCGAGGCCGGTGAAGCGGATGGCCTTTTCGGTCGTGAGCGTGAGGTCGCGCACGGTGGTGATGCCCAGGCCTTCAAGCTTCTTGGTGATGCGCAGGGGCAGGTCAAGCACTTCGACCTTTTCGTTCAGCACGTCGCCGAGCATGACGTCGCTGTCGGGCATTTCCTGCTGTTTCAGGCGCTGTGCCATCATGGCGCGCGCGATGCGAAACGCATCGGCAGCAAGTTCTTCCACATCGTCCCATTCACGCCGCGCCAGCAACCCGGTAAGGGCAGCGGCGGCAAATCGGTCCAGTTGCGTAGACGACATAGACACCTCTTTCCGGGACCAGTGTGACGGCAAAAGCATGGTGCCCAGCCCCAAGCCATTGGCAAGACAGGAGCGACTCCAAGCGTAACGACCGACGGGCGTTCCAAAACGAGGTAGTACGTTAGAAACTACCTAATAATGAGACATATTAATGACAATATGGGGTGGGCGTCTGTGACATTGACGGCATATCTTCTTGGCTCGCTTCATCTGGCCAGAAGGGGGCGTCATGCCGGTTACGAATGCTGATCTGCTGTCAGACGACCTGTTGGCGCTTTGGCTGGTCGAAAACGCGCCGATCAAGATTCCGTTCTTCCAGGCATGGTCGTGGCAGCAGGTTGCCGGGAAGTCGCTGATCTACCCGCGCACCACGGCGCTTGCACCGGCCAGCGTGATGGCGGACTGTGCCACCGTGCTTGAGCAACTGCCCGACATCTCGCAGGCCGAGATGACGTTTCTTGACTACGTCACGCGCTGGCAGGCCTGTGCCTCGGACCTTGACCGCTACCGCAACCCGCAACTCCTGCAAGCCATCATGTTCGCTGCCGCCAAGCGGCGCATTCTGTACGCCTATGCGCAGCAACTCGATTCGTTCGGCTCTGCTGTCGGGCCCGGCTTGCCGGACCTTTGCGCGGCCAGCCAGCTTGTGGACATGGGCGGAGGGGCGTTGACACTCGACTGCCTGGACGACGCCTACGAGCGCATCACAGCCGGCACGGGCCGCCCGACGCTGATCATGAGCCACTCGCGCAGCCTGCGCACATACCGGAAACTATGCCGCGATGCCGGATTCAAGGCCGAGCGCGCGCCGTTCCGGTGGTACAATCCAGCCAGCAGACGCATGGAGGACGGCAGCGTGGACGCCTTCAACGGCACGCCGTGGCTGGCAAACGACCTGTGCAACGCCGCCGGAGCTCCGGGAGGTGTCGAGCGCACGTACTTCATGGTGGTCGGCGATGACGGCAAATCCGGCCCCACGCGCGGCGTGACGGGCATCGTGCCGGCGCACCTCGGCAGCGAGATGTTCATCAAGCGAACGGTGCCGGCGTTAGTGACAATCGACGGCCCGGGCGAAGACACATTCGTAACAATGCCGGCTGGCATCGCGGTCGGCAGCCAAGGGGCGCTGAGCATCATCCAGAACTACACAACGGTAGGAAGCTGCGGCGGCGGGTAGGATCGCGGGGACGGCCCTATGTGGCAGCCCGCGATCGAGTGAACAAGAGCCCCGAGCGCAAGCGACGGGCTAGCGCCCGAGCCACAACTGGCGCGGGCGAAGGTTGAAGGAATGGGCCACCGCTGTCTGCGCAGGAAGAAAGAGCGGTCATGGAAGACGACAACGAAAACTGTCCAACCTGCGCCCCCGGCGGGTTGAAGGTCAGCACACATAACGGTCGCGGAAGGGTCGAGGTGCCGGAAGACTTCCTGGCCCACAAGCTGGGCACCATCGACGCGCAAATCGCCGAAGGAATGGCGATGGCGGAGAGACTCGCCGCCGCTCGACAGAAGCGCGACTCGGGGCCAGCGACCCGCCCGTCACAGTCGTACCAGCCGCAAGAGCCAAGCGCGCCAAAGCGCCCGGCAGGCAATTTCATATTCGATCCGCTGACGTTGACAGCCGAGAACCAGCAAAGCGTTCCGTCAAGCGACACCTCGCGTCCACGAAACAACCAATTCACACTGGCAGAAACCGAACACGCAAGCCTATTGGGGATAGGCCCGCCACCGGGCCTGCCAACCACAATCCAGTTCACACTGGCCGAAACCGATGCTGGTTCCGTTTTGCCGGGCGTAACCCAAGTGACACACAGAATTAATGGGCTGAGCGAGGCCCTTCAATACCCGATGTCAGAAGTGGATGAAGGACAGGTCCAATTGTTGGCGCCCGACCTTGAAGACAAGATCAGGGGGCCCTACGTTCCACAGCGATGGGGTTCGCCGTCTGGCAAGAAAGTCGAACCGTACAAGGAGCGCAATCGGGTACTCCGGCTGCCAAGCGAGCCGCAAGCGTGCGGTTGGGAGAAGTGGTACGCGGACACATACTACTACCTTACTCATCTCAGATTCAAGTTTGAGCAAGTCTTCGAACTGGGTACCGCGCCTTCACCTGAACCGGACTACAAGAACTACGGGGGCAAGGATCCAAAGGCCACGGATGAAGACAAATGGGAGTACCTGCTCATCCTTGCGGGTCAGTTGCTGATAGCACCACTCTTGCAACTATTGGAGCAATTACTGGAGAACAGTCTGCTAGCCAAGGGGCTTCCAACGTCGCTTGTGGGAGCCAAGGGACTGGAAGGGGATGCCTACGCGAATGCAAAGGGCGCAGCAGACGCGTACGAGGCGAAGCACGGGGCGGTTTGCGAGGCCGCCTGTCACCTTGAGATCTATGTACAACACGTGGCATGCACAGATGTCATCATCCACGCGTATCCAAAGTTGACTTGGGAATGGGTGCCCTTTGCGCCTCCTGGAGCAGGAGACGTGATCTTTTCGATAAAAGCACAGTGGGAATACGATATTGCCGTTAGGTACAGGATGGACTACGAGTTCCGCGCAGTGTGTGAGAATGGCGACTAGCGCCTCATGTCTCTACTCGGTCTTCCAGTGTGCGCTGCCCTCCCGGTGGTTGTGTTGTGGTATGTTGCTGGTTGTGATTTGCGTGCTGTTTCCGGCGGTGGCGCCCACCCAAGCTCACACACGCAGTGCCGCGAATACAATCGAACTAGCCGCGCCGACCAGCGCGGATGTTCTGCGCGCGTGCAAAGACATTGCCCGAAGCGACCATCTGATCATCACGCGATCTGATGAGTGCGCGAACGACGTATGGACGACCATCGCAAAGGCGGAAGAACTTCGGCAACTGAGCATATGCTTTGACCACCCTATCGGCCCCGGCCCATTCCAGGGGCTGGCACAATCCCGAAATCTGGCTGAACTGACGTTGGCGGGCTCGTGTCCATTGTCGGGACCTGAGTTTACGGCGGCGGTCTCGATCAGCAGCGTTTCTGTCCTGCGCATGCGACTTCCCTACGAGGGCAGGAGCGATCAGACTGGCAAAGTCGTTCGCAGCAACGTCTACCACGTCGAGGCGGATGGATGGCATCTGTCAGAGACCGCATTTCTCGGCCAATTGCCGCGCTTGCAACGGCTGGAGATCAGCAACATGTGGCGCGGGCTCGGACTTCTTGCAACATCGTTGGCTGAGCGGCCGGAGTTTGAGAATGTCCGCGTAGCGCTGGCAGCGCATGAGCTGCTCACTTCTGCCACCGAACTGAACTCCGCCATAGCCTCGTTCAGCAAACGGAGGCACCTGCAAAGCTGCTTGGTTGGGGGGTACTCATGGGACGATTGGGCAACTATTGAGGTGCTTTTCGGGGCGCAAGGGCCGATCGAACTGATTCTCACACGTTGTCACCCACCTTTGTACCTTCCAGAGGAAAAGAATGACGCCGGAGCACCTCGCTTGAAAACAATCAAGCTTGCGCGTTGCTCCCCTAGTTGGGGTGCTCCACTGGCGATCCTGTTGAAGCAGGCCAACGCGTCCCGGTTGCACATTGATTGGGTTGGCAGCGAGTGCGACGCCGACGCAGCTACGCGGCAAGTCTTGGGAGCTTGTGGCGCAGGGGTGTCCTATTTATCGGTTGGATGCCACGACGGTGCTTGCCTTTTCCAAGCCCTTCAACTGGCTGCCGCAACAGTCGACCTCGCAGTTACATGCACCGCGGCTGCAAAGCCGCTCCCGTTTTCTGCGTTCGAGGCAATGCCTTCATTGGATCGCCTCACGCTTGTCCGGTGCCGCATCGCAGGACAGGTGGAGGGTACGCTGAATAACCTTAAGAAATTGCGGTACCTCAGCCTTGATGCATGTGAGTTTGTGGAAGGTCAGGCAGCACCGACGGCAGACGTGCCGACCAGAATCGAGACCGTCGAGCTATCCAGGAACCGGCTTTCGTCGTTTGAAGTGTCTTGCCTTGTGGCGCTGTTTCCGACGGTGCGGCAGCTTCTCCTCAACGAAGTTGCGGTGAACAAGGATATCGAGCGAACCCTGAAGGCGATGAACCAACTGAACAGCCTGTCGCTGGTCTCTTGTCGGTTCGAGGATGACGTGAGCGTTCGCGACCTCGCGGCCATCAAGTCGCTTCGAAAGCTGGTCCTCAATAAGACGCCAGCTCCCGTAGAAGATGTTGAGGCCATCGCGAAGCAGAACGTTGACTTGTCAATAAAGGTGATTGAGTAAAAGCGGGGCGCGGGAAGCATCGTGCCGAATACCGGCGATGTCAGAACGTGTCGCGTTGGGTTGTGGTTGCTATCTCTGCCAGCGTGGTCTGGCCCATCATGGCTTTTCGCATGCCGTCCATGCGCAGTGTGCGCAGGCCGCCTTGCGTTACCGCCCAGCGCTTGATTTCGCCTGCCGGCTGCTTCTCCACGATCTGCTGCTTGATGCGCTCGCTGATGGGCAGAATTTCGTGAATCGCCGTCCGGCCCGTGAACCCGGTCTTGAAGCAGGCTTCACAGCCGCGGCCCTGCCACAGGTGGCCGTGTTCGAGGTCGTCCAGCGAAAGGTCGAAGCCCTTGAGTTCGCGTTCGTCGGGCACGTACTCGCCCTTGCACTCTTTGCAGATGCGGCGCACAAGGCGCTGGGCGACCACGCAGATGACCGAGCTTGAGACCAGGAAAGGCTCAACGCCAAGGTCCACAAGGCGCGTGACGGTGCTGGGCGCGTCGTTGGTGTGCAGCGTGCTGAACACAAGGTGGCCCGTCAGTGCGGACTGGATGGCAATCTGCGCGGTTTCAAGGTCGCGGATTTCGCCGACCAGGATGACGTCGGGGTCCTGTCGCACAAAGCTGCGCAGCGCGCGGGCAAAGGTCAGGCCCTTTTTCTCGTTCACCTCGACCTGGCTGGCGCCGGGCATCTGGTACTCGATCGGGTCTTCGATCGTGAGGATGTTGATGTCAGGCCGGTTGATGTTGCCGATGGCGGCGTACAGCGTGGTCGTCTTGCCACTGCCCGTGGGGCCGGTCAGCAGGATGATGCCGTTGGAGTACTCAAGGTAAGTGTTAAAGATGTCTTCGTTGTCCCGCATGAAGCCGATGTCGGACAGCCGGAACTCTTTCGTGTTCTTTTCCAGGATACGAATGACCGCGCGCTCGCCGAAGTTGGTGGGCACGGTGCTGATACGCAGGTCGATTTCCGCGTCGCCCATTTTGATGCTGGCGCGGCCGTCCTGGGGCAGGCGGCGCTCGGCAATGTCCATGCGGCTCATGACCTTGATGCGCGCGATGATCGCGTCCTGCAGCTTCTTGCTGGGGGTCATCACGTCGTACAGCACGCCGTCAACGCGGTAACGAATCTGCAGTTTGTGCTCGCTGGGCTGGATGTGAATGTCACTGGCCCGCATGCGCAGCGCCTGGCTGAAGATCGTGTTGACCAGCTTGATGATCGGCGCCGCGGTGGCGATGTTCAGGATGTCGGTCTTGGCGTCGAACTCGAACTCGGTCTCGAGCATGCCGTCGGCTTCGAGTTCGCGTTCAACTTCATCGCTGACTTCGCTTTTCTGGGCGTAGGTCTTGTTGATCAGCTCGCTGATCTCGACGCGCGGGGCCAGCACCGGCTCAATCGGCTGGTGCAGCAGGCCCGCAAGCTCGTCCATCGGGTACAGGTCAAGCGGCCGACACGTGGCGACGCGCAGGATGCCGGCGATTTCGTCGAGACCGACGAGGTTGTACTGGCGCGCGAAACCGACCGGGACTTTCTCGGCAAAGCGCGGGTTGGGCTTGTACTTGGCCAGTTCGTTTTCGTAGGGCAGGCCGAGCTGCGAGGCGTAGAATTCCAGCATCTCGTTTTCAGCCAGGATGCCGTGCTCGACCAGGGCCGAGTCCAGACGTTCGCCGGACTCTTTGGCGCGTTGCAGCAGATGGTCCACCTTGTCCTGGCGGATTCCGCGCTCTTCAATCAGGTACTTGGCGAGCAACTGCGACATGGTCACCTCAATACGCACAAGCCGGCATTGGGCCGCAGGAGTTTAACGCCCGTCAGGCCAAAGGGTTGGGAAAAGGGCTAGCCTTCAACTTTGACTTTTTCGCCAGCCGCCTGCTGCTCGTCGAAGCGTTTGCGGGCTTCTTCGGCTTGCTCGGCTGTTTCCGTGGCGCGGGGATAGACCTTGAGCTTGTCCTCGGCGATCGCGATGGCATCAAATGTCACGCCATCGACCCGGTAGCGCATTAGCAGATAGACAATCAGGTCAGCGCACAGGCACACAGTCATCAACCAGGTCGCCAGCAACCCCATCGAGCCCCAGAACAGGCCCGTCATCAGCATCGAAAGTACCCCGCCACCCTTGCCACCATCGCCGCGGCCGGTGGCTTCGTGCCAGGCGTCTTGCAGCACCGCGGTTTCGCCGACAATCCACAGGGCCGCCGCGACAATCGCCCAGCCGATGGCCAGCGCCGCGAGACCGAGAATGGCTGACACCGAGACTGTTAGCAGCTTGCCGCCCTGGTAGCACAGGTAGCGCCCCGGCTGCTGCATGGCGTAGCTCATGGGGCGGGTCAGAGCTTCGAAGTAATCGCGGCCCTCGACGACTGCGGTGGGGCCCATCATG
Source organism: Planctomycetota bacterium (assembly GCA_016712285.1). GTDB lineage: Bacteria > Planctomycetota > UBA8742 > UBA2392 > UBA2392 > JADJRK01. Next base: position 1,757,255 of record JADJRK010000001.1, on the reverse strand, counting down.
GGCGCGCTGGCCAGCACCACGATGGTCACGGCGCCGGCAAACACGGTCACAATCAGCACCAGTGGCAGCAGCATGCCGGCAAGCACCGCACCGGCAGCGCCCGGAATCATGGCGAACAATGACCAGAGCAGCGCCACCAGCAGCGCGACGGCGGCAACACTCAGGCCCAGCAATGGCGCAAACGCGGCCTGTCGGTTGAGCACGGGGATGCTGGCGCGTCGCTCGCGTTCGTCGCGGGCGATATCGACGGCGGCGCTGCGCATGACCGGCGCGGTAAGCCAGCCAAAACCGATCCACCAACCGGCCAGGATACAGCCGAACATCAGCGCCCGCCCCGGCGTGATGGGCATGCTGCCAAGGGTGTCGAACACCAGAAACAGCCCCTCGGGCGAGAACGCCTGGCCGTATGCGCGCGCGCTGAGCACGGCCAGTACAACGCCGATCACCAGCACCGTCCAGCACAGGGCCAGTCCGGCGTACATCACGCGTCGCAGGTCAAATGACAGGGCGAACGCGAGCTTCAAATCGCGAAAATCGTGGCGCAACAGCCGCATCGCGGAAGTCTAGTGGCACCCCCTGCATATGCAAGCGCTGTTGACCCCAACCCTCTATGCGCTAAAGTTTTACGGACTTCCAGGCGAGCGGATGACGAACAAATCCAACCACAAGAAGCGCGGCCCAGTGGGCAGGGCATTCCTGAAGGGCCTTTCGATCCTGCTGCCGGCAGTGATTACGATTGCGATTTTTGCATGGGTCTGGGATGTGCTGCGCGTGTACGTCGTCGAGCTGACCATCCAGGGCATCGACATGGTCACGACGTTCGATCCGCGGCCGCTGACCGAGGCGGAGCTGGTCTATCTCGACGACTCATTCTTCCAGTCGCCCAAAGATGGCAACGGTCTGCCGACAAACGGCGTCGTCGTGCACACCGAGGCCAACCTCAAGCGCATGCCCCGCATCATGGACCTGCCCGCCGAGACTCAGGGCCTGTCCCCGCCCGGGCAGCCGCGCAGCATCTTGCAGGCTGTACTCGACGCCAACGGCTGGAAGCGGCAGTACAACCCGCTGTCGGGCCGCGTAGAGCGCTACAACTGGTTTGATTACCTGCTGGCGAGCGTGCTGGGTCTGGCATTGGTGGTACTGCTGGGCTTCCTGGCGCGCAACTTTCTGGGTCGCAGGTTTGTCGCCCTTCTGGAATGGTTCGTCACGCGCGTACCGGTCGTGAAGTCGATTTACCCGCACGCCAAGCAGCTGGTCGAGTTCTTTTTCACAGACAACAAGCCGATCGAGTTTGAGACAGTCGCGATTCTGGAGTATCCACGCCGCGGGTTGTGGTCGATTGTGTTCGTAACAGGTTCGGGCCTGCGGTCGGTGCAGGACCACACGCGCAAGCGCATGGTAACGGTGTATGTGCCAAGCAGCCCCGCGCCGATGACTGGCTATACGATGGTGGTTGCCGCCGACGAGGTCATCCAGCTTGATATCACGGTGCAAGAGGCGATGAAGTTCATCATCTCGGGCGGCGTACTGGCGCCGATTGAAGAGCAGGTCAAGCCCGCATCGGGCGCGCAGTATGCGCTGGCCGGGGGTATCAACGAACAGATTCGCACCAAGCAGACGGCGATCTTGAACAAGTCAGCGTTGAAGAAAGTCGAAGAAGAAGTGACGGGCGCCATGGACCCCGCATTCGGTGACAAGCCGGGCGCAACCCAGGACTCCGAGACCCGGGAAGTCGCGCCACCGAAAGGCTAGTCCGTCACAACCCTGATCTCGTGGGCAACCGCGCCGCGCGGCGTTTGCTCAAGCATGAACTCAATCTGCTGGCCGGGCGCAAGTTCAATGACGCCGTCGCTGCGGATGGCGCCATAGTGAAGAAATACCTCGGCGGCGCCGGTTCGCGCCGCATAGCCGTAGCCCTTGCGGCGGTCGTACCACTTCACGGTGCCACGCGTTTTGACTCGAGTGATGGGCATGTTGAGTTGCCGGTTGTCAGATGCTGGCGCCGCCCCAAGGCTGGCGCGTTCCGTTGCCTGAATCCTGCAATTCGCCATGCCATGACGCAAGCGCCAATAGTCCGGGCCGCGGACTACTTCGCCTATGCCAGCGCGGCTGCCAGTTCCTGCCTGCGCGCGAGCTCGGAGTACAACCCGCCGCCGGCCCGCAACTCGGCATCAGAGCCGCGTTGCGCCACTCGGCCCTTGTCGAGCACGATGATTTCGTCAGCGTGCGACACGCCGCTGATGCGCTGCGAAATGATGATGGTGGTGATGTCGCGCGTTTCGGCTTTCAGGTTTCGCAGAATGCGCTCCTCAGTGTCGGTATCGACGGCACTGAGGCAGTCGTCCAGCACCAGTATTGTCGGCTTGGCCGCCAGCGCCCGCGCAATCGCGGCGCGCTGCTTCTGGCCGCCGGACAGGTTGACCCCGCGTTCGCCCAGCATGGTGTCGTAGCCTTGCGGCAGCGTCAGCACTTCGGCTTCAAACTCGGCTGCCTGTGCAGCTTTGCGCACGGCGGCATCGCGGTTCTTGTCGTCGGGCGGCAACGCCAGCGCGATGTTGTTCGCGATCGTGTCACTGAACAAGAAGCTGTCTTGGGGCACATAGCCCATGAAGCCGCGCAGCACATGGGCGTCGAGATCTTCGATCGGTGTGCCGTCGATCAGCACGCGGCCCGACGTCGGCGCCATCAGGCGCAACAGCAGGTTGGCGATCGTGCTTTTGCCGCTTCCGACCTGGCCGACAATGCCCAGCGTGCGCCCGGGCGCGACATGAAAGTTCACGTCAACCAGTGCGGGCGGCGCTTCGTCGCTGTAGCGCAGGCTGACATCCTGAAACTCGATCTCTCCGCGCAGGCTTGCTGGCTTGAGGCCGCCCGCGAGGCGCGACGGGTCGCTGGCAACTTCGGTCATCGCGTCGATGCGCTTGAGGCTGGCCGATGCGCGCACGAACAGCATGGTGACCCAGCCCAGCGCGATCATCGGCCAGTACAGGCCCAGGTTGTAAAGCATGAACGCCGCCATGTCGCCGACGCTGCTGCGGCCGGCGCTGACTTCAATCGCGCCGAAGTAAAGAATGATCAGCACGCCGATGCCCGAGAATCCCCAGATGCAGGCCTGAAACAGCGCCTGGTTGCGTGCTTGCCCCAGCTTGTTTTCGAGGTACGTGTCGCCCAGACGCTGCAGCTCAGCGATTTCAAAGTCTTCGCGGCTGAAGGCCTTTACGACTCGCGCGCCGGCAAAGTTCTCCTGCGCGCGGGCCGACAGCTGCTCAAGGTCCTCCTGGCTGCGCAGGCTGAATTTGCGCACGCGTGGGTTGAACCAGATGGTGGCCGCGCTCAGGCCAACCAGCGGGATCAGCGCCAGCAGAGTCAGCATCCAGTTGAGGGTCAGCATGATCGCCAGGCTGGCGGGGAACATGATCACCGTGCCGCCAATGTACATGACAGCGGGGCCGATCATCATGCGCACGGCTTCAATGTCGCTGGTCATCAGCGACATCACGCCGCCACTGCGGGTGTTGTCGTACCAGCGTGCCGGCATGTCCTGCAGCCGCGCGTACATGCGCTTCTTGAGTGTGTACTCGGTGCGGCGCGAAATGCGTACGAGGTAATAGCGCTTGTAGAACGTGGCCAGCGCCACAATCAGCGCGGTCAGCGCCACCATGCCAAGGCACACCAGCACGAAGCGCTCGCTGCGTTCGGGTTCTGTCAGCATGGTCGCCAGCGCGATGCGCCCGGCAAGCCCTTCTTCGCTGACAAAGCCTTCAGGCGACGCGGCATCGACGGCAAGCTTGATGTAGATCGGCGCGACCGTCTGGGCCAGTGCGCCGACGATCAGTGCGCTCATGCCGATCACGAACCAGCGCAGGTTGGCTTTGTACTCGGCAAGGATGAAGCGAAGCGTGCGCATGGCCCCAATCAGTGCGGGTTCGGAACAATTCCAAACGTGTTCGCCGCAAGCATCTATTCCGGCGGCACCCTCCACTTTCCGGGAGGAGGACTTCTCAGGTTGTGGTTATACTGTTTGCGCTCACGATTGAACCCCGGGGTCGTGCCATGCGTCAGGGGCTGACCAAACTGCTGCATCGCGTCGCCGACGGCGACACGGTTGCTTACAACGAATTCTATGAAAGCGCCCGGCCGCTGATCCAGGCCGTGCTGCACCGCACGCTTTACAAAGAAGACTTCGACGCCGCCGAGCAGGAAATCGCCGTGGCAGTCTGGCAGGAAGCGCGCAAGTTCGACCGCTCGCGCGCCAGCGCCGAAACATGGGTCGCCATGATCACCCGCAGCCGCGCGCTGGATTTTGCGCGCTCGTCGGCAAGCCGTCGCCGCACCGAGAAGGTATTCACCGAGGGTGCCGCCAACCCGGACAACCTGGATGAAGAGACGCCGTCGGCCAATTTCGCCAAGGACGAACTGCGCGCCCTGATGCGCAAGCACGTTGACACGTTGCCCGAGGCGCAGCGCACACTGGTTGAGTTGAGTTTCTTTGTCGGGCTGAGCCAGCGCGAAATCGCCAAGGCGCTAGACATGCCGCTGGGGACAGTAAAAACGCGCATTCGTACGGCGTTTCAGACGCTGGCCGAGCTGCTGCCCCCGCCGGTTTAGACGCCCGAGTGAAGCCAGCGCAGGTCCATTTCGTCGTAGCCCTGCCACTCGCCGTTGAAGAGCTTCCACTCATCGCCGACCTGGACCAGCACCTTGCGCAGGCGCACCTTGACGACTTTGCGCGTCAGTATGTCCACCAGTGCGGCCAGCAGCAACGCGACCAGGATCAGGATCCACCACAACTGGGTGTTCATGGTCAGCGTCAGTTCGAAGTCGGCGATCACCACGCCCGGCTTCACTTCCTGAACCTGCAGGCCGCTGATGCGCGTCAGGCAATACGGCGCTGGATGGGTGCGGACAAGCTCGTTCCAGTAGCCCCTGTACCCGTCGACAGAATCCAGTGCGTAAGGATAGCCCGACGGGCGCCCGAGCTTGGGAATGACCGGCTGGCGGCGCTGAAAGCCGTCTTTGTCGGCGTTGGTAACCAGCGACATTGCGCGCTTGGCATTGCCGCGCCCCACGGCGCGATAGAACTCTTTCAGGGCTTTTTTCGGCTTGTCCGGCTTTGACGACAGGATGACCAGCAGGGGTATAGCGGCGAACAGCAGCGCAATCACCGTGAGGATCATGCCGGGTGTCGCGCCGGCGCTTCTGTCTGTGAAAGCGGCAAAGGCAAGCAACCCGAAAATGCCAGCCGGAATCGCCGCCAGTACAATCGCGGTAGCGCCCGTGCCCCAGTTGAAACCGACGGGCGCGTCACCCGACACCTTGGTGCTGACGCTCTTGAGTTTGGCGGCTGCGCGGTGCAGGGCGGCTTCTTCAAGAGTGCCCGCAGGGCCGGCAGCACCCTGGAACGTGTTGCCGTAGGGGCGCGTATTGATCTGTCGGGGGGCAGGATCGTGCATCCCGATCTCCAGTGTCAGGCGCAAGAAGGCTACAAGCCGGCAAAAGTCCGGGCAAGAAATCAGAGCAGCGGGCTGAGCAGTTGTGCAGTCTGTTGCATAAACCGCAGCGCGACCGGGCGTGCGCGCCACCGCTGCAACTCAAGCTGCTGGCTGCTGCGGAGGTAGCTGGACTGCAACTCGTGCAGCCGGCAGGCAAAGCCGGCGTCGTACACGACCAGCGAGATTTCGTAGTTCAGGTAAAAGCTGCGCATGTCCAGGTTCACCGAACCAAACATCGCAATCTGCCGGTCAATCACGATCGCCTTGGTATGCAGCATGCCGCCTTCGTAGCGATGTACCTTGACCCCGCCTTCCATCAACTCCTCGAAGTAGCTTTCGCCGGCCCACTTGACGATGCGGCTGTCAGGGTGGCGCGGCACCATCAGCGTGACTTCCACACCGCGCGCCGCCGCCGACAGCAGCGCTTTCATCAGCGCTTCGTCGGGTATGAAGTAGGGGCTGGTCAGCACGAGTTGCGACTGGGCCGCGTACATGCCCGCCAGGATGATCTCCTGGATGTCCAGCATGCTCAGGCCGGGGCCCGATGGCACGACCTGCACCAGCGACTGCCCGGTGGGGGAAACGCGCCTGACGTCGTACTCGGCGGGCTTTTTTTCCACGCCCTCGTGGGTCTCAAACTCCCAGTCCGCAAGCAACGTCACCTGCAGCGCCTCCACGACGGGCCCGGTGACGCGCACCATGGCGTCGATCCATTCGCCAATGCCTTCGCTTTGCTTGAATACTTCGGGGTCGGCCATGTTCTGGCTGCCGGTGTAGCCGATGGCGCCATCAATGACCGCGATCTTGCGATGGTTACGCAGGTCAATGCGCGCAAACATGGAACGCAACACGCCCACTTCAAGCATCGGCACGACCTGCACGCCGGCTTGCACGAGTTGATCATGCTGCGCCGCGCCGATCAGCGCCGAGCCGCCGACGTCATCCACCAGGACGCGGCACTTGACCCCGCGCTGCTGCGCGCTGATCAACGCGGTAGCGATTGCATCGACTCTGCCGCCGGGCATCCAGATGTAGAACTCGAGGTGGACGCTGCTGGTGGCGGCTTCGATGTCAGCGAGCAGGCGTGAAAGGAAATCGTTGGCGTCTGCGATCAGTTCCAGCGTGTTGCCGGGCAGCGCGGGCATGCCAACCGCGCCGCGGGCCTGGCGGCGGATCAGGTTGGCTGGCCCGGTCAGCTCAGTCACATCGACGGGATAGTCGGCGGCCAGCTGTTCCAGCCAGCGGCGGTAGGGTTCACGCAGCTCCACGATGCGCCGCGCGCGACGGGTGCCCAGGCGACGCTCGCCCAGCAGCACGTAGATGATGGCGCCCAACACCGGGACAAGCAGGACCACCGCAAGCCACGCAAGCGTGAAACCAACGCTGCTGCGGCGCATGATGATGCGACCGCCAAGCGCAAGGCGAATGACCCAGTCAATGGCGATCAGGGTCCAGGCCAGGGTGACATTGTCGCCGAATATCTGAAGCAGCATTGCGCGAGTATAGGGACGTTTCCGGGTTTTCGATTTTGGAATTTGGATTGTGGCAGGGGCGGAAGGATTCGAACCTTCACTTTCCGGGTAACAACCGGATGTGCTACCAATTGACACCACACCCCTGTGTCCGCCAGAGCCTGGGCAAGGCGGATGAACTCGTCCAAAAACACAAGCGCCCTGCAGGTTCGCAGGGCGCTGAAGGTCTCTTGGGAAACACCGACCTATGCCGCTCTGCGACTCCTGAAGGCACGGTGATTGAAATTGCTGCTCACGGTTTCCTCGTTCAAGACTGTAACCGGCGATGTTGACCTGTCAATACCCTAACGGTCCTGTGTTTCAAACCCGCTCACCCGCAGCAGCAAGCCCTTGTCGGTGTCAATCTCTGTGCCAAGGCAGGTGACGTATAAATCGCCGTCGGGGCCGAAGTCGCAGTTCACCGGGCCGGGGACTTGATTCGCGATCACCGTGATCTGCGCCGTTTCATTGCCGAGCTTCACTCGCGCCAGCTTGCCTTCGTTCACTTTGCCCAGCGCCCACGCATTGTCGGTCACCACGAACTCGTCTGCGCTGCCGGGGATCTGCGCCAGTCCCATCGGGTCTGAAAGCCCCGGCAGTGTCCATTGCTGCTGCGGCTTGCCACTGGTCAGGTTCCAGTGAACCAGCAGGCCGTCGTCCACGCCGCCCGCACCGCTGTACAGTACCAGCAGACCGCCCCGCCAGAGCCTTGCCTGCATCGGCGAGTTCGTTGCGATGCCGTGTTCGTCGGCAGAGAGAGTTGCCTTGATCTGGCGTTGTTTCAGGTCAGCAACCGCCACCCACGTGCGCTTGTCGTTCCCGTGGCAGCACACGTACATGGTGTTGCCGTCGCGGCAAAAGCCGGTCAGGTTGCCCTCGCCCTTGTCAGCCGCGTCGTCGGTGGTTGGCCCGATCGTGTTGCTTCGTGCCGTGATTGCACCGGGTTCACCGCTGGTGCTGCGCGGCGTCACCCACAGCAGGGACTCTCTGCCGTCAGGGTGCCCGGAGTCGCTGACGATCAGAGTCTCCTGGTCCAGCCAGACCGCGGCCATGGGGCCGACCTGGTACAGCTTGCGGCCATCGTCCAGGACCTTCCAGAACTCGGTCGCCATGTCGCCGATCAGCGCGCGCGGGTCGTTGCCGGCGATCAGCAACACGCGGCCGTTGCCGCTGTCGCACACCGTGGGCTCGCCGCTGACCGGCTTGAACGACACAAAGCTGGGGTTGCGCAGCCCTTCCGCGGCGACACCGGCCCGGTAACCGGTGGTCAAGCCGATATCCAGCTCCGACATATCGGGCGCCGGCTGCGGCGCGGGTTCGCGGGCAACGCACCCGGCAAGCAACAACAGAATTGGCAGCAGTTTGTGCATGCATGCTCCGAAAAAGAAAAGGCGCTGTCCCGTGAACACAGGACAGCGCCCGTATGTTCCCGTTATGCGTTAACCCTCTTTAAGAGCCTTGATGATCTCTTCCAGTGTCTTGCGCGCATCACCGTACACCATGTAGTTGTTCGGGCACTCGAACAGCGTGTTTTTCACCTGCGCGAAACCGCCGCCCAGGCTGCGCTTCATCGTGAACACGGTCTTGGCTTCTTCCACGTTCATCACCGGCATGCCGTAGAGCGGGCTGGACTTGTCGGTCTTGGCCGACGGGTTGACTGTGTCGTTGGCGCCGATGACCAGCACGACGTCAACGTTGCGGAAGTCGTCGTTGATCTGGTCCATCTCAAACAACTGCTCGTAGGGCACGTTGGCTTCAGCCAGCAGCACGTTCATGTGGCCGGGCATGCGGCCCGCCACGGGGTGCACGGCATAGCGGATGTTGGCGCCCTTTTCCTCGAGGATCTTGGCCATTTCGCGCACCGCGTGCTGCGCCTGCGCCACGGCCATGCCATAGCCCGGCACGATCACGATATTCTGCGCGTCCTGCATGATCATGGCCGCGGTCTCGGCGTCGGCGGACTTGACTCCGACGTACTCGCCGCCGCCACCGCCGCCCGCGGCCGGCTCCGCGCCGAAGCCGCCGAACATCACGTTGGCCAGGCTGCGGTTCATGGCTTTGCACATGATCTGGGTCAGGATCATGCCCGAGGCGCCCACCAGGCTGCCGCTGACGACCAGCACTGCTTCGCCGATCGTGAAGCCGGCCAGCGCGGCTGCAATGCCGCTGTAGCTGTTGAGCAGCGAGATCACGACGGGCATGTCGCCGCCGCCGATCGGGATCACGATAGTGACGCCAAGGACGAAGGTGATCAGGACAATGCCGATCAGGATCAAGCCGACGAGAATCGGGTTGTTGACGTACCAGACCGCGGCCACGCCCATCGCCAGCGGGATGAGCAGCAGCAGCACGTTCAAGACGTGGCGCATCGGCAGCAGGATCGGCCGGCCCGACATTTTCTCGGACAGCTTGAGAAACGCGATGATGCTGCCGGTGAAGGTTACGCTGCCGACGATCAGCGTCAGCACAAGGTTGATCGCGCCGAACCAGCCGCCGTCGCGGCCCATCATCATGGCAAGGTTGCCGCCGCCACTGAGCGCGTAGAACGTCGCCAGGCCGACCAGCGTGCTGGCAAGGCCGCCAAAGCCATTGAGCAGCGCCACCATCTCGGGCATCTGCGTCATCTGGACCTTCTTGGCCATGATGGCGCCGACCGCGCCGCCGATGATCAAGCCGGCAACGATGAAGGCGGGGTTGATCTTGCCCATCTCAACGAAGCTGCTGACCACAGCCAGCAGCATCGCCGCGGCGGCCAGAAAGTTGCCGCTGCGGGCGGTTTTGACGCGGCCCATGCGCATGATGGCAAGCATGAACATCACCACCGACGCCAGATAGCCGAAGTTGGCGGCGATGTAGTTCCACTCAAGCGGACCTGATGATGATGCAACGAAGTTCACTGCCGGCCCCTTAGTTCTTGCTCTTGAACATGCCCATCATGCGGTCTGTGACCATGAAGCCACCGACCACGTTGATGCTGGCCAGTGCCACCGCCAGCATGCCCAGGATGGTTGAAGCGTTAAACGGCGCCCCCGGCCCGATGCGCGCGGCAAGCATGGCGCCCAGTACGGTGATGCCTGAAATCGCGTTGGCGCCTGACATCAGCGGCGTGTGCAGCGTCGGCGGCACCTTGCTGATCAGCTGGTAGCCCGCGAAACACGCGAGCACGAACACGTACAGCAGCATCAGGATTGCGCCTGTGTCCATGGCTATTCCTTCTTCTCGTAGCCGTCCGGCTTCTTGGCGTAGTCGTCTGCTGCCGCTTCGCCTGCAGTTGCAGGCGTAGTGCTGGCGTCAGCTTTTGGCTGTTCGGCAGCCTTTGCCGGCTCTGCCTGACTCCCCGTAGCTTGCGGCGCGGGCTCTTGTTTTGCTGGTTCGGCGGCCTTGGGTTCTGCTTTCTGGAGAGGCGGCAGGCCCATCAGCTCACGGACCTTCGGGTGATGCACCTCGCCCTGGTGACAGACCATCGCGCCGTCCACGATGTCGTCCTTATAGTCCCACTTCAGTTCGCCTTCCTTGGTCAGCGAATCCAGCAGGATGTTCAGCACGTTGCGCGAGTACATTTCGCTGGCGTGAACGCCCACGGTGCTGGGCCAGTTCAGGTCGCCGACCAGCGTGACACCTTCCTTCACCACGGTCTTGCCGGGCTCCGTCAGTTCGCAGTTTCCGCCGCGCTCTGCGGCCAGGTCCACGATCACGCTGCCCGGTTTCATGCTGCGCACATGCTCAGCGCTGATGGTCTTGGGTGCCGGGCGGTAGGGGATGAGCGCCGTCGTGATGATCGCGTCGGCGTTCTTGAACGCCTTGGCCAGCAATTCGGCTTGCGCATTCTTGTACTCGTCGGACTGCTCGGCGGCGTATCCGCCGGTGCCCTGCTTGATTTCAACACCTTCGACCTGCAGGAACTTTGCGCCCAGTGACTCGGCTTGTTCCTTGGTCTCGGGCCGCGGGTCGGTCGCTTCGACAATTGCGCCAAGGCGCTTGGCCGTCGCGATGGCCTGCAACCCGGCGACGCCGACACCGATGATCACGAACCGGCTCGGCTTGATGGTGCCCTAGGGCGTCATCATCATCGGCAGAATCTTGTGCAGGTGGTTGGCTGCGACGATCACGGCTTTGTAGCCGGCTAGGTTGGCTTGGCTGGACAGCGCGTCGTCTTTCTGTGCGCGGCTGGTACGCGGAATGGCGTCCATGGCGAACATGCTGATTTTACGCTCATTGAGTTTCTTGACGGCGTCGAGGTTTTCAAACGCCCAGAGAAAACTGATCAGGCTGCCGCCCTCGCGTATGGCGTTGATCGTGGCCGCGTCGGGGATGTTGATCTGCATGACAAGGTCGGCCTGGGCGAGGCCCTTCTCGCGTTCGGGCTCAATGGTTGCGCCTAGTGCTTTGTAGTCGTCGTCGGAAAAGTGCGAGCTGAGGCCGGCGCCGGCCTGGATCACGACCTTGACGCCCTTCTTGACCATCTGCTTGACGGTGTCGGGCGTTGCGGCGACGCGGTTTTCGCCCTCATGGGTCTCTTTTGGAATGAAAACCGAAACCATGTCTGCCTCTGTGCGGAACGACACAAGTGCCTAGCGGACCACGAATTGCGGCTCAGCTTCTAGCAACCGTGGGCAAGTGGGGCAATGGGAGTTCGGTGGATGGTGCGTGGTGCTGAGTGCTATAGGCTAAGTGCGGAGTTCAGGGTCCAGAGTACTGAGTGCTGCGAGTTATTGAAGGACACAACCCCGAACACCATGCACTAAGAACTCATCACCAAGCTCAACCTACAGCTATTCGTCGCCATACACGCGCGACTTCCATGCCGCGCGCCGCGCGCGTTTGTCGGCTTTGGCATCGACCTGCGACTCGTGCTGCTGCATTGCCATGCGGACCAGCGGCTCAACCTCGCGATGATCCGCGACCCGTTGCAACACTTCGGGCGCCAGTTGCTCGGCCCGGTCGCCGGGCTTGCCGCCGCATTCGCTGATCCATGCAGCCGCCTGGCTGTTCGGCACGCCCAGCGCCATCGCCAGCGAGTTGCTGCTCGATTTGCGCCGATGCTGGAACATGATGTGCGCAAGGCGCCGCAGCCGATGATACGCGTCCATGTTCGGGCGCTGCGGTTTGGGCCGCAGCTCCAGCAGCGCGGAATCGACCTTGGGGCGCGGCCAGAACACAGCTGCCGGCACCTTCCGGATCATGCGTGCCTCGGCGAACTGGTAGCGCAGCAGCGCGGGCAGGCCCCACTCGCGGTCGATCGGGCGGGCGGAAAGCTTTTCCCCGACCTCGTGCTGCACCATCACCAGCATGCGCTCAAAGGGCAACCCGGATTCCAAGGCCGCGATAATCACGGTGGTTGCCACCGAGTAGGGCAGGTTGGCCACCAGCTTCAGGCGTCCGCAGCGCGGCGCCTTGCCGGGCAAGTTGGAATGCACCTCGACTTCCTGGTCGCCGGCCGGCGTTTGCGAGATCTTGCCGGTGTCGAGGTACCCGCGCAGCAGGTCTTCCAGCCCCGAATGCAAGCCGCGGCCGGCTGCATTCAGTGCGTCGCAGCGCAGGTGCACAAGGTTGGGCACGCCGGAAAGGATGTCGCGCGAGAGCTCAAACATGCCGCGGTCAACTTCAACGGTGATCACCAGGCCGGCGGCATCGCACATCAAGCCGGTCAATGAGCCGGCGCCGGTGCCGATTTCGAGCACGCAGTCGCCATCGTCAATCTCGGCGTCGGCGATGATCGCGCGCAACAGGTTGAAGTCCGCCAGAAAGTTTTGCCCAAGCCGCTTGGACGGCTTCACGCCATAAGCCTGCATACGCAGCTTGATGTCAGCAAGTTTGAGAGGCTCAGGCATGGAGAGCTTTTAGCCACGGAGAGCACCGATGGACACGGAGTAGTCTCCGTGAAGCTCCGTGTTCTTCGTGGCTAGCGGTTGTTGTCTCGCAATTCGGTGAGCAGGCGGCGGGTCAGCACACCGCACATCTTTCTGCGGTAGTCCGGGGCCATGGGCACGTTTAGCTTTGGCTGGGCCTGCGTCTGTACGTGTTTGGCGACGGTTTCGATCAGCGCGTCGTCGAGTTTTTTGCCGATCACTTCCGGCATGTTCTTGTACGGGTCAACCAGCAGGTAGTGGCCCGGGGCCTTGCGCTTCTCGTGCTGCGAGAAATCGAACAGCACGGGCGTCGTGTCCACCGCGCCAAGCGCCACGCGCAGCGCCTTTACCTTGTCGCCATCCAGGTCCAGCGCCGCACCCACTCCCACGACGCTGAAATCAATACTCTGGCGCGGGGCCAGCTTCTTCCAGCCGCTGCGAACCTCGTGCGCCCACTTGGGCAACGTCACCTGCACCAGGATTTCGCCGGGTTTGCGCTCGTAGCGTTCAATGCCGTCGCCCCAATAGAAGTCATTGAGCTTGATCGTGCGTTTGCCGGCTGAGCTGACGAATGTGGCTTCCGCGCCAAGCGCAATCAGCATCGGCGCCAGGTCACTGGAGTGCGTGGCGACGCAGACTTTGTCGTTCAGCACGCTCTTGCCGCCCTCGTTGATCTGCGGCACGACGTGGCAGCGGTCGCCGTTGGCTTTGAGACAATAACCCAGCGAGCGGCGCCAGAAATAGCTCTGGTTGAAGAAGTGGCAGCGGTTGTCGAGCATCAGGTTGCCGCCCAGCGTGCCCGACTCGCGCAGCAGCGGCGAAGCGATATGCGCCGCGCAGTTGGCGATGCTGCGCGGAACGTCTGCGTTGCGCTCAATGTCAACTAACGTGACGCCTGCTCCAATCGAATGCGCGTCGATGTGCTTCAGTTCGGCGATGTGTTGCAGGCTGATCACGTTGCGGTGCGCGTTGAGCCCGCACTTGTAATTCGGCAGCAGGTCAGTCCCGCCCGAAAGCAGATCGCAGTCATCCACATGCAAAGCCGCCAAAGCCACCGCCTCGTCAAGCGTGGCCGGCTGGTGAAGTTCAAACTTTGGAAGCAACATCGTCATGGTGTAATCCTTGAACTTCCAGGCTATTCGCCTTTGGTCTCGGCGCGCTTCTTGGCATCTATGGCCCTTAGGACGCGGTCGGGGGTCATGGGGACTTCGAACATGCGGACGCCGACGGCGTCGTAGATGGCGTTGCCCACCGCTGGAATGATCGGGGCCAGTGCGCCTTCGCCGCACTCTTTGGCGCCAAATGGGCCTTCGGGGTCGGCGGACTCCACGATGATCGCCTCAATCTCCGGCGTGTCGAAGGGTGTGGGAATCTTGTAGTCCAGAAAATTGCCGTTCAGCAGTTGCGCGCCGCGATAGCGCAGTTGCTCGGTCAGCGCCTGCCCCAGCCCCATGTGCACGCTGCCTTCAATCTGGCCTTCCACCGCCAGCGGGTTCAGCGCGCGACCGCAATCGTGCGCAGCCCAGATTTTCAGCGGCTGCACGAACCCGGTGTCAGGGTCCACTTTCAGCTCACAGATGAACGCGCTGAAGCTGTAACTGGGGCTCAAGCCCGCGTTGCTGCCCTTGAACGTGGTGCCCAGCGGCGGCGCCTGGTAGCTGCCGCTGGCGATCAGCGCGCCAATATCGGCCTGGGCCCCGTGCAGCGCCTCCATGAACGTCACGCGCACGTCGGGCTTGCTGCGGCAGATCACCTCTTCGCCCGCGAAATCAAAGTACTGCGCCGGTTGCCCCGTGAGGCGGCTTGCCGCGGCCGCCAGTTGCGCCCGGATGCTCTCGGCGGCTTTGCGTGCGGCGTTACCGGCCATGAAGGTCACGCGCGAACTGTAGCTGCCAAGGTCAATCGGCGCCGTGTCTGTGGTGGTTGATTTCACGTGCACGCGCTCAAGGCTGCAGCCGATCACCTCGGCTACGCATTGGGCCAGCATGGTGTCGCTGCCCTGGCCGATTTCGGCCGCGAGGCTGTGGACGGTTACGCCGCCGTCCATGTCGATCTTGATGTGCACGGTGCTCTGCGGCAGCTTGTTCCAGTGGATCGGAAGCGCGCTGCCGCTGATGTACCACGCGCAGCCCACGCCGATGCCGTGGCCGTAGGGCAGCTTGCCCCACTTCTTTTTCCACTCGCTGCGGCGCATGGCCTCAGCCAATCCTTCGCGAATGCCGTTGCTGGTGATGCGGAACTTGTGGTAAGGCGTGAGCGTGTTGCTGGGCAGAAAGTTGCGCAGGCGCAGCTCGCAGGGGTCGAGCCCCAGCTTCACAGCCGCCATGTCCATCAACGTCTCGGTGCAAAAGCGCGGGTTGACGCTGCCGTGGCCGCGCATCGCACCGCTGGGAATGCGGTTGCTGTACACCCGCTTGCCGTGGTAGCGGAAGGCCGGCATCCAGTACGGCCCGTTGCTCAGCACGCCGTTGTAGTATGCGCTGACGACGCCAAAGCTGCCGTAAGCGCCGCCATCAATGATGATGTCGCTGTCGAGTGCAGTCAGCTTGCCTTCTTTGTCAAAGGCCATGGCCAGCTTGCCCTCTGTGGGGTGGCGGCCGCGGCCCGTCAGGAACGTCTCTTCGCGGTCCATGGTCAGTTTAACCGGGCGCCGCGTTTTCATGCTGAGCAGGCTGGCAATCATTTCGTGCTGGAACGGGTCGCTCTTGCCGCCGAAACCGCCGCCGACCATGGTGCGGATGACCTGAATGCGATGCATCGGCAGCTCAAGTACCTTGGCGAGTGCGCGGTGCGTGTAGTGGGGGACCTGCTGCGGCGTGTAGAGTTGCAGCCGGTCGTCGGCGTCCCAATGCGCAACAATGGCGTGCGGCTCGGTGAAGCCGTGGCTGATGCCGTCGAACTTGAACTCGGCACTGACAATCGCTTCGGCTTGCTTGAAGGCGCCCTCAACGTCGCCGAACTCCTGGTCAACGGCTTTGTGGATGTTGGTGTTGGGGTGTTTCTTCTCGACCTTGTCGTGGATCTGCAGCTCGGGTGAGACGTCTTTGAGTGAGTCCCGCGGCTTCAGGAACTCTTCCAGCGGTTCATACTCGACATCGATCAGCCAGATCGCTTCAGCGGCAATCTCTTCGGTGTCAGCGGCAACGGCGGCCACGGGCTCGCCGTTGTAGATGACTTTCTCGCGGGCCATCGACAGCTCGTCCTGGCTGACGGGCAGCACGCCGAAGCGATTGGCGGCGTCGTTGCCGGTGACGACGGCGCGCACGCCGGGCAGGGCCTCGGCTTTGGACGTGTCAATGCGTTTGATTTTCGCGTGGGCCTTTTCGGCGTGAAGGATGCGCGAGTACAGCATGCCCGGGAACTTCATGTCGTCGGCGTACACGCCCTCGCCGGTGACTTTGCGGTATGCATCCTTGAGCGGCACGCGCTTGCCGATGACGCTGAACCCGGCGGCTGCGGGCGCGCCATTGTCAGTCCACACGCCCTTGTTGAGCTGGTGTTCGTTCTTGGTTTCGCCTGAGCCGGAGATCGTCGGCATGTCTGTCCTTTTTCAAACTGCAGGAATAGCCACGAAAACACGAAAGCACAAAAGGGACTACCGCGAACGCTTCGTTAGTTCCAGCGCAGTTGTCATGCGCAGTACCTTTCGTGTTTTTGTGTTTTGGTGGTTGATTGCTTTTCACACCTTCAACGGCGTTGGCTGCGGTGCTTCTTTCTTGCGCAGTTCGCCGGCGGCCTGCTCGACGGCGTCGTAAATTTTCATGAAGCCTGTGCAGCGGCACAGGTTGCCGGCCAGTGCTTCCTTGATCTCTTCGCGGGTGGGATCAGGGTTGCGCTCAAGCAACTCGCAGCTCTTCATGATAAAGCCGGGAGTGCAGTAGCCGCACTGGCTGCCTCCGCATTCGGCAAACGCCCTCTGCAGCGGGTGCATTTCGTACTCGTTCAGGGCCTCGATCGTGAGAATTTCAGTGCCTTGGCACTCCAGGGCCAGGGTAAGGCAGCTCAGCTTGGCTTTGCCATCGACATGGACGGTGCAGCACCCGCAGGTGCCCATGTCGCAACCGACCTTGGTGCCGGTTAGGTTCAACTCATTGCGAAGCACGCTGGCCAGGGTGTGGTGTGGTTCAACGGCAACCTCGGCCTTTCGGCCGTTAACAATGAACTTGAGCAGGCGCTTGGACACGAAAAGCCTCACAAATGGGTGACTGGCCGAAGTTTAGCGCGATGGTCGCCTGCCGCAAGCACAGGCCGAAGGCCCCAAAAAAGCATTGTAAGGCTATTGGCCGAAGCACCACTAAACACTAGACTTGTGCGCCAAGGTGCACACAAACTGCGGATCACTTCCTAAAGGACTGACCATGAAGACCGTTCTGCTTACCACGCTGACTGCACTGCTGCTGTGTCTGGGCGGCAACCTGATGGCATGCCCGGCCTGCGAAGCCGCTGCCAAAGAAGCTGCGGTCAAGAAGGAAGCTGAAAAGAAGGAGTCGGCAGCCAAGGCCGAAGCGAAGACCGACAAAGCCACGACTGATGTTAAGGTCGAAAAAGCTAAGGCCAGCGAATGCTGCCCAGGCGGCGTGTGCCCTCCGGGCTGCTGCGAAGGCCAGGGCAACTGCAAGAAAGCCTCAGCGGCACAGACCACCGCCGCTGACACTAACGGCAAGAGCAAAGGGACCATGAAGCGCGCCAGCGCCGCGCAGGTCGTGACCGCGGACACCGCCGGTTGCGGCGGATGCGGCTGTGGTGGATGCGGTGGCGGCTGTGAAGGCTGCGGAAGCGGCTGCGGCACGGCGGCCAAGGGTAGTGACTGCGGTGGTTGCGACTCGACCGCAAAGGCAGAGAAGAAGGCCGAAGAGAAAGTCGTCAAGAACTAGTGATTGCGAAACTGAACAAGCGCCCGGCAATTGCCGGGCGCTTTACATTTGCGCGGTGCGTTCAAGGCAATAAAAACTCGCCAAATCCTTGCCTGTGGCCGATTCCAGCCCGGTCGGGGTGATAGCGTTTAGACATGACGCTCATCCTGAATCCGCCGCAACGCTCACCTCGCAAGCCCGCCGTGGACCCGCACCGCGAGGCCAAGGCGCGGCTGCATGCGGCGATGGCGCCCGACCTTTCCGTAAAGCGTGTGGGGCGCGACGGCCGGATTCTCTTTGGTATCGTCCCGCTGCTGCTGGTTCCGTTTGGCGCCGCGGCCTTGCTGGCGGTGTTTCAGCCGGTCTGGCCGGGGGATGTCAGCGACTGGCGGGGCTGGATTGACCCGGGCGCTTGGGCCCTGGTCGGGGTGGCAGCCGCTTTGGCCTTCTACATCGGTGTATCGCGTGTGATGTCGCGCTGGGCCAACAGCGCGCCGGATAGCCCCGAAAAGGCGATTCATGAGTTCTATCGCGCGGCAACCCGGCGCCGGCTACGCAGCCGGCGGCTTGGGGCACTCGTACGAGGCTTCGATCATCCCGCCCCGCCGGTGCGCCCAGTGTTCAACTGGTTGACCGCAGCCGCCGTGCCCAAGCTGGACTCTGCCAAGACACTGGCAAGGTACTGGCGTGCGCTGCTGCGCGGCAACCCCGCGGTCACCCATCTGGTAACCGTGGGCGACCTGCAGTCGGAAAGCCCTTTGGCCGATGTGGCGCTGGCGCGCGTTACGTTGCGCATTGCGGTACGGCGGAAGTTTGCCTTCTATGCAGCACTTGCGGCCGGTGTGCTGGTGGCCGCCGCGCCCTTTGTTGTTGGGGCTGAGCGCCTGCGCGACCTGGGTGCTCCGTTCTGGGGCGTGGTCGTGTCGGCGGCGGGCCTGGGCGCTGGTCTAGCGTGGCTGATCGCACGGCTCAACAAGGCGCACATCGACCGCCGCGAGGTCACGGTCCACAAGCTACTGGTGCGGCACGGCCACAACTGGCGACTGGTAAGCGGCGAATGGGAAAGCATCGACGAAGCAGACCTGGAATGGCTGCTGAAGTTCCGTGCATAGCCTACCGCGGGTTTCCCAATGCGGGTGTTGGCTGTTAGCATCCGCGCCATGGCACGACCGACCACGATAGGCGCGCTCAAGGCTTCGGGCTGGAAGTCGCGCGGCGTCAAAGACGAACTGCGCGAGAACCTCGTCGCGAGGCTGGGCGACAAGGGCAAACTCTTCCCCGGCATCGTTGGCTACGACCAGACCGTCATCCCGCAGTTGATCAACGCCGTGCTTGCGCGCCACAATCTGATTTTGCTTGGGCTGCGCGGGCAAGCCAAGACCAGACTGCTGCGCAGTCTCGCTGAACTGCTGGATGAGTACATGCCCGTCATCAAGGGCAGCGAACTCAACGACGACCCGTACAAACCGCTGTCCAAGCACGCGCGAACGCTGGTGGCTCGGCATGGTGATAAGGTCGAGATTGAGTGGCTGCATCGCGACCAGCGCTACGCCGAGAAGCTGGCCACGCCGGACGTGAGCATCGCTGACCTGATCGGCGACGTGGACCCGATCAAGGCCGCAACGCAGAAGCTCACGTTCGCCGACGAAGAGGTCATCCACTTCGGCATCATTCCGCGCACCAACCGCGGCATCTTTGCCATCAACGAACTGCCGGACCTGCAGCCGCGCATCCAGGTGGGCCTGCTAAACATTCTTGAGGAAGCCGACATCCAGATTCGCGGCTTTCCCGTGCGCATCCCGTTGGACCTGATGCTGTGCTTTTCGGCCAACCCTGAAGACTACACCAACCGCGGCAGCATCATCACGCCCCTGAAAGACCGCATCGAGTCGCAGGTGATCACGCACTATCCCAACTCGGTGGAAGACAGCCGCGCGATCACCGATCAAGAGGCCTGGACCGAGCGGCCGAAGGCGCCCAAAGTGCATGTGCCGGCGTTTCTACGCGAAGCGATTGAGCAGATCGGGTTTGCCGCGCGCAAATCCGAGTTTGTCGACCAGGCCAGCGGTGTCAGCGCGCGCATGAACATTGCGGCGCTGGAAAGTGTGCTCAGCAATGCCGAACGGCGCTGCCTGTTGACTGGTCAAGACAGCACTTGGCTGCGCGTGGTGGACCTGTCGGCGGCGATTCCGGCCATGTCGGGCAAGCTGGAACTGGTCTATGAAGGCGAGCAGGAAGGCGCGCACAAGGTCGCGACAGGCATCATCGGTGCAGCACTGCGCGGGGTGTTCGAGGCTGCATTCCCTGGCGTGTACGCCACGCGCCAGCGCACGGGCCGGAAACAGGGCCGCGAGTCCGTGCCCCAGCGCGATGATGGCCCGTACAAGCCGGTGATTGACTGGTTTGCCAAGGGCAAGCGGCTGGAACTGACGGACGAAATGCCCGACAAGGAATACGCAAAGGCGTTGCAGACGGTGCCCGAGCTTGAGGCGTTGACGCGTCAATATATGAAAGAAGTCAAGGGGCCCGAGCTTGCTGCGGCGATGGAGTTCGTGCTTGAGGGCCTGCACCAGAGCAGCCTGCTGGCCAAAGAAGACAGGGATCGCGGGATCCTCTACTGCGATATGCTGGGTGCGATGTACGAGAACCTGGAATAGCAAAGTGGCACGCGTGCCTCGCGCGTGAGTCGTGCCGTGGGTGTCCGCACCCGTGTCAAAACAAAGTGCCATGAGCCCGAGGCTCATGGCACTTTTCACGGCCGAGGCGGCCGTGCCACTTTACTTGCGTTCGATCTTGGCCTTGCCCTCGGTGCCCTTGTCCAGCGCGTCGCCGGCCAGCCAGGTCTTGGCTGCTTCGTCGGCCTTGAGTGTGCTGTTCAAGAACTGAAGGGTGACGCTGTTGGTCCAGTTGCCAGCCGCTTCGTTCTTGGCTGGTGCCTGGCCGCCACGGCCCATGCGCATGGCTGGCGCGCCCGGCAGGTCGAAGTCAGATGCGCCCTCAATGCTCACGAAATACTTGTTGCCTTCCGGTGCGCCTTTGAACGATTCCTTGCGCGCCTCGGGGTCGGGTGTACCGCGGCCGAAGTTCATCTGCGTGGCGCCGCTGACCGCCAGCATCGGCGTGTTCAGGCCCTTCCACGATTCCGCGCTGAAGCCATAGCGACCGCTTTGCGCCGGGCCGTACGGGACGACAGCTTTGATGCGCTTGTCGGCAAAGGTCTTTCCCTTCTCTTCGCCAACGTCAATCGTTGCGCCAGCCAGAATGACGGCGGCGGCTGCACCGGCGCCGTGACCGACGACGGCGACTTGTTCCAGGTTGGTTTTTCCCTTGAGCTCTGGCGTCGCCTCGACAAGCTTGGTCATCTGGTCGATCACCAGCAGCAAGTCTTTGCTGCGGTCGATAATGCTGGTCGGGTCATTGCCGCGGTTTCCGCGCTGGCCGCGGCCCTGGCGCCCGCGGGGCTGCTCGGGTGCGGGCTGCGCCGGGTCCTCGGTCAGGTGCATCTCGGGCGAGTCCGGTGTGCGGTCAAACTCGTCTTCCTTTTCTTTGTCGTCCTTCTTCGGTTCTTCTTTCTTCGGCTCCTCGGGTGCGGGTGCCGGGGCCGGCGCGGCGCCACCTACGGCTGCGCGCAACTCGTCCTTGCTGATAAAGCCGTCGCTGTCGGTGTCCACGGTGTCAAAGAAGTCGCGCAGCTGCTCGGGCAGTTCTTCTTTCGAGAGTTTGCCGTCTTTGTTGGTGTCGTACTGCTCAAACATCTGGTCCGGGTTCGGTGCTGCTGCGCCGCCGCGTGCCGGCTGCGGGTGGGTCGGCGCGAACACCACGTAGCCGTGGCTGGCGAGGAACTCGGGTGTCGCCAGCGAGTCGTTAGCGACAGCACCCTGGCCCACGCTGTACAAGATGACCGGGTAGCTGCCTTCTTCCTTGGGAAAGCACACAGCCAGCGCAACGTCGCGCTTGCGCGCGTCGTCGGTCAGCTTGAGGTCAGTCTTCTTGACGACGGTGAACTTGCCGACGGCCGGCTTGTTCACGTCGATGCCGGCAGGTGCGGCCTCAGTCTTCTTTTCAGTCGAGGGCGCCGGGGTGTCTTGGGCCAATGTGGCCAAGCTACCGATGCTGACGGCGGCGAAGCCGGCAAACAACAAACGTGTCCAGAGCATTCAGGTCTCCTGGGTAGTCACAAACGGAACCCGCCTTGGCGGTTTCTTTGAGTGGATCAAACAACAGCTAGACTACATGGACCCAGCCGGCAACGCGAAAGTTCCGCCCGCCACAAATTGACCCGGACGTGGGGACTCTGCCGTAAAGGCGGCAGGCCACAGCACTTGAGCGAATTAGTCTTTCGTCGGTGGCTCTTGTTTCGCGGGCTCTTCGGGTATCCCTAACAACTGCTTGAACGCTTTGACCAACTCATCGGCGCGGTCTGCGGCGCCGGTGCCTTTGTTGGCTGAGGAGAATTCCTGGTAGGCCTTGAGGCACTTCTCGCGGAAAATCTTGACCGTCGCGGGCTCGCTGTCGTCCAGAACCTGAAACTCGACGTCCAGGTCGCACATCAGCACAAGCAGGCTGCGGCGCGCCGCAATCTCTTTCTTCACGTCGGCGTTTTCCTGGAGTTTCTTCAGGCGCGCGGGTGCCTCTTCGGCGTCGTCGAGACCCTTGTAGCGCGCAAGCTCTTCCCAGCAGCGCATGGCCAGCGCGTACTCTTTCAGGACTTCCGAAGTGGCTGCGCGCACGCTGAGCGTATTGATGCGCCCGTCAATGCGCTTCATGATCCAGTCGGCGTCGTCTTCTTCAGCTTCGTCGTCGGTTTCGTCGAACATCTTTTCGGCGGCGGCGTAGGCTTCTTTGTACTTACCGGCGACGAACAGCTTGGCTGCGGGCTCAAGGCCCTTGGCGATGCTTTGCTTGCCCAGGCCAGGGTACTTGACCATTGCGAGTTCGGCCTTGAGCACGTCGTCGAAGCTGTCGGTGCCCGCGAACTTGATTTTGCCGTCGGTGCCGATGATCCAGACCTTGGGCAGGTCCGGCGCGTCATAGCCGGCAAGCCACGGCGTCTCGTCCAGCGCAATCGGGTACGTGATGTTGTTGGATTTCACGACGGCTTCAATCTGCTCAAGCTTGTGGGTCTGCGCATAGAACGTCACAACATGCAGGCCCGGCGTCTGCGCGAGCTTGTTGGTGGCGTCCAGCTGGCTCATGCTGCCTGTGCAGTTGATGCCCCATGCTTTCAGCAGAATGACGTCGCCTGCAAGCTCGTCAAACGAGTTGAAAGTTGGCGGGTTGATCCAGTTGCGCGGCGAAAAGTCCGGCGCGTCGTCGCCGACCTTGACCTGCGCGCACAATGGCGCGCACAGCAACGCAATCAGCAGCAGTCGAGTCATGGTTTGCTCCGTGTTCTCTAACGCAGTGGCGGGTAAATGGGGTCAGGCACCTTCGCTTCGCTGCGGAGCCAGACCCCATTTACCCGAGGTCAGGCACCTTCGCTTCGCTCGGCCCGGAAAAGGGGGTCAGGCACCTCCGCTTCGCTCCGGAGCCAGACCCCTTTTCCGGCCCCACAGTAGTTTGCGCGGGCCCGTAATGAAACAACCCGGCGCAAGCCGCCGGGTTGCCTCTTGGTGTTCGCTTCAGTCCTTGATGCCCAGCAACTCTTTGAAAATTCCGATCAGTTCGTTGGCGCGTTCAGCGGCGCCGGTGCCCTTGTTGTCGGCTGCAAACTTCTTGTAGGTCTCAAGGCACTTCTCGCGGAACTTCTTGACCTGCTCGGCGTCGGTGGCGTCGATTTCGGCATACCCCAGATCAAGCAGCAGCATCTCGGCCAGCAGGGCGCGTTTGGCAGCAATCTCTTTCTTCACGTCGTCGCTGCCCTGAAGTTTCTTCAGGCGCTCAGGCGCTTCTTCGGCGTCGTCGAGACCCTTGAACGCTGCAAGCTGTTCCCAGCACTTCATGGCCAACGCGTAGTCTTTCATGGCTTCCGCGGTCTCGGCCCGGACGGACAGCGTGTTCAACAGTGCCTCAATACGCTTCATGATGTACGACGCGTCTTCTTCGACTGCTTCGTCGTCGGTTTCGTCGTACAGGGTTTCGGCGGCCTTGTGGGCTTCGGCGTACTTGCCGGCGACAAACAGCTTGGCGGCGGGTTCAAGCGCAGAGTGGACTTTGTCTTTGGCAAGGCCGGGGTACTTGACTTTGGCCAACTCTTCGTCGAGGACTTTGGAATAGCCGCTCATGCCGGCGAACTTGACTTTGCCGTCGGCGCCGATGATCCACATCTTGGGTAAGCCGGGCGCCTGGTATCCAGCGTCCCAGAAGGCGTCCATGGCGATGGGGTATTTGATTTCGTGTTTGGTAACTAGCTCTTCGATTTCTTCGAGCTTGTGGACTTGCGCGTAGAGCGTGACGACGTGAAGGCCCGGTTTCTCGTGGTACTCGTTCATCGCCGGCAACTGCCGGATGCAGGGACCTCAGTTCTTGCCCCACGCCTTGATCATGATGACGTCGCCGCGCAGCTCTTCGAACGAGCCGAATGCGGGCGGGTTGATCCAGTTGCGCGGGCTGAACTCGGCAACGTCGTCGCCGACTTTCACTTCCTGCGCAGCAAGCGGCACACAGGCCAGCAGCAGGGCAGGCAACAGCAGCAATCGCATATTCTTCTCCGTGATCCAACGGCAGACAAAGCCATCCACCAAGGCGACCCAGCCCTAATACGTTAGGAACCAGCACCACGGAAGGCAATTGTGGCCCCGTTTCGCGCCTGCCAATACTTCACACGCGTAGTCGAACGGGTAGTGTGCGAGGGGACCCGTCTAAGGAGGACATGTGGCTGCGAAAGCTAGAAAGTCGGGCAGAAGCGGCGCCAGTTATGTCGTGCGGCAAGCCACCATTGCTGACATTGATGCACTCGTGCAGCTCAATACCGATGCCTACCCGACGCTGGCTGAAGACGGCGTGGTCTGGAGCCGTCGCAACCTTGAAGCCCACCTGCGTATGTTTCCTGAAGGCCAGGGTGTGATCATCGCAGGCGGAAAGGCCGTGGCCTCATGCAGCAGCCTGATTGTCAGCCTTGGGCGCGACCCGTACCGCGACCACACATGGGCCGGCATCACCGACGGCGGCATGTTTTACAACCACGACCCCTACGGCGACACGCTGTACGGCGCCGACGTCAACGTTCACCCCGACTGGCGCGGCAACGGCCTTGCCAAGCTGATGTACGAATGGCGCCGCGCGATGTGCCAGAAGCTGAACCTGCGCCGCATCGTGCTGGGCGGGCGGCTGCACGACTACCACGAACACGCCAAGGCCATGAGTGCCGATGAGTATGCGCGCAAGGTTGAAGCCGGCGAACTGGGCGACCCCGTGCTTAGCTTTCAGTTGAAGCAGGGCTTTGTGCTCAAGAAGGTGATGCCCAACTACCTGCGCGATCCACTAAGCAAGAACTTCGGGACGTTTCTGGAATGGATTAACCCCGATTACAACGCGCGGCTGCGCAAGCCTCGTGCGATACGGGTCAGCAGCGTGCAGTACCAACTGCGGCGGATTGCCGGTTTCGACGGCTTCAAACAGCAGGTTCGCTACTTCGTGGATGTCGCAAAGGCATACGACAGCGACTTCGTGTGCTTTCCTGAACTGCTGACAGCGCAACTGATGTCGTACCTGCGGCTCAAGACGCCGCTGGA
The DNA here is from genome assembly GCA_016712285.1 of Planctomycetota bacterium. Taxonomy (GTDB): domain Bacteria; phylum Planctomycetota; class UBA8742; order UBA2392; family UBA2392; genus JADJRK01. The sequence continues at coordinate 1,731,877 of JADJRK010000001.1, read as the reverse complement.
GTCGATCCGCAAGCTGACGACCCTGACGCCGCAGGTTGACAAGCTGTTCACGTCGCTGGCTCACGAGTTCCAGATCAGCATCGTCGGCGGCACGCACCCGATCAGGTACCGCAACGAAACCCGCAATGTCGCGTCGCTGTACCTGCCCGACGGCACCATCCATCGCCAGCCCAAGATCCACATTACGCCCAACGAGCGCCGAAGCTGGGGCATTGCCGGCGGGCACACCCTGAAGGTATTCGACACTCCCAAGGCGCGGGTGGGAATACTAGTGTGCTATGACAGCGAGTTTCCTGAGGCCGCGCGCTACTTGTGCGACCAAGGGGCCGAGGTGATCTTCGTGCCCTTCTGCACCGACGATCGGCAGGCCTACCTGCGGGTGCGCTACTGCTGCCAGGCCCGTGCGGTGGAGAATCAAGTGTACATGGTCATGAGCGGCACAGTGGGAAATCTGCCCGATGTCGAAAACATGGACATCCAGTACGCGCAGTCGGCTGTGCTTTCGCCCAGCGACTTCGCGTTTGCCCGCGACGGCGTGCTGGTGGAAGCCAGCCCGAACATCGAAACCGTGATCACCACCGACCTTGACTTTGAGGCCCTGCAGGAAGCCATCAACACGGGTAGCGTGCGTCCCCGACGTGATCGGCGGCCTGACTTGTTCAAGTTTGAGGCCACGCTGCGGGATGGTGACGGGTAGGCCGCGCTGTTAACATTGACATGGCAAAGATGATGAGTCAGCGCGCAGACAAGTCCGCAGTGCACAGGATCGCCCGGGCAGGTTTGCGCCCGACCGCGGCCCGGGTTGCGATATTGGAGTCGCTCGACGCCACGTGCGACCACCCGACTGCCGACGAGCTTGCGGCAAGGCTTGGCGCGCAGGGCCGACGCATCGGCCGCGCGACGGTTTACCAGAACCTCGACAAGCTGGCAGAAGCTGGGGTGATCACGTCGCTGACCAGCAGCGACGGCCTGCGCCGCTTTGACGCGACACTTGAGCCGCACCAGCACTTTGTCTGCACCGAAAGCGGCCGCATCTATGATGTGCAGGTGGACCCGGAACTGCTCAAGAAACTCAAACCGATCGACCCCGCCACCGGCAAACCCATGAAGGGGGCGATGGTAGGGGAAGTGCGCATCCAGTTCGTCGGCGCAAAGCGATAGGGTTGCTTACTTGACGGTTCTTGGCGGCCACCGCCGTCAAAACCAGAACCCCGGGACAAGCCCGGGGTTCTCATTGCCCCGAATCCTCTTCTGTTCAGTCCAGGCGATACAGCCGGCCGTTGGTGCTGCTGCCGACGTACACCTTACCGTTGTAGCTGGCGATGCTTGGCCGGCCGTCGGCGTTGCTGCCCGGCTGTCCGAACTTGCTGCCGGCGACGCTGTAGAGCTGTGTGAACGCCACGCCGTCCGTGCTGCCGTAGATGCGGTCGTTGGTGCCGTCCCACGAGACCATGTAGTAGTTGCCGTCGGTGTGCTTGATGATGTCCCACATGATGCCGGTGACGCCGGTAATAGCTGTGGTCGTGCTGCCCGGGTTCACGATGAAATTGAACACGCCCGACTGGCCCCACAGCACCATGTACAGCTTGCTGTCGATCTCTTCGATGCACGGGATCAGATTGCCGCCGCTGGTGCTTGCGACAAAGCCGCTCTGGGTCATGTTTCCCTCAATCCAGACGCCATCCACACCGCTTTGTGTGGTCTTGCTGCACCAGATTTTGTTGTCGAGCACGCCCATGTACTTGAGGCGCGAGTAGCTGCCGGTGCTGACCTGGTCCCAAACGCTGGTGCTTGTGTTGTAGCGGTGCAGGGTGCTCTGGCCGCTGTTGTTGCTGCCGCTGACGTAAAGCTGGCCGCCGAACTGGACCACGTCGAAGTTGTGCACGGCGCCGGTCACGCTGGTCTGCAACGGTACCGTGCTGCCCGGGCTGAACTCGTACACGTACCCGGGTGCCAGGCCGTTGGGGTCGCCGTCGGGCACGTAAAGCTTGTTGTTATAGACCTTGGTGCGCAGGTAGCCCTGGCTGCCCGAGTCGTAGCGTGCGGTCTGGATGCTGCTGCCATTGAAGTAGTAGATGCCCGCGCCGAAGGGGCTGGCCAGCGGCGCCTGTGAGGCGGCAATGTACAGCTTGCCGTCGAACTCAACCATGTCGCTCAGCACCAGCATCCCGTTCGGAAGTTGCCCCATATCAGTGAGTGTTACGCTGGCGGGCAGCCCTCCGCCGCCGCCCTGGCTGGCGACGACGATGGTCCAGCTTTGTGTGTCGCTGGCCTGGCCGTCGCCGCAAAGCAGGGTCACGCTGAAGTTGCCGGCAGACGTCGGCGTCCAGTTGACGGCGCCGCTGCCGTTGACGGTCATGCCCGCAGGCTGGGCTGACAGCGACCAGGTCATCGGGTCGCCTTGGGCGTCGCTGGCGGTGGCCTGGTAGAGATATGCGGTGCCGACCGTGCCGGCGAGCGATGGGCTGGAGGTGATGGTGGGCGGAGTATTGGTTCCGCCACCACCACCGCCCGAGCCGCCCCCGCCAGGCCCGACGGGAACGGTGGAAGTTGAGCCGCCGCTGTTGCCACAGCCGGCGACGATGAGTCCAATCAGGAATAGGCAGAGTGCGAGTGAGCGCTGGGGACTGAGCATGTTGAGCTCCGGTTCTGGGTAACCGGTGACATGCTTGGTTCGTGCCAATAGGGAGTTTGTGCCAGTGCATCACGTTGTAAGTATATACGGATAAGCAGCATACGCGTGTTGCGTGGTGCGGCGAAAGTGATTGGATGGGTCGGCAAATCGTTCAGAATATGAACGAAAGTTGCCGCCGGCTGGCAACGCCTGCGGCCGGGACGGCCGCAACGCAGTAGCAGCAGAGACGGCTGCTACACGTGCGGGCTGGAAGCCCGCAACACGCTAGACAGTTGCCGGAACTTCGCCGAACTGTGGATCGACAAAGATGGGCACGGAGGCCCGCACGCTGCGCTCGACCATGCCGCGTAGGGCCATCACGCCCCACTTGGCCCAGAAACGGCGGCCGACGCCTTCGTTCTTTTCAAACTTTTCCATGTCCTGTCGGCGCAGATCCACGAACGCGTCGAACTGCCGGATGCCCATGGTGTGCTCAACGGCAACGTACTCGTCGAGCATGTCGAGTTCTTTTTTCATGCGCTGGCTTGAACACAGCACGTAGGGGTGCGTGCGGCCTTCCACGCGGGTCTCGAACGGCACGCTGAAATCGAATGGCACGACCATGCAGTCGTTCTGGCCCATCAGCACGATATGCAGAGCACCCGTCCAGGCGTTTTCCTGGATGACTTCTTCGGGCGACGTGCCGTCGATGAACGTGGCGAACTGTTGCAGCGGCTCCAGAAAGTTGAATCGCTCGCAACGGAAGTGCGTAATGCAGTCCAACTTGCGCTTGAACATGTCAGAAATCGCCCGCTTCTGGTCGGGCAACTTCTCCAGCAGCCGGTTTTCGGCGGCTTTGATTTTGGCCTGTTCCAGGGCGAAGTCCGCCTTGGAAAGGTACTTTCGAGCGTTCGCGAGGTGGTTCGGAACGCCCATGACACGGGCATCAAACTTCATGTGCGACCTTGGCGTCTGCCAAGAGGGTTCGTACAGCTAACCAACAGAATGCGTTCGCTACAATAGCTCCCGCCCTGTTGACAGGGTACCCCGCGCTGTTATCTTCCTCGCCCCTCCGCCTGCGAGCGGGGGCATTGTGTTTGTGGGCAAGCGAGGCAGCAATGGTAGCACTCTCACAGAAGACCTGGGTCGCCAAGGCGGTAGATGTCAAAGCCGATTGGCACGTGATCGACGCAACCGGCCAGATTCTCGGCCGCATGGCGAACAAGATTGCCGTGATGCTGATGGGCAAGCACAAGGCAACCTACACGGCGCACGTGGACACCGGCGACTTTGTCGTGGTGACCAACGCCGGCAAGCTGGTCGTGACCGGCAAGAAGAACAAGCAGAAGATGTATCAGGACTGGTCGGGCTACCCGGGCGGTCGCAAGCTTCGCACGTTCGAACAGGTCATTGAAAAGAACCCCGAGAAGGTGCTGCGCCTTGCCGTCCGCCGCATGCTGCCCAAGAACAAGCTGGGCCGCAAAATGCTCGGCAAGCTCAAGATTTATGAAGGCGCCGAGCACCCGCACGTCGCCCAGAAGCCGCAGCCGTATGTGGTGAAGTACGGGCGCAAGGCTTCACTCGAGTCGTAACAGGCAAGCACGCGCCACGGCGCGCACGAGGGTATGCACATGGCAGACAATGACCACACCTGGGGCCTGGGCCGCCGCAAGACTGCGGTCGCCCGCGTTCGTATCCGCACCGGCACCGGCAAGATCACGATCAACAAGCGCGACGCCGATGAGTTTTTTGTCGCCGTGATGCAGCGCAACAGCATTCGCAAGCCGTTCAAGGTCACCGACCTGAACGACAAGTTCGACGTGTTCGCCAACGTGCACGGCGGCGGCGTTGGTGCGCAGGCTGAGGCAGTTCGCCTCGGCATCAGCCGCGCGCTGATCAAGGTAAACAAGGAACTTGAGCCCAAGCTCAAAGAGCACGACCTGCTCACGCGCGACAGCCGCATGAAAGAGCGCAAGAAGTACGGCCTGCGCGGCGCGCGCCGTGGCACCCAGTTCAGCAAGCGCTAACGCTCCGCAATTCAAAAAGCCCCGGCCACCGCGCCGGGGCTTTTGCTTTGACTGCCCGCCGGGCAGTATCGACGATCCAATCATGGGCACAGCCACTGAACCTGAACCCAAGTTGCGCGGCGATTCTGCCGTGGACCCTCGTGACCAGCAGCGCGGGCCAGCGGTGCGCGCTATGTTTGCCGGTATTGCCGGGCGCTATGACCTGCTGAATCGCATCATCTCGGGCGGCCGCGACCAGGCATGGCGCCGGCGCACTGTGAAGATGGCCGGGCTGACCGGCGGCGAGCGCGTGCTTGACGTGTGCTGCGGCACCGGCGACCTGGCTCTCATGTTCGCATTCGCAAAGCCGTCGCCCGCCGGCGTCACCGCCAGCGACTTCACGCCCGAAATGGTAGAGCTCACGGCGCAAAAGGCCGCCAAAGCCGGCATCGCCATGCCGCTGTGCATCGCCGACGCGTTGCGGCTGCCGTTTGCCGACGCGAGTTTTGACGTGGTCAGCGTCGGCTATGGCGTACGCAACTTTCAAGACATTGACGCCGGGTTGCGCGAACTGGCCCGTGTGCTGAGGCCCGGCGGCCGCGTCGCGATTCTTGAAGCCACACCCGCGCGCGGGGTGATCGGCCGCTTCGCGAACTGGTACATCAACCGCGTCGTGCCCTGGGTCGGCAACCGGCTCACGCGCAGCAGCCACAAGGCGTACAGCTATCTTGCCGACAGCATCCAGTTGTTCCCGAACGCCGACGCCCTGAAGCAGCGCATGGAGCAAGCTGGCTTTGCCAAAGTGCGGTACCGCAAGCTGAATTTGGGGACGATGGCAATTCACGTCGGCGAGAGAAGCTAGTCCGGCCGTTTGCAGCGTCGGCTGATCAAGGTAGTCTTGGCGCGCCAAACGGAGAACGCCTATGTCCGGTGTAGACCGCCTGAATGTGCCTGAGTTCGAGCGCCCGATCGTTGAACTGGAAATGAAGATCGAGGGCATGCGCATGGACCTTGCGACCGCCATCGGCGAGCGCAAAGCCTCGATCGAAACTGACATCAGCGAGTTCGAGAAAGACCTCAAGAAGCTGATGGAGAGCGTGTTCGGCAACCTGGACCCGTGGGACCGGGTACAGCTTTCGCGCCACCCCAACCGGCCGCTCGTCACCGACTACATCAACGTGCTGATCGACGACTTTCAGGAACTCAAGGGTGACCGAGCCTACAAGGACGACGCCGCCATCGTTTGCGGCTTCGGAACTTTCGAAGGCAACAAGGTCATGGTGATGGGGCACCGCAAGGGCCGTACCTTGAAAGAGCGGCTGGAGTGCAACTTCGGCTGTGCGCACCCCGAGGGCTACCGCAAGGCGTTGCGCAAGATGAAGCTGGCCGAGAAACTGAACCTGCCGATTATCAGCTTTATCAATACACCTGGCGCATACCCCGGCATTGAGGCCGAAGAGCGCGGGCAATCCCAGGCGATCGCCGAGAACATCCGTGAGATGAGCGGATTGCGTGTGCCGATCATTACGCTGACCATCGGTGAGGGCGGCAGCGGCGGTGCGCTTGGCATTGGTGTGGGCGACCGCTACCTGATTATGGAAAATGCCTACTACTCGGTGATCAGCCCCGAGGGTTGCGCGGCGATTTTGTGGCACGACGCGAAAAAGGCCAGCGACGCCGCGCGCGTGCTGCGCCTGACGCCCAACGACCTGATCGAGCTGGGGATCATGGACGAGATCGTACCCGAGCCGTTCGGCGGCGCGCACCGCGACCCGCGCAAAGCCTACGAGTTCGTGCGCCAGTACCTGCTGAAACACCTGGGTGAACTCAAGGCAATCCCGGTCCAGCAGCTCATGGACCAGCGCTACAAAAAGCTGCGCGGCATGGGCAAGTACATCGAAGTTGCGGCGTAGGGCGCTACAGGGTTATGACGACCACCTGCGCGCCTGCTCAAGGGCGAGGCGTGATCGGCCTTGGAAGTACAGGGCTACGTAGGCGACGATCGGCAACGTCAGCATCGCGCCCAGCATTGCCAAAGCCGCAAGCTCCTGGTGTTCGCGCGAACCCGTGAACAGCTCGCGCCCGCCGCCGATCCCGACTGCAAACACGCTGACCACGGCGGCCATACACAGCACAAACACACCACTCCAGCGGGCGTGGCTGCGCAAGGCACGGCGCAGCAACAGGTCGCGGCGATTGGCCAGCAGCGCGCCGGCATCGAATGATTTGTGGGTTCGCGCGCCGCGCTGCGCCGGTGTCGAGTAGGGCACCTCGCCGACGGGCGGCAGCAGCGCAAGTCCGCTAACGCCGCCTGATTCGATGAAAGCAAGCTCGGCACTGCAATTGTCGCAGCGCATCACGTGCAGTTCAGGTGGCACACGCAGGTGCGCCGCGCAGCAGGGACACAGGTATAGTTCGCCAGCCATGGGGTGCTCCGCGATTACACCAGTATACACCGCCGGTCACTTCTTGGGCAGTTCGGCCCAAAACCAGCCGCGCAGGTCGCCGGCGGCGAATCCACGAGCGTTGTCGTCGGGGTACTGCTCAGCCAGGATCTGCTTGACCTCCTGCTTCAGTTGCTCATCCGATCCGTGGCACTGCACACACATCTCGACGGCCACAATCGGCGCGGCCACGCCTACGCGGTCGCCAAGGTCGAACACCATCGGCTTCACCTCTGACCCTTTTTTGCCGGCCGAGTCCGCCACCAACTGCTTGATCCAGTCGCGCGGGGCACTGGCCGGGTTGCGCAGCTTGTGGCTGGTGCGCCCGACGGCAAAGCCGACTTCTTTGCCGGCCTCGTCCGTGAGGGGCTGGGCAACGTCGCGGCATACTTTCACCGCCTCGACGGGCCCGCCCTCGTTCAACGCCGTGGTCAGGCGCGGGATCAGCCGATTGCCGACGGCCTGGAAGGCGCCCTTGGCCTGGTCGCGGTAACCGGCGAGTTCTGCCGGCGTTTCCTCGAAGCTGTAGGACTTCACGACTGCGGGCTCGACGTTGGCTTCCTGGTGTGTGCATGCGGCGATGAAACACATTGTGGAAGCGATGGCGAGAGTGATTGTCAGTGCGCGCATGGGAACTCCTTTGGTTGCATGCTAGTCGGAACGCCCCAGCCATGGAACCACTTCGATGCCCCCGTCAGCGCCCAGCTGCAACGTAATGGCGCCGTGCTGCCATGTCGTCCAGAGTTCCGCGCCGCTGGCGGCGTAGGCCCGCATTGCGCTGTCAGCCGGAAACGACTCGCGCGCGCTGACTACCACGTGCGCCGGCTGCCACTGGCGCAGAATGTCGGGCAAGCCATCCACGGCGCTGCCCTGGTGCGGCGCGAACAGCACGTGGGCACGGGGCACCAGGGGCAGCACGCCGGCCAACCCGCGCGTTTCGACGTCGCTGGGCAGCAGCACGCGGGTGGGGCCGGCTTGCAGTTCAAGTACGAGGCCCGCGTCATTACGTTGCTCGCGGGCGTTCATCAGGCCGTGCGCCCATGCGACGTCGGGCCAAAGGCAGCGCAGACGCAATTTCGGCGCGAGTTCAAGTTCGTCGCCGCGCTTGAGCAGCCGCACTTCGGCACGGGCGCTCAGCCACGCAAGCAGTGCTGCGCCGGTCTCGTCGTCGGCGAACGTTTCACCGACATAGACGACGCCGACGTCAAAGCGCTCAAGCAACTGCGGTAGGCCGTTCACATGGTCGGCATCCGCGTGCGAGATGATCAGTACGTCAATATGGCTGCGGCGGCGCGTCCACAGGTAGGGGGAAAGCACGCGCTCGCCAGCCGCCCCCAGGCTGGTGCTGCCGCAATCCAGGACGACGCACGGGCCATCAGGCACTTCAATCACCACGCACTGGCCCTGCCCCACGTCCAGCGCCGTCATGCGCACCGGGCCGGGCCCGTCGCCGGATACGATTGTTGTGGCAGGCAGAATGCACAGCCACATCAGCCAAAGGGCAACGCCCGCCACGCGCGGAATGCGCAGTCGCGGCGCAAGCATCATCGCGGGCAGCAGCGCGTAGTACCCGGCCAGCCACCACAACGGCGGCGCCGGCAGAAACAGGTGGCCGTAAGGGACTGCCGCCAGGCCACCCGCCAGCGCGTCCAGCAGGCCCGCGAGCAGTGACAACGCCCAGGCCAGCACGGCGCCCAGCCCCGGGATTGCAGCCAGCGGCGTAAGCAAGCCCAGCACAAGCATGAGCGCCAGCAGCGGTGCCGCAAACAGGTTCGAGGCAACCATCACCGGGCTGAAGACATGCACTGTGTACACCAGCAGCGGCCACGTGCAGACGCCGACGCCCAATGACGCGCGCCCAGACCCGCCAAGCCAGTTCATTGCTCGGCCGCTGATGCCGCGAGTGGCGCGCTCAGAGGGCGTCAGAGGCTTGAACAGCTTGAAGGCCGGCGCGAACACGAAAATGCCAAGCACGCTCAGGTAACTCAGCTGAAACCCCAGCTCTGCGACATCGCGCGGGCTGATGGCAAGCGACACCAGCGCACTGGCGCCCAGCACGTTCAGCGCATCGGGTCGTCGCGACAGCACGCGCCCCAACGCGTACACCACCAGCATCACGGTTGCGCGCAACACGCTTGGCTGCAAACCCGTCACGAACAGGTACACGACGGCGATGGCGGCCCCAATGGCCCAGGCCTTGCGCGGCTCCAGCCCCAGGATGCGTAGAAACAGCACAACCGCGCCCGCAAGCAAACCGACGTGCAGGCCGCTGACCACCAGCAGGTGCACGGTGCCGCTTCGCACGAACTTTGCGCGCTGGTCGTGGGACAGGTTGCCGCGCTCGCCCAGCAGTGTCGCGCCCAGTATGGCTGCGCGGTCACGCGCCATGCGCGCGCCGACCAGTTCATGAAACTTCACGTGCACGGCATAGGCCAGCGCGTGCGGCGACCACCACGCCGGTTCAGCGACCACGATGGCATGCCCGGGGTGGTCCAGCGTCATGGTGTGGGTGATGCCGCGTTGCCGGTACATCGCGAGGCTGTCCACCTCGCCGGGGTTGCCGGCGCGGCGCGGTTGTCGCAGCTTGCCGATCACGCGCACCCGCGAGCCCGGTGTCAGGCGCGTGTCGGGGTGCGCGTACAGTTTGACAAACCCGCTGGCATTCTCGCCCAGGTCAGGCAGGCCGTGCACTTCAAGCAGATAGCTGACGTTGCGCCGCGTGTCGGCGCCTACCGGAAAGCCGCCCTGGGGCTCGGGCGCCTCGGGATACTCGAAAGCGGCCGGGTCCCGGCGCACGTAGTCGCCCCCTTCGACAATCACGCCCTCAATGCGCACCAGCTCGGCGTCGGCTGGGAAGTACGTTTCCAGCGCGCCGGGCGCAGGCGCCGCACGCCACGAAGCCCAGGCCGTGAACGCCGCTGCCACAGCGCACGCGATGACCCATGCCCGCAACTGAGGCTTTTTCCGCAACAGAGCGGTCGCGATCACCAGCAACACCGCCAACGCAAGGGCCGCGAATTTCAGGGGCCCGGCATCGGGCAGCCACGCCGCGACCGCACAGCCGGCGACAGCCGCGCCGCCGGCAAGCAGTGCCGGGCGGCGCGGTTTCGCGCGGGCGACGATGGAAGTTTCTGAACCCATGGCGGCTTAGCACGGACTTTAGCGACGGGACCATCAACTTAGGAGATTTCATATGAAGAACGCACTGGGCGTGTGTCTGGTCGCATTGGCACTGATTGGTGGCTGCGCGTCGCGACAAGTGCAGATCGAGGCGCCGCCCGACGACTCGCGCGCCCTGGCCGACGACAGCGCGGGCGCCGAGGCGGAGCGTCACGACACGGTGCCCCTGGGCGAAGCGGCGCCGGACCCGGCCGAGTTCAGGATTGAGCGCAACGGCTGGATCAAGGTGGATGTGAAAGACGAGTTGCAGGCATCGGCGAAACTGCGTCGACGGGCAGTCGAGTTCGATGCGATTGTGATGTCGCTGAGCACCAACAGCGTTACGTTCAAGATGCCAGCCACAAGCCTCGAGAAACTGCTGAAGGAAATCGAGAACACCGACAAGTGGGAGATCGAAGAGCTGGACTTCAGCGCGTGGGACCGCACCGGCGAATATTGGTCGCTGGAAGCCCGCATCGAAAGCACCCGTGCCGTGCGCGCGCGTATCATGGACATGATCGAGCGCGCCCAGGACCTGAACACGCTGTTCATGCTCGAGGGCAAGCTTGAGCCCGTGCAGACCAAGCTCGACCAGCTTGAGGGGACAAAGCGCGACATCGGCCTGAAAGCCGGGCGGGTGGACGTAAAGGTGATTTTCGACTGACCCGCACGCATGAAAACACATGGGCCGCCATTGGCGGCCCATGGACGGCTGTATCTACGGCGCATGCCTCAGCGGCGCATGTAGCTTGACTGCACTTTGCGGCCGGTCTTCTTGTCTTCGCACGAGTACTTCACCGCGTCTTTTTCATACTCGCGAGAGTTGGTGGTGCGGTCGTTCGGCGCGGCCTGGCTGGGCGGCGCCGGCTCGTCCGAGCGGCGTTCCAACTCATCGTTGCCCATGGTGCGGATGGACTCTGTCTGCACGCGTTGCCGGTTGTCGTTTGATGAAAACTGCGTGGTGCGGCCCTCGTACTCTGTCCGGGGCATCAGCAGCAGGCTGCTATCCTGCACAACCGCGACTGCCTTCACCTGTTCGGCCAGCGTGTTGATTGCAGTGACGCCATCAGTGCCCTCAAGCTTCAGCGTCACGTCGCCCTTCACTTCTTCGTCAATTGTGATGGTTACGTTCAACAGCCGTCCCAGTGTGCCGGCCGCTTCACGGATAGCGGTGCCATCGCACACAAAGCTGATGGTCTCGCGCTCCAGTTTCTGGGGCAGCGCTACGGCATACCCGTTGCCGATGGCGGTGATGATGTAGCTGCGCAGCAGCTTTTCGCTGACCTTCTGTGCAAGGCCGGTGCTGTCAAAGATGTCCATGGCGGCAACCTCACCGTCGTGGACCACGGCAAACCCGACCAGCTTGCCGTCCACGAGCTGCGTGGCCTGCGCGTAGGCGTCTTCAATCTGCTTGCGTGTCTTTTCGTCGTCGTAGGTGGCGCGGAAGGTGCCCGAGTCTGCCGAGACTTTCAACGCGCTGTTGTTCACGGCTACCTGTTTCCACACTTCGCCCTGGCTTCCCGTGGCGATGGCCTGGCGCTTGACGGTTACATCCACCTGGCCGCACGACGCGTCGTTGGCAAACGTGCCGTTTTCGGCGTGCTCACCGTCTTTGCCCTGCACCTGCCAGCGTCCGCTCTCGACACAGAACACCGGGATGCGCATGTCCTTGACGCCCGCGTCCACTACCACGCTCTCAGCAAGCACGCGGTCCTGTTTGCCGCCCAGCACCAAGTCGCCGGCCATCAGAAAGATCGGCTTGTCGCCGCTGTTGGTCACAAGCAGCGTGTTGACGTCACCTTCGATTTCTTCGCCATCGGCGCCGGTTTCACGAATAATGCAGACTTCAGCCTTCATGGCTTCGTCCAGCACGACGTAGGGCGTTTCCGCGGTGGCATCGTCGGCAATGATCGCGATGATGCGGGCGCCATTTACCTCGACAGACTGGCCGGCGCGATGACCCGTCGGCAGCAACGCGACCAGCGCAGCGGGAGCCTCGGCAGCTTTGGGGGCCGAGACTTTCACATCGGGGGTCGTGTGCTCCACAGAGGGTTCCGGCGTGCGCGCAACGCACGCAGCCAGCAACAGCGGCAAAGCAAGCAACATTCGTTTCATGGCAGGCTCCGATCAGGGCAGAGGGCGAATTGGAAGCCAATCCGTACATGAAGGATACGTGGCGAAGTGTCTAACGTTTCACCTGATTCGGTAACGGCTTGGTAAACAGTACTTGCGCAAGCAGGCGATTCGCACAACACTGGAACCTGACAGCACTTGGCAGCGTTCTATTGAAGATGAGTGAGAGTGAACAATCTGAGATTTCTAATGCTCTCGACCGCACAAGGCGGCGCTGGCTCACGTCAGCGATGGTAAACGCCGGCGGGCGCTGGGCGGTGCTGCCCGCAACCGGCGTCGCCTTTGCCGGCATGCTGGCTGGCCTGTTGCTGCAGCCGGAGTGGCCATGGTTACTCCTGCTGGCGACGCTTGGCGTGGCTGGCATGGGCGTGGCTCTGGTATTGACCCGCCGCGCCTACACCAAGGTTGGCTCGCCGGGCGCGCCGGATTACGCGCTGCTGTTGGACAAGGCGCTCGGTTTGGGCGACGCGCTGCCCGCGTACCTTGAGGGCAGCGGCCAGTTTCAGCAGCCGCTAGCAACCCGCATTGCGCACGCGCTTGACCCACAGAAAGAGAAAGCGGCTGCACCGAGGCGCCATTTCGCGCCATTGTTTGTGGCGTTGATGCTGGCGCTGTTCCCGCTTGTGTTCGCGAAGCTTGACCCGCGCGAAGATTCCTCCGACCAGACAGCCAAGACATCGCCAGAGACCGAGCAGCCGGCTGCCTCGCCCGAGAGGCAGCCACCTACGCAAGGCGGCGGTGGCGAGCCCAGCGAGAGCACACCGGACACGCCCGGCGAAGGTGAGGGCGGCGACGACGGCGGAGAAGGAGACGTCGCAGGCAAGCCGGACGGCAACACGCCCGAAGGCGGGGGCGGTGACGCGCCGGACAACGCCAAGCCCAAGAATGACGGCCCACCCGAAGCCCCGGCCAGCGGCGGTACTGGCGACGAGAAGGGCGAGCCCGAGAAGCCGCCCGCAACCGAAGAACCGGACATCAAGACCAACATCGACAAGGTCAAGCCCGAAGCCGGCAAGGGCGACACCACGACGAAAGAGCGCTCACGCTGGGTGTACAACCCGGACGGCGCGCCCCTTGACGGGTCAACCCCAAACGTGCCCGAGATGAAGCACCCCGGCGAACGCGCGGTTTCGCGCACCAAGGTTACCACGCGCGAAAAGAAGCTGATCGACGACCTGCACCGCGAGTTGTACGAGTAGCCGGGCTGGCCCTTCCGCTTTTCGGCACCGTTGCCTAAACCCTTGCTGTGCAGCAGCGCGACTTCATCCACTTGATTTCCGGGCAGCGGCGCGGGCCGTGGGCAGCATTCCTGCGCCTGTGGTTGCGCTTCGCTTCATGGTGGTTTGCACTAGCGGCCGTGACGCGACTAGCTTGTTATCGCCTCGGCATCTGCCGGCGTCACAGCGCCGGCATCCCAGTCATCTGTGTCGGCAACCTTACGACCGGCGGCACGGGCAAGACGCCGGCTGTGGCGTGGGTGGTCCAAGCCCTGCAAACATTGGGCCGCAAAGCGTGCATTGTTTCGCGCGGCTATAAGGCCGAAGGCGCGGGCAACGACGAGCAGCGCGTGCTCGAAGAACTGTGCCCCGGCGTGCCGCATATCCAAGATCCGGATCGTGTCGCTGCAGCGCGGCGCGCCAAAGCCGAGGGTGCCGACGTGGTCGTGCTTGACGACGGGTTCAGCCACCTGCGCCTGAGGCGCGACCTCGACATCTTGCTGTTTGATTCGCTCAATCCTTTCGGTTACGGGCGCATGCTGCCGCGCGGCCTGATGCGCGAACCGCTGCGCAGCGTGCGGCGCGCGCGCTTTGCCGTTTTCTCGCGCGCCGACGTTGCCAAGCCGGAACGCCTGCGCGACCTGGAAGACACGATCCGCTGCATCGGGTTTACCGGAGACGTGGCCCACGCCGCTCACGTGCCGGTGCGGCTGGTACAGCTCGGTGCCACACATGAGGTTGCGCTGGACGTTTTGAGTGGCGTCACGGTGGCGCCGTTTTGCGGCATCGGTAACCCGACCGGATTCCAGCGCACGCTGGAGGCGCAGGGCGCGACTGTCTGTTCTGTCGGCGTGCTGCAATTGGATGACCACCAGCGCATGAATGCCGGCGTGTGGACGCGCCAGCTTGAGCCGTTCTTGCGGGCGTCGAAAGAGGCCGGGGCGACAATCGCGCTCTGCACGCAAAAGGACGCGGTAAAGCTGCGCGAACTGGCTGCACAGCTTGAGCCTGTGCTGCCGATCTACGAGTTGCGTGTCGAGTTCCGGCTGCTCAAGGGAGAAGACGAACTCAAACGCGTGCTGGCCGCCGTCCTGGACAAATCCAACCCGTCGTGAAGAAAAACAAACCCAAACGTCGCCACGCCCTGGATCGCGCCATCGTGCGCGTGCCTGTGGAACTTGCCATGCGCTGGTGCGCATTCTGGTGGACGGTGTTCGGGCCGGCGTGGGCATACTTCTGGGCGCGGCGCGTTGCCTCGCTGGGGTGGCTGTTGATGCCAAAGCTGCGTGGCTACTCGTTGCGCAACGTGGACCTGTGCTTTCCCGAGAAAGACGTGCGCGAGCGCAACCGCATCGCGCGCCTGGGGTTCCGGCACAGCGTCTACCAGTTCGTCGATTACCTGCTGATCCCGCGCCATTTCACGCCCGGCAAACACAGCCCCCGTTTTCACAGCGACGTCAACGAGCAGGAGTTCCTCGACTGGTACCGCAAGCCCGAAGCCGTGTTCAACCTCACGGCGCACATTGGCAACTTCGAGATCGTCACGTTCAACATCGGCCGCAGCCCCGACCACCTGCCGCTTACGCTGATCGCCAAGCCGGTCAAGCCGCCGCTGCTTGACCACTGGCTGGTGCGCGCGCGCAATGCCCTGGGCAACGAGTGCGTAAAAGCCGACGAAGGCGGCCGAGCATACCTGCGCGCGATCAAAGAGAAGCGCCAGGTTGGCACGCTGGTGGACCAGAACGGCGGCGACTTCGCGCCGGTCGAGACTTTCTTCGGCGTGCCCTGCACCTGGCAGACCGACTTTACCCGGCTGGTGCTGCGCGCCGGCGGCAACGTGTCGTTTCACTTTTGTGTGCGGGAAGGCGACCGTTTTCAGTTCAAGTTTCTGCCGCCGGAGACGCACACCTACCCGCAGGGCACCGACCCGATGCAGATCGTGCGCGACTACCGCGACGCCGTTGAGCGCGTGGTGCGCGAGTATCCCGAGCAGTACTTCTGGGTGCACCGCCGGTTCAAGGCCCGCAAGAAGGGCTGGCCCGACCGCTATGCCAACCTTGGCCAGCGCTTGACCCCCGACACGCGCGCGGCGATGCTGAACGTCCCTGGCTTCACCTCACAGGGTCAAGATGGAGTGGCTTAGCGTAGTCTTTGACTTTCTCGCCAACGTGCACTGGGTGCGCGTCATCATCACAATTCTTGCGACGGTGGTCGGCGTTGTGCTGGGCATCTGGTTGCCCGCCCGCCTGCTTGAAATGCACACCAACCAGCCGGCTGTCAGATACGTCTGGTACGTGATGGGCACGTTGACGCTGATCATGATCTACATCTGCATGTACGGGTACGGCCACTTCTGGGACCTGTACGGCAATGCGAACGCGGAGTAGGCGCCCGCGCTGTGCACCTCAAGCATGGAAGAGCCCATACGGAAACTTGATTACCTGTTCCGGCACGCGCTGCTGCGCGACGCCGCATACGACCTGCAATTGCCCGCCGACAAGGCGCGGCTTCATGGGCTGGCGCTGAAGCTGATCGAGCACATTCACCCCGATGCGCAGCGTGACCAGTTGGCTGCGGAGCTGGCCGAGCACGCGCAGCGCTCGGGCGACCCCTCCCTGCGCGAAGCGCTGCTTGCCTACACGTGGCGGGCCGCGAAGTTTGCGCACGCAAAGCATGACCCCGCGGCGCTGCGCTGGTTTGACCAGGCTGCGGCCCTTGAAACCGACCCTGCCAAGAAGGCACAGGCGCTACAGCTTGCTGCAGACCAATTGCTGACCACCGGCAGCGCCAAGCAGGCAGGCTCGCGGCTGGCGCAGGCGCTTGAACTTGCAGTGGCTGCAGGCGACGTGAAGCTTCAGGCGTCGGTAATCCATAAACAGGCCGTGACGCAGTTCGTGCTGGGCGGCTTCACAGAGGCGGAATCGTTGCTGAACGAGGCGTTGGCGCTCGCGCGCGCCGCCGGTGAACCTGAGACCGAAGCCATGGCCATCACGAACATGGCCGGACTGCAGCGCATGCGGGGGAAGCGCGAGGAAGCGTTTGCCCTGCAAAAGCAGGCGTTGGAGTTGTATCGCGCGTCGGGCAACCGGCGCGGCGAGTCAGTGGCGTTGGGCAACATTTGCGTCTATCTATCCGACGTCGGCCAGCCGCTTGAGGCCCTGGCCTGCGCCGAAGAAGCATTCAAGGTCGCGACCGAGACCGACAATCGGCGCACAGCCGGGATCGTTCGCGGCAACGTGGGCATGATCCTGAACGGCCTTGGCCGACTTGCTGAGGCTGAGGCAAGTTACGCAGCCGCGCTAACCCTGCACCAGTCGGTTTACAACCGACCGTATGAGGCCTACGACCGCTGCCGCCATGCGCTGGTGCTGCTGCGCCTGGGCAAAGAGCAGATGGCCCGTGAGGAGTGGCGGCGCGGGCACGAAATGACCCTCGCCTACGGCGACGCAAGCGACCGGGAGATCGAACTGCAGGACATGCGCCAGACCTGCGCAGAGATAGGCGTTGGACCCTTCGATGATAGCGCCCCGACGGCTTGAGCGGTCGTTGTGGCATGGGCGATTTTGCTGTGCGGAAGTCACTTCTGGGCCTGTGGTTATCGCGGCCCAAACCCTTTGACTTGTGCGGTTGACCCTGCCATACCCCCCTGTTATGTTCCCGGCCCCAAGCCGGAAAAGGGGCGATGATTTGGCTCCCGACGGCGACGTGAAGCGGCCTCAAGCACCAGACCCCGAAGAGTATCGGCGGCTGGAAGGCGAGGCCGAGAAGCTTCGGCAATCGGCCATGTCCGAGCAATCGGACGCGAGCCGAAAGCGCAGTAAGCACCAGGCGGGCATGCACGCCTACGTGCGCTACACAGGCATCGGCATGCAGTTTCTGGTGCTGATGCTCCTGCCGATGGGGGCGGGGTATTGGGCAGACACGCTGCTGGAAACAACGCCGTGGCTGCTGGTGACAGGGGCGGCGCTGGGCGCGGTGGCAGGCATGACCTGGCTTGTGCGCACGGTGACGCGCATGGAATCAAAGGGCGGCAACAAGGATCGCACATGAGCTGGCAACCCTATGCAATGGCCGCCTTCGCGCTGGTAGTCACCGGCGCGGTAGTGGCGTTGCTCGCGGTGGCCGAGTTTGACCGCGGCATGGTGTACGGGGCCGGCATCGGCTTCGGCGTGGCGATGCTGCTCATGCTGTTCAACGAGTTCACGACGCGGGCGGCATTTCGCGACCCGCGCAAGGCGGCTGCACTGGGGCATGTGCTTGGCGGGTTTCTGCTGCGCATGGTGGCCCTTGCGGTGGGTTTTCTGTTGCTGGCGTTTACAGGCATCGGCAGCCCGGTGACGTTCGCCCTGGCATTCTTTGCCGGTGTGCTGTTGTCGCTTGGGTTGCAGGTGTATCGATATGGGCGGGGCCCGCGTCCGGCGGCAACGGGCGCGCAGGCTGCTTAGCCAGGCTGCTCAGGAGGAAGCACAGTGTTTCTTGCGGCAGGATCAGACGGCTTCAACCCGGTTGAGCACCTGTACGACCGTTACACGGTCTGGGTGACGTACTGGGGCGCGCACGGCGAGTCATTCATCAAGGGCTGGA
The DNA here is from genome assembly GCA_016712285.1 of Planctomycetota bacterium. Taxonomy (GTDB): domain Bacteria; phylum Planctomycetota; class UBA8742; order UBA2392; family UBA2392; genus JADJRK01. The sequence continues at coordinate 1,713,720 of JADJRK010000001.1, read as the reverse complement.
ACGGCGTGATGCCCGACTTCATGCACATCACGCAGCACGTGATCATGATGTGGATTGCGGGCGCGATCATGCTGGCCGGCTTCAGCTACGTTACGTTTGCCCGGAACACGCGTGTGCCCAAGGGGCTGCGCAACTTCCTTGAACCGATCGTGCTGTTCATCCGCGACCAGGTGGTGCGGCCGAGCATCAACAACCCGCACGCCCACCACGATCACGGTCATGGCCACGATCATGGCGACCACAAGCACGAGGAACTTCCACCACACTGGCTGGCTGACAAGTTCGTGCCGTTCTTTGTCTGCCTGTTCTGTTTCATTGCGCTCATGAACCTGATGGGCCTGATCCCGGGCAGCACCACACCCACCAGCAGCATCTTTGTGACGATCTCGCTGGCTCTGCTGACGCTGACCGTGTACGGCGTGGGCGCGTTTGTCATGAGCATCCGCCAGGAAGGTAGCGTTGGCGCCGGCATCTTCGGCTTCTTCAAGAACCTGGTTCCCTACAAGTTCTCATGGAAGCCCATGGACCTGATGGTCTGGATGCTGCTGTTCGGCATTGAGTTCGCCGGTTTCATCTTCATCAAGCCGTTTGCGTTGGCTGTGCGTCTGTTCGCGAACATGACGGCAGGCCACTGTTCGCTGCTTTCGTTCCTGTTCATCAACCTGCTGATCCCGCATGATGCTGAGGCGTGGCGCATCGCGACCGGCATACCGACCGTATTCATGGGCGTCTGCCTGTATGCACTCGAGATCTTCGTGAGCATCCTGCAGGCCTACATCTTCACTTACCTCTCGGCGATTTTCCTCGGCTTGTACCTGGTACCGGAACATTGATCCGCGTGCGCGCGGGTTGTGACTCGCGCGGGGTGCCGGCCGGGAAGGCACCCACGGCGGAGGACAGGGAAACCGACAACGAGTACAGGAGCAGAACATGGACTTTGGTGGATTTGGATGGGCATTCGGCGCAGCCGGCATTGGTGCCGGTCTGGCCGCGATAGGCGCAGGTATCGGTATCGGCCGCCTTGCCGGCCAGGCGATGGAGGGCATTGCCCGCCAGCCTGACAGCACGGGCGACATCCGTGGCTTGACGATTGTGACGGCAGCGTTTGTTGAAGGTGCGGCGCTGTTCGCGATCGTGGTATGCCTGCTGGCTATGATTTTCGCGGGCGGCAAGATTCCTGCCGCGGCGGACTTCGTTGAGATTCTCAAGGCCGGCAAGAGCTAGTTTTGCACGTCGTGGGGGCGGCAACGCCGCCCCCATGGCAACGACTGGAAGGAACACACATGCGAATTCGCGACCTGTTGGTGCTTGCGCTTCTGTGCTGCGCCCCGCTGGCTGCCGCCGGCGGCGAGCCTTCGCAGCATGAGGTACTGCACTTCTCTGCCAACCTGATGTTCTGGGAGTACGTCACGTTCGGCATCATCTTCCTGGTGCTGGGCCTGAAGGTGATCCCGATGATGCTCAAGCAGCTTGGCACACGCCAGGCCAGCATCAAGGACGCGCTGGACAAGGCCGACCAGGTGCGCGCTGAAGCCGAGGTGCTGCTCAAGAACCATGAACAGATGATGCGCAACGCCCATGCCGACGCCAAGAAGATCACCGACGACGCGATCATTGCCGCGCGCGAAACCGCGGCCAAGATCACGGCCGATGCCGAAGCCGCGGGCCGCGAAACACGCGACCGCGCGCAGAAAGAACTTGAACAGATGCGCCGCAAGGCCGAGGCCGAGCTGCGCGATGCATCAATCGAACTGGCTTTGCTGGCAGGCAGCAGCGTGCTGGAGCGTTCATTGACCGGCGACGATCACCGCCGCCTGGCCAAGGAAGCGATTGACGCGTCGGCACTGATGAAGAACTAGGTATCAAAGGGCAGCCTGCAGACAGCAGCATGCAGAAACTGTCCCGAGAAGTTCGAATGGCTGCTGGCTGCAAGCTGAAGACCGCAAGCTGAACTATGGCGACCAACCAATCCGATCCGGTAGCACGCGTATACGCCGTTGCGCTGTACGAGACGGCCCGCGACAAGGGCATCGTCGGCGACGTGCAGCAGGGCGTTGCGGTGCTGATGGAAGCCTGGAGCGACAAGACATTCCGGGACTTCTTCACCAGCCCGCGCATCCCGCGCGCGACCAAGATCCGCGGTATGGAGGCGGCACTGCTGGGCAAGGTGCCCCAGGAAGTGCTGAACTTCGTGAAGATCCTGATTGCCAAGGGACGCGAGCCGCAGTTCGACAACATTTGTGCCTCGTTCCATGTGTACCGTGACCAGGCTGAAAACCGCGTGCACGCATGGGTCGAAGCCGGCAGCCCGTTTGAGCAGGCTGAAATCGAAGCCATGAAGAAGCAGCTTTCGGTAGTGTCAGGCGGCAAAGAAGTGGTGATGCACTATGAGCACAAGCCCGAGTTGCTGGGCGGCGCCAAGGTGCGCCTGGGCGACCGTTCGATCGACAACACACTGCGCACGAAGTTGATTCACCTGGCGCAGTCCATGGCGTAGGCAGACGAAAGGAGAGGCCGAATGAGGTACGCGCTGCTGAGTGTCCTGTTGCTGGCCCTGGCTGGTTGCGGCGGCGGTGCGCTGCCGCCCCCCGACAAGGCCAACGCGACGAAGTCGAACCCGACGAACGCGCCAGTCGCGCCCAAGAACAGCCTCGCGGCCCAGTACGAAAACTCGTACCAGAAGGCCGAGAAGGCAGTGCAGGCCATGGTCAAGGACTTGAACGCCGAGTCGTACGCCCAGGCAGGCGCGCTGTGTTACACGACGCTGCGCATCGGCATCGAGCACGAAAAGAACGGCCAGGACCTCGGCTTGCTGCGGCATCGCCGCGAGATGAACGTGCTGTTCACGGAGTGGAAGAAAGAAGGCGGCAAGCTGACCATCGAAGACAAGAAGCGCTACGAAGAAATCCCGGAGTTCGCAGAGGCCAAGAAGGCCTACGTGGCAGCCGGCGGAAGCTAACAGGTAACAACCACAGAAACGCACAGGTAGAAAACCATGGAACTGCGCTCAGACGAAATCACGTCAGTCATCCGCAAGCAGATTGAGGCTTTCGGCGAAGAAATCGGCATGGAAGAAGTCGGCACCGTGCTTGAGGTCGGTGACGGCATTTGCCGCGCCTACGGCCTTGAGAACGTACAGGCCAACGAGATGGTCCAGTTTGAAAACGGCGCCTTCGGCCTGGCGTTCAACCTGGAAGAAGACTCGGTCGGTATCGTGATCATGGGCGACTTCGTGACCATCGGCGAAGGCCAGCAGGTCAAGCGCACGGGCAAAATCCTGAGCGTGCCCTGTGGCGAAGGCTTCCTGGGCCGCGTGGTGAACCCGCTGGGCCAGCCGATTGACGGCAAGGGTCCGATTGAGGCGGCTGCACAGCGTTTGATTGAGTTCAAAGCCCCGGGCATTGAAGCCCGCCAGCCGGTCAAGGTGCCGCTGCAGACGGGTATCAAGGCCATCGACGCGATGATCCCGGTAGGCCGAGGCCAGCGCGAGCTGGTCATCGGTGACCGCGAGGTGGGCAAGACCGCCGTCGCCGTCGACACCATTATCAACCAGAAGGGCAAGGGCGTCATCTGCGTGTACGTCGCGATCGGCCAGAAGGCCAGCACCGTGCGCCAGGTGGTTGCCACGCTAGAGAAGTACAATGCGATGGACTACACGATTGTCGTGTCGGCCAACGCGCAGGACCCGGCGCCGCTGCAGTACCTGGCGCCGTACGCCGGCGCGGCACTGGCCGAGTACTTCATGTACGCCGACGACAAGCCGCAGAAGATTCGCGACACCCTGTGCATCTACGACGACTTGTCAAAGCAGGCTGTCGCGTACCGCCAGATGTCGCTGCTGTTGCGCCGCCCGCCGGGCCGCGAGGCTTTCCCCGGCGACATTTTCTACTGTCACAGCCGCCTGCTTGAGCGCTCCGCCAAGCTGAAGGAAGAGTACATCGTGGTCAAAAAGGATGCCCCCTGGGACACCACCAGCGGCATCGACGGCAAGCGCTACGGCAACCGCACACCCGAAGAATGGGAAGAGGCCGAGCACGCCCTGAAAGCCGCAGGCGACGGCCACGAGCTGCGCATGCACCCGCAGACCGGCGGCAGCATGACCGCGCTGCCGGTGATCGAGACGCAGGCCGGCGACGTGTCTGCATACATCCCGACCAACGTGATCAGCATTACGGACGGGCAGATCTACCTTACGCCCGAGTTCTTCTACGCAAACGTGCGCCCGGCCATTGACGTCGGCATCTCGGTGTCGCGCGTAGGTGGCAACGCGCAGATCAAGGCGATGAAGAAGGTCGCCGGCCGCCTGCGCCTTGACCTTGCCCAGTTCCGCGAACTCGAGGCGTTTGCCCAGTTCGGCAGCGACCTCGACAAGGCGACCCAGCAGCAGCTCGCGCGTGGCCAGCGCCTGGTGGAAGTGCTCAAGCAGGGCATTTACCAGCCGGTACCAGTCGAGAACCAGGTAGCCACGATCTGGGCCGCGACCAACGGCTTGCTCGACGAAGTGGCGATTGAAGACGTCAAGAAGTTTGAGACGGCCTACAACGAGTACCTGAACACAAACAAGGCCGCGCAAATGGAAGCGCTGCGGGTGAAGAAGGACCTCACCGATGAAATCGCCGCGACCTTCAAGGAAGCAGCCAAGGTCGTGAACGACCAGCTCAAGCAGGCCAAACAGCAGCCAGTCGGCGCAAGCGCCTGACGCTGGAGGCAGCGACGGATCTTTCCGTTACTGGGCGTCCATGGGGGCGCCCAGTAACTTGGGTTCAAGGCACAATCTTGCGTTTCTGGAAGCCGCACGGCCCGCATTTGTGCGTAACACAATGCGGGCTGATTCCACTTGTTGAAGCTGACACTTACGCTAGGATAGGCCTACTGTGCTGACTGACGCTCACGCATTGCATTCGCTGCAAGTGCCTGCCCCGCGCGGGTTTACGTGAGTGATTCAGCACCTGCCCGTGGGCAGCGGCTTTTCCTGACTACGCTAGTCTCGCTGCCGGTCGGTGGTGCGCCCGTTTTTCTGTGCCTGCGCCGACAAATTCCCGACAACTTCAACCCGGTCTTGTGTACCGGCTTAGCCATTGGGGCCAATGTTTCCACGTGACGTGTGGTCTAATGAGAGGAGAGTTGGATGAGCAAGTTGATGACTGTAAAGATGCTGGCAGTGACGATGGGGCTGCTGCTTTGGTCCGGCGTAAGCACCGCGGGTGCACCGGTGCAGCAGGCACGCATGACGCCCGTGCAGGCAGCCGAAATCAAGGAAATCCGCATCAGCGCGATTCCTGACGCCGACGCCAAGGCCATCGAAGAGAAGTGCAACCTGCTTTCTGAGTACCTGAGCAAGAAGGTGGGCCTGCCGGTCAAGTTCATGGCCCAGCAGAATTACGCGGCATGCGTCACCGGCCTTGCAACCGACCAGCTTGAGGTGGTGTGGTTCGGCGGCGTGACCGCGGTGCAAGCCGACCAGAAAATGGAAGGCAAGTGCGCGTATCTTGCCTGCCGCGAGTCGGACCTGAAGTACAAGTCGTACTTCATTGCAAACAAGAATGCCAAGATCGGCCAGATCAAGAGCCTGACCGCGTTGTCAGAAAACGAGTCAGCCGGGGAATGGAACTTCACGTTCGGCAGCAAGAGCAGCACCAGCGGCCACGTGATGCCTCGCCACTTCTTCCAGGAGCAGACAGGCGAAAAGCCGGAAGACGTGTTCAAGAAGGTCGCATACAGCGGCAACCACGACGCGACGCTGCGCAACGTGGCGGACGGCACGGCTGACGTCGGCGCCATCAACTACAAGAACTGGGACAACGCCAAGGACGACCTGGCCAAGGCCAAAGAAAAATGCGAGTTGATTTACACCACGCCGTTCTACGTTGACTACGTCTTCATGGCACGCAACGGAATCGGTGAAGACCTGATCAAGAAGCTCAAGGACGCGCTGCTTGCGCTGGACGCCAAGGACGAGACGCAGAACAAGATTCTCGCGGCCTGGGGCGCCAAGGACAGCAAGATGGTCGCCTGTGAGCGCAAAGACTGGGACGGCATCAAGAAGATTCTGGATGCAGGTGTAGACGTTGGCGGTTAAGCATCAGCAGTAACTCTTGCGGGGGGCGCGGAAGACCCGCGCCCCCGTTTTCACAATGAACGCACAAACGACGACACCAGTGACCCAGCAAGCCGGCGACTTCGTTCTCTCAGGCGTTTCGCGCAGCTTTGGCCGCGCGGAAGTGCTGACCAACCTGAACCTGACGATCGCGCCCGGCGAACGCATTGCGGTCATCGGGCCCTCGGGTGCGGGCAAGACCACGCTGTTTCGGCTGCTGTCGGCATTTCTGATTCCTACCGCGGGTCAAGTGAACTCGCTGGGCCAGGACACGCGCCGCCTTCGTGGCGGCAAGCTGCGGCGGCTGCGCCGTGAGATTGGCGTGATGTACCAGAACGACAACCTGGTGCCGCACTTGCGTGTTGTCCACAACGTGCTGATGGGCAGGCTGGGCCACTGGTGGGCCGGGCAGGCGTTGCTGAGCCTGTTCTGGCCGCAGCAGTTGCAGCGCGCGCGTGCCGCTTTGCGCGAAGTGGAAATTGAAGACAAGCTGTGGGCACTACCGGGCGAGCTTTCGGGCGGCCAGCAGCAACGCGTGGCCATCGCTCGCCTGCTGGTCCAGCGCCCCCGCGTGGTGCTGGCCGATGAGCCCGTAAGCCAGCTGGACATGCGCCTTGGCCAGGAAGTGATCGCGCTCCTGAACAAGTACGCGCAGGACGCCAAGGCAACGCTGATGGTGAACCTGCACTCGCTCGATCTGCTGCGCGACAATTTTGAGCGCGTGATAGCACTGCGCGAGGGCGCCGTGTTCTACGACGGCGGCCCCGGCGGGCTGACACGCGACACACTGAAAGAGCTGTACGGCGCCGAGTATCGTGCCCTGCATCTTGACGATGTCGCGCTGGAGCCGACCGGATGACTTCGCCGGTCCTGATCAAGTACGCCAAGCGACGGCCGATCTGGCATTTCATGGCCATGGGCGCAATCCTGATTGCGCTGTACCTGGCGTTCTTTGCCGTGGACCCGCACGAGTTCAACCCGTTCGATTTCGACGGCGACGTGTGGGACTTCTCCAGCTTCACTGATCCCGATCGCTTCGACGCAGCCACGCACCGATTGGGCGACTTCATTGCCTCGTTTTCGCGGCCTGATTTCAGCAGTGATTTCCTCAGTCGCGGCTGGGAATTGACTTGGCAAACCCTGTCGGCCGCCTTGCTGGCCGTGGCAATCGGCATCGTGTGCGGTTACCTGCTGGCGCTGGGTGCCGCGCGCAGCGTTTCTGTCGGCGAAGAGCGCGGGCCGCGCTGGTTGCGCTGGTTTCCGTTGCGCAGGCCCGCCGCGCTGGTGTGTGCAGCGTGCCGGCTTGTGTTGGACGTGCTGCGTGCCGTGCCGGACTTCGCCTGGGCCGTGCTGCTTGTGCCGCTGCTGGGCATTGGCCCGATGACGGGCATGTTGGCCCTGGCAATCAGCACGACCGGCATTCTTGGCAAGATCTACAGTGAGATCTGGGACAGTGCCGATCCCCGGCTTTATGAAAACGTGCGTGCGACGGGTGCCGGGCGTTTTCGCGTGTTCCTGTACGGCATACGGCCGCTGACGCAGCGCAGCATGCTGAGCTACACGCTCATGCGCAGCGAGTGCGCGATTCGCAACGCCGCGGTCATTGGCGCCGTGGGCGGCGGCGGCGTGGGCGCTGAGATCAAGCTGCGGCTGGATTACGGCGAATACGACCGCGTGGCAACAATGGTGTTGTTCACGCTTGCGCTGACGCTGCTTGCCGACCTTGCAGCCAATTTCATCCGGCGCCAGCTTCGCACGGACCCCAATCATCCGCGCGCCGTGCGCAACCAGTCGTTTCGTGCCCAGGTTACGCGCAAGTGGATCGGCGTCGGGTTTGCGTTCAGCGCGGTGGCCTGGTCGGCGTGGTACCAGTTACAGCCGCACCCCCTGACCGTCCAGGAACCCCAGCTTCAGCGTCTGACCGCCCTGTTTGAGCCAAAAGGCTGGCAGCACATGACGTTCTTCAAGGACCTGCTCAAGCCCGACCTCGACTGGACCAGCGTGAATACAGAGTCTAGCGACGTGCGCAGCCACTTCATTGCGCGCAAGGACCTTGAGATTGAAAAGTTTGAAGACCGCGCCGCATTTCTGGCGCGGGTCAAGGGCTTACGGCTTGCGCTGGGCCCACCGGACCTTGACGCCAGTAATCGCATCCCGCGCAAGGTACTTGAGCAAGAGGGCGGTGTACCTGTAACGGAGCTGTTCAGCGAAGTGATTGAAACCGGCAGCGACGCCGAGACGTTTCGTGCCCTGGCGGAAGGGCGCGCGGACATTGGCGCGATTGAATGGGAGTCATGGGGCGCGGCGCGAAAGGACAAGCAGGTCTTCGCCTGGCGCAAGCACACGGCGCTGGCATTCACTACCCTGCGCTACGAGGGGACAAAGATTGAGCCCGGGCCGCTGCAGATCGCCGTGAAGAGTGCCACGGTGCCGGTCGCCATGGCGATAGTCGGCACGCTGCTGGGCGTGCTAGGCGCGATGCTGCTTTGCTACCCGCACTCAATTGCGTTTCAGCTTGAGTCACACCGGTTCACGGGTGAGACGCCGGCTCTGTGGCAGACCGCGTTGCGCTGGCTGCAGGCTGTACTTTCGCGCATGGTTGCCGTCACGTCACGTGCCATCCCCGAAGTGATGTGGGCGATGTTCTTCATGGCGTTTTTCGGCATGGGTGTAGTGGCCGGCGCATTCGCCATTGCCGTGCACACCATGGGCTTGCTCACGCGGGTATTCGGCGAGTCGGTCGACAACATTCCGTATCGGCGCTTTGAGCAGGGCTTTGCGGGAAGCCGCGTGGCGTGCTTCGGCTACACAGCCGTGCCAACGAGCTGGCGGGACTGGATGACGTACAGCTTCTTCCAGTTCGAAAGCAATGTACGCATTGGCGTCGTGCTGGGCATTATCGGCAGTGCGGGCTTGGGCTTTATCTTCAGCTTCAATTTCGAGCACTTCCACTACGAGCGCGCGAGCACTGACCTGATCGTCATCATCCTGCTGACGGTAGTGATAGACCGCGTCTCGCGCCTGCTGAAGTTGACGCGCGTTGCCGCGTAGGCGTCTCCTTCATACCCGCTTGGTACTTGTCATCAGAGTTTGGCGGGAGCACATGGGAATCGAACCCACCTCGTGACAGTCCAGTGGACTGTCACGAAAGCGAAGCAGGCCGCACCAAGCCCGCCCCAAGGCGGGCGACTGCGGCCGTAAGCGAAGCGTCTCGGTCAAACCCGGTTGAATCCTGCTATGAGAGTTTGGCGGGAGCACATGGGAATCGAACCCACCTCGTGACAGTCCGGTGGACTGTCACGAAAGCGAAGCAGGCCGCACCAAGCCCGCCCCAAGGCGGGCGACTGCGGCCGTAAGCGTAGCGTCTCGGTCAAACCCGGTTGATTTCTGCTATGAGAGTTTGGCGGGAGCACATGGGAATCGAACCCACCTGACACTTGCGCGTCACTACGGTTTTGAAGACCGAGAGGCCCACCAGGCGCCTTTCTGCTCCCGTAACTCCATTTATACCTATCCCAAGGGCTGGTTGTAGTGCGCTTCCGCGTTCGTACTTACCGTCCGCGCAGCCGCCACAACTGCCGCAGAAACGCAAGGCCGTACCTGAGCACCCGGTTCTTGCTGCGACCCTTGCCTCTTGGGTGGTAGTGGATGCCGATTTCTTTCACTCTGGCACCCTTCTTCTTGGCCCATGCCAGCAATGCCGGTTGGACTTCAAAGAAGCGCGCCGTGACCTGCGCGTCGGCGAACATCGCCCGCCGGTAGAGCCGAAAGCCGCTGCTCACGTCCCGCGCGGGCAGTCGCGCAATCGTTGCAAACATGCCCGCAAGCATGCGCGACAGAATGCGCCGAAACGCGCTGCCATCACTGCCTCCCCCCGTTGCCAGGCGCGAACCCACTACCAGATCTGCGCCGTCGCGCGCGTCCCAGAGTTTTCGGGCGTCCTCGGCGCGGTGGCTGCCGTCGGCGTCGAGCACCAGTACCCATTCGCTAGAGGCTTCGCGCATGCCCTGCAACAGACTGTCGGCATAGCCCTTAGTGTTGATGACCACCGTTGCGCTGTCGGCCTGCGCTTCGTCGCGCGTTGCGTCCTTGCTCTCGCCATCGATGACCAGAAAGTCGGGCGTGGGCAGCGCCTCGCGCAGTGCGCGAATCAGCGGGCCGATGTTTCCAGCCTCGTTCATTGTGGGCAGGACGATGGTCAGGTCCGGCACGGTCAGTACTGCCTGGCAGATGCTATGGCCGCGATCAGCTCAGCATCCTGGCCGGGCAGCAGTGTGCGGGGGTCAAAGACCAGGGCATCGTTCTCGATGCGGCAGAACACGCTGGGCGTGCCCATGCGCAGTCGTTTTGCGGCTGCGTCCGGCGAGCCGCCAAGCTGGTCGATCACGAGCACGGTCGTCGGCAGCTCTTCGCCAGGCGTGCTGCCGCCGCCGATCTGGCTGGTGCTTTCGTGCAACGATGCGGTGACTCCGTGCTTGGCAAGCCGCTTGGCAATGCTGCGCGCAAGCTTGGCCACCTGGGCGGCAGGGCGCGAGATCGCAGCCAGCGTGGGCACTGCCTGGGTAGCAGTTGACGTGTCAAGATACAGCTTCAGGGTATGTTCAAGCAGGCTCAGCGTGACTTTGTCGCAGCGCATCATGCGGAACAGCGCGTTCTTCTTGATCTTGTCGATCAACCCCTTGCGCCCCACGATCATGCCGGCCTGCGGGCCGCCGAACAGCTTGTCACCGCTGAAACAGACCAGGTCGGCGCCCGTTGCCACCAGCTCGGGCACGGTCGGTTCGCGCGTAATGCCATATGGTTTCAGGTCAACGATGCTGCCCGCGCCCAGGTCATAGACCACGGGGATGTTGCGGCGCCGGCCGACTTCGACCAGTTCTTCCAGCGACGCTTCCTCGGTAAACCCGACAATCGCGTAATTGCTGGTGTGCACCTTCAGCAGCATCGCCGTGCTGTCGGTGATCGCGTCTTCGTAATCCTTGGCCTTGGTCTTGTTCGTGCAGCCGACCTCGACAAGGTGGCAGCCGGCTTTGCGCATGACGTCAGGCATGCGGTAGCTGCCGCCGATCTCGACCATGTGCGCGCGCGAACAGACGACATCGGCGCCATCGGCCAGGGCATTCAGGATGATCATTGTGGCTGCGGCGTTGTTGTTCACGACCGTGGCGGCTTCGGCCCCGGTGACTTTTTCGATCAGCGAATTGACCAGCTTGTCGCGGTCGCTTCGCTTGCCACTGGCGCGGTCCAGCTCAAGGCATGAGTACTCGACGGCTTCGCGCATCGCGGCTTCCACGGCGGCGGGCGCCAACGGCGCGCGGCCAAGCGACGTGTGCAGAATGACGCCAGTGGCGTTGATGACGCGGCACTGGATCGGCCCGGTCAGGCGTGCCAGGCGGCGGCCCACGCGCGCCGCCAGTGCCTCGGGCGTGAGTTCAGACAGGAACACGTGCTTGTCGTCGCGGATTTCGTGGCGCAGCTCATCCAGCGCAAGGCGTGTTTCGCCCGTTGCGAAGTCGCGACCGTGGGTCTCTACGATGGCAGCAAAGGCGGCGCTGCCAATCAATGCGTCGAGCTTGGGCAGGTCGCGCGGAGTGGCGATGTTGGAAGCGGTCTTGGTCACGGCAACAGTCTAGCAGGCGTGCGCGGACCCACCAACTGGCTTGGCCGTTCCATCTTGACCATCCCAAGTCGCGGGCGCGCGAGTACGATGACGCCGTGACCGAGTCTGTCGAGCTTACCCAACCCCCGCGCCATGCCGCATTGTGGCGCTTCGTGCGCAATTGCGTCTCCGGCGGGCTGGCGTCGGCGTGTTACTTTGCCGTCTACCTGCCGTTGAAGCATTTCACGCCGTTGTCGCAGACGGCGGCTGACAATGTCGGCCTGATTGTCGGCGCGGTGGCGCAGTTTGTTGGTTGCCGCTACTTCGTGTTTCGTGCGCGCGCCGGCAGTCTGCCCAAGCAAGCCGCCGGGTTCGCGCTGGCAGAGCTGTTCACGCTGCTGCTGAACATTGCGGTGCTGTGGATCATGCGCGCCCTGCTGCCCGCAGCCATCGGCGAGCATGACCTGCTGGCGCTTGCCAGCACGTTCCTGGTGTTCGCCGTGTTCAGTTACCCGGTGTGGCACCTGGTGTTCAAGCGTTGACGTAACGCGAAGCGGCGGCCTTTCGGCCGCCGCTTTTGTTGCGTTGTTCCACCAGCTTAGCTGGCGCTCTTGATGGCCTCGTCGATTTCCTTCTCGAGGTCAGTCTTCTTGAACTCCTTGGCGAGGTTCTTGAGGCCCTCGGTATCCTTCTTCTCGGCGAGCGTCTTCATCTCTTCGCGCGCTTCGTCGAGAATCTTGTGATACAGGCGAACCGTCTCTTCCTGCGCGGGCAGGCCAACGATGCCACCCTTGAAGTTCTTCATGATGCTGCTCAACGCGCCCTTCCGGTCGGCCTTTTCGTGGGCCGCGGTGGCTTTGTCGAGGTTCTTCTGCAGCTTGGCGTTTTCCTTTTCCGAGGCTTCCTTGACCTTGTCGACCATGGACTGGAGCGACTTGGCAGCCGGGGCCGCGTAAAGTCGGTTGTGCTCGTTGCCGTAGCTGTCGGTGACCAGGATGGTGCTCTGGCCGACCTTGATGCCATACTCACGGGCCGGGTTGTCACTGAGCAGCTTGCTCATGGGCACGGTGCTTTCCGTGGCCCAGGGTGACTTCTCGCGGTCCGCATTGTACGGGAGCTTCAGGAACAGCGCCGAGGACTTGCTGAGGTCAGCGATTTCCTTGCCCGAGAAGCTGGCGTCTGACTCGTTCTCAGACGGGAACCAGATCACGAGCGGACGACCCTCACGCGCTGCGTTTTCAAGCGCATCGGTGGATGGCCGCTGCCATGCTGGAAGTTCTTCGGGTTTGACTGAAGGTCCGGCTGGACGGGCTGCCCCGCCGCCGCCGCCAGTGCGGTCTACACGACCGACCGTCTTGCCGCCGCCGGCAACTGCTCCGCCGCCGCCTCCACCACCACCGCCACTACTACCTGAGGAGGCACCGCCCCCTCCACCACCACCTCATCACTGTGCTGCAAGCGGCTGCGCGATGATACCGGTGAGCACGAATGCCCCGGCCGCCGCGAGCGCCATTACGTTAAAACGCTTCATTGAAACTCCTCCAGATTGAGGTTCAAACCCAGCACCTATGTTCTAGTAGAGCAGTCTAGCACTTGGTTACAGTGCAAACGGCGAATTCGCGCGAACCGTTCGAATCGGAAGTGCGTATGACAAAACCATGACAAAGAGCCGGCTTTCGCCGGCCCTTTGCGTTCAGGTAGCCCGCCCGGCTACCCGAGCTTGCTGATGGCTTCGTCGATTTCTTTCTCGACGTCCGTCTTCTTCAACTCTTTCTGCATGCCTTTCAGGCCTTCGGCATCCTTGAGCTCGACGAGCTTGTTCATCTGCTCACGAGCTTCGTCCATGATCGTGCGGTACAGGCGGACAGTCTCCTCCTGGGCCGGCATGCCAACGATTCCGTCCTTGAAGTTCTTCATGATGTGCTTCAGGGCGTCCTTGCGGTTGGCCTTCTCATGGGCTTCTTTGGCCTTGGCCAGGGTCTTGTCGAGCTTGCCGTTGATGTCTTCCACCTTCTCGGCGATTTTCTCAACGTGCTTCTGCAACTCGATGGCCTTGACGCTTGCGCTGAGGCGGTTGTGCTCGTTGCCGAACCAGTCCAGCACCAGCACCGTTTCTTTGCCGACCGCGATGTTGAAGTCGCGGGCCGGGTTGTCGCTCAGCAGGCGGCTCATCGGGACGACCGACTCTTCAGCCCACGGTGACTTTTCGCGGTCTGCAGTGTACGGCATCTTGATGAACAGGGCTGAGGTCTTGCTGAACTCCGCCATTTCCTTGCTGGCCATGGCGGCGGGGCTGTCCGCCTCGGCGGGGAACAGCACCACGATCGGACGCTGCTCGCGGGCAGCGCTTTCCAGGGCTTCCGTCGAGGGCTTCGACCAGCTCGGCATTTCTTCGGCCGAGACGGTCGGGCCTGCTGGACGGGCCGCACCACCGTTGGTGGGGCGTTCGACTCTGCCTGCCGTCTTGCCGGCATTCGGGCAGCTTCCGTCCGGGCAGCCGCCACCGGTTGCGCCGCTGCCGGAGCTTGAGCCCCCGCAACCGCCACCGCTGCACTGTGCCCAGACCGGCGCTGCGGCGACGCCCAGGATGGCGGCGACTGCCCAGAGCCACATTGACGCTACTTTCTTCATGTCCTCTCCTTCATGGAAACAAACCGCACCGGTTTGCATCACTTTGGTCAAAGTGCGTACCCGCACCCAAAAGGAGGGGCGATACCACGAGTCCACGAAGAGGAGATTGATGTGCTGGGTCAAACCCTCAGGGAAGCGGCACCGCCACTCCTTGCGGGGGCGGCTCAGCGGAAATGGTTTTTCGCTGACTTCGGCATCTTCGATCCTGAAGGTGTTTGCTTGACCACCTTGAGTGGAGCTATGCCATCGCCGATTACAGTCTGCTATTGGCAATTTCCATGCATATTGAAAAACAAGTGGGGCGGCCCGAAGGCCGCCCCAAGTCATGTTGCGGTAAGGATTTGACCCAGCAACTTCTTGATTACTAGCCCTTTGCCGGCTGGGTGTTCGGGTTCTTGATGGCTTCGTTGGCTTCTTTCTCAAGGTCGGTGCCTTTGTAGTCCTTGGCAATGCCCTTGAGGCCGTTGACGTCGCCCTTTTCCTGCATTTCCTTGATGCGGTCGCGGCCGGCGTCCATGATTTCGTGGTACAGCTTGATGGACTCGACCTGCGACGGAAGGCCAACCACGCCGTCCTTGAAGTTCTTCAGCAGCGTCTTCACAGCGTTCTTGTCGTCCTGCTTGCTGTGCTGGTCGCGTGCCTTCTCCAGGTTCTTGAACAGCTTTTTGTCAGCCTTGTCAGCCTCGTCCTTGACCTTGGCGATCAGCGCCTTCAACGCCGCGGGCTTGACGCTGGCGCCCGGACGGAAGTAGCTGTTGCCATAGCTGTCGCAGACAAAGAGGTCGGCCTTGCCGACCGCGACGCCGTACTCAAGCGCCGGGTTGGGGCTGAGAAGCTTGCTCACCGGGATCACGGTTTCTTCGACCCAGGGTGACTTCTCGCGGTCACTGTTGTAGGGCATCTTGATGAACAGCGCGTCTTCTTTGCTGAGCGCAGCCCATTCGTCGCCGTAAAGTTCGAACTCGCTGTCCGCCTCGTCCGGGAAATACAGGACGATCGGGCGCTGTTCTGCCGCGGCGGTTTCAAGCGTGGCTGCGTCTGCCTTGTTCCAGGACGGAACTTTGGCGGGGTCTGCCGTTGGGGCTGCACGAGCCCCGGAGTTGGTCGGACGATCAACGCGTCCGGCCTTGCTCCCACCACTTCATCACTGTCCAGCAAGTGGCTGGGCAATCACGCCGGCAAGGCTGCCGACTGCGATGCTCAGGGCCACGATGGAAAGAAACTTTCTCATTACGCGCTCCGTTTCTGTGTTTGTGCGATTTGCACCAAACGCACCCGATTGGAAATTGTACGGCATACTTGAGTGATATGGAAACGGATTCCCTTACGCCTCAAGGAAGTATTTTTCGAAATCGAGAGGTCGGCACTTCGGGGTTGTTTTCGAAAGACTCTGCTTTATAAATCACCCAGCATACGATTTCAGGTCGCGGGCCTACCGCCCGCCTTTCAGGAGACACGTCCATGCCCTTCGAGCTGCCCAAGCTGCCTTATGCCAAGACCGATCTTGCCCCGCACTTGAGCGAGGAGACTTTCAACTTTCACTACGAAAAGCACCACAATGCGTACGTGACCAACCTCAACAAGCTCACTGAGGGCAAACCAGAAGCCGGTAAGTCGCTCGAAGACCTGATCAAGACCACCGAAGGCGGCGTGTTCAACAACGCAGCCCAGGTCTGGAACCACACGTTCTACTGGCACAGCATGAAAAAGGGCGGCGGCGGCGCGCCCACCGGCAAGCTGGCCGATGCGATCAACAAGGACTTTGGCAGCTTCGACGAGTTCAAGAAGCAGTTCACCGATGCCGCCACCGCCCAGTTCGGCAGCGGTTGGGCGTGGCTGGTGAAGGGCAAAGACGGCAAGCTGAAGGTCGTGAAGACCGGCAACGCGGATTGCCCGATCAAGCACGGCGACACGCCGTTGCTTACGATCGACGTGTGGGAGCACGCGTATTACATCGACTACCGCAACGCACGCCCCAAGTACATCGAGACCTTCCTCAACCACCTGGCCAACTGGGACTTCGCAGCCAAGAACCTGGGGTAAGACTCAATTGCAGACGGGCAGGCGCGACGTCGCCTGCCCGTTTCATTAACGTCACCCGGATTTCAGCAAACGCGCCACGCCAGGCACCTGGGCCAACGGAGTGTCGCGCGGCAGCCAAGGCTTTGCTCGTCTGGCCAGCGCTGCAGCCAGCAGTTCGGGGTTGCTCTTTTCCAAGTCGTTCCAGAGTTCCGGCTGCTCGGTCTTCAGGGCGTCGAGAATAGTCCACACCTGCTGGGGCGTGAGCATCGATGGCGGCACCCCCATCAGCAACGGCGCGGGTGGCCCCAGCCGAGCCATGCGCGCAATATCGTTGGCAGCGGCGAGAACTGCGCGAACTCTGGGCATGCGCTGAAACCCTGAGTCCTCAAGTTCGCTGTGCATGCGCCGCGCCAAGGCGTCCATGTCTGCAATGGCGCTGCGATTGGCGGTCCCAAGGCCGGCTGGTCCCAGATGTTTCAGCGCAAGCGCGGCCAATTGCGCGTCGAGTGCGACGGTGACAAAGTGGCTGCGAGGAGAGTTGCTGCCGCTGTCAACCAGCCTTTGTGACACGTCCAGCGCCAAGTCCGCTTTTCCGGCCAGGACGAACGCATGGGCAGCGGTGCCCATGGTCTGCCAGCGCAACGTGGTATACGGTGCGCCAGTGGCATTTCGACGTTCCAGCACTTCTGTTGCTTCCAGACACGCTTCCAGCAGACCTTGACGGCACAGGTACTCCGCCAGGCGAAACCAGCCCTCGGATTCGTGGCTTGCGGTACGCAATGTCGGTGCAACCGACATGGCAGTGGTGATTGCCTCAAGTTGCTCTGGCGCGGCAACGGCACCCTCTAGTCGCGAGCGCTGGAGCAACAGCTTGGCCTCAAAGTCTGAGTTGCGGGTGGCGCGTGCGCAGCGCAATGCTTCTGCGTTGTGGAACAACGCCTTGTCGAACTCGTGGAGGTTGATGTAGAGGTCGGAAAGTCGCTGGGACACACGCCCGAGGTCATTCACGTGGCCGGCTTCAAGGCAGAATTCTCGCGCCTGCCGGTAACACTCTGCCGCAACCTCCAGCTCGCCCGTGAAGTACAGGTGCAGATTGCCAAGGTTCGACGTCACTGCGGCTTCGAGTTCTCTTCCGCCTGCTGCGTGGGCCAGCCTGCGCGCTTCGTTGTAGGCAGGTTTGGCACCTTGGATTCGTCCCATTTCGACGCATGTGATGCCAAGTGTGTTCAAGACCTGTGCCTCCGCGAACGTGTCGCCCGAGTTGCGGGCGACTTCTACGGCTTGCCTTAACTCGTCGATGGCGCCTTGTGGGTCACCGGCGAGGTGGCGCTCGTTGGCTTGTGCTGCCATCAGGTACGCAACCCAGGGCAGGAGGCCCTGCTCGCGCGCGAATTCAATCGACCGGCCTAGAATCTCGGCGGCTTGCTGCTGCAAGCCCTTTCGCTCAAGCTGAAGCTTCAGCCGGTGCAGGGCGTGCAGGTGCAGGTCGGCGTCGAACGTCGAGCTGGCGACGAGCGCTTCAAGGTCGATCACCATTTCGTGGGATCTTCCGGTGTTCTGGAGCAATTCTTCGAGCAGCAGTAGCGCTCGGGTTTCTCCTTGCCTGTCTGCGTGTTCTCGGCACTCATCCAGAGCAGCGCGGGCGCGCTGCTCAGCCGACGCCAGTTCTCCGACACGGCCTATCGCTCGTGCGGCGTCGAGCATGAACTTGCGCTTCTGCGCGGGGACCGACAACGGGTGCAGAACGAGCCGATCGAGTACTCGAATATGGTCTGGGATCATGCTGTTGCGTTCAAACCATGCGGACGCGATCGCGAGTTGTTCGTGCTCGTGCGCAAGAAGCTGCGAACGCAGGGGGTCATCGGGCGAGCCCTGTAGCCCCAGGCGGGCATGCTCGGCCAGGTCGAACGCCACAGCCGGCAGCCGTTGCGGATCCATGATCTGCGGGATCAGCGATAGTGCCAGGCGGTGCAACGATGCGCGCTCGGCCGGTGGTTGCAGCTCATAGGCTGCGGCGCGCAACAGCGCGTGGCGGAAAAGGTATGCGGTTTCCGCGCTGGGCGCAGCCATGGCCGAATGCTAGCGGGCAAGCGGCGGCGTGCAATGAACGACGGGGGACTGTCAGCATTAGCGGAATTGTCCCCATATCAACTATCGACCGACAGCGCTGGTGCCGCGGATTTGGCGCGATACTCTTTGCGCGTGCAGTGCGGTGTTGCAGCACTGGGTTGTGGGTGTCGCCTCTGCGAAGGCAGGCACCCGGGGGATGGCCCCCCGCGCCGGGCAACCGGCGCAAATGGAACGGCGGCACCGGCCGCTTTACCATGGAGGTCATCACCGCGCGGGGATACCCGCGCCAGCAGCCCGGTCCTGTGAGTTGGCGGCGCAAGCTGTCAGCCCCCGGGGCCAGGGTTGTGGAGCTGGGTGAGGAAACCAGCCGCTGCACAAAGCCACGGCCGAGGCGCTTGCGCCCCGGCCAGAGAAGCCCGCTCCGGAGCGGGCTTCGTGCTTTGTTGGCGGCAACGCGCACCCGCTAGCCAAGATAGAAACGAATCCCGACCTGAAAGCCGAAGTGGTTGATCGTGATGGTCGGCAGGTCGAACTCGAAGTCGTCGACAAATGCGCCGGCATCTACAAACAGCGCGCTGTAGTGAATGCCTGCAAAGAATCGAGCGTGGCGCCCGCCATATTCGATGCCCGCGGCAAAGCCCACGCCGAAACCGCTGATGTTGTTCACGCCGGCTTTGACGACATCGCGAAACGCGTCTTCGAAGATTTCCGCGATGGTCAACTCTCCGACGCCAAAGCGGCCGGTCACTTCGCCGTACACGGCAAAGCGGTCGCTGAAGTCAAAGTGTCCGCGCACGCCGAAGTCAAAGATTGCGCCAGTCAGCAGCAGGCCGGCCGTGACTTCGGCCTTCAGCACGACGGACACCCAGGGCAGCACCGGGATGCCAACATCGATGCCTTGGCTTGCAGCAAAGAACACGGGGTACAGGCCCGAGTACGCAGAGATCTGGATGCCGCCCCAGGGCCAGCGGTCGTCGAAGCTCTGGCCGCCGCCGCGTTCAAGTTGCGGCATGCCCGGCGTGTCGTTGTCGGCGCGCGCCTGAATCAATGATGGTTGCACGCGGCAACGCTTGGGCATGTGGAAACCAGAGTCCGTCGCCGGCTGCGCGGCGTGAAGTGAGGCACCGGCAAGACTCGCGAGGCTGAGAACGACCACGGCAAGCCAATGATTTCTCATGACGCAGCTCCTGCTTCTCCAGCGCGGGCGCGCCCGAACGCTGGCTGTGAGACCCCATGTGTTAGCGACTGCGCAAGTCTATCCCATGGATTGCGTCACAAGGTGCAAAAGAACTGGCACCGGCGTGCCCTTGCGCCTGCCAGCATGCGCTTCAAACTGTGCCGGTGAACGAAGCCGGCCCGATCTCGCAGCCCGAGCAGCCCCACGGCAAAGAGTGGGGCAAGGGCACCAAAGACCCTGACGAAAGACTGTTTCTTGAGGGCCCGCGTTCGCGCTTTGCGGAGACGGCGCGGGCGCTGAGAGTGTTCTTTGAGTTGATTCGCGGTTTTCGCGCCCTGCACTTTGTGGGCCCTTGCGTCACCGTGTTCGGCAGCGCGCGCTTCAAAGAAGATCATGCGTACTACGGGATGGCGCGTGAAGTCGGTCGCGAGATCGGGCGCGCAGGCTTCACCGTCATGACCGGTGGCGGCCCCGGAGTTATGGAAGCCGCCAACCGTGGTGCCCGCGACGTTGGCGCGCCGAGCATTGGCTGCAACATCAAGCTGCCGCACGAACAGGAACCGAACGCGTACTTGGACAAGTTCGTCGAGTTCCGGTACTTCTTCGTGCGCAAGATGATGCTGGTGAAGTACAGCTATGCGTTCATTGCGCCGCCCGGCGGCTTCGGCACGATGGACGAGATTTTCGAGTGCGCCACGCTGATCCAGACCAGCAAGATCGCCAACTTTCCGCTGGTACTGCTGGGCCGCGAGTACTGGGCGCCGCTGATCAGCTTCCTGCGCGAGACCATGGTGGCTCAGGGCACCATCGCCGCCGCCGACGTGGACAAGCTGCATTTAACGGACTCGCCAGAAGAAGCGGCGCATCTTGTGCGAGAGGCTGCGCTTAAAGACTTTGGCCTCAAATCGCGCAGGCCTACGCGCAAGCTAAAGACGCTGAAAGAGCGCGGGAACTAGTCGCGGCTTTGGGCGAACGCGCGCAGCACATAGTCAAGCGCTGCAAACAGGCCGATGGCGCCCGCCAGCAGCGCGAACGCAATCCAGTGCGCGCCGCCCAGGATGAACACGCAGACCGCCACGAACTGGGACACCGTCGCCAACTTGCCGGCCATGCCCGCGCGAAAGTCAAAACGCAACTGCCGCGCCAGGCCGGGAACCAGCTTGTAGACGGCGACCAGCGGCAACTGGATGCACTCGCGCATTGCGATCAACGGCAGCCACCACCACGGCGGCGCGTAGAAGACCAGCACCGCGGCCAGCGTTGAGACCACGAACAGCTTGTCCACCACCGGGTCAAGCCACGCGCCGCGCCCGCCCTTTTCTCCCAGGCTGCGCGTGGGGAGGCCGTGTGCTAGGCGCCGCGCCCGCATGCGTCGTGCGAACCACCCATCCAGCACGTCGGACAAACCCGCGGCGAACATCACGCCGATCAATGCCCACGGCCAGGGTGCAACCAGCCAGGCCACGGCGGCCAACGGCACTCGCACGAGCGTCAGCAGGTTCGGCAATGACAGCAGCGGTTCCTGCTGTGCGGGCGCGGACGTGTCGGCCTGGGGCGGGGGCTGCATGGGCGGCAGCGTACGAAACTGCCGCCCCGCAGTCTTGTGCGTCAATCAACCCAGCGCAGGAACTCGTAGTAAAGTTCCTTGTCCATCTCGGCGCGCAGGGGCAGCGCCGTATTGTCGATGTAGGCGTTGGTCCATGCCATCTTGCCCTTCATCGTGAACTCGGCTTCGACCGCGTTGTTGCGTGAGCGCTTGTAGTACCACGAGTATGGCTGGGTGGTCGTGTACGACTTGAACACCGCTGAACCAATCGTGAAGTCTTTCAGCGTGCGCGCCTTTGGGGCGTAGCGCCGCATGACTTCGTGATCGAAGTGGCTGATGCGGCGGCGCGGCTGTGCGTTGAAACGGTAATCGTCGGCCTTGGCGCCCTCGATCACCTTGCCGTGTTCGTCGCACTCGGTGCCGGCGATGCTCCAGTGGTAGTCGGCCCGGCCCGTGAACTCGTAAAGAAAAAAGCACCAGCGCCATTCCGTTACCTGCTTGCCCTCAATGCTGTGCGCGTACCGCACCCGTGCAATCCACTTCGCGCCGACCTTGATTGTGGCGTCGGCTTCTTTCCAGCCGGAGCGCGTCTCTTTGTCCGGGTCTTTGTGGGATGAAGTGTCATCTTCTTCGCCTTCCTCGGGCTCGGTGCCTTCGACCTCGGCCTCCGTGCCGCCGCTGGCGCGGAAGACGGCGTCGGGCAGGTCGTACTCGACCAACTCGCCGCGCAGGCATTCGCGCGCCTTGAGCGTCACGAACTCGGCCTTGTCCAGGCCGCCGCTGCTGTCTTTGTCGCAGACCTCGAACTCGCCGTCGGGCAGGGCGTTGCCGGTCAGGCCCTGAAGCTCGTCGCTGCTGACGCGCTTGTCTTCGTCTTCGTCGACGTAATCAACCAGCTTGTCCCAGTACAGCTCGACCTCGGCGGCCATGAGCTGGCGCCAGTGCCATTCAGCGGGCTCGGGTGCTCTGTCGGCATCGATTTTCTTGAGGTAGCTTGCCAGTTCGGTGCGTGTGACCGTCAGGTCTTTGTTGGCGTCGGCCAGCAGGCAATCCATGGGCGGCAGCAAGTCGGCAAACATGGCGTCGAGGTCCTCGCCCGTGTCGCCGCCCGGCTTGACCACGACGGGGGCCTGCAAGGCTTTGCGATAGTCGAGCGTGCGTTGCCAGACTTCGGCCCATTGCAGCTTGCCGTCTTTGTCGGTGTCGTTGAACGTGAACAGCGCGTCTGCGCGTGGCTTGATGTCCTGGGCTTGCGCGATGACGCAGAAGACAATCAGACCTGCCAGTGCTGCGGGAAGTATGCGAATCATGGAGTGGCTCCGAGGGGAAGCCGGGGTCGCCCGCCATTGTCGCCAGCCAAGCACGGCGCGCAATCAGCTCTCTGCGATGTGTTTCCGGATCAGCAAGCAACCAGCGCTGTATTCCGGAACCGCAACTGATTGAGTGCGCAGCAAGTTTCCGACCAGAAAGGCCGCATCACACAGTGAACCATGAGAGCCCGGAACAGTCCCGGCCCCAACAAACAGAGCAGGTGGCTTGTCTTGGGGATCTCTATAGTCGCGCCTGACGAATTAGGGGTCCTACTTACCCCTCGGCGCCAAGCCAGTGGGGCCGCGACAGGGCTCGGCCCGCCGCCATCTGCCAGCGAGACTCACAACCTACCCCCAGAGGTTTTCGTAGTATGTGATCTTGCTCTCCGGAAACTTCGTGCCCAGCGATTCCATGTCCTGCTTAGTCACATTCTTGCACGCCTTGATAAGCACGTTGGAAATCGACGGACACGCCTCAAGCAATCCGCTCAAAGACTGCCGCGCCCCGTTGTCCACAGTGACCGTCTCCAGCACTACAATCTCCAGGGAGGCACAGTGAGCCCAAAGCGCTGTGCAAGTTTCGTCCATTCGCCCTCCGTACATCTCGAGCTTGGTTACGTTCTTTAGTCCGCGCTTGGCGCCGGCGACGCACGAAATCAGGCTGCCCTCCTCAAATGACAACTCCAGGCGCTCCAGTGCGGGAAGTGATTGAAACGTCGCAAAGTCGCCCTCGCGAACATCCTTCGGCAAGGATACGCCGAGTGTCTCCACGTGAATCAATTTGCCGATGTGCTCCCAAGAAGTCCGGCTCAACGGTGCCGATCCTCTAACACACAACACCCTCAGCAGCGGAAGCGTAGTCACCGCTTCCATCGCGGCGCTAGTCATACCCGGGCAAAAAGACGCGTGGAGCGTTTCCAATGACGTCAACCGGGCAAGTTTAAGAAACCCGGCCTCAGCAATTCGTTCACACCCTGACAACCATACGCTTCGCAGCTTAGGGCATGTCTCCACCAGTCTGTGCACTGTACGGTCGGTAATCATCGTGCTGGAACAAACTACCTCACGGACACTCTTCGAAGGATTCCAGGCAAGGAACGCGCCGTCATCAATGTTAGTGCGCGAGAACTTGACACATGTCAGTCCGGGCAACCCTTCAAGAAGCGCCTTGTAGTCAGCAGCCTCCAATTCGAATATGCCGGTGATCTCCAGGTGCTCCAGTGTCTTCACGTTGCACAACAATTGGCAGGCGCGGGATGTTATTTTTGCCTGAGGAAGTGCAACGCCTCGCACTGAGTCGAGCTTTACCAGTTCACCTATGATTCGATCATCCGCCTCGTGAATGCGGAATGCGTCCGCATGCTCGTTCTGGACCGCGTTTCGCAAGTCTGCTGCGGTCCACACGTGGGCCCAAGTCAACTTGGCGGGTTCAGACTGAGAGTGAAGGCTCTGTGATAGAGTAGCCGCGCAAGCCAACACCAGTAGGCCCGCGGCGATGCGGCGGGTACATTGCAACTGTTGTGCGATCATGTCATCTCCTGGATTCGGCAGGCTAGAACTCATCATCGCCGGGAGGGGCCGGGGCGGTCGGCTGCGGTGCAGGGGGCGGCGGAGGTTGTAGTGGCGGCGTTTCGGAGCAGACGAACCTTACGTATACTTTGTATCGGAATTGGATGACGAAAGACACCGCAACAACGGTCACCGTATAGGTCCCATCGTCATTTCTGACAATCGTGTGACCCATCGGCCCATCCGGAGCTGGACCGGTCCACCCCGCGCGGATGATGGCTGAGCCGTCAAACTCCCAACCATCCAGCACGGTGTATAAGTCACAGGGATCATTACATGATGTCTCTGCGGCGCGGGCTGCCGAACTTCCTATGGCACCGGCGTCCAGATTGGCCAGCAGCGTGGCTTGTAACTCGCCTCGGGATAGGGGTGGACCGTCAGAGTCAGCAGCAGCCTCTACTTCAGGTGCTTCACGAGCCACGGCCCGGCTGATGATTGCTTGGATGTTACTGGCACTAACTACTTCAGATGTCACAAAGCGAAAATTCTTCATGACCAGTGGGTATTCAAAAGTCACTGTGTAACGCACCCGAACTTCCCACCCACATCCTTTCGCTTCGCTCGCCGCTCTGCGGAACATCCCCAGCCTGTATGGGCCGTACGAATCCGGATCCTCCGGAGGACCAGACTTTGGAGCGGGCTCCGGCCACCGGTCAATTTTGTGCGGTACAGAAACGAGATCTGGCTTAATCGGTACGCCAAAGAAACCGCCTCGGGCTTCTGATCGAGTGCGGACCCGTTCAACTGGTTGAACCTGCAGCCCGACCCCGGGGTCATCTGTAATCGATAGTGCTGCGCGGGCCTTGGCGTGAGCATGCTTTGCAGCGGGTTAGCATGCCATGTCGCGCGCGGCGCAGTCGGTCCCGTCTCCAGCCCGTGATCGACGCCCATTGCGCGCGTCAATTCTTGGATGCCGACCGTGCCGGGGCTTGCATGGCGCTGTTCAAACGGCGCTCGTGCCGAATCGTCCGTGCGGGCGATACTGGGCTCACTAAATCGCGGCTGGGTAAATCTGCTGCCCTCGTCAGGTTCGGTGCGTTCGATTTCTCTTTCGAGGCTTTGCAGTGTGGCAAGGGATATCACGTTCGGGGGCAGCTTGGCTGTCGCTTCCTGGCCGTAGGGTACGATTACTGTGCTTTCTTCCAGCGCCCGGGCCGCCTTTTTCAGCGCGCGTGCTTGTGCGCTTTGAGGTGCACTCTCTCCACAGCCGGCCTGCGCGACGTAGCCTTGGCGGAGTCGCGGGCAGTCCGCTTCGCCATTTCTTGTGTTGTCCATGGCTTGCTCCGGCTTGTCGGGCGCGGAAAGCCGCGCCCCTGCGATCAGGTGGTGGGCAGGTCGGCTACGAGGTTGAAGCCCTTCAGAATGCTCAACGAACCCTGCGAACCCATCGCCACGCCAGTCGGCCACGACACCCACGTGTCCACTGTTGGCAGTGTCGGTATGGTCACCGGCGCCTGCACCGAGCCGATGAAGGGCACGCTCGCAATGTCCAGGCCAACCGTGGCCTCGCCCGTTCCTACCAAGCCGTTAGCGTCGCGCCTGACAAACCATCGGTTCTCAAAACCCTGCGGCACCAGGCCCGTGATGCCGCGATAGTGTCCCGGCCCGCCGTCGTCGCCAAGTACCATGAAGTAGATGATACCCGTTTCGCCGGCTTGGTCGTCAATCAAATCGTTGATGTACCACGGCGTGCCGTTGAACGCCGTGATCGGCGCGGTCACCTCGCCCAGCACCGGGTCCATCCACGAGGCCGGCACATCTTTGGGTTCGCCGCCGCCATCGCCGAAGTACAGGTTACGGAAGGTGCGCAGCGCGCGGCTGTTCGACATGATGGCGTTGGCGCGCCCCTGGTTGCTTTCGATCAGGTGGTAGGCCTGGTCAAGCGCCGCGAACGTCAAAGCCGCGCCGCCCATGTTGATCGTCTTGCCCGCGCCCACAATGTCCTGCAAGCCGGGAAACTGGCTCACGCCGCCGGTGGCCTGCCCCAGCCGCTGGAAGTAGCGGTACATCAGGCGCATGTCCGCCAGCACGCCAAGCACCTGTTTCAAGAGCTCGGGATCGCGGATGCGGTCAATGTCGGCCATGCAGATCTGAAAGCGGGTTATGATCGTAACCAGCTCGAAGATGGCTTCGCTATCGGGTTGGTCGGTACGCTCGGGTACCGCAGTGTCGCACCCGCCAGCGCTGATCTCGGCCAGTTCAGCCGGGTCCATACGATTGATGCGGGCAAACGCGACCTGCGTGCCTTCGATGGCTTTCCAGACCCATGCGCGGGGAATCTGCAATTTGTGGGGGAAGTTTTCGATCAACCACGCCTGCCGCAACAGTTGCAACAAGCGCGAAACGTTGGCAAGCGGCATGGGAAACCCTTCCAAGGTCAGGAAGGATGAAGATACCCCACGGCAAACAAAAAAAAAAAGCAGAGTTCGCGAATGTATTGCAAAAATCTATCGATGGTGGCGATTACTGACACAGGGCGCTGCATGGTCGGGGCCACAACTCACACCCCGTTCGGCCATTCTGGATTGCCAGAATTGCGGTTACCGCTCCGTGTGGCCCTTCGCCGCTGCCCGCATGTTGCCGACGTGACTATCCGCCGGTCTGGTGGCCTTGGACGATTTGCTCTACTACTGCGGGGTCGGCTAGTGTGGTGATGTCGCCTAGTTGGCTGTACTCGCCCTCGGCGATTTTGCGCAGGATGCGGCGCATGATTTTGCCGCTTCGGGTTTTGGGTAGGCCCGGCACGATCTGGATTTTGTCGGGCGTGGCGATCGGGCCGATTACCTCTCGCACCTTTTCTTTCAGCTGCCCGACCAGTGTCTTGGGGTCCTGCCTGGCGTAGTCGGGATTGATGATGCAGTAGGCGTAAATCCCCACGCCCTTGATGTCGTGCGGGAAGCCCACCACGGCGGCCTCGGCCACCGCTTCGTGGGCGACGAGCGCGCTTTCGATTTCGGCTGTGCCCAGCCGGTGGCCGCTTACGTTCAGCACGTCGTCTACGCGGCCTGTAATCCAGTAGTAGCCGTCTTCGTCGCGGCGGCAGCCGTCGCCCGTGAAGTAGTAGCCGGGGTACAGTGAAAAGTAGGTCTCACGAAAGCGCGCGTGGTCGCCATACACGGTGCGCGCTTGCCCGGGCCACGAACGCTTCAGCACCAGGTTGCCGGATACTCCGTTGCCGTGAATTTCGTTGCCGGCTTCATCGACCAGTGCGGGCTCTACGCCGAAGAATGGCAACGTCGCGCTGCCGGGCTTGCAGGGTGTGGCGCCGGGCAGAGGGGTGATCAGGATTCCGCCAGTTTCGGTCTGCCACCAGGTGTCCACGACGGCGCAGCGTTTGTCGCCGACCTTGTCGTGGTACCAGCGCCAGACTTCGGGGTTGATCGGCTCGCCGACGCTGCCCAGCACGCGCAAGCTCTTGCGTGAGTGCTTGCTGACCCAAGCGTCGCCTTGCGCAATCAGGCTGCGAATCGCGGTGGGGGCCGTGTAAAAGATGTTGACGCCCAGGTCATCCACGATCTGCCAGTAGCGCCCGGCGTCGGGGTACAGCGGCGTGCTTTCAAACATCACGGTCGTCGCGCCGTTGGCCAGCGGGCCATACACGATATAGCTGTGGCCGGTGACCCAGCCGATGTCGGCTGCGCAGAAGTAGATGTCGTCCGGCCGCAGGTCAAAGACGTACTCGTGGGTCATGGCCGCGTACACCAAGTAGCCGCCGGTGGTGTGCAGCACGCCCTTGGGTTTGCCGGTGCTGCCGCTGGTGTAGAGGACAAACAGCGGGTCTTCGGCGTCCATCCACTCGGCGGGGCAGGTGCTGCGCTGGCGGGCAGTTTCAACGTGCAGCCAGTGGTCGCGGCCCTGTTTCATGGGCACGTCTTTGTCGGTGCGGCGGGCGACCAGCACAGTTTCGACGATTCCCACGCCGTCGACCGCTTTGTCGATCGTGGCTTTGAGCGGGATCTTGCGCCCGCCTCTTAAACCCTCGTTAGCTGTGACGACGACTTTGCAGCCGGCATCAAGGATACGATCGCGCAGGCTCTCGGCAGAAAAGCCCGCGAAAACGATGCTGTGGACCGCGCCAATGCGCGCGCACGCGAGCATGGTGTAGGCCAGCTCAGGGATCATCGGCAGGTAGATGCAGACGCGGTCGCCCTTGCGCACGCCGTGGGCTTTCAGCACGTTGGCGACGCGGCAGACTTCGTGCTTGAGCTGGCGGTAACTGATGTGCTCGTACTCGCCGGGTTCGTCTTTGGCCCAGATGATGGCGGTTTTGTCGCCGCGCGCTTCAAGGTGTCGGTCCACGCAGTTGAAGGCCGCGTTGAGTTTGCCACCTGCGAACCAGGAGACGTCCACGGTTTCGAAGTCGTAGTCGAAAACGGTGTCAGGTTCATGGAACCAGGTGACACGCCTGGCCTGTTCGCGCCAGAAGGCTTCGGGCTGTTCCAGCGATTCACGGTAAAGCCGCTGGTACTCCTCCAGCGACTTCACTTTCGCATGCTTGGAGATTTCGGACTTCGGCAGTTCCATGTGAGTCCCGCACCACGTACTACCAGCTCGTCTTTTCGCTCACCAGCTTGGCTTGCGTGAACAGCAGCAGGTACTCTTTGCCGCCTGCCTTGCTGTCAGTGCCGCTCATGTTGAAGCCGCCGAAGGGCTGGCTTCCGACGAGCGCCCCGGTGCACTTGCGATTCAGGTACAAGTTGCCGACGTGGAAGTCGCGGCGTGAAAGTTCCAGGTGTTCGGCCTTGTTCGAGTACACGGCGCCGGTCAGGCCGTACTCGGTGCTGTTCACGATATCCAGGCCCTGCTCAAAGGTGTATGCGCGCAGCAGCGCCAGCACCGGCCCGAAGATTTCCTCACAGTGGATGCGCGCGTCGGGGTTGACCTCGCCGAAGATGGTCGGCTGTACGTAGTAACCAGCTTTGTCGCCATCTTTGCCGCCCAGCAGCAGCTTGCCCTCTCGGGTGCCGATGGCCACGTACTTGAGAATCGAGTCCTGGGCGCTCTTGTCGATCACGGCCCCCATGAAGTTCGTGGGGTCTTCGGTGGGGCCCATCTTGATCTGGCCAGCCAGCTCGACGACCTTGGGCACGACGTGCTTGTACGCGTCGCCGACCAGGATCGCGCGCGAGCACGCGCTGCACTTCTGGCCCTGAAAGCCGAACGCCGCCGCAACAATCCCTGCCGCCGCGTCGTCAAAGTTGCTGCCTTCGTCAACGAGGATGGCGTCTTTGCCGCCCATCTCAAGGATCGTGCGCTTGATCCAGACCTGGCCGCTAACGACTTTGCCGCACTTCTCGGCGATACCCAAGCCAACTTCCTTGCTGCCGGTGAAGGCGACCATACGCGTGAGCGGGTGTTCGACGATCACATTGCCGACTTCGCCGCCGCTGCCCGGCACGAACTGCAGCACGCCGCGCGGCAGGCCTGCTTCTTCGAGCAACTCGACAAAGCGAGCCGCGACCAGCGGCGTGACGCTTGCCGGCTTCATGACCACGGTGTTTCCGGTGACCAGCGCGGCGACGGTCATGCCGGCCATGATCGCGAGCGGGAAGTTCCAAGGCGGAATCACGCTGACCACGCCGAGCGGGATGAAGTACTGGTTGTTGTCTTCACCGGGCAGGGGAGTCAGCGGCTGGGGCTCGCCCTGCAGCTTCATGGCTTCGCGCGCGTAGAATTCGCAGAAGTCGATGGCTTCGGCGGTGTCGGCGTCGGCTTCGGTCCAGCTTTTGCCGGCTTCCAGTACTAGATACGCATTGAACTCGTCGCGGTACTTGCGGCGCATGAGGCCTGCGGCGCGCATCAGTATGCGGGCGCGCATGCCGACGTCGGTTTTGCGCCAGCGGTTGATGAAAACATCGTGGGCATGCTCAACGGCGCGGGATGCGATTTCGCGCGTGGCCTTGACGACGCTGCCGAGAACTTCGGAATGGTTGCAGGGGTTGACGGACTCAATCTTGGGACCGTCGTTATCAAGCTCGTTGCCGACGCGCAGGGGTCGTGTCTCACCAGCGCGCGCGCGCACCTTGGCAAAGCCGTCGCGCATGGACTTCTGGCGCGCTTCGTTGGTCCAGTCGCTGTTGATGGGCTCGTTCACGAACGGTGTGGGCATGGGTCTTCTCCTGTGGTCGCGACTTTAGCGGTGGCAAGTGCGGTGGCAACCGGGTGGGGCAAAGGGCCCCGAGCTAACGCTCGGGGCCCTTTGTTGCTTCTCGTAGCGCGGCGATCTGTGCCGGGCCGATGCGGCAGCAGCCGCCGATCAGGTTTGCGCCGGCTTCGATCCACTCGGCGGCATGGTCGGCGATTTCGTGGGCGTGGCCCTGGCCGCCGAAGCGGTGATTCTCGGCGTCCCAGGTTTCCCCGCTGTTGGGATAGACCACGATCGGCTTATCGGTTGCGCTGCGGATTTCGCGGATCAGTGACCCTATGTGCTGGGGTGCGGTGCAGTTCACGCCCAAGGCGACCAGGTTTGCCGTCGGGTCGAGCTCGCGTGCGCAGTCGGCGATGCGTTCACCATGGCAGTTCTGTTGCCCGTCTTTGCACGAAAAGCTGATCCAGCCGGGCTTGTCGGCCCAGCGGCGCAACAGCCGCGCGTACACGTGGGCTTCTTCGAGAGATGGCGTGGTTTCACAGGCCAGCAGGTCAGCGCCACTTTCAGCCAGGATTTCGAAGCGGCGTTCATGGAACTCAAGCAGTTCGTCAAAGCCTATGCCGTAATCGCCTGTGTACTCGCCGCCGTCGGCGGTGAAGGCGCCGAAAGGGCCAATCGAAGCAGCCACAAGCGGCTGGCCTTTGCCGCCTTCTTTCAGGTAGCGCTGTCGGGCGCTCAATGCCAGTTGCACGCTGCGTCGCAAGGCCTCTTCGGCTTCGTTTTCGGTGTAGCCGGCATCCAGCATGCCGGGCATGCTGACCTGGTAGCTGGCGGTGATGATGATGTCGGCCCCGCTGCGCAGGTAGTCGTAATGAAGCTGCTCAATGGCGTCGGGCTGGTCCAGCAACGCGTGGCCCGACCACAGCGGGCCATCCATGACCACGCCGCGCGCCTGCAACTCGGTGGCCAGCGCGCCATCGACGATCTGGACGCGGCTTTGGAAACGCTGGATCAATTCGGCTGGGGTGGGCATGGCCCGATTCTAGCTGCAATTGGCTGTGTGTGCAGGCTCAACCGTGGGTGTCTGTGCCGGTTGAAACAATTTCTGGAAATGTTTCCTGACCTGCCCGGGACAGCCGGTGTTCCCCTTCCAGAACCCTGAAACCGGAGAACGACATGCGCATCTCAGCCGCCGCGATCGCCATTGCAATGCTGGTCACTACCGCCTGTGCTGGCGGTGGGGGAAGCTCGAGCACGGGCACCAACACCGGCACCAGTCCGACTGGTTTGACACTGACGGCGCAGGCGGGCGATGCCCAGATCACGTTTACGTTCAACGCAATCACCGGCGCGACGGCCTACACGCTGTACTACGGCACTAGCTCAGGTGTCACGCCCGCCAACGGCACAGCCGTGCCAATGGTTGCCAGCCCGTTTGCATTGCCGGGCCTGAGTAACGGCACGCGCTATTATGCCGTCGCCACGTACACCGACGCCCAGGGCGAAAGCGCGCCAACCACGCAGGTGAGTGCCGTGCCCCAGGCCGCAGCCACGGGCTCGCCCTATGACCCGACGTGGGCGAATGTTGCTCCGACCAGCACGATCCAGCACCCCTACAACAGTGGCCAGACCGCTGCCCAGAACGGCACGGCGCTCAAGACCGCCATGCTGGCCCTGACCGCCGGCCAGAAACTCGAGATCGCAGCCGGCACCTACCAGTACAGCAGCAACTTCACGCTCAATCTTCAGGGCACGGCGGCTGCCCCGATCTGGATCTGCCCGGCGCCCGGCACCGCGGTCGTGATTCACATGAACACCACGGGCCAGAACATTCTGAACATCGGCAGCGGCAGCCAGACGCGCTACCTGTGCATGCGTGGCCTGGAGTTCACGGGCGGCAGCCACGGCCTGCGGTTCTATGACTGCACGCAGGTGTGGCTTGACCAGTGCGAGATTCACGGCACGGGCGACGCGGGCATTTCAACGAACACCGTGGACACCAGCTACCTGTACATCACTCGCAACGAGATCCACGACACCGACGGCACCGGCGAAGGCATGTACCTGGGTGCAAACAACGGCGCCGTGAAAATGAGCAACAGCATCATTGCCCTGAATCACGTGTACGACACCAACGCTTCCACCGTACTGCAGGGCGACGGCATTGAGCTCAAGCAGGGCAGCTTCGGCAACCTGATTGCTGAGAACCATGTGCACGACACGAAGTACCCGTGCATTCTGGTGTACGGTACCAGTGGCGCCGCCCAGAACATTGTTGAGCGCAACGTGTGCTATCGTTCCGGCGACAACGCCATGCAGATCCAGGGCGAGTGCATTGTGCGCAATAACCTGGTGATCAGCGCCACGGGCAGTGCCTTTGCAAGCCAGGTGCACCAGGGCAACCCGACCAACCTGCAGGTGGTGCACAACACGTTCGTGAACAGTGGCACGGCTGCGCGGCTGAGCTCGTGGAGCGGGGCAAGCAACATGGTGTTTGCCAACAATGCCTGCTACAGCAGTGGCACGGCGCTGAACATCGTGGGGGGCAACACAGGCATCACGTTTGCCGGCAATGTCTGCTTCGGCACCGTGACCGGCACGACCACGGGTTTTGTTGCGGGTACCGGGCTGAGCGACTTTACGAGCATGAGCTTTGATGCCAGCAACCGCAACGCAATCCCGAGCAGCGGTTCGCCGCTGCTGGGTGCCGCAAGCACAACGCACGCAACGCCCAAGGATATTGAAGGCACCAACCGGGTCGCCCCACACGATACCGGCTGTTACGAGGGCTAGCCCAGCGCAGAAGCCCTGCCTTCAGCGGCCGCGGCGACTTCGCCGCGGCCGGGCACATTTGACCGAAATTGTGACCCCATTGCACCTTCCCGCGCATCCGAGGGACGCACCGTTATCCGAAATGGGGGTTGCATGCGCTGGTTGATCCTGCTGCTGATGTTGGCTTCACCGTTGTCGGCATTGACCTATAGCGTTGGCACTGGCCAGCCCTACGCGAGCATCGGCGCCGTGCCCTGGGAAAGCATCGGGGCCGGCGACATCGTCGAGATTCACTGGCGCGCAACGCCCTACGCCGAGAAGTGGGTGATCTGCAAACAGGGCACGCAAGCCAACCCGATCATCGTGCGCGGCATACCCAACAGCACCACGGGCGCATTGCCGGTAATCACCGGGCAGAACGCCACCACGCGCACGCAGCTCAGTTACTGGAACGAGAACCGCAGCCTGATCAAGATCGGTGGCGCGAGCACGCCCGCCGACACGACGCCACAGTACATCACCATCGAGAACCTGGAGTTGCGCGGCGCATACGAAGGCTATACGTACACGAACGCAGCCGGCGCCTCGGGCCAGGCGTACATCGGCAACGCCAGTGCCATCTACATCGAAAAGGGCAAGCACATCACGATTCGCGGCTGCACGGTCACGGATTGCGGCAACGGCATTTTCGTGGCGCCGGGCGGGGGAACCTCCAACCCGTCTTCGATGTCGGAGTACATCACCATCAGCGGCAACTACATTCATGGCAACGGCAATAGCGGCTCAATCTACGAGCACAACACGTACTGCGAAGCCAACTTCATCACCTATGAGTTCAACCGCTATGGCGCGTTGCGCAGCGGCGCCGGCGGCAACAACCTGAAAGACCGCAGCGCGAACTGTGTCGTGCGCTACAACTGGATTTTCAGCGGCAACCGGCAGCTCGACCTGACTGAAGCCGACGGCAGCGGCATCGAGACACTCACCGGCTACGACGAGACGTTTGTGTACGGAAACGTGCTGTACGAAGACCAGTCGGGGAACAGCCAGATCATCCACTACGGCGGCGATAACGGTACAAGCAGCACATACCGCAAGGGCACTCTGTATCTCTACAACAACACGATCTACTCAACGCGCAGCCTCAACACGACGCTGGTGCGCCTGAGCACGAACGACGAAACCTGCGACTGCCGCAACAACATCATCTTTGTGACGGCAAACGCGAGCAACCTGGGCCTGATCGACGACACCGGCACGCTCAACTACCGCAACTGTTTCTTCAAGGGCACGCCGACGCCAAGCCACAGTGGCGCCGGCATGGCTGGCACCGTGAACAACCAGGGCGGCAACGTGACGGGCTCGGACCCGGGTTGGACGAACGTCGCCACGCAGGACTTCACGTTGACGGGCACGGCGGCATGCCGCGACACCGGCACATCGCTGCACGCCGGCGTGCTGCCGACGCACATCGTGTCGCTGGAGTACGTGCCGCACCAGCAGCAGCAGGCGCGGGCAAGCGACGCCACGTTAGACATAGGCGCGTTCGAGTTTGGCAGTGGGGGTGCGCCCGTGCCGCCGACCGCACCGGCCACGCTGGTTGCCACGGCGACTGGTACCCTTGGCGCAGACCTCAGCTGGACCGACACCAGCAGCAGCGAAACCGGCTTTCGCATCGAGCGCAAACAGGGTGCCGGGTCCTACGCGACAGCCGGCACAGTGGCCGCCAACGTGACCGTGTTCGCGGACAGCGGCCTGACCAACGGGCTCAGCTACACCTACCGCGTGTTCGCCTTCAACGGCGGCGGCGACAGCGCAGCCAGCAACGAGGACACGATTGTCGCCAGCAGCACGCCCGTGGCCCCGTCGGCCCCGACAGGTTGCAATGCAACCGCGCAGGCCGGGCTTGCGATCCTGGTAAGTTGGACGGACACCAGCAGCAACGAGGATGGCTTTTATCTTGAGCGCAGCGATGCAGGCGGCGCATTCAACCAGATCCAGGCGCTCGGTGCGGGCGTCACGTCGTTCAACGACAGCGGCCTGACCGAAGGCACATTGTATGCGTACCGCGTGCGCGCATACAACACGACCGGTAACAGCGCTTACTCGAACACGGCTTCGGCCACGGCCTCAACGGGCGGCGGCGGTGGTGGGGGCGGCGGCACAGGCCAGTCCGGCGGCGGCGGGGGTTGCTCGGCCGTGGGTGGCGCGGGCGTCTGGTTGCTCGTGTTGCCGCTTCTGTTCCGCCGCAAGCGAAACTGAAGCGTGACCGTCGGTCGCCGGCTCAGTCGTCGGAGTGGCGGCCGACCTTTACCTCGATTTCGCGCTGCTTGCCGTTGCTGTCGGCGACCGTGTACTTCACCTTGTCGCCGGGTTCGTACCTCATGCGAAACCAGGCGCAGAACTCGCGGCCCGCGATGTTCGGGCTTTCGCCGTCCACGGCAATCACGTAGTCGCCCGCTTTCAGGCCCGCCTTGCCGGCGTTGCCGACGGGGCCTTTCGGAAAGTACGGCTTTACGCACATCGCGTCTTTCGCCACGCCCGCTTTCTGGCGGTCGTTGTCGTTGCACGCCAGCGGCCACGGAAAGCCGTGGTGCGCCCCGATATCGGCCTCGGCCACGCTCTTGCGCCAGCCGGGGTTGTATTTGCGCCATTCGCCGGTGAGGGCGAGCTCTGCCGAGTGAATGCCCTCTGCATTGCGGAACCACAGCGTTACTTTCGCGTCGCCGAACGGCAGGCGGTGCAGCACGCCACGCAGGTCGGTGGCGCTGAACACCAACCGGTCGCCTGCTGCTTGAAGCACATCGTCTGGCTTGATGCCGGCTTTGGCTGCTGCACTGCCGGGCGTTACTTTCTTGACGCGCAGGCAGTTGTCGAGTTCAAGCTCAAGGCCGATGTTCTCGGGGTATGGCCAGACGTAGAAGTCTTTTTGTTTGTCGAAGTCTTTCTTGTCAAAGCGCGGCTGCCGCACAACCTCGGCGCATTCGTGGCAATGCAGGCACTCGGTTTTGTCCTTGGCAATCTTGTCGGCGCGTTCGGCGTGCTTGGCCCACGACTTCCA
The DNA here is from genome assembly GCA_016712285.1 of Planctomycetota bacterium. Taxonomy (GTDB): domain Bacteria; phylum Planctomycetota; class UBA8742; order UBA2392; family UBA2392; genus JADJRK01. Next base: position 1,677,778 of record JADJRK010000001.1, on the reverse strand, counting down.
GCCCTTGTGCTTCAGCGGCGTGTCGGCTTTTCCTTTGAGTTCCGGGGCAGGCCCGTCGATGGCCCACTCCGTACGTTTGGGGTGGTAGTGGTGCGAGAGCACGCCGTCCATGGCGGCCATGAGGCCATTCTCGCTAAGGCGCGCCTTATCGCCAGTGATGTCGATGCCGCCGTACACGCTGTAAATGCGGCCTTCGGGGTCAAAGAAGTAGCCCCACCACGAACAATCCAGGTCCTGGTACTCCTCAAACCGGAAGAGTCGCGCGTCCATGTCGCGCATCGACACAATGCGCACGCACACGAAGTTGGCGAGCTTGGCCTGCATTTCGGCCGATGGCTTCATCAGCGCGTTGTCCCACCACGAGCACTGCTTGCAGGGCAGGCAGCGGATGGTCACAAACAGCGGACGCTGCTCTTTCGCTGCCAGCGCTAGCGCGTCTTCCATTTCAATGTTTTCGAGCCACTCGTGTTTGCGTGGCTCGGGCAGTTCAACTTTGGCTGCGGCCCGTTCTTCGAGAACCTTGGCCATGGTCGGGGCGGGGTCTTGTGCGCCGATCAGGGCGGCTACGGCCGCCGACACAACACAAGCCACGCTAAGCAGCAGCAACTTCATGGTATGTCCTCCGGTACAGCGCGAACGCACAGTAGCCTGGCCTCTTCGATCAGGGCTGTCACTAGATTGCCTTGGTGCAGGGCCTGCGATTCAACAAATTCCAGAATCTTGCGCAAAGTCGCACCCTGCGTTGTGATGCTCGCACCGGGGGGAATTCGCCATGGCTCGCACGCCGCTGTTTTCGCAATTGCGCCGCTTGATACGCACGGCTCAAATTTCGCACCGCACCGGCGTACCAGCCGCTGAGTTGCTTGAGTTCTCGCGCTCGCGGCGCCACTTTCTGCAGGCAAGCGCGGGCGGCGCCGCGCTGGCACTGGCGGGTTGTCGCTCGACTGCCAAGGACCATGACGGGCCAGGCACCGACGCGCGTGTGGTGATTGTCGGTGCGGGCATGGCCGGCTTGCACTGTGCCTGGAAGTTGCACGGCCAGCGTATCGACGCCAGCATCTACGAAGCCGCTGACCGCACGGGCGGGCGCATGTTCACCAAGAAGGGCCTGCTGCACGAAGACCAGACGGTTGAGCTGGGTGGCGAGTTTATCGATACACCGCACAAGGACATGTTTGAGCTGGTGAAAGAGTTCAAGCTTGAATTGCTGGACATGCAGGCCGACCCGCAGGTTACCGAGTGCGCATACTATTTCGGCGGCCGTCATTACAGCGACCGCGAAGTGCTTGACGCGCTCAAGCCCAACGTTGAGCGCATGAGCAAGGATGCCGCGTGGCTTGAGAAGGACTGGTCGGCACTGCAAAGCGACCGAGTGGTTCGCGACCTCGACCAGACCAGCGTTCGCGCCTACCTCGAAAGCATCGGTGTCGGCGGCTGGTTGAAAGACCTGCTTGAGGTCGCCTTTATCACCGAGTACGGCTTGGATGCGGATCAACAGTCCGCCTTCAACCTTCTGTGCATCATCGGCCTGGATGTGGCGGCGCCGCGCTGGGAAAGCTTTGGCGAAAGCGATGAGCGCTACAAGGTCAAGGGCGGCAACCAGCGCGTGGTGGACGAGTTGGCCAAACGCCTCGACAGCCAGATTCACACCGGGCATCGACTGACGCGCGTCAGGCAGGCTGGCAGCGCATTTGAACTGAGCTTCGACAAGGGCGGCACCAGCGTTGAGGTCAAGGCCGACTTCGTGGTGATGACCATGCCGTTCAGCGTGCTGCGCGATGTCGAGCTCAAGATCGAAATGCCGGATGAAAAGCGCCTGTGTATCAACGAGCTTGGCTACGGAACCAACGCCAAGGTTATTGCAGGCGTGAAGTCGCGGCCGTGGCGGGCCGCCAAGGCATCAGGCAACGTGTTCAGCGACCAGCCGTTCCAGTTGGGCTGGGATAACTCCCGCATGCAGGGCACGGGCCACGGCGGCATTACCCTGTACAGCGGCGGCACGCCGGGCGTGTCCGTCGGCAAAGGCACGCCGCGAGAGCAGGTGGAGCGGCTGCTGCCCGGATTTGACCAGGTGTTCGCCGGCAGCAACGAAGCATGGGACAACAAGGTGTTCCGCATGCACTGGCCCAGCCACGCGTTCACGAAGGGCAGTTACGCCTGCTATCGGCCCGGGCAGTGGACGACGATTGCCGGCCACGAGATTGAGCCCGTGGGGAACCTGCTGTTTGCCGGCGAGCATTGCAGTGAAGATTTCCAGGGCTTTATGCAAGGCGCCGCCGAGACCGGCAGGGTTGCGGCAGAGGAAATTCTGGCGCGCGTTGCCAAGTAGTCAGTCCAGGCGCCGCCACATGTGGTACTCCGCGACCATGCGTCCGTCGATGCATAGCGCCGCTTCCTCGCGTCCCCAGGCTGCAAATCCCGCGGACTCGTAAAGTTGCCGTGCGACGTTGTTCGCCTCGGACACCCCCAGTTGCGCGATGCTGCAACCGCCTGCGCGAATTTCCGCCAGCATCGTGTCCAGCAGTGCGCCGCCTATGCCCCGCGAGCGCGCCTCTGGCGCGACATACATGCCCCAGATCACGCCGATGTGTGCGCGCTTGGCGCCCTGCTGCGAGTGCCAGCCGGCTGACCCTACAAGCGTTTCGTCCAGAAATGCACCGTGGACGTGGCCGCCGAGCATCATTTGCTCAACGTTCGGCTCGTCGCGCTTGCGAAAGTCGTCTACGTGTTCGCCGAAGGCCTCGGGGTGTTCACCCAGCATGCGCAGCCGCAGGTTTCTCCATGCAGGGGCATCATTCTTCTGTAAGGGTCGAATCTTCATGGCTACTTTGATAGTAGACGGTTTGGGGTTGCAAAGGGTCTTGTCATGAGAACAGCACTGCTGAGTTTCATTGCCCTGCTGGCGTGCATCGCCCACGTGAACGCGCAACCAGCCTATGATCTTGATGCGCAGCGCGCCAAGCTTTGGGACTTTTTCGCGGACAAGCACACCGAGGTGGGCGACGAGTACAAGAAAGTGCAGCTGTTTGAAGACGCGCGCCAGCAATACCTGCGCGCGATCGAGCTGATGCCCGATCACGGCAAGGCACGTCGAGGCCTTGGCATGAAGAAGAAGGGCGACGCGTGGGTTGACGATGAGCCCATGCCCGAGAAATCGCCGCTGAAGCCGTCCGAGAAAATTGAGGCACGCAAGAAGCCCGATGAGTTGAAGGCCAAGAACTTCGAAAAGTGCGCCGACCGGGCCCGCAAGCAGGTGCAGGCGGCAACGTCAGCCGGCGACACGCGCGCGGCGCGCATCCTGGCCAGCGACGTGCTGACGTATGCGCCCGACGATGCGGCTGCGCGCAAGCTGCGCGGCCACGAGAAGCTGGGTGAAGACTGGATGCCCGGCTTCGCGAAGAAGTGGCGCGAAGAGGGCACAGCCCATGTGGCCAAGGGTACGTTCGGCGACGAGGTCACCGAAGAAGACGAGCAAGCCAAAGAAATCGGCGTCAAGTTCACGCGCCGCGCCAGCAAGTGGCTGATGGCGCGCACCACGTATGACGACACGCGCGCCAAGTTGATGCACCGCAACGGCGAAGCGGCCATCACGCGCGCCATGGAGTTGCTGGGCGTTGAAGCGCCATTCGGCACGCATCGCTACACGATCACGCATTTCCAGAGTGTGGCCGAGTACGACGCAATGCTTGAAAAGGTCCTGAAGCTGACCGGCGACGAGCTGGCATTCGGCAAGAAGCTCGCCGGCCACGGGCAAAGCAAGCCCTGGGGCTTCCTGTGCCGCAGTAACTCTGACGCCGGCGCGGATGACATGATCGCCAACACCATCGCCATCAACGTCATGAATACCAACAGACGCAACGGGCGCCTGACGCAACCCTGGGTGGAAACCGGCTTCAGCTACCTGATCACGTCGCAGACGCTGGGCACGTGCATCACCACGCGCTACTCACTGATCAAGCAGGGCGCCACTGCCAGCAGCCACACCACGATGCCTGAGCTGAACAAGAAGTCCGGCACGCCGGACCACCTGCGCGAAGCCATCCTGCGCGAAGTCACGCTAAAGCGCGACCTGCCGCTCAGCCGCATTGTGAATTTCGAAACGAACGACATGACCATGGAAGCAGCGGCCAAGTCGTTCAGCCTGATGGAGTTCTGGTTCAGCAACTACCCCGACGCAACGCGCAAGTACCTCGCCAGCCCGGGGGAAGAAAAGGAAGCGCGGCTCACCAACATCGAAACGCATTTTGGCAAGAAGGTCGAAGAGATCGAAGCCGAATGGCGTGAGTGGGTGCTAGCGAATTACTAATGGCGCAACCGGCCAGTCGTCGCTCAGCTCAGCAGCCATGCCGCCACGAAGATCGCGCCAAACCCGACGCTGATCACTCCGTTCACCGTGAAGAACGCGAGGTTCACGCGCGACAGGTCGTGCGGCTTTACCAGCGAGTGCTGGTAAAGCATGCCCACCAGCATCAGGCACGGTGCAGCCCAGACCCACGCAGCAAGCTGGGTGTACTGCGAAACATCCATGCCGTTGCCCAACGGGGCCGGGTTGAGCAGCACATACACGAAGGCAAAGAACAGGGCGGCGCCAAGCGCGTGCATGCCGCGGCTGATCCAGAGTGCGCCCCGCCGGCCGAACTTCGCCGGGATTGAATGCAGGCGATGGGTGCGGTCGAACTCGTCGTCCTGTAGCGCATAGATGATGTCAAACCCGGCGACCCACAGCAGCACCGCGCCGCCCAGCAGCCACGGCGCAACCTCGGACACCGCGCCCCAGCCAAGCCCGAAGGCCATGACGTCGCGGCCGAAGAGTTCCGCGCGCCAGCCGGCGGCAGCGTCAAAGAATTCGGCTGGATCAGGCCCGTAGCCTGACATGGCGCGCACCGCCACCCAAGCACCCACCGGCGCAAGCCCGAGACTTGCGCCCAGCACGACGTGGCACAACGCCGTCAGCCGTTTCATCAGGGGATAGATCGACATCAGAGTGATCGGAATCGGGCTGAGCCACGCGACGACCGGGCTGATCGTGAAACACGCACTGAAGTAGAAAAGCGCGGCAAGCCCCGCCAGCGTCCATGCCTGAGCCAGCGTCATCTTGCCCGCAGGCAGTTCGCGCCCGGCGGTGCGTGGGTTGGCAGCGTCGATGCGCCGGTCGAGAATGCGGTTGAGCGCCATGGCGCATGTCCGGGCCCCGACCATGCAGCAAAGGATCAGCGCCAGCAGCAGCCACGAAAAGTGCATGTGCTGATCAAAGCTTTCCAGCCCGGGACCCATGCCCGGCACGTGTCGCGGGGTCACGAACGCGGTCGGCAATGCATATGCGGCGGCCATGCCGACGATCGCGAACGGCAGCGCGAACACGGTGTGGGCGAACTTCACGAAGCTCGCGTAGGTCTTGATGAGTTTGATCGGGCTCTGCATTTGCGGGTAACAATCAACTACTCGCGCGGCGACTTTGCCAGACCAATGTTGGCGCTTCAGCTTACGCCCGCGACAGCACGTACGCCGCGTGGTTGCCACTGACGCTGCGCGCATCGTGCAGGATCCGCTTCGGAACATCCGGCACGGGCCCCGGGCGGCTATCTACCAGAGGAGCGTAACCTTCGCTGTGGTGCAGCATCAGCACGTTTGCTGCAAACTGCTGCGCGCCGGCGCTTGGATACTGCCCGAAGTTGCCCAGGTGGCTCACCGACGGTACCGCATACTGCGCGCGCTTGTAGGCAACTGCCGATCGGCTGCTGCCGTCTCGCGCGGTGGTGACCAGGTCAATCGTGCCCACAGACTTCATGGCCAGCGACACCACTTCGTCGCCGACGTCATGGCGGCCGATGGCTGTGCGCTCGACACGCGCCAGGGCCACTCGCGGCGAGTCATCGCGCTCAAGCACGGCCACGGCAGCCCCGTCACCGGGTATGACTGCGCCTCGTCTGCCGCCGGGGTCGATGCCGCGGTGGGCCAGGTCAAGTGTGAACTGGTGCAGCCGCGATCCGCATTCGTGCAGCAGATCGGTCAGCTCGTCGGCGCCGCCGACCACGATCACGTCTGCGCGCTGCTGCTCCAGCAGGCTGCACGCGGTGTCGAGTGCTGCCTCGAAACAGATGTCGCGCTGCGCCGTGGTCAGGTTCACGCCCGTGGCGTTGATGTCCAGCGCCACCTGGCTTGCCAGAATGCCGTGCACACTGTTCATGAATTGCAGGGGCGACGCGTGTTGGGCACCCTGCTCAAGCCACGAGTCCACAAACTTCTGGGTCACCTCAAGTGCACCCATGCTGGTGCCGAACACCACGCCGAGCTTGGACGGGTCCATGCCGGCCGGGTCAAGCCCGGCTTGCTGCAGCGCCTGGCGGGCTGCTACAGCACTCATGCGCGCCAAGCGGAACATGCGGCGAAGTTTCTTGGGCTCAATCAGGCCCGCGGCGTCGGCTGGCTGGGCGATGTACGCGGGCGCGGTGACCACGCTGCCGTCAAGGCGGCGAAACGGGTGGGGCCGGCACGGGCATTCCGCAGCAAGCAGCGCGCGCCGAAACGCCTGCGGGTTCGCGCCGAGCGAACTGACAACGCCGATGCCTGTGACAATCACGCCCATCATTACACTCGTGGTGCAGGGTTCATGACCCTACGCATACCGCCCCGGATCGATGGCGTGCCGAAACCCAGCAGAATTCCCATCGGCAAGCCGCTGACGCGCAACTGTGCCTGGATCGCCATGTCGTGCTCGGCAGTCAATGATGGCTCGCTGCGTGCGTTCACAACTGCCAGGCCATTGACCACCAGCGGCAACAGCGTGCCCTTTTCAATGCGCAGCTCCCGGTACAGTACCGGAACCGCAATGTTCCGCTGCACCGTGACCTTCATCAGGCCAAGTTCATGGGTAACGCATTGCAGGTACAGCTCGGGCTCAAGACCGCGCCCCAGGGCCGCATGCACCTGGTCGGCGGCCATGAACACGGCTTCATAGATCTGGTCCAGTTCAAGCTTGCGCTGTGGGTCCATCATTCGCTCCTGCTGAATATCAGTGCAGCGTTGTTGCCGCCGAACCCGAAACTGTTCGACAGCACGTGCGTGACTGCCGTCTGTCTCGGCTGCACCACCAGGTCGATCCCCGGCTCCGGGTCTTGCGTTCCCAGGTTCTGCGGCAGTTCGCCCAGTTGCAGCGCACGCACCGAGACCACGGCCTCCACGCCACCGGCGGCTGCCAGCGTGTGGCCGAAAAAGCGTTTGGTGCTGCTGACGGGCGTGCGGTCGCCGAACACGTGTGCGATAGCTTTGGCCTCGACATCGTCGTTGTCACGGGTCGCCGTTCCGTGCGCATTGATGTACCCGATGTCCGGCGCGCCCAAGCCGGCCTGCGCCAGCGCGCCGATCATGGCCTCAATGGCGCCGCGGCCTTGCGGGTGCGGTGCTGTCAGGTGGTGCGCGTCGCAGGAGTGCCCATAGCCCGTGAGCAGGGCCAGCACGTTGGCGTCGCGGGCTTTTGCATGCGCGAGGCTCTCCAACACCAGCACGCCCGCGCCCTCGCCGACCATCATGCCCTGCCGCTGGCGATCAAAGGGACGCGGCCCGTCCGGGCTCACGACCTTAAGGCTGCAAAAACCGTTAAACACAATGTTGCTCAGGCTGTCAGCGCCCCCTGCAAGCATCACCTCGCTGCGGCCGCTGCGTATGACTTCGGCGGCTAGTCCGATCGCGTTGGCGGCGCTGCTGCACGCAGTCAGGAAATTCAACGTCGGGCCGGGAAGGCCGAAAGTCTTCGCCATCAAGTCCAGCGTGTTCGCGCCCTCGTGAACCAGCAGGCCGGCATACGAACGCTTGCCGGTGTCGCCCGCTGCGGCACTCTCTTTGGCGCCGATGTAGACGGCTTCGCTGGTCAGCGTGCCGCACACGCTTTGGCCCATGTACGCGCCCGCGCGTGCCTTGGACAGCGCCGGGGCCGCAAGACCCGCCTGCTGCAATGCTTCGTGGGATGCGACCAGTGCCAGCATGTCAGAGCGCGACATGCGGGGCAGCAGCTCGGGCGCCGGCAGGTAGGCTTCGAGTCGCGGGCCGCGATACTCGCCGACCGGAAAGTCCAGCGGGCTTTGCCACAACGTCAGGGGGCCCACGCCGTCGCGGCCCTGCTGCAAGGCGGCATCCATTGCAGCCACACCACGACCGGTGGCGCCGATCACGCCAAGGCCGGTGATAGCAACGGGCGCCGCCTGTGCAGCCATGGGTGTGCTTGACTACTTGGTGCGATGCTCGTGAACGAAGTTCGCGAGCGAGTTTAGCGTGGCAAATGCCTGCCGGCCGACTTCGCTGCTGCCGATCTTGGCGCCGTAGGTCGTTTCCATGAGCATGACCAGCTCAAGCGCGTCCACGCTGTCCAGGCCCAGACCCTCGCCAAACAACGGCGCTTGCGGGTCCACACCCGCCGGATCCACGTCTTCAAGGTTCAGGTGATCAATGATCAGTGTCTTGATCTGGTCTACGAGTGCATCCACTGGCGAAACCCTGCCCTTCGGCCCCACGCATCGCGGCCTGTTGGCGCGCGGTGAAGGCGCTAATATACGCACCGTTCACGCTTACTGTAAAGCATCCGAAACGGAGACAGGCTTTGTCCAAAATTGCGCTCGTGACAGGCGCGTCACGGGGTATCGGCCGCGCGATTGCCGAGCGCCTTGCCCGTGACGGATACCGCATCTGGGCCAACTATTCCGGCAGCAAAGGTGCCGCCGAGGGCCTTTGCGCCCAGATAGAGCAGGCGGGCGGCAGCGCATTGCCCGTCCAGTTCAATGTTGCCGACGGCGAAGGCACAACTCGCGCGCTTGAAGCGTTGATTGAAGCCGAAGGCGGCCCCGACGTAGTCGTCAGCAACGCCGGCATCACCCGCGACGGCTTGATGGCCACGATGTCGGCCAACGAATGGAATGAGGTTCTGAACACCAACCTGGGTGGGTTCTTTCACGTCTCTAAGGCGTGCCTGCGGCCGATGCTGCGCAAACGCGCGGGGCGAATCATTGCGATTTCAAGCCTTAGCGGCGAAGCGGGCAATCCCGGGCAGGTCAACTACTCGGCCAGTAAAGCCGGGCTGATCGGCGCATGCAAAGCACTGGCCAAGGAAATTGCCAGCCGCAACATCACCGTGAACGTCGTCGCGCCGGGGTTTGTGCAGACCGACATGGTGAAAGAGCTTCCGAAAGACGAGCTTGAAAAGATGATCCCGCTGAAACGCTTCGGCCGACCCGAAGAGATTGCGGCGGCGGTCGCGTTTCTTGCTTCGGACGAGGCGGGCTACATCACCGGTCATGTGCTGAGTGTAAACGGCGGGATGTACATATAGGTTGCTCACGCTGACTAAGACGAACGCCGAACATGACTGAACGCGTCTTCATCACGGGCCTTGCCGCGATCTCCTGCCTGGGCAACACACTGGCCGAGATTGAGGCGTCGCTGCGCGCCGGCAATTGCGGCATCGTGGTCGATGACCGGCGGCGAGAACTCGGCTTTCGGTCGCCGCTGACCGGCGCGGTCCGTGGGTTCGATCCCAAGGCGCGCCTTGACCGCAAGGCGCGCAAGACCATGCACGAAAGCGCGCAGTGGCAGGCGTTTTCGGTGCTGGAAGCCGTTGAGCACGCCGGCTTGCAGCCGTCGCGCCTGCGCACGCCGCGCACGGGCCTGATCATCGGCAACGACAGTACCAGCGCGCCGAACGTCGAGATTGCCGACGCCGTGCGCCGCGACCGCACCACGCAGCAGCTGGGCAGCGGATACATCTTTCAGGCCATGAACAGCAGCCCGACGATGAACCTGAACACGCTGCTCGGCACGCAGGGCGCGGCCTGGACATTGGCCGCCGCCTGTGCCAGCGGCGCCCACGCGGTAGGCCAAGGCTACCTGCTGATCAAAGCCGGCATGCAGGATGTCGTAATCACCGGCGGCATGCAGGAGATCACGTGGGAGAGCATGGCCAGTTTTGACGCGCTGGGCACGTTCAGCCTGCGTGTTGATGAGCCCACCCGCGCCAGTCGCCCGTTTGACCGGTCGCGCGACGGCCTTGTGCCCAGTGGCGGCGCAGCCACAGTGATTCTTGAAAGCGAAAGCCACCTCAAGGCCCGCGGCGGCAAGCCGCTATGCGAGGTGACGGGATACGCATTTTCGAGCGATGGTGAGCACCTGACGCTGCCAAGCGGCGATGGCGCGCGGCGCGCGATGCAGGGAGCGTTGCACAACGCCAACATTGACGCCTCCAGCATTGACTACATCAATGCGCATGCCACCAGCACGCCGATCGGCGACGCCAAGGAAGCCGGGGCGATTCGCGAAGTGTTCGGCGAACACACGCCGGTCAGCAGCACCAAGAGCATGACCGGCCACGAATGTTGGATGAGCGGCGCCTCAGAGGTGCTGTACACCGCGCTGATGATGCGTGGCGGGTTCATCTCGCCCAACATCAACTTCGAGGCACAGGAAGATGACGCGCCGCGAATCAGCATTTCGGCCACGGTGCTGGAGAGGCGGCTGCGCAACGCGCTGGTCAACAGCTTCGGATTCGGCGGGACAAACGCCGGCATTGTGATGCGGTCGCTGGATTAGCAGGAGTGCAGCGTTGGAAGCGACCCCGCCGGCACCCGACACCGCGCGTCACAGGGTACCCACCACGATCATCGTCGGTTCCGGTATCAGCGGCCTGTCCGCGGCCATTGTGCTGGCCAGGCATGGGCGACGGCCGCTCGTGCTTGAGGCCCACAATGTGCCCGGCGGCTGCATGCAGATGTTTCAGCGGCGGGCGCCGGACGGCGCGTTGTGCCGGTTCGACACGGGCGTGCACTACGTCGGCTCGCTCTCTGCCGGGCAGTTGATGTGGCGACTGTTCCGCTACCTTGGCGTGGAAGTCCCGACCCGGGCGATGAATCGCGAGTGCTTTGACCGAATCTCGTTGCCGGGGGGCGACTTCTGCGTGCCCGTGGGTTGGGATGCCGTCGGTCGTGCCCTCGCCCGTGAGTGCCCTGGCGAGGCCGCAACCGTGGCAACCTGCGTCGCCCGCATGCAGCAGGTGGAAGCCTCCCTGAACTGGCACGCGCTGGCCCCCGAGGCCGACGGCGCCTACGACCGCAGCTTGTACGAAATCAGCATCGGTGAGTACCTGCGCAGCGTTGGCGCCAGCCCGCGGTTGCGCTCGCTGCTACTGGCACAGTCCTCGCTGTACGGCGCGCCGAGCAATGCCGCGCCGCTGGCCATTCACGCGCCGGTCGTCGGCAGCGCGGTGCAGGGGCCGCACTATGTTGTCGGTGGCGGCGACGCGATCACGAATGCGCTGCTTGAGCGGCTGCGCGACCTGGGTGGTGAGTTGCGCACCCGGGCGCCAGCGGCGCGGGTTCTTGTTGAGGGCGATCGCGTGATCGGGGTAGAGCTGCAGGATGGAGCGGTGATTCATGCCCCCGAAGTCATTCTGGCGATGCACCCGCGTGCCGCGCAGGGGCTGATGCCGCCCGACGCCTGGCGCGGTGCCCTGCGTGAGCGGCTCAAGGCGGCGCCCGAGTGCGTCGGCTTGTTCTGCGTGTACGGCGTGGCCGAGGGCGACCTGGGTACGTACGCCGGCAGCAACCACTATCTGTTGCGCGACGACGACCCGGATTGCTTCTATGACCCGCCTCTGCAGGGCCCAGCCGACGTCGTGGTCAACCTGCCGCCCACAAGCCCGCAGTTGTTCAGCGCGATGGGTGCTGCGCGCATGGAGTGGTTCGAGCGCTGGCAGGGCACGCGCACACCGCGCCGCGACGCCGACTATCGCGCGCTGAAACAGCAATTGACCGACAACATCATGTCAACGGTACGGCAACGCATGCCCGGCCTGAAGCTGCAAGTTGTTGATGCCGCCACACCACTCACGATTCGTGACTATGCTCGCTACCCCGGTGGCGGCATCTACGGCCTGCAGCCGGGCCTTGCCGCACAGGGGCGCAACGGCGTGCGGCGCCGTACGCGCTATGCCGGCCTGTACGTGACCGGCGCGGGCACCGGGGCTCCCGGCATCCTGGGCGCGTGCGTCACGGGTTTTGCCGTGGCGGGCACCATGCTGGGGACGGACGCGCTGATTCGAGAAGTGCGCTCAACGACCGACCTGCCTGCCTGAAATTTGGCACTACTGCCGGCCGCACTTCCGACTAGATTCTGCCGTCTTCTCGACAACACCGCGATGGGGCCATTTGAACGCAGCTTCCTTTTCCTGGCACGGCGCAAAGCCGTGCTGCCTGCATTTCTGCTGGTCGTGCTCGGGTTGTCCGTAGGCGGCGCGGTGCAGGTGAACTTCGCCGAGGACATTTTTGCGCTGCTGCCGGCTGACGAGCCTCGCGTGGCCGAAACGCGCATTGCCCTTGAGCGCTACCGCGGCCTTGAGCGCATCGTGATCGCCCTGGAAAGCGACGACCCGGCTGCGCTTGCGTCTGCGGTCGATGAAGCCGACGCCAACCTGCGCAAGCTCGATGGCGTCAAAGGCGTGGTCTCGCGCGTTGACCGGGCGACGCGCGAGGACATTTTCAACCTGTATTCGGGCAAGGCGCCGCTGCTGTTTGACGAGGCCTTTCGCGCCGAGCTTGAGCCGCGCCTCACGCGCGAGTTCTTTGCCGCGCGGTTGCAGGATTTCCTGGACGAGCAAGCCGGCAAAGAAGGCATCAGCGTCGTCAGCACGTTTCGCCGCGACCCGTTCGGGTTTGATGAACTGGTGTTCCAACGCTTTGAGCACCTCAACGGCGGGTTTCGCGGCAAGACCGACGGTGTGGGCCGCATTCTAAGCAGTGACGGTCGTTTTGCTGTGCTGTTTGTTGAGGCCGACTTTCCATCCAGTGACACCGGCCATGGGCGCGAATTCATGGACGCGTTGCAGGCCGCGCTACCGACAGGCGTCACGACCCACGTGATCGGCGCCCACCGCAGCAGCGTGGACAACGCCGTGGTGTTGCGCAATGACATGCACCTCACGGTTGCGACCAGCCTGATCGCGATTGTGCTGCTGTTCCTGATCGTGTTTCGCAGCCTGACCCCGATCCTGCTGCCGCTGCTGAGCGTGGGATTCGGGTTCATTGTCGCGCTGGGGCTGCAGGGCTGGCTGCACGGTGAACTCAGCGCCATCACGGTTGGCTTTTCGGCTGTGCTGCTGGGGATTGCCGTGGACTATGGCATTCACCTGGTCACGACGTACGGCAGCGAGCCCGGAGAGAGGCCGCAGCGCGCGCAGCTGGCAGTTTCCCATGTCGGGCGGCCCGCCTTTGTGGCGGCGCTGACGACGGTGGCGGCAATCCTGATGCTGCGCTGTTCCAGCTTTGACGGATTACACCAGTTGTCCGAGATGGCGATGGCCGGCATTGCCGGTGCGCTGGTGTTCGCGCTTCTGGCTGGCCCGCAGCTATTGCGAGTTGCGGGGCCGAAGTCGGTGTCGGCGCAGGGGCTGTCCAACTTGCTGGGGCGGCTGAACGCAGGGCGGCGTAGGTTGCGGGTGCCGCTGCTGGTGGCAGCACTGGCAGCGACGCTGGGCCTGGGCGCGTGCCTGCCGCTGGTGGGTTTCGACGGCGACGTGATGAACCTGGATGGCAAGAGCGATGCCACGCGCGAATCAGAACTTGCGGTACAGCAGGCGTTCGGCCAGGACACGCTCAGCCGCACGCTCGTTGTCAGCAGCGGCGACGACATGCAGGCGGCGCTGCGCGAGAACGACTTGAACTCAGCGGCGTTACAGCGGCTGTCGGCGAAGTTTGAGGGGCTGGCCTGGGTGTTGCCGGCGCGAGTGACGCAGCAGCAGCACCTTGAGCACTGGCAGCGATTCTGGAGCGAACAGCGCATCGTCGCACTTAAACGCGCGATGGCGCAGGCGCGTGCGGTGCGGCCGGACACCGGCACAGAGTTGGGCTTCAGCGAAGAGCAGATCGAGGCCCGCTTTGGCGAGCTGTTCGCCGGCATTCGCATGGCGACGCCGCCCGCCCAGCTAGACCCGTCGGACCTGCGCGGCAAGCCGGTGTGGGCGCTGCTGGCCAGTTACCTGAGCGAGAGTGATGATGGCGTCTCGGTAGGCGCGACGGCGACCCTTGACCCGTCCAGTATGGGCGAACTGCGCGCAGCCACGCCATCGGCGATCGTGCTGAACAAGGCGGGGTTTGTGGCGCGCATGGTGGGCTTTATCCAGTCGGACCTGCTGCTGATGGGCGGGTTGTCGCTGCTGCTGGTGATCGTCGTTCTGGTTCTTACCTTCGGCAGCGCGCGTGAGGTTGGCATTGCGCTTGTGCCCGTGGCCGGCGGCATGGTCTGGACTCTGGGGCTGATGGGGCTGTTCGGGATCAAGTTCAACATCATCAATACGCTGGTGACGGTGTTCATCGCGGGGCTGGGCATCGATTACGGAATATTTCTTGTGCAGACGTGGCGCGGCAGCACGGGCCCCGAGCAAGCGGCGCGGCGGCTTCAGCATGCGGGTGCAGGCGTGCTGGTGGCCGCGCTGACAACGTTGTTCGGTTTCGGCAGCCTTGCGCTGGCCAATCACCCGGCGCTGTTCAGCGTTGGCATAACCACGGCGCTGGGCGTAACCTCAGCGCTGCTGCTGACGCTGTTCGTAGTGCCGACACTGCTGGAATTCCGGCGCAGCAGGAAGGTTCAACATGACTGAGCAAACGCAGTGCCGCACGAGAACAACAGCCCGGCCTGCGCGCCGTAGCCTTGGCGAAGGCGTGAGGTCCAGCGCCGAATTGGCCATCGCGATTTTCATGTGCGTGCTGCTGAGCGCGTGCGCCGGGACGGACCCATACAAACGCCTCGAGCCCGCGCCCACAAGCGACGCTGCAACCAGCGCGCATGGTGCATTCAACCGACGCTGGCCCACCCAGTTCAAGGCCGTCCAGACGGTGACGATCGATTTTCGCATCACAACACGCACCCTGGTTGGGTACCTGATCGTGCAGGGCCACGACAGGTTTCGGCTGCAAGGCATGACCGAGCAAGGGATCAAGCTGTTCGACATTGTGGGCGACGGCGACCAGAGCCACGTGTTGTTTGCCGCGGAGGAGTTTGACCCGCGAGTAATTGAGAACATTGCTCGCGACATTCGACGGGTGTTCCTGCTTGAGTCGCTGGATGTGGGAAGTGGCGTGCGCTACCGCACCACACTGGGCGAAACCGGGGACGTGCTGGTCGCGTTGCCGGCGCGGGTGATGTCAGAGGGCGACAATGGAGCAACGGTAGAATTCTCGGGGCCACAAGGACAGTTGCGGTCACACATTGTGGGCAAGCCGCCGCGGGTGGATTGGTACGACTTTCGCCGCGATGACCGCTCGCTGTTTCGTGTAGATCACTACGAGTGGCAGGACTTGGAGGGTGTGTTCGTGCCCACCACCATGGTACTGCGTGAGCGCGGCGTGCAATCCGACGGCCCGCCTTACAAGCTGACCGTCAAACTCACCGAGCTCACGGTTCGCGACGAGCCATGGCCCGACAGCGTGTTTGAAGCCGGCGACTGACTGCCACGCATCCCCGCCCCGCGACTTCCGTCGCGGGCTTTCGAGCCGATTGTGCTTGCCCGTCTGTCGCGGAATGGTTCCCTAGCCGCCATGGGTCTTACCAGTGACATCATCGCTGCAACGCTGGACTTTCTTCCCGGTGATGGCACGTGCACGGCACGGCTGCGCTTTTCGGGCCGCGAGGACTTTTTCCAGGGTCATTTTCCGGGCGGGCCGGTGTTGCCGGCAGTCGTGCAGATTGCCGCGGTGGTCAACCTTGCTTCACGGTTGGCGGGCCAGGAATTGCGGCTGTCCGAAGTTACGCGGGCCAAGTTCATGAACCCGACGGGTCCCGGTCGCGAGCTTGCGATGCAGCTGACACTTGACCCAGAAGTAGAAGGCAGGCGGCGGGTAAAGGCGACGCTGTTTGACGGCGAGCTTGAGGTTGCCGAGCTGACGTTGCGCGTCACTTAGGCTGCTGCTCGTTCTTCGACGAACTGGTAAAGCTGCTCGACGCGACGAATCTTGCGGGCGGCGCCTTCTTCCACCTTGAAGCCGAAGGCCTTCTCGAGTGCGACCACCAGGTCAATCGCGTCAAGGCTGTCGAGCCCAAGGTCGTCGTAAAGGTCTTTGTCGGGTGTGATATCGCCCTGCGCAAGTTCAAACTCGCGCGCGACGATTTGCTGTACCTGACTGCGGATAGAAGCCGTTGCCATACCTATACTGCCGCCCCCAAGGGGAAAAGGGCCGACCCACACTTGTATTCTCAGGCAAGGGCGGCACATAAGCAAGTGGACACCTGAACGTGAGCGAGCAAACCACAACCGCCTACCCGCCGCCCAGTAACGCCGTTATGAACGCGTTGCGTACGCCCGCTGCCTATGGCTTGCTGGCGGCCCAGCTGCTGTTTGTGCTGTTTATCCTTGAGATTCCGTACTGGCTTGCGGACCGCTTTCTGTCACGCCACCGCGGCGACACGTTTTACCGCGCCCAGAAGCAGGTGGCCCGCTGGTTCTTCCGGCTTTACCCGTTTGGCGGGCAGCGCCGCATCAACGTGCGCAAAGATGCGTTTCCGGTGCCGTGTGTGATTGTCTGCAACCATCAGAGCATGCTCGACATCCTGATGGCGCTGTTGCTGCCCGTGAACGCGCGCTGGTTCATCAAGCCCTGGACACTCAAGATCCCGCTGATGGGCGAGTTGAACAAGCTTGCCGGCCACATTCGCGTCGATGACGCTGAAGCCGGCGACCCCGAGCGCCCCCAGGGTTTCGAGACCGCGCTGAAGTACCTGCAAGACGGCATCAGCATCCTGTTCTTTCCTGAGGGTTCACGCAGCCCCGACGGCAACATCAAGCGCTTCAAGAACGGCGCGTTCCTGTTGGCAATTGAAGCCGGCGTGCCAGTCGTGCCCGTCGTGCTTGAGGGCACGGGCGCCTGTGTCCGAAAGGGCAGCCCGGCGGTTCATCATCCCGACGTCGTGATGAAAGTGCTGCCGCCGGTGCCAACCACGGGCCTGAAAGGCGAGATGGACGCCGCACGCCTCAAGTCCACGATCCACGAGTCAATGGCAGCCGAAATTGCCAGGCTGTGCGTCGCAAAGACCGGCGTCCCGCGTATCCACGGATGGGTCACCCGGCTTGGTATGTTCGGCGTAGCGCTGGTGATCGGGCTGCTGGTCAGCCTTTCGATTTATGTAAAGAACTTCTGTATCGCCGAGCCGCCCACATTTGATGGCGACCGCTCGCTCGCGAAAGAGGATATTCGCGAAGCCACGCTGGACGATCGCATGGTCACGCGGGTCGGCCCCAACTGGCGCCGGCGCCGCGACGGAGTGAACGAGATTGCGCTTTCCGGCACGCCATGGGAGCGCGGCTACGCCAACGCACGACTCACGCCCGAGTTGCTGGAGCAGCAGGAGCGCCATCTATTGAGCACGGCCCGCGAGTTTCTGCCCAACGCCGCATCGTTCTGGCTGGTCAAGCAACTGATCGCCGTGAACAACCGCAACCTGCCGGACCACGTGTCTGAGCACGAGCAGCTGGAAGTGCTTGGACTGGTCGAGGGCAGCACGGACCACTACCCCGACGAGGGCGTGCCCCTGTACCACCGCGTGTTGAACTATCACGCGGCCCACGACATCAGCCACGTGCTGATCGACAATCCGCTGGTCGCCGAAAAGGAGATCATCGGCTGCACTGCGTTTGCCGCATGGGGAGACGCTACCGCGGGCGGCGACCTGTGGGTCGCCCGCAACTTTGACTGGGAAGCGGGCGAGATCTTCGACAAAGAAAAGTGCATCCTGTACGTGTGGCCCGAGGGCGGCCTTGCCTACGTCCACGTTGCGTGGGCCGGGATGGCAGGCGCCGTGACGGGCATCAACGAAGCGGGCATCAGCATCCACATCAATGCAGCGCGTACCGACGAAACCGGCTTTGGCCGCATCGGCACGCCGGTCAGCATGCTGGTCAAGCGCGTGCTGGAACAGGCCCGCACCATTGATGATGCGCACCGCATTCTGCGCGAGGCTCAGGTATTTGTCAGTGACTCGTACATGGTGGCAAGCCGCGACGAAAAACGCGCGGTGGTGATTGAGAAGTCGCCGGACCATTGCGCGCTGCGCGAAGCAGGCAAGCCCGGCATGCTGCTTCAAAGCAACCACTTCCTGGGCGAGCCCTGGCAAGCCGACCCCGTCCAGAACGAACAGATCGAGCGTGCAACAACGCTGTATCGCTGGCAGCGGCTGGAAGAACTGACTGCAAAGCACCACGGCAAGGTGGGCAAGGACGTGTGCCTGGAGATTCTGCGCGACCGCAAAGGGCGTGGCGACAAGGAAATCGGCTTCGGGAATCGCAACGCCATCGACGGCGGCATTTGCGCCCACAGCGTGATCATGAACGTCAGTACAGGCCAGATGTGGGTCTCAAGCGGCCCACACACCTATGGGCACTACGTGTATGTGCCGGTGTACGAGATGCTGAAGGCGCAGCCGCAGGGCGCGCTGCGCATGCACATTGCGCGGCAGGACTATCTTCCGCGCGACCCGCGATCCACGGAGGCCGACGATCTGCGCGAGTTTACGAAGCAGCTCAAGGTCACGCGCCTGAACCTTGAGGCCGAGGACCTTCCCGCCCTCGAGGCGAACCTGCGCACGCTGCACAACCTGAACCCAGATGCCTTCGAGACGGCCTACTTTGGCGGACGCTTTTCGTACCTGAAGGGCAAGTACGCGGAGGCCGCCAAGCACTTTCAGACCGCGCTGAATCGCGACCCTCACTACGAAGAAGTGCGGGAACACATCAAGGTGTGGCTGAACCGCGCCAACGACAAAGCCGCCAAGTAGCGGCCGCACATGACTGCGGCACAAAACAGCGAGCCGGCAATTGCCGGCTCGCTTCCTCAAGGGGCTGGGCTGCGGGGGGGCTTGCAGCCCGAGGCCAGGTCTACTCTTTCGCAGGGCCCTTCGCGTCTTCTTTCTTCTCGGGCGTCTTATCTGCCGCGTCCGGTTCAGGCTTGCTTTCGGTGTTTTCGCCCTCGGGTTGATCGGGCGTCTTCTTGATGATCTTCGGCGCGGGCGGCTTCTCCACTCGCTTGACCTTGCCGGCTTCGGCAGGGCAATCCGGGTCGCCGGCGGTGGGCGTCGGCTGCGCGGGGCGCTGCACGGGCGGGTGCATCAGTTGCTCGAAAGCAAGCTTCCAAGCCTTGAAGTCCTCGCCCAGATGAGATGCGCGGCCAGCGCAGCGGGCCACGAAGTTCAGCTCAAGGTCAAGGTTGACCCTGTCGCAGAAGGCGTTTTCTACTTCATTGGCAACCTGCACCAGCAGCTTGCCGTGGAACTTGGGGTTCGCGATTGCGGCCTCAACAAACTCCAGCACGTAGGCTTCGTCCACCGAATGGCAGAGCAGCCGTGCAAGACTCTTGGAAAGGTTGCTGTCCACATAGCTGCGTTCATCGCGCTTCATCTCGCGTGCATCGAGCGCAGTTTTCACGGCGGCCAGCATCAGGCTTGCACGTGCGTCACCATTCCAATCCGGCAGCAGTAGCCGCGCCGGACGAACTTCGGCTGTTTCGTCGCGCGTCGGGAATGGCTTGCCGAACTCAACTTCGGATTCACCGATGCGGTCGAGCAGCATCGAGCCGTCAACTTCGTGCGATACAAACGCAAAGCCGGAAACGTGCTTCAGGCCGATGCCGTTCTTGCGCCGGGACACCATCGTGTAGCCTTGGCGCACATTGACTGTGTAGCCGTCGCACACCAGTTCAATCTCGCCGGTGCCAGCGGTGCGATCAAGGCTCACGTCACCCTTGACCAGCGCAGCCGTGCCCTTGTCGTCGAATGCCACTTCGGTGCCTTTGCCAAGCACCAGCGTGCCATTGTCTGTCGTCAGCATTGCGACGCCGTTAGCGCTCGTGCGCATCTGCATGCCCGATGAAACCTGGGCGCCATCGTCCATGCGCGACCACTTACCATCAATGCCAAGGGTGTCGGCCCGGCCGGACAACATGACCAACTTGCCAACTGGGAGCCGCGGCGCGGCCTCGGTCCCTGGGCGATCACCCGGCTGCGGCTTGGCCTCAGGGCCGGATTCGACTTCGCCCTTCGGTGCGGGGCTTTCGGTCGGGTCTGGCTGTCCAGCTTCCGGCGCGGACTCTTTGCCCGGCTGCTTTGGCTCGCCGTCGACTACGGAGTCCGGCTTTTCTACAGGGCCGGGAGAGTCTGGACCGCCCTTATCAGGCTGCTCGCGCGGCGTTTTGTTGCCGTCTGCGGATTCGCCGGGTATGCTTCCTGGCGTAGTATCGCGGGAAGCTCCGGGCTCCTTCTCAGGAACCGGAGCTTCCCTCTCCTCTGAGACATGGCTGGAAGGGTCGGTGCGGTGATCCCCTCCCTTGCCGGGCCCGCCCCGGCTGTCCTTGTCTGCAGATTCCGTGAGTGAGGTATCGACTGGGCGCGTGAACGCGCCGGTAATCACGCCAACGGACAGCAGGAATGCCGCAGCCGCGCTGACCGCCGCAATGCCCGCATAAATGCGCAACCTGCGGCGCTGCACGCGGACAAGCGAGTGGCGCTTGCTGCGCACGCCAAGAGGACGCTGCTCAGGCAGGCGTACGTTTTCGATGCTTTCGTCTGCCGGCACGTTCACGCCCTGGATGCGGCGCATCACACGGGTCGAGAAGTCGCGTGAAAGGGAAATCTGGCGAAACAGCTGCTCAGTGGCTGCATGCACGGTCTGCAACTCATCAAACTCGCCTTGCAGCACCGGGTCGGCTTTCAGGGCGCGCGCCAGCACGTCGCGATCCGTGTCGGCGATGACGCCGTCGATCGCGCGCTGCATGAGAATCTGGAGTTCTTCGTGCGTCATCTGGCTTGGCCCACTTCTACGCTGCATTGCTTAGGTGGCGGACTTGCGAGTGTGCTTACAGCGGTTTTCTCCCTTTTGCGGGACCGCAAAGTGCTAAAGGTCCACATCCGGCAGATATTCTTTCATTACTAGCGCTAAAGCCTTACGCGCACGGTGCATACACACTTCTACCGCGCCTACGGAAAGGCCCAGGTCCTCGGCGATTTCATCGTACTCGCGGCCTTCCAGATAGCGCTTGATCAACACGGCGCGGTAACGCTCGGAAAGCTGCATCAGCGCCTTGTACAGGTACTCGTGCCGTTCCTGCTGTTCGACGGTCTGCAGCGGGTCAAGCCCCGTAAGCTCAACCTCAAAGCCCTCAGGCATACCGGCCATCTTGCGGCGCTTGTAGTGGTCCCGCACCAGATTGCCGGCGATGCCCATGATCCATGACTTCAGACGCGCGTGGTCTTTCAGGCGGTCAAGGTTTTCGTAGGCGATCAGGAACGTCTCCTGCGCCAAGTCTTGCGCGACGCCCGTGTCGGAGATTTTGCGGAGCATAAAGCCGTACACCAAGCGCTCAAAGCGCTTGACGATGTGCTCAAAGACCTCAGTTTCACCGCGCAATACGCGGCGAACCAGGTCCTCGTCGCTTAGCGGGACGGGCTCCAAGATTTCGGGTCTCCCCCGGCCCCCAATGCCGAAGGTTTGAATAGAGGGTAGTTTACGAACGTGCAACGGAACCGGCAGTTCGATCCTACGGTGGTTTTGCGGAAACGCATAAGCAAAGAGCCGCGGGAAATCCCGCGGCTCTTTCGATAACAACCGGACCGACTAGCGGCCCATGATTTCGATGACCAGGCGTTCGTTGGCAATGACCGGGATGTCCTTGCGGCGCGGGATCTGGATCAGCTCGCCTTCGACCTTTTCGAGGTCTACGCGGACATAGCTGATCTGTTCCGGCTTTTGCGCAATTGCCTCCTGCACCTGCAGGTGGGCCTTGCTCTTCTGCCTGACCGCAACTTTGTCGCCGACGTCAACGACATAGCTGGCGCGGTCGGTCTTGCGGCCGTTCACTTCGACGTGGCCGTGCGCCACAAGCTGGCGCGCGGCGCGAGTGGTGGGCGCGAAGCCCATGCGGTACACAATGTTGTCCAACCGGCGCTCAAGCAACTGCATCAGGTTTTCGCCGGTGTTGCCAGGCATGGCGTTGGCCTGTTCGTAAATGCGGCGGATGCTGCGTTCACGAATCTGGTAGTAGAACTTCAGCTTCTGCTTCTCGTTCAGTCCACGGCTGTAGGTGGACGCTTTGCCGCGACGCCCGTCGCGGCCGTGCTGGCCTGCCTTGTACGGCTTGCTGGCCAGCGGTGTCTTCTTGCTGCCGTACAGGTTTTCGGCGAAGCGGCGCGATACGCGGTGCTTCGGCCCTGTGTAGCGACCCATGGAATCTCCAGGTCTCGGTTCAGGCCATCGTCGGGCAAACACTGCCGGGGATGTTGCATGGACACCGTGCCATGCAAGCCGTCCAACCGGACGGGCGCATAAGGGGCGAGAAGTGTAGCGGCGGAAGGTGCGTGGTCAAGCAGGCGGCGGATTTGCTCAAGCGCAAGTCAATGCGCACCCGACAGTTCCATTAGGCGGATGAGTCCGCCATAGAATTCGGGCCGCGATCCCCCGGCGAGATTTGCGAAAGCACACGGGGCTGCTCGGTCGCGGTCCCCTGTATCACTGTTTCACGTTTGGGAGGTCAGTCCCTCACACCCGTAACAAACACCCACAGGGTCAGCGCGTGAGCGTTAGCCCCGGCGTCTGGAGCAGACGCCAGTCACCCATCCCACCCCAACATCCAACCAAACCACCCGGCGCGTGCTGACCACGGCGCCGGGTCCTGCATTGCACGCAGAGTTCTGGGGTCGGGGGTGTAGGGTTTGGGGTTCAGGGTTGAGGCGAACTGCCGGTTCCAGCAATCGCCTTCCCCAAATCCGGAACCCAGAACTCTCAATCCGCTGCCCGCGGATTGTTCATTCGGCTCCGTGCCCACTATACTCCGGCTGACCCTGTCCCGGAGCAGCCATGCACTTCGACACCCTTGCCATTCATGCCGGATACGATCCCTTCAACCACTTTGGCGCGGTCAACCCGCCGGTGTTCCTGTCCTCAACGTTTGCCCAAAGCAGCCCCGGCAAGCACCAGGGCTTTGACTATGCGCGCAGCGGCAACCCGACGCGCAAAGCGCTTGAAAGTGTGTTCGCCGCCCTGGAGGGCGCTGAATACGGGTTTGCATTCAGCAGCGGCTTGGGCGCCTCCGACACGATCACAAAGCTGTTGAATGCGGGCGACCACGTGATCTGCGCCGACGACGTCTACGGCGGCACGTTTCGGATCTTCGACAAGACCTTCAAGCGCCTTGGCATTGAGTTCAGCTTCGTGGACACAACCGACGTCGCCAACGTGCGCGCGGCTTTCAAGTCGAACACGAGAATGCTGTTCATCGAGTCGCCCAGCAACCCGCTGCTGAAGGTCAGCGACATTGAGGCCCTTTCAAAGCTGGCCCGGGAAAAGAAAGCAATCAGCGTCGTGGACAACACCTTCGCCACGCCTTACCTGCAGCAGCCGCTGGCGCTGGGTGCTGACATCGTGATGCACAGCGCGACCAAGTACCTCGGCGGCCATAGCGACGTGGTGCTGGGCGTCTGCGCCACGAAAGATGAGGCACTGGCGAAACAGATTGCCTTCAACCAGAACGCAAGCGGCGCGGTGCCCGGCGGCTTGGACTGCTACCTTGTGCATCGCGGCATCAAGACACTGGGCGTGCGTGTGGAGCGCTCGTGCGACAATGCCGAGCAGATCGTGAGCTACCTGCTTGAGCAAAAGCGCGTCACGAAAATCCACTACCCCGCGCTGACCACGCACGTGAACCACGATGTCGCCTCGCGCCAGATGAAACGCTATGGCGCGATGATCAGCTTCGAGATCGACGGCAGCGTCGCGGACGGCGAAAAAGTCGTCAGCGGTCGCCAGGTCTGGACGCTGGGCGAAAGTCTTGGCGGCGTTGAAAGCCTGCTGGAGCACCCAGCCAGCATGACCCACGCCAGCATCCCCAAAGAATTGCGGGAAAAGGCAGGTTTAACCGACGGGCTGATCCGGCTGAGTGTCGGGATCGAACATGTCGATGATCTGATCGCAGACCTGGAAGAAGGCCTTGCAAGCTATTGATTCAAAGTTGGGCGCGTTGGATGTTTGCTAAAGCAAGCGTGCATGGAGTGTATGTGGTTACCCGCACACGAAGCGCCCCCGAATTCGCCGCATACGTCCATTCCATGCAAGGTTTGGCGAACACCATACTCGCCGATTACCGGAAACTGGCCATCTTGGACAACGGTGCTCGCCTTTCTCGGATGATCTACGAACGTATCGCGCAGGCTCGCAAGTCTGTACCGGCCGCAGCCTTGGAGGCTTTCTCACTCATCCCAGACCTGCTCACACCGCTTGCATGTGAGAGGCGGGAAACCTCACACACACGTGCCCTTAGCTACTTCCTTGGTGCCCAAACCGCCGCGGGCGACGTCAGCCTGTTTCCGCTTGCGCGGGAATGTGCAGCCGCACTGCTTTCTGACGCCGGCGTCAAGGTGCCGCGCGTTGACCCGAGTGACGTGCGCGCAGAGTTTCAGTTGGACAAGGGGCGCGCCGATGTCTACTTCTGCATCGGTGACCTGCACGTCTTGATCGAGGCGAAGGTCGATGCCGAGGAAGGGGCGGACCAGCGCAAGCGCTACTGCGACTGGTTGGCGAAGTATCACCCCGGGCGCGGACTGCTGGTCTTCTTGACCTGCGACGAGAATCAGCATGGCGACGCACCACGAAGATTCTCAGCATTTGAGTCGCCAGAGTCGATCGGATACCACGAGATGAGTTTCAGCAGGCTGCTTGAGTTGTGGCTGCCGATTGCAGCCGCTCGCCAAGAAGATGACGGCACGCGTGCCGACGCGAGGGACTACCTGAAGCGTTACCTCAAGACCGTGGCCATGCATCTGTGCTCGCCTGTCTGCGCCCAGCCGGGGACGTTTGACCAGTGGCAGCCCGGAACTCAACTTGCGCTGATGAACAGAATTCGTGCGGCTTGGAAGGATGCGTGATGCTCGACACTCACCGAGCCGTGTCTGAGGTGTTTGCCCACGCGCTGAAGCATGGGCAGAACACTCACTCCATGTTCTTCAGTGCCGATGACTACCCACTGAAGCTGACGCAGACCGAGCGCGCAACTTTTGACATGGTCTACGACCACATCATCACGAGCGTACAGTTTCTGCTTCAAATGGCGGACAACAGGCTTTCTGCCAGCCCATACCTGGCGAAGGGCAAGAAGATCATCGGGTGGAATTGGTATGTTGACCGAACCCTGAAAGCACATAGCGGCAAAGTGTGGTTTGGCGTCAGCTTCAAGCGAGACTCGGGGCTCGCGGGATCATACACACTGCGCTTATACGTCTGGTTTCAAACACAGATGGCTCAACGGGTTGACGCGGTGTTGCAGGCGGCGGGCATCAATCCGGTTGAATCGTCCTCGCAAAGCCGGCACGTGTTCAAGAAGGAACTTGCACAAGGCGAGGCTTTTGAAGAAATCGCAGACTGGGTCGCTTCACGAGCCCAAGAGTTGTTGCCTCGTCTGTCCAAGATGTGAATTGAGGAATCCGTGACTGACAAGCTGATCATCGGCTCACGCGGCTCAAAGCTGGCGCTCACGCAGTCGCGCCAGGTGGCGAACTTGCTGGGCTCGTTTCATCCCGGCCTGGTTGTCGAGATCGTTGAAATCAAGACGACGGGGGACAAGAACCTCGGTGCAAGCCTCAGTGAACTTGGGGGTAAGGGTGCTTTCACCAAAGAACTTGAGGACGCGCTGCTTGCCGGACAATGCGATCTTGCCGTTCACTCGCTGAAAGATCTGCCGACAACGTTGCCCGATGGCTTGCGCATCCTGTGCACGCCCGCCCGCGAGGATACCCGCGACGTGCTGCTTTGCCGTGCCGACTCAACCTTCAACGGCGAGATTCCGTTTCTCGGCGAACGGGCAATCGTCGGCACCTCCAGCCTGCGCCGACGCGCGCTGCTGGCCAATCTGCGGCCTGACCTGCACGCCATCGAGTTTCGCGGCAACGTCGATACGCGGCTGAACAAACTGCGCGACGGTAAAGCCGACGCCTGCATCCTGGCCGCTGCGGGCCTCAAGCGGCTGGCGCTGCTTGATGAAGTGGAAATGCGCGTAGCCGAATTCAAAGCCCACTGGCTTGACTGGCCGCCCGCGCCGGGCCAGGGCGCGCTGGGCATTGAAGGTCGCACAGGGGATGTCGGCACGGCGCGCCTTTTGGCGGCATTGCACGACGCGGCGACCTTTGCTGCGACCGCCGCCGAGCGCGCGTTTCTCAATGAACTGGGCGCCGGCTGTCAGGCCCCGGTGGGGGCGCAGGCTGTGTGTCCTGAAGGTTCCAGCCTGCACATCGAGGGCTGCATTTTGAGCAAGGACGGCAAGACCCGGATACGCGGCAATGAGTTCGGCTCAATCGCTGACCCTGAAGTCGCAGGCCGTGCACTTGCCCAGAAGTTGATGCGGCAAGGCGGCAAAGCGCTGCTTTAACGCACAACGCCGGCCCGCGAGGGACGGCGTTCCAGCAGGTTGCGGCGTCTAGTTTTCTGATTTCTTGCGCCTGCTGTCGCGTGCTTCCTGCATTGCTTCTCTGCGGGCCTGCTTGCGCTCGATCTTTTCGAGTTTGGTGGGCGTGAGCAACGTGGAGCCTTCGCCGTCAACCTTCTTGTTGTTGTCGTAGTAGCGGCGGCCGTAATCCGCGAATTCTGCGACATCAAACGCCTCGTACTTCACGAATGGCCGCACCGACATGCGCTCGTGCACCAGCTGATTGATCGGCTTAAGCTGCACCTTCGGCGCGTCCTTGTCTACGGTGTTGAGCCTGGCCATCTTGCTCTCGACTTCAGCGCGCTCAGCCTCGGTCAGCCGTGACTGTACCGGAGCACCCTTGACCGTGTCGCGCTCAATGCCGAGCGCCACGCGCTTGTGCTCGTTGCGGGCGTCAAAGCCCTGCCAGCGGCTGCGCAGGGTTGTGGCCTGGGGGTGGTTCTTCCAGGCTTCAATCTGCATGGATGCAAACTTCTTGTCCTTCTGTTCGCGGGAAAGGCTTGTGTCCTTCCACACTGCCCAAAGCTCTTTGGCCAGTTTCATTTCGCGGGCCAGGTCTTCGGCGTGCCAGAAGCCGGGCAACGCGTGCAGTACGACGCCGTCGGGCGAAAGCATGATGATCTGGGTATTGGTTGGGCCGGCGCCGTTGGTGGTGCCGATGGCGGTGTCTTCTTGCGTATAGCCGTGTGAATCGCCGACGTAGTCTTCCGTAATGATGTTGCGCCACGCGACGACCCAGTTGTTCTTGAGGTCGCTGAACACGGGTTCAGAGGGCAGGGAAACTCCCCGCAGGCTTTGGCCGGCACTTCACACGTGGCCGCAGCGGTCGCCCAGAACCTGCAGCAGAAACACGGGTTTGTCGGCCTTCTTGGCTGCCTTCATGGCTAGTGCGCTGTCGTCGTGCCAATCCAGCTCGCTGTCCAGCTTTTCGATGTTCGCCTTCAGCTGCTCGCCGCTGACAGCAAGGTCGCTGGTCGTGGCTTTGCGAGCCTGCCGAAAGGCCTGCTTGTCTGCGCCGCGGCGCGTATCATTGGCAGCCAGCGGCGCGGAAAGCGCAACCGCACCAGCCAGGACTATGATGGTAGCCAGCAGTCGTTTCATGGTTGCTCCGGGTTGGTGTTGGGTCGTCGATCCATGACACCCCGATTGGGGGCACAAGTTGCGGACTTTCCGCGCCCGTCTGACGTTTGCCGTTCCGGACTGGCGCCAGCGCCAGTTTTTTTGCGTGTAAGCGAAGTTGTTGGGCGGAGTACTATTGGTGTAAGGCTGGAGCGGTATTACACTACCGGCACCCCCCGCCAGCCTGAACACCCCTGAATCGGGACCGAGTCCCGTTGGAGGAAACCATGAACAAGAATGCAATGCTGCCCACGGTCGGGATGGCGCTGCTCGCCTGCATCGCGCTGATGCTGACGGTGATCGGCGGCTTGTACGGCTACAACACCTTTGCCGGCGGCGCACAGCCGGCCTATGCCCAGGCCACAGGGTCTTCGGGCACGGACAGGGGCCCGTCGTGGACGGTTACGCCCGTCACAGTCGGCGGCAACACGCAGTATGTCGTGATTGTCGCGGAAGAGGACAACACGTACGAGGCAGGCAAGAAGTCAAAGGTCATGACGGTGTATGACCTGAAGGCGACCGGGACGGCCAAGGCCGAGATGTACCTGGTGGCGACGCGCCTGCTTGAGTACGACGGCAAGTTCCCGTACATCAACGACACGCAGACGAACAAGAAGGGCTATGAGCCGATCGAGATGAAGAAGGCCCTTGAAAAGAAGTAGCCAGTATCAAGTTGGCCTGCGGTTCAACACCCTGTCATATCCTTATCATGGGGCGTTTTCGGTACTTGCGCCGGAAACGCCCTCTGCATTACGATAGTGCTTTCCATACCCGCAGAAGGTAAACCGCGTAAGCGGAACTGCGGTGCGTAACCCCCAACAGGCCGGATCATTTCCGGAGTGAGCAATGCCGAACTACAAGTCTTTCGACGACGTGTTGCGTGAACTTGATCTGGACGAGGACGAGCTGAAGCGGCTCGTATCCGAAGGTCAAATCCGTGCGTTCCGTGACGACGACCGCATGAAGTTTCGCTCGGAAGACGTCCAGTCGCTCGCGCGGCATCGCGTGCCCAGCGGCCCCGGCGACATTGACCTTGGCGAGACGCAGCTCGGCGGTGAAGGCCTTGAGATCATCGAGGAAGAGACCGACGAGACGCTGCTTGACCTGGGCAACCTGAACAGCGACGCGGACTTCGAAGACACCGGTGCCACCAGCGTGCCGACGGTCGAGCTGTCCGACATCGGCGAAGACCAGGACGCGACACTTACCGAAGAGCTTGTCTTCGACGAAACGGACGAGCTTGGCGGGCTGGACTTCGGCGACGAAGACGCAGATGCAACCCAGAAGATCGAGGGCGGGCTTGACCTGTCCAACGACGACGAACTCGGCTTGCAGACTGAGCCTGTCGATTCAGACGGCTTGGACGAGTTGGACGAGCTGGACGATGTCGGCGTGGCAGCCGGTCCCGAAGAAGCCGACGTTGGCGGCGGGTACCAGTACGCGCAGGCGCCGATGGGCATGCCGGGCCCGGTCCAGATTCAAGAGCAGGTGAAGTACGTCGAAATCGTGCCGAATGAAGGCATCGCGTGGAAAGTGCTGACGGGCGTGACGTTCATCCTTGTACTGCTGCTGGGCGTGACTGCCCCTGCAATGGGCATGGTGGGCGGCCGCGACGTGCTTGGTGACTTCTGGGGCGGCACGGCTTACTCGCTGTACATGAAGGGGCCGAACCAGGCCGCGGAAATCACCCAGAGCACCTACTCGCCGAAAGATCCCAATGCGGTACCGGCGCCTGAGCCGTTCTCGGCGGGTGCCAAGCCCACGCAGGTTGTGTGGCCGGGCATGCCGATTGTCCGCAACGTGGAAGGTGCATCGATCGACAGCGGCACCGCCGCGGGTGCGGGAGAGTAGTTTGTGACTTACGGATCGCGCACCCCGCCTTTGTGCGGGGTGCGTTTTTGAGGGGCAAGCTTGTCAAGCAAACCGACCGTGCTGCTGATCGATGAGAACCCCGCAGTGGCGGAGATCATCACTGCATTGCTGACGCGCAACGGCTACCAGGTCGAGGTGCTGACCACCGGCGAAAAAGTGCATGACCTGCTGGGGCAGCGTGAAGTCGATGTAATTGTCAGCGATGTTCGCGGCACCAGCCTTGACGGCATTGAGCTTGCACGGCGCGTGCGCAACGACCCCGCCACAGCCGACATCCCGATCATTCTGCTGACGGCAATGGCGAGCATTGAGGATGAGTTTGAGGGC
The DNA here is from genome assembly GCA_016712285.1 of Planctomycetota bacterium. Taxonomy (GTDB): domain Bacteria; phylum Planctomycetota; class UBA8742; order UBA2392; family UBA2392; genus JADJRK01. The sequence continues at coordinate 1,647,977 of JADJRK010000001.1, read as the reverse complement.
TACCTTGCTGGTGCCGACGCGTACATGACCAAGCCGTTCCGGGCCCGCGAGCTGCTGGCAGCCATCGACAATGTGCTGAACCGCCGCACGGTCAGCACCAGCAGCGGCCGCCTGGCCGTGGTGCAGGATGTTGCTCGGGTGCTGGCGGTAGTCGCCGATGAGCGACACCGCATGGTCACGGCGGCGATGCGGCAGGCGGGCTTTGAGCTGGATTACGAGACCGAGCTTGCGCGCGCGATGTCACGCATTGACCGTGAACGCTTTCACCTGCTGATCTGCGACACGGCGCGCGACCCGCAAGCGGTGGGCGAGGTGCGCGAGTTCCTGTCGCACTTCGCACTGGCGATCCCGGTGATCTTTCTGCACCCGCGTGGTGCAGCGCCTGTGCTGCCGCTGAACGACCCGCAGTTCCATTCATTGAAAGTGCCGGCGACGCCGGCTGCACTGGCAGAGCTGGTCCGCAAAGCAATACTGGATTTTGGCGGGCCGCCCTAGGCGTTTGAATCGAGCGATCACAGGCCGCAAGCGAACCACAACCCGGACGCGCAGATGCCCGACATTCTCATCACTCGCGCGGTACCCGACGCCGCGCTTGCGCTGCTGCGAAGCGCGCTGCCGGATGCAAAGATTGCCGTCAATCCGCACGACCGGAATCTCTCGCATGCCGAGATCGTGGCGGCGGCATCGGGTGCGGACGCGTTGATCTGCACACTGGCGGACCCCGTCGATGAGAACCTGCTGAGGGCGCTGTCGCCGAAACTGCGCGTGGTGGCGACCTACGCCGTCGGCGTGAACAACATCGCGCTGGCCACTGCCCGCGAGCTGGGCATTGCTGTCTGCAACACGCCTGACGTGCTGACTGACGCCACGGCCGAAGTCGCCGTCGGGCTGATGCTGGCCTGTGCGCGGCGGATGGTGGAGGGCGACACGGTGACCCGGCAAGGAAAGTTCAGCGGCTGGGCGCCGATGTTCATGCGTGGCCACGGCGTGTACGGCAAGACCGTCGGGATTGTCGGTGCAGGACGCATCGGCAAGCGTGTGGCAGAGACAATGCGCTTGGGTTTTTCGTGCCCGATTCTCTATCACGCCCGCACCGCGCGTAGCGACTGGGAAAGCGAGCTGCAGGCCGAACAGGCCGGGCTGGATGACTTGCTGGCGCGCAGCGACTTCGTGAGCCTGCATTGCCCGCTCACGCCCCAGACGAAACACCTGATCGATGCGGCTGCGCTGGCCCGCATGAAACCGACGGCGTTTCTGATCAACACGGCTCGCGGCCCTGTGGTGGACGAATCGGCGCTTGTTGCCGCGCTGCGTGACGGGCGCATCGCCGGTGCGGGGCTGGATGTCTATGAACAGGAGCCCGCGCTGGCACCCGGGCTGGCGGCGCTGGAAAACGTCGTGCTGCTGCCGCACCTAGGCAGCGCCACGCACGAAGCACGCGATGAGATGGGCCGCATGTGCGCGCGCGCGGTGATTGCCGTATTGACAGGTCAAGAGCCGGCACATCGCGTGGCATAGGCGCCAGGCATCATTCGTCTTCGCCGGCGCGCTTGGCGTGAAGTTTCAGGTCGGTGAAACGGATGACGGCTTCGCCCTCAGGTTCCAGCAGGATGCGATGTTCGAACGTGCCCTCGGGCCCGAGGTCAAACTCTTCGGTCAGGCAACCGTCCGCCAGTTCAAAGGCATCCAGTTCACTGGTGTCCTTGGAGACGCCGAGGTACTCGAGCTCAAGGAAGTTCTCTTCGGTCCCGCTGATGAATTTGAGGATCAGCGTGAAACTCTGGGCGGCTTCGTCAAATCGCGTTGCGACCAACTCGCCCGAGGCAAGCAGCTGCCCGCGGCTCAGCATGGCAAACGCGCGCGCGCCTTGTGGCAACTCGGGGGCGGTGTCCACCAGGTGCCGCATGTACACGCCGTAGTACAAGTCCGTCGTGAACTCGTCGTATTCGCCGTCTGCCCATTTCCGGTTCAAGTACCGCATGGGCATCACGACTTTCGCTTGGGCGAACGCTTCACCGACTTGCGGGGTGCTTTGGCCCGAGCCTTCTTTGCTTTGGCCAGCACTGGCGACGCGGTCGCCCGGCCCAGTTTGCGTACCAGTTCGAACTCACTCGCCGTTACAGGCTGTACAGAAAGCCGCCCGGACCTGATCAGCACCATGTCCTGCAGGCCCGGCGTCTGCTTCAACTCGTCAAGCGTAACCACGCGCGAGAGTGTTTCGACAAAGGAAAGGTCAACCAGAAACCAGGTCGGGTTCGCGCGATCAGACTTGGGGTCAAAGTAGTCATGGCCCTTGGTGAAGGCTGCTTCATCGGGGTAGGCCGCCCGCGCCACTGACGCCACGCCCGCCACGCCCGTTGGGTTTGCGCTGGAGTGGTAGAACAGTACCAGGTCGCCGACGCTCATGGCGCGCAGGTTGTTGCGTGCCTGGTAATTGCGAATGCCTTCCCATGCCGTGCGGCCGTCTCGCGCAAGGTCATCGATGGAGTACGTCCCGGGCTCAGATTTCACCAGCCAGTGTTTCATCTCAGGCTCCGGTCGCCGGCCATGTGCCACGCTGCCATTCCGCCAGCAGCTCGGCGAAGTAGGGGATGCACATGCCACAGTTGTTACCACACGAATAGCGGCGCGTCAGTTCACCCACGCTGGGCGTTTCCTGCCAGGTCTGCAGGGCGTCGGTGTTGCTGACGTCGAAACAGACGCAGATGCGCGTGCCGACTTTTCGGTAGTCCCACATGCACAGCATTGTGCAACGTGGCTCGACACTAGGAAGACAGCGCGAAACAAATGCAGCGATCCCGCGACTGCTGCCGCGGGATCGCTCTTACCGGCGGGACGCCCGGGGGAGTTGGGCGTCATCAGCCGCCGGGCTATCGCCCTCTGTGGCTCACGACGTGGCCATGGCCGTCGTCGCAGTCGGGGTCACCCTTGACCCACACGCGCTCTTCGACGATGTCGTAGTGCCCTTCGACCCACACCTGGCGCTCGCAGGTGTCGTAGTGTGCAGGCACCACCACGCACTTCTCAACGTTCTTGTAATGCGCGGGGATGGTCTTGCAGACATTGACAAAGAAGACATGTCCGCATGAGTCCACCCGGCGTTCCCGCACGGTGTATGTCTCGGCGGGGACGTAGACGCGTTCGATCACAGTCTTGGTCGTGGCGGGTACGAACACGCGCTCCGAGACCGTCTCGTAGTGGCCCGGGTGCCAGACCTTCTTCTTGACGGTGATGTAGTGCCCTGCTTGCGGCTGGGGCTTGGGCTGTTCGCGCTCGATGCGACCGCCACCGCGGCCGGTGTTGACCTCGACGCTCTTGTTACCCTTGTTGATCCGCACGCTGACGCGCTGGGCGTTCAGGTCGGAAGCGCCGACTGCTCCAATCATCAGTATTCCTGCAAACGCTGCGAGTAAGGCTTTCATGGTTCTTCTCCGGTTCTTCTGCGTGGCCCTTCTGTTTAAGGGACGCCAGTCGTCCCGCTCTGGTTCCTGTTAAACCACGTGGGAGTAAGGATTTACGCGCAAAAGTTCTGGCAGAGGGGTGCCGGAAAAGTGGCATACGCTCGGCAATGGCCGTGCCATGCATGTGGCGTTTTAAGGAGACAGGCAGGGTTTCGGCGCGTTACTTGACTTCGCCGATATAGGGCAGCGTTCGGCCCTTGTTGTTGTCGTCCATGCCATAGCCGACGAGGAACTTGTCGGCTTCGACGTCAAAGCAGACGTACTCGCACTCGAACGGAATCTCTCGACGTGCCTTTTTGTCGACGACAATTGCGTAGCGCAGGCTGCGCGGTCCCTGCGCCTTGACTGCCTCGTGCAGGTTGGCCAACGTCAGGCCCGTGTCGACCAGGTCTTCGATCACCAGCACTTCGTAACCGCTGATGCGTGGCAACTGACCATGAAATCGCAGACGACCGCTGGACGTCTGCCCTACGTAGCTTTCGAGCTTGATGAACTCCAGCTCAACATTTACGCCCTTCAACTGCCGAATCAGGTCCGCTGCGAAAAAGAAACCGCCGCGGAGCACAACCAGGCACAGCAGCCGCCGCCCCGCATAGTCGGCCGAAATGCGGGCAGCCAACTCGCTCACGCGCGACTGGATCTGCTCACTGCTGAACACAACTGGATACGGCTCAGTCATCACAACCCGTTGATCATGTAGTCAATCAAGCGCGTGCCGTCGTCGATCTTGATGCCCGTGTCATGCGCGTTCGTCTCTGTCAGCGTGAGATTCCAGCGGCTCTCCACGCCCGGGCCCCACATCAGGAATGGAACTGGCCGTTCGTCGTGCTGGCGTGTCTCAATGCGGCACATCAGTGTGGGCACAACGGTCAGGCGAACCTCACCCATCTCGGCCAGCTTCTTGTGCAGAGGTTTGAAAAAGTGCTTGTCCAGCAGCTCGATGCTGCGCACCTTGCCCTGCGCGTCGCCCTGGTGGCTGTAGTCGTCGGGATAGCTGAAGTGGGCAATTACGAAGTCCGTGCCCGTGAGGGCCTGCTCGACACTTAGGCGAACCTTGGTGATCTCTTCGGTCTCTGTTGCCTTGCTGGCCTCTTTGTCCGGGTTGACGGCGGCCATGCGCCCGCTGGGCTCGCGCACAAACGGTGATTCGCCGGGGTTGATCACGCGAATGCCGGTCGCGACCGCGACGCCGCGAAACAGGTCGCTGTAGCTGACCATCGCCGCATCAAGCCCGAACGTCTTCTGAAAGCCCGGCACGTCCACGCTGGTGCCACCGCCCCACAGCCACACGGCGTTTGCAGGGTTCTGCTTCAGGTCAACGCGCACGCGGTTGACCTCGTGCTTGCTCAGCACGCCCGGCGCCTCATTGATGACTTTCAGCAGTGTCTCGGCGCCGGCGCCCTCGGGCAGATGTTCCTTGTACGGCAGGTCAAGCACATTGAACGGGCTGACCGTGGTCAGGCCGTTAAAGTCCACGCCGTCCACGATCATCAGGTGGCTGTGGCCGCGCCCCTGAACAAAGCGAATTTTGGTCTGCTTGAAGTGAAACTCGAGCGCCTTGAGCAGCTCTTTGCCTTCTTGCTCGCTCAGCCCGCCGGCCCGAGTGTCGGCAATCTTGCCGTCGACTGCTGTCACAAACTGCAGCCGAAAGCACCACTCCTCGTCACTCAGCATCATGCCCATGGCCAAGGCTTCGTAGTAGCCGCGCCCGGTCAGGTAGGGCCCGGGCGGATAGCCCAGCAGCGTGAACAGGGCCGCCAGCGTCTCGGGCGGCTCTTCGCGCGGGATGGTGCGTATGGTCCCCAGCCGTCCGGACGTGGCCAGCTTGTCCAAAGCAGGGGCGGTGGCGGCTTCCAGCGGTGTCTTGCCCCCCAATTCCTTGAGGGGTGTGTCGGCAAGGCCGTCGATCAGCACCAGCAGGTAGCGCATGGTCTATTCACGAATAAAGCCGCAAGCGCGGCTGTTGAAAGAGGACGATATAAGCCGCAAGTGGCGGCGCAATGGTCGAGTGGCCAGCGAAGCAACCGAATAAAATGGTCCCAAATTGCATAGCGCCCGCGTAGCATAGGTACAGCAGGAATGCCGGCGTACCGGTGCGGCGCTTCTGCTGTGCTGCTAAGGAAGGAGCTAGGATGCGTCTGCGATTTCTGCCGCTGGCGGCTTTGTTGCTCGCCGGGGGTGTGCTGTGCGCGCAGGAAGGCCTGACCGTCGAGGTGCAACCACTCGTCGAAGGCAGTGTTGAGCCTGGCAAGCAGTGGACGTTCAAGCTGCAGTTCACCATCCCTGAGGGTTATCACGCCTACCACAAGGACAACCCCGGCGTCGGCATGGCGCCCAAGGTCAAATTTACCGAGACATCGGGTCTGAAGCTCAACAGCGAAGTCTGGCCCGATCCCACGAAGCACAAAGATGACTTCGGCGAAGAGTGGGAGTATTCGGGCACGTTCACGATCGGCTACATTTTCGACGTACCCGCTGGGGCAAGCGGTCGGTTGCGCATTGCCGGCACTCACGAGACGCAGTTCTGTGACGAGAACGGCTGCTTCATGTCCGATGCGCAATTCAGCGCAGACATGGAAGTAGTGTCCGCAGAACCGGTGCTGGCAGCCACGGTCGCGCCGATTGCCGAGGGCAAGGCCCAGCCTGGCAAGGAGTACACGCTGAAGCTGCGCTTCACAGTGCCAGCCGGCTATCACGCCTACCACAAGGACAACAAGGGCTACGGCCTGGCGCCGATCGTGAGATGGACCGACCTCGCGGGTTTTGAGTTGGCGCGCGAAGAGTGGCCCAAGGCCACTGACCGCTATTACGAAGAACTCGAAGCCACAGAGTCCGAGTACACCGGCACGTTTGACATCGCTTATGTGTTCAAGGTGCCAGCCAGCGCTACTGGTAGCGTCAAGCTAGCCGGCACGCATCAGACGCAGTTCTGCAACGACGACGGCTGCCTGATTACCGAGGGCGGATTTCAGGTGGACGTTGCGGTGCAGCCCGGCGCAGATGGCTCAAAGCCGAAGATTCCGACGGCGACCGTAAGCGCCGCGTTCGCCGCTGCCGCCAAGGCTGGGGGCGAAGCCACACTTGAGCTCACGATTGAACTGCCCGAGCACTTTCACACCTATCACAAGGACAACGCCACCGTGAAGGGCTACGGCGAGGCGCCGAGGGTTCAGTTCACGCAGACGTCGGGACTGACGCTGAAGTCAGAAAGCTGGCCCGACGCCAAGAAGGTCAAGTACGACGAAGACTGGTATGAGCTTGAGTACGAGGGCAAGGTTACGCTCAAGTACACGTTCGAAGTGCCGAGCGCCGTCACCGGCAAGCTGCCGCTTTCGGGCAGCTACAGAGTCCAGGTCTGTGACGACGGCGGCTGCTACCTGAACGACGGCACGTTTGCCGCAACGCTTGAAGTCACCACAAGTGACGCGCCGCTGCCGGCACTGGACCGAGCCCGAAAAGACAGCCACGGGTTCTACCTGGACTTCGACTACGCCCTTGAGCAAGCCCGCAAAGAGGGCAAGCCGTTGCTGGTGGACTTCAACGGCGAGAATTGCGCACCCTGCCGCAAGATGGAAAAGTTTGTCTTCACGCTGGCCGTGGTGAAGGAACTGTTCACCGGGTTCGTAATCGCCAGTGTCCAGAACGACGTGAACGACGCGCGCTACAACGAGTTGTGGGCGATGTATCGGCCCACGCCCGGCGCGCCTGTGCCGTATTACGCGATCATGGACCACGACGCGAAGGTCGTGCGCGGCATCGGCAGCACGTTACCCGCCGACAAGCGCGCCCATGAGTTCGTGGCATTCCTCAAAGGTGAGCAACCGGCCAAGCCTGAGCCGGTGGTTGATCAGCCGGAGCAACCAACGCCCGTCGCCGTCGAGCCCGCAGCCGCAGATGCGGCAGCCTGGCCCAAGGGCTTGTTCGGGCCCCCGACCGAGGGACAGGCGCAGGGCATGGATTTCAGCGCAGCGTTTGCAAACGCCAAGGTGAAGCCCGGCAGCAAGAACTCGGTGGTTCTCAAGTTCACCATGAAGGACAACGGCGCCGGCGAGATTTACCACGCCTACCATCCCGGTACCAAGGCGACCGAGGTCAACATTCCGCTGACCGCAACGCTGAAAGATAGCGCCGGCCTGAAGCCGATTGGCGAATGGAAGTACCCCGAGCCCGCCGAGAAAATCGATGAAGGCTTCGGCGAAGAGTGGCGCCTTCCGCATGAGTTCACGCTGGTGCTTGATTTTGACGTGCCCGCCGACCTGAAGCCCGGCAAGTACACCGTGACGGGACACGTGAACGGTCAGTACTGCGACAGCAACGGTTGCATCTTCTTCAACGCCAAGACACCGGAGTCTCCGAACCGCGAGTTCGGTTGGGTGGCGATGGTCGAAGTATCGCCGGACGGCGATGAGGGCGGCGTGACCGAGGCAACCGGCACCGGCGGGGGCTCAGGCATCGACGGTGAAATTGAGAAGGCCGGCGGCATCTGGCTGTTCCTGTTCTTTGCGCTGCTTGGCGGGATGATCACGTTGTTGACGCCTTGCGTGCTGCCGGTTCTGCCGCTGACAGTGGGGTTCTTTGTCAGCCAGTCAGAAAAGGGCCGCTCGCCGCTGGTTACAGCATTCATCTACTGCACCTGCATTGTCGCAAGCTTCACACTGTTCGGTTTGATCACGTCGGCGCTGGTCGGCGCTACCGGTGCCCAGAAGATTTCGACCAACGGGTGGGTGAACGGGTTCCTGGCGATTCTGTTTCTGACCTTTGCCCTGAGCTTCCTTGGTTTGTTTGAACTGCGCGTGCCGGCATTCATGACCGCATGGTTCACCAAGAAACAGATCTCGGCCCAGAAGGAAGGCAAAGGCTACGCCAAGGCCTTCTTCAGCGGCTCGGCGTTTGCGCTGATTAGCTTTTCGTGCACCGGCCCGATTGCCGGTGCGTTCCTGGCGGGCGCCGCCGGCGGCGACATCTGGTTGCCCACGCTAGCGATGCTGGCGTTCAGCACCGGCATGGCGTTGCCGATCTTCGTCATGGGCCAGTTCCCAAGCCTGATGAAGAAGTTGCCCAAGTCGGGCGGCTGGATGAACGCCTTGAAAGTCGTGTTCGGGTTTGTCGAGATCGGCCTGGCGATCATGTACTTCAGCGCGGCTGAGCAGGCGTTCGCCAGCATGCCCGCCGCCGAATGGGTCAACCGCTATGTGGTGCTGGCGGTGTGGATCACGGTCAGCCTTGCTTCGGGCCTGTACCTGTTCGGGTTCTTCCGCATGCCGCACGACCACGAAGAAACGAAACAGGTCGGCGTTATCCGGTCCTTGTTTGCGGTGGCGTTTATCGCGTTTGCGCTGTACCTGGTGCCCGGCATGTTCGGCGCCAAGTTCGGCCCGACGCTTGAGGGCATCCTGCCCTTGCCCCCTGAAAACGGCGGTATCCAGCTGTCGCTGGGAGGTGGCGCGCCCCGCAACGACCCCAAGTCACTGCCCTGGGAGCACGACCTGGCCAAGGGGCTGGAGACATCCGCCAAGGTGAACAAGCCCGTCTTCATCGACTTCACGGGCTACAACTGAAAGAACTGCCGTCTCGTGGAACGAGACATCTTTCCTCGCGATCAGGTCTACAACCAGTTCAAGGACGATTTTGTGCTCGTAGCCCAGTATACCGACAGCGACACGGATCCGGTCCCCGCCCAGAACCTTCACAAGTACACGGGGGGAGGCAGTTTCGCAGTTCCGTTGTATATCGTGACCGACAGCAAAGGCCGTGAACTGGCGCGGCTGGTGCCGCCCACGAACATTTCGAGTCTCTCCGGAAGCGACTTCGCCAGCTTCCTGCAGGACGCCAAGCAGAAGTACGCAGCCGGGGAGTGATGGAAACAGGTTCCGACGACGCTTCGCCAAAGGTCAGGACTACGCTGGCTGAAAGGCTGGTGCGCGCGACGCGCACTGTGGACCTTGGCGGGCCGCCGCCCAAGCGCATTTTTGACCAGGTCAGCATTGTCGCCATCGTGCTTGACCCCAACCTTCGCGTGGTGCGCTACAACCGCGCCGCCGAGCGGCTGTTCGGCAAGCCCTTCGCCAACGTGCTGAACCGCGCTTACGCCGAGAGTGTGCCGACCCTGGCTGACGTCAACCGCAGCCAGGTGTTCCAGCGCACACTGGCGCTTGGCGTGCCCGCAGAAGTCAAGGAAGTCGAGATCAAAGAGCCGCGGTCGGGCGTCACGTTCTACTTCGATTTCGTGATTGACCCCATCCTGGGCGATGACGCGCAGATCGGCGGCATCAGCCTGATCGGCCTGGACGTCACCGAACGTGCAAAGCTCCGTCGCCAGCTTGCAGAACAGAACGAAGATCTCAAGGCGCTGCAACAGGTCAGCGATTGGCTGCGCAAGACGATGGACCTTGAGAAGGCGTTCTTCATTACGGCAAGTGCGCTCACCAGTGCCGAGGGCGGCTACGACCACGCGATGATCTTCACCGTCGACCAGGACCGTGAGTTCCTGGTCGGCCGCAGCTGCGTGGACAGCCTGAAGCTGTCCGAGGTCTGGGGCATCTGGCGCGGGCTCACCAGCCACGACGCGCCTTTGCAGAAGTCTCTCGAGACGATGCAGCCGGTGCTCGCCCGGCGCTGGGGTGAACTGACCGAGATGATCAAGCAGGTCAAGGTGCCGCTGAACGACCCCAAGAGCATCCTCGTGCACGCGCTGCGCAACCAGGTCACGATTACGCACCGCACCCTGGACGACGAGCCGGAACTGCGGGTGCACCCGGCGATCAAGCAGCACTTTGAGCTTCAGTCATTCGCCGCGGCGCCGCTGATGGCAGAAAACGAGGCCATTGGAGTGGTGCTGGTTGAAAGCCGGCGGCCGCGCGATTTCACGCCCGAGCAGCTGACGATGCTGGAAATGTTCACGGGGCAGGCGGCGCTGGCCATCAACAATGGCATGATTTTCCAGAACGTTCTTGAGCGCGCCCAGCGCGACAGCCTGACACGGCTTTACAACCACGGGCACTTTCAAGAGGCGCTGCGCAACGAGATTGACCGCGCCGGTCGCTACGGCAACCCGCTCAGCGTGATCATGCTCGACATTGACCACTTCAAGCGCTTCAACGACACTTGGGGTCACCAAACCGGCGACCGTGTGTTGAAGCAGACTGCGCTGCTGCTTTCGGCGCTGGTGCGCGTGACGGACCTTCCCGCGCGCTACGGCGGCGAAGAGTTCGCGCTGCTGCTGCCGCAGACCGATTATGCGCACGCGATGGAACTGGCCGAGCGGCTTCGTGTGGGCGTTGAGCGCAAGGTCGTGGTCAGCGGCCCCAAAGGCGAGAAGATCGGCGTGACCGCCAGTTTTGGCGTCGCGACTTTCCCCAAGTACGCCGAGGACGCTGCGGGCCTGGTCAGCATCGCCGACGAGGCGCTGTACTACTCGAAAGAGAAGGGGCGCAACTGCATCTCGGGCGCGCACGAAGTTTCTGCCCAGGCGCAGGAGACACGCAAACGGCTGAAAGAGGCGCGCAAAACGAAAAAGCTCAGCAAGCCCGTGATCACGCAGGTGAAGTCCACCGCTGTTTCGCCGCCTCCCAAGAAGTCAACGTCGTCGTCATCGCGCAACAAACGCAGCGGCAAGGTGAAGTAAGGCTGCGCATAGAACAGGAGCCCGGCCTGCGCGCCGAAGCCAAGGCCAAGGCGTGAGCGCAAGCGACGGGTAAGCGATCGGTCCAGACAGCAGCGACTGCCCATGTTCAAGCACGTCCAACTACCACTCGGATCCATCACCGCAGTCATTGCTGCTGCCATGATGCTCGCTTGCGTCGCAACGATTCACGCGAGCGACGAAGAAGCGGAGTTTGCCAAACACGCCGACAAGACCCGCCACGCAGTGGCATCAGCCCACGTCACGCTTTCAAAGTCTGCCCGCAAACTGGGCATGAACATTGCCGCGCGCGCCGAGCTGGACGCGGCACTTGAGCTCATGCCGGAGTTTGACGACGCGATGTCAGAGCTTGGCTACCGGCGCAAGAAGGTCGATGGCCAGGAACAGTGGGTCATGGATGAACGCAAGGCCTTGCCCGCCGGCGATGCCGACAACGTGACTGCGGCGCAGCGCAAACGCCACATCGAGTCCCGCGACAAGATGCGCAAGGAAGCCGCCACCGAGTTCATCAAGCTGGCAAAGACCGCGCAGCGACTGGGCCTGGCGCCGCATTCGCGCGCTTCCTTCGAGGTGGCACTGCGCTATGACGCAATGAACGAAGAGGCCCGCAGCGGCGCCGGGTGGCAGAAGGATGAACAGGGCGTCTGGATCAGCCCCAACGAGGCGGCTGAACGGGCCGCGACTGCCAAGGCCCTGGAAACACCGGAAGCCAAGGCGATCGACGCGCTGCCCGACTGGTGCACCCGCGTCTTTGCCCAGGGGGCGTGGGGTGTCAAAGCCGGCAGCGTAACTGTGATCGGCACGGGGGCCGGCCACAACGAACTGGCCAAGCACGCGTGCGCGGTACAGTCGCTCGTCACGGGCCTGCTTGGTGGAGAGGCGGGCGAGTTGCGCGTCGTTGTGTGCGCCTCCAAGGCCGACTTCATCAAGTACTGCGAAGTGCGCCACCCGGGCACTCCAGGCCTGACCGAGGGTTGGATGGTCGTGGAAAGCACCGAAATCGGAGTCCTGTTGGCCGAAGCCACCGAAGAGTCGACCGAGCGCGTTGTGTACGCAGCCGCATTGTCCCAGGTGCGCCGGCGCTGTGGTGTCGCGCGCCACCCGTGGTTCGAGCTTGGCATGGCCGGCAACGCGACCCGCCGCCTGACGGGGCGCGTCGGCTGTGTCGAAGTCAGCGGCGACACGACCGGCCCGAAAGAGCCCGGCCGCTGGAAGCGAGAACTGCGCATGTTGCTGGATTCGGGCGAAGAGCCCGACCTTGGCAATGTCATCGCCGATCGCGATCCCACAGAGCCTCGCGTGATTGTCGCATACTTTTTCGTGCAGTACCTGTGCCGCGAGCGAGCGGCAGGGTTGCCGGACTTCTGCGCAGCACTGAAATCAGACGGTGACTCGGAGGGTGCACTGAAGCAGGCCTGGCAGAGCGATGCGGCGGCGATGCAGAAGGCCTTCCTGGACTGGTTCAACGCGGGCTGATTTTTTCATCCACACCCTGTAGTCACCCCCCGGGCGTGCTAGAAAACAGCCCGGTGTGGAGACTGCCATGGACCAGGTTGAGATTCGTCGCGCGCTCGTTTCGGTTTCGGACAAAACCGGCGTCGTGGAGTTCTGCAAGGCGCTGGATGCCCGCAACGTCGAGATCATCTCGACCGGCGGGACCGCAAAGGCGCTGCGCGACGCAGGGCTGCGGGTGAAAGACATCTCGGACCACACCGGCTTTCCGGAAATGCTGGATGGCCGCGTCAAGACGCTGCACCCCAAGGTGCACGGCGGCCTGCTGGCGCGTCGCGACCTGGATGAACACTTGCGCGTCGCCGAAGAGCACGGCATCGGCTTGATCGACATGGTGATCGTGAACCTCTACCCGTTCGAGGCGACCGTGGCCAAGCCCGGGGTTTCGCGGGAAGACGCGATCGAGAACATCGACATTGGCGGCCCCAGCATGCTGCGCAGCGCCGCAAAGAATCACGACGCGGTCGCTGTGGTCACAGACCCCGCCGACTACGCTGAGCTGACAAAAGAGCTTGAGGCCAAGGGCGGCAAGCTCGGCATCTCGACGCGGCGTCGTTTGGCGCTGAAGGCATTTCGCGTAACCTCATGGTACGACCACGCCATTGCCGAGCACCTGCAGCACCTTGAAGACGACAGCGACGAACTGACGCCGAACAAGCTGGTCGCCCTCAAGAGCGGCACCGAGTTGCGCTACGGCGAAAATCCACACCAGCAGGCGGTGTTCTATGCCACGGGGCGCAAGCCGCAGGGGCTTGGAGCGTTGCTGCAACTGGGGGGCAAAGAGCTCAGCTACAACAACCTGCTCGATCTTGATGCCGCGCTGCGCGTCTCGGCAGACTTTGAAGACGAGCCGTTTGCCGTTGTCATCAAGCACACAAACCCGTGCGGGGCCGCGATCGGCAAGGGCATCGCCGAAGCCTTCGTGCGCGCCTACGACTGCGACCCGCTCAGCGCGTTCGGCGGCATCGTGGGCTTGAACAGACCGTTTGACCTGGCGACAGCCGAGGCCTTCATCGCCGGCGAGAAGTTTATCGAAGCCGTCGTAGCGCCGGATTTCGCGCCCGAGGCCATTGAGGCGCTGGTCGAGAAGAGCAAGAAGAAGTGGCGCAAGTCGATCCGGCTGATCAAGGCCGCACCGCCCAAGCTTCGCACACCGCTGGAGTATCGCAGCCTGGCCGGTGGCATGCTGGCCCAATCGAGCGATGTTCAGCGCCTGGATAGTGATGCGATCAAGGTGGTCACTTCAGGTGTGCCCGACAACTCCGAGCTTCAGGAACTGCTCTTCGCCTGGTCGCTTTGCCGGCACTACAAGAGCAATGCCATCGTCATCACCGCCAGCCGGGCGCTGCTCGGCTACGGCGCGGGCCAGACCAACCGCGTTGATGCCACCGATCACGCGCTGCACCGCGCCGGTGCGGCGGCCAAGGGCGCCGTGCTTGCCAGCGACGCATTCTTTCCGTTCCCCGACAGCATCGAGAAAGCTGCCAAGGCCGGCATCGCCGCAATCATCCAGCCGGGCGGCAGTGTCCGCGACGAGGAGGTCATCAAGGCCTGCAACGAGCGCGGGGTCTCGATGGTCTTCACGGGCATGCGGCACTTCAAGCATTGATGCGTGACCGGCACGTCGCAGTGTTCAAGTCGTGCGCCACAATCCACAATAGCCGACATGGCTGGCCCATCGGCATGGCAACAGTTGCTGGACCCTGCGCGGAATCCACCGGCACCGGACGCGGTATTGCTGCCGATTGTGATCGGGCTGGCTGCAGCGCTGTTGGGGCTGCTCACGGTCTGGCGGGTGCTGCGCCCGATCGGTAAGCCGGATGGCGGCCTTCCCGTGCAGGACACGCTGCTGGCCCTGGCGCTGGGGTTTACTGCACTGCTGCTGCCTGACATTGTGGGCTTTGTCGTGACCCGCAACCCTGAACCGGACCCCATGCTGCTGGGTGCCCTGCAGGTGGCAATTGCGCTGGTCTGCATTGTGCTGCTCGCCCGCAACCCGCTGCGCCGGCAGGATGAACCTGCGCCCGCACCAGCATGGGTGAAGTTTGAGCCGGTATGGCTGACGCGCGTGCTGCCGGCCTGGGTGGTGTGCTACCCGGTGCTGATCGGTGCAGCCGTTGCCAACGCCGCGCTGCTCGTAATGCTGGACGTGCCAATCACTGAGCAGCACCACCTTACGCGGCTGCGCACCGATGACTCAGCGCCTTGGATACTGGGCTGGTATGTGCTTGCAGGAGTCGGCGCGCCGTTGCGCGAGGAGTTTGCGTTTCGGGTGGTGTTTTTCGGGGTACTGAAGGGTTGGCTCTCGCAGGCCGGCAGCGCCGGCCTCTGGATTGCGGGCGGCGCTTCAGTGCTGTTGTTTGTGCTGGCGCATTACCCGTGGCAATTTCCAGTGCTGATTCTGCCGCTGGCTGCGCTAGGCGTGATCCTGACATTGAGCTATGCGTACACGCGCAGCATCTGGCCGGGCGTGATCATCCATGCGCTGCACAACTCGCTGGTGCTGACGTTCCAGTTCTTTGTGGTGGCTGACTGACTACTGCGCAATCAGCAGAAACAGCGCGATCAGAATGACGGCGCCGGTGGCAAATGCATACAGGTAGTGACGCACCAGGCCCGTCTGCAGGCGGCGTGCGAGGTCGCTGCTGGCCTTGACTACCATCGCTGTCCCGTTGACGAACAACAGGTCAATCACGATGACGTCCACCACGACGAACAGCACGTCGCTGACAATCTTGGTCGGGCGCACGATCGTGAAGTCGTAAATCTCGTCGATGTAATACTTGTTCAGCAGTACCTTGTACCAGGGCGTCATCACTGCGTCGGTGCCTTCGCCCCGGAAGGCAAGCGCGCGCACCTTGGCCAGGTTTGCCGGGCGCGAATAGATCGTGAAGGCGAACAGGAACACGCCAAACGCAATCACGCTGCTGATGGCGATGTTGACCCATTCGGCTGCGATGGCAGCGCTGTCGTGCTCAACCGGAATCAGCAGCTTGCTGCCCTCAGGCAACGCCGCCTGGCCCGCGGCCCAGATCGGGGCCAGCCATGTCTGGAAAGGCGGGTGATGCACGCCGAACGCAGGCGGAAGCAGCAGGTAGCCGACACCGATGGCGCCGAGCGCAAGGATCATCAACGGCATGGCCATGCTGCGAGGCGCCTCGTCGGCATGGGCGTAGGCGTGTTCATCGCCGCGCCACTTGCCGTAGAATGTCAACCCGATCAGCCGCGCCGAATAGAACGCAGTGCAGATGGCCGCCGCCACGCCCAGGCCGTAGATGATCCAGCCCAGAGTGTCGCCGCGGTGGAAAGCGGAATACAGGATGGCGTCCTTGCTAAAGAAGCCCGCGAGGCCGGGGATGCCCGCCAGCGCCAATGCGCCAATGAACATCGTGTAACAGGTAATCGGCAACTTCTCTTTCAGCCCGCCCATCTTCCACATGTCCTGGCTGTCCGGGTTGCCGTGGCCCAGCGAGTGCTCCAGCGCATGAATCACGCTGCCGGAGCCCAGAAACAACAGCGCCTTGAAAAAGGCGTGCGTAAACACGTGAAACACCGCAAGGTGAAACTGCCCCAATCCGGCTGCCATGAACATGAAGCCGAGCTGGCTGACCGTGCTGTATGCCAGCACTTTCTTGATGTCGCGCTGGACCAGGCCGATGCTGCCCGCAAACAGTGCCGTCGCGCCGCCGGTGATTGCCACGATGGTCATGGCAGTCTCGGCATGCACGAACACGAAGTTCATTCGCGCGACCATGTAGATGCCCGCTGTCACCATCGTCGCGGCGTGGATCAGCGCGCTAACGGGCGTGGGGCCGGCCATGGCGTCAGGCAACCACACAAACAGCGGAATCTGCGCGCTCTTGCCGCAGGCACCGATAAACAGGCAGATGCACGCCCAGTTCAGCAGCGTGGTATCGACGGTGCCTGATGCGATGGCGGCCTGCATGCCCGATTGCAGGCTGGCATCGCCGGCATAGCTGAGGCTGCCGAAGTGCCAGAACAACAGGAACATGCCGACCATGAAGCCGAAGTCGCCCACGCGGTTTGCGATAAAGGCCTTCATTCCCGCGGTGGTGTTGGGCAGGTGCTTGTACCAGAAGCCAATAAGGAGGTAAGAGCACAGGCCCACGCCTTCCCAGCCCAGGAACAGCGTGACCAGGCTGTCGCCCAGCACCAGCATCAGCATCGCGAACACGAACAGGTTTAGGTACGCGAAGTAGCGCGCGAAACCCTCATCGTGGCCCATGTATCCGATGCTGTAGATGTGAATCAGGGCGCCAATGCCGGTGATGATCAGCATGTACACGCTGCTCAACCGGTCGAGATACAGCCCGAAGTTGATCTTGAACCCGCCAACCTGCATCCAGGTAAACGCTGACGACTGCACGGTTTCTTTGCCCAGCATGTTCATGTGGTACACGAACAGGCCCAGCGCGCACAGAAACGAGATGACGACCGCGGCGGCGGCAATCCCGCCTGAACTGGCGACCGACATGCGCTTGCCGAACAGCCCGTTGATCAGGAAGCCGAACAGCGGCATCAACGGCACGGCCCAAAGCAGCAACTCAGGGTTGTTGAAAATGTTGATCATGTCAGCCCTTGAGCTCCGACGCTGCGTCGGAGTCCGCCGTGTGTTTGCGACGATAGACTGCGACGATGATTGCCAGCCCGATGCCAACTTCGGCCGCGGCGACGGCCATGACCATCAGCGTAAAGAACTGGCCCGAGTGCGCGCCGATCATGCCCACGCCTTCGCCGGCCCAATAGCGTGAAAACGTGACCAGCGCGATGTTGACTGCGTTGAGCATCAACTCCAGCGACATCAACAGCATGATCAGGTGGCGGCGCGAGAGCACGCCGTACAGTCCTGCGCTGAACAATACTGCTGCCAGGAACAGCACGACCTTGGGTTCAAGCATGGTCGCGCTCCTTGCCCACGTCCTGCGTGCCGGGGATGCCGGCCAGGTGGCGGCGCGCCAGCAGCACGGCGCCAAGCAGGGCGGCAAAAATCAGCAGGCTGACCACTTCAAACGCGAGCGGAAAGCCCTCAAAGATCGTTTTGCTGACAGCCGCAGTGCTGCCAAACGCCAGCACTCCGTCCTCAGATGACGGTGCGAACATCGCACCTGAATAGCTGGCGGGCAGTGGCCCGAAATCATTGAACTCGGCGGGCAGCTTGGCAATCGCCGCTGTGAAGCACACGAGAAGCGACAGCGACAGAACCATCGCCATCGGCTTGGGAAGCTGGATGCTGTCCAACGCCGCCGTGACCGCCGCGGGCACCTGAAATTCATTCTTCTTCTTCTTCGCCTTGGCTGGGCCGCCGGATTCTTTGGGGTTGAACACAGCCCGCGAGCCGACTGCGCCAGGCAGCTTCAGGCGGTCATCCTGCGTGCGCGTGTCGGTAAACATCAGCACGAACAGGAACATCACCGCCAGCGCACCGGCATAAATGATGATCTGCGAAACCGCGATGAACGGGGCATCCAGCGCCTTGAACACACCCGCAGAACCGCCGAACGCAATCAGCAGGCCCAGCAGGGCGTACACAGGGTTTTTCTGCGTGATCAAGATCAGCGTGCCCGCCAGCGAAATCAGGGCGCTAAGAATGAACAGAACTTCCATGAAACCGATCCCCGCTGGAGTCGAGGGCGGCACGTTAGCAGTGGGGGAATGGGCACGCAAGCACGCTCGCCCGGTGCCGGAAATGACACCCGTCGCGTACTCGAAAGCACGCGACGGGTGGGTTCCAGTCGGTCAGTTATCGGCCTCTGGGCTGCGTGCGGTTGTCGCTGCGGCCCTGGTTGCGCCCGGTGTTGTTGTTGGTGCGGGGCTGCGTGCGGGGCTGGGTCCGCGAGCTGCTTGGGGTAGTACGGGGGCGTGAACCACTGTTACTGATGCCCGAGCTGAAGCGCGGCTTGGGCTTGCCTACGTACATGTTGGCCGGGTCAAGGTCGGGGTACTTGGTATAGAAGTACTTGCGCCAGCGCGGCTGGTCGCTGCCGTTATCGATGCGGCAGATGCGCACGAGGCTTGCCATCGCGCTGAGCTGTACGCCCGGGCTCTGGTCGGTCAAAAGCTCAACCAGCGGGTAGGCCTCCTTCTCGCGCTCGGCCGTGATCAACAGGCCCAGTGCAGTAGCGGCGGCTTCGCGCACGACTGCCGTGCGGTCGCCGGTTGCCTGCAGCAGTGGCTCAATGGCGCGTTCGTCGCGAATGCGGGCCAGCGCCAGCGCGGAGCTTTCGCGCACGTGCTCATCAAAGTCAGACAAGCCGGTCAATACGGCCGTGTACACGCGCTCGGGGTCGCTGCCGTAGTGCCGCGACAGCGCGTCAATCGCATGGCGGCGCACAGCCGGATACTCGTCTTTGACGGCGCGTTCCAGCGCGGGGATCACGCGCTGCGGGTCGGCAATCTTGCCCAGGGCGATGGCTGACGCCCCGCGCAACTCTGCGTCCGGGTGCGACAAGCCGACGACGCTCAGGTCGTTGACTGCGGCAACGTCGCCAATGTCACCCATGGCGTTGACGGCGGCGATCTGCACGCGCGGGTCAGGGTCAGAAAGAAAGCGGTTGCGCAGCGGCAGGATCGAATCTTTCTGCACTCCATCGAAGGCAACAGCAAACGTGTAAATTGCCGCGCGGCGCATCGCGTAGCCGGCTTCCTGGTCTTCCATGTTCCTGCTCAGCGCATCCATCAGCGCCTTGTGATCGGAATAGTCGCGCAGCTTGTCGCCCATCGTGGACAGCCCGAGCATGCTGTTCAGGCGCACGCTGGCGGCTTCTTCGGGGTCGAGCACTTTTTCCATCAGCAGGGGAATCACCGATGCGTCGCCGGTGAAGCCAAGCATCACGCCGGCCACAGCGCGGCGCGGTGTGCTGCCGTCATCGTGCAGGGCCGACAACAGGGCACGCTGGTACATGCGCGCGTTTTCAGACAGCTTGGCGCGCATGGCCGTCTCGCCGTCTTTGTCGGCGCGCTGGATTGCCAGCGCCAGTTCGCGCAGCGAATCATCGAACGACTCAAGGGTCGCGTCGTCGATGTAGGCGTGTTCGCCGTTTTCGTCCGCACTGGAACTGCGCGTTCCCGAGCAGCCGGCAAGCAACCCAAGCAGCAAGGCCGCGCAAATGATAGGCAAGGAAGTGCGACGCATTTCGTGTCCCCGCTGAAGCCGTGATGAAGTTCTATCCTCTATATACGCCGACAGATGCAAATCCGTTGACAATTTTCGCCGGCTACGGCCCGGTTCTGCATGACCACGGCGCCACTCCTGCCCGACGTGGCGTGTTGGTGATTCCATTGGGGTGACCGAGTGTTACGCGCCAGACACCGGGTCGCCACAACTGACGGACCGTCCACCCGTCAATGGACTTGTTGTAAGTAGCTATAAAGCAGTACTTTGCGCCATTCTAGTTGCACTGTGCTGGGGCGCGAAACACAGATGGCACCCATGTTGCACTCTGGACTGGAAAGTAAGGGTTGTCGTCGGGCTCTCTGCCCCCCAGTTCGACGGCAAGGCAAAGGGCGGCATTAGTGCCCTAAGGATTGAAATAGGCGGGACTTGTGCTGGAATGCGGGTCCGATGCCACGGCCAATGAAACAGTCGACAAAACAATCGCCAAGCCGTCTCCCTGTGCGCACCCTGCTGGCATGCCTATGCCTCATGCTGGGCGCCTTCAGTGTGATGGCGCAGGATAGCGGTACCGAAAACAAGCCCCCCAAAGACCGCGACGGCTACGACCGGCCGACCACCTACCCGAAGATCCGCTTTGGCGGAAAGAAGAAGGAAGGCGCAGAAGGAGTCGACGGCGAAGCAGCCGCAGCAAAGAACAAATCCCGCGTGTTCCTCTTGGACATCAGCGACAGCATGGCAGCGAGCATCACAATCGACGGCACCCGTGAGACCACACGCATGGAGCACATGCGCGAGGTCATGGGACGTACGCTGGACAACCTGGCCAAGAAGCGCAACCTCGACTTCAACATCGTCACCTTTGGCAGCGTCAAGGATTTCGCCAACGGCGGCGACATGGTGCAGACAAGCGCCGAGACCACGTTCAAGGCCAAAGAGTGGCTCAAGAAGCTTGAATCCAAGGGATCGCCCGACCTGCATGCCCTGCTGGCCGAATGCTTCAAGCAGGAGCCCGACACCGCGGCAATGCTCGTGGGCAGCATGCCTGCCAAGCCCGCAGGCGTAGACGAAGAAGTGCTCAAGAAATTCGAAAGCGTCGGCGACTACATCATCGACGAGGTCAAGAACAAACGCACAGCCGGCAAAAAGACGACGCTGGATATCATCGGCATCGGGCTGGGCCGCGACGAAAAGGCTTATTACAGGCGCCTGGCGGAAGCCGGTGGTGGCACGTACATCGACGGTTGACCCCGCGCCGCCGGACGCAGTTCGCTGCGTCTGGTGCAGAGAGAAGTCAGAGAGAAGTGAAGCAAACAAGAGAAGAATTCAAGTGAAGCCGCGTCCCCCGACGGCTGCACAGTAAAACCCTGTTTCAACGTGGACCGGAGGTCTGACGTGATGCAACCAAGGCGCACAGTGCTATGGAACCCGCGCGCGTATCGGCGGGGAACACTGTTGGTTGTCGTGCTCGGATTGCTGGTGGCGCTTTTCGTCATCGGCACTTCGTTCAGTTTCGTGACGCTCTCTGAGCGTCGCGCAGCCGCGAACTACCTGGATCGACAGCGGGCGCTTGACCTGGCCCTGGACGGCATTGAGTACTCGGTGGCGAGATTGCGCGCCGAGGCCGTCGTCGAGCACTACGAGGGCATCAAGCCCACCCATGCGGGCTACAAGAGCAAAGACTACGACGCGCGGCTGTATTCGCTGCGCCCGCTCGACGCCGCAAACCCGTCGGTAAGCTGGAGCCGTGCCGCTTCTTCGACCAGCCATTCCGGCGGCGCAGACGGCAACTGGGCCGACTTCGACGGCAACGGTGAAAAGGGCGGCAACGAGACCAGTTTCGGCACCGACAAGATTCCGTCGCAGGTTGCGCTGGGCTCTGAGGGCTGGGCCTCAAGTGTCACGGGGTTCCACGCCGACGGCATCAGCACCAACCAGGTACGCAACAAAGACGTGGCGCGAGCCTCAGAAGAGGCCAACTACGGCCCTTCCGGCACCTATGAGCAGTTCGGCGATTACTTCCGAGTGCGCACCGTGGACGCCGCCAGCCTGCTGAACCTGAACAACTTCAAGGGCGACCGGCTTTCGCAGGTGCTGCTTGTACTGGGTGATGCCATCGACGCATGGCTGAATGGCACGCCAAGCGGCAAAGACAACCCGTTCTATCCTGAGATTGTGCAGGACATCGTCCGCCTGTCCGAAGAAAACGGCTGGATCATTGAAAGCAAAGAAGACCTGCGCCCGATCTACGCCAGCTACACCGACGGCGACCGCCTGTTCGACCTGGCCAACAATTTTATCACCGTCGCAAGCTGGCAGGACCCAGGCTACCGCGACTACTGCGAGAACAACACCAAGGTCGAAGAACTCAACAACCCGCGCAAGCTGACCGACCAGGAACGCTGGCGCTCGGGCTGGGCGGATTCGGCCACGGCGGGCATGGACGGCTGGCCTGACTGGCAGCCGGCAGCCAGTGGTTTCATGAAGTCGCCGATCAACATCAACACCGCGTCCAAGCCCGTGCTGGTCGCGATGCTGGCCGGCATTGAGGCCAAGGCGCGCCTGCTGTTCTACCAGAAGCAGGACTTGATCACCGCCAACGACCAGCTGTACTTCGACAACTTCACGCAGGCGGTGCCGCAGCAGACCACGGGCACGACCGACCTTGGCCGCCAGAACAACGCGGCGGACATTGCTGGTACCGGCGTGCAGTTTGAGGTCAACTGGTACCCGAGCGGCGCCAACAGCCGCGGCATTTTCCAGATGGTGCCGATCGGCCCGATCGAGACCATGTATGGCAAGAAGGGCGCCACCAGCAGCACCGCCACCGGCTCAGCCGAAAACGCGGGCGCGCTGGCGGACCAGATTATCCTGATGCGCAGCGCCGAGCCTTTCCAGAGCTGGCAGGACTTTGACGCGCGCTTTCTGCGCGAAGTGTTGCTGCGCGTGTACACCGAGGGCCGCAGCGGCATCCAGGTGCCGGACCTTGTGGGCGTGAACCGCGGCGACCTGCAGGGCAAAGACAGCAACTCGGTCAAGGGTCTGTACCCCGAGAGCCTGCTGCCGCGCCCCGACAACTGCACCCACGCCGCAAACCCGATCAAGTCCGGCGACGCAGCCATGAAAGGCGGCGACTTCCGGGCTTGGTACTGGAAGAGCTGCGTCGACATGCTGCGCGCGGCGCTTTGCCCCAGCAACATCAGCAACCGCTATAACGCGGACTATCCCTACCATCTCAATGTGGACCGGATGGACCTGACGGTTACCAGCGCGCCCGTCTGCTTCAGCAGCATGGGTGTGTACGAGGTGGTCAGCATGGGCGAGCTGCTGGCACCCGCGCCCGGCGCCCAGCAGGCCACAAGCAGCGGCGCCGTTGACCGCCTGCCCGTCGCACGCCGCAAGGTGCGCAGCGTGGTCAAGATTTACGACATCTGGCGCCACAGCAGCCAGTCAGACTTCATGACACCGCCCGACCCGGCCATCTTCAACAAGCCGCTGCAGACCGCCACGACCACGGCACCCCCGGTTGTTCCGTACGCGCGCCTGACCAAGTCAAACACGAACAGCGGGCCGTTCTCGATCGACGAGATGAGCGCCCAGGTCTGGAACAACAACTCCGGTGCCGAAAGCGCCTTGCTTAACAAGGCCGACGATTCCAAGGGCATCGGCTACAAGCGCGACCAGAACAACGTGATCCAAGACGGCCGCGACCGCTGGAAGGGCCACAACGAATACACGTCGGCGTCGCGCGACTTCGGCTATATCACCATGAATTCGCAGGACCGTACTCCGTTCACGTACACCGACGGGCGCACGTACCCGCTGGCTTTCCATGCACGCTTCAACGAAAGCCTGCGCGCCCGCACTGAGCTGATCAATGATGTCGACAGCACCTTCACCATTGAGGGCGTATGCAGCGACCAGGCAGGCCGCGACCAGGCATGGGGTCACTTGCCGCTGGAAACCGGCGCGCTGTTTGACGACTTCATCTCAAGCGCGTCGCCCCGTGACACCGGCCACGCGCTCGTGAACCCGGCAGGCGTGGCAGAATTCGCCACCAGCGCAGAGGGCGAAGAAGCTACCAAGTATTCGTCGCTGATGCCTGACGGCGTGCGCATGAGCGGCCAAAGCCTGCGCTTCCGTGCGCGCAGTGCGCTTGCGGCAACCTACGGCACGCGCGGCTTGACTCGCTACGCGCGCCTGAAAATCCTGCGCTATCCATGCGGCAGTCATTACGCCAACTACCCGTTCATGCCGATTCAGCCCACGGACAACAGCTACCCGCAGGGCGTCAAGGACAGCGACCTGCCCAACCCGGCGTGGGACGGCAGCGTCAGTGAACCCATGACCCGCATGCGCCTTGAGGGTGTGGGACCGCCCTGGCGCGGACTGGACGACCACAACCGCGCCGTGGAAAGCACGCGCCAGCGCCGCAGCAACATGCCGTACTACGAAGGCACGGTGGACTTCTGGATCAAGTGGGACCTGCCCGCGCAGGGCAGCGAGCGCAACAACATCGTGGCGGCCATGGGTGAAATCGACCCTGCCAGCCACAACTTCTCGGGCTTGTTTGGCGCCACCATGTACGGCCGCTTCCGCGACACCGAACAGGGCGGCATCGGCGGCACGCCGCTGAACCCGGCCGACGTGACCACACCGTTCTACTCCGAGCCGTTCGCGTCATCCTCGACCAGCACTGAGCGCGACGACACCGCGGACTTCGAAGGCGTCCAGTTCTTTGTGTACAAAGAACCGGGCGGCTGGCTGCGCTTCACACGCATGTACTTCAGTGAAGCGTTCGGCGCCAACGTCGTCACCGGTGCTACCGGCAGCAGCACCCAGAACGTGACCCGCTTCGGCAACGCCCTGCGCCGCATTGTCGGCCCGGTCGGCACCGCCGACGGCGGCCCGTTCCCGGCATCGGTGCCGTTCAGCCCGTACTCGTTCACCAACGACATCGTCAACGACATCAGCAACGGTGACAACGACAAGGGCTTCCTGTACAGCCGCACCGACTCTTGGGTGGACCTGTCCAACGCCACGTACGTCAACGCCAGCGCCGCCAAGCTTGTGCTGCGGCCCCATGACTGGCACCGCTTCACGCTTTCGTACAACAGCAACACGACCCAGCCCTATCGCCTGTGGCTGGATGGCCGCCAGGTCAGCGGCCTGGTGTTCAATGACGACCCCAGCGGCGACGTGGGCTTCCGCAATGACGGCCGCCACAAGGGCCCGACCGGCGCCTACGACCAGCAGATTCCCGCAACGTCAGCCAGCGGCGAGCAGTACCTGGTGTACCGCACCACGGTCAAGCTGCTTGAGATCAACCCCGAAGACCGACTTACCGTCGGGTGCATCTTCCGTCGCCAGCCCGACATCAAGAGCACGTCCTGGTATTCGCAGTACTTCGCCGACGGCCCTGACCCGGGCAACGTGACCAAGTCGCCGCGTCCGGTGTTCAAGTTCGACAGTAACTTTGTAGCCGTGGCCAACGCGACGATTGACGACTTCCGCATCTCCAAAGAAGTCATACCACTTAGCGTGCAGCAGGTGCCCGC
The DNA here is from genome assembly GCA_016712285.1 of Planctomycetota bacterium. Taxonomy (GTDB): domain Bacteria; phylum Planctomycetota; class UBA8742; order UBA2392; family UBA2392; genus JADJRK01. Next base: position 1,622,672 of record JADJRK010000001.1, on the reverse strand, counting down.
GGCTCTGGCCGAGGCGAACAGCCGCTACTTCGGGCGCAGCGACCCGGAGCTGTCGAACTGCTTCTTTGAGCAGGGCTTCTTTCCGATGGCCGAAGGCGGCGAGCACGTCCTGGGTTCACCGGTGCGCGTCGGCACCATCAGCTGGACCGAACTGCGCCCCGACTTTGACCCGTACCGCGCCCGCGGCATCGACCTGCCCAAGTCAAGCCGTGTTCGCCTGGAGTGGGCCGTGTTCGAGGATTACCAGACCGTCGAGTCAGGCGGCGCCGACAACGACCTGAAGGCGCAGAAACAGAACGGCGACTCAGGCGACATGAACGATTCGGCAATCACCGCCGACGCATACTGGGCCCGCGGCGGCATGAGCCTGCGCGGGGCAGTGGTTCCGGCGGGCACGCAGGTCGGCATGTTGATGTACCGCGTACACTTCCAGCCGGGCGACGACCTGACTGCGAACAATACAACGGCCTACCTGCTGGACGTGACCGTGACGGTGCTGACGCCGCCGCGCAAACTGTGGTTCATGATTGAGTACTAGCACACTGCCGGGGGCACGGTATTCCGCGCCCCCGGCAGGCAGTCTCCCCCTCTTTCGGTAGCATGTTGCAAGACATGATTGCGTAGAAGTGACTGGGGTTAGAGGAGGATGGACATGAGGGCATTCCAACTGGCGCCGGCTTTGGCGCTGCTGCTGTTGTCGGGCGCGTTGTACTCGCAGGACATTACCGCAGACGCATTTCCGCAGCAGCGCGTGCGGATGATCAAGGGCGACGGGCACTTCCCGGACCCTTACTACGTGACAAACCGGGTCGTGCTGCGCACGGTCAAGCTTGTGCCGACGGCCACCGGCCTGCAGCTCAGCGGCGACCTGTTCACGGACTTTGACGCCGACCGCATCCCCGGCGACGACCAGTCGCTCACGCGCGGCCAGCAGAAAGTAAACGTTGAACTTGAGCTCGTGCACTACGCCACGCAGCTCAAGCGCCGCAACAACGTGGTCGTTGACCCCAAGATCAACCCGACCAAGCAGGATAACCCGGGCGTGCTCGTGCCCGGCCAGTCATTGTCGGTCACAGTCACCGGCCGCTTGGGCAACTTCGGCAACGCCCCGTTCGTGATGCCGGCCATGGACAAACCACTCGCGCCCGGCATCTACGTGCTGGTGGCGCGCGTGACGTTTGCCAGCCAGGCGCCCAGCGTGCAGAAGGCCCTGCGCTGGTGCGGCGACTGGTTCGGCGCTGAGTACGCCGGCCGCGACCCGGACACCGGGGAAGACCTGTTCAAGCCGGTCATGGGCGACAAGAAGCTGCACGACCAGTACTACGAAGAAATCATGTACACGGTGCGCAAAGCCGAGAGCTACTGCATGATCCACATCGGCGAGATCAGCAACGCCGGCCGCGTTGAGCTTGTGGCTGCGGGCGACCGCAAGACCGCGAATTACATGATGTGGACGCCGCACCACGAGATGGCAAACGACGTCCAGGAGTGGGCATATCAGCTTGATAACGCCGACCAAATCGTTGACGAAGACCTGCAGCGCAAACTGGCGCTGGAAGGCGCATCGGCGGAAATGAAAGAGCGCTGGACGAAGGAAGCTGAGCTCGAAAAGGCTCGCATCAAGCGCGACAACAAGATCCTGATCGAGACGTGGGGTGGCCGCGTCAGCAAGCCCGAGTCCGACATGGTGCGCAATGCGCTGGCGGCCCAGCAGGCGCTGCTGGAACAGATCTGCCAGTTCGAAGAGTACCTGACCCATCGCTACTGGGTGCTGACCGACGGGCACCTGTACGCGGGCTACCACACCGTCAACGCCCCCGGCGCCAACTGCTGGCAGGCGGTCGTGGACAGCGACATGCGCAAGTACAAGGACGAGCGGCTGGAGAAGATCGAGCAGAACCGCCGCGACCAGGCGGCGTACGATGCCCTGTGGGCCAAACGCCAGGAAGGCTGGAAGTTCTATCCGTCAGAAGTCCGGAATCTCGTGTTCGCCTATCTGCGCGTGAAAGAAGAGAAAGACACTTTCGACCCCGACAAGTATTGCGCCAAAGAAGGCGGCGCCATCGTGCTCGACGTCGGCAAGTGGCGCGAGTACCGCATGGCCTTCATCGAAAAGTTCCTTGAGCAGACGAACAAGATATTCGACGAAGTCACCACCACCACGCGCTTCATCAACCAGGTTTGGCCCGACGCGCTGTTGAAGGCGCAGTCGGCCCGCGATTCAGTAATCTCCGTGGCGTACTCGTGGGAGTATCACATCCGCACGCAGAAGATGGGGCACGACTCCGCCACCGTCGTCAACAACTGGAAAGAAGAAGCCAACCAGGTGCCGCTGCTCAAGCTCGACCGCTACTTCGCCAAGGCCCAGGGCGCGCCGGGCACGGTCAAGACGACATACGACAGCTACATCCGCGACGTAAAGAGCAGCACCAACCAGGTTGAGTTTGCAGTGGTGTACCGCAAAGCCATCGAGGCAAACACTGCAGAGAAAGACATGCCGGGCGGCAAAAAGCCCAAGTAGCGAACCAGACGGGGCGGCCAAGCCGCCCCGTTTCATTGCATATCCCGAGTTCCAAGGGTCTTGAGGAGGACGCCGTGGAAGCCGCGGCCAGCAACGCCGCCTTCGCGGCGCACCGTCACGTTTCTCACCAGGCGACAGCCGCAACGCGGCGCAACCGCAGAAATTCACCACCCGCACCGGGGACAGGCGCACTCGGGGCTGGTGTTTCGCAGTGCGTAGAAACCCATTGGGAGGATTGCCATGAGGACTTTCATGATCGCGCCCGCCATCGCGCTGATTCTGGCGGCTGGCGCAGTGTTTGCCCAAGCCGCCGATGACGGTTATCCGCTGAAGCGGATGCGGCTGGTAAGGGACGACTCGCATTTCCCAGAGCCGTACTATCTCACGAACCGCGTGGTGCTGAAAAACGTGGCGCTGGCGCCCGCCGGCAGCGGCGTTCAGCTATCGGGCGAATTGCTGACCGACTTCGAGGCCGACCGCGTGCCCGCCGACGCCAAGGGCATTTCGCGCGGCCAGCAGAAAGTGCGCGTCGAGCTTGAACTGGTGCAGTTCCATACCAACCTGCAGCGCGAAAATGGCCGCGTCCTTGAGCCTAACGTGCGCGAAACCATGGCCGCCGCGCGCGGGCCGCAGGTGCAGGCGCACGAGACCATGGTCGAGGGCAGCCTGGGCGGCTTCGGCCACGGGCGCTTCTTGATGCCCGCGCTGGATAAGCCGCTGGCGCCCGGTGTGTACGCGCTGATCGCCCGAGTGACTTTCAAGGCGCAAAGGCCGGAGGTCCAGCGCGCCATCAAATGGTGCAGCGACTGGTACGGCGCTGTCGTGGCTGGGACCGATGAGGCGGGTACTCCGTTCTTCAGGCCGGTGATGGGCGACGAGACTGAGCACGAGAAGTACTACGACGAAGTCATGAACAACCCCGGCATGTCCGAGAGCATCTGCCTGCTGTACGTCGGCCAGACACTGAAAGACGGCGCGGCGAACCTGACCGCGTCCGGCAACAAGGGCGCGAACTACGTGCTGCTGACACCGCAGTACCAAGTCGCAGCCGAGATCCGGAAGTACGAGCTGGAAATCATAAACGCACCGGTCATTGAGGCGGACCTCATCGCCAAGCTGAAAGACCTCGATCAGCCCAAGGGCTGGGGCAACCAGAAATGGGCCGACCACCTCGCCCGCAAGAAAGAGGAGTACAAGGCCGACACCGCACTCACGATCAAGACCAACACGGCCAACATCCGCAAGCGGGGCGGCGGCGCCGACAAGATTGAGATTGAATTGATCCGCACTACAGCCGCTTCGTGCTCGGCGGTGCTGGATCAAATCGCGAACTTTGAAGACTCGCTGTGCCATCGGTACTGGGTGCTGGAAGGCTGGCTGCGCTTTGGCGGCTACAACGCGGTATCGACGGCGGGCGGCAATGCCTCCGACGCCTGCGCGAACAATGACCTAAGGGGCAGAAAGGAGGCGCGGCTTGCGCAACTCGCCGCGTTGCGCGAAGACGGCGCTGAAAAGGCATTCTGGGAAAAGCACCAGCAGGACACGCGCTTCATCCCGCTTGAGCGGCGTGCCCTCTACTTCGACTGGCTGAAACTGAGCATCTGGAAAGACCAGTGGGATGCCGACAAGTTCTGCCGTAAAGAAGACAACAAGGTCGTGCTCGATACCGACAAGTGGCGCGAATTCCGGGTCGCGTTGATCGAAAAGCTGAGGGCGGGCACCGACAAGATCTTCGCCGAGGTAACCACCACCGACCGGTATGCCAACCAGGTCTGGCCCAATGCCCTGGCCGACGCCCATGCCGCGCGCGACGCCGTGTGCACGCTGGCCTATGCCTACGAATACCACATCCGCACCCAGCACCTGAAGCACCCCGGCGAGCAGGTGGTAAAAGCATGGAAAGACGAAGCCGCACAATTGCCCGCCATGGGGCTCGACAAGTACCTGCTGAAAGCTCAGGGCACGCCGGCAACCGTGTACGCGACCTACGACGCCGCGCTCAAGCAGATTGCCCGCACCACCAATCGCGAACAGCTAAAGTACTGGTACGCGAAGGCCATAGAAGCCGGCGCCAAAACGCTTCCCGGCGAAGAGTAGCCTCTCTACACCAACCCCCGCGCGGCTATACTGCGCGCGGGGGTTGCTTTGCCTGTCCTGAAGTCTGACGAAATCCTGCGCTACCTTACCGCCAAGGGCTTTCTCTCGGCGGCTGAGGCCGAGCTTGTTACTTCGCGCTGGAGCGTCGAGAAAGACGGCCCGCTGCTGCAGTACCTGGGGCGCGAGAAGCTGATTCCCGCCGAAGTCTCGGAAGACCTGCTCACGCTCATCGGCAACAACCAACTTGAGGGCCTCGAGCCGCAGCTTCTCGGCTTGATCCTGCTGGCGATGATCGGCAAGGGCGGCCGTGGCAGTGTGTACCGGGCATGGCAGCCCAGCCTGAAACGCGTCGTCGCTGTGAAAATCCTGTCGCGCGCGCTGGCCGACAACCGCGAGTACATACAACGCTTCCTGCGCGAAGCCCGCGTCGCCAGCAAGGTGCAGCACCGCAACGTCGTGCGCGCCATGGACATCAACAAGAAGGGCAGCCACACCTACATGGTGATGGAGTACGTATCGGGCGTGAGCCTGGGCACCGTGCTGCGCAACAAGGGCAAGCTTGATCTGCCCGATGCCATTGAAGTCGCCCGCGCCACGGCCGACGCGATTGCGTACATCGCCAAGGTTGGCCTGGTGCACCGCGACATCAAGCCCGACAACATTATGATTGACCGGCGCGGCCGCGTGAAGCTGTGCGACCTTGGCCTGGCACGGCCCACGGGCGCCACCAACCTGACTTCGCCCATGGTGGCCCAGGGTACGCCGGCCTACATGGCGCCCGAGTCCGCAGTCAGCCCCGAGATCGACACGCAGGCCGACGTGTACGCGCTGGGCGTTACGCTGTATCGCGCACTGCTGGGTCGCATACCGTTCGACAACCCCGACCCCGTCGAGATTCTGCGCATGCATGTCGAAGAGCAGCCGCGCGGGCTCGATGGCGGCGACATGCCCGGCGCGGTCAGTGAATTGATCCGGCGCATGCTGGAAAAAGACCCGAAAAAGCGGCCTGTGGCGCGTGACCTTGGCAAAGAGGTTGCTGCGCTGCAGAAGACGATTCCCGGCTTGGACAAGCACAAGCTGTGGGACCTCGTGCCCGGCGGCGAGGCCACGCTGCCAGGCATGGAAGATTCGCTGGCGCTGGAAGACGACCTGCCGGCGCCCAAGCCCGCAAACGGCCAGAACGCGGCGCCGTACAAGGCGTGGGAAGACCCGGCGCTCGCGCCTCGGCCCGTCGCAAGTTCGCAACGCAGCATGACGGGCGTGGGCATTGGCACGTTGGGGTTCGCGCTGTTCGTGTGCATTGTCTACATACTGTTCATGACACTGAGCGGCCCGCCGGAAATGCCGCAGGACCCGCGAGTGCCTGAGCTGGAATCGAAAGTGAAAGAGCTTGAGTCAGATGTCGCGACAGCACGCGCCGAGCGCAAAGCCATGAGCGACCAGTTGAAAGAAGCCGCCGAGCGCTTGAAGCTGGAGGACGAAGAAGACGGCCGCCGCCGGGCTTTCGAGCCGCAGCGCCACCAGGCCACCGAAGCCGCCAAGGAAATCACAGCCATGCGCGAAACTGGCCGCCTGAGCAGGCTGCCCGGCCACAAGTGAAGCAGACCTGCAGCTTCAGCCCTTCTGGCGCCTCACAAATGCTTCGTAGTCTTCGGGCGTGTTTACTTCGTAGCCATGGTACTGGCTGACAAACACCGCGACTTGGTGGCCACTTTCCAGCGCCCTTAGCTGCTCGAGCGATTCGGCTTGTTCAAGCGGCGTCTGCGCCATCGCTGCGTACTGCTGCAAGAACGCGGGCCGATATGCGTACAGGCCGACGTGCTTGAGGTACTGCGGTGTGCCCTGCCTGGCGTACGGAATCGGGCTTCTACTGAAGTAGAGCGCGTGGCCCTGCTTGTCTGTCACAACTTTCACCATCCCGGGGTCGGTCAGCGGCACGCCCTCGGGCCAGGGCACGGCGATGGTGCCCATGCTCGCCTGGCTGGCCAGCATGCCCTTCACCAGCGCGGTCAGGGGTTCCGGCGACATCTCGGGCTCGTCGCCCTGGACGTTCACGATCAGTTGTGCGTTCGGGAAGTTGCGGGCGGCTTCTGCCACGCGGTCGGTGCCGCTGGCGCATTGCGGCGAAGTAAGCACCGCTTCGCCGCCGAACTTTCGCACCGCGTTTGCCACTTCTTCTGCATCAGTTGCGACCACGATCCGGTCGATAACAGGGCAGGCTCTCGCCCCCTCCCAGACGTGCTGGATGAGGGGCTTGCCGGTCTTGTCCAGCAGCACCTTGCGGGGCAGCCGGGTAGAGGCCAGCCGGGCAGGAATCACGGCAACAACAGTCATGCGGTGAGGATACGTTGGGCGGCCAGACGGGGACAGGCACCGTTTCGCCACCATGGATGAATCGACACTCGATGGACCTGGGGCGGCGAAGCGGAGCCAGTCCCCTCACGGAGACAAGCCATGCTGATGATCGCGCAGTACGTTCCCTGGCTCGCTTTCGCCGGGGCCGCCGGCCTGCTTGGTTGGGTGATGTTTGATTTGCTCACGGCGCGCATGCGCAAAGTGAAGCTGACGCCCGACGAAACCCAGGACTCAGGCCGTGGCCTTGTGGGCAAGCCCGTGCCGTTGAGCCAGCGGCTTGAACTCTCGCCAGGGCCTGACATGCCGACCAACCAGGTGCGCGACATGGTGGTGGAGTACGAGCCAGAGGCGCCCGAGGAATGGCAGCCCGATCCCGCCGCCGAGGCCAGAGCATCCGAATCGTCACCCAACGAGCCGGTCAGTGACACAGAGCGCTGTGTGGGAGTCTCAGAACTCGCGCCCGAGGCCGAGCAAACTTTGGCCGCGGAATCTGAACGCACTGACGCGGCAACGTCTGCGGTTGTGTACAATGACGCCGTGGTGCAGCGGGACCCGAGCGTGCGCGTGTACGACCTCGCCGTTGCGCCAAGTGAGCGTCGCCCCGGGTGACGCTGACCTGTCGGCGCCGGATGGAAGAAGATACAGCCACAATCCAGCCAAGCCTGCTGAACCTCCACTTTGACAGCTCGGTGGACGGCCAGTACGTGCTTGATCCCGAAGGCGACGTGTTCGTCAAGGTCAACCCGGCGATGTGCGAGTTGCTGGGCTTTACGCGCGAGCAGTTGGTTGAGGCGCGGCGCCCGGTCAGCACGCTCAGCCTGGTGCATGAGGGCGACCGCGAGCTGGTCGTCTCGCACCGCAAGTCCGTCGAAAACCCCGGCGATTCCGGCGTGATGCGCTTTCGCGTCGTGCGCAGCGACGGCGCGGTGCGGCACCTTGAGGTGCGGTACGCCTTGCTGCGGTACATGGGCCGCCTGTTGCAGGTGGGCAGCGCGCGCGATGTAAGCGAGCAGGTGAAGCTGGAAAGCAAGCTGCGCAATGAATCCGAGTTTAACCGCGAACTCACGCTGGCCGCGCAACGCAGCGCCAAAGAGACACAGCGCAAGTCACTCGAAGTGCTTGAAGCCAACACCCGCGTCGGCGCGCTGTCTGAAGTGCTGCGCGCGATCCCGGTGCTGACCAAGCGGCTGCTTGAGATTGACGACATCAATGAGGTGTTCAAGCAGACCGCGCTCACCATGGTCAACGACGCCCAGTTCTCAAGTTGCGGCGTGCTGTTGCGCAACGAAGCCGGCGACCTTGAGGTCAAGTACGCCAACCCGTTCCGCAAGAGCACCAAGGTTGACCTGGATGAGCAGCCGGCGATCCGGGCCGTGCTTAACGGTGAGTCGGAACTGGCGGTGGACGACGACGGCACCCACGGCGCGCCGATTCGCGCGGGCACCGACGTGCGCGGGTTGTTGCAGGTCGGCTTGCCCAAGAACCTTCAGCGTTTCTACAAGAACCACAAGCCGATCCAGCAGTCGATCAAGGACCTTGTCTCGACCATCGCCGACTTTCTGGGCGTCGTGATCAGCAACCACGAGAATCTTGAGCACATCAAGCGCCAGAGCCGCCTGGACAAGCTGACGGGCCTGTACAACCGCCGCGTGTTCGAAGAGCAGCTCAGCGTCGAGTTCAGGCGCGCGCTGCGTTATGACCGCGACCTGTCGCTGATGATTCTGGACATCGACGACTTCAAGAAAGTCAACGACACGCTGGGCCACCAGCAGGGCGACAAGGTGCTTGAGATGATCGGCTACATGCTCGCCGGCAGCTTTCGCGACCTCGACACCGTGTGCCGCTACGGCGGCGAGGAAATCTGCGTGATCATGCCGGAAACGGTGGGGCAGGCCGCCAAGAGCAAAGCCGACCAGATCCGGCGCAAGGTCAACGAAGTGGAGATCCCGCTGCTCGAGAAACCGGATCAGGTCATGCGCATCACTGTCTCGATCGGCGCCGCGTGCATCAGCAAATCCACCACCAACGAAGACCAGTTGCTAAGGGATGCCGACAAGGCCCTGTACGTAGCCAAACGCAAAGGCAAGAACCAGGTGCGCCTGGCCGAAGAAATCGAACCCGAACCCCAACCATAACCTCGCGTCGCTGACAGGACTGCAATGCGGTCCTGCGCCGGCGTGTTATTGTGATCCCATGGACCAGGCCCTCCGGGTGTTTCGGCGAGACGGCGAGTGTGCCGATTTGGCGGCTGCGTTTGCGCCGTGGGCCGCGGCTGAGCACTGGCTGTTCTTGTCGCCCCATGATGACGATGTGCTGATCGGCGCCGGCCTCTGGATTCAGGCTCTGCTGGCCCGCGGAGCGGCTGTCACCGTTGCGATTGTCACCGACGGGCGGATGGGATACACCGACCCAGCCGAGCGCGACACCATTGTCGCCCGCCGCCGGGCCGAAGCCGACCGCGCTTACCAATCCATCGGCTTGCCGCCTGATGCGCTTTCGCACCTGGGTTTTCCCGACGGTTCGCTAAGCCGCCACAGCGGTAGCAGTCTGGAGGAAGGCAAGGCCGTCGGTCTGGATTGCGCGCTCACGGCGCTGATGCGCGAGCAGCAGCCGACACGGATCGTCACCACCGATGCAACCGACTGGCACCCCGACCATCGGGCGACCTTCGAAGCCGCGCGCATGTCACTGTTTCATGCCTGCGGCAACATCTGGTCCGAACTGGGCAAGCCGCTAGACGTGCAACCCTCGCTCTACGCGTTTGCAGTCTACGCGCCGCTGGCGGCTGCGCCCGACTTCCTGATCGAGGCGACAGAGACGCCGACCGCGCGCAAGTTGCAGGCCTTGCGCGAATTTTCGTCGCAGGCGGCAATCATCGAGCGTCTAGCGCACTCCGCACGGCAAGAGTACCTGCGCCAAGTGCCCACCAGCCCCTTCGACGCATGCACATACCGCGGCTTGTTTCCGTCCTGACCTGCCTGGCGAGTTCAATACAGCCGGCGCGGAATCATGGTTCCGCGGGCGCGGTTTCCGGTTGCGTGTCGGCGCTCCGGCGCACATGCTTGCGCCATGCCAACGCTTGCCGCCTTCCTGAACCTTGTTGTCGCCATCGCGCTGTTCATCCTTGCGGCGTACGGCCTGCGCGCGCTTTGGGTGCGCGCCTTGCCGGCGAGAGTGCTTGCGTACCTGATCGCGCCGGGTGTGGCGGTACATGAGCTATCCCACGCGCTGGCCTGCCTGCTGATGGGCGCCAAGGTGCACTCCATGGTGCTGTTTCGCGCCGATGGCAGCGGCGAAGTCCGCCACGGGCCGCCCAAGGTCAAGTACATCGGCGACATGGTGATCGCGCTGGCGCCGCTGGCCGGCGGCACGGCGTGCCTGCTGCTGCTGGGCTGGCTGTTGCGCGCGCCGATTAACTTCTACACCGTGCGCACGAACGCCGTGCAACCTGACCAGATGCGCTTTCTGCTTGATCTGCTGGGGCTGGTGTGGGACGACCTGGGTCTGTTCGTGCAGGCTTCAAGCTGGACGGACTGGCGCACGTATGTGTTTCTCTACTTCGCCATGTGCTTCACCCTGACCATGGCGCCAAGCCGTCAGGACCTCAAGAACGGCGCAGCCGGCATTTTGATTCTCTGCGGCATCGCGCTGATCGCGCACCTGATTGTGGACCGGCTGATCCAGGCCCGCGGCGACGGCCCGGTGTTTCGTTTTATCGCCAACCTGCTGATTTCGCTGCACTACCCGTTTGCGATCGTCGCGGTCACGGCGCTGCTTGGTGGCTTGATCTATGCGCTTGGCGCACCGTTTCGCGGCAGACGTCGGCGGCGCTAGCGCAACGCCTTGAAAGTCATGGTCCAGAATTGAATGCAAAGCGAAGAAAACCACGAAAACACAAAGGCACGAAAGGCTTGATTCGCGCAGAAATGCTTCGCCGGAGTCTCGGCGGTCTTTGCGCGAATCAAGCCTTTCGTGCTTTCGTGTTTTTGTGGTCCACGCCCTTGGCAACTGCTTTCTAAAGGCAGGACCGGGCCGGTCTAGGCGTGGGCGTCGAGGGACTTGCGAATGGTCTGAGCCAGCTCAGCCCGCAACCACCGTGGCTCAAGCAGCTCGGCGTGTTCCCCAAATCCCATCACGTAGCCGATGGCCCAGAAGTGATTGAACAGCGGGGTCTCCAGCACGGCGCGGCCGTCTTTCTGCGGCTTGACCTTTGCGCCGGGTGAGCCCTTCCATTCGTCGGCAACTTCCTGCGCGGCTTGCTCGCTGAAGCGGATGACCAGCTTGTCCTTGGGCTTGCCCTCGAACAATGATTCCATGCGGCCGGTCTTGCGGCGCGGCGGCGGCTTGCGCGTGCTGCGCGCTGCCGTGTTGCGAATCGAACGTATGCGGTCAAGCCGGAAATGGCGGGTCGCATTGGCCAGCTCGCAGAACGCGAACAGGTAAAAGTGCGCGCCGATTTCCACAAGCTCGAAGGGGTGCACGCGGCGGCGGCCCAGCGCAGCACGGTGCGACGAGTAGTACTCAAGCTCAACAACCTGGCGCGCCTCGCACGCCTGCGTCAACTCCCCGAGCATGTGGCGCATGCGGTCGGTGCGCGGGGGCGTCACAAACCCCGGTGCTTTCTCGCGCAGTAGTTCGCGCGCGCGGCCGTGCAGTGCCTCGCCCAGCGCCTGCGCCAGCTCGCGCACCTGGCCTGCACTCTCAGCATCTGCACCGGGCGCGAAGTGTTCCAGCGCGTACTTGAGCGCGACGGCTTCCTGCGCCGCAAAGGTCAGCGGGCGCGAGAAGTGCTCGCTGAGCAGCAGATGCACCTCCTGCTGCTGGCCAATCAGGCGCACGTTGATGTAGCTGCCCGGGTCATAGGGCGGCAGCCCGACCAGCAGCACGCGGTCAAGGTCTTTCAAAAGCTGTTTGGCGCTGCGGTTTGTTGCCGCGGCGGCCTGCCGCAACGGAATGCCGGGGTTGGCAGACAGGAACGTGACCAGGTTGACCATGTCGGCAAGGCGGCTCACGGCGCACCCCCTTGCAGCACTTTCAGCGAGGCCTTCAGGCGCTTGACCACAAGTTCGCGCAGGTCTTGGGGCTGCTGAACCTGCCAGTGGCCCGGAAACTCGCCCAGGTAGTTCATGAGTTCGCCCGGCCAGGCAAACGGCAGGTGCAGCACCAGCGACCCGTCTTTGGCGTGTGTGATGTGATAGCTGCCCTCGAACTCGTTCAGCACGGCAAAGGCAACTTCGGCGTCGAAGCGGATTTTAACATCGCGAAACGCGCCCTCGCCGCTGCCGAACGCCTGCGACGAGAAACTGCGCTCCGGCTCAAATCCTGCCGGAATGTCGTACTCGGGCGCCTTGCCCCTGGGTGTGTGCAGACTGACGCGGCCCCGGATGCGCGACACGCGAAATGTGCGCTCTGCGCCGCGATCAACATCCAGGCCCAGCAAGTACCAGCCGCCACGCCTAGAAACCAGCGCGTAGGGCGCGACCACCCGCCGGCCCGTGGCCTGGCGCGAGCGGTACTCAAATGCAATGCGCCGCCTGTGCAACAGGGCGTTCACAATCGCTTCCAGGGGTGCACCCTCGCCGGGCTTGCGCAACAGCGAGCGCCGGATGGTCGCCGGTGGCAGCTCCACCGGCATGGCGCCGCGGCCGGCACCTGCCTGCAACTTCATCAGCGCCGTGGACAGGTGGCGACCCAACGCACCTGCTTCGTCCACGTAGGCCATGCCGATACGAAACAGCAGCACTCGCTGCTCGCCAGTCAGCGTCAGGCTTGGCAGTAGCGCGCTGCCGCGGTGAATGGCCCATCGCGTGCGCTGGCGGTCTTCCACGATGCGCTCAACCATCAGCCCGATGTCGGCAATGTCATGCAGGTCGCGCTCAAGGCGGCGCTGTCGTGAACGCTCGGCTGCGGCATCGTCGTACCCGTTGATGCGAGTGATTTCGGCCCAAACGAGGCCCTCGCGCGCTTTCAGCAGCGCGCTGATTAGGTTGAGCTGGCGCTCAGTCTTGTCGATGCCGCCCGGCATCTTCCCCCCGCGCAAGAGTCTACATTCCTGTGCGACAAACCCTGAGACCCGCTAGTGGGGTTGTACCGGCAGGTCAGGCTGGGACGCGTGCCGCGCGGAAAGCCGGATCTCGGCCTCGATCTTCTCGGCATCACGCCTGGCGCGGCGGGCACTCCTGACTTTGACCACAATCAGGAAAATCACGACCGCCACGGCGGCTGCACCGAACAGGCCCCCGCCCGCCACCTTGGATGCGCTGTCCAGCCAGCCCTGGCCGTACACGGCGGCCAGGCCCCCGAGCACGAACCAGACAGGGATGCTGACAAAGCAGCCCAGGAAGTCGTACAGCAGAAACTTGTGCAGCGGCATGCGCATCGTGCCGGCGGAAAAGAATGTCACAAAGCGCACGCCGGCAAGCTGTCGGCCAAGAAACACGGTCCAGTTGCCGTAGTTGTCAAACCAGCCCTGCACGCGGCGCATGCGCTTTTCGTTCAGCACGCGGCGCATGAACTTGAAGCGGTCGCGAATGCCAAACCCCCAGCGCCGTCCCATCGTCCATGCGAACGAATCACCAATCAGGTTCGAAATCGTGCAACCGAAGAAAGCCAGCACGTAGTACCACCAGATAAAGCTGTCGCCGCCCTGCTTGTAGGCGCTGAATCCGGCCAGCGTAAGCCAGATGTCTTCAGGTGTCGGCAAGCCGATCCCGGTCAGCACCAGCACGGCAAAAATCAGCGGCCAGATGACGGTTGCGTGTTCCTGGTTCCAGGCCGGGTTGAACAGCGTCGCGAACAGGATTTCCAGCCAGCCAGCTTCGCGGGCAATTTCGGTCAGGGCTTCGACAGGAACCACGGCGGTGAGCAGAAACAAGGGCGGAGTTCCGGTTAGTCGTGTTCTTCAGGAGGCAGGTCTGCGCACAACACACCGACAGCGGCAAGCCAACTGCCGCCGCGGTAGTCACTGGCTGTCTGGGGCAGGTTCAAACGCACTCCCACGGTCGGGTCTGCATCCAGCTTGATCACCTGGTGGTCGATGCTGTCCCATGTGCGTCCGAGGGCGCGAACTTTGTCGCCGGACTCAGAGGCCTGCAACACCTTCAGTTCAGCCTTTCCCGGGTCGGCGTACTCGACCTTGCCGTCGGTTTCAATGGTCAGGGCCACGGGGTAGCTGGAGCCGACAACCAGCAGGCCGTCGGCCAATGCCGGGTCAGCGTAACATTTTGCGTTGTAGCTGGTTCCGTCAAGCTCAAGGGTCAAGCGCCCGGCCTTGGCGCCGCGCGGCACGTACTTGAGAATCTTCACGATGTGCACCATCGGCGGCCAAGTCTGCCAATCAGGGGCGCCAAGTAAAGGATGAGCGCCCAAGACCCGCTGCCAATGCTCACGAAACTCTTTCCCAAACAGGCCGTCCAATGCGTACAATAGACAGCCCAAATTCGATTCCGAGCCTGACCCGGAGCCTGACCATGAAGCTTGCGATTCCGTTGATCTTGTTGCTGCTGGCCTCGCCAGTGTTCGCCCAGTCGGACAAGGCTTGGCTGGGGTTGAAGGCCGAAGTGGTCGAGCAAGCCGACGCAACCAAACTGGGCATCCCCGGCGGGCTGAAAGTCACACGTGTAGACAAGGGCTCCCCGGCTGCAACGGCGGGCGTTGAGGTGGGGGACATTATCCTGTCTGCCGGCGAGAGCACGGTGACAACGATCGAAGAAATGCAGCAGGCTTTAGCAGGCAAGCGCGCCGGCGACTTTCTGAGCCTGGGTGTGCGTCGCAGCAACGGCCGCAATGAACCGCTGCTGGTGACGCTGGGCAGCGAAGCCGACAAAGACCAGCAGTTCAAAGACGATGCCAAGGTCAAAGAATTGCGCGACCGCCTGCGCGACCTTGATGCCGAGCGGCGCCGCGTGCAGGAAGAACTCGACGAACGCCTCAAGACCCTGCGCGGCGGCAAAGCCAACCCGGAAACCGAGCCAACCCCGGAACAGCCAAAGCCCGCGCAACCCAAGCCCGAGGTTCGTAACCCGGAACGTGTTGAGGTCAAGGTAACCCTCGGCGCGAGCTTCAAGAACCTGGACGCCGACGACGCCAAGAAACTGGACGTCGAGGGCGGCGTGGTGGTCACCGGCACCTCTAGCGGCGGCCCGGCGCAGGAAGCGGGCTTGAAAGAGGGCGACATCGTCACGCACGTTGACGGCGAAAGCGTCACCGGCACGGGCGACCTGCGCACGATTCTGGCGCGGCACAAACCGGGCGACGCGCTTGAACTTACGCTGAATCGCGGCGGCAAGTCGGTCAAAGTAACGGTCATGCTGCGCGCCAAGTAGTTTCGAGCAACAGTGCGCTGATTTCGACAGCTCAAAATCCGCAATCCCGGACGGTTCTCACGCGTTAAACACGGCATGGCCAAGGGTTCGGTACGTAAGGCAGCACGTTCTCAACGGCGCGGGTTCGCGCTGATGGTGGTGTTGATCCTGGTCATCATGCTGGCTGTTCTTGTGTACGGCTTGCAAAGCGACGTGCAGCGCGAGGCGGCGGTGTCGGGCAACGTACGCGACGACCTGCGCGCGGCCTACCTGGCGCAGATGGCGCTGATCCGCGGGCAGGTGATCCTGCGCCTGGATAAGGCCTCTGACTACGACAGTCTGAACGAGGAGTGGTCCAAGCCCCTGAGCTGGGAGGGCGAAACCTGGGGCGACGACGGCAGCAGCGAGGGCGATCGTCCCAAGGACCCGATGGTCCTGATCAGTGACGAAGACCGGAAATTCAACCTGCTGATGCTCGTGCGCGGCACCGAGGACCAGCAGAAAGAAGCAGCCGAGGTGTTGAAGCGCCTGATCGACATCTGTCGCCGCACCGACGAGCGGCTTGAGGGCACCAGCGAGCGCCTGGGGGAAAAGATTCTGGATGGCACGCCGCGCAACACGCGCAACCTGGGCGAGGACAGCGACGTCAACACGGCGACACTCGTGAGCAACCTCGTGAAGTACCTGCAAGAGCGCCTGACCGAAGAGTCGGATGAGCTGGAGTTTACCGCCACCGAAGACGGCGACGTGCGCAGCATGAAGAAGCAGACGCCCTACGAAATGCTGACGCTGGGCGAATTGCTGCAGGTCGAAGGCTGGACCGAGAAACTGCTGTATGGCCCCGTACGCAAAGCCGACGCACCCATTGAGAAGGGCAGCAGCGACGAGCCCGAAGAATACAGGCCCTGGAACGAACTCACCGACGAAGAACGCTTCGAGCAGACGCGCGCAGCCGTGGAGTCAGCCGACCTGCGCTCACGGGACCCCAACCCACTGGGCATCATCCACTACCTGACGCTGTACACGAGCGGGCGCATCAACATCAATACCGCTTCGCGCGAGTTGCTGCTGGCGCTGGACGCTGACCTGACGTGGGACGTGGTGGACCAGATTCTCACAGCGCGCGAGCAGGACCGGCAGGACGTGGCCGAAGCCGAAGAAACCGGCGAGATCCCGGTGGACGAGCCACCACCCGAGGGCGAAGAAGAAGAGGAAGAAGACAAGGCGTCGTTCCGCGCACAGGACATCGCGGCTTATGCGGCCTTCGTGACGCGCGTCAGCGGTGAGCAGACTGAAGAAGGCGCCGCAGCCCCGGAGATCAAGGACTTCACGGAAGAGATTTTCAACCGCTTCAAGCCATGGCTTACCGTACGCAGCACGGTGTATTCGGTTGAGGCTTCGGCCACCGCGGGCAAAGTTACGCACAGCATTCGCGCGGTGTATCGGCGCACCGGCAGCAATCAGGCGGCGGCCCCGGCGGCGCCCGCAGCCGGCCAACCGGCGCCGGCGACGCCAGCCGCGCCCGCGGAAGGCGAAGCAGCCGAGGACGGCTTTCCGCCCGAGCCCAAGATCAAGCTGACGCTGCTGTTCCGCGACGTCGCCATTCGATAGCCACGTCGGTTTTCTCGGTCTGCCGACGTCGGGGTTTCCCGGTTGCGGCGGCGCTGTGACGCGTTACCCGCACAAGACACAACGCATGGAAAGCGAAGCCAGGTCAAACCCGGTTACGGGAAACGTGACTCTGTCGCCTTGGCTCGATGCGCCGGCGACATACAACAGCGGCAGATAGTGGTCCGGCGTGGGGTGATTGACTTGTCCGTCTGCGGTGGCCGGTGCGCGGGCCAGCCATTCGTTGTCGTGTCGCTCAAGCGCTGCCGCAACACCCTGATCGAACCGCGCCGCCCATTCAGGCGTTTTCGTGTCTCCACCCTGCATCGACGTAAATGCGTGGCGCAGATTGTGAGTGATGTTGCCGCTGCCGACAATCAAGGTCTTTTCATCCCGCAGCGGCGCAAGGGCTCGGCCCAGGTCGATGTGCGCCGCCGGCTGGAGCCGCACGTCAACACTGAGCTGCACGACCGGGATGTCGGCATCCGGGTACATATGGCGCAGGACGGACCAGGTCCCATGGTCCAGTCCCCAGTCCTCGGACTGCTCTGCCCCAGTGAGTTCAGCCACGCGCCCAGCCAGCTTCGGGCTACCCGGTGCGGGATACTGGACCTGGTACAACTCAAGTGGAAAGCCGCCGAAATCATGGATCGTGCGCGGCTGCTGGTTACTCGACACAAGAGTGCCCGGCACATACCAGTGCGCCGAAATGCAGACGATGGCGTTTGGACGCGGCAGAGACTCGCCCAGTGCGCGAAAGCCGCGCGACCAATTGTTGTCGCTGATCGCGTTCATCGGCGAGCCGTGGCCGGCAAACAGAACTGGCATTCTTGACGGCATCCGCTTTCCGTTCTTGCCCTCAGGTGCGCACGGCTTTTGCGCGTGCGCTGGCAGACTTGGGGCCGGGCAGCAGGTTCTTCATCGCCAGCAGTTTGCCGTAGCACAGCAGGCGGTCGCCGGTGACAATGCGGCGGGTCTTGCGCGGGTTGGGGATGGTCTGGCTGGCGCGAATCATGCTCAGCACGAGAATGTCCTTCTCGCGCAGGCCGCTGTCCTTGATCATCTTTCCGACAAGTTCGCTGCCGGGGCCGATCGGGATTTCCGCGATGCCGTACCCTTGGCTCAAGCTCAGGCGTTCGCGCAGGTCAACGTCAGGAAACAAAACTTCGTCTTCGATCTGGCGAATGATGGCGTCGGCAACGTCCACGCTGGTCGCGCCCTCAATCCCCTCGAGGCCCGGGCTGCTGTTCACTTCCATGATCTGCGGCCCGTCATTGCTCTCCAGCATGTCCACGCCCGCGACACGCAAACCCATGATCGTTGCCGCGTGCACCGCCGTGCGCTCATACTCAGGTGCCAGTTCAATCGCGGCAGCCTTGGCGCCGCGGTGAACGTTGCTGCGGAACTCTTCGCCCTGGGCACTGCGGCGCATGGCCGCAACCACGCGGCCTCCGACCACAAAGGCGCGCACGTCGCGGCCCTTGCTTTCAGCGACAAAATTCTGGATCAGCACGTTTTGCCGCGTGCTTTGCAGCGTCTCGATGATCGCTTCGGCGATCTTGTTGTCCTCGGCCAGGATGACGCCGATGCCCTGGGTGCCCTCTAGCAGCTTGATAATTACAGGCGCGCCGCCGACACGTTCAATCGCCGGCATGACGCTGCTGCGCTGGCGCACGAACGCGGTTTTGGGGATGCCGATGTTGTGCCGGCTCAGAATCTGGAACGCGCGCAGCTTGTCGCGGCTGGTGGCGATGGCGCTGCTGGTATTGAGGCAGAACACGCCCATCTGTTCAAACTGGCGCACGACCGCAGTGCCGAAAAACGTGATGCTGGCGCCAATGCGCGGGATCACGGCATCAAACTTGGGCAGCTTCTTTTCGCGGTAGTACAGGTGGGGGTTGCGGCTTTCGACGTCGATCGAGAACTTGAGCGGGTCAAGTATGCGTACTTTGTGGCCGCGTGCTTCTGCGGCTTCGCGAAGCCGGCGCGTGCTGAAAAGCCGCGGGCCCTGCGACAATATGGCAATCTTCAACGCAGTACCCTCGCCTCAACCACAGGGCAGTCTAGCGCGCCGCGCGTCCCTGCAAATAGCTGCAAACGTAAAGCCCGGCCGCAGGCGGGCCGGGCTTTGCGGCTGCCGGCGTTACGGGTCAATGCGCACAACCTGGTCGTTCTTCTTGTCGCAGAAGTACAGCTTGTTGTCTGGCCCAAACGCAAGGCCCGTTAAGGCGTTGCTGCCAAGGCCCGTATCAAGCCAGTTGACGCGTGTGCCATTGAGGTCAAATGCGTGAATGATCCCGGTGGCATGGTCGCACACGTACAGCAGGCCGTTGTAAAATTCGAGGCCGCTGGGTTGCGACAGCAAAGTGCCCGGCGCCACGACGTTGGTGACCGTCGCGCCCGTGACTTCATAGTCAGTGCCGTCGCTGGTGAAGCTGGCGACAACTACAGGGGCGTTGCCGCTTTGGGTGTCCAGCGCGACGATCCTGCCGTTACCGGTGTCACTGACGTAAAGCAGCTTGCTGGTCGGGTGGTAGTACATGCCGAGGGGCACGCCAGACACGGTTGCCACCTGTCCTTTGGCGTAGTGCCATTTCACGCCGTTGGAGTGGTTGTCCGCGCCCGGCCCATGGTCCTGCGCGAATTCATAGCGAGTGAGGCACACCTGCGGGTTGCCGGCATTGACCGTGAAAAAGGCCTGGCCCACAACCCAGTAACGGTTGTCGGCTTCGTGGGCGATGCCCTTGGCAAAGCGCGTACTGTGCAGCATATCCAGGTGGCTGCCCAGGCCGATGCCGACCCCCGGCGGGTAATGTCCTATGATGCCGCGGTCAAGCGACCACAGTGTCGGCCCCATGAAATTGTTGCCACCGTTGTTGGAGTCCTGGCTGGTGGCAAACGTCCAACCATTGCCCGTGCTGCTGGTCTGGGCGCCCATTGCGATGCCGCAAGCATTGCTGAAAAAGTGCGACCAGTTGCCATCGTTGGTGCTGTTGATGCGCTCGCCGGTAAGCGGGTTGGAAAGCACGTGGTCAAAGATCACCAGGCTCGCATCGCCCTGGCTGACGACCCAGAGTTCACCGGGGTCAATCGGCGAAAACGCAAGGTCGGCGGGATTATTGACGCTCAGTCCGGTACCGCTCAACACTGTAAGAGTTACGGATGATGGTGTGTGGTCGCCGCTGCCAAGCTCCGGGGCTGGGCCGGGGCCGACCGGGCCGCCAGTGCCGCCGCCCGAAGATGCAGCGCTACCACCGCCTTCCGCACAACCGTAAAGCGTCGCAAGTCCAATAACAGCAATGGCCATCCATACGTGACGCATAACGTCCTCCGTCAAAGGGTCGTTGCGTCCGGGCCCAGACCGGCGCGAAGTAACTGATCGAACCATCAAACAACGAATCTCGGCCGCAATGGTTCGGCGCGTGACATGAGTGTGAATGTGCGGTGTCAACGCAGAAACTTGTAGCCGCTGCCGCGCATCGTGAGGATGTGGTTGGGGTTGTTGATGTCGTTTTCGATTTTCTGGCGCAGCTTGTTGATGAAGTTGTCCACCGTGCGGTCCGTGCCGAAGTAATCAAAGCCCCAGACCTTGGCGAGAATTTCCTGACGGCTCAGCACCTTGCCTTCGTTTTCGAGGAACAGCTTGAGCATCAGGAACTCTTTCTGGCTCAGCTCAATCTGCTGGTTGTTGCGGCGCAGCACCTGGCCCTTTGTGTCGAGATTGTGCTCGCCGAAGGTGTAGTCGGCTTCGCTGGTTTCGAAGCGCTTGCTGCGGCGCATCGCGGCGTTTACGCGGGCGACGACTTCAGCCACGGAAAAGGGCTTGGTGACGTAATCGTCGGCGCCCAGTTCAAGGCCCATGATCTTGTCGATCTCTTGCGTCTTGGCGGTCAGCATGATGATCGGCATGGTCAGGCCCTGCTTGCGCAACTGGCGGCAGATGTCGAAGCCGCTGAGTTTGGGCAGCATGACGTCCAGCAGAATAATGTCAGGCCGGCGCTCAAGCGCCAGTTTCAGGCCCTGGTCGCCATCGCTGGCGGTAATAACCGAGTAGCCTTCGACTTGAAGGTTGAGTTCCAGGCCGCGCTGGATTGACGGATCGTCCTCTACGACGAGGATTGTTTCCATGGAACTTCCCTTGCTTGACGGGTTTACCGCACGGCCTAGTATATGCGGCCCGCTCAGGGGGGCAAGCAAGCGCATGGGCCACAAGGACTTGCGCTGCAGCAACCTTTGAGCGTTCAAGCAGACCCGGGGCGCTTAGCTCAGTTGGTTAGAGCACTGTCTTCACACGGCAGGGGTCACAGGTTCGAGTCCTGTAGCGCCCACCACGCAAACAGCCCGCGACGAGCGGGCTGTTTGCGTGTCCGCCATAGCCTTGGCGACGGCGGACTGCTTCGAATGTCCTACCCGCCTTCTTTTTCGCCGGACCACTTCTTGACGGCTTCGGCGTAGTCCCTGGCGTGTTTGGTTACCAGCTCGTTGACTTCTTTCTTGAACAGGCGGTCCTTGGCCTTCATCTTGGCTACCGCGTCATGGAACTCTGTGCGGTCTTTGTACTTGGTGTTCTTGGCTTCCTTGACGGCGGTCTCCCACACGTCTTCGGCCTTGTACTCTTCGTTGGCTTTGGTCTTGGCCAGGATGATCTCGTAATACTTCGCGTAGACCAGCTTGACGTCGGCGAAGAGCTTCTGGCCTTCTTCGGACATCTTGGGTTCTTCGTCTTTCTTCTCTTCCTTCTTCTCGTCCTCTTTGGGCGGCTGCGGCGGTGCCTCCTGGGCAAACGCCGGTGCGCCCAGTGCCAGGGCGATCAGGAATGTCATGAGCCAGCGCATGTTCGTCTCCTTGCCTATCTAACGTCAGTATCCCCCGGCAAGTTCCGGATTCCAACTGCAAGAAAGCTGGCACACACGACTAATTCGCCCCGATGCTCATGGTCATCAGGAATTCCGCGTTGCTTTGCGTCTTCTTGAGGCGTTCCTTGAGCAATTCCATCGCCTCAATCGGGTTCATGTCGTTCAGGATGCGGCGCAGGACCCACATGCGTTTCTGTTCGTCTGGGTCAAGCAGCAGCTCTTCCTTGCGTGTGCCGGAACGCGTGACGTCGATCGCCGGGTACACGCGCCGGTCGGCCAGTCGCCGGTCCAGGTGCAGTTCAGCGTTGCCGGTGCCCTTGAACTCTTCGAAAATCACTTCGTCCATTCGGCTGCCGGTGTCGATCAGCGCGGTGGAGATAATCGTCAGGCTACCGCCCTCTTCAATGTTACGCGCGGCACCGAAGAACCGCTTCGGCCGCTGCAGCGCGCTGGCGTCAACACCGCCAGTCAGGATCTTGCCGCTGTGCGGCTGTTCAGCGTTGTAGGCGCGTCCAAGTCGCGTGATCGAGTCCAGCAGGATGACCACATCGACCTTGTGCTCGACAAGCCGCTTGGCCTTGCCCAGCACCATCTCGGTGACCTGGACGTGGCGGGATGTGGCTTCGTCGAAGGTTGACGCAATGACCTCGGCGTCAACGGTGCGCTCCATGTCGGTGACTTCTTCGGGGCGCTCGTCGATCAGCAGCACGATGACGTAGATGTTGGGGTGATTGGCGCGAATGGCGTTGGCAATCTTTTGCAGGATGACGGTTTTGCCAGTGCGGGGCGGCGCGACAATCAGGCAGCGCTGTCCCATGCCGATCGGTGTTACCAGGTCAATCACGCGCAGGTTCAGGTCGTTCTTGGTCTCAAGGAAAATGCGCTTGTCTGGGTAAAGCGGCGTCAGTTCGTCAAAGGGCACGACTTCAGCCAGCTTGTTGGGGTCTTCGTTGTTGACGTGCTCAACCTTCAGCAGCGCGAAGTAGCGTTCGTTGTCTTTGGGCGGACGAATCTGTCCCGCGACAATGTGGCCCGACTTCAGGCCGAAACGCCGGATCTGGCTGGGTGAGACGTAGATGTCGTCGGGGCTGGGGAGGTAGTTGTAGTCCGGGCTGCGCAGAAAGCCGAAGCCCTCGTTCAAAACTTCCATGACACCTTCGCCATAAATCATGGCGCCGCGCTTCACGCGGTCTTTCAACAGCTGGAAGATCAGGTCCTGCTTCTTCAAGCCGCTGGTGTCCTGGATGCCCACCGCGCGCACGTCTTTCTGCAACTGCTCCATCTTCATCTTCTGGAGCTCGTTGAGGTTGATCGT
Source organism: Planctomycetota bacterium (assembly GCA_016712285.1). Taxonomy (GTDB): domain Bacteria; phylum Planctomycetota; class UBA8742; order UBA2392; family UBA2392; genus JADJRK01. The sequence goes on along the minus strand of JADJRK010000001.1, from coordinate 1,599,617 downwards.
AACTTGCGGGCCGCGCGGCTCGTGGGTCGCGGGCGCCGGAGTGGCCGTGTCCGTTGTGGGGGCTGCCGCGCTCTCTGTGTCTTCAGCAGCGGGCATGTCATTGGGCATGTCAGGAATGTCTTCGTTTGGCGCCTGGCCGTTGCCGTGCCTTGGTGCGGGCTCGGCCTTGTTGCCGACGCTGTCGTCATTCGGTTCCGGGCTGCGGCGCTGGTACTCTTCTTCTTCGCGCTCGCGGCGGGCCTCCATGCGGGCCATTTCGTGCTGGCGTGCCATCTCTTCGCTCAGGACATCTGTGCCATCCTTGCGCCTTGGCCCGCGCCGCACGTTATTGTTGCTGTTATTGCGGTGCCCGCCACGTGAGCGGCCGCGCCTCTTGGGTGCTGACTTGCCTTCAGGGTTCATATTTGCCTCATGCCGGGTGCAGCGGGGAGCTGAACTGCGGCGTCTGCCTGCGACAGCCGCGGGGAGCGGCTTGGAACCACAGGGCTTGGACCGGGGAATGGTTTAGGGGGCCCCCGGCGGCCCGTCCACGTTGCTTGCAACGTAAGTGTGCCAGATTTCCTGTACCTGGCGATCAAGGTCAGCAAGGCTGCCGTTGTTGTCGATGACGACGTCGGCTTGCCTGCGTTTCTCTTCAAGTGTCATCTGGCGGGCCTGTCGGCGTTCAAGCTCGCCCTGGGGCCAACCTCTTTGTGCAGCGCGCTTTTTGCGAGATGCCTCGGTGGCATCGACAAATAGCAGCAGAGTGTACTTCCCCCCGTAAGCGCCCGATTCAAGCAGCAGGCTGATGTCCAGTATGATGGCCTTGATGCCTAGGTCGCTGAGTCCCGCCTCGATCTTTGCGTTGGTACGCCGACGGATATGCGGGTGGGTGATGGCGTTCAGTGTAGCAAGCTTCTCGCCGTCACCGAATACTATGGCACCAAGTTTTTTTCGGTCAACCTCGCCGTCCTCCGAAATCACGCCTTTTCCGAACGCGGCAATAATCTCGGCCCGTACCGCCGGGTCGCGCAGCACGGCATGCCCCTCATCATCCGCATTGATCACAAACGCCCCGCGGCGCGCGAAGGCCGCAGCTACAGCGGACTTGCCGCCGGCAACCCCGCCAATCAGGGCGATGACAGGCTTCATGGGCGGCCTTTGGTGTGGCCAAGAGCTGCTTTGTACCGCAAAGACCAATGACCAATTTCCAACAACCAGTTGGCTGGCAGGGCATGTTCATTGGTCATTGGTAGCTGGTGATTGGTCATTGCGGTTTGCCCGGGCAGCGCTGCCTTAGCCGCCCTTTCCCATCGTGCCGACGTTCCATCCGACCAGGGGGTCAAGTTGTTCCCGGTTGCCGATTGGCGCTGTGTGGGCACCCTGCAGCAGGTCAAGGGCCGCCTGCTTTGCCTTGCGGCGGGCCTCGGCATCGCGCAGGCCGGTACTGATGATTTCGATGCTCAGCAGCTCGTCGCCGACAACCAGCACGCCCATGATCATGTGCTCAGCGCCGCTGTTCGAGTAGTCCCAAAGCACCATCGGGAAGTTCCAGCCCGGGTCGTAGCCGGCTGAAAAGCTGGCCTGAGGGTCTTTCATGCGGCGGCTGAACACCGGGTCAGTCCGCACGCGCACGCGAATGTCGCCCGGCGCGCTGGTTTGGTCGAGCTGGCGCAGCAGCAGCCACGGCGCCGCGCCCTCGCCGTCTACGCGTACTGTGGAGTCGCCACCCAGTTTCCGGACCAGATGTCCTTCTTTCACCGGCAGCGAGAGTGAACCGGCCGGAAAATGCAGGTCACCCTTGAGCAGCACGGGCAGCGCACTCGAAACCTTGTGCTTCGGCAGACCCTCAAGCGACAGTTCGCGCTTGATGCTGACGCCCGCAAGGATGGTGTTGACGCCGTCGCGGTGCGCGTCGCCGAGCGGTTCGTTGTTCATCCACGCTTCCGCCACCAGCACTAGCGATGTAGTACGGCCCGGCAGGATCAGCTTGTTGTAGTACGCGATCGGCTTGCCGTTCAGGCTCACAGACGCGGTGCCGCCCATCCCGGACTGGTGCTTGGCACCCTTGACCTGGTCGGCGCGATTGCGCGCGAGCACGTCGGCCAGTTCAACGCCGGCGGCTTTGGCGGGCGCGATGGCGACGCTGAAACCCCGGGCGTCCGGCAGGTCGATGGCGACGAGTTGCGTTTCGTACCAGTCCACGGCCCACATCTTGGCGCTCTTCGGCAGGCTGAACTCAAGCAGCAGCCGGTCATCAGCCGGGGTGGCGGGCGCCAGGCGCGTGCGGCGCTTCTGGTCACGGTCGAGACCCTCGAACAATTCAGGGAATTCGCGCTCGGCGTTGGCAACGAAGCTGAGCCAGTTGACCCCGACTTGCAGGTCAAGAAAGTTGCTCTGGGATTCTTTGACCGGGATTTCCTCGCCGCCGTCGTCTTCGACGTTGACCGGCGCGGGCTTGCTGCATGCGGCAAGTGTCAGGATGACTGCGATGGCGAGGAGTTGTGTCGCCCCTCCGGGGCTCAGGAAGAAGCGGCGCGGGGACCCGGGGCTTACGCCCCGGGCTAATGTCTGACGCCCCCTTCGGGGGCTGGAGTGCGAGATTGTGCTGTGCGAAAAAGGGGACAGGCACCTCCGCTTCGCTACAGAGCCAGTCCCCTTTTCGCCTGCCTCCTGCCTCGTGTCACTTGCCTCCTGAACGGTCTTCATTTTGCCTCCAGCCAGTTGGTGCCGGCCCCGGCATCTACATCCAGCGGTACTTTCAACTTCATCGCCGCGCCCATGATGCGCTTGGCGAATTCGGCGCAGGCCTTGGCCTCTTTCTCGGGCGCTTCGAACACCAGTTCGTCGTGGACTTGCAGCAGCATTTTGAATGGCAGCTTCTTCTTTTCGATTTCATCGTGGGCGTCGAGCATCGCCTTCTTGATCAGGTCCGCCGCTGTGCCCTGCAACACTGAATTGAACGCCTGCCGCTCGGCTTGCTTCCTGACCATCACGTTTTTGCTGCGGATTTCCGGCAGGAAGCGCTTTCGGCCCGCCAGCGTCGTCACATATCCGTCTTTGCGGCATTGATCGAGCACCTGGTCCGTCAGCTTGGCGACTTTCGGGTGGGCGGCGAAATAGTTGTCGATGAACTCTTTGGCCTCGCCGCGGCTGATGCCCAGCCCCTGCGACAGGCCAAACGCGCTTTGGCCGTAGAGCACGGCATAGTTCACAGTCTTGGCTACGTTGCGCTGCTCGCCGGTGACTTTGTCCGCGCTGACGCCGAATATGCCCGCCGCAGTCGCCTTGTGAATGTCCACGCCATCCTTGAACGCCTGGATCATCGGTTTTTCGTCGGCGATGTGGGCAAGGATGCGCAGCTCAATCTGGCTGTAGTCGGCGCTGACCAGCACGTTGCCCTTGTCCGCGATGAACGCGCGGCGGATCTTCTTGCCCGTTTCGGTGCGCACCGGAATGTTCTGAAGATTGGGGTCTTTGCTGGAAAGCCGGCCCGTGGCAACGGTCTGCCGATACGTGGTGTGCACGCGGTCGTGCTCGTCGGCCAGGTCGGGCAGCTGGTCAACATACGTGGACTTGAGCTTGGTCAGGTGCCGCCATTCCAGCACTTTGGCCGGCAGTTCGTGCATCGGCGCCAGCGCTTCCAGCGCGCTTTGATCGGTGCTGCGGCCGGTGCCCTTGGCGGTCTTGCCCTGCTCAGGCAGTTTGAGTTCGTCGTAGAGGACTTCGCCGAGCTGCTTGGGCGAGCCCAGCGTGAACTCACGGCCAGCCAGTTTGAAGCACGTCTTCTCCAGCGTGCCGATCTCTTTGTCGAAGTCGGCGCTGAGCTTCTTGAGGTACGGTTTGTCGATCTTGATGCCGCGGTGTTCCATGCGGCCCAGCACATCGACCAGCGGAAACTCGAGTTCAACGGCCAGCTTATCGAGCTCAAGCGACTTCACCATCGGTGCCAGAATGTCGTTTACGCGCAGGGCGTAGTCGGCGAACTGGCAGGCGTACTGCATCACCCGCTCGGGCTCTGCGTCGGTCAGTTTCTTGCGGGCCTTTTTGTCGCCGAACAGCTTGTCCCAGTCCACGGTGTCCATGCCCAGATACTCGCGGCTCAGGCTGGCCAGCTTGGCGTCTTCGCGCGACGAATCGACAAGAAACGCCAGCAGCTTGGTGTCGCTTTCGATGCCGTTCAGGTCGGCGCCGACCAGCAGCAAGGCGCGCAGGTCGGCTTTCAGGTCATGGCCGATCTTGGACAGCTTGGCGTCATGCAGCTTCGCGGCCAGGCCGCCATCCAGCTTGCCCTTGAGCGGCACGTACCAGGCCTTGCCGGGCTGCGTGCATACGGCAATGCCAGCCAACTGGTCGTAGGTTTCGGCTGCGCAATGGATGCTCCAGCGCTTGGCCTTTGCTTTGAGAAGTTTTTCCAGTGCTGCCTTGTCTTCGACCAGCGTGTACTCGACGTCGGCGTTGAGCAGCGCTTTGGGCACTTCGGGCTTGGGCGCAGGGTCGCCAAACAGGCTGGATTGGGCGCCTGTGGACTGGGATTGTTTGGCCTTGGCGGCCCCGCCCTTCCGGGCGGGGCTTTCTGCCTGTTCTGCCTCGCTGCCTGCCGCGACAGTGCCGGCCATTTCGTCCCAGCCGAAGTCCTTCATGACGGACTTGAAGTTCAGGTCCTGCAGCATCGGCAACAGAACTTCTTTCTCCGGCTCTTTGAGACTGGCCTTGTCGGGTTCAAGTTTCACGCCCGGCACGGTGGTCATGATGTGCACGAGCTTGCGGCTGAGTTCTGCTTCGGGCTTGAACGCGATCAGATTCTCGCGGCGCTTGGGTTGCTTGATTTCCTCGGCGTGCTTCAGCACCTCTTCCAGCGTGCCGTACTGCTTGATCAGCTCGGCGGCGGTCTTGATGCCAATGCCCTTGGCGCCGGGAATGTTGTCCACGCTGTCGCCGGCCAGGGCTTGGATGTCGATAAACTGCGCCGGAATGACTCCAAGCTCTTCCTGCAACTGCTCCAGGCCGTACTCGGTGCCATCATCGGCGTTCAGCATCTTGATGTGGGGCTCAAGCAGCTGCTTCAGGTCTTTGTCCTTGCTGATGATGCGCACTTCCATGTCGTGATGCGCGGCTTGCTTGGCCAGGGTCCCGATCACGTCGTCGGCTTCGAACCCGTCTTTGATCATCAGGTGGACGTTCATGGCCTTGACCATGTCGATGATGATGGGCATCTGGTCGCGCAGGTCTTCGGGCATTTCGCCGCGGTTGGCTTTGTAGGCGGGGAAGATGTCGTTGCGAAAGGTCTTGCCCTTGGGGTCCATCACGCAGACAAGAAAGTCGGGCTTGTGGCGCTTGATCAGCGTCTGGAGCATGCGCGTAAACAGGTACACGGCACCGATGGGCTTGCCGCGCACGGTACGCGAGCGCGCAGCCGGGCTGTAGTAGGCCCGGAAGATCTGGGAATGACCGTCAATGATATAGAGAGACTTAGGCACGATTCCGGAGGTTCGCTTCTGGATTGGACCAAGGCGGCAGGAAACCGGCATACCATGCGTAAAGTTATCCAAAATCCAAAATCTAAAATCCAAATTCCGGCTGGTGTGGACGGTCACAGCCGCAAATCCGTGCAATCGCCCATGACAAAGCGGTGTCAAGGTTTTCGTAGCCGGATTATTGCCGTGGCGTGGTCCGGTCCGTATCCTTGCCAACCGTCCCCCCGATTTGAAACGTAACAGGCGGCCGCGCTTGCGGTTTTGCCGTAAACGTTTCGCGGAGTATTCCATGAGAATGTCACGACGCGGGATGGTCGACCTGATCGTCATGATCGTGATGATCGTGTTCCTGCTTGGCATGGGCACGCTCGCATTCATCACCTACGACAAGGCCCAGAAAGAGCGGACCTACCTGGCGGCCCTGCGCGAGATCCCTGCGCGGCAGCAGTCAGAGATGGACGCCGTTCGCGCCCGCTATGCCGAGTTGTGCACGCACATCGGCTTCAAGGGCGAAGCGGCCTACAGCTCGCCGCAGCAGATTGAGGCCATGCTCAAAGAGGGTTCGCGCCTGATCGCGGACTACTACAACGTCCCGGTGCGCGCCGATGGCAGCCCCGACCTTTCCGGCACTGAGCGCGGCGAAGCCACCGTGCTGGAGCGCGCTGAAGACGGCTCATGGAAAGAACGCAAGGTACCCGTCAACCAGGTGCGCGGCACCACGCGCAACAGCAAGCGACTGTATGAAGAAGCTGAGGCCCGCAGCATACAGGGCACGGTCGGCAAGCAGGACGACCTGATTCACCAGCTTGTGACCAGCTACATCCCCAAGGTCAAAGACCAGCGGGTGCACCAGCGCAACCTGCGCGACACCAAGTCGGCGGAACGCAACGCCGACTCAGCCGAGCAATACAGCCAGGCCGGCAAGGCCACCGACGCCGCCGACGAGGTGGTCAAGGGCCAGCATGAGCAGCTTGTCGATCGCGAGAACGAGCTTGCCCGCGCGCTGGTCGAAGAAAATGACGCGCTGAAAAGCCTGGATTCAGAGACCGTGCGTGAAACCCGCGAGCGCGCGTTTGCCATGGCGCGCGAGGCAGCCAAGGCCCGCCACGACGCAGTAGACAACCAGGAAGCATACCGCGTGCAGGCGGACAAGCGCCGCCTCGACGACAGCCGCGACCCGGACGGGTTCGTGTTCCTGGTGGACGAAATCTCGGGTTGGGTCTGGATCAACGTGGGACAGCGCTCGGGCGTGCAGCTTGAGCAGACCTTCCAAGTCTTGCGTCCCGACACCAGCCGCAACAGCGAACTGCAGATTGGCGAGATCCGGGTCAAAGAGTTGCTGCGCGGCAATATTGCACGCTGCCGCGTAGATGCGCTGGACGACCCAAGCCTGTACCCCAAGGCCGGCGACCTGATCAAGAACCCGAACTTCTCGTCGCGGCAGTACCAGAAGTGGGCGTTGGTGGGCACCTTTGGCCGCGGTTACACGCAGTTTACGCGCCAGGAACTGACCGACATCCTGCGCCGCGTAGGGTTCCAGGTGGTAGACAAGATCGACGCAACGGTAGACGCCGTGATCATCGGCGGCGACTGGCGCTCAGACGCTGAGTGGATGCAGGCCAAGGAATTGCGCCTGAACATTGAAACGTACCCTGAAGAAGAAGTCCTTCATTTCCTGGGCCTGCGCGGCCCGGACCGGAAATGACCGCAGAACGCAAGGCAAAGCGCTCAAGGTGAACCGGGAAACCCGGATGCAGCAAGTCCGGCAATAGAAGGAAGAGAACGATGGCAAGGCAGAGTGTGGCAAGCTGGTACTGGAACATCACGGCGATTCTCTCGCCGTTCGTGCTGCTCGTGACGCTGATGTGGATGTTCTACACGCAGCAGATCCAGTCGTACCAGTCCGACGCCCAGCTGATTCTCAAGCAGGTGGAAGAAAACCACAAACAGCTTGAGCCCCTGGTGGCCGAGATGAACGACACCGCGGGTTTCGTTGGCTTCGACGCCGGCGACCCGATGGCCAACAAGACCAAAGTGGACACCATGGTGCCCAAGGCTGACCGCAGCGTCGGCGGTGAGGCACGCACCCAGCCGCGCGACAAGCAAAGCGTTGTGCTGCAGCGTTATCTTGATGCCGAGTCCATGTTCTACGGTGGTGGCGACGGTGGCGGCGAGGGCATGGTGTACGAGTACGCGGCTGCCCGGAAGTGGATTGAGGACTATGAGCTGAAGCTTCGCCAGTACATCGCCTACAAGTCCACCCAGTACTACACGGTCCAGACCATCGACGTCGGGGGCGCCACGCTGGCCGTCGCCGGCGGTGACCTCAAGCGCCCGGGAACCACCGATACGGCGTCGGGCATCTACAAGCCCGAAGACGCCAATGTCATGTCAGCGTGGGAACGCTCACGCGACCCCAGCTACCTGCCCGCCGACAAGGTGATGCAGCCGCCGACACGCATCACGCTTGAGCTGGTGTTCCGCCGCCAGCACCAGTTGCTGCGCGACCTGATGGCTGCCAACCAGCACCAGTACAACCTGCTGTACGCTGAGGTCAGCGGTTTCACGGAAGTGACGATGCCCGACGGCTCAGTGATCGTGGTGGGCCTGGGCTTTGAAGGCGAGGAGCAGCGCCAGAAGCGCGTGCGAACGCTGGTCGATGGCCTGAAGTCCAACGTGAACAGCCGCAAAGATTTGAGCGTAGAGCGTCTGCGCGATGTCCATGACGCGACGGAAACTGCCATCACGGAGACCACGGGCCGCAAGACGCGTCTGGACTTCATGGTGGTTGCAGCGGTCTCGCGCATTGAGGGCCTGCAGGCCGAGTTTGAAACCGAGAAGACGCTGCACGAAGGCGACGGCCAGAAGTTCGCCGACATGGTTCGCAACCTGCCGCGCATCAAGACCCCGATCAAGCTTGAGAAGGGCGACCCGGACGGCGAAGTCTCGTACAGCGACTACGGCCGCGGCGTGTGCCACATTGATCTCGGCAGCTCCGACGGCGTAAAGGCCGGCCAGCGTTTCGAAATCTGGAGAATCCACGGTCGTGACCGCGACGAACTGATTGGCGTCGTTGAAATCGTGCGCGCGCTTTCAGCCCACTACAGCCTGTGCACCGTGCTCAGCCTCGTGGACGAGAAAGAGCCTGTGCGCAAGGGTGACAAGCTGATCAGCCACCTCTGGCACGCCGGCCGCTTCCTGTCTGTCGCCATGCACGGCGACTTCGAGCCGCCTAACCAGTCGTACACCAAAGAGCGCCTGGCCGAACTGCTCAAGCAGATGGGTTGCCGTGTTGCTGACAAGGTACAGCCGGGCGTTGACCTGGTCATCCTGGGCAGCAACCTGTTCGGCGACGAATGGTACCGCGACGCTCGCAGCGACCTGCGCTTCAGCACGCTCAAGGAAGACGCGATCCGGTTGTATATCGACCCGCGATAACCTGTGTGATCCCACCCGAAACCCCCGCGACCTCGCGGGGGTTTCTGTTTTGCATGGCACTTGCCTTAGTGTCTCACATACACTAAACTGGCGGCATGCCCTACACGTACGAGCATCCCCGCCCGGCCCTGACCGTCGACTGCGTCGTGTTCGGCCTGGATGACACGGACCTGAAGGTCTTGCTGATCCAGCGGGGTATAGCGCCGTTCAAAGGCAGCTGGGCCTTGCCCGGCGGCTTTGTCCACGTCGATGAGACGCTGGAAGAGGCTGCCCGTCGCGAACTGGAAGAAGAGACCGGCCTGCGCAATGTGTTTCTTGAGCAGCTGTACACGTTTGGTGAACTCAAGCGCGACCCGCGCGAGCGCATCGTCAGCGTTGCCTGGTACGCGCTCGTAAACCTGCGCGACCACAAAGTGCAGGCGGCCACAGATGCCGGCGAGGCGGCCTGGTTCAGCCTGGATGACCTGCCCACGCTGGCGTTTGACCACGCCGCGATCCTGGACACGGCGCAGCAGCGGTTGCGCGGCAAGGTGCGCTATGTGCCGATCGGATTTGAATTGCTGCCGCGGCTGTTCACGCTGACGCAGATGCAGCGCATGTACGAAAAGATTCTCGACCGGGCGCTCGACAAGCGCAACTTTCGCAAGAAGGTGCTTGGCATGGGTGTGCTGGAAGAGACCGACCAGGTCCAGCAGGACGTGGCCCACCGCGCCGCGCGGCTGTATCGCTTCAATGAAGCGGCCTACAAGCGCATGGTCAAGCAGGGCATCAACTTCGAAATCTGAGAGTATTGACTCGTCAACAGCCGCCCCGTTGCCCCGTGCGCACAACGCGACTATCATGGTCCGTGGTGATCCAGACGGTCGCCCGACTTCGCCTTGCGCGAAGTTGGGAGGAAAGTCCGGGCTCCATAGAGCAGGAGGGTTGCTAACGGCAACCGGGTGCGGGCCAAACCCGCATCCAGGGACAGTGGCACAGAAAACAAACCGCCCGGCTTGCCTGCCTGGCTGCGACGAGGGCCCGAAACTCGCGCGGCTGGACGGGGTCTGAAAGGATCCGGGTAAGGGTGAAAAGGTGCGGTAAAAGCGCACCGCGGCGCTGGAGACAGTGCCGGCAGGCCAAACCCCCCTCCGGAGCAAGGCCAAATAGGGACCAAGAGGCTGCTCGCCTCAATGCGAATGTGTCGCGGGAGGTCCGGGTAGGCTGCTGGAGGCTTGTGGCAACGCAGGCCCTAGACGAATGACCGTCACCCGCAAGGGCGACAAAACCCGGCTTACAGGATCAGCAAGACGGGGGGCCCGGGCGCCCCCCGCCCTCATTCCCGGAGCTCTTTGCGGATGACAAGGCGCAGGCCCGACCACGTCGAGTCGATCGCGCAGACCTTGTTGTCCACCAGGCCCGTGGGCAGGGCGATTTCGCGCACGGCTTCTTCGTTCATGTCGGTGGCGACTTTGCTGGCTTTTTTCGGCCAGCAGATCCAGAGCCCGCAGGCGGGGCCCATCTGTTTGCGCAAGCCGGCAAGTTCGCGCTCAAGGGCTGCGCGTTCGCGAGTGAAGTAGAGAATGACGTCGTAGCTGCCGCTGCCCTTGCGGGGCGGGAACTTCACTGAGGGCATATCACCCAATGCAGCCGACAACCCCCGAGGCTCGCTGCAAAGCAGCACGGAGTCACCGTCTTTGATGCCAAGCTTCGTGGGTAAAGTGGTGCCGGAGTATCCTGCCATGATCGATTCCAGTGAACTCACGCCACCATACACCCAACAGCAAGCCCGTGATACGGCAAGCAACCGAAGCCAGAAAACAAGAGCCGGGCCGGCCCGACGAAGCCTTGGCGCAGTCGGGAGCGCCAGCGACCGGCAAGCCCGCGAATCTGGGAGGCACTCACTCCCGAGGCAGGTCAGCTCCCTGAGCCAGGTAGACGTAAGTGCAGGCACGGCTGACTGCCTCATCGGTGAACAGGTAGCGTGTGCTGCCGCCAACCGTCCACACACGCTTGCGACGACCGACGGCATCGCCCTTGCGCAAGTCGCGCGTCAAGTACGCCTTTAGGTCCGCCAGCATGCGATCCGGCTCACCTGCGGCCGACAGCACAGCATGAACATGGTTGGTGCGAATATTACTCGCGAAGTGATGCCAGCCGCGGTGATCGCAGTGCTGCAGGATCGTGTCTTCGATAATGCCCCGCATGCGCGGCGAAATCAGCAAGGGCTCCTCAGCCAGATCCGCCCGCCGCATAGTTTGAAATTCCAAACTCGGCGGCACGAACTCATGGCCAAATCGGTTGTGAAACCTGTCGACCGAACCGCGATCATCCCCATGCAACTGCGTGCCGTAAGGCGTAAACGTAAACAAGAAGGCCTTCGGAGCATTGAACATGCAGCGATTCCGAAAACAGGAGCCGCGAGCGCCAGCGACCGGCAAGCGTGCAAATCAATCAACCCGCCACGAACCCAAAGAGCAAGTGCCCAGCCCGCCCGACGAAGCCTAGGCGTAGTAGGGAGCGCCAGCGCACAGTTCATTCAAGCCGCCACGAACCCAAAGAACAGGAGCCCGGAGCGCCAGCGACGGGGAATCCAGCGAATCACTCCAACGCTACTATCCACCAGTCTGCGCTTTGCCGATCTCTTCACCAATCTTCTCCATGTGTGACTTGATCTCGCCGGTCATTTCATCGATTTGTCCACGAATGGCCCCCACTGTGTTTTCGATGTCGGTCAAGTTGCGTCTGATGTTCGATGCGTCTTTGAGTTTCTTTTCCACCGCACCAATCAAGACCTTGAGTGCACTAGCATCCACACCGGCAACTTCAGCCGCCGCATAGCGAAGCCTGGCATGGGCGAACTTCAGACTCAGTTCCAAAAGGCCTGAGTGAGTGAAGATGTAACCGATGCCTTCAGGCGATACATCGAAATGCCAATCGCCAATGCTTGTTTGAAGGTGCTCGACGTCGCGCACCACGAGAATACCGAACCCAGCCGATCTATTTCGGACAGCCGCCAACAGTTCCTTGGTAAACTTCGGTATGGAGTCGATTTTCTTGTTCTTGGCCTCAATGGCAACCAGGCCGCCATTCCCACTAAATCGATAATTCAGGTCGCCCTTCTTGTTGCTGCCCGACTCGGCCTCGGTGCCCACTCTTTCAACTGTGTCGCCGCGCTTCTGCGCGAATGGAGTGAGAAGGTCGAACGCGGCTTCTTCAAAGTCATCGCCCTTATGGCTCATCTTCTCGCGGTCTGCCGCCGCTTGGTCGGTCTGCGAGCGATAACTTTCAACTTCCGTTTTCAGTTCACCAATGCTCTCGACAATTTTTTCTCGCATGGCCCCCAGTTTTGCGTCCACATCGGTCTTGAACTTGCCGAATGGCGATGTTGGCTCACCAAATGCCAGTCTGCTGTCCAGCAGTTTCGGAAGCGTGCCAGCGTCACTGAAGATTCCGTCTAGTTGTTGCTTCAATTTGACCGCATAGCTGCTCTGGCTGCCTTCCGGATCAAACAACGCTTTGACCTTGTTTTCGAACTCCGTGATGTGCCCTTTGAGCTTTGCAAGGTGACTGGTCTCGCCGCCATTGATGTCGAACTGGGCTGAAAGCGCTTGTGTGCTCCCCAGAACCTTGGCGTGTTCATCCTTCAACTCTTTCTTGATCTCTTCGATCAATTTGTCGAGCGCCTCGAATCGCTCCTTGAGCGGACTATCGCTTCCACGCGGGTTAAGCAGCTTGCCCAGTTCGGTCTTCGTTTCCGTCATGAGGTTGCTGAGTCCGCTCGTTGTACCGGCGACGACTTGGTTCAGTTGTTCGCTGAACTCCTTGCTTACTTGCGCAAAGCGACTATCGATGTAGTCCACTTCGCTGCGGGCGCGGGCCTTTACCAAGACCTCCGCGCCGATGATCAAGGCGTCTCTTACCCGATCCGCGTGCTCGTTTGGCAAAAAGGCCTCAATGTAGCGGCACAGGTCCGAACTGCGGACGAGCAAACGTTCGATGAGCAGTTCATCGCCTGACACTGCAATTTGGGCTGTCCCATCCATCCGTTGCTCCCTTGCCCGTCGCCTGCGCTCCCGGCTCCTATTGGCTGCATCGCGCGCTATGATGCCTTTCGCGCGCCCACCCGTCGCTTGCGCTCCGGGCTCTTGTTTTCTTGTTCGTGCGCTTTGCCTTTGCTCGTTGGGCCTCTGTACTTCTGCAACTGGCCTGGCTTTCGTTGTGGATTCGCGAACTTGTCTTGGGTGCCTTGCCTCCTGCTTGCTTGGCCAACATACAATCGGGCTAGCTTACTTTGCGTTGCGACATGAGGTTGCTTGTGAAGACTTATCTTCTGCTGGCCGTCGCATGCGTCCTGCTTGCCTTGGGCAGGGCTCCTGTTGTTGCGCAGGATGATGACCCCCAGCATTGGCTTGACAGTTTCCTGCACGATCCTGATTCCCGCGAAGAGCTTCGGCCCAAGCTGCTGGCGTTGGGTGCTGACAAGCTGGCCGAGCTGATTCGCGCCTACCCGCGCCCCAAGCCGTTGGCCGCCGGCGAGCATAAACTCTCCACCACATGCCCCGACGGGTTCACTCGGCCGTACTGGCTCTGGTTGCCTGACAGCTACGACGGCGAAACGCCTGCGGCGCTGATTGTCTGCCTGCATGGCGGCGTGATGGCGGCACCCGTGGATTCGGGCGTGGCGATCATGCGCTGGTACGCCAAGTACCTGAGAACGCGTGAAACGCCGCGCCCCGTGGTCGTGATGGCAGCATCGGCCGACTGCTACGAAACCTGGATGAACGCCGCCTGGTGGCGCGATGCCGGCCGCGCCAACATTCACCACTTCATCCGCCAGGCAAAGCTGTTGCTGAACATCGACAGCGACCGCGTGTTCGTCAGCGGCTTCAGCGATGGCGGCAGCGGCAGCTTTGCGATGGCGTTCTGCTCGCCTGATGCGTTTGCCGGTTATCTGCCGATGTGCGGCGACCCGCTGATCCCGATCACCGACGGCCAGACCCACTGCTACTCCAACCTCAAGGGCGCCAACATCTTTGCCATGAACGGCGGCATTGACCCGATCTACCCGGGCCGCGAAATCGAGAAGCTCTACAAAGCCGCCAACAAAGACGGCGCAAACATCCAGTGGGAAATCTACCCCGAAGCCGGCCACGACTGGGGCGACCCGGAGGTCACGTTCCCGCGCAATCTCGGGTTCGTGGACACCTGGCGGCGCGAGCGCCCGGCTGACATCGACTGGAGTGCCGACCGCGGCAGCCTGGGCCGTCGCGGCTGGCTCAGCATCGACGAGACCGGCGCGCTGGGCAAGAAACACAACAAGGCAAAGAAGCCTGAGCCCCGGGGCGGCGGCAGCTACCGCATCGACCTGGGCATCAAGGTGCCGTCCGACTTCAACGAGATGGCAGCACCCCGCGTCGGCCGCGTGGACAAGGACAGCATCGCAGACGTCATGGGCGTGGAAGCCGGCGACGTGGTGCGGCAGGTCGATGGTGGCGACGTCGCCAACTTCCCCGAGATCCGGATGTTGCTGTCACGCAAGCGCGCCGGCGACAAGGTCAGCCTGACCATTGAGCGCAACGGCGAGTTGCACACTTTCACCGAGACAATACCGAGGCCCGAGAAGCGCCAGGTTGGCCGCGTTCAGGGCAAGCATGGCTCCACCCTGACCATCGAAGTACACGACGTAACCCGCCTGTCTGTGTGGGTCACCGCCGCGATGCTCAACGACCGCGGCGAAATCACAATCAAACTGAACAAAGAGCGGGCGTTCAGCGGCAAGGTGGCCGCCGACGCGGCTGTGCTGCTGGACGAGTTCTGCCTGAGCGGCGAGCGTGAGCCGCGCAACATCGCGCGCATCCAGCTGGATGTGAAGGCCGTCTTGAAGTAGCCGACCCAAGTCCGGAATCCCGCGTTCAATTCCTGAATCCTTTGGCATGATGCGCCGGCAATGTTGCCGGGTGTGGCGGAAGGCATGGGGCGGGATGGCTCGTAAACGGCTTAGCAAAGACGACCGCAGGTTGCAGTTGCTTGACGCCGCGGCGCGGCTGTTCGGGCGCTCAAGCTATGGGCAGGTGACGACGGCCGAGCTTGCCAAGTCGGCGGGCGTCACGGAGCCGGTGATTTACCAGCACTTCAAGACCAAGCTCGACCTGTACGTGGCGCTGCTCAAGCGCGCGCGGGAGGTGACGTTTGAACGCTATGACCAGGTAGCGGCGCGCTTCCCGACACCCATGCTCAAGGCGATCGCGGTCATCCGCAGCCACGGCCAGATCATGGACGAGAACGAGCCCTACTTCCGCTTGCACTTGCGGGGCGTAGCCAACAGCGACATGCCGCGCGTGAAGCAGATTCTGCGCGAGAACTACCAGGCCTATAACCGCTACTTTGCCGGGCTGATCCGGCAGGCGCAGGAACAGGGCGAGGTTCACAAGGCGGTCGATCCTGAACAGACGGCCTGGTTTATCATGAGCCAGGGCATGTTCCTGAACCTGTGCAAGCAACTTGGCTTGGATGAGTTGCAGGAACAGGGCTACGTGGACAGCCTGCTCGAGGATGCGCTTGGGCACATTTCGCTGATTGATGAGCCGTTGCGCCTGATCGGGCAATTGCTGGCCAATCAGCCGGAAGCCGCCAAAGCAGCGGCCCGCGCCGAAGCCAAGCCCGAAGAAGAGTAAATCCGGCGCATCGGTAGATTGACGCCACGGGGCCGACCAATACACTCGTTACGTATTTTTTCACGGGATCCCTTATGGCCGTGCCGATCAGCCAAATGTGGGCAGTTGCCAGCTACGTTCTGCGCCAGCGCGTGGCGCGTCGCAAGCGTTATGCAACCGTCCTGATGCTTGAACCCTTGCTGCGCTGCAATCTGGCCTGCGCCGGGTGCGGCAAAATCCAGTACCCCGCCCACGTTCTGAAGAAAGAAATGTCGGTCGCCGACGCCCTGCGTGCAGTCGATGAGTGCGGCGCGCCCATCGTGAGCATCCCCGGCGGCGAGCCGATGATGTACTCGCACATTGGTGAACTGGTACGTGAGCTGGTCAAGCGCAAGAAGTACATCTACCTGTGCACAAACGCGCTGCTGCTGAAGCAGCGCCTTGACGAGGGCGTGTTCACGCCCAGCAAGTACCTCACGTTCAACATCCATATGGATGGCGACCGCGAAGCCCACGACTTTGCTGTCTGCCGCGAAGGCACCTACGAAAAGGCCGAAGAAGCGATCAAGCTGGCTGTCGGTCTGGGCTATCGCGTGTGCACCAACACCACGCTGTTCAACCACGTCAACGTGGGACGCACCCGCGCGTTCTTCGGTCGCATGATGGAACTGGGTGTGGAAGGGCTGACCGTGAGCCCCGGCTACAGCTACCAGAAGGCGCCGGACCAGCAGTCATTTCTGGGCCGCGAGGGCACGTTTGACCTGTTCCGGAACCTGCTGAAAGACCCTGAACCGAACTGGAAGTTCAACCAGTCGCCGCTGTTCATGGAGTTCCTCACCGGCAAGCTGCACCTTGAGTGCACGCCCTGGGGCAACCCGTGCTACACGTTGTTCGGCTGGCAGCGTCCCTGCTACCTGCTGCAGGAAGGCTACGCCCGCACCTTCAAGGAACTGCTGGAAGAAACGCAGTGGGAAAACTACGGTCGCGCCAGCGGCAACCCCAAGTGCGGCAACTGCATGGTTCATTGCGGGTACGAGCCGACCGCCGTCCACGAGACGTTCAACAACCTGAAAGGCTTTGTGCGCACGGTCGTTGCCCAGTTCAGCGGCCCGAACACGCGCAACGCCAAGGGCATTACACCGCCAGCGGTGACGCGTCGCATTGAGACCGGCATTGATGCCGGCGCCGTCGAGGCGCTGGACAAGGCGCTGCAGGACGCCGTGGACTTCCGTGGCGACGTAATCGTGACGCTCAAGGACGGCACGACCCGCGAAGGCTATCTGTTCAACATCGCCGACAGGATCGTAGAGATGTTCCCCGCCAAGGAAGCCGGCGTCTGGGTTCTTACCAAGACCGACATCGTTTCGGTCCAGCGGCACGGCCGCGACCCGGCCGACGGCAAGTCATGGGAAGCCTGGGTCAAGAGATACAACGAAAACAAAGCCGCCCGGGAAGCAGGCCAGAAGGTTGAGGCTGTGGGTTTGTTCCCTGACCCGCTATAGTGCGTCAGGCTTGTGACACCGTGACGAAAACACCTTCTCTCTTGCCACAAGTGATGTAGTCGGGCAGATTTGTGCGCATCGAGCCAGCGGGGGCAGTTGCCCCCGCCTTGCTGCGTTCATAGGCGGGTATGCGCGAGCTGCCAAAAATCCTGTTTGTCGCGGCAACCGAATCGGACGCGTTGCAGTTCATTTCGCGGCTTGAGAATCCCCGCACGTACCGCCAGAAAGTCGGCTTGGTTCACGGCGGCATCTGGCACCGCACCAGCGCCAAGTGCCTGATCACGGGCCACAACCCTGACGCCACCGCGGCGGCCCTGCGCGAAGCCATCACCGTGGACAAGCCGATTGCGGTGGTCAGCATCGGTTTCGGCAGCGCGCTGAGTTCGGCCCTGAACGTCGGCGACGTGGTCGTGGGCGTAAACTTTCTGAACGCGATCGGCCTGGGCAGCCAGTATCGGCCGGTGGCGCTGCCGCAGACGGTACAGGAAATGATGCGGCGCGTAATCCGCAGCATCCCGGGCATCGGCGGCACGCTGGGCAGCATCGTGACTGTGTTTGACCCGGTGCGCCTGCCCGTCGAGAAGCTGGCGCTGTTCATGAAAACGCAGGCCGAGGTTGTGGACCAAAGCGCAATCGCCATCGCGAACATCGCAGAAGACGAGCGCATTCCGTTCGTAGTCGCGCGCAGCATTTTCGACATCAGCGACGAAAAAGTGCCGGAGATGGAGCGCTACGTGCGCGAGAAGGCCAAGCTTTCCACCACGCGTATTCTCGGCAAACTGGCGGTCAACCCGACGCGCCTGTTTGCCCTGCGCGACCTGGTGGCCCGTGCCAAGCTGTGCCGCGAGCGGCTTGAGGTGTTTACTGAGGCGTTCTGGAATGCGTTGCTGGAAGGCCGGCAGCAGAAAGACTTCCGCGACGACAGCACCGGCCCGGATGACGACGTCACCGGCCCTGAAAAGCGTTCATAGCCACGAAGATTCACAGATTGCGGAATACGGCCAGTCAGTGCCCTGTTAGGAAAGCAGGATGGCGAAATGAGCAGGAAGCGCCGGCGCTTTGAAGAAGAGGCCTTGCCGCTGATGGGCGTGTTGTACGCCGGCGCGCTGAAGTTAACGCGTAACCCGCGCGACGCCGAAGACCTGGTGCAAGACACCTATGTGCGAGCCTTTGAACGCTTTCATCTGTTTCAGCCCGGCACCAACCTCAAGGCCTGGATGTACCGCGTGATGACCAATCGCTTCATCAACCTGTATCGCCGGCGCAAGGCGCGGCCCGATGGGGCCAGCCTGGAGGACCTTGGCGACACACGCGGCCGGCAGGACGAGATCTCGCTGCAGGACTTCCAGTCAGCCGAGGCAATCCACGGCTTGATGCAGAACCAGAGGTTCCTGGAATCGCTGGACGGCAGGCTTAGAGGCGCGCTTGAGGCGCTGGGTGGTGACTACCGCGACGTGCTGATCATGAACATCATCGGCGAGATGACCTACAAGGACATCGCCGAGGCACTGGAGGTGCCGCTGGGGACGGTTATGTCGCGGCTGTCGCGGGCCAAAGCGATGCTGCGCGAGCGCGTAACGGAGCTTGGGCGCGAAGAAATCCCGGGGCTGACCACGGGGGCGCTTGGAAACTCATGAGCTCGCCAATGCACACGAATCAGCACGACCCGGATCAGAACGCAGAAAAGCGCTTTGTGTGGGCCAACATGGACGCCTACCTGGCCCATGAACTGGGCCAGCCTGAGCAGGCCCGGATCGAGGCGTTTCTGGCGGCCTGTCCCGAAACAAGGGAGTACGTGGAAACCCAGAAGCAGTTCAACGAAGCCCTGCGCCGATGTGTGGATGGCCAGCCGGTGCCCTGCCCCGAGGGTCTGCATGGCAAGGTGCTGGCGGCGCTGGACCGGTGTGAGTCTGACGACGAGAATCTGATTGCGCCGCGCTTTCCGTGGGTTGTCGTCGGCTTGAGTGCGGCCGCCAGCCTGATGTTCGCGCTGGGGCTGTTTTTCGTGTTCGGGGCCGATGTGCCAGAGCAGGACCTGTCCGCGCGCCTGGTGCCCGTGGTCTCCAATGCCACACTGGACGCCCCGCGCTCGGAGCGCTGCCGCTACCGCGCTGCCGTGGCCGAGTATCGCCTGCACTTTCCTGACGGGCCGGAGTTGCCTCGAACGTTCGGTGGCGACAACTGCCGCGTGTCGGATTTTCACTGCGACATTGTGGACGGGTTGCCGGTCATGTGCGCCGTGTTTGATTCGCCGGATGGCGACCGCTTTGCGATGCTGATCTTCCGCAAGCGCTGCCTGGGCAAAGCGATCCCTGAGCCGGTGCGCTCAGCCGAAGTTGAGCTGGATGGCAAGCTGGTACTGATGTGGCGCGAAGGCGACTACATGCGCGCCCTGGTGGCCAAGACCGGCGACACCAAGCTGCACCAGCGCATGGAAGGCTTGCGCGGAAGCGTCGAGAAGTAGCCGCCAACGCCCCATATCCCGGTAAACACGGGACTTAGAAAGATTTTTCAATAAAATGCGTGAGCATCAACCGATGCCGGCGACCAAGCTGTGAACACGCAGCATCACGGAGAATATCGATGAAACGCATTCTGCTCGCTCTCTTGCTCGCTTCACCCGCTGTCGCACTGATCGGTTGCCAGGACGCTTCGCTCAAGGGCGATGTCGCCATGCTGCAACAGCAGGTTTCGGCGATGCGCGAAGACAACGAACAACTGCGCAACAGCCTCGCGAACCGCAAAGACGCCACCGGTCAGCCGGTGGGGGACCTTGCGACGCTGCAGGCCCGGCTTGAGCAGACAGAAAGCAGCCTGGCTGCCGCCAACAAGAAGATCGCAGACCTTGAGGCGCGCCCGGCCACGGTCGTCGCGAAAGCCGAAGGCGAAGGCGAGCCCGCCAAGGCGTCAGACGAGTTCAAGGCACAGGTTGAGCAGGTGTTGAAAGAGCGCGACGACGCCCGCCGCGCCGAGCGCGACAAGCAGCGCCAGGAACAGCTGGCCCGCGCCGCCGAACTGGCCAAGGAAAACGGCATCGACTTTGACCCGGCTGACCCGCAGGGCAGCATTCGGCGCATCATGTCCAACCCTGAGCAGCGGGCCAAGGCCATGCAGGTCATGCAGCAGGAGATGACCAAGCGCCGCCTGGAGCCGCTGGGCCTGGACGAGCGCCAGACCGAGGAAGTCCTGCGCATCGAGAAGGAAAGCCGCGACAAGATTCGCGAAACCATGACCAACGCACGCACCAGCGGCGCATCGCAGGAAGAAATCGCGCAGCAGGTTGAAGCCGTGCGCAAGGATCAGGAAGACCAGCTCAAGCGCACCATGACCCCCGAGCAGTACGAACAGTACGAGAAGTCCGGGGCAGGCATGGGCGGCATGATTCCAGGCGGCTGGCAGGACATGATTCCCCCGGGCATGTTTCCCGGCGGCGGCGGTGGCGGCAGCGGCGGATAAGCACTTTGCGTAAACAAAAAGCCCGGCCTGATGGCCGGGCTTCTTCATGTTTGCCGTCAACGCGCGTCAGCTTGCCAGTGCTTCGCGAAGGAAGTCTTTCATGGCTTCCCACGAACGCTTGTCTGCATTCTCGTTATAGGCCGCGCCCTTGCTGTTGTCGTTGCCAGCCGCGGGGTTCGTGAAGCTATGCACGGAGTTGCCGTACGCCACGAGCTGCCAGTCGGCGCCCGCCTCGGTCATTTCTTTCCATACCGCGCTGACCTGGTCCGCGCCGACATTGGGGTCGTTGGCGCCGTGCAGGATCAGCACACGGGCTTTGATTTCGCCGGCTTTGGCAGGCATGGATGTGCCCAAGCCGCCGTGAAAGCTGACGACGCCCGTAAGTTCGGCGCCGCTGCGCGCGAGTTCAAGCACGCAACTGCCGCCAAAGCAGTAGCCAATGGCTGCGATGCGCAGTCGGTCAACCAGTTCGTGTTCCTGGGCGGCGGTCACTGCAGCCTGCAGGCGCGTGCGAAGTGCGGCGCGGTCACCATACCAGGTTGAGGTGGCTTTGCGGGCTTCTTCGGTGGTCTGGGGGCGCACGCCCTTGCCGTAGACGTCGACGCTGAACCCGATGTAGCCCAAGGCCGCAAGTTCGCGCGCGCGCTGTTCGTCAAACGAGCCGCGCCCCTTCCAGTCGTGAACCACCAGCACAGCCGGTCGCCGACCCTTTACATTGCCGTCCCATGCCACGAAGGCTTCGCACTCGGTCTCGCCGTCCATGTAGGTCAGCGTCTGCGACTTGATGTCGGTGTAGCGTTCTTTTACGGCGCCGACATCCTGTGCCTGTGTGCCATCGTGCAGCAGTGTCAGCGCGGAGGCGGTGGCGAGCACGACCAGCATGGCGGATGCTGCCAGAATCTTGCGGTTCATCTTTTCTCCTTGGGTCCGGGATCGTCAGGAGGAACATCATGCCGAAGTCAAATCATCCGCGTAAGCGTGAACCGCGAGTTGTTCCTGCGTATGCTGGGCAATGTGAGCAACATGCCTGAGACACAATGGCTGCAACTCGTGCCCTTCACGGCACAGTTGCTGGAGTTGGCGGCAGCCGGTGATCGGCCGGCCTTCGCCAAGGCCGTCGGCGGGAGTCTTCCCGACAGCTGGCCGTCGCACGGCGTGCGGTTCCACCAGTTGCCGCTGCAAATTGCGGCGCTGCGCGAAGACCCGGAAGGGCTGCCGTGGCACGGCCGCCTGATCGTGGTCTCGGACAACGGCACGCCATCGTTGGCAGGCGTGATCAACCTGAAGGGCCCGCCCGACGAGCGTGGCCTAGTCGAGATCGGTTACGAAGTAGTGCCCGAGTTCCGCCGTCGCGGCGTTGCCTCGGCGGCTGCGCGCGCGTTGCTGCGCTGGTGTTTTGAACAGCCGGGCGTGACCGCGGTGCGGGCCCGCACGTTGAAAGGCAACACGGTCAGCCAGCACATGCTGAAGCGGCTGGGGTTCGCGCGCATCGGGCCAGAGCGCGACCCCGAGCTGGGTGAGATGATTGCCTGGGAGTACCGGCCTATGCCTTCATCTCCCAGCGCGAAATCGTGAGGCGCTGGATTTCGCTGGTGCCTTCGACAATGGTCATCAGGCGCGCCGCGCGGAAGAACTCTTCGACCCGGTACTCTTTCATGTAGCCGTACCCGCCGTGAATCTGGATGGCCGCGCTGGTCACGCGCTCAGCCATTTCGCTGGCGTACAGCTTGGCCTGGGCCGCCATGCTGATAAAGCGCGGGTCACTCAGGCCGTACTGTTCTTTCAGCCAGACCGCGTGCCAGACCAGGCCCTTGGCGGCGTTCAACTCTGTGATCATGTCGGCAAGCTTGAATCCGATGCCCTGGAATTCCCAGATTTTCTGGCCGAACTGTTCACGCTCGCCGGCAAAGCGCTTGGCGCGCAGGTATGCGGCCTCGGCCAGCCCAAGGCACTGCGTGGCCACGCTGCAGCGGCCTGTGTTCAGGGTGATCAGCGCGACCTTGAAGCCGTCGCCCTCTTTGCCCAGCAGGTTCTCGGCGGGTACTTCGCACTCTTCAAAGATCAGTTCCGTCGTGGGGCTGGCGTGCACGCCCATCTTGTCCTCGACGGTGCCGACCTTGAACGGGCTGACTTCCTTGTCGACCAGGAATGCGCTCAGCAGCGGTTTGCCGTCAGCTTTCTCGCCGGTCTTGGCCCACACGATCAGGTACTCGGCGACGGCACCGTTCGTGATGTACAGCTTGGTGCCGTTGAGCACCCACTTGTCGCCTTTCTTGACCGCGGTGGTGCGCATGCCGGCGGGGTCACTGCCGGCGCCCGGTTCGGTCAGCGCGAATGACCCCAATTTGGCGCCGCTGGCCAAGGGCGGCAGCCACTGCTGCTTCTGCGCCTCGGTTGCAAAGTTCATGATCGGCAATGCGACGAGGCTGTTCTGCGCGCCCAGTGTCATGGAAAGGCTGATGCTGGACTTGGCGATTTCTCCTTCGACCAGCAAATATGCGAGGTAGTCAGCGCCGACTCCGCCGTATTGTTCAGGGATGACGAGGCCCATGAAACCGAGCTCTGCCATCTTCTGTGTAAGCTCTGTGGGAAACTCTTTGCCGTTCTCGAGCTTGATCGCCACGGGCTCGACTTCAGTCTTGCAGAAGTCGGCGGCGGCTTGCCGGAACATCTGCTGTTCTTCGGTAAATGTGAAGTCCATGGCATCTCCCCATCAAAATTGCGCGTGGTCTAAAGCTCGCACAGACCGGACTTTAGGCAATGCATCGCAGGTTGCAACGCCGCGCGAATTGACCCGGGGCCGGGCCATTTTATGCTTCTTGTCAGATCAGGAACGGCTGGGGCCGTGCCTTACCCAACGGAGATGAATATGAGCAGGATGTTGCTTTGGGCCGGCGCTGCGGCGTTGGCTGTAGGTGCCGCTGTGGTACCTGTGACTGCGGACGAGCATTCCGATGCGAAGCTTGGCCTGCTGGCGGAAGTGCCCGCACCCAAGGAACTCAAGATCAAGGACGGCACCGCCGAAGGTCACAAGACTCCGGCTGAGGTCCTGGGCAAGGCGATCAAGGCAGCCAAGGCCGACGAGATGGAAACGCTCAAGGCGTGCCTGGGCAAAGACGCCGCGCGCAACGCCGACTATGACTACTACGGCGGCTTCGGCGAAGAGAAGGGCTCCACGTACCTGAAGGCGTTCGGCAAGCTGCTGGCGGCGTACGACGACAAAGCCGAGAACTTCAAGACGATGGAACAGGGCACCGTCGGCAACTATGCCGTCGTGGCTGTGCGCAAGGGCGAAGCCGTGCACATGGTGCGCTGCGTGCGCGAGGCGCCGGAAGAAGCTGACAAAGAAGGCGGCAAGAAGATCTACAACTGGTTCCTGGCAAGCTGCACGCCGTCGGACTATCGCGTGGATTACAACACTTCGGCCATGAAGGCGTTCCGCGAGACGCTGGACAGCGGCGACGTGGCCAAGCTGAAAGAGTTCATCCAGGAACAGGACACCCCGACGCTGAACCTGCTCAAGGACGTGCAGGAAGGTGTTGACCCGTACGCGCTGCTGATGAAGCGCCTGCAGAAGATCGGCAAGAACGCCGAGAAGCCGGTGCTGCTGCTTTCGCGCTGGGGCTCGGGCTACGAGAACCAGGTTGCATTCTGGTTCCACAGCGACACCGCCGACACTTTCATCGTGCTGCGTTTCCGCGATGACTCCAGCGACTGGGAGAACAAGAAGTACCAGACCAAGCTGTACCTGGACCTGTACAACATTGCCGAGTTCCACAAGGACGCCGGCGACCACTTCAAGAACTTCATCAACGACTGGGATTGGGGATAGCCCACCCGCGGCAAGCAAAGAGCCCGCCTTGCGGCGGGCTCTTTTGTGTTTGTATCGCGATCAGCTTGCCGCAGGCGGGCGGGATTTGCCCGGCAGTTTCACTTCGGTCTTGGGCTTCAGCTTGCCGGGCAGGTTCGGCCGTGTGCCGCCCGACTTGACCACAGGCGCCGTTGGCCTGCGAGTCGGCTGCGCGGGCGCCGGTGCAGCGGGCGCTGGCGCGCTACGCGTAGACGGAGCAGGGGCCGGTGCAGAACGCGTTGACGCAGTGGGCGCCGGCGCCGTGCGCGTTGAAGGTGAGGCAGCCGGTGCCGCCCGCTTGGACGTAGCCGCCGCGGGCAGACTTTCTGTCGGGACATCCACGGGCTTGCCGCACTGCTTGCACGCAAACTTCTTGCCGGCGTACTGGTCGGCGATGCTGTAGGCGCGTGCGCAATGAGGACAACTGAACTGGATGGGCATGGCAATCCCTCGCTGCATTCACCGGGGCCATTGATTATCGAATTGCCCGGTAAGTTCGCAACTGTAGCGTTACTCGGCTGACGCTGCGGGCTCGCGTGCCTTGGGTAGCTTCACCCTGCTTTGTGACTTTGCATGCGGCGCGGCTTTGGGGCTCTTCGTTGCGGGCGCGCCCCGGTACTTCGGTTTGGGGCGCACGATCACGGACAGCGCGGTAAGAAACCACCCGCCCAGCAGCACCCACAGGCCATACTCGATGGCTGCCAAGGTCGCGTTCAAGTCGATGGCGAGGGCATCGGGCCCGCCGGCTGCGATCCATGCCTCAATGCCATACCGGAATGCCCCGTAGACTGCGCCGGCAGCGAGCAGCGGGCCAAGAGCGGCGAGCACGCGATACCACCAGTGACTCTTGCCCTTGCCCGCAAAGCGAATGTCGTCGATCACGGCGTGAAACCCCAGCAGCGGGATCAGGTAAAGCGCGAAGAATGCAAAGTACTCGATGTGACTCTCGCGCATCGCAAGAAGCAGCGAGTTGTCGCCGTAAGTGCCCGCGTCGTGCAGCGCTGCAACAAGCTCAGCCGCCTTCAACGGCAGAAGGTACCCGGCCAACGCGTCGAAGCCTTCCACGCCCGGGGTGAACCATGGCAAGAACAGCCCCGTACACATCGCAGCCACGCCCAGGATCAAAACCAGGTTCCACATGCGGGGTGTGGGCACGTCAGGCATCGCGCGCGTGCTTTCAGCCCGTATGGGCTTGGGCAGGTCTGTGGGCGACTTGAGCCCGGTCGGCAGGCGCGGCGGCGGTGTCGGCTCTGGCATTACGTCCGGCACCAGCTCAAGGTTGGCCTTGGTGGGCCCGCGGCCTGGGGCTGCGCTTTTCACCGTCACGCCGGCAGCCTTGGTGGAAGGTGGCGGGCGTTTGTCGCTCAGGATGACCGTGTCAGATGGCACGTTGCGCTTCGATGGCGTGCCTTTGGCCAGCTTGGCGGTGGAGTCGTGGTCCGTTCGGCGGGCTCTGACTTTGCCGGTCTTGATCTCGGCGATGTCGCCGCCGGGGACCGTGATCTTGTTGCCGCATGACTTGCAATCAAAGCGCCTGCCCGCGTTCTCGTCCGCGACGCGGTAGTCTCGACTGCAAATCGGGCAGCGAAATGGGATCGGCATGGGTATGCCCCCATTATCGGCTTGCGCGCCACGTTACGCAACGCGGCTATCCCGCCAAATCGACCAATGCTTCGAGCACCTTTTCCGGGTGGCCATCGACCTTGACCGGGCTCCACACCTTCGCGACCACGCCCTTTGGGTCGATCAGATAGGTGCTGCGAATGATGCCCATGAACTTCCGGCCATACATGCTTTTCTCGCCATAGCAGCCGTATGCGCTGCACACGGCGTTGTCCTGGTCGCACAGCAGGGCGACGCCCAGCTTCTGTTTCTGCTCGAACTTCTTTTGCGCAGCTTCGCTGTCGGGACTGATCCCGAGCACGACAGCGCCCAGCTTTGAAAACTTCGTCACCAGACCGGTGAAGGCAATCGCCTCTTTGGTTCAGCCGCTGGTGTTGGCCTTGGGGTACGCGAACAACACGACCCACTTGCCTTTGTAGTCGGCAAGCGAGTGCGGTTTGCCGTCCTGGTCACGCAGTTTGAAGGCAGGGGCCTTGTCACCTTGCTTCAGCATCTTTGCTCCGTTCTTGTTCCAGCCGCCCCGGCACTATAGCTTGCAGATGTATGGGTGAAGGAGCAGGCGTGGCTGGACAACCGACCGTTGATGCCGTGCAAGCCAAGGGCTATGCGCGGCTTTCCCCCGCGCTGCGGGGCCGGTTGGCAGACATCTGCACACTGGCGGCGGCTGCGGCCTGCGCGGTGGCGCTGTTTCCGTCCCCCAGGATGGATGGCGTCTGGCTGCGGCTGCCGGTGCTTCTGGCGCTGCTGGTACTGCTGCCCGTTACCTGGGTGCTGTTTCGGCGCAAGGCGCACTCGACGTCTCCGGTCCTGCGCGGCGGGTTTGCGGCCGGGTTGGCCGGCCTGAGCCTGCTGGCGATGGCGCTGTTGCATGCCTCGGGCTGGACTGCGCTGGCCGGGCTGCTGAGCATGGCGGCGGTGTTCACGCTGCGCGGCTCGGTCAACAAGGCACTGGTGCGCGGCCGTGACCTGCGCACCACCGAGCGCAAGGCCCTGACAGTCGTGTTCGAAAACATCGAAAGCCTGGCGGCGGCGCTGGTGCTCGTGCTGCTGGTCTGGCACTTCGGCCTTGAGGCCTTCCGCATCCCGTCGGGCAGCATGGCGCCGACACTGTTGGGTGACCCGGTCACCGGCGACCGCGTGCTGGTGGACAAGTTCACGTACACCTGGCGCGATCCTGAGCGCTGGGAACCCGTGGTGTTTCGCTATCCGCTGCGGCGCGGCGAGCCCTACGTCAAGCGCTGCATCGGCCTGCCCGGTGAACAGGTGCTGATTGCCCAGGGCGACATCTACATCAAGCGCAACGAGGGCGCCGAGATCGAACTGCTCGCCAAGCCGCCGCGCCCCCGCGAAGTGCTCTGGCTGCCCTATGTCACTCGGCTGAGGGACAAGACCGAGTGGGTAAAGCACTTTCATCGCAGCGGCAGCGCCGAGCTTGTGGATGGACAGGTTGTGCTGGGCGAAGGCGCCTCGGCCACGTTCCCGCGCGGCAAGGGCGACGAAGCGGGCGACGCCGTGGACCACGACGCCAGCTTTGGCGCCACGGAAAGCCCGAAAGAACAGTTCGGGAACCACATCGTGGGTGACCTGCGCATCAGGGCCAGCGCCGACCTCGCCGACGGCAAGGGCGTGGAGATTCGCCTGATCCGCGACGCGGACGAATACAGCCTAGTGTTGAAAGCCGGCGGCGTTGAGCTGTTTCATGCCGAAGCCGGCGGATCGCACACCTCGAAACTGGCGGTGGAAGACTTGAGCGGCGTCGAAGTCGGCGACAGCGTCGAGTTTGCGTTTTCGCTGGCAGACGGCGAACTGGTGGTCGAGATCGACGGCGAACGCAGGACAGTCCAGCATGTCGGCACGGCACTGCTGGACCAGTTGCGCGCCCGCGACGCCGAAAAGCCCATTCGGCTTGACGGCCCTGAGGCCATGCGCATGGCCGGGGATGAGCCCCCGGGCGGCCGCCGCGGCCGCATCCAGCTGCTACCGGCGGGCGGCAAGGCCTCGGTGACGGTGCACGGGATTGACCGCGACATTTACTACATCGGGCGCACGCTCGAAGAGCCGCAGCAGCGCCGCGAGTTGCCGATGGGCGTGAGTCTCGAGGGTGACCACTATTTCGTGCTGGGCGACAACTCGCCGGGCAGCGCTGACTGCCGGTACTGGATTCGCGTGACGCTGTTCCTGGAAGACGGCACGCAGGTGACAGGCTCGCTGGATGACCCGACGCAGCCTGAGCTGGTAAGCCTGCTCAAGAAGGCGACGGAGCAGGCCGACCCCTACAGCGCGTACCACAAGCTGTTCCGCCTTGCGCACTTCACGGCCGAGGAACGCGGCGACGAACGCGAACAAGCCGACGCGCGCACGGTGCAGGAGGCCTTTGACCAGTTCAAGGCAGCCGCCCGCAACCACGGCCGCGGCGCCATTGATTTCTGGACCGAGGGTGGGGGGTTTGTTCGCGTATCCTTGAAAGACATCAACGCGATCCAGGTTGAACGCCACCCCTATGTGCAGCGTGAACTGTTCGTGGGGCGGCCATTTGCCGTGTTTCTGTCGCCCCGAGGCATGAAACTGATCGATTGAGCCCGGCGCCCGCCCTTGCGCGAGCGTTCAATAGGGGCCAACATGGTTCTTCCCCGTAGCACCCCGACAGGCTGAACGCATGAGACTTGCAGCTTTCGTATTGGCCGCCTTGCTGGCGCCGTTTGCTTTCGCGCAGAGTGTCGCCGGTGGTTTCGAGACCCCGGTGCAGCAGGTGCTGAATCCCGTGACCACGGGGCGCGCCATGGCGTTTGCGCCCGACGGCCGCCTGTTTTACACCGAGAATTCGACCGGCCAGATCATGGTCGTCACCACGCCGACCACGACGCCGGGCGTGCCGACTGTCTTCGCGACCGTCTCAGGCTTTGTCGCGCCCACGGGCGGCAATGACCTGGGCCTGCACGGCATCTGCCTGCACCCGGGCTTTCCGCTGGCGCCGGGCGACAGCACCAACCGCTTCATCTATGTCTGCCACGCCACGGGCTCAACGGGCGCGCCGCAACTCGTGGTCAAGCGGTTCCTTGAAAACACCGCTGTCCCGGGCACAGCCGTCGTGGGCAGCGAAACCCAGATTGGCGCCGCCGTGGTCATGGGCGGCGCGGCGTCAAACTTTGGCGGCCGCATTGCCTTTGGCCCGGACGGCATGCTGTACATCGCCGTCGGCGACGGCGGCAGCGCGGTGGCGCTTGCCGGCGGATTTGCCCAGGACACAGCCGACAGCCGCGGAAAAATCCTGCGCCTGCAGGCCGACGGCAGCATTCCGCTCAGCAACCCGATCACCAGCAACGCGTACTACGCCCGCGGCCTGCGCAACCCGCGCTCGATTGCCTTCAACACCACCACCGGCGACGGCTTTGTCGTGGACTCGGGCAACCCGTCCACGAGCGGAGTCGATGAGGTCAACGTGTTGTCGGCGGCTGCGAATTTCGGCTGGGACACCAACGGCATCAGCGGAACGCAGGGAAATGCCAACTACGTCGACCCGGCCTGGGTGCTGGCGCACACGTTTGAGCCATCGGGCGTTGCCTTCTACCCAAGCGCTGCCACCGCGTTCCCCGCCATCGGCTATCGCGGCGGCGTGGTGTACGTGGGCAGCGAAGCGGCCTCCGGTGCCATTCACCGCGTGGTCCTGACCGGCAGCAATGAACGCACCGGCGTGGCAGCCTGGCCGTTGGCCAGCGGCTTTGCGAGCCCAGTGCGCGACCTGCAGTTTGGCCCGGACGGCCACATGTACGCCCTGACGGACGGCGTGCTGTACCGCATTCGCTATATCGGCAACACGTCGCCCAACAGCCCCGTGGCCAACGCCGGCGTGGACCAGATTGTCGATGAAGGCTCGCTCGTTACGCTCAACGGCGTCAACAGCTTTGACGGCGATGTAAGCGACGTCTTGCGCTTCACCTGGCGGCAGGTGGGTGGCGGGTTGCTGGTCACAATTGCCAACGCCACGACAGCGAGCCCGACCTTCACGGCGCCGGCGGTGACGTTCACGCAGAACTATACGTTCGAGCTGATCGTGGAAGACGGCAACGGCGGGGTCAGTAACGACTTCGTAATCGTCACGATCAACGACACCGGCGGCAACGAAGGCCCACCCAAGAAGCTGCTTGAGGCACCGGGCGAAGGCGGGTGTTCAACGGGCGGCGGGGCGACATGGCTGCTACTGTTGATCGCGGGAATGCCGGCGCTGGTGCTGGCGACTCGCGGTCGTCGCCGCGCCTGAACCGTTCGGCCTACTTGCCGTGCAACAGGCGGTCGGCGAGCATCGTCGGCAGCTCTTTGATCGCGCGCAGCTTTTCTACAGTGGTTTCGTAGTCGTACTCGACGCGCCGGAACATCAGCCGGCTGCCGTCGATCACCACATAGCATGCGCGCGTGTCGTGGTCGCGGGGCTGGCCCACACTGCCCACGTTCACCAGCAGCTTGCGAAAGCGCCGCAGGTCAAGCTCGCCGTTGTTCAGGTTCTTCGGGTGCCCGTACTTGCCGGTCTCGCTGTAGATGCCGGGGATGTGGCTGTGCCCGCAGAAACAGAAGCGGTCGAACTTGGCAAACATGCTGCGGATCTTGGGCTGGTCCAGGCTGTCCTTGGGAAACACGTACTCGTGCGTGGGCTTGCGCGGGCTGCCGTGGACGAACAGCAGGTCGCCCTGCTTGTGCTGCCGGACCTTGTTCAGGCTGTCCAGGTAGTTCCAGTAGGCCTTGCGCTTTTCGGTCGAGAGATCGCGGCTGTTCAGTTGTTCGCGCGTCCACTCTACGCTGCGCATGGCGCGCTCATTGAAGTCCTCGGCCACGAGCATCAATGCTTCTTCGTGGTTGCCCAGCAGGCAAAGGTCAAAGCGCTCCATCGCGATGTCGAGCACTTCGCAGGGGTTGGGGCCGTAGTCAATCAGGTCGCCCAGGCAATAAATTTTCTCGCAGCCGAGGTTGTCAATGTCCCCGAGCACTGCGTTCATTGCCTCGATGTTGCTGTGGATGTCCGAGACGATCGCGATGCGCACTGCGTTGCCTTCCCCGCTTCAAGCCTTCGGGCTATCCCTGCTGAGTTCCGTAACGGCATGATCGGCGAATCGGGGGCGATTGGCAAGGGCCAAGAAACGGCCCCGGCAAAGGCGCCGGGGCCGGTCGGTTTGCGGCAGCGAATCAGCGCAGGATCTTGAGGTCGGCTTCGTCCAGGCGGTACATCGGCCCTGACACGGGCAACTGCACCGCGCGGGCAAACGAGCGATAGGTGCCGTCGCCGGTGGTCGGGTCCATGCGCTGCAGGCCGCGGTCCACCATCATCAGGTCGACCATCACGACGCTTGGGTAGTTCCAGCGCGAAGACACGAACCCGCGGTCCATCGAGGTCGAAGTTTGCCAGTTGCCGCCGAACTCAACGCGGTCGCCCTCGGGCGGCGTCGGCAGCAGCAGCGTTACGTTGCCCGCGGGGGGCGGCTGCACACCCGGCGGCTGGGCCCTGGCACCCTGCGCTACCCACAGCCACTTGCTGTTGGGATGGTTGCGGCGGCATTCGGGCATGATGTCGTAGCGGAAGTCGCGAAAGCGTTCAGCCACCTGGAAGGCGGCCTGGTCATCGACGTACATGTGCACGGCGTAGACGAAGCTGGCAAGTTCGTCCTCGGTAACGGTCATCGGCGTGACGGCCTTGGAGCCTTTGCCGATGGCCGCGATCTCGGCCAGGCTGCGCTGCGGGATGAGGCGACGCACCAGGTAGGCGCCTTCTTCCTGGAAGTCCTTGATGTCAGGGCGCCGGCGCAGGTAGTAGACCACCAGCGCTTCGCCGGTGACGTACTTGCGCTGGGTTGCGTCCCACCACGTGTTGGTGCCGTAGAACGACAGGAATTCGCGAATGTTGCGTGACTGGTTTTCATCAGGCGCCACCCAGTCCGTCATGGTGGTGTACATCTGGCCTTCGCGGGCGCTGTTGGGGTCGCGCCAGTCGGCGGGCGTCAGGCTGCGCATGTGAACGGACTCTTTGGATTGCCCGGTCTTCATCTTCAGCATGTCCTGCTCAATCATGTCCAACGATGCGCGGGCCTGGCTGTAGACGTCCACGCGGCGTGCGGCGCGCAGGTACATTTCCTGGGCGTTGCGGAACATCGAGTTCAGCATGAGCATCACCACCAGCATCAGCGTGATGGCGATCATCAGCTCAAGCAGTGTGAAACCCTTCTTGAATTGCCTCATGGCATGCTCCGTTAGCGGGTGGCGCTGACGTAAAAGTCCCACTCAAAGAAGGGGTCATTCTGCACTTCGGGGTCGAACTCGAAGCCTTTGTAAATGCGGATGTGCACGACAAACAGGTCGTCCATCGGCTGCATGCCGCCCACGCCCTTGGCGTCCTTGACGCCGCTGCGCAGCACGCTGCGGCGGATCTGCAGGTCGAACTGGTAGGCCATGCGGTCGTCGGGGTCCATGCCGTCGATCGCGCCTGAGCGCCGCATCATGTCGGGCTTGAACCGGAACACCATCGGGTCGCCGTTTTCCCAGTTGCGTGCGGCGCCGTTGCCACCCAGGCCGTCGCTGGGGATGTCGGTAATCATCAGGTCGTTGTCGCTGGTGGCCGCGGCGGCGTTGAACATCACTTTCGGCAGCCGGAAAAACACGCTGTTGTCGACCGCGGTGCCGCCCATGGATTCTTCGGCGGCGCCGCCGGTGCTGGTTGTGCTTTGTTCGTGCTGCTCGCGATACTTCTTGGGCTCAAGCGTCAGGGAGGTGCCGGGATAACTGAACTGGTAAATCCGGTCCTCGTCGCCCAGCACGATCGGTCGGCTGACCGCCTGTGTCATCAATGAGCGGGCATTGCGGGTGATTTCTGCGGCGCGGGTGTAGTCCATGGCTTGCCGCGAGAGGCGGATGTTCGTGATGAACAGCGCCATGATCGCGGTGCCGCCCAGGGCGAAGATCGCCAGCGCAACCAGGATTTCGGTCAGCGTAAAGCCCCTGCGTTTGGTTGATCGTTGCATGTACGGCACTCCTGGCACTACGGCGCGACGGCAATCTCGTCGCAGTCTTCCTGGTTGATGATGTTCGAGCGTTTCAGTGCACCGGTTGCGGCGTTGACGTCTACGAACACATAGCGGTCGCCGTCGGTCAGCACCATGTCGGTCTTGATGCCCTTGACTTCGCCGGTGTCCAGCACATAGCCGGGCTTGTCGTCGGGTACTTCAATGCGGCCGTCGGGCAGCAGCACCAGCTTGTACTTGCCCGAAAAGCGCTGGTTGGCGTCGTCGGGCAGCAGCAGGCTCGGGCCCAGCGGCGCGCGCGACTTCCATGAATACGCAAAGTCCACCGACCCGCCGATGCCGCCGGCGAAGTCAAGCTGCTTGACGTAGTTGATGCGCTGCTCGTCAGGGCCGGGCCGGGTGTTGATGCGGTACAGCACCACGCTGGGGCCGGCTTCGCGGTCGAACTCGCCGCCGGTGGGAATGGTCTCGGGCTCAAAGTAGGTGACGATGACGTGGGTCTGGCGGGTGTTCATGGCCTCGGTGCGGGCGTATGCGACAAAGCCCGCGAAGTTGTTGCCGATCATGCCAAGGCCGCGGCCCTTCATGAAGCCGAGCATGACCGGAACCATCACGGTCACCAGCAGCGCAATCAACGCAACCACCACCAGCAGTTCCATCAGGGTGAAGGCGCGTCTTGTGTTCCTGTGCATGCGTATGCTCCGTGTTGCCTGCTTCCGCTTACTTGTGCTCACTTCTTGGGGAACTCTGAACGCAGCTTGATCGTGCCTGAGCTTGTGTCGAGAATCAGGTCGTCGTCAGTCTTGGCCTGGCCGTCGGTGCCGCGCGAGTAGATGTAGACGGTCTTGGCAACCTTGTCGTAGCTGTACACCAGCGGGTTGCCCCAGGCGTCCACGAGATAGGGCAGACGGCTGGCGTTGTCGCTGTTCGTGAACTCGGTGAACTCTTCGGGGCGGTTTGTCGGGTTGTAGTTCGTGCCCTTGTACAGCGCCGAGTTGTCCCACACTTCCTTGCTGGGCGCGATGTAGAACAGCAGCATCTGCGCCTGGGCAATGTCGTCGTTGCTGTCAATCTTGACCGCCATGCCGCCGGCGTCTTTCTTGAACTTCTCGATCGTCAGCACATTCTTGTTGCCGCTGACCGCCGCGTGCACGCTTTGCAGCAGCGTCTTGGTGTTGTTTTCGTCGGACTTCGAAAGCCACGGCAGAATCGCAATCGCAAGCACCACCACCAGCACGGCGATGATGCCGATCACGATCATCAACTCGATCAGCGTGAAACCCTTGTTGCTTCGCGCGAGCGGTCTCATTATTTCCCCTTGGCGATGTCGTCGTCGGTCTCGTACAGGCCGTCGGGCCCCATCGAGATCACGTCGTATGCCTCAGAGTACTTCGTCTTGATGCGCGTTTGCGTGTCGTTGCCGCTTTTGCTGCGCTTCTGCGAGTAGTTGCGATAGATGTACGGGTTGCCCCAGGGGTCCTGGAAGAACGGCTTGCCGTTGCGGTCGCCCTTGACGTAGCCGCTGTCTTCGACGTACGGCTGTTCGCCGCCGTCCACGGGCTTCTTGACCAGTTCAAGGTAA
The DNA here is from genome assembly GCA_016712285.1 of Planctomycetota bacterium. Lineage (GTDB taxonomy): Bacteria > Planctomycetota > UBA8742 > UBA2392 > UBA2392 > JADJRK01. The sequence continues at coordinate 1,565,074 of JADJRK010000001.1, read as the reverse complement.
AGCTCGATGTTGCCGTCGATGTAGTCTTTGCCGTCCTTCATGTTCGGGCTGCGCGGGAAGTCGCTGCTGCCCAGGCCGTTCTTCTGCTGCCAGGTGGTCATGGCAGCCGGGATACGGTTGTTCACGAAGTCTTTGGCCATGTGCTCATCGCCCTTGTCCATGGCGCCAAGCAGCACAGCCAGCAGCACGGTCACAAGCAGACCGATGATGCCGACGACAATGAGAATCTCGATCAGGGTAAAACCCGACCTTCGTGCGGATATCATTGAACCTCCAGCGCCTGTCTAAGAAACATGCCTCGCAAAGGTTACGCCATTTCTCTGCGTGGGCCGCGACCAATCGTCGCAAGTGCCAGCCACTACGCAGGTTCCATGCAATTCTGTGGGGGTATTTATGCTAACGCACTTCCTTTCAGGTGCAAGCGCGGTATCGGGCAGGTAACCCGCTGTCACCCGCGTTGCCCGACAACACTTCCTTCCTTTAGTTCGAGCGTGCGTTGGGCGACTCCTTCCGCAGCCGTGTGATCGTGTGTGGTAAAGATCACGATGCGGCCGGCGGCGGCGTGGTCCTTGGCGGCTTGCCAGAGGCGCGTCTGTGCCGCGGCATCAAGGCCGGTTGATGGTTCATCCAGCAGCAGCAGTGCCGGGTCGTGCAGGATCGCGCGACACAGCCCGATCGTCTGTTCCTGGCCGCGCGAAAGTTCCGAGACCGGCGAGTCGGCATAGCGCGCGTCAAAGCGCTCGATCAGTTCATCGCCGCGACCAGCCGGCATACCGTAAAGCCGTGCGAAGAGCCGCAAGTTCTCGCGCCCGGTCAGAGCCGCATCCAGCATGCTTTCGTGCCCCAGATAGCCAACGTGGGCGCGCAGCCGTGTTGTGTCGCGGCGCGAGTCAAGCTCGCCCAGTGAGAAGCTGCCGCCGTCGGGCTTGAGCAGCGTTGCGAGTATGCGGACCAGCGTGCTCTTGCCGGCGCCGTTGGCGCCGATCACGGCAATGATGTCGCCGGGCGCCGCCGACAGGTCAACACCGCGCAGTGCGCGCGTTGCGCCGAAGTTGCGGGTGAGATTGTTGCACGTGAGCTGCATGGCAAACCTGATCTTGAGTTCCGGTGCTCCATGCTGCCAGCCCTGACTCAGGCATCGCCCTTGGCGTCGAACTCGATCAGCCGGTTCAGCAGACGCTGGCGTTGCTCGATGTAGGCTGCGGCTGGCAGTCGCCGGGCTTCGTAGTCTGTCTCCAGGCTCTTCAGGGCTGCAACGACCTCGGCGCGTGACGCGGGCAGGTTGGCCAGCCGCTCAAGTTGCTTTTCCCGCGGCCAGCGCACACTGGCAACCAGCGCGCCGACGAACGCGAGCCCGAACACGACAGCCAGCGCCTTGAACAGCATGTCCCAACGAAACCTGGAATGGTCTGTGTCTTCCTGTGCGGCGGGTGGGGCCACCGGGTCAGACAGCGCCTTGAGCTCAGCCTGTGTCGGTTCATCCAGGCCCAGCACAAACTGCACCTCTTCGCCGGCAACCAGTGCCGGGTTGCGCGTCGATGCCATGCGGGTCGGGTCGCCCGCGATCTGCGTTTCATACAGCCGCCGGTGGCCATCTTTGACCAGCGCTTGCAGCACCACGCCCGCGTGCGCGCCGGCTGTGGCCGACAGCAACTCGTGCGGAAAGATGCGGGCAAAGGCGACTTTGCCGGCGGGGTTGTCCAGCGGCACGCCCGCGCGGTGCAGCAATCGCAACTGCAACGACCCGGGCTTGCCATTGAGCGCGGGCGGCACCGGGCGCCGGAACACGATTGCAGCTTTGCGCGCCGACGGCGAGGGCGTCTCGATGTATTGCGTGTCGCCGGCCGCCAGCATGTGCAGGCCGTCGGTGTTCATCGGGTGCCAGTTGTCGGCGCTGAACTGTGGGCCCTTGTTGTAAACGGCCTGTGCGCCGTGCATCACGTCAACGCCGCCGAACCGCCAGGCTTGCCGTGCCAGCGCTGACGCTTCTGACGCACTGACGGCCGGCAACGAGCTTGTGCCCTGCATGAAGAACAACTGCGAGCCATACAACGAAGGCAGGTGCCGCGCGAGAATGTCGGGCGCCATGGCTACGTCGAGGCTGATCTCGAGCATCAGGCCGCGGCTGGGGTCGTTGTTTTCGATGACGATCGTTTCGTCGATGCTCAGGCTTGCGTACTTCAGGTCAGGCCGCACCGTCAGGTGAACTTCGAGTTTGTGCTCGCGCAACGACGGCAATGTGTTTCTGTCGAGTGCAAAGAAAGGCAATTCAACCTGCGCCGATGGCGCGGCTTCCGTCAGCCACTGTTCGCGCTCAAGGGGCCACCACAGGCCGTCAATCTTTGCCGCGACGGCAATCCTTTGCTCCAGCGGCAACGACACAAGCTGAAAGCGGCCGTCGGCGTCGCTCTGGACGACACTGGTCGCGGTCGGTGTCACGCCGCCCGCCAGGCCGCCAAAGGGCGTCTCAGGATTGCGGCCTTGTGACAGCGCTTCCATGGCTTCCTGCCAGGTGCCGGCGCAGATTTCATTGAACGGGTGAGAGTCATCGGGCAGCACGATGGCGGCCACGGTGACCGGCTCGGCCAACCAGGTCGTGGTGCCGGCGATGTCCTTGAGCGTGCCGGTGATCGTGCCCTGGGCGGCCAGCGGCGCGCACAACAGCACCAGCGCAACAAGCCCAAGCGACCGCACCCCTCCGTCGGCAACGCGCATGCTTTCGGGCCGGCCCTTACTTGGATGCAAGCTCGCCCTCGATTTTCTTGCGTATCTCGGCGCGGCGGGCCTGCAGCCGATCAAGCTGCGTCGTCAGGTCCTTGGCGGCCTGCAGCATCGCGGGGCGCAGGCTGGCGGCCTCGGCCGCTGTCACCTTGCCGGCCAGCTTGTCGTCGGCCAGGTCTTTCATGGCGCGCAGGGCCTCGGCGCGGCGGCGGGAGACAATGCGGTATTCGCTTTCCACGTCGCCCACGAACCACAGGCGCTTCGCGCGCGCAAACGGCGACAGCGTGATCAGCACGACCACAAACACGACCGGTGCGATCGCGGGCGCAAACGCAGCCGAAAGCGCGCCACAGGCGGCGCTTGCCAGCAGGATGCCGGTCAGCTTACGGTTCATTCGAGCTCCTTGATGTCGCGCTCGATGCGCGAGTCCATTTCGTCGGTCGGCGTTTCCGGTGCCGGCTGCGGCGCCGCACCCTTGCGGGTCACCGCCCAGAACCCGAAACCGAATGCAGCCGAAAGCAACAGCACGGCGACACCGAGAATCGGGAACAACGAGCTTTCCTCGGGCACCTGCAGCACCTTGGGGCCGAAGCGTTTGACCATGCCGGCTTTGATGCCGGCAGCGTCGAGCTTTTCATCGGCGCACAGCTCGCGCAGAAACTCGCGCTGCAGCACCTTGGAACTGCAGTTGTTCATGCTGCATTCCAGCAGCGCGTCGCGGCAGCCGCCGCAAATGCAGAACATCTGGTCGCCCACGTCGTGGTACAGCATGTCGGCTTCTTCGGGCGAGCGGGCCGAAAGAGGTGCCGCGAACAGCAGCAGAAGCAGCAATGGTGTCAGCATCTTCATGCAGCCACCGCCTTGCGCCGCCTGCGCACACTGGGCAGGAACGCCATCACCGTACCCATCGTCACGATCGCCAAGCCGGCAAGGCCCAGCACCATTTGCGGCTTCACGAAGAAGCGGAAGGTGCCGGTGCCGTCCTGTTTCGCGTCCTGCAAGATGAAGTAGGCGTCGCGGCCAAGCGTGCGGTCGTACTGCGGGTCTTTCAGCGCCTCGGCCGTGCGGGGCACGCCGGTGCGCTTGTCGTAGAAGATGCGCATGCGCGGATGCACGGTCGAGGCACCCTTGGTGGCTTCATCCAGCTCGTGCGTGATGGCGTCGCGGTTCTCGCCCTCGGCGCGCTCCAGTGCCAGGTGCAGCCCGCCGAGCGTCAGGGGGCGCATGTTGGCCAGCGTTTGTGCTGCCTGTTCGTCAGGCAGCTTGAGCGCCAGCGCTTTCACGATCTCGTTGCGACGTTCAATCGTCACGGCCTCGACAACTTCGTGATACAGCTCGAGCTCCTTGAGGCGGTTGAAGCGCTGGGCGGCAAGGTCGGGCGCATCTGCCCGAATACCAAACTTGACCGCGAAGTCCGCCGCGGCAAGTTCACTCAGTTCGTGGCGCAGGCGGCTGTGAAGCCAGGGCAGTTCGGCGCCCAGCAGCACGGCCTGGCCGGCCTGGGCATCCAGCAGCCTGTCAAACTCGTCGAGCGACCGGTTCAGCATGTTACGCACGCGGTCGGCCGAAGCTTCGTCCAGGCCGGTGCCCATGGAAGCCAAACCCGCGTTCTGGGCAAACTCCATGGCGCTGATAGAGTTCAGGTTCCGGCGCGCGTTGTTGACTGACTGGCGGAACGCCGGCCCCTGGTCAAGCAGGCCGCGCACCAGCAACTCGAGCAGCATGCGGCCGACTTCGCGTTCGTCCATGGTCTCTGAGCGCTCGTGCAGGTGACGCAGAGTTGCGTCGTGGGCGTCCATGTACGGCTTCACGTCGAGGGTCGTCGGTGCCGTGTATGGGTAAATGCGCAGCGTGGTTTCAAAGCTTTCGTAGACCACCTGCCGCTTGCGCTGCTCAATGCCCCAGGCGATGGCGGCTTGCATGCGCGGTAGGGCTTGCTGCATGGCCGGCGGTAACGCGCCGCCGCCCTGTTGCTTGAGATCAGACGTCACCTGCTCAACGATCTCTTCGGCGCTCTTGTCTGGGTTCATGCGCACATAGCGCAGCATGTTGGTGTAGATCTGCGCCTTTTCTTCGTCGCCGAAGCTGAGCTGCATAAAGTCCCAGCTTTCGGTGCGGGTGTTGCGCTCATACACCACCAGCAGCTTTTCCTTGGTGAGCTTGTTCTCGATGACGGCGTAACCGCCCGGCTGCGCGATGACCGTGCCCTCGCTTTCGTAAAAGCTGGAGTAGTAGATGCCCAGCGCGATCAGCAGAATGCCGATGTGCACGATGTAGCCGCCGTAGCGCCGTCGGTTGCCCAGGGACACGCGGCCCAGTGCCGCCAGAAAGTTTTCGCCCGTTGAGCGCATGCGCGCGCGGGCGCCCGCCGCGAATTCCATCAGGATACACACCAGCGCAAACGCGCTGATCGGCCACAGGGTGACCTGCACGGTCAGGCGCACCCATGCGGCTATCGTGCCGATGCGGTCGGCGCGGTCGGTGTCGATCAGCAGGTCATTGCTCAGCAGCCAGATGAAATTAATCAGCCCGACCGCCAGGCCCGCGGCCACCGGTGCAGCGAACGCGCGGGCCATCTGGCGCAGGGTGTTGCGCTGCCACGCCAGCGCTGGGCCGATGCCCATGAGCACGAGCACAATCAACAGCAATGGCACGTTGATCATGACGTAGGCGTCCTGGCCCAGTTCCTGCTTGCCGTTTTCGCCGTAGAGCTTTTCGGTGATCAGCGGCCATGCCGTGATGATCAGCGTGACCAGGGCGATCGCCAGAAAGATCAGGTTGTTGAACAGGAAGCCGCCTTCTCGCGAGACCACGCTGTCCAGTTTGCGGTCAGGCGCCAGCAGCGGCTTGCGCCACACGATCACCAGCAGCGGCGCCATGAAGACGACGACCAGAAAGCCCCAGAACCACGTGTCCACGTCGCCGGTGGCGCCAAAGGCATGCACGCTGTTGATGATGCCGCTGCGCACCAGGAACGTGCCGATCACGGTCATGCAGTACGTGATGACGATCAGGGCGAAACTCCACATGCGCAGCATGCCGCGCCGCTCAGTCACGATGATGCTGTGGATGAACGCCGTGCCGGTCAGCCATGGCACCAGGCTGGCGTTCTCTACCGGGTCCCAGGCCCAGTAGCCGCCCCAGCCCAGGATCTCGTAGGCCCACAAGCCGCCCAGCGCGATGCCGACGGTCAGGAAACCCCACGAGACCATTGTCCAAAGCCGGATTGGCTTGAGCCAGCCTTCGCCAACTTCGCCGGAAAGCAGGCTGCCGACGGCATAACAGAACGGAATCGTGAAGCCAATGAAACCCAGGTACAGCATGGGCGGGTGAATCGCGACCCAGTAGTTGTGCAGCGCCGGGTTCATGCCGTTGCCGTCGCTGATCTGTTCCAGCATCAGTTTCTGGGTATCGGGGGGCAGGTCGCCCGGGCGGTTGACGATCATGTCACTCAACGCCGCCAGTTTCATCTGGCCCGCGCCTGAGGCGTGCAGCGAACGCAGCAGGTCCCAGCCGTGCTGCGGGGCGCGCATGGCCCCGTCAGTCAGGGCCTGCTCGATAGTCTTGCCGCCGATGCCCGCAATCTCGATCCAGTGGTACATCATCGAGAACGGGCTGGAACGCTGCGCAGCCTCGGCGTCGGTGGGGGATGTGATAATGAAGAAGAAGAAGAACTGGACGACGGCCAGCGCGATCAACGTGTAAGGCAGGCGCCGGTCGGTGCGGTTGTGGCGCTGGGTCCACGAGAACATGGCGCCAAAGCCGGTCAGTATGAAACACCAGAACAGCAGGCTGCCCTGCTGGCTTGCCCACAGCGCGGCAATCTTGAACGTCAGTTCTTCGTTGTTTTCGGTGACGCGCTCAATGTAGTTGACGAAGTAGTAGCCCTCAAAGATGCCCACATACAGCAGCAGGCAGCAGAACGCGGTGACCAGAAACAGCGCGTATTGGCCGCGACGGGCGGCATGGGTCAGGCGCTCGTCTTTCAGCCAGGCCGAGACGCCGGCCAGGGCAGCAAGCGCAACCGTCAGGAACATCCCAAGGTACAGCGCGGCATTGCCGGTCTGCATCAGGCTGACTGCGGTTTCGAACTCGCTGATTGTCTCGATGCGGGCAAGCATAGGCGTCTCGACAACTGCCTGCCGTTACGGTTGGGCCGGCTCAGCCGGGGTCAGTTCCTGGCCTTCATAGCGTGACGGGCACTGGGTCTGGATCATGGTGGCAACAAAGGCGCCGCGCTTGTGGTCGTAGCGGCCTTCAAGTGTTACGTGGGCGGCCTTCTTCAGGTTCTGGGGCACGTCGTCGCCCTCGTAGATCACCGTGATTACGCGGGCGTTTGCATCAAGCTGCTGGCCTTCTGCAGGAATGTCGGCGCAGGTGAAGACAGTCGGCTTGAAGGGGCTGCTGATCTCGAGCACCTGCGCCTTCACCTTGACGCGCTCACCGCCGTAGCTTTCGGCGGTCAGCTGGTCGACCGAGCGATACTCGACGCCGCCCTCGTACAGGGCAAGGGTGACGGCGCCGGCAACGGCGACGGCAAACAGCAGGATGATGGCGATGACCTTGGCGCTCATGGCTTCCTTAGCAACGCAGGAGCGTCGTTGCTCCATCCATCTTTATAACAGTCATCGATACCGCCACAAGCAAAGGCGGCTGCAATGCAACCCCGGTAGACGTGCGGAGTGTCGCAGGCTAGCCGTTCTTTTCAGCGGCGAGCTGGTCCTGCAGCTTGCGCGTGAGCTGGCCTTCCCGCTGGAAGGGGTAGTAGGGGAACACGAGTCGCCAGTGGGTGCGGTCCGACTCGGGCGAGTCATCGACCAGGTAGGTCTCGGGCGAGTTGTGCTCGGTCTTCACGAAAAAGCGGTCGCCGATCCAGAACCCGCGTGCCTGCTTTGCCGTTTCCGGCGCGTCGTCTACCTCGAGCTCGAACAGGAAGTCTTCGGTCGTGCCGTCCACCGACAGGCGAACACGCTTGAGCCTTGCGCCCTCGTTGGGCCAGACAAAGCCCTGCGCCGACGCCGCGGGTTTTTCACGGGCATGGTCAGCCACTTCCACAACTTTTGCCGACTGGACAAAGCTGCCGACGTGGGGACGGATGTCGCTCCAGCCGATGCGGATAATGTGCTCGCTGTATTCTTTCAACACTGGTCTGCCCAGAGTGTGGAGAAAAAGTCCAACATCATCTTTGTCGAAGGCGTCGCGCATGGTGGTCACCGCGACCTCCGGTTGCCGCAGCACGGGTTTTTGCGACGACGCACACGACGTTGCCAGCAAAGCCGCGCAGGACAAGCAAAGCAAGGCGATCATGCATTTCATGAACGTGCCCTTGTGGCTATTGACGCGTCAAGGTTTCGGCCTTCTGGGACCCCGCAGAAGCCTGTTGACGTGTCAAGTGGTGAAAGATCGTGCATGATTTTCTTTTGACGGGTGTGTCAGTACAGGATACTTTTCATACCAACGAGTGTGTGCCTCGTGAAAAACTAAGGAGGGGAGCATGGCAGCTACCGCGAAGAAAAAGGCAAAGAAACCCGCTAAGAAGGCCGCAAAGAAGAAGACCGCCAAGAAGAAGAAGTAGTTACCCCAGCGGCCTGGGTGAAGGCCAAGACAGAACCTAGTCACACCAAGTCATAACCAAGCACAAGCAACACCTCTGATTCAAACGCCACAAATGCAGCAAAGACAGACCAACTTTCAGTAACCGCACACACTCTTGAGCCTCTCCGTCCGCCAACGGGGAGGCTCCTTCCTTTTCCTACGGCGTGTATGCCCCGCCCCGGCAAGCAAAAGCTCCTGCCTGGCGGCAGGAGCTCGATGCCCTGTGCGACAACTTTTCGCCCTACTCTTGTGCGGCGACTACCCACACGCGGCTTTGCACTTCGACCTCGTCGTGCAGCCGGATGTTGAAGCTGTAGGTGCCGAGTTCACGAATGTGGTCGGCTTCCAGCTCAACCTGTGAGGACTTGAGGTTGATGCCCTCAGTCTTGAACGCGTCCACGATAACCTTGGGTGAAACGCTGCCGAAGAGGTGACCCTCAGGGCTGGCGCGCATCGGCACGGTAAGCTGGACTTTGCTGATCGCGTCAGCGACTTCCTGGGCGTGTTCTTTCTCGCGGCTCTGGCGGGCTTCATAGGCTCGCTTTTCGCCGGCAAGGCGACGCAGGTTTTCATCGCTGGCGGGCAGCGCCAGGTTCTTGGGCAGCAGGTAGTTGCGGGCGTAGCCTTCGGCGACCTCAACGACTTCGCCGCGCTTGCCAACGCCGCGGATGGATTCTCGTAGCAGCAGTTTCATGTGTTCTCTCCTTGCCGATGCAGCCGCTGTGAAACGCGGCAGCCCGGATGTATTTACTTGCTCACAAAGGGCAACAGGGCCATGAAGCGGGCCAGTTTCACGGCATCGCGAATCAGGCCTTGCTCGGCGTGGGTGGCACCCGTGCGCTTACGCGGCAGGATCTTGCCCATGCCCGACACGAACTTGCTGAGCGTGTCGATGTCCTTGTAGTCCAGAAAGATCTTCTGGTCTTTGGTGAGCTTGCTTTGCGAGGGCGTGATGTTGCGCGACTTCTTCTTTTTCTTCTTCAGCTTGGTCTTGTTGATGCGGATCTTACCCATGGTCATTCCTTAAGCGGGCCAATGCCCGCGGTTGTGTTTTCTAAAGGGTCACGTCGTCGCCGACGTCTTCCACGTTATGGCCGGTGTCTTCACGCTCTGGCGGCTCTGCCAGGTCATCACCGTCGTCAATGTCGCGGATGGTGTTGCCACCCTTTTCCACGACATGGATGTGGCGGCCTGAAGCGCTGCGTTCGACTTCACGACGAATGAACTGGACCGAGTAGGCCACGACACGAATGCGAGAGCGACGCTGCCCCTCGCCGGTCGTCCAGGTGTCCTGCTCCAGTCGGCCTTCCACGAACACCGGCGAGCCCTTCTTCAGGTACTCGGCGCAGCTTTCGGCCAGTTTGCGCCAGCTCACCACGTCGATAAAGCAGGTGCGGTCGTGCTTGTCGCCCGCACTGGTGGTGTAGCTGTCACTCACCGCAAGCCGAAACTCCGTCACCGGGGTGCCGGAAGGCGTGTGGCGCAGGTCCGGGTCGCGGGCGAGGTTGCCCACGAGGAAAACCTTGTTCAGTGTAATCATGGCTGTCCGTCCGTCGTTTGCCGCAGCGCGGCGTCTATGTCCGATGCTACTTGCCGCGGGCGACGGCCTTTTCCTCTACGCCGTCTGCCTCAGTCTCGACCTCGATCTCTACGTCTGCTTCCTTGCGGCCGCCCTTGGGCGCCTCATAGCGGTTGAACCACTTCTCGATCGGAATGCCGTCGCGGTTGACAAACAGGTAGCGCAGGATGCGCTCGGTCAGACGGCACTCGAGCTCAATCTCCTGCATCTTCAGTGAATCAACCTTGAACGCCACCAGGATGTAGGCGCCGCGCTTATTCTTGCGCACTTCGTAGGCCAGGCGCTGCTCGGCCCACAGCTCGGCCCGGATGATCGTGGCCTTGTGCTTGGAAAGCACCGTGCTGCACAACTCGATTGCGCCTTCTGTGTCTTTGTTCGCGAACCCGGGGTCCACGATGAACAGCCCCTCATAGAGGCTCTGTCCTGTCTCGGATGCCATGTCATTTCCTTGCCCGGAAGAAAAGATACCCCCTCGGTCTGAACGCCCAGCGCACCCGGGGTGCACGCCGGGAGGGGTTCAGTAAGTTACTTCTTGGCTTCCTTGCCACCGCCCTTGGCAGCTTCCTTGCCTGCGGCCGGTGCTGCTGCTGCTGCGGCGGCTGCTGCCGGTGCGCCCGTGGCGGACGGCACTGCTGCCGCGGCGCCGACTGCCGGCACGAGGTCTTCCTCGGCGCGGCGGGCGTGTGCGCACTTGACGACAACCAGTGACGGCTTGGCCACAAGGTCAGCCCCTTCGGGCAGCTTCAGTTCGCCGAAGTGGATGGCGTCGCCGACGTCCAGGTTCGTGACCTCGACTTCGATGTCCTTGGGAATGCGGTCGGCGGGGCAGTGAACCTCGACGTCGCCGTGGCTGACCTCAAGCATGCCGCCGTGGGTCGCGCCCTTGGGCGTGCCGCGGAACGTCAGCGGGATGCGCAGGCGAACCTTGTCGGAAAGCTCAATGCGCACGAAGTCAATGTGCTGGATTTCGTCGCCCAGGAAGTCGCGCTGCAGCGCGCGCATCAGCGCGTACTGCTCTTCGCCGCCCATGTCGAGCTTCACGACGTGGGCTGCGTCATGCACGAGCAACTGGATGTCCTTGGATGAAAACAGAAGGTTCTGGTTGTCTTTGCCGCGGCCGTACAGCACGCCGGGCATCCGTCCTTCTGCGCGCGCCTTGCGCATGGCCTTGGTGCCGCTGACAGCGCGGCGCTCGGCCTTCAAAGCCGGGATCTTCATGGTGTCCTCGGTATTGGACCCCCGGGCCTGCGGACCGGATCACGCGCCGGCTTGGCCTGCCCCTGGGTTCGTTCCCTGAGCCCCGGTGTTGCCGGGGTTTCATAGTTGTCTTTTGCTGTGTGGCTACTTCTTTACTGTCAGCGCCAGAGAGGTGAAGCCGTAGGCCTTGCCTTCCGAATCGCGGGCGGAGAGTTTGAGAATGTAATCACCGGGTGCAAGGGCTGGCTCGGGTTTTCCCTCGAAATGTTGCTCGACGATTCCGCCGCCCTTGGAGACGCCGATGTGGGTCAGCTTCATGGTCGCGACGCGCTTGGTGTTGCTGATCGCGTGATTGGCGGCAATCGCATCCTCGGCGGCTTTCACTTTCTTGGCGTCGCTGGATGCCAGGTCAGCGGCGGCGAAAGTCTTCAGCTCGCCGGGGATCTTGCTGCGCGAAACTTCCACGCTGCATTCCCACACGAGTTCTTTGTTGTCGGCCCCGTACTGCGGCGCGTGCACCTTGATGTGCGCGAAACCCTTCTCGTCATTCCAGGTTGCGTCTGACATTTTTTCGGCTTGCAGGCTTGGGTAGCGCAAGCGCAGGCCGGGGTCGCCGGTCAGGTTGTACATGCTGATGTGGCTGCGGTTCAGGGCGTCGCGCTCATCCTTCTTCGGGATGATAAAGCGCGCCATGAACTCAAGCTGGCCGCGGTCGGGGTCTTCGGCCAGGATCAATTCGCGCTTGGCCCGCATGAAGGCCTCGCCCAGCGTGCCGCGGCGATTGGCAATGATCTCGCCGACCAGCGCCTTTTGCAGCAAGGTGTTGCTGTAGGGGTGGCTGTCGCGGCTGCTGGCCACGACGGCGACGGGCGCCTTTTCAGTAAAGCAGATGCGCTCGCACAGGCTGCCCTGGGGATGGTCCATGTAGCCTGTCTGGCAGGCGACGATCAGCATCACCGGCAGCTTGCCGTCGGGGATGTTGAACTTGGCAACGTCGTCACCCAGCAGGATCGGGTAGCGCGTCTTTTCGACGTGCATGTTGTCCAGCCGGTCGTAGCTGCCGTGGCCCATATACACCAGCATCAGCGCGCCGGCGTTGGCTTCTTCGATCACCTTGTCGCTGAACAGGCGCGGCACATAGGCATAGCTGCTGTTGATGTTGGCGTAGGTCATGCGCACGGTGTACTTGGGGTCGATCGTCTGTTCGGCAAACTTGGTGAACAGGCCCTCAAGCATGCGGTCCACCTGTTCGCCGAAGCGCCCTTCGCCGGCAAAAAACGTCAGGTTGCGCAGCCACTCGCCTTCTCCCGATGCCTCATATGCCTTGACCTTCTTGAGCGCCAACTGCACCTGTTCGTTGGTGCGGGCGGGAATGCGGCCGATGGCGAACTCGGGCAGGTTGTTTTCGTCGTTGTCGATGTCGGCGTAAAAGTTGTCGGTGGTGACGCGCTTGCGGCGCTGCTCGGTCGGGTTGGAATCCATCTGGCGGGTCATGAACCAGGGAATCTCGGTCTTCACGTCGTGGCTGGTGGCGTCTTCGTTCGGGCAGTCGCCGATCAGCAGTACCTGAAAACCGGTCATCGGGTCGCTGACGGCCTTTGCGGCTGTCTCAATGTGCTGCTTGATCTCGACCATGCCGGCTTTGTCAACCTCGGCGGCTTTGGCGATTTCAGCCAGCGTGACAACCTTCGGGTTGCGGCCATTGGCCTTGCGGTGGGCGGCCCACTCGTCAGCCGACGCCCTCAAGCCATCAGCGCAAACGATCAGGTAGTCGCAGGGTGCGGGCGCGTCTGAGCTGGTCTTGCCGCCGTCCTGTGCGGTGATCGAGGCTGTGGCCACCAATGCCAGCACGGCAAGCAACGCGAAAAGTCGATTCATCGGCCAATCTCCGGAAGTGGACCCGCCAATATAGAACCGGCGGGCAGCAAGCCCACGTCTAGTACGCCGATTCAATGGCGGCTCACGGCAGAAACCGGGATTTGCCTGCGTGGCCTATGCGTGGTTGGCGCGAGTTGCCCGCCTGCGTCGCAGCCCGATGAGCACCGGTAAGGCCAGCAGCCACAGCCCCCCGGTGCCGGCAAGGGCCGTGCAGCCGCCGCCCCCGCCGGATGAATTGCCCGTGCCCGAGCTGGCTTGTCCGGCGGCTGCCGCAACGCCTGTCACGTTGATGACGAACGGGTCAGCTGTTGTCGAGTCGTTGTGGCCAAAGGTGATCGCGGCAGACTTCACGCCGGTGGATTGGGCATCGAAGCGGACTTCGAACGTCGCCCAGGCGCCCGGTGCAAGGCTGGCCGGCACGCCGTTGGCATCCAACACGAAGTCAGGCGACAGGCACGTAACCGTGCCCAGGGTCAGCGTCGCCGCGCCTGTGTTTTCGATGTAGATGACGGCTTCGCCCGTGGGCATGGTCCCAATCAGGTGCGAGCCAAAGTCGCGGTTGCCAGATGCTGCTGCGCCGTTGCCGATCCATGCGCCGGCTGCGTTGTCTTCGCGCACGGTCACAACGGGAAAGAGCGAAGTCGGCATGCCCGTGCCGGCCACTTCAAACATGAACGGGATGGGCTGGGCGAAATCGTTGTGCGTGATCTCGATCTGCGCAGACTTTGCACCGACGGTATCGGGGTCGAAGGCGACCGTGAACGACGTGAAAGTGCCGGGCGCGACATTGGCCGCGGTCGAGCTGGTATCCAGCGTAAACAAAGCCGCGTGGGTCCCCGGCGCCACCGTGATGCCGCTGAGTGCCAGGGTCCCGGTGCCGGTGTTGTGCAGCTTGATGGTGCGCGCATTGGTCGGCCCGGCGTTGATGTCCTGGCCGCCGAAGTCGCGCATGCTGCCGGCTGCGCTCGCGCCATGGGCCACACTTGCGCCGTCGTGTACGGCCAGCGCCGGCACGGTGGGCGTAAACGTGATTTCGAGATCAACGGGGTATTTCGTCATTTCACCGTCGGCGGTGAAGATGGTGCCGACGGGCTGGCTGATGATCTCCTGGGCCGCACCGGCGGGCCCGGCGATGCACTGGCTGTGGATGTGGCCGGTGTTCTCGGGTGAGTGCCAGTTCGGATAGCCATAGCGGAACTTGATGATGCCCGTGGCGGTATCCAGGTGCAGTTCAAACAGCACGGCGCCCGGCGCAGACTGAAACGGTCCGCTGGATGGCGGCAACGTTCGCGTCCAGACCGGGCCCCAGCGCACGACCAGCACGCCCGGGCCGCCGCCGCTGGCCGGCGTGTACTTGCTGAGCACGTCGCCGGTGTCGAGGTCAAGCCAGAGTGCAGCAACAACCAGGCCGCTGCTGACGTCCGGCGTAGAACCCACGACACTGGATGGCGGGTTGCTCGCGTTGCCAAGTGTCATGTAGCCGTTGCTGCCGATGCGGAAGCGGTCACAGGTCTGGCCAAAGAAGTTGAAGTTGAAACCGGCCGGCGCCTGCACCGCGCTGATCGTGTCCACCGCCATGTTCTGTACCGTGGGGTTGGAAAGCGCAGTGTTGGAATAGGCCTGCGACACGTGCGAGCCAACATAGCTCTGGGCGCACAGGTTGCCCGCCACGCACACCAGCAACACAAACATAGTCAGCCGCATGATGATCTCCGGTTCAGGAACGCGTGCACAGTGTATGCGGGTGTGCGCGCCGACCGGCACATCTGCGGAAAACAGACTTCTGGTTTTCACACGCCGCTGCGCGGCTCTTCGGAATTCGGAAGTGTGTAACAACGCCCGCGCGGCGGCCCCCCGGCGCGGGTTTGAACCGTTTGAACGCGGCCGGTTTGGCCGATCAGCCCTTGAACAGCAGGCTTACGGATTCATTGAAGTGGATATTGCGGATGGCCTTTGCCAGCAGGTCAGCAACGCTGAGCACTTTCAACTGCTCGAACTCTTTGCCGTCGACGGGCACCGTGTCGGTCACCACGCACTCCTTGATCGGCGCCTTGCGCAGGCGGTCCACGGCTGGGCCGCAGAACAGGGCGTGCGTGCAGCTGGTGTAGACTTCCTTGGCGCCGAACTTGAGACAGGCCTTTGCGGCATCGACGATGCTGCCGCCGGTGGCGATCATGTCGTCAATCAGCACGCAGACCTGGCCGTCCACTTTGCCGATCATGTCCAGCACTTCGGTTTCTTCGCCCGAGACGCGGCGCTTGTCCACGATCGCCAGCCCCGCGTTCAAGCGCTTGCTGTACCCGCGTGCGACCTTGGAGCGGCCGACATCAGGCGCCACGATCGTGAGGTTCTGGATGTTCAGCCGGTTCTTCAGGTTCTGGAAGTATTCGTTGATGATCGGCGCCGCGTACAGGTGATCGACCGGGATGTCAAAAAAGCCCTGGATCTGCGCGGCGTGCAGGTCCATGGTCAATACGCGGTCATAGCCGGACGTGACGATGCAGTTGGCGACCAGCTTGGCGCTGATCGGCACCCGGCCCTCGTCTTTGCGGTCTTTGCGGGCGTAACCGTAGTAGGGGACCACGGCGGTGATGCGGTCCGCACTGGCGCGCTTGGCGGCGTCGGCGAACAACAGCATCTCGACCAGATTGTCGTTGACCGGCGGGCTGGTGCTCTGGACAAAGAAGCAGTCCACGCCGCGGATGTCTTCCTCGATTTTGACGTCCACTTCGCCGTCCGGAAACTTTTCGATGCGCGCGTGCCCCAGCGGCACCTCGAGAATCTTGCTGATCGACTCGGCCAGCTTGCGGTTGCTGTTGCCGGCAAAAATCTTCAAGCCCTTGGTGCGCATGGGTCAGCCCCTCTTCTTCAACTCGCGGGCGGGGGCGCCCACGACCACTGTGTTTTCCGGAACGTCCTTGCCCTTGGGCACGACGGTGTTGGCCCCGGTCTGGGCGTTCTTGCCCACGCGCACCGGCGCCACCAGCACGGTACCGCACCCGATGAATGCGTTGTCGCCAATGCTGGTGTGGTGCTTTTCTTCGCCGTCATAGTTCGCGACGATGGTGCCCGCGCCGATGTTGGCCTTCTTGCCGATGCTCACGTCGCCCAAATAGGCCAGATGCCCCGCCTTGGCGCCTTCGTCGAACACCGCGTTCTTGGTTTCTACAAACGCGCCGACCTTGCAGCCGTCGAACAGCCGCGTCCCGCCACGGATATGCGCAAACGGGCCGATTTCGCAGCGCTTGCCGATTTCGACGCCGGTGCGGATCACGCTGCACGGGTAAATCACGGTGTCGCGGCCGATCTGCACGCCGGCTTCAATGTAGGTGGTGCGCGGGTCGGTGATCGTGACGCCCATTTCGACCATCAGGAACTCGCAGATGCGGCGGCGCGCCCGCCGTTCGGCAATCGCGAGCTGCTTGCGGTCGTTGATGCCCAGCGTTTCCGCATGGTCTGACACAACGCTGGCCCGGACCTTCTTGCCGTCGGCCACAAGCATCTGCACCACGTCGGTCAGGTAGTACTCGGATTGCGCGTTGTCGGCTTTGAGCCGGTCAAGCCGCTTCAACAGCTCCGGCGCGTCAAAGATGTAAGTGCCGGTGTTGATTTCGTTGGTGTCTTCCGCGGGCTGCAGGTCTTTCTGCTCGACGATGCGGGTCACGTGGCCCTTCTTGTCGCGCTGGATGCGGCCGTAACCCCGTGGGTCGGGCACACGCGCGGTCATCACTGTGCAGGCAGGTTTCTTCTCGGCGTGCGTCTCGCGCAGGTCGTTCAGCGTGCGCGCGCGCAGCAGCGGCACGTCGCCGCAAAGTATGGCGACGTCGCCCTTGTGGTCGGCCAGCAGCTCGCGGCACTGCATCACGGCGTGACCGGTGCCAAGCTGCGGCTCCTGCGTCACCCACTTCAATGCCCGGTGATGGCTGAACTGTTCTTTGACCTGCTCGCCGCCGAAACCGACCACGACAATCGTCTCAACAGTGTTCAGGGCAGCGGCCTGGTCGAGCACCCATTGCAGCATCGGCACGCCCGCGAGCTTGTGCAGCACCTTGGGTGTATCCGACTTCATCCGTGTGCTCTTGCCGGCGGCAAGGATCACGACTTTCAGCGGACGCTGCGGCATGGCGGCCTCGGGTAGGATGCTCCGCGAGCATATCCGTACAGGCATGCGGGGCAACCCCACGGCAAAGGAGACCGCCCCGACCTTGCGGCCGGGGCGGTTGGTGCGACGCGTGGGGAAAGCGGATGCTCGTTATGCCGTCTGCGGTGTCGCCGCGCCGAACTTGCTGCGCAGGAAAGCCTTGGCCCGGTGCAGGCGGCTCATGACCGTGCCGATGGGCAGCTTCAGGCGGCTGGCAATGTCCTTGTAGCTGAGTTCGCCGACCGTGTTCAGCAGCAGCACGTCACGGTAGCGCTCGTCCATTTCCTGCAAGCCGGCTTTCAGGTCCTGGTCGAGGTTTTCGAGAAAGCGCTCGTCCTGGGCCATGACGGTCGCGTTCATGACTGGCAGGCGGTCGTCGTTTTCCGGCGCATCCATCACGCCGGCCATGTTCTCGACGCCTTCGACGAAGACCGACTTCACACGACGCTTCTTGCGCCGGTACTCATTGATGAACTGGTTGAACAGGATGCGCCCCAGCCAGGCCTTCAGGTTGGTGCCCTGTTCGTACTGGTCAAACTTGCGCAATCCCCGGATGTAGGTTTCCTGCACCAGGTCTTCCGCGTCGGCGCTGTTGCGCGTGAGGTGGTAGGCCTGTGCGAACATCTCCTGCATCAATGGAAGAGCTTCAGCCTCGAAGCGCTGCCTGAGTTCGTTGTGCGTTTTCATGGCTCACCCTTTCCTTCTGTTTGGCTTGCGGGTTGTCCCGCTTCTCTAGTTGCGAAAACGTGGCTCAAGATCTCTGTGCGATTTGGACAGACTGGTCTGTTTTGTTCGCACCCAAAAAAAACTTACCTAAACCAACTTGAACCGATCATTTGCGATTCGAAACGCTGTCTCAGCCGGCCAGGTGCACTGGTGGACTGGCGAAGCCGCAAAAACCGCCTCAATCAACAGGTACAGCTCGTCTGCCGCGCTCTCCAGCTCTTCTTCAGGCTTGCCCGTGCCGCGGTAGTGTGCGCTGATCAACTCCTGCAGGTACTTGCGAAACGTGTTCTTGTGCCAGCGCACCACTTCGCGCACTTTGCAGCTTGCGTCGCGGAACTCGCTTACCATGTTCAGGTAGGCGCAGCCGCGCGTGCTGGACCCGCACGAACACTGCGTTCCGAGCCATTCGAACATCCGGGCGATCTTCTCGCCGGGCGTGTTTCCGCTACTGGTCACTGCACGTACTTCTGTCATCATGCGCTCGTGCCGCTGCTCCAGCGTCACGATCAGCAGGTCTTCTTTGGTTTTGAAGTGGTGATAAAAACTGGCTTTGGCAATGCCGGCTTCTTTGATGACCTCGTTGATGCCCGTGGCTTTGTAACCGTGCTCGTAGAACAGCCGGTTGGCAGTCTCGAGCAGGCGGTTGCGGACACTGAGCTTTTCAACGGCGATGTTCATGGAAGCAGTATAACAGGCAGACAAGTCTGTCTACAAGTCTTTTCTTCGAAAAGTTGAGCGGGCCCAGAACACAGACGGGACGGTCCAGTGCAGGCACCAGAGCGCGTAGTCGTGGCAATCACCGGGGCCTCGGGCATTCAATACGCCCAAAGGTTGCTGCAAGTTATTGGTGCCACTGGACTTGAGGCGCATGTCGTGTTCAGCGAGGCGGCTTTCGACGTCTGGCGCGCCGAGCTGGAACTGCCCTGCAACCCCGAAAAACCTGACCTGCACGCCTTTGCCGGCCCAGGCAAGTTCTTCCTATATAGAAACAGCCAAATCGGCGCGCCCATTGCCAGCGGCTCGTTTCGCCATCGCGGCATGGTGGTCTGCCCGTGCACCATGAGCACGCTGGGAGCAATCGCCGGCGGCACCGGCGACAAGCTCATCGGCCGCGCCGCCGAAGTGACGCTGAAAGAACGCCGCAAGCTGCTGCTGGTCACGCGCGAGACGCCGCTTTCGCTGATCGCCCTGCGCAACATGGTCACCGTCACCGAAGCGGGCGGCACGATCATCGACGCCAACCCCGGCTTTTACAGCCGGCCGCAGAGTGTGCAGGACATGATTGATTTCGTGGTGGCGCGGGTGTTGGACCAGTTGGACGTGCCGCACCAGCTGGGCAAACGCTGGGGGGAGAAGACGTGAACGAAAAGGGAATCTTCTATCTGTTCCTGTACGTCCAAGACCTTGAGCGCAGCAAGCGCTTCTATGGCGAGACTTTGGGCTGGACGATCGGCACGAACGAAAAAGACGTGGCGGGGTTTGCCTTCGGCACCGGCTACTTGGTGATTCATGCCGACACGCGCCCTGAGCCCGAACGCAAGTACGGCGGCGGCATGTGGGCGGCTGTGCAAGTGGAAGACGTCGAGAAGGCGCGCGCCACGCTGAAAGACCGCGGCGTCAAAGTGGGCGAGATGTTGAGCCAGCCGTGGGGCGAAAAGCAGTTCTACTTCGACGACCCCGACGGCTACCACTGGAGCTTCGGCCAAGCCACGCGCTAGAGACGCGCCGCAGAAATTGGGCGCCTTCCTGAGACTTCCGCAGGGTACGCTGATTGCTACACTTCCGCGCACCGAACGATTCAGTCGGGGCGTAGCTCAGCCTGGTAGAGCGCTTCGTTCGGGACGAAGAGGCCGGAGGTTCGAATCCTCTCGCCCCGACCACAGAAATGGGCCTTCCGCGAGGAAGGCCTCTTTTCTTGGCGTCAGGACTCTCCAATCTTCTTGCTGGCTGACTGAACCAAGCTGCGACACCTGGTGAGTACACTGGCAAGCTTGACGAATTGCTCATAGAGCCTGCGTGCTCTTGCCGTGCGGCCAGCGGCTTCCTGGCACTCTGCTTCCCAGTACAACGCTTCGTGCAGACGCGGGTCCAGCTCGTAGGCTTTGCGGGCCGCTGCAATGCCATCATCGATTCGCCCAGCCCCGTACCCGGTGCGCAGGGCGTGGATTGCGGCGGCTGCGGCAAGTTGCGCCCTTGCATCGGTAGGGCGAGCGCGAACCGCTGCTTTCGACCGCGAAACTTGCCGATGAACCGCAGCCTCCGTGCGTCGCTTGCGCCGACACTCACGGCACCGGATTGCCAGCGACCACTGGTGAAAACTCAGCGTCTCATACCAGTACTTCTGTTCCTTGGCTGAGAACACAAAGTTGGAGCCGCATTGTAGGCAGGTCTTCGTCTGGTCCTCGTAGTAGTAGAATGGCGTCTCAAGGCAGAAGTTCTGCTTTGTGATATCGCCTCGCACCGCACCCGCCGGCAGGGGCGGCTCGTAGTCCGCATCCCACCAATGAATGACAACTTCCGGCTGGCCGGGATGCTTGACTATCATCGGAAGCATCGGCACTCGCCCGTAACGCGGGTGGTCGGTGTACTCTATCCCGTACCGCGCAATGAGGTCTCGGGAGCGGCGTGCTCCGCCACTTCCCTGGCGCTTTGGTTTCTTCCGTCTAGGCATTTCGACTCATACCAATTCGAGGTGCTGCTTAGTGGTTGCACGCTCCATGAACTGCCTGACGCGAAGGGGCGAAGTTGGCGAAGGCCGCGAAGAAGGGCCTGCAATGTCGCAGTTCTTCGCGCCCTTCGCTTCTTCGCGTGAAGCCGTTTGTCGAACGTCAGGCCCTGAATTCGTCCATCAAATCGACTCTCGTTCACAATACACACACACGTGGAGTGGCAGAACCTCATTCGCCACGGCCATTACAAACGGGCCGTTTTTTGGGGTTCGTTTGTAATGGCTATCTTGATCGTTCCGGCTGAAGCTGGCGCGACTCAGGTTCTTGCCGCTATCCGGAGGCACTCGTGACTACAGTCTTTGCTTCCAGCCGGCGTTGCGCGCTGGTCATCTTGCTGGTGGCTTTGTCCGCAGCTGCTTGCGGCGGCGGTGACAAACCTGACTACAGCACCCCAGAAAAGGCGCTTGCCAGCCTGGTGCGCGCCGAGAACGCCGCCGACGGCAAGGCCTACGCCGAATGCTTTGTGGCGGCAGAACAAGCCGAGCTCAAGAGTACCCTTGGCGACGCCACGATCACCACCCGGGCCGGCAAGGTGAATCAGGTCGCCGGGTTCACCGTTGGCATGCTGCTGTATTTCCGCGACAACAAACCAGCCGGCGAACAGCCGATTGTCTTCGTGCAGGAAGGCGGCTTGTGGAAGGCCAGCTGGATCGAGACAGCGAAGTACCGCGAAAAGCACTGGCAGCCCACGGACTAAGTCGCATCAACCCGCAATGGCCGCCAATGTTTTCAGGTCTTCGCGTACCTTTGGCGAAGGGTCGGCTGCCGTATACCCCAGCAACTCGGCGGTCAGCAGCGCCGTCTTGGCCACTTCTGCGGCATCCTTGTGCTGGAGTTCGGCCAGCGCGCGGGCGTGGGCGGTGATCGCCCTGTAATAGTCGCGGCTTCGGCGCAGGCCCGCTTCTTCAAGCGTGGCGCGTGACTGGCGGGCGGCTTCCAGGGCCTGTCTGGCGTCGCCCTGCTGCAGCAGCAACTCGCTGCGCGTGACCTGCACCCCTGCCCACAGTGTGTTCTCGCCCTGGTCCACGAGGCTCAGCGCCTCGGCAAGCAACTCGTTGGCGGCTTTCGTGTCGCCGCGCTGGGCTGCGATGATCGCCAGGTTTTCAATGCAGACCGCCTTGTGGCCGCGTCGCCCAAGGCGATCAAACAGGTCTCGACCCTTCGTGAAGGCTGCGGCTGCAACGTCGTATTGGGCGAGGTCAAGATATGCGAGCCCGAGGTTCATGTGATTGATCGCCAATGACGGCATGTCGCCCTGCTCGGCGGCCATGCGGCCGGTTTCTTCCATCATCGCAACGGCATCATCCAGACGCCGCTGCTGGCGCGCGATCAGCGCCATGTTGCCCTGCATCAGCATTGCCAGGCGCTTGTCTGCGAGCTTGCTGTAGATGTCGTAGGCTTCGCGATAGGCGGCAAGTGCCGGCTCATGCTGCGTTGCATGAAAGTGGACGGTGCCACGGTTCGAAATCGCCGAGGCCACACCCGCCAGGTCGCCCAGTTCTCGCAAGTCCTTTTCTGACTCACGCGCATGTCGCTGGGCCTCGTCGAATCGGCCCAGGTTTACCAGCGCCAGCGCCATGCGGCCGCGGGTGCGCGCGGCATTGTTCCGGTCGCCAACGGCTTCGAATGCGCTGATCGCGGCCGCGTGCTCGGCCAGTGACTCTTCAAGCCTTCTGGCGTTCAACAGTTGGCCGGCCAGCCGGAACTTTGCCAGCGCGATCAGTCGCTGGTCGCCAAGGCGCTGGGCCATTTCGCTGCCCTGCCGGATCAGCTCATCGACGGCTGCGGGGTCACCGGCCTCTGACTCGGCCTGTGCCAGCAGCAGCAGCAGGCCGGCGCGCTCGGGACTGTCACCCGGTTCAGCCATGGCCAGCGCGTCGCGCAAGATCGGCGCGCGCAGCTTGGCGGGGCCGCGCGTCTTGAGCAGTGTGGAGCTGTACTTGGCAAGCTCGCGGAACAGCCGCTGGCTTGCGGGTGTGGCGCGCGCGCGGCAGCGGGCCATGACGGCCTTGAGGTTGCTGCGCTCATAGTCCAGGCGGTCGAAGGCCTCGATGGCATCGCGCGTGTAGGCGCGCGCGTCCCAGTGCATCGCGTACTCGCGCAGCCACCCGGAGTGTCGTTCTTCCAGTGCCTCTCGCTGCTCGGGCGTGGAAGCCTGCTGCCACCTGGCGGCGGCATATTCGCGAATTGCGATGTACATGGCAAAGCGCGTTTCGTAGGGCGTTTCGTGCGCGCGCAGCAGGCTTTTTTCCCGCAGGCTCTGGACCACGTCGATCACGTCCGGTGTCGACGGCAGACCGGAAAGGTCCAGCACGCGCTCCGCGGCATCCAGGAAGAAGCCGCCGCGAAACACGCTCAGCTGGGCAAACGCCAGCTGCTCGGCCTCGGTCAACAGGTCAAAACTCCAGTCGATGGTTGCCTCAAGACTGCGCTGGCGCGGCGCCAGGTCGCGGCGCGTGGACTTGAGCAACGCGAATGACTTCTCCAGCCGGCCTAGGATCTGCTCCGGCTGCATGATCACGGTGCGCGCGGCGGCAAGCTCAATCGCCAGCGGCATGCCCTCAAGGCGTTTGCACAGCGCGGCGACGGCGCCCGCGTTCTCGTTGGTGACGCTGAACGATATGTGTTGCAGGCGGGCGCGCTCGGCAAACAGGCGCACCGCGTCGCTGGCGGCAATGTCTTCGGGCGCGGCGGCGGGGTCGGGCAAACCCAGCGGGGAAAGCTCGAATTCGCGCTCGCCTTCCAGGCCCAGCAGCGCGCGGGTCGTGACCACGAACTGGACTGATGGCGCGCGGCGGGCCCAGTCATCAAGCACGGGGGAGGCGGCTTCCACGACCTGCTCGAAGTTGTCCAGCACAAGCAGCGTCGGCGGCCGCGATTCAAGCATGCTCCCGACCAGCAATTCCGGCGACTGGTTGGTGGTCAACGGCAGCCCCAGCGCGTGCGCAACAGCGTAGGCAACGCCCTCAATGTTGCGCGACTCGGTCAGGTCCGCAAACCACGCGCCACCGGGCAGTTCCGAGGCCATGCGGCGCACGATTTCTTGCGACAGCCGCGTCTTGCCGGTGCCGCCGGGGCCTGTGATCGAGATCAGGTTGACTTCACCCTGTTTCAGCATCTCGGTCAGTTCCGACAGTTCGCGACTGCGCCCGATGAACGTGGTGCGCGAGCTGGAGAGGTTCGTACGGCGATGAGCTGCCGGCGCGGTGACTGTCGCAGCCGGTGCCACAGGCTCAGGCTGCGATACCTCGGCGCTTGCGCCCGGCAGCAGCGCGTTGCAGGCCGCAAGGTTGATGCGCAGCTTCTTGCCGTCCTCAGAGATCAGGCCCAGGCGCAGCGGCACGGGCTTGATGTGGCGCTGCCACTCGTTGACCAGCGCGTTGTTGGTCGGCTCGCTGCCGCGCGCGTGGCGCATGCATGCAAGCATGTCGCCGCGCGCGAACTTGTTGGTGCCCAGGTGGCGGTTCAGTGCCAGCAGGAACTTCGCCCACTGCACCCGGTCGCTGGCACCGCGCAGGTACAACTCATTGAACAGGTCAAGGTGGGATTCGCCGGCGGCGGGCGCGGGTGCACGGCCGCGCAGTACAGCCTCGGGGAAATCTTCAGGTTCCAGCACTTCGCGCTCGCCGCAGTTGGCGCACGCGAACGCAAGCGCAGAGCGCAACTCGCGCACATTGCCCGGCCACGAGTAGGCGAGCATGGCCTCTTTGGCGGCATTGCTCAGGCGCGCGGGCCCGGGCCCCTCGCCGACAATCTCGCGCAGGAAGTGCTCGGCCAGGTCTGGAATGTCGGCCCGCCGCTTGCGCAGCGGCGGCACCTCCACCACGAACGAGTTAATGCGGTAAAACAAATCGGCGCGGAACTTGCCCTCTTTGATCAGCTCGGACAGGTCGCGATTGGTCGCGCACACCAGCCGCACCTTGACCTCAATCTCGCTGCGGCCGCCAACACGCCGCACAACGCCTTCTTCAAGGGCACGCAGCAGCTTGGGCTGGATTTCCAGCGGCGTGTCGCCGATCTCGTCAAGGAACAGCGTGCCGCCCGCGGCTGTCTCGAACAGGCCAGGCGTGTCCTTGTCGGCGCCGGTGAAGGCGCCTTTCATGTACCCGAACAATTCGCTTTCAAACAGGTTGGATTGAAACGTGGCGCAGTTCAGCGACACAAAGTTGCCGCGCCGGTTGCTCGCCCGGTGAATCAGCTCAGCCACCCGGCCCTTGCCAGAGCCGGTTTCGCCGTAGACCAGCACCGGCACATCTCGAGCAGCCGCGTTTTCGGCGGCTTCGATGGCGCTGAGGAAAGAAGGCTCTTTCCCGACAAGCTTTCCAGTGACTCGGTTCATTGCAGGCCGCGCAGTCCCACTCGTCGCCGCCAAACCTCCAGCATAGCGGCCGGATCAGGCTCGCCAAGCGGGCTCTACTTCCAGCGAATGTCCCACTCGGTGCCCATGTTGTCGTCGGTGACGATGCGCTTGCCCTCGGTCCGCGAGAGGATGCTGCTGCGCACTTCCATGGCGTAGTACTGGAACTCGGTGTCGGTCAGCGTGTCCACCATGCCCAGGATCTTCTCAAGCTGTTGCAGGTGGTCGGCGCGCGACTGGTCAATCACCGGGCGGCCATCGATGCGGTAGTTCACCAGCAGCGTGCGCCAGCGTTCCTTGTCGGGCATCAACGGCGAGTCGCTGACGACAACGTTGTTGATCACCCGTACCACGTGCGGAAACACCATGCACGCCGTGCGCTGCACCTCGGGCGACTCTGTCGTGTTGTACAGGGCGACACCGCCGGGCAGCAGGTGCGCCCGCAGAATCTCCAGAAACTCGGCCGAAAGCAGATTGGTCGAGTGCGCCCGCCAGTTGAACGTCGTGTTCATCACAATGGCGTCAAACTTCTCGTGCGGGTTGCGGTTCAGCCAGCGCCGGCCGTCGTCGATCACGACGGTCACTTTCGGATTTTCCAGCAGCGACGCGACTTCGGGGTGCTGCGGGATCAACTCAAGATAGCCGGGGTTGATCTCGATGATCGTCATCTCTTCCAGTTGCGGGTGATGCGCCAGCACCTGCGCCCACGAGCCGCTTGCCAGGCCGATCACCAGCACGCGCCGCGGAGACGCATGAAACGCCCCGACCGAAAACGCACGCACGATCATGTTCGTGTCGTCCATCAGGTTGACGTTAAACACGCCGTCGTACATGCCGCCGCCGTACACGGCCCCGGCTTGCGACACCGTGATCACGCCGTGCCGGTTCTCGACCACTTCGGCGAACGCTTCGCCCTCAAACGAGTCCTTGAATTGCAGCCGCTCATAAAAGCGGTCAAAGCCGACACCCGTGCCCGCCACGGCCACGATTGCCACCACGCCGCACACGGCCAGGCGCACAGCCATGCCTTGCCGCGCCAGCCCGGCGACCACGGCGGCCAGGGCCACGCCGACCAGCGCCAGCGCCAGGTTGATCTGCGCGGTGGTCATGAAGTCCATCAGCACGAAACCCGTGATCAGACTGCCGCCCGCGGAGCCGATGATGTTGAACAGGTAGAGGTAGCTCAGGCCGGCGCCGGCCCGGGCGTCCGGCTTGACACCGTAATGGCAGATCAACGGAAACGTGGCGCCAAGCAGACCCGCGGCAATGACCACCAGCGGCAAAAGCGCAGGGTATGGCAGCACTGTAGCCAGCCTCGCCGAAAAGGGCGCCACCAGAAACCCCGCAGCATTGGCGGCAAGCACGAACACCGATAGCGCCGCCAATGAGCGCGGGCCCGGCTCACCGCGGCAGAAGCGGCGCACGGAGAGTGAGCCCAACGCAATGCCCAGCAGGTACGCGCCCAGCATCGCTGCGAAGGCCATCGCGCTGCTGCCGGTGACGAACGAATGCACACGAAACCAGAGGATTTCATAGCTGAGCGCGACAAAGCCCGTCAGCGCCACAAGCAGTGCCGAGACCCAGAAGCGCGCGTCACGGCGGCCGGCTGCGGCCAGGGGCTCGGGGGTTGGGCGGTCGCCGCGCCGGATCGCCATGTCCATCACGACGGCGCCCGATGCCACCAGCAGGTTCAACAGGACAGCCACAGAGACTGCCCCGCGCATCCCGAAGGCGTACATCAGGAACAGCGCCACAGAAAAGCACGCGACCGCAGAGCCCAGTGTGTTCACAAAGTAAAGCAACCCGACCGAGCGGCCGACGTTCTGCGTCTGGCGCACCAGGTGCGTCGTGAGCACCGGCAATGTGGCACCCATCAGCAGCGTCGGGAACAGCACCATCGCAAACGTCAATGCTCCGGTGACCGCCGTTGACGCGCCAAGCGTGGCGTGCCCCACGAGTTCAAAGAGGTCCAGCGACACCCAACCGAACAAGCCGATGCCAAGTTCAATCGCCGCGAAGACAAACAGCAGGGGCAGCTTCTGCTGCCGCGAAAGCACGCCGCCCGCAAGGCTGCCGAGGCCAAGGCCGAGCATGAACGCCGTGACCACGACCGTGACGCTTTCGACGTTGATGCCGTAAATGGCAAACAGCGCGCGCTGCCAGACGAGCTGGTAGACCAGCGCCGGAAAACCCGACACAAAGAAGATGGCGCTGATGGCAGCCAGCGGCGAGGCTTTGGCAGGGCCCGGCAGATTCATGGCGGCGCACAATGCCGCGCGTGCGGCAAGCCGTAAAGGGGAAGCATTTGCGCAGGAATTTTGTCGTGTGCCGCGATGTCTTGCGTATTACCATGCTGTACAGCAGTAATACTGAGGCGCTGCCCATTTCCGAGGTTGTCAGGCTGAGCATTTCCCTGGAAGCGCCTCTGGCCGCCGAGCTGGACCGGCTGGTGGATCGTGCCCGCTATGAAAACCGCAGCGAATACGTGCGCGACCTGGTGCGCCGCTCGCTCGTGGAAGAAGAGTGGGACCGTGGCCGCGAGATCCTGGGCACGATCACGCTGATCTATGACCACCACCAGGCGGGCCTTGGCGACAGGCTGACCGCGCTTCAGCACGAGCACCACGCCAACGTGCTGGCGAGCACGCACGTGCACCTCGACCATCACATGTGCGCCGAGATGATCATGATGCGCGGCAAGCCCGACGTGCTGCGCCACCTGACAGACGGCATGCGCAGCCTCAAGGGCGTGCTGCACGCGGCACTGGCATACAGCAGCACCGGCAAGGCGCTGCGCAAGGAGTAGCGGTTCATGCTTGACATTCTGGCCCATGCCGAAAGCTCGCTTCCCGTAGACACGGTGCAACTGGCTGTATGGACCGGGTTGCTAGCAGGCATCGCGCACACCTTTCTGGGCGCCGATCACCTGGCGGCGTTGCTGCCGCTGTCGGTGAATCGCAAGTTCAAAGCCGCGTGGCTGGGCGTGCGGTGGGGGGCGGGCCACAGCCTGGGCGTGGTGATTGTGGCGGTGATTCTGCTGGCCGGTCGCGAAACCCTTGACCTGGGCCCCGTCGAGGAATGGGGCGAGCGCCTGGTCGGCGTCATGCTGATCGCCCTTGGCCTGTGGGGCGTTCGTTCGGCGATGCGCCAGAACCTGCATGTGCATGAGCACACGCACGACGCCGATACCCATGCGCACTTGCACGCGCACACCGGCGACGCCCACGACCCGGCGGACAAGGCTTCGTGGCACTCGCACCTGCACAAGCACGCGGCAATCGGGGCGGGAACGCTTCACGGCGTTGCCGGCATGGCGCACCTGCTGGGCGTGATCCCGGCGCTGCTGGCGCCGACGCTTGTGGTGAGTTTTGCCTACTTGGCGGGGTTTGCGGCCGGCTCGGTGCTCAGCATGGGCTTGTTCGCCGGCGCGTTTGGCGCTGTCACGGCACGGCTGGGTTCAAAGTCGCCGGCTGTGCTCAAGGGCAGCATGTATGTCGCCGCCGTGGCGTGCATCCTGATCGGTGTCTTCTGGATTGTCGCGCCGTTTCTGATGCCCGACGAAGAAGCTGTGCAGGAGTCTGCGCTGACCGCCACCCGCGACAGCGGAGCCCCGAGTAAGGCAACAGGACCGGCAGGATAGTCAGGACGAAAAGCACCATCCTGTTGCTTTGCAGTTCACCGTGAGCCTTCGTGTACTCAGTGGCTCAAGGCCTTCAGCTGAGGAACCGCAGCCATAGAAAGTAGGTTGCGAACAGCGCGCTGAACCCGATGCTGAACACGCTGGCGCGTCGCAGAAAGTTGCCGGGCCGCATGGCGTCCGGCACATCGCGCGAAAACATCGCGCGGTGAATCAGCAGGCCCAGCACGGGCGCACTCAAGAAACTCAGCGTCGTGGCAATGTCGATCAGCAGCGTCAGCTGGATGCCGCCGCCGAGCGGCTTTTCACCCAGCGCCACCGCCAGAATCAGCAGTGCCAGCGTGGAAATCACGCCCATCGCAATCCAGTACAGCCGCTTGGGCAGTACCGGCGAACTCTCCGGTTGTTCTGGCTCCTGGAAGCGCTTGACCAGAATGCTCAGCACGCGCGGAGAGCTGTCGGTCACGACCAGCACCGTGCTGAACATTGCCGAGAAGGCGCAGATGCCGATGACCGGGCGGCTCCATTCACCAAACTGGCGCACGTACAGGTTGATCAGGTCCGTCGCGAACAGCACCGGCGAGGCCCGAAACGTCGCGCCCTGCACGTGGTACACCATGCACGCGCCCAGAATCAGAAAGCACACGCTCGTGCCGCTGCTGAACCAGTAGCCGATGTTGAACTCCAGCCGCGCCTCGCGCAGCGGGGGCGTATGGCGGCTTTCCAGCTTGTGGGCCAGGAACCACAGCGAGTGCCATACCGCCACGTCGTAGGCGCTGGGCGTCCAGCCGATCAAGCCGGTGATGCGCAGAATCTCGTCGCGATTCGTGAACGCGCTCTCCGGCGGCAGCAACTCCGCGCGCCCGAGGTCAAGCTGCGTCAGTGCCAGCACAGTCGCCACCAGCGTGCTGACAGTGAGCAGCAGAATGAAAAACTTGTTGATCGAATCCAGCCACTTGTAGCGGCCCAGCTTCAGCAGGCCGGCGCAGATCGCCAGCAGCACCCCGGACAGCACGACCGGCAGCCCCAGGTTCAAGCCGCCCGGCATGAACCTGAAGTTGGCGGATTCAAACATCGAAACCACTACCGCCGACAGCAACGAAGCCGCAATCAGCGTGACTACCGCCTGCACCGTGAACACCGTGCCCAGCGTGACCACCAGGTAGACGCCAAGGGCCCACTTGCCCTGGCGGCGGAAGCCCTCAAGCAGCGACACGCCGGTCGCGTGCGCGTACCAGGGGCCGAAGGCGAACGCCGGGTACTTCAGCGCGCACGCCAGCACCACCACGGCAAGTAACGCGAACGAGTAATCCGCGCCGGCCCGCGTGCTCTGGATCAGCTCGCTGACGCCAACGCTCGTGCCGGCAAACAGCAGGCCCGGTCCGAGCACCTTGAAGAATGACTCTTGGGGCTGTGCGTCGGTGGCCATGGCGGGCGATTGTTACGGTGACGAAAACGACTTTCAAGGTCCATGAACTCGCGTCTGGCAGCGCGACGCGCCTTGAACTAGCGTGCATGCGTGAGCCGGAGATTCCTTACTTGACTGCCGAAGCCGAAAAGGAAGCCCGCCAGTTTCTCGCCGCCCTGCGCGAAGAAATCCGCAGCCACGCCGGCGTGGGGCACTCGATTCTTGGCCGGATGAAGACTGACCCGCGCACGCGCTTTGACTTCATGGTGCTGGCGGGCCAGCACTTTCCGCTTGTCGGCAACTTCACGCGCTACATGGAACTGCTGCTGCTGCGCGCGCCCAGCAGCGAAGCCAAGTGCTGGCTGGCCAAGGTGCTGGTCGATGAGTACGGCGAACGCAGCGAGGGGCAGGACCACAGCGAGCATTACCGCAAGTTCATGCACGCGGCGGGGCACGCCGACGGCGAAGAAGACAACGTAAAGCTGCATCCCGAAGTCGTGCACTTCATTCGCGAGCACTACCGCATCTGCATCGAGGAGCCGTTTCTCGTGGGCCTGGGCGCGCTTGGCCCGGGGCATGAGTGGAGCATTCCCGCGATGTTCGAGCTCGCGGTCGCCGGCTTGCGCAAAGCCGGATTTGCCGAGAACGAAATCGAGTACTGGACCATGCACATGGACCAGGACCAGGACCACGGCGCGTGGCTGGAAGAAGCGCTGGTCAACTATTGCGCGACCGATGAACAGCGCGCGCAGATCCGGCGCGGCGCGCTGCTTAGCTTGGATGCGCGCGAGCGCTTCTGGTGGGGGGTGACCGACAAGATCACCAGCGGGGCAACCACAAAAAACCTGCCGCCCGGCGCCGGCGCCACCAACGAAACTGGCCAGCTCACGTTGCGCGAGTTGCGCAAGCAGTGGCGCATTGAACCAACGCTCATCGAGGACTCACACCATGGCGGCTGAACACCTGCTGGTTCTGGCATTTGGCGGGCCGACGCCCGGCTGTTGCAAGCGGTTTGAGACCTGCCCCGGTGAGGCCACGTGCTTTGTGTCCGGCATTTTCGGCGACAACCCGGCGCGGCAGGCCCGCGTGAACGAGGTCGTCGCGCACTACAAAGAACTGGGCGGCTTCTCGCGCTTCAACGAGATCACAGAGGCGCAGGCGGCGGCGGTCGGCGACGAGCTTGCCCGGCGTGGCATCAAGCTGAAGATCAGTGTCGGCTACGACCACTGGATGCCGCACATCGCCGACCAGGTCGTGCAGCTTGCCCGCGACGGCGTGCGCGAATTCATCACGCTGGTCATGACGCCGCACCAGAGTTCGGTCAGTTGGGACAGCTATCTGCGGCGGGTGAGTGAAGGCCTTGACCGGCTGCTAGACGACAAGCGGCCGAAGTGGGCGGGCGTGTGCGACCCGATCTGGAACAAGCACGGGTTCGTCGAAGCGCTGGCTGAGCGTGTGCGCGAGGCGGCGGGCAAGCTTGGTGCGGACCTGACCAACAGCACGACCGGGCTGCTGCTGACGGCGCACGCGGTGCCGATGCCGATCGTGCGCACCAGCAAGTACGTTGAGCAGATCAAGGAAACCGCGCAACTGGTGGCCGAGAGAGTCAAGGCCAGCAACTGGCTGGTCGGCTACCAGAGTGCGCCTTCCGACAGCAAGATCGAGTGGACGACGCCCTATCTCGACAAAGCCATGGACCAGTTGCACGAAGCCGGCGCCACGAAGATTGTGGCTGCGCCGATCGGCTTTCTGTGCGACAACGTCGAGGTGCTTTACGACCTTGGCATCGAGGGCAAGCAGCATGCGCAGAAACTGGGCGTACCGTTCGTGGCAGCCGAGGCCGTGAACACACACCCGGCATTCATAAGCATGCTGGCTGATAACGTGCAGAAGGCACTTGGCTAGCAGGGGCCGGCGTCGCACTCTGCAGAGGTGTTGCGGGCATCCAGCCCGCACGCGTTGCAGGCCTCTGGCCTGCATGTTTGGCGCCCGTCTCGGGCGCCGAAAGCGGGCCGGAGGCCCGCTACACGTGCGCGCGAGACGCGCACAACACGTGCGGCCGAGACGGCCGCATCACAAATCTCTCGGGCACGCCACTAATTCGTGGGCGGGTCTTTTTCCAGGCCCAGCTGTTTGCGCAGCTCGCTCAACTGGCGTTTCAGCTCGGCGATTTCTGCGTCGCGATCGTCGCCCTTCTTTTCCATTTCGTCGAGGCGTTTTTCCTGCTCGTCGATGCGTTCGCCCTGGGCCTTCAGCTGCTTGCGAATTTCTTCGCGCTCTTTCTTGGCTGTGGCCAGCTGGCTTTCCACGTCATCGAGGCGCTTGCGATCAGCCTGCATTTCTTTCTCAAGGCGATCGCGCTCTTTCTTGGCCTCGGCGATTTCGGCCTTGTTGCCGTCTACGTCCTTTTCGAGCTTGGCGATCAGCTTGTTGTGCAGGTCGAGCTTGCCCTCGGCTTCGGTGAGGCGGCCCTTGGCGGCGATCATCTCGTCTTCCAGCACGGCAATCTTGCCGCTCTGGACCTTGTCGTTGTCCTTGAGCGTGGTGACGTCGGTGCGGATTTCCTCGACTTCCTGCTTGGTGGCCTTTTCCTGCGGGCCGACCTCGTTCTGGATGCGCTCGTAAATCAGGTAGCCCGTGCCGCCGGCCAGTGCCAGCACGATCAGCACCAGGCCGCCTGTCAGGATGCGAACGTTGCTCATGTCGGTCTCCGTGCCTTCTATTTGCCGGGCTTGGGCTGTTTGGCCGAATCACGCTGCCTGCGGCGCTCTTTCATGCTGATTTCCTGCTGGCGCAGGCGGTCAAGAATCTCGCGCATGTCGATCTGCCTGATCTCGACTTCGCCGGTACAGGTGCCGCACTTGATCTGGGCGAGGTCAATGTTTGCAAACTCGATCTCAACGCCTTCCTGCTCTTCAATGTAAAGGTTGCCGTTGGGCATCAGCATGCACGGAAACGTGAACGGGCGCGTGACCTTGAACTTGCCGCGGTCACAGTCGCCCACGATGGTCGTGAGATACTCGTCGGGCAACCAGACCTTGCTGCGCTTGCAACACAGGATGCTGTCCTTGGACATTATTCGCCCTCCGGGGCGGGCGGTTTCAACTGTTCGGCGGTCAGCGCGCTCACGGTTTCGTACATCCCTTTGCCAAGTGCGCTGGTCAGGTATGCGCGCCAGCGGTCTTCCAGTTCGCCAAGCGCAGTGGCCTGCGCCCCGGACTGGATAATCACATAATAGCATACGCTGCCACCGGCGTCAGAACGCTCAATGGCCGCGTCGTAGTAAAGCGACCACAGGGCCGACAGCACAGCCGGGCGCAACTCGGCCATCTTTGCCGCGTCGTATTCCTTGGCGTCGTATTCGGGACAGTACCCGGCCAGCAGCGCGACGGCTTCTTCGCGCGCTTTGTCTGCGGCTTCACGGAAGCGGTCAAGGGCCAGCTGCTGGCGGTGGGCGAAGTTGCCGTCTTCGAGCAATGCGCGCGCGCGCAGATACTCGTGGGCGCGCACCCGGGCCTGCAGCTGCGCGTATTCTTCGATGAGGCGGTCGTAGAACTTCACGGCGTCGGCGTTGGCCAGGCGGTCGCGCTCTTCATCGAGCGCTTTGCGGTCTTTGCCGCGCAACTCGATCTCGTCGGTAACGGCCTGGTAGCGTTCACGTTCGCGCTTGACTTCGACCAGCGCTTCTTTGGCGGCATCGCCCGCTTCGACGATTGCGACTTCCTTCTTGAACTCTTCGCGGCGTGGCGCGGCGTCGGCCTCAAGGGCAGCCAGGCGGTCCTGCACCTGCTTCAGTGCCTCGCGCGCCGCGGTGCGGGTGGCTTCGGCTTCAATGCGCCGCGTGTCGAGCATTGCGCGTTCCGCCTTTGCGTCTTCCTGTTGCTCCAGTTGTGCGTTGGCCCGCTCAGCCGCCGCCTTGGCAGATTCCGTGGCCGCGGACTGGCGAATTGCGCCGGCTGCGGCGTCGTCTGCTGCCGTCTTGGCCGCGTCGCGCGCACTTGCGGCGTCCGTGGCTGCCTTGGCGGCTGCCGCGAGCTTCGCGTCTGCTGCGCTCAGTGCCTTCTCGGCCGCCTGGGCCGTTGCCTTGGCCTGATCCAGCGCCGTGGTCGCGGCGTTCAGTGCCGCCTGCGCCTCCTGCAATTTCTTCTCGGCGGCGGGGCGTGCGGGATCGTTTTCTGGCAGCGCGTCCAGCGCGGCCTGTGCCTGGTCGACCTCAGTTTGGCGGGCAGTCTGTTCGTCCTGCGCGGCTTTGCGCGCCGCCAGCGCATCGACCAGCTCGTCTGATGCAGCGTCTTTGGCGTCCTGCAGCGGGCGTCGGGCTTCGTCGGCTTTCAATACAGCCGCTTCGGCTTCTTTGAGTGCTGCGGCGGTCGACTCTTTGATTGCATCGAGCTCTGCCAGCGTCGTCTGTGCCTCGGCCAAGGCCTTGTCGGCAGCAGCCTTGGCTGTGGTTGCGGCCTCGAGTTTCGCGGGCGTGTACACGCTAGCAGCGAGCTTCTTTTCGATGTCGGCGAGCGCGGCTTCGGCGTCTTCTACGCTGCGGGTAAGGTCGGGCAGCAAACGTCGCTGGTCGTCGATCTTGGCGTCGAGCTCGTTGAGTTTCAGCTTCAACAGGTCCAGGCGGCCGCTCGCCTGCTGTCCCGCGCGCACGCTGGCGTTCAGGTCGGCGACCTGTTTGCTCAGGGCCGCGCGCTTGCTGCCGTCGGCGTCGTGGAACTCGCTGGCGACCAGTTTGGCGATTTCAGCATCCTGCAGCGCGATGGCGTCGATCGTTTCGTTCAGCCGCTTGCGCAACGCAGCCGCTTCGCCCAGTTGCTTGTCGCGGGCGCCCAGCTCATCGTTGCCGCGGGAAATGTCGGAGTGCAGGGTCTTGGCGGCTTCGCCCAGGGTGCCGTAAATGCCGGTGCCGCTCTGGCGGCGCCAGTGCGCGACGACGCCCATGATCTCGACTTCGGCCTGCAACAGCTCGGAGTCGCTCAGGGCCGCGGCGCCTTCGCCGCGCGGGTTACCCTGGCCACGGTCAACGCGGGCGCGGGCGGCGTCAAAGGTCTCCTGCAACTGGCGCTCAAACTCGATGATTTCGGGGTGCGCCCGGCGGCGCACTTCTTCGCCGCGCAGGTTCTCCAGCCCTTGCGCCAGCACCCGCAGGCGCCGGTCAACGGCCAGCAGGCTCTCTTCGGCCCGCAGCGGGTAGCTTTCGGTGTTCAGCCAGTGCAGCGATTCTTTGAAGCGAAGATTTGCGCCAATGCGCAGGTCGCGAAAGTTTTCGT
This sequence comes from Planctomycetota bacterium, assembly GCA_016712285.1. Taxonomy (GTDB): domain Bacteria; phylum Planctomycetota; class UBA8742; order UBA2392; family UBA2392; genus JADJRK01. Next base: position 1,529,836 of record JADJRK010000001.1, on the reverse strand, counting down.
ACTCGCGGCCCACAATCGGCGGGGCGTCGTCAAACATCAACGCCCACTGCCCGCGGTTGACCGCAGCCTGGTCTTCGTCGCCGGACAGAATCACCGCGCCCTGAAACACGCGCACCACGGCCGACGGCTGAATATCCTGAAGCCGAATCGCCGCCGGAAACTCTGCGTTTCCGCGCTTGACCGTGACTGCCATTGCTTCGCCGGGCATGAGCAGTGCGGCACGCTGGGTGAGTCTTTCAAGGTCGGGCGCTGCTTCGCCGGCAATGTCGATGATCAGGTCGCCCTGCTTCAGCCCCTGGCCTTCTTCGCCGGTCTCGGCCACGAAGCCGGCCCAAAGCCGCAATGGTTCTGTACATTCTAGGCCGCCCGCCACTGGCTTGAAACGCGTTGCGAGCAGCCTTAGACGCTCGGTGTGCAGGTTGTCGGGCAATAACGGAGTTGCGGCCTTGCCGGCTGCGACGTCGAAATCTGCGCCGCTGTCGCTGCCAAGTTCGGATTCGCTGATGGCAATCGCAAAGGCGTGGCCCGCGGCGGTGAAGCGGCCCCAGATTTCGCCCTCGTGCAGGCGCATCACCTGGCGCGCATCTTCGCGGGGTCGCAGCAACTCAAGCTTTGAGTCGCCGGCCATCAGCACGCGGTTGCTGGCATCAAGGGTAATCAGCGCCTGTGCGCCGGGGCCGGTGGCAGCGGTGTCGCCGACGCGCATGCGGCCATCGGGCGGCATTTCAACCTGGCCGGTGAGCACGCGGATGTTGACTTCGGGGGGCGCGACATATGCGCCGACGCGATGGAACATCAGCATCATGCCGACAATGCCGACGACCTGCACCCACAGCGCCGCGGACGGCGGCAGGCTGAGCGCATGGTGGGGGTTGCGCGCGCGCACGTTGATCGACACGCGCGAAAAGTCGAACTCGGGGCTGTCAAACATCTCGCGAATGGCCTCGGACTGCCCGCGCAACTCGTCCAGCCGCTGCTGCCCGATCTTGTCCTTGATGATCTTGCGTTCAAACTTCGCGGTTTCGTCTTCGTCGAGGCGCCCGTCGATGTAGCGCCGCATTTCGGTGTCTTCGTGCTTGGCCCCGGATTCGCGCGACTTCACGCCCGCCGCCAGCTTGCGCGCGGCGCCGTCGATCAAGGCCTCAATGTGTGCAGGCGACTCGCCGGCCCAGCGGCCGATGGTCGCCGGGCTGAACCCGAGCCGGAAGTGCAGGCACAGCAGTTCGCGCTCTGCGGCCGTGACGTGGTAGGCCCGCAAGTGCTTGCGTTCACGCAGGCCGGGTACGCTCTCGGCCTTGATCTTCAGCTGGTCGTCGGCGCGGATGGCGCGGATGCGGCCCTCGCTGATGCCCATCGTCAGCTGCTCGCGGCTCATGCCGGTGCGCGCCACCACCTCGTCGAACGTAAAGCTGGTGGTCGCCTTGCGTGGCTGCGCGCTGCTTTCCAGCACGTCGCGATAGCGCGAACGAATGGTCTGTGTCGCCGCCTGCATGGCAAACTCGAACACCTCGTCGTCGCTGGTGCTGCGCACTGCCGCGCGCGACTGGGCCAGGATGTCCACCAGCACATCCTCAACCATGCGCTCAAAGCGGGCGTCGCGGTCGGGCACCAGCGCGGTGCAGTAATCGACCACGGACTTGCCGTAACGCCGGATCAGGCGGTTGACGCTGCCGGGTGTGCCGGCGAGCAGGTCTTTGATGTCCGTGACGGCTTGGCTCATTCGGCTTCGGTAAGTCCTTCCAGGTCGAACAGTGCTTCTACGAAACGGTCCGCGTCAAACGGCTGCATGTCTTCGAGTTTCTCACCCAGGCCGACGAACTTCACTGGTACTTCGACCTTTTCGTTGATTGTAAGGACCGCGCCGCCCTTGGCTGTGCCATCCAGTTTAGCCAGGAACAAGCCGGTGACATTGGCCGATTGCTTGAACATTTCGGCCTGCGTGACCGCGTTCTGGCCCGTGGTTGAGTCGAGCACCAGGATGGTTTCGTGCGGCGCGCCCTCAATCTTCTTGGCGGCGCAGGCGTTGCTGATTTTGCGCAGCTCATCCATCAGGTTTTTCTGGGTGTGCAGCCGGCCCGCCGTGTCTACCAGCAGGATATCGGCGCCGACTTCAAGGGCGCGCTCAGCGGCACGGTGGGCGACACTGGCCGGGTCCGCGTGTTCGGCGCCGGTGACGATCTCGCACCCGATGCGCTCAGACCATGTCTTGAGCTGCTGCACAGCCGCCGCGCGAAACGTGTCGGCTGCGGCCAGAACCACGTGGCGGCCTGAGCTCTCAAGCCACCATGCAAGCTTGGCGATGCTGGTGGTCTTGCCGGCGCCATTGATGCCGACGACAAGGATGACGGTGGGTTTCTTGGGTGCAAAATGCAATTCGTTGCCGCGGTGTGTCAGGCGCTGTTTCAAGTCTTTGCGCAGAAACGGCAGGATGTCCGTGGTCTGCTCAATGTTGCCGTTCTTCCAGGCGCTGCGCACGACATCCATGAGAAAGTCAGTGGTCTCGACGCCGAAGTCGGCTTCGATCATCGCCTCTTCGAGCTTCTCGAGAATGTCGTCATTGATCTTCTGGCCCAGCCCGATCACGCCCAGCACACGGCGGTTCAGCACCATGCGCGTCTTGCTGATGGCGCGTGTGAGCTTGGCGAGCATGCCCTTTTTTTCGGCTGCAGGTTCTGCTGGTTCGGGCGAGGGCGACGCCGGCTCGGGCGTGGCGGGCGGTTCTTTCGGCTTCTGCTTCTTGCTGAACAGGCCCACGGGTTTGCCTTTGGTTGCGAGTGTGCCCGTCGCTGGCGCTCGGGGCTCTTGTCTTCTTGCTTCGCGGCCTACACCTTTTGCGGGCAGAGGGTCTGGAACACTTTGTCCAGCACCCCGTTAACGAAAGCGCCGGACTTTTCGGTTGAGTATTTCTTGGCCAGGTCCACGGCCTCGTTGATTGTCACCTTGGGCGGCACATCGAACATATGCAGCAACTCAAACACGCCCATGCGCAGGATGGCGCGGTCCACATAGGGCATGCGCGAAACCTGCCAATTCACAGCCGCGTCCTGGATTGCCTTGTCGAGCGCGGCCTGCTGTTCGCGCACGCCGTCGGTCAACAGTTTCGCAAAGTCGCTCACCGCCGCCGACTGGTGCTCAACCTCAAGCACCTTGCGCACTTCGGCCTCTGCGGACTCGGGTGCGGCGCCCGGGCGCGAAACATCCAGCGCGTACAGCAGCTTCAGCGCCAGTTCGCGGGCTTGGGTGCGTACATCTTCAGAAGGCGTTACGTCCATGCGGGGCTTGTATACACCGATGCAGCCAATCGGCAAAGCCGCGGCATGAATCGGTAGTGTTGAGGTTCGGCTGGGCCCGGGCCGGTGCGCTACGACTTGCCCTTGTGTTTCTTGGAGCCATCGACGTTGCGCAGCAGGTTGACCATTTCGATGGCGGTGACGGCTGCGTCGAAGCCTTTGTTGCCGGCCTTGGTGCCGCAGCGTTCAATTGCCTGCTCGAGATTGTCGGTCGTGACCACGCCGAAGATGCAGGGCACGCCGGTCAAGAGTCCTGCCTGTGCTATGCCCTTGGCTGCTTCGCCGGCGACGTAATCGAAGTGCGGGGTTGAGCCGCGCACGACGGCGCCCAGGCAGATGACTGCGTCGTAGTTGCCGGTTTCTGCCAGTTTGCGGGCCATCACCGGAATCTCGAAGGCGCCCGGGACCCATGCCAGCGTGGTGTTGTCGAGTTTGCCGCCATGGCGCCGGATGGCGTCAAGTGCGCCTTCGACCAGCTTATCGACCAGGAATGAGTTGAAGCGCGCCGCGACCAACGCGAAGCGGGCGTTGCCTGCCACAAGGTCGCCTTCAAGAACGTGCTTAGGTTTGTCCATAGTTGTGGTGTGTCAGAAAAGGAGGCGAATTGTAGCGAGCAACGCGGCAATTGGAATGAGCGAAAGGCGTATCGCAGGCCCTTGCGCATCTGCGCAAGCGGCTGATCGCAACCTTGACTCGGGGGCTGCCTTGCGTACGATTTGTGAACCCCAAACGAATCCCCTCGGATGTTATTGAACCCTCGTGCTGTAATGCGCGGGCTAGTCGCTGGAATCATCGGAACTAGCGCCGAGGCAATGCGAGCATGTTTTACACACCTGCTGGATACCGAGGTTCCGGTGTGGATTCACAAGCACTGACAGCAAAGCCGTTTACAGCGTTACAAATAATTGGCACAGCGTTCGCTAAGCTTCATTCAGATTCACCGGCAATTCCAGTTCCCCGATCCCGGCTTTGGCCGGAATGCAGGAGAGACCAATGCAGGTACGACGCATGACACGTGTGGCCCCGTTCTTCGCGGCAGGGACGTTTGCCCTTCTGCTGGGCTGCAGCTCAGACGGTATTGTGTTCAACGGGCAGGCACAGGTGCAGCAATACCCGATTCGCACCACGCCGGTTGTTCACTACAACCTGCCGTCCGAGATCATTGACCCGATCACCGGTGACGCGTCTCTGGACTTCACCTTCTTCCAGAACCTCACTTCGGCGACCTTTACCGAACTCGCATCCCCTGGCCACGACCTGTGGGCCCACACTCTCGACAGCTATCACTGCTCGGACAACACGTCTCCGTGCCGCAGCATGACCGAAGTGCCCGACTGGCCGTTCATGTTCGACGGCGGTTACCAGGCCGCAGGACTGTCCGGCGTCACCTGGCCGCCGGGCGGCAGCTGGCCCCACCCGCAGGTGGCAACCGGCGGCGGCGGCAGCGGCCCCGTCATTGCAGCCTGGACGCTTTCCCTGATGAACCAGTGGTACCTGCGCGACGTTGACGGCGCGGCTCTTGCCAGCCCGCTGCCGAATCAGGCCCCGGTCACGATTGAGTCGGTCGGCTTTTCCAGCATGGCCATCTCGATCCATGAGCACGCAGCCGCGGGCTCAGGTTATTCGCCTCAGCTTTCCAACAGCCCGCCTTCGGCTGTGCAGCAAGAGACGGGCAACCCGGCCACCCAGGGCGCGAACGGCAAGCAGAGGGTGCAGCCGCCGGTCAACAACGCGGTGTGCTGGGGTTTCAACGGCACGTCTGCCCCGGCGGGCCTGCTGGGCATGGCCTGGCGTGAGGCGCCGGCGCAGAACATCCACATTGAGACGAACACCCAGACTGCGGGCGGCGGTTCGCCCTCAGGCAACACGGTGGTGGTGATGCAGAACGTGCCGGTGCCCGACTACTTCGGCGGCGGCGGACCGGTCAACGGCGGCGGCGGTGTCTTCACCGTGCGCTTCATTGACCAGTGGTGGCAGACGACTGACGGCAACAGCAACGTGCTCAAGGACGACGGCCTGACCTTCTGCTACTACTTCGCAACCATCGGGTGCCACCTGATGGGTTACGGCGTCGGCCTGGTGGACAGCTCGTTCGCCTCGGGTGGCGTGCAGAACGGCCAGGAAGACATCATGAGCCTGAGCGTGATCCTGGACATGACCGGCTTTATCGCCGCCGAGCGCGAGTTCCAGATTGTCACCGAAGACCTTCAGCGCATGCAGGACGTGGTCAATGGTGACTGGATGACCCCGGGCCAGCTGAGCACGCTGCCGGGAAGCGACCGCTAGACTGACTGAAACTGTGCAGGCGTAGCCTGAATCACACGAAGAACACGAAAAGGAAGCAGACCATGCGCAAGCTGACCAAACTCTTCCCCGCCCTGGCACTGGCCGCCGGCATCTCGGCATTCGGACTTGCAGGCTCAGGTTGCGACGGCAAGTTTGCAGGGCCCCCGGGTGGCTCGGCCATTGGCACGCCAGGCTTGAACCCGTTGTTCGGCGTCACGCCCTTCACGTTCGCGGCAGAAAACCCGCAGATCACGGGCTTCTACAACGACATCTGGTTCATTGATCCAGGTCGCGACGCGGACGACGGCCCGGCCGGCCAGGTCATCATCCTGGCGGACACCATCCAGGCGCTGCAGACGGCCAACTTCTCGGGCTTCCTGACCAACCGCGGCGACCCGCTGCACATTGAAGTCAACTTCCAGTACCCGCTGATGCTCTCGTTCATGAGCCAGTGGTTCCGCCGCAACGGCGACGGCAGCCGCATTCGTGAGCTTGACCAGTTCGGCTACCTCGTCTATTCGGCCAAGAGCCTCGACATCAACTTCGTCACCGCACCCGTCGAGCCGTTCTTCACCACCAACCCCACCCGCCTTGTCTATTCGGTGGACCGCCTGACCTACCCGTCAGGATTGCCGGGCAGCGTGCTTGCCGGCTGGACAGCGCCCCCGGCCAACCAGCCCGGCGACTTTCCGCCCCCGCAGAGCCGCTACCTCAGCCGCCAGTTCAGCGAAGTCGGGCTTGTGCAGCTGACCAAGCTGCTGCCGGCCGGCGCCCCGCAGCTGACCCAGTCACTGGGCCTGCCGCTGGCTGACAACGACACCAATGAAAACGTGGAAAACGCCGGCGCGATCCCGGCAGCACTGGGTGGCGGCTGGACCTCGGTTCAGTCCCCGACGGGCGTGTTCGGCGACCTGTTTGCCATCGCATTCAAGAATGCCCCGGTCGTCAAGCCGACGACCCCCGGCCACACCGAAATCGAAGCGTGCGTCGAGTACTCGCGTCACCTGGGTGCGCTGCACACCAACCTGATCGTGCAGATGGTCGGCTTGAACTCGGGCAAAGCCGGGACGCTGACGGACCCTGGGCAGGTCGTGTGGCAGAACGGGTTTGGCTACACGTTTGACCAGGGCGACCTGAACGCGCTGAACACCAAGCACCTGCCGGGCAAGGACCGCGACCCGCTTGCCCCGCCGACGCCGTAAGCTGAAACAGGAACAGAGACCACGGAAGTCTGACAGCACTTACTTGAGCCCTAACTCTAAAGAAGAACAAAGGCTGAACCATGAAACTCAAGATCACCTTCTGCGCCGTAGCCCTGATGGCGATCACGCTTGCCGCTGAAGCTTCGGCCGAAGCCAAGAACTACGTGCCCCACGGCACCACCGTGCAGCGCCTGTCAGAAGCCGCCGGCGCCGTAGTGGTCGGCAAGCTGCAGCGCGTTGAAGATGTGCAGCTCGCCGAAGTCGGGATTGATGCCAAGCGCTGGCCTTCGCGCCACGACGGCAAGTCCCAGGACGGCCAGGACAACATCCGCCGCGATGGCGTCATCAAGGTTGAGCAGGTGCTCAAGGGCAACCTTGCCGTCGGCACCGAGGTTCACTTCGTGAGCGTGCGCCAGCTCAAGTTCGACAACTACGATGCCGACCTGAAGACGGAATCGGCGATCTGGTTCCTGCACTCGCGCCCCGAAGACAACCGCATTGCGGTACTGGTCGATGAGCGCGGCGCCGTCAGCGCCAGCGACGTCAACGGCAACTTTGTCGCGGCGACCGACTTCGTCCGCGATCAGCTTGCCGGCAAGAACACCGTGGACCACATGCTGGACGCGATCGACTTCCAGGCTGGCCGCCTGTCGGTGGACTGCGCGCTTGAGCTTTCGTGGCAGTTCGAGAGCTACCAGGGCGCCATGACCGAGACGCAGCGCCAGCGCATCCTCAGCATGGCGCAGGTCAGCCCCGTCGGCTCAACCGAGCGCAACGAGCTGGTCACAGCCATCGGCCGCTACAAGCCCGAAGGCGGCCTGGACGGCCTGTTCAGCATCATGCTCAACGACAGCAACTGGAGCACCACCAGCCTTGGCTGCTGGGCCCTGGAAGAAATCGACCGCGGCGCCGCAATTGCCCGCCTGCTGGCCGAGTGGCCGAACGCTGCCTCTGACAAGAGCCGCCAGATCGTGATCGTGCGCAGCCTCGGGCTGATTCGCCCCAAGGCCGGCCACGACGGCGCGCAGGTGCGCACCGACACGCTGAACCTGGTGGGCGGCCTGCTCAAGAGCAGCACCGACAAGAACCTGCTGCGTGAGGCGCTGATCGCATCCCGCGACCTGCGCACCGAGCAGGAACATGTCGAGGCCCTCAAGAAGCTGATCGACGAACGCGACACCAACGGCCTGACCGACACAGAGATCAAGGCTGCGATCGTCGCACTGGCAGCCTGCCGCAAGACCATCATCACGCAGACCGGAATCGCCGAGGCGGTGTACGCCCGGACGTACCTGGAAGACCTGGCGGTGGCAGAGCCGGTGCTGGCGCAAGTGATCAAGCCGGCGCTTGAGTTCCCGTGGACGGTGCTGATCGCGGGCGCTGACGGCCGCGGCCACTAGGTTGAGACTGGATATCCCTGAACCCGAAACGAATGAATCTCGGAAGGATGCCTGCCATGAAGAAGATTCTCGCAACGCTTGCAGCAGCAGCCACCATCACGGTGTGCGCGCAGTCTGCCAACGCGGCATTCACGCTGTTCGACCTGGCCAAGGACTCGATGTACGTCGCCCGCGGCGAGTTCACTGAGCTTGAGCGCACGAACGGCGGCGACCGCCTGACGCTGCGCTGCAACAACCTGCTCAAGGGCGACCTGGCGCCGGGCACCACGCTGGTGCTGGAATCCTTCGAGCCCGCGCCGGCCGATGAGGCACTGGGCCGCGACGTGATCGTCGGGTTCAACCTGATCAACGGCAAGTACTACTTCAACCTGCACCCGTACTCGTGGCGCAGCTTCTATTTTGAAGACACCGACGAAGCCGCCGACGGCTTGAACCGCAACGAAACGGCGATCAAGAACTTCGTCAGCATCAATGCGCCGCACCAGGCGGTGATTGAGCGCGAACTTCGCAAGCGCCTGGAGTACGGCACGCTGGCGTACGAGGGCGAGTACGACAAGGCGCTGATCAACGAGTGGAAAGCCGAACTGCTGCGCCAGATGGCCGAGAAAGGCAGCGTGGCGGCACGCGATGCAGCCAAGTCCTTCATCGACCATACGCTGTTCCGCAACACCCTGACTGTCGAGGAAATGCAGTACATCGGCAGCATTGTGAAGGGTTCGCAGATCGGCAGCCTTGAGCGCTCATACATGCTCGAGATCATCCGTAATGAGTTCAGCGCCCATCCGCCGCTTGCCACGCAACTGGTCATGCTGCGCGAGGAAACCACCCAGATGTGCGTCGGCAAGCTGTCGAACCTGCTCAGCGCTGTCGAAGGCCGCGAAGCGGTGATTGCCGCCATCGGCGAGATGGCCGCCACCCAGTCCGAGCCCACGCAGGTGCGCGTCAATGCGCTGCAGACCCTGGCCGCCATGCGCGACCTGACGGCCCTGCCGTATGTGCACACCGCGCTGCTTGGCGAGCAGAACGCAACTGACTTCAACAAAGACGTGGTTCGCGGCGCCCTCAAGGCCCTGCGCCGCCTGAACAGCACCGACAATGAAGCATTGCTCGAAGCCTACATCGCCACCGAGCAGTGCCAGGCCAGCTGGGAACTTACCCGCCGCGCCTGGATTGCCTTCAGCATGATCGACAGCACCAGCACCAACACCAAGATCCGCCAGCGCTTCCAGGCCACCTCAGCCAACGATGTGGCGCACCGCAAGTTCTTCGGTCGCCTGCTTGAAAGCAACAAGCTCAACCGCGAACTGCTGATGGTCTTCAACGAAGACTAACCGAAACAGGCAACACAACACGGCCGGGGAGACCCGGTCGTGTTCGTTTAAGTCTTCTGTAACCGCCGCGAAATCAAGGGGTTGCGGCGGTTTGCCTTTTTCTGCCGCCAGCACCCACCAACCCCCGCACCTTTTTCGGGGGGTGCCGTGCGACAGTGGCATCGCCTTCCAGCCCGAGGAACGACATTGGCTGGAAGCCAATGCCACTTTTCTGCGATTTTCCGCCCATAGCTGTGTCCGCGGCTTCCTGGCTGTGGAGGGCCAGCATGCTTGAGGACGCTGAATTCCTGCCGGCGGATTCTTACCCCGCGGATGAACGGCCGCCGCTGGGTGAGTCCGGCGACTTTGCCGACCCCGACGGCACGCGTTGGTCCACCAACGAAGAATTGATCGAGGGCCGCACCCGCGACGGCCGCCTGGCGCGGCTGCGCTCGCACCTGCTGTACATGCCATGGGAAAAGCCCATTCCCGGCGGGCCCGACACCGCGGACGACAAGCTGCGCGCGCCGCTGGCCGAGCTGATCTTTCAAGCCGACCTCGAAGCCCTGCAATCGCTGCGCATCGTCGAGGCCTTTCACCTGGACATGGTGACGATGGCAAGCGGCGTGCTGCGCGGCGGCGATCCGCCCGGCGGCATGCGCACGGACCAGGTGCTGCGGCTTGGGCAGTACAGCGCGCGCGAAGTGCCCAAGGTTGCGATGATGCGCCGCGCGTTGATGCAGGAAAGTGCAAAGCGCGCGTGCGAGAAAGATATTCGCGACGCGTTCATGTGGGACCGCGCGCACGCCGTGGTCGCCAACACGCTGCTGGCGATGGACAAGCAGTTCACCGAAGTCGGGTTCGGAAGCTGGATGCCGTTCCGCTTCCCGGACCAGTGGTTGATGTTCTGCGGCGTGATGCGTCGCGTGCTGGCAGCCAACGGGCTGATCCATGCCAAGAACCGGGATGTGTACCGCCGGCTGCTGGAGGAAACGCCATTTGTGAAAGCCGAAGAAGACGAAGGCGTGCGCGGCAAGCTGAAGCTGCCGCACAACTGGAGCAGCCTGTGGACCAACCGCGGCGCGCAAAGCATGCAGGAGCTGTACGAGCGCATGAGCGTGGAGATCTACAACAAACTGCCACAGCAAAAGCGTCAGTGGGAACGGTAAGGGCGGTGTTCCACGAAGGGCCACGTCCTGGCTCGAAAGGCATTTGCCGCGAAAGCGCTAAAGCGCGAAACAAGCGGGTGGCCGTTTAGCGTTTTCGCGTTTTCGCCGCCAACGCAGTCCGCGCTGCCGAAACAGACTAACTGCTTGCCGCACACAAAGGCACTAAGGCACAAAGAACTGCAACGGCAACTACCATTCGTGGATCATGGCAGTACCAAAAACCCGCAAAGCAGTTCTCCGCGCCTCTGCGCCTCTGCGAGAAACAAAGCAGTTCTTCGTGCCTTAGTGTCTTTGTGTGAGACCAGCAGTGAATCCGTAAAGCAGTTCTTGGCGCCTTAGCGCCTTGGCGTGAGACATGTAGTTGCAAGTTAAGGGTTGCGCTCGAACCAGTCGCGCCACGCGTTCTTGTTCACGCCGAAGTCTTTGCCGCCGGACAGCTTGCCCATCGCGTTGCGCGCGGCTTGCTGGATTGACTCGTCCGAGTCGCCCAGCAGCTTGACCAGCGACGGGTACACGCTGCGGTCGCCAAGGCGGCCCAGCGTATCGACGATCGTGAAACGCAACGAGTCATTGCCCGGCTGTGTCAGCATGCTCGACACAGCGGGCGCAGCGTCCTTGGCCTTGAGCTTGCCCAACTCAGACAGCGCGGTGCTGCGCACGCTGCTGGCTTCGTCATTCAGCGCCTCGATCAGGTCAGCCACGGCGCCGGTGCCCTTGGCGTTGACCAGTGCGCGCAGTGCGCGGCTGCGGTCGGCGGGGCTGCCGGTGTCTTCGCGCGGTTCCGGGTTGACGCGCGGCGCCGGCTTTTCCGGCGTCTCGTTGCCTGTCTCGTTGCCCGAAGCGACAGGCGCCGGGGCGCTGTCGGGGCGGTGCATCGGGTTGTAGCGATAGTAGACCTCAAGGCACAGCACGCTGCACGCGGTGCTGTACAGGTCGCCCATGATCGGCCCGATCCAGGTATCCACCGGCTCCCATGAACCCTTGCGCGAGCCGCGTTTCACCTGCTGCGGCAGCAGCGTCTTCTTCATCGCTTCGTTCCAGGTTGACCAGGCGTAGCCTTCGCCGCCGTTCTTCAGGAACATGCCCAGCGTGCAATAGTAGAGCCCATAGAACGTGTTGAAGTTCGGCGCCGTGGAGTCGTACGTCGGCTCGTGAAAGGCGTCCCAGGTCGGCAACTTGTGCAGCAGCAGTTCCTCGGCCGCGGCATTGCGGGCCTCAAAGCGGTCGTCGTCAAGAATCACCCGCGAGGTCAAGCCAACGCCGACCATGCCCACGCCTTTGCGTGTGCCGGAAAGGCGGCCGTAGGGCGCATCGGCGTAGTAGGTCTCGCCGCTGTTCAGGCTCAGGCGGTCGTACAGTTCTGCCATCTGGGTCCAGGTGCGCTCGTTCACCTTGATGCCGACGGATTTTGCGCTCTTGAACGCGAGTATCGCCCAGCCGCTGATGCTGCCGTCGTTGCGCTCTGTGCCGCCGGAAGGCGTGGATGCGGTGATGTAGCCCTGGTAGTCCCAGCCGCCGCGGTTGCCCTGCGTGCGTTCAAGGTAGCGCACCGCGCGCTCGGCGCTTTTGCCGAGGTCTTCGTCGCGGGTCATGCCGTAGGCTTCGCACAGGGCCAGCGTGGCGACGCAGTGGGTGTACATGTCGCCGCTGATCGCATAGCTGATGTAGCCGTCGCTCTTCTGGCGGTTCATCAGCCAGTTGAGGGCGCGGCGCACGTTGGACTTGTAGCGGCCTTCGTCGGGCGAGTTGCCGGCTGCCAGGAATGGAAGCGTGCACAGCGCCGTGATCGCGCCGCGATATCCGTTGTTGCGCGACCCCCAATCGGGCGGGACTTCAAAGCCCTTGTTCGGGTCCCAGCTTCCGTCAGAGCCCTGCTGCCGGGCCAGGTACTCGAGGCCGAGGTTGACGGCTTCCTCGGTGTCGTCGCCGCCGCCGTAGCGTTTGATTGCGCCGGCGCGGCTGTCGCCGCTGCGGTTGACGAACAGGCCCGAGCCCGTGGGGGGCCGCTTGACCGGTTCGGGTTGTCCGCCGCCAAGGCCATTGGGCTGCTTGGGCAGGCGAGCGGGGAAAGCATTCGGCGGTGCCGGCCGCGGCGGCGCCACTTGCGGCTCGGGGGCGTAGATGCGCTCGTCTGGCGGGGCATCGTATTCGGGCGAGCCGACGTCGAGGACGGTTTCATCGAGCTTGTCGGGCATGATCAGCTCGTCGTCTTCGGGCTTGAGGAACGGGGCTTCGAGCTCTTCCGGCTCGGGCGCGGGCGTTGCAGCCACGGCAACCTTGTCCTCGATCGTGACCTTCGAGACGCGGGCAATGACGCTTTCAATCTCGGCGCGCAGGAACAGGGCAAGAATCACGGCCAGCAGGTGCACGCCGGCGGCGATGCCGATGCTGTTCCAAGTCCAGCGCCCGACCACGCGCAGCGTGGCGACCATGCGCTCACCGCGGGGCATGACGGCCTTCTTGCCGCGCACGGCAATCGGCTGCGCAAACTTGGGCAGCTTTATGTCGCGCGAGCGTTGCTGGCCCTTGATGTCACGGGCGAAGCCCTTGGCAATGCGAAAGCCGGCGGGCGCGATGCACAGGTGGCACGGGCGACCCTCGTAGCTCAGCTTCGCGCCGCAGCGGGTGCAGCGTGGGATGGTGATGACCGGCGTGGGTGCGTTCATCCGACTGCTTTCGAGGGGCGCTTCAGGGCAGGCTTATTGTCGCCCATCAAGGCCCGTCAGTAAAGCACAAGTGTAACACGGACATGGCCTTTCGTTGCCAACCAGCCAAAGAGCACCGCCATGAGCAGATTCGCGAATACCACCAGCAGCGCCTTCACCTGGAAGCTGCGCTTTTTCGTCTTGTGCCGGAACACCCGCATTCCAAGCAGCATGCCAGCTGCCGCCATGGGCAACCCCAGCAGCAACAGGGTCAGTTCGGGGGTGCGCGAACGGGCGTGGTTAACCGCTTTGCGCTTGTCGAGCCCCTGCGCGACAAACGCCACAAGATTCGTGACAAGCAGGGCCAGAGCCAGGATACCCAGCGGGATCGTCATGGTTGCCGCTGCCTTACGTGCCGGTGCCCAAGTCGCGAATGCGTTGGCATGCCTGCTCAAGCACGTCGAGTTCCTTGGCATAGCAGAGGCGCAACAACTTGCTGCCGCGCCCGCTGCCGGGCTCGTAGAACGCGCTGCCGGGAATGGCGGCAACCTTGGCGCGCCGCAACAGCTCGGTGGCTGCGACCTGGTCGTCGGCCCAGCCGTGAGCCGAGAAGTCGGCCATCACGTAATAGCTGCCCAGCGGCCGGTAGGGCTTGAACCCGCCCGCCGACAGGGAGTCACAGATCATCGTGCGCCCGGTTTCGTAGTGCTGTCGCATCTCTTCATAGAATGTCGCGGGCGCTTCCAGCCCCTTCAGCACGCCACGTTGCAGCGGGTTGGGCGCGCAGATGTACAGCAGGTCGCTGGCGACGGCGGCTTTGTCCATGATGTCGGCCGGAGCTGCCAGGTAGCCGATGCGCCAGCCGGTGATGCTGAACGTCTTGCTGTACCCGCCCATCAGCAGCGTGCGGTTGCGCAACGCCGGGATGGTGCCCGCGCTGACGTGTTTCAGGCCGTCGTATGTGATGTACTCGTAAATCTCGTCGCTGTAGACAAGCAGGTCGTTCTGCTCAGCAAAGCCGGCAAGCCAGTGCAGGTCGTCGGCGCTGTAGACCATGCCGCCGGGATTGCTGGGCGTGCAGATCACGACGCCGCGCGTGCGGGGCGTGACGGCGGCTTCGAAACTGGCGCGATCGAGCGTCATGCTGGCAAGGTCCATGCGCGCATAGCGGGGCACGACACCGGCCATGATCAGCGTGTTGAGGTGATAGCCATAGAACGGCTCTACCAGGATGACTTCGTCGCCGGCATCCAGCGTCGCCAGCACAGAGCACGCAAACGCCCCGCTGCTGCCGACGGTGATGCAGAGCTCGGTGTCGGGGTCGTAGTGCAGTCCGTTGAAGTCGCGCAGCTTGGCGGCAAGCGCGCGCCGCAGCTCAATCAAGCCGCGCGCGTGGGTATAGATGGCCTGGTTGCGGTTGATGGCGTCGATCGCACCCTGCTTCACCAGCGGGTGCGTCGGCAGGTCACAGATGCCCTGGCCAAGGTTGATGCCGCCGACCTTGTCGCACTCGATGGTCAGCCGCCGAATGTCGGACTGCACCAGCTTGCCCATTCTCGATGACAGACGCTTAGCCACGGAACAGCCCGCCATAGAAGCCGTAGGGGATGTATGCGAACGCGAACCCGATCTGCAGGAAGATCATCAGGTAGTACATGTGGCGCCACGCCGGGTGGTTCTCGGTCTGCGTCAGCGCCTCGGGGTCATCGAGGATGCGGGCTGCGATGTGGCCGCCCCACAGCAGGCTCACGAGGCCCAGCATCAGCAGGTCGATGGTGTGGCCGGTCAGCACGTGCAGCCACGCACCCAGCGGGATCAGCAGAAACGGCAACACCAGAAATGGCGCAACGAAGCGGGCCGCCTTTTTCGGGCCGTGCACCACGGGCAGCGTGCGCACGCCGTATGCCGCGTCGCCGCGCACGTCGGCGAAGTCTTTGGTGGTGGTCGCCCCGATCAGGAACAGGCCCATGATGGCACCGATGAACCACGCCTCGACTGAGAGTATGCTCTGTGCAAGGCTCCAGCCTGCAACTTTGAGCAGCGTGCCGCGCGGGATTGCCACGGTGATGTTGGCCCACCAGCCTCGCGACTTCATGCGCAGCGGCGGAATGCTGTATGCGGCCGAGAAGGCGCCGGCTGCGACGAACAGCGCCAGCGTGCCCCAATGCTCGGTCAGCATGGAGACCACTGCGGCGAGTATCAGCGCGCACGCCGCCGTGAACGCGGCAGAGATCCCGGCGCCGAGCGTGCTGACGTCGCCTGTGCAAAGGGGCCGGTCGGCCTTGTTGATGCGGTCGATATCGAGATCAAAGATCTGGTTGATGGCGTTGCTGGCAGCGTTGAGCAAGCCGGCGGCCAGGGTGCCCAGCAGCAGCACAACCAGAAAGTCGTTGCCTGAAACGAGGCGCGAGCCTGCGGCGAAGTATGCGACAATCCCGCCCGACGCCATGCCCAACATGGGCGGGATCAGCGTGAACGGCCGCGCCAGGCGCACATATCCGATCAGCGCCCGCTGCCCGCGATAGCGCGCCACGATTTCGTCAGAAGGAAAGTAAGTCGCCGACATGGGCCCAGCATACGCAAGCCAGTGGGCAGTGGCGACAGGCGGCACAGATGCTTTAATGGAAGCGGAGATCAAGATACCGGACACGGTAGACTTGAAGGCACTCTTGAAGCTCAGTGCAAGCGAGCGCGCAAAGATCGTCAGCCTGCTGTGGGAAAGCCTGGAGGAAGAAGGCGCGGCGGCAATCCTGCACGAGCAGCAGTACACGGAAGCCGAACAGCGGATCGCTGAGCTGAAATCCAACCCACGGCTTCCAGATGTTCGCCCCTCCACGCCGCATTGCGTGATGCGGGCTTCCAGCCCGCACGTGTAGCAGGCCTCTGGCCTGCTTGCGTTGTGCCCGTCCCGGGCGCCCAGGCGGGCCGGAGGCCCGCCATACATGCGCGCGAGACGCGCACAACACGTGCGGCCGAGACGGCCGCAACACAAATCCAACGATGATGCATGGCCGCCTCAAGTGAGCATCGAGCACGGTCTTACTGTGACTCCGCCCAGGCGATCAGTTTGTCGAAACCGATGAAGCGATCCATCCGTCCGTTGAATTCCACACCCTCTACTTCGAGCCTGCGTTTTCGATCCTGGCACAGGCTGTTGTGATACACCTGCCATTCTGTGCCGTTGATCGTCATGTTCGCGCCCTCGATATCTTTGGCAACTGTGTCGTACTCAACCCACTGTGCATGCGCGAAGAAGGCCTCTATCGCTTTGTACTCGCGCTCGGTGAGTTGCCGCTCTTCGTACGTCTCGCCCCAATCGACTTTCAGACGGTCTGACGCGTCATACGTTCCGGCCGGAAACGTGCTGCGTTCAGCGCATCCGGTACAAAACAGCAAGAGCGCAACCAGCACGGCTGCGCTCTGCAAAGTTGTGCGAGGTGCCTGCACCACTACTCCTCCAGGATCTTGGCGATGCTGATCTTCTTCAGCTTCTCCTGGATCGTGGCGTATTCGGGCTCGCCTTTCTTGTACATCTTGCGCAGCTCGCGGTAGGCCTTTTCGGCTTTGTCCCACTCCTCGAACTTCTCGGCGCGCCTTGCTTCAAGCCACAGCTTTTCGCTGGCTTGCTTGTTGGCCCACTCGCGGAACTTGGGGTCTTTCTTCAGCTCTTCCATGGCGGCTTCCACGCGCTGCTTGCCGTAGTCGCCGTACTTCTTCTGCACCGTCTTGAGGCTCTTCTCGGCTTTGGCCATGTCGCCGTCGCGGGCTTCCTTCACCGCAGCCTGCACCTCTTCGTCAATGATGACGCGGCATTCTTCAATGCGGGCCAGAGACTGCTCGTAGGGCTCAACGCGAACTTCTACGGCAGTCGCGGCCAGGTACCACTTCAGCGCGTTCAAGTAGTCTTTGACTTCAAACGCGGCTTCGCCCTTCTTGAAGTTTGCCTCGATCTCGGCCAGCAGGCCCGCGTCGGGGCCCTCATTGCCGCTGACCGGGTTGCCGCCGTACTGCGGCACGCCGTTGTCCGCGGCAAAGTCGATGAAGCGGCACGGGTAGTCGATCATGCCCTTCCAGATGCAGAAGTGCAGGTGCATCGACTCGTTGCTGCCCTGGCAGATCTTCTGGCCGGCCAGTACCTTGTCGCCGACCGCCACCAGCGCAGTGTTGCTGCCGTTGTGGGCATACACGCTGACTTCGCCGTCGGCGTGTTCAATGTAGATGACGTTGGCGTTCTCGTTGCCCGGCGGCTGGTCGTCCACGACGTTGGTGACTTTGCCGTCGCGCGCGGCGGCGATGTACTGGCCGCGCGTGATGTGAAAGTCCCACGCGTAATAGTTCTGCGCCTGCATGTGCGTGGCGCGCGGCGGGCCGATCTTGTTGCCGTTCCAGCTTTGGTACACCTGGTGACCGGCGCCAGCGGGCCACGGCAGGTAATACTTGGCCGGCCACTGCAACCCGACGCCCTGCTTCTGCGCCCACGCCGCCAAGCCGGGCCGGTCGGGCGTGCTGCCCGTGGCCACGGCCTTCTCGGTTTCAGCGTAGGCTGCTTGCAGTTCCTCTTCGGTGGGTTGGGGCGGCGTCTTCTTTTGTGCGTGAAGCCGCGGCTGCAGCGCGAACAAACCCGCGCCAACACCAACAGCCGCGAGCCAGGCGCGGCGTGCCGGCTGGAAATCACCCGGTTGAGTTGCGAATGCCATGCGTCGATGCCCTTAGCCCAGGGCTGCGTGGTACTGCTCCCGATCCACGCATTGTGTCTATTATACGAACGGGAATGCGAAAGGTTCACCCTGTCGGGTCAGGTTTCTGCGATTGAGATTGCGCAGGATCAACTTCGTCGCCCGCCAGCATCAGGATTGTCGCGGCGGCAACACCCGCCGGCACGACAAACAGGTTCAGCACTGGCACCAGCATGCACAGGCCGGCCATCGCGCCCATGCCCGTGCACGGCGCCAAATGCGCCTTCACCCAGCCGACACGCTGCGACCACTTCAGGTTGCGAAGCGCCAGCGGCGCATCCATCAGCTCAGCGCCTTGCAGCAGGCCCGTCACGGGAATTGCCACGGCGGCACCGACAAACGTCACCATGGCAAAGATCGCCAGCGGCAGCTCGATCAGCACCGCCGCAAGCAGCGACCGCAACGCCGAGGGGATCGACGAAACCAGTCCCTTCAGCACGCTGCCGACGGTGGTCGGGCCGCCCAACGGTTTGCCAGTGTAGCGCAGGTGCACCTGCTCGCAGATCGGGTCCATGAACAGCGGGCCGAACAGCTTCATCACCGGCCCGAACAGGAAGTACGCCGCGACCACAGCCAGCACAAACACCAGCACGCCACCCAGCCACGAAAGCCAAGGGGCGAAATCCATGCTTGCCAGCCAATCCACCAGCAGCGCCTGCGCCACGAAGAACGCGGCAATCGCCAGCACCAGCAGGATGAAGCCCGAAACCAGCACCGGCACCAGCGCGTACTTGAACAAGCCGCCGCCCGGCATTACCAGTTTGAGGCCGGTGATGAAGACGCGCATGCCTGCCACAAAGCCACGCATACCGGGCTGCAACGGACCACGAATAGGCAGGGGCAGCGGGTTCATTGGCCGGCGGGGTTCATGCGAACGGTGTGGGCGTGCACCAGGTCCCACTCGGGTGGTGGTGGATGCTTGCGGTAGAGCTGGCAGCGCCGCAGGTAAAGGCGCGACGGCCCGTCGTCGCCCGAGATCGAGTCGGCGTCTTTGAAGCGCTTCTCGGCGCGGTCCCAGTCGCGCTGGCGAAATGAGGCCAGGCCGCGGCTGAAGACTTCGGCCAGCATCTTCACGTGTTCGGGCACTTCGCCAAAGGTGCCCATCAGCTCGAAGATGGCGGTGGTGCGGTCAGCGCCCTGGATCTTGATGACGTCAAGCTCGCGCGTGAGCAGCTTGTCCTTGACGGCGCTGTTGGTCTCGCGCGAGATGATGATCGGCGCCCGGTAAAGACGCGAAGCCTGCTGCAACTGGACCGCCAGGCTGACACCCTCGCCGATGGCGGTGTACATCGCGCGCTCTTCAGTACCGATGTTGCCGACAATGGCGGGGCCGCTGACCACGCCGATTGACTGGCCGATACGGCCGAAGCCCTGCACGTGCCATTCGGCTGCCAGCTTGTATGTCTCGCGCAGACAGGCCAGCGCGGCATTGCAGCAGTGCAGCGGGTGCAGGTCGTCTTCGATGGGGGCGCCAAAGATCGAGAAGATCGCGTCGCCGAAGAACTTGTCAACGAAGCCGCGGTTGCCGCGTATTATGGTTGTCATGCGCGAGAAGTAATCGCACAGCAGGTCAATCACAGCCTGCGGAGAGGCATAGCTGGTGACCTCGGTGAAGCCCCAGATGTCGAGATAGACCAGCGAGACATTGCGGCGCGACGCACCGAGCTTCAGCACGTCAGGGTTCTTCTCGGCGACTTCAACAAGCGCCTTGCCGGCATAGCGTTCAAGCTGAGCCCGGGAGATTTTGCGACCGAATGCCATGGGGCGCAGAAGGTAGCAACGAATGGCGATTTTGGCAGCCACACGAGGGCGGATTCACGCTGCCGGCGACGAATCTGGGGAAATTTTGACTTGCGTCGCATGACGATGTATGACTAGAACATGACGTGTGCGTGACATGTTAGAAATGAGGCCGTGAATGTCTGACGAGCCAAACCTGCGCGCCCTTGAGCGTGCTCTCACAGGCCAACCACAAGGCTGGGGCGAGTTTCCGCCGGGCAAACCATCCCGTCCAATGCCCACGCAAGCCGCGGAAGTCGCCCCAGCGCAGGCTAGTGAACCAGCTCTGCAACGCAAACCGCGCGCTCCGATTCCCGGCTTCTGGATGTCACTGGCGGGGATCATTGTCAGCCCGTTCAGGCTGGCCCATTGGATCGTGCTTCACCCACGACTCCTCATTTACGGCGTCGTGGCGTCATTCGTGTTTCTTGCGGTCCTGC
The DNA here is from genome assembly GCA_016712285.1 of Planctomycetota bacterium. Classification (GTDB taxonomy): domain Bacteria; phylum Planctomycetota; class UBA8742; order UBA2392; family UBA2392; genus JADJRK01. Next base: position 1,509,579 of record JADJRK010000001.1, on the reverse strand, counting down.
CGATTATGAGCTGTGGCGGGGGAAGCCGCGACGCTCGCCGTTCTGAAGGTGAGCAGATGCTTGGCAGCATGAAGAACCAGGCTCGCGTGGCGATGGCAAAGACCAAGCGCGAACCATGGACCCTTACCGGCACGCTTGAGGATGGCGGCTGCGCGGTCGCTTCAGCGGAACTCGAGAGCAAGTACTTCACCATCGACCCGCGTGTGCAAGTGCTGCCCGATGGGCGCGGGAGACTGCGCTGCTACCCAAGTCCGGAAGCCGATGATCAGGCCGTGGGCTACCTCACATTCCACTGGGACGGCGGCGACGGGACCTTCGAGTGGATTGAACCCGGAGCGCACAAATGACCCAGACATTCGAAGCCGAGTACCGGCAGTACAGTCTCTCGCAGCCCTACGGCGTAGCCGCGCGGCCCTTGCGCAAGCGTGCTTGGTACTCGATCGGCAAGGTGATTGTGGTGCTGCTGATTGCGTTTGTGCTGCTGGTGGTTCTGGCGGCGCCGCTCACGTTTGGCTGAACACGGGACGTGACTCGCTCGGAGGGCGAGCAGATGCTGGGCAGCGTCAAGAACCAGTGGCGTGTGGCCTATGCCAAAGGCGAAGGCAAGTACTGGCCAACCCGCCTGACAGGTAGCATCGAGGAAGGCGGTGGGGGAATGGACCCAAGTGAACTTGAGGGCAAGTACTATCGCGTCGTGGACGAAGTGATCCAGCTGTCCGACGGCCGCGCCATGATCAAAGCCGTGCCCGTAACCGCCGACAAGGAATGGGTCGAACTGACATTCAAACCCGAAGGCGGCGACGGCGAGTTCGAGTGGCGTTCGGAGTGACCGGCATGCGTTTGTGTCGTACGTAGCGCTGTCCGATAGAACCGTTTGTCAGGGGGCTTCGTGTCGCAGGTTGAAGGAATAGATGTAGAGCCCGAGAAGCGCACGTGGAAGAGATTTATTCCAGCCGTGGCCGGGATCGGCATCGTCGCAGTGCTGCTGTTTCTGCTGCTCTATCCGGTCCATACTGCCGGTGCGCGGGACGCGGTTCGATCTGACGCCGAGCAGCAACTTGGTTCGATGAAGAACCAGGCGCGGGTCGGGTACGCCAAAACCAACAGGGCTCCTCAACGATTGACGGGACCCTTTGAGTCGGGCGGTTGTGCGGTTGCGCCCGACCAACTTGTCGGCAAGTACTACCGCGTAGAAGACATCGTGCTGAGGGTGGACGACAAACGCGGGGCACTGCGTGCGATCCCGAACGACCCGGAGCGACCCGTGATCACGCTGACGTTCAGCTGGGAAGGCGGGGACGGCACATACGATCCCAAAGCACGGTAGGACACCACAATGAACGAAGTGCCTCCTTGGGAGACGTTCCCAGCGAATGCCGAAGCAAGTGCCGGCGTCGACGGTGAGTTCCACTGGAGAGGCGAGTGCCCCCGGCCGACAAGACTCCGATAACCACAGCAATGGCAAGCATCAGCCGCGAATGAATCTCGCAATTTCTGAAACGCCGCGCCTTCTGTGTCGTATAATAGCGTTATGAAGTCTGCTCTCAAGATCATCCTGCTTGCCGTGCTGGTTCTGCTGCTTGCCGCGGTCGTTAGCCGCACCTGGGCTTCGCCGGATATGTGGCTCCACTGGGTCGCACTTGCAACCACGCTGCTAGGCGTAGTTGCCGCCGGGCTCAGCTTGCGCAAGCCCTCTGGCAAGCCGCGCTGGTTCCACTTGCGTCCGGTGGTCGTCGCCGTGTGCAGCCTGTTTGTCGGATTGTTCTACTTTGTGATGCGGGTGCCTGCGCCCATGGGCGAGGGGCCCGCCGGCCCGCCCGTCGACAGGCAAGCTTTCGCCGGCACTTGGAGCGAGCAGCCGGTATTGCTTCTGAGCCTTGGCGACAGCGTCAGCACCGGCTATGGCGCGCCCAGCGGCATGGGCTACGTCGATCTGCTGCAACGCAACCTCGATGACGCCTACCCCGACATGGCCGGCTGCGAGCTGCGCAAGGTGCTGCCGAACCTGAAAGAGCGCAGGCTCGCCGCGAACAGCACGAACAGCCTGCAACACGTTCGCGACATCCAGAACCTTCCGGTGTACGGCGGCGACGTGTTCGGCATCGTCTGCATCACGACCGGCGGCATCGACCTGATCCACAAGTACGGCAAAGCCAAGCCCCGCGAGGGCGCGATGTACGGCGCGGACTGGGCCACAGCCGAGCTATGGATCGCCAACTTCAACGCGCGGCTTGACGAGATGATGCTGGCCCTGAAGCAGAAGTTTCCGGGCGGGTGCGTTGTGCTGGTGGCAACGATCTACGACCCGACCGACGGTGTCGGCGACATCGAAAACGCTGGGCCGCTGTTCTGGCTGCCCGCGTGGAAGGACGGCTACCCGGTGCACACGGCCTTCAACGACGCGATCAAGGCCTGTGCGGCCAAGCACGACCACGTTCACGTCGCCGATATCCACGCCGCCATGATGGGCCACGGCATTCATTGTCGCGATGAGGACAACCCGCACTACGATGCGGACGACCCGTCGTACTGGTACTGGGTGAACCTTGAGGACCCGAACCGGCGCGGCTACGACGCCATCCGCCGCGTGTTCCTAAACGCGATTATTCGTGCCCTGCGCGCCCATCGGGCCTTTGACGTTCCTGCCCCGGCTGGGCCATAATCGGCGCATGGATGGTGACCCCAACTTTCGCCTGAAAGCGTTTGCCGTACTCACCTGTGTGCTGGGCGTGTTCCTGGTTGTGTTTGTCGCCCAGCGCGCGTGGTTCTGGATGAAGTCCAAGCGCCGCGAAGACGTTGAAACCAGCACGCTGGCCCCGATCATTGACTTCAGCCTGCTGGGTATGGGCTGCATCGTGATCTGGCTCGCCATCGAGGCGCTGGTATTGGCTGTGATCACAGCCGAATTGCCGACCGAGCCCGAAACGCGCCGCAAAATCGCCGAAATTGAAATCGGCAAGCTCGACGAACAGACCGACCAGTTGAACCTGCTGTTCTACCCCGTGGACCCGGCAGGCCGACGTTTGGCCGAGCAGCGCCGCCCGGTGCTGACCTCGGGCAATCACTTTGAGCTTCAGGTTGAGACGTTGCAATGGCGCTGGGCGTGGGACTGGCTTGGCGAGGGCGGGTTCTACCAGTTCATCAGTCTGGCGGGCTACGGCACACGCACGGCATCGACGCCGCAGCGCACCGAGCTTGAGATGCGCGACGTGCCGCGCACGGTGGGTGCGACACTGTTCCTGCGCGCGCCTCAGCGCTGGGAAGTGCGCCAGAAGTGCAAAGAAGGCGAGATCTACGACATCTACCTCGACCCAGCCCAGAAGGCGCTGGTCGTGGAACTTCACAGCAACGAACGATAGTTGGCTGAAGCAGGTTTTTGCACAGCAGCCACGGAGTACACTGAGTTGCTCAGAAGCTGCCTCGGTAGGCGTTCCACGCAGAGATGTCGGAGAAGAGCAAATGCACTGAAACCACAGGTGAACACGGGTGCGGCGCGAATAGGGGAGCGCCGCCCTTCGATCGAGCAAGCATCGCCCCGCAGTGCGCCCCAGCGGGGCGCTTGAATTCTGGCCCACGGCGAAGCCGTGGGAATTCGAGATCGGGAGATTTTGGCGCCCCAGCGGGGCGCGGGAAAGCTAGCGAGCCTCCTGCGCCCCGCTGGGGCGCGGTGACTCATTCGCCTGCTTTCCCATGGCTGCGCCATGGGCCAGACTCCGTGCGCCACTCCGTGGCGCAGGCCGAGAATGGGTTATTCGCACCGCATTGCGTGTTCACCCGTGGAGTTCTTAGAACCCGATCATTGTCGGGTGACGGCAAAGTAACAGTGAATGCGTGCTAACCCGGCGGGCCTTGCATCGGTGGGCCCGGCGGCATCGGCATCTGGTCGGGCAGCGGCTGCGTGACTTGTTGCAGCACCTGCTCAAGGGCGGCCTGCGTGACTTGCGGCGGCATGGATTCGTGGCGCTGCTCGGCGTTCGCCGTCGCCTGCGCAACCAGCTTCATGACCTTGCGATGGCTCACGATGTTCAAGCCCAGCAAACCAAGCCCGAGTGCCGCGGCCACGCCGGTGAAGGTCCACCAGCGAAAATTCAGGCGCTCGGCGCGCATCTCGTACTGCATGGCGCGGTCGGGGTCCACCAGCGCAATGCGGCCGGTGGTCTTGCCGTGAGCGATCGAGGTCATGCAGGCGTGGATCGGGCTGAACTGCGCGAACTTTTGGTCCTCGATCGAGCCATTGCCGCTGAACTGCTCGCCGATCCAGGGCACGGCAAGCCACACCACCAGCACCAGCGCCGCCAGCACGCCCGACAGCGACTTGGAAAGGCCACTCAAGGAAATGCGCCAGGTGACCTGGCTGATGACGAGCACGGTAAGCGCAATGGCCACCAGCATCAGCAGAAACCCGTTGTACTCATGACCGTAGAACGTGACGACTTCCTGCTTGGCGGTTTCAATGCCGCCGCTCATCAGGCGCGTCATGGCGGTGCCTGTGCCGGCCCGCGAACTCGTCACTTCCATCATCTGTGCGTAGTCGGCTGCCACCATCGACACGTCATCGAGGCGCGATTCAAGCTGCCCGAACGTCAACCAGCCGGCGACCGCAAGCAACAGCATGGCCAAGCCGACCAGCATGGCGGTGTGCGCGGCCCCGCGCGCGCCACCGGGAAAGAACATCACGCCGCCGCCTTTGACCAGCCCTTGCGGCAGCTTGGACATTTCGCGGCGCACGCGGCGGCTTGCCACGGGCGCTTCGGCGGGCGCGCTCAGGGCGGGTACCAGCAGCAGCGCACCCAGGTACAGTGCAGACATGATCAGCGTTGTCAGCGCCGCGTCGTGCGACGGCAGCCGCGACATCAGAAAGTACGCGCCGATCTGCACCGGCACGACAATCGCCACGGCGGTCCAGAACAGGCGCAGGCCGGTGCTCTTGTTGTGGGATGTCGGCTTGAGCCGGTTGGTGGTCGAGAGAAACAGGAACGTGCAGTAGATCGCGCACGACACTGTCAGCGTAGTGACGTAGTAGATGCCTTCGTTCAACGTCGGGTCAGTCAGGAAGGCCACGAGCGGAAACGTCGCAGCCGCAAATGCACGCGCCACCATCAGGATGATGAACACAGTCAGCAGGATCATCCCGAAGAAGAACGCAAACAGGTACGTCACCAGCACCGCGGGAATGCTCTTGGTGACAAGGCTAGATGCGAACACGCCCAGAAAGCTGATCAGCAGGCTCAGCAGCACCAGCATCCACAGGATGGCAAAGAACACTTCCGGCCTGATGCCACCGAACAGGTTGGCCATGGCGAACAGCGGCACGGTGGCGATCAGGAAGATGCTGGCCTGGATGCCCGCGGCAAAGAACTTGCCCAGCGCGATTTCCCAAGGCGCCAGCGGCGTCAGCAGCAGCAGGTCAAAACTCTTGCGCTCATGCTCAGAGGCAATCGCGGTACTCGAGAACGCGGGAAAGACCAGCATCACCACGATGACCAGCACGACAGCCAGCGTCGTGAACAAGCCGCTGCCGATGGACGTCGGGTCTTCGTACAGGCCCGCAGAGTCAGACGACACGAACAACCAGATCGAGAAAATCGCGCCCTGCACCAGCAGGTAGGCGGTCAGGATAATCACCAGCTTCCAGCTGCGGCAGGCAACGCGCAGTTCACGCACCGCCAGTGGGTTCATGAACAGGCGCTTGAGAATGCCCGGTGTCTCGGTTTCTGCCACTACTCGACCCGCTTGAGAATGTGGAACCCGAACTTTGACTCGCAGTAACCGACTTCGCCGACCTTCAACTCTGAGGCAAGACGCGTGAACGGCTTGACGAACTTCGGTGACTCGTCGACATCGTAGGTGTTGTCAGGCACGCTGTCTTCATTGTGTTTGCGCTGCAGTTCAATGAAGTCGGCAGTCGCGGCCTCGGCAACGATCTGCTTGACCAGGGCCAACGCCTGCTCTTTGGTGCGACCGGCGTCTTTGGGCTGCACGCCGCCGACGTTGCCTTCCCACGACACCAGGATCTGCCGGACCTTGGCCCTGAACGAGCCCAGCATGCGGTAGTCAGCCGGGTTGATAAACAGCGCGTCGGCGCTGGCGTCATCGACCCAGTGCAGCTTCTCTTCGCTGCCGGTGCGTTGCGACCACACGGGCGTATAGCCGTGGTCAGGGGTGCCGAAGCGCAGGGTAATGCGCTGAGAGGTCTCTTCGCGGCCCAGCGCGACGGTGATGGCGCGCTTGGCGTTTTCGCCAACGCCCAGCGCTTCGTGGTCGATCACGCCCTCGTGGCGCACGCCGGTTAGTGAACGCAGGCCGTTCTGCAACTGGTTCAGTGGCACGCTGTCGGCCGCGACCGGGGGCTCACCTGCGATCTTCCAGCCGTCAGCTTTCTCGAGCTTCAGCGTGGTCTCGCCGTCGCGCACCGTGATTTCCACGGGCTCATCAGTGAACTTCATTGCACCCGTGTTCTCGGGCTCTTGCAGGTCGCGCGGGCTGGTGAACAGCTCCGCAAGACGCGCCTGCGGAATCCAGAACACGCGGTCTTCGTCGCCCTCCTGCAAGCGCAGCACCGGCACGTCGCCGTCCACGGCGACGCCGAAGTAAAGCCGCGCCGTCTTCAACGCCGGTGGCTTGGGCTGGGTCGGCGTCTCGGGGTCTTCAGGTTTCTCGGGCGTGTCGGGCTCGTCGTCGCCATCGCTGCCGTTGTCACGGGGCTTCCACTGGGCCTCGATCCATTGCTCGCTCAGGCCCGGGCCCAGCTTCAGTTCATCGCGCTTGATCGACTTGGCGTCATCGCCGTAGCCCTGCAAGGCAAGCAGCGTGGTCAACACGTTCGAGACGGCTGCAAGGCTGGCCTTGCCGATGAATGGCTCGCTGATCTGCCAGCGGTCGCTTGCGTCGCGCTCGATGCGAACGACCTTTCCCTTGTCGAAGAAAAGCATCTGTGTCGGCTGGATGCCGTCAGGGATCAAGACCAGCCGCGCCTTCTCAAGAAAGTCGCCGGTCGGCCGAAAGATGCGCGACAGCGCGGCGTCGCTGCACCAGTACACCAGCTCGCCGCGGTCGGTGGCCTTGAGCAGGGTTGCGACCTGGTTGTCTTTGACGTTGCCGAAGTAGAGGCGGCTGACAGTCTGCTTTTCGCCCTCGGTGTACTCGACAACGATTTCGCGCTTGGCGTCGATCACGCCCAGGGCACCGCCATCGGTGTCAAGTTTGCCGGCGATGTCGCTGGCGTTAAAGTTCATCAGTGCGTCCACGATCGCGCGCACGTTTGCGCCGTTGGCTCTGGACTTGCGCGGGCTAACCATCTCCCAGTCTTCTGCCCCGGGGTCACTGCCGGCCACGCGGCTGAACTGCACAGTGCGGTCGCCGTCACGCAGCGAAATGCGCTGGGCCACGGCTTCGAAGGGCAGCGGCTGGAACGATGAAAGGTCAAGCCAGCGCTTGGTGTTGGGCGTGCCCTCGGGTGTGAGGTGCAGCCGCGAATACAGCGAGTCGAAGTCGCCGGTCATGTCCGACACTTCGAAGATGCCGGCGGGTGCGCCGTCACCGACAAAGCGTACAAATGCGCGGTTGCCGGTTTCGGCTTTGCCGACCATCAGGTGCAGCAGCTCTTTGCCGCCTTCGCCAAGAATGCGCAGGTGCGCAGCCGCCTCGTCTTCAAGTCGATAGAGGACGAAAGACTCAGCCTGCGTGGACGCCGGCCGGTTCAGGCGCTTTGCATCCATCAGCTTGGTGAGCAGCGCGTTGACTTCGCGTTCGTCGGCGGACGTGTTGAACCTGCCGGGCACACGCCACTGTTCGCGCTCGTTGCGCAGCACCAGCTTGGGGCTTGTACCGCCCCAGATCTCAATCGCCGTGACGTCTGCCTTCTTGAACGCCGGGGCCTCGGTGGTTCCGCCAACCAGCGGTAGTTCCACGACCGGCACCTCGGGTTTGCTTGTCACCCGCGTCAGCGCGACCAGGCCGGCCAACACGAGGCACACGACGGTGATGATGATCAGCTGCCGGTTGCGCTGCGAGGCGATCACTTCGTCGGGCGTGAAGCGCTGCTTGTTGTCCGTTGCCGGCGGCGTCTCGATCTTTGCGGGCTCGCTCATTCGGCGCCTCCCGTGAACGCGGCATCATACTCTTCGCGCTCGCGCAGCCGGATGTAGCTGCGCGCGCCGGCCACGATCACCAGCAGCAAAGGCACGCCGGCGATGCAGACCAGGAACCAGAACACTTTCATGTTGTTCGATACCGGTCCGGCAATGCGCGGGCTGACGCCCGTGCGCGCCCGCAGGTTCACCAGGTCTTCGCCGTAGATGAACACTTCCGACAGGTTGCGATACAGCGCAATGCCGCGATTGATCACCACCGGCTGAATCTCCTGGCGCGTCCAGCCGCCGAAGTACTCGGTGTTCAGGATGTCGGCGCTGGTGAAGATGATCAGGTTGCCCTCGCGGCCGTTGACGGCGGGCGCGGTCTCGGTGGCTGGGTCAGCGCCCTGCCAGCCGGGAATCTTGCGCTGTTCATCGGCCCAGAGGCTCGGGAAGCGACCCTTGAGGTGCACCGCCACCAGCGGGTCGTGGTCGAGCAACTGCGCGCGCACCTGCTTGTCGGGGTCGGCCGACGCGTTCTGCTCGACTTCACGCTTGCTGTCGAGGTCGAGGTTCACCGGAATCGTGGGGAAGGCCGGGTTGGCCGGGATGAACTTGTACACGCCGTCTTTCATGCGAATGATCTCGGTGCTTTGCAGCTCGCGGCTTGCCAGGCGGGCGTCGTTCAGCTTCAACTCCACGGGCAGCGGCATCGGCAGGCCCGCAAGCCCGCGCGTCAGCACGTTCTCGGCGTTCAGGTCCTGCGGCGCGATCGCCGGGGCAAACTTGAGCTTGGTCGGCACCGGCATACTGGCTTGACCGCCGCGCCCGTCACTCATCACGTGAAAGGGCGACAGCCGCGCGTTCTTGCGCAGCAGCAAATCCTGCCCGAAGTCAACGCCGATGTGCGCGGCCCAGTCGGTGAAGTGCGGCTGCATGTTGAGTTTCTGCAGCGCCATGTCGTCTTTGGTCGGCACCTGGCCGAAGTCGAGCTCGGCGCGCCAGCCCTGCACCATCATCACCACGTTGCCGCCCTCGGCGAGGTAGCGGTCGATCTCGTACAGTTCGCGCTCGCTGAGCTGGTTGGGTTCCATCACGATCAGGCACGCAAGGTCGCCCGGGATGCGCTTGCTGCCGATGATGTCCACCCACATCGTGTCGTAGCCCAGGAACTCCGAGATGTAGTTGTACAGCGGCGTATGCCCGTTGGCGGGCGGAGTGCCCGGCCGCTCATGCATCTGGTACTTGGGCAGCGTCGGGGGCAGCACGAACCCCAGCCGTGAACGCGGCTTCAGTGTTTCCCAGATCCAGTCCTCAATGCGCTTTTTGACGGCGGGCTGGTTCTCGTCTTCAAGAAAGTTCACGATTGCGTATGGCTTCTCGGAGGCGCTCACCCGCATCATCAAGGTGGTGTAGTACGCCGACTCGGGGATCTGTACCAGCTCGCCGGTTTCGGTGCGGCCCAGGCGTGCTTTCTTGGCGCTGACAAACGGGTACTCAACCTTGCGGCCGCTGCCGAACGCGTCGTCCAGCTTGATCGGCGCATCCGGGCCGACCATGATCTGCTGGTATCCAACCTGCTGTGGCGCCAACGCGGCAATCTCTACCATCGAGTTGTGCACCCACTGGCCCATGCCCTTGTACTGCTCGGGCAGGTCGCTGCTGTGGATATAGCGGAACTCAATGCGTTCGCTGCGCGCCTTCAACAGGCGGTCCAGCGTGGGGCGCACGACTTTGTTCTTCATGCGCAGCAGCGCGTACGCCACGTCGAACTCGAGCGTGTCTACCCGGTGCTCGGCGCTTTCATCGTTGCGGTCGTACAGGTTGACGATGCCGTTAATGACCTCAGGCGGCGAGGTCCCGTACTGCACCTTGAGGCTTGAGAAGAAACCCTGGATGCCCTTGGTCTCGGCGGCTTCATCGTCGCCCGTGGTCATGACATCGAGCGTGCGTGTGATGCCGTCTTTCTCAAGTTCTTTGGCCTTTTCGGCGGCTTCCGCGTTGGCGATGCGCACCACGCTGAACTGCAGCTTGCCACCCGAGCTGGTTGCCAGTTCGCCAAGTTTGTCGCGCACGTCGCGCTCAAGATTGATGCGCTTGGCGGGGGGTTCTTCGTCAACGTAGTAGGTCACCGTCACGGTCTCGGGCAGCTTGTCAAACAACGCCTTGGTGCCCGGGCTCAGCGAGAAGCGCTGGTCTGCGGTCAGGTCAAGCCGCAGTCGGTGCTCCATGCCCAGGTAGTTGACCACGCCGATGGCAATCGCGGTCATCACCGCCATAAGCAGGAAGTGCCAGGTGTAGTTGCGCTTGCGGTTGACCATCACGAGTACCTCCGTGATTCAAGCGACCAGACGTTCAGCAGCACGAAGAAGACGACCAGGCCCGCGAAGAAGACCAGCCCGTTCGTGTTGACGACGCCGCGCTGGATTTCACTAAAGTGGTCCAGCACCGCAATCTGCGCCAGCGCGCTGACCACGATTTCGCCGGCTTGGGTGGTGCCCCGCGTTGCGGTTTCGACGGTCGCCGCGATGTCTTCACTGTTGGTGGCCTTGCTCGCCGTGTCTTGCGCGCCACTCCAGGCATACGCGATCATGTTGCCGATCACCGCCAGCGCGCCAATCGCCACGCCCACGGCTTTGTCGCGGCCTACCGCCGCGGCCAGGAACCCGATGCTCACCAGCGGAATGCTGATCAGCAGCATCAGCGCCGACTCGGGGTTCGTGCGTGCCAGTTCACCCAGCAAGCCGCGCATCTCGCCCATGCCCACGATGCCCAGGCAGATCAGCATGCCCAGGAAGAACGCCAACGCCTGGTTCTCGGTCAAGCCGCTCACAAACAAGCCGATTGCCACAAAGGCTGCGCCAAGCAGAAAGCAGGCAATGTAGCCGCCGATGACGGGCGCCCAGTCCGGCTGCCCGAACTGGCTGAGCATCAGCGGGTAGGCCACTGTGCCTGCGAGCATCGCGGCGAGAAATGTGACGCCGGCAAAGTACTTGCCCAGCGCGACTTTCCACGTTGGGATCGGCAGGGTCATCAGCATCTCGAACGTCGCCTGGCGACGGTCATCGGCCCACAGCCGCATGCTGACGGCGGGCACGACCACGGCTGCAACCCACGGGAACACGCCAAAGAAGGTGCGCATTGACAATTCGCCACGCGCAAACCAGTCGCCGCCCCCGCCGAGCGGATCAAGCATGACGCTCAGCATCATCATCACGACAACAAACGCGCCGATGATGCCGATGCCCATCAGTGACTCGAAGTAACCCTTCATCTCCCGCATGTAAATCGGCAGCATCAGGCGTCCCCCCTGTCCGGAGGCCGCGGCGAAAACAGTGTCTTGTCGGGGTCCGGCTTCTCGCCCATGTCGGTGGCGGTGTCGCTGTTGGCGTCCACGGGATGGTAAAGGTCGGTCTCTGTGGCGGGCTGCGTCAGGCGCGTGGCAGCCGCCGTTGCATTGGGGTCGTCGGGCACTGCGCTTGTAGCGGCAGGCGCTGCGTCTTTCTCCGTTTGCGCGGCTGGCTTGTCTTCTGCCTTCCACGTCGGTTTTTCCGGCATGGGTGCCTTCTGCAACAGGTTCAAGAAGATGTGCTCCAGCGTCTGCTTCTCGGGCGCCAGCTCTGCCAGCAGGAACCCGCGCGACTGCACCTGCAGCGCGACGGCTTCGCACGCTTCGCGGCTGCCGCGTTGGCCGCCGCTCACTGTCAGCAGATAGCGAGTGTAGCCGCTGGGGCCCTGCTGCTTCTCGACAGACTTGACCGTGTCGAGTCTGGACAGTGACTCTGACAATGCGTCATCGCCGCCCTTGACCAGCACGCGAACGACCAGCGTATCCGAAGACTGCGCCGCCAGTTGCTCAACGGTCCCGTCGGCAACTTTTCGGCCCCCGTTCACGATCACGAGGCGGCTGGCCACGGCGGTGGCCTCTTGCAGGATATGCGTGCTGAAGATGATGCACTTGTTCTCGCGCAGGCGCTCAATCAGTTTGCGGATCTCGATGATCTGGCGCGGGTCAAGGCCGCTTGTCGGCTCATCCAGGATCAGCACGTCGGGGTCATGGATCAGCGCTTGTGCCAGGCCCGTACGCTGCTTGAAGCCCTTCGAGAGTTCCACAACTCGTGCCTTGAACTTCGGCCGCAATCCGCAGTCGGTGACCACCGATTCAAGCCGGCGCTTCAGCTCGGCCCCGCGCAGGCCGCGGGCGTGCCCGGCAAACTTGAGGTAGTCCTCAACGGTCATGTCGCCGTACAGCGGCGGAGTCTCGGGCAGATAGCCGATACGGCGGCGCACCTGTTGCGGAAACGCGTGCACATCGTGGCCGCCCACGCTGGCAGTGCCCTCGCTGGCCGAGATGTAGGTCGTGAGAATCTTCATGGTCGTGGACTTGCCGGCGCCGTTGGGGCCGAGAAAGCCCAGCACCTCGCCCTTGTCGACGTGAAAGCTCACGCCATCAAGCGCCTTGAAGTGGCCGTAGTACTTCGTGATGCCTTTGACCTCGATCATGCGGGGCGAATCTTATTGCCGCAGGCACTTACTGCAACACGGGTTAGCACCAACTTTGCGGAAAGATCGAAACCGGGCACGGGTGGCCCGCGTCTCATCTACCTACCGTTTTGTTGTTTATACGAAAGCCCGGGCACCCAAGGCCCACCCAATTGCAAAGGAGAATACATGCGCATCGCAATGATTCTGCTGGCGGCCGCGGCCTGCGCCGCGCCATTGGCCGCCGATATGGGGCCCAAGCCGCGAACCACCGCACCCGGGCTGCAATTCCATGCCGGCGACGTGAAAGACATCAACGTCGAGATGACCGCCGAGGAAGTTCACCTTGTGCTGCGCAAAGGCGAACAGGGCGACCGGCTGGATGTGACCGCAACCTTTCACATGACCAATCTGGGCGATGCCACCTCGTTTGAAGTCGGCTTCCCGATCGGGCCGTACAAGAACATGACCGGCTTCAAAGCCGTCACCGACGGCACCGAGCACCAACTCAAGCTGATTGATCGCCGGCCCGCCAAAGAGGGCATCAACGAAGAGGAAGCCGGCATGCACGTGCATGACTACTGGTATGTGTGGGACGCCAGCTATGCCGCCAAGGCAAAGGCCACTCACGTGATCACCTACTCAGTGGACACTTGGCATTACAGCGAACATCGCAGCACCGGGTACATCCTGCACAGTGGCGCCGGCTGGAAGAACGCTATCGGCAAGGCGGTGGTGACGCTCAAGTTCGACGGCAAGTTGACGGCAGACCACCTGCGCAGCATCGGGCCGGTGGCGAACCTTGAGTTCAAGGACGACTCGTTCAGTTGGACGTTTGAGAACCTTGAGCCTACAGCCGCCGACAACATCTCGATCAGCTACAACACCAGGATCACCTACAAGGACGAGGTGGCGCTGCTGCGAAGCGAACGCGAGAAGTACTGGGATTCGCGCACTGAACTGGTGGGCCTGCTGGGCCGGGGCCATCGCCGACAGGGCCGCACCGAGCGTACCGCCGCCGAGCTCGACGAGTGTGTGGCAGCCCTGGCCGACCTGCTGAGCGAACTGAAAGAAGAGGACGACAAGCTGATCATGCCTGGCAAGACCACCGAAAAGGTGAGGATGCCCGACGACATGGATGAAGACATGCGCAAGATGCTGGAGGCGATTGCATCGAATCGCCCGCGCTCGTACTGCTACGGGCACAGCATGGGTGCCTTCTTTGATTTCATTGGCGTGGCAGCGGGCATCGTCGAGGCCCACCCCGAACACACAGCCGCGCGCGAGGCGCTGGTGAAGTGGCACAAGGTGGGGCAGGCGTTCATTGACGGCAAGCTTTACGCCGACGACGCAAAGATCGAAGCCAAGAACAAGGGCGACCAGCGCGATGCAGTGAAACGCGTAACGCAGCACATGGAGAAAGCCGCCAAACTGCTGGCACCGGCCAAAGACTGAACCCGCCAATCGTTGCAGAAGGGGCCGAAGTAGCGGCCGGGCCTTGACAGTGCAGAGCCAAAGGGTATTTCTATGCGCCCGCGCGGCAAACCGCACGGGCAACGCCTCCGTAGCTCAATTGGTAGAGCAGCTGACTCTTAATCAGCGGGTCGTAGGTTCAAATCCTACCGGGGGTACCATCCTAAACGCGGCCCGCAGAGACAATCTGCGGGCCGCTCTGCTTGGCAGTCATTGGCGCGGCATCTTGCCACTCGAGTACGCACAACATCTCGCCAACACGCGCGCGCCCTCAATCACCACACACTTGGCCGAGTTGCGGATTTTCACTGGCGGAGTGTAGCCCAGTCAGCCCGGCATGCGAATGCCGCGCACCAACGCATCTGCAAAGGAGCCCGGGGTTGGCATCCCGGGCGACGCGACGGCAGGCCTCTCGCCAAGTTCGCCAAGGCCGCCAAAAGGCACCCGCCATCGAGAGCCGGCCATTCATGGCGTCCTTGGCGCACTTGGCGAGAGGCTGAAGTGGAAGGTGCGAACGAAGGAAACAGGAGCCCGGAGCGCTAGCGACGGGTAGGCGCGCGAGTTACTCACCGAAGAGCAAGTAGGGGAAGTTTGCCGCGTCGATCAGCGTGTGGTTGACGGTGCGGGTGAGGCGGTTGCGAAGCGTGAGCGTGATCTGAACCCGCGCGTCCTTGAGCCGGTTGCGGTGCTTGTCCCATTCGCTGATCGGGATTTGCGCGCCGGTGGAATCGTAGGCCGTGACTACCGGCGACAGCTTGAGATCCATGCACTTGCGGTTCATTTCGCTGATGGCGGCGCGCTCCTGCTCGGCGTCGCGCGCCTGTTTCAGCGAGGCCTCAATCGCATCGAGCTCGGCCACCAAATGTTGATCCAAAGCCCGAGCCGGAGAATTCGCAGACCCACAAGCGGAAGGAACTGCCAGCACACCCAATAACAGCAAGCCGATTAGACGAGTAGCCATGTTAGCACGCAGCCGCCGGTCAGACTAAACTTGAGAGTCGTAGCACTTGGAACTCCCCGTCGCTTGCGCTCCGGGCTCCTGTTTTCATTTGGCGAGGGTCTTCAGCTGATCATCGCTGAGCAAGGCCTTGCTGGCTTTGGCGGCTTCTAGAATCTTGTTTACTCGCTCTTCTGTCGCTTCGTAGCCGTGGCTGTTCAGCCAGAACACTACGTTGCTTTTGCCGCTCATGTGGCCTACTCGAATGCGCTGTTCCAGGCCGAACTCGCCCGCCGGCACGCCTGAGTACACGCGGTCGGCCAGCCAGTTTTCGCCCTTCTTCTTGGCCTTGATCACTGCGGCTGCGTGCACGCCGGTGCCGGTATCGAAGGCGTCTTCGCCGAACACCGGGTAGTTCTGCGGCAGGGGCACGCCCGTGTACTGGTGCGCCTTGCGCACGTATTCGGCCAGGGCGCTCAGGTCGTTGTCGATCAAGCCCATCAGCTTCAGGTTCACGAGCAACTGGTCCATCTGCGTGTTGCCCACGCGCTCGCCCAGACCCAAAGCCGTGCCGTGGATAATGTCTGCGCCCGCTTCCACAGCCGCCAGGGCGTTCATGAGCCCAAGGCCGCGGTCACTGTGGCCGTGCCAGTTCACCCACACCTGCTTGCCGCTTGGCTTGACGACGTTCTCGATGATGTAGCTCACGAGTTGCTTTACCCCATGCGGCGTGACATGGCCGCACGTGTCGCAGATGCAGATGCTGTAGGCGCCAAGCTCAATCGCGCGGCTGTAAAGCGCTTTCACGTCCTCGGGCTTGCTGCGTGTCGTGTCCTCGGTGACGAACATGACCGGGATTTTGTGGGCGATGGCCCAGCCCACGGCGGTCTCCATCGTTTCCATCAGCTTGGCCAGCGTCCAGCCTTCGGCGTACTGGCGGATCGGGCTGGTGCCCAGAAAGGCACTGGCCTGGATGGGGATGCCGAACTTCTGCTGCAGCCGGTCCAGCGGCTCAATGTCGCTGACGACGGTGCGCACGGCACAGCCGGGCAAAATGCGCATCTTTTCGTCCACGATGGTCTTGAGCAGTGACTCGATGTGGTCGATGTGCTGGGGGCCGGCGCCGGGGAGACCTAAGTCAACGCGGTCGATGCCCAACTTTTCCATCAATCGCAGGATTTCAATCTTCTGCTCGATTGTTGGATTGATCGCGGAGGGGCTCTGCAATCCGTCGCGCAGTGTTTCATCGTCAAAGGCGATCGGTTTCTTGCGGTCGAGAATGTGGTCATGGCCGACCTTGTTCCAGTCGTAGATCAGCTCATTCTCGGCGGGTGTGGCGGTTGTCATCAGCATGGTCTCCGCGGGGCTTAACGCCGCCCCTTGGCGATTGTCTTCCCTGAGTATAGGCGATGAGGTTGGGCTGGAAAGGGCAAGCCGGTCGAGCATGTGTGACGGTCCCGCTGGCGCTTGCATCGAACACTGCTGGCTACCATACTCCGGCCGAAGGAGAGCTTGATGAGACGTTTGCTGCCACTGACATTGCTGCTGCTGGCTGCATGCCATACCAGCATCAAGGAAGTCGAGCCCTCAGAGTCATTTCGGGCCGCGCTTGAAGAAGTGATGGAGCGCCAGCCCAACGCGCTGAAGGTCAAGCCCGACGACCTTGAGCGCCGCCGTGAACCCGTGATTCTGCGCCTGTCGCTGGACGATTGCATCGAGCTGGCAATGGCGCACAACCGCGCCATCCTGTTCGAGCGCCTGAACGCAGAGCTTGCCGCCGCAGCCGTGGTCGGCTCGCATGCCAACCTGGACTTCCGCGTCGGCGGTAACATCGGCTATCACCGTGAAGAGGCCCAGATTGACGCGCGCTTCTTCGGCGATACCCGCGACAAAGAAATCACTGCCACGACCAACTACGGCATCAATGCCAACCTGCCGTTCGCGAGCGGCACAACACTGGACGTCAGCATGGGCTTCGTGCGCCGCGACACGAACAACCCGTTCAGCACCTTTGAGTTCTTTCCGACTTCGACGATCACGGTCACGCAGCACCTGCTGAATGGAGTCGGCTTGACCCCGAACCTGGGCGGCACCTGGGTCGCCGAAAACGACCAGTTGATCGCCAACTGGCAGGTTGAAGCCACACGCAACGAGCAGGCATTCAACGTTGCCATGGCCTACTGGAGCCTGGTCGAAGCCGAAGAAGAGTTGCAAGTGTTCCGCAACCAGGCCGACCTGGCCACCGACGCGCTCAGCCTGGCGCGCTCGCGCCTTGAAGCCGAGATCGGTACGCGCCTGGATGTGCTGGCCCAGGAAGCCAATCTCAAAGCCACGCAGGTAAGCATCATCCGGGCCGAGGCACTGGTGGACCAGCGCACCGACGAGTTGCTGTATGCGATTCACCCCGACCTGATTCACGGCTATGCGCTGTTTTCAAACTATCGCGTGGTGATTCAGCCGCTTACGAAGTCCGACTCGTCGCGCAACAACGCCGACGCGCCGACCCTGATGGCCGAAGTGAAAGCCGCGCTGCGCCGCCGGCCCGAGATTCGGCAAGCCGCCAAGCGCATCGAAAGCGCGGGCATTCGCGTCGAAATGGGCGAGTACGGCCTGCTGCCCACGCTTGACCTGGAAGGCAGCTTCGGCAACGACGGCAGCGGCGTGACATTCGACGACAGCTGGGAAAGCTTCTTTGACTTCAAGAACCTGAACTACGGCTTCAACCTGAACTTCAGTGTGCCGATCCAGAACAGCGCCGCTCGCGCGGCCCTGACGCAGGCCGAGATCAACAAGCGCAGCGCCATCCTTTCGGCGCGCGACACGGAAACGACCATCATCCTTGAGGTGGCACAGGCCGTTCGCAACATCACCACCGCGCGTCGCGCCGTCGATGCCGCCGAAGAAGCGTTCCGGCTTCAGGATGAAACCCACGATGCTGAAATGGAGCGCCAGAAAGCAGGCCTGGCAACCAGCTTTGAGGTCAAGCAGGCGCTCAACGACCTGACGAACGCCGAGCTTGAGGTGGTGAAGGCACGCATCGGCATGGAGCGTTCACGCCTGCAGCTGCAAAAGGCCACCGGCGACATGGGCCGTTAGGCGCGGCCGTTTGGCGGCGCGTTGGTCACGCATCTTCGGCATGACTTGGTTGCTCCTGGCTCAGCGGTGCCGGGGCTTCGACATCGGGCACGATGGTTTCGGCTGCGCGCTTGACGGCAAGGCGCATCTCGACGCGCTTGTCGAAGCGCTTGAGCAGGAGCCCCGCGGCCGGGAAGCTCAGCACCAGCGCCCCAACCCATACAAACACGGCGTACGCTTCAAGCCACTTCACCGACTCGGCTGCGTAGTAGCCCAGCAGCGCGTACAGCACAGCCGAGAACAACGAGCCCAGCAGCGAGTACAGCAGCACGCGAAGTGTCGGCACCTTGCGCAGGCCCGCAGCCGCGGGCACGAATCGGCCGATCCATGGCAAGAACCGCCCCAGCACCAGCAGCGGCAACGCCCGGCGCTTCATGCCGTCGCGCAGCAACTCAAGACGCATGCGGCCTTTTTCGGATTTCACGATGCGCTCAAGCCAGTTCGCGCGCCAGCGCCCGATGCCGAACAACACGCTGTCTGAAACAAAGCTGCCCGCGGCGCCGGCAAGTGCCACGCCGGGAAGGCTGAATGTGTCGCGTATGCCGGCCAGCACGCCGCCCGCGACCACGAAAGATTGCAACCCGGACTGGTCGGCCAGCGTGCCGACCGCAACGGCCAGGTAGCCGTATTGCTCGACATAGTTGAGTACCGTTTCCCAATCCATACCGTAGTATCCCCAGGCGGCGACAGGATAACGTCGGATAAGACCAGCGCACTTCCATGACAACGCTTCACGACATCTCCACACCCAGTCTTGTGCTGGATGTAACGCGCCTGCTGGCAAACTGCGAGTTCATGGCGGCCCGGGCGAAACAGCTTGGTGTGCGCCTGCGCCCGCACATGAAGACGGCAAAGTCGGCCGATGTTGCCCGCGTCGCCACGGCTGGGCAATTCGGCGGCATTACCGTCTCGACGCTGGCAGAGGCCGAGTACTTCTTTGCCCACGGATTCAATGACATCACGCTGGCAGTCGGCTTTCTGCCCGACCGGTTGCCGCGCGCGCTGGCACTGGTGCGCCAGGGCGCAGCTTTGCGGATCCTCACGGACAGCGAGGCTGCCGCGACACTGATAGCAGCCGGCGCCGCAGATGTCGCGCCGCACCGGCTTGGTGTGCTGATCGAGGTTGACTGCGGCGATCGTCGCGGCGGGGTGAACCCGGCGGGCGACGAATTGCTGGCCATCGCCCGCGCCATTCATGGCAAGGCCGGCGTGCGGCTGGCAGGCGTGTTGACTCACGGCGGGCACAGCTACCGCTGTAGCAGTATTGAAGAAATCCAGGCCGTCGCGCGGCACGAGCGCGACAGCGTGGTCCATGCCGCCGAGCGACTGCGGGCTGCCGGTTTGCCCTGCGAAACGGTCAGTGTGGGCAGCACGCCGACGTGCACCCATGCGCAGGACTATGCCGGCTGCACCGAGATGCGGCCCGGCGTCTACATGCTGGGCGACCTTGACCAGGTGGGCCTGGAATCACTGCCGGCTTCGCGTGTGGCAGCGACGGTGCTGTGCAGCGTGATCGGCGTCTATCCAGACCAGAACAAGCTGATCGTGGATGCGGGCGGGCTCGCGCTGAGCAAAGACGCCGGCGCGCAACGCCACGGCGACCAGATCGGGTATGGGCTGGTGCTGGATATCGACGGCAAACCGCTGCGCCGCATCGTGCATGTAGAGGGCACGCGCACAGGCTCGGTGACCAAGCCGGTTGATGCGTGGGTGTTCGCTGCCAGCCAGGAACACGGGCAGATCACGGCCGCAGACCCGCTGCCGTTCGAGAAGTTGAAAGTCGGGACGCGCCTGCGCATCCTGCCCAACCACATCTGCATGACAGCGGCGGCGCACCCGGGCTTCTATGTGGTGGAAGGCGGCAGCGAGGTAGTGGCGCAGTGGGGGCGAATCAACGGTTGGGGCAACTGGTGATTCTGCTGGTGGCCGCGGTGGGGGTCGAACCCACACGAAGGTTGCCCTTCAGGGGATTTTAAGTCCCCAGCGTCTGCCATTCCGCCACGCGGCCACTCTTTACGTGTCAAGATACCTCGTTGGTGCCGCTATTCCAGCGCCGCGTTCAGCGCCTGATCCAGCTCGGGGTGTTTGAACTTGTACCCCAGCTCAAGCGTGCGCTTGGGGACGACCCGCTGGCTCATCCACACGTAGGGGGCCATTTCGCCCATCACGATGCGCAGCGCGAACTTCGGCAGCGGAAAGACCGTGGGACGGTGCAGGGCGCGGCCCAGCGCTTTCGTGAATTCCCGGTTGCGCACCGGGTCCGGCGCGGTGCCATTCACCACGCCTTGAACCTCACTCTCGAGCGCCCACTGGAAAATCCCCGCAATGTCTTCCAGCGAGATCCACGCCCACCAGAAGCGCCCGTGGCTGATGCGGCCGCCCAGCCCCAGCTTGAACGGCAGCAGCATCTGCTTGAGCATGCCGCCGCTGGCGTGCTGCACCAGGCCCGTCCGCACGATTGCCACGCGCAATGTTTCGCTTTGCGCTGCGGCCTCCCAGTCAACACTCAGCTTTGCCAGAAAGTTGTCCGCAGCCGGCATGTCTTCGGTCAATTCCTCGTCGCCGCCATCGGGGTACCAGCCGATCGCGCTGCCGCTGACCAGCACTTTCGCGCCGCGCTCTTCGGCGGCCTGGCGTATGCGTTGAGTGAACTCGACTCGGCTTTGCCTGATCTCGCGCTTGCGGGCATTCGTCCAGCGCTTGTCAATCGAGGCGCCGGCCAGGTTGATCACGCCGTCGAAGGCTTCGGGCGGCGTCTTCAGAGTGCAGGCCTTGACCTTGTCGCCAAATGCGCGCGCCACGCTGGCCGTAGAACGCGACAGCACTGTGACTTCATGCCCAGCCGCCAGCAGGTTCGGCACCAGGCGGCTGCCGATGAATCCCGTACCGCCGGTCACAAGAACATGCATGGAACACTCCGCTTTCGCAGGTTGTTTGTTTAGCATCGAAAACATCCAGCCCAAGGACGTAACGTGAAACGACTACTGCTGATTCCGATTCTGCTGTTGATGCTGGCCGGCTGTCGCGCCCCCGTCAGTGAACAGATGACCAGCGAAGGCGGCCGCGCCGTGGACGACTGGCGCGAGATGGAATATCGCGTCTGGCTGCCGGACGGGTATGAAAAGGAAACTACGCGTACTTATCCGCTGCTGGTGTGGTTTCACGGTGGCGGCGAAACCAAGTGGGGGTGGGGCCGCGAAGGGCGCATCGGTGAAATCGTTGCCGGCCGCGTCAAGAAGGGCGAGCTGCAGCCCTTTATCGTGGTAAGCCCCAGCGCGGGTCTCTTTGATCCCGTGATGAAAAGTTACGAGCGTATGCTGGTGGACCAGGTGCTGCCCGACGTGCGCAAGAAGTATCGCGTGAACGGCAAGACCGTTGCGTTCGGCCACAGCATGGGGGGCCTCAGCGCGTTGATGGTCAGCATGCGCAACCCGGAACTGTTTGATGCCGTCGTCGCAGCCAGCCCCTTTGTCTACGACACGTCGCCCTGGGACAGCGAAGCCGAACAAGCAGCGTTTGACGAAAAATACGGCGGTCGATTCACCAGGCGCTGGCGTGAAAACGTAGGCGACGCTTTTCGCCACGAGAAGACGTATCGCGCACACGACCCGTTCAGCCTGGCCCGCAGTGGCTTCAAGCCGCCGTTTTCGCTGCTGCTGACATGCGGCGACAACGACACCCTTGGCCTGTTCCCGCACAACCGGATGCTGCACGAGACGTTTGAACGCGCGGGCATTGAGCATGAGTGGCTGGTGCAGCCGGGCGTGGGGCACGGAACCGTTGAGGACCAGCGGCTGATGGACTGGTTGAATGATCAGGCGACCAGTTCACCGTGACGCTATGATGCCGTCGATGACGGGGGCCTTGCCAATGTTGCACGACCTGTTCGCGCGGGCACGCAGCGGCATACGCATGCTGCCTTTCGTGATGGTCTTGGCCTGCGTCGGCTGTGCGACCCAGAGCTACCGGGTTTCGGAAGTCGATCCGCCGGGGCTTTTGTTGCCGGCCAATACACCGCTGCAAGTACGGGTCATTGCGCAGGAGCACGATGACCGCAGCCACGCGGTGAACATCCAGTCGCGGATTGTCTATGCGTTCAGTGGCGACGGCAGCGCGCCGGACACGCCTCGGTGGACGCTGGACGTGACGCTGCTGCCAATCATGCCAGGCGGCGCATGGGGTGAAGAGGCGGAGTGTCATCTTGAAGTGACGCTCTCAAAGGCAGGCGATAACCCGACGTGGCGGTTCAAAGTCACCGGTTACTCTGGTAGCACGTGGGTCCATGATCGCATTCCTACAGCCGTGGAACAGGCGATTCGCGGATTGGATGCGCGGCTGCGCGAACTGATGCGGGGCAGCGATGACTGACGGGCCGGACACCAGGCCAAGGCCGCAGGTTGGCGCGCGCGCTATCGTGCTGCATCGCGGCCATGTGCTGCTGCTGCGCGGGCAAGAACCGGGGCGAACGTTCTACTTTCTGCCGGGCGGCGGCGTGCGCCACGGCGAAACCATGCAAGCCGCCTGTGAACGTGAAGTGCTGGAAGAGACGGGCGTGAGCGTGCGCGCGACGCGGCTGCTGTTCGTGCGCGAGTTTATTGCAGCGCGGCACAAGCGGCGGACCAAGGGCATGCCGGGCGGGCATCATGTGGTCGCGGGCCTGTTCCTGTGCGAAGTGACTGGCGCAGACGCGGGCCGCGAGCCGGTCGAACTCGGGGAATTCACACCCGACCGCAACGCCGCAGGCGTGACCGGCCTCGTGTGGATGAAGCAGGATGAGTTGGCCGATGCAGAGATACACCCGCCCCAGGTGAAGCAGGCCTTGCTTGCTGACTTCCCGCCGCCGAACGACACCGGCGCCCAATTCTGGCCTGAAGAGTAGCGGACGCACCAGCGGCTGCATTGTAGAACGTGGCGGGGGAAACCATGACGCGTCTGCTGTGTCTGCTCGTACTTTGCGCGCCGCTGTGCGCGCAGCCAAACGCGGATATCCGGGCTGCATCCACGAAGCTTGCTGCCGACAATCCCGAAGTGGTCCGCATGGTCGACCTCCCCGGTGGCGAGTTGGGACAGTACGTCCTGTCCATCGGCAACGATCAGCGACCGGCAGTGCTGGTTCTGGGTAGTCTGCGCGGTGACGAGGCTTCGCCCGCGGTTGCCTGCCTGGAGCTTGCGCGTGCCCTGATGGCTGACGCCGAAAGCCGAAAGCTGCTTAGTGAAGCAGAGTTGATCATCATACCCGTGCCCAACCCGCGCGGGCGACAGGCGCTGTTCGCCCGGCCCGCACTTGCGGTGCCCGGCACCGCGCTGCCCTTTGACGACGACCGCGACGGCGCCAACGATGAAGACGGACCCCGCGACATCAACGGCGACGGGGTGATTTCTCAGATGCGAGTAAAGCGCGCGGGCGGAAAGTACCTGCCGCACAAGAAAGACCCGCGCCTGCTGGTGCGCGCTGAGGCCGGCGAAGTCGGCGAGTACGACCTGTACTGGGAGGGCGTCGACGATGACGCCGACGGGCGCATCAACGAAGACCCGCCGGGCACGATCACGCTAAGCAACGACTGGCCGATCCGCTGGAGCGATACCCAGGATGGCGCAAACCGCTTCTCGATGCAGTTGCCGCAGACGCGCGCGTTGGCTGAGTTCATTCTTGCTAACCCGCGAATCTACGCGGCCTTCCAGGTGCGCAGCGTCGGCGGCCGTGTCGAGTTTGCAAAAGGGCCGCCGGTGCGCGGTGGTGAAAATCCGTACAAGCGCGACGCTGAGCTTGCAGCCGTGCTCGCGAAATCATTCGGCGAACATCGCAGCGCAGTCGCCGGCGCACCCGAGGGCGCGGGCAACGTGCTGGACTGGCTGTACGAGTGCGCCGGGGTGCTGACCGCAAACGTCTATCTGGCCGAGATTCCGGCGCCGCCAAAGAATCCCGACGAGAAGGAGAAAGACAAGGACGAAGACGGCGAAGAAGACTCACCCGAGATGGGCGACGAAACGCCGGGTCGCCCCGGCCGCGGTGCCCGCGCGGCGACCATGGATGCCGACCTGGCGTGGCTGGCCTATACGCCTGAGCGCTTTCGTGAGTGGAAGGCCTTCAAGCACCCGCAACTCGAAGACGTTGAGATCGGCGGCTGGGAAATTGCAGCGCGCTGCGACGCCAATCCCGACGACGTTACCGCCGGCGTCAAGGCGCTCAGCGAGCTGGTGACTGCGGCACTCAAGGCCGCGCCGCGCGCCAGAATCAGCAAAGTCGAAGTCGAAGACAGGGGCGGCGGCGTCTATCGCGTGCGCGCGACACTGCACAACCCGGGCACGCTCGATTATCGCAGCGCGTTCGCAACCCAGAATCGCATCGGGCTGCCGCTGTTCGTCAAGCTGGAAGAAAGCAAGGCGATTGAGCTGATCAGCGGCACGCGCCGCCAGTCTCACGAGAACGTTGAGGGCGGTGCAACCGCGACTTTCGAGTGGGTGATCCGCTGCGGCGACCCGGCAATGAACCTGACGTTCACGCTTGAGGCGGCGCGCACTGGCAACGTCACAGAAAAGATCGCGATCAAGGACTGCAAGAAGCTCCAGACCGAAGAGGAATAGCATGCGCGCCCTGACACGCACCATTGCCTGCCTGACAGCGCTGCTGGCCCTGGGCTTCGCGACGCCCGCGCAGGATGCGCCGGTGCGCAAGCACGACCCGTTCCCCGGCTGGAACCAGCGCATTGATGAAACGCGGCTTGATTTCACGCACTACTGGCCGCTGACCGAGTGCGATGAAACCGCCGTGTTGCTGGCCAAGCGCTTCCCTGAGCTGGTGTCCGTGCGCGAGATCGGCCGCAGCTTCGGCAATCGCCCGCTGTACTGCATCACGTTCAACAATGCCAAGACCGGCCCTGATGGCGTAAAGCCGGCCATGTACATCGACAGCAACATCCACGGCAACGAAACCCAGGGCACCGAGATCATCTTTCTCACGATCTGGTACCTGTTGAAGAACTATGGCCACGAAGAGTGGGTCACTCGGCTGGTCGACACGCGTGCTTTCTATTTCGTGCCGGTGGTCAACCCCGACAGCCGGCACCTGTGGTTCTCCACGCCGAACAATCCCCACAGCCTGCGCGGCAACCTTCGCCCCTTCGACGATGACCGCGACGGGCAATTCGATGAAGACTCACCGGAAGACCTGAACGGCGACGGCCGCATCACCCAGATGCGCCAGCGCGACCCCAACGGCGACTGGGTGCTCGACCGCGACAAGCGCATCATGACTCGCCGCAAGCCCGGGCAGCCGGGCGAGTATCGTGTCTGGGGCAGCGAGGGCACCGACAACGATGGCGACGGGCGCATCAATGAAGACGGCTTGGGCGGCGTTGACCTCAACCGCAACTTTCCCAGTGAGTGGCGCCCGCGCTATCGGCAGTTCGGCGCCGGCGACTATCCGTGCAGCGAGCCCGAGGTGCGCGCGTGCGTTGACTTCATATTGTCGCGCCCAAACATTGCGGGCATGCAGTTCTATCACAACGCAGCGCGCATGATTCTGCGCCCGCCCGGTAGCAGCCCCGACTCCGGCGTCGCCCCGCGCGAAGACGTGCAGGTGTACGACCGGCTTGGCAAACGCGGCGAGCGCATTATCCCCGGCTATCGCTATCTGCAAACGCACGACGGGCTGTACCAGGCGTTCGGCACGCAGATTGACTTTGGCTATCTCGGCCTGGGGCGCTTTGTGTTCACGAACGAGCTATGGGGCAGCACCGGCCACGAGGTGGACGGCAACCCCGGCACCAGCGGCGAAGACCAGCGCGACTGGCACGAAGAATTCGGCAGCGGCCGCAGCTACATCGACTGGAAGCCGTATTCACACCCGCAACTCGGGGAGATCGAGATTGGTGGCTGGGACCAGTTCGCGACCCGCATGCCGCCCGCGCAACTGTTCATCGAAGAGGGTTGGCGCAACGCGCTGTTTACGTTGCGTCATGCCGAGAGCTTTGCCGAGCTTGCGATCGACAGCGTGGTCGTACAGAACCAGGGCGGCGGTTTGTACCGCGTGCGCTTGTGCGTGCGGAACCATGGCGCGTTCCCGACCGACAGTGTCAAAGCTGTCGAGCGCAAGTACGACGACCCCGTGCTGGTGAGCGTGCAGGGTGCCGAACTTGTCAGCAGCGCCCTGTGCGACGAAATGTACGCCAACGCGGCAGTACAGCGTGGCCGCCCCGGCCCGCTGCGCATCGCGCGCATCCGCAGTGAGGGCGCGCAGTACGCAGAACTGATCGTTCGTGCAAAACCGGGCACCGAGCTAAAAGTGACAGCCGCGCACCCCCGTTCGGTGAATGCAACACACGCGGCCAAGATGCCATGAAAGGACAGGCGATGCGCTACTTGCTGTTCGTTGTGCTGGCGTTTTGCGTTGCTGCTTGCGGCAGCAACTCGCCGACAAACACGCCGACAAACTCTGCGCCCGGCAATTCTGCAAACAACACGCCGGTGGTGGCGGACAAGTCACCCCAGGAGGTTCGCGACGCGTACATCGCGGCCATGGACCGGCTTGACGGCGTGGGCATGGTGGAGTGGCTGACAGCCGCCGAAAAGAAGCGCTCCGAGTCGCGCATTCTGCGCGGTTTCGCGGCATCGCGCGAATCCTCGGACAGCTACACCACCACGATCACCGATTGGAAGCAGGTTGAGGGATACTGGACTTGCAGCGCCGAGTCGATCATGAACCTGAAAGACGGGGGCACGCACACGCTGCCCGAAACCGAGTTTTTCGTCGTAAAGGAAGGCGCAAACTGGCGCATAAGCTGGCAGGCCCCGTAAGCTGAAAACGCAAAGTCGCGCGAGCCTTAGCCACCAGAAAACATATCCTGCAAGCATTCCATCGGAGAGCTGCCATGAGACTCGTGTTGCCAGCGATGCTAGTGCTCATGCTTGCCGCTTGCGGCGGCGGCGACTCCGGCGGCGGCAGCTCCGGCGGGTCTGGGGGCGGCGGCGGCACTCCTGTCCTGGCAATCGTCACACAACCGGCAGGTGCACTGCCCGCCACGGTGTTCACGACGCAACCCAGCGTCGAGATTCGTGACAGCGCAGGCGCGTTGATCACCTCAGACAACACCACCATCGTTACAGCAAGCATACAGGTGGGGACCGGCACCTCAGGCGCCATGCTCAGCGGCACCACGAGCATCACAGCCGTCGGCGGCGTCGTAAGCTATTCCAACCTGCAGATCGACCTTGCGGGCAGCGCGTATCGGCTGGCGTTCTCAGCCACGGGCTTGAACACAGTGTCCAGCGCGGCCTTTGACGTTGGCGTTTCCGGCGGCACGCTGATACCGCCAAGCGCGCCACCCATCAGCGACGTCTCCTTTAATATCAATAGCCAGCAGGATGTGCGGGCCATCTCGCGCTACATCTACGGCATGAATGGCGTGAACTGGGGTTCTCGCCCGGCCAATCTCACGTTCGCGCGCAGTGGCGGCAACCGGCTATCGGCCTGGAACTGGGAGAACAACGCCAGCAACGCCGGCACCGACTGGTACAACGAAAACGACTGGGCGCTCGGTTATCCGACTGACCCGATCGCGGTCACGGCCACATCCATGATCGACGCCGACCGCCTGAACAACGCGGGGTCGCTGATTACCATTCCGTGCATCGGCTACGTCGCCGGCGACCACGGCCACTACATGGGCCAGTGGCCGCAGTACGACGTCAACCAGACCGCCAACTATCTCAGCGTGCGCTTCAAGCAGTCTGTGCCGCGCAAGGGCAGCACTTTCTCGCTTACGCCGGACACCACGGATGGCTTTGTCTACCAGGACGAGTTCGTCAACTTCATCAAGGACAGCTATCCCGGGTTCGCGACCGACGCCACGCGCCCCGTGTTCTTTTCTCTCGACAATGAGCCCGACCTGTGGGCCACCACTCATCCGCGCCTGCGCGGCGACGCCACGGGCAGCCAGGGCACCGGCCCAACCTACGCCGAGATGCTGACGCGCACCATCGACTATGCCGACGCCATCAAAGACGTTGAGCCCAACGCCATTGTCTTCGGGCCCGTAAACTACGGTTGGCAGGGCATGGTGGACCTGCAGGGCGCCAGCGACGCCGGCACCCACGGGGACTTTCACACGTACTATCTGCAGCAGCTCGCCGCGGCTGAAACCACGTACGGCAGGCGGCTGGTGGATGTGCTGGACATCCACTGGTACCCCGAAGCCGGCGCCAACGATGCCGGTGGCCAGTGGACCCGCATCACCGCCGACAACACCGACCCGCTGGTCGTCGCCGCACGCAAGCAGGCGCCACGCAGCCTGTGGGACGCGACATACACCGAAGACTCGTGGATCGCGCAGTGGGGCACCATGGGGCCGATCCGGCTGTTGCCGCGCTTGCAGGACAAGATCAACCAGCACTACCCGAACACACTGGTGGGCATCACCGAGTACTACTATGGCGGGGGCGACCACATCTCGGGCGGCATCGCACAGGCTGACGTGCTTGGCATCTATGGGCGCGAAGGAGTGTTCGCTGCCAACCTCTGGCGCCTTGGCGCGGGCAACCACAGCTTCATCTATGGAGGCTTTGAGATGTTCCGCGACTTCGATGGAAGCAACGGCAGCTTCGGCAACACCAGCATCCGGGCGACCAATAGCGACGTTGCCAACGCGAGCGTCTACGCAAGCATCGACGCCGGCGTCCCGAACCGAATGGTGATCGTGTGCATCAACAAGAGCAACTCAGCCATGACAGCCGGCATTGCCGTGACGCACACCGTGGCCTTCAATACGGCCCAGGTGTATCGCCTGACCAGCGCCAACTCGGCGCCCCAGCAGCAAGCCGCCATCACGATTACCGGCACCAACGCCTTTCAGTACAATATGCCCGCGAACAGCGTCACGACGCTGGTTTTGACGCCGTAAACCTGCGCCTATTGCGGATTTTTGCAAATCCGAAGAATCTGAACCGGTTGCACCCTTTTGGCGCATTTCAGGGGTGAATGCTGGTGGCTTTGGTTGACCACAGGGTCGTCTTTGAGCGCATGATCCGGGACCATCAAGCCGGCGTGTGGAGGTATTTGCGCTACCTGGGGTGTTCGCCGCCCGAGGCCGACGACCTGACGCAGGAGTCATTTCTTGCAGCCTGGAAGTCGGTGCAGAAGGGCGAGTTTGTTGAAATCAATGAAGTGGCAACCGCCGGGTTCCTGCGCACTGTCGCCAAAAGCCGCTTTCTGATGGCGATACGGGCAAAGGGCCGCCGCATCACAGAAGCCGACGCGGCCGAGATTGATGCAGACTGGGTGCAACTGGCAGGCAGCTCAGGCGAAGCCGAGTGGGACGAGCGCATGGTTGCCCTCGAGCATTGCCTGCAACACGTTGGCGACAAGGCTAAGACAGTGCTGGAACTGCTGTACCGCAATGAACTCACGCAGGTTGAAATCGCGCAACGCCTGGACATGAAACCTGAGGGCGTGCGCACCCTGCTGAAACGACTGCTCGCAAAATTGCGCGAGTGCATGGAAGGAAAGCTGAATTGGCCCGTAGCGAACGAAAAGAACGGTTGATTGAGCAGATGCTCAGCGAAAAGCTCGGCGGCAAATCCCCGCCGGACCTTTCCAGCCGCATTCTGCAATCGCTGGACCAGCCGGCTGGCCGCGTGCTTGCCGCGCGCCCGCTGCATGCCGGCGCCAGGCCCGCGAGCTGGCGCAGTGTGGCGGCATCGGTTGCACTGGTCGGCGCGGTTGGCATTGCGGCTGCGGTGTTTCTGTTGAACATGCCGCGCAACGGCACAACCCCGGTCGCCGACAGCAACCGCAGCACAAAGCCTGCGCTGCCTGATCAGTCGGACCCCAAGCCGGTGCCGCAAAAGCCTGAACCGGAAATGCGGGCGCCGGAGCAGCAACCGGAGCCGGATGCACCGATTCCGGAGATGCCGAAGCCTGTACCTGAACCCCAACCCAAACCAGAGCCCGAGCCTGAGCCGGCACCTGCGCCGCAACCAGGACCAGAAAAGCCGCGCGAAGACGTAGAGAACCCGCCCGAGCCCAAACCAGAGCGCCCGCCGACCGAGGCGCCGGTCGAGCCGAGCAAGGCCGTGGTCGTCGCGCAGATGTTGCAGATGACAGACGGTGCAAAACTCGCGTTCAAGCGCAACGAAGCCGACCGCTGGGAAGAGTGGACCGCCGAGACCCAGGTAGAAAGCGGCATGTTCCTGCGCGCCCGCAAGCCCGTCGCGCTCAGCGCCGGCGGCAATGCTCGCGTGTACTTCAACGGAGAGTTGCGCTTCACTGGCGACGAAAGTGCGCTTTCGATCGAGTTGTTCACCGAGGCCGTCTACGTCGAAGCCTACGCGCCAGAGCGCACCTTTACCGTGTCGCGGGGTGACGCCAGCTTCAACTTCCGAGAAGCCGAAGTCGTCGCCGAAAAGTCCGGCCTAAAACTCAACGTCACATGCCTCGGGGGCGAAGTGTCCTCCGGGGGCGTTGCGCTGGCGGCCGGGTGGTCGGCTTCGCTCAGTGAGAAGGGCTTTGCCAAGCCGAAAGAAGAAGGCGACAAGCTGCGTGCGCACACGCTGGTGATTGCGGTAGACACAATTTTCCGGCTGGTCCGCGATGAACTTGATGATGAGCGCGGCGACGGGCGCATCTACTTGGGCGTCGCCGAAAACGGCATCGTCACCGGCACGGGCAAGCAGTGCTTCGGCGTAACGTTGACCGAACCTTACTCGGTGCGCGACAACGCGTATGTGCGTGTGCGCATGCGCGTGCGCGGCTCACAGGGCGTCAGCATAGGCGTCAAGGGCGACGAAGCCGCGGACTGGCAGTACTTCCAGCATCACACCAACCACATCCTGAACGACAAATGGATCACGCTGAAAGTGCCGCTGCACGACCTGAAAGTGGAAGGCAAGGCCGACAAGGCCAAGCCGCTGGCGACGGGCCAGGCCTTCACCGCCTTTCAGGTGGTTCTGTGGGACGAAAAGGCAACGATCGAGATAGACTGGATTGAGTTCGGTATCGACCCGAAGTGGGGAGAATAGTAATGCGAAAGTTCGCCATTGCACTGCTGTTGTTGCTGCCGCTGAGCGCAACCCACAGCGCCGAGGAACTGACCGAGGCCAGCTACGACCGTATCGTCAAGCACATCATGCCCAGCGCCGAAGAAGAGGCCTGGCGCAAGCTGGCCTGGCGCACCACGTTCTGGCAAGGCGTCATGGACGCCAACAAAGAAGACAAGCCGGTCATGCTGTACACCATGAACGGGCACCCGTTTGGCTGTACGTGAAACAACGGTGTCATAGCCAGACAGTCTGTCTGGAACGACGCGGAAGTTGCCAAGCTGGTGGGCGAGTTCATCCCGTGCGCGGATGAAGTGTGGCGGCTGCACAACCTGAAAGAGGCTGACTGCCTGCACTTCCAGAAGTGGTGCGACGAGGGCGGCACGCTGAACGGTGAAGGTGAACGCGCCACGCGCCAGGGCACGTACTGCTGCACGCCCAGCGGGGTCTTTCTGGGCAGCGCGAACCACCGCGACCCCAAGCGCATCGCCGAAATGCTTCGCGGCGCGCTGAAGAAGTGGAAAGAGATCAAGAAGGAAGACCGCCTGCTGAAGGATGACCCCGTAAAGACCTGGGAGCAGATCAACCGCAACGAAAAGCAGTACCCGACCGACGGCATGGTGCTGCGCGTCAACAGCCGCGACATGCCCCGCACCGGCCTTGACCAGAACGACTGGCGCACCCACGCCTGGAACTTTGACTACGCGTGGTTTCGCAAGGATGAAGTCGCCCGCATGTTGCCCAAGGTGTTTGAAAAGAAAGCCAAGTGGCAACTGCCCGCTGACCTTGTGCAGCGTACCTGCCGCCTGCACCTGGTAGACAACGTGCGCGGCCAGACCCCGGGCTTTGCCCCAGAGAACGTGAGCGAAGCCGAGATCAACTGCGAAGTGACACGCCTGAAAAAGGGCGTGGTGACCATCCAGATGACCGGCAAGGTAAAGCTCGAGCAGGGCCAGCGCGGCCTTGAGGCCAAGATGCTGGGCGAGGCGCAGTACAACACCAAGACCGAGAAGTTCGACAAGTTCGAGCTGGTCGTGGTGGGGCAGCGCTGGGGTGCGACACAGTTCAACCGTCGCGAAGACGACCGCGAACGCAGCCCTATCGGATACGTGCTGAGCCTGGCGTCAGACCACGCGACCGAGAAGGTCGCGCCCACAGAGTTTGGCAGTTACGGAT
This sequence comes from Planctomycetota bacterium, assembly GCA_016712285.1. Taxonomy (GTDB): domain Bacteria; phylum Planctomycetota; class UBA8742; order UBA2392; family UBA2392; genus JADJRK01. The sequence continues at coordinate 1,477,272 of JADJRK010000001.1, read as the reverse complement.
GGCGGTAGGGGAGGGCCGAAAGGCCCCGTCAGGGCAGCCTCTACCCGAAAACGGGCGCCACGGTGCGGGCGCCCGTTCCATTGACCACGGTAGCACGGCAAGCGAGCACCCCGTCGCCTGCAGGGTGAACCCCCATGGATGGGTTTCGCGGCCTTTCGGTGGAGACACGAAGACTACCTGATAGGCCGCACGTACACCTCGCAGTTCGGGAGGGCTTTGGACAGCAGTTTGATGCCGTCGGTTGAAATGCCAGATCCGACAATCAGCAGAGTGAGCTTCGTAAACCGCTGCAACACCGGAATCGAGGCATCCGTAACCTTCGCGCTTTCAACAACCAACTCAACGAGCTCACCCAAAGGACGAAGCTCCGCAACTCCCGCATCATCCATTGTCGCGCAGTCATACATGTACAAGTGACTTAGCTGCGAACACTTTGCTATGTGGCGACATGCCGCACTGCCAACTTTGGTTCGGCTTACATCCAGCCAACGCATTTCTTTGGAATGCTCAATGCCGCTCAGTCCATCACTCGTGATGGCTTTGCAGTCCTGCAGGCTGACCTTTTCGATACCTGCGCAGCACGACAGCAGCCGTCGCAGGATCGCATCGTCAACAGACTCAATACCATCCAAGGAAATGCTCTTGAGCTGTGGCAAGCCGACCAAGCATTCGATGATCGCTTTGCTGACGCACTTGCACTCGCCCAACGCAATCGCTTCCAGCTTCGATGGCCGGTCGCCAAACTCAACGGCTGTGGGTTCAGTGCCGGACCGGGTCACATCCAGGGATTTGAGTGCCGGCATGCTTGCGAAGGCCACGAGATTGCTGGAGGTCAGCGCAGGGACGTGTGCAATGCTGATCGCTTCGAGAGGGCGCGCCAAAGAGATCTCGCCCATTACCGTCGCGGTTAGTTTCCGACACCCGGTCAACGACAGAGATCGTATCGCCTCGCATCGAATCACGGATCTGACGTCGTCGTCTGACACTCCGGTCCACGCGAGGCTGACAGTTTCAAGCTGTTTCAGTGCCGAAAGCGCCGCGCACGTCTCGCGTCCCACGTTTGCGTTCCAGTCTAGCGTAACGCTCCGGAGGTGCGAAAGCTTTCCGAGTTGGGCCAGACCTGAGTCCGAAAACTCCGTACGCCGCTCAGGCCGCTCCAAGTTCACGTCCTCCAATGTGTTCAGGTTGGACACTACCTTCAGCGCGTCGTCCGAAACGTCCAAGGAGTATCTGAGGTCAAGCGAGGTCAGGGACGTGAAGCGCTTCAAGTGATGCATGTCGTCGTCTGAAAACCACCTTGGGGTGATCGCCTTGGTATCGTCCGGCAGTGCCTTGACCTCCGCAAGGCTATGGCCCAAACCGTATCCCCAATCGGCCGTTGGGTCGTCGCCGCCACAAGGGCTCGGCTCGCAATGATAGCTGCCGTTGACGCTGCCAACCGCGATGAGCACGACCACCGACAGAAGTCCAAGCAACGAGTATCTCATCAGTGTCGCTCCAGTTGCACGGAACTCTTGCATGGCCTCTTCATACGCGTCGCTGCTCGGCAGTTGGTGCTTGCCCGTGCCGCCCGTAACCCAACACTGTTTCCGGCCAGACTTGCTTCCATTCGATTTGACCGCGTGAATTAATGCCGCTAGTAGCCTCTCGTAGCAACGGATACGCACTAGCGAAGTTCATCGGGGGGCTCTCAGAGCCAAACTGACGAGTGGCATGCGCTTCCAGCGCATGAGTTGCGACGGCCTCCGGCCGTCGACGCGGGCCTGCGTCCCACGAAACTCATTCGCGGGACACGAATGCCACTGCCCGCCGCAACGAACCTGAAGAATCAATGGGTTCAGATTCGCGCCGGCCGCTGGGTCTGGTCCATTCGTCCTTTCCATTGACCACGGTTGCGCTGCAAGCGACGATTCGAGCCCGATGTCCAACCCAACGATCGTGTGATGACCGCTGTTGACGCCAATGATGTAGCGAACCCCGCAGTGGCGGTGATGGCGCGTCGAAGACTGCGCCTGGTGAAGACTGTTCATACAGCCATCTGGGCGCTCTTCGTTGCTTGCATCCTGGCGATTCACGTTGCGGCGTGGCTTGGCGCGTATGTGGTTGCGGTGGCGTTTGTCGGCGTCGTGTTCATTGAAGTGTTGATTCTATTGCTCAATGGCATGCGCTGCCCGCTGACCGACGTGGCGGGAAAGTACACGCAGCACCGCGAAGCCAACTTCGACATCTACCTGCCGCGCTGGCTGGCCCAGAACAACAAGGTCATTTTCGGGACGCTGTACTTCGCGGGCATCGCGGTGACCGCCGCGCACTGGTGGCTGTCCGGCACTGGCCCCGGCAATCCTTGACCGGTAAACTTGGCGTAACCAACTGCGGAGGAGTGGCAGAGTGGTCGATCGCGGCGGTTTTGAAAACCGCTTTAGCCGCAAGGCTAACGGGGGTTCGAATCCCTCCTCCTCCGCCATTCAAATTACCAGATGTACGCGGCGTGTTTGCGGTTTGCGCGACCGCTCCGCTTACGCCCGGCGTCGCCCGCCTTTGCCGGCGGGCTTTGGCCGTGCTGCTGCGCGTTCAAAACAGTCCACCGGACTGTTTTGAGGTTCGAATCCCTCCTCCTCCGCCATTCAAATTTCCTGATGTCCGCAGCGCGCCGCTGGTTTGCGCGGCAGGCGCTGGAAGCGCCTGCGACGACATCGGCTGGAAGCCGATGCCACTGCTACTTCGGCTGTTCCAGGAACTTCAGTGTGGCGTAGCGGATGTTGGCGTCGAGCTGGTCCGGGATCCATTTGTCGTTCGTCCATACCAGTCTTATGCGGTGCACGCCGCTCAGCGCGCCCAGGCTGGCGCGGTCTTCGCGGATGGTCAGGCTGTCGGCCATGATGGTCAGCGTCTTCTTCTTTACGTCGTCCACGTAGACATCGACGCTGAAGCGATACTCGTTGTCCACGATGCCGCGGTTCGTGCAACCGAGCACGATGTCGAAGAAGCCGCCTTGCTCCCCTTGCGCCGGCGCGTCGCCGAAGTCCACTTCGTACTCAATCCAGTGGTGTGACCAGGCCGTGTAGATGCCGGGCCCCTGGTTGGCGTCGGGGAACCAGCGGTCGGTCTGCTCGACGGCACTGTAGTTGCGCGGCTGGATTTCCAGGTTGCGCCCGGGCGACAGCTCAACCGGCAGTTCTTCGGTGGTTGACGGCTTGTCGATGAACTTCGGAAAGTAGCCCAGCTTCTCGAGCGTGACTGACCTGATCTCGTATTCCCAATCCAGCACGAAGTGGCCGTCTGATGCCGTCAGGTTCACGAACGCCTCGGGCATGGGTTTGCCCTTGTTCTTGCCCCATGGGTACAAGCCGATCACGTTGACCGTCAGCTCGGTGATCGGTGCCACGGTCACGCGGTCGGTGACGTGCAGCCGCACGCGCGGCCGGTGCTTGGCCATGGTGATGCGCAGGTCGGTGTTGCCGGGTGTGGTCGCGTGCAGCACCTCAATGTACTGGTCGTGTGTGACTCGCAAAGAGCTGGTCTTTTCGTCGGGGTTGTCGATGAAGAACCAGCCGCCGACGTCAGTGACCGCACTGTGGCCGATGGCGCCACCCTGCGTGGCAACGACGGCCCCGCTGATGGGTGCTCCTTCACTGTCGATCACCATGCCGCCGATGGGCTTGTAGGCCTCGTTCGTGAACACCAGCGTGTCGAAAGGTGCCGGCAGTTGTTGCGGTACGCCCGTGCCGCCGTTGCTGACCACTGACGCCAGCTTGGGGCGCTGGGTGCGAAGCAGGGCACTGCCGTCCCGCAGGCTGATGTACGGAAGCACGCTGGTGCCCCAGGTGCCGATCAGTTGCGCGTAGCCGGGCTCGGGCGCGCCTTCAGCCGGCTGCGCCTGCATGGCGGTGACGTTGAACGCCGGAAACGAGGCCAGGAATTCGGTGCGTTTGAGGGTGTGCACGCGCTGCGGATTAATCTCACCGGTTGAGATCACGCTCAGCGTGCCGGTGAACTGCCGGGCATCGCACTTGAGCGTGTATGGATAGTCAGGCGCCCAGAAAATGCCCAGCGCGTTCTGCTTGCCGGCTTCAAGCACGGTCAGCGGCTGTGCCGCGAGAATGCGTTTGCTGTCCCACGAAATGCCGATGGCAGCCACGGGAAAGCTCTGGGGCACGAGTTTGCTGGCGGGTACCTCGCCGCTGAAGTTGCCTTGCTCATCGGTGACCAGCTCACTAACGACCGGCAGCAGCGGGCCGCCGGCGATTCCATCCAGCGGAAAGAACGTCATCAGGTGCACGGTGGCGTTGCCAAGGCCTTCGCGGGATTGCTCGCTCATGACCTTGCCGGTGACGGGCGTTGGCGTCATCGGCGGCGGGGTGATGCCTTCGCTGGTCCACTGCTCGTCCCATTTTTCCTGGACGGGCGACTTGGCCAGCGACGCATTGCTGCCGCTTGCGCCCGGCGAGCGTGACATGCGCTCGGCCAGCGCGGGGCGACCCTGCGTGCGCCTTCGTTCTTCTTCGCGCTCGCGGGGCGTTGGCGGGCGCCTGGTTTCGGTGCCCTTGGGTGTGCTGCCGCTGGCGCCGGTTTGTGGCGTGTTGCCAGTTGTGCCCGATGCAGCGGGTTGCGTCCCGGCCGGCGCGCTGCCCGCCGATCCCTGGGTGCCGGCTGTCTCTGCCGCGCGGGCCTGTTCGGCGGCTGCCTTTTCCTGCTCGGTCAGGGTGACGACCGGCGTGGCTTGAGCCTGCGTGTCGGCGTCGTCGGCGCGAGCCTGCGCAGGGTCCGGGCTCTGGCTGCATGCTCCCTGGTCCTGCTGGGCGGCGCTGACTGCGGGTTTGGGGTCATCGGGTTGAAACACCAGCCAGGCGCAGGCAACCGCGAGCGCAAGCATGGCGAGCAACAGCATCAGAATGCGGGATTGCTTCAACCGGCCCTCCGGCCGCATTGTGACTTTTCAGCACGGGAACCGAAAGCCGAAACGGGAGCGCTTTCGCGCTCCCGTCGTTGCGGATGTGTCGAGCTTACTTGGCTGCCGTTTCCAGCGTGTCAGCCACGTCTGACGTGACCTCAGCGCCCGCATAGGCATCGTTGACGTTGATCTTGGTCGCCGCCTTCTTTTCGGCTTTGACCATGTTGACGTTGCCGCCCTCGCCGAACTTGTTGGCATGCAACTGCTGGTTGGCCTCGGTGAGCATGTAGTCGAAGCGGTACTGCTTTGCGACGACGCGGTCGGCATACTCACGCAGGTGAATGAAGTACGCCATGTAGTTCAGCGTCTGCAACAAGGCGCTGGGCGCCAGCTTCAGCGTGTTCCAGAGCATGCGGAAAGCAAATCGGCGCTTGGCCTTGCCCCCCGCGAAGTAGTACTTCAGGATCATCAGCGTGGCCAGCACGAGTTGGAACTTGAATCGTCCCAGCGGCTTCTGAAGCCACTTGCGCTCGGGCGCGTCGGCGAAGCTCTTCTCGCCGGCTTTGCCGATGTGGGCGGGGATGATGCGCTTGCGGCCCCACTGGCGCACGTTGGCAAGCCAGCGGTCGCCCACAGCTTCCCATGTGTAGATGCGCGCGAACAGTTCGCGATAACCGTTGATGAGTTCTTCATAGCTCATCTGCAACGGTTCAAGGTTCGTGAAACTGAGCGTGTTGTTGCCCTGCGCCGCACTGCGCAGGCGCCCGGCCTTCTCAAGCCGCTCATACAGCGGCGTGCGCGGAATGGCTTGCAGGATTCCCAGCATGACAATGGGAATGCCCGCTTCCTGGAGAAAGACGTACTGGTCTTCAAAGATCGCGGCGTCGTCGTTGTCAAACCCGACAATCATGCCCGCCACCGTCACCATGCCGTAGCTCTGGATGATCTTGATGGCGTCCACGAGCGGCGTGGCTGCGTTCTGGAACTTCTTGGTCTCTTTGAGGCCGGCGGCGCGGGGTGTTTCGACGCCCAGGAAGGCCTCGGTGACGTTGGCCCAGCGCAACAGCTCCAGCAGCTCCACGTCGCGGCATGCGTCGATGCTCATCTCGACGAAGAAGCTCATGGGCACCTTGCGGGCGCGGTTCCAGTCGCCGACTGCTTTCAGCATCTTCTTGGCGTACACGCGGTCGCCGACCAGGTTGTCGTCGGCGATGGTGATGAAGTCGACGCCGGCTTTGGCCCAGTTCTCGAGCTCTTCGATGACGTTCTCGATGGGCTTGGCGCGCACCTTGCGCCCGTAGGTGACAATGATGTCGCAGAACTCGCAGCTGAACGGGCAGCCGCGGGTGGTCTGGATGCAGCCCAGGCGATAGTTGCCGGTCTTCAACAGGTCAACACGCGGCGGCGGTGTGTCGCGCATGTCGATTTTTTCTTCCTGGCAGTAGTAGTCTTTGTGCGAGCGGGTCTGGTACTGCTCAAGGAAGATCTTCCAGTTGTATTCGCCTTCGCCCTCGAACAGCACGTCGCAGTGCGGGCGGCAGCGGCCTGGCAGCACGTTGCAGATCGGCCCGCCCATGCACACAAAGTAGCCGCGGCGCCGGAACTCGTCGGCGACCTCAAACAGGCGCTTTTCCTGGATGGCCATGGCGGACAGGGCAATGATGTCGGCGTCGATGTCGAAATCGATTTCTTCGATGTTCTCGTCAACGATGACCACGTCGTATTCCGGCGGTGTCAGCGCAGCCAGCGTCGCAAGCCCCAGCGGCGGCATGACCGTCTTGAACCCGCCAATGTCCTTGATGAAGCCAAAGCTCCAGAAGGATGGCGGAAACTTTGGATGAACCATGGCGATGCGCATTTTGCGCGCAGGTGTTTGCTCTACCACGGGTTACCTCTTTCTCTGGGTGTCAGGCAAGTCTCGGTCCACAATCTGTCCGGAATCGAACGCGCCATCATAGCGAGCATTGCCCGCAGCGCTGCAACCAATTATTCCGTTATCGACAGAATTGCCCAACGCGCACCACGCTAACTCTGGCTAAAGCCGCAAGGCACAAGCATCCGAAGACATTGGGGCGCTTGCATTGGCCGCAGATTGTTCCGTCGAACACAAGGAGATTCGTCATGAGCGAGAGAAGAGACTTCGTCGCCGCGCTGATTGCGGGCGGCATGAGCAACGCAGGAGAATTGTCACGCACCGTCCGCCAGAATTTCGGCAAGGGGCTGAACCTGATGGATGTGCGCAAGCTGCAGGCGGCGTTTTCCAAGGGCGGCTTCAACCGCCTGTGGGACGAGATGTTCAGCGACGAAGATGACGTGCTGGAAAGCACGTCAGAAATCACGCGCGCCAAGAAGTCCCGTGGCGAACGTCGCCGCAAACTGGCGATCAAGGGCCGGCGCGGCATTGACCGCCACAAGATTGTACTGCGCGAGTTCAGCCCGCATCTCGTGGTCTACCGCAACACCGAGGGCATGGTCCACAGCCAGACCTTCGACAGCCGCAAGCGCGCCGAGGCGCTGGTCAAAGAACTGGCGGCGCTTGGCCTTGAAGTGACGTACTACCGCCGCACAGAAGTGGCCGTCGCGATCGCGGCGTAGCCCAAATGCACAAGGGGAAGCGGCAGTGGGCAGTGACGCCCGGTGTCCGCTTCCCCTTGTGCTGTAATCTCCCGGCTACTTGCCCATCGGGTTCCATGGGTCATCAGGCGGCAGACGCTCGCCGGTGTCTTCGGGCGTAGTGCTGTCGTGCCAGTTTTCCTCGGCTGGCACCGGTTTGCCGTCGGCGTTCAGCTTCAAGGCTTCTTTGAACGCTTCGGCCCCCAGCCATCCAACCTGGCCGTCGGCATAGAGAACCATGTGGCCTTCCAGCGTGTCGGCGCTTTCCTGGTACGCGATGATGAAACCGGTCTTGTACTTGCGCACGAGCTCAGCGACGTTGCCGTCGATCAGTTTCAGCGAACGCCATGCAGCCTTCTCGTTCGTTTCGATCATTTCGGCGGCTTTGGCGTCTACCCACTCGGGCAGGTTGCCGTCTTTGTCGCGGGTGACCTGGTCAAGTGTGATCCAGCCCAAGGTTTCCAGTTCGCCTTTCCAGCGCTTGTCAAAGGGCAGTTGCAGTGCGGCATTGCGCATCACGCCCGATTTGACCATTTCGTCGAGATCGACACTCTGTTCCGCCTCTGCGCGTTCGCGCAGAACGCGCGACAGGTTGCGCAGGTTCTCTTCGCCATAGTTGTAGCCGTTGCGGCGGGCATTACCGGCGCCGCCGATCATCGCGGCTTCGCCGTTGATGAACTGCCACAGGTCCGGCAAGCCAGCGACGCGCATGGCGATTTCGACGCCGTCTTTGTACTCCTTCAGGCGCAATGCCACGGTCATGCCGTCCATGAAGCGCGTCGGGCTGGACTCGAGGGGCGGCTGCGCGTAGCGGTCGAGCTTGTGGGACTGGTGGTCGGCAAGCTGGTTCTCAAGCCGTGAGAACGCGCCGACGTCTATCTCAAGGAACTTGCTGCCGTTGGCGACAAACGCGCCGCCGCTGCCGGTCTTGCGCGAAGCGTCAATCATGGCGGTGATGCCGCCCAGCACGGGCGCCGTTGCGTCCTGGTCCTGCAGGCCGAGCACGATCGTGATCACCAGCGCGTTGTCGGTGAAGCACCAGCCGAAGGGGTGCTCGGCGCTGAGCATGAGCGTGCGGCCCTGGTAGTCGAGGCTTTCAAATCCACGGAAAGCGCCACGCGGATCTTTTTCGCGGGCGGTGGCGATAATCTGCTTTGCCTTATCGATATCTTTCAACCCGATTACCACGCCCAGCGTGCCTGAGCCCAGCACGTCGCCCATGTCGGGTGTGCCCCACACGCTGGTTTTGGCGCGTTCAAGGTCGGGCGTCAGGTGGACGATCAATTCAGTACCCAGCACTGAAAGAATCTCGTCCACGGTGGTGCCGTACTCGGCCAGTGCTTCGTCAAGCTTGGCCAGCATGCGGTCGATCTCGTTGTCCTGGTCTTCGGTTGTTTCGCCTTCGCCGGCCATCTGCAGCAGCTCAGCCAGCGTCATGCCGGGCAGCACCGACTTGGGCTCAATGCCTTCGTCAGGCGGGGGCGGCTCGTCCGGAAAGTCCGGCGGCACCGAGCGTCCGCGGCCGAAGCCCTTCATCACTTCCTCGTACCAGCCTTCCACGTCGTACGAGAGCTCTTTCAGGTTTTCGAAAGTCTTCTTTGCATCGCCAAGCTGCACGCCCATGCTCATGACTGCACCCGTGGGCACGTACTTGAGCAGCTTGAAATCCGCGGGTTCAATCGCCAGTTTTTCGAGCAACCGCGTCTGCCGGCGCGTCTTGAACGCCGCCGCAATCGTGAATGCCCGCGCGCCTTCGTCATAATCCAGGTCGAACACCACGTAGCGGTACTCGCGCAGTTGCAGCCAGTCATCGATGCCGCGATACACGCCCTGGGCGTCCACGCCGCTCTGGTCTTTGCTGGGCAGGATGCGCTCAATCGCGTTCTGGAGTTCGCGCCCGACCAGGAAGAACGACAGGTCGTGCGGCTTGTGCGTCGCTTTCCATTCCTGGAACTCGGCCCGGCCCGACAGGCTTTCAGAGTAGTCGCCGGTGACCATGCGCTGGATGGATTCGCGAATGCTGCTTTCGAAGTTGGCGATCATCACGCCGTTGGGCATGGATGCCACGTAGAAGCGGTCCATCCCCAGGTTCACGGCGGCGCGCGGCCTTTCTTCTCGCGGATCAGGCTGCGAGCCATCTTCGGGCGGCGGCTCGGGCGGCTGCACTTCAGCGTCCGGGTCGCGGTACTCAAGGTACTTCACGCCCTGGAACTCGCGGGTTTCGGCCAGGTACTCGGCCAGAAACGCGGGCGCGATGTCGATCTTGCGGCCGGTCTTGGCGTGTACCAGCAGGACGTACTTCGGGCCATCGAGCGTGACGTCGAGCAAGCCGAGTTCGGCGCGCTGGATGGATTCATAGCTGTTGAACACGTACTCGAGGATGCTGCGGGCGTTGCGAGCTTCGTCGCCGTCGGGTGCTGTGGCGTACTCTTCTTCGAGTTTGCCCTCAAGGAAGCCGCGGAGGCGCCACTTGCCCGAAGCGTCACGCCCGAATAGGTGCAACAGCGCTTCCGGCCGGTCGCTGACGGCATAGGCCAATGTGCCGGCGCGCGGAATCAGGTCGCCGTCTTTCGGTGCCACCTTCTGCGCGCTTAGTACCGGCGTCAGCGCAAGCACAGCCATTACTGCCAGGGTCGTCAGTCTCATTGCGTCTCCCGAGTCGGTATTGCGAGGTCAGGCCCCATGTCGGTTTCTAGTCTTCTTCTTTAGCTGCTTCTTTTTCGTCGAGGATGCGCTCGGTGGTCTCGCGGGCTGCGTCTTCTTCTACTTGCACCACTTCTTCTTCGCCCTGGTCGTCGATCACGACCACTTCTACTTCGTTGCTCCAGCCCTCTTCCACGAAACGTGGAACGCGCAGATTCTGGTTGTGCAACGGCTGTACCTTCTCGGCGTACATGGCTTCTTCCAGCGGCTCGCCAAGCTTGGCGCGGGCGATTGCCTTTTCCAGGTTCTCCGGCGTCAGCTCGACGATATGCTGGTTGTAGAGCACACAAAGGTGGTTACCGCGCAGCCCCGGCGTCGGCTGATAGGCCATGAGGATGGCCTGCCGGGAGTCCACATTCTCGGGCACTTCGGCGAGTTTGTACTCAAGCTTCTCGTCGCCACTGAACGGGTCCTGCGTGACCTGCGCGTCGCGCACATAGCCGTTGGTTACCAGGTCTGACATTGCCTTTGGCAGGCTGCCCTTGATGGCAAGGTGCGCCAGTATGCCCTCGCGGACCTTCAGCAGGTCGTCGCGGACCTCTTTGTTGCGCTTGACGTCGCGGAAGTGGTTGACCATCTCCTGCATGTTTTCGCGTGCGGGCCAGCCGGCGGCCACTAGGCGCAACTTTACGCCCGAGTCTTCGCTTTGCGCGCCGCCCGCAATCACGGTGTTGCCGAAGAAGCTCGACACGTACGGGACCTGGTCTTTGTCCTTGTCGGTGTCGTCACGGTCGAAACCGTCGTCACCTTCCTGGTCCCACCACCACGAGTTATTGAACATGCTGAAGATGTTGCCGACTGCCTTGATCAGCGCCCCGGCGTTCAGGTACATCCCCATGCTCGACTTCTCGGGCAGCATCGCCTGCGCGGCCTTCCATGAAGTCAGCGTGGCCACGTTTTTGCCGGCTGAGTGCGCGTCTACGATGCGCTTGATGGCTTCAGATTCGCCGAACATCAGCACGCCCGAGCCGTCCTGCTTGGGCACCAGCGCGAACGCGACGTTGCCGACCGACGCATAGTGAATCTCGATGCCGTTGTGAATCTCGACCGGCGTCAGGCCGCCCTCGGCGGGGCGCAGGAACTCGCCCAGCGGGCTCGGCAGCAGGTTCTCGAACAGGTACTTCTCGGCGGCGGCGCAGTCTTTGACCGAGAACATGGTGGCGTAGGTGGCGGGCTGGATGTCGAACGGGGTATCGCTCTCTTCCTGCTTGGGCAGCAGGATCAACGCCTGTTCGCCGGCCAGGTGCCCCAGCATTTCTTCCAGGTTGGCGCCCTCGGCGGTCAGGCCCTTTTCCCACGTCTCCCATGCCTCGGCCAGTTCGTCCTGGCCCGCGGTCCGGGCGCGACTCACGAAAAACTCTTTGACCTCGCGGTACAGTGCCATCGGGTCCTTCACGCACTCGGTGAGCGCCAGTGTCGTGTCGCTGGGAATCATGTCCGCAAACGGCCGCTTCTGCGGCTCAATGCGCAGCGCGTCAAACCACCCGGGCGCATTGTGAAAGGCAAACCCGACGTCAATCCGCATGGTGGCCTTGGCCTCATCCAGCCACATGGCAGCCGAGGCACTCTTGAACTGTTCATATTGGAGCAGCCGCACCATGAACCCGGCGGCGCCCTCTTCGATGTCCATCGGGAACCACCAGCCCAGCATCTGCCACCACATCATGCCGCGGCCCTGGTCGCCGCCCAGGCGCTCAACGGCGTTGATCACCGACTCGATGCTGACGTACAGCAGCGCGTCAGGCTTGGTGTATTCCTTGACGGCTTCTCGGAATCGGCTGCTGGAGACCAGGGTGTCAACGGTGTCATCGGGAAACGAAAGGAAGTCCAGCGCGTCGGTGACTGCGGTGTAGCTGTTGCTGACCACCAGCCAGCGCCCCTGGAACACGCTGATCCAGAATTCCTGGTCCTGCATCCAACCGCCGAAAGGGTTCATGCGCATGCCGCGCCCGGGCTGGATCGCCTCGGCGGGCATGGGGAACTCCACGGCGTAAATGTCGGTGCCGTAGTGGTCCTTGACTGCGGGCACGGTGGCGCGATCTTCCTGCCTTGCCTGCTTCAGCGCACGCGAGACAGCCGCCAGGTCGGCAACTTCGAACACGCCCATCAGCTTGGGGCCGGTGACGGCTACATCCAGCAGCCCGAAGCTGCTGCGCTTGAGGTCAGAGATCAGTTTCTTGATTTCGGCGGGTGTGACCTGCAGTTCCAGCCGGTCAACAAGCAACTCGTCCAGGCCCGGCATGCCGGTTTCGCTGCCCAGGGACTTGATCAACTCGTCGAGTTCGAGGTCTTTGGTCAGGCGGCTGTTGTCCATGGTGCCGTAGACCATGGTCGTGGATGGGTAGGCGACGGCGATGTCGACCGCCTTGTCCTGCGCACACAGCGAAGTCGCCAACAGCGCGATGGCGCATAGCATCGTAAGCCTGTACATGCAGCGTCTCCCGCCCAGGGCGGCCATTGTAGTAGCAGGCGGCCCAAATGCGACTATCCCGACCCTACACATTACGATTGGCGCGGGCCTGCGCGGTCAGCCAATTCAGGCAAGTACGCGCAGCACAGAGGCGACAATCGCGGCGCGAACGTCGGCCCAGGTTTCTGGCGGTTTGGCGCAGAACGCGTGGTTCATTTCCAGCTCAATGCCGCAATAGCGCCGCCCGAACTCGGCCCGCAGCGCGGTGGTGCAGCCGTCGCTCGTGCCACGGTACGGGTTGTTCAACTTGGTGCGCATGTTTGGCAACGCGCGTCTCAGGGCCCGCTGCCAGCGCTGCACAAACTGTTTTTCGCCCGGCCGGGCGGGGTCATACAGCAAGCCGAATTCGGTGGTGCGCACCTTGCCATCGAGCACGGGCGTGAAACTGTGGATCGAAAGGTGTAGCGTCGGCCCGCGCTTCAGCGCGCGCGCGACGGCTGTGCGCACGGCGCCGCGGTAGGGGCGCCAGTAGCGTTTCAACAGCTCGGCGCGGGCATTCTGCGGCGTGAACTCGGAGTGCACGCCAGGGTGATCGGCGCTTCGGTTGAGGTCAATCAGCAGCCGCGTGACTTCGCCGAAGAACGCGGGCGCGTTCAGCGCCAGCGCCAGTTCGCGCGCGAGCAGTGCTGCACCCGGGTCCCAGGCGCGGTGGGTGTCGAGCACGCGTTCGTGGCCACGAAACCCTGCCCGCCAGCGCGCCGGCACCGCGTTGCTTGCGTGTTCACAGGAGACAATGACGGACTTGAACTTCATTGCGGCTCGAACATGCGTCCATTGGCAAGGCACTGCGAGAGCGCCCGGTACACGCCGTCGATCTGCGCGCGCGTGGGCGCAGCGCCGAGCGCCCGCCGAATGCGGGTTGCCAGCGTGCCCTGCTGCTCAATCGTGCGCACCACCCTGCGCCAGGGCTCCGCCAGCCCGGTTTCGTACGCCAGGTGGTGCCAGACTTCGCCAATGCTCAACGGCTCGTCGATCCCGAAGCCGCGCAGGTAGGCCAGGTCGTCGATCACCGTGTTCTCGCCCTCGACCATCGCCGCCTGCAATATGGCCGCCAGCGGCTTGACCTCAGCGCGCGCGATGTCGTCCAGCGGCACCCAGCGCTGCGCGATCAGTGCCTTGAGCGCTGCAACAATTGCCGCGCAGATCGCGACGTCAACCAGCGGGCACTCCTGGATGTCCAGCACGCGAATCTCGACCGCCATGCGGTCAAAGCGGGCGATGGCGCCGCGCGCGTTGGCGAACTCGCCGCGCAGGTTGCCGTCGGGGTCGAAGGGCGCGGTGTCCGCCCAGATCTTGTGCAGAATGCCCTCGTAGTAGTCCTGCTGCGTGTACAGCGGCTCGGGAATCACGTCTCCCGTTGAGCTTGGGATGCGCGCGCTGTTCTGCGCATAGTTCACAAGCCGGAAGTCCAGCGCCGGTTGCAGGCGTCCTTCGGCGACCGGCGACGCAGCTGCCAGCCCCGGCAGCAACGGCAACATGTATCGCACGGCCGCGTGCAGCTGCGCGAACTCCGCGTCGTCGGCAAAGGGCAGGTTCAGGTGCGTGGCCTGCAGGTTGCTCCAGCCGTGGCCGCGGCAATCAAAGATGCGGTTGTAGGTTTCGTAGACGACGTTGTAGTCGTGGGGCCAGATGCGCGTCTCGGTGGCGGGGTCAAAGTGCGGGTGCATGCCGCCGGGCAGCAGCATCGCGCCCATCGGCTCAAGCGCGGTGTTGGCGGCGCGAACCTGGTCATTGAACAGTGCGGGCAAGGCCGCCAGTTCAGGCGCCGGGCCGTTGGTCTTGAACTCGATCACGTGCAGGACCAGCTCGTTGGACCAGGCGGCGTCGCCGCGTTCGATGTCGCCGCCTTCGGCGCCGACGGCTTTGAGCAACTCGTCGCTGATCGGCCGCGCCGCAAGCGTCTGCCGGTCGACGATCATGTACTCGAGCTCGACGCCGAAGCCTTGCCACAGGTGCAGTGTCACTTGGCGGCTCCGTCGCGTTGCGCCTCGATGCGCTGCCGAAACACGTCGGCAATGCGCCGCCACAGCTCGTCTTTCAGGATGGCGTCTTCATAGCCCGCGTCGAGGTTGGGGTTGTCGTTCACTTCAATCACATGCGGTTTGCCCGACACCTCTTTGATGTCTACGCCGTAAAGGCTGCGGCCGATCAGCCGCGTGGCCTTGACCGCAATATCGACAACCTTGGGCGGCGCCTCGTGGATGGCCACGGGCTCGACCTTTCCGTAACGCGAGCTTGTTCCATCGTGTTTCGCGATCTGCCAATGCTCTTTGGCCATGTGGTAGCGGCAGGCGTAGAGTGGCCGGCCGTCGAGCACACCGATGCGCCAGTCATACTCGGTGGGCATCCACTCCTGCGCGATCACGAGTTCGCTGTCTTCCAGCATGGCCTCAATCACGCCGCGCAGTTCACTGACGTCGGCGGCTTTCATTACGCCCTGGCTGAAGGCGCCGTCGGGGCGCTTGAGCACGCAGGGCAGGCCCAGGTGGATGATCACGTCATCGAGGTTGTCTTCATGGGCGATCACCGTGCGCGGGGCCGGTATCTCGGCATGGTCCAGCAGCTCTGCCAGGTACACCTTGTTGGTGCAGCGCAGAATGCTGAGCGGGTCGTCAATCACCACGAGTCCCAAATTTGCGGCGCGGCGCGAAAACCGGTAGGTGTGATGGTTGACGGCCGTCGTCTCGCGAATGAACAGCGCGTCGAACTCGGCCAGGCGGCCGTAGTCGGACTTGCCGATCAGCTCGGTGTTGATGCCCAGGTCCCATGCCGCGTCGCAGAAGCGCTTGATCGCGCGGTCGTTCGACGGCTTGTACTTCTCGGTGGGGTCGTAGAGCACCGCAAGGTCGTACTTGGGCCGGTTGCGCTGCGAGGGCCGGCGATGGTCGCGCGACAGGTAGGTCGTGGCGCTGGCCTGCACGAAATCACGGTGCGTATCCGGCACTTCGGAAAACGGGATGGTCCCGATGTGGGTGAGCGACCACCAGTCGTTTTCGCGCACGAACTCGGCGCGCAGAAACGGCGCGGGAAACAGGTTGAACAGCATCAGCGCCAGGCGCTTGTAACGCGCCGCCATGTTGCGCCCGAAGTAAATGCTGACCGTGAACTCGTCGCCCTTGATCGGCTTGAGCACACGCTGGATTTCTTCGTCCAGTTCCTGCGATTCGCCGCGCGGCATGCTGAGGTTGCGCAGGTTCATGATCGTGTTGATGTCGGGCATCGGCCGGTGCCCGCGCGCCTCCGCCAGCAGCGACACGTAGTAGCCAAGCCGCTGATACGCGTAGTGGCGGCACAGGTTGAACACCTTGGTGCCCTTGAGGTCGCTGAAGCGGCGGTCGGTAAGGTAGGTGCGGGCAGCCACGACCTGAACGCCTGGAATGTCCAGCGGCCACTTTTCAGGACGATTGACGACGATGAGGGTGGTCACGGCAGGTTCAGTTCTGAGTTCCGGGTGTCGTGTCTCGGGTTCCTGATGTTGGCGGATTGCGGGGCCAACGCGGAACTCGGAACACGGAACGCAGAACTATCCCTTCGGTTCGATGATCAACAGGTTGGCATCATAGGTAACGATGCCCAGCAGGATAGACGAGATCAGCCGATCCATGTCAACATCGTAATACTGCTTGTCGCCGGTCATCGGGTTGGGCAGCAGCGGGTCGGCTACGCGCACGGTGCGCTCGTCGCGGTTGTAGCCGCACAGCACGACAAAGTGGCCGGCGGGCGTGCCCTTGACGTCGTCGTATTCGTCAGTGGCGCCGTACTCGCGCGGCGTGCCGTACAGGTGCGTGGCGGACAGGCCCACCAGGATGGGAATGTCGTCGTTCAGGAAGTCACGGACCAGGCGGCCCTTGAGGGGCTCGTACTTCAGTTTGCCGCCGAGGTCAAAGAACTCGACATAGCGGCGCGTGGCGACCTGCAGCTTTTCGTCGTCGTGCTTGAACTGCGCCTGCCGCAACAGCTTTTCGGCAATATTGACCTTGCCCTTGAACCACGTGGGGTCAAAGACGTGCAGGTTGCATGTGTAGATCGTGGCTTTGAACCCGCGTCGCAACGCGTCACAGGCCAGCATGACCGCCAGCGTGCCGCCGCTCTCGAGGTGCTCAACCTCAAGGGCAAGCTGGCGCACCGGGATCTCGAGGCCGTAGTAGGCGTAAACCGCGTCCAGGCAGGTAACACCGCAAGAGCGGGAATCGGGTTGCGCCGAGATTTCGAATTCAAGGGAACGTTTCATCAACGTCGGCAAGGATACAACGCGCAAGCAAAGGCAACAGGAGCCCGGAGCGCCAGCGACGGGCAAGCGCTCGCTCATCTCGACACGGTGCCGAGCTCAATCCAGTTCTCTCCGCGAATGACCCCTACGGTGCGGTACTCAGCGCTCCTGCAGTTCCAGTCGAGCCATGCGAACGTGTATGGGCACCAGAGCGGGCGGATCGTGCCAGCGTCGGTGGGAACGCAGGTCTGGTCAGCGAAAACTCCGTCGATCTCCCGAACTCCAAACTCGCCGTCTGCATTGATGTCCACCAGGCTCGCGCACCCTTGGTGCGTAATGCCGGCATACACGGTGAGCACGATGCGCCAGCTCGGATGCCCGGCCACGGGAACAAGCTTTGTGACTTCCTCATCCGGTTCGTGACTGTCATCCCGCCACTTCCGCCAGTTCAAGGCATGGGCGATGCGTGTCTCGTCGGACTTCCAGTCGATGGATGCAGTGAGGTGGTCGCCTTCGCGGGTGAAAGTCAGGAAGTCGCCGTTCCCATCTGCGTTGCCGAGTTCGAAGAACTTATCAGTGAGGTTCACCTGAATGGTGTTGCCTTCGCATATACCAGGCGATCCGCCGTAGTCAGGGTTCATCCAGACCGGCCTCATCGCGGCGTCGCAGATCAGCCAGTATGAGCCGCCGCGCTGGTTGTAGCTGGAAAGCCAGAGGTAACGGTTCACGTACAGCACCAGATACGGGGTTTCGTCTACGGTGATGGTGCCGCGCAGGTCGATTGAGTCGACTACTTCCCACTCATGTCCAAGCAAACCCGCGCGAACGACCGCCGACAGAAATGGCGAGTCCGGAAAGCGCTTAGCAGGCGGGGTTTCGTCGGTGGTTTCGAATTCAACGGGAGCGGTCGTAGCAGTGGAAGGCTCTACGGGTTCGGGGTTCCTCGCCACGCATCCCACCAAGCAGAGCAAGTCAGTTAGCATTACCAGCAGCAAAGCCTGACGCATGGGAGCCTCCGGCCCCAACATCGGCAGTGCGCCGGATGAGCCATCAACGAAAAGCCCCGGGGATTTCCCGGGGCTTTGTTCTTGCTTGTTTGCTTACTTACCCGTCGCTTGCGCTCCGGGCTCCTGTTCTCTGGCTAGATATCGAAATACAGCTCAAACTCGTGGGGGTGGGGCCTAAAGCGCATGGCGTCTACCTCGTTCTTCATTTTGTAGTTGATCCATTCGTTGATCACGTCTTCGCTGAACACGTCGCCTTTCAGCAGGAACGCGTGGTCTTTCTCCAGCGCGCGCAGGCTGGTTTCCAGGCTGCCCGGCGCCTGCGGGATGTCTTTCAGCTCTTCCGGCGGCAGGTCGTACAGGTCTTTGTCCATCGGCTGGCCCGGGTCCATCTTGCTCTGGATGCCGTCCAGCGTTGCCATCGTGATCGCCGCGAACGCCAGGTACGGGTTGCAGCTTGGGTCAGGAATGCGGTACTCGAAGCGCTTGGCGGCTGCGCTGTCGCCGCTGATCGGGATACGCACGCAGGCCGAGCGGTTACGTGACGAATACGCAAGGTTCACCGGCGCCTCGTAGCCCGGCACAAGCCGGTGATAGCTGTTCGTCGTCGGGTTCGTGATCGCGCACAGGGCGTTGGCGTGTTTCAGGATGCCGCCAATGCCGTACAGCGCTGTCTGCGAAAGGCCCGCGTAGCCGTCGCCGGCATAGGTGTTCTTGCCGCCCTTCCAGATCGACGAGTGGCAGTGCATGCCGCTGCCGTTGTCGCCGAACAGCGGCTTGGGCATGAACGTGGCGGTCTTGCCGTGCTTGTGGGCGATGTTCTTGACCACGTACTTGTACAGCATCAGGTTGTCGGCTGCGCGCACCAGCGTGTCGAAGCGCACGCTGAGCTCGCACTGGCCGCCGGTGGCGACCTCGTGGTGGTGCAACTCAGGCACCATGCCAAGCCGCGCCAGTGTCAGCAGCATCTCGGTGCGTATGTCGTGCAGGCTGTCCATCGGCGGGCACGGGAAATAGCCCTGCTTGACGCGCGGGCGATATGCCAGGTTGCCGCCCTCGATTTCTTTGCCGCTGTTCCAGACGCCTTCCTTGCTGTCGATGTGGTAGTAGCCGTGATTGATGCCGGTGCTGAAGCGCACGTCGTCGAAGATGAAGAATTCGGCTTCGGGCCCGAAGAAGATGGTGTCGCCGATGCCCGTGCTTTTCAGGTACGTCTCCACGCGGCGCGCCACGTTGCGCGGGTCGCGGGCGTAGGGCGTGCGCTCGATGGGGTCAAGGATGTTGGCGATCAGCACCAGCGTCGGCTCTTTCATGAAGGGGTCGAGAAAGGCCGTGGCTGGGTCCGGCATGGCCAGCATGTCGGACTCGTTGATCGTCTTCCAGCCGCGCAAAGAACTGCCGTCAAAGGCAAAGCCTTCTTCGAAGCAATCCTGCTCAAGGCGGCGGATGGGGAAGGTGTAGTGCTGCCAAAGGCCCGGCAGGTCCATGAAGCGAATGTCTAGCATGGTGCACCCGCGGTCTTTGGCGAATGCGAGCACATCCGCGGCGGTTTTGCCTTCGGGGTGCAGCTTGTCTTGAGGGTCGATGGTCATGGCGTCAGTCTCCGGCAGCGTTGTGCAAAATCAAAAAAGCAGCGGCCCGCCCACGGCGGGTCGACAACTCAGTTGGTGTATCGGGTGGGTTTTGTATCCCCGCTACGGGGACAGCACGTTAGCACGGGTTTTTCGGCGATCAAGTGAAAACCCGCTAAAAATGCGCATTCACAGGCACTCAACCAGTTGTCCACGCGCCAAGTGTCACGCACGCAACCAGTTACCAAGTTGACCACAATCCAGAGAAGGGAGCGCAGGCCTCCGGCCTGCAAAAACCGCGCGCCTCCGGCGCGCGGTTCAGTCACGGCCGGGACGCCTGCGCTCCCGTTGAGTGACGCAGGCGAGACGCCTGCGCTACGTGTTGTCGCAGGCGTTGCTACACTCCCGGCATGAGTTTTGTGGACTCCATCCTTGGGCCGGGCGGGTTGATTGCCGGCAAGCTTGCCGGGTACGAAGACCGCCCGCAACAGCTTGCCATGGGCCGCGCCGTTGAACTGGCGCTTACCGGCAACACCCACCTCGTTGTCGAAGCCGGCACCGGTGTCGGCAAATCGTTCGCCTACCTGGTGCCCGCAATCCAGCGCGCCGTGGCCGGCAAAGTGGATGACCGGCCTGTGGTCATCAGCACCGGCACGATTGCTTTGCAAGAGCAACTGTACGGCAAAGACATCCCGTTCCTGCGCAGCGTATGGGATCAGGAATTCACAGCCGTGCTCGCCAAGGGTCGCAGCAACTACGTGTCGCTGCGGCGGCTTGAGGCGGCGCTGCGCACAGAAGCCGACGGCATGCTGGCGAACGACGAAAAGCGTGAGCTGATGCGCCTGAGCGCATGGGCCGAAACCACGCCCGACGGCAGCAAGGGCAGCATGGACTTTGAGCCCAGCAGCGAAGTCTGGCAACTTGCGGTGTCCGACCGCAACAACTGCATGGGCCGCCAGTGCCCCAACTTTGAGAAAAAGTGCTTCTACCAGGCCGCCAAGCGGCGCATGTACAACTCGAGCATTCTGGTCGTGAACCACGCGCTGCTGTGTGCCGACCTGGCGTTGAAAGCCGCGGGCGTGAACTACCTGCCCGACTACCGCTATCTCATCATTGACGAGGCCCATGACCTTGAGCGCTACGCCAGTGAGCACCTGGGCCTGCGGCTGACCCACGCCGGCTGGAACTACACTCTGTCGCAGGTCTACAACGCGCGGCGCAACAAGGGCCTGCTGGTGCGATATGACTTCCTGCGCGGCGGGCACGAGGCGCTGCGTAAGGCCCGCGACGAGGGCGAACGCTTTTTCCTGAAAGTCGAAAACTGGCTGCACGAGCAGCGCCAGAAACCCGCCCGCGTGAATGAACCCGAACTGTTTCCGCCCGAAGGGGCCGACGCGCTGCGCGAGTTGGCCCTGCGCCTGAAAGAGGGCATGCTGCAGGCGCGCAACGAAGAAGACCGGCTTGAGATTGAAGCCAACGTCAACCGCGTCAGCGAGTACGCGGAAAGCATGGACGCTTTCAACCGGCAGTCGCTGGAGGGGCAGGTGTACTGGGTCGAGACCGCCGGACGCGACCAGAACACCGAGTTGCGGGCAGCGCCGATCCATGTCGGCGCCCTGATGAACAAGCTGCTGTTCGAGCGCTGCAAAAGCGTCGTGCTGACCAGCGCCACGCTTGCGACCGGGCCCAACGACTTCGGCTACATCCGCAACCGGCTTGGCGTGCCCGACGAGGGCGTGACGGCGTTGCAGGTGGGCAGCCCGTTTGATTTCAAAGCGCGGGCGCAGATCGTGATCCCTGATGTGCCGGAGCCACCCAAAGCCGGCGGGCAGGCGCAAGAGTACGACACGCGCATCAATGAAGAAGTAATCGCGGCGGTCAAGCGCAGCCGCGGCGGCACTTTCGTGCTGTTCACCAGCTTCTCGCAGATGCGCAAGGTGCATGACGGCGTGCACAACCAGCTTGAGTTCCAGGGCTACACACTGTTGCGCCAGGGCGAAGGACTAAGTCGTGGGCGTATGCTGGAGCGCTTCAAGGAAGGCCCGAAGATGGTGCTGTTCGGCGTTGAAACCTTCTGGCAGGGTGTGGACGTTCCCGGCGAGGCGCTGACCACGGTGATTCTCGTGCGTCTGCCGTTTCCAGTGCCGAGTGACCCGCTGATTGCCGCGCGCATGGAAGAAGTGGTGCGCAGCGGCGGCAACGATTTCAACGACTACATGGTGCCCGAGGCCACGATCAAGCTGCGGCAGGGCTTTGGGCGATTGATCCGGCGCAAGGATGACTACGGCACGGTCGTGATCCTGGACAGCCGCGTGATCAAGAAGGGCTACGGCAAAAAGATCCTGCGCGCGCTGCCTGATTGCCCGATCACTGATGGCAAGGGCGGCGAGCCCAAGGCACGCAAGCCGGTGCCGGCCAACCCCTTTGAGCTGTAGCGCCAAGAAAGCAAAGTGCCACGCGACAGGCGCGTGGCACTGGTGTGCTGTGAGTGGATCAGTTCTTCTTGTCGCCTTCCGGCTCTTTCTTGTCCGGCGGCGGGGGCACTGAACCGCCCTCATCTGAGTCGGACTCTTCGCTGTTCATGGCAGCGGCGACTTCTTCGCCGGTGAGCTTGCCGTCGCCGTTCTTGTCCAGCTTCTTGAACTCTTCTTCGGTGGGCGGGTTCTTTACGCTCTTGAGTTCGTCCCACGACAGCGCCTTGTCGCCGTCCTTGTCGTACAGGGTAAACATGGTGTCGGCCATGAACTGGCCATACTTCTTCAGCGCTTCCTTGGAGAGCTGATACATCTGCTCGCCCTCGAGAACTTTTTCCATGTACGACTTCACTTCTTCGCGCGTGAGCACGGAGTCGCCGTCAAGGTCGCGGTTCAGCATTGTGTATGCCGCCATCATGTGGTTTTCGATGCGCAGCAGATTCTCGAGCTTGTCGTTGTCGCCCTTGGCGATTTCCACGTACTGCTTCAGCTTGGCCAGGGTTCCCGTCGTGAGCTCAGTGAGGCTCAGCTTGCCATCTTTGTCGCCGTCGTGGCGCAGCATGTCGTCAAAGTCCACGTCTTCGCTGTCGAGCTGGTCCTGGCGCGAGATCTCGGGGGCCTCGGACGGGTCTTTCAGGTACTCTTCTTTCGTGAGTTCGCGGTCATCGTTGCCGTCCCACACCAGGAACTCGAACACGAACAGCCGCTCGTCCAGCCACTTCTGGGCCTCGGCGACCTTCTTTTCGTCCAGGGTCTCGCTCGCTTCGCGCCAGGTTTTCAGGCCCGCGTGATGAACCTTTTTCATCTCGGCGAAAGTGATCTTGCCGTCGGCGTCGCCGTCGGTGTTCTTGAACTTGACCTCTTTGCTTACGCCTTCTTTTTCCGGTGCACCCGGTGCTTCCGGGGTTTCCTGGGCTGCCAACGCGCCCGTGCACAGCATGCCCGCGAGGGCCAGCATCCACGTCGATTTGCCTGTCGGTTTCATCGTGTCTCCCTTTCCGTTGTCCGACCTAAGCGACTCAATTCCTTAGACGCTCCAGCGCTGGGAAAGGGTCCACAGAAGTGCGGCGGCGGACCGGTCTATATTTCCAAATGGATGGATGCAATCGGTCACACGACAGGTTATAGTTGTGGGGGAATTGGGGCCCCTTTACGGCATTTATGCCGGGTGGCCCTTTTTTCGTTGGGGCCGTTGGATTGATCTGGAGAGGGTACCCATGTTCAGCCTACGCAGGTTGATGTTCAGCGGCATTCTTGCCTTGGCCGTGATCGCATTCGCGGCGCCGACGATTGATGTCGATGCGCAGCGCATTTCACGCGGTGGCAGCTCAGGCAAGAGCTCGGGCGGAAGTTCCGGCGGCAGTTCGAGGGCCAGTTCGGGCGGCTCAAGCTCGTCGCGCATTTCGGGCAGCTCACGCTCCAGCGGATCCAGCAGCCGCTCGGCGGGTTCAAGCTCTTCGCGCGCGCCTTCTTCATCTTCTTCGCGCTCCAGTTCGCCGTCGCGCAGTTCCAGTTCGCCGAGTGCCACCCGCAGCAGCAGCGGCAGTACCTATCGCTCCAGCTCGTCGCGCCCGGCAGCCTCTTCGCCGTCGCGCATTGCGACCCGGCCGGCTGGCAGCACGGGTGCACGCAGCAGCTCAAGCTCACCGGCGGCGACTCGCTCTCCTAGTGCATCGTCCCGCGCTCCGTCTTCCACGCTGCCTCGCACCTCGTACCGCTCAAGCTCAACGCCTTCGCGCACAACCTCAAGCGGCGTGCCGACGGTTTCGCGCGCGCCCGGCAGTTCCAGCCTTGCGCGGTCATCGGCGCAGCCGTCAACAACCGCGCCGCGCACCAGCGCCATGCCCAGCCGCGCCAGCACGGCTTCGCGCACCGCGGCGATGCCGCGCACAACCAGCACCGCGCGCGACGGTAGCACAGGCAGCCCGCAGACTCGCTCGGTGGCCACTCGTGGCACGATTTCTGAACGCAGCACGCTGACTTCACTGCGCACGCCCGGCTCCACCGGCGTGGTGCGCGGCGATGCTTCCAGCCCGCAGGCGCCGCTGCCCAGGTCAACCCACAGCACCGGGTACAGCAGCTATTACGGCACCTACGGCTACAGCGGCTATTCCTACCCCTGGTACTACGGCGGTTACTCCGGCGGGTATTGGGGCGGAAGCTGGGGCAGTTGGGGCATCGGCTGGAGTATCGGATGGAGCTGGGGATGGGGCAGCTTCAGCATTGGCTGGGGCTACCGTCCCTGGCACATCGGCCATTGGTGGCGCCCGTTTGTGTACTTCGGTTCGCATTCGATCGCGATTCTCGGCAACGGGGCCTGGTACATCCAGCCCTATCATCACGGATGGTGGGGCTACAACTACGGCCCGCGCAGCTACTTTCACTCGCACTCGTGGCGCCACCACCACTGGTTCAACTACCACGGTTCGTACTGCCGCGTCACCCGCCCGTACTGGTATGGATACACGCGCTGGTGGGATTGGCGGCCGTACAGCTACGGCTACACGGCGCTGAGCTATGATTCACTGTACGACGATGGCTATGACGACGGTTACGACCGCGGCTACGAAGACGGCGCAGAAGACGTCAGCAACTACCGCGACAACCGCCGCCGCGACAGCATCGGCAGCAGTGGCAAGCGCCCGCAACCCGAAAAAGACCGCGCCCGTGGCGACGCCGCCGGCGAGTACCGCCACGAAATGAACCGCGGCAGCGACGCGTTTGCCAAGGGCGACTACGGCACCGCCACCAAGGCGTTCAAAGAAGCCGTGATCCTTGACCCCAGCAGCGCCGACGCCCGCTACAGCTTGGCGATCAGCGCGTTTGCGCAGGGCAAGTACGCCTTCAGCGCGTTTGCCTTGCGTCGCGGCATTGTGCTGGATGCGGAGCGCAGCAACATCGACATGGCCAAGGCCTTCGGCGGCCCGGATGTGCTCAAGGGCTATGTGGAACACCTCGACGGCGAGCTCAAAGACCTGCCCGAAGACCCGGACCTGCTGCTGCTGCGCGGCTTCACGGCGCTGCGCACAGGCGACGCGCGCACAGCTGCGGCCATGCTTGACCGCGCGCTGGCGCAACTGCCGCAGGACGCAGCCACCAAGGCGCTTCACCAGGAAGCCATGGAAGCCCTGGAGGGCGAATAAGATTCAGCACGATACTTCACCCCCCGCCATGGCGCGGGGGGTGTTTGTTTAGGCAACCTCGCCCCAAGCGCCTTCGAACAGCTTGCACAAGGTGCGCCTGATGGCACACTCGCGGCATGGCTCGACTGAGCTCACCGGATAATGCCTCGTGGTTCGAGCTGACGCCCGTCCACACAACTCGCGGCGGCGGGGCCGATGGCGTTGTCTGTGAAGTCAAGTTCGAGGCCTACGGCGAGCCAGTGAATGGCGAATTGACCATTTCCCACGATGGTCTGACACGAATGGTCGAGAAGCTGCTGTCGTTTGGCGAAAAGCGCGCGGGCATGATGCAGCTGCGCAGCGATACCCGCGAGCTCGAGATCAGCCTTGCCGCCCGCCGCAGCAAATGGACGCAGAAGATCAACGTGACGGGCCTGGCTGGCGTTCCCAACGCAGAAGCCGAACCCGAAGGCGCGCTTGAAGAAGTGCGCGCCAGCGTCGGCGTGACATACCGCCAGCACGGCGGCGCCGGAAACGTAGAGCATCGTTGCGGCATGCATTGCACCTTTGACGCACTGATTGGCTTTGCACAGGCGATTTCAGCCGAGCTTGCGGCTGCGCCACGGCGTACCGGCCGCGTTGAGCCTTCGTGATGCCTGAGCCAGATGAAAGCAACGTCGAGTGGGTTCCCCGCGACGCGCGCGAGTGGGTGGCCCTGACCTACGCGCCCGACCAGGTGACGGCGCGCATGACCATCACGTACCTCGAATCCGCGGGCATTGAGGCGCGCGTTGGCAGCCAGGGCGGCCGGTTTACGGTCGAGGTTCCGCTCGATCAGTTTGAAGAGGCGGTCAGTGTGCATCAGCCTCTCGATAGCGCGATCGCGCCGCCCATGCAGGAAACCGCCGCCAAGACCGGCGTACACACCGGCCGGCATATTCGTGAGCGCATGACGGCCCGCGAGTCTGAACTCGAACCCGAGCCGGAAGTACAGGGCCGCCGCTGGGTAGGCACAGTGCTGAAGCTGGTTGCGGTCGTTGCCGCGGTAGTGCTGCTGCTGATCCTGCTGAATCTTTGACTCGGGCCAGTGCCGATGCGCAATGCCCGGGCCGTCTGCCGAAATTGGCGAAACACTGCGCATGCGCCTTGAACGTCGCGCCTGCGAATCCGTTTGTGCGGGTACACGGCACTGAACGGAGGGTTTCCCCATGAGGCGAATGATCGCGCTGGGCGCACTGGCGCTGGCGTTGCTGGCTGTTGTCGCTGCGCCGACGGATTCACAGAGCCGGCCCAAACCCAAGCCCAAGGCTGACGAAAAGGTGTACACGGCTGACGACATCAACCGGCGTATCGTCGCGTCGCTGGAATGGTTTTGCGATCACCAGGGGCCGGAAGGCCAATGGAGCGCAAAGGCCTATGACAGCCACACGCTGCGCATGCGCGCCGCCCACACCCACAATCTTGAGTGGGTCAAGCCGGGCGAAGAGGGCGGCGATGTTTGCGACGAGGGTTTTGACAAGGATGCCGACGTGCCCTGGACAGCCCTGGCACTACTCTGCTTTCTGGGCAGCGGTCATGTGCACACGGATGGCGTTTACAAGACCTACGTCGCCAAGGGGCTTGGCTACCTACGGTCAAAGCAGGGCAGCAACGGCTTGATCGGCGAAGGCCATTGCAGTTGCGTGCACAACCATGCCGTCGCGACCATCGCCCTGTGCGAAGCCTTTGCGCTATCCGGCGACGCTGACTTGAAGCCGGCTGCACAGAAGGCCGTTGAGTACCTGCTGGCGGCCCAAAGCAAGGAATCGGGCTGGCGCTATGGGTTTGACGACGGGCAGGCGGACACGCAAATGACGAGCTGGTGCGCGTTGGCGGTGAAATCGGCGCAGATTGCGGGCCTTGAGGGCGATTTCGAGAAGTCATGGGTCGGCACACACAAGTACCTCGACAGCGCCAGCGCCGACATACAGGGCACGTACCGCACGGGCTACATGGCCGGCAACGCCGGCGGTGGTTCGCCGCGCGTACGTACTGCGGCAGATTGGGTATCGCACCCGGATTCTGATGCAGTGAACGTGACGCTGCGGCTGCTCAGCGGCGACAAGAAGTGGACGCCAAAAAGCAAAGAGCTGAAGGGCCAGACGGCGCTGTTGCTGAAAGACCTGCCCGCCTGGGCTGACAAAAAAGTTGATATGGCCTACCTGTACTTCGGCACGCTTGGCATGCACCAGATGGGCGACAAGAAAGAGTTCGATGCCTGGAAGTCACCCCTGCTGAAAGCCCTGCTCGAAAACCAGCGCGGGTGGCACGCCAAGGACAAAGACACCTTCGAAGCTGTGCTCGACGAGTTCGGAAGCTTTGACGCGATCGATGCATGGCGCGCCTGGGGCGGCCGGGTCTGGACCACTGCCATGGCGACCCTGTGCCTGCAAGTGGTCGCACGGTATGAACGGCTCAAGTAGGCAGGGCGGTTTCCATTGACAATCGCCCATTTCACCACGATACCCTTCTGACAGCCGGCTGCAGAACTAGACTGCGGCCGGCATGTCCGCCGCCCCCCCGGCGAACCGGCTTTGCATCCGCGGAGAGAGCGCCTTGCTTCGCCACTTGATGCTGTTTGTCGTGCTGCTGGGGTTCTGGGCCGTGCTGTCGGGCCAGCTTGACTGGACTGACACGCACCAGCGCTACCTGATGATCTGCGGCGTCGCCAGTTGCGCGCTGGCGACATGGGTTGCGCGTCGCGTAGGGTTCCTCAATGACGAGGGCCCGGTGGGCCGAATTCTGGTTGGGGCGCTGACGTACCTGCCTTGGTTGACGTGGCAGGTCGTGACCTCGAACTGGGACGTGGCCAAGCGCGTCTGGAGCCGAGACCCCGGTCTTGACCCACTGGTGTTCACGACAAAGTACGAAATCAAGTCTGACCTGGGCGCGGCGATTTTTGCCAACAGCATCACGCTGACCCCCGGCACGATTACGATTGCGATCGACACCGAAAAGAAAGAGATGCTGGTGCACGCCATTCACCCCGGCGGGCAGGAAGTCAAAGCCATGCACGACCGGGTGGCGCGCATGGAGGGGGGAAAGTGAATCTCGCCGCCACAACCGCGTTTTTCGGCACAGATATCCCGACGCTGGTGGCGGGGGTCATCTTGCTGTTCAGCATTCTGTTGATGCTGGTGCGCGCGATTGCAGGCCCGACGGTGTGGGACCGAATCCTGGCGCTGAATGCTATCGGCACCAAGTCTGTACTGGTCGTGGCACTGCTGGGCTTCATGACCAAGCGCCCCGAGTTTCTTGATATCGCGCTAGTCTACGCCATCCTGAACTTCCTGGCCACCATCGCCATCCTCAAGTACGCGCGCAAGCGAAGGCTGGGCTGATGGACCTTGCGCTCGAAATCCTGACGTGGGTGTTGCTGGCCGGCGGGACCTTCTTCTCGCTGACCGCCGCTGTCGGCGTGCTGCGCTTTCCGGATTTTTATTCGCGCATTCACCCCGCCGGCAAGAACGACACGCTGGGCGTGCTATTGTTCGCCGCGGCCATGCTGGTCGAGTGCGCGCGGTTTGATTACTCGTGGTTGGTGGTCGGCCGGGTGCTGTTGATGGTGCTGTTCATGCAGATGGCAAGCCCGATTGCGGCCCATGCCATCACGCAAGCGGCCTGGGTGTCCGGGCTGCGTCCCTGGAAAAAGGGAGAGCCCACCAGATGAGCCCGACGATCATGCTGGATGTCGTGCTGCTGGCGCTGGTGATCATTGCCGGCATTGCGGCCATCGAGGTGCGCAACCTGTTCGCGTCGGTGATGCTGGCCAGCATCTACAGCCTGCTGATGGCGTGCTTCTGGACCACCATGGATGCGGTCGATGTTGCCTACACCGAAGCCGCGGTGGGGGCGGGCATTTCCACGATCCTGCTGATGGGCGCACTGGTGCTGACCGGCGAGACCGAGATTGTGCGCCGGGCGGTGCACTGGCCCGCTCTGGGCGCGTGCATGCTGGTGGGTGCGCTGCTGGTGTATGGCACCCTGGACATGCCCAAGTTCGGCGACGCGAACGCGCCGGCCCATGTGCACCCGATCTACGCGGGATTCACGAAGCAGGACATTCGCAAAGACCCCAGCGGCAAAAGCCACGACGACAATGTGGCCGCCGAGAAGGCGGCTGCGCACACTGAAGCTGAGGCCCACGCCGAAACGGCGCACGGCCACGACGACTACTTTCACGGCCATGTACCCAACCAGGTCACCAGCGTCATCGTGGCGTATCGTGCGTTCGACACATTGTTCGAGACGGCGGTGATCTTCACGGCGGGCATGGGATTGATCGTGCTGCTGCGCGGCCGGCGGGGCAACCCGCTGAAAGGCGGGCTGCTATGAAAGACAACCCGATCATGCGCCTTGCCGTGCGCTGGAACATCCCGTTCATGCTGATTTTCGCGCTGTACACGCAGGCCCACGGCGAGCTTGGGCCGGGCGGCGGGTTTCAATCGGGCGTGATCGTGGCTGCCGCCTTCATCCTGTACGGGCTGGTGTTCGGCGGCGCCGAGATGCGGCGCGTGGTGCCACGCTGGTTCACGGACCTGCTTGGTGCCGTCGGTGTGCTGATTTATGCGGGGGCGGGCGTGTATGCGATGGCGATGGGCTACGAGTTTCTCGACCACGCCGCGCTGATGCCCAGCAACCCCGGCGGCGCAGAACCGTGGGGCATGACGATCGTCGAGTATGGCGTCGGCATCACGGTGTTCGGCGTAATGATGACCATTTTCAACGAGATCACCGAAGGCACCAATCCCGAAGACAACGAACCCACGGATGACAGCGCAGACACCGAGTACGGAAGCTAGGCCGCGAACATGCAGATTGTCCTGGACTACTACAATTACTGGGCCTGCATCCTGATCATGATGATCGGGTTCTACGGCATCATGGCCAAGAGCAACCTGGTCAAGAAGGTCATTTCGCTGGCGATTTTCCAGACTGGCATCCTGGTCTTCTACATCTCGACGGGAAAGATCGACGGCGGCACCGGCCCCGTGCGCGTCGCCGACGGCGCAGCCGAAGCCGTGTACTCCAACCCGCTGCCCCACGCGCTGATGCTGACGGCGATTGTCGTCGGTGTTTCCACGATGGCTGTGGCTCTGGCCATCATCGTGAACATCCGGCAGGCCTACGGCACGATCGACGAAGTCGACATTGAGACCATGGAACACGAGCGAGGCGAATAGTTGGAGCTGATCCGGCACAACCTGCCTGCCCTGATTGTCGTGACGCCGCTCGTCATAGGCCTGCTCACGTCGATCATCGGCCGGCGTGGCCTGGGCTGGTGGATGGCCATGGGCACGACCGCCGCCGGCCTGGCGATGTCGGTGCAACTGCTCGTTGATGTACTTGCGCAGGGCGACCGCACGGTCGAGTACCTGATGGGCAACTGGCCGGTGCCGTTTGGCATCGGCTACAGCGTGGACCCGCTGAACGCGACGGTGCTGCTGATTGTCTCGTTGCTGGGTGCGGTGATCACGCTGTATGCGCGCAAGAGCGTCGCCAGCGAAGTGCCGGCCGGCAAGCTGAACTTCTTTTACGCCCTGTGGTTGTTCTGCATCACGGGGCTGCTCGGCATCACGATCACCGGCGACGCCTTCAACCTGTATGTGCTGCTCGAGATCTCGTCGCTGAGCACATACACGCTGGTCGCGATGGGCAAAGACCGCAACCGCCGCGCGCTCACCGCCGCCGTCAACTACGTTGTGCTGGGCAGCATCGGCGCGTGCTTCTACCTGGTGGGCGTGGCATACCTGTACATGGCGACCGGCAGCCTGAACATCGCCGACATCGCCGAGCGGCTGCAGCCGATTTACGCAAGCTGGGGCACCGAAGCGCCCATCTACCAAAAGACAGTGATCACGGGGTTTGCCTTCATGGCCGTGGGCCTGAGCCTGAAGCTGGCGCTGTTTCCGCTCCACGGCTGGCTGCCCAACGCGTACACCTATGCGCCGTCGTCGGTGTCGGCGCTGCTGGCCAGCACCGCGACGAAGGTGGGCGCCTACGCGTTCATTCGTGTGATCTTCACGCTGATGGGTGTGGGGTTTGCGTTCGGGCGGCTGCACACCGACGTTGCGTTGATGGTGTGCTCGGGCGCTGCGATTCTGGTTGGCTCCTGGCTTGCGATCCGCCAGACTAACGTCAAGAAGCTGCTGGCGTACTCCAGCATCGCGCAGATCGGTTACATTGCGCTTGGCTTTGCGCTCGCGAACAAAGACGGCATCACCGCCAGCGTGATTCACTTATTCAATCACGCGCTGACCAAGGGCGGCATGTTCCTGGCGCTGGGTATTGTGATGTACCGCGTTGGCGGCACGCGATTGAGTGACCTGCGCGGGCTGGGCCGCAAGCTGCCGATCACGATGGGGGCGTTCACCGCGGGCGGGCTGGGGCTGATTGGCGTGCCCTTGACTTCAGGCTTCATCAGCAAGTGGTACCTGGTCAGTGCCTGCCTTGAACAAGGGCGCTACGAGCTTGCAGCCATTGTGCTGGTCGGCTCGGTGCTGGCGCTGGTGTATGTGTGGCGCGTAGTCGAGACGATCTACTTCGGCAAGCGCGAAGACGAAGTCAATGTGCGCGAGGCGCCGGCAAGCATGCTGGTGCCCACGCTGATTCTGGTTGGCGCGAGCATCTACTTCGGTGTTGACTCCAGCTTCACCACGCACATCGCGGGCGAGGCGGCGGACTTCCTGCTCAAGGTGAAGCCATGATTACACCTGAGCAATCGGCCATGCTGGCGCTGGGTGTGCCCGTGATCGGGTTCGTGCTGGTCGCGATGTCAGGCCGAGTCCCAAATCTCCGCGAGACGTTCACGCTGCTGACGGCGCTGGTGACGTTTGCGTGCGTGGCCGGGCTGTACCCCGCCGTGATGCGCGGCGAAGAGGTGCGCTTTGCGCTGCTTGAGGTCATGCCCGGCGTGCCGCTGAGCTTCCGCGTGGAGCCGCTGGGCATGGTGTACGCGCTGGTTGCGACGCTGCTGTGGATACCGAATTCGCTGTACAGCATCGGGTACATGCGCGCCAACCATGAAAAGAACCAGACGCGCTTCTACGCCTGTTATCCGCTGGCGATTGCGAGTGCTGTCGGCATCGCATTTGCCGACAACATCTTCACCATGTTCGTCTTCTACGAAACGCTTACGCTCAGCACGTTCCCGCTGGTCACCCACAAGGGCACAACCGATGCCATGCGCAGCGGGCGCGTGTACCTCGGCATCCTGCTGACCACCTCGGTTTGCTTTCAACTCTTTGCCGTGCTTTGGATCTACGTGCTCAGCATGGGCGATGCGCCTGCGGTCGAGAGCATCAACTTCACGGTCGGCGGCGTGTTCCGCGACGGCCTGGCCAGCAACCGGATTGACCCCGGCATCGTCGGCTTGCTCTTCTTCCTCTACATCTACGGCATCGGCAAAGCTGCCCTGATGCCGGTCCACCGCTGGTTGCCGGCGGCCATGGTGGCGCCTACGCCGGTCAGCGCGTTTCTGCATGCCGTCGCCGTCGTCAAGGCGGGCGTGTTCTGCGTCATCAAGGTCACTGTCTATGTGTTCGGCGTGGGCACAATGCAACTGTACGGGTTGGGAAACTGGCTTCTGTACATGGCCGGCGCGACGATCATCGTGGCCTCGCTGATCGCGGCGTTCCAGGACAACCTCAAAAAGCGCCTGGCCTACAGCACGATCAGCCAGCTCAGCTACGTCGTGATGGCAACCGCGTTGCTGACTCCGCTCAGTATCATGGCCGCGACGTTTCACATCGTGGCCCATGCCTTTGGCAAGATCACGTTGTTCTTCGCCGCGGGCAGCGTGTACACCGCCGCGCACAAGACGCAGGTCAGCCAGCTTGACGGCATCGGCCGCCGCATGCCCGCGACCATGGCGGCCTTCACGATCGGCGCCCTGAGCATGATCGGCGTGCCGCCGGCGGTCGGGTTTATCAGCAAGTGGTACCTGATTCGCGGCGTCATGGAACGCGGTGAGTTGCCGGGCACGCACCTGGATGAGATCTTCGTGCTGGTCGTCATCGCCGCAAGCACGCTGCTGAACGCCAGCTACTTCCTGCCCATCATCTACCGCGCGTTCTTCAAGCCGCTCAGCGACGAAGACCAGAAGCACCCCCACGGCGAAGCGCCAATGCCGATCGTGTATGCGCTGTGCTTTACGGCCGGACTGACGCTGCTGTTCTTCTTCTGGAACAAGCCGGCAACCGACCTGGCCGAGATGGTGCGGAGGGCCGTGTCATGAGCGACGAACCCAAGACGCCCGGTACGTCAAACAGAGTGCTCATTGCATGGCTGGTCGGTGCGGCCGTGCTGGTTGCGATCGTCGCGGTGGATTACACGGTGCATCACCACGCACACTTCGCAGCTGACGGCATTGATGTCGATGCCATGCCCGAGTTCTTCCCGGTGTTCGGGCTGGTATGCGGGTTCGTGCTGGTGCTGATCTCGAAGACACTTTCCATCGCCTTGAAGCGGAAAGACACCTTCTATGCAGATGACTGACCTGCCACCGGCAGCGGTCCTGTTTGCAGGTGCGCTGCTGCTTCCGCTGTTCAAGGGCAAATGGCGCTTTGCCGTTGCTCTGGCGCTGCCGTTGCTTGCGCTGGCCGACTCATGGGCCGTGATCACGGAAGGTGGCGCGAGCTTCATCCCGTTCATGGGCATGACGCTGCAGCCGGTTCATGTGCACGCCGCCACGCCGGTGTTCGCGACCATCTTCTGCATCATGCTGGCGGGCGGCGTGCTGTTTTCCATGAACGACGACCGGCGCGTTGAGCTGACCGCCGCCTTCGTCTACGCCGGTGGTGCGCTTGGCGTGGCCTTTGCCGGCGACCTGGTCACGATGTTCGTGTTCTGGGAAGTGATGACGCTGGGCAGCACGATCATCATCTGGTCGGGCCGGCAGAACGACAGCTATGGCGCCGGGCTGCGCTACTTCGGCATGCACGCGCTGGGCGGCGTTGCGCTGCTCATGGGCATTATCATCGTCGTCACGCAGCGCCTGCACGAAGGCGCCGCGGACCCGCTGGCTTTCGGGCATTTCAGCGCGATGGTGGACGGCTGGTCACACCTGGGTTGGGACAACGCGGGCATGTGGCTGATCCTGGTGGGCATGCTGGTCAACGCCGGCGCGCCGCCGTTCAGCTCATGGATCCCGGACGCATATCCCGAGGGCAGCACCAGCGGCACCGTGTTTCTAAGTGCGTTCACGACCAAGACCGCCGTGTTCACCCTGCTGGTCGCGTTTGCCGGCGTGGAAGTGCTGATTTACCTGGGCGTGTACATGGCGATTTACGGCGTCGTGTACGGCGTGAATGCCAACAACATGCGTCGGCTGTTGTGTTACTCGCTGGTCAACCAGGTCGGGTTCATGCTGATCGGGATTGGCGTGGGCACCAAGCTGTCCATCGATGGTGCAGCCGCGCACGCGTTTGCGCACATCGTCTACAAGGCGCTGCTGCTGATGGCGACGGGCAGCGTGCTGGCCATGACCGGCAAGTTCCGGCTTGGCGAGCTGGGCGGCCTGTACCGCACGATGCCGGTCACCATGTGGTGTTTGATCATCGGCGGGTTGTCGATTTCCGGCTTTCCCCTGACCAGCGGCTTCACCAGCAAAAGCATGGTGGTGCAGGCGATCGTCGATGAGTCTTCGCGCATGGCGGCACTGGGCGAGCCGCATACCTACCTGATTGTCACGTGGTTCCTGTTTCAGGCTGCCACGGCGGGCGTGTTTCTTGATGCCTGTGTGAAGCTGACGTGGTTCATCTTCTTCCAGAAGGACTCCGGCCTGCGGCCACCCGACCCGCCGTGGAACATGAAAGCGGCGATGATCGCGTTTGCCTTCATCTGCATCCTGCTGGGTGTGTTCCCGGGGATCCTGTACCAGATTCTGCCGTACCAGGGCGAAGCCGCCGAGTACGCCAAAGTGGTCTACAGCCTTGAGCATGTGATGGTGATGCTGGGCATGCTCGGCTTCAGCGGGCTGGCGTTCTTCCTGCTGCTGCCGATCCTCAAGCGTGGCTCGTACATTCATCTCGACATCGACTGGATCTGGCGGCGCTTCATCCCACGCTTCTGGAAAGAGGTTCTGCTGCCGCTGCTGCAGCAACTCGACAACGCGCAGAAGGCGATCCTCGAAAGCCTGCCCGGGCGTGGCATGCGTGATGCCAACCTGCCGCCGCCGATAGCCCGGCGCATGGGCAACATGTGGGCGGTCAGTGTGCCCGTCTTCCTGATCGTGTTGATGCTGCTGGTGTACCTGGTGGTCTACTTTGTGATTCCGACGCTGTAGAGCATCAGGCCTTTGGTTTGCGGGCCTCGATCGAAATGCGGCGTACCGATGCCGCAGCCGCCACCAGCACGATTGCGCCAATGGCCAGCAGGTAGTTCATCTCGCGAATGTGCCACTCTGCCATGTTGGAATCAGGATAGCCCTCGAGGGCCTTGGCTGCGTCGTGTTCGCCGGGCGCGCCCTCAATCTCGGATTTCACTTCGCCGTACCGCGTGATGTGCTGTACATAGCCCTTAGCGGCCACGCCACTGGCCAGCAGCAGAACAACTGCCAGTACAATCGTCGCGCCGCCCCCAATGCCCGCCGGGCCAAGCCAGCGTGCGGTGCTGCGCCAGCCCGGGTTGTCGCTGCGCCTCACCAGCCGCGAAAACGAAAAGACCTCCATCGCTGCCCAGCCGGCAAGCAGGATTGCCACATAGCCGCCCCACATGTGCAGTGCGCCGATCAGCCATTTCAGTTCAATCGCTGTGCGCAGTGTGGCGCCTTCGATATCGCGAGTGCTTTCATGGTACAGCGGGTCGTCGTACAGCAGCGTGATGCTGGCAATACCCGAAATGCCCATCAGGAACAGCAAGCCAAAGCACAGCCCACAGGCCCACTGCACACGCCGTGCGCGGCTGACAAGGTGCTGGGTGGCGGTCTGCTCTTCCATGCCCGTATCGTCGCAATGTGGGCAAACGAAACAAGGGCAAGCGCGCCCCGTGCCGGGTCAACACATGACGCACCCTCCGGGTGCTGAACGGCCCACTGGGGGCCCATCAGGGCACAACATTCTGAAAATAGTTTGCGTACGTAAATGGCGGTGGCAGTTGCAGTTCCTGCCTCCTGCATCCCGCCGCCTGCCTCCTGAACTCGAAAACCTGTGTCCGCCACTTCCTGGGGGTGAGGGGCGAAAGTCAGCCCCGACAGGACACCGCCATGATCACCGGATGCGAAGATCTGCTCAACCAAACGCCGCCACATACCGCCGACGCCGACATCAACTCGATCTGGGCCGTCGGCTTCAAACGGCTGCAAAACGTGGTCCTGCGCATGGACCTGGCCTTTGAGCGCGAGTTCGTCGAAGACGCGCTGGCCGGCGTCAAAGCCACCCAGCACGCAGCCACCAACGAACGCAACCGCATGGCCGAAGCCTGCCTCAGCGCGAGCGCGCCGCAGGTGCGCCTGCGCATCAGTCAGCCGCAACTCGAAAACAACGACCGGCGCGGCATGATCCTGTGCGAGATGCGCCATCAGATTGACCTGCTGAGCATGAAGCTGCTCAACGAAGAACTGGGCGACGAGTCGCCGCTCAAAGATGATTTCGTCTGGCGCCACTTCGGCAAGAACGCCAGCGAAGAACGGCTGATCGAGCTGCGCGAGATGCTGCAAAGCACCGAACCGCGCAAGCGCTCGAGCGGCCAGCGGCGCCGGCGCCGCCGTGGTTCTTCGGATGGTGAAATCTTCGAGAGCTACGGCGAGAATTACGAGCGCTACGAGAACAACTTTGAGCGCACGGGTGAAACAAAGCCGCGGCCTAGCCCTGCGTACGAAATGCTCAAGGACATGGTCGAGGGTTCGCGCGATGCTGATGTGGACCGCGAGTTCGCGCAGACTTCGGTTGGGCGCCAAGGCAACGGCATCGGCGAGGCGCCGATGCCACGTGCTGCTGAGCCACTTGCTGCTGAGCATAGCTTGCCTGCCCGGGCACAGATTACTGCGGATCCGCAGCTGGCTGCCATGTTCGCCGATCGTGATCGCAAGATGGCCATGCAGCAAGACTGGGTGACCAAGATGGAAGAGCGGCTTGGCCGGGGCGACCCGAACGAGCCGGTCCCGGAGTTTCCGGCGGAGCTGTATGTCGAACTGGTCGAAGCCGTCAAGGTCTCGCCCCAAGCCGCAAACTTCAAAACAATGGTGGACGCGGCCATGACGCGCCGCAAGCAACAGCAAGATGACATGCAGCAGCAAGCCTCCGGGGGTAGGCCAGCCACCACGGCTGTATGAGCCCCCGGAGTAAGCTGGGGGCATTGGAAGGCAGAGCGATCGAAGCAGGAAAAGATCGACTGCTTTGGCATGACATGCCCCCAGCTGACGCCGTGGGCTCACCCGGACAACGAACATCACTAACCCCGCCAGCGGGCCTGCGCGCCGAAGCGCAATGGCGCGTAGGCGCGGGGGCGGTGGCAATTTCAAAGGGCGCAGCTTTCGCTGCGCCCTATGCTTTGCTGAGCTGTCTGATTGCCCGTCGTGGGCAAGCCTGGCCCTTACTTTTCCTGGATCGTCACTCGCGTACCTGCCGGCACGATGTCGTACAACTCTTCGACTTCGGCGTTGCGCATGCGCACGCAACCCTGGCTGCACTCGCCGGGGATCTGTGCTTCTTCTTCGGACTTGCAACCGTGGATGCCGTAGCCCTTGTACTCTTCGCCGGCTTTGAGGCCGAGCCAGCGTGAGCCCAGGCGGTGCTTTTCGTGGCCGTAGGGGTAGCTGCCGTCGGCCGGCTTGGGAATGCGGTTCTTGACCGTGAACTCGCCAAGCGGCGTGCAGCCGCCAACGCCGAGCCCGACTTCATAGCGCTGGATAAACGCGCCATCGAGCAGCAGGTCCATCACGAAGCGTGACTTGCGCACGACCAGCGTGAACGTGCCGGCGGGAACTTTCAACTCGCGGCCGATCTGCAGAGTCTTGATGTCGCGGTCGGTCAAACCGTTGAGGCGCACGATCATTTCCCATGTCGTGCCCATCTTGGTGGCGATGCGCGCGGGAAAGTCACCTTTCTCAACGACGTAGACTTTCAGGTCGCCGTCGGCGCCACTGCTCAGGAAGATTTTCTCATTGATGCCGCGCAGTGTGGCCAGCGCGGTGGCTTCGTCCTCGGCGGACAGGTTGCCATCCAGCGCCTTGGTCAGGTGCAGGCGTGCCTCGCGCAGGCGGCCTTCGTCGTGGCACTTCATGCCGGTGACGAGGTCCTGGTTGATTTCGGGTTCGATCTTTGGCGCGGTCTTGTGGGTGTCCACGACCGCGTCTTCGGGCACCTTGCGTTCATAGCCGGCGATCGGCTCGCTATCGACCGTCTCTTTCTCGAAGGTCGGGTCGCCCAGCGTATCGGCCGCTGTGGCGCGGTCAGGGGTGGTGTTGTCAGTGTCTTTCTGCACGCTGCCGGAGCGCACGTTGGTGAGTGTGCAACCGGCGATGATCGCGCAGAAGAATGTACCGAACAGAAAGCGTTTCATGGCTGACTCCTGGAGAGTTGGTGTTGGTTCAGGCGCGGACTTCGACTTTGTTGCCGATGCGAAGAATGTCGTACAGCTCAACGACGTCGTGGTCACGCATGCGGATGCAACCACGGCTTGTCATGCCCGGAATGCTGTCGAGATACTGCGTGCCGTGAAAGCCGATGCCGGTGCGTCCGCCGGCATAGTTCGCCAGGCCGATCCAGCGCAGCTTCATTTCGTTGACGGGGTCGTTGGCGCCACGCGACGACTTTTCAGGGTCGATGCCCATGCTGGTGATGGTGCTGGAGCCGACGGGCGTGTTGTCGTTCTTGCCGTGGGCCACGATGTACTGGCGCACAAGGTTGTCGCCAAAGTAGAGGCTGGTGGTGAAGTCGCCCTTGCGAACGACGACGCGGGGCGCCCCCTTGGGCACTTTCAGGTTCTCGCCGGGGTGCAGGTCTGCGTTGCCGCGCGGGCGCTTGTTCAGGTCGTACAGCAGGTTGTTGCTGATGGCAAACTTGCGGGCGATGCGGTCAAAGCTGTCACCGCTTTTGACCGTGTAGTTTTCGCTGAACTCGTTGTGGGCGTTGCTCAGGAACAACTCGTCTGTGATTGCATGAAACAACTCAATGGCGCGTTCGCGCTCTTCAACCGGCAGCGGCGACTCAAGCAGCGTTGCCAGCCGCTTGTACCCGTCGCGCAATGCGCCTTCGCGGGCCTTCTCTTCGCCGGTGGCAAGGCTGGCCGAGACTTCCGTCAACAGCATCTGGACCTGTGCCAGCGACTGCGCGGGCCTGTCGCTGTCGGCTGGACTGTCGCTGGAACCATCGATGCCGGGAATCAGGTCGCTGATGCCGGACTCGGTGACGTTGCCGCTGTCGCGGCCGCCGAACATGATCCAGCCGCCGGCACCCAGCGCGATCAGTACCGCGCCGATCACGACAAACTTGCCGATGCCGTTTTTCTTTCCCCTGCGTCCGCTTTTGCGTGATGCCATGTCTCACCTCGGGTGTGTAAGGGCGCGTTCAGAAGACGACGCGCCATGTCCCTGTTCGGCAAGCGGGGCGGTTTGGATTGAGCAAAAGATGATTGTTCAGCTTGTGGTGCGCGATTGGTGCACTTCAGGCGTCGCCGAGATAGTTGCGGTGGGGCTTGAATCCGGCTGCTACATCGTTGGCGAGGCGGCCGGCCAGCGCGTGGGGGTAGAAGTTGCGGTCGGCAAGCTCGTTCAGCGGCACCCAGTCGAAACCGGTGCAGTACTGGTCTGGGTGGGCGCCGAGCTTTACGTCGCCATGGCGCTTGCAGCGGAAGAAGATTTCGAGCTGGTGGGTCTGCTCGGTGATGCCGCCATGCTTGACCTTGGCGTTTTTTCCCAGCAGCTCACGGACGTAGACGATGTCGCCGGCGTCGATTTCGATGCTCAATTCTTCGCGCACTTCGCGCTTGAGGCCGTCGCCCAATGTTTCGAGTTTGCTGATGCCGCCGCCGGGAGTGACGCACCAACGGCCCTTGTCATCGTGGTAGTTCATCACCAGCAGGCGGCCTTCTTCGATAATCAGGGCGCGGGCCGCGACACGAATCGCGCCGGGTACTGAATCGCTGTGGGGTTCGTCAGCCATGGCAGAGCATTCTAGCTTGCGGGGGGCGCGCGCTGGCTTGGCTTTTCGGCGGCGAGGCTTTTGAAGTACGGCAGCAGGAACTCGCGCCCGAGCGTCTTGGCAATCGCAGTCAGCGGCACAGCCAGCAGCGCGCCAAAGATGCCGAACAGGCTTGCCATCACGAACACGCCGACCAGCAGCGTGACGGGGTGCAGCTCAACGGCGTCGCCCAGCAGCTTGGGCGTGAGCACGTACTGCTCCAGCGCCTGGATGATGTGAAAGCCGATGCTCATGCCGATGATGGCGCCCCACGGGTCTTCCTTGGTGACGAGGCAGATCAGGATGGCGGGAATCCAGCCGGCGACCATGCTGAAGTAGGGGATCAGCACACCCAGCCCGCTCATCAGGCCAAGCAGCACGGCGTATTGAATGCCGAACACAAGGTAAACGATGGTCGTGGCGGAGGTGATGATGATGACCACCACGATGCGCCCGCGGAAAAACGCGCGCAGCATGCCGTCAACTTCTTTCAGGATGCGCTCCATGCGTTCGCGGTGCGCGCCGGGCAGGTACTCGCGGCCCTTGGCCACCACGCGATCGAAGCCGGTCATGAAGTACCACGTGTAGATCGGCACCAGCGTGATGAACAACAGGAAGCTGAACAACGTCATCAACCCGCCGCTGACGACGCTCCATACACCCTCTGCGGCTTTCTGGGCCTCGGGCGTGAGTGTGGTCGAATCTGACTTGGGGGCCGCCGCGCCAAAGTGAGCGAACCACTCGCCGGTTGTGACGCTGGCGTCTTTGTCGGCGTCGATCTCGGTGAACGTTGCGCCGGTCAGCTCAGTGTTCGACAACTGCATGTCGTTGTTCTGGTCCAGGCGTTGAAAGCTGACCAGCAGGTCGGCGCGCGCGCCAGCAATGGACGCCCGGGCCGAGCTTTCGTCTGCTGTTTCCACCTGCGAGCGCGTGGTGACCAGTTGGTCGCGCGCGACGTCAAAGATTGCCTCGAGGTTCACCTCGGCGGGGTCCAGTTCCATCTTTGCCGGGACGATGTCGTTGTACGAAGCCACCCAGCCTTCCTGGTCTTCTTCGGCTTTGTCGATGATGTCGCCCAGCTGCTTGCCCATCTGGCTCACGTCGCGAACAATGCTGGCGACGAACCATGTGCCGATGGCAGCCGACAGCACCATGAATAACAGGAAGATCCACAGCACGGCGCGGGTGCGCGAGACGCCCTTCTTTTGCAGCTTCACGACCAGCGGGTTCAGGATGTACGCCGTGGCCAGCGCCACCAGCAGCGGCACGAACACGCTAGACAGGTACCAGCCGAGCAGCAGCGCGCCAATCACGGCGCCGAAGACGATCAGCCAGCGCACGTTGCGCATGCGCAGCACGGCCGAGTAATCGGCGTCGAGGGCGCGCAACGGCGCGGGCAGGCTTGCGCGCGTCTCATCGCTCACGCCTTCTGCCGGCAACTTTGGCACCGGCGGTGACTGGCGGGCCCCGCCCGGGTTTCGCTTCTTCTTCTTACCCATATGAGCGTCGGATTGTGAAGCACAGACCAGCGAAGCGCAAGATTGGCCTGCCATCGACGACCAAATGCAACCGGGGCGGCCCTGTTGGCCGCCCCGGTGATCACCCTTACTTGGTTAGTCCTTGTGCAGGCGCTGATAGCGGTAGTACACCTCAAGCGTCAGGCAGTTGATCGCCGTGGCGTATACCCGGCCGCCGGCTGCGCTCCATGCGTCGCAGGCGTCCCAGCTTCCGTGCTCGTCAAGCATGTCCTTGTTGATCAGGCCCTTCTTGACGTCTTCGGCGTGATAGCCGCGCTGGTAATCAAGCAAGGTCTTGGACATGGCCTTTTCCCAGGTGGACCAGATCGAGCCGCCGACCTGGTACAGCGCCAGGCTGGCGTAGTACCAGTAGTAGTAGTCGATCTTGTTCTTTTCCCAGCTGGGCAGGTAGTCCTTCTCAACACAGATCTTGGCCAGTGCCTTGATGTTCTTGTCGTTCAGGTCCGCGATGTCCATGAACAGCATGCTCATGACGTAGATCGAGTCCATTGCCGGGTTGTGTTCGTAGTCGCCGGCGGTGCGCAGACGCGCGTTGTTGCTGCCCGGGCTGTCATAGCCGCACTTCGGGTAGCCGTTGACGTCCACGGTCACCATCTTGAACCACTCGGCCGCGTCGGCGTAGCACTTGGTGCTGTCGAACTCGAGGCCTGCCATCTTGCAGCTCTTGAGTGCCAGAACCATCCAGCCCGAAACCGAGCTGTCGTTGATGCCCGGCTGCACGCCATAGCGCCAGCCCAGGCCCGGGTTCTGTGCCCTCAGGATGAACTCAACGCCCTTGTCGGCGATGGGCTTCAGCACCGGGTCAAGGCTCAGGCCGTAAGCTTCAGCCATGGCCATGGCGCAGATGCTGTGGTTGTACACAAAGTGATCGTCTTCCTTGGGGCCGAA
Organism: Planctomycetota bacterium; assembly: GCA_016712285.1. Taxonomy (GTDB): domain Bacteria; phylum Planctomycetota; class UBA8742; order UBA2392; family UBA2392; genus JADJRK01. The sequence goes on along the minus strand of JADJRK010000001.1, from coordinate 1,434,630 downwards.
GCAGCCGTCGTTGCTCTGGACCTTGCGCAGGTACAGGATTGCCTGACGGCAGGTGGCGCGGTAGTCGCCTTCTTTGTGGTCGTAGCCCGCGCCGACGAAGGCCAGCAGCGACATGCCGGTAAGGCCGATGTCGGTGGTCTGTTCCCAGCCCTTGTCGCCGTCAGCCTGGCCGACGTTGACGTGGTCGATGTTGAAGGTCTTGCTGGCGTTCACGCGCTTGCTGTCCTGCGTGAAGGTGGTTGCGCTCCAGTGGCCTTCGTTGTTCTGGTGATCCTTCAGCCACTCAAGCGCTGCCCGTGCACGGTCCTCACGGGGACGACCGCCACCGCCACGAGCCCGGCGATAGGCAAAGCCACCCGCGCCGCCACGGCCACCGCCGCCACCCACGCCACCGCCCAGGCCTACGGCGCTGGTGGTGCTGTTGCGGTTCGGGTGCGGCGACTCGTTGTCAGACGGGTCGTCGTTCGGGTTTTCAGCCAAGTCGTTGTTGGGCTTGTCGGTCGGGTCTTCGTTGACCTCGTCCTTGGGGTCCTCAACGATCTTTTCGTCTTCCGTCGGATTTTCCTGTTCGGGCTCATCCTTCGGGAATTCCGTCTCGTTCTCGGGCTTTTGCTCGGGCGGAGGCGGCTCGGCGATCTGTTCCTGTTGAGCCTTGATGATCTCAACCTTGGCCCTTGAAGGCGTTTGCGGGATGATGAACCACATGATCACAAGCATGATCACGTGCACCGCCAGCGCAATCGCGACCCACGGCACCGATGCCAGCGCGGTAAGGTCTTCACCGGTCTCGCCAACGGGGGCTTCTTCCTGCCCATAGAACTGCTGGTCCGCCGGCTGTTCGTAGTACTGTTGCTGTTGGCCTGCCACAGCGCTCTCCTGGTTTGGGTGCCTCGGAACACCCCGGGATTCAAATGTTGTAGCTTGTGACTCCTGAATAAACGTAGGGCAAGCGAGGCGGTTCAGCCCGCGACGCACTTTTCTGCCTGAATTTAGTCAGAACTATGGCGCAAACGTTACATAGGCGGCAGCGCAGTCGCAAGTCATTGCTGCGGAAGTTGTTAGGTGGGACGGGTCAGGATGCAGGAGGCAGAATGCAGGAGGCAGGATGCAGGAGGCAAGAACTTCGGCACCACTCGAACTCTTGACCCTCAACCCGGAACCCAGAACCCAGAACCCAGAACGCGCCTCACCCCATCACCGCTGCCCTGTGCTGGAAGTCAAACACGTCGCCGCTGTCTTCTGCCAGGTCGATCAGTCCGGGGCCCAGTTCCGCATACGCCGCCAGTAGTGTCGTCACCCGCTCCTGCGGCCGGTCTTCCGGGAAGTAGCGGTTCAACATCGGCTCCATGTTCGCGCCGGCTTCCACTAAGCTTAGCGCGTCGTGCTTCACGCGGGTCATCACGTCGCTCAGCCCGCGCTGGGTGCGCTGTTCCAGGCGTTGGATCTCGGCGTCCAAACCGCGGCCCAGCCCTAGCAGGTTCTCTTTCAGTGACGCGAAGGCCTCTTTCGTGCCGGCTTTGGCTGACTCTTCGACAATCTGCGCCTCTTTCTGGCGCCACTTCAGGCGACGCCGGAACGCCACCGCCTCGTCAAAACCGGGCGCGTCCTCGGCCCGCAGAATCGTCAACGAAAGGCGCGGGAACAGCGCCGGCATGAACACGCCCAGGTTGCGATGCAGCGGCTTGAGCAACCCGTGATAGGCGATCTCCGCCATGCCGCCGACATAGGCCACGGTCGGAAAAATCGCGTTCTGCACCAGCGGACGTAGCAGCACGTTGGGCGTGAATGTCTCGGGCGCGTCGCGCAGTACTTTCAACAGGCCGGTCATCGACTGGCTGCCGCTGCGGCCCTCGACCACCAGCCGTTTGCCCTCATCGCTGACGTGGCGGCGCTCGCCGTTGACCGTCACGAACAGGTTCAACTGGCTGCCGATGGGCACACCCGCGGGCAGTCCCAGGCTCTCCAGCCGCTCGGCGGTGCGTTGCAGCGTCTGCCGGTTTTCTTCGCGCTTTTCGATTTCCGCGCCGTGGATGCGCTTCCAGGCCGGGTGCGAAGCCAGTGCCCAAGGCTCAATCACCACCAAGCCGCGCGAGCCCAGCAGCTCAAGCATCAGCCGCGTGAACGCGGTGCCGAAGTCGCGCCCGGCGGCGTCGCGCAGCATCACCTCGGCGCGTTCGCGGTAGGGGCCGTTGCCCAGGGCCTGCGCCGCGTCTTTCCATTGCGGGTCTTCGCGTCCCGGCAGCTGGATGTTGCGCACGTGGGTGCGGCCCGCTTGCAGCTTGAACCGGAACTTCAGCAGCTTGCCGTCGCCGATGCCGCGCAGCCGGTTGACCTCTTCGACATCGCTGTCGTCGCTGGCGTTCCAGAAGATCGGGATGCACGGCTGGCCTGACGCGCGCTCAACCTCGCGGGCAAGCTTGATTGCCGACACGGCCTTGTACAGCGTAAGCAACGGCCCGCCGCCCAGGCCCGCCTGCTGGCCTGTCAGCACGCACACGCACTGCGGGTTTTCCAGCTTGTCGATGTTGGCCAGCACCGCCTGCGGCGCGGGGTGGCGGGCAGCGTAATCGCGCAGCAGTTGCGCCGTCAGCTTGCGGTCAAAGCGCGGCTTCCAGGTGCGGTTCAACAGTCGATTGGCAAAGCCGGCCAGGTGTTCGGGCCGCCGATAGTCGCCCGCATAAAACGGCTCAACGCGCGGAAAGTCCGTAATGTACCGGCGCCCAAGGTCGCTGCCGGAATCAAACAGGTTAGGGTCCATGGGCTTGATCGACATGGGCGCAAGTTACACCAAGCCGCCGAGGCAGGACAGAAGGCAGGTGGCAGGACGCAGGAGGCAGGAACTGCAATTCCCAATTAGCAATTTCCAATTGCTTATTCCCCATTGCCCAATCGCATCGGGATCGTTGCCTTGTGCCCTGCGCGATTCCCTGATAGCAACCTGCCAAATGGGGTCTGGCTCCGCAACGTAGCGGAGGTGCCTGACCCCTTTTGCGACAACCAACTGCATGCCTGACCTCTCGATCATCATCCCGGCCTACAACGAGGCCGACCGCCTGCCCGCGTTTCTGCGGCACGTCCACGAGTGGGCCAAGGCCGACGGCCGCGAGATCGAGATCATCGTCGTCAACGACGGCAGCAGCGACGACACCGCCCAAGTCGCGCAACAGGCGGGTGTGCGCGTGATCAGCCTTGAGCGAAACAGCGGCAAGGGTGCAGCCGTGCGGCGCGGCATGCTGGAGGCCCGGGGCCGATTGCGCCTGTTTGCCGACGCCGACGGCGCCACGCAGATGACCGAGCTTGCGGCGCTGGAGCGCGCCGTGGCAGGCGGCGCCGAGATCGCCATCGCAAGCCGCGAGGGCCGGGGCACGGTGATTGAATCAAGCTGGCTGCGGCGTTTTCTGGGGCGCTGGTTCAACCGCGCCGTGCGCATGGGCAGCGTGAAGGGCATTCGCGACACCCAGTGCGGGTTTAAGCTGTTCGCGACGCCGCGCGCCCAGGCGCTGTTTGAAGCGGCGAAAGAAAACGGCTTCGCGTTTGATGTGGAGCTGCTGTACCTGGCACAGAAGTGGGGCATTGCCATCACCGAAGTACCGGTAAACTGGAAAGAAATCGCAGGCAGCAAGGTAAGGTTAGCCAGAGACGGCTGGCGAATGCTGAAAGCAGTAAAAAGAATCCGCCGCCGCTGGCGTACCGGCGAGTACGAGAGACCAGAACCCAAGCAACAGCCAGAAGCAAAGACTGAGGCAACGACAGGCGCGCAGTAAGGCCAGCCGACTGGGCCACACCGGAAACCATCACTGCCGCTTCGCGAACCCGGTGCCACGCCCAAAGTCGAACCACTTCATGTACTGTCAGGCCGGACCAACGAGTGGCATGCGCTTCCAGCGCATGAGTTGCGACGGCCTCCGGCCGTCGACGCGGGCCGGAGGCCAGCGAAACTCATTCGCGGGACGCGAATGCCACTGCTCGGAGCCAGAAGGGGGTCTGGCTGAGTGATGCGGTGGCTGTACCCTTTTCACCCTCATGGAAGATGCTGAATACTCTCGCATGGCCGCTGTTGAGCGGCGCCACTGGTGGTTCCGGGGGCGGCTGGCGATTGTGCGGGCGTTTCTGCGGCGCTATGTCCCGCAAGGGGTCGGCCTCGACTGCTCTTGCGGCACGGGCATGACGTTGCAGGCCCTGCCCCAGTGGGTGCAGATGGGCGCTGACCTGCACGGCCTGGCCCTTGAGGCAAGCCGCGCGCGCGGGCTCAAACGCCTGTTCCAGGCCGACCTGCGGCGCCTGCCGGTGGGGGACGCGACACTGGATGTGGTCACCTGCCTCGACACGCTCGAGCACATTGAAGAAGACACGGCGGCCCTGGCCGAGATCTTTCGCGTATTGAAGCCGGGCGGGAATGCCCTGTTCACCGTGCCCGCGCACCCCTGGATGTTCTCAAGCCACGACCGGGCGTTGCACCACGTCCGGAGGTACCGGCGCGGCGAACTCAGGCAGCGGGTGCTGGGCGCGGGCTTTGAGATTCGCAAGTTCCGGTACATCAACACGGCGCTGTTTCCGCTGATTGCGGCTGTGCGGCTGGTTTCGCGCGACGACGGCAGCGCATCGGACACCGACAAGGTGCCGGCTGGGCCACTGAACTGGATTTTGTACCAGACATTTGCGCTTGAGCGGCTGTTGCTGCCCTGGGTACCAAGCCCGTGGGGGGTAAGCCTGCTGTGCCTGGCGCGGCGGCCGTTGGACAGGGGAAGTGGGAAGTCGATAGGGGAAGCAGGAAGTTGACAGGGGAAGCCGGACACTGGGAAACTTGGCGAAATTCTTCCCCTTCCCACTTCCCCTATCCACTTCCCCAGCATTCCCCCCATTTGACCGAAAGTTTGAACCGGTTTGGCCCACTTCCGTTAGTGAAGGAACTGGGCAGGGAATTTGTTACGATTACGGGTGCGAAGATGCGCCCCTGTAGCCATTCGGAGCCAGCATGATGCGCCCCCAGCGCTTCACATGGATTCGGGTGGGCGCTGCGGTCGTTTTGGCCGCATTAGTTGCCCTGCCCGTCAGCTTTGCTCAAGACGACGACGACTTCGTTAAAGAAGTTCGCAAGAAGAAGGCGCGTGAAAAGGCCATTGCCGAGGGCAAAGACCCCGACGCTGTCCCCGAGGCGCCACCCGAAAAACCAAAACTGCCGCCCGACGCCGACGGCTGGATGTCGTTCATCCAGCGCAAGTGGAATCGGACCGCCCCGAAGAACAGGAAACGGTCAACGAGTGCGTCGCCAAGCTGAAAGAAGCCATCGGCACTGAGCAGGCGCTGCGCGACAAGGTCATCAAGAACTTCAGCGGCTTCAAAGAGAAAGAAGCTGAACGCGAACTGGGCGAAGCCATTCGCGGCAGCGGCGTCACCATCGAGGCGCTGCGCAAGGTGCTGGACGAGAACCGCCCGCTGGCGCTGAAAGCCATCATGAATCCCCGCTACACCGAGGCCGACAACTGCAAGCTGCAACCCGAAGTCGATAAGGCCTGCGCGCCGTTGTTTGCGGTGTGGCGCGACCCGGTGGGGTACGCGATCGAGAAGATGGGCCTGGACCTCAAGGGCCCCGGTGCCAGCCTTGACGCGCTGGCGACCTTGCTGGGCGGGTTCGACGCTTCGCTTGCCGGCTGGGGAGAAAAGGTCGAGAACGCGGAAGCCTACATGCGCAGCCGCGGCCTCGAGTTCCTGAACGTGAAAGAGAAAGAATACAAGAGCAACAAAAAGCTGCTTGAAGCCAACGACGCCCTGCAGGGCGGGACAATCACCGACGAAGACAAGCGCCACGTCGCGGTGCTGAACGACTACCGCATGATGCTGGGCAAGGGCTGCGTCACGATCAACCTGGCGCTGTGCCAGGCGTGCACGGGCCACAGCAAGTACCAGGAAAAGATCGGGCGCATCGGCCACAACATCGACGGCCACCCGGATGGTCGCACGCCGCAGGATCGCGCCAAGCGCGCGGGCTTTGGCGGCAGCGTTGCCGAGAACTGCCTGATGGGTGCGGGCGACGGCGCGGCAGCGGTGTGGCAGTGGTACAACGCGGCCGAGCACCATCGGAACATGATCGCCAACCACAGCATCATCGGCGTCGGGCACTCCGGCGTTTACTGGACACAGAATTTTTCAGGCGGCAGCAGAAATCAGTAATCAGGTGCAGGGGCGGGAGACCCCGGGACATTGGTCTGGGCCACAAGGAGTCACGAGATGCGAAAAGTCCTGACGATCACGACGCTGGCAATGCTGGCGCTTGCGTTCAGCGGGCAGCGAAATTCCGCGCAGAAGACCGACGACGCGAATCCTGACAAACGTGCCGAGGCGGTAGACGCCGCGGCAGCCCACAACACCAAGGCGGCAGCCACGGCCATCATGGCCACGTTGGCCGTAGAGAACGACGGACCAGCCGGTTTCCGGATGGCTGAGAGCGTCGCGATGCTCACGTCTGATGAGGCGCTCGACGTGGTGGAAAAGAGCGTGCTCGGGTTTGTGAAACCGGAGAACCTGTTCGGCGCTTACTGGACGTTCATCGGGCTTGCGCGCCAGAACTCAACGCGCGGCACCGAGATCATCCGCAAGGCGGTGCTGGAAACGAAAGACAAAGACATCTACCTGCGCGCGGCTGCCATCGAGGCGCTGGCATTCGCCGGCCGCACCGACCAGGCCGACGTGCTGCTGACGGCGCTCAAGCCGCTGGGACAGCTCGACGCCAAGAAGCTCGACTATGAGTACTCGATTCTGACGCTGACGTGCGTGCACGGCGCGCCCAAGATGGTCAAGGGCGGCGACAAGCAGATGATGATGGACATCGTGCTCGCAATGGCCGACATCCTGGCTGCCAGCAAGGACGACCGCATCCAGTGGTACACCTGCATGGCGCTGTCAAAGATTACCGGCGAAGACACCTACATTGACCCCGAGTTCTGGAAGTGGTGGGTCAAGATGGGCGGCATCAAGGCCCAGCGCGCTGAAGAAGGCGCGACCGTGGCAGGCCGCGACGTGCCGAAGTTCTTCAAGGCTGCGGCTGTCGGCAAACGCGTGGTGTTCGTGATCGACATTTCGGGCAGCATGCAGCACCCGGTCGAGATTCCGCCCGAGATGCGCAAGCCGCCCGAACCCCCGAAGAAAGAAGACAAGGGCCCCGTGACCGGCAAGGGCAGCGGCAAAGGTGGAGGCAAGGACGGCGAGGAAGAGGCGAAAGAAGAGATTCCACCGCCCGACTACAGCAAGGTGAAGTCCAAGCTTGACCTGGCCAAGGTCGAGTTGATCCACACGCTGAAGCACTTGCCGGATGACTACTGGTTCAACATCGTTATCTACCACACGCCCCACGCGATGATCGACAACGCCAACGATGAGTTCGTGCAGGCCACCGAGGCGAACAAGCAGAAGTTCATCAAGAAAGTAGACGGCCTGAACTGGGCGAACCTGACCAACATCCACGGCGCACTGACCCGCGGCTATTGCGTCAACGGCAAGAACACGCTGGACCCGATGAAGATCGGCAAGAAAGAAAACAACCCGGCCTGGGACCCAGAGTGCCTGTCCACGGGCGCAACCACCATGTTCTTCCTGACCGACGGCAGTCCGACCATCAGTGACGACAGCACTGACATCGGCCAGGTAGGCCGGCCCGGCGGCAACATGGTCGGCAACGGCCGCTTCTGCCAGCCGCAGAACATTGTCGATGACGTGCGGCGCCTGAACACCTTCCGCAAGGTGGTGATCAACACCGTCGGCATCGGTCCCCACGACGGGCGCCTGATGGCTGCGCTGGCTGAGCTTACGGGCGGCGAGTACGTCGACCGCAGCGGCGCGGCAAGGCGCGGCGATTGAACCTGTCCAGCATCGCACGGGCGCGGAGAAATCCGCGCCCGTTCACATTATGACTTCTGCTATACTGGGCCCGGAGGATGACCCATGCGCAGATTGCTGATCGCTGCGCCGTTGTTGTTGCTGGCACTGCTTTCCGCCCCGCAACCCACGGCCACAGCCGCCGACACCTTCGGCCTTACCCCGGACAAGAAGCTCGCCAAGGTGCTCGAGAAGTGCGCCGACACCTGCTTTGACTGCGGCGACAAGGCCAAAGAACTGGGCCTGTACACCTATGCCCGCAGCTTCTTTGACCACGCCCTGCGCTACGACCCCGACCACCGCGACACGCGCAAGGTCATGGGCTTCAAGAAGAAGGGCAAGGCGTGGGTGCTAGACGAAGACATGATCCCGCTTGCCGACAAGATCAATGAAGCCAAGCGGCAAGAGCTCGAGGCCAAACTCAGCGCAACCACCGAGCCCATCCGGCGCAAAGCCGCCGACGAGTTGTGGAAGCTGGTCATCGACAAAGACCTCTCTGCGCAGCAACGCATGCTGGCGCTGTATCACACTGTGCGCCTGTACCCCGAAAGCCGCGACGCGCAAAAGGCCGTGCGCAGCAGCAGCGCCTACATGTGGTACAAGCACCAGCTCGATGACGAGAGCGACACCCTGCGCCAGAAGTGGATCTCCGGCGCGACCGAGGGCAAGGTGATCGAGGGCCGCACCGAGTACGAGACCGGCATCGGCTTTGCCATGGAAAAGCGCCGGGGTGACTGGGTGGTGGTGCACACGCTGCTCGTCAGCGAAGTCGGGCCCGAATGGACACGCGTGCTGACGCAGTTCGCCGAAGCGGCGCGCAAGCGCTCGCTGGAGACGCTGGGGCTGCCCGACCCCAAGATGCCCGAGACCGACGAAAACCGGCTGCACTACACGGTGTTCAAGCAGCGCGACCACTTTGCCAAGTTCATTGAGGCGTGCAGCAACATCAACGACGCCGCCCAGCGCGCAGAGTACGCCAAGGTCGGCTATGGCGCTGAAGTCTACCGGCCCTATGGCGCGGTGTTCCTGTACGAGCGCCTGGAAAACGACTGGTCGCTGCGCGACGCGATCGCGCATGACCTTGGCGCCAAGGCCGTCGTTCGCAACACCGGCTGGAACTGTTATTGGCTGGTGCGCGGCTCGGGCTATCTCAACAGCACGCAGATGAACGGCTCGGCGGCGACGACGATGTATGCCGTCAAGACCAGCGCGGTAATTGACAGCGGCGGCCGTGAATCGCTGCCGGGGCTGGGCAAGTGCGCGGCGGGCTGGCGCCTGGAAGTGGCGATAGAAGTGGCAGCCGGCAGCGAAATGACGCTAGAGCACCTGACCAAGCATCGCGCGCCGGATTACAGCACGCGCGAGATGGCGCACGCGTTTGCGATGACTGAGTTCCTGACACTGAAGTACAAAGAGGCCTTGAAAGATTTCCTGGACTCGGCCCGCACCGAGCTGGCACTGCGATCAAAAGAAAAGCGCCAGCCGGAAAGTTCCGAAGAGCTGACGGCACGCCTGCTCAAGACGATGGGCAAGACCGGCGAAGAGCTGCAAGTCGAGTTCCGAGCGTTCGTCACCGACAACTACGTGCAATTGCCGGCTGTGGGTTAGCGCACGGGCTTGCTGAGCCACTGGCTTGGCGCGGGTCGGTCGCCCGCTACGCGGGCTTGCGTCTTTCTCGTTCCAATTTCCTATGGCTTGCGCCATAGGCTACAGTCGTGGCGACCGCTACGCGGTCGCGGGCATGCTGGCACTCGTGGCGGGCGGGATGCGGTTCGGCGCGTGCAGCGGTCGCTGGCGTCTTTGCGCCCCTTGCGGGCGGAGATCTTGGCCCGCGTAGCGGGCCTTCGAATGTAGCCTTGGGCGTAAGCCCAAGGTTCAATTGGCCAACCATCTCCAAGCCCGCGTAGCGGGCGACCGACCCGAAGGGCAGCCATGGCGCAAACATGGACGAAACTTCTCTATCACGTCGTGTTCTCAACCAAGGATCGACGCGGCCTCATCGCCCCCGCGTTTCAGCCAAACCTCCATGCCTACATGGGCGGCATCATCCGGCGCATGAAAGGAACGGCCCTTCTAGTCGGCGGCGTAACCGATCACGTTCACGTCTTCACCTCCATTCCGCCGACCATCGCCGTTTCAGACTTCATGCGAGAGTTGAAGGCCGGTTCAAGCAAATGGATCAACGAACAATCGCGTTTCGCCGTGCCCTTTGAGTGGCAGCGCGGATACGCAGCATTTACGGTCGCGCCATCGGGCCGCGAGGCACTGGAGCGATACATCCTCAATCAGCCTGAACACCACAATGGCCGCTCATTCATTGATGAGTTGCAGGCACTGCTCGATGAGCATGGGGTAACGTATGACCCCAAGTATCTTGAGTGAATTGCTCGGCGCGAGTCGGTCGCCCGCTATGTGGGTTTGCGATCCCTGGTGATCTGCAACCGTGGCTACGCATGCTCTAGACTTCAACGCGGTCGCCGGCTGTGCCTTTGCCTTGGGCTAGCACACTCTTCACTTCGCCGCCCAGGTAGTCGCGCGTTTGCGTTGGCGCCAGGCCTACGAATCTGGCTGGGTCAAGCAGCGTGTCGAGCGTGTCTTTCACCTTGGCGAACGTGGCGTCACCGGCCAACCTTGACAGCAGGTCGTTGTCGGGTGCGCCTTCTTTCATGCGCTTGATCGCCGCGTGGCTGTGCACGCGAATCTGCTCGTGCACCTGCTGGCGGTCGCCGCCGGCGCGCACAGCCGCCATGATAATCGCCTCGGTCGCCATCAGCGGCAGCTCGCGCTTCACGCGCGCGGCAATCACCGCGTGGTTGGCTTTCAGCCCGCTGCCGATGTTGTGCAGCAGGCTCAATACCACGTCGGCGGCCAGGAACGCTTCCGGGATGCTCATGCGCCGGTTTGCGCTGTCATCAAGCGTGCGCTCAAGCCATTGCTCAGCCGCCGTGAAAGCGGCGTTGGCGGGCAGGTTGATCAGCCAGCGGCTGATGGCGCACACGCGCTCGCTGCGCATGGGGTTGCGCTTGTAGGCCATGGCGCTGCTGCCAATCTGTTTGTCTTCAAAGGGCTCGTCGAGCTCACCCAGGCCCATCAGCAGGCGGATGTCAGTCGCAAGCTTTTGCGCGCTGATGCCGATGCCGGCCACGGCGCTGAGCACGTTGTAATCATACTTGCGCGGATAGGTCTGCCCGGTGACGGCAAAGCTGCGCGCGAAGCCCATCTTCGTGCAGACCATCTCGTTCAGCTTCTTGACCTTGGCGGCGTCGCCGTCAAACAGCTCCAGAAAGCTGGCCTGCGTGCCCGTCGTGCCCTTGACCCCACGCAGCGGCATTTCGTCGTGGATGCGCTGAAGCTCGTGATAGTCAGCCACCAGGTCCTGCAGCCACAGGCTCGCGCGCTTGCCCACCGTCGTGAGTTGCGCGACTTGAAAATGCGTGGCGCCGACGCAGGCGGTGTCGGCTTCGCGGCTTGCAAAATCAGCAAAGGCTGCGATCACGCCGCGCAGGCGGCTTAGCAGCAGGGCAAGGCCCTCGCGCATCAGAATCAGGTCGGCGTTGTCGGTGACGTAGCAGCTCGTCGCGCCCAGGTGAATGATGGCTTTGGCGGCGGGGGCGACGTCGCCAAACGCGTGCACGTGGGCCATCACGTCGTGGCGAAACTGCTTTTCGTACTCGGCGGCGGCGTTGAAGTCGAGGCTGTCGAGGTTGGCGCGCATTTGCGCCAGCGCCTCTTGGCTGATCTGGCCTAAACCCAGTTCGCGTTCGCTTTCGGCAAGCGCCAGCCACAGGCGCCGCCACACGCCCATGCGCTTTTGCTGGCCGAAAAGCTCGCGCATTTCCTTGGCGGCATAGCGGCCGGTCAGCGGGTGCTGGAACGTGTCGTGGTCGGACATACAGGCTAGGAATTAGGGCATTCGGAGAACCGATGCAAGGGCGTGAACGCGAAAAAGCGCTGCCCGCTGCCTCCGGACAAGCGCGCGATAGCTAACATCGCGCCATGCAGCCGATTTTGCGCATTCTCGACGCCAACCTGAACCGCGCCCGTGAAGGCCTGCGCACGTGCGAAGAATACGCGCGCCTTGCCATGAATGACGCGCGGTCGGCACAGGCCGTGAAGGCCGCGCGTCGGGCCGTCGCGGAGTGCAGCGACCTGCTGGGGCTTGAGCGCCTGCTGTCGGCACGCAATGTCGCCGCAGACCCCGGTGTACAGCCCGAGGCCGACGACGTGTCGCGCGCCACCGCCAGGGACATCGCGTTGGCGGGCATCAAGCGCGCGCAAGAGGCGCTGCGGGTCGTCGAAGAGTTCAGCCAGCTTGAAAACCGGCAGGCCGCCGCCGCGGCTGCAAAGGCCCGCTATGCAGCGTATGAAGCCGAGCAGCAGTTGTTCGTGGCTGCCCCGCGCAGGCAGCTTGTGCGAAGCTCGCAGGTGATGGTGATTTTCACGCGCTCGCTGTGCCGCAAGCCGTGGCCGGAGACGCTGAAGGCCCTGCACGGCGCGGGCGCGCGCCTTTATCAGTTACGCGAAAAGGAAGCATCGGCTCGCGAGTTCGCGGAGTTTGCTGCAGCCTTCACTGAACAAGCGCCCGATGCTTGCGTTATCATCAATGATCGGGCCGATGTTGCCGCACTGCATGGGGCCGGCGTACACGTGGGGCAGGATGACCTGCACCCCGACGACGCCCGGCGCGTGGCGGGCCCGGCAGCCATTGTGGGGGTCAGCACGCACGATGTTACAGAAGCTTTACGCGCAGAAGCCCAGGGCGCGGACTATATTGGCCTGGGAGCAATGTTTGAAACGGGCACGAAGGTAGTACAATCACAGATCGGTCCGGCAGCGATTTCTGAAGTAACGGCCAGGGTGACAATACCGGTGTTTGCCATCGGCGGAATCACACCCGGCAACGTGAACCAGATCGCGAGTGCCGGCGGCAGGCAGGCGGCTGTATCAAGCGCGCTGCTTGGGGCAGATCAGCCGGCTGAAGTTTACCGGTTGCTGCTTGCAGAACTGGGGGAGGGCAGATGACACGCATATTCAGCGCAATCGTCGTTCTGATGCTCGCCTTTGCAGCCGTGAACGCGCAAAGCAGCGTCGGCGACGACGTCAAGCTGCACCTCAAGAGCGGCGAAACACTGGACGGCACGGTAAAGGCCGTGGACGAAGACGGGCTCAAGCTTGATATCGGTGACGGCATTGAGCTGTTTGTGCGCTGGTCCTACACGCGCGGCGACAAGCACTTCGAACTGCGCAAACGCGCCGCGGATTTCACGAAGCTTGAATCTGTGCTCAAGCTGGCCGACTTCTGCCACGACTTCGCGATGGATGAACAGGAGTACCTGGTGCTCATCCAGGCGCTCAAGCTTGACCCGGGCCACAAAGAGGCGCGCGACAGGCTGACGGCACTGCCCAAGGTTGCCGGCGCTGAAGTGCCACCGTTGCCGGGCACCAAACCAGACGAGCCGAAGCCGGACGACCCCAAGCCGGATGACCCGAAGCCCGATGAACCCAAACCGGACGACCCGCTGCCACCCCCGACGCGGGGCATGTTCAAGGTCTTCCTGAGTTTCACGACTGAGGACAGCGCCGCCGATGAGTGGTTTCAGGAAGAACTGGGAAACCTGAATTACAAGTTCGGCTCAAAGTCCGACCACGAGATACGTATTGAGATCGACATGACGCTGACGCTGACCAAGAACCCGAAGTTCATGGGCGCTGAGTTGTACGCGATCTACGACGGCAAGATGACCTGGAAGCTGTACAAGAAAGACGAGACAAAGCCCTTCGCCGAGGCCACCGAGAAGGCCGAGAACGTGCGCCGCGACAAGAAGGAAGAGGCCCGCACCGCCTGCCGCAAATCGATGATGCAGGATGCCCTGCCCGAGATGCACAAGCAGATGGAAAAGCTCCGCTAGCGCCGCCTGCGCCTGCGAATGGCTGCCAGCAATAGCAGCGCCATGGGCGCCAACGCCATGCCGGTGCCGTTCACGGCACACCCGCCGTCATCATCGTCATCGCCCTCATCTTCTCCGCCGCCGCCCCCAGTCCCGCCGCCAGTGCCGTTGGCGCGGGGCAGGATGGTCACGACGGCTGTGTCGATCTGCTGGCTGTTGGCGTAGGCGGTCAGGTTGGCGGTGCCAGCCGACGTGCCCGCAACCAGCGTGATCGTCCACCAGCCATTTTCGGCGTCAAACACGGCTGCCACGCCGCTGGCGCCGCTGCTGGTGCCGTTCGTCAGCGACCCGCGAGAAGTATCCAGCGTGACGGCAATCGTTCCGTCGGGCAGGTGGTTGTTCCCGCCGTCGCGCAGTTCAATGCGCACAGGGATGCGGTCGTAGCCGTTGGCGTTGAGCGTACTTTCGAGCAGCACGATCTGGCTGTTGGCCAGCGACAGCGTGCCGTAGTGCACGACCTCAACGGTCTGCGCGATCTGAACACTGTCGATGCGCGCGCCGTAGCGCTTCAGTTGCGCCGTGGTCAGCGCAGGCACCGTAAATCCGAACGGCGTCGTCCCGCTGGTGATGGTCTGCAGCGTGACGGGCGAACCGCCGGTTACGTCCAGCAACTCGACGGTGAATGTGTTCGGAGCATTCAAGTCACGGCTGAACGCATTGCGCGGCGTTACCGTGACGGTGAAGTTGCCGCCGCTGTTTGCGGCAATGCCCGGCGCGCTTGACTCAATGCCGCTGGCAGCGCTGTCGGCGGTCGTGTCGGCGCCGGCCAACTCAAGCAGCACGACATATCGCCCGGTGGTGGCGGCAACGCGACTTTGCACCTTGAAAAAGAAAGTGCCGGTGCCGCTGAACGTGTGCGTGACCTCGGCGTCAAAGTTCGCGCCATTGAGGTCAAAGGCGTCGGCGTCGATGTCGCTGGCGCTGGCTTGATAGGCCGGATGCCCGAACGTCGGGCTGGCCAGGATGGTGGTTCCGTTGCTGTCGTACAGGGTCAGCGTCGGGTTCAGCGTGCTGCCAAAGCCGTCGGCGATCACGCGTATGGTCGCGGCCTGGCCGGCTTGTGTGGTGGTGAAGCTGTACCAGTCCTCGTCGCTGCTGGGGCTGATGCTGGAAACGCAAGCCTGCCCACTGAGCACGGCGCTGGCGGTGCCGCTGCTGCCATCGGGTTCAAGCGGGTTCTGGCTGGCCGACGGCAGGGCAAGGTCTACGCTGGAAACAGTCTGGCCGGGGCCGACCTTGACCAGTGTCGGTGCGCCGAGCGTGCCGACGTTGATGCCGCGCAATACCGGATAGAAGCTCGTGAATGCCGTGGAGTAATAGCCGCCAAGGTTCGCCCGCGTCACCGGCGTTGCCAGCGCCATGTACACCCCAGGCGGCACATTGACGATCTGGTAGCTGCCGGCTGCAAACGGCCCGGCTGTGCCCTCGCTGATGCCGCCCATGACGACGCGGCCGGTGGCGTAGTTAATCAACACAACTTCGACGCCAAAGGCCGGGGTGCCGCTGGTGGTGACCTGGCCCTGCACGATGCCGAGAGACGCGTCGGTGACGGCGGCGTTGGTGTAGTCGCTGATGATGGGTGCGCGCGTGTCGCGGTCGATCACCGTCTGCTCAATCAAGCCGGGGCTGCTTGCGAAGTACATCGTGCTGGCTGAGACCTGTGAATGGTCCAGGCCGACAATGTGGCCGATCTCGTGGGTGACGACGTTTTCAATCATCGAGCGCCCGACAATGCCCTGCGTTGCCGTAGAGCCCAAGGTGTCCCAGGTGAAATCGCGGTCGTTGAGTTCCATGTCGGCGTCCACGATGCGCCCGGTCGTGGTGTCGAACGTGGTGATGGTGACGGCGAAAACGCCCGTCGAGATGTTGCTGCCCACCCAGCGAACGACGTTGCGGTTGTCGTTTGCGCTGGTGGCTTCGGTGGTGGTGGCGCCCGTGAACTCGAAGTTGATTTCGCTTTCGTTCACGTTTCGCCAGTTGGCAAATGCGTCCTGCACGGCCTGGAATTCGTTGATCGGCCCAAGAAAGTTGCCGGCATCGGCGCAGCCGCTGTCGCCGATCTCGTACAGCACGCGGCGGTTGGCGACGTTGGGCAGTGCCGCCACGTTGTTCAGGTCCCAGCGCACCGGCAGGCCCTGGCCGGCCGGGCCCACGGGCACGCGGATGCTGGTGTACGCGCCGACGTCGCCGCCGGAGACCGTGAGCAACAACAGCAGGCATCCGGTCGCGAGCGTTGCGCGGGAAACGGTTTCACACGAAGCCAACAAGCCACGAAGAGGACTTTGTGCCTTTGTGCCTTTGTGTGCGCCAATGCGGTTCGCGGGCGTCATTCCTTGCCCTTTCGGACTCGCACTGCCACCTGCTTCTTGAGCTCGGCAAGCGTGTAGTCTAACGCCGCTTTGTCGACCGCGGGCTTGAGCGTTGTCGCGTCCACGATCGTGAGGCCGGTAAAACTGTTCTTCGCGCGTTTGACGCCGTTGTCGTCGCTGACGGCGAACGCGCCCTGCACCATGCCGGTGAGCTGGAAACGCCCGTCGTCGTCCTTCCACAGAAAGAAGACGTATTCAGTGCCGATGTCGAAGGTGCCCGAACCGGCGACGTGCTGTCCGCGGTCACCGACCACGCCGCCGCGCGTGACAAACTCGCGCGAAGCCGCATGGTCGCCCTTGAGCGTTTCGCTGACCGTGAGCGAGTGGTGCGTCCAGATGCCGGTCTTGGCTGCATCCCACTTGGCGGTTTTGCTGTCCAGCTTGGCGACCACGACAAGCGCCGAGTGATCAGCCAGGGCAGCCAAATCCAGCTTCACCGCCATCGTGGCGCAAACGGCACAAGGCAGCGCGAAAAGCGCAGCCGCGAACACCAACCGGATCAGCATGAAGTCCTCCCACCATGAAACGACCAGCCGGCCCACAGTTTGGCGCAATCCGCCCAAAACGCAAAGCCCGGCCGTAACCGGCCGGGCCATGTTGCATGCCCTTGCTACACGCTGGCTTCGACGCGCTTGCGGATGTCTTCTACGTCGGGGTCGGGGATCGCCTCGATCAGGCGCTTGGTGTACGCGTGCTGCGGGTTGCGGTAGATTTCGTCGCTGGAGGCGTACTCGACAATGTGGCCGCCTCGCTCAAAGTCGGCTTCGCGCACGCCTTCGCGCTTGCCCTCGTTCCACAGTTCTTTCAGCGTCGCGCCCGGGCACATCACCGCGATTTCGTCGGCGATGAACTTCACCACACTCAAATGGTGCGAGATAAAAATGTACGTCAGGCCGAACTCGTCCTGCAAGTCCAGCAGCAGGTTCAACACGCCGGCCTGCACGCTCACGTCCAGCGCGCTGACCGACTCGTCGCACACGATAAACTCAGGCTCAACCGCCAGCGTGCGCGCGATGCCGATGCGCTGGCGCTGGCCGCCGCTGAACTCGTGCGGGTAACGGCGCAGGAAGTCGGGCGACATGTCTACTTTCTCAAGCAGCCAGGCCGCGCGTTCTTCGCGGCTCTTGCGGCTGCCCTGCAATCCGTGGACCATCATGGGCTCCATGATCGCGGCGCCGATGGTCATGCGCGGATTCAGGCTGCTGAACGGGTCCTGGAAGATGATCTGCATCTTGCGCCGAATGCCCCGCAGCTCAGCGGCCGGCATGCCCGTGACTTCTCGGTCGCCGTAGTACACGCGCCCCTCGGTCGGTTCTACCAGCCGCAAAACCGTACGCCCCAGCGTGGTCTTGCCGCAGCCGGATTCGCCCACCAGGCCGATGGTGCGGCCCTTCTTGACGGTGAGAGTGACGTCGTCCACGGCTTTGACGTAGCCGACGGTACGGCGGAACACGCCCTTTTTGATCGGAAAGTAGGTCTTGAGGCCTTCGATGCGCAGCAGCGGCGAATCGTAGCCCGGAAAGTCTTCGCGGCGTTTCTCGGGGCGCTTCTTGCCGGGGATTTCCAGGTTGGGGTCCGTCGGGTCAAGGCTGATGCCGCGCTTTTCGGCTTCGACAAAGTCCTCGACCGTCGGCAGGCGCTCGGCCTTGGTAGTCAGGCGCGGGCGGCAGGCCAGCAGTCCCTTGGTGTACGGGTGGTGCGGGTTGGCAAAGATGTCGAGCACGCGGCCGTATTCGACGATTTTGCCGCGGTACATGACCGCGACTTTGTCGGTGACTTCGGCCACGACGCCAAGGTCGTGGGTAATGAACAGCACAGCCATTCTGCGCTCGTGCTGCAGTTTCTTGATCAGGCGCAGAATCTGGGCCTGGATCGTGACGTCCAGGGCCGTTGTGGGCTCGTCGCAGATCAGCATGCGCGGGTTGCAGGCCAGCGCCATGGCGATCATCACCCGCTGCTTCATGCCGCCCGAAAGTTCAAACGGGTACTGCTTGACGCGGGTGGCGGGGTCGGGGATGCCGACTTCGGTGAACAGCTCAATGGTGCGCGCCCAGGCCTCGGACTTGGTCATGCCCAGGTGCAGCGTGAGCGCCTCAACCACCTGCGAGCCGCAGGTGAACACGGGGTTCAGGCTGGTCATCGGCTCTTGAAAGATCATGGCGATATCGCCGCCGCGGATTTTTCGCAGCTCAGGCTCAGGCAACTGCGTCAGGTCAACGTCCTGTCCGCCCTCGTTGCGCCACTTGATGACGCCGCCCTCGATGCGGCCGGCTGCGCTGGGCAGCAGCTTGAGCATCGAGTACGCGGTCATGGATTTGCCGCTGCCTGATTCGCCTACCACGCCAAGGGTTTCGCCCTCGCCGATGCGCAGGCTGATGTCGTCAATCGCCTTGACCACGCCGTCGTCGGTGTGGAAGTACGTGCGCAGGTTGGCGATTTCGAGCAGCGGGTGCGCGATGATCTCGTCTTTAACGGAGTCATGAATCACCTGGAGGTCCATGGCGCGAACGCCAATGGTCTCTTTGGGTGGCTGATGCATGTGTGTTTCGCTCACCGCTGGCTCCGTGTTGGACTGCGGACTCTAGTCTGGCATGGTTCCGCGCGTCAAGCATCCGTGAAATGTGTTTGATCTACGGATACGAACGAAGGCGTCCAGGCCGGAGAAAAGACGGCCCGGCGGGAAACTTCGCCTCGTTGACAGTGGGGGAGGCGCTGTTACCTTTCCGGTCCAATCGCGCGCAGGTGGCGGAATTGGCATACGCGCCAGACTAAGGATCTGGTTCCAGAAATGGATTGCGGGTTCAAGTCCCGCCCTGCGCACCAGTTTCACAGCCCCGGCCCATGCCGGGGCTGCTTTGCTTTTTTGTGGGCAAGCCGCCGCTTCAGTCCAGCAGCATGCGCAACAGCCCATAGCCTCGCGCGATGCGTTCGCGGCACAGTTTTTCAGCCTTGTCGCGCAGCGCCCGGTGCCGGCGATTGCGCGCTGCCTTCGGGATTGAGCTGAGCACGTTCTTGAGGTGCATCGCCAGCATCACCGGCAGCGGAGTCTGTTCGGCCTGGAGTTCCTCAAGGCGGCTCTGCGCATGCAGCATCACCTCGGCGGCGCGGCTGTCGCCGGTCAACCGCAGCACGTGGGCACGATTGACTGCCTGGGACAATCCCAGCTCTTCGGTGCGCCGGCCTGAGAGCCGTTCTTCAATCGTCTGTTCCGGGATGGGCCGGCCCCGCAGCGCGTTCAGCACGTCCTCGCCGCGGCCGATGTGGTAGCGCTGCAGCACCATTTGCGGGTCCATCATGGACCTGGCGCGCCGCAGCGCCCTTTCGATCACGTCTGCGTCGTCGGTAACAAAGCAAACGTTGAGCAGCATCGCTGCGCCAGAGAACGTAGGAATGTTCGCACCGGCAAGTTCCTCCGGGCGCCAGATGCCCCGGTGCAGGTTGTAGTAGAGTTTCATGGTGTCGGCGTGGTCGCGCTCTTCATTCCCCGCGCTCAGGGTCACCAGCTGCTCGACGGATTCAGCCAGGGACTCGAAGTCACCCAGGTCCACGCGCAAGGCAACTTCCTGGCTGAGCAGGCGGATGAAGGGCGGCGAGGCGCGCTCGTTCGGCCCGGCGTAGGACATGGCAATGCTGCACACCCGGCGTGCGCGGGAGCAGAACTGATTTGTGTGCAGCGCCTGGGCAAGGCCCAGTGCGGGACGCGCGATGGTTGCGAAGTCTGCATCTAGCGTCAGGCACGCGTGAAACGCATGCGAGCGCAACTCCGCAGCCTGGTCGATCATCAGGTCGGACTGAAAAATGTAGGCGCGCACCGACAGCAGCCGGTTGGAAAGGTCGCGGTCGTCACAAAAACGCTCGATTCGTGACGCCACGCGCTCAAGTGCGCGGGCGCGGTCGAGCTTGCGCTCTACGGTTGCCTGCTCGGCCTGTGTAATCAGGTCTGAAAGGATGGGCGCGCTCATGCGGTTGAGCCGGTCGCGCAGGGAGCCATAGCGGTCAAGCATCTCCGACACGTCGCGCAGCGCGCGCGCGTGGCCTTTGCCGGTCAGCGCGCCCAGCTTCAGCTTGGACACGTGGTCCATGGACCGCATCATCTCAAGCAGGTCATTCCCGAGTTCGCTGGACGCGGCAGGCACGTCCGCCAGGTACACCGGCTCTTCCCCGGTCAGCAGCCAGGCCGGGTTGACGCCGAACTCTTCGACCAGTGCCACGCCAAACTCCAGCGGCAGCTTTGCGCCCTGCAGGTAGCGGGTCAATGAGGTACGTGAGCGGCCGGTCGCACGGGCGATGCGCGCCTGTGACTGGTCGCGAAGCAGCGTGCGCATGCGTTCGTGCAGGGCTGCGTCGCGCGTGTCCTGCGTTTTCATCGTCGACTCCTCGATTCTTCAAGACCTGACGAGTGTAACGCTTCCGTTACAACAGATATAGCGTTTCTGCCACGCAACACTACTTGTTACTGAAAGTTAACAACGGGCCGGCCCGGGATACTCTGAACACATGCAGGCGTGGAAACGACGCCGCCCACACGAGCCCGGGAGCGAACGATGACTACGAAGTACCTGACGATGCTGGCTGTAACGATCTGCCTTGGTGTTGCAAGCTTGCTCAGCGCGCAGTCCGGCCTGTGGAAGGCCGAGTCCGGCTGGACAGCCCGCGAAGGTCACACAAGCGTCGTGTTCAATAGCCGGACCTGGGTGATGAGTGGCAGCCTTGTGGATGGCACACTATCGAGCGAGATCTGGTCTTCCGCGAACGCTGCCGACTGGACACTCGAAACTGACAGCCCGGGCTGGTCTGCCCGCGTGCAGCACGCATCTGTGGTCTTCAACAATCGCATCTGGGTGCTGGGCGGCAGCGTTGCCGGCGGGACTTGTCTGAATGACGTATGGTCGTCAGCCGACGGCATCAACTGGAACCTGGAGACGTCGGCAGCGGCGTGGAGCGCGCGGGCCGAGCACACCGTCTCGGTTTACAACGGCGAATTGTGGTTGCTGGGCGGTCGTGAGATGGGGTACTGGGCCGACTTGAACGATGTGTGGACCTCGTCAGACGGCATCAATTGGACGCAATCGGCAAACGCACCCTGGAGTGCCAGGTCAGGACATGCAGCCGTCGTTTACAACAACGAGCTGTTTGTGGTCGGCGGCTTGGGCGGCTTCTACTACTTGAACGACGTGTGGGCCTACGACGGCACCAACTGGGCGCTGAAGACCAGCACGGCATTTCCTAACGGCACCTGGGGGCCGCGCACGGGAACGACCGCCCTGGTTTACAACAGCTTGATGTGGGTCATTGGCGGCATCAACGGGCTCGGCTCGCTGGCATCGCAGCATTCGAACGGCGAGGTGTACTCATCGCCGGACGGCATCACCTGGACTCTGGTAACTGGAGGCTACGGTTGGGCTGACCGAACTGAGCATACGGCTGTCGTGCTCAACGATCGCCTGGTGGTCATGGGTGGGCTTGCCCGCATGTGGAACGGGGGCATTTACGGGGGCGGCGCGCCCGGTGAAGCCGTTGCCGACGTCTGGTCGTCCGCGAACGGCATGATCTGGACACGCGATACTGCCAGCGGCGGCTTTGACGCATGGTCCGGTCGCGCCCGGCACACGTCGCTCGAGTTCAACAACCGGATGTGGATGTTCGGGGGCTCGCACCGCACCACAACCGGATTGCTGACGCAGAAGCAGGACGTCTGGTCGTCGCTGGATGGCGTGAACTGGGCCGAGGCGACGCCCGCAGCCAATTGGGCTGCGCGGGCGGGGCACACCTCCGTCGTGTTCAACAGCCGGATGTGGGTGATGGGCGGGGCGGACGGGGTGCAGGGGGCGCTGAAGTTCAACGACATCTGGTCGTCCACGGACGGCATCAACTGGGTGCAATCAAGCACAACAGGATCCATGTGGGGCATTCGCGACGGCCACGCCAGCGTGGTGTACGACAACCGCATGTGGGTGATCGGCGGTTTCAATGGCTATGCCTGTCTAGGTGACGTTTGGTCATCGCCCGATGGCATCAACTGGACGCGCGAGACCATGCAGGCCGGCTGGTCCGCGCGTGCAGGACACACAGCCACGGTGTTCGCTGGCCGCATGTGGGTCATGGGCGGTACCGATGGCACGACCGACAGCAACGACGTGTGGTCATCCACAGACGGCATCAATTGGACACAGGAGACCGCGGCGGCCGGCTGGCTTGCCCGATATGCACATTCGGCGGTTGCTGCACACGGGCGTCTGTGGGTCGCCGGTGGAATCCGGACAGCTTCGTATGGATGGGCCGTGAAAGACCTGTGGTCGTCGATCGACGGCAATACGTGGGTGCAGGAATCGAGCACCCTCTGGCCTGCGCGCGCCGAGCACACCCTGATGGCCTTTGACACCAAGCTGTGGATGCTGGGCGGGCGTTATGCAACAGGGATGGTCTACGGCGTTCATTTTCCAGTGTCAGAAGTCTGGTCGCTGACGATTGCCCCCCAGATCGTCAGCACGCCCGTGACAAGCGCGACGGCGGGCAGCGCGTACAGCTATGACGTGCTGTCGGCGGGCAGCACCGCGGTCGTCAGCGCCAGCGGCCTTCCGTCATGGCTCACGCTCAGCGGCAGTGTTCTATCCGGGACACCGGGCGGCGCCGACGTAGGCGTGACAGGCATGATCACCGTGACGGCGTCGAACGACGCGGGCTTCGATACCCAGATGTTCCAGATCTCCGTGGCTGGCGTTGCGCCGGTACTCGTGAGCACGCCACCACTCACCGCCACGGCGGGTCTGCCTTACTCCTACACCGTGGTTTCGACGGGAGGCTTGCCCGCCCCGGTCTTCAGTGCGACGGGACTTCCCGCGTGGTTGAACTTTGACGTGGTCACCGGTGTGCTGGCCGGCACGCCCGGTGCTGCAGACATCGGGCTAAGCGGCGTCATCACGATTATCGCAAGCAACGGCACGCCGCCCGATGCGCAGCAGTCCTTCCAGATCGATGTTGCCGGCACGCCCGCGCAGATCACCAGCTTGCCGGTGACCAGCGTAGTCGCGGGGCAGACTTACCAGTACCAGATCGTGGCGCAGGGACTGCCCTCCGCGACGTATTCGTCCAATACGCTGCCGGCGTGGCTTGTGCTTGACCCGCTGGCAGGCGTGCTTAGCGGCATGCCGTTGCCCGGGCAAACCGGTACGGTCAACGTCGTGATCACAGCCGACAACGGCTGGGGCAGCGATACCCAGACATTCGACATCGTGATTCTGGAAACCGCATCCGATGGCGGCGGAAGTGGGCCGGGCGAGGGCTGCACAGCCAACGGCGGCCGGGCAGCGCAATGGTGGTTGCTGCTGGCTGTTGCCGCATTGATTGTGCTTGGCGGGCGCGTGCACCGGAGAACTGCGTCGCGCCGGTAATGGTACGAAGACAGCAACTGCATCACACGCAGCGGCCCCGGCACTGATGCCGGGGCCGCTCTCTGTTGGGGCCTGCGACTACTTTGCCTCTGGGTCGTCTTGCTTCTTGCGCCGCGTAGCTTTCCACCAGCCGGTGGCTTCTTTGATCACGGCTCGAAAGTTGCGAATCAGTCCGCGCTTGCGCATCCTGAGCTCGATCAGTTCCAGCAGCTTGCGCGTGGGGTCGTCTCCGGGCATCAGCAAGTCGGCGCGTTGCGCGTACTTCATTGCTTCATCGACTTCGTCGTTCTCCAGCAACGCAGCCGCGTAGTTGGTCAACAGTGTCGGGTCTTCCGGCGCCGCTTCCATGGCGCGCTTGGCGCACTCGAGCACTTTTGCCGGCTGGTTCAGGCGGCTGTAAATGCCTGTCAGCTCTTTATCAATGCCGGGCAGCGGGTTGCGCGTGCGCAGGCCCTCGAGTACGTCGCGGGCTTGCTCCCACTTTTCCTGGCGGCGCAGGACGATGCCGAGAAACATCTGCGCCTCGTAGAAGTCTTCAAACTGGTTCAGCAACTGGCGCAGACCGACTTCGGCCTCGAGCGCATCGCCTTCCAGCGCTTCGCCCGCCAGCTTGCGAAAGCGCGTCTCGGCGTCCGGGTGCTCGGCGAAGCGGCGCTGGCGCCTGACCAGGTCGTCCATTTCGCCGACACCGACGCACAACTCGGCTTTCTCAAGCGCAGCCAGCGCCCGCTTGTGCCGGCCCGCCGAGTTCAGCGCGCTTGCGTGTAGCACATGCGCGATCGCGTCGCCCGGGTAGTCGTCGGCGTAGCGCTCGGCGGCCTGCAAGGCTTGTTCGTGGCGACTGTTTACGACAAAAAACTCCGCGGCATCTGCAAACACTTCGCGGGGCAGGCCCGGCAATTTCACCAGAGCGCTGTACTGCTCGGTGGCCTTTTCGATATCGCCACGCGCGCGAAAGTATCGCGCCAGGTGCAGCCGCGCCGAAATGCTCTGGGGCTCAAGCTCAAGGGCGCGCCGCCACAGGCGCTCGGCGACGACCAATTCACCAAGGCCGGCGCTGCTTGCGGCGCTTTCGACAATCGCCTCGACCTTCAGGCTGTCGGCATCCATCGCCAGTCTCAACACGCGCTGCGCCTCAAGGTGGCGCTCGGCCATATTGAACGCCTTGCCGGCCAGCAGAGCAGCCTGCTGGCGGTCGGCTTTGGCGGGCGCTTCGTAGCGCCCCTGGATGATCTGGCAAAAGGCCTTGGCGGCCTGGCTGGGGTCGCCGGCCGCAAGCATCAACTGACCGCGCACGCGGTGGCTCTTCCAGTCAGGTCCGACCTTGCGCATGACTTTCTCGAGGGCGCCGGCCGCGTCTTTGGCTTCGAAGCCGCGCTCAAGCACCAGCACCTGGCACAACTCACCCAGCCGGTCACGCACCGCCTGGCAAGCCGGGTCAAGGTTGGCAGCTTGCAGGGCGGGCTCATACAAACCGCTGGCATCGCGCGGCACGGCGCCAACTTCGGCGGCGAGCGTGAGCGCCCGGGTGACCAACAGGTTCAACCAGACCTGGAAGTGCCGCGTACCAGGGTCGTAGTCAGGAGTCGCGTTCAGGCCCAGCGCGCTTGCGACTTCCTTGAACAGGCGCGGCACCTCATCGCGAAACGTGCTTTGCGTGGCTTCGGCCACAAAGCGCCCGCGCGAGAATGCGCCGCCAATGTCTGTGACGGTGACGATCAACTTGATGCCGCGGTCAAACGTGTCGCTGGCAAGCATCGGCTCCACGACGCCGCTGATGGCAATGTTGAACTCGCCGCTGACGTTTTCGCCTTCGCGGGCCAGGCCGGTCACGAACTCGGTGACGGTTTCCGCGGACAACTCGTCGGCGAAGCTGACCAGTTTACGCCATGCGCCATCTTCGTCGGTTTGCGCGCTGGTCAGCACCAGCGGGTCAGCGCCGCGCGCTTTCAGCCAGTCGGAAAGCTCCAGCGTCACACCGCGAGCGATGTGCGCTGCGTGGTCTTCCGCGAGGCGGGTCGAAAACGGGATCAGCGCAACGCTGGTCATGGCACCATGCTAGCTGACGCCTGTGGTTTCGGCTTGCGGAATGTGCGGATGTTATAGTTCGGCAAAGGCGCGTTCGGCGGCGTCGATGGTGGCGTCGATGTCCTTGAACGTGTGGGCATTGCTCACGAACCATGCCTCGAACTGGCTGGGCGGCAGATAGTGGCCCTGCTCGCGCATGATCTTGTGGAACAGCGCAAAGCGCTTGGTGTCGCTGCGTTTGGCATCGGCAAGGTTGCGTACCGGGCCATCCTGGAAGAACAGCGTCAACATGCTGCCGCACCGCGCCAGGTACACCGGCACGCCGCAGCGCGCCGCACCCGTGCGCAAGCCATGCTCAAGGCGCGCCGACAGCACTTCAAGCCGGCGGTAGATGCCCGGGTTGTTGCGCAACTGAGTCAGGGCTGCAATGCCCGCTGACACCGCGACAGGGTTGCCGCTGAGCGTGCCCGCCTGGTACACCGGGCCATCGGGGGCCAGCGCAGCCATGATGTCTGCGCGCCCGCCAAAGGCCGCCAGCGGCATGCCCCCGCCGATCACCTTGCCCAGCACCGTGAGGTCGGGCTTGTGTTCCAGCAGGCGTTGTGCGCCGCCCCAAGCCACGCGAAAGCCGGTCATCACTTCGTCCATGATGAAGACTGCGCCGGCTTCGTTGGTGATGGCAGCGACACTTTCCAGGTAGCCGCGCACGGGCGGAATCACGCCCATGTTGCCGGCGACTGGCTCGATGATCGTCGCGGCGATGCGGTCGCCATACTTCTGGAAGGCGTGCTCGATCGCGCCGACGTCGTTGTACGGCAGCACAATCGTTTCCTGAGCGACGGCATCGCTGACACCTTTGCTGTCAGGATTGCCCAGCGTCAGCGCGCCGCTGCCCGCTGCCACCAGCAGGCTGTCGACGTGGCCGTGGTAGCAGCCGGCAAACTTGACCACCAGGCTGCGACCGGTAAAGCCGCGCGCCAGGCGCAGCGCGCTCATGGTGGCTTCGGTACCGCTGTTTGTGAGGCGCACGCGGTCAACGCCAGGCAGCGCTTCGACGATCAGTCGCGCCAGCACCGTTTCGCTGACCGTGGGCGCGCCAAAACTGGTGCTCGAGCGGGCCGCGCGCGTGATGGCGGTGATCACGGGCTCGCTGGCATGGCCCAGGATGTGCGGGCCCCACGAGCCGACGTAGTCGATGTATTCGTGGCCTTCGATGTCGGTGACCTTGCTGCCGTAGCCGGACGCGAAGAACAGCGGTGTGTCGCCGACGGCGCGAAAGGCGCGCACCGGGCTGTTCACGCCGCCCGCGATGTATTTGCGCGCTTCTTCAAAGGCCTCAAGGTTGCTGGCCATGGTTCACCGCGCACGTTCTAGGGTGCGAATGATTCCGATTCAAGCGCTTCAGCGTCATCCTCGGGGTCGCTCTCGAAGTCGTACCACCTCCCGAACCTTCCCGGATTAGGGACTCCGTCCAAATGCGTAAGCGGCCGTCGCAGTACAGAAACCGGGTACTGCTTTGGCTGGGCTTGGTGATAGCGGCGCCAGACGGTCACGTGCACGAACAGCAGCTGCGCGCCGACTTTGTTGCGGCTTCTGCGGCCGGCCTGCGCCAGCAGTTCGTCGCCACGTTCAAGGTCGCCGTTTTCAAAAGCGCGCAGCGCCCGCACTGAGTACCAGCTTGAGCGCGTGACTGGCACGCATGCAAACACGCACAAGAAGATGACGGCCGCGACGGTCATGCCGACACCCAGCTTGTGCCACAGGTCGAGCTTGCGGGCGTAGCGTTGCTCAAAGTAGATGCCGAGCACGACACCCGGCACGAATCCGCCAAGGTGGCCCAGCAAGCTGACGCCCGGCATAAAGCTCTGGTACACACCCAACGCAAGCCAGATCAGCAGCATGCGCGCATGGGGGATCTCCCACAGTCCGCTGACCCGTCCGCCGGCTTTCACGAAGAAGAACGCCAGCACCGCGCCAAACATGCCGTACACCGCGCCGGATGCGCCCACCACCGGCGTCATCGGGTCGTAGAACACCATCGTCAAGCCGGAGCATCCGAACAGCGACACGAAGTACACGATCAGCGTGGCGCGCCAGCCCTGCAGGCGTTCAAAGATCACGCCCAGCACCCACAGCCCGTACATGTTGAAGGCGATGTGCATCATGTCGGCGTGCACAAACGCCGCGCCCAGCAGACGCCAGTACTGGCCGTACTGGATGTCGATGCCGCGCGCCCACAGCAGGCGCTCGAACAGGCCGCCATTGGCGATGTCCAGCATCGCCACGGCCACACTGGCAATGATCAGGGCGATCGTTGCGGGCGGCATGTACTCGGCGTTGTAGCGTTGCAGCGCCACCGGTCAGGCCTTTTCCGCAGCCAGACGCTTCTCGTCCTTGTTGGGCAGAACGTCGACGTCCATGCTTGCGGTCTGGCCGGACAGCAGCTTGTGAAAGCCCAGGCCCGCCACCATCTCGGCGTTGTCGGTACACAGGTTAAGCGGGGCTGCCGCAAAGCGCGTGTTCTTCTGTGACTTGCAGGCGGCTGCCATTTTCTCGCGCAGCCGCTTGTTGGCTGCAACGCCGCCCGCGAGCACGACGCTCTTGCAGCGCGACTTGCGCGTTGCTGCCAGCGTGGCGCGAATCAATATGTCCACGGCGGCTTCCTGAAAGCTCGCGGCGATGTCAGCCAGCGGCAGCCGCACCGACAACGTGCGCGTTTCTGACTTCGGCACCGGCGTGGCCGGCGCGCGCGCCGAGATCATGCGCCCGGAATTCTTTGCGGCTTCGAACACAAAGCCGCGCTTGCGCAGGTCGTTCAGCACCGCCGTCTTGAGCCCGCTGAAGCTGAGCTGCAGGCCGTCGGGGCCGCCTTCGCCGCGTGGGAACGGCACGGCATCGCGGTCGCCGCCCAGGCTGGTCATCTGGATGGCCGGCCCGCCCGGATAGCCGATGCCGAGCAGCGCTGCGACCTTGTCAAAGCACTCGCCCGCGGCGTCATCCAGCGTGCGTGTGATCAACTTGTGCTCGGTAGGGCCCGTGCTGATAAAGATGTCGGTGTGGCCGCCGCTGACCACGACGCTCACGTGCGGATAGGACAGGTCCTTTTCGGCCATGTGCACGGCATAAATGTGCGCCTCAATGTGATCGACGGCGATCAGCGGTTTGCCCAGCGACCAGGCAAGTGCCTTGGCTGCACTCAGGCCGACATACAGGCTGCCCACGAGGCCGGGCTGGTTGGTGGCGGCGATGGCGTCAATGTCGCGCAGCTCAACGCCCGCCTCTTTGCGCACCTTGTCGAGCAGCGGCAGCAACGTCTCCAGGTGCACGCGGCAGGCGACCTCGGGCACGATGCCGCCATATTCGGCGTGCATCTTCTCCTGGCTGGAGCGGGCACCGGCGCGGATCTTCCACCCGTCCTCGACAAGTGCGACGGCGGTGTCATCACAGGAAGTTTCGATGCCAAGAATGAGCATGTTCAGCGTCCAGTGTCGGGCCGTGAAACCGGCGCAGGATACACGCAACACAGCGTCACCGACACCGCACGACAAGGTTACTCGCCCGGTTTGACCGGTTCTTTGCCTACGCCGAAAAGTGTCATGCCCAACTCAGACACGCGCTTGCGGTCAATGCAGTTGCGGCCGTCAAAGATCATCGGCACGCGCAACGTTGCCTTGACCTTGGCAAGGTCGGCTTGCTTGTACTGGGGCCACTCGGTCGCCACGATCAGCGCGTCAGCGCCGTTGCACGCGTCGATCGGGTCGTTCGCGTAGTACAGGTCCGGGTGGAGCTTTCGCGTGTTCGGCATCGCCACCGGGTCGTGCACCCGAAGCCGGGCACCGGCTGCCTTGAGTTTCTCGATCAGGCGCAGCGCAGGCGCCTCGCGCAGGTCGTCGGTGTTGGGCTTGAACGCAAGTCCCCATACGGCAAGGGTCTTGTCGTTCAGCACCCACAGTTCGCGCTCAATCATGTTGTAGAAGCGCTCAAGCTGGCCTTTGTTAGTGTCGCTGATCAGGCGGATCATGGGTGCATCAACGCCGATTTCTTCGCTGATGTGTGCCAGCGCGTCCACATCCTTGGGAAAGCAGCTGCCGCCGTACCCGATGCCTGCGCCGAAGAAGTGCTTGCCGATGCGGTGGTCAAGCCCCATGCCGTTGACGACTTCGTCAACATCGGCGCCGCTGGCTTCACACAGGCGCGCCAGCCAGTTGGCGTAGGTAATCTTGAGGGCAAGAAAACTGTTGCTGGCGTGCTTGATCAGCTCGGCGCTGCCGACGCTGGTTACAACGATGGGACAGTCAAAGCCTTTGTACACTTCGCGCAGCAGGGACTCGGCCTTGGCCGAGTCCACGCCGATCACCACGCGGTCGGGCTTAAGCGTGTCTTCAATCGCGCTGCCCTCACGCAGGAACTCGGGATTGCTTGCGACGTCGAAGTTCACGTCGCCCTTGATGTAGCGGCCCATCGTGCGCTTGATGCGCTCGCCGGTCTTGATCGGGACAGTGCTCTTTTCGATCACCAGGCGGTAGTCTTTCAGGTTCTCGGCGATCGTCCGGGCGACCTTCTCGACAAAGCTCATGTCGGCTTTGCCGCGTTCAGTGCTGGGTGTGCCCACGCAGATGAAGATGGCCTGGCCGAAGTCCACAGCGTCTTCGGTGCGGTCAGAGAAGTGCAGCCGCTTGGAGGCCTGGTGCTTTGCCAGCAATTCGGGCATGCCGGGTTCAAAGAACGGCGACTCGCTGCGCTTGAGCTTGGCAAGCTTGTCCTTGTCGTGGTCCACGCAAAGCACTTCGTGGCCCTTTTCGGCAAAGCAGACGCCGCTGACCAATCCTACGTGGCCTGATCCAACGATACTGATCTTCATGCATCCCTCCGGGGCGGGAGTTTGGGAAACGTCGGGCCCGAGCGCAAGCTGTCGCCGGGCGCTACCTCAACAGGCTGCTGCTGCCGCGGGGTGCGCGAAAGGCCACGCTGATGCTGAAGTAGAAACCAACGTCACCATCGACAGCGTCGCGCACGAACACGAAGCCCAGGTCCAGCGCCTCAAGCACTTCACGGTGCAGCTCAACGCGAGTGTCGCGGAAGCGCCCGCGTTCAAGGTCAAACTCCTGCTTGGCGTTGATGCGATACAGCTCGCTCAGCGTCAGCTCAAGCTGGATGCCCACGACCTGGTGCTGGTGTTTGAGCAGGCGGTAGTAAATGTTCGCCTGGCCGAAGTTCAGAATGTCGAATCGAAAGCTGGCCGACGCGCGCTCGACGTTGCCGGTGTAGACGTCAATGAACATGTTGCCAGCCAGCGCAAACCCGGGCGCGGGCCGCCAGTTCGCGGCAAGCTCAAGGTCGCCGAAGAAGCGGCCGCCGTTGTCGCGCTGGCGTTGCGGGTACATCGGGATTTCCGCCATCACCTCAAAGTAGTCGGCCGTGTGGCGTTTTTCGTCTCGGCCGACGCGCGTCTGCAGCCGGTTGCGCAGCCCCACCCGGATCTCGTGAAACTCGTCCAGCACGTCCACCTCATCCATCGGGATGAACGCGCGGCCCGGGATGTCGTCGAGGCTGTTGTACAGCACGTTGTTGTATCGCACGAATGGCGCAATCACGTGGCGCAGGCCGTCGATGCCCAGCCACGGGATTTTCACGTCAGGGTACGTGCCGGTCAGAAACGTCTGCATATGCAGGCCGATGATCGGCATGATGCGGTACAGGATGCCCCAATCCTGCCGGTGGTCGCTGCGCAGCCCGGGATAAGTGCCGTCCGACGCCAGGCCGGGGCGGCTTGAGCCTTCGGGGATGTGCAGGAAGCGGTTGGCCACGGTCACACGCGCGCCCGCGTACGGGTCAATGGCGAAGGGGCCCAGTTCAAACGGCATGTTGAACCAGGTCGTGCTGTCGGCGCGGGGAACGTAGGTCACGTCGCGCTTGTCGCCCTCGCCCGGTGAAAAGCGCAGCAGGCTGGCCTCGGTGTGGCTTGAGAGTTGCAGCCCGAAGTCGCCGACCGATGCGCGCTGCGCGTCAAAGCCCAGCGAGGGCAGGTACTCGGTCTTGCTGAGCCACGGGTGAATGCGCGGCTCAAGCAGCAGAAAGTAGTTCAGGTCCCCGTTGCGCTTGGTCAGCAGTATGTAGCTGTCGATCGGTTCATTGTTGTCGTACTCGCGCTCATAGAATTCGCGGCGGTAGTGGCGGTCGGTGTCGTAGTTGAACATGTTGTCGAGTTGGATGCCCGAGCCAAACGCCTGGCTGTACATGCCCAGAAAGCGGCCCCGGCCGACCTTTTCTGTGGGATACCAGCCAAGTTCGCGGGCGCGGTCGCGGTCGTCGCCGCGATCGTTGATGTAGGTGCTGCGCACGCTGGCACGCGCGAAGCGGTCAAAGGCGTCAATGCCACCCCAGTCCATGTTCACGCCCAGTGCCAGGCCGCGCTTCGTGAAGTAATCGACCTGCGGCCCCAGTTGCAGCGGGTGAAACGGCGGCTCGGGGTCGGCAAAGAAGTCATAGGTCGCCACGGCATCAATGTACGTGCGCAGGGCAAAGCCGAAGCGGGTGCTTGAGCTGAGCTCGAACTGGCGAATCGGCGGCTGACTGTCCAGGTCAAATGCGTAATCTTGGACCGGGAGAGTAAGCAACGGATAGTCGAGCACGCGAATGCTTGGCCGGGTGATGTAGGCGGTGCTGCGCACGCGCGACAGCTTCAGCGTCAGGAACTGCGCATAGATCGAGTAGCTGGCAACCGCCAGGCTGCTCGAGCTGATGCTTCCGTCCTCAAGCTCAATTTCCTGTTCATGCTGCGTGATCGACAGGATGCGCAGGAACTTCGCGCGCGCGAACAGGCGCACCCCGCGCTCTTGCGGCAGCGAGTTCGGCGTGCCGAACGGCAGGGGCTTGGCGTCTTCGGACGGCGCTGAGCCCACGGTGTCGTCGCTGGCCGGGTCCTCGGCGTCGGGCGAGGCATCGCCGACGCCAACGCCGGTGCCCAGCGGCAGGCCGTCGTCTTTGCCCCCTGCGGCTGCACCGGAGTGGACGCGCGGGTTCGTCGCGCGGCCGGAAAGGTTCATGCCGGTTTCGAAGTTGGCTTCGCCGTTGGCGTTGTAGCGCACGATCTTGCTGCGCGCGAAATCAAGAAAGATCAGGTCGGCGCGGATGGTCAGCGACTCTTTGCCGACCGAGTACTGGAGCCACACGTTGCCTTCGCCGTAGAACTGAAGGTTCTTGATGCCCTTGCTCAGGGCCAGAAAGGGGTCGTTGGCGTCAACCTTTTCGTCTTCGGGCTCGAACCAGATCAGCGCGCGGTCAGAAAGCAGACGCAGCTTCTTTTCCTCGGTGCGGCCGAGCAGGTCGGGCTCGGTGCGGTCGCGGTAGGTCATTTCAATGGCGTAGGGCAGCGCGAGCACCCAGGGGCCGTCCTCGCCCTCGCGCCAGATCTCCCAGAAAGTCTCCTGGTTCTCGGCAACCACAAACCCGATCTCGACCGAAGGCTTGTCCTGACCGGGATTTGGCTTATCGGCACTCTGGGCGTGCAGTAGCCCGCCGCAGAGTGCAGCCGTCAGGCAGATCAGCAACGCACGCGTTTGCTTCATAAGCGACGAAGGCACGCGGGGGACGAACACGGTACAAAGTCCGTCCAAGAGTTGCATTGCCAGCCATACGCGGCGAGAGGCGTCAGGTTCTCGGTCGAAGTTCGAGTGGCACCGTAACCGACATGCACCAATCGCCCACGACATGCATTTCTCATTTGTGCGTTTGCAATTCCCTTAGGGGGGGGGGGTATACTGCAGGCACCTCATGGAGAGCTACTTATGCAACCTTTCACAAAACGTGTGATCCGGTTTGCGCTTGTCGCCATGCTGTCGTCTTTTGCCCTCAGCTTTGCCGGCACGGTATGGGCGCTGCCGGACTCGACGGTGAATGTGACCCCAACGAACTCGGGTGACATTTCGTATACTTGGCCGGCTCCTGCAGGTGGCTTTATGACCGCTCAGGCAGGCAACTCGTTTGTCACCGGGGTTAGCTCCTTCTTTGATGGAGAGGACAACCAGTACAATCAGTGGGTGACCACCGATGCCACCGTGGTGTACGAGGGCGAAATCACTGATGTTGATCTTGCAAAGTGGCACTTGATGGCCTTCTACCCCGGCGAGATTCGAGCAGGGGCAACATATGTGTCCACCGGCGCTTTCCCGGTTGAAGAGGCGTATCGCGCCGAGACCACGGGCATTGTACAGGTCACAGGGGACTTTGTGGGTTGGGAGGCATCTCAGGTCGTCGTTGATTCCATTACGAAGCCGGGGCAATACGGCTTTTTCACCCCAGCGGGAGGCGTAGGAAGCAGTTGGGTTGAGTCGGGTGTCGACGGTATCCCTGTGTCGCTGTCGCGACTTTTTGGATACATTGTCCTTCCTCCTGAGGGGCAGGAAATCTACTCGCATGACGTCAACTTCTCCCTGTATTGCTACGGGAAACAGTACATGCATTCCAATGAGGAGGAGGACGTAAGCCTTTCCACGCATGTCCTTGTGGACGACGATTGGCATGGAACCTGGACTGGAGTTCTTGCAGCATGGGGTTGGGTCAATGGCGGTTGGAAGGTGATTGACACCTACTACATCGGATGAACTCCAGAGACAGCCATCGGAAGCGCCGCAACAGTGCAATTGTGCTGGCGACACTCGTTGTCACCGTGTTGACGGGCGCGATTGTAGGGCACCTTTGGGCCTTTGAGGTTTCTTCCCCACGTCATCGCCCTGCCAGCGTCGACGGCACTGCGCACAACGGCGCCCCGGTTTCAACACCGGCAATTGCGGATGACCATCGGATTTCCGGTGACCCGCGCCTCCCACGGGACTCGAACCATGCGCCTGTTCCCACTGAACAGCAGGACGGTCCAGCAAAGATCACAGTTAGGTGCGTTGACATTGCCGCGAAGCCTCTGCCGAGGATGAGTGTTTCCTGTCGCGTCAGTGAACGACCCCGGTCACGCAATCCTGCGGAGCGGGCTGGCGAATACCATCAAACAAGTGTGCTTATCACGGACGAAGCAGGTCAGTTTGAGGTGACATCTTCGCCTGACCACATCGTTCGGCTTGAACTTCTCGAAGAGCATTGGTGGAGCAAGAGTGTCACTGCAGATTTCGCTGTGGCCGAACCGATCGTCATGGTCCTGTCTGCGGCCAAGTCTGTCTCGTTTCGGGCTCTGTGTGAGGACGGGCAGCCCCTTACATACGCAATTAGTCTCAAGAACAAAGACATTGGGTATTCGGAGATGCCCAGTCTCGCTGTCGACGGCACCGTCACAGTCAAGCGTGTACCGATTGACCGGCCGCTAGCGTGCAAGGCGTTCTGCCGCCGTATCGGCTATGATGATGGTTTTGCCGAGTTCAGTGTAGCTGACCTCAACTCGGGACGAGAATTGCAGATTGTCGCTCCAAAAAGCGACAAGCCCCTTGGCGGCATTCGAGTCCAATTTGTCGGAGCGCTCAGCGGGATTGACAGCAGCGTGACCATAGAGTCCGACGACGGTTTTGCGCGCGGAGGGCAGCTCGGACCGGACCGCGACCACTGGGAAAGCGACAAATTGCCGGCTGGATACCGCTACCGAGTATCCATTCTTGGACCTTGGGCCTGGCGTTCCAACTGGATAGAAGTTGAAACTGGAAAGGTATCCACTGTTGAAGCGACCCTGGCGCCAGGAGCCGTGGTCCGCGCACGGCTGATTGATACAGACGCCTTTCCGGTCGTCCGGGGCGCCCTGCGCCCGTCTAACGGTTCTTACCTCTGCTTCCGGGGTGGTAAGCCCCCGCTGCCGAATGTCCCACTGCATTGGGTCTCGGACGCAGATGGCAATGTGTGTGTCACCGGTTTGCCCGCCGGAAAGATCACGCTGGAGGCTGAAGCTGCTGGCAGGGAACCGGTGACGATTGAATGTAACACCGTGGCCGGCCAACAAATCGATCTTGGCGAGATTGTGCTGAATCAAGCTATCGGAACGATCACTTTAGAACTGGTGGGCACAAAGGAAGGCTCGCAATATCGTGTCTTCCTATCGCAACCCAATGAGGCAGGGGTCATCTTTCCGCCGTATCGCCTCGATGATGCGACCCACGCGTATGCTGGACTTCCATTGCGTGGCTACACGGTGTTTGCGACATTGGCTGGCGGAGGCTCCGTTGCGAGAGCAAAAATCAACCTCTCGCCGGAGCAGTACTCAGTGACGGTTCAACTCGATGTCAGCGAACTTGAGCCCTGAGTTCACGCCGGCCAACTCAGCGCGATCGCGTCGCAGGCGAGTTTCAGGTTGGCGTTGCCGTCTACCCTTTCCCGCAGGTCGTCCAGGCGCAGCACCGCCGCGGCCATGGCGTCGGCTGAGTTTGCCTCTTGCCCGATGGCGCGCGTGAGCGGCTTTACGTCGAATGCGCCCAGGGCGCCGGACATGCGGTCACGCAGCGCCGCGGTCAGCAGTGCCAGGATGTCGCGCAACTGTTCGCGCTTGGCTTCGTTGTCGTCGCCGGTCAGCGCGGCCGTCATCAACTCTGATGCGTGAAACGGGTCGTCGCGTACGGATTTCAGGAAGTCGCGGGCGGTCTCGAGCACTTTGCCCTCGGCGAGGCGCCGCAGCATTCCCGGGCTGCCCTGCGCCGCGCGGGAAAGGATGGCACGGCCCTCGGGACTGACGGGGAGGCCGTCCCAGCCCTGTGTCGCGCGCTGCAACTGCGCGTCGTCCAGCGGGGCGAAGCGCACGGGCTGGCAGCGCGACAGGATGGTCGGCAATACTTGCGCCGCGTTGTTGGCCAGCAGGACGAAGGTCAGGTCTTTGGGCGGTTCTTCCAGCGTCTTCAGAAAGGCATTGGCGCTGCTTTCATTGAAGCGGTCGGCGTCCGCGACGATGAACACCCGCCGCCCCGGCTCCAGCGCTTTCACGCTGGCCTCGTCAACGATCTCGCGTACAAGCTCAACGGGAAATGCGGTCTTGTCCGCCGGCTTGGCGAAGGACTTCACGCTTGGGTGAATGCCCTTGAGGACCCGCTTGCACTCGCCGCACTCGCAACAGCTCCAGCCTGTGCCCGCTTCGCAGCGTTGCGCAGCCGCAAACTCGAGGGCAACGCCGGCTTTGCCGATGCCGTCGGGGCCCATGAACAGGTAGCCGCCGGCAAGCCGCCGCGCGGAAATCGCGCTGCGAAGCCATTCGCGGACGTTGTCGTGGCCGAGCGGACGGGTGAACATACGCCGGATTGTGGAATGTGGGGCGTGGAATGAAAGGCTGTTGCGTCAATTATGACAGAAGCCGCGAACCCGCTTTGCACGATACTGGCTGCTGTGCTCTTGACCGCGCCGCCCCCTGAAAACAGACTCCCGCCCCAGAAGGGGAATGGCCGTGGCTGAATCGCC
Organism: Planctomycetota bacterium; assembly: GCA_016712285.1. Lineage (GTDB taxonomy): Bacteria > Planctomycetota > UBA8742 > UBA2392 > UBA2392 > JADJRK01. Next base: position 1,397,649 of record JADJRK010000001.1, on the reverse strand, counting down.
CAAGGAAATTCGCAAGCGCATCAAGTCGGTGACTTCGACCAAGAAGATCACCAAGACGATGGAACTGGTCGCGACCAGCAAAATGAAGCGCGCCCAGGACCGTGTGCAGGCCGCCGGCCCCTACACCGCCAAGCTGCAGGAGATCATCAACGCTATCGCGTCAGGCGGCCCGCTGGACTTGCCGCTGTTGCAGCCGCGTAGCCAGGTCAAGAATGTCGCCCTGGTGGTGATGACTGCCAATCGCGGCTTGTGCGGCGGTTTCAACGCCAACCTGATCAAGATGGCCAAGGTTGAGCACAAAGAGCAAAAGGACCAGGGCCGCGGCGTGCAGTTGCACTGCGTGGGCAAGAAGGGCCTCGGTACGTTGCGCTTCCAGGGCTACGACATCACGCGCTCGATCGTTGACATGCCGGACAAGCCGACCTTCGACGACGCGCGCCGCGTGACCGACCCGCTGGTGGCGGCCTTCCTGAAGGGCGAGATTGACGAAGTGCTGGTGGTGTACCCGCACTGGATGAGCGTCGGCTCACAGCCGCCAACGGTAAAGAAGCTGCTGCCGATTGAGCCGCCCAAGGTGGAAGCCGGCAAGGAAGCTGCGAAGAAGGGCAACCTCGACTTCATTTTCAGCCCCAGCGCCAACGAGATCCTGTCCGACCTGCTGCCGCGCTACGTAACACAAAGCATGTACACGATGCTGGTGATGAGCTTTGCCGGCGAACAGGTGGCGCGCCGCACCGCGATGAAGAGCGCGACGGACAACGCGCAGGAAATGATCACGCACCTCACGCGCACACTCAACCGCGCACGCCAGGCCCAGATCACGCAGGAAATCGCCGAGATCGTCGGCGGCGCCGCTGCCCTCAAGAAGTAGCGACGGGATCGATTCAGACCCGGGATTCCAGCCACAGCGTGCGCGCGCCCAGCTTTTCGGGGTTCAAGCCCGCTGACTTGCCCAGCAGGTGCACGCGCTCGGGCAATTCCACTTCAAAGTGCCATTCGTCGGCGCGTCCGCCCAGTGCAGCCACGCGCTCGGCCCATGCCTGCCACCACGGCGAAATGCGCGTGGACAGCGGCTCGATGATCAGCACCTGGCTGCCGCCGCTGTGTTGCTTCTCGATCTCGCGCCACAGGCGTTCGCGGTCGCCCTCATCCAGTTCGTTCATCGTGAACGCCGCCACGATGCCCACCGGCGGCTTGGGCCAGCGGTACTTGGCGATGTGGCAGCGCACTCCGCCGCCGCGCACACCGAGGTCGCGAAAGGTGAACGCGGCTTCACGCAGGACGTCTGGGTCAAGCTCGACGCCGACCACGTTGCCGCCGCCGTGCAGCGCCCAGGCCGCGCCGGCAACGCCGCTGCCGCAACCCAGGTCGATGATCGTGGCGGCCTTGGAAGGCCCTAGCGCGTTCAACACTTCGCGCGCGATCAAGAAGTGCCGCGGCGCGTAGTACAGCGCAAACGCCGCCTGCTTGCCGCGGCCAGCCAGCGCCTTGCCACGGAGACGCTGCCGGCGCTGCACGTAATCCTGCGTCAGTGCCTTTAGTGCGCGCGCGATTTCCTGGTGGGTCAGCTCGCCCATCCAGCGCTCAAACAGTTTGTCGATCCAGTTTTCGAAGGGGTCGGGCAATGCCGTGTGTTTACCCGTCGCTTCCGCCTTCGCCAAGGCTTCGGCGGACGCGTGCGCTCCGGGCTCCTGTCTTCAGAGTCGGTCAAGTTCTTCGGGATTGCGGGTCCACTGGTTGGCCTGAGCTGTGCCGGTGTTGAGTGTGCTGGCCGGCTCAAACAGCAGCACTTCGGCTTTGGGCAGCGCCACGGGTTTGTGCTCAACGCCGTGGGGGACGATGAAGAACTCGCCGGGTGCAAGTTCAATCGTGCGGTCGCGCAACTCGATGTTGAGTCTGCCGCTGACCACGTAGAACAACTCGTCTTCGGTTTCGTGGGCGTGCCAGACGTATGCGCCATCAAACCTGGCCAGCTTCACGTACTGGCCGTTCAGTTCGCCGACGATGGTAGGCGACCACGGCTGGTCGATGATCGTGAGCTTTTCCTTCAAGTTCACTTTTTCCATTTGCAGCCGATCTACCCGTCGCTTGCGCTCCGGGCTATTGTTTTCTTACCGCAGCGTTCTGCGCTTCAGCGTCCAGAACAGCCAGTTCGCGCTGGTCGCGCAGGTTACGACTTCCCAGCCGTCGCTGCCCAGCTTCGACAGCATGGCGACCACGGCGGGATACTCACCCTTGCCGCCCTCGGTTCTGCCGCCGGGCAGGTCGGCGCGAAGGGCGCCCACATCCCACAGCCACTCCAGCGTTGCGTACTCAAAGCGTTCCATGCTCAGCCTCTCTGGTTCAGATCAGGTGTTGCAGCTTTTCCTTCAGGCGCTCGCGGCCGCGATGCAACCTTGAGCGCACAGTGCCAGGCGGAATGTTCAGCAGCTCGGCGATTTCTTCATAACTCATGTCCTGTAGGTCGCGCATGATAATGACCTGCTTGTACTCGTCTTCAAGCTCGTCGATTGCGGCACGCACCTGCACGCCGATGTCGTTGGCGGCCACCTGGTCATCGGGGGAGCGGTCGCCCGAGTCGGGCTCGGGCATGCCCTCAATGTTCAGGCTGGTCTTGCCCTTGTCGCCGCCGCGCTTCTGCGCGCGTTCGTGGCGATAGTGGCTGGTGATCAGGTTCATCGCAATGCGGTAAAGCCAGGTGCTGAAGCGCGCACGGTCTTCGTAGGTATCCAGCGCCTTGTAGGCCTGGATGAAGGCTTCCTGCGTGATGTCGGCGGCTTTGTGCTCGTCGCGCACCTGGCGCAGCACTGAGGCGAAGATGCGGTCCTGGTTTGCGGCCACGAGTTCAGAAAACGCCGACGCATCGCCGTCGCGTGCGGCGGCGATCAGTGCCAGTTCAGCATCTTTGCCGTGGGCCAATGGGGCCATAGGCGCCATCGTTGCGGCAGCGGTTGCGTTGTCAACTCCGGAAGTCACGGCGTGCCCTCTAGGGGTAATACCGTTGCAAACACAAAAGGGTTCAGGGATTTGTGGAGATTTACCTCGCCGATACAATGGCGCGTGCTTGTATTGCGGATTCGTGAATCCGTCGGTTCACGGAAAGCAGCCACCCACGGAGATTCCATGCTGAGTCGAGACGCCGCGCAAACCTTGATCGAAAAGGTCATCAAACTCGCCGACGCGGAGCAGGTGGAGGCAATCCTGCACTCCAGCAGCACCAACAGCACGCGCTTTTCCAGCAACGTGATTACGCAGAATGTTGGCCTGACCAACGATTCGCTGCGGCTTCGCGTGATCAATGGCAAGCGCCAGGGCGTATCGTCGGTGAACCAGTTCGACGACGAAAGCATCAAGCGCTGCATCAAGAGCGCGCTTGCCATCGCCAAGGTCGCCGCCGACGACAACGCGCTTCTGCCGATGATTGACAAGCAACCCAAGTACGAGGCCGTGAACGCGTGGTACGAAAGCACTGCCCGGTACACGCCCGCCCAGCGCGCCGAACAGATCGGCAAAGTGTTGCGCGACTACGACAAGCGCGGCCTTGAGGGCGCCGGGATTTTCGACACAGATGAAGGCGCGATTGCCTACGGCAACAACCGCGGCGTGCTGGCATACAAAAGCGGCAGCAAAGCCGAGTTCAGTGTTTCCGCGTTCATGGAAAATGGCGGCGTTGAGGGCTGGGCCGAGTCGTTCGCACTCGATGTAGGCAAGTGCGATCCGGTGCGTGCGGGCAACATCGCCGCCGCCAAGGCCGAATCCGGGCGCAGCACCCAGGGCATTGAGCCGGGCGAGTACACGGTGGTACTCGAGCCCGCCGCGGTTGCCGAGATGATGCTGTTCTGGGGCTGGCTGACCGCCAACGGATTGGCGTTTGCCGAAGGCCGCAGCTTTCACAAGGGCGAACTGGGCCAATCAATACTGGACAAGAAGTTGACAATTACCGAGGACCCGTATCACCCCGAGCTAGGCGGCACGCCCTTTGACTTGGAGGGCTTTGCCACCCAGCGCGTCACTCTGGTGGAAAACGGCACGATCAAAGCCGTCTGCCACGACCGCCGCAGCGCCGCCCTGTGCAAGCAGCAGAACACCGGCCATGCCAACCCGCAGCCCGACGCCCGAGGTGCCGGCCCCGGCAACCTTGTGGTCAAGCCGGGCGACGCATCGCTGGAGCAGATGATCGCTTCAACTCAGCGCGGACTGCTGGTCACGAAGTTTCATTACACCAACACGGTCAACCAGCAAGACGTGAGCATCACCGGCCTGACGCGGGCCGGGACGTTCCTGATTGAGGATGGCAAGGTGAAGCACGCGGTGAAGAACATGCGCTTCACCCAAAGCCTGCTTTCGGCGCTGGCGGACATCGAAGCCATCGGCAGCGAGGCGCACGCCAGCGGCGGGGCACTGTTCGGCGGCAACTTTGTGGTGCCGGCCATGAAGCTGAAGCACTGGCGCTTCAGCAGCCCGACCGGATTCTAGGGAGCGCGGGCCTCTGGCCCGCAGTTTGTCGTGGGCGTGACGCCCACGACTTGTGCAGGCGGGACGCCTGCGCTCCCTACGTGGGCTTTCGTAAATTGTATTCGCTGATCTTGCGGTCGAGCGTGGGGCGGCTTATGCCCAGCAGGTTGCTGGACTCTTTCTTGTTCCAGCCCGTCTGCTTCAGGACTTTCTCGATATGGCGGGCTTCCACGCCGGCGAGACTGGAGTCCGCGCCCGGCGGGACAATCTCGTCGCTGCTGGTGGGCGCCACGGACAGGCGCAAGTCTTCGGCGCGGATGGTGTCGCCCGGGGTGGCCACGGTGGCGCGTTTGATTACCGCGCGCAACTCGCGCACGTTGCCGGGCCACGGGTGACCCTTCAGGCGTGTCATGGCTGCGGGGTCGATACCGCGGATTCGCGTGCCGAAGCGCTCGTTGCATTCACGAATAAAGTGCTGCACCAGCGGCTCAATTTCTTCGCGACGCGCCCGCAGGGGCGGCACCTCGATCGTGAATTCGTTCAGCCGATAGAACAGGTCTTCGCGGAATGTGCCTCCTGCCAGCAGCTGGTCCAGGGGCCGGTTGGTCGCGGCAATGATACGCACGTCGGCGTGCAGGGTTTCTTCGCCGCCCACGCGCTCAAACTGTTTGTACTCGAAGGCGCGCAACACCTTGGCCTGCGCCACGGGGCTCATGTCGCCGATCTCGTCCAGAAACAGCGTGCCGCTGTGGGCCAGCTCGAACTTGCCCTTGCGCAGCTTGTCGGCGCTGGTGAATGCGCCTTTTTCGCTGCCGAACAGTTCTGACTCAAGCAGCGTGTCTGGAATCGCCGAGCAGTTCACGCTCACGAACGGCTTTTCCCGCCGCCGCGACGCGTTGTGAATCGCCTGCGCGATCAGGTTCTTGCCGGTGCCGGTTTCGCCCAGCAGCAGGATCGCTACGTCCTTGGTCGCCGCGCCGGCGGCCAGCCGCAACGTGTCGCGAAACACGGTGCTGTTGCACACCAGCGCTTCAAACGTGACGCCCACCGAGCGATAGGCGCTGGTGATGGTTGGTTGCTCCTGTGCTGACATGTTTGCGGCTTCGTGTTAGCGTCTGTGAGCGTTCCCGGACCCGCTTGTTGTAATGATTCCGAGCCATATGCGCAACGTTTGCACCATTCTGGTTCTATTTGTCTTTTTGTGCGCTCCGCTGTGCGCGCAGGACAAACCCAAGGCGGTCGTGCTTGGCGTGGATGCGCTGGATAAGCGGCTGATGGACCAGTACATGGCCGAGGGCCACCTGCCGAATCTCCAGAAACTTGCCAAGACGGGGCATTACTCGGCACTTGAGACCAGCTATCCGCCCATGTCGCCCACGGCGTGGTCGACGATGATCACCGGCATGAACCCCGGAAAGACCGGCATCTTCGGCTTTCTGCGGCGCAAGCAGGGCACCTATGACCCCGAGATCGCTCTGGCCGACGTCAACGAGCAACCCGTGGTCCCGGGGCGCAGTGCCGGACGCGTCGGCGCGGCGCTGCTGGTTGGCGCGCTGTTGCTGGCGCTGAGCCTGGGGTTGGGAAAGCTGCTGTTTTTGTTGGTCAAGGGCAAGCCGATCCATGACGTGTTTCCCAGTCTCGCCATCCTGATCATGGTGCTGATGACGCCGGTCGCCGGCACGCTGGGCCAAGCGCTTGGTGCGCTGGCGGCGATGGGCGTGTGCGGCATGGTGTTCGGCTACTTCGTGTTTCGCAACAAGCTGCGGGCGCGTGTATTGGTGTTGCCCCTGCTGGTGCTGGTCGTCGGAGGATACATGGCGACCACGCTGATCCCCGAGACGCTGCCCCAGCCGCATAGCACTCGCGGCGGCACAACGTTCTGGAAGCTGGCGGACCAGCACGGCCTTCGCGCGCGCGTCATTGGCGCCCCGGTGAACTGGCCCGCTCGCGAAGACCTTGAGTTCACGCGCACTACGACTGGGCTGGCGACACCCGACGCCATGGGGACGTATCACACCTACACGCTGTTCACCGAGCCGCACCACGAGCTTGCGGGCGGCGTGACCGAGATGTCTGGCCGCGTCGAGCGGCTGGTGTTCGAGGGCGACACGGCGACCGCCAAACTGCTGGGCCCGCCCGACAAGTTCAATGTTGCGCGTTGGCAAGAATGGGAAGCAGGCAAGCTCGATCGCATGCCGCGGCTGGAGCTGCCCTTCACCGTCACTCGTACCACCGAAGGCGTGAAGCTGGACTTTGACCCGGCAGTGGCCGTGGATGGCGCCAGCTTCGGGCTGGGCGTTGGAAGCTGGCAACGGCACATTCGCGTCGTGTACGACCTTGGCGGCGTCGCCAAGCTGCATGGCACGGTCAGTTTCAAGCTGCTGGCCGGGCCGCAACAGGTGCGGCTTTACGCTACGCCTGTGCAGTTTGACCCGCTGGAACCAAACAACCGCTTTGCGATCTCTGAGCCGTTGAGTTTTGCCCCGTGGCTGGCCCGCGAATTCGGCATGTACCAGACCATGGGCTGGGCCGAAGCCACGAGCGCCTTGAACGACGGGATCATCGACGACGAAACATTTCTGCAGACATGCGAACAAAGCTTCGATGAGAAGCGCGCGCAGATTTTCGGCTTGCTCGACACACCCGACGAGTGGGACCTGCTGGTCGCGTTCACATACGAAGTAGACCGAGTCAGCCACATGATGTGGCGCCATATGGACCCGGCTCATCCCAATCACGACCCGACCGCGCCCGCGCATTGGCGCACAGCCATCCGCGACTACTACATCCGCTACGACAAGTTGGTGGGGGAGGTACTGGAAAGGCTGCCGGCCGGCGCGCTGCTGATCGTCAACAGTGACCACGGGTTTGCGCCGTTCTATCGCGCGGTGAACGTGAACAGCTGGCTGCGCGACAACGGCTACCTGGTGCTCAAGCATGACACGGGCACTGTCGGCATGGATGGTATGTTCAACACCCGGGGCGGTTACTACGACCCCTACGACTGGAGCAAGACGCGCGCGTACGCATTGGGGCTGAACCAGATTTACATCAACACAAAGGGCCGCGAGCCGGAGGGCATTGTCGAGCCTGGCGACGTCGAGGCCCTGAAAAGTGAACTGATTGGCAAGCTGATGCAGATCAAAGACGACGAGGCCCACGGCAGCGCGCGCGTGTTTTCGGGTGTCTGGAAGCGACAGGACATATGGGAAGGCGACCGGCTTGAGGACGCGGGCGATTTGCAATTGGGCTATGCATGGGGCTACCGGGTGAGCTGGCAGACCAGCTTGGGCGGCGCGAACGAGCCTGTGGTGTTCGACAACCTGAAGAACTGGTCGGGCGACCATTGCAGTTTTGACCCGGCGCTGGTGCCCGGTGTCGTGTTCTGCAACCGGAAACTTGACGCGTCAAGTTTCCGGTTGGTGGACACGGGACTGACGGTGATTGACTGGATGGGTGTGCCGCTGCCCGAGGGCCGGGGCAGGTTTGACGGCGTGCCCTGGAAAGTGAAGTGACCACCGTCTTGAAACAAAGCGGTGGGCCGATACGTTGAAGACGCGGAGGCAAGCATGGGTACAGGCGACAAAGTCAACTTCATCGTTCGGACTTCGCAGGACTTTCTTGAGAAGTTCCGCGCCATGGACAGCGAGTACGACGCGCTGCTGGCGACCAAAGAAGCCTGCATCCGCGGCGGCGACCCCAAGGGCGCCGATGATGCGGCGCGCCGGGTAAGCAAGCTTGGCTGCGAAATCCAGGACCTGATCTACGACGAGCTTGAGCGCCACTGGGGCCCCAAGCTGCTTGAGGACAGCCGCCTGCCCAACGTGCCCGACGACTGGCGCACGTTCGTGCGCGGCCGCTTTCTGCAAATCGAGTACGAAGAGCGCGAGGTTTTCGAAGACCGATAAGTCGGCGAGGCCATCAAACAAAAGCCCCCTGCTTATGCAGGGGGCTCGTGTTTTCGGTTGCGGCTGCTTCAGATCAATTCGATGCTGACTGCCACGGCGTTGCCGCCGCCCAGGCACAGGCCGGCCAGCCCGGTCTTCAGCTTGCGGTTGCGCAGCGCGTAAATCAGCGTGGTCAGGATGCGGCTGCCGCTGCTGCCAATGGCGTGGCCCAGGGCCACGGCGCCGCCGTTGACGTTGACCTTTGCCGGGTCAAGCTTCAGCGTGCGTGTCAGCGCCACCGCCGCCACGGCAAACGCCTCATTGAACTCAACCAGGTCGTACGCGCTGATGTTCACGCCCGTCTTCTTTTCCAGGTTCTTCACGGCTTCAACCGGCGCCATCATCACCCACTTCGGCTCAACGCCGCCCGTGGCGTAGCCGGTGATGCGCGCAAGCGGCTTGAGGCCCAACTCTTTGGCCTGGTCCTCGGCGCAGACCAGCACCGCGCTGGCGCCGTCGTTGACGCTGGGCGCGTTGCCGGCGGTAACGGTGCCATCTTTCTTGAACGCGGGCTTGAGCTTGCCCAGCGCGTCAATCGTGCTGTCTGCGCGCACGGTCTCGTCGGTGTCGAACACCGTGACTTCGCCTTTCCGGCCCTTGATCTCGATGGGAACGATCTCGTCCTTGAACGCGCCGCTCTTGATGGCCGCGGCTGCCTTCATGTGGCTGTGGTACGCGAACTCGTCCTGTTCAGCGCGCGAGACCTTGTACTCTTCGGCAACCAGTTCGCCGGTCATGCCCATGTGGAAGTCGTTGTACTTGTCCCACAAGCCGTCGGTGATCATCAGGTCGATCATCTGCACGTGGCCAAGGCGCGCGCCGGTCCGGGCCTGGGGAATCGCGTATGGCGAGTTGGTCATGCTTTCAAAACCGCCGGCGATGATGCAGTCAGCGTCACCGGCGCGAATCGCCTGGGCAGCAAGCGCCACGGATTTTAGCGCGCTGCCGCAGACTTTATTGATCGTCATGGCGGGTGTCTTGTCGGGCAAGCCGCCGAACAGCGCGGCTTGGCGCGCCGGGTTCTGGCCAAGGCCGGCCTGCAGCACGTTGCCCATGATGACTTCGTCAATCTTGTCGGGCTTGATGCCGGTGCGTTTGAGCAGCGCCTTGATGACTTCAGCGCCCAGCTTAGGCGCTTCGAATGGGGTCAGGGACCCCTGAAATTTCCCGGTAGGGGTGCGGAGTGCTTCGCAGATGACGGCGTTTCGCATGGATCGGCTCTCGTTTCTGGGTCCAAAATCGCACTGTAACAAACGACTGCACCCGGGTCAGGCATTGGGCATGGGTGCCGGCTATCTATTGAAACGCGGTGGGGTGTCGGCTGCATCCGGGCTTTGTGGGCCGGTTTGGTCCGGTAATGTGAAGGAAAGGCCGTTGAACCATAAAGGAATGATAGAAGTCCAGAATGACTGGACGGTCAAGAATTCTTTACGAATTAGCCGATTTGCACTGTGACGATGGGCCCAATGACGTTATATCCTTAACTAACCGGACGGTTGGTCAACAGTGGCCACCTACCCAAAAGTAGAGGATGAGCGATGATCAGTGAGATCGAGCACCCGCAACTTGCCTCACACGACTCCGAATTCGAAACCGCGACGCTGCCTTTGATGAACTACCTTTTTTCGAAGGCGATGAAGCTCACCCGCAACCAGAACGATGCGGAAGATCTCGTTCAGGACACCTACACCCTCGGCCTGCGCAAGTGGCACATGTACCAGCCGGGCACGAACCTCAAGGCGTGGTTGTCGCGGCTGCAGTTCAACCTGTACATCTCGCAGTACCGCCGGCGCGTCAAGCGACCCGACGGCACCAGCATTTCGGGCATGGAAGAAACCGTGCGCGACCGCGCCCACTATGAAGTGCGGCCCAACCTCATGGAGCAGTCGCCCGAGACGATGCTGGCGGACAGCGCGTTCCTGGACAGCCTGCCGCGCGAACTGCGCCAGGGCCTGCACGAGCTTGACGAGCGTTATCGCGATGTGCTGCTGATGAACGTCGTCGGCGAGAAGAGCTACAAAGACATCGCGGGCACGCTGCATGTGCCTGTGGGCACCGTGATGTCGCGCCTGTCGCGGGCAAAGTCTTTCCTGCGGGACTACTTTTCATCGCTAGAGACTGTGCCTTCGCAGTCTTAACTTGCAGCAGCCGTTAGGCGTGGTAACCACGCGTGCATGAGCGATGCGGTGGCGATCACGCTTCAGACCTACGGCCGGATGGCCGAGCAGAAGTTGGGCAATCCTTTGCATCCCCTCGACCCGCAGCCCGGCAAGGCGCGGGTCGAGTCATTTCTGCTCCGCACGGGACGACCGCTACCGCGGGTCGTGGTTATGGGCGCAGAAGTGGCATTACGCTGCCGACAGGTAGACGAGTGCGGCGGCACCGCGACAGCCGTCGATGCGTCTGAATCGGTCCTTGAACTTGCAAGAAGGCTTTACCCGCAGGGCGTGTTTCTGCCGGGCGACGCGCGCGCGTTGCCCGTGGATGCCAACAGTTTTGACGGCGCCTGGACCGAAAGCGTGTTCATGCACGTGCCCCGTGCGGAAGTTGCCCGTGCGCTGGCGTCTGTGCATGGTGCGTTGCGGCCGGGCGGACTGCTGTACGTGCGGCTGGCGCTGGGCGACCAAGAAGGCTTTGAAGACACACCGCTGGGGCCGATTTTCCGCGCCCGCTGGGATGCCGCGGAGTTTGAGAAAGTGCTGAACTCGCTCGACTTCACGCTACAGCACAGCGAGGCTCTGCCGGATCACGAAGCAGGCATGTTCTTTCGGCGCGAGTATTGACTGTACGGCGCGTCAGCAATTCTGTACGTCAGGTACCATGCAGGAAGAGAACCGACAATTGCTCGTGGGTGCGCTGGCCGAGCTTGCCCTGGAACTGCCCGCAGAGCGGCTTGAGCGCCTGATCGGCTATCACGACTTCCTGCTTGAGACGAACTCGCAGTTCAACCTGACCGGCTATCGCACCGAGCTCGAGTCGCTGAAAAACAACCTGCTGAACTCGCTCGCGCCCTGGAAGCACGTGCTGGTGAAGTCCGCCACAGCCGATGTCGGCACGGGGGGCGGGTTGCCGGGGTTGCCATTGGCGATCGCGCTGGACATGCCCTCGATGGCGCTGATTGAGAGCAAGCGCAAGAAGTGCGACTTTCTGCGCGAGGCCTGCGCGCGCTATGCCCCGCGGGTGCGCGTGCTGCACAGCGACGTCAAGGAAGTGAAAGAGCGATTCACGCAGATCCTGTCCAGCGCTTACGGTACGCTCGACAAGCTGCTGGCGGGCACCGTGCGCCAGCGCGCGGGCGGTTGTCGGATGCTTGCCTGGAAAGGCCGCGCCGAAGTGATCGCGCAGGAAATCGCGGCCTGCAAACCGAACGAGCGTGACTGGAACGTGATCCCGTTCAATGTGCCGCATATGCCCGACGTACAGCGCCACCTGTGCGTGCATGTTACAGCGGTGCGCCGAAAGCCAGCGGCTTTGCGATCATGAGCACGACGATCAGCAGTGCCAGCGCACCAAAGGCTGCGTGCATTGCGTCGAACCGCGCGGCGCCTTGCAGCCTGCGCCCGAACCAGAAACCTGCGCCGGCCAGCGCAAACCCCACACCGTAACCAACCTGCCGCCCGTAGCTGACCCCAAGCGACGACAGCAGCAGCCATGTGGTGACCAGGCCGATCAGGATGCCGGCCAGGGCAAGCAGCGCCCCCAAGGGCCACCCCGCCGTCGTGCGACCGGCTGCCAGGTGGGACACCTGCCGGCCAAGCCAGACATCACCGAGAAACAGCACAGTTACCGACACAAGTTTGACATGAAAGGTGACGTACCAGGGCGAAGGGTCGCCGTTGGGCAGGCGCGGCTTGAAATGAAACGCCAACGCATTGCCGACGCTGGAAAAGTTCACCGAGCCGACGCCGTGCAGCATCATCAAGCCCGTGATAATGGCAAGCGCGCCGGCGGGCATGATCGCAAGTCGATACAGCCGCCTCTCAAATGGCGAGAGCTGCGCACGCAGGGCCTGTTCCTGCTTCACATGAAACGACAGCAGCCGCGAAAGCGCCAGCAACCCGCCGATCCAGACGATCAGCGAGATCAGGTGCACAGCCAGAAGCCAGGGGTTCGCGCTCGTCATCGTGCGCTGTTGATACGACCGTGGGGCTCAACGGGCAACGGTGTTCGTGCGCGAATGCCTATCAGCCCTTGGGCTTACTGTCTTTGTCTTCACGGTCGCGCACGTTCTTTTCGTTCAGGACGTTTGACTCGCGGGTGCGGCGGCCGCGGTCGCTGCGCTCGAACTTGCTGACCGGCGGTGCCACGGTGGGGGCGTGCCAGTCTTCGCGCATGATGCAGTGTTCCGACACGCAGTGATTCAGCGCTTCGCCAAGGGTTTCAAACCACGCTTGCATCATCTTGGGTTCGCCGTCTTCAGCCGGAGCGGTGCTCCATGCCAGCAGGACGTAGCCGCGCTCATTGTCACCCTCAAGCGAGAAGTGCTCGAAAGCGAAGTTGCGGTCCTTCGGCGGATCGTAAGAGAAGCGAATCATGGCATCCCGGCGCAATGTGACAGGGCGAAGAGACTAGTTCCACACCCAAGCATCACAAGGGCATATTGTGCAACTCGCGCAGTACGCGCCAGTGGCCTGTGATTCTCGATACAAAACGCGGGCGTGGCGCGAAACCATCCCTGCGCCTGCGCAGCAACGCGGCATTGACAACGCCGTCAGCGGTCAAAGCGTGCGCAAAAAGTGCGCCGCTGCGGCGTCGGCTGCCTGTTCGAGTTCGGTCGTCGGGCCAGCAAACGGATGTGCGGCGCCGAATGTGTGGCCGGTGCCGTCGAGCGTGAGCATCTTCACGTTGTCGCGGTCGCCCGCGGCATCCAGCAGTACATAGGCTTCATCCAGTGGCACGGTTTCGTCGTCTGCGCCATGCACGATCAACCATGGGACGGTAAGGGTTCGCGCCGCGTCGGTCACGCTGAACACCCCGGGGTTGGCCCACACTTCTTCAAAAAACTCGCGGCCGATGCGCATGGTCTGTTTCGTGCGGGCATTCTCGACGGCGACGTGGCCCATGGCGGCAAGTTGCGCGCGCGCAATCTCGTCTGGGATGCGATTCGCGTGGGCAACGCCGGCCAGCGTGACCACGCTGCGCACACGTGGGTCCTTTGAGGCTGCCAGCAGCGCCGCTCCCCCGCCCATACTGTGGCCCAGCAGCCCCAGGCGCGCCGGGTTTGGCGTGGCTTTCTGCGTCAAAAATCCGTGCTGCGCGGCGTGCAGCACCTGCTGGATGTCGAACAGGCGCTTGCTCCAGGTGTCGGCTTCGAAAAGGTCAAGCCGCTCAAACGTCTCGGGGTTGGTGCCGATGCCGCAGTGTGAAAGGTTGATGCACGCGACGGCGATGCCGGCCTGCGCCAGGTGCGCGCCCAGCCACGGAAAGAAGCCCCAATCCTTGAAGCCCTTGAAGCCGGGGATCACGACCACCAGCGGCGGGTTTGCGGCATTAGGCAGATAGACGTCGCCACGAATCAGCGCGCCGTTGGCGCCGGTAAGGGTGAAGTGATCGTCGGCCAGGTCCATACGCAAGTCATACCGTGGTCGCTCTGCCGTGGACAGGATGTCCACAGCCGGTGCAGGCGAGACGCCTGCACTACTCGTCGTCGGTTGAATCCGGTGCTTTGACTTCGGCTTGTTCGATTACGGGTTCGTCTTCGTCGGCGTCGCTGTCAGCGGGTGCTGCCAGGTCGCCCTCGGTGGGCAACTCGCTGATGCCGCGCAGGCCGAACACGCGCAGGAATTCGCCCGTGGTGCCGTACAGCGCGGGGTTGCCGGGCTTGCTGCTGTCGCGTTCAGTGACCTTTACCAGCCCACGATCAAGCAGAGCGCGCACCAAGTGGTCGCTGCCCGCGCCGCGAATGTTTTCTAGCTCACCGCGGCCGATCGGCTGCTTGTAGGCAATGATCGCCAGCGCCTCCAGCGTTGCCGGCGACAGCTTCTGTGCCTCGCGTTCGCGCACCAATTGCTTCAGCAAGTCGTCGTGCTCAGGCCGCGTGGTTAGCGTGTAGCCCTTGGCAAGTTCCTGCAGACTGAACGCGCTGCCGATAGCGTCATAGCGCTTCTGCAATGCTTCCAGGGCCTGCTTTACTGGAATCACGCTGGCAAGGCCCACCAGCTCGCCAAGGCGTCGGGCGCTGACCGGCTTGGCGTGCACGAACAGCAGCGCCTCAAGCTTTGACATCAGCGCGTCCTGCGGGATCGCGCCCAGGGCAATGACGTCGCCGGCCGAAGTCTCGTCGCTGGCTGTGTCCTCAGGAATATCGTGCTCGTCCATATTCATTGGCGATGCGGTTACGGTTGGTTGGCTGCGCAGTCCCAGCCGGGCATGCGACGTTCATAGGCGTATCGGCCGCTGGCTGCAACGGCATTTCGCCACGCCTGGAAGCGATTCTGGTCCACGTTCGGGCGTTTGAGCAATTCTTCGCGCAGGTCCCAGAACGGCGCTTCGTTGGCAAGCCGGCCTTCTTTGCGCACGACCAGCCACCAGCCGTGCGGTGTTTCCACGGGCTCAGAAATGCCGTCTTTTTTGAGTTTCCAGAACACGGCTTCCACCTCGGTGTCGAGGCGCCCGTCGTTGCGCCACACGTTGCCGATGCGCCCGCCGACTTCGCGGGTGCGCGACTCGTTGCTGTGGTCGCGCGCCAGGTTGGTGAAACTTTCGCCCTGCACAAAGCGCTGGCGAAGCTGGGTGGCAAGTTCTTTCGACTCGACACGAAGGCCCCAGGCCTCGGCACGCTCGTTGGAATCTTCCCAGTAATTCACTACCAGCCGCAGCTTCAAGTTGCGTTTGGCGGTCGTGTTCAGCCAGCGCTTGTAGTCGGCGTCAGTCATACCGAAGCGGTCGCGCAGAAACTCAAGCCAGGTCTTCTTCTGCTCTTTGGCGCCGCGCTTGCGCTGGTCGGCCAGCACCTCTTCGTTCCAGCGCTGGAACTCGCCCTGCCACAGCTTGTCCAATTCTTCTTCTTCATCGCCTGTTTCGCGCGGCTTTACGGTGATGCCGATGCGCTCAGCCTCGAGTTCAAGCATGCGCTCGGCGACAAGGTCGTCGATCACCATGCCGCCGTTGCGCCGGTCGGCATACAGGATGCGTTCGACCTCAAGCAGGCGTTCAATAAAATCCTCGGCGGTGATCACACTTTGACCCACGCGGGCGACTTCGTTCACCTTGAGTGTCTTTTCGGCCGGCTTGGCCGTGTCTTGCGCGCCAGCGACGAAGCCGGCGGCGCCTGCCGCCATGGCGATGATCAGGGCGGGCAGCAACCTGCACAGCAGCATGTTTCGCATCGAGTCTCCTTACGGCTTGTCGGCCTTCGTGTCCCAGCCTGGCAGTCTGCGTTCCATGGGGTACTTCTGCGTGTTGAACACCCAGCGTACCCAGCGATTAAAGCGTTCTGTGTCGTTCTCTTTGTCTTCAGCCTTGATCAGCATCTCACGCATATCGGCCAGGGGTTTCTTCTCGGGCGTGAAGGTCTGCCAGCGGGCAAAGATGTGCCAGCCGAAATCGGACTGCACAGGCGCGCTGTACTGCATGTTCTTAAGCGCCCAGATGGCGTCTTCGGCGGGTTTGACCAGTGTGCCGTCATGCTGGTACAGGCGCGGCAGGCGGCCCTTGGTGACGCCCGCCGACGGGTCGATGCTGCGCTGGACCGCCAGGTCTTCAAACACTTCGCGCAGCTTTCTGGCGTCGGTGCTCTTGAGCATGTCGTAGGTGGCTTTGGCGTCGGACTCTTTGCGGTGCAGGATGTGGCTGGCCTCAAGGCTGTCTGTGGTTTCCTCGAAGTAGCCGACAAGCACGCGCTTCTCGAGAATCAGGTGGGCGCGTTCGCGCACGTAGTTTTCGAACTGTTCCTGGGTCAGGTTCTGCTCTTGCAGCCACTTCTCGTAGGGCACCATGCCGCGCGTCTTGATGCGCAGTTCTTCCTTGATGCGTTCCAGCTGCTTGTCGGTCTCGGCGTTGGTTTCGGCCTGCGTGACGCTGAAGGCCATGCGCTTGCCCTCAAGCTCAAGCAGCGCAGTGTCGCGCAGGTAAGTCAGGGACGGCGTCAGCACACGCTCGTTGGGCTTGAGCATGTTTTCGTAGTCCCAGATGCGGGCCAGCAATTGCTCGGCGGTGATGATTTTGTCGCCGACGCGCATGACCTCATTGACCTTGAGCGTCTTGTGCTCGCCCTTTTCGGGCACTTCCTGGGCGCCGGCGCCCAAGCCGACGGCAATGCCGATACCCAGCGCCAGCGCAAGCGCTGCCGCACGAATGAGCCATGGTCTGTACATCCTGTAGTCTCCCGGGGCAGAACGGGGCCGCCCCATGATGCTAACGACGCAAGTGCCCCGTGCAATGCGGGTTCAGGCGCGACTTTTCCGGCGCGCACTTTCGGTATACAGTGTGGCGCATCCACCGGAGTCATACGTGCCCTCGGAGACCTCAACGCCCGACGAGTTTCCTGCCGCAGCCAACAGGCGCGACACCGAGAAGGTGATTGTCCCTGAACTCGACCCGGACATGTTCGACCAGGGCACCGAGCCGCTTGAACGCGAGCCCACAGACCGCGACCCGCACGCGCGCCTGGAACGCGACAGCGACCGCCTAGAGCGCGACAGCGAACGGCTGCGCGCTGTCGAGGATGAAACCGAAGTGGCAACTGAGTCAGCCACCGAGCTCGCGCCGGAGAGCACCAGTGTCGTGAAGGCCGACATCGAGTCCGCGACGGAAGTTGTGGCCAAGGAAGTCGTCGAGGACGCCACCAGCAACGAGACAGTCACCGAGACCTCGGGTGCCGGCAGCCTGTACCCCGGCAAGCTGCCCAACGTGCGTGCCCCGGGCTGGGACCAGTCGGCCTATCGCACGCGCGACGACATGAAGCCGGCGCACCGCCCGCAAAGCGCACCTGAGCTTGAGCCCGCAAGCGTGCCGAACCTGGCTGCCCTGCCGAAGAATTACCCGGCACCGGAGCCGGCAAGCGGCGTCGCGTTGACACCCGTGGACGACAACACAGCGACCATGCCGGTTCACAAAACACCAATGCCGCGCAACACCCGGTCGGGTTTCACGGCGGTCAACGAGGCGGCCAAAGAGCTTGCACGGGCTGCGCTGGCGGCCGAGATCGAAAAAGAGGAAAAGCGCGCCCTTCAAAGCTACGAGCCTGAAGAAGGTGAGATTCCACCGAGCCCCGAAGTTGCCAAGCGCTTTGACGTGATTCTGCAACTGGGCAAGGGCGGCATGGCGGTGGTGTATCTGTGCCGCGACCCGCGCAGGCATGGCCGCATCTTTGCAGTCAAAGACATCCGCGCCGAGATGAAACCGGGCATGAAGGTCGAGCAGCGCGTCGAGCATGAAGCGAACCTGCTGAAAAAGCTGGATCACCCGGGCATCGTCAAGGTCTACGACCTGATGAAGTTTCAACGCGGCAGCGCGATCGTCATGGAGTACATCGACGGGCTGCCGCTGGACCATGAGATCGGCGCGGGCCGCCGCATCAACTGGGAGTTCGGCGTCCGCATCCTGAACGAGATCGGTGCGGCGCTGCAGTATGCCCACGACAGCGGCGTGATTCACCGCGACATCAAGCCTGACAACATTCTTTGGAGCGAGCGTAACAGCATCATGAAGCTCGTGGACTTCGGCCTGGCCCGCATCTTCGGTGACCAGACCGAGGTGCACATGACGCGCACGGGCATGGTGGTCGGCACACCGCACTACATGAGCCCCGAGCAGGTGAGCGGCAAGACGCTGGACGGGCGCAGCGACGTGTACAGCTTCGGCGCAACACTCTACTACCTGCTGACGGGCCAGCGCCACGTTGAGGGCAGCAACGTGATGGAGATTCTTGAGCAGCAGCGTAGCAAGGAGATCCTGCCGCCAAGCCACATCCAGCGCGACATCCCGGCGTGGCTCAGCTACATCATCGGCAAGATGATGGAGATCAAGCCCGACGACCGCTACGCCGACATGAACGCCATGCTGCGCGACCTGGAACTGGCGCAGTCCGACCCGGACAATTTCCTACGCAGCCCACCGCGCGGTCCCGTCAAGCGCTACGGCAAACTTGACCTGGCGCCCGTGCCGATCGAGGGCGAGTATCAGTCAGAGCACGGCGGCGATGGCCGCGAATCGGGCCAGTTGCTGCCGCCATCGCGCTCGACCAATCGCGTCAGTGCGCCGCGCCACAGCACGTCGCGCGTCCTGGCCGACGAAAGCGCCGGTCCTGAACCACTGCCGGAAAGCGAGAGCGTCCAGATTTCGGCGCTGTTGCAGCAGATCAGCTCGCGCCTCGAAAGCGCCGAAAAGCGCATGGTCGGACCCGGCACGCTGGTGCTGATCGTGCTGCTGAGTGTGCTGATTGTCGTGCTGGCCATCATCGGCGGGCTGTTGTATGCCGCCCGCGAAGGCTACATCGGTTACCTGCTGAACCTGTAGCGCCATCCTGTTCTGCGGGTCCCGGTGGTGTACACTCGGCGCAGTCTGCTGCACCGAAACGGGAGCACACGTGGGTTTTCAGATACCTAGACGCAAGACTCGCACCTGCATGGTCGGCAACCGCCCCGTGGGCGGCGACCACCTTGTGGCTGTGCAGACGATGACCAAGACCAAGACGCACGACGTGCCGGGCACGCTGGCAACGATTCATGCCGCTCAGGAAAAGGGTGTTGATATCGTACGCGTAGCCTGCCCTGACGATAAGTCCGCGGCGGCGCTGCCCGCAATCATTGCGGGCTCGCGTGTGCCGATCATTGCCGACATTCACTTCGCGCCGGGCCTGGCGCTGAAGGCGCTGGAAGCCGGCGTACATTGCGTGCGGATCAACCCCGGCAACATCAAGCTCGAACTTGTGCAGAAAATCGTCGCGCTGGCCAAAGACAAGGGCGCCAGCATTCGTATTGGCGTGAACTCGGGCTCGATCATGCCCCGCAAGGGCCTTGAGGTGAAAGCCGACATGGAACTTGAGATGGCCGACCTGATGGTCGATACCGCCATCCAGTGGTGCGAACAGTTCGACAAGTGGGGTTTTCACAACTTCAAGGTCAGCCTGAAAAGCAGTGACGTGCTGACCACCATCTACACCAACCGCCAGTTCGCCAAACGAACCGACGTGCCCCTGCACCTGGGCGTGACAGAAGCCGGCATGCTGCAAGCCAGCACGGTCAAGTCGAGCATGGGCCTGGGCACGCTGCTGGCCGAGGGCATTGGCGACACGATTCGTGTCAGCATCACGGGCGACCCGCTGGATGAAGTGGATGTGGGCTACGAGATTCTAAGCGGCTTGCGCCTGCGCAAGAAGAACGTCGAGATCGTGGCCTGCCCAAGCTGCGGCCGCGACGAAGTAGACGGCGGCGTAGAAACGCTGGCGCGCGAAGTGCAGGAGCGGCTGAAAGACTACAAGGGCAACATCGTGGTCAGCGTGCTCGGCTGCATCGTGAACGGCCCCGGCGAAGCCGCCGAAGCCGACCTGGGCATAGCAGGCGCGAAAGACGCGGGCTACCTGTTCAAGGGCGAAACGATTTTACGGCGCGTGCCCAACGAGAAGCTCGTCGATGAGTTGATGATCGAGCTGTACAAGCTCGAAAAAGAACGCGCCCAGCACGCTGAAACCGCGACGGCCTGACAGCCCTTCACGCGGCTACCTCGTGCGGTCGTACCAGCATGGCGACCTCGGCGTCTTCGGTCAGCCGGATCAGTTGCGGCTCGCGCGGGATGACGTGAAACCCCGGCAGCGAGGCCGCCTGCTCTACGACCCGGTCGAAGTTGTCGATGTCGATGGCCAACTCAACTTCGGTCAGGGGTGCCCCCGATTGGCGCTCGAGCAGCCATGCCGCAAGCCGTGACAGGCCTTCGCGGTCAACGCGGCCGAAGTGAATGCTCAGGCGCCAGTGCCGCCATGCCTCGTCCAAGGCGATGGGCACGCAGAAGAACAACGCCAGGTAAACGCGCTTGAACGAGAAGTCGTGGTCCTGGTTGTACCAGTACAAGTTGGCCCCGGAGTGGTCGGGCGCAACCAGCAGCGGCTCGTCGGTGTCGGCGGTGCGGTCGATGCGCCACGTAGGCTGCGGGGCGCGCCGCACGAACGGAAACAGGCCCATCTGTACCAGCAGCACGCCAATGCCCACGTACATGGGGTTGGGCAGCCTGATTCCGGCGATGGACACAATGAATGCCAGGCCCGTCAGTGTGCCGACGATGCAGACCCACCAGAAGCCGAAGCACAGCAAGGCCACGCCAACCATGCCAAGCGCGGTAGCGCGCTCGATCCAGCAGCGTCGGCGCACCGAAGACCTGACCCAGTCCCGGGCAACCTCAAGATGTTGTTCCATAACACCAGTGCGGCGCGGCGCCGCGACAGGGGAAGACGGGGTTTCCTACGCAGGCATATTCTCCCCCGCCGAACCGCGAATGGCAAACGGATTCACGTTGCGCTCAGGTCTTTCGCATCCGGCTGAGCGCCCGGCGGGCGGTCTGCTCCTGCACGTGAACGGCATGGCGGTGTTCAGGTTCGCGGGTCACGATTTCGGGCCGCTGCCCGCACCATGACAGTTCGCTTTCAAAGCAATGTTGCGTCACGCGCAGCGCAGCCGACTCCTCGCCCTGTTCGAGGCGCACAAGCACCGTCCAGTGGCGCTTTTGCGGCTTGCCGGCTTCATCGTTCGGGGGCGTCTTGGTGAATGCCTCGGCGCTGTACCGGATCGGTTGGCGAAGGTCAAACGACACGACAAACGCCCGTCGCCGCCCGATGAATTTCGCAGTGTCGCCGCCGATCATCACCATGCCGGTCATGTCGCGCGCCTTGAACACGCGTTCAAGCCACACCGCGCCCTTGAACCCGGCCCACATGCCGCAGATCACCACCGCGATTTTGGTGACAACGTATGTCGCGTCATCGTCTGCGAACACGGTGTCAAAGATGCTGCCGAGTTGCGCC
This sequence comes from Planctomycetota bacterium, assembly GCA_016712285.1. Classification (GTDB taxonomy): domain Bacteria; phylum Planctomycetota; class UBA8742; order UBA2392; family UBA2392; genus JADJRK01. Next base: position 1,376,292 of record JADJRK010000001.1, on the reverse strand, counting down.
ATGGCCTGAATGTGCAGCAACCACAGCGCGCCGATCGCCCCAAAGAACACCGCAAGCTGCAGCAGACAGCCGGCACAGCCCACGTCGTTGCCGTAGAACACGCCGCGTTGCTCATCGGCTGCTTCCTGCCCCGTTGCCGCGACGACCGTCTCTGCGGGCGTAGATGGTAGGGGGTCGGGCGGCTTGGGCGTCGGCTCGGGTGGGCTGAAACTCTTGCGCTTGCCGTGGGTCAGGTCTTTCGAAGTGCCTTCGTGGTGTTCAGGTTCGGGCAGTGACGGCACTTGCGTGGGCACAGCTGCGGCAGGCTTTTCAGGCGGTGGTGGTTCGCCTGTGGCGAGTTCGGCTCCGCTGGCGATGGCCGCTGCGACACTGTCGCGCTCAAACGTGGATACATTCAGTTCCTGGGCTGTGCCGTCAGCCAGCGCGATATACAGCGTGTCGTTGAAGTCGCCGGGTTCAAGGTAGGGCGGGTGCGCGGCATCCAGTGCAACGCGCGTGAAGCCGCCGAACATGGACTCGCGCGTGAAGACAAACATTTGCCCGTCAGCAACGACCAGGTGGGTTTCGCCGATTGGCCCGTCGAGACTGCAAGCAAGGCTCGCGTGGGCGTGAATCGCCGCGCTGCCCAGCAACTGCCGGATCTCGGAGGGAACGTTCATGGCGGGACGATAACTTATTCAACCCATGGGGGTCAGGCACACAGGCTGTTCATTTCTGCGCAAGGCTGGAACCTCGCCCGTGACATGTCAGAATGGAGCCCGCGTACCCCGACGGCTTGGGACCAGAAAACCAGCGCACCTTCGTGCGCAGTACGGCATTTGAGTTGGGGAGTGACATGAAACCGAGCAACGTTGCCACGCTGTTGTTGATTCTTGGGTCTGTAGTTGCGCTCGCGTCCTGCGGCGCGGGCGGCGTGCCGCCCGGCGGCGGAAACCCTGCGCCGGCGCCAATTGTGGTCTCAGTGTCGCCGGTCTCTGTGTATGTGCAGGTCGGCACCCAGCGGCAGTTTACAGCCACCGTGCAGGGCGGCGGCTCAAACCCCGGCGGCGTCAACTGGTCTGTGCCAGGTGGCCCCGCCGCGGGAACGATCAATTCCACGGGGCTGTACTCAGCGCCGGCGACTGTCACCGGCACGCCGACCATTACCGTTCGCGCCACCAGCCAGAACGACCCCACCTCATTTGACGAATCCTCAGTGACCATCGTCAGCGGCCCGGTGTACGGCCAGCTTCCGGTGCAGTTCGAAGTGCGCACACAGGGCAACTGGCAGGCCAACCTGGCGCCGGTCACGGTGGGCATTCCGCTGCCCAAGACCGTTCACGCCGACGCGAGCCAGCTTCGAATCCAGGAGCAACTCGGCGGCGTCAACGTGCCCGCGCAGTTCAATGTTGTCTCGCGCTGGGACGATGGCTCCATCCGCTGGGTGCAAGCCGACTTCGTCGCGGACCTCTCAGCGCCGACGGGCATCGGCGACTACCAGCTCAACAACGGAGGCACAGGCACTGCCACCGGCGGCAACCTGAGCGTCGTGAACGGCGCCATAGACATCACGGTGAATACCGGGTTGCTGAACTTTCGGGTCAGCAAGACGGCATTCCGACTGTTCGAAAGTATCCAGATCGACCGCGACAATGACTCGGTGGTAGACGACGAGTGCCTGGATGCTTCAGCGCTGAAGGGAATCGCCGTCATTGAAGGAGCGAACGAGTTTGTCATGAACCAGTCGACGCCGACGCGCGTCGTGGTTGAGCAGTCGGGACCGATTCGCGCCACCATCCTGATTGAAGGCGAACATCGCGACACGCTGAATGCCGTGAAGCTCGACTTCATCTGCCGCATTACGGCCTGGGCCAACCTGCCTTACATCAAGGTGCAGTACAGCTTCAAGAACATGCAGGGCGACGGTACCCCGGCTGCCAGCGCCTCGGCAGCTGCGGCGCAGCTTGCCGCTTATGCGACAGCCGACGCCATGAACGTTGACCTGCCTTTCGAGTTCAACGCGACCAATCCTGCTGCCATGTTTGGCGGCAGCAGCAATGACCCGACCGTGGGCGCAATGACCACTGCCGAGTACGCCGAGTTGCTGCAAACCTACGGCGGCACCCACGACGCAACCGACGCCAACAACCCGCAACCTGCTGGCTACAGCGCAGGCACCGGCGACGGCAGCAGTGACCCGTTGCTCGACACCTGGGCCACGCAGGACGACACCCAGATCACGTTTGCGTGCAGTGGCAAGATCACCAACACGGGCGCCCGTGCCAGCGGCTGGGCCCAGATTGTCGGCAGCGACCTGCGCGTGACAGCCGTGCTGCGCGACTTCTGGCAGATGTATCCCAAGAGCCTGCGCGTGCAGGGCGATGGATTGCTGCGAGTGGGTTTGTGGCCCGATGCGGCTGCCAACCAGTTGCAGGTCTTCGCCGGCAGCATGCGTACCCATGAGCTTCTGTACAGCATTGACCGCTCAGGCAGCCTGAGCGCCGCGATTGGACTTTCGCGGCACAGCTTCCTGAACGACCCGCCGCTGGGCGTGTGCAACCCCCGCCACTACAAAGCTTCGCAGGTCTTTGGCGAAATCGGCGTCACCAACGAAACCATGACCGATGTGGCCGCTTACACCAGCACGTCGCAGCCGTTTGTCAGCAGCTATCTGGCCGAGATCATCACTCATATGGGCGACATACTGGTGGACCGCTATGACGGCAACGGCACGGCGACCGGCCATGAGTACGGCTTCTGGCACTTTGGCGACGGCAAGACGTTCACGCCTGCCCACGGCTGGGAAAACTGCAACTGGGAAGTCGCCCGCACCTGCCTTAGCTGGTTTGCCGCAAGCGGCAACCTCAACATGTTCCGGCTTGCCGACGAGTCAGCGAGGCACTTTCGCGACGTCGTGGTCATGCACAGCGACATCGGCCTGCGCTTTGACTACACCGAGTCGGGCAACCCGGCTGTCAGCGGCGGAAAGGCCAGCCAACTGGGCAAGACACGCTACGCACCCAACAACAAGCAGCATGACCTGGGGAACTACCACCTGGGCGAGCATCACCTGGACGTGTTCAAGGGCGCATTCCTGGCCGAGCACTACCTGCTCACGGGCGACGCGCTCAGCCTCGACATCCTGAAAGAGTGCTTCACTTACCTGCGCGGCACATGGAAGCGCTTCTTTGACGCGGGCAACGCCGGTGTCGACAGCACCATGACCGCGCCTACGATGTGGCTCAGCAACGCGCTGTACATCGCCAGCGCATATCTCGTGGCCAATGGGCTGAATGACCCATCCGCGAGCACAATCGCAACCTATGTCTGGAATGCCGTGCGCCTGCGCCAGACGACCACCAGCCCGCGCGACCCCAACGGCAACGGTTTCGATGACAGCAGCGGCAACTTCGAGGCCTACAAGATCGGCCATCTGGCCGAGGCCATGGAATACGCTACCTACGCGCTCGAGATACCGAACATCCAGGTCTTCATGCTGGACATGATGAACTGGCTGCTCGGCACCAATGCGCAGGTGTATCTGGGCAACCTGCCGACGCCGCAATTCGGCGCGTTTGCACTGACGCCGGGCGGCACCACGGACTTCGGCGGCCCCAACCTGATGATCGGCGCGGGCTACGGCGCGGCATACCGGCAAAGCGGCCAGGTCAACTGGCGAACAGCCGCCCAGAACCTGCTGTCGACGCAAGAGCCGAATATTGAGGCGACTACGATTGGTGACGACGGCATTCGTCACTCGACGTTCGCGCAGTATTTCAGGGGTGGGCCGATGTTGTTGGCTGCCTTAATGAACTGAAGTGACCGGGCGCACGGTTATCTTTTCCACAGGCACACAGCCCCTCGACTAAACCGTCGCATTGGGCCAAAATGCGCGTAGCAAGTGCGTTTCGTGCGTTCGGAGCCCTGCATGGCAAAACCCCCAGCACCGGACCAGAAGTCGCTGGTGGGCTACACCATCGGCAAGTGCAAGCTGCTGCGTATCTGCGGCCGCGGCGCCATGGGTACGGTCTACAAGGGCATGCACCAGGGCCTCGACATCGAGGTCGCGGTCAAGATTCTGCCGCCTCACCTGGCGATTAATTCCAACCTGGTTGAGCGCTTCATGCGCGAAGCCAAACTGGCGGCGCGGCTCAACCACGTCAACACGGTGCGTGTGTATGACGTGGGCGAAGAGTCCGGCTACTATTACCTGGTCATGGAGTTCATCGACGGCACCGACGCGCTGGAACTGCTGCGCCGCCTTGGGCCCCAGAGTGCCGCGGTGGTTGCCGACATTGGCGCCGGCGCCGCCCGTGCGCTGGATTCAGCGCACAAGAACGACGTGATCCACCGCGACATCAAGCCGGCAAACCTGATGCTGCCGAACACGGGCGGCGTCAAGGTCGCTGACTTCGGGTTGGCGCGCGCGCTGGCCAGCGAGTCAGGCCTGACCATGACCGGCGCGATCATGGGCACCCCCGATTACATGGCGCCCGAGCAGGCGCAGGGCGAAAGCGTGGGCCCGCTCGCCGACGCCTACAGCCTTGGCGCGACGCTGTTCCACCTGTTCGTGGGGCGCCCGCCGTTCCAGGGCGCGACGCCCATGGCTGTGGCGCTGCAACACGTGACCAGCCGGATTGTCGTGCCCGAGAACATGGTCAAGGACGAAGCCAGCCGCCAGCTGACGCGCGTCATCCATGAGTTGACGCAGAAAGACCCGGCCAAGCGCGCCAAGGACCTGGATGCGGTCGCGCGCCGACTGGTCGAAATCGCCCGCGCCAACAAGCGCACCCAGAAGCTGCTTTCTGAGGGCGCGACATTGTTTGCGACCGCGGGCGTGAAGATTGACGTCGACGCAATCAACAAGGCAAAAGAAAGCGAAGCCGTCGAAGAACTCGACAAGGGACGAGTCGAGTCGCCGCACCTCGAGAAGTTGCGCAAAGCCGCCGAGAAGGCGCGCAGCGGTATGCATGCGGCAATTCCTGAGCCGGCAGCCAAACCAAAGCCGCTGCCTAGCGAAATGGCCGAACTGACGGGCGACATGGTACGTGAGGCTCGCTCACGCGCGCGTCGCAGCTCAGGGCAGATTGCGGCACTGCCGCGCGACACCGGCGAAGGTTCCGGCGTGCGCCGCGCGACCAACAGCAACCCCGCGATGTCGCCGCACCGCGAGCAGCGCCCCACCAGCAGTTCAAGTCGCCGCCAGCCCGTGGTGCAGAACCCCGAGATGGACGAAAGCGAGTGGCAGACATACGCGGCCAAGAGTTTCCCCACGTTCGAGAAAAGCTCGATCATGGATGGCTCGGCGCGTGAACGTGCCGCGGCGTCCAGTTCAAGTATCGAGCGCCACGCCAGCGGGCTGCACGCCCCGGTCGGCATGGATGCGCCGGCACAATCGATATATGTCGCGCCGCGCAAGAAGAGTGGCGGCCTGGGCGCCTTGTTGGCCCTGGTCATCATCGGCGCCGCAGCGTTCGGCGGATGGTGGTTCTTCCTGCGCGATGGCAGCGGCACGCAGCCGACCGACGGCGGAGACGCTGCAAAGCTTGAGCCCTCGGTGCGCCGGTTCAAGGCGGCGCCCAAGGGTGGCATTGCGGCCGTTGCCGCAGAGCGCAATGGGCCCGTTGTGTACTCAGGCACCGAAGAGGGCGAGGTCCGAAGCTGGATGCCCGGCCAGTCGGAGCCCGCACACACCCAGAAATTGCGCGGGTCCATCACGGCGCTAGCGGTGCGCGGCGACGGCCAGCGTGTAGCTGTGGGCACTGACGCCGGTGAAGTCATTGAGCTGGACGCCGGCAACCTGAACATCATGCGCAACCAGGTTGTGCATCTGCCCGGTGTGCGCATCACCAGCCTGTCGTATCCGTCGGCTGGCCTGATGTTGATCGGTGACAGCAAGGGCCGCGTGCGTACCTCTACGGGCACTGACCCGGTGCAGGTAAGCGATGACGGCGCGGCAATCACCACCATGCTGTGGCGCGCCGGAGAGCTGTGGGTGAGTGCCGGCAAGACCGTTGCGCGATACGACTTTGGGGAAGAGGGCCTGCGTATGATCAGCAGCTTTCCGAACCTGCCCGCGCCGGTTGTGATGATGACCGACACCGGCGAGGCCGTTTATGCGGCCTTTGGCAACCATGTGCAGCGCCTGCTGCCGGATGGCGTACAGGGCCCGGTGTTTGATGCAGAGCAGGCATTCGTGGCAGCCACGCCCGACGGCAAGGGCCTGCTGGTGTTCAGCAAGAGCGGCATTTCGGTGCTCGACCCGGCGACAATGACGATTGCAAAGACCGTCGACATGACTCGACCCGGGGTCGCGCTGGTCGCCGCCGCAACCGGCGACAAGACGCGCGTCGTAATCGGCACCCACGCGGGCGAAATTCTCGAAGTGACACTGCGCTGATCGACAGCCGGATCAACTGGCTGCGGGCGGCTGCTCGTCTGGTTTGCTTGCGTCCCGCTTGTCTGGTTCCGGCTCATCGGGCGTGTCGCCGGAAGCAGCTTCTTTCTTCTTGCGCACGCCGATGATCTCTGGGAAGTCGCGGATGGTTTCGCGCCAGAACCCGCCGCGCCTTTCTTCGGCGCTGTATTCTTTGCCGCGCAACTTCGCCACCCGGTGCATGAAGAACATCGCTAGGCCACAGGCGAAAATCACCACCGACAAAAACTGACCCATCGTCAAGCCAATCGAGTGCAGAAACTGCGCTGTGCCGCCAAGAGCTTCGGCTTGCGCGGGGTCGATCTGGCTGTCCGGTTGCCGGATCATCTCGGCTGGGATACGGAAGATCGCGTACAGCATCAGGAATGCGCCCGCCAACTGCCCGGGAAACTTCAGGCGGCGCCGCAGCAGCCACACCAGCAGCAGCACGGTCACGCCTTCAAACAGGAACTGCACAGCCTGGCTTGGGTAGCGGCCGGGGAAGTATTGCTGCACCTGCTCCCAGATTTCGGGTTTCACGGGCAGCGGGTGCAGGGCTTCGTTGGGAATGTCGCGGTAGCTGGCGCCGGGGTTGGCTGCCATCCAGTCGTCCTGCAGGGCGCGCGTCAATTTGCCTTGCGCGATGGTGTCGTTGTGGTCCGTGGGGAACTTCATGGCGTACCACGGCAGCTTGTCGGCGTCGTAGATCGGCTTGCCCGCATCGTCGGTGATTGCGCGGCCGTACAACTCGCCGTTGATGAAGTTGCCGACGCGCACCAGCGCCACGCCCAGCGGTACGATGTGCACACCGGCGTCCAGGATGTTCCACACGCTGGCTTTGTGCCGCCACGCATACAGCAGCACCGCAAGGCCGACGCCGAACACGCCGCCGTGAAAGCTCATGCCGCCGTCCCAGACCGCGAAAATCATCTTGATGCGCGCGCCCAGCTCAAGGTTGTCCTTGTTCAGCACCAGCTTGTCGAACTGGTAGAACAGCAGATAGCCAAGGCGCCCGCCCACGAACGTGCCCAGCACGCCGTACACGATGATGTTGGTGATGTCTTCGGCTTTGCAGCGCAGGTAGCCGGTCTTCTGAAGCCAGCGCAGGAACAGGTAGCCGATCGTGAATGCCAGCACATACATCAACCCGTACCAGCGCAGCGCAAGCGGAGTATCGCCAAGCTGGAAAATCACGGGGTCGATGTTCGGGTGAGGCAGTAGTGACAGCACGCTCAGTTCCTGTAACGGCAAGGGCGGCACTCTAGTGATACGAATTGCGGACTGCCATACTCCGCTTCAGGCCGCTTGTTTTAGGGGCTGCGCCGCCGCACAATCGGGCCATGCAGTCTTTTGACGTTACGATCATCGGTGGCGGCCCCGGCGGCAGCACCCTTGGCGCGTTGCTGGCGCAGCAGGGCCGCCGCGTGTGCATCATTGAGCGCGACACGTTTCCGCGCTTCCGCATTGGCGAAAGCCTGCTGCCATTCAGCATCGACATCTTTGCCAAGACGGGCGTGCTGCCAAAGATTCACGACGCCGGGTTCATGGTAAAGCATGGCGCGCGCTTTGTGATTGACGAGTCCCTCGAAGAAGAGTGCTTCTGGTTCAAGAACGGCCTCGACAAGGACCATCCGTACGCCTTTCAAGTGCAACGCGCGGCGTTTGACGAATTGTTGCTGGATCATGCGCGCGAGCTCGGGGTCACGGTTCACCAGCCGCTGCAGGCCGATGAGTTGCGAGTCTCGGACGACGCGGCGGTGGTGACAACGCCGGCTGGCGAGATCAGCGCCAAGATCGTGTGCGACGTGTCAGGGCGCTGGACGTTTCTCAGCACCAGGCAACGCCAGCGCAAGATTCATCCAAGCCATCGCAAGGTCACAGCGTTCGGGCACTTCAAGAACGTCGTGCGCTGTGAGCAGGACCCCGGCAACATCATCATCGCCCGCTTTGGCGATTCCCGCATGGGATGGTTCTGGCTGATCCCGTTTACCGATGGCACGACCAGTGTCGGCGTCGTGGCCGATGCCGGCTACTTTGCAGAAAGCGGGTTGAGCGCAGGCGAGTTCTTTGAGCGCAGCATTTCCGCAAGCCGCTCGATTGCGCCACGCATGAGAAACGCGGAGCTGTGCGGCGCAATCAGGGCCGAGAGCGACTTCAGCTACACGAGTGATCGCCACGCCGGCGACCGCTGGATCAAGGTAGGGGACGCGGGCGCGTTCATTGACCCGGTGTTCAGCTCTGGCGTGTTCCTGAGCACCAAGGCCGCCGAGCTGGCGGCAGAGGCGATCTCGCGCGCGTTTGATGCCAACGACTTCAGCGCTGCCATGTTTGCGGATTACGAGGCGCGCATCAGGCATGGCACCAAAGTCTTCTGGGCGTTCATCGACGCCTTTTACAACCGTGACTTTCTCAAGCAGATGGTCACAAGCCGCCGCCGTCCGCTGTTGCAAAGCAGCATCACCAGCCTGCTGGCCGGCGACATCTACAACGAGAACAACAACCTGATCTCGTTTCTAACTGGCAAGGGCGGCGCGTTCGCCGACAGCGAAACACAAGCGCTGCTAGGTTGAAAACCCGCGACGGCAGTCGCGGGCGTCGCGGCGTAGTTGCCGCGACAAGTGTTTGTGCCGCACGAGAGTTTCGCCGACCTGTCGGTCGGCGGCCCGCGACTTCCGTCGCGGGCTTTTGGGCGAAAAACGAGACACGCCGAGGAACATTCCTCGGCGAGCTCGGCGTAGAAAACGGCTTGGGTCGGGGCAGTCCAGTGGACTGCCCCGAGAGCGTAGCAGCCCGACGTAGCATTGGTGGAGTCGGGCGTAAGCGAAGCGCGGGGCCCCAAGCCGTCGCTCGATTCGGGAACAACGGGCGAAAAACGAGACACGCCGAGGAACATTCCTCGGCGAGCTCGGCGTAGAAAACGGCTTGGGGGCCGGTCTTCCGGAAGCATGTATTGCAACCGACGTGCCAATCACCCATTGTCGTAAACTATTGTATATATATGACTTGCGGCGATGTTCATAACAGTGGCGATCTTGCCTTTCGTATACTTCTTATACACCGCGTGGTTTCACTGCTTTGATTGTTACCAGTGCTGCCACCAGTACAAACAAGATCAACCCACCCGGGCCGCTGCCACCGGTGCTGCAACCCGAACTTGAGTTCGAGCCCACACTCGTGCCGGGGCCCGTCGAAGTGCCCGCGACCAGAACCGTGAACGGACTGGATGTCGAGTTCAGTTGCGTGTCTTCGACGATGGCATTGAAGTTGTACGTGCCGCCTGCCACTGCGGTGGACGGTGCGCTCAGCATGCCGCCCACATCCATCGTCCAACCGGCTGGCAAGTTGCTTGCGCTCCAAGTGTATCCGGGATAGCCGCCTGCGGCTGTGAACTGGTGGCTGTAGGCGACGCCTGCAACACCTGGCGCCAGGCTGGTCGTGGTGATGACCAGCGGCGCGCCCTGCAACACGATGTCAATCACGCAGGGCAAGCTGACCTGCACCGGCAACGCCTGCGCGTCGGCCACCGTCACCGTGAAATTGTACTGGCCCTGGATCACGCTTGCGCCTGGCGCGGTCAGGTTGCCCGCGGTGTCGATGTTCCAGCCTGTGGGCAGGCCCGTTGCCGACCAAGTGTGCGGGGCAATGCCGCCAATGGCCTGGAAGGCGAGCGAGTAGGGCGCGTTCTCGGTGCCGGCAGGCAGCGGCGAAGTTGTCGTGATCACCAACGGGTCAGCGATCACGAGCATGAAGTACTTGCCGTCCTGGTGATATAGGCCGTAGGCATTGAGCCAGAACAGGTAAACGCCCGTCGTGGCGTAAGCAGGGTCGATCGTAAGTTCGCCAGCCGTGGTCAGTGTCCAGCCTTGCGGCAACGTGGTGGTTACGCGCGGCAACCAGTTGTGTGAGGCGCTGCCACCCGCAGACGTGAATTGGTGCAGGTATGCATTCCCCGGCGTGCCTTGTGGCAGTACCGATGACGATTCAATGCGCACGGGGTCACCGTTGCCCATCGGGCCGTTCTCGATGTACCGAATGCGGCGGTCGGCGGGCCAGTTGCTGACCGACCCGTCGGTTTCAACGAACCCCGCGTCCGTGCCCGGCACGACCAGCGTGGTCACTCCGACAAGGTCGGACACGGAGACAGTGTTGGCTGTCGCGTTGGTGGGGCCAGCAAGTCCGTTTGTGGGCACGGCATACCGGAACTCAATGGCGGCGGTGACGCAGTTGATGTGCGCCTGCATGCGCACGGCGTATGCGCCCGTGGTGCCGCCGACGCGTACATCCACATCGCGCCATTCCACGATCAGGATGCCTTCGACCGACAACTCATAGCCAATCTGGCCTGCCGCGGGCACGAGGTCGGCCCAGTACGGCGCGATCGCGCCGGCTTGCTGCGGCGAAGTGGATGTGGTCGCGGCGCCGTTGCCGATCAGGATGTAGCCGTTGCTGCCAACGCGGAACTGGCCATAGGTCTGGCCGAAGTACCGCAGCGTGTAGCCGCTCAGCGAGATCCAGGCCGTCAGGTCGTCGTCGGCCAGCGACAAGGCGACAGGCGCCGGCAGGTCCATAGCCGTCCTGCGCGGACGTCACGGTGTAGGTGTTGGTCGAAGTTGGTGGCGGGCCTGAAGTGCCGCCCCCGGGGTTTTGTGTGCCGGAGCCCGACCCCGAAGCCTGGCCAGCCAGTGCAGTGCCAAAGCAGAGAAGAAGTAGGCAGAAGATTCGTGCGTTCATCGTAAGTCCTCCTTGGGGACGTCCTCATTTCACGAAAGTGTTGTCCGCACTTGCAGATCTTCCGCGCACTTGTCTAACGTATTTGTTACCCCCAGCGACGGAGGCACGCCATGAGCGACGACGAAGCATCCCTGCGTGAGCGCCTGACCGTGCTTACCCGCGAAACCTCTCGCAGCGAGATCGCGCGCCGCACCGGCACCTCGCTCATGAACGTCAGCCGCTACCTTGGGGGTACGCGCGTGCCCGCCGCCTTCTGCATGGCGCTGTGCCGTGAGTTCGGGGTTAACCCGGCGTGGCTGATGGCCGGGCAGGGGCCGATGCGTGTTGCCGACGTGGCACAGGACCAGTCGCAGACGGCGGGCGACCTGCTGAAGCTTGTCGAGGCTCTGGGGGCGGTTTCGCGAATGCGGCTTGGCAGCGTCGCCTCAGACCGTGGCCTGAAGATGATGCGCGAACTTGATGAGGCGCTTGGCACGCATGAGCGCCTGCGCGCAAGGTTGAACCTGCGCACCAGTGAGCTGCTCGACAACATTCTCACACAGCTTGAAGCCGCGCTGAAGCAGATGGACATCGCGCGCGCCGGCGCCCTGCTGGGTAGCGCGGTGCAGCTAGCGCGGCTATGCGACGACGAAGCGTTGGAGACACGCCTGCTGACGGCCCAGGCGCATCACGCGTTTTTGGCGCGGCACTTGGATGCATCGGTGGCCTTCATGCGCAAGCGCTTTGGCCTGGCGCTCGCCCGGGGCGAATTGAGCACCTCAGAGAGCATGGAAATGGGATTGCGCCTGGCGCTGACCCTGCAGGACATGGGCAAGGTGGACGAGTCGCGCCGAACCCTTGAGGCAATCACCGCACTGGCCGATGAACACTCCCGCAGCCTGCCTGTCTGGTCCGTGGTGATGTGCGCCCATGCCATGCAACTCGTGAACGATGGGCAACTGGTCGAGGGCATTGCCGCGTTGACCCGGCACGTGCCGGGGTGCGACGCGCGGCGCATTGGCAACTCGCAAGCTGCCCTGATGCGGGCACAGGTGCTGGCGGGGGTGCTTTCGCCGGCCGATGCCTGCCATGCGCCGGCATTGGACGGCCCCAAGTGGCTGCACCTTGGGCTGCTTGCCGCCGCAGCCGAAGACGCGGACACGCTGCACAAGGCGGCCCGGTTTCTGGAAAGCCCTGAGGGCCGCGTGCCGCGCGAGGTCAGCCCGATGCCGCACTACACAGGCCTGATGGCGCGAGTGCTGGGCAAGCCGGTTACCGGCCTGCAAGGCGAGTTGCAGCGGGCTGCCGCGTCGGCCGAGGCTCACGGTATGCGCTCGCCGCTGGCAGCGATCATTGAGGCCACAATCTGGCGGCTTTCCGGTGACCGCAAGCGTGCGCGCGAAGCCCACGCGCGCGCGCGGACAGCCATAGCGCGTGTTACGCCAGCCGTGGAAATGAGCGCCATGCACTACCGCAACGCGCTGCTGCTCGACGCCAAGGGCGCAGAGCGCGCAGCCGCAGAACGGTTCTTCGAAGACTGGAGCGCCAAGGGCTTTCGGTTCATAGCCGGCCTGAAGCCGTAGGGCGACTTCCGCGCGCAAGACTTAGCCCGCGTATTCTTCGTCTTGTTCGATGATTGCGAGCACCCAGTCGAACTCGCCGCTGATGACCTTGCCGCCGCAGTACTCGCACTTGCCGGCCATGTTGATGCGGTCAAGCGCCGCGCCGCAGTTCGGGCACTGGCGCGGGTCGCCGCTTTGTCGGTGGGCGATGTCGCTGCGGCGCACGACGGTCCAGTACTCGCTGAACGTGCGGTCCTTGTTCGGGTTGCCGCTCAGCACTTTGCCGGTGCTGTCCACTGTGCTGTCCTTGATCGTGGCGAAGATGCGCGTCGTGATCGCGTCGAAGTACGCGTCATGCTCAATCTTGGCCACCTCAATGCGCAGGATGCGCACGTCGGTCAGCACATTGCGCGTGCCCGTCTCTCGATAGCGTTGCAGCCAGTACCGATGCGCGTCGAACACCGTGTCGGTCTCGAAGGGCCGCAGCTTCGACTCATCCAGCGTGCTCCAGCCGTGCTGGATCTGCATGAACATGTGCTGCACCCGCGCCGTAAAGGCGTGCCACGAAAACGCGGGGTCGCGCATGGCCAGGCTGCGCCGTGCAGCCGCCAGGTCTGGTGCGAACAATGTCGGGTCGCTCGTGCCAACCTCAACGCCTCCCGAATGGCCGATCGGCGGCGGCACCTGTTTGCGGTCCAGGGTTTCGATGCGCGCCACCTGCCAATCCAGCTCGCCGCGGCTGGTGATGCTGCCGCAACTGGGGCAGCGGCCGTCCACGCCGGGCTCTTGCGGCGAGCCGCAATTCGGGCAGCCGAGGTCGAGCACTTTCTCGGGCGCGCGTGTGGTCACGCCTTTGATGCGCCGGAAGCTGAGGCGCTGCTCAAGGTAGAGGCGCTTGCTGTTCTCGACGACGTTGGATTTCACGCGCACCGCGATGTTCACGAAGTCGCCGACCACCCAGGTGCGCTCGAGCGTCAGCGCGCCTACGACAACCTCGCTGATCTGCACGTTGGATTGCTTGATCTGCTCGCGCAGCTCAGGCGCCAGGTATGGCGCCACCGCGAACTGTTCCGGGTTGCGCCGCGCGATGCCGCCGCGCGACTCGTGCAGCTTCACGTACACCAGGTGCGCAAAGTCGATGAACAGCACGCGCGAGAAGTTCGGGTCGTGCTGCCGCACCAGCCCCACACCCTGCGCCTGCCGGCGCTGCTGCCCACGGCTGTGAATCAGGCGGCCGGCTTGCCGGTTCTGTTCCTGTTCTTTCTGCTTCTGCTTGAAGCGCCAGATCAGGAACCACACCAGGGCAGCGATGATGACGACCGACGCGATCTTTCCGGGTATGCCGCCCTCAGTCCACAGAAAGATCACCAGCCGAATCACCAGGTAAATCAACGCGCCGATACCATCTCCGCCGCCGCCGCTTCCCCCGCCGCCGCCGCCGCCGCCGGAATAGCCGCCGCCGCCGCCCGCACGCGCCTCAAGCTCAGAGGCGAGCACAGCCGCAAACAGCGGCGACAGCAGCAGAAACCATGCAAGGGCGCGCTTCACGGCATCCTTATCTGCGGGCGGTCCGGCAGTTCGTTCTGGTCGTCGGCCTGTACAGGAAAGCACTCAACGCAGCTTTGCCCCAGCTTGCGAATGGCGTCGCATACCAGTTGCGTCGGGTCGCCTGCGCGGGCACTCGCCAGCGCTGCGCTGATTTCGCCAAGCGTGGCGTCGTGCAGCCGGTTTTGGGCGCCAATGTCGGGCATCAGCCGCGCCTCGCCTTCGAGCACTGACACGTACAGCAGCACGGCGTTGCGGTCCTTGGTCAGGGAAACATTCTCGTCAGTAAAGACGGCGTTGGCGGCGTCCTGAACCGCTGACTGCATGCGCCAGCGCGGCAGGATCGAGCGGCGCAACACCGCGATGCGCGAAAACGCCAGCGCGGTTAATGCGCCCGCGGCTGCAGCCTCCAGCAACAGCAGCAACGCGTCTGGGGCGCCGTAAAGCCACAGCTCATTGATCCAGTACAATGCCACAAACACCAGCACAGCCGCGGCGGCGCCGGTGCGAAGCGCGCGGCCCTCATAGCGGCTGCTGGCGGGCGCGAGCACGACGATGAATTCGCAGCTTGTGGACTTCTCAGCGTCAGCGACCGCCAGCTCGATGCGATCAAGCGATGCGGTGCTGAGTAGCGAACGGTTCTGCAACGCCTTGCCGATGGCGCACCCCCTGCCTGCAAACTAACCGCGGAACGCAGACAGGGAATCTACAAAAGCGCGTGGCATGTGTAACGGCGGATACGCGGCGCTCAATCGCCCCGCACCGGTGTCGGTTGCCGGTTGCCGGTGCCCGTGGTGAACGGCACGAGCATGGTGTGTTCGCGGCCGGGATAGATCACGCGGGCTTGCAGCAGCGGGCCCTGTTCGTTGTGTTCAATCGTGTAGGCCACGATGATCGGCGGCACCGCGCCCGCGTCGGCGTACTTGGCGGCCAGTTCGCGGTGCAGGGCAAGACGGTCGCTCACGTTGTCAAGCAGCGCTCGCACCTTGGCGATGTCTGCCTTTTCCCAGTGCGCGGCGGCAAGTTCGCGGCGGGCAGCCTCCAGCGGCAACTCGACTTCAAGGCCGGCGGCTTTGCCGATGTCGTGCTCGTCGGTTTCCAGCGAGATGAAGACCAGGCGGCGCTTGTCGAACACTTCGCCCGGCTTTTTCAGGTTGTGTTTGCGCAGCTGGGCCAGGATGTCGCGTTCCCACTCTGCGCTCAGGTCGTCGATGCTGCGCAATACCACGGGGTTCAGGTCCACGCTTGCAACAGGCTGCGTGAAGCGCACGCTGTCGGCCTCTACGCCACGGGCCAGCGCGCTGTCGATGTCTTTAAAAAGCGGCTTCAGGCTTGCCTGTTCGCCGGGAAGCCGGTCGGCCAGCGAGCTCTCGGGTGCAGGCTGTGCCGCCACCTGCTGGTTCTTGCGCTTGTAGTCGGCAATGGCGCCAAGCGACGCCAGGCCGATGAATGCCAGCCCGCCAACCAGCACGAGAATCGCCGCGACCTTCTTGAACCCGAACTCGGCGCGCGGCTTGTCGTAGTGGGGCGCGCTGTACCACGCGCCGTAGCCGCCGGGCGCTGCCGCCAGCTTTTCGCGCCACTCGGTGTTGTTGTCCGCGGGCAGGCCCTGCAGGTGCGGTGGCACCGGCATGCCCTTGAAGCTGGGCAGATCGGCGGGTTTGACCTGCTCAAGCGTGCCCTGGCTTGCGGCCCAGCACAGGTAGTCCACGTCAGTCAGCATGGCGCGGGCGTTCTCGTAGCGCTGGTGCATGCCGGTCATCGCGCGGTTGACGACCCATTGGGCCGCCATGGGCACTTCGCGCGGCAGGCGTGACAGCGCGCCGCTGGTCGGGAACTCGCCGGACAGGGCGAAGAACAGCACAGCGCCGATGCTGTAGACATCGAACTTGCTGGCATCCACTTCGCGCACTTCGCGGCCTTCGAGTGCAAGTTTGACCATTTCGGGGTCGCGGAAGTACTCGGTGCCGTGGGTCGTGAGCTGCGCCATGCTGGACAGCGGCGTCATCAAGCCGATATCCACCAGGTAAATCTTCTCGCCGTTGATGATCAGGTTGTCGGGCTTGATGTCTTTGTGAAACACGCCCGACTCGTGGTACTGGGCGATGATCTGCAGCAACTGGTGGCAATAGCCAAGGCTGACGCGGTAGTGGTTGCCGAGGCCGTCTTTCTCGCGGGCCTCGCGAATGTTGCGCATCACGCCCTCGGTCAGCGTCTCGCCCGAGTAGTAGGGCATGACGTACCAGAACGAGTTGTCACCCAGCTTGCTTTCAATGATCAGCCCAAGTTTCTGGGCAAGCTGCGCGGCCTGGCTTTCGCGCACCACACTTTCGAGGTTGCCGCCGCTGCGCAGGTTGAAGTACTTGAGCACGAACAACTGCCCGTTGGGCTCGTCGGCTTTGCGCACCACGTAAAGCCGCGCGCTTGAGCCGCCGCGGGGCAATTCGTCCACGACGACGTACTGCGCGGGGAACTCGGCCGGCGCCTCGCTGTTGTCGTAGGCCGCCGTTGCCACATAGCGCCGCCAATCGTGGTTGGCATGCTCGATGCGTTTCTCAAGGCTGTTGAACAACCCGCCAAGGCCGAACGTCTTGCTCCATGCCCGGCCGATGCCCAGCAGGGCGCGGCCCGCGTCTTTCCAGTCCTTGGCGGCTTCGTGGCCGAAGGCTTTGCGCTGGCCGCGCAGGCGCATCATCGCGGGCGAGGTTTTGTGCAGGTACATGCCGCCGGTCCATTCTTTGCACAGGCGGCCGAACCAGAAGGTGCTGCTGATGCAGGCCTCGACGCTGTGGCGGATGAAGTTGACGGCGTCGCCCAGGGACCAGATGGCAGCGATGACCAGAAAGATCGGCCAGAGAAAGAACACGGCGATGATGAAGTGAACGACGTTGCCCAGTGTCAGCGGTGGTTTGTCGGCGGCGGCGCGGGCGAGCTTGCGGCGTTTGTACTCGGTGAAAACGTCGCGGTGGCCGGGCGGGGCGCCGGCTTCAGCACTATCCATGACCTGAGCAGTTTTCGCGCGCATGGCAGCCCCCCAACAATACATGGCAGCTCCGACAAAACCGGCCAGTAGTTATTGAGGAAGAGCCCTCCGTTCTTTCACGATTCCATTAGAACCGGGTACGCGACAAAACGCCAAAGGGGGCTCGGATTATTGCCGCCAAGGGGCCAAGAGCCGCCAAGTACTGCACTTGAAAACGGAGCAACAGAGAAACAGAGCTCACAAGTCCTCCGTTACTCTGTTACTCGGTTTGATACAGGAAGTTCTTGGCCTCACTTGGCGCCTTGGCGGCCAAAGCCGTTCACCGCACACTGCGCGCGGTTTTTTGCAGTTTGCCGTAATCGCGCCTTGTGGCTTCGTCCTGCAGGTAGATGTCGCTCAGCGCCGCGTCGAAGCTGTCGTCGTCGTGGTTGGTCAAGCCGCTCTTGTCGAATTCGGACTTCTCGTCGTCGGTCCACGAATAGCCCACGATGGCCTGGCCCACGGCTTCACGAATCTGGTCGCGCACGCGCTTGAGATAGCGCGACACGCTGGCTTCGCTTACGCCCAGCTTGTCGCTGATTTCCTTGCCCTGGATGCCGTCAGTCAGGCGCAGGCGATAACACTCGAACTCGGTGAAGTCGGCGATTTTCTCGACTTCCTTGAGTGCCCGGTACACCTTGGCGCGAAAGACGGCGGCTTCGAACTCAACGTCGGGCGGGGCCGTGGTGCTGACCTCGTACAGGGTATCGTCAAGGCTCATCGGCTTGGTGCCGCCGCCGCGCTTCTGGGCGCTGCGCGAGGTCAGTTCGCTGTACACCACGTGCTTGGCAATGGCGTAAAGCCACGTGCTGAACTTGACGCCGCGGTTGGGGTCGAACTTGGCGATCTCCTGGTACACGCGGGCCAGCGTCTCCTGGCTGACGTCTTTGATCGTCTCCTGGCCGAAGTAGCGCGAGGCAATGCTGCCGATCATGCGCTCAATGCTGGGCCCGAAGACGTCCCACATTTCGTACCACGCTGAGGCATCAGCCTTCTTCAGGCGGCCCAGCAGGTCTGTGTTGATAGAAATCAAGGCCGCTCCCCCGATGTTGCGACGATACGCTTTTGCGAAACCGCTCGTGAAGATTTCAGATACCGCAACTGCCAGAACCCGAAGGTCATGACCCCGAGTGACGCGAAACAAACCACCAGCGCGACAGGCCAGAAGTATACATCCACCCAGACCCCAAGCCCGCAGGTGAGCAGCAATCCAAGGAACTGGCAGGCGCCCGCGCGTCGATAGCCGCGGTACTCGGCCAGAATCTTCGCGTGACACTGCATGCCAGCAAGCCTAGCGGACTGGCAGGTGGCGTACGACTCTATAACCACACGATTTGTGTAACGGCAAACACGAGTTCACACGAAGTCACGAAGCACTGCGCTTTGTGTTTTCGTGGCTTTGTGTGCCATGGATGTTGTCAGCGCTGCGACAGTTGCAGTTCGGGCACTTTGCCCGCGCGGCGGTCCCACCACTCTCTTAGCGGCTTGGCGGCCCACCAGGCGAAGAAGGCCAGCGCGTGCCCGGCGATGATGTCCGGAATGTAGTGGTAGCCGCCGTACAGCGTCGCGATGTACACCGCGATGCCCACCGGCAGATACACCCAGAACAGCGGGCGAATGCCTTTCCAGCTCGCGATCAGGAACAGCGTGGTCCAGGCCGTGTGCAGGCTGGGAAAGCAGTCGCGGTTGCGGCCCTTGATGTCGTCCATGAAGGCCAGCGCGCCTTCACTGCCGGCAAGCCAGCGGTCTTCAAACACGTACTTCGGGCCCACCACGGGCACCAGCACATACCCGATGTAGGCCAGCGCGCCGCAGATCACCAGCGCGCCGATGAACCGGTTGTAGATCGTGCGCCGCCCCAGAAACCACAGCGCCAATGCCAGCGCCGGCGCCGCGTACACATAGCTGATGTAGGCGGCTTCGTGGATATCCATTTGTGTCAACCCGAACGTGCCGATCAGGCTGGTGATCCAGTCCGCGTGCATCCACTTGCGCACAATCGCGGCGCTCAAGTCGCCGAAAAGCCAGAAGTCGAACTTGGCCATCTCAACGTCGTACAGCGTGTCGCCGCGCACAGCCGGGATCAGCCGCTTGTTCATCTCATACACGCCCATGCACGCCAGAAACGGCACATAGGCACGCACACCGCCAAGACCCCAGAACAGGGTGGCTTTACTGCGTGCGGCGGGACCGACGGCGTCTCCCCAAACGCCCTGCATCAGCTTGCGGCCCGCGCCGCCCCGTGCCAGCGGCAGCATGGCGACCAGCAGCAGAAACGCCGTGCCTAATGCGCACCACAGCGTGAACATCCACATCGTGCCGCGGCCATGAAAGTTGTAGGTGAAGCCGGCCCAAAGCGTCTCAAACGAAGGCGTGCCCGGCAGCAGCAGGTACAGGGTGACGAAACAGGCCAGCAGGCCGACGATGATGGCTTCTTCAAAGCGGAAGATGCGGAAGGCCCAGCGCCAAAGCGCGACGGGCGCGGTGCGTGCGCGGATGTCGGCAATCTCGCGCAATTCGCCGGGCGACACCGATTGGTGTGCGCCGGTGGGTGCGTCAGCAATTGCGGTAGCGTTGGACATCAGGTTTCACAAGTCGGCACTTAACGAGCTGTTAGGCCATTCTTCGTGACATCTTAACGATTCGCAAGTGACTGGTGATACGGAAACGTGACAGAACTGTGCCGAACACCAAACAGCCATTTCCCGTTCACAGGCACAGGTACACTTGGGGGAATCGGCAATGCTCGCTACAATCGCACACGCACCGGTCGCTCACGATCAGGTTGCAGGGGAGGGCATGGCGGACAATTCGGGCAAGGGCGGGCGCATCCGCGAGATCGCGCCGGACGAGCTGGACTTTGACGCGACAGACGCGGCAGGCCAGTTCGATTTCGACGCCCAGGACCGCCGCCGCTACCAGCGCGCCACGCTGGAAGTGCCGATTGCGCTCAAGCTGCTGGGCCCGGGCAACAAGGACCTGTGCAAGGGCAAAGCGCTGCTGCGTGACCTGAGCCTGGACGGCGCGTTTCTGACCGCCATCGAAATCCAGGAAACCTTCGACGGCGTCAAACCCGAAGAAATCGGCGAGTTCGTTCGCATCCAGTTCACCATCATGGACGGCCCGTTCAAAGGCGTAGAAGCCGCCGCCGTACCCGTAAGAGTAGGCCGCCAGGTAGGCGGCGTAGGCGTAAAGCTAGAAACCGGGTTCAACTTCGCGGTGTAACGCGGCCGTTATTCGTGGCGCAACGCGTCGATGGGTTGCAGTAGTGACGCGCGGATTGCCGGGTACAGGCTTGCCAGAAACCCGATTGCGAAGGCCAGAGCCAGCGCCTGCAGGCTGCGTTCGATGTTCAGTGTGCCGCTCAGGGCGTCCATTGCGAAGTACTGTCGCGCGATCTGCACTTCCAGCGACCCGAACGCCACGCCCGCGCCGCCGCCCAGAATCGACAGGATCAGCCCTTCCAGCATGATGCTGCTCAGCACCCGCGCACGGCTCCAGCCGACCGCGAGCAACAAGCCGATCTCGCGCGTGCGTTCATACACGCTCAGCGTCATGGTGTTCAGAATGCCGATGGCGCCGGCCAGCGCGGCGATCAGGCTGATGACCAGCCCGAACTTCTCGAAGAACTCAACTTCCTTGTGCCGCTGCAGAATGTCGGCGCTCTTGATCGCGCGCAGCTCGTCAATCGACTCGTTGATCTTGCCGCGAACGTCCGACACCAGCGCTGCGTGCTCGGCTTCGGTCAGGGCGCGGTCTTCTGTGGCGTGACGCGTGTTGACCTCAAGCAGAAAGTTCGTGCACGAGGCGGGGCGGGCGATTTCTTCCTCGACCATTTTGCCGCCCTTTTTCACCTTGATCTTCTCCGTGCGCTCGTGCTTGCCCTTGATGATCTGCGCGACCTTCAGGTGAAAGAACACCGCCGAATCCTGGATCATGATGCCCGTGCGGCACACGCCGCGGGTCATCAGTTGCAGCTTCATCTGGTAGGCGTACACCGGGTCAGCCGGGTTGTAGTCGATGCCGTGGCGCTCTTTCAGCCACTTGGCGTACTGGTCATCATCCAGCGGCATGCCCAGCACGTTCAGCGGCCTTGGCGGCGGGGCTTTGCGGCCGGTGCGCGCCTCATACTCCTCGGGCGTTTCTTCCTTGATGGCGTCCTGGTGCACGCCCAGTTCTTTCGTCAGGCGCATCAGCGCCCACATCTTTTTGCCGTAGTCCGACATGTCGTCCCAGTTGTCGGGGCGGCTGAAAACCTGTGTAAAGCCCTCGCTGGTCACGATGTTCATCAGGTCGAGCGATTGCCCCACGACCGGGGCTTTCTCACCCATCTTGTCCTGCAAAATCTCCCACGCGCGCCAGCCAAAGACGACGCCGCTGGGGTGTTCGTCGCTGATCGGCTCGCCCTCCAGCATCTCCATGTGGCGGATCATGGGGTTGTTGCCGGTGAGGCCGTAGTAAAGGATTGCGGGCCGGTCATCAAAGTCGGCGTCGGTGCGCAGAATGGCCGCGATCATCGGCGACACGGTGTGCACGCCTTCAATCGCCTTGAGCTGGTCTTCGTGGTACAGGGGCACGTCGCTCTCGAGCTCTTCGGCTGTGGCCTGGGTGACGACCAGGTCGCCGCGCTGTGTCTCGAATGCTTCCTGGATCTGGCCTACAAGGTCATCGCTGATCGTGAACAGCGCGACCATGATCGAAACGCCGACGCCAACACCAAGCACGCTGAAGAACGTGCGAAGCTTGCGGCGGGCCAGGTTCTTGAGGACGAACTTCATCTCAGGGGGCAGAGGTTAGAGGCCTTGGGTCCGGTATGCCATACGCCGCATGCCACTACCTTGTCCGGGTCAGGCCTGTAATCTTGCGCGGCAATGGCAGACTTCTTCACACTTGAACACACCGATGGCGCCGCCCGCGCCGGCACTCTGCGCACAGACCGCGGCGAAGTGCAGACGCCGCTGTTCATGGCCGTCGGCACGCAGGGCACCGTCAAGGGCTGCACGCCCGAGCAACTGGTTGCCGCCAACGTGCGCGTCGTGCTGGGCAATACCTATCACCTGATGGTGCGGCCGGGCGCTGACGTCGTGGCCGAGCTTGGCGGGCTGCACGCTTTTGCGCGCTGGACCGGCCCGATGCTGACCGACAGCGGCGGCTTTCAGGTGTTCAGCCTCGGCGCGATGAACCAGGTGACTGAGCAGGGCTGCACGTTCCAGAACCACCTCGATGGCCGGCAGGAGTTACTGTCGCCCGAGCGCAGCATGGAAATCCAGCACCAGCTCGGCGCCGACATCGTCATGCAGCTTGACGACGTGCCGGCCCTGCCGACCACGCCCGAGCGCGAAGCCGACACCATGCGTCGCAGCGTGCGCTGGCTTGACCGCTGCATCGCGTCTCTGCCGGCGCAATCGGCGCAGGGCAAGCGCCAGCGGCTGTTCGGAATCGTGCAGGGCGGCTTGAACCCGGGCCTGCGCAGCGAATCCGCGACCGAGCTTGTGGCGCGCGACCTGGCAGGCTACGCGGTGGGGGGGCTGAGCGTCGGCGAAACCAAGCGCCAGATGGAAGACATCCTGGGCGTGGTCACCGCGTTGCTGCCCGCGCACAAGCCGCGCTACCTGATGGGCGTGGGCTACCCCGAAGACATGCTGACGGCTATCGGCCTGGGCGTGGACATGTTCGATTGCGTGTTACCCACACGCTCGGCCCGGCACTCGCTGGTGTTCACGTCGCATGGGCGCCTGCGCATGCGCAACGCGCGGCACGCCCGCAGCACCGGGCCGCTGGAGCCCGGCTGTGGCTGCTATGCATGCGCCGGCTACAGCCGCGGCTACGTGCGGCACCTGTTGATGGCAGGCGAAATGCTTGGCATGACGCTTTTGACCATCCATAATCTATACTTCTACACGTCGCTGATGCGGCGTGCGCGCGAGGCGATTATGGCCGGCGAGTTTGGCAGGTTCGCCGCCGAGTGGTTGCCGCGCGTCAGCAAGGGAGCAGATTGATGTTCATTGGCGGGCTGCTGCGCAACGTGTTCATCTTCTCCGGCATTGCTGCCGGCGGCGCGATGGCCATCTGGGGCGCGGCTCGGCCCATTGAGGGCGCCGACGAAGTTGCGACCGCGCAGAACGCATCGCCGATTGTGCTGAACACGGCAAGGCCGCCCGACCGGCCGCTGATTCCGCTGGCCAAGCCGATCTCGCTTGAAAAGGGCTTCGGCCGCACCGAGCTGACGGGCATTCCGACGCGCGTCGTGCCGCCCAATGCGCTCGATGAGCTGAACCTCGACCGCCGCTGGGACGGCTTGCCGTCCAGCGAGCCGGAAGCAGAAGTGAAGACGCCGCTGCCAAGCTCGGAGCTGCCGCCGCCCAAGGCCACCGACGAAGTGTCTGAGCCGACCAGCGACGACGCGGCCCTGCAGGACGAGTACCACTTCAATGACCTGCCAGCCGAGGCGCGCGCACGTGCACTTGAGGGCTTGAAGTCGCTGAAGGAAGGCACCGAGTTGTTGAAGGAAGGCGACCGTGAGTTCCGCCAGCCCGGCGAAACCGGCATGGAGGGCCGCCGCAAAATCCGCGAAGCCGCAAAGATCCTGCGCGTGGCCAAGGACAAGCTTGAAGCCGCCCTGCGCATCGTGCCCGACAACCGCGACCTGCTTGAGCTCGTGCGTGACGCAAAAGCGAACCTGTACACATGCATGAAGCACGGCATGTAGGTGATATACGACGGGGGGTAGAGGTTGGAGGTTAGAAACTGCCTGACGCCAAATCGTCGAGGCACAGAGTTGGGCAAGTCTTTCGCGTTTTCGCGCTTTCGCGGCTCAAGCAGTTCGCCGCCATACAGTTCCGAAGCTCTTCAGCAGCCAGCCTGGACTGCCTAGAAGTCAAAGCGGATCGTGTCTTTCGTCGGCGCCTCGGTGTTCTTGCTGTGCCACAGTTTCCAGCCCCACAGCGCCAGCAACATGCAGGGCAGCAGCGCGTAGTCTTCGTAGATATCCCACCAGGCAATCGTCCCGAACGACGTCAGGGCGAAAATCAGCGGCGGCACCATCATCCAGAACCTCGGCCCCGGCCGCGCCGCCACGGCAACACCCAGCGTGATCAACGAAACTGAGCCGGGCATCAGGCCATAGGTCGTGACGGCAGGGTACTCGCGCCCCAGCAACCAGCTGACGCCCGGGTATCCGATGGCGCCGAACGCCACAATGAAAAGCGACACCAGCGTCGGGTTGTCCCGCCGCCAGTGAAAATGCGGCGGAAACGAGAACGAAGCGGCAACGGCGTAGTAGATGCCGGCGGCCACGCACACGGCCCCGGCGATGTGTCCGACCCAGTGCACCGTGGCCATGATGTTGAAAAAGAACAGCACGCCGATCATCGCCCACTCGGCGGCAAGCAGCAGCAGCACGCCGCGACTTGTGTCCTGCTTGGTGCCGCGCAGCAGCAGGACAAAAATCAACAGCGTCGGGATGTAAATCAGAATTTGAAGCGGCTCGATGTAGGCGTTATAGCGAGCCGCCATGGTGAGTAGCTGACTGGCAGAAAACGGAGCATCCATGCCTGGCAATCCCGATGATGGCGTAACTGACCAGAAGGTTAACAAATCCGCGTACTGGAATGCTATTTACGAAGCAGAGGAATCACCCCGCTGGAGTATCGGCGTTGCGCCGTCGCTGAAACACTGGCTGGAGACTTCTGGCGCAAAACCGGGCCGCGTGCTGTTGCCCGGCTGCGGGTATGGGCACGATGCCGCGCTGTTTGCCGAACACGGGTACCAGGTTGTCGCCGTGGACTTTGCCCCGCTGGCGATTGAGCGCGCAAGGCAGATGCACGCAGGCGCCCGCGTCGACTGGCGCTGCGCCGACATTTTCGATTTGACGCAAACCGACGCCGCGGCCTTCGACTACCTGTACGAATACACCTGCATGGTCGCCATTCAGCCGGCGCGCCGCGCCGAGTACGCCCGCCTGTGCCACGACCTGTTGAAGCCGGGCGGCAGGCTGATCGGCAGTTTCTACAACCACGGGCGCGAAGGCGGCCCGCCGTTTGACATTACGCGCGAACAGGTAGACGCGCTGTATCGCGCCCTGTTCAAGATTCATCGGCTGGAAGTAACGCCCCACAGCATAGAGCGCCGCCAGGGCCACGAACTCTGGGCCGACTTCCAGAAGTGAGGCCTTAGCCAAGAGGCATCGCCTTCCAGGCGATGTCGTTGCACGAGCCTCTGGCCCGTGGCTGTTGGCCAGCGGCTTGAAGTCGCTGGTACGACATTGGCTGGAAGCCAATGCCACGGCGCCGTTACGTGCCCGCAGTTGCTAATTCCGGCGTTTGCTTTAGCGATTCCACGTACTCATCCCACATGGCTTGCATTTCCGGGTCGGTGTTCGGGTCGTACTTGGGCATCCCCGAAAGCAGCGGCGGCGCTGCCTGCGCGGGTTTTGGTGGCGGCGGAATCTCGGGCGCAGCCTGCTGTGTCACCGCCGTATCATGCTGCGGCTGTGGGCCGAACTTTTCCTCAACGCACTGCATCGCCGCGTCGCGGGCCTGGGTCATCAGCTCGATGCGCTTGTCGATGGTTTCGTTCAGCGCGCGCGCCGCACGCAACGCGCTGCTGGGCGAGATGTCCCAACGATAGTTGTCGTCATCGCCGGCTTGCAGGTCAGAGCTGCGCGCTTCGATTTCGGCGGTGTGGGCGCGAATCGTCAGGCGGTGCATGGCGATCATTTCATCCAGCGCTTCTATATAGAAGAACTTCAGAAAGCGCGCGTAGCACTCGTTGAAGAAAGCCTGCCGTGCCGGCAGGTCTGCGGCAGGCCGAGCATCGGCGGGCGAGTAGGTGGCAGGTTGGCCCAGCTTCACGCCAGCGGGCAACCTGCGAACTTTGAGACGTTTGGACATAGGAACCTTCAGTGTTCAGGACCAACACCGAAAGCGTACAAGCCAGTGCGACACAGTTTCGAAACGGCGGCAAGCACTGGTCCAAAGCCAGCAACGGCAACGACTTGAACCACGGAGTAACGGAGGCACAGAGGCTGCGTTGAAACTGGAAGTTCTCCGTGGCTCTGTGACTCCGTGGTAAACGCATTTGACGTGCCCTGAAGAAAACGGGCGTTCCGAACCGCTTTGAAATGGCGGCAACACATCGGTCCGCGACTTCCGTCGCGGGCTTTCAGTTGTTGTCGATCTGGGCTTTTTGGACTTTGCCGCTGTAGTCGATCACTACTGTCTTCAACTCGCTGAACGCATCGATCACTGTCGGCCCGCCTTCCCTGTGCCCGTTGCCGGTGTTCTTCCAGCCGCCGAAGGGTGTGCTCACCTCGGCCCCGGTTGAGCCCGCGTTGATGTAGCACAGGCCGCAATCGAGATCGACACTTGCCTTGTGGCAAAGATTGACGTCTTTGCTGATAAAGCCCGCGCTCAAGCCGTACTCGACGCCATTGGCCACGGCCATCGCCTCGTCGTAACTCTTCACCTTGATCACGCTGATCACCGGGCCGAAGATCTCTTCCTGCTCAATGCGCATGCCCGGCTTCACGTTGCTGAACACGGTGGCAGCGTAGAAGTAGCCCTTGGCGTACTCTCCGTCTTTCAGCACCTTGCCGCCGCACTCGAGCTTGGCGCCCTCTTTGACGCCGACCTGCACCATCTCGTCGATCTTGCGCAGTTGCTGGTCGTTGATGATCGCTCCAAAGAAGCTGTCCGGCTTGCTGCCGTGGCCGACTTTCAGCTTGGGCGCGCGCTCGACCAGCATCTTGAGAAACTTGTCGTGCACAGCCTCGTGCACAATCACGCGCGAGCACGCAGTGCAGCGCTGGCCGGATGTCCCGTAGCCTGCCCACATCACGGCGTTGACGGCGAGTTCGAGATCGCCGTCTTCCCACACGATCACGGGGTTCTTGCCGCCCATCTCCAGCGACACGCGTTTGTTCAGCGGTGCCGCCTTGCTGGCGATGCCAAGGCCGGTTTTGGTGCTGCCGGTAAAGCTGATCATGCGCACGTCTTTGTGCGTCACCAGCTTGTCGCCGATCGGGGCGCCGTGGCCGATTACCATGTTGAACACGCCAGCCGGCACACCCGATTCGATCAGTACCTCGGCCCAGCGCTTGCCGAGCAGCGTGGTGTCTTCGGCTGGCTTGAAGACGATGGTGTTGCCCATGACCAGCGCGGGGTAGCTCTTCCACGACGGAATGGCGATCGGGAAGTTCCACGGCGTGATCAGGCTGCACACGCCCAGCGGCTGGCGAATCGTGTACATGCGCTTGTTCGGCATCTCGGCGGGGATGGTGTGGCCCCAGCCGCGGCGGCCCTCTGCGGCGATGTAGAACGCCATGTCGATGGCTTCCTGCACGTCGCCGCGCGCCTCGGCGATGGGTTTGCCCATCTCGCGCGACATGAGCTGGCTGATTTCTTCTTTGCGCTTGAGCAGGACTTCGGCACTGCGCACGATAATCTCGCCACGTTTGGGCGCGGGCGTGGCTTTCCATGCGGGGAAAGCGGCCTTGGCGGCGGCGATGGCCTTGTCCACGTCGTCGTTGGTGGCCTGGTTGAATTCGGCAAGCAGCTCGCCGTTGGCGGGATCGCGGCTGTCGAGTTTCTCGCCCGATGCCTCGACCCATTTGCCGGCAATGAAGTTCTGTACGCGCTCAGTCATGGAAGCCTCCGCGCGCAGACTAGCAATCGTGCGGGCGAGTTGCAGAGCGTGTCACGCCAAGGCGCAACGTAGCAAGCAGTTGTCGGTTGTCAGTTGTCAGACAACTGGGGTTCACACTGAGCCACGAAGACACGAAGAACTGCTTTGTTCTGACAACCGACAACTGACAACTGACAACCGACAACTGACAACCGACAACTGACAACCGACGACTGACAACCGACAACTGACAACTGACAACTGACAACTGACAACGCTACGGCCTCCATGTGTCCATCGGCACTGGCCCTGACTGTGGCGGCGGACCTTCCGGTGGCGGGCGCCATGCTGTGGCGCCGGGCAGAAACGCGGGCGGTTGGGCGGGTGCGTGCATAATCTCTGGTGGTTCCGGCGGTGGGGCGCGTCGCGCGAGCTCGTCGGCCTGCGCCTTGATTACCGCGCGCTCATTGGCGCGCTTGATCAGGTAGATGCCGACGGGGCCGCAGGTCTGGCCCAGGATGTAGGCCTCGATGGTGTTGAGCGCATCAGGCCGCACGATTTTCGTGGCCCAGATCGCAAACGGAAAGAACAGCACAATCCAGAGGCACAACACGCCGATTGCGCCCACGGTCGGGCTGTCGAAGCTGAGCGAAAGTTGCAGCAAACACATGCGTTGCCCCTGCCCGCCGACTAGATTGGCGAAATGCCCGTGATCGGCCCTGCACATCCCTGCCTGATCTTCACCCGGCAAGTCCGCGGCGGCAAGCTCGATCCCGGCATTGATGGTGTCATCGGCGACTCGCACGGGTCCATGATTCGCGCCGTTGAATTCCAATCCGCCGCAGAGGCCGCCGCTGACGCAGACCTGCTGGTCCTGCCGCCCCACGAAATCACGCATCGCCAGCTTGTAGAAGTCTCGGCCCGCAGCGGTTTGCCGACGGCGCTGTGCACCCACGGCGCGACGCTGAAAGAAATCACCCGTGCCGCCGGCTGGCACCAGCTTGCGTTTCGCGGCGGCGAATGCGCACCGGCGCGGGGGCGCATCACGTTGCAGGGTGGCGGCCGGCTTGTGCTGGTGCACGGTGGGGGAAACATCCGCGCGCTGGGCAAGATCGCCGCGCAGACCTTTCTGCCCGTCGGCTATGAAGGCGCGCGCCCCGAGCTTGCGGTCGCGGCTGGCGCCGTGCTTGTGATTGCGCCGCCGGGGCAGGTTGCCGCGATTCGCGAAGCCGAGCAGGCACTGGGCAACGGCCGCTTGCCGGCTGAAGCCAGCGTGACTGGCCGGCGCTGCATTGTGGCGGCGCGGGCGCTGTCGGCTGGGGCAGTGATTGCGCCCGGCGACCTTGCGCTGGCGCAGGTGATGGGCGGTGAGTTCGCGCCCTATCAACAGGAAAGCGTGATCGGCCGTCGCCTGCTGACTGATTTGGCGGCAGGGCAGCCGCTGCAGCGTGAGCATCTGGATGGTGCCGAGGCTGAAGCGCCGCCATGGTTCGCGCCACGGCCGCCACAGGTCAAGCCCGATTAGCGCAGCATCGCACCGCACGCCATGCACGAGCGCCGGTCAGGCCGCACGCGCGCGCCACAGCCGGGGCAACCGATCGTGCCATCCGACGCCGGCACTTGAAACTCAGGCGACGGCGGCATCGGCGGCGGGCCATCGGAGACGCGGGTGTGAATCGGCCGGTCGCGAAGCTTGTGCGACTGCGCCCACAGCTCGCTGACAAAGGGCACCAGCGCGTACACCGCCAGCAGGCCCGCAAGCATGCTGAACGTTACGGAGATGGCAAACACCACCGTGAAGCCCAGCCAGCCCGGCGCGCCGTGGTCCTCGGCTTTGCTCTTTCCCCACCAGCCAAAGACGCCAGCCAGAATCAGCCAGAAGACCAGGAAGCCAAGGCCGGCAAACGCACTTGAGGTTTCCTGCGCAAGCATGTTCATCGGCGCCTTTGCTGCTCAAAGCGTGGTCGGGTCAAACACGTTGGGCAGCGGCCCGCCGCAGGTCATGCAGGCTCGGCGGCCTGCCTTCACGCGGGCGCTGCATGCCGGGCACTTGAAATAGCCGTCCGCGTCGGCGGTGACCACCTGGTCGTAAGGCTCTGCCGCTACCGGCGGGTAAGCGGCCTGCATGGGGTGTTGCGGCGGCGGGGGATACGTCGGCGCGTAAGCCGGCTGCGGCACGTTAGGCTGGACGGGCGGCGGGTGCATGTCCGGGGGAGGTGCGCCTGCGGGCCGATACGTCGGGTTGGTACCCATCGGCGGCTGCATGTGTGACGGGCGACGGTGGGTAGTGTTCACCAGCCGGTCCGGGCGCAGCAGTGGCACGATGCGCACGCCCAGGTATGCAAAGAAGAACCCGGCTGCAAATCCGACCCACGGGTTGATGCCATGTTCTTCGGCTTTGCTTTTTGCCCAGAAGCCGAACAGCACGTTGGCGGCAATACCGATCAGCACAAAGGCGATGATCTGCCCGAAACTGAACGTCGGGGCCATCATCTGCGGTTGGGGCGGGTAAAGCTCGTAGTCTTCTATGGGTGGTGGCGGGGCCTGGGCGAGAAAACTGCCAAGGTCGGCAAGCAGGTTTGAAAACTGTTCAAGCACGGCCCGTCTCCGGCATACAGGACAATCATATCCCGCTTACGCACAGCGTCAAAACCCGCTGTAGGTGCTGGCGCTGGCCATGTCGTCGCTGAACTGGATTGCGATCATCAAGATCACCACGCCGACAACCAGGCTGCTGACCAGCGTGGCCATGCGCTTTCGGCCCCGGGGTGTGCGCGGCACGAACACCGCGCCTGAGCCAAGGGCAATCGCCAGCGGGATGTACCAGTAAATCGTCAGCACATCGCCCAGCCCGTGCCAGATCGAGGCGAGATGAAAGCCGATCTGTTCACTGATGGGGTCATCGACGGTGGGACCACGCAGCACCTCGCGCGGGCCGCGTTTCATGAAGCCCCATACGCCCAGCACGATGGCGGCTTCAATCAGCATGAACAGGTAGTAGTACAGCGCCTCAGGCAGGCGCGGCGTGGGCAGGGTGTCGTCGCGCTTCTTCTTGCGCTTGCGGCCTGAGGCCTGGTCAAGCATCGCCGCGAGTTCTTCGTCGCTGGGTGCCTTGGGTTGGTCCTTTGCCGGTTCTTCCACGTTTGAATCCATGCCATGCCCGAGCAACGAGGCTGATACTTCAACAGGATGCTAGCATACCGTGATGCCGCGCCCTGACACAGAGACGAGTGACAGCGGGCAAGACCCGCTGATCGGCAAACGCCTCGCCAGCTATGAGGTGCTTGCCCGCGTGGCACGCGGCGGCATGGGCGTGGTCTACCGCGCGCGGCACGTCTACATCGACAAGGTCGTGGCGCTGAAGGTGCTTGACCCGGCGCTCTCGTCGCGCCCCGACCTGATTGACCGCTTCCGCACCGAGGCCCAGAGCCTGGCCCGCGTCGAGCACGAAAACGTCGTCAAGGTCATCGACATCCTCGAAGACGAAGGCGTGCACTTCATCGTCATGGATTTCGCCGAGGGCGTGAACCTGCGCAACCACGTCAAGCAGCACGGGCCCATGCCCGGCGACGAACTGGTGTCCGTGGCCCGCCAGACCGCCGAGGCGCTGTACGCAGCCCACCGCGAGGGCATTCTGCACCGCGACATCAAGCCCGAAAACCTGATCATGAACAGCCGCGGCCGCTGCAAGCTCGCCGACTTCGGCCTGGCGGGCGACCTGCGCCTGATCAGCGAAGGCCACGAGGGGCCGCTGAATTTCGGCACGCCTGCTTACTCGGCGCCTGAGGTGCTGCGCAAGCTCGTGCCCGATAAGCGCAGCGACATTTTCAGCTTCGGGGCAACGCTGTATTACCTGGCGACCGGCGAACCGCCATTCGGCCAGACGGGCGGCCAGCAGATTCTGTTGCGCCAGCGGCAGGGGGCGGAGTTGCTTGAGGGCAAACGCCCCGACCTGCCCGGCAAGCTCACGCGGCTGGTGATGGACTGCCTGGCGTGGCACCCGAAAGAGCGGCCCGAGAACTTTCGCGAAGTCATGGAGCGCCTGCCGCGGCGCGCCGTTTCGCGGGCGATCCCGGCAAGCGGCACGTCGCCGACCGAGACCACAGGGCTGATCACGAATGACTCAACCACGACTGAGCTGTCGCCGCGCTCGGCGCGTTTACTGACCATCGGCGCGGTTGCGCTGGCGGCTGCGGCGCTGCTGACCGTGGCGCTGGTGTGGTGGTTCACGCGCGAGCGCCCGGTTGATCCGCCGATCGTCGCGGTCAACGACGCGGCGGCGAACGTTGCGCCCGCGCCGGTGAACGCCGCGAATCAGCCGATCATTCCCGGCGACGATGGCGGCACGCCCGCGCCCGACAAGGCGGTCGAAGAAGCATTCAACGGCGCGGAACTCAACAGCCGCACCGCCATGGCCCGCGCCGATTACAAGGGCGCCTGGGACGCGTGGTCGGCGTTCATCGACGCGTACCCGCAATCGGAATTCATCCCCGAAGCCGGCAAGCGACGCGGCCGCGTGCTGGCGCGCGTCAAAGAGTTGCGCGAAAGCGAGTTCAAGAAGGCCCGCGACGCCGCCGACCTGGCACTGGGCGAAAGGCGCACAGCCGACGCGCTGGCTGCGCTGAACCGTTTTCCGCTGGAACTGTTGGTGCCGCTGAGCAGCGCCGACGAAGTGGCAGAAGCCGGGCAACTGGATGAGCAGCGCAACCGCGTGCTCGGCGTTGAGGCCAAGGATCTCGCAGCGCTGGTCGAGCGCGCCGACGCCATGCGCAAAGACTGGCAGGATGCGCAGGCCAAGCGCGAGACCCTGTCTGAGTCTCAGCTCATGCGCGAGGCGCCCAATTTGTTGAAAGAGCGCGACATGGTCGAGGCGTTTCTGCCCGGTCGCCTGGCTGACACGCAGGACCGGCTGGGCAAGCGGCTGGGCGAGTTGCGCAAACTGCTTGAACAGGTGCATCTGCAGGCGCAGCAGCCGGTCGAGGCGTGGCGCCAGTTCAATGACGTGACGTTGGGGGCATGGGCGCAAGAGCTCGCGGCTGCCCTGGGCCCATGCGGCGAATTGCTGCAGAAGCGCGATTTCAACCGCGCGCTGACGCTGACCCACGGGGCGGCGCGCGACATGGCCAAGCGCTTGGCTGAGGTGAACATTGACGATGCGAGCGCGCGCAAGCTGGCGGCGAACTCAAGAATTCTGGCGCGCTGCGCGGCAATGTTCGAAGAAGACATCAAGCTGGCGGATTCGCTGCACGCGCTGCTGGAGACTGAGCTGCGCGATTTGCGGCTGCAGGCGGTGTCGCGCGAGTTCCTGGTGCATGCCGAAATCGACGCCAACGGTGAACGCAGCGCGCGCATCACCAAGTACACCGGCCGCGTGCTGAGTGTCGGCAACGGTGACTTTGTCGTGGACACCGAGGTCGGCCGCTTCACGCTGCGCGTGCGCATGCTCACGGTCGCCAGTGTGCGGCGCATCGCCCGCACCGACGACAAGCCGGCGACACAACTTGCGCTGGTCGCGTGGCTGGCGTTGCAGGGCCGCGGCGAAGACGCGCTGCCTGAGCAGGAGCGGCTGGAGAAGATGGTCAGCGTGACCACCGCACAGGCCGAGCGCGGCCGCGAACTTGCGACCGCGCTGAAGCCGTCACCGGCGGCCCTGCGCACGCTGGACTATCTTGCAGCCAAGGCGGGCCTGATGGCCCGCGCAGACTTTGAAGCCGCCCACGGCACGACCAGTGTGCACGCAAAGCTGCTGGCGGCGCAGGCGGGCGTGGCAACCCGCGACAGCGCATCGGCCCAGCTGTATGTGGAAATGGTGCGCGGCCTGGAAGACCCCGAGCTGATTCACATCGCGACCTATGCCGACGCGCTGGCGCAGGCACAGCCGCAGGAAAGCGACCTGCGCAACCGCACAGTGCTGGAGCCCTTCAGTGCAGACGCGCTCAGTGCGCTGGCGGCAACGATCAAAGCCGAGAACATCCACGGCGCCAGGCTGTTAGCGGGCCGGGCCCTGATCCTGGACGCAGGCCACGAAGCAGCGTGGGAGATCCTAAAGTGAACCGCCGTCGCGGGTAGTAGTTGCGGCAGTTTCGCGCTCGATGGGGCAGTCGGCGACGCCGCCATCAGGCTACAATGGGCTGCGACGCAAACGAAAGCGGATGGGCGCACAGATGACAACCCGCTTGAGGAAGCCACCCAAAGCCGGTTTCAGAGGCCGACTTATGCCAGAAAGCCACAACCAGCAGCACGAAGGGCAAGAAAAAGTAGCCTGACCCCTTTTTAGTTCCCGAGGTCGTGATCGCCGTCAAAAACGATGGTGCGGCGGATTGGTCGGCCGTAGTCCAGGTAGGCGTACTCATCCACTCGCGCACCGTCGGCGTCTGTGACACCAATCAGGTTACCAAGTTGGTCCTCGTGCCGGTAGCGATTCAAGCGGAGCGCCGATTGACCGTGAGAGACAGGCCGAGACGCGAAAGTATCACCCCTAACACTCCAAGCACCGCAAAGCCCGATTGCGGGTCAGTCGAGCAAGACTCGTCAGAACCTGTGTCGTCTGTTCCCGTTCCGAATGTGCCGATTCCATAGCTCTGTGGCAGTGTATACGGAGGAAGGTTGCCAGAGTAGATCACCACGACGTGGTAGCCGGTTGACAATCCCGTCGGCGAAAACAACCCGGTAACACCTGTTCCGGACGCGTCAATGACCGCCGTGCCTGAACAAGGAGATCCTCCGATTTCGACGATGAAGGGCGACATGAAGCCACTGCCAGAGATGGTTATGGGCTGGTTTGGTCCGGCTAGAGGGAAGAAGCTGCTCACGGCAAAAACGACAATCGTCAGTGTATTGGAGTTTGGCGGCGGTGAGCCCAATGCAATGGTCGTTGCGCCCGCAGTAGAAACGTCAGAGGTAGCGGCCAACGCCAACGAGAATGTCTCTGGCAGGCTGCTGCCCGCCGTCGCCAAGACGTTGAGTACCACCCAGATATCTGCCGTGGACCCTGACGCAATCTGAACAGTCGGACTGAAGGTCATCGCCATCGGCGTCGTGCTTCCTCCAGCAAATGCCACGCGGGCGTCTGTCGCACTGGAAAAGGAACCGTCGCCGTCATCAAGCCAGCACTCAACGCCGCTAACAGAGTCCAGATCATTGACCCAGTCACCCGATCCGCCAGGCGTGACTTGGATCCCAGTAACTTCTACACTACCGCCGCCAGCCTCGAAGCGGAAACACGCAACTGCCCGCGAAAAATCGACACCTGTCGTCACGGTAGCATTTCCGGGAGCGTTCGGCGAGTTAGTCACCGTCAGTGTTGGCTGACCATGAAGCGCGCCCGCTAGGCAATGGACACTAGCCAGAACTAGTAGCAGCCTCAATGTTTCCTCCTATGGGCAGTTGTAGTCAATTACGTAATCACGCTGTTTCACACCACTGCGCTTGTCGGCCCACCTGAAACGCTGCCACTTCTCATCAATGTTGTTTCGTGTGCCGTGCAGCGTACCCCACGGATGTGTTGCGAATCCGCCCCCGCGGGCCCAACCACCAGGCCCTTTTTCCTTTGCCCATATTGCATCGCCGCGCCAGATTATCCGACCACAGTTGCCTGCGACGCTCCCATAAAACCAAGTATCTGCAGCGCTCCCATCAACCTGTGGTTTGTAAGTCCAACCTTTTCGGCGATACTTGACCTTCCATGCCTCCAAGTAGTCATCCGGAAGCAGCAAGTGGCCATCATTAGTGGGGTCAGTATCGCAATTTGTGGCTGTAACTTCGATGTGCATTCGCTGGACAATCCACTGCTCGCCCTTACGGAACTTGGGATGGCTATAGTGGCCCTTTGTGAGCCACTTGATCTTCCACTTGAATCCCCGGCAGCCGCGATTCTCGCGTTTCGCGCTGCTGAAGTGATCCCAGTCTAAATTGTAGGCCTTCAGACCACTGCCGTCTGTCACTGACGTCGGCCGGTTGGCGCAGTAATCCATCAAATTCGTCCAAGGCGATTCCGCAGGATCCGGTGTCGTCCAGCGGCCTTGGACTCCGGGGTCGTAGACGCGGTGGCCGGCGTGGTGCCAGCCGGCGAGATTGGCGCCACTCTGCGCTCCGTAAGTATCGAGTCCATCAAGACCCGGTGGGTCCAGATAGAAGCCCGTCATCGGCGCCTGCCAGCGGTAGCCCGCGTACAGGTAGTTGCTGCCGTAGGCCTTGGTCAGCCGCACCGTGCCGTTGGCAAACTCCACGCCCGCCGGGGCAATCACCCAGTAGCGGTTGCCAGAAGCACTCAGGCCGCGGGCGTCGCCCTTGACCTTCACCGTCGTCGCGCTGGGCACGGCGGTGATTTCCAGGTAGCTTGACTCCCCGGCCGTCGGGACCAGCAACCAGCCGATCATGTCGCTGTCAAACGTCGCTCCGCTGTCGGTGAACGTGGTTTCGCTGCTGGCGTAGCTGGGCGTACTCGTCCACTCCCCGGCCGTGTGGTATGTGGCGCTTCCGTAGGTTCCCTTGTCCACGAGGTCGTAGACGACGAAGCTCAGGTCATCGTTCTCGATGGCGTCGTGGATTTCGTCGCTGGGGTCGTCCACCACGATCTCACTGCCGGTGTTGCTCAGCACCGTGCCGCAGCGCCAGCGTGAGCTGGCGTCGTTGGGGCAGGCAACAACAAGCTGCATACCGGTCAGCGTAAGCCCATAGCCGCCATGGACGCGCCTACTCACGCGCGCGTCCTGATCACGCGCGACAGGCCTAGGAGCGAAAGTGTGCCGGTGACAATGGCCAGAAGGCTCAATTCATGCGCTTCGTTCGTGCTGCAACTGCCCTCTTTGTCGTCACCGACGCCACCCAACTGGCCGTCATTCACGTAAGTAAAGGTCTGTGTCAGCACTTCTGGAGGAAGAAGCGAAGTGTCAAGGGTGATGGTGTGGGGACCGCCGCTGGAAGGTGGTGGCATCGTTACGTAGAGCTCAGTTCGGGCAGCATTGACACCAACGCCCGCAGACTGTGTCCCTACCTGCACACTAAGTGGGGGTGTGAATCCACTTCCAGTGATCGTCACAACATCGGTCATCCACCCCGTCGTTGGCGTAACGGCGGTCACATAGAAATCCACAACTGACAGCAGCGCACTGGTCGGAACGGGCGTGCCGAACGTTATGTTGACGGATCCACTGACCGCGACGTCATTCGGTGCCGCGATGCCAATGCTGAAGGTGTCAGGGATGCTGTTCCCCGCCCCCGCCAACAGGTTCAGTACGACCCAAACGTCGGACGCACTTCCTGAGAGAATCTGTTCACTCGGACTGAATGTTATGCCAATTGTCGGCGTCGCCCCCGCCGATAGCCCGAGAAGCGTATCGGACGAGGCGTTAAAAGTGCCATCGCCATTGTCGAGCCAGACTTCCACGCCATTTGTCGGATCGAGGTCATTGACCCAGTCTCCGCTGCCACCAGGTGTAAGTTGTAAGCCATTGACGGTGACATCCCCGTTGCTTGCGGCGCAGCGAAAGCAAGCCAATGGTACAACTAATGTCGTTCCGGCCTTCAGGCCCTGATCCGCCGGCGAAAAGGGGGCGCTCGTCACCAGCAAGTCCGATTGAGCCCCCAAAGCACAACCAAGAGTAGCCGATATCGCCCACACTATTGCTGTCAGCTGCATCCGGTCAGTCATGCGACACCTCTGAACACGCCAAGCCCTTCCTGCATCAGCAAGGGTCCGTACTGGTTGCACCGCAGCAGCAGTTGAAAAATGGTGTCAGGATCGTCCGCCACACGGGGTTACTGCGTTTGCTTGCCGTTGCGTACTTCGTCCAATGGGACGTATTTAGCGTCGAGTGCAAGTGGTTGGACATCTCTTGTGCCAACCCCCCATGTGTTGCCCAGCCGCCAGGGCCTTCCTTCTTTGCCCAGACAGCGGTTCCTGTCATCCTGTTTTGGCCTGTGAAACCTCCCCAACGTCCAAGCTTCCAGATGTCGCCAATTGGGCCGGGCAGATATGGTTTGTAGCCCTGCACCTTCCAATTGAACTTGATTCTCCAAGCTTCGAGATAGAATATATTACTGCTTACTCCGCCACCACATGCCTGATTGCCGCTGTGGATGAACTCCATGCGTTGAACCAGCCAGTGCTCACCCTTCTTCTTGCTGTAACTGTAATAGCCCTTTGGCCTTGTGCCCTTCGCTATTTGATTGCGCGTTTTCCGGGTTTAATTGGTGGGGTAAAACGCTTCCTCCGGTAACAAAGAAAACCGAGATCGACCAGCGCGCTGGCATTCCCTCGCAAGGCCGCACTGCGGCCTCGCTTCGTGTTCGGTGCGTTGCACCCCTTACGCTCCAGACTGGCTCTCTCGTGCTTCGACAAGATGCGTACGTCATCGGCCGGACCCGGGGGCG
This sequence comes from Planctomycetota bacterium, assembly GCA_016712285.1. Classification (GTDB taxonomy): domain Bacteria; phylum Planctomycetota; class UBA8742; order UBA2392; family UBA2392; genus JADJRK01. The sequence continues at coordinate 1,338,062 of JADJRK010000001.1, read as the reverse complement.
GGGGTTTTTGGCCCCCCGCCCCGCAAGGGGTCTGGCTCAATTTCGGCAGTTCGAAATTGTGCCTGACCCCCTCGTGTGAGCCCGTTCGCTCGTTCACTTGCCGCCGTAAAGTGGTCAGGCACCGCAACTTCGCGGAGCCAGACCACTTTACGGACCGTGAGACAGCCCACGCCTCGCTCGCAGGAGCCATTGTAGCGAGGCCAGTAGGGCGGAGAGAACAACGGAATCACTGAATTCTGCGCCAACAGAATCTGCACCTCTGCGCTGGCGAACTAGTTCCGGGGAGCGCACATGCCCTCATCTCTTGCGCCATGCTGCCCGTGCGTTCTTCGCGATTGTCCCGGGCGTAATCGCGATTAGAGTGTTCGCGTGAACGGGTTTTCCTGGGTAATCGAAGGTGAAATCGCGGGCATGGCGCGGCCACCCCGTGGCGCCGAGTCGATTTGGCCGTGGCTTGCCGATCACGGCATTGGCCTGGTGGTCAGCCTGACCAACGTGGCCCCCGACGCCGGCGAGCTGGCGCGCCATGGCCTTGAGCTGCTGCACCTGCCGGTGCCGGACTTTACCGCGCCCACGGCTGGCGACATCGACACCTTTCTTGAGCACGCGAGGTTCCACAGGCACGAAAAGCGCGCCATCGTCGTGCACTGCGGCGCCGGCATCGGCCGTACCGGCACGTTGATCGCATGCTACCTGGTGGACAAGGGCATGACCCCCGACGACGCGATTGCCAAGGTGCGCAAGGCCCGCCCCGGCAGCATCGAGACCGCAGAGCAGGAAGACGCCATTCGCGAACTCGAGCAACGCTTGAAGCCGCGGTGAAGCCCGGCGACGAACTACATTTCACCACAGAGTTCACAGAGGTCGCAGAGTAGTGCTCTGTGGTCTCTGTGTTCTCTGTGGTGAACGCCTTTGCCGTGGCTTGATATAGTTCCCAAAGAAAACGGCATCCCATGCACATTGCCATCGTTCGCACAGTGTTTGACAAAGCCCACGGCGGGGCCGAGCGCTATGCCGTGCAGCTTGCGCGCACATGGCTTGCGCAGGGGCACGAGATTACCGTCGTCTGCCAGCGCCACGCGCAAGCCGACGCGCAAGGCATGGCTGTGGTAGGCGTCTCGCGGCCGAAAGTTCTGGGCCCGTTCAAGCATCGCTGGTTCGCCAAGCGGGCCGGTGAAGCAGCCGCCGAGGTTGACGCCGACGCCGTGTTGTGCCTGGCCCGCGCGTTTCCCGGCGACGTGCTGCGCCTGGGCGACGGCTTGCACCGCGCGTGGCTGGGGGCCCGCTACCCCGACCTTGCCCAGCGCCGCCGCGCGCTGCTGAACCCGCGCCAGCAGCAACTGATGAAGCTTGAACGCGAGTGCTTTCTGCCCGGGCGCTTCGGCCTGTACGTGGCCAACAGCGACATGGTCAAGCGCGCCGTGGTGCACATGTACGGCGTTGACCCGTCTAGAGTCCGCGTGATCCCCAACGGCGTTGACGGGCGCTTCGCCATTGCCGATCCAGCCGACCGGCACGCATGGCGCGAACGCCACGGCTTGCCCGCCGACGCGCCGGTGATGCTGTTTTCGGGCATGGATTTCCGCCGCAAGGGTCTATTGCAGGCGGTGAACGGGTTTGTCGCCGCCTCGCGTTCGGACCGGTTTGTCCGCTTCGTGTGCGTCGGCCGCGGCGACACCGCACAAGCCGAAAGCATTCTTGAGCAGACCCAATGCCGCGACCGCGCGTTGTTTCTGCCCTCCAGCGCAGAAATGGAGCGCTGGTACGCCGCCGCCGACGTGTTCGTACTGCCGACCATGCACGACCCCAGCGCCAACGCCGTCACCGAGTCGCTGGCTTGCGGCACGCCCGTGATCACTTCGGCCGAAAACGGCGCGCGCCAGCACATTGTGCAGGGCGTGAACGGCTTTGTGCTGCGCGACCGCAACGACGCCATGGAGATCGCGAGTTGCTTCGGCGAGCTGTTGCAGGCACGCCGCACCCGGCAGCAGGTGCGCGAAGCCGCCCCGCTGCTCACAGCCGCCGAGAACGCCCAGGCAACGCTGGAAGTGCTGGTCGAGGCGGCAAAGTTGCGGCAGGCGGCTGGCACGGCGGTGCAGGTGCCGGCCGGGACTTCCCGCACGCAGGCGCTGCGCGCGCTGAAGCAGCAGATGTGGGCGCAGGGCGACGCGCGCGACTACCGCGCTGTGTTTCGCGAGCAGCAGCGCGATTGAGTTTACCGGGTTTGCCGCGCAGCCGGCATTTCGTAACCTGTGAGCATACTGGGTGTGTAAGCAGTGCTTTCGTGTTCCGGTCGCGCGTGCGGCCGGTGGGCGGCGCTGACGACCAGTGATCGTCGAAGGGGCAGTGATCGGAAGGCGGAACAAGGGACAGGGCTTGGGGCTTGGGGTTTGGGGTTTCGGGGAACTACGCGAACCGCGTACTCGGATCCTCAGAACGCAGAACTCAGAACCCGGAACCCAGAACCCAGAACGTAGAACCATGAACCACCCACACACCATCCCTGCCTTGCTGCTGCCGCTTTGCGGCACGTGCCAGGTGCTGGATGGCGGTGAAGCCGCAGAGAAGCTGCTGCGCGAGTTGCAGCTTGCGCTGGCGCAGCCCACGGGCTGGCGCACGCTGCGGGTGCGGCCGGGGCGGGCAATCTACGAGATCAAGACCAGCGCTGGCGAATACCTGGTCAAGGCATTCGAGACCAGCTTCATGTCGCGCATGTCGCCGCTTCGCTTCTGCCCGTCGGGACGCGAACTCAAGACGATCCAAGCCGCGACCGCAGCCGGAATCTCGACCGCAAAGGCGGTGGGGCTGTTCAGCGGCCGCAGCAAGCCGGTGGTGAACTACCTGGTGCTGGAAAGAGTGTCAGGCGCCACCGAGTTCGAGAGTTACCTGCAACGCGATGGTGAGCGCCTGCTTGAGGACGTGGGTCTGTTGCGGCGGCTGGTGCGCGACTTTGCAGTGTTCATCGCGACGCTGCACAAGTCCGGGCTGCTGCATCGTGACCTGCACCTGCGCAATATTCTGGTGCGGCCGCCGCGCGGCGCCAACCCGGCTGAGTTTTTTGTGATCGACCTGGCGGGCGAAGAAGTCACGGGCGTGCTGCCACCTGAAGCCGACCGCCGCGCAAACTTGGCGCAGTTGGGCCTGTGCTTTCTCGACGCGCCGGCCAGCGCGCGGCGACGTTTTCTGCGCCACTATCGTGACGTGATCGCCGACGACAGCCCCGAGAGCGACGCCGCGCACGAAATCGAACGCCAGGGCGCGCAACGCCAGTTTGACCTGAACACGCTGCGCATCGCCACGTGCAGCGAAGCCAGCAGCGTGATCGCGCGCGTGCAGAAAGAAGGCACACTGCTGCTGATTTATCGCCGCGCCGAAGGCACCGACCTTGATCAGCTTGAGTCGCCGCTTGCCAGGACCGACCCCGCAAAGTGGGTGGATACGCTCTACGAGCACTTCGAGCTGCGCCTGGGCGAAGGCAGCGTCTGGAAGCTCAAAAGCCCGATCGAGCGCGGGGAAGAAGCCATGCAGCGCCGCAAACTAGAGGCGCTGTGGGGGCGGCTGCTTGAACTGAACGCGATCTCCGCGCCGGCGCCGTCGCCGCTGGCATGCGTCGTGCGCGCGCCTGAGATGGTGCTGTACGCGCGCATCCCCGGGCCCATGAGCCCGCTGGCGGCACAGAAAGACCATAACTCTCTCATCCTGTTTGAAGAGCTTGGCAGGCAACTGGTGCGGATGCATCGCTTCGGGTGTTTCTTTCTGCCGCTGGAAACCGCGACGCTGGTCGACGGGCTGCAAGTGGCCAGTGCCCGGCGTGGCCGACGCACGCTGATGCTGACCGCGCCCGACCACATCTTCCGCGGGTCGCCGACGACGCTGGGGCCGCAAGCCGTGGCCAGCCTGGGCCGCGTTGGCCGCACGGTGATGGAACACGCCGGCGAACGCCAGATGAAAGAGCTGGTCTGGAGCTACGCGCGGGTGCTGCGCCTGAACAACTTCGACACGCAGGCGCTGCTGAACGAGGCGCGGCGCGTGCCCACCGGCAACACGCTGGTCCAGACCCGCGGCATAGAGAAGAGCCGCATGGAAAAGGGCGTTGGGTAAGCGACGCACCGGGGATTGCGCGCCGGGCATTGCCGCGTTGTAGTCAACGTCAACAGCCACGATGCCGATCGAACTCAACCACAAGCGACTTCTGTTGATCAAACCATCCGCGCTGGGTGACGTTGTCCAGGCCGCGGCAACCGCATGGGCGCTCAAGGCGCGCTGGCCTGACCTACGGTTGAAGTGGCTGGTGAACACGCAGTTTGAGCCGCTGGTCAAGCCGATTTCGTGCGTGGACGGCACGATCGGCTTTGAGCGCAGCCGCCTTAAGGGCCTGCTGGCGCCGTTGAGCGGCCGCGGCGAGCTCAAGAGTTTCGTGCGCACACTGAAAGACGGGCAGTTCGATGCGGTGCTGGACCTGCAGGGCCTGTTTCGAAGCGGGCTGTTTGGCTGGCTCAGCGGCGCACCGGTCAGGGTGGGGGAGCGCACAGCCCGCGAAGGCGCGTGGCTGTTTTACACGCACCGGGTCATGGTGCCGGAACAACCAGTGCATGCGCGTGACCGCTACGACGCCCTGGCCCGCGAGTTGGATTGCGGCCCGCCGGCGCGCCAGGACCTGGACGTCACCGAGACTGAGCGCGCCGACATGCGGCGACAGTTGCAGGACGCCGGATTTGCGGAAGGAACGCCGGTGGCGGTGTGCCCAGGTGCCCGCTGGGAAAGCAAGGTCTACCCGCCGGAGAAGTTCGCCGCCGTGCTGGACCGCCTCGCGCAAGAAGCCGGCGTCACACAGCCCGTGCTGATCGGCAGCAGTGACATGGACAGCCTGTGCAGCCGGATTGTTGCCGCGTGCACGCGCGCGAAACCGTTGAACTTGTGCGGGAAAACTTCGCTGCGGCAGCTTGCGGCCCTGCTAGATGTCTCGAGCCTGCTGCTGACGTGCGATAGCGGGCCGATGCACATGGCGGCTGCACAGGGCACGCCGGTGTGCGCGGTGCTGGGCCCGACAGACCCGCGTCGCACGGGGCCCTACGGGCAGCCGGCCAACGTGGTGTCGGGAGACTGCGAGCTCATGCCGTGCCTGAAGCGGCATTGCCCGGGCATGGGCAACAAGTGCATGCGTGACCTGGCGCCGGATCGCGTTGCTGAAAAGGCGCTGGCATTGCTGGCAATGACAGCCGATAACATGGTAGGCCCCAGGACTCGTGCGGATGGCTGACAAGCTTCAAAAACGGCTGGACTTGGTCAGCCTGCGGCGTGCCGGGTACTACGCCCGGCAACTTTGGCCGTTCCTGAAGCCGCAGTGGTTCCAGGTTCTGCTCGTGATCGCGGGCATGCTTTCCTACGCTGCCGGCTATGGCATGCGCATTGCGGTGATCAAGCCGTTCTTTGAACTGGTCGCCGACCCAAACGCGGAAATCACCTCGGACGTGCAGGAAGTGGTGCAGCGCTTCGGGCCATACGCCGCACTGCTTTTCGGCGGCGCTGTGCTGATGGCGATTGGCACGTTCCTGAAGCACTATTACGAGGGCTGGGTCAAGGCCAGCACAGTCATCAACCTGCAGCGCGAGGTCGTCAGTCGGCTACTGACGCAGCCAATGGCGTTCTTCAACAAAGAGCGCAAGGGTGCATTGATGTCGCGCATCGGCGGCAACACGCGGGCTGCCGGCCAGCTGGTGCAGATTCTGCTGGATGCGTTTCTGGCACACCCGATCACGATTATCGCGGTGCTGGCGGTGCTGCTGTACACCAGCCCGCTGCTGACTCTGTTCACGTTCATCGTGTTTCCGATCGTGCTGCTGCCCGTGATCATGTTTGCCGGGAAGATCCGACGGGCGACCCATAAGAAGTACCAGAAGATGGAAGCCAGCGGCCAGTTCTTTCACCAGTTGCTTGACGGCATTCGCGTGGTGAAGTCGTACCGCCTGGAGAATGCTCAACGGGAAGAGTTCAAGCGCGTGTCCGAAGAAGTGTTTCAGCGCGACCGCAAGGTGTCGCGCTACAAGGGTTCATCGCGCTTCGGCGTAGAAATCTCGTACAACACGCTTATGGCTGCGGCCCTGCTCGGTGCGGGCATGGTGATGACGACAGTCTGGTTTGAAGAAATGGGCGGGCTTGGCCTGTTTGCGCAGTACTTTGCCGGCCTGATTTTCCTGTACGATCCCGCGCGCAAAATCGGCCACACACTCAACGGCGTGCAGGAATCTACCGCAGGGCTGGACCGGGTGTTTGAGCTGATGGACCGCCAGCCCGAGCTGCGCGACAAAGATGGCGCAATCGACGCCCCGCACACGTTTGAGACGATCGAGTTCGATCATCTCGACTTCCAGTACGCCAAAGATCGGCCGGTGCTGCGCGACATCACGTTCAAGGTCAAGCGCGGGCAGATGATCGCCTTTGTCGGCGGCAGCGGCATGGGCAAGTCGACGCTGATGGACCTGATCCCGCGTTTCTATGACCCCACGGCCGGTGCTATCAAGGTCGACGGCGTGGACATGCGCGAGTTCAAGACCGAAAGCTGGCTGCGCAACATCGCCATCGTCAGCCAGGACACGTTTCTGTTCAACGCGACGGTGCGCGAGAACATCATGGTCGGCCGACCCGACGCCACCGAAGAAGAGGTCATCAAAGCCGCGCAGGCTGCGCACATCTGGGCCGAGATCCAGGGCATGCCCAAGGGGCTCGACAGCAAGCTGGGCGAGCGTGGTGTGGCGATCAGCGGCGGGCAGCGGCAGCGGATTGCGATTGCGCGGGCGTTTCTGCGACACAGCCCGATCCTGCTGCTGGATGAAGCGACCAGCAGCCTGGACACGAAGTCTGAGCGCGAAGTGCAGAAGGCGCTGGACGAGCTGATTCACGAGTGCACAGTGTTCGCGGTCGCGCACCGGCTTAGCACGATTCGGGGCGCGGACATGATCCTGGTGCTGAACGAGGGGCGCATCATCGAGCGCGGCAACCACGACGAGCTGATGCAACTGAACGGCGCATACGCCAACGCGTACCGCCTGCAACACGGCGAAAACGCAACTGCGGAAGCCGCATAGCGCGGCGGGACTTTGCATGCCTGAGCCTGAGTCCAACCGGAACAAGGCCCCTCGCCCAAGGCGGGACACGGCGCGCGTTCGCGGTGCCAGCGAAAAAGGCCGCGAGACTGACCGCATTCCGCACGAGGCCTATGCGCTGCACGTGGTGGTGTGCGCCCCGCGCCTTGAGCTGAACGGCACGACCCTTTACACGCGCTCGCTGATCCGGTCGCTGCGCGACAGTGGCGACAAGGTGCTGCTGGTATCGCCCGGGGGGCCGCTGCTTGAGACGCTCAGCGGAAGCTATGACGAGTACTTTGAAACGCCCGAGAAGGGCGGCCTGGGCTACTTTCGCTGGCACAAGCTGCGCGATGCAATCGAAGACTTTGAGCCGGACTCGGTGCACGCCGTGACGCCCGCTGACGCCGCGCGTGCCGTGCGCATTGCCGATCACTTCGGGTGTCCGCTGGCTGTCAGCGTGCACGGCATCAAGGAAGGTGAAACTCCGCGCGACGGCGACACGCGATTTGACGCCTATATCGCCAGCGACCAGGGCGTGCGCGCGACGCTGCTGAACGAGTGCCGCCTTGAACGCGACCGCACCACGCTGATCCCGGATTGCGCATACCCTGAGCGCAAGCCGCTTGAGCACGAAGTGTTGAACACGCGCCGCAGGCCGGTGGTCGGCTGGGTCGGCCCCCTGCACACGGGCTGCGGCTATCGCTGCTTCATTGAAGCCGCGATGAAACTGCAGGCGCGCGGCATTGATGCCATGTTCACGATCATGGGCTCAGGCCCCGAAAGCCGCGCCGTGCGCGAAACGGTCGAGGATCGCGGCATGGTGCAGCGCATTGTCGTCGTCGACGGTTTGTACGACTACAGCAGCATCTGGCAGCCGATCGACGTCGCGGTGATCGACACGCGCCAGCCGGCAGCGGCGATTATGGTGCTGCACGCCATGGCCAACGGGCGCCCGGTCGTGGCCACCGAAGGCGGCGCGGTGTTTGACGTGATTGAGGATGGCGTTGACGGCGTGATCGTGCCCCGGGACGACCCCGATGTGCTGGCCGAGCGCATCCTGATGCTGGTGCAGAACCCGCCAGAGCGCCTGCGCATGGGCCTTGCGGGCTACTCCAACATTGAGGAACACTACCGGCCCGCAGACATGGCCAACGCCTTGAACCGCGTTTACACGCTCATGTTGCACGATGAACCCTTGCCCAAGAGCTTTGAGACAGCCAAGGTAGGGAAACGCAAGTAGTGCACATCCATGAGCGCGAACCGCTACGACCGATTGTTTGCACACGTCGCTTCCATTACTGGTCTGCTCACCGCACGCCAGGTGGAGGAGCTGTTCAACGCCGTTGACAGTGGCGAGGCGCGCGACATGGGCACCGCCGCGTCGCGCCGCGGATTTCTGCCCGGCGACGTGGCTGCCGCCATCGGGATTCTGGCCGCTGAGCTGGCGTCGCGCCGCATCGCCGAAGACATCCAGCCCAGCAGCATTGTCAGCAGCGGTCGTGCAGGTGACGGCAAAGAACGCCACAGCGAGATGTACCCCAAGGCGCTGGGCGGCTACCACAAACTGCGCCAGATCGCGCGCGGCGCCATGGGCATCATTTTCAAGGGCGAGCGCCGCAGCGACGGCCAGACCGTCGCGCTGAAAGTGCTGCCGCTGCAAACCGTCAGCGACCCGCAGGATATTGAGCGCTTCAAGCGCGAAATCGAAACCATCACCAGCCTGGTGCACCCGAACATCGTGCGCGTGTTCGATTTCGGCCAGGAAGAAGACTTCTACTACTATGTAATGGAGTACCTTGACGGCCGCAGCCTGCGCGAGCTGATTCACGACCGCGGCCACCTGGGCCCGTACCACGGCGTCGAAATCGTACGCGACGCCGCCCGCGGCGTGGCCTTTGCCCACCAGCACGGGGTGATCCACCGCGACATCAAGCCCAGCAACGTCATGATCGGCCGTGATGGCCAGGTCAAAATCGTTGATTTCGGACTCGCGTTCCACAAGACAAGCCAGATCCTGACCGCCACCGGCATCAGCCTGGGCACGCCCGCGTACATGAGCCCCGAGCAGATTGAGGGCGGCCGCCACGAAATCACGGAGCGCTCAGACATCTACAGCCTGGGCGTCACGCTGTTCGAGACCTTGACAGGTCAACGGCCGTTCGAGGGCGATAATCAGTACGACGTGATGAAGCGCGTGCTGTTCGATGAAGCCAGAACCGCCAGCCAGGCCAATCCGACGGTGCCCGAAAGCATCAGCCGGCTGATCGCGCGGGCCATGGCCCGCAACCCGAACGACCGCTACGCGCGCGTGGGCGAGATGATCACCGAGATGGATGCCTATCTGGATGAAAGTGCCAAGCCCTAAAGTGGCATGGCCTTCCAGGCCATGTGGTTCCACGGGCTTCAAGCCCGTGGCGAACAATGCATCTGCAGCTCCATCGCCTGGAAGGCGATGCCACACCGAGCGTAAGATTTTGGTTTTGCGGTCCCAAACGCCTATGGCATAAGCGTTTGTAGCCAGATCACAGGGTGCCAAGTTGGAAATATCGGGAATTGTATTGGACACCCACCGTTGGCCGTGATAATTTGGTGACACGCAAGAAGGAAAGGTGTGAACCAAAGGCAGAAGGCTTGTGAAGTTCGGGCTTTTCTGCTTTACAAAGGGTACGCACCTCTCTTCAATTCTGTCCTCTACCGTTGGTTTCCGCCCAGTTGGGCAATGTCCGGAGAAAACTATGAAGAAGAACAAAAAGGGTTTCACCTTGATCGAGCTGCTGATCGTGGTGGTCATCGTGGGCATTCTCGCCCTCGCGGCCATTCCGCTGATCACAGCCAACACCCGCGACGCACGTCGCTCAGAAGGCGAACAGCAGCTCGGTTCGATGAAGAACCAGGCTCGCGTTGCCTTCGCCAAGACCGGCACTGTGCCGACCACACTGTCTGGCTCGATTGACACCGGTGGTAGCGGCGTGGCAGCCGCAGAACTTGTCGGCAAGTACTTTCAGGTCACCGACGCCATTGGCGGCACGGCTGCTGCATGCACTATGACCGCGACTCCGGCCCCGACCGGCACGGCAACCGACGGCACCTGCACACTGACCTTCGCCATGGCTGGCGGCGACGGCACGTTTGTATGGGCCTAAGCAATTCGCCTTGCGCTATTCAACTGGGCCCGCGATGCGGGTCCAGTTTGCTTTTTTCGGCTTCCGGATGTTGAGTTTGCGGGTAGGATGCAGGCTTGGGGCAGCATCGGTCGCGCGCCTGCTGTGTGTAGGTCAGGCGCGGCGTAAGATTTTCGGTATAAATACTCGTTTTGCCTTGCCCGGTTTGCTATCAGAATGTATTGTTCGTGTACGATTCAACCTTGGAGCCTGTCATGCCGAGAGTCCTTCGCAGCCGCCGCAGGGGTATGAGCTTGGTCGAAGTAGGCGTGGCGACCGTCATTGTCACCATCGTCTCCCTTGCCGGACTGGCTTACTACAGCAATGCTCGAGTCCAGGAAATCAACACCTGGCATGACCAGAACGGGCTGTTCCTTGCTGAGCGCGAAGCCGAAAGTTGGCGCGCACCCGAGTACAACGGCCTTGCCGGTTGGACGGCAGGAGATGCCGGGGCCGGGAACTTTCTACCGTTTGGCTATGCATTTGCGACGCCGGACATTGAGTGGAACCAGGCGGGGAAGTTCAAGCCAGTCGCCTTGGACGGCTACAATTATCGTGTGCGTGCTCGATTGCTGTACAACGACCCGGTTGGCGCGGCTGTGAACGACTTTCGTGTTCACACCACATGGAACAACGGCACAGGCGACGTCGATTACTATTACCGGCAGGTCGTGATTGTGGTCCAATGGGGTGATTTCGTCGGCACCGCCTCTACGTACGACATGCAGCAGGAAACCCGTATCGCCCGCTAGGGCCCAAGTCCCGCAAGACTGGAGAAGCCATGAATCGCAGACGCATCAATCGCGGTTTCACGCTGATCGAGCTTACACTGGCGATGGTGGGTTCCATCATCCTGATCATGGGCATGTACATCGTCATGGTCATGCTCTACCAGGGGCTGGAGCAGTCGGCCGACTTCGCCGACGCCACAACTCGTGTTGACCTTGTGCGCCAGCTTTCCTTCGATGCACGTACCGCCGAAGAATTGATGTATCCCACCAGTGACCTGACCGCGTTCTTCAGCGAGACGGCTGTGGGCAACGGTTCGGGCTACTATGCACCCACAGGCGGCTTTCACGGCCACCGCGCGCAATTCCGGGCCGTCGAGTACGACCCGGGCACCGAAGCTTCGACGCGCGTGTTCATTACCTGGGAGTCCTACCGCTCGACGGGAGTACCGTGGACAGACCCGTGCAGCGTGCGCCGCATCAGCATGCCTGACACCAACGAAGACCTGATCCCCAACGACGCCTGGGAAATCCGCTTCGACCAGTCAGGCATCGAGCTGTTCACGATTCGCCGCACGTCAAACAACAACTTCAACGTGGACATGGAATCGGTAGAAGACAACGAAGTCGCCCACGTGCAGCTTGCGGTGACATTGCGCAACGTCAATTAGTGCTGGACGCTGCGAAAGACTCCAATGTGCCCCCGGCGTGAGCTGGGGGCATTTTGTTTCCAACAGTGGCCGTGACTCTCAGCCAAAGTCGTTGCGGGCGCTGAACGGCTCGGCGAAGTGCTGCGTTGCATGTGCTGTAGACACTCAGTTGTAAGGTAGCAGAAACGCACAGCTGCGTGGTGTCACATTCGTACGCCGTCGGCCATTTTGCATGGTCGCCGCTTGCGTATCTACTTGTGCCGTGGGGGGTTGACTACTTTTCCCACCGTCTCTATCTTCGCTGCCTGTTGCTCAAAACCATTTCGTCTCTCATTACCCGGAAGGGCCCATGGCAACCTTAGCCGTTGGCATTGATGTCGGGACTTCCTCTGTCAAGGCTGTCGCGCTCAGGCGCACCAGCTCGGGCTTTGCTCTGCGCAGCGTCGGACAAGCCGACATACGCCGCAGCGAGTTCCACCCTGAGGAGTCACCACAAGCCATTGCCGAAGCGCCGCTTCGGGCGTTGGAGCGGGTCTCGCAGGACGGTTCATTCGCCCGCAAACCTTGTGCTTTCGCGGTTTCGGGGCCTCGCGTTGCACCTCGACTGTTCAAGTTTCCATCAATTCCAAAGGGCGAAGTCGAACAGGCGATCCGCTTCGAAGCCGAACAGATCATTCCCTTCGATCTGGCCCAGGCCGCGCTCGACTTCGTGCTGTTCGACGAACTCATGGAAGAAGGCAAGCCCGTCATGGAAGGGCTGGTCGTCGCCGTCCACCGCGAAGAAGTGGACAAGCGCTTCGTGCTGCTCAAGGCTGCCGGCTTTGACCCGGTGGTCCTGGATATCGACACGCTGGCGCTGGCTAACGCCTACACTGAAACCGAAGGCGTCAACGAACGCGAGACCGTGGCGCTGGTCAACATCGGCGCGCGTTTCACCAACTTGTCGATCATGAGCGGCCCGCATCGCTGCTTCGTGCGCGACATCGCCACTGGCGGCGACATGCTTTCCCGCGCCATCAGCGAAATCTATGGCCTTGACCTGCCGCAAGCCGAGAAGCGCAAGCGCGAGGCATCGTACACGCCGCTTGACGACCTTGACGGCGGTGGCGCAGGCGCCGAGTTCGGGGGCGAGACCGAAGGCTTCGGCGGCGAAACCGAAGGCTTTGAGCCGATCGACGAAGGCAACGAAGAGTACGTGTTGCTGGACAACGACGAAACCGGCTTCACCAGCGGCGCTGACACGCTGACCGGCGAAGAGGGCTTTGAAGCTTCGGGCCAGACTCAGAACGGCATGAATGCGGCGCAGCGCATTTCGGCAAACCGCGCGGTACTGGCCGACGCGCTGGGCGACCTGATCAGCGAGATCCAGGACACGTTCAAGTACTACATCAATCGTCGCATTGTGCCGCGGATTGACAAAGTGCGGCTTTGCGGCGGTACCGCGAAGTTCCCGGACATCCAGGAGTTTTTCGCGGGTCAGCTTGGCGTGCCGACGGACCTCTGGAACCCGTTTGCGCGCATTGATGTCGGTGGAGTCTCGGGCAAGTACCCGCCGAACTTCCTTGACGAACTTGGACCGATGATGGCTGTGGCAACCGGACTGGCAATGCGGTCACTGTAGGGGCGCGATTCGCTGCACCTGCACATATGCTGACTGGGACCGGGGGGACCTGAAATGTTTGAACTGAACCTGATCAAGGACAAAGCCAAGTCACGCCAGCGACGGCGCGTGATTTTCCTTGGCATTGTCACGATCCTGTTTCTCAGCGGCTTGCTTGCGATTGTTGTCGGCAGCCTGTTCTGGCAGGAACTGACAACGCTGAAGAAGGTTGAGGCGGACATCCTGTCGAAGAAGACAAGCAACGATGCCATTGAACTGGAAATCGGCATCGAGAAGCCCAAGGCGAAAAAACGCCGCAACGCCATGATCGAGGCCTGGACCGAGGACCTGGACGTGCGCCAGAACCGTCCCTATTTCACGCCGGTGCTGCGCGACATAGCCGACCATTACCCGAAGTCTGCTGAGTTCTGGTACAACATGCTGCAGGTTGAACAGCAGGAAGTGGTGGCTACCGGAGTACGCGCCGAGCGCGACCCGAGTGCGGACGCGAAAGAGTTGATGGGCACGCGCCGCCTGAATGGTACGGGCTATATCCAGATTGAACAAAGTGACGTGCTTACGGTAAGCGAGTTGCGCTCGCTGTCTGGCCGCATGCAGAGCATGGTCAAGCTGGTGGGTGAACCCCGCTTCGAGCTTGACCTGTCGAAAGAGCCCAACACGATTCAGGACGGCGGTCGTTATGTGCCGTTCACGATCCAGGCCGCGGCCACGATCTTTAGCGGCGTGAGGCCGTAGGAGCTGAGAAATGGCTGACAAGGCATCCGGGGACTGGACAGCGGGCATCATCGCAATGTTTGCCGCGCTGCTCATTGGCGGCGGTATCCCCGTTGGCCTGTACCTTGGGCTGTACGCGCCCAAGAAGCAGGAACGGATCGACGCCGAGAAGAAGTACAACGAGCTGGTGAGCAACGAGATGGTACTCCTTGCCCAGCAGGCTGACGTCATGAAACTCAAGGCCGAAGCCGACGAAATGGCCGAGCGGGTGAAAGAGATTGAAGCCCCGTTCGCCGTGGGCTCAGATGCGCGCGTTGACGTGCCGGCTGCCCGCGATGCGTTGAAGCTGCTCGCGGAACGGCACAACCTGAAGCTGCTGCCGATCCGGCGCCAGCAGGCGGGCGCCGAGGTCGTGTTTCCCGGTGAAGCCCAGGTCACGTTCGAGAAGGGACTTGTCGCCACGAAGCTGATCATTGAGGCGCAGGCCACGTTCCACGACTTCGGGCGCTTCGTCACCGAGATGGAAATGCTGTCGAACCTGGTTGTCATCCCGGCCACCCTGGACTGTCAGGGCGACAGCAACGGCGGCCGCGAGCACTTGTTCGTGATGCACGTGTTCGTCGTCCAGAAGCGCGACGTTGAAGTAATCGGAAAGTAGGGAGCCGGCGATGGCACTGGACAAAAACAAACGCAATCTGCTCATCCTCGTCGGTCTGGTGGTCGTCGGTGGCGGTGTGGCGGCCTGGCAGTTTGGACTGTTCAAGTCTGACCCGCCAAAGCCCCCGGCTCCTCCACCTGCACCTGCAGTCGCGACGCCAGCGGCACCCACGACACCGGCCAAACCAGGCGCCAAACCGGGAGTTCCCGGTCAGCCCGCTCCGGTCGTCGTCGAGCAGGACCTGCCGATTCCTGAAAAAGTCTCGATCCGCGTGACCACCTACAAGTGGCCCGTGGATGCGCCATCCAACTCAAGCGGCTGGGTGCCGGGCGAGGGCGAAAAATACGCCTACGACCCGTTCATGGTGCAGAACATCGAGGTGGTGGACCCTGACCGCGCCAAGTACATCGACCAGATTCGCGCCGACTGGGTTCCGGACGGTATCTCGGAGACCTGGCAGTGGGTCAAAGAGCTTGACGCAGAAGGCAAGCCCAAACTCGGCCCGGACGGCAAGCCCATCGAGAAGTGGGAGCTGGTGCGCGAAGCCTGGTTCAAGGGCAAGCGCCGCCCCTATCGAGCCGGCGACCGCCTGACGAACACGCGGTTCGTCATTGAGGTCATTATCCTTGGCGACAAGTACGAGGCCAATCACATTACCAAGGCGATTATCCGGCTGAAGGGCGACACCGGTGCACAGCTTGACCTGGAATTGGCACCCGCAAGCCGTTACGACGAAAAGGCAGTTACCAGGCCCAGGTAGCAGTTGGAGCAGTGAGAACTAAGCAGCGAATCCGGGCCAATACCCGGTTTTCAAGAGATCTGGGGGGACCTCAAGATGAAGAATGGCCATCGAATCAGTGCGTTGCTGGTGCTTGCGGTCATCGCGAGCGCGATCGTCTTTGCAACGCCTGCGCGCGCACAGGAAGGGCCGGATTCAAGCCAGCCCATCACGATCGACTTCGTGCAGAAAGACATTCACACGGTGATGCACTACATCGCCCTGCGCTCAGGCCTTCAGATCAGCGTCGAAGGCAGCGTGAAGGTCGAGCTGACGGTGATGTATCGCGACGTTGACCCCAAAGAGGCCATCCGCTCTTTGTGCAAGTCAAACAAACTGGACTACATCGAAGACGGCAAGTTCATCATCATCAAGGCGCGCCCCCAGGACACCAAGCTCGCCAACGTGGTGAAGGGCGAACAGCCGGGCCGCTACAACGTGATGTTTGAATTGCACCCGCTGGTGCAGGCGATCAACGAAGTCGCCAGCATCACCGAGTCAGACGCGTACGTGCCGGCAGCCCCGCCGGAAGACCTTGAACAGCCGGGCGGCAGCGGCGGCATTTTCCCAGGCAGTGGAGGCGGGAGCGGTGGAAGCGGCATCGAAGAAAAGATTCGCGAGCGCAAGGTCAGCATGTACATGCGCGAAGCCAGCCCGCGTGAAATCATGGAGCGTCTGGCGGCACTCGGCGGCCTCAAGCTGAAAGTTGTCGAGCGCGACGGCGGCGACGGCACCAAGCGCATGGGTTTCGAGTTTGAGTACCCGGTGCGCAAGGGTGACGGCCCGGAAATCGACCCGGGTCCGGAGGGCCAGCCGCTCGTGCGCAAGGAGTGGACGCTGCCCGGCTTGAACATGGACGACCTGAAGAATGAGGTGAAGAACCTGCTCAGCCCGATCGGGAAGATGGCGATCGAGAAGAGCACCTCGTTCATCGTTGTGTATGACATTGAAGATCCGTACTTGATCCGGGTGTCAGAGTTTCTTGACCCGCTCGTTCCCCTGTCCGTGGCCAAGGCCGAAGAAGACGCCAAGAAGGCGTTCGACCCAATCGTCGTGCGCGAGTACCGCGTCATGCGCGAAGTCAGCGCGGGCGTCGGGGCGGGCGGCGCTGCGGGCGGCACTACCAACCAGCTGCACACGCAGTTGCAGCCGCTCATGAGCGAAGACGGTCGCGTCGTCCCGAACCCGGACCGCAACAGCATCATCGTCTGGGAGCGCCAGTCGCGCATGCCCTTGATCGACGCGCTGATGGCCAGCCTGGACACGGCGCCCGAGCAGGTACTGATCACGTCCAAGCTGATCGAAGTCACGCTGGACGAGTATCTCGGCTATGGCCTGGAACTGTTTACCAGCCATGGCGCCGCATCGCTGAACGACGGCATCTTTACCGGCGGCAGCCAGGATACCTCTAACACGGTTGGCGGCATGTTCGGCCAGCCGACAGGTTTTGACCCGTTCTTTGCCACATTCACCAATCCGCGCATCGACATTCGCCTCGAGTTCCTGGCGAACGAGGGCAAGGTCAAGACGCTCAGCCAGCCAAGCCAGATGGTAAGCAACCGCAAACAGGCGCGGATCGAGGTTGGTCAAGAAATACCCTACCTTGAGTCCACAGGCTCAACCGGCGGCAGCACAACCGCCACCGTGGCGTTCAAAGAGGTTTCGATTGTCATGGACGTTACGCCCACAGTGCTCGAAGGCGGCCTGATCCGCCTGCAGGTCATCGTGACCGTGCGCGAAGTGGTCGGCAACGTCGCGATTGAAGGCACGAACACGCCTGTACTCAGCAAGCGTGAGTCCAAGACCGACGTGTTCATCCACGACGGCGAAACGCTGGTGATGGGCGGCTTGATGCGCGAGCGCGAACGCCAGGATGAAAACGGCATCCCGTTCCTGAAGGATATTCCGTTCCTGGGCTACCTGTTCAAGAGCTGGAACAAGACCACGAACAAGACCGACCTGCTGTTCTTCGTGCGTCCGCAGATCGTGAGCCAGGGCGGCACCGCGCGCCCCGGTGAAGCGCCGGAAATCGCCCGCGACGTCCGCCCGCTGATCTATGAAGACGGCGACGAAACCAAGGCCAACATTCGGCCCAACCGCTTCCGCAAGCTCGGCCTTGAAGCCAAGCCCAAGCACTACAACCCGACCACGCGGCCCAAGAGCTCAGCCGACGTGAACCCGGGCGCATAAGCAGGGCAGTGGATGGGAAAGACAACGGACGCAAAGCAGAACTTTGAGCGCTTGCTCGACCGCATGCAACCCATGGTCGAGCAGGCGCTCAAGCGCTATGCATGGCCATCCACCAGCGCGCCGGCACGCCTGGTCGAGGCCATGAACTACTCGCTCAAGGCCGGCGGCAAGCGCCTGCGCCCGATGCTCGTGTTCGCGGCATGCGAAGCGGTCGGCGGCGACATAAGCGAGGCCATGCCCGTGGCCGCGGCTTTTGAGCTCGTGCACACCTACAGCCTGATCCACGACGACCTGCCCGCCATGGACGACGATGACCTGCGCCGCGGTATGCCCACTTGCCACAAAGCCTTTGACGAAGCCACGGCGATTCTCGCGGGCGACGCCATGAACACGTACGCATTTCAGGCGATTCTCGAGGGTGTCAGCGACCCGGTGAAAGCCGGCGCTGCGGCCCTTGAGCTTGCGCGCGCCGCCGGGCTTGAGGGTATGGTCGGCGGCCAGATGGCTGACCTCGAGAGCGAGGGCGCGGCAGCCGACATTGAGCGCCTGCGCTACATCCACGCGCACAAGACCGGGGCGTTGATCACCGCGGCTGTCGTGTGCGGCGGAATCGTCGGCGGCGCCGATGGCGCGGTCTTGTCGCGCTTGCGACGTTACGGCCAGCAGGTGGGGCTCGCGTTTCAGGTGGTGGACGACATTCTCGACGAAACCGCGACAGCCGAGCAACTGGGCAAGTCGCCCGGCAAAGACAGCGCGGCGAACAAGATGACCTACCCGCGCGTGATGGGCCTGGAAGCGGCCACGAAGCACGCTCACGAGCTGGTGGAGTCCGCACTGGCCGAACTGAAGGGCCTGGCCAAGGCCGAAGCGCTGGGCGTGATTGCCGCGTATTTTGTCGCCAGAACTCACTGAATTGGGGGCTGTCACTGCCTGCTTTGCGGGGCTAAACTCGCGGTTTGGCAAGCCACACGAGGTTGGAATGTCAGAGCTGTTGAACAGCGTGAACACGCCGGACGACCTGAAGCAGCTAAAGCGCGAAGAGCTGCCCAGGCTGGCTGAAGAAATGCGCGCGTTCATTATCGACAGCGTCGCCGGCAAGACCGGCGGCCACCTGGGCTCGGGCCTTGGCGCCGTCGAGTTGGCGATTGCCCTGCACTACTATTACCGGCTTGGCGACCATGACAGCGTGGTCTGGGACGTCGGCCACCAGTGCTATCCGCACAAACTGCTTACCGGCCGTCGCGGCCAGTTCGAAAGCCTGCGGCAGTACAAGGGCATCAGCGGCTTCCCTGACCCCAAGGAAAGCTGCTTCGACAAGGTAAAGACCGGCCACGGCGGCACTTCGCTCAGCACGGCGTTGGGCGTTGCCATTGCCAACAAGACCCAGGGCTTCCTTGACCGCACCAGCGTTGCCGTCATCGGCGACGGGGCGTTGCAGGAAGGCCAGGCGCTGGAGGCTCTCAACCACGGCGGTGACCTGCGCGACCTGAAGTTCCTGATCGTGCTCAATGACAACGAACACGGCATCGGCCCTGCTACGGGAGCGCTTGCCAACTACTTCAGCAAGTTCCGCACAAGCCACGCCTACACCAGCGCCAAAAAAGACGTCAAGAAGATGCTCAAGGTGCTGGAAGACCAGGCAGGCGGCCTGGGCCGCGCCATCCACGATGTGCTGGACCATGTGAAAGCCGGTCTGCACGGTTTGATGCCGGCGACGCACCCCGGCGTGCTGTTTGAAGAACTTGGGTACTTCTATTACGGTCCGATTGATGGCCACAACACCGACCAGTTGCTTGAGGCGTTCGAGAATTCGGCACGTGTGCCAAAGCCCGTGGTGCTTCACGTGCTCACACGCAAGGGCAAAGGCTTCCAGGACGACGTGCCGGACCATTACGCGTACCACGCGGCCAAGACCCACAGCAAGCTGACAGCGCACTTGCCGAAAGAGTACGCGCGGGCAGGCGGGCCGTCGTACACCGACGTCTTCGTCGACAAGACCACAGAATTGATGAAGAAAGACCAGAAGGTCATCGCGATCACCGCAGCCATGCTGCAGGGAACGGGCCTCGAGATCGTCCAGAAAACCTTTCCGGACCGGGTGTTCGACGTCGGCATGGCCGAGCAGCACGCAGTCGGCTTCGCGCAGGGCCTGAGGCTCGGCGGCCTCAAGCCGATCTGCGCGATCTATTCAACGTTCATGCAGCGCTCGGTCGACCAGCTGTTTCAAGAGCTGGCATTGATCAAGTGCCCGGTACTGCTGGCCCTGGACCGCGCCGGCCTGGTCGGCCCGGACGGCGCCACCCACAACGGCGTGTTCGATATCGCCTACCTCAGCATGCTGCCGAACATGGTGCTGATGGCGCCGCGCGACGCGACCGAGATGAAGAACATGATGGAGTGGGGGCTCGATCTCGCGATGCCCGCAGCCATTCGCTTCCCGCGCGCAAGCTCGCCGAAAGAAGAGTTGCCCACCAAGCAGCCGCTCGAATTGGGCAAAGCCGAGATCCTGCGCGAGGGCGACGACGGTGTGGTCATCGCGTACGGCAGCATGGTCTATCACGCCCTTGAAGCCATCGAGAAGATCGAAGAGCGCCACGGCAAACGCCTGACACTGGTCAACGCGCGGTTCGCCAAGCCGTTTGACGAGCAGATGTTCGCCATGCTTATCGAGAAGCACAACCATGTCTTCACGGTGGAAGAGCACGTCCGTCGCGGCGGCTTTGGCAGCAGCATCCTCGAGTTCGCCAATCGCGCGCGACTGGAAGCCGGAAAGCTGGAAGTGCTGGCGATTGATGATCGCTTCGTCGATCACGGCGCACGCGTTGAGGTTCTGCAGGAAGTCGGCCTGGACCCTGAGGGGATCGCCGCGAGCATTGAGCGGCGTTTGGGCCTGCGCCGGGCGTCCGGCGAGACCTCAAGGCGCAGCGTTGCCACGGGCAGCGTAACGGGATGATCCTACTGGTTGGTGATGGCAAGCGGGCTGACGTGATTCATGCAATCGCGCAAGTCGAGCCGTTGCTGCGCGAACTCACCGACGACGTGCAGGTTGACCTCGACCAGACACTTGACCTGCAAAAGCACCCCCCGTCCCTCGTGATCAATTTTGGCGGCGACGGAAGCATTCTGCGTGCGGCGGGCCGCCTCGGTCGCCACCAGGTGCCATTGCTGGGCGTCAACTTCGGCAAGTTCGGGTTCCTGGCTGAGTACGAATTGCCGGAACTGCTGGTGCGCCTGAAAGACGCCGTGGCGGGTACTCTGCCGATACGCCGCTCGCTGCTGCTGGTCGTGCGCGTCAAGGCAGGCGACGAAACGCAAGAACGCATCGTGATCAACGACGTGGTCTTCCAGCGCGCACCGCAGCACCGCATGGCCCACGTGCACGCCAGCTATGACGGCGCCCCGATCGCGGATTATTTTGGCGACGGGTTGATTGTCAGCACCCCCGTCGGGTCCACGGCATACAACCTGGCTGCAGGCGGGGCACTGCTGCAACCCGAGCTCGACGCGTTGATCTTGACGCCCCTGTTTTCGCACACGCTCAGCTTGCGGCCGCTGGTGGTGCCGGCGTCAGGAACCCTGCTGCTGAAGCTTGAAGACGATGACCGGCTTACAGTCACCATGGACGGCGAAGGCAGCCGTGAGCTTACCGGCGGCGACTTCGTCGAAATCACGAAAGCGCCCATGCCGATGACTCTGGTGGCTCATCCGGTGCGCAGCTACTTCGACACCCTGCGCCTGAAGTTCGACTGGAGCAAGCGCACGACAGTTTCTCGTCCCTGACGCATTCCCGGTCGCTATACTCTTGCCCATGCGCCCCGCGACTGCCCGGCTTTCCAAGCGCCTGCCCATCACCCCGCAGCGACAGTCGCTGACGGTGGTGCTGTACTGCCAGGATGCGGCTCGGCGCGCTGCCATGCTGGCCGCCGTCAGCAGCAATCGCAAATTCGACCACGAGCGCGATTCTATCACCGAGGTGACGGCACCGGACCAGACCGGCAGCTTCAGCCTGCGCAACGGCACGCTGCTGATCATGGACACCGAAAGCGCGCCCCTGGACCCGCAGTTTCTTGAAGATCGCGGCCCTTCGTGCGTCGTGGCCAGTTGGGGGGTGCGCAGTGACGACACACAGATTGACGCACACCTGACCACCAAGCCTGAAGCGCCGGAAATCGCGCGTGTGCTGTACCGCGCGCGCGAGCTGACGTGGCTTCGTTCTCGGGCGTTCAACGAGGGCGCAACTGCAAGCAGCAGCGAGAAGCTCGCGCGCCTGAACCGCATCGGCACGGCGCTGTCCGACGTGCGCGTGTTGAAAGACCTGCTGGCCGTCGTGCTGACCGAGGCGCGCAACATCATGGATGCCGACGCCGGCAGCATCTACATCATCGAGTACGGCAAAGGCTCGGCGCTCAGCGGCCGCAAGGTGCTGGGCCGCGCCGAGCGCCGCACGCGGGCGGTCGCGGTCAAACGCGCCGCGTTGACGCAGCAGTTGTTCAGCCTGCGATTTGCAGCCGCGCAGAATGACACTCTGCAGATTCCGTTCGAAGAAATCGTGTTCCCGGCAAACCTTGAAAGCATCGCGGGCTATGCGGCGATCACCGGCGAGATCGTGGCGATTGACGACGTCTACCACCTGCCCAAGGGCGCGCCGTACAAGTTCAACAAATTCATTGACGAGAAGTACGGCTACCGCACGTGCAGCATGCTGACCGTGCCGCTGAAGAACACCCAGGATGACGTCGTGGGCATCGTGCAGCTGATCAACAAGAAACGCGACCCGCTCAAGAAACTGCAACTTGGCGAGAACGCCATCGGCGAGATCATCTCGTTCACCGACGAAGACATTGAGCTCGCAGCAAGCCTCGGGGGCCAAGCCGGCGTCGCCATTGAGAACGTGCGGCTGATGGATGCGATTACCCACCTGTTTGAGCGCTTTGTGATCGCGTGCGTGCAGGCGGTCGAGCAGCGCGATCCCGCCACCGCGGGCCATTCGGGGCGCGTGGACAGGCTGACCATGGCGCTGGCGGATGAGGTGAACAAGGACAAGGCGGGCGTGTACAAGGATGTCACCTTCACCGATGCCGAGATGGTTGAGCTGCATTACGCGGGCCTGCTGCACGACTTCGGCAAGATCGGCGTGCGCGAACACGTGCTGCAGAAGGCCGAGAAGCTGTTTCCCGCACAGGCCCAGGCCATTGAGTTTCGCGCGCAGATCATCGGCCGCGAATTGCGACTGAACGCGCTGGAGCGAGAAGCGAGGCTGATCGCCGACGGTGAGTCCAGCGAGGCGATGTCGAACGGCATTCGCGAAGCCCTGGCAGCAGACCTGGCCAAGCTGTCATCGGACCTTGAGTTTGTGCGCAAGCACATCAAGCCGATCTTCGTGACCGATGAGTCGCAGGTGCGGCTTGCGGCCATCCATGCGGCCCCGTGGAAGATCGGCGACGATGTCTACGCGCTGCTTGATGACGACGACTTCAACAGCCTGTGCACGAAGCGCGGCACGCTCAATGCAGAAGAGCGCAAGGAAATCGAGAATCACGTCGCGGACTCGTGGAAGTTTCTGAAACAGATTCCATGGACGGACGACCTTGCACGCGTGCCCGAGATCGCGGGCCAGCACCACGAAAAGATGAAGGGCGGCGGTTACCCCAACGGCGTGCCCGCAGGGGAAACTCCGCTGGGATCGCGGTTGATGGCCGTCGCGGACGTCTTTGACAGCCTGACCGCCAGCGACCGGCCGTACAAGCCCGCGATCCCGCTGGAGCGCGCGCTGCAGATACTTGACTCGATGGCGGCCGAAGGCGACCTGGACCCCGACGTCGTCAAGCTGTTTAACGACACGAAGATCTGGGAGAAGCTGAAGCTCAAGGTCGTGCGGCTTGCCGACGCTAACGAAGCCCAGAAGGCCGCGCGGTGATTGGCGATTGCGGATTGCCGATTGCGGACTAGGTTGGCAGCGCCGCCAGCGGGTTCCCGGCTACCGAACTGTGAACCCGCAATCCGAAATCCGAATCTAGAAATGACGCAAACCCGGACCATTACCGTAGCGCATAGCCCCGACGCCGACGATGCTTTCATGTTTCACGCGTTGGCCAACAACAAGATCGACACCGGCTGGTTGACGATCAAACACGAGCTGTGCGACATCGAGACGCTGAACCAGCGTGCCAAGACTGCCGAGCTGGACGTGACTGCATGCAGCTTTCACGCCTATCCCTATATCGCCGACAAGTATGTGATCACGCGCGCCGGCGCATCCATGGGCGACCGCTATGGGCCGATCATCGTCTCGCGCGAACCCATGAACCCGCAGGACCTTGACGGCCGCAAAGTCGCGACGCCCGGCCCGTTGACCAGCGCGACGCTGGCCCTGCGGCTTTACAACGACCGTGTTGAGCCGGTGCACATGAACTTCAACGAGGTACAAACAGCTGTGCTCGATGGCCGCGTCGATGCGGGTGTGATCATCCATGAAGGCCAGGTGACGTACAACGATCTGAAGCTGTTCAAGGTGGTCGATCTCGGCGAATGGTGGCACACGAAGCACGAGTTGCCGCTGCCGCTGGGCTGCAACGTCGCGCGCCGTGACCTTGGCCACGACGTGATCGCCCAGTTCAGCCGGTGTTTCAGTGCCAGCATCCGGTATGCCCTTGAGCATCGCGACGAGGCGCTGGATTACGCGCTGAGTTATGGCCGTGGCCTTGACCGGTCAAGGGCCGACAAGTTTGTCGGCATGTACGTGAACGACTACACGGTCGACATTGGCGACAAAGGCATGCAGGCCGCACGCCTGTTCCTCAAGCTCGGCCGCGACAAAGGCTTCGTGACCAGCAAAGCCGAGCCCGAATGGGTCTAGCGGAAGTATCCCCCTGACACGCGCCATGGGCCGCCGCTATCCTGCGCCCATGGCCGACGACAAGCCAGCCGATCCCGACAAACGCAAAGCCATGCGCCAGATGGCCGGCGAAGCCGTCAAGCAGGCCACGCGCCTGGTGCCGGGGTCGCGCATTGTCCAGAACTGGGATTCGGAACTCTTCCAGAAGCTGTATGAGTCGGGCATGCACCGCAAGCAGGCGCTGCCGAAAGACTTCACCGACATGCACGGCCGCAAGTTTTTCCGGCCGCCCGGGGCACTGTCAGAGCAAGCCTTTCTCGACGCCTGCTCACGTTGCGGCAAGTGCGTGCAGGCCTGTCCCGAGAAAGTCATTCACGTCGCGCGCGAGGGCGACGGCCCGCAACCCGGCACTCCGGTACTGCGCCCCAATCACGGCGCCTGCACAATGTGCGGCGATTGCATGGCAGTCTGCCCGACCGGGGCCTTGAAGCCAACGCCAGTGGGGGAGATCCGCATCGGCATCGCCGTGATTGAACCCGACACCTGCCTCGGCTACCTGGGCAAGGCCTGCACCGCCTGCCATGACGCATGCCCCCTTGAGCCCAACGCCATTGACTTCGACGGCACTGTGCCGAAAGTTGACAGCCGCATCTGTACCGGCTGTGGCTTGTGCGTGCACGCGTGCCCAACCAAGCCGCCAAGCATCGTCGTGCTGCCGCGGCCGGCAAGAAGCAGGAAAGGCGACAAGTGAGCACCAAGCAATACACCTATTGCGACTACGCCGCCGGCGCGCCTTGCCGGCCTGAGGCGCTGGCTGCGTTTGCTGAGTTCGCGACGCAGCACTACTCCAACCCCGGCGCGCATCACCCGCTCGCCTACATGGCCAAGAAACACCTGTACGAGTTGCACGAGCGCATGGGCCGCGCGATCGGCGCTGACCCGCGCGAGATCGTGTTCACCAGCGGCGGCACCGAAAGCGACATCCTGGCCGTGCGCGGCATGCTGGCCGAGGCCAAGGCGCCCCGGAACGAGCTGGTGATCAGCGCCATTGAGCACCACGCCGTGCTGCTTGAGGCCCAGCGCCTGGAGCGCGCCGGAACGCGTGTGCACTACGCGCCCGTGAGCGCCAGCGGAGTCGTGGACCTGGAGGCCCTGCGTCGCATGGTCAGCGAACGCACGGCGCTGGTCAGCGTGATGTACGCCAACAACGAAACCGGCGTGCTGCAGCCTGTGCACGAAGTGGCAAAGATCGCCCACGCCGCCGGCGCCAAGTACCACTGCGACGCGGTGCAGGCATTCTGGAAGCTGCCGGTGAATCCCAAAGAGATCGGCGCCGACCTGCTGACGCTGGCGGGCGCCAAGTTCGGCGGCCCCAAGGGCACGGGCATTCTTTACAACGAAATGACCAATCGACTCGCACCCGTGATCATCGGCGGCCCGCAGGAATGGGGCTACCGCGCGGGCACCGAAGACCTGAGCGGCATGGCTGCGCTGGCTGTCGCGATGGAACTTGCCAACGCTGAGCAGGGGCGCGTCTGGACTCACGTTGAGGGACTGCGCAACCGCCTGGAAGAAACGCTTGCCAAGGCCTTGGGCGAGCACATTCGCATCAATGGCGCCGGCGCGGCGCGTCTGCCAAACATCAGCAACATCAGCTTTCTTCACATTGAAGGACAGGCCATGGCCATCCAGCTTGGGGAAGCCGGCTTTTGCGTCGGCCTGGGCAGCGCCTGCGCACCCGGCGAGACCGACCCCAGCCACGTGCTGGCGGCGATGGGGTCAAGCTGGGAAGACGCGATCGGCTGCATTCGCGTCAGCTTTGGCCCGGACATTACCGAGCAGCAGGTAGACCGCCTCGCACAACTCTGCATCGGCAACTACAAGCACCTGCGCGGCCTGGGCTAGCGGGCCGATCTCAATGACGAGCCGCATCCTGCAACCGACAGACCGGCCTATCGACGCGCGGCTTGAACTGCCGGGTTCGAAGTCGTTCGCCAACCGGGCCATTGTGTGTGCAGCCCTGCGCGGCGAGGCCTGCACGATCCGCAACATTTCGCCCGCCGACGACACCGCGATTATGCTGAACGTGCTGGCGGACCTTGGCTGGCGTGTGACGCGCTCGAACCCGCTGTCAACCGAAGTCCGGCTTGAACCACCAGCGAGGCCTGTTGCAGGGCCGCAGGAGACGCAGATCTGCACCGGGGCCGCGGGCACCGCCACGCGCTTTACTTGCGCGCTGCTGACTGTGCTGCCGGGCCGATTCGTGCTGGACGGCAACGCGCGCATGCGGCAGCGGCCGATGGGGGAGTTGATTGCGGCTTTGCGGCAGCTTGGCGCGAAGATTGAAGAACGTGGCGAACCGGGTTGCGTACCGCTGGCGATCGAGGGCGCGTCGCTGCGCGGCGGCAAGTGCTCGTTGCGCGGCGATATCAGCAGCCAGTTTCTCTCGGCGCTGCTGATGGTGGCGCCGACGCGCGGAGGCGGCGTGGAAATCGAGATCGAGGGCGAACTGGTCAGCAAGCCCTACGTGGACATCACGCTGGAAGTGATGCGTGCGTTCGGGATGCACGTTGAGCGCGAGGGGTATCGCCACTTCTGGAACGCGGCTGACCCGGCTGCCAGCGGGCCCGAGGCCCGCGGTCCCTACACCGTGCCGCCGGACGGAACAGCCGCCAGTTACTTCTGGGCAGCGGCGGCTGTGACCGGTGGGAAGTGCGTGATCGACGGCTTGACGCGTCAAGACGTGCAGGGCGACGTGCACTTTGTGGACCTGCTTGAGCAAATGGGCTGCGAAGTGCTGGAGTTTCCGAACGGGTTGGGCGTTTCGCGGGCGATGCAAGCATCGCCCCTACGTGCGATTGAGGCCGACCTGTCAGCGTTGCCGGACTGCGCGCAGACGTTGGCGGTGGTGTGCGCGTTTGCGGAAGGAACGTCGCGTCTGACCGGCCTGAGTACGTTGCGAGTGAAAGAAACCGACCGCATCGCGGCACTGCAAGCCGAATTGGCCAAGCTGGGCGTAGAAACGCGCGCCGGTGCGGACTGGTTGGAAGTTGACGGGACTGGAAACAAGAGCCCGGCCAGCCCGACGAAGCCTGGGCGAAGTCGGGAGCGCACCAGTCCGGTTAGCGTTCGAACATACGACGACCATCGGATGGCTATGAGCTTCGCGATTGCTGGTTTACGTGTTCCGTTGGAGATCGAGGGCTCCGAATGCGTTTCCAAGAGCTTCCCGAAGTTCTGGGAGTACTGGGAACGATTGGCTTGAGCTTGTGGACGACCAGGGACAACGACGATCTAAGGCCAACGCGTTGGATTGGAATGCACGAGGACTCAGTTGTCGGTTGTTTACCCGTCGCTTGCGCTCCGGGCTCCTGTTTTCAGGTGGCGAGCCATAAGATCAGGAACGTGATGGCTGCTATGGTTGCGCCTGCGGCTACGCCCCATGCCACGCGTGAGCCTGCCAGGGCCGACTCGGCTTTGTCTTCGGCTACCTTGATCTTTGCCTGAATTTCTGCGTGGCGGCTCTTCTCGATGTTCAGCGCTCGCATGATGCTGGATTTGCCGATCTCGTACTTGCTGGGCAGCTTGGGCTTGTGCGTGTCGCGCACATTCTCAAGGTCCGCGAACAGGTTGTTGATGTTCGCGTAGCGCTGGTTCGGGTCCTTGGCCAGCATGCGCTGCAGCACCGCCACCACGTCCTCGGTCAGGCTTGGGCGATAGGTGCGCGGGTCCGGCATGGGCTCGCGGGTGTGGGCCAGCATCACGCGCGAAGGCGTACCCTCATACATCGGGCGGCCCGTCAGCATGTGGTAGAACGTGGCGCCCAGGCTGTAAATGTCCGCCCGATAGTCCACGTCGTCTTTGCCCATCGCCTGCTCGGGCGCGATGTAGTCGGGCGTGCCCAGCACCATGCCCTCATAGCCGAGCTCTTTGTCGAGCTTGCTTTTCACAAACCCGAAGTCGCCCAGCTTTACCAGGCCGCTGCGCGTGACCATGATGTTGCTTGGCTTGATGTCGCGGTGAACGATGTCGACGTCTTTGTAATAGTTGATCGCGCGCAGGGTCTGGATCAGCAGCTCAACGGCCCGGCCGATTTCCATCTGGCGGCGCGGTGACTCGCGGATCAGTTCCTCGACCGTGCGGCCGTCCACGTACTCCATGCTGAAATAGTAGTAGTCGGCTTCGCGGCCGACGTCGTAGACCTGGATCAGGTTCTGGTGGCTCAGCTTGCCGACGATGCGCGCCTCAAGCACGAAGCGCTTGCGGAACTCGTCATCGGTAATCCACTGGTTGTGCAGCACTTTCAGCGCCACAAGCCGGTTCAGACTTACCTGGCGCGCCTTGAACACGCTGCCCAGGCCGCCTTCGCCGAGCGTGCTGATGATCTCGTAACCTTTGAACTTGAGGTCCTGCTTGCGTTCGCGGTCTTGCGTCAGCTGGGCCTGTGCGCGCTCGACACGCTGCACCTGCTCTTCGGTCATCATCTGGTCGGCCAGAATGATGTCCTTGAGCGTGCGGTTCTCGCCCAGGTTGGCGCTGGCCGCTTGCTTGGCGCGGACAATGTCGAGTTGCTCAGGCGTGAGCAGGCCGTTGCGCAGTGCCAGCACGCCGAAGTCGAGCGTGCCGCGGCCTTCGCGAAACTCCAGCGGGTCGGTAACGGTCTCTACCCCATCCGCCATTGTGCCACCCGTAACCGCAATGCTGGAATTTCCTCAATCGGATGGGCAAGCCGCAAGCGCAGCCTGCCCCAAGTCGAAGCTCTGGCGTCAGCCCAGCATTCAGGCCTGGATTGACATGTTCAGCTCGGCCAGTTTCTGGCGCACTTCGTTCAGTGATGTCTGGCCAAAGTTCGGCGCAGCCAGCAGCTCGGCCTCTGTCTTTTCGACCAGATCGCCGATGGTCTTGATGCCAAGTCGCTCCATGCAGCGGCGCGAACGCACGGACAGCTCCAGCGCGTCGATCGACTGGGTAAGCGTGTCGTCGACCGGCGGCACCGGCACGCTGCCGTCTTCGGGCGGCGTGTACGCAAGCGCCTCTTCGGTGCGCATGCCCAGGCGCAGGCCCTTGGAGCCCAGGATTGCCTTTATTTCCTGCAGGCTGGTCTCGCCGAAGTTCTTGTAGCTGAGCAGCTCGGTCTCGGTCTTCAAGATCAGGTCGCCCAGCGTGTCGATCTTCATCTTCTGCAGGCAGTTGCGCGAGCGCACCGACAGTTCAAAGTCGGTGACCGGCGTGCGAAGGATCTGCAGGCGCTTGTCTTCCTTGCGCTCGCGGTCTTCGTCGTAATACATGTTGCGGCTGGCCTCGGCGTCGCGCTTGAACAGCTTGGCGCGGCGGTGCCAGGGGTACTCACGCAGCACGGTTTCGTAGCACTTGATCGCCAGTTCCCACAGGCCCTCATCTTCGTAGATGGTGCCAAGGTTGATCAGCACGTCGGCTGACACCGGCGGGCGCTGCGCAATCTGCTCATATGCACGGCGCGCGGCGTCGTCGTCGCCCGCGGCCTGCGCAACCAGCGCGTACACAAACGCCACGTTGCGGTCGTGGCCCTGCTGCTCGTGCAGGGGCACTACGAGGTCCATGGCTTCCTGCAGTCTGCCGTCGCGCATCAACAGTTCGATGCGTGCAGCCTTGACTGCTGCGTTGTCTTCTTTGACGCCCTTGATGACCTTTTCGGCTTCATCAAGCTTGCCCTGCATGACCAGCGCCCGGAACAGCGGCATGCCGGTTTCAAATGTCTTGGCACTCTTCCATTCCGCGCTCAGGATTTCCTCGGCGCGGGCGTAGTAGCCGCCGGCGACGAGCGCGCGGGCCAGGAAGTGCTTGCCCAGGCCGCTGCTCGCTTCAGTCTCAAGCACCGCAAGGGCACGCTCGGTGCGGCCCAACAGGTACAGCAGAACGCCCTGGCGTTCGCGCGAGGCGCTCCAGGAGTCCAAGGCACCTTCGGCGTGCTTCTTCATCGCCGGGTCCTGCAGAAGCTGATCTCTCAGCTCCAACAGTGACTTGATCTCAGGGTTCTTGCTGTCAGTGATTGCGGAAAGGAAGTCAGAAGCAATTGCGGTGGCCATTCACGGCTCCAATGAACGTCGCCCCGTCAGCAGAGACGAGGCGCCAAAACCAAGGTCAAAGATCGTAAAAACTCGCCCCGCCGTGTCAACGGGGCGTATCCTCGCCTTGAGACTCTATTTGCATCGAGTGCCGGCGCCCGGGCCCCTATTTCTTCGGCAGTTTGTAGTTCGAGTTGCTCAGCCACGCCCGCACCACACCGCCGCCTTGCGGCTGCCCGTCCCAAGCCGCGATCAGTTCGTTATCGTCCATCGCGATCATCGGCCGGCGGTTTGAAGCCGGCTGTGTGTTGCCCTGGCTCAGGTCGGTCGGGTCGTCGGGGTAGTGTTCGCCGCTGTCATGGCTTGCATGCACCATGATGTTCCCGCCCGTGGCGCCGCCATCGTTCCAGGCGACCACGACCGTGAACTGGCCGTTGTCTTGTTCGTGTACCGCGATGCTGGGGTCACGAATGCCGCCCGTCTGGTTGTTTGAAAGCTGCCCCGGGCTGGCCATCGTGTAGCCGGTACGCGTGAACGTTGCAAACACTGCGCGCTCGCCTTGGCTGTCCTGGCCGATGAAGACCAGGAAGATCTCGCCGTCGGTGCCGCCGGCAATGCGCGGCTGCGTAAGGTCAACGCCGCCGTGGGCCGCGAAACCGTTGCCCGTGGCGCCGAAATTGGCGCCGTTGTCGTCGCTGCGCAGCAGCCGAATGTTGCGCGCGCTGCCGTTCAGCTCAGACCAGACGACGTACACCCGGTCGCCTGCGTCGGTGCAGATGTCGGGCATTTCGGCAGGTTGGCTGCCGTTGGCCTTGGGCAGCACCACCGCAGCCAGAAACACCGAGGCCTGTGTGCGCCGGTAGAAGATGCTGCTGGTGGGTGTGGGCGGCGGTGTGGAGCCTTCCCAAACCACGTGTACGCGGTTGCTGCTGTCGACGTGGACGCGGGGGTTGGCTTCGTCTTCGGTAGTAGCGGTCAGGGGCGTGGCGGCGCTGATCGAGCCGCTGGCGTTGATCGTGGCGTAGTAAATCTCGCGGTTGGGCGACGTGCCCTCTTCCCAGACAATGTGCAGCGTGCCGGCACCGTCCAGGCAGACGTGCGGCTCACGGCTATCAACCAACGAGCCCGGAAACACGGGGGCCGGCAACGCAAAGCTGCCGGCGCCGACGCGCGCGGTGTACATGATGTCGTGGTCGCCGGCGCCATCGTTCTGGCAATAGACAAGGTGTGTGCGGGTGCCGTCGTAAGCCACGGCAACCTCAATGGCGGCGTTGGTTGGCGTTGCGGGCTCGCCGACCGCGACGCCGGGCGTGAACTCAACGGGCTCAAGCGCGGGGTCTTCTTCTTCGTCTTGCGGGCAAGCCGTAAGCAAAAGCAGCCCGGAAAGCGCCAACAGCAGTCGTAATCTCATAGGCAAACTTCAGCGGGGAACATCGCGGGGAAGGCGAAACGCGGGGCACTATTCTTTCTCGTAGACTCCCTTGTCGCGCCGCACGAGCTTTGTGAAGCCGAGCTCTTTGAGGCGGCTTGGTGCCAGTTTATCCACACCGCCCGAAGTGCGCGAGAGTAACTTCTCGACAGGATTGCCGCAGACTGGGCACTTGGTAAGCGTCTTGTCGGACATTTTCTGGAAGGTCTCGAAAGAATCTTCGCAGGTGTCGCCGCGTTTGCTGGTGTGTTTGTATTCGTAGATCGGCATGAAGTGTCAAGTTTTATTACGCAAGCACCAAGAAACGTGACATGAAGCGACTGGGGCACGGGTGAGGCATTTGTGCCGCAAGCCCCTAAGTATAAGGGTTTGTGACGATTGGTTTAGATATGGCATATCCGTTGCTCATGCGCAAGCACATGTCAGTTGGTAACGAACCCCAATAGGGGCATCATAGTTTAGGGAGAACGTAAATGCGCAAGAGCATCTTTCTGGCGGTAATGAGTTTGGTTGCGATCCTGGCGGTCGCATGCGGCAGCGGCAACACTCCGGCCAACGGCGGCAACGCAGCCAAGGGCGGCAACGCGGCAGGCGGTAACGGCGCTGCATGTACCGGCGGCGATACGACCGGCGGCGACACGACGGGCGGCACCACTGGTGGCGAGACCACCAAGACTGACCCGTACGCTCTGTACAAGAAGGTTGGCCGCAGCTGGACCACCAAGACTGTCATGACCATCGCAGGCATGCCTGACCCGATGATCAGCTACACCAAGATGGAAGTCCTTAGCGTTGACGACAATGGCGCCAAGTACAAAATGACGACCATGGACAAGGACAAGAAGGAAACCTACTCGGCTGACCAGGAAATGAAGTTCACTGTGGTTGACACCCCGGCTTGCACCGGTACCGCAGCCCCGAAGATGACCGAAGAGACCGTCAAGGTCGAAGCCGGCGAGTTCGAGTGCTACGTTGTCGAGAGCGAAGCAGGCGGCGTGAAGTCCAAGAGCTGGAGCAGCAAGAAGTACCCCGGCCTGGCCGTCAAGATGGAAACCGACACCATGAAGATGGAACTGATCGAGTTCAAGGACTAGTTCCTGAGCCAGTGTTCAAACAGCAGGCGCCTTCGGGCGCCTGCTGTGTTTTTTCGGCGTGCGGTCTCTGCATGCGGCTGCTAGCTTTGAGCGGTCCACTCACCGGAGACACCCATGCGGACGCTGCTGGTATCGATTGCCCTGCTGGTTGCAGCCGCGGCGGCGTCCATTGCGCAGGACGCGCCCAAGCCCCCTGAGCCAACGCCGATCCGCGTCATGGAACTCTACAAGGTCAAGGGTCGCGCCTGGAGCCACCGCATCACGGAGTGGCATCGTGGCGGCAAACCTGGCTTCACCAACGAGAAGGGAAGCATCACCGAAAGCGACGGCAAGACCGCCAGCTACAGGGTGCGCCACACCAGTGAAGACGGCAATTCCAGCGGCGGAGGCAGTGGCAGCGTCGATATCTCTGCACCTAAGGACAGCGACAAGGCCTGGGCAGACGAGAAACTGCCGCAGGAGACACTGGAAATGGCCGGCCGCGTGTGGGTATGCCGCAAGCACACCAACAAGATAGACGGTATCGAAATCAACACATGGGTCAGCGCCGAGTGGCACCCGCTGATTGTCAAGCAGGTACACCTTGGTGCGGGCTATTGCCAGATCCGCAAACTCACGTCCTTCGATTCCGCCGAACGCGACATGTGGTCCCTGTACCGCGTAGTCGGTCGCAGCTGGCTGCAACGCATGGAGGTCAGCGTCGGCGGCAACGAGCCGATGGTTTCGTACTCGCGCAGCACCGTCAAAGCGGTTACCGCCGACGGCGCCACGGTCACCAACGCCATGCTGGACAAGGACAAGAAGGCGATGCCCGGCGCAGCGGCTGCGGACATGAAGATTGAATTCAAGGACCTTGAGGCTGAAGCGGACGTCCCGGCACCAGTCGGTCGCGAGAACAAGACGTGCGAAGCCGGCGATTTCGATTGCGAAGTTTTCGAGGTCGGTGGGGCCAAGTACTGGAATTCGGCAATCTGGCCCTCACTGATCGTCTTCTACGATACCGGCACGGTCAAAACCGAACTGGTCGAGCTTGACCTGGGGCACGACCCGCAGCGGCTGTACCGCACAGCCGGCAACTACTATCTGCAAAAGAGCAGCACGTCGTTCGGCGGCATGCAGATGGAACAGCAGAATCGCCTGGAGGTCAGCGAAGTGAAAGACGGCAAGTCAACGTTCACGACGATCAGTTACGACCAGCAGGGCAACGAGCAGTTTCGCAACGACT
The DNA here is from genome assembly GCA_016712285.1 of Planctomycetota bacterium. Lineage (GTDB taxonomy): Bacteria > Planctomycetota > UBA8742 > UBA2392 > UBA2392 > JADJRK01. Next base: position 1,303,850 of record JADJRK010000001.1, on the reverse strand, counting down.
CGGAAATGGCGATCGCTGAAAGCGAAGGCCCGCGCATGCCCTATACAGGCCAGATCGAAGAGGGCGTGACAACGCCGGCGGGCTCGTTTCGTTGCATCAAGACCGAGCACGAAGGCGGCATCACGATGTGGATGCACCACGGCATAGTCATCAAGCTGGTCATGGAAACCAAGGACATGTCGATGATGCAAGAAGTCATCGAACTGAAGTTGGAATAGCGTGCCCTTCGTGTTGCGGGCTTCCAGCCCGCACGTGTAGCAGGCCTCTGGCCTGCTTGTGTGGTGCCCGTCCCGGGCGCCAACGCGGGCTGGAAGCCCGCAACACGTGCGCGCGAGACGCGCACAACACGTGCGGCCGAGACGGCCGCAACACAAATGCAGTGATCAGCTGCTCTCTGTTCACGTCTCTCGTTACCATCCCGCTACCTGCGGATTCGCGAAATTGTTTGGTGCGCCCTTTGGTCAATGGCCGCCGCTGCGCTACACTGGTGCGGGCCTTGGAGGAGGAACCGAATGCGTCATTTCATCCACGCCGCGGCAGCCTGCTGCGCGCTTGCGTTGCTGGCCGTCAGCTCAGCGACCGCAGAGCCGAAAGACTGGGAATCAGGCAAGAACACCTGGAAGAACGCCCACAAGGGCGACTGGGCCGAGTACGCCATGCAACTTGGCAACAAGGTGCGCTATGAGGTGACCGACGTCGTGGAAGACAAGGTTCACTTCAAGCACATCATGTACGACAAGGACGGCAAAGAAACCTCGAACAAGCAACGCGCCAAGGCATGGTCTGACTGCCCGTTGTTCGGAAAGCTTCCGTATCGCATTGACGTCGCCTGGACCGTCGCCGAGTTCAAGATCGGCGAGCAGACACTTTCCTGCGACGTCGCAAGCTGGACCTCGGGTACCACCGCGATGGCGGTGTGGTACTGCACCAAGGTGCCGTGCGGCGGCATCGTCAAGCAGGCCATCGATGGCGCGGACACGGTGTGGCTGACCGGCTTCAAAAGCAAAGAACTCGGCGAAGCCAAAACCGGCGACAAGCCGGGCGACAAACCCGTTGAGCCCACGGCGGCTTCAAAGCTGCCGCGCTTTTTTCAGGCCGTCGGCAACTACTACATTCACAAGATCACGCGGGCGGGCAGCGACAGCTACGTCAAGCGCACGGTCTCGGAAGTGACGGTTGAAGCAACGCAGATGACGATGGTGACCTGCGACGCCGAGGGCGTACCGGCGCCGGGCGCCCGCGTTTCTGAGGTCACGCAGACCGAGGCGGCGTGGCTCAAAGACTACGCCAAGGCGGAAAAGACAGGCGAGATGGTCAAGGTGGCAGCGGGCGAGTTCAAGTGCGACCTGTTCAAGACGGTGTCAGGCAACCGCGAAGTGCAGGAGTGGGTCAGCGACGGAATCCCGGTCAAGAAGATCGTGAAAGACGGCGAGAAGGAAACCGTGATTGAGCTGGCGAAGCACGAAATGAAGTAACCAGCGCCGGTTCGACACACTGTGTGTGAAACAAGGCCGGGATTGCTGAGTGCAATCCCGGCCTTTCAATTTCTGGCGACTGCCAACTACTTCTCTTTGTCTACGCGCTGCAGTTCGCGCGGAAAGCCTACTGCAAGAACGGTGCGCAGCTTGTCTTTGCGCTTCTTCCACTTGTCGTCAGTGCTTTCCAGCTTGCGCGCGCACAGGTAGGCCTGGCCGATGCAGTAGCCTTCCTGCTGGCCCTGCGTCCACCATGCGTAGTAGCCGGCTTGCACAAACGCGTCGTAGGCCTTCTCGAAGTTGCCCGTGGCGTAGTGGGCGTCACCCAGTGCGGGGTAAGCCACCGAGAGCGCCAACTCATCGTCAAAGCTCATCGGGTCGTCAAAGTCCTGGTTGTTCGTGATCGGCTCAAGCAGCGTCTTCGCAGCCGCCGAATCACCCTTGGCTTGCTGCGTCGTGCCCTCCCATGCCTGGGCCAGGTACTCGGCGTTCTTGTTGCCGTCGCGTGTGGCCTGAGTCTTTGCGGCCTGGAACGCGCGCAGCGCGTCGTTGTACTGCTTTTCCGAAAGTTCAAGCTCGCCCAGCATCTGGTTGCCTTCACGGGCCAGGGCGTTGTCGGCGCTGATCATGGTCTTGAGCGTGGTGCGGGCATCGCTCACTTTCTTCGAGCGACGCTGCAGGTCGGCAGACATACGGTAGGCGTCGCGGGCAAAGAAGCCGGCCTTGTATGCCTTAAGGTAGTTGCCGAGCTCGGTGATGGCCGCAGCGACGTTGCCGCCGGCGTTGGCTTCATTCACGTACACCAGCGCGTGCCAGAACAAGGCTTCTTCTTTGTCCAGCGGCGACTTGCCCGACGCGGCGATGGCCTTGAGCGCGGGGATGGCGGCTTCCGGGTCTGAGCCGACGCTTTCGATCGCGCGACTGAGGTCGCTGTGCATCGTGCCGTATGCCCGGTTGACCGAGATGATGTCGGTGCCAGGGACGCTGCCGGTCTTGCCGTCGGCGCCCTTGAAATCGACCTTGGCGGCGCTCCAGCCCGTGATCTCGACCGAGTTGTGGTTGGCGATTTCGCGGTACTTGGCGCCCTTCTTGTAGTAATTGATTTCGTCGGCGCACAAGGCGCCCGCGAACACGACTAACAGCGTCAATGCGACAGCGTTGCGAATCACTGGTACCTCCGATGTTTTTGCGGTCGGGCAGCAAGTGTGCCCGATTCGCGCAAAGATGACAACCCCGGTTCTACCCTTGTAAACGGCGCGGCGCGCCGCTGGTTCGGTTGACCTAGCGACTTGCCAGCAGGCGAATTTCTTCGTGAAACTGGCGGGCCGCCTTCTCCACGGCTTCGCGCCAGTGCGTCTGCCCGTGGTCTTTCAGCGGGCCCGTGGCATAGGCGTGCATCACGCCGCGGCTTGAATTCACCAGCGCGCCGGCGCCTTTGTCGTCAAAGCAGGCGCGTACAGCGTCGGCTGCGCCGCCCTGTGCGCCCCAGCCGGGCACGAGAAACGGCGTGCGCGGCATCAGGCGCCGAAGGTGGCGCGCGGCATCAACGTGAGTGGCGCCGACGACGGCGCCGACGTCGCTGTACCCACAATCACCCACACTTTCGCTGCCCCAGGCGTCAATCTTGCGCGCGACTTCGTCAACCAGCGCGCCGCCTTGCTGCAGCTCGAGTTGCTGAAACTCGGCGCTGCCGGGGTTGCTGGTGCGCGCCAGCACGTAAATGCCGGCGCCGTTCAGCCGGGCGCGATCAATGAACGGCACCACGCCATCGGCGCCCAGGTAGGGGTTGACGGTGGCTGCATCTGCGCCGCATGAGGCCAACTTCACGCCCTGGACCTCACTGGTCCCGAACAGGCTCTGCGCATAGGCTTCAGCGGTGCTGCCGATGTCGCCGCGCTTTACGTCGGCGATGACGAGCAGGCCCAGCTCGCGCGCCTTTGCGCAGATCGCCGCGAACGCGTCCCAGCCGCCAACGCCCAAAGCCTCGAAGAAGGCCGCCTGTGGCTTCACCGCGGGCACGAAGGGCGCGACGATTTCGAGGATCTCGATGCAGAAGTCGCGCACGGCGGCGATCACGCCGGCTGGCGTTCGGCCGTGCTGGCTGAATGCGCGGTCGTAGCACTCGGCAGGAATCCAGTCGGCGCGTGGGTCGATGCCGGCGCATGTGGCTGCGCCCTTGGCCTGGATGGCTTGTTGCAGGCGGTCCGCGAAGTGGGTCATGGTCCGGATTGTGCGAGTTTTGGCGGGTGGTGGAAGGGGGTTTGGGGGCAGGTGGGGGCGGCAGCGTGAAAATTCTGCTCTGCGGTGTCTGAAAGTGGGTGGTGTGGGCCATAAATCGGCGCGATTACGTCCGATAACTTGTGGATAGTATGTCAGAATCGCGTGAATTCTTACGTCAAACACACCATATATGGTGTGTAAAGCGCGGACTTTACTCTCTATATATGGGTGTGACATCATAAAGGTATGTCAGCAAAGAATTTCCAGAAAATCATGCTAGGCATTGGACAAGTGGGTGAAAGTGGGGTATCTTCCCACGTCGGAGGGGTAAATGGCGGGTACGCCCAGATATTTTGGTCTCGCCACTACCACTGTCGATTCCAAGAACCGCATCACGATCCCGGCAAAGTTCCGCAGCAGGCTGCCGGTGTCGAGCGATGGAAAAGTGCTGCTGTACGTGATGATCGGACCGGACTTTCCGCACCTCGCCATTTTCGATCAGCAGAGTGGCGAACGCAGGATCGAGGAACTCACGGGCGATGCAGGACTGCCCGGGGAAGAGCAACGCAAGCGACAGAGGTTGCTGGCTTTGGTCGAGCAGGTCGAAGTGGACAAAGCCGGCAGAATCCTTCTTCCGAAGGACCACGTCTCATACGCCAGGTTGAAATCTGAAATCGTCATATCCGGCGCGGGGGATCACATGCAGGCATACGATCCCGAAGAAGCACGCGCTGTTCAGGCCCCGGTCAGTGTGGAGAAGCTGGACCCGCAGGCTGTGGCAAGAATCTACAACAGCACGCTACCTGAGCAGGGATAGCGTGTGGCGCGAAAGCGCCCTGTGGGACAGGCCTCCACAGCGCCTGCTGGCCGCGACAAAGCCAGCCGCCCGGTGCACGGCGCTTGCGCACCACACTCTCGTATCGCCGCCTCGGCGGCATAACCGTTTTCTGGCACAGGTGGCGCCGCTTTTTGCGCCGGCGGCCGCGCTGTGCCTAGTTGGGGGGAACCATGCACGATGCCCAGAACACACGCCAGGAAGATGACCCGCACGGCCTTGCCGCAGTTGCCGAACTGCTGCAGAAAGGCACGGAAGACGATTTTGAGCAGCAGGTGAGTGACCGCCTGCCCGAAATCCGCCGCTGCAAAGACCTGCTCAAGCGCGTGCAGGAACTGAGCCCGGGCGTTGAGTTCAGCCCGTACGTCATGCGCGTCATCAAGACCGCGGACAAGCACGAGAGTTCGCGACTGGCGGGGGTTGTTTGAACCCGCCGTGGCCGAACACCTTCCCGTCCTTGTCGCAGCGGTTGTGCGGGCCTTCGGGGCCTTGCCACCTGGCGCGCTTGTCGTGGACGGTACCTGCGGCTTTGGTGGACACAGTGCCGCCTTGCTCGCGGGGCATCCAGGGTTGCGAATCCTTGGACTCGACTGCGACAACGCAGCGCTGGAGAGCGCGGCTCAGCATCTTCGACAGTTCGGAGAGCGTGCCGTTGTCTCACACAGCCGGTTCAGCCAGTGGCATGAACAGCTCGCTGCCTTGGGCCTGGGGCGTGCGCAGGGTCTTCTCTTAGACCTTGGCGTCTCAAGCTGGCAGCTGGACCGACCAGAGCGGGGATTCAGTTTTCAGAAAAGCGGGCCCATTGATATGCGGATGGACCCCGGTAGCGGAGGCAGTGCTCTTGCGTTTCTCGAGGGCGCGGCGGAAGACGAGATCGCGGACGTGATCTGGCGGCTTGGCGAAGAGCGGCACTCACGCCGCATTGCCAAGGGTATCAAGTCCGCACTGACGCAAGGTCGGTTGAGCACAACCGAAGACCTGGCGCTCATTTGCCGTCGCGCCTACGGGAAAGGGCAGCACCGCATTGACCCCGCGACGCGCACCTTTCAGGCGTTGCGCATCCAGGTGAATGATGAACTGGGCGAGCTTGAGCGCGCCCTGGCGGCTGTACCCGATGGCATGGACGAGCGCGGCGTGGTTGCCGTGATCTCGTTTCATTCGCTGGAGGACCGGATCGTCAAGCAGACGTACCGCAACTGGCAGGCAAGCGAACGCGGGAGAATCCTCAAGCCTGCACCGATAACCGCCGATGAAGCAGAGCGCGCAAGCAACCCGCGATCGAGAAGCGCGAAGTTGCGTGTATTCGCGTGGGGAGAAGCCCCGGAGAAGGTCGAGGGGGCAGACAGGTATCGCAGCAAACGGCATCGGTGAGACGGTCCCAAGGCAAGCTACGCATGAATCTAAAGGTCGGCATCATCCTGATCGTCTTCCTCGTTTCCCTTGGCGCCGTCGTCGTGGGACAGCGGGTGCAGATTCGCAGCGTCGGGTTTGAAGCCGCACAGCTCAATCGCGAACTGCGCGACCTGCAGGAAGCCAACCGCGTGCTGAAAGACAAGCACGCTGCCGCCAGCAACCCGGCAGAAATGATCCGCCGTGTCCGCGCCGAGGGTATCAACCTGCTGCCGCCGGAAGACGGCCTGCCCGCCATACCCGGCAAGCGCGAGGAAAAAGCACCTGACGACTCCAAGCAAGGTGAGGACTAACGTGGCCAGGGCCCTCTTGTGGATGCTTTCGGACCAGGGATTGATCCGCTCGCCACGGCGCGCGGCGGCCTGGGGGCTTGGCGTGATTGTCATCCTGATGTTCGGGCTGACCGGGCGGCTTTACAGCCTGCAAGTGATGCACCACGACGATTACCTGGCGCAACGCAACGCCAACAGCACGCGCAGCGTAAGCCTGCCCGGCACCCGTGGCGGCATTTACACGGCGGACAACGTCAGCCTTGCCCAGACCACTTTCAGCGGCGCAAGCATCGTGGTCAACCCGCGGGCGGTGCCCGGCGGCGAACGGGCCGAACTTGCCACGCGCCTTGCCGGCTTGCTCGGGCATGACGGCGACTATGCCCGCAAACTGGAAGAGCAGCTGTACCAGCGCCGCGACAAAGCCTACTACTGTGTGCAGTACGAGACACCGTTCGAGAACATTGAGCGCATTCGGGCAGCGCTGCGGCTGGGCGAGCTGCCGGGCGTCGAGATTCGCAACATCGAAACGCGCCGCTACCCGCTGGGCAACTTCGCGTCACAGATTGTCGGCTTTGTCGGCCGCGACATGGAGGGCCTTGAGGGCGTCGAGCGCGCCCTTGAAAGCTGGCTCGCGGCCCGGCCGGGCACCCGCATCACGATGGTCGATGCGCTTGGCCGCCCGATCGAGGGCATGGACGATGCGGTGCAGTCGCCGATGGATGGCGCCCGCGTTGACCTGACCCTGAACAGCGGCGTGCAGGCCATAGTGGAAGACGAGTTGCGTACCTGCATTGATCGCTGGGACCCGGTGTCGGCAACGATCGTGGTCATGGAAACCCACAGCGGCGCGATTCTGGGCATCGCCAACTACCCCAGCTTTGACCCCAACGACCGCAACGGCGACCCCGCAAGCCGCAAGAACACCGCGATCACCGACGCGTTCGAGCCGGGCAGCATGATCAAGCCGATCATCTATGCGCGGGCATTTGAAAAAGGCCTGCTGACGCCGGACAGCCTGATCGAGTACGACGTTGAGCTGAAAGTGCAGGGGCGCCGCAAGCTCGTCAGCGACAAGGGCCACGAAATTCTGCCCGAGGCGCGCATCCAGCGTAACGGCCGCGAGTACGTCACCGTGCGCCAGGCCATTGTTCACTCCAGCAACACCTGCGTGGCCCGCGTCGGCATGATGCTGGGCATTGACGAGGTCCACGACGCCGTCACTGGTGTCGGGTTTGCGCAGCGCACCGGCTTTGACATGGGCGGCACGCGCTTTGGTGAGAGCCCGGGCATCATCCGCAAGAAGAGTGACTGGACCGTGCCCAATTCGCTGGTGTCGGTCTGCATGGGCTACGAGATCCAGGTCACGCCGCTGCAGATGCTGAACTGCTTCAACACGCTGGCCAACGGCGGGCACGTCTACAAACCCTACGTCATTCGCGGCGTGACCGGCGCCGACGACAAGATGCTGCACCAGGGACAACCGCGTGAGCTGCTGGATTGCTGGATGAGCGAGCAGACGGCGCTTGCGCTGCGCCCGCTACTGGCTGACGTCGTGAACGAGGGCACGGCGCGCAATGCCCTGCTGCCGCAGTACCAGATTGCCGGCAAGACCGGCACGGCCCACAAGGTCAAGGACGGCCAGTACTCGGCTGACAAGATCTGCAGCTTCGTCGGGTTCGCGCCTGCCGAAGACCCAGTCATCAGCATCATCGTGGTCGTCAATGAGGCCCGTGGCCGCAACGTCAACAAGTACGGCTGGCGCATTCGCCACTATGGCGGCACGGTCGCGGCGCCGACGGTTGCGCGCGTCGTGCTGCGGACACTCAAGCACCTGGGCGTGCCGGAGCGCGCAGCCGTGACAGAGACAGAGGAGTAGCCATGCGGTTTCACCTGCTCGCGCAGTCCCTGAAAGCACTGGACCCGAACATCTGGGTCCTGAATATGCAGCGGCTGCGCATCACAGGCGCAGTCGATGATTCGCGCCACGTCATGCCCGGCAACCTGTTCGCAGCACTGCCCGGCAGCAAGGCCGACGGCACGCAGTACGTGCGCGATGCCCTGAATGCCGGCGCCGGCGCGCTGCTGGTCGGTCGCCCGCTGAAAGAATTCAAGCTGGTGCCGCAGATTGTCAGCGACAACCCGCGCCGCACGCTGGGCCACCTGGCAAGCCTGCTGCATGGCGAGCCCTCGCGGCACATGAAGGTCATCGGGATCACGGGCACCAACGGCAAGACCACAAGCGCGTTTCTGCTGCGCGAGATCTTTGAACGCTGCGGCATTCGTTGCGGCTTGATGGGGACAGTCTGGAACATCGTGGGCAATGAAAAGCGCACAGCAAAGCTGACGACGCCGGGCGCGCTGGAAGTACACCGCACACTGGCCGAAATGCGCGCGCTGGGGCAGGAAGCGTGTATCATGGAAGTCTCAAGCCACGCACTCGACCAGGACCGCATTGCCGGCGTTCGCCTGGCCGGCGGAATTTTCACCAACCTGACGCGCGACCACCTGGACTATCACGGCGACTTTGAAAGCTACTTCAACGCCAAGGCCCGCCTGTTCGACATGCTGGACCCGGCCAGCGGCGCGGGCGTGATCAACATCGATGCCGAGTATGGGCCGCGCATGCTGGATCGGGCCCGGGGGCTGGCGTTCAGTGTCGGGCAGGCGCAGGGCGCGGACATCCAGATTGAGCAGGTGCGCCTTGGGCTTGAGGGCATGAGCTTTGGCATGCGCTGGCTGGACCGCGCGGCACTGTTCGTGGGCCCGCTGACCGGTCGCTACAACGTCGACAACGTGGCGGGCGCGGTTTCGATGGCGCTGGCGCTGGACTTGCCGCTGCGCAAGATTCGCGGCGCGGTGCTTGCATTCAGGGGCGCGCCCGGCCGCCTGGAACGCGTGGCGTTTGAGCAACCGGCGCCGAGCGTGTTTGTCGATTACGCCCACACGCCCGACGCCATGGAAAATGTGCTGGGCACCCTGCGCCAGGTGTGCGCGGGCCGCCGGCTGGTCTGTGTGTTCGGGTGCGGCGGCGACCGTGACCGCACCAAGCGGCCCAAGATGGGTGCGATCGGCGCGGAGCTTGCCGATCGGCCGATCGTCACCAGCGACAACCCGCGCAGCGAAGACCCGCAGGCGATTATTGAAGAAATTCTCGCCGGCATCTCGCCGCAGCGCCGCCCCGTGGAAACCTACGTTGATCGCCGCGAGGCAATTCGACGCGCCGTGGCTGAGGCATCGCCTGACGACGTGATCGTGATCGTCGGCAAGGGCCACGAGGACTACCAGATATTCTCAGACCGGACGGTGCATTTTGACGACAGAGAAGAAGCCCGCAGCGCGCTCGATTTCTATTGGGGTGTCGCGGGCAGCGGCCGTCGCGCCGTCTCTGTCTGAGGATGCACATGCCGGGTCTTCTGGTTCGTGACGTCAAGCTCGCCGTCGGCGGCATCTGGCTGCGCCGGCCCGATGGCGTTGACGGCCACGAAGCCGAAGAAAGCAACCGCACCGCCCCGGTGCGCGTGTGCTCGGTCTGTACCGACACGCGCACGATTGTTCCCGGTGACCTTTTTGTCGCGCTGCGCGGCCCGAACTTTGACGGCGCCGAGTACCTGGCCGATGCCCAGGCCAAGGGCGCGTGCGCGCTGGTCACTTCGCGCATTCCCGACGGGTTTGTGCCGCGCGTGCCGACCATCATCGTCGAAGACGCCCTGACGGCGCTGGGGCGCCTGGCGCGTTGGCACCGCGACCAGCACAAGGCCTGCGTGATCGGCATTGGCGGCAGCAACGGCAAGACCACTACCCGTGAGCTGGTCAGCGGCGTTCTGCGCTCCGGCTTTTCGGTGCTCAGCAACGAAGCCAACGAGAACAACCGCGTCGGCGTGCCGCACACGCTGCTGCGCCTGAATGAGCACCACGACTTCGCGGTCATTGAGATGGGCACTAGCGAACCGGGCGAGATCGCAGCGCTGGCCAAAGTCGCCGCACCCCAGTGCGCGGTGCTGACCAGTATCAGCGAAGAGCACCTGGAGGGCCTGGGCGACCTCGACGGCGTCGTGCGCGAAGAAAGCGAGCTGCTGGCGTGCCTGCCGCGCGACGGCATCGCGATTGTGAACTTCGACGACCCGCGCTGCGTGACAGCCGCCGAGCGCGCCGATTGTCGCGTCGTAAGCTTTGGTACCGATTCGCGCTGCGAGTTGCGCGCCGACGACATTCGCTGCAACCGGCATGGCACCCACTTTCTGCTGAACGGCAAGCACGAGTTTCGGCTTGGGCTGCACGGCGAACACAACGTGATGAACGCGCTGGCGGCCATTGCGGCGGGCTGGGTCAGCGGCGTCAACATGTTTGACATGCAGACTGCACTGCGGCGTGCGATGCCGGTCGGCCGGCGCCTTGAGTACCACGAAATCGGCGGCGTGGGCCTGCTGGATGACAGCTACAACGCAAATCCGGCCAGCACATGCGCCGCGTTGCGAACGCTGGCGAAGTTCCCGTGCAGCGGCCAGCGCATTGCCGTGCTGGGTGACATGCTTGAACTTGGCCCGGCCAGCGAGCGGTTGCATCGCGAAGTGGCATGGGCGGGCACGGCGCACGCCGTGGACCTGGTGGTCGCCGTGGGCAAGCGCATGCGCGCGCTGGCCGAAATCTATGAAGAGCACTTTCTGGAAACCGGCAAGGGCGCCGTGTGGCGCTTTGACACATCCGAAGAAGCCGCTGAGCACGTGATTGCTGAACTGCGCGCCGGCGATGTGCTGCTGGTCAAGGGCAGCAACGGCATGAAGATGAACAGGCTCGTGGCCGCGCTGCGCAAGCAGCACGGTGCCGCCGCGCCGGAGCCCCTGCGTCCCACCCGCCGCGAACGACCGGTTGGTGACCCGCTGCCCGAAATATTGAGCAAACCCGCTGCCTAGGATTGGCCATGCACCATGCCATGACACTCGCGTTTGCAGGCTCGGGCCTTGTGGCTGCCCTGGGCATGCTGTTTGGCGTGTTCGCCGCCGGCGTTGCGTTCAGCGCAGCGGGCGGACGGCTGGTGATTCCGTGGCTGGTGAAGCGCAAGCTCAATGACGGCGAGCAGCGCAAAGCCAGCGACTACCTGAACCTGCTGCACGCCGACAAGAAGAACACACCCACCATGGGCGGCGCGTTCCTGGTTCCGGCGGTGCTGGCGGCGACGCTCGTGGGCGGCATCGTGCTGACTGCGCTGGGCGCACCCGCAAGAGTCTGGGGCGTGTTCGGGATTGCAGCCGGTGTGGTGGCGGCAAGTGCGCTGCTTGGCCTGTACGACGACTACTGCAAGCTCACCAAGCGCGGCAAAGACGGCATTTCGTCGCGTGACAAACTGCTGGCCCAGTGCGTGATCGCGGCTGTGGCGTGTGCGGCGGCAGCGTTTCTGCTGGGGCCCGAGGGGCGTGTTCTTTTGCTGCCGTTTCTGCGGCTTGAGATCGGCTGGCTGATCGTGCCGCTGGGCATGCTGGTGATGGTGGGGGCGGGCAACGCGTACAACCTGACCGACGGACTGGATGGGCTTGCCGGCGGCACTGGTGCGATTGCTTTCTACGCGCTCGGCGGTGCTGCGGCGCTGTTTGCCATCTTCGGCGAGACTGACCCCGCGCTCTCGTGGGCCGTGGCCGTGCTGGGAATGGCAGCGGCGGGCGGGTTGCTGGGCTTTCTGGTGTGGAACCGCCACCCAGCCAGGGTGTTCATGGGCGACACGGGCAGCTTGAGTCTCGGCGCGCTGCTGGGACTGATGGCGGTGCTGGGGCGGATGGAACTGCTGTTGGCGGTGGCCGGAGGCGTGTTCGTGGCTGAGGCGGGCTCGGTGATACTGCAGGTTGCGTACTTCAAAGCCAGCAAGGGCAAGCGCATCTTCCGGTGTTCGCCGCTGCACCATCACTTTCAGTTCGGCGGGTGGCACGAGACGCGGGTGACGCGCAGCTTTTGGAAAGCAGCGATGGCCTGCGCGTTGTTTGCGCTGGCGCTGCTGCCGGTCACTATTCGCCCGGCAGTGCAGGCGCCGCCTGCGCCGGTGGCCGTAGAAGTGCCGCGCGATGCTAGTGCCGCAGTGGTAGAGCGCTAACGCCGCTTGGGCTTGGGGATGTACGGCAGGGTCGCGGCGGACCTGTCCAGGTCAATGCGCCAGCGCCCTTCGACCTTCACAAAGAAGAACGTGCCGTTGATGGAGTCCGCCTGGATACTGCCCTTGAAGGGCACTTCCAGGTGACTGATCGCGTTGACCTCAACTTGGTACTCGGATGCCCCGGCGGGCACGCTGATGAACCCGCGTGGCTCAAGGGTGTCAACGACGACAAAGTTCGACAGCGGCTGGCCCTCAATCGCGCCCAGCCACGCCTCGCGCTCGGCGGGTGTGAGGTCGCACAGTTTTAGAAAGTCGTCGTAGTCGTGGTCGTTGATCTCGTCGCGGGCGCGCTCAATCAATGCGCGAACCTGTGCATCGTCCGACTCAGCGCCCTCGAACAAACCTGCCCAGACCGCCACCACGATGATCAGCACCAGCAGCAAGGCGCCCGCCACGATGTTGCGAATGAGCAATTGCTGCTTTCGGTCCATGGTCTGAGTCTACCCGATGGCTGCGCAGGGCGCCCTGAAAAGCAGGGGCCCGGCTGTCGAGCCGGGCCCCTGGTTGGTCTGGTGCGCGTGCTACTTGCCGATCGCGATGTACTCGCCGCGCGTCATGCTGGCGATGTCTTTCAGTGTGTAGTTGTCCTGCGGGTCACCTACGCCGATGCAGTGGATGGTCATGCGTGAGACCCGGTTGCGGTCCTTCAGCTCTTCCTTCATTTCCTTCATGATGGCGTGGTACATCTTTGACTTCTCTTCCTGGCTGAACTTCTGCCAGTTCTTGTCGTCGCCGGCATACTTGCCGTAGGTCGCCCAGCCGTCGGTGTACAGGTAGATGGTGTCAGGCAGCGCCTCGTCGCGGTGGGGCCCGGTCACGACCTTGTCGCGCTTCTTGGGCTTGCGCTTGTCGGTGTCCACGCCGGCGATCTGCTCGCTCAGGTCATACGCCCTGTCCAACGCGCCCCAGATATTGGTGGTTTTGCCGCCCTTGATCGCCCGCAGGTAGTCCGCCACTTCGTTGACGATTTTGGGCTCTGTGGGCATCAGTTCTTCTTTCCAGACGGTGACCTTTTCGGCGAATGTGATCAGCGTGAAGCGGGTCTTTTCAGGGTCCATGACTTCAAGGCTGCGGATCATTTCTTCGCGCGCCAGGTCAAGCTTGCAGTTGATCAGGCTCCAGTCGAGCGGGCGGCGCGGGTCCTTCTCGTCGCCTTCGCCGGTGATCGACTTCTTCAGCTTTTCCTTTTCTTCGTCGGTGATCTTCTTGAGCATGGACACCGACGTGTCCAACACGAACACGTAGCGGTCGCTGAAGCTCTCGGTCTTGAATACCTTGACGCGGGTGCCCTTGTCGCCGCCCTTTTTCTCGGGCAGGCCCTGCTCGCTGCGTTTCTTGTTCTTGAACCACTCGCTCCACTCATCGCTGTCGGTGCCAAGGCGCTCGCCGGTGATCTTGCGCAGCGCGTTGCGCAGGTTCTCGCGCAGCTTTCCCGACTCAACGGCCAGCTGGTTGATCAGCGCCAGGATGATCTGGTCCTCGCTGGTCTTGCCCGCGACCTTGGCCAGCGCGTCGATGGCCACGTCACGAATGCGCCAGCTGCGGTCTTTCAAGGCAACCATCAGGATGACTGGGACCTCACTGTTGCTGGGGTAATCCGCGATGTGGTGAATCGCCAGGATGCGCAGGTCGGTGTCAGCTTTGTTCTCGGCGTCGCGGCAGTACTCGAGCAGGAACTTCATGCATGCTTCGTCGTCGCCGGCGTTGCGCGCGATGGCGTCCAGCATCGCCATGCGCGGGCGCAAGCTGTATTTCTCGGTGTTGTTCAGGTCGTCTTCTTCGGCGAACTTGATGACTTCGGTGGCATAGGCCATCTTGCGCACACAATCCAGAATCGCGGTTGCGATCTTGTACGCTGCGACCGGGCGGCCCTTGGCTTCTTTGGGCGCGTTTTTGTCGCCTTCGGCGGAGTCCCAGGCGCGGTCGGTCTCTTCAAAAAAGCCAAGCAGTTCGATCGCGGCTTTGTAGTCGAGCAAGCCGTCGCACTTCTTGATCTGCGCAACGGTTTCGTCGACGAGCTTCTTGTCGGCGATCATCGCCTTGACCGGCCCATAGGCCTCTGACAGGGCCCGTTTGTCGACCTTTTCTTTGTCCTGGGCGAGGCTCGGGTCCACCACCCATGCCAGCGCCAGCGCACACAGGACAGCCAATGACAGGCTGGTTCGCATAGTCCTTCTCCTTGCCACATATTCTAACGCAAAGGCGGCCCGGCTGCCCCGGATAATCCGCCTTTGACGCCAAGTGTCATTCCAGATTTGAGTGGTCCCACGCGGGTTTTCGTTTCGCCAGAAACGCCGTCGGGCCCTCGATTGCATCGTGCATTTGCAGCAATCGGTCAAGGTATGCCTGCTCTATGCCGCCGATTGCCGACTCAAAGCGCTCTGCAGCGCCGCAGCGTACCAGCCGTGTGGCCTCTTCCAGCGGGCCGCGGGGCAGAGACGCGTAGGTTTTTGCCATGTCCGCGACGGCGCTGCCCAGGTCCGGCACGACTTGCAGGCCCGCGCCCCGGTTTGCCAGTTCGCTGGCCGTAAAGATGTGGCCTGTCAGCACCAGCTCGTGCGCCAGCAGCGCCGGCAGCTTGGCGGGTGCAAGCACCGTAGCGGCGGGCGGGTAGCAGCCGAGCGTGATCTCGGGTGTGCCAACGCGAGCGCCCTCGTGGGCGACAATCTGGTCGCAGGCCAATGCCAGTTCAAATCCGCCGCCGAGCGCGTTGCCGCGTATGCAGGCGACGACCGGCACCGGGTGGCGCAGAACCTCGGCAATCAAGGCGTGCGCCGCCTTCAGCATGCGCATCACGTTTTCGCGGCCCACGTGTTCCGCCACGTCGGCGCCGGCCGAAAAGTCGGCCAATGCACTGGTCAACATCACCGCGTTGTGGTCACGAGAGGCGCGCAGTTCTCGAAAGGCCTGCGCAAGTTCAGTCTGCAACACAGATGTCAGGATGTTCCGCGGCGGCGCGTTCAGTTGCACCGTGGCAATGCGGTCGCGAAGTGTCACATCAAAACCGGGCACTTGGCTGCTCCTGTCTGGGGCTGGCATCCTAGTCGCTACGGTGTCAGGCGTCCAAGTCGGGCTCGAAGTATCTGGCCTGAGTTACCTGCCCGGCGTCGTCCAGCTCAATGTGCCACGCTGATGCGTGGTCGCAGGCGTGGTAGTCTATGCCTGCGCGCTCAAGCGCGCCGGGAATGTTGTTGCTGTGGGCTACCCAGATCGCCACGCCGGACAGCCGCGGCAGCTCAAAGCGCCGGGCAATGTGCAGCGACTCGTCGATGACTGGCGTCAGGCCCAGGGCCTTGCCGATCAATTCTGCGGTTTCGACGCAGCGCCGGTGGGGGGCTGACCGCAGCTCAGTGGCGCCGCTGGATTTCAGCAGGCGGCCCATGCTTTCGGCTTGCTTGCGACCCGTCGCCGACAGCGGCCGCGTGGCATCGCTGCCACTCCATGTGTAAGGAGAAACGGGTTCTGCGTGACGTATGAGATAGATGCCAGCCACTGTTTTGCCTGTGAGGTGTCCCGTGCTCTGCTATAAAGTGCGCCTTGCCCCTTCATCACACGACCGGAGCTTCTGATGGCTCGCTTCCGTCCGTTGATCGCCCTGTTGCTGGC
Source organism: Planctomycetota bacterium (assembly GCA_016712285.1). Classification (GTDB taxonomy): domain Bacteria; phylum Planctomycetota; class UBA8742; order UBA2392; family UBA2392; genus JADJRK01. Next base: position 1,287,893 of record JADJRK010000001.1, on the reverse strand, counting down.
GCCGCTGCTGCTTTCATTGCAGCCGCAGGCACAGTCTGCGCCTGATGCGCCCGTTGGCAAGTTCGAAGACCTTGCGGCTTTGCAGAAACGCATTCAAGAAGTCGTGCGCAAGGTGCGCCCGTCGGTCGTGGCCGTGCGCATGGCCGGCAGTAGCGGCAGCGGGTGCTTCATTTCGGACGACGGCTGGGTTGCGACTGCGGGCCACGTCAGCGGAACAGCGGTCGGCACCAAGTGCACGATTATCACCTATGGCGGCCAGAGCCTGCCTGCCGAGGTGTTCGGCTGGCACGAGAAAATGGACTACGGACTGATCAAGGCCGACACCGGCGGCAAGAAGGTACCGTTCTGTGAACTGGGCGAAAGCAGCAAGGTCAAGCCGGGCCAATGGCTGATCCCGATGGGCCACCCCCTTGGGCCTGAGCCCGGCCGAGATGCGGTAGTGCGCGCCGGCCGCTGCCTCGTGCCTGAAAATGCGCGCAGCATGATCGTGACCGACGCGCCAGTGATCAGCGGCGACAGCGGCGGCCCGGTGTTTGACCTGGGCGGCAAGATCATCGCCATCAACCAGAGCATCCAGACCAACAACGTCAGCGTAAACAACGTCACGCCGGTCGACCTGTACAAAGAGCTGCTGCCCAAGTTCAAGGACAAAGAAGGCTTCGGCAACGCGCGCGGGCCCCAGTGGGGCAGCGGCATGCGCGAGGCGCCTGAGGGCTCGCTGACCGGGACTGAACCCCGCGAATACCAGCAGGCCGTTGAGGCGCTGCAGGACCGCAAGCTCAAGCGCTCGTGCGAGCTGTTCGACAAGTTGCTCGCGCCCGCCAAGCGCCCGCCGGAAGTCCTGTACAACGCGGCGTGCGCATACTCGCTGTACGCAGCCGAGCTCAAGGACAAAGAGGCCGACGCGATGGCAGCCAAGGCCGTCGCGACGCTCAAGCGCAGTGTCGAGGCAGGATGGGCCGACCTTGACCACGCCGAGAAAGACTCAGACCTCGACCCCCTGCGCCAGCGCAAAGACTACATCGAATGGCTGACCTGGGCGCGGCGCGCAAACGCCAAGCCGCTGATCGGCCTGCGCGTGCGAAGCCGCAGCGGAATCCGCATCGACGACGTGGCGCCGAACTCGCCCGCAGAGGCGGCCGGGCTGCAAGTGGACGACGTGATTGAACGCGTCGGCATGCAGAAACTGGAGAACGCGTCCGACTGGGTCGAGTGGGCGATTGAGCGCGGCCTGACCAAAGAGGATGAGTTACGCATCAGCCGCAAAGGCAAGCGCGTCACCGCCAGCCTGATGATCCCGCCATTTGGCGCAAAGGTATTCGGACAGGGCGGCGCCAAGATCATTGAACTGGTGGAGGGCGGCCTCGCGTTCAACGCGGGCCTGCGCATCGGTGACATCATTGAAGAAGTCGGCGATGCGAAGATCGGCAGTACGCTCGATTTCGCCAACGCCATGCTGAACGTGCCAAGCACCGAAGAAGCTTCGTTGATGGTGCGCCGCGGCTACAGCAAAGAGTTGATCAAGTTCAGTTACGGCACGGGCGACCTGGGCGGCGGCGATTCCGGCGGGGGCGTGCTACCGGGGCCGGACTGGAAGCAGGGCAACAACCTGCTGAAACTGTGGGACAGCCGGCTTCAGGGCATGGCGGGCGCGGTGTTTCCGATTCGCCAGAACGGCAAGCAGGCGGCGTTTGCGACTGCGATTTCGGCCGACGGGTTCATGGTCACCAAGGCCAGCCAGCTTGATGCGGCACAGAAGATTGAACTGCTCGAGGGCACAACGCCCTTCGAAGCCAAGCTGGTAGCGCGCAATGACCGCTTTGATGTTGCGCTACTGAAAGCAGCCCGCAAGTTCACGAAATTCATCGAGTTCAAGGCCAGCGAAACGGGCACGGAGTACCCGGAAATAGGCACGATGCTGGTGACACTGGATGCACGGGGCAAGGCGCTGGCGCACGGGTTCGTGGCATTGCCACCCTATGACAGCGACAAGATCGGCGGCGCGCCAGACCCCAACAGCCCGTTCCTTGGCATCAACGCGCGCGACGTTGCCGGCGGGGCTGAGGTTACGACCGTCACGCCGGACTCGCCCGCGGCCAAAGGCGGCTTGAAAGTGGGCGACATTGTCACAGCCATGAACGAGCAGCCCGTGCCGGATTGGACCAGCCTGGTGGCCATGATCCGCGGCCGCAAGTCGGACGAGACGGTTACGCTTACGATCAAGCGCGGCGAGGAGAGCCTGAACCTACAGGTCACGCTCATGCCGCGGGCCCAGGCCATGGGGCAGACGCCGCCCAGCAAAGGCACCGGCAAGCCGGAACTTGGCATCTTTGCCTGCCGGCCCCAGGACAAGGGAGTTGAAGTCGGCGGTGTAAAGCCGGGCTCTCCGGCGGAACTCGCGGGCATCACCAGCGGCGAGCTGTTGCTGAAGGTGGATGGCAAAGACATTCGCCAGCAGCGCGACGTGGACGAGGCGGTCAAGGCCCGCAAGATTGGTGACACCATCGTGGTCGTGCTTCAACGCGACGGCAAAGAGGTAAACGTCGACATCCAGCTGGCCGAGGAAGATGCGCCGCCGCCCCCGCCGGGCGGTGGCCGGCCGAACGTAAAGGGGCCGATCAACGACCGCTGCACGCACATGGGGCCGGTGATCCAGCACGATGGCGTGGTGCTGCCGAACCAGCAGGGCAGTCCGATATTCGACCTTTCCGGCAAAGTTGTCGGGTTCAACATTGCGCGGGCCGACCGCACGCGTACATTCGCCCTTAGCAGCGCCAGAATGGCAGCGGTGATCACAGAACTTCTTGAGGCTGGAAAGTAGGGCTGGCAGGCAGTCGGTCAGATGTGGAACATTTGTCTACTCTGTGCAATGCGCCGGTGTGTATGATTCCGCGCAACTACAGGTGGTAACAGGCAGAAACGAATGTCCGGTCCTGTAAAAAACAGCGACGACGAGTTCCTGACGTACCTCGAGAACAGGAACTACCTGTCGGCCCTCGAGGCCGAGACGCTGCGTACCGAGTTCAAGCGCAAGAAGGCGCTCGAAAAAACACTCACCATGTCGGCATTCGTGATCCGCAAGGGTCACTTCACGCGCGAGCAGGGTGAGCAGCTGTTCGAGATTTTCAGCAGCAACGGCAGCTCAGGACCATCGCCCGACATGACCGCCGTGGAAGCGCCCAATTGGCGCAACCAGGTACCTCGTGCTGGCGCGATTGCCATCAGTGACGACAGCGACGACATCGGCATGAACACGCTGGCGCCCGATTCAGACTGGACCGACGAGGCGCCCACGGTCAAGGCGCCCAAGCCACAGGTCACCGAACGCAAGACCAGCCAGCACACCAGCCAGCACGTAGAACAGCGCGCCGAACAAAAGCCGACGCGCCAGGTGCCCGATGCACCGCCAGCCGGGCCCAAAGAGCCCACGACCCGGCAGCTCAATGACAGCGGCACCAAGCGCGCCACCGACAAGCACACCAGCAACGTCGAAGACAGCCGCAGCACCACCGGACGCAAGTCCACCGGCAACACGAGCCGCAGCGGCACCGGCAGCAAGGGTGCCGGCTGGTCGCTGCACGATGACAGCGACGCGGTCGGTGACGTGGGCAAGGAAGTACCCGCCGGCACGATTATCGCGGGCAGCAACATGACCATCGCGCAAGTGCGCGAACAGATGGAGCTCGGCGATGGCGTGAAGCTTATCAGCGACAAGATGCAGTCGTCGCTGGCGCAGTTTCAACCCGACGCGACGGCTGACCGCAAGCGCTATGTGGTGGTGCGCGAAATCGCCCGCGGCGGCATGGGCAAGGTGCTTGAAGTCGAAGACACCGAGTTGCGGCGCAGCGTGGCGTTGAAGGTGCTGCGCAAAGAACTGCTCGGGCGCCGCGACGTGGTGGAACGCTTCCTTGAAGAAGCCCAGATCACGGGCCAGCTCGAACATCCGAACATTGTGCCCGTGCACGAAATGGGCGTAGACGGCGCCGGCAACCTGTACTTCACCATGAAGTACGTGGAAGGCCTGAGCCTTGCCGAAATCCTGCTGAAGCTGCGCGAGGGCAACCGCGACGTGCGCCGCGAGTATCCGCTGCTGAAGCTGCTCGATATCTTCATCAAGATCTGCGAAGGCATGAGCTTTGCGCACAACCGCGGCGTCATCCACCGCGACCTGAAGCCCGCCAACGTCATGGTAGGTAAGTTCGGCGAAGTGCAGGTCATGGACTGGGGTGTCGCCAAGGTCGTCGGCCGCGAGTTTGTCAGCGACACCGACAGCGGCATCGTGATGACAGACCGCCTCGACCACGGCGCCGTGCACACCATGATGGGCAGCGTCATCGGCACGCCCAGCTACATGTCGCCCGAGCAGGCCCGCGGCGACCTGGATGCGATCGGCCCACCCACGGATATCTTCAGCTTGGGCGTGATCCTGTACGAAATGCTGTGCCTGCGCTCGCCCTGGACCGGCAAGTCCAGCGATGAAGTGCTTGAGCAGGTGCGCGAGCTGACACCCGTCAAGCCCAGCCAGCGCAACCCCGAGCTGGAAATCCCAGCCGAGCTTGAACGACTCGCGCTGTTGTGCCTTGAGAAAGAGCTGGAAGCGCGCCCGAAGTCGGTCAAGGAGCTGGCCGAAAACGTCCGCAACTTTACCGAGGGCCGGGCCATGGGCTCGGTCGATTACTCGCCGTTGCGTCTGCTGATGAAGTGGGTCGGCCGCAATAAGAAGGAAGTTGTCGGGGTGCTGCTGACCGTCGCGCTGGTGGTCGGCGGCATTCTCGGAACGCTCTGGTACATTCAGAAGCTGGACGAGCAGCGGGTGCTTGGCTTGAACGACACAGCCGAGGTTGAGCTTGCCAAGTGGGAGGAACACGCCAAGGCCAACGAGTTCTCCGAAGCCGAGGCCAAGCTGGACGAAGCGAAGCAGCTGTTTCAGAAGGTGCTCGCCGTCGACGAGTCCGATGAGCGAGCGAACAAAGGCATAGAGAACGTCGCGACATTTGCCGAAAAGATTCGCGAGATGCGCCTGGCCAAATTGAAAGAAGAGTCACGGGCAGCGCTGATTGCAGGCCTGCTTGAAGAAGGCAATGGCCTGGTCGACAAAGCCGCCAACGACACGCTGTATGCCGAGCGTTTGCTGGGCGAAGCATTCGGCCGGTCACAGGCCGTGCTGGCCATCGACGCCGACAGCAAGGCGGCCAAGGCGTTGAAGGCCCACGCGTGCCGGGCATTGGCGCGCATTGCGCTGGACCGCAACCGGCTTGGGCTGGCGCGCTTCTGGCTCGAACAGTGGGAAACCAGCGGCATCGATGAAGCCGAGCGCAAGGACATGGAGTTTGAGCTCCAGCGCCGCGGCGGTTGATCAGCAGTTACACGAACAGCTTTGCCACGCCCGCGACATCGACGTTTCCGCCGCTGATGATGACGCCGATGCGCTTGCCTTTGCGTTTGAGCTTGCTGCTGTGGATAGCGGCGTAGGCCAGTGCGCCCGTCGGTTCTACGACCAGCTTCATGCGCTCCCACAGAAAGCGCATCGCCGCGACGATGCTGGTGTCGGGCACGGTGACCATCTCGTCTACGTACTCAAGCAGCAGCGGGAACGTCAGTTCACCCAAAGATGGCGTGCGCGCGCCGTCGGCGATCGTCGGCGGGTTCAGCACGGTCTGCAACTCGCCCTTCTTGAAACTGCGGGTGGCGTCGTCGGCGGTTGCAGGCTCTACGCCGATCACTTCGCATGCTGGGTTCAGCGCCTTGGTTGCCACGGCGCACCCGCTCAGCAGCCCGCCACCGCCGCAGGGCGCCAGCAGCACATCCAAGCCGGGCACCTGCTCGTGCAGTTCCAGGGCTGTGGTGCCCTGGCCAGCGATGATGTCGGCGTGGTCGTAGGGCGGGATGATGGTCATGCCGCGTTCGCGCGCGAGTTTGCCGCCCAGTTCTTCGCGCGTGCGTTCGCGCTTGTTGTACAGCACGATTTCGGCGCCATAGCCGCGCGTGGCGCGCTGCTTGATCTCGGGCGAGTCGTCCGGCATTACGATCAGCGTGGCAATGCCGAGCAGTTTGCCGGCCAGCGCGATCGCTTGTGCGTGATTGCCTGAGCTGTACGTCAGCACTCCGCCCTTACGCTGCTCTGGCGAAAGCTGTGACAGGGCGTTGTATGCGCCGCGAAACTTGAAAGCGCCCACGCGCTGAAAATTCTCGCACTTGAAGAAGACCTCAGCGCCAACATGCTCGTTCACACTGCGCGAGGTGTGCACCGGCGTAACATGGGCCACACCGGCAATACGCCCGGCGGCAGCACGAATGTCAACAAGTGTAGTCACGCCGGCAATCTAGCGCTCGTCGCCGCCGGCGTCGATGGCGACTACGGTGTCGGAGAATAGCGTGGCCGCGCGCTCCAGCTTGGCAAGCAAGTCTTGGCCGTCCTGTGGCCACATCAGCTCGCGCAGGTTTGCGGTGACCTGGGCAGGCAGGTCGTAGGACGTGTATCGAAATCCATAGTCGAACCGTACTGGACAATGGAGCATGCGCAGCACATCCACCAGCGGACGCAGGGTGTGACTGTGATAGACCGCTATCGCCTCAACCAGATCGCCACGCAGGACGGCTTTGCGAGCGAGGTTCTGGAACATCGGAAACGCAGCCCGGTGCCAGGCAAGCCGCGTGTGCATGCGTTCATCGTGGTCGCTTTCCAGCGGCACCGGTTTGATCAAGCCATCGTGGTCGAACAACACGACAGGAGTGCCATGGCGGGCGGGCTCAAGAAACGTCGTGAGTTGGCCAGGCGTGACCTGACAGAAATCGATCATCAGGAACTCGTCGGTGTCCCTTAGCCGATAGAAGCGCTGCGACAACTCGGGCCACAGGCTGCTGGGCGGCATCACCAGTTTCAGCACAATCGGCGAAAGAGCTTGCAAACGCTCTTCCAGGGCCGCGAATACGTCGTCTGCCTGGTCTTGGGGTCCTACGCTCACCAGGTCGATATCTGACCACTGGTCAGCGCGCCCGAACGCTTCGCTGCCGCCCAGAAACGCGGCGCGCACCGGCGAAAGCGGCTGCAGCGCCTGCACGCAGCAATCAATGATGGATTCGCGGGTGACAGGCATATCGTGCAGCGTTGCGAACAAGCTGCGGGGATCCCGTGCGGAATCCCCGCCGATTGAATGGTACCCCTAACGGGATTCGAACCCGTGTCTAGGCCTTGAGAGGGCCTCGTCCTAGGCCAGCTAGACGATAGGGGCGCGGCGGAATGGCTTCACTCCGTCGGGTTTTGAGCGGCACAGTGTAGGGATGAATGTTTCCGATTCAAGCATGGGCCGATATTCGTCTTTGGAATCGTTGCTAAATACCTGTCAGTCATATGTTTACACACATTGGTGACAGCAAACTCTTGTCAAGTGCCGTTTGACGATCCCCATTCCGCGTGGTACGGTTGCATCATAGTCTTCAGGAACTGCCAATTCGGCAGTCAAGGGTCCGGCTTGCGCTTCCATTTGCAAGCCCCCCGGGTTGGGCCCTTCTGAACCGGAGAACGCCGCGTTGGGACGTATTGCGCGCGACAGTATCGAAGAGGTCCGCAGGACCAACGACATCGTCGAAGTGATTGCAGGCTACCTTCCGCTCCAGAAACGGGGCGCGTCGTTCTGGGCCTGCTGTCCCTTCCATGACGAGAAGACACCCTCGTTTACGGTGCACCAGGTGCGCCAGACCTACAAGTGTTTTGGCTGCGGCGAATTCGGCAGCGTGATCGACTTCGTGATGAAGCACGAGAAACTGGATTTTGTCGAGACGATCGAGAAACTCGCCGACCGCGCCAACGTAAGCCTGCGCTTCGACGCCGGCGGACCCACGCAAGCCGACCGCAGCCTACGCGCCAGGGCGCTGGACATGATGCTGTGGGCACAGCGCGGCTTTGTCGCAAACCTTGAACGCCACGAGCCCGCGCGCCAATACCTTGAGTCGCGCGGCCTGGGCGGCGACGTGGCTGAGCGTTGGGGCATCGGCTACGCCCCTGACGAGTATCACCGCCAGTCCGACGCGGCCCTGAAAAAATTCGACGCTGAAACCGTTGAAGCCACGGGCCTGTGCAAGCACAACGAACGCGGCTGGTACGACTTTTTCCGTGGCCGCGTGACGTTTCCGATTCGTGATGCTCAGTCGCGCATTGTCGGGTTCGGCGCGCGCCTGCTTGACCCTGACGCCAAGGCCCAGAAGTACGTGAACAGCGCGGAGGGCCTGCTGTTTCACAAGTCCAAACTACTGTACGGCATTGACCGCCTGGCGCAGTCGCAGATGCTGAAGCACTCGGGCCGCGTGCTGATCATGGAAGGCTATACCGACGTGATCGCCGCCCACGAAGCAGGGTTCGACAACGCTGTGGCGCCGCTGGGCACGGCACTGACGCTCGAGCAGCTTGCCCTTGTGCGCCGCTACGGTGCCGGCGTCACGCTGGTGCTGGACGGCGACGAAGCCGGTTTGACCGCCGCCGAGCGCGGGGTGAACGTGTGCCTGGAAGCCGGGATCGACGCGAAAGTTGCGGTGGTGGAGGGCGCCAAGGATCCGTTTGACCTGTTACGGTCGCAGGGCCCGGCAGGGCTGCAGGCGATTCTCGACAAGAGCCGCGACGCTTTCGAGTTCAAGCTTGATGTCGTGCGCCGCCGCAACGACCTGTCCCGGCCCGTGGAAGCCGAGTCGGCGTTGCGGGAACTGGCTGAGACCATCGGGCGGGCCGAAAGCGACAGCCTGCGCGAGTTGTACAGCCGCAAGGTTGCCGTGGCGCTGGGACTGCGCGAGGGCGCGGTGTTTCAGGCGGTGGGCGCGGCACATGCCCGGCATGCGCAACAGGCGCAACGGGCCGATAAGGCGCCGGCGGCCAGGGTAGCGCCGACCGACGCGCGCCAGGCCTATGAGCGCGAAGTGCTAAGAATGTTATTTGAGCACCCCAACGCCCTTTCCAGGGCGGGTGAAATTGTGTATCCGGACGCGTTTTCCACACCGGGTTTGCAGGCGCTGTACCGGGAAATGCTCAACGCGTGGGAAGAACACGGCGAGCTGATCCCCGGTGCGCTGCTGGCGCAGTTGCCCGCAGAGGCACGGCCCGAGCTTGAGAGAGTGCTGGAACACGTAAGTTTGCCAGAGAACCAGAGCGCCAACCCCGGCACCAACACTGAACAAGAGGCACGACTGGTCAAAGAGCTGCAAACCCTTGCCGAACACGCGGAAATACAGACCGGTGGGGGACGGAGTCTTGCCGATTTGCGTCAAAGAAAAGGCAGAAAAGGCCCCAGATCGGCCTGAACAGGCATTAAACGGACAGGGTTTGGAAACCCCGTTCGTTAAGCACATAGGACGGACATGATTCACCAGCGGCTGTAACAGGCCGACCAGCGGGCACAAGGACGGAAATGAGCAACAAGAACAACGGCGAAAGTACCATCAAGCTTCCAAGCCAGACGGCGGCCCGCAAGGGACCCAAGCCCAAGGCGCCGGCCCAGCCCCTGAAGCGCCGCGACACGGCGACGCTGACACGGGTTCTGCCCAACCTCCCCAGCAAAGAGGAGGTTGAAAAGAAGATGATCAAGCCCGTGGCGGGCTTCCAGAAGACCGCTGCCGGCACAACCACGATCGTCCCCACCGAAACCGCAAACCTGCTGCCGACCACGCACGTGCTGTCGCAGCCTGAGGTGGACGACCAGATTCGCAAGCTGATCAAGATGGGCCGCGACCGCGGTTACATCACCTACGACGAAATGAACGAGGCCCTGCCCGGCGACGTCGTAAGCCCTGAGCGCCTTGACCAGATCCTGATGCGCCTGGACGAGCTCAAGATCGAGGTTGTCGAGGACAGCCCCGAGTATCGCGTCAAGGACAAGAAAGACCGCCGCCACAGCGAGCCCAAGCCACCCGTCGATGAAGACGGTCGCATCGATGACCCGGTGCGCACGTACTTGCAGCAGATGGGCGAGATTCCGCTGCTGACGCGCGACGAAGAAATCGCGCTGGCCAAGAAGATTGAGGTCACCCGCAAGCGCTTCCAGAAGCGCGTGCTCGAAAGCCACATCGCGCAGGTAGAGGCCATCCGCATCCTGGGCGAAGTCGAACGCGGCGAGCTGGCGTTTGACCGCACCATGAAGTTCAACAGCGAATTCGAGATGGCGAAGTCCGAGATGTCGGCGCGCCTCAATGACAACCTGACCACGCTCAAGCACCTGGTGCACCACAACCAGGAAGACTGGCTGTTCTGGTGCGGCAAAGCCGCCAAGAAAGACCGCGACAAGGCGTTCCAGCGCGTGCGATCTCGCCAGAAGAAGGCCGTCATCCTGCTGGAAGAACTGAACATCCAGACCAAGAAGATCAAGCCGATGATGGACGAGATCGAGCGCGTGAGCCGCAAAGCCAACTGGCTTCACCGCGAGATTGAGCGCCTGGGCGCTGTACCCGAGGCGCGCAAGCGCGTCGAGCAGCTGAAAGAGGAGCTCGAAACGCTGCTGCGCCGGGCCATGGAGCCGCGCGAAGAGCTGCACGAACGCTGCGAGGAGATGAAGAACCGCTACCAGGCCTACGAAGAAGCCAAGCGACGCCTGTTCAGCGGCAACCTGCGCCTCGTGGTAAGCATCGCCAAGAAGTACCGCAACCGCGGACTGAGCTTCCTGGACGTGATCCAGGAGGGCAATACCGGCCTGATGAAGGCGGTTGAAAAGTACGAGTACCGCCGCGGTTACAAGTTCAGCACGTACGCCACTTGGTGGATTCGCCAGGCGATCACGCGCAGCATCGCCGATCAGGCCCGCACGATTCGCATTCCCGTGCACATGATTGAAACCATGAGCAAGCTGCGCAACGTCGCCAAGCGCCTGATGCAGGAGACTGGCCGCGAGCCCAGCGTGCGCGAACTGGCCACGGCAGCCGAGATCAGCTACGAAGAAGCCAAGCGCGTGCTGAAAATCAGCAAGCACCCGATCAGCCTGGACCGGCCGATCGGCGATTCGGACGACAGCTTCTTCGGCGACTTCATCAAGGACGAAAACGCCGACAACCCGGTGGGCGTGGCAAGCCAGGAGATGCTCAAGGACAAGATCGATCGCGTGCTGAACACGCTGACGTACCGCGAGCGCGAGATCATTCGTCTGCGCTACGGCATCGGCGACGGCCACACCTATACCCTGGAAGAAGTCGGCAAGATCTTCAAGGTCACCCGTGAACGCGTGCGCCAGATTGAAGCCAAGGCGATCCGCAAGCTGCAGCACCCCGTGCGGTCGCGCAAGCTTGAGGGCTTCCTTGACGGTGTTAGCGCCACGGCTCTGCTCAGCGCGCTGGAAGCAGCAGGGGGCCTCGAAGGGGTCGATGACGACATTGAGTAACGAAGCAATCGCACAACAGGGACCGGCAAACGCCGGTCCTTTTCATTGTCTTCGGCGGGACGCAACCGCTAGAAAGGTGCCATGAGCACGTTCGCTGAATACCTTGACCTTCTGTGGCAGATCCAGGCCCTGGACGCCGCCAGTCTTCAGGCCCGCGAGTTCATGGCCCGTGAAGACATGCGCGCATCAGGCACCGAGCGCGGCGTGGACCGGCTGATGAAACAGCGAGGCGACGCCGACGCAGCTTACAAGCTCATGGAAGTCAGGCACCGCGAGCTTGAGGCTGAGCTGAGGCGGTTGGACGCCCGCATTAAGCAGATTGAGGGCGTGCCGGACTCAGAGGCGGCCGTGGCCAAGCACCGCGAAGCGATCGAGGCGCTGGAAATGGACGGCTTGAACCTGCTGGGTGATATCGACACCCAGCGTGCCAAGGTCAAGCAACTCGACAACGAGATTGAGGCGCAGCGCAAGATCGCAGCCATCGAGCGCGAAGGCGCCAAGGCCACAGCCCGCGAAAAACAGGAAGTGATCGACGACCTGCACCGCCAGCGCGAGGCGATAGCCGCCAACATCCCCGAAGAGGTGCTGCGCGTGTACGACAACAGCGCGCAACGCCACCCGGGCACAGCGATGGTGCGCACCAGCACCGACTTCTGCGCGGCCTGCAGCGGCGAGCTGAACATGCAGCTGATCATGCGCGCCAAGGCCCGCACCGAGTTCGTGCGATGCCCGCACTGCTCGCGCATTCTTGACGGGCCGGCAGCGTAGGCCCCTTATCCCTTGCGGCGCGGCTTGCGCTGTGCCGCCACGGGGTCCACGATTTCGGCGGTCTCGACTTCAGCCTCGTGAAAGCGGGGCAGCAGGTCTTTCACGAACAGCAGCAGTTCGTCGGGTGCGTCATCACTGGCGCGCACGCTGCCGTTGCGGGTTACGGTCAGCGCGCATGCGCCGTCAGGCAGCTTCAGCGTCAGGGTAAACGCGTCAAGTTGGTCGCTGAAGCGCTCGGCAATCTTTTCGCCGTCGGTGGCCTCAATCACCTTGAACGTCGCGCTGGTCAGCATGTGTTCACGGGCCAGATAATCCTTGATGCGCAGCGACTTGATCGTGTTCTTCTTGTAAGCGCCCTGCACCTCGGCCAGCAACTCGGCCAGGTTCAGGTTCAGGTCTTCAAACGCGACGTGCACGTCAGGGATGGAATCCAGCGCCTCATACAGCGCGTTCAACTCGCCGCGTCGCTGCTCGACCGAGGCCAGGCCTTTCTGCTGGTCAAGCTCAAAGCGGCACTCCGCCAGGGTTTCCACCGGCTCTTCCTTGGGCTCAAGAGATTCGCGGTCGATCGTGACAGTCTTGCCGACACGCGTGTAGATGTACCGGCCCTTCACGCGGTTCTGGTTGCTTTCCTTGGCCAGCAGAAAGCCGCGCTCGTTACCCGGCTCATAGCTGATCTGGGGCAGGGTGTCTCGAATGGTGCGGAAGCTCGGCTGTCCGCTGACAAGAAGCTTGTAATGGAATGCGCGCATGAATCCCTCCGGCGCAGAGGGTAGCGGCCGACGCGACAAAGCGAAGCGCAGCTGTCAAAAGTTCACTGACATTCGTGCGTGTTGGTATGTGGAAAAGCCTTAGCGCTGGGCGGGCTTCAGGCGTCGCGAGATTTCGCCGCGCATCTGTGCCGAGTAGCCCTCGGCACGGGAGAGGTCTTCCAGAATCAGCCGCGCGTGGAACATCTTCTCGCGCAGTGCGTCAAAGGCCGCTTCGATCACGACGTTGCGAGCGTGCTCAATGTCTTTGTCGCGCTCGCCGATTCGGGCACGCTTGGAAATCGCCGCCATCGTTTCAAGAATCTGGCGCCGCTCGGTGACTTCGGGCTGCGGCTCCTGGTTCAGCCGGTTTGCCAGTTCGTTGAAGGCGCGCTGCGCAATGATGTCCATGCGCTCGCTGACACGCTGGACCATGGCCAGGCGGCTCAGCACCTGCATCACCGGCAGGAGGATCAGTTTGCGCGACAGCAGCTCGGCAATCTCGTCGGCAACGCTGTCGCTGCGGCGCGGGCCCAGCGCAATGTCGCCCAGCAAGCGTGCCAGCGTGATCGTGGCCGCCGGGGCCCAGATGCGCTTGTAGTCCACGATCTCGGCCCACAGCCGCGTAAGATCGCCCACGATTGCCTCGAACAGGATGTCCGGTGTCTTGGGCGCGGCGATCATGCGGCCCAGGCCCTCAAGAATGCGCGGGATCATGTCGGTGTAGGCCGTGGTCTCGCGACCGAAGTGCAGCACCTGCTCGCCTTCGGCGTTGCGGCGCATCTTGCCGGACATGCCGGGCAGGCCCTTTTTCAGGACTGTCAGCAGCAGGTAGCCGATTTCAAGGCGCTCATTGCGGTCCAGGTTGTCGCCCGCGGCAAGCCAGCCCATGGCCTCCAGGATGTCGTACACATTGCTGCTCAAGCCGACGCGCTCGCGCAGCGTTGCGGCAAGTTCGTCGGCCACCTCGGGTGTGGTCAGCGGGTGTGCGCCGATGCGGGCCAGCGCGATGTACAGTGCGCCCCGATCTGGAAAGTCGCTTTCTTCAGCATCGACCAGCGCGCGAACAGTCTGCATCAGCACCGGCAATTCATCCGCGGCAAGCTGTTTGTCGTGCGCCACGATCTCGGGCAGCAGCTTTGCCGCGCTCAGACGTGTCACGTCGTGGGCCGAGTCGGTCATGGCCTTTGCCAGCGGCGCCACGGCCACGTGTCCGCAGCGCACGAGCGCGGCTTGGACAAGCTCAAGCTGGCGCTCAAACCGGAACTCGTGAAGGCTGTCAATGAACGCGTGTACAGCCTCTTGCCGCGCTGAGTCATCCAGTGATGGATGCTCAAAGAAACGGCTCTCCAGCAGCGCGGTGCACACTTCCGGGCCTGACTCGACATACAGGTTAAGGCACGCGCGCGAAATGCGCGCCGCAGAGCTGGCGCTGACCGGGTAGTCCGACTGGTCGCCGGCGCGCAGCAGGTGGCCCAGCAGGTCGATAATGCGGCCTTTGCCCGCGTCGGGCGTGTCGCGCAGCGCCTCAATCAAGCCGTCCACGGCCTTCTCGCCAAGCCGGGACAGCGCGGCTGTGCAGGCCTGGTAATTGCGGTCGAGTTCGGACCCGCCAGCCAGGCCCGCAATCAACTGTGCCACTACTGCAGGCGCAGCGGCGGCACTCAGGTTGTGTTCGGTGATCAGGGACAGCAGGAAGTAACGCAGTGCCGGCTGGCTGGCCTCTTCAATGCTCAGGGCCAGCAGACCTGAGATGTGTTCGCGCTCGTGCTGGAACAGCGTGCCATACAGTTTGCGCGCCGCGTCTTCATGGTGCGCCAGCTTTACCTGCAGCAGCTCGACCAGTTTCTTGTGCAGCGCCGCACCCATGCCCTGGGCGTCCGGCAAGTCCGGGATCCGCACGGCCAGCACACCCATGGCGGCGTGGACCACCTCGGTTTCTTCGTCTGTCGCGATGAACTCAACCAGCAGCGCGAGCCCGAGGCGCTGCTGCTGGGCATCCAGCCGCGGCAACACGCGCGTCAGGTTGGTGATTGAGACCACGCGCTCGGCTGTTGCGCCGCGTGCTGCCTTGGCCAGGTTCTCGGTCAGCGCCCCGTCGAGCCCCAATCCGCCCAGCGCGCGGGCTGTCTCTGCGCGCACCTCGGCGTCGCGGTCGCGCAATGCGGTCAGGTACAGCCGCAGCTTTTCGTCGGCAGGCAGTTCGCTCAGGTACAGTTTGCGCACGGCTTCAAGCCTGCGCCCGGCGTCGCTGCTGGTAACCAGGTCGAGCTTCAGGCGCGAGACCTCTTCGGGGTCCAGCATGCGGCGTGCTTCTTCGCGGCCGATCACCGGGGCCATGCCGACGCCGCCAACGGTCAGTTCGCGAGTGCTTGCCTGTGCCTGAGCCGGTGCGGCTTCGACGTCAGTCTCTTCCTCTTCTTCTTCGAGGCAAAGCACGCGCTGTGTGCCGGGGCTGGCCACAATAAGCACGTTCTCTTTGAAGTATGCGCCCTTGGCCAGTTTGCGCAGTGCCTTGGTGTCCAGGGCGTCGGCGGCATCGAGCAGGGGCTTGCCCAGCAGCAGGTCGCGCAGTGGCTTGCCGTCTTCATCGACTGCCATTTCCAGGACGGTTTCGCTGACCAGCAGGCCTCTGCGCGCAAGCGCATTGAGCCGAGTGGCCAAACGCCGGGATGCGCCGAAGCGTTCTACCGTGCTGTCGAAATCTCTCTCGATGATGCGCACTGCGGCCTCGTGGTTATGATCTACGCGATGCTAGACGACCTGTTGAAGGCTGACAACGTGGTGGTTCGTGCGCCGAACGCGCTGGGCGACCTTGTGATGGCAACGCCCGCGTTCGCCCGGCTGGCTGCCCACTACGGGCGCGAGCGCCTGACACTGGTCTGCCTGCCCGCGGGCAAGCCGCTGCTGAATGGCAACGCGTGGTTTCGTGAGATTCTTCCCTACGATCGCAAAGGCGAGCACCGGGGACTGTTGGGCGGCATGCGCTTTGCCCGAGTGCTGAAGCAGCGGCACTTTGACCTGGGGATCCTGCTGCCGAACAGCTTTGGCAGCGCCTGGCAGTTTCTTCAAGGTGGGGTAAAGCGCCGTGTCGGCTACTTCAAAGAGGGCCGCAGCTTCCTGCTGCATGCCGGCCTTGAGCGCGAACATGATGCAGCCGGCAAGTTCGTCCCCAAGTACACCGGTCAGTACTTCATGGAACTGCTGGACGTGATCGGGGTGCCACCCGGCCCGCTGGTGCCGACGCTGCCCGTGACCGAGGCTGACCGCGCGAATGCGGCAAGCGCGCTGGCGCAACGGGTGCCGGGCGACGGACCGCTGGTGATTGTCGCGCCCGGCGCCGCGTATGGCCCGAGCAAACTCTGGCCCGCCGAGCGCTTTGCCCAGGTGATCAAGGCGCTGCCGGAAGCGCGCATCATGCTCAGTTTTGGGCCCGGCGAAGAAGCGACGGCGGACAAGGTACAGAAGGCAGCCGGCAGATCGTTCGCAACGAACCAGGGGCTGGACCTGGGCACACTCAAAGCCGTGTACGAGAAGGCTTCGCTGGTGCTGACGAACGACACGGGCCCGCGGCACATTGCCGTGGCGTTGGGTGTGCCGGTGGTCTGCATCATGGGGCCGAACGACCCGCGCTACTCGGCGCTGCCGGGCGTCGAAAAAGGCGAAGTCTTGCGGGAGCCCGTGGACTGCACGCCCTACACCTGGCCCTGCCAGTTGAAAGAATGCCCGATCGACCATCGCTGCATGCAGTCGATCAGTGTTGAGCGCGTGGCGGCGGCTTGCCGGGCGAGCCTTCAGGCGTGAGACGCCTTGGCGTCTTCAGCGTCCAGGTACTCTTTGATTTCCTGGAGCGTGCGGTGAACCTTCATCATTTCGATCTTGCGGATGCGGTCGAACACCGTTTCGTCGTACAGGCGATGGCCCGATTCCGTGCGCTCCACCGGCGTAATCAAGCCCAGCATCGTGTAATTGTGGATCGTCTGCCGCGAAAGCTGCGTGTGGCGCATGATCTCGCCTACTTTGTAGCGTTTCGGTGGGGCTGCCATGACGGCTCCGGTGGACTCTCTGCTGCTTAGCTTTTCCAGGACGTGAGCGCAATCACCGCTTGAACAGGCGCTCAGGCACGATGGCTGCACGGCGCAAGAGTTCCTGCTCGACCTTCTGCTGGTTCTGCTGGAAGCGCGCGCCGAACAGTCGATCGCGGATGCCGGCTTGCACCTTCGGGTCTTCAAACGCTTTCAGCGTTCCGTCGCGACGCCTGAACAACTCGACAAACATGAAGCCGTCGTACTCGGTGCCGTCTTCGCCTGTTTCGCGCACTGAGCCGATCTCGCTGATGCCGCCGCTTGCCGGCAGGCTGATCACCATGGCATAGGCCGTGGGGTCAAGCTCGCTGTCGTCCTTGGCAGTGCGACGCGCCGGCAATTGCAGCTTGACGCCCGGCACACCAAGGTCTTCGATCAGCTTGCGAAGGCCTTCGCTTGCGGCCTCCATGGATTCGCCACGGGTGACGCGGGCGTGCACGCTGGTTTCGCCGTCGGCGACGGCTTCGTACAGCTTGCGGCGGACTTCAAAGGCTGCGTCCTGCGGGTAGAGCAGACGGAACTCGCGAAAATCAATCTCTAGGGCGATGCGGTACTGGTCGCGTTCTTTGTCGAACTCTTTGCGCACTTCGCGCGGGGTTACCGCCAGGGAAAAGTAAATCTCAATCGGGTACTGCGGTGGCAGCGGGCCGTACACCCCGCACATCCAGCGCAGAACTTCGTTGCGCATGATTTCCTGGCGACGACGCTCGCGGTACTCGCCGGGTGACAGGTTGTAGCGTTCCTTGAGATAGCGTGCCCAGCCGCGGGTATCCTCGTCGGCGATGTTCAGGCCCTTGCGCTCGCGGGACAAGATCATGCGCATCTGGGTGTCGCTGACGTTCAGTTGGATCTTCTTGGCTTCGGCGTCGAGCAGCTTCTGCAACACAAAGGTCTGCAGGCGCTGGTAGACGAGTGCTTTCTCGATCTGGCCGTCCGTCACGGACGCTTCAATCTGGCGCATCGCACGCCACGCGTTGATTTCGGCCTGCATATCGGTGTCGCCGACAATTTCCTGGTATGTAATCGCCGCGCCGTTCACGACCGCCAGTACTTCGTTGGTGCCATCGGGAAGTACCGGGTCTTCGGCAGAGTGTGAGCCCGCGCAGGCAAGCAGCGCGCAGATCGCGAACAGGAATCGTCTCATGCGTGCAGGATGAATTGCCCCGGCAACTTGGGCAAGGGCGTGGATAGCTGCACGCTAGAGCAGCTTGCGGGTTGCCATGGTCTGCAGCAGGTTATGCAGGAAGCGCAACTGGTCTTCCGGCGCCTCAAGCCCCTTGCGCAGCGGCAGCGCCAGCCATGTCTCGTCCAGCACGCGAAACGATGCCGTAGCCTCCTTCAGCTTCTTGTGGGTCTGGGTCGCGCTGAGCGCGCGCAGCTTCAGGTGGCCCTCGCCCCGGCTGATACTGATCACGCCCAGGCGCGCCAACCGTGAACGTACCAGCGCGGCAGTCACCATGCGCTCGATTTCGCGCGGCGGCTTGCCAAAGCGGTCGGCAATCTCGCGCAGCAGGGCGTCGGCGCCGTCGGATTCCTGGATGCGCGCGAGCCTGCGGTAAATCTCAAGCCGCTGCTTCTGGCCCGGGATGTAGTCCCGAGGCAGCTCGAGCGACAGGCCGAAATCCAGCTGGGTGTCCACTTCCGGCGGCACCGGCTGGTTGCGGAGCTTCTTCACGGCGCGGTCCAGCAGGCGGCAATACAGGTCATAGCCGATGGTGGCGATATGGCCGCTTTGCTCGGCGCCCAGAAGGCTGCCCGCGCCCCGCAACTCAAGGTCGCGCATGGCAATCTTGAAGCCGCTGCCCAGTGCCTGGTACTGCAGGATGGCTTTGAGGCGCTTGGTGGCGATTTCGGACAGGCTGATGTCATCGGGCACCATCAGGTAGCAGTGCGCCTGGTGGTGGTAGCGCCCAACGCGGCCGCGAAGCTGGTGCAGCTCAGACAGGCCGAAGTTCTGGGCGTTGTTGATGATCATGGTGTTGGCGTTGCGAACATCGATGCCGCTTTCAATGATCGTGGTACAGACCAGAATGTCGATTTCACGGGCCATGAATCGGACCATGACTTCTTCAAGCTGGCGCTCCGGCATCTGGCCGTGGCCGATTTCGACGCGCGCCTCGGGCACCAGGCGCCTTACGCGCTCTGCAATCACGTCGATGTCGAACACGCGGTTGTGCACGAAGAAGACTTGGCCGTCGCGTGCAAGCTCAGAGCGCATGGCATCCTGCAGTTCGCGGTCGTTCCAGTGGCACAGCCGGGTCAGGATCGGCATGCGGTTCTGGGGCGGAGTCGTGAGGTTGCTGATGTCGCGCAGTCCAAGCAGCGCCTGGTGCAGCGTGCGCGGGATCGGCGTGGCCGAAAGTGTCAGCAGGTCCACCGTGCGACGCAGCTGCTTGAGCTTTTCTTTGTGTTCGACGCCGAAGCGCTGTTCTTCGTCGATGATCACGAGGCCGAGGTTCTTGAACTGCACGTCGTTGCTGAGCAGGCGGTGCGTGCCGATGACGATGTCCACCTTTCCTTCCGCCAGTTTCTCGATTACTTCGCGGGCTTCCAGCGGAGTGCGGAAGCGCGACAGCAGCTCGACATTGACCGGAAAGCTGCGCAGTCTCTCGCGAAAGCTCAGCCAGTGCTGCTGCGCCAGCACCGTCGTCGGCACCAGCATGGCCACCTGCTTGCCCTCTAGCACCATCTTGAATGCCGCGCGCATTGCCAGCTCAGTCTTGCCGTAGCCGACGTCGCCGCACAACAGCCGGTCCATGGGCTTCAGGCCCTCCATGTCGCGCTTAATGGCGACACTCGAAGTTGCCTGGTCCGGTGTGTCGCGAAACGGGCAGGCGGCTTCGTACTCGGCCATGTCGGGCCCGTCGGGCCGGCAGGCGTAGCCGGCTTCGTGGGCGCGCAGCGCATTGAGCTCAAGCATCTCGGCAGCCAGCTTCAGCACGCTCTGGGAGGCCTTGAGTTTGCGCTCAGACCACGCCGCGGTGTTGAGCTTGCTCAGCGGCGGAACCTCGCCGCGCATGCCGATGTACTTCTGTACGACGTCGGCGTTGGTGGCCGGCACGTGCAAAGTGGTGCCCTCGGCAAACTCAAGCGCCAGGAACTCGCCGGGCTTGCCCTCGCGCTTGAGCGTTTCGATGGCCTTGAAGCGGGCAATACCGTGCTGCAGGTGGACCACGTAGTCGCCGGGCTCAAGCTCAACGAAATCATCGAACACGTCGCCCATGTGGCGCTCGGGTGTCTCGACGTGCATGCGGCGCAGGCCGCGACCCAGCAGCTCATGGATGCTCATGACCGCTGTATGTTGGTCGGGCAGTACGCGCCCGGCGTCGATGTCGCCGCGCAACAGCACCAGCGATTTGTCTTCTTGGACTCCCTGCCCGGCAAGCCCCTCGCGGGCGGGCCGCAACTCTGACTCAGCGCCGCAGAACAGCAGTGTGCGGTTGCCGCCCTGACTGAGCGCGCTGATCAGCTGGGCAACCCCGGCGTAGCCTTCACCGAGGTTGATCGGCGTAACGCACTTGACCGAATGCGCAGTGGTCGCGGAGCAAAGACGCCTCACGTCGGGCGTTGCCAGCAGTGATTCCACACGGCGTGCACGTTCATGTCGCGCCTTGTCTTCACTGAAGCTGAGCAGTGTGGCGATGCGTTCGTGCACCTGGCCAGGTTCAATCACCAGCGTCGCGTGCTCGCCCAGGTGGTCGAGCAGGCCGGTTGTTTTCTCGCCGCTCAGGGCTACCAGCGGAAATGCGACACCATCGGGCAGACTCTCGAAGCTGCGCTGCGTTTCGACGTCAAAGGCACGCACGCTCTCAATCTCGGGCCCGAGCAATTCCAGTCGCACAGGGTTGTTCCGGGTTGCAGGGTAGATGTCGACGATGCCGCCGCGCCGCGCGAACTGGCCGGGCCCGTCGATCTGCTCGACCCGTTGCATGCCCGATTCTACTAGTCGATTGAACAGGGCCTCCGGCTTCAGCTTCGTGCCCGGCGCCAGCACGAGGTTGCTCTCGCGAATCTCGTCCGGGGCCGGCAGCGCATCCAGCAGGCTTGCCGCGGGGGCCAGAAGCACGCGGGTGCCACCGTGCAGGCGCGCAAGCAGCGTGACCCATGCTGCGGGCTTGTCAGGGCTGTTGTCATCGATCAGCGGTGCAACCAGCGCGGATTGCGTTGGCGCCAACGCCTCCAGGTCAAGCTGGATCAGCTCGGCACTTTCCGGCCCGGGTGTCACCACCAGAAGCCGTGACGTGGCCTGGGCTGCTGCCGCGACGCACAGGCTGAACGCCACCCCGGACAATCCGCCTGTTTCGGCGTTGTCGAGCCGGCTTCTTAGTGCCGTGTAAAGTTGGTCCAGCGGCTCAGTCAGTGCAGCCTCAAGTGGCAGTACAGCGTGAATCCGTCGAAAAGAAAGCCCAGGCGCGAGGCCTGGGCTTTGTACGCATCAAATGGGGCTTACTCGTCGTCGGCGTCTGCGGACTCGCTGCCGGTGTCTGCGCTTTCTTCTTCCTCTTCCTCTTCTTCTTCGGCTTCCTCGCCTTCGGCCTCGGCGTCTTCATCGCCGTCTTCCCCTTCGCCGTCTTCTTCGTCTTCGTCCTCGTCGTCGTCGTCCGACACCTCTTCTTCAAGCGCTTCTTCTTCGCCTTCGACGGCAAACTTCGAGATCTCGCCGGTGGCGATGAACTCGTCTACGCCCTGCATGGCCAGCCAGTCAATCGCGGCTTCCATCAGTTCGCTGCCGGCATAGGCGATCCATTCCTTCTTCAGGTCCGTGCGCTTCTGCAGCAGGCGGTTGAACTTGTCAAAGCTGCCCTTCACGGCTTCCATGACCAGCTTGCCGTCTTTGGGGTCGAGGGTCTTGGCAAATCCGTCGGTCAGCTTGCGATACTTGCGGTTGCCGATGGTGTCTACCAGCACGCGGCGGCCCTTGTCGTCGTCGAGTTCGCTGGCACCACGCATCAGCTTGCTGCGTTTGGGGTCCCAATAGTGCGGCATGCGGGTGTCCAGCATGGCATCTACCAGGCGGTCAAGGTTGATCGTGACAGTTTGGGTGGGCATTCGATCCTCCGTTCGCGGACGAAAGGTAGTTACGCCATGAGCGGAATCAAGCTGATTCGGACTTCTACGAGCGATTTCATTGCCGGCGGCGGGCGCTAGGCCTGCTGAACGTACCGGGTAGGGTCCGGGATTCCCGCCTTCTCGAATCCCTGGTGGCGAATCACGCATGAGTCGCAGCGGCCGCAGGCTCGGTCTTCGACCGGGTCGTAACACGAGTGCGTCAGGCTGTAGTCCACACCGAGCGCGATGCCCTGCTGGATGATCTCGGCCTTGGTCAGCGCCAGCAGCGGCGCATGAACGCGAAACCGGGCGCCTTCAACGCCAAGCTTGGTGGCGAGGTTGGCCATTGACTCGAAAGCCTGAATGAACTCAGGGCGGCAGTCGGGATAGCCCGAGTAATCAACCGCGTTGACGCCGATGAACATGTCGCTGGCGCCCAGTGTCTCAGCGAGCGCGAGTGCATAGCTCAGGAACAGCGTATTGCGGGCGGGCACATAGGTCACGGGTATGCCGGCGCCGGGGCCGCCCTTGGGGACGTCGATGTCTGCGGTCAGTGCGCTGCCGCCGATGGCCCGCAGGTCAAGCCTGACCTGGCGCGGCGCGCGCGCACCCAGTTGGGCGCAAACGCGCTGGGCGGCCTGTAGTTCAATCGCATGCCGCTGTCCGTAGTCGAACGTCAGCGGGTAGCAGTCATAGGACTGCATGGCAATCGCGAGCACAGTCGCGGAATCCAGTCCCCCCGAAACGAGTACCACGGCAGGTTTCATGGCAATTGGATAGCGCGAAGCCGGCTGGCAAACAAGCGTCGGCACCCGGGGGGGGTGCCGACGCGGGCTGGGTCTGGTTTACTCCCAGAGGATCTTGCAGGACCAGTCTGTGTAAGCGCCGCCGGCGTTCTTGGCGAGCGCCTTCATCAGTTCCTTGTCGTGACTGCCGATGCCGACAGTGTTGATCATCACCTTGCGAAAGCGGTTGGTCCGCACAGCCAGCTCAATCAGCTTGTCGCGCTTGACGTACTCGCCGTTGCCGACGGCATGCTTGAACTCGTTGGTGCCGGACATGTCGCTGGAGTCTTCGCTCCAGGTCGGGTAGCCGTCGGTCAGGAACACGATGGTGTGCGCGCCGGTCAGCACGCAGTCGCGGTCAAGCTCGGGGCTGCTGGTGTTGCTGCGCGCCGCGGACAGGCCAAAGGCCTGCATCAAGCCGCCGTGGATGTTCGTCAACGTCTCAGTTTCGAGGTCGCGGGCGTGATCCGACCAGACGCGGCAGTTCTTTTCGCTGGCTTCGACCCAGCCGTCGGTGACGAGCTTGATGTCCTTCGAGTAGGTGACAATCGCGAAGTAGCGCAGTTCGGGGTCGTTCTTGGGGCGCTTGGTGCCTTTGCCGCCGGCTTTCTTGGGGTCTTCCGGCTTGAGTTGCGAGATGGAGTGGGCGAGTTCCTGGGTTGCCAGCCAAAGTGCTGTGGGTTCGCGCTTCTTGTCCCATGGCAGGTGGGGGGCCTTGGCCTTGAGCTGGTCAATGTCCTTGGGGTCAATCGGGTGTTTCATGCTGTCCGACACATCGATCACGAACACGATGCGTGTGCCCACAATCGGCTCACGAAAGACTACCGGGGCCGTCTTGCTCTTTTTCTCAGGAGCTTTCTCGGGAGCTTTTTCCGCGACCTTGGCGGCTTGATTCTTCAGCCACCACTCCCAGAACGCCACGGTGTCTTCGCGCAGCGTGCAGTCTTCGCCGGTCAGGGTGAACAACACTCGCTCGGCCATGTGGCGCAGGCGCACAATCTCGTTCTTCGTGCGTTTCTGCCAGTCCACGAGCGCCTGCACGGCCGCTGTAACGTTGTCCTTGTCGTCGGCTTTGACCAGCACGCCCAGGCACGCCATCACGTTGACCAGCACAATTTCTTCCTCGTGCAGCTTGGCGTGCTCTTCGCCCATCAGTGCCAGCACCTCAGGCAGAAAGACCTTGCCGGTGCCGGGCTTGTCCACTTCGGCTTGACGGACAGCTTCGACCGCGGCGATCGTGAGCCATGGCGACTTCGCTTCGGTTAGCGCGTCGCGAACCTGCTTGGCGGCGGCTTCGTTGGCGCTGTCCAGTGCCAGCGGCAGCAGGCGGTCAAAGTGGTCGAAGGCGCGCCCGCGGTCTACGTCGTTGATTGCGTGCGGTTTGGCGCCGCGCGGCGCCTGTGCGCTGAAACTGACGGCTGCAACGGTACACAGCAAGGCTGCAACCGCCGACAGCAGGCTCATGATTCGAGGCATGTGGTTTTCCTGTCGATACCACGAGGGGACGTGGCCTAACTTTCGGGGAAACCCCAGTCAACGTAGACGCCGCCGGTGCGCTTGGCCAAGTTCTTGAGCAGGTCCTTGTCGTGGTTGCCAATCCCGACGGTGTTGATGATGACCTTGCGGAAGATGTTGTGGCGCAACACGTCCGGCCAGATGTCTTCGCCATAAATGAACGGCCCGTCGCCCACGCTGTTGTCCACGTTGTTGCGTTTGTCCTTGGTGCGGCCCTGGCTCTGGTCATCCCAGCTTGCCCAGCCGTCGGTCAGGAAGACGATGCAGTCGGCGCCGTTCAGGATGCAGTCGGCTTCGACGGCCGGATGCTCTGTCTCGGTGTCGCCCTTTGCGCCCATGCGGAAGGCGCGCATCAACGAGCCGTGGATGTTGGTCATCGCGTCGGTGGTCAACTCCTGCACGGTGCGCGACCACTTGTTGCAGTTGTCCTGCGTGGCCTGGATCCAGCCTTCAGTGTAAAGCGTGTGCTCGGTGCTGTAGATGATGACCGCGAAGTACCGGTCGCCGGCGAAATCCTTGATCGAGCGCGAAAGCTCTTCGCGGGCAAGGTCCATCTTGGTGCCGATATCTTCCCAGGGCAGCTTGCGCAGCGGGTTGTTGTCTTCGGGCTCTTTCTCGCCGTCGCCCGCTTCTTTGTCTTTCTTGCGTCTGCCCGATACCGGGCCGCGGTCTTTCTTGCGCTTCTCGATTTCTTCAAGCGTGATCTTCAGCGGCAGTTTCATGCTGTCGGACACGTCAATCACGAACACGAAGCGCTTGCCCACGGGCTGCGTGTCAAACACGGGCGGGCTGGCCACGGTCTTGCTGCGCTTGGCCTCAGGCTTGTTGGCGGCGTCGATGTTGCCCACGGTTTTCATCTGCTGCACCCACCACTTCCAATAGTAGGTGCTGGACATGTCGGCTTCTTCGCCGGTGAGCTTCCAGAGCATGTTGCCGCCAAAGAAGCGCACGCGCTCGTCGGCACAGGTGGTGCGTTCCTGCCAGGCGATCGTGGCCTCGACCACCTTGATCGCCATTTCCTTTTCTTCGGGCTCAACCAGTTCCTGCAGGCAGGCGAACACGTTGATCGGGACGATCAGCCACGTTTTGTGCCAGGCTTCGTTTTCTTCGGCGAGCACGTTCGCCACGTCCTGTGTGTACTGCTTGGCCTTGGCCTGGCGCACGGCCTCGATCGCAGCCACCTTGATGAACGCGTTCTTGGCGTCAGCAATGGCCGCGCGTACTGCTTTTTCGGCGGGCGGGCTGTTCTTCATGCTGGCCAGCGCCATGAAGAAGTCGAACTGGTCGAGGGCCAGCGACGCGTCTTTGTCTGATTTCAGGGCCAGGCAGGCGGAACCGATCATCTCGACGCTTTTCTCGTCGGTGAACTTGGCCAACGCCTTGATGATTTCGTCGCGAACTTCGCCTGGCAGGCCGGCCTTTTTCCGCGCGCGGGCTTTCTGGTCTTCGTCCAGCTCTTTCAACAGGAACTTGGCCGCGTCAGGGTCATTCGTGTCGCCCATCTTGGCTGCGATTCGGCCCATTTGCGTGCGCGAGCCGTCTTTGCGCGCCGTTTCATAGTCTTTCTTGAGCGTCTTGAACTCTTCCTGGGCGTGCACGGACGCGGCGGGGCTTGCCAGCAGCAGCGCGAACACCGTGAGCAAGAGCAAGGGCAGCGTGATCGAAAGCGCGCGAAGCCGGGCAGTGTGTGTGCGCATAAGACTCCTCCGGGCACCGTCAAAGCAGGGGACGACCAGTCTATTCCGACATCCTGCAATCGCCAGCGCTACCGGGCGGTAACAGAAAACTGCCTGAAGCGTGCATTCCGGGTATCGGAAATGCGGTTTCAGCGTTCTCCAACCGGCCCACGGGGAATGCACCAAGTCCCGTGCCGAACGGTGCGGATGCTGCCAGGACAGACTGGTTCACCATGTGAAAACGGACGGGCGGGTCGTTGGTTCACTCGGGCGCATGCCCGGCCCGATGCAATTTGCCGCCAAGGGGCCAAGAATGCCAAGTGAATGCTGTCCTTGGCGGTACTTGGCATCTTGGCGGCACAGCAGTTCGAAGTTCAAACTGATGCAATGCCGGAATTGGTTCCGCTTTACGTGGCGCACTTCGTTTCCATAATGAGGCCCGCATGCAGGAACAACCAGCCCTATCGGGCGACGACTATCGTGTACTCAAAGAGCTTGGCGACGCCCATGCGGCGATACGCCATGAGCTGGCCAAGCGCATTGTCGGCCAGGACGATGTCGTTGAGCAGGTGCTGACGGCGTTCTTTGCCGGCGGACACGTGCTGCTGCTGGGCGTGCCCGGTTTGGCCAAGACGCTGCTGATTCGCACGCTGGCCCAGATCATGGGCATGAAGTTCAACCGCATTCAGTTTACGCCCGACCTGATGCCCAGCGACATCACGGGCAGCGACGTGCTGGTCGGCGACGGCGACGAGCGCGCGTTTCAGTTTCTTGGCGGGCCGATCTTTGCCAACTTTGTGCTCGCCGATGAAATCAACCGCACGCCGCCCAAGACGCAGGCCGCCCTGCTGGAAGCCATGGAAGAGTATGCCGTCACGGTCGCCGGCCACCGCTACGACCTGCCGCAGCCGTACTTCGTGATGGCCACCCAGAACCCGATTGAGCAAGAGGGCACGTACCTGCTGCCGGCGGCGGCGCTGGACCGCTTCATGTTCACCGTGCTGGTGGACTACCCGACCCAGTTCGACGAGATGGAAATGCTGTTGCAGACCACGTCGCGGCCTGAGCAGTCGGTGAACACCGTCCTGAGCGCAGAAAAAGTCGTTCGCATGCTTGGCGTGGTGCGGCGCATCAACATGCGCGACGAATGCATCAAGTACGCGATCGACGTTGTGCGCTCAACGCGCCCGGCAAGCACGTTCAGCGCGCTGGTCAAAGACATGGTGGATTGCGGCGGCAGCCCGCGCGCCACGCAGTCGCTGATTCTGGGCGCCAAGGCACGCGCAGCCCTGGATGGCCGCGACGAGGCCTACCCCGAAGACATTCGCGCCATCGCGCTGCCGGCGCTGCATCACCGGGTACTCACCAATTTCCACGCCGAAGCCGACAGCGTCACAAGCCGTGACCTTGTGCGCGACTTGATCAAGCAGGTGCAAAGGCCCGCATGGGACACCCAGCACGAAGAGGTGCGCCAGCGCAAGAACTGGCTGGGCGGCATCCGGAAATGGCTGCTGGGCGAGCGCGCCAAGAAGGCGTTTTCAAGCTGAAGAATCGTGGCATACGTCTGCCCGTGCGTGAGCGCACGGGGTAGTCGCGCAGTTGTCGGGGCGTTAGCGGCCGAACTTCAGGCGTTCCGCAAGGATTTCGGGCAGGCCGGCGTCGAGGATTTTGCGGCCGGCAGTTTCGATGTCGTACTCAATGCGCGTGATCTTCACGAGTTCTTTGTCGCTGTCGTAGATGGCAAAGCAGCTCTTGGGGTTTTCGTCGCGCGGCTGTCCCACGCTGCCGACGTTGACCAGCGCTTTTTCGAAACCCTTGAGGTTGATCTCGTAGCTCATCGAGTAGCTGACCATGGGCCCCGAAAAGAACGTCACGGGCACATGGCTGTGGCCGAGGAAGCAGACGCGGGTGCGCAGCTTCTCAAGGCTCAGGCGCGCGTCCTGGCTGGTCTGGATGTAGTCGAACAGGTCAGGGAAGTTCAGGCTGCCGTGCACGAGCGTGATGTTCTCGTCAATCTCCTGTACCAGCGGCAGCTCGCGCAGGAACTGCATGTTTGCTTCTTTGAGGTTGTCGCGCGTCCAGTACACCGCCTGCTTGGCGTAGGTGTTGAAGAACTCAATGCTGAGTTTGCCGCACACTGCCCAGTCGTGGTTGCCGGCGACGGTGGGGCAGCCCATCTCTCGCACGCGATCGCAGCATTCGTCGGGGTTTGCGCCGTAGCCGACGATGTCACCCAGGCACAAGTAGCGGTCAACGCCCTGGTCTTTGCAAAGACCGAGCACCTTCTCGAGAGCCTCGAGGTTGCCGTGGATGTCGCCAAAAATTGCGTAACGCAAGACAAACCCCCGGGCAACCCGGACGTGAAAATTCAAAGACTAAGCGATATAGACCAGAATAGTCCGCATTGCAGTCTATACAGCCGACCACAGCCCCACAAGCAACATACAAACCGCGTTGGGATTGTGGTTTATGACACTGACCGCAGCCTCAACACACCGCTGTCCAAGGCTATCCCGACCGCACACCATGCACAAGCATGAACAATCTGCCAAGGCGAAATACTGCTGTCCGGCATGCCCCACAGCGAGCCTGTGACATCCTGCCGTGCCAGGTCAGGCAAGATCGGCAATGCAACCGCGTATCCGAGCACATACAGCGCCAGTACGCCCGCCGCAAGCAACGCGGGCTTGCGCGCGCGCGCAATCGGCTGTGCGACCGCAAGCAGCACGCCCGTGGCCATGAACTGGCCGAATAGTGGCCCCAGCGCCTTGAGTGCCTCAGAGGCAACAGAATCGGCGCCGCGATAGCCAAAGAGCTGTGCATCTTCCAGCTTGAACCACAGCAGCGCAGCCGCGATGCACAGCAGCCAGCCGGTGAACAGCAGCGCAACTACGGCAAGTCGCCCGGCAAACGCGCCGCTGGCCAGCACCCACGGCGAGACTGGACGGGTCAGCAGCAGCAACTCCGGGTCGTCGGTCTCGTCTTCACGGGGCAGCCAGAACAGCACCACGGCCACGGCGCCCAGCATGCCGATCGTGTACACGCCGAGTTCCACAAGCTGCACGACTTCATAGCCAAGGCCAAATGCCGAAAACCAGCGCAGAGACAGCACAAGCACCGCGCCCACGGCCGCCAGAATTAACGTGGACGGCCGACGGGCAACGTCGCGGGCGTGGGCAAGGGTCAGGGCAAGCAATGCGTGCATGCAGGCAGGTTAGTGCAGTCTCGGCCGTGGCGCTAGCGTCGCACCCGCGGGTAAATGTCGCTGTAGAACCAGCGGGCGTCGCTGAACATCAGCTGGAATTTCGCGATGTCGGCCTCGCGCACCCAGCGGTAGTCGCCCACTTCTGCGGGGTCGGCCACGACAGCCCGGGGGCCCGCCAAGTCGCACTGCCACCAGTGCAACACGAACGACGCGCGCCGCGTGACGCTTTCCCAGACCTTGCGCACGGGCTTGACCTGCAAGCCGACTTCCTCGCGCGCCTCGCGAATGCAGGCGGCTTGTTGGGTTTCGCCGACGTCCATGGCGCCCGTGACCGCGGACCAGTAGCCCGGGTAGGTGTCCGTCTTCGAGCGTTCAATCAGCAGCATTTCGTCGCCGTCATGGATCAGGGCGACAATCGCGTGGCTGAGTTTCGGTAGGTCGTGGTACATGGGTGGCCTGTCAGGTCGGGTCACGACCGATGCTCAGACAACCGGGCCTCGAACCTGGCGCCGATGTCCTTGGGGTTGGCTTTGCCTTTCAGCTTTCGCATAGCCTGGCCCACCAGAAACCCCAGCACCTTGGTTTCGCCCTTCAAGAAGTCGGCGACGGCTTTGTCTTTGAACTCGGCGATGACTTCGGCGATGGCGGCATCCACTTCGCCCTCGTCCTGTTCGATCAGGCGACCGAGGCGCTTGGCAACCGCGAGTGCGGGTTCGCCGGTTTCGGCCATGGCCTTGAAGACCTCTTTGGCGGTGATGTTGTTCAGCTTGCCCGTGTCCAGCAGCTTGATCAGCTCCACAAGCTGCGTCGCCTTGACCTTGAACTCGTCGATGCCGACGTGGCGCTCCTGCAACTCGCGGTTGACCTCGCCGACTACCCAAGCCGCCACCTTGCGCGGCTCGTCGTAGAGTTTCAGCAAGGCTTCGTACCAGTCGGCCAAAGCCTTCTCGCCGACCAGGAACTCGGCGTCCGGCTGGTTGAGCTTGAAGTCGTGCAGGAAGCGCAGCAGGCGCTTTTCGGGCATTTCGGGCAGCGTGGCGCGGACCTTTTCGACCCATTCGCGCGGCACGTCGAAGGTGGCCAGGTCAGGCTCAGGAAAGAATCTGTAGTCCGTGGCTTCTTCCTTACTGCGCATGCTGCGGGTTTCGAGTTTCTCTTCGTCCCACAGGCGTGTTTCCTGCGTCAGCTTGCCGCCGCTTTCGAGCACTTGCGTGTGGCGCTTGATCTCGAACTCAAGGGCGGCGCGCACGGCGCGAAAGCTGTTCAGGTTCTTCACTTCGCTGCGCACGCCGAACTTTTCCTGGCCGCGGGGCCGAATCGAAATGTTGGCGTCGCATCTCAAACTGCCCTTTTCCATGCTCAGGTCGCTGATGCCTAGGTAGCTGAGGTTGCGCTTGAGGGTGGTCAGGTAGACGTAGGCCTCCTCGGGGCTGCGCAGGTCGGGGCCGCCCACGATCTCGACCAGTGGCGTGCCGGCGCGGTTCAGGTCAACCAGAGTGCTGTGCCCCATGTGGATGGACTTGCCCGCGTCTTCTTCAAGGTGCGCGCGCGTGATACGGCACACTTTGGGGTTGCCGGTTGCGTCGTTGATCGGCAATTGCAGTTCGCCGTCAAAACACAGCGGCTCGTCGTACTGGCTGACCTGGTAGCCCTTGGGCAGGTCGGGGTAGAAGTAGTTCTTGCGGTCAAACTTGACGCGGTGCGCAATCTGGCAGTTCAGCGCCAAACCAATGCGTATTCCGTACTCAACGGCAAGGTGATTAACCATCGGCAGCGCGCCGGGCAATCCCAGGCACACCGGGCACGTCAACGAGTTGGCTGGCGCGCCGAAGCGTACCTTGCAGGCGCAGAACATCTTGCTGCGGGTCTTGAGCTGGCAATGCACCTCAAGGCCGATGACAGGCTCGAAATCAGTTGTGGTCGCGTTGGTCATCTGGGGCCAGAGGCTAGAGGCCAACGGCCGCTGTTTCCAGTAGCCGCCGGGCGCTGATTTCTCGGGTGCGAACTCAGACAACCGTCGGCAGCACGTTCATCAGCGCCGCAAGCGTCGGCGCCTCATAGGCCGGCACGTCTTTCAGGTCGCGTGGAAACTGCCGCTTGCCGTGGATGCCCACCTGCAACTGCACGGTCGTGATGCGCAGCATGTTGGCGGGCCGGATGTCGTTGTCGATGCGGTTGCCCAGCATCACGCAATCACCCGGGCGCACCGCCAGCTGACCCAGCAGGATTTCCAGCACGCGGACGTCCGGCAGCCCGATCTTGAGCGCCGCGGGCGGCCCTTTCACATCAAACATGTCCAGCAGCCCGGCTTTCCGCAAAGCTTCCGTCTCGTCCTTGTCGGGCGCGTGGGCGAGCGCGACTTTCCATTTGCGCTCATTGCAGATTTTCAGGATCTCTTTGGCCTCAGGGCGCACCTTCACGCTGCGCGGGTTGTTTTTCTTGAAGGCGCTGATGCAGCGCAGGGCCAGCGTCGTGTCGCGATTCACCAGCTTGAAGATCATGGCGTCGTACATGTTCGGCGCGAAGCTCTGGATGGCAAACTCTTCGGCTTGCGCGAACGCCTGCTCAGTCACGCGCTGCCCAGCCGTCGCCACGACCTGGCGCACCAGCGCCAACGCATTGCGGTCGTTGTCCGCCTCATCGGTCAGGGTGTCGTACAGGTCGATGATGATGGCTTCAGCCAAGGGCTTGCCTCTGCTTCAGGTGCTACGGGTTCAGGCGATAGATCGTGCGCGGGAACGGGATGGCTTCGCGCACGTGCTGGCAACCGGTGATCCACTGCACGCAGCGTTCAACGCCCATGCCGAAGCCGCCGTGGGGGACGCTGCCATACCGCCGCAGGTCGACAAACCACTCGACGCTTTCCATGGGAACCTTGTGGTGCTCAATCTGTTTCAGCAACTCTTCCAGGCTGTCCTCGCGCTGGCTGCCACCCACGATCTCGCCCACGCCCTCGGGTGCGATGACGTCTACGCACAGGGCCTTGGTCGGGTCGGCGGGATCACCCTTCATGTAGAAGGCTTTCACGTGGCGCGGGTAGCGGTGGATCATCACGCACTGCTTGAAGTGCATGCCGATGGCGGTTTCGTCCGCAGCACCCAGGTCGGCATCGGGACCGCTCTTGAGAATGTCATTGCTTAGCTTCTGAAGTTCTTCGTTGCCGCTGGCGGCGAACTCGGCTTTCAGCTTGGCAAGCACGGCTTGCGCCTCGGAGTGGCTGATGCGCGGGAACGGCTTGCTGACCTGCTGCAGAATGGCGGTGTCGCGTTCGAGCACCTTGAGTTCTTCGGCGCAGCGTTCCAGCGCGCGGCCTACCACGTACTGGATCTGCTGCTCGGCCAGGTCCATGACGCCGTCGAGCTCGAGAAACGCGACTTCGGGCTCGACCATCCAGAACTCGGTAAGGTGGCGTCGGGTCTTGGACTTCTCGGCGCGAAACGTGGGGCCGAAAACCACGACTTTGCCGAATGCAAGTGCGCCGGCTTCACCGTACAGCTGGCCGCTTTGCGACAGGTAGGCGGTGGCGTCGAAGTACGGCACCTCAAACAGCGTGCTGGAGCCCTCGCAGCTTGCGGGCGTGAACATCGGCGCGTCGAACAACACGTAACCGCGCTGATAGTAGAAGTCGCGAATCGCCTGGACCACTTCGCTGCGCACGCGCAGAATGGCGTTGGGCACGCGCGACCGAATCCACAGGTGGCGCTTGTCCAGCAGCTTGTCGATGTTGGGCACGTCTTCGGTGATCTGGATCGGGTAGTCGTGCACTTCCTGGATCACCGCCAGGTCGCTGCATTGCAGCTCAACGCCCAGGGCCGAGCGGTCGTCTTTCGTGACTCGCCCGCGCACGATGATGCTGCTTTCGATGCCGATGCGCTTGGCTGTTTCGAAGACCGGCTCGGGCACGTCCTTCTTGTTGACCACCACCTGCACGATGCCGGTGCCGTCGCGCACCTGCAGAAACAGCAGCTTGCCGCTGCCGCGCCGGTTGTACATCCAGCCCTTGAGCTCGACCTCGTGGTCGACGGAGTCCTTCAGTGTTCGTACCGTAACGGTCATGTGTCTGCCCTTTGCGGGGGCACTATGCATGCAAGGTTTGGCGCGCACAACGGGAAGCGCTTGATGCCCGATCTATCGAGCCTTCAGATTGCACATCCCGCCACACTTCCGTGGATTGGCATTGGCGCAGTCCTTGGCTTGCTTGTGCTGCTGCCATGGCGCCACGGCAAACGAACGGTGGCCATTGCGGGCACGATTCGTGTGATCGCCGTCGCGGCGCTGGTGTTTGCCCTTGCCGGAATTGTCGAGACGCAACCCGAGACCAGCCGCTTTGAGCCGCAGGGCGTATGGCGCCTGCTGCTGGATGATCGCGCCCCAGCCGCCGACGCCACCGACTTTCGCGAGACGCCGCTTGCGTTCACCAACAGGGTGCGCAGAGCGTTGGCGGGCGAGCAACCCCCGCAACGGGCCGAGGTCTGGGGCAGCCACGAACAGGCCACTCGCGCCCGCGACGCCGTGCTTGCGCTTGGCCTGCCGTGCACAGCCCACTGGCCCGAAGAAAACGTGCTGCCGTCGCCGATGATTCTGCACATCGACGCGCCAACAACCCTGCAGCCGGGCGAAGCCGGGCAGGTCAACGTGTCGGCATTTCTCGCGGGCGCAACGTTGAGGCTGCTACTGGATGGTGCCGAGTTGCCGCACAAGTCAGGCAAGGCAGAAATCCGGCTGGAAAAGCCGGGCGTGCACCTGCTGGAAGCCTTGTTGCATGACGCACAAGGCAACGAGTTGCAGCGCGACGGCGCCATTGTGCGTGTGGGGGAGCCGCCGGTGCTGCTGATGCTGGGCCTGACGAAAGAGCACGAGAAGCGGGTAACGGAACTTGCACCCGGCTGGAAAACCGAACGGGGTGACCTGGCGGAATTCGACGCGCGCAGATTCGACAACCCGGACAACCCGGTCGGCGTGGTGCTGACCAGTGTCGATGCCCTGTACCAGTTGTCGCTGTCGAATCCGTCGGTGATTTACGGATTGTCTTTCTGGGTTGCACGAGGCGGCGGGTTGTACATCACGGGCGATGGCGCAAAGTTCGTGGCGCCGGAGTACCTGGCGCCCGAGGCCAAGATGCTCTTGCCCGTCACGCTGCTCAAGGAAGGCAAGCCGCCAGAGCCCGAAGACCCGCCGGTAGAAGAGATCAAGGGCAAGGCCGAAGTCGCCAAGGCCAGCATTGTGTACGTGCTTGACCGCTCCGGCAGCATGAACGCCACGGTCAATCGACGCGCCGACCTGACACGCTGGCGCGTCGCATGCAAAGGCGTGACCGAGGCGCTCAAGAAGATCAAAGAGGCCAAAGAGCAGACCAACACGCGCGTCGGCGTGCTGTCGTTTACGCTGAAGCAGACGTGGATTGACAAGCCGCGGGTGTTCATTGACTTCGACGTGAAGAACCTGGCGCAGCGCCTGGCCGCGACAGAGGGCGACGCCGAGTTCGATGAGATGTACTACAACACCGACGTCTACGCCGCGATGCGCGAGGCGCTGGACGTGATCAAGAAAGAGAACAGCGCGGTCAAGGTAATCGTACTGATGACCGACGGCGCAGACCGCCCCGCCAACGCGCGCGAGGGCAAGCTGCTTTCGAGTATCGCCGAGGAGGCGCGCCGCGAAACCGTGAACATCATGACTGTTGGCATCGGCGACGCGTTTGTGGGCGGCACACCCGAGGTACTGGCGGCCCGCAAGACGATTGAAGACCTTGCCACCAAGCAGGGGTTCTCGTTCATCCCCGGCGAGGGCGAAGCGGCCGAGAAGGCACACGTGATTTTCGTAACCGCGGTGGAAACCGCGTTCAAGGCCTACGACGACCAGAAGAAGGCCGAAGAAGAAGAACGCAAACGCAAGCTCGACGAGCAGAAGGCCGCCGAGCTGGAACCACCCAAGGTCGATGTGCTGGCGGGCGAGTTTCAGCTTACGCTGCTCCCGCCAGGCAAACAGCTCTTCGGGCCGGACGCTTTGCCCAAACCCGCGCCACGGGCAGCCTGGTACGCGCGCAGCACCGCCAAGCCAGAAGCAGCCGTCACGCTGGGCCTGAATGCGGCGGGCGACCCGCCGGCGCTGGCCTTTCACGCGTACGGGCTGGGGCGTACAGCGTTCTGGTCGGTAGGGGGCGAGCCTGAGTCACTGGGCGAGATCACGGCCTGGGGCGACTTCCCGGGCGTGTTTGCCGCAAGCCTGCGCTGGCTGTTGCCGCGCGAAGTGCCGGATGTGCGGTTGGTTGGCGAAGCAACGCCCGAGGGCATTCGGCTGCTGGACCCGCTGCCCGGCGCCACATACGTGCTGCGAACGGCGTCGGGCGACCTCGCGCTTGAACTGGTCGACGGTCTGCTCACGCATGCGGGCGGACTTCCGACGGGTGCCGCAGAGGTGATCGAGCAAGTCGATGATGAGCAGCGCCGCATCGGCGACGTCTACATCGCGCGCAAAGGCCAGGGCGGCGGATTCACGAAACCAGTGGACAACAACCCGAAGCAGGCCGAGCTTGCGGCGAGGCTGCCAGAGACACGACTCACGCGGCGAGATTGGCCGATGGGGGCTGTGTACCTGTGCGCGCTGTTCCTTATCCTGATGCCCCTTGAGCGCCTGGTGCGGAGACGCAGTTGAACGACGACAGCGGAGAGTTTGAGGCGTGGGACTTTCCCATGCCGCTGCTGATCACCATGGGTGATCCCGCCGGCGTCGGCGCCGAGGTCACGCACCGCGCGGTGCGCCGCCTGCAAAAGCGCCACGAGATTCTGCACCAGCGCCCGATTGCCGTGATCGGCGATGCCTTCCTGTATGCCCGCCACCTGGACAAGCCATCGGCGATGCACGCCTACCACATCATTCCTGTGGACGACTTCATAGGCGACCCCGGCTATATGCTTGAGCACATTGAGCCCGCGGGCGACAAGCCGTGGCGTCCGATCTTTCTTGATTGCGGATTCAAAGACGAGCGCGCGGTCAAGCCCGGCAAGCCAACCGGCGCAACGGGCGAGCGCGCGAGCAGTTATCTCGTGGCAGCCACAGAGATGCTGGCCTGCGACATCAGCGACGCGATCGTGACCGCGCCGATCTGCAAGGAAGTCATGGACGAAGACGAGTTCCCGTTTCCGGGCCAGACCGAGATGTTCGCGCACGTGTGCAAGGCCAAGCACGCGGTTATGATGTTGGTAGGGGGCGGCCTGCGCGTGGCGCTGGCAACGATTCATGAGCCCCTGAGCCGCGTGCCGAAGCTGATCACGCGCAAACTGCTGCGCGGCGTGCTTGAAACGGTGCATGCATCGATGATCAACGACTTCGCGATTGAAGACCCGCGCATTGCAGTCTGCGGCTTGAACCCCCACGCCGGCGAAAACGGCCGGTTCGGCGATGAAGACCGCAAGCTGATCAAGCCGCTGGTCGACGACATGCGCAAGAAGGGCTGGAAGCTGGAGGGCCCGCTGGCGGCTGACAGCGTGTTCGCCCACGCCCGGGACGGCCGCTACGACGCGGTGGTCGCGATGTACCACGACCAGGGCCTGATACCGGTCAAGACGCTGGCGTTCTTTGAGGGCGTGAACGTGACCCTGGGCCTGCCGATCGTGCGCACAAGCCCGGACCACGGCACCGCCTTCGACATCGCAGGACAGGGCAAAGCCAACCCCGGCGCGATGCACGAAGCCATCAAGCTCGCGCACCAGATGAGCGCCCGGCGCGCGTCGGTCTACGCTTGACGAAGTGTGTGGCGACAGACTTCATCGCTGCTTAACACTTGGCGAAGTGCCCAGTTGCTCAAGTGCTGCGAGCGGCCAATGCAAGCTGTGCAATCCTGCGGCAATGCGAGCTTGCGTCACGCAGTGATTTGCGCAACACTCTTGCCGCTCACAATTTCTCAAGGAGCTTCGCATGCATCGGCTCACCCATAACGCGTCGTTGCGCGTGATTGCGCTGCTTACGGCGGGCGTGTTCGTCTTACTGCTCAGCGGCTGTGGTGATGATGACAAGGGCGGGAAGAGCAGCAGTGGCGGGGGCTCAGCGGTCTATCCGTCTGTGCCGACTGTGCTGCCGACCCTCGTCGGCTTGCCGGTAGCCATCGACACCAGCGGCGGAACCAGCACAGGGGCAGCCGGTGGCAGCGGCGGCGACATCACGGTCTGGGCGTCGGCTGGACGAATTCTGCTTGATGACGGCCGTTCACGTCCCGCGATCAACAACAACTTCCTGACGCCGACTGTGCTGGCGAACAACTCCGTGACCTATGCGGAGTTGATCGCGATTCAGCCGGCGCGCGTGACCGTGGCCGGCGGCACCGCATGGGTGGACCTGATCGGCGAGGACTTTCACCTGCCTGCAGGCGCGACGCTCGACATCTCGGACGCGCCGGTGGCAGTCGATCAGGTGGTCATTCGCACCAACCTGGTCGGCGACTTCATCCGCATCGACGGCAACGTCAACGGGGTGCGCCTCACGCTGGACTCGGTGGGCTTGGGATTGCTGGCTGAGCAGGCGACGGGAACCGCGGTCTCGATCGACGGCAACGTTGACTTGCGCGGCTATGCATCACCGGTGCCCTATGATGGCGGGGCCCTGACCGTGGTTGCCTACCACGGGGCCGCGATTCTTGCCGGAACCGCGAACACCACCGGCAACAGTCCGGGT
Organism: Planctomycetota bacterium; assembly: GCA_016712285.1. Taxonomy (GTDB): domain Bacteria; phylum Planctomycetota; class UBA8742; order UBA2392; family UBA2392; genus JADJRK01. The sequence goes on along the minus strand of JADJRK010000001.1, from coordinate 1,250,040 downwards.
GCAGCCATTGGCGGCCAAGGCGGCGACGTCACCCTGCTGAGCGATGCCGGTGACATCATTCTTCCGGACGGCTTGATCCAGGCCAACGGCGGCGGCGGGACCGCAGGAGGCGCCGCCGGGGATTCGCAGTTCTCGGCTTCTTCGACGATCATGACGCGCTTTGCATGGAGCGTGCGCGGCAACGGGGGCGCGGCTAGCGGTGCCAATCAGGGCGGTGACGGCGGCGACGTGGCAGTCACCTGCGACGGCCCGCTGGACATGTTCATGGCAACGGAAGCCATTGGCGGCGCAACCGGCACCGGCACGGGAGGCGACGGCGGAGCAGTGTACGTGAGCGGCGTGACCTCGCAGGGGGCCGTGGTCAGCACCAGCAACGGTGGAAGTGGCGGCACCGGCGGCGACGGCGGAGATTGCAGCTTTGAAGGTGAAAGCGTGTTCGGCGTTGCCGTGCAGTTCACGGCTCATGGCGGTGTGGGTTCATCTCAGGGCGGTACCGGTGGCAGTCTGGCCGTGTACGCCGACGGCGCGGAGTGTGTGAATGTGCTGGCCACATTCATGGCGCGGGGCGGCAACTCGAACGGGCTGGGCGGAGAGGGCGGCGACGCGGGGTACTCAAGCTACGGCGAGACCTGGAACTTTACGCTGACCGGCGACGTCAGCGGCGGCGCGGGCACCGGTGCCGGCGCAGAAGGCGGTGCTGGCGGCGGTTGCTTCGTGCAGATGTTTTCCAGCTATGGCGAAGCCATCACCGCATCAACGTTTGACTTCACAGCCAATGGCGGCGGTGGTGACGACCTCGGCGGTGCCGGCGGGGCCTTGGCGGTGAGCCTGTCCTCCTCTGACCGCAACGCCATAACTCTGAGTTTCTCCGGCGTGGGTGGAGCAAGCGTTGCTGACCTGGGTGGAGACGGCGGCAGTGCTGACTTCGGCATTGGCACGGGCGTCTCGCTTGTTGCAGACCTTGATATCAACGTTTCCGGCGGCAGCACGACCAGCGGCAATGGTGGCGGTACAGGCGGCGATTTTGCCGTCAGCAGCGGCGGCATTTCGACGATTGCGCTGTCCGGCAGCGTCACGGCCCGCGGCGGTGCAAACAGCGGGCTGGGAGGCGGCGGCACGGGCGGTACTGCCGCAATCAACTCGGCATTCTGGACCGTGTTCAGCTTCGACTTGGTGGCGTTCGACCTGCGCGGTGGCGACAGTGCTGCCGGCCGCGGCGGTAACGGCGCCGGCACCAGCTTTGACCTGGGCGTGGGCGGGCAGGTGACATTCACGGGCGGCAGCATCTTGGCCGCGGGCGGTGCTGGTTCAACGACCTCGGGCACGACGGGCGGCGGCAACGGCGGCGACGTGTCCATCGTTACGCAGTTTGGCCACCTGTTGATCGGGGCCGATATCGACGTCTCGGGCGGCAACGGCAGCACCCAGGGTGCGGGCAGCGCAGCCGGCGAAGTCAGCATAGCCTGTCAGGCCGCCGACCTGCAGATTACCGGGGAAATTGTTGCCGACGGGCGCACCGGCGTAAGTGCCGGCCTAGCCGGCGACATCACGATTGCCGGTGACGGCTCGACGCGGATGGTGATCACGTCGCTGCTCTCCGCCAACGGCGGCGGCAGCACGTCCATCGCGGGCCCGGTTGGTGCGGTAGGCGGAAACATCAACATCGGCGGTGGCTTTGAGTTCTCGGTGCGTTTTGCGTCGACGGCGATTGTCCGGGCCAATGGCGGCACGCCCAACGGGGCTGCGGGGCAGATCGACATCGACATTGTGGGCACCGGCATCGCAAACGTCGTCGAGGACGCGGGCAGCCTGCTGCAAACCAACACCGGCAACGGAACACCTGTGCCGGCAAACATTGACCGTAACTCAAACTGATTCGATAGAGAGACACAGGAGCGCGAGGAGACTCGCGCTCCTGCTGTTTCACGCGACGCTCACTTCTGCTTGAACAGCCGACGGATCGTCGCGATCTGGCCCGAGTGCCAGCTGATGTGGCGGATCGTGCCCAGGACAAACTCGGCGGTGGTCTTGTTCGGCGTGAAAGGCCTGTCGAGAGTGTCGGCTGTCAGCATCGCGATTTCGGCCCTCAGGGCGGTATTTGCCATTTCGAGGGCAGCTAGAATTTCAGCCAGGGGCAACTCGCCCGGCGGCTGGGTATCGGGCTCTGCACCCGTCGCTTGCCCTTGTCTTTTCTGACGCAGCATTGCGGTGTAGTGGCGATGGCATAGTTCAAGGTGATTGAGAAACCACAGCACAGTGCCCGGTTTGCCGACGCCGGTGTCGTGGGGTTCTTGCGCATATGCGGGGTGCTGCCACGCGGCTTCCGCGGCACCCAGGTCGTTGGTTGCGCCGGCGAACGACTCCCACGGGTGGGCGAGGGCGTTATCGAAGGCAAGCAGCAACAGGTTGGTGGCGTTCATCGCAAGGTCCTCGGTTCGGCAAGCCGGGCATACTACCGCGCCCCGAGTTGTCGCCTACTGGTGATGCTCACGTCGTGATCTATCCTGCCCGCGACTGCGCAAATGAGAGCATCCAATGCCGACCCAGCTGCAATTCGCGCGTGATGGCAAAATCACCGACGAGATGGCCTACGTGGCTGAACAGGAAGAACTCACGCCCGAAGAAGTGCGGGCGCTGATCGCGCAGGGCCACCTGGTCATCCCCAAGAACCACAACCACGACTTCGCGCCGCGCGCCATCGGTCGTCGCACCAAGACCAAGGTCAACGCAAACATCGGCATTTCGTCCGATCACGGCTCGCTCGACGAAGAACTGAAGAAGCTCAAAGTCGCAATCGACTTCGGCAGCGACAGCGTGATGGACCTCTCCAGCGGCTACCAGGACCTCGACCACATCCGCACCAGCGTCATCCGCAACAGCAACGTCATGGTCGGCACCGTGCCCATCTATGGCGCGATGTCTGACAACATCATGCAGGGCAAGGGGTTCAAGGATTTCACGGCGCGGCGGCTGCTCGACGAAATCGAGAAGCAGGGCCAGCAGGGCGTGGACTACATCACCGTCCACTGCGGCATCACGCGGCAGACCTTGAAGTATGTCGACGGGCGCCAGCGCATTGTCGGCATCGTCAGCAAGGGTGGCAGCGTGCACGCGGCCTGGATGCGCGCCACGGGCAACGAAAACCCGCTTTTCGAGTATTTCGACGAGCTGTGCGAGATCGCCGCACGCTACGACATGACGTTTTCACTGGGCGACTCGCTGCGTCCCGGCGGCACCGGCGACGCCACCGACGCCGCGCAGATTCAGGAGCTGCTGATCCTGGGCGAACTCACCAAGCGCGCTTGGGCTAAGGGCGTTCAGGTGATGATCGAAGGCCCCGGCCACGTGCCGCTGGACCAGATTGCAGCCAACGTCAAGCTGCAAAAGAGTATCTGCCACGGCGCACCGTTCTACGTGCTGGGCCCGCTGACCATCGACACCGGCGCCGGCTACGACCACATCACGGGTGCCATTGGCGGCGCGGTGTGCAGCGCCGCGGGCGCCGACATGCTGTGCTACGTCACGCCCGCCGAGCATCTGCGGCTCCCCAACGCCGACGACGTGCGCCAGGGCGTGATCGCCACGCGCATCGCGGCGCAATCAGGCGACCTTGCCAAAGGTGTGCCCTACGCCAAGAGAATCAACGACCGCATGTCCGAGGCGCGCAAGAAGCTGGACTGGGAAACCATGTTTGCCTGTGCCATCGACCCGGTCGAAGCGCGCAAGTTCCGCGCAACCAGCGAAGACTACGACAGCGACGTCTGCACGATGTGCGGCGACCTGTGCGCCGTGCGCATGGACAATTTCACAGACCTTGGCGAACGCGCCCCGGCAGACCTGAAGCAGATGCCCATGGCCGACGACCGCAAGAAGCGTCGCGTCACGATGGCCGAGAAAGCACAAGCCGAAGGCAGCTTCGACGAAATGGGCAACTGGCTGCCCCCCAAGCACGTACAGGACAAGCAGAAGGCGAAAGGCCAGCAAGCCAAGCTCGAAGCCAAAGTCCCGTATGAGCGCGCCGACAGCGCCAGTTACAAGAAGGGCGCCGCGCCAGAACCCGAAAAAGTCCTACGCAACCGCGAGTAGCCCTGTCGGCGGACCACGCCATGGTTCGAATCATCCTCGGTGTCATTGTCGGCTTTGTCGGCTGGATGCTCATCTGGTTCATCGGTGAGCAGGCGCTTGCAGCGGCGTTGCCTGAGGCCTTTGGCGTCCACCAAGCCGCGTTCGAAGAAGCCGTCATCAACGGTGGCTCGTTCACCCCGGACACGTTACACCTCGTGCTTCACATCAGCCTGGCCTCGGTCGTCTCGCTGATTGCTGGTTTCACTGCGGCGCTGATCGCCGGTGAAAACAAGCGCGCGCCAATGGTGCTGGGCGTGCTGCTGGTGGCCGTGGGCCTGTTGAAGGCGGCCATGTCATGGCAATACATCCCGCTGTGGTGCCACATCACCTTCACCTGCCTGCTTCTCGCCATGACGATCATCGGCGGCAATCTTCGCAAGACCAATCGGCACTGAGGGGCGCGGCTTGCGCGAGCCCGGCTGGATGTGCTCTCCGTGCGAACTGCAGATCCGATAGCTGGTTCACGCCAACGCAAACGCCGCCAGCAGAATCGCGGGCACGCCGATGCACAGTGTTGCCAGCGCGTAGCCGACCGGCGAGATCGAAGCCTTCCCGGCTGAGTTGATGCGCAGCCAGCCTGGCAGCAGGTCGGCAAACTGAAAGCGCGAGGGGTTGCGCGGATCAAACATCAGCAGTTCAAGTTCTTCATCCAGCAGCGCGGACGCGCTCAGCAGTTCGATCTCCCCCAGCCGCAACGCCCCAAGATGATCCAGATATGCCATGCGCACGACGTAGCGCACTTCCTCGTATGCGTCGTCGGTCGTGCGTCGTCTGTGCACATCGACCGAAGTGATGATGGACCACGCCAGCGTCCCTAGCCGCACCATCCGAAGTGCCCGGTACGCGCGAAGGCTGCCCAGCAACAGCAACACGATCACCGGTATCGCGAACAGCGCGCCTAACATCACGCGCGGCAGTGTCCCCGCCGTTGACAAGTCAATCGTGTACCCCGACAGCAGCACAATGCCGACGCAGGTCACGACTGAGGCGACCAATGCAAAGCCGTTGCACAGGTACGCTGCCGCAAGGCCAGCCGGCCCAAGTGAGCGCGGAATGTCGCCCTGGTGCAACGGTGGCGATTTGTCGAGCAAGTGGGCCGGGATGTCGCGGGGTGATAGCTTCTCTTGGTCGAGCCCGCGCACGACGGCCACAAAGTCGGCCAGCGCCTGCTCAGAAAGCGGCTTCACTTTGGCCCTTCGCAGCGGTTTGAGCCTTCGTTTGTTTCGTTGCTTAGCCATGGGCCAGGTTCAGTGCAGCAGCGGTGTGGCAATTCATGTCAGTAGCATCATCACCGGCACGCATGCGCATACCGCCGCCGCAATCAGCGCAACCGCCAATGTCAGAAGCCCCAGCAGCGTCTGCGACGGGGCCGCTGAGACTTGGCCATGGGAGTTAATCCGCAGCCCGCCCGGCAGCAGGTCTGCAAACGTCACGCGCGAGGGCATATCGGGGTCGCACAGCAACAGTTCAAGTTCTTCATCGGTAACCGGCGAAGAGCTGCGCACATTGAGGTCCGCCATGAGAAGCTGGCCCGATGGAGACGTGTACATGAATGTCAGGTCGTACGTCGTGATCTGTTCCTCACGGTCCTCGCCGTCACTCCTGGACCTGACGACGATGACGCGCGGCTTTACGTCATGCACCCAAGCCCAAGTCAGAAAACCCTTGCGCAGCAATCGCACTGAGCGGACTCCTTCGGCAAACCCTTGCCAAAGCGGCGCCAGCCCGAACACAGCAAACCCCAGCGCCACCAGTACCACCGCCGTTTGATCCGCGACAAAACCGAAAACCATCAGCCCTCCGAGGAACCCGAACCACAGCATGGCAAAGAACATCGCATAGGTGCCGCCTATCGCGCCAAGCAAGTCCAGGTCGGACACCTGTCTTGGCAGATTGTCATTGAGGATGGGCGGCGCGCTTCTGATGCGGCGCCGGTACACCTCCATATTCTGTTCACGGGCGGTTTTTACGGCAGGCCGCGGCAGAAGCCTCTCTTCAGGTGTGGGAGGCTCGCCTGACTTGGCAAGGCGCGTCTCTTTCTGATACTCCCTGACAAGCTGTTTTAGTTGGCGCCGGTCCATCGCGGCAGTGTAGCCGGGCGCTGTGCAACCATCGATTGCTTTGAGGGACTACTGGTCGGCAACCTGACGTTGGAGTCTCTCCGGATGCAAGTTGCCCCTGTGTGGCGTGTCTGCCATCGGCTAGAACGGTTGCCATGCCTGACTGGATTGAACTGCTGCACCTGCAGCATGTGGACCGGATCTTCGACACCCCGGCCCTCACGCTTGCGCTGGCCATGTCTGTCGGCATGGCGGCGCTGGCCACAGGTTCGGCGCTGCGTCTGCCCGGTATCCTGCTTGCGCTGGCTGCGGGCGTCCTGCTGGGGCCTGATTTCGCGAACATCGTCCGGCCGGCTGTGCTTGGCGACTGGCTTCGCGTGATTGTCGGCTTCTGCGTCAGCGTCATCCTGTTCGAAGGCGCGCTCTCATTAAACCCCCAGCGGCTCAAGCGCGCAGCCAAGTCCGTGCGGCGGCTTGTCACGGTCGGTGCGCTGATTGCGGCGTGCGGTGCAGCCGCGGCGGCCCATTACTTCATGGGCTGGCGCTGGGAGATTGCGGCACTGTTCGGCAGTCTGCTGATCGTGACCGGGCCGACGGTCATCTCGCCGCTGCTGCGACGGATCAAGGCCGAGAAGACGGTCAGCACAGTGCTTGCCGCTGAGGGTGTGCTCGGCGATGCGGTGGGTGCCGTGCTTGCAACTGTGGTGTTCGGCATTGCCGTTGCGCCCAAGGCAGACAGTTTTGGCGTTGCCCTGAGCGAACTGGGCCGCATCGTGCTCGTTGGCGGCGTGGTCGGCTTCACGATCGGCCTGCTGATCGCTGCGCTGGGTCGCTGGCGGCGGCTGACTCTCGAGGGCCTTGGCCGCGTGACAACACTGGCGCTGGTGGTGCTTGCATTTCAGCTGTCGAACTCACTTGCCCACGAAAGCGGCGTCGTGGCCGCCGTTGTGGCGGGCATGACCGTCGGCTCACTGGGCCCGCGCAAGCAGGAAGACCTGATCGAGTTCAAGGAAGAGCTGTCCATTCTGTTCATCGGGCTGCTGTTCGTACTGCTGGCAGCCAACGTGCGCATCGCCGAGATCATCGGCCTGGCAGAGCGCGCAGGCATGGTGGCGCTTGCACTGGTGCTGCTGGTGCGCCCGCTGTCGGTGCTGATCTCGACCATCGGCGCGGGCCTGAACGTGCGGCAACGGCTGTTCATTGCCTGGATCGGCCCGCGCGGCATTGTGGCGGCCGCCGTGGCGTCGTTGTTCGCAACCGAACTTGCGTCCCGAGGGGCACCAGAAGGCGCCGAGTTTCGGGCGGTGGTGTTCCTGACGATCGTGGTCACCGTGACGCTGGCTGGATTCACGGGGTGGCCCGTTGGCAAGTTGCTGGGCGTGCTTGCCAAGACCAACCAGGGCTGGTTGATCTTCGGCGCCAACCGCGTTTCGATCGCGATGGGGGTGGCGCTGCAGGAAGCGGGTGACGAAGTCGTGCTCGTGGACCGCAACCGTGAAGCCATCGCCGAGGCCGAGGCCGCGGGACTGCATGTGATCAACGGTAACGGCCTCGAAGTGAACACGCTGCTGCGCGCCGGCATTGAGACGCGTCGCGGTGTCATCGCCATGACCGGCAACGACGAGGTCAACCTGTTGTTCGTGCAAACCGCCAAGCGCATGAACCAGCGGCTTCAACTCTGGTTGATTCTGGGCGGCGCCAAGGGCGGCGTCACGGAACGCATGCTCGAAGAAGAGCGCGCCCGAATGCTGGGCGGTCGCAAAGTGGACATCGCCCTGCTGGCAGCAATGCTTGAAGAGGGCCGCGGCGAGATCGAAACACGCAAGCGCAGCGACGCCGACAAAGAAGACGGCAAGACCATGATTCGGCGTGCGGGCGAGTTGCCGCTGCTGGTGCGCCGGGGCAAGACCATTGAGCCCGCGGGTTCCAACTACGACGGCGTCACCGAGATCGTGTTGCTGTCGCCGCGCCTGGCAAGCAGCAAGAACGGCAATGGCAAGGCTGCCAAAGAAAGCGGCCGGCGCGCCGCTGTGCCGCCCGGCTGACCTCGACAAAGGGCATGGCCCGGGTAACGTTTCGGCATGAAGATCTGCCTGCTGTCGCGCAATCCGACGCTGTACTCAACGCGCCGCCTGAAAGAGGCGTGCGAGAAGCGGCGCCATCGCGTCACTGTGGTCGATTACCTGCGCTGCTACGTGGACATCACCGCGCGCAGCCCCAAGGTCATGTACGTCGGACGCGCGCTGGAAAAGTTCGACGCCGTCATCCCGCGCATTGCCAGCGGCAACGAAGCCGGCTACGGCGCCGCCATTGTGCGGCAGTTCGAGATGATGGGCATCTACTGCGTGAACGCCAGCCAGGCCGTCGTGCGCAGCGGCGACAAGCTGCGCAGCATGCAGCTGCTTTCACGCAAGAACGTCGATCTGCCGAAGACGGGTTTCGCCCATGCCACCATGGACAAAGACTCGTTGATCGACCTGGTGGGGGGGCCGCCGCTGGTGATCAAGCTGCTGCAGGGCAGCCAGGGGGCGGGCGTCGTGCTTGCGCCGACGCGCAAAGCCGCCGAGGCTGTGATCAGCGCGTTCCAGCAGTTGAACGCCAACTTTCTTTTGCAGGAGTTTATCGCCGAGGCCGACGGGCACGACATTCGCGCGTTCGTTGTCGGCAACCGCGTGGTGGCAGCCATGGAACGCACCGCGCCCCCCGGCGACTTTCGCAGCAACCTGCACCGCGGCGGAACCGGCAAGGTGGTGGCGTTGTCGCGCAAAGAGACCGCGATTTCGCTGGCGGCTGCCAAAGCGATGAATCTGAATGTCGCCGGCGTCGACCTGATTCGCGCCAAGCGCGGCCCGCTGGTGCTCGAAGTGAACAGCAGCCCGGGCTTGGAAGGTATTGAGACCGCGACGGGCGTTGATGTCGCCGACGAGATCATCAAGTTCATCGAGGAAGAAATTGTCGAGCACCGCGAGCTGGACCCGCAGCGTACCAAGCTGGATGCGTGACGGGCGCGCAGCCGCCGGATGACACTTGCCTTTCCCTGGATCGGGCCCATAAAAGCAAGCCATGGCAGAACCAAGGCCGACAGCAAAGACTGCCCCCCGTGCCGACCAGCGCGACTCGCGGCGTGATGCCGCGCAGACCGCGCAGCGCGCGTTCGCGCCCAGCCTGAACGCTGTGACGTGGGCGCTGTTGCAGAAGCAGCACCGCACACCTGAAGACAACGAGAAGATGTTGTACGCCGCGTTTGCCAGCGCATTTCACTATCTTGAGGTCGGCGAGCCCGCGCACCACCAGCGCGCCGAATGGCTGATCAGTCGCGTGTACAGCTCGTTGAACAACGGCCGAGAGGCCGTGCGTCACGCGCGCCGCTGCCTGGCACTGACCGAGCAGAACAAGCACGCGCTGGCGGACTTTGACCGCGCGTTTGCCTTCGAAGCCATGGCCCGCGCGCACGCCGTGGAGGGCGACAGCCAGGAATCCCACAAGTACTTCTCGCTCGCGCTGGAAGCGGGCCGCCAGATCGCCGACGCCGAGAACAAGAAAGTCTTCGAGGCCGAGTTCAAGTCCGGCGACTGGCACGGTGTCGCCTCGGGCGTCTTCAGCCTCGAACAATAAGGAACCAGATGATCACACGCGACGATCTGATTGAGTCAATGGTCCACGAAATCAAGGTGGCCAGTTTCATTGCCGGCAAGATTCCGGCTGACCAGTGGGACTGGCGGCCTTCACCCAAGCAGCGCAGCGTGCTTGAGCTTGCGCAGTACCTGAGTCGGGCGGGAGCGGGCAGCCTGACGACGCACGTCAACGGCAACCGCAATCATGTTGATGCCATGATCGAGAAAGCTAATCGCGTGACGCCGCAGACATTCGGCGACGCGATGGACAGCCAAGCCGCCGAGATTCGCCGCGTGCTGGACGGCGTCAGCCACGAACGTCTTGCCAATGACCGTGTCACGCTGCCGTGGGGCGGCGCGCCGATGAGCCTTGCGGCTGCGATCCTGAACAGCAGCCTGAAGTACCTGACGGCGTACCGCATGCAGTTGTTCTTGTACGCCAAGCAGATGGGTCACGAAGAACTGGGCACCGCCCAGGCCTGGGCCGGCCGCGACCCCGGCTAGTTGCGCTTGTAGCGTTCGTCTTCCTTGAACCAGGTGCTCACGAAGCTCACGATGGTTCCGAGTAGCCGCACTTCCTTGAGCTTGTCCATGCCCAGGTCCTTGAGGATGTTTTCGCCCAGCTGCGCCGGAGCAAATTCGCGTTCCAGCCCGCTGATCCGCGCATTCAACTCCGCGTCGGTGATCTTGCCGTCCATCCGAAGGTTGATTGCTTCCAGGCATGAAGTCGAGCCAGTCCAGGTGCGGTCGTCGTAATCGAGGATGTTCGCGAAGTAGGCTTTTGGCACGCCCAGCAACTTGTCCAGCCCAGTCAGGCCCAGCGCCGCGTCGGCTGCATCTTTTACACTGGGCTTCACGACAATGTGGCCGGCTTCGGTGTTGCGCCGCAGGTCATCGACCCAGCGGGCCAGCACCAGCAGTTTGTCAATCTTCTCGAGCGTAGAGGCCATCTTCTTGGCGCCCTCCGGGAAAACAGACTCGTCGCTGTGCCCAAGTGCGCGCGCAATGTCTGCGCCTTCGTTGGTCAACTTTGACGACTTGGCCAACGTCATGGTCATCCGTCTGGCCGCGTCCAGTTGCGTCGTGGCCACCGGCAGTCCGCTGTCGATCAAGTCGCCCTGCAGGCGGGAAAGCCGGCCCGCCAGCAGGCGCAAACGCGACGGTGTAAGCGATTCGTCCTTCACACCCTCCGCAAGCTCGGCCTGGATCGCCGCGACCTCAAGGTCGCACATCACGCCATGGCCGATGCGGCGGCACATGTCGCGCGCGGCGCGGGTCGATTCGGTCTTGACCTTGCACCGCTCGAACAATGCCTCGAACTCGTTGCACACCGCCAACGCCTGATCGCGGTCGGTCGCGGCGCGCAGCCGTTGCAGCACCGGCTCAAGCGCGGCCATCAGGTCAGCTTCGGCGAGTTTCGCGGCTTCGTCACCTTCCAGCGCCCAATCCAGCAGTCGGCCGGACTTGTTGTTTTCCTTGTCGGATTCTTTGCACTGGTCAAATGGGTCCAGCATCACGAGAAACTCCACGTCGCCAGCTTCCGGCACGTAGGTGTGGCTATAGCGGTTCAAGAAGTGTTCGCGCCCGATGACCGGCAGCAACTTGAACCACTTGCGCTCGCCGTGTCGCCAACCCACGGCTTCGAATCGTTGCTCGGCCACGACGCGGAAGCCCTCACCGTACTGCGGGTTCTTGACGTAAAAGCGCAGCGTGCAGCTTCCGGCCTTGGTCACCGTTCGTCCCAGATTTGTAGCGCCGACCTCGACAACGACCATCTGGTCGGGCTTGGCGCCACTGGGTTCCATCGTAAACGAGTTCACGGCAAGGTCCGGCAACTCAGCCATGGACTCCTGCAACGGCGTCAGCCTGAAGCGCAGAACTCCAGACTGGCCAAACAGCTTGACCTTCACCACCAGCACGGCCTTGGACAGTTCCTCCAGCGGGATGACGATGCCCATCTCCTTGTCCGGCTCGGGCAGAGCTGCAGTGAACTTGACGTTGCCGTCGTACTCGGGATTCTGCCAGCGTTCGGGGTTCACGAGACTGGTGATCTTGCCCGGCACGTTGCGCCCGCGGGTTGCTTCTTCTTCATCGCGCCAGCTATAGCCTTTGAACGCGATGGTCATCGGTATGGGATCGTGATCCGGGATTTGCAGCTCAGCCGACTCGTACAGCTGATCCAGCGCCGCCGCGAGGCTGCGCACCTCATCGTCGGATTGGCTGTAGCGCACGCGCCGTCGCAAATCAGAAATCGTCAACGTGATGCTGTTGTCCTCAAGCGCGCAGTCGGTTAGTCGCTTGTGCAGGGAGAGATGGCAGTCCGTGCTGCCTGACTTCCAGCGCAGCCATACTCCGTCTGCGCTTGGGCGCAGTTCGCTTTCGGGATGGTCGAGTTCACTGCCCCCAAGACTTTCGGGCGGCGTGGCGGCGGCTGCACCGCGATCATGGTCGGCGTGTGTCTCGGGATATTCCTTGATGGCTCGATCGATCGCCCACTGGTACAGCTCGCGCCACGGTCCCCGTGCGATGTCGCGCAACTTTTCCAGCGGGGCAAGCTGCGTCAGGTGGTTGGATTCGCGCCGGTCGCGCGCTGCCAGGTACAACAGGTGCTCGCCAGACCCGGCCTCGGCCTGGCTGCGGCTTTCGCGATGCATCCATTTGGCCCGTGCGCCGGGACGGTTGTTGTGCTTGAGGTTGTAGAGCATTCCCGCGACGTGGTCGGTGCAGGCCCGTGCGAGGTTGTTGCCGTAGAAGTCCGGGTGTTTGTCAAATGGCAGACGCCGGAACAGTTCTGCGCCGGCGACGACGTCACCCAGCGATGCCAATACAAACAGCGCCATGGCTGCGCCGGCGTCACCCTCGGGCAAAGCCGCCATCTTGCGCAGGCCGGCCACCCCGCTCTCGTCGCCCGAGAGGGCAAGCGCCCCCAACAGCCACGCGCGGGCGATTGCGCCAAGCGATTCTGACGCCAGCACGGCCTTCAGGTCCGGGCGGGCGCCCTCTTTGACCAGCCGCATTACGCAGGCGGCTGCGCTGGCAGCCACGTTTGCGTCTGGCGACAGTGCCAGCTTCAGCAGGCGCGGCAGGTGTTCGACGCGCGCCAGCGACTCCAGCGCCTGTGCGCACTCGAGCAGTGGCTTGTCCGACTCAAGGTTGTTCAGCAGCAGGTCCACCACCTCGTCGCGTCCCGCCAACTCCGCCATGATGGAGGCGGCGGCCAGGGAATTGGGGTCCTTGGCGGCAGCTTCAAAGCGCTTGCGAAACTGCGCGCGCTGCGCTTCGGTCGGCACGGGGGTGGCGTTGTCGACGCGGCTGGCCAGGCGCTCAATGTGTTGCATGCGCTCGCGCAAGGCGGGGTACGTGGCGGCGTGGCGCCGCAGGAACTCGAGCAGATCGGCAGGTGCCCACTGTGTACCGCCGTGGCCCAGGGCATCGAGCAGTCTCAGTCGGCAATTCGCCGCGATGGTGTTCAAGGCACGGGCAAACTCGCCCTGCCAAGCCGTGCGCTCTGTTGCGGGCGCGAGACGGGCAAGCACAGCCAGCGCATCCGCGCAAGTCGTAGACGAGCGGTACCAGCTGTGTCCCGCCAGGCGAACGGTTTCGCGCGCTGCTGCAAGCGCCTTGGCATCGTCCCTGTTGGTGCGCGCCATGAGCACACAAAGTTCAAACCCGGCGAATCGCCATGCACGCGCGGCCGCCGTGTCTATTGCCGGGCCCGCAATGTCAGGCACCCGCGTGGCGCCGATCTTTGCGTGCGCGGGCTTTACCAATTCCTTGCACAGCCATAGGCGCGCCTCGACACCGGCCAAGGCCAGCTTTGCCTTTTCCATGGCTTCAATTGCGGCAATCGCGCGGTCAGCCCCCGAGGCCGTGGACCCCGCGTCCAGCGCCAGCCTTGCGAGCATCCACTCGTTCTGCACGTCATGAAATTCCGGCGGCAGGGTAAACTTGCCCCGGATCAGGTGGTTCATCGTCCACGCCGGGCCCGAGATTGCGACAGCCAGCGTCAGGTCGTTGACCAACAACTGGTCGGGTTCACGCTCGTGTGCTCTCTCGTGGGCGGCAAGCAGCAGGGCCGCCTCCATGGCCTCAAAATTCGAACGATAGCTCACCAGCGACGCGATGCCTTGCCGATACAGTTCGGCCACCATGGCTCGCTGGGCGCCTGGGTAATCGGTGCGGTCGTGAAGCTTGGCAAGCCCGAGCAGCGCGCGCCCCTCGTGATACGTGCTGTCGATCAGGCGGGACAGATGCAGCGCAGACATGTACGACTGGTGGGCTTCGGCAAACTTTCCGGCGCTTACATGCTTGTCGCCCTCGTTCAGATGAGTCCACAGCGACCCGGCGTCCTGCGCGTGCGACAGCGCACCAAATAGCAACAGCAAGCACAGCGCAGCAATTCGCGCAGAAGTTCGCATGTGAGCCTCCCGGTCCAAATGTGTCGGCAAGCTACCAAGCGGGCACGAGGCGCTTCAACCACTGATTGCAGAAATCACGGCGCGACGATGCGGCAGATGTAGCCGCCGTCGTGCCAGGCCGGCACGGGCAGGATGAACTTCTCTTCGGCCACTTCCCAGCCGGCTTTCTCGCGCGGACCGATGAACTTGTGGACCACGTCAACGCCCTCTTCCATCAGCACGCTGCACACCGAGTACACGATCGTGCCCCCGGGCTTCAGGTTGGCCGCTGCGTTTTCGAGAATCTTGAGCTGCAGCACCGCCAGCTCGCCCAGCGCCTTGTCGTTGATGCGGTGGCGGGCCTCCACGCGGCGGGCAAGCACGCCGCTGTTGCTGCACGGGGCATCGATCAGCACGCGGTCGAACTGTTCCGGAAAGCGCACGTCGGCTGCATTGGCAACCACGGTGGCAATGCCGCGATAGCCCATGCGTGTGATGTTCTCGCGAATGCGTTCTTCTTTGGCCTCGGACTGGTCGCATGCCAGAATGCGGGCCTTGTCGCCGGTCAACTCGGCCAAATGGCCCGACTTGCCCCCCGGCGCGGCGCACAGGTCCAGCAGCGTCTCGCCTGCTTCGGCTTGCAGCATCGGCGCCACTTGCTGGGCCGCGAAGTCCTGCACGTAGAAACCTCCGCGCGAAAAATCGGGATGGTCGGTGACCGACCGGACACCGGCGGGCAGTGCCAGCGCGCCCTGGTGCTGGATTACCGCGATGCCCTGCGCCGTCCACCAGTGCGGCAGGTGAAACGTCTCGGCAAACAGCGCGTTCGGGCGAATCCAGATCATCGGGCGCTCGATGCACGCCAGCGCAGCCTGGATGGCAGATTGCGGGCCGTGCTGGTCAATCAGCCGATCGACCAGTACTCGCGGGATGCTTGCGACAACAGACAGGTGCGCCGGCAGGTCAGCGACCGGGTCTGGAAAAATCGCGCGCTCGCCAACCAGCATGCGCCCGGCACCAAGCCGGCAGCGGTCAGCCCACAGCGGCAGCTGTTCGTGGCGTTCGGCTGCGCCGCGATAATCTTCGGGCCCGGAGTTCTCGATGCGAAAAAATCCTGACAGCTTGCGTGCACACGCATTCACGAAGCCGCGCCCGGCGTGCTTGGCCGTCAGCAGGTCAACGGCGGCGTTGCCATGCGCGTAAGCGGCCTTGGGGTCGTGGATCAGCCACGCAAGAAACATGTGCAGGGCGGCGCGCACGTCGCGGTCAAGCTCGGCGACCGGGCGCGAAGCCACATGCGAAATCAGGTAGTCAAACAGCACTGAAAATCGCACGGCATCTTCCACTTGCGGCAAGACACGCGAGGCCAGGGCCGGGTCCGCGCCGTGGTGGCGCAGGGTGCCGAAGACAGCGGGCTCGATGCGTTCGCCGGGTTCAATGCGGCGCAAGCTGTCGTAGGCGGCTTTGCGCGGGTCAAGCGCGTGGGGCGTGCGCGGGTGCGGCTTTGCGCGCTCGGCGCCGCGATTGGGCTTGGCGCCGCCGCGTCCCCACTGGTTTCGTGCGGGGTTGGGTCCGGGTTGACGTGCGCGTCCACGAGGTCGGTCCATGAGTGAGCGTTAGTAACGATTGGCGGGTTCAGCGTCTACGCCCCGCAAACCGGAGATCGCGGATTTCTGGACAGGCCCATGCAAGAATCCGGCATGGTCCGTGCCATTGCCGCACGGTGTGACCATGCTACGCTCATGCCCCAATTCTCCGGCGAAAGCGCCGGGCTCGTTGTTTGTAGTTGTGACGCGGACAGGGCTTACGCATGCAGCGCATATTGATCCTTGCCATCCTTTCCTTTGCTTCGGTTCTCTACGCCGGCGATTTTGAAGCCGACGTCAAAGACCTCGGTGACAGCATCAAGCGCTCCGCCGCGATTGAGCGCCTTGCCAAGGCCGGCGCCGACGCCTTTGATGACCTGCACGACGGCTTGAAGCAGGACCCCGATGCCGCCGGCATCAATGCAGAAGAAAAGGCAGCTCGCAGCACCCGCCGCCTGGAGTGCGCCCGCCTGCTGGGCGTCGTGGGCGACACCCGCGCCGCGGCAACGCTGAACGAATTGCTCAAGGCCAATGCCGTTGAGAAGCCCAACTATCCGCTGCTCGCCGGCGCCTGCGCCTCGGCGCTGGGGCGCATCTACAGCGACGAGCCGGCCTCCGCCGAACGTGGCGAGCTGGTCAATGAACTCAAGCGCATTTCGGCAACTGAAACCATGGACGCCCGCATTCGCTGGGGTGCGTTGCATGGGCTGGCGGCGCTGCGCGATGGTGCGGAAGTGGCGGCGCCAATCCTGGCCGACGCGGCAAAGCCCGTGCTGCTGCGTGTGGCGGCCATCGGTGTGCTGACGGCGACCAAACACATGGCAAGCGCCGACACCTTTCTCGACTTGTGGGAGACCCAGCGCCTGGGTGTGAAAGATGCCGAGGGCAAACGCGCCGGTGCGCTGGCCAAGGACTACGTCAATCCGCTGGGCCTGACGGCTCTGTTTGGCCTGGCCGAGCTGGCCGACGCGCGCGCGGTGCCGGGCCTGGTCGACGTTGCGACCATGAGCGAGTTTGGGGGACTGGTGTCATTGCGCGGACAGTCGATCCGGCTGATGCAGCGCGACGCCCTCAAGCAGGCCTCGCTGGACGCTCTGATCACTGTGTTCAAGGACGAAACCCGCACCGTGCAGCACCAGCGCGCCGCACAGACCATGGGCGAGTTCGGTGCCGCGGGCGTGACAGCATTCCTGGCTGTTGCCGACTCGGCGGTGCCCGAGGGCAAGGCTGCGACCTACTGGAGTGACCTGGTTGACCGCCACCTTGCAAGCCTGAACAGTGAAGACGCACTCAAGGCGTTCGTGGCAGCCTATCGCACTCTCGGCTCGACCGAGGAAAAGGACAAGAAGTTGCGCGGCAAGGTCATCGACCACCTGCTGAACTACCGCACCAGCCTCAAGACCGACGGCATCAACCTGGTCAAGGAAGCCGCCGACGACACAACGCTGGACGTGCCCAAGCGCGCGCAGTGCATCAACGCCTACGCCGAAAGCCGCGGAAAAGACAGCTTTGCCGACCTTGAGCGCTGGGTGAAGAGTGAGGACGGCGTGATTCGCGCACAGGCGGTCCAGAACCTGGGCCGCAGCTACATTCCGCTCAAGAAATCCAAGGACCTGCTGGTGGCAGCCGCGAAGTCCGCAGGCACCGAGTTCGCCAAGGCCCGCCAGAATGCATTGCAGGGCCTGCAACGCAGCGACGACAAAGAGCTGCTGCCGCTGTTTCTCGATGCCCTGAGCCCCGAGAAAGAGCCGGATGCCGAAGTGCGCAACGCGGCATTGAGTGCCATTGATACGTACCGGCGCAGCGCCCGCATCAAGGATGAGGACGTGTTCCCGGCGATCAAGGCGCGCCTCGGCGACCCTGACGCCAACGTGCGCGCAGCCGCCATCAAGTTCGGCGTGATCACCGCGCAGCGCATGGGCGAAAATAAGCAGTCGGTTGAAATGGTCGAGCGCGGGCTGACCGACGACAAAGAAGAAGTCCGCAGCGCTGCCTATGCGCAGGTAACGATGGTGGCCACCGACATCGACGCCAACAAGGTTGTGGATGCCGCGCTGAAAGAAGACAGCCAGAAAATGCAGGGCGAAGCGGTGCGCGCGCTGGGCCGCCTGGACAAGTGGGGCGAAGCTGACAAACGCCGCAAGGTGCTTGATCTGGCGCTGAGCATGCTGGCCAACGCCACCAGCGAATACGACGCGGGCGAGTTGATCAAGAAGGTGGCTGTCAACGACGGCGCGAACTTCAACTACGTTTCCGGCGAGATTCGCAAGCGCGTGGATACGCTGACCACCGGTGCCGTCAAAGAGTACCACCGCGTGCCGCTGCTGATTGACGTGCTGATTGCGATCAAGGACGACGGGTACGCCAAGCGCATCCAGGAATTGGCCGAAGAGCCGAACGTCCAGCTGCGCCGCAAGTGCGTCGATTACATCGTGGCCTTTGGCGTGAAGCGCGACGTCGACTGGCTGCGCAAGTTGCGCGACCGGACCGACAGCACAGCCGAGCCGGTGCGAAGCCACATTGATGAGGCAATCCGCAAGCTGGAAGAGCGCTAGCCCCGATCAGCGAACAGGTTACGGGGAAATACTGGACCCCGGGGTGCGCGTGTGCGTAGATATAGAGGTAGGATTGGCACTCAGGGACAGTCGTGCGGTGGCCCGCGCCTGGTTGAGTGAACCGGCAAAGACCGAGCGTGACACCCTGAACTCCGAACCCAGCAGCGGAGAAGTCCGGTGAGAACGCGCATACTCTTAGGCATCACGGCCTGCGCCATGATGTTCGCGGTGCAGAACCCCGCTGACCCGGTGCTGCAGGCCCAGAAGCCGGAAGATTCACTCGTCATCAACCCTGACCTGACGCTGCCCCCCAACCGCATTGACCCCAACGTGCAGTATTCGGTGCGCGAAGCACGCAACCGTGAACTTGAGGCAATCGCGCTTGAGCGCAAGGGCAAGAAAGACGAAGCGCTTGAAAAGTGGCGCGACGCCATGGCGCGCTACGAAAGCCTGCGCAAGGACAAGCTCTCGCCCGACATGCCCGTGAACACCGAGTTGCTGGTGCGCGCCGAGTGGCAGGGCGGCGAGCATGTGTACGCCGAGACGTGGGTACCGCTGGCAGACTACATCAATTCTCGCTACCGCATTCGTGACTGGCCCCGGCCCCTGCGTGACCAACTGAGCATGCGCCAGGCGGCCCCGGGCGCCGAGTTGCTGCGTTCGGCGTTGGCCGCCGGTGATGAGGCCATGCTGGCGCGTTGCGCGCGTTTTTACCAGTTCAGTCAAAGCGGCCGTACCGCGCTGCGCATGCTGGCTGAGACCGCGCTTGAGCGCGGCGATGCCGTGCTGGCAGTGCGCTGGCTGCACGAGTTGCAGGAAAGCTGGCCCGAGTACTACGAGCGCGAGCCCGCGCTGCAGGTGCTGTATGTGCGCGCCTGCCGCGACGCGGGTATGAACTACCGCCTGGGCAAAGAGCTGCGCCGGCGCGAACGCGACAGCGCCTCGGGCACTGTGGATGTCGGTGGCGTGAAAGTTGAAAGCAGCGTGGCGGTCAAAGACCTGACGAGCAGTCCGGCTCCTCAGGAGCGCCCGGAACTGCGCCCCAACGGGTGGCTTACGCTGCACGGCAATGGCGCGCGCAATGGTGTGGCCCCGCCCGTGGTCGGCATCGGCGAGATGATTGACCTGGATGCGCTGGAAGGCGTGCAGGGCTCACAGATCGCCAAGAACATCCCCGGCGTAGACGAGCAGCGCGACCAGTACAACTCCGAAGAGCGCAAGCCTGTGCCGGTGCCGTTTCCGACCGTGCACGAGTCCGGCTTTTTCATTCACAAAATCGATGAGCTTCAGGGCGGCGATGAAAAGCTGCTCTGGTTCAGGCATGGGCGTGAAGCCAACCCAGTCACGCTTGAGGTGCCCAAGGGCGTGCGCTACACCGTCAAGACCACGGAAAACCGCCGCTACTACTACGGCGGCCGTGAGCAGGAACGCCTGAAGTACCGCGTCATGGGCAGCACCATCGGCCGCCTGCATTGGGATCTTGACCAACGCGAGAGCGACGTGCTGTTTGCGGTCATGGGCCCCGGCAGCGCAAGCCGCGAAAAAGGCGCCGAGCCCAGCGGCAACCAGATTCAGTCGTGGGACCTCACCGACGACGCCAAGCTGCGTGTAACCCTGCCCAACAAAAAAGTCGAGAGCGACGAGGACTACAAGTTTCTGCAGCACGTGGTGTTCAAGGGCGCGCCGCTGATCCGCGGCAACCGGCTTTATATTGCCGGGGCCGTCACCGAAAAAGACTCGGTGGAAGCCTGGATGTTCTGTTTCGATGTGACACCCAAGGGAGACGCCGCAGCCGGCGAAGGCAAGTTGCAATGGCGCGCGCACCTGTGTTCGCGCCGCCAGGAGAGCCAGCCCTGGAGCTGGGGCCCTGAGCCGGTGACCGTGCCCGAAATCAGCGCGCCTGCCGAGCAGGGTGGCATGCTGTACGTCTCGACACACAGCGGGGCGACGGCCGCGGTGGACCGCATCACCGGTGAGGTGTGCTGGGTCTCGCGCTATGGCCGCGTGAAGTCGCAGATCTTCAATGGCTGGTTCCCCAGCCCGCCGATTGCGGCCGAGGGCATGGTCGTGACGACGCCCTATGACTTTGACCTGGCGCTGATTCTGGATGCTGTGGCGGGTACCCACATGATGGAGTACCCGATGTTCCGCAAGGGACTCAGCGACGAGTACGAGCATATTCTCGGCGTGGTGGACAACCGCATGATCATCCAGGGTCGCACCCGGGTGTACTCGGTCGGGTTGACCGATTTCCGAAAAGGCGGCGAGCGTGCAGCCGATTTTGGCCAACTGAACTACCAGACCGCCGACTACGGCAAGCAACCGATCGGGCGCGGCGTGATCGCCGGCAATCGTGTGCTGATCCCGTTTGAGGGCGAGATTGCCTTCTACGACGTGAACAGCGGCAAACTGATCACGCAAAGCCGCTTGTCCGGCATCACGTCGGACAAGGTGCCGCTGGCAGTTACGGTCTACTGCCGGGGCGAGGCCTACAAGGACGAGCAAGGAATTGCACGCTACAAGCCAGTAACGGTCACTGACCCGGACACCGGCAACGTGTACAACGTTGAACATCTGCGCAACGGGGACACTTACAAGTTTCCGTCCGGCAAAGCGGCGACGGTAAAGAAAGAGACATTCGTGATTCTGGCGTCGGCCCGTTGGGTCTACGCGTTCAAGGCTCAAGACGGCGGCAAGTAACTTCGGGTGCGCCCCGAACATAGAAAGGCAACCATGGCAGACCAGCAATTGCAGGGCGAAGACCTGAAGGCCGTGACTGACCTGCGCGACGCCCACGACCGCATCGTGGCGCAGTTGCACAACGTGGTGGTCGGGCAGGAAGAAGTGATCGAGCAGTTGCTGATCTCGATCTTTGCCAAGGGCCATGCCCTGCTGGTCGGTGTGCCCGGTCTGGCCAAGACGCTGCTCATTCGCACGTTGGCCGACACGATGTCACTCAAGTTCAGCCGCATCCAGTTCACGCCGGACTTGATGCCCAGCGACATCACCGGCACCGAGGTGCTGCAGGAAGACCGCAGCACAGGCAAGCGCGAGTTCAAATTCCTGCACGGGCCGATTTTCGCCAACATCATCCTGGCCGACGAAATCAACCGCACGCCGCCCAAGACGCAGGCTGCACTCCTTGAGGCGATGCAGGAACACCAGGTCACCGCCGGCGGACGCCTGCACAAGCTTGAGCAGCCGTTCTTCGTGCTGGCAACGCAGAACCCGATTGAGCAGGAAGGCACGTATCCGCTGCCCGAAGCGCAGCAGGACCGCTTCATGTTCAACATCAACGTCGATTACCCCGACGAAAATGAAGAAATGCAGATCATGAAGATGACCACGGCCACCTATCGCGGCCAGGTCGAAAACGTGCTCGATGGCGCCAAGATCCTGCGGCTGCAAGAGCTGGTTCGCAAAGTGCCGATCAGCGAGCACATCATCAAGTACGCCATGCAGTTCGCGCGCCTGACCCGCTTGAACAACCCGCAGACGCCCGAAGAGATCAAGCGCCTGCTGGCCTGGGGTGCGGGCCCCCGCGCAAGCCAATACCTGATTCTGGGCGCCAAGGCGCGCGCCGTGCTGAACGGGCGCTACTACGTCAGCGGCGACGACATCCGCGCCGTCGTGCACCCGGTGCTGCGCCACCGCATCATCCCCAACTTCTCGGCTGAGGCGGAGGGCATCAACAGCGACGTGATCATCGACCGGTTGATCCAGATGATCCCGCGTGCCGACTCCGAGACGCTGGCCGATACGCGGCTGCCGGGGGTAAGCAAGTAGCCCGGCACAGCAGGTCGAACCGCACGGAAACTTCCCCATGAGTTGTGCCCCCCGGCTATGCCGCCGGGACCGACGTTCACGAAATGACAGACGAACCCGAAAACCAGGAAAGCAAGGACGAGGCGCTCCAGCGCCGCAAAGAAGAACTCGAGGAAGAACTCGAGGCGTACGCGCAGGCCGGCGTCTCAAGCCCCAACCTGCTCAAGACCGCGCGCTGGGTTTCGCGCGCTATGTACCTGGGCATGGCGGCGCTGGCGGCCTACCTGCTGTTCAGCGGATGGGGCAGCGTCAGCAAGTCGCAGTACAGCGAGGCCATTGAGCGCGCCCAGGAGTTCAAGGGCAAGCTCGATGAGACGCGCAAAGAACGCGACGACCTGGCTTCCAGGGCCGGGGTCGCCGAAGCCAAGTCGATCCTTGCAGGCAACGAGCTCGAGGCCGAACGCACAGGCGCGCCCGCGGCAGACCGGGCACTGCAAGCGGCAAGCGCGCTCGTCGATCGCGCCTGGGGCGAGAAGGCATATGCCGCCCATTGGCGCGAAAAGCTCAGCGGCGTTCAGCCCGACGCCCACGGCGTGGACCCGGTCGAGGGCGTGAAAGAGCTGCTGCGGCAAGCCGCAGTCTCCCCGGCGGGCATGCACTTTGAATTGCTGCGCGAGACCGTGGACTTCGGCGCGTCTGCATGCGCCGAAGGCGCCAAGGCGCTGCTGGACGACCCATCGCCGGCTGTGCGCTCGGTTGCGGGCGCATTGCTGGGTCGCACGCAGGCCGATGGCGCAGCCGAGTTGCTGGCCGCCAGGGCCAAGTCTGAGCGCGACCCGCTGGCGCACCGTGAATTGTGGTTTGCCTGGTCGGTGCTTTCGTTGCGCGCGCCAGAGTCGGGCGTGTGGACGCCGGAGGCCTGGGTCGGCTATACAGTCAGGGCCGCCGACCCGACCCTGGATGACCTGCTGGACGCGTACAACAAGGCCCCCGCAGAGCGAAAACTGGACCTGCTGGCGCTGCTGGCCGCGGCAGCCGGCAAGGGTTATGCGCGGCAGATGAACGACGTGGCGACTTCGCAGGAACGCAGCATAGCCGAGCGAATCATCGCTGTGCGCTGGTTCGGGGATCGTAAAGAAGTCAGCGGCCAAGCAATGTTGAAAAGCCTGAGCGAGGGCAAAGGGCCAGTCGCGATGGAAGCAGCCAGGACATTGGACAAACTTGGGGGCTAGGCAGAGAAGTTCGACGCGCACTATGGCACAGGCCTACCAGAAATATCTCGACCCCGCGGTGCTGAACCAGATTCGGCACCTGGAAGTGACCGCACGCAATGTGGTTGAGGGCTTTCTCGCGGGCCTGCACAAGTCGCCGTACAAGGGCTTCAGCGTTGAGTTCGCGCAGCACCGCGAGTATGTGCCCGGCGACGATCTGCGCTATCTTGACTGGAAGGCCTACGCCAAGTCCGACAAGTACTACATCAAAGAGTATGAAGAAGAGACCAACTTCCGCGCCGTGGTCGTGCTGGACACCAGCGAAAGCATGCGCTACCAGTCCGGCGAGCTGAAAAGCAAGCTCGACTACGGGCGCTACATGGCGGCCAGCCTGGCATACCTGGTCCAGAAGCAGAGCGACGCCGCGGGTTTGGCGCTGTTCGACGAAAAACTCTACGACTGGGTGCCGCCGGCGACGTCGCAGGTCACGCTGATGCGCATGCTGGCCAGCATGCACGAGCGCGTGCCCCAGAAGAAAACCAACATCGGCGACGTGCTGGTCGACGTGGCCCAACGCAGCGGACGCCGCAGCCTGGTCATGGTCATCAGCGACCTCTTTGACAAAGTCGAGCATCTCAAGCGCGGGCTGGAGCACCTGGCGGCGCGCAAGCATGACGTGATCGTCTTCAACGTCATGGACCCGCAAGAGCGCGAGTTCACGTTCGACCGGCTGACGCAGTTCATCGGGCTGGAAGAGTACCCAGACCTGCTGGTCGATCCGCGCAGCCTGCGCAAAGCGTACCTGGAAGAAGTCGAGCATTTCACCACGGCTGTGCGGCGTGCCTGCCTGCGCGCGCGCAGCGACTATGTAGCCATCGATACGGCAATGCCGCTGGATGTGGCATTGCAGGCCTACCTTGCCAAGCGTTCAGGAAGAAGGGGATAGCGGCTTTGCCTACGTGGTTGATCTGGACACTCGGCCTTGGGATTCCGCTGGCAGCAGCGGCGGTGCCGATCATTATCCACATCATCAACCTCACGCGTTACCGCAAGGTCGACTGGGCGGCCATGGAATTTCTGCTCGCGGCGTACAAGCGTACGCGTCGCCGCGTGCAGATGGAATCGCTGATCATGCTGCTTCTGCGGGTGCTGGCCGTGATGCTGATTGCCGCGGCGCTGTTCCCGATGGGCTGTGAACGCGTCAAAGAGTGGGCCGACGAAACCATGGGCATCACGCGCGGCACGCTTTCTACCGACGCGCCGCTGCACCTGGTGCTCGTGCTCGATAACAGCGCCAGCATGGGCTACAAGCAGGAAGGCCAGACCAGCTTTGATCGCGCCAAGCAGTTCGCGCTGGCCACCGTTGACAGCCTGAAACCAAACCGTGACCGCGTGTCGGTGGTGCGCCTCAGCGACGTGTACGTGCCGCCCGGCATTGGCGGCATGGCACTGGCCGACGACGCAGCCGACAAGTCCCGTCGCCGGCGCGTCAGCCAGCTCTCAAGCCTGAACCTTGACGCCGCGCGGCGCGAAATCGCCGCCACCGGCGTGGCCGCCGTGGACACGAACATGCTGGCGGCCCTGCGCGAGTCTGCCCGCATGGTTGAGGGCACGCCCGAGAACGACGCCGTGGGTCTCGTGATCATCAGCGATTTCTGCACGTCAGGCTGGCGCGAACTCTCCAAGGACGGAACGGTCCACGCTGACTTCGTTGCCGTGATGGACCGGATGAACGCCCGCATGAAGACCAGCGGCACCGTGCCGGTGTTTTACGACGCCGGCTTTGAGAACGGGCAGAATGTCGCCATCACCGGCGTGCGTGTAAATGAACGCATCGTCGGCAACGGCATGGAAGCCAAGGTGCTGATCGACGTGCAGTTCAGCGCCAGCGACCCCCGCGCGCAGGACCGCAACGTGCGCCTGAAGTACCGCATCGACGGCGGGCCCGAGCGTCCCTTCGGCGCGCCGATCGTGCTGCAGCCCAACCGCGCCGCTGAGCCGGTGCAGCTTGTGCTGCCCGCGCGCGACCTGACCCTCAAGCCTGAAGAAGAGAAGACCGGCGCATCGCGAAACATCGAGATATTCACCGAAGAGCCGGACGCCCTGACCACCGACAACACACGCAACGTGGTCATCCACGTCGTGCCCGGCGTACCAATTCTGGTCATCGACGGCGTGCCCCACGCCGACCCCAACATCGACGAGACGTTCTACCTTGAAACCGCGCTGGGCATCTCATCGAGCCGTGTTGACGGCGAACGCGGCGAAGCACCGGATGTGCGCATTACGCCCAACTACATCGTCAGCATGCGGCCCGAGCAGATGGCGGCCATCGACAGCTTCTTTGACTACCGGCTGGTGATCCTTGCCAACGTGCAGGACATTCCCGAGGGCGTGGTTGCCAAGCTGGAAGAGTTTGTCGAGGCGGGATTCGGGCTGCTGATCTTCGACGGCGACAAGGTGGACTTCGGCAAATACAACTCGATGCTGTACAAAGAAGGCAAGGGCATGTTGCCGGCCAAGCTCGGTCGCCCCGGTGGCAGCGACGACCCGACAGCCGAGAACTACGGGCTGACCGTTACCGGCCCGGACCATCCTGTCATCAAACTGTTCGCCGAGAGCCCCGAGAACCTGACCATCATCACCGACCCGGTGGCTGTGCGTAACTGGCGCGAAGTCACGCTGCCGGCTGGCACCGAGGTTGACCCGCTTCGCCAAACGCAGACGCTGCTGAGTCTCAACTTGCCCAGCGGGCCCGTGCCGTTCATGCTGGAGCGGCCGTACGGTCGCGGCCGCGTGATGTACGTGACCACGACTGCGTCCGAGCGCTGGAACGGATTGTGGCGAACCAACGGGCTGCCCTTGTTCCTGTACCTGGAAGTCGCCAGTTATCTCACGGGCAACGAAGCGCGTTACTCCAACCTGTCGGTGGGGGAGCCGTTCCGGCGCGTGTTGCGCGTGGTGGACGTCGCGCCGCAGTACACCGTGCGAGACCCGGCCGGTACCAACGTTGATATCGCGGCCACCAGCGACGCCGGGGTCAACCTGCTTGAGTATGCGGGCACCGCACAGCCGGGCGTGTACACGCTGACTGCCTTTGAGAAGACCGATTCGGGCGAGCCGCGCCGCAAGTGGCAGGAGCGCTTCAGCGTAAACCTGCACGCCCGCGAGAGCGACCTGATGCGCTTGAGCCTGGCCGAAGGCGGCACAGAAGCAGCATTGAAAGAAGCACTGGGCGAGTTGCCCATGCTGTATCGTCGCGCCGGAGACGAGCTTGAAGGCGGCGATGCGCTGGCAGGCGACCAGGGTGGAAAAGAGTGGATGTGGCTGGCGGTGCTGGGCGTATGTTTCCTGCTGTTTGAAACAGTCTGGAGCGGCGTGATTTCCAAGGCGGACAAGTAGCGTTGCACACGGAAACGGACCTGAAGTGAGCGGAATCCAGAAATTCGTCATGACCTTCTTCAGCGTGCTGCTGCTGGCAGTGCTGGTGGTGGCTGTGTACGGGGTCATCTTTCCGGGCCGCATCACCGAGGTGCTGGCGCCGGGCAGCGTGTTTTCGTGGGAGAACTTCGACCCGTTCTCGCGGCAGTCTGAGGGCAGCGCGACGTGGAAGGGCATTTCGCTGTTCGAGATCAGCCCGCTGATCTGGACAGCGCTGCTGGTGATTCCGGTCTGTGTGCTGCTGCCAGCGGTCATTTACTTCTATGAGAAGAAGAAAGTGTCGCGCCTCACCCGCGTGTTCCTGGCATCGCTGCGCGCGGGCATTCTGTTCCTGCTGTACCTGCTGATTGCCGGGCCGTCGCTGGTTGCCACCGAGACCTACGTCGAGGGCAGCAAGGTCGCCGTGCTGATCGACGACAGCCTTTCGATGGGGGACGAATCGCGCGAATTCCCCATCTTCAACGTATTTGACGATCGTGAATCGGCAGACGTGCGTGAACTGCGCGATCATCTGCGCGGCCTTGGCGTCGATGTGCCGCCGCCGCCGAACCAGGGGTTCGTGACCCTGACCGATGATGAAGTTGCCGTGCGCGGGTTTGTCCGGCGCGTGGTGCGTGAGCGCGCCGCGCGGCTGGTCAAGCGCCTGTCAGAGCTGCATGGCGGTCGATTTGACATCGGCGGCTGGCAGCGCCTGCGGCGTGAACTGGATGGCATCGCCGCGGAGGCTGACCTGCGCCAGAGTGAACTGTCGGCAGAAACCAGCAAAGAGACGCCGAATGAAAGCCAGGTGCGTCGCCTGCAAAGCGAGCTGGATGAACTGCTGCGGCAGCTGATGCTGCGCGAGCAGGAGTTTGCCAAGCTGCTGGGCGGCAACGCGGACGACCAGGCCGTCATCCAGAAGCGGGTGCTGATCAACAACCTGCTCGGCACCTGCCACCCCGAAGGCCCACGCCGCTGGGACATTGCCTGCGAACTGGTCACGGACGGCAACACACTCAGCGCGCTGAAGCAGGGCGACAAGGCACTGATCGACGTGCTGCGCGCGCGCGCCGCCGAAATTGCAGAGAAGGCCGACAAGCGCCGCACGGAAAACCGGGTCGCGATGCTGCGCTTTTTCGTGTTCTCAACGCGCTTCGGCCGCGAACAGCTGACCGATGAAGCCATCCTCGAAGTCGACCCCGCTGAGCTCGACTTCCGTGAGCCCCGCGGGCGCCTGACCGAGGTTGACGCCGCGCTGCGCGAAGTGCGCCGCTACTACACTGCCGAAGACGACCTGTCGTCGATCATCGTGCTGACCGACGGCCGCGACACCAGCCCCAACGAAGAACGCGCAGCCGACGAAGCCGCCAAGGCACGCAGCACCGTTGAAGTTGTCGGTATCGCCATCGGCAACCCCAAGCCGGTGAAAGTGCTTGAGCTGCTGAGCGTCTCGGCAGACCGCGAGATTCTCAAGGGCGATTTCCTTGACTTCAAGCTGAAGATCCGCGCCGACAAGGCCTATCGCGCCGACCCGGAAAAGGGAACGCCCGGCCAGCGTGTGAAGATCATCCTGTGCGAGGATTCGCCGACCAACCCGGTCGCATACAGCGAGCTCAATGGCCGCGCCGTGCGGGGCCAGGACGGCACCGAGATCGAGCTTGGGCCCGAAGAGCTGGCCGAAGTGAAAATCCGCTTCAAGCCGGCAGTCACGGGCAAGCACATCTACTACCTCAAGCTGAATGAAGACCGCCTTCCGGATGAAGACACGTACCGGAACAACGTCAAGGAACACGAAGTCGAGATCATCGACCGCAAGATCAAGGTGCTGTACCTGGAAGGCCGCTTCCGGTACCAGGCGCGCTACCTGAACGAGGCGCTCAAGCGCGACAAGAAGCTTGAATACCAGGGCTACTTCTTTGACGCCCAGGACGGGTGGACGCAGCCGACAAGCCAGTACGACGAAGAAGTGCGCCGCAAGCTGTTGCCGCTGGTGGCGCCGTTTGCCGTCGGTGACCGGGTGATTCGCGATAAAGAAGAGTTCTTCAAGCTCGACTACGACGTCATCATCCTGGGCGACATTGACCCCGATGACAACCGCTTCCGGCGCGAGCACTGGGACTGGCTGGAAGAGTGGGTGAGCCACCACCGCGGCGGTTTGGTGCTGCTGGCTGGCCAGGGCTACAACTTCAGCGCCTACCGCAACATTGAAAAAGCGCGCGTGCTGTACCCGGTGGAACTTGATACGCCGCGCGATGCGGAAGGCGCCATCGACCATAAGCAGCAGAAGTTCTGGCGCCTGACACCCGCCGGCCGCGCGCATGAAGTGCACCGGCTCAGCAGCAACCCCGCACGCAACGACGAACTG
Organism: Planctomycetota bacterium; assembly: GCA_016712285.1. GTDB lineage: Bacteria > Planctomycetota > UBA8742 > UBA2392 > UBA2392 > JADJRK01. Next base: position 1,220,942 of record JADJRK010000001.1, on the reverse strand, counting down.
TGGGGCAGCGTCAAGGACGGCAGCTTTGTCAAAGGACAGCTGCACGGCTTGTACTGGTACCAGGGCACCGCGGGCATCAAGCCGGCGCCGGCGGTTGCTCTGTCGCGCGTAACGCGCGAGGGCAAGATTACCGGCGAAGGTGACGTGCTGACTGCCGCCATGCCATACGGCAGCGGCATGACCTTTTACTGCGGCAGCGACGACACCTGGCTGTGGCGCGAGTTCGTCGGCGACGTGTACTTCTATCGCTTCTGGCAGAACACGCTGCGCTTTGTCGCCAGCCGGCGCCTCAAGGGCAAGCAACAGCGGGTGGACGTCTACACGGACAAAACCCGCTACCAGGTCAGCGAGCAGGTCAAGGTCTATGTCGAGCTGCTGGGCGACATCTACAACGAAGTCACCCAGAACCAGAACAAGGAACTCTCAGAGCTGCCTCGCGGCCCCGATGATACAGAGGCACGCCGGCTGATCGTGGAGTTGCAGGCTCGCAGCCAGGGGCGCCTGTCGGCGCGTCGCGTCGTGCTGCAGGAAGTGAGCTGGAGCCCGAACCTGTTTGAGGGCATCGTTGAAGCCAACGAGCCCGGGCAGTTCGACGTCTGGGTGCAAGGCTACGAAGAAAGCCGCAAGCAACCGCACCGCTATACGGTGATTGCACCCGTGGCCGAACTGCGCAACCTGACGATGGACTTCGACGGGTTGCAAAGACGCTCCACCAAGCTGCCCGCGAACGTGGCGCCGATGGATTACCAGGGCGGCAAGCGTATCTACCTGATGACCGACATGGGCCAGGCGGTCTTTGAGATCCGCGAGAAAGAAAACGAACTGAAGGGCATCACCAGCCTGCTGTGGAACCGCAAGGACGAGCCATGGAGCCTGCGCTCGGTGCTGCTGGTGCTGATGATCCTGTTGCTCGCAGGCGAGTGGTTGACCCGCAAGCTCGTGCGCATGGTGTAATGCCAGCCGTGTTGGTACATCACAGGACCCATGCCGACACCCGTACCCGCCAATGACTTTCTGCGCGACCCGGCAAAGCTGCCGGCCGCGCCGGTATACGCCGTGTTCGGGCCCGAAGACTACCTGCGGGGCAAGTGCCTAAGGGCGCTACTGTCGTCGCTGGAAAAGCGCGGCATGGAAATCAAGCGCATGGAACCCGAAGACACGCTCACCCGCGTGTTGGATGAACTGCGCTCGCCAAGCCTGTTCGGCGGCGCGCTGGCCATTGTCATCGGCAACCGCCGCGTCGGGAACCGCCAGGAGGCTACCACCCGCTTCAAGGAAGAGTTTCTGGCCTATCTTGAAAAGCCGGGCAAGCGCAATGTGCTGGTGTTCGACGGTGCGACGTTTCAGCGCAATCTGGCGGTTCCGAAGCGCGTCAGCGCGGACTTTCCGACCGTGATCTGTGAAGAACTCAAGCCGTGGGATGTGCGCGGCTGGAACCAGCTGGCCAGCAACGCGGCAGCCGAGATCGGCTTGAAGCTGTCGCCCGACGCGCTGACAGCCCTGCGCGAGTACACCGGCGGCAGCCTTGGCCGGGCCGAGTCAGAACTGCACAAGCTGGCGCTGCTGAGCAAGGACGGCAAGGTCTCGGCGGCTGACATTGCCCATGCATGCGGCTACGAGGGCGCCGACCTGACGTTTCCGCTGTGTGATGCAATCCTCACAGGTGACACTCGCGCGGCGCTGGCCTGCGCTGCTAAAATGGCTGGCAAAGCAGAGTTGGGGTCGGTACTCTCTCTGTTGGCACTGCTGCGGTTACAGGTCGTTGGGCTGGGCCGGGCAGCATTGGCATTGCAACAGGGCAAATCGGCAGCGGAGGCACAAACCCTTGCCAAAGTCAGGCTTAGGGAAAATCTAAAAAGTGGATTCATGAGCACGGCCAGGGGGCTGGACCGCGGAAAAGTCCGCGCAGCGCTCGAAGTCTTGATGGCGGCAGACGAAAGCATGAAGACTGCCTCACCAGACCCGGCCAATCTGCTGATCGGAACCGTCTCACGACTTTGCGAAACGTTAAAGTCGGGGGAACCACAAGGGCTGGTCGTTCGTTAGCAAGACTCAACAGGGACAGGGGACAAAGTGGTACCTGACTACGACGACGATGATGTAGTTGAAGACTACGAAGAGGTAAGCAGTTCTTCGGATGTTCGGCGCGTGCAGTCCGCCCAGGGCGGGCCTGTCCAGCGTCCGTCCAAGGGCGTCAAGCCCTCGGAGCCTGTGCGTCCGCCGACAACGGCTGTGCCGCAGGTGCCAGACGGGCAACCCTTGCCGAGCAAGGGCAAGATTTCACACAAGTCCGCCAAGCTGATCTGGATTATCTGCATCGGCGTCTCGTTGCTCGGCATCGCGGCGTTTGTGCTGGACATAGCCTTCGACGCGTTTGGTCGCCGCGGCACCATCAACGACGGCGGCAACACAGTCGCCAACATCCGGCCGCACAACCTGCCGGCCAAGAAGGCCGCGGAGACACTGACCGAGCACCAGATTCGGGCACGTGCGTTCGCGGTTTCGGCCTACGAGAAGGGCCGCGAGATGAAGAAGTCTCGCGCCTACGACTACATCCGCATCGCCATCAAGAAGGTTCGCGAGGCCCAGAAGGCCGGCATGGACGACCGCGGCAACGACGAAATCTGGATTGCGGCATGGCAGCAGTGGTACCAGACCGTCTATGCGCTTGAGCTGTTCCGGTACAAGTGGCCGTACAACATGGACAACATCCCGATGGTCAACTCTTTCAAGCATTACGAAGGATTTGAAGAGATGACCGAGGAAGCACTCAAAAACGAAGACAATGAGCGCGAGATTGCCGCGTACCTGATTTACCAGGAACTTGAGCACGAGATCAACGAGGTCAAGAAGGGGATGCAGCAGATCGCCAAGGCCTCCAGCATGATGACCAGCGAAGCCGTCAAGCCCGCGCGCCAGAAGTGGGAAGCCGCGCGCGACGAGCAGAAGTTTGAGCAGGCAGATCTCGACGACGTCAACCGCGCACCACGCAACCCCGACAAAGAGCCAGTGCCGTACTAACAGAAAATTCACCAAAGACCCCGCTTTGTGCGGGGTCTTTGCGTAGCCGCCGGCGTTTTACTTTGCGGTTTGCGTGCTGATCTGGTTCTCTTGAGTCAGGACTACGGAGGTTCCAGCCATGGGTAAGGTCTTCAAGCTGTTGGTAGGACTGTTTGCGGTCGTGGGTGTGATTACCAGCGCCGGCGTTGGCTATGTGTACGCCACCAACGGCGAACTGATGGGACAGTTCTGGGGCGTCAAGGACGACTTCAAGGCCGTGCCAGCCGAGCGCAGGCAGGAAGTGTTCGCCGAACTGCCCGCGCGCATTACCTTCGAGAAAGAAGTAAGCGCCGACATGCAGGCCCTGCCGGAAGAACGCCAGAAGGAACTGTATGCGCAGCTGACCAAAAGCCGCGACACCGTCTTCGAGCAGTTCAAGAAACGCATTGCCGCCGAGGCCGAGATTTCGCGTAAAGCTGCCGAGTCCAAGACTGCGGCTGGTGACGTCGCCAAGGAAATCGAAAAGCAGCTCGGCAAAGTCGATGTCGGCGTTGACATCACGGGCAAGAACAAGTCCTCCACGCCCAAGCCTGACCCGCTGAAGCCCGTGAACAGCGCCGAGTCTGAGCTTGCCAAGGCGACACTGGCATACGGCCGCAGCCTCGATGCCAGCGACGGCAAGGCCAGGGTCAATGCCGCGGTGGGCGTCTTGCGCGCACTCGACAAGCTCGGCACCGAGGTCCAGATTGCGCTGAAGAAGAATCTTGGCAGTGAGGACAAGTCCGCGCTGGATTCCATCGTGGCCGAAGCTCGCGCCACTTTCCAGGACGTAAAGAAGACTCCCGGGCTCGACAGCAACGCTGAGGCCAAGAAGCTGCTGGTCAGTGTGCCCGCCAAGCTGACCACGGGTTGATCATCAAGCCGCCAACACACGAACCGCCGGTGCAATGCATCGGCGGTTTGCGTTAGCGCAGGGCATCTTCGATGAATTTGCGCGGGATGCCGATCTCTGCGACCACGACCTTGCCGCAAAATGACGGCCCGGCTTTGTCCAGAAATCCCGGCTTGGCTGCCACGAAGGTGACCGTGACCTCGGCCCGCACGCACGCACCCAGCACGTCGCCGGTGTCAGCATCCAGACCGCTGGGAATGTCCACCGCCAGCACCGGCGCTCCTGCTTCGTTGACGGCCTGCACCGCCGCGCGATAGGGGTCCTCAAGCGTTCGGGTCAAGCCGGTGCCGAACATGGCGTCTACAATCAGGCAGGCGTCGCGCATCAGCGGGCGCAGTTCATGCACCGCGTGGCCATCGGGCAGAATCGCAATGTCAACGCCAAGAGATCGCAACAGGGTCGCATTCTTCGCAACGTCGTCGGGTGCGGCCTCAAGCTGGGCGGCAGACCCCACAAAGAAGGCGCGCACAGCATAGCCGCGGTTGTGCAGAGTGCGGGCGATGGCCAAACCGTCGCCGCCGTTGTTGCCCGGGCCGCAGAAAATGAGCGTCGGGTCAGGAAACTCGTTCAGCGCCTGCTTCCACTGCTCAAGCTCTTCCACGGTGCGCGGGATGTCGTCCTTGCTGCCGGGGGATTGCAGCTTGCGCATCGCGCGTTGCACGCCGTGCAGCCGCAGAATGCGTTCACACTCGTCGGCGCAGGCGCGCGCGGCATTTTCCATCAGCGCGAACGACGGCATGCCGAACTCTTCAATCGCCCGGCGATCCAGCTCGCGTACCTGTTTGCGTGTCAGTGTCTTCTGTGGCGGCATGAAGTTACGCTAGTAAATCGCGGCTGCGCGGGGAATACCCGTCCGCGCTGTGGTGTTCGTCCGAGGTGCGGCGTGAAAGAGAGTATGCAAGACCCATTTGCGCCACACCGCGCCAAGCTTGCGGGCGCCAGGATTGAGGTCTACGTATCCACCTGGTGTCCGGATTGCTCGCGGTTGAAGTCATTCCTTGACCGGTTCGAAGTCTCGTACACCACGGTCAACATCAGCAAGAGCCACGACGCGGCTACCAGACTGGAGGAAGAGACAGGCAAGCGCGGCGTGCCCTACGTGCTGGTAAACGGAAGCAAGTGGGTTAGGGGTTATCACATCGACCAACCCGGCCGGCTGAACCTGACGTTGTTTGTCAGCGAGTTGGCGGAAGCGTTGTGACCAGCTAAAACCCAATCATGCCCTTCGACACCAATGTGCGCGTACGCTACGCCGAAACCGACCAGATGGGCGTGGTGTACCACAGCAATTACCTGGTGTACTTCGAGATTGGCCGCACAGAGGCCATGCGCCGGATCGGCATTACGTATGCCGACCTGGAGAAGCGGGGATATGTGCTTGCGGTTGTAGAAACCGGATGCAGGCACCACGCCACCGCCACGTACGACGACGAGTTGACAGTTCGTACCTGGCTGCGCGATGTCACCAAGACCCGACTCCGCTTCGAATATGCAGTGTTGAAGGATGACAGGGTTTTGACCGCCGGTTTCACTGTGCTTGCATTTCTGGGACGTGCCAACGGCATGCGCCCTGTCCGCTGTCCTGATGATGTGGAGAAGCTCGCGAAGCCGTCTGTCGAACCCGCCTAACAAGGAGACAGACATGCGAGGCTTTTACGCCATACTGGCGCTGCTGGCCGTTTTCGGGCTTGCATCATGCCACACATCGGACTCAAGGGTTTCAGAAGGCGAAGCCGGCGAGGCCTTCCACGACATTGACGAAATCCTGACGCTCTACATTCTGCCCATCGAGCTGCCTGACGAAATCCACGGCAACGCCAGCGACCGCGAGCGCGAGCTGTGGCGGCAGGATTGGCCCATGTCCGGCGCGCGCTCGGTTGCCCGTGGCGTCACGGATGAAACGGGCGAAGACGTCACAGCCCTTGTCAGCGAAAAGAAGTCCGACGCTGATTTCTACTTCAAGCTCGTGATCACCTACATCGACGTCGGCGACGAAGCCATTCGCAAGGGCAAGATTGTCGGCAACAGCGAAGAAGGCTGGAGCCAGGTGCTGGCCACCGGCACGCTGTACAACGGCTCGAACGGCGAAATCGTGGCGGAGCTGAGATTCGACCAGAGCTCCGGCTACCAGGTCAGCGAGCCCTTTCACAACGACATGAACAATCTCGGCCAGGAACTCGGCAACTGGATTCAGTCGCGGCAGTAGTCCGCAACTGGCACTGACCATTCAACCAATCGTCCGCGGGCCGTGGCAAACACGGCCGCGGGCATAAGGAGCAATCATGCGTGTCTTCATTGCAACAATCCTGGCAGCACTGCTGCTGGTTTCGGGCTGCGGCGTTACGCTGCGGGGAAGCGGCGGCGGGCACCACTACGGCCACAGCCGCCACAACTCGCACCGCCACCATAGCCATCGCAGCCATCGCCACTGGAACCAGGCCGGGCCTGCCTACAACGAGGCGTCTCGCATTACCGACATTACGATCCTCTCGGTGACAGTTCCGGAAGAGATCGAGGGCGAGTACGGCCATTACGACGAGCAGCGCTGGCGTGAAGAGTGGCCCAAGCAGGGTGCAAGCCTGGTGGCCGACGGCTTGACCAAGCGCACCGAGGCAGTCGTGAAGGGATCTGCCAACCTGGAGCGTCCGACTACGGGGTACTACATGACCATCGAGATCACGTACCTCGATGTCGGTGACCCACGACCCAACAAGGATGGCGAGCCCAAGTTGCGTGGAAGTGCGCTTTCGGCGCACGGAGTCATCCTGAATGCCCATTCAGGCGTCGTGGTTGCTGACGTCAAGTTCACCGAAAGCTGCGGCTGGACCGGCGACGTACCATTTGAACGGTTCATGTCGCAGGTCGGCAGCAGCCTGGGCGACTGGTTTTTGAGCAAGCGCAGTGACCTGCCCAAGTAGAAACGACCGGGAATCCACTCCGCCAGTCGGCGGGGTGAATTTGGAGTGCGCCTCGCCCATCAGCAGGGCGCGGCGCACAGCCCGTTGATTGACCGCGCATGCGACCTGTGCGATGCCGCGATGAGCTCAAAGTACATGCGTTCGGGGCGATCTAAACAAAGGGGGCGCTCAAGTCTCGCAATCGCATGTGCTTACGATCGTGACCCGCGAGTGACGGAATAACAGCGTCGAAAGCGAAGTTACGCATGAGTCAGCCCGAGTCCGGGCAACCGAGACAAGGAGACGCCATGCGCTTTGCGATGATGCTGAGTTTGCTGTCAGTGTTCTTTGTTGCCGCGTGCCAGACTTCGAAGTCCGAGATGTACACCGGCACCGCCGGTGATGCATTCGAGGAACGTCGAGTTGTCCGCGACCTGAAGGTGCTGCCGGTCAAGCTGCCCAAGCAGATCCACGGCAAGTACGACCAGGCTGATCTCGACCGCTTTTACCGCGATTGGCCCATGGCCGGCGCCCGCCTGATCGCCGACGGCGTGTACGAGGAAACAAGTGAAGAAGTGCGCGCGATGGCTGCGCTGGAGAGCCCATCCACGGGACACCTGCTCGTTCTTGAGATCAAGTACCTCGACCTGGGTGACTCCGACTCGCGGGCATCCAGTGTTCTGCACAACACAAAACAGGGTTGGAGCCACGTTCTTGCCACGGGGCGGCTGATCAACGCAGAGACGGGCGAGCTGGTTGTAGAACTTCAGTTCGAGCAAAGTTCGGGCGGGATTGCCAAGCCGGCGTTCGAGAACGACATGGCCAACCTGGGCCAAGAGCTCGGCCGCTGGTTGAATGAACATCGATAGCAGGTCCAGCCGGGGCCCCGCGAGGGGCCCCGGCGCTACTTGCCGATGCAGAACCTTGCGAAGATCAGCTCCAGCACGTCGCCGGGCGCATCGCTGAGCAGCGCCTCGTCCAGCAGTGTCAGCGCCCGCCGCACGTCGGCTGCCACCGCCTCGGGGGGCGCCTGAGGATCGGCCACAGCCGCATCCAACTGCGTCAATGCCGCATTGGCCTTGAGGCGCAGCCTGCTCGTCGAGCCCCTGTCCGCAAGCTCGCCAAGCCGCGCCCCAAGCTGTTCGCGCAAAGCTGACAAACCATGCGCGCTGGCGGCGGAAACCGCGTGCTGCGGCAGACCTAGCGGGTTCGCATCCTGGGGCGTCAGGTCGGACATGGTCTGGACCCACAGCGCGCGCGACCTGAGCGCCGCATCTTGACCTGTCAACGATACGAATTCACGCGCGCAGTCGTCGGCCTGGCCCGGTGCGCAAAGCAGCAGCAGTACATCGGCGGCCAGTGCGCGCTGGCGTGCCTGGGGCGCGAAACGGCCATGGTCGGCATCGCCTGCGCCCACTCCGCTCAAGTCCAGCAACGTGCAGGCACGGCCCTCGAACACCGCCCCCGTCTCGACGGGGTCGCGGGTCGTGCCCGGTGTCTCGCTGACCAGCGCGCGTTGTTTGCCGGCCAGCGCGTTGAAAAGGCTGCTCTTGCCGGCATTGGGCGGGCCAAACAGTGCGACCACAGGAACCTCGTGCCGGGGTTGGTTCTGCTCGCGCCCGACGAATTCGCGCAAGTCGGACAGCAGCGCACTCACGTCGCTCGCAAGGCTGTCTTCCTGCGCTGTGGCGTGCTCGTCTTCGCTGAAGTCGAAGCTCATTTCATAACGGGCGCTCACGGACCTCAGACGGCCGGCAAGTTCTCGCAACCGGCGCGCGGATTCTCCGCTCAGGTCGGCGAGCGCTCGCCGCCGTGATACTTCGTCTGTCGAAGTCACCAGCGCCAGCGTGGCCTCGGCCTGCGCAAGGCTCAGCTTGCCCGCTTCGACTGCCATGCGCGTGAAGCGGCCCGGCTCAGCGTCGCGGCAGCCGGCTTGGCGCAGGCGCTGCTCGAGGTCGCGCAGAAGTTCAGGATGCCCGGGCACCATCACTTCCAGTGTGTTCTCGCCGGTCAAGGACTGCGGGGCGGGCATCATCCAGAGCACACACGGCACTTGCCCTACTGGCAGCGCAATCGTGCCGCGAACGCAGTTGCGTTGCCAAACAACGTCGCCGAACAGCCGCACAAGGGCGGGCACATCGGGGCCGCTGACACGCAGCATGGCGGCGGGGCAAGCCAGTGGCGGGGTCGCCAGGGCGAACATCGTTGGGCGGCTGGTCATGGCACGTGTCCGGCGACAGGCGCAACATGGCGATCACTTCGAGCCGTGATAGTCCGGCTTGTCGGTTTCTTTCACGGCTTCGCCCTTCTTGCGCGGCGGAGGCGTGATGCCCAGCTTGACCAGGTTGCGCTTGATCAGCTTGCTCTCGGCAATCGAGTACATGCTCGACACGATGAAATAGAACGCGAACCCGCTGGCGAAGCCGTAGAACATCAAGCCCATGAGCGGGAAAATACAGCCCATTTGCTTCTGCATGGCTGCCTGCTGCGGGTCGTCCGGCTTGGGCTGCATCTTGAACTGCAGGATGCTTAGGGCAATCCAGAGCATCGGCAGAATATTGATCGTCAACCAGCCGTTGTGCGCAAGAAAGCTGATCCAGCCTTCGCCAATAAACGTGCTGGCGGGGATGGTGGCATCGGGCAGGCTCAGATCATGGATGCCCAGGAATTTTGCCTGGCGCAGAAAGAACGCCGCCCCGAACGCGCGATACAACCCGATGAAAATCGGCAACTGAATCAACATCGGCAGGCAGCCGCCGATGGGCAGCATGCCGACGTTCTGCTCTTTCATGACCGCGCGAGTCTCGGTCAGCATGCGCATCTGGCTGTCGCGGTCGGTCTTTTCTTTGTACTTCTCTTTGATCGCGTCCATCTTCGGCTTCACGATCTTCATCTTCTGCGTGTAGACAGCCATGGCCTTCTGGCCGCGGTAGCTGAGCGGGCTGAGCGCAAAGCGCACGAACAGCGTCAGCAGAATGATCGCAAAGCCGGCGCCCACCAGGTTCGTCAGCAGGCGCAGAAACCAGATCAGCGGGCTGGCAATCAGGTCAAAGAAGCCGCTGGTGGCAAGCTCGGCCCACTGGGTGCCCAGTTCTGCGTCTTTGGGCGGCTCGACCAGCCATGCCGCCGACAGCGCGTCGCGGTCACGAGGGCCGACATACAGGCGCATGCTGGCGCTCTGCTGTCCCGGCTTGCCGGCTTCAGCCGCCGGCACCACCAGTGGCGGTCCGGTCAACGAGATGGCGGCTGTGGTACCGATGGGCAGAATGGCGCCGCTCCAGCGCTGGTCGCGCACGTCAGGGTCCTGCGCGATGAACGCCAGGAAATACTGCGTGCGCAGGCCGTGCGCGATCAGGAAGCGATCCGGGTCTTCAACTTCATCGAGGTCGCGGTTGGTGATCCAGGCGTTGGACTTGCCCAGTTCCTCGTTGCGTTCTTTCACGGCTTCCGCGAGTGACGGAACGGTGGGCGAGTCCTCAAGGCTGGTAAAGCGCTTGCTGTCGGTGCTGCCGTACAGCGCCACGCGGCTCCATTCGCCGGCGGTTCGCATGCCGTCGTTGGTGATGCCGACCGGGCCCCAGATGCCGACAAACTTCTCGCGCACCTTGTCGCTGCGGTTCTCGATACGCACATTCACGTCGAGGCGATACTCGCCCGGGTACAGCGTGATCTTCTTGTACAGTACGGTCCCGTCTGACTCGGTGTCATGCTCAAACCCCTTGGATGGCGGAAAGCGAAACGTCAGCGACTGCACGCCGCTCTCGCCGGTTTCGTTCAGTACCAGTTCCCAGCGCGAGGTGTTGCGGGCGTCGTCGTTCTTGTCAATGAGCAGGGCGAACGGGGCAATGTCCGGCGCCGCTTCTTCTGGCCGCAACAGCTGCAAAGGCTCACTGGGCTCGACCGTCGGGTTGTCCGGTGTGCGCCAGAAGACCACGTTGCCGTCCGCATCCATGAACGTCACGGTATCCAGCACCGCCCCGCGGTCTGACACCGTTGCAGTCAGGCGGCTGTTGGCGAGTGTCCATTGCCTGGCGTCGGCACGTTGAATCCGCGCAAAGCCGTGGGCCTTGTCCGCCTCGGTGGCTGTCGAGGTAGTGGCGGCTGCGGGCCCGCTGCTCCTGATTTCGGGCGGCGGCTGATTGGCCGGCGGCGTGTTTGACTGGTTCGTGGGCGGCGCCGGCGGGGCAGAGGGCGGGATGATCCAGACCTGGCACGCATAGAAACCGGCGACGATCAGGATGATCACCACGACCATCTGGATCATTTCTTTGCGTTGCATGCGGTGCCTGCCTGAAAATCGCCTGAAACCAGCCTGCGAAGGGCAACCCGTATAGACCAGCGCTTAAACCCCGTCAATGCAACGGCGCCAAGCAAATCCGACGCTTTGCTGTGGCTCGATCTGTGACTTTGCCGCCCGGCATGTCATTCGGAATTGTGTCGCTTCTCTTGCCGTTGTACGGGTGCTGCCTTTGCGCCATAACGCTATCTTGCCTGGCGAGCGCGACCCAATGAAAACGCTGGACCTCGACGTGCCGACCGACCCGCCGCTGGGAGCCACACTGATGGTCCCTGACGGTGCTGTTGCCGCCGCACTGGTACATCAAGGTGGCGGCGTCCATGACCGCGACGGCAACATGCCCGCCGTGGGGTTCAAGAGCAGCCTGTATCGGCGCCTGGCAACCCTGCTTGCCGACAAGGGCATCGCTACGCTGCGGTTTGACAAACGCGGCAGCGACAAGCCGGCGCTGTACCCGCACACATACACCCTGCCGCAACGTGTAGACGACGCCCGAGCGGCACTGGGATTGCTGCGCGGGCATGAGCTGACAGTAAGTCTTCCAGTGATCCTGGTTGGGCACAGCGAAGGCGGCATGGTGGTTACCAAGCTTGCTGAGACTGAGGCCGTTGCCGGTGTCGCTGCCCTGTGTGCGCCCTTCGGGAACATCTTTGAGCTTGGACGCATCCGTGCACAACGGCTGGTCAATGAAGCCGCCGGCGTCCAGAAAGCCAAGGGCGAGAAGGCGCTGGAGTACTACAACCGGCTCGAGCAGTTCTTCAAAGAGGGCACGAAGCTGCCGCCCGAGCAATTCGTGGAGTTCGCCAAGCCCTACCTAGATGCCGGCTACAACGGCTGGGACAGTTTCGAGTGGTTGGCAGGCCACTGGGCCGAGTACCTTAAAGCCGACCCGACGCAGCACGGCCGGCCGATGCTGGTAGTGCAGGGTGGCCGCGATGCGCGGCTGCACCCCGACAACGCGCGACACTGGCGTGATTGGTGCGAAACCCGACCGCTGGCGCAGTTTCACCTGATCGATCACTTGGGCCATGACTTGAACGACGCCCGCCAGAAACTGTTTCGCGTGGACACTGAACTGATCGACCTTGTCGGCAACTGGATTGAGCGTACGTCCACGGCCCAATAAAGCGCGCCGCACAGTGGCGGCGCGCTTGGTAGACCGATCCAGCATGCTTCAGGTCGTGGCGTGCTGTTTAAACTCGGGAAACAGGTGTTGCAGGTAGTCGGCCATCGTGTTGAACGTCGGCCCGTATCCGCCCTTGTAGATATAGAACTCAAGGTCTGTGGCGGCTTCGCCCGCATCCTGGTAGCGCTTGCCCTTGTCGCGCTCGAGCATGCGGTCAAGCACGCGCTGCAGGTCGTCATCGACGTTGGGGTTGTAGTGGCTAATCGGCGGAATCGGCTTCTTCTGCACGTTCTCGATGCAGATCAGTGTGTCGTCGTCGGCGAAGATGTTGCGGCCAGCCAGCATTTCGTACAGCACGACGCCCAGTGAAAACACGTCGCTGCGGCCGTCGGTCTGCTCGAATGCGGCTTGCTCGGGGCTCATGTACTGGACTTTGCCCATCAGCACGTCGCCTTCTTTGTCTTTCATGATGTGGCGGGCCTTGGCAATGCCGAAGTCGGTCAGCTTCACCACGCCCTCGGCCTCGATCATGATGTTCTTGGGGCTGATGTCGCGGTGCACCACGCCCAGCAGCTCGCCCTGGCGGTTGCGCTTCTTGTGCGCGTACTCGAGTGCGCGGGCGACGCGGCTGGCGATGTAGACGCACAGCTCGGTCGGGATGCGCTTCTTGTACTGGTGGTGGCGGTCGATGAATTGTTCCAGGTTCACGCCATGGATGAATTCCATGGCCATGTAGTACTGGCGGCCGACCTTGCCCAGCTGGTAAATCTGGACGATGTGCTGGTGGATCAAGTCTGCCACCAGCTTGGCTTCGCCGATGAACATCTCGACGAACTCTTCGTTGGTAGAGAAGTCCTCGAGCACGGTTTTGATGGCCATGCGTTTTTCAAAGCCATCTGAACCGATCTGGATGGCCTCATAGACCGCACCCATGCCGCCCTCGGCAAGCTTGCGGACAAGCTTGAAGGTGTTGGTGTCCTGGATCGTGGACAGTGACTCGATGTTACGTTCTTGTTTCTTGAAGAGGCCCAAAGCCCGCTCCTTGAATGTTGCGCTACACGCCGAAGCCTGCGACTGAACATGTGTTACAGTGGGCAGGTACTATCGCAGACTGACACGCGGGCTTCAAGACCCGCGTCCGATCATGGCCCAGAACGCACAACTTGAACCTGCCGTTGCCCTTGAGCGAAATCGCAACCGGGTGAAAGCCGCCCGGCGGTGGATCAGGCGCCTGCGGTATGGCCTTGGGGCCTTGCTGCTGCTGGTCGGGGTCTATGCCCTGATGAGCTACAGCGTGTACACGCTGCCGGGTGAATACGATCCCAACAGCACCAAGGTGCAATCGCCGATTGAGGACATCCAGCGGGGCGACACGGTCCTGCTGCTGAAACTCAACCTGTGGCGAGACCCCAAGGTGGGGGACATCGTGCTGTACGACCACCCGAACCCTCGCGATGGCGTACCCGAGGTCATGCTGGGGCGAATAGCTGGCGCGCCGGGCGAAGAAATGCGCCGCGCCGGGCCCACGATGGCGATCGGTGGCAGGCCGCCGCTGTCGGTAGGCTTCGACATCGGCTCGCAAGCTACATTTCAGGACGGCCAGGTGATTCCCGAGGGCCAGTACCTGATCCTGATGGACACCGACGCAGTCAACTACGGCGACAGCCGCGACTTCGGCTTGATCACCCGCGACGCGATCCGGCAGAAGGTCGCGCTCAACATGGCGGGAGTTTTGGGCCAACGCGCGATGAAGTAGTCACGCGGACACGTCGTCAAACGGCGCCACGCCGGCTTTTGCGCAAGCCTGGTGCATGGCGTTTCGGTTGCGCTGAAGTTCGCGACTCTCTCCAAGCTCGAACAGGATTGCCTCACCTCTTAGCCATGTTGACCTAGCTTCGACGCCACGGGTGGATAGCATCGCCAACGCGTAATCACCCGTGTGCGTGCCTTCGAAGAATCGGTTGCCGATCTCTCTGTGAATAGGGATCGCTTGCTCGAACAGCTTCAGGGCCTCGCTGTCACGGCCGGTCTCGCGGTACAGCCCGGCCAGATTACCTAATGCAATGCCCTTAGAGTTGCGATCTTGGGTTTCGTCGAAGATCTCCAGCGCACTCTGGTAGCAGTCTTCTGCTTCACGGGCTTGCCCAGTCGTTTGGAACACACCGGCCAGATTTCCGAGAACGACGCCCTGGAAACGCGGGTCGCGAAGTTCGCGGAAGATGCGAAGCGCCTGTTCGAACAACTGCCGCGCGATTTGATGGCGGCTTGTGTCCAGGTACAAGCCTGCGAGGTTGCAGAGAGCGACGCCCTCAAATCGCACGTTTCCGACGTCGCGATGGATCTCAAGAGCCCGGGTAAGCGCGTCTTCTGCCGCTGCGACCCGATTCGTGTGCTGACGCAGGAGCCCGAGGTTCGCCAACGTGACGCCGACGGAGGGACGGTTCCCCACTTCGCGCTGGATGGCCAGCGCCTGCTCGTAACAACTCTCGGCGCGCTCACTACGACCGGAGTAGCGGAGAAGGTTGCCCAGATTGGTGAGCGTGGTTGCCTCGGAGAGACGGTCCCCGCATTGCCGATGCTGGTCCAGCGCCTGCATGTAAAGAGTCTCCGCTTCCTCGACGTGTCCGGTTTCACTGCACAAGACTGCGAGCTTTGTCAGGATCTGCCCCTCGCTGCGCGTGTGGCCGCCAATTCTGGCAATCGACAGGGCCTGTTCGTAGCCGTGGCGCGCCGCTTCGATGCGCCCCGTTCTATGGAGCAGTGCGGCCCGATTGCTGAGGGTGACAGCAAACGGACCGCGTTGCTGGCTGCCGAACAGATCCAGTGCTTCGCGATAGGCATCTTCCGCCTGCTCAATCCGCCCGGTATCCCGAAGCACGTTTGCCAGGCTTCCCAGTGCGATTGCCTCGCCTAGCCGAGCACCGGCAGCACGCGAACATTCGCGCGCCCGTACGAACAAGGATTCCGCTATGGAAGGCCGGCCGACAGAATGCGCCACAAAGCCGGCGCGGCGCAATGAATGGCCTTCCTCGGCACCTGCCTGCAGTCCTGCGTATGCGAGCCAGTGCGTGATCGCGGCGTCATTGAGGTAGCTTCGCTCGGCGGTTTCCGCTGCTCGCCGCAGGTACAGGCGTTGCAAGCTCGCTAGCCCACCGCCGTTTTCGTTCGAGATCGCCTGGCCGGCGGCCAAGGCAACTCCGGCGTGGAATGCCAACTCGCCGGCGACGGGGTCGGTCGAATGCTGGAGAAACTCCTCCGGCTCGATCGAGTCCAGGGGCTGAGGCTCAGGCGCCCGGCCGCCGAAGGCCTGCTCAATCAGGTGAAACGCAAGCTCATGTAGCCGCGCACGGTCGCTGGGCAATTGCAGCCCATACGCCGCGTCGCGCATCAGCGCGTGGCGGAAAAGGTAGGCGATTTCGGCGTGCACGGGCGAGATTGTATAGGGGGTACTGACTGTTGTCGTGTGTCTGAAGCTCCAGGTTCGCATGCGTATATTGAAGTACGGGGCATGAATCAGAAGGCTACAATGTGCGAGTGGCCCAACCTGAAGACCAACAGCAACGGTTGTTCCGGCTCTCGTACGGCAAGCGCCCGGCCCGGTTTCGGCGTCGGGTTGGCATTTCGATGGCTATCACTGTTCTCATGCTGATTGCTGCCGCGATCGGTGCAGACCGATGGCGTAAGGCGCAGATTGTCGCGTCAGAGAACGAACTCGAGTCGGCCTTGCAGCAACTGCGAGGCGAGTTTGCGGAGGTTGAGGATTGGCCCGCCTGGTACCAGAAGCGCGTGTCCGGCGAGTGCGGCTACCCCGAGTTCACCCTGTGGGCCCGGACTTGCAGTGGCAAGTTGTTCCTGGACTCATCGGTGGAGTTGCGGTTGTTCGCTCACTTCCGTGACGGCGATCCACTTCCGGACTTGGCCGTGCTGAAGGCATTTGTGGACGCGTCGGAGCAGTGCGAGCGAGAGGCATTCGGTCTCTTGCGCTTCCCCACTCTGACAGGAGTGCCGGAGTTCACTGATGAAGAAGTGGCGGTGACGGTTCTGGACAAGTCAGTGGCATTGAACTGGTTGAGGTGCCGGGCGCTTGCGCTGATGGCGGTGGGCGAACGCGGCCGCGCATGGAAGACTATCGGCCTATGCCTTGAACTCGTTCATCGTATTCGTCACTCGGTGGGAACCATCGATTACTGGTTCAATGCAGCCAGCTATGCGAGCACCATAGACGCCTTTCTGTGCCTTTGTGCCGTGGACTGCCCACCAAGGGAACTGGACCACTTGTTTCCGCTGCCGGAGCCTTTAGATGACCCGTACGAATTGTTCATGCTGCAGAGGGCTTTCTTCTCGCAGATCGCCGCCAATCCCCAATGGTCGACTGCCCTCAGGAGTAAGAGGAGCGAGCGAGGGCTGTTTGCATGGCTGTTGAAGGGGGAAAAGTTCGGCAGGTACGAGAGTAGCGTCGAGGAGAACGACGAACTAACGGAGTACCTGCGCGCCCTTCATGTGCTGCAGGACCCATCACAGCCGTTGCCGATGGTGTCTAGCCACGAGACTTTGCGGAATTTGTCCAGGCCAGCTGGGAATCGCGCTTTGATCGCTCATGCGAACTTGCTTGCGAACTTTGTCTGGGCCGCGCGGCGAGCCGAACAGGCGGGTCATCGTCCACAAGACCATGTACCAGATGCGTCAGCCTTCGACGTACTCTCGGTGTCGTTGCGCAACAACGGAATCAGTTGGGAGCTAAGACCTAGTGCGGCGCAGTTCTCCAAATGGTCAGGCCCCTTCGTGGATTTCAACGCGCGTGCTTGGGGTTCCCAGCATATTCGATTGATACCGTTGAAATAGACACGCGAGTCTGGCCGGGGTGCGGTGCCGCCTGTTCTATTGCGGCCTTCTTCTGTTACTCTTCCGCCATGCCTTTCACTAAATACGGCCTGCGTGAACTTTTCCTGTTTGGCTTTGCCATTCCCGGCGTGCTTTGGGTTGGCGTTTGGGCTTTGGCGTGGTTTGCGCACCCCGCGCTTTGGGCGGTCGGCGCAATTCCGCTGTTTCTCACCGGGTTCAATCTCAACTTCTTTCGTGACCCTGACCGGCCCTTGCCCGGCGACGAGTTCACGGTTGTCAGCCCGGCGGACGGGACCGTGACCGACGTTGGCGAGAAAGGGCTGGACGAGTACCTGAAAGGCAAGCACCAGGGCATCGGCATTTTCCTGAGCGTGTTCGACGTGCACGTCAACCGCGCGCCCCTGGATGGCGAACTTGAGTATTCGCGCCACCAGGACGGCGAATACCGCGACGCTCGCGACCCCGAATGCAGCATTCTCAACGAGGCACAGAATCTCGGCTTCAGGAGCAAGTGGGGGCCGAAGTTCTACGTGCGGCAGATTACCGGTTTGATCGCGCGGCGCATCGTGCTGGGAATCAAGGAAGGTGCCCAAGTGAAGCGCGGCGAGCGCTTCGGCATGCTGAAGTTCGGCAGCCGCACGGAACTGTACTTCGACAACGACTTTCAGGTCGATTGGAAGGTAAAGGTCGGCGACAAGGTCAAAGGCGGCGGGACAGTCATTGCCGTCGTCAAGGTAGCATCGGGTGTCACGACAGAAGCGCCAAGTGCGGCTTCAGCCGCAAAATGAGGATCAATGAGACGATTGGCCTATTCATGCGCGCTCATGCTCATGCTTGCCACCCTGGCGCGGGCGCAGGAACAGCCGGTTGAGCTGAACGTAACCTGCGTGTATCCGGGCGCCGAGCTGGGTGCCGCGCTGACCGACTTTGCCGGTCAGCTTGGCTACCAGGTTGACCTCGGCGAGCTTGAGGACAGCGACGAGCTTGAAGAACCGATCTGGGTGCTCGCGCGCAACGTCAAGCCCGACGTGGCACTGAAGCTCATCTCCGAGTCCGGGCGTGTTGCCCTGCAACTTGATGCTGAAGCGCGCATGCTGCGTTGCCGGCTGGATGGCTCGGCTGTTGGCAAGCCCGAAGTTCGCGGGTTTGACGTCAAGGCGCTGACCACCGCGTTTCGCGACTACCGCAAGCGATTTGACAAGCCGCTGCCCGCCGAGGCAGGCCAGGCCCCATCCGAAATCCTGCTAGAGGTTGTGCAGCGGGTGCTTGAGGGAGACGCCAGCACCGATACCGGTTCGCCCGTCGGCACGCGCCTCGTGTTCACGCGCACGGCCGATGAGTTGCGCAACATTGAAGAGCTGCTGTCGCTTCTGGCCGCTGACAAGGGTGGCGACAGCGTTGCACTAAGCCAGGATCGTGCGAACCGGCTGGCACTCGAAAAAAGCGCGCCACGCGGGCTGCCCGCGGCCAGCAGTTTCGGCGCGGCACTGTGGCGCCTGTTTGAGAAGTCTCCGGCACCGGTGTACGTGCATGGTTCGTTACTCGAGACTGTGTTTCTCGACGACGATGCCGAAGTCGCGGACATGGAAGCCGGCCCGAACGAAGTACTGGCGCTGCTGGCCACCGAGCACGGCTTCTACGTCGATGCCCGGCACGGGGCGATGCGGCTGCACCAGCTGCACTACGCCGGCACGCCGAGCTACCGAGTGTTTGCGCTCGATGCGCTGCTGGCCGACCTTGAAAAGCAGTACAAGGAAATGGCCGAGGGCGCCGACAACCCCGACGAGCTTTCGCTCAAGGCTCGAGGCGGCGTGGCGGTGATCGTCGATGCCCTTGAGGCCCAGCTTGAAAGCGCCGGACACCTTCCGCAGGTACTGGCCTATGGTGCTCGCATTGTGGTCATGGGCGGCAGCGACATCGTTGACGCCGCGGCAAAGATTCTGCGAGAACTCGGCTGGAAAGATCCCGCCAAAGACACCGGTAAAGAAGAAAGGAGCGGCAAATGAAAACCGCCGCCTTTGCACTGATTGCGCTGGCACTGGCGCTCTCGTCCGTGAACTCACAGGACAAGCCTGAGCCGGCCACGATCGACCTTTCGTACCTGGGCGTACCCGCAGAAATTGCGCTGACCGAGTTCGCGAAGTCGGCTCGCCTGCGGCTGGACCTGGGGGATGTGCCGCCCGAGATGGAAACGCCGGTGTGGCTCAGCGTTCACAAGATTGAACTGGCGCATGCTGCAAAGCTGTTTTCTGTCGCGACGGGCTTGAGCGTCATCGCCGATGGCAAGCGGCTGGTCGTGCGCGAGTATCCCGAGCCGGGCCGCCACCAGTTCACGCGCGGCTATGACGTAAGTGTGCTGGCGGGCCGCTTTGTGGACTATGTACGAGCATATGGCCACCCCGACGAGGAACGGGCCAAGAGTTCCCCCGGCAGCAAAGAAGAGCCGTTCCTGGCCACCGGCGCCGAAAGCCTGGCGCACCTGGTGTGCCTGCTGCTCGACATGCTGTGGGACACCCAGCCCGCGTGCTCTGTGGTGGGGGAACGCATCCTGCTTACGACCGACCACTGGACCCACATCCGCGTGCGCGAGCTGCTGGCGCTGCTGGTGTCTGACGCCGGCGGCGACCACCCGTACACGAGTTCAGGCCGCGCGCACCTGGCAAAGCTGTCCGCCGGCGAAGTGAAATACGAAGCCGACGACAGGCCCCTTGGCAGCGTTGTTGCCGGGCTGTGCAAGCTGGCATCGGCCGACTTTGTAGTGCATCACTCGGTTGCCACGATGTTTGCCGACGAGCACGCGACGATGCGTGGCACCGACACGTGCGCGTCATTGCTGGAGTCGATCGTGCGCCATGGCGGCTATGAGTTCACGACCTCAACCGCGCTTGGCGTGGTCTGCTTTCGGCACGTGGACACGCCTGAATACGGTGGTTGCAGCGTGTTCGAAACGGCACCGTTGCTGAAGCGGATCGACGCCTCGTACCAGCGGCAGAAGACAACGCCGGGCGGCCCCGAGAACCTGCGCGCAGCGGGCGGAGTGCAGGTTGTGGTCGATGCCATCGAGGTTGCTCTCGACGCGCAGGAACAGCCGGCCATCGTCGCGTCATTCGGCACACGCGTGATCGTCATTGGCGTGCCGTCTGCATGCGACGGCGCCGCGGCTATACTGAAAGAGATGGGCTGGGAAGCACCCAAGGAATGATGCCCGACAGGAATGCTCCATCCAGCAGCGACCGCCTGCCGCCAACATCGGCTAGCGGCCGTATCATACAGCTTGACACGTCAAGTGACTCGGGCAGCCATGCATCGGTCAGCACGTCTCGACGCCGCAAGCGCCAGCGCATGCCCGGGCTGGCCGTGCTGCCGACCGCGCTGACGCTGGGCAACGCGATCTGCGGCATTGCGGCGCTGATCGAGCTTGCGAAAGCGTTTGCCGCCATCGGCGTTGGCCAGGGCAGCGAAGTGACGCTGCGGTTGGGCTATGCGGCGCTATTGATCGGCGCTGGCATGCTGTTTGACGCCATGGACGGCAAGGTCGCGCGCATGACGGCGACCACCGGGCGCTTCGGCGCTGAGCTGGACAGCCTGTGCGACGCCGTGACGTTCGGTGTCGCGCCGGCGATGATGATTCGTGTCGGCGGCGAGTTCTTCTTCGCCCGCGCGCCCTATGCATTCGACTTTGACACCAAGCTGCTGTGGGCAGTCTGCGGCCTGTATGCATGCTGCGCCATCCTGCGCCTTGCGCGCTACAATGTTGAAACCAGTGAGGTAGACGACCACAGCGTGTTTCATGGGCTGCCCAGCCCGGCCGCAGCCGCCAGCGTATGCGCGCTCATGCTTGGCTGCACCTGGTTGTACGACCATTACCCGTCGTTCAGTGAACAGCCCTGGCCCTGGATATTGCGCTTCGTTATCCCGATCACGTGCGCCTTCATCGGCTTGATGATGGTCACGCGCATCCGCTATGTGCACCTGTTCAATCGGCTGGTGTCGCGGCGCCAGAGCCTGAAGTCGATGGTGATCATGCTGTTGATTGCCGTGACCGTGGTGATGTTGATTGATTACTGGAAGCTGCTGGTGCCGGGACTGATGTTTGGTTATGTCCTTTCCGGTCCTGTCTATTTTGCCTATCGCTTTCTGCGAAACCGGGGGCTGCTGGGTCGGCGCCTTGCGATTGCAGAGCGCAAACGCCGGCGCCTCGAAGAGAATGCCCGCCAACCAACCGTGGACGATGCCCGCAAAGATTCTGCAGCCAAGCCAACTTGACGAAGCCGCGAGCATGCTGCGCGACGGCGCCCTTGTGGGTTTCCCCACAGACACCGTGTACGGCGTGGCTGCACTCGCAGACGCTGACTTTGGCAATGCAGCGCTCAAGGCCTTCAAGGGCGGCCGCAGCGAAGGGTTTTCACTTCACGCGGGCGGCGCTGACTTTGCGATTCGGGTGGCTGGGCCCCTGCTGCCCCCGGAAGAGTTTGCCGTCCGGACACTCACGCCCAACGGCGCAACCGTCGTGGTAGCAAGGGGCGCCTCGTCGCTGGGCTTGCGGGTTGTGCGGCACGCCGTGGGTTCAGCGCTGCTGGAGGCGGTTGGCCTGCCGGTCATCGCCACCAGTGCCAACGAACACGGCCAGCCGCCGCTGCGCGACCCGCGTGAGATCGCCAAGCTCAGTCTTGATGCCGTGGTCGATGGTGGCGTGCTGCCCGAACGGCCACCCAGCAGTGTGGTCCGGCTGCTGCCCGCTGGCATTGAGATTCTGCGCCGCGGCGCCCTTGCCAAGGACCGGCTGTCGCAGATGTACACGCAGTCGGTGCACTTCGTGTGCCTCGGCAACCTGAATCGCAGCGCGTTCGCGCACCGGCTGCTTGAGGCGATGCAGAAGTGGCTGCTGGGACAGGTGCGCGACTTCGTGCCCGCCTACGCGCCGACCAGCAGCGGGCTGATTGCACGCTCGGCAAAGCGCTCGCCACCCGACATGCAGCAAGCCGCCCGGCGCTATCAGGTGGCCATGGCCTCGCACGTGCCACAGCCGTTTGATGCCGACGTGCTGCCTGCCCTGTGCGTGTCGATGGGCGACGACGTGGCTGCAGATGTGGACGACGCGGCGCCCGGCAAGGTGCTGCACTGGCAGATCGATGACCCGATGGGCAAGCCCCCCGGCGTGTACGAGCGCACAGCGCGGCAAGTAGTTGCGCAGATGCGCGCCGAATTGCTCGCGCGCTGGGCCGGCGGCGGCGCGTTGGAAACCGAGTTCTTGAAACTATTCTGCGGGCAGGGAGATTCGCCATGATCATCGCCATCGCCTCAGATCACGCCGGCTTCAAGCTTAAGCTGGCGATCACGGAACATCTGCGCAAAGCTGGCCACCAGGTCATCGATGAAGGCCCGATGGACGAACAGCGCGTGGACTACCCCGATTTCGCCGAGCGCGCGGCGCGGGTCGTGGCCCGCGGCGATGCCCAGCGCGGCGTGCTGGTCTGTGGCAGCGGAATCGGCATGTGCATGAGCGCAAACAAGATTCCCGGCATCCGCGCGGTCGTCGTGCACGACGCCTGGGAGGCCGAGATGTCACGGCGGCACAACGACGCCAACGTCGCCTGCTTCGGCCAGCGCAGCATGGGCGAAGATGTCGTAACGCACGCGTTGGACACGTTTCTCCGTGCTGAGTTCGACGGTGGACGCCATGAGGGCCGCGTGGCCAAGATCGGGCACATCGACGGCAGCGTGAAAATCGAAGCGCCCGGCGAATAGTCTGCCCGCTCGTGCCGGCCAGAATTCATGCCCCGTACAGCAGGCGGCTTAGCTAACCTCCGGCCATGACTTCGCTGGTCTACCAACACTGGAATAGCGCGCTCGACCCTGACGCGTGCATCAGCGTGGACGGTACTTCGCCTGGCAGGCTCAACCTTTCGCACTGGCCCGGCAACCGCACGCCGGAGCGCTTCCGCCACGACCTTTCCACGGGCATGTGCCTGCTGCTGGGCGACGCGCCGGACCGGGCCGAACTGCTGCAGGGCATCCGTGTCGTGACGAACAATCACTACGACACCGACGGCGTGTGCAGCGCCTTCGTCTGCATAGAACCCGGGTTGGCCAAAGTACACGCGCACACGCTTATGGCCGCCGCTGCAGCCGGCGACTTTTCGTTGTTCACGACACCCGAGGGCGTCAAACTTGACCTGACGCTCACCGCATTGACCAAGGCCGACAACAGCCCGGTCAAGACCTCATTGTTCCCAAGTGATCGAGAAGCCCGACAGGCGCAGTACGAGTTTGCGCTGCAACACCTGCCGCAATGGCTGGCAAATCCTGACACTCACGCCGACTGGTTTGCGCGGGAGTTCTGGACCATCCAACAGCACCTGCGGCTGCTGCGCGAAGAGGAAGCAGAAGTCGAGTTGTTTCATGCCCTCGACCTGGCGGTGGTCACCACGGCACAGCCCCTGCATGAAACGGCGGTCAACACCGCCACAGCGTGCGACAGGATACTGACAGTCCTCATCGGCGAGGACGGCACCACAAGATACGAACTGCGACTCACGACACTCTCATGGTTCGAATTGCAAAGCCGCCCCTACAAGCCACGCCTTGACTGGAACGAGCTGGCCATGCGCTTGAACAAAGAGGCGCCGGGTAACGGCACCTGGCAGGCCGAAGACATCTCGGACCCGACCCCGAAGCTGGCGTTCCTAGATAAGGAAGGCGCTGCCGCACCCAACGCCACCCAGCCAGCGCTGATCAGGCGAATGGTCGCGGAATTCTTCACCAAGAGCCCGCATTTGCCGGCGGGCATCTGATCCCGACGAATGTCATGTGCATTCCACGAGTAAGCATAATCCCCGCTTGACGTTGGGAGCATTCTGGGCCATGCTGTTTAGACCCCCAACGCGGAATCGAAGAATCTGTCTCGTCAGCTAGGTTGGCTCTGCCAATCTGCTTGCGCCTGCGTTTCGAGGGACTCATGGCAAAATCGGCATGGGGCATTGAGCTGGGCACTTCCAGCGTCAAGGCAGTCAAGGTTTCGGGCGACCGCGGCAGCGCGACGCTTGAAGAGGTGGAGATCATCAGCCTGAGTGACTTCGGCCTTGGGGCCGGCACTTCGGCGGAAGACGCCACGTCCGGCGCCCTGAATGACCTGCGTACACGCAAGGGCATCAAGCGCGACGACACGGTGTTCGTCTCGATCTCGGGCCAGAACACGCTGGGCCGAATCATCAGCCTGCCGCCGGTCAGCGACGACCAGATTCGCGAAACCATCCTGAACGAGGCGCGCAGCCAGATTCCAATCAAGCTTGAAGAAGCCGTCTGGGACTACCAGAACATCGAAGACGCAGACCCCGACGAGCGCAAGGTCAACCTGTACGCGGCCAAGAAAGAGGCCGTCGACAAGATTGTGGGCATCTGTGAGAACGGCGGCCTGCAGATCAAGGGCGTGCAGGTAGCGCCCCTGGGCATCTACAACTACATCAAGTTCGAAATGGACGACACCGTCAGCGATTGCTGTGTCGCCATCGACATCGGCGCTGACAACACCGACGTCATCCTGATTGACGGCCAGAAGACCTACGTTCGCGTTGTGCCGGTCGCCGGCAACGACATCACCAAGGCCCTGCGCGCGCGCTTCAAGCTCAGCGCCGAGCAGGCAGAGAAACTCAAGCGCAACGCGGCCAAGTCCAAGGACGCGGCGGCTGTGTTTGAGGCGATGAAGCCGCCGCTCAAGGAAATGGTCGGCGAGATCTATCGCGCCGTGGGCTTCTACAAGAGCCAGAATGAAGCCGCGAACATCAACCAGCTGGTGATGATGGGCAACGGCAGCAAGCTGCTGAACATCAAGAAGTTCTTTGAGCAGCAGTTGCAATACAACGTGCACAAGGTCGATACGCCGCAGCGCATTGCGCTGGCGCGCACCGTTGACCCCAGCGAAGTCCAGAACAGCATCCAGAGCCTGGCTGTGGCCATCGGCCTTGGCCTGCAGGGCCTTGGCCTTGACGGTCTCAACCGGATCAACCTGATCCCGTCTGAGTACCTGAGCGCCAAGGAAACCGAAAAGCTGCGCATGCCGTTCTTCATCGGCGGCGGCATCGCGGTGGCGGGCGGCGTGATTGCCCTGCTGTTGTCGATCCTGGCGACCAGCGGCGTTGAGCCACTGGTGGCATCGGCCGACGGTACAGCCAAGCTTGCCACGGCACGCGACGCTGAGTTCAACAGCGCCGGCGACCTGGGCACGCTTTCAGACACGGCGTTGTCGCTGCGCAACCTGGTGGAAGGCAGGATTGCCACGCTGCCCGGCGCCACTGTCGAGGGCGTTGTACAGCCCGCCAAGCCGCTGTACGTGCGCCACAACATCCTGCCCGGCCTGGTCGCGGACTCCATGCAGGCGGCTTTGGGCGCACACACCGACAAACAGGGTGAAGGCAACAAGGTGTATTGGGCGCACATCAACAACAAGAGTGCCGGAAGCGGTGAGTCTCTCACCGGTTCGCAGGTGGTATGGGTGACGCAGGAAATCGCCCCGGGCGTGTACGTGTTGCCGGAGGGCGCAACCGAGGGCGGCTACTTCACGCAGAAGCGCAACCTGACCTACCGGGCCAACGTCGCCATTGAAGTTGGCAGCAGCAGTTCGTCACAGGGCGCGAACGATGGCCTGAAAACGGCACTGACCGAGGGCAGCAACGCCCTGCTGGTGGTCGAGGTGAAGAAGCGGCTGCTTCAACACTTCAAAGACAGCGGGCAGCTGGACGGCGTGAAAGATGCCGACCTGGAAAAGATCAAGTGGGACAACATCAGCTTCACGGTCACGGTCGTTTCTCCGACCGTTGCCGGCGGCCAGGGCAGCGTCTTCAAGCTGACCGAGATCGTGCCCCAGGGCGGCAGCTTTGAGGTCACGCCTGGCCGGCCAGCGCCGCTGTCAACCAAGTCTGTGCCGGACCTGAGCTATGCGGTCAGCGAAGTGGCAGTGAAGATCAGTCTGGACCCGGTGACCCCACCAGCAGCAGCACCAGCAGGCGAATAGGGCCCGGACGGAAGGAGCACACATGGACAACCTGAAAAAGAACCTGCACTTCGTGGTGTTCGGCGCCGGCATCCTGCTGGGCATCATCCTGCTGGGCGTAGGGTTCCTGATGCGCAGTGGCCAGGAAAGCACGCTGAGCGAGAGAGTCGGGCAGCTCAAGACCAAGAACCCGGCTTCGCAGGGCGACCTCGACGCGGCGACCGCAGCACGGGCCGATTTTGACGCTGACTTCAAGGCGGCACAGGCGTCTCTGCGCGGCGACGGTACCCGGTTGCGCACGGGCATTGCGACATCCACCGACACCCGCACCTTCTATACAGACGAAGTCATCCCGTTCATCAACGACATGCGCAAACGCTGGGCCGCCATGGACAAGCCGGTACCGCTGCCCAAGCGCATCGAAACCTGGATTCTCAAGCGCGGCACCAGCGCGGCGCAGGACTACTGGACGGTCTTCGACGGTGAAATGGCGCGCCTGAACGCCAGCACCGACGGCCCCAAGCTCGTCGAGAACCGCCTGAAGCTGCGCATCATGGAAGAAGTGACCACGACCTGCGAGCTGCTGCACCAGAGCGGCAAGTTCGGCACCCAGGGCAGCAAGGTCAACAGCTTCAAGTTCGAGGCGCTGGCATTCAGTGAGCGCTCTGAGCCCGAATCGCCATGGGAAGCGCTGCCCTTTGTCGTCGACCTCGAGTGCTCGCCCGAATTCGGCCTGGCACTGATGCACGAGCTGGGCTGCCGCACCGACCTGACCAGCGGCACCGTGGGCGGCAAGACGCGCCACGGCTTTCCGATGGAGGTGCTGGTGGCGCAGTTTGAGCAGATTGCGCGGCCGATGTCGCTTCGGTTCACGATCACGAACGACATGCGCGCAGCCGAGGGCATTGATTCGGCGCTGCGCCCGGAGACTGAGCAGGGCGCCCGCGTCATGAAGCAGAAGGCCGAAGAATACGAGAAGAAGGACCGGCTCGTGCTGCCGGTGCACTTTGCGATCAAGCTGCGCGCGTTGTCTTTCAACACGAAGTGGAAGGTTGTTGCGGAACCGACTGAGTAATGAACCCCGGGCACTCAAGCCCCCGGAGGAACGAAGATATGCCAGTAGAAAAGAAGAGTGGCGGCCTGGCCCAGTACGGCTCAATTCTTGGGCCCGTTGCCGGGTTGTTGGTGGCGCTGGTGCTGATTGTGGTGGCTGTGTTCACCGACAGCGTCTCGAAGCTCAAGGACGAGCTGACGGGGCAGAACCAGCGTGTGTCCACGGCGTTGAGTAGTAAAGACGTCATGACCGAGGCGCCGAATCTTGCCACGCCAGACCAGGTAAGCGCGGCCCTGACAGCCGACAAAGGCGGCGCTGATCGCGTGCCCCGCAACGTGGACGCGCTCTTGAAAACACCCATCGCATGGGACGTTCGCATTGAGGCAGGCGAGCAGGACGAGTTCGATACGTATGACGAGAACAAAGACGGGTATTGGGACGAACGCGAGTTCCGTACTACATCTTTCTATGCTGGTACTGCGCCGCGAAATGACTTCAAAAAGTGGGACAAGGATGGCGACGGCAAGATCAGTCGCGCGGAGCACAGCACGCCTCCGGGCAACCCCGAGGAAATCTTCACCAACCAGCTAGACAAAGACGGAAATGGCCACATCGACGACACCGAGATGTCGGCTGCCGAAATCAAGAAGATGGATTTCGACCAAGACAGCAAAGTCACCCTGGACGAATACAAGCGCTACGACGCCGGCGAGCGCCCGGAGTTCTACAACATCGGCGACCCCAGCGGCGTGACCGCCGTGTTTGACCAGGCCAAGATGCAGATCACGATCAGCTGGCAGCCGCCGACTGAAACAGACCTGCCGCCGGACCTGAAGTACCTGATCCTGCGCCGCGCGCCCGAAACCGTGGAGAAGCGCCAGAAAGAGTACGGCAAGCGCGTGCTTGAGTACCAGAACCTGCTCAAGGCATGGGAAGGCCGCCGCGACGCGTGGCTGAACACAGCAGCCATGGTCGATGCCAAGGGCGACCCCGACCCCAACGGCAGCGCCGTGCCTGACAAGACCTTCAAACAGGTGCTCACCCGCGCCAAATGGGACGCAGCGTTCGCGCTGTGGGCCGAACGGTCCGGCAAAGCTGACCCCAAGCCGCGCGAGCCGGAGAAGGCCTCAGAGTGGGAGTTCGTCACCGAGACCACGCAGACGTCGTACGACGACAACACGTTTGACCTTGACGTGACTTACACCTACGCCGTGCGCGCCGTGACCGGCAAAGAGCTGTTCAAGGGCATCAGCTTCGAAACGTACGAGAGCTACAAGTCCAGCAAACGCATCAGCCAGGATGGTCACCCGGTGCTCGTGCGCAACCGCATCGAAATGAGCTGGCAGAGCGGCAGCGAAGGCGGCGGCACGGTGCTGCTGACCCAGTGGGTCAACATCCGCGACGCCGGCAATGTCAACTGGTACCGCATCAGCATCATCGTCACCGTGGACCCCGACAACGTGGACGTAGGCAAAGAGTACACGGTCGCCGAACTGCTCAATCTCAACGTCTCCATGACCACCGCCGATGGCACACCCGCGACACCCAAAGAGGTGTTGCCCGCCGACCTGAAAGTCAATTTCAACACGAAGTCACGCTTTGAAGCCAAGCTCGGCGCCAACTTCCTGATCAAGCACACCGAGTTCGGCGACTTCGAACTGACCCGCGACACCAAGGCTCCCGCAGCCGTGATTCCAGACGCCACGGGCATGGACAACCCCGCCGAAGTTCGCTTGCTTGGGCTGTCGCCCAAGGCCAAAAGCGGCTTCTTTGAGGTCAGGCGCTGGCACAAGGTCGGCGAGGCCTGGTACCTGGTGATCCAGCGCGGCAAGGTCGATGCCGGCAAGACCGTCGGGCGCGAAGTCAGCATGTCGGCGCCGGGCGCAGACGTCGAAGTCAGGGACAGCGCAGGCGCCGTGGTGACGGCAGCCCAGTTGCGCGGGGCCGAGTTCAAGGACCAGACCGTCAACCTGGCGGTCGGCACCTTCGACGGCGTAGACAAGCGCGTCGCCAAAGTGGACGGCAAAGAGTTTGACCTGTTTGCCACGCTGTACGTCGAGTAGAAAAGGTTGATTCCCCGGGGCGTGTCGGAAAGCACACCGACCGCCCCGGTTTTGCATTTTTTCGATTACCGGCGCATGACAAACTGCGGCTTTCCACCGAAGTTGCAGCCAAAACCTTTCCCTTATCTCCGTTGACACCACCTGCACTTACGATAGATTAGAGTCCCCCTCCAAGAGTTCCGTTGGCCCCGATTCCCATCGTCCCCTGGGTAACATTGCTTAGGCAATTGCCCCGACGTGAGGAGTGGACTTCGCATGAAAGTAGCATTCTCCAGGCGACTCGCCTTGGTCGCAGTGTCCGGCATTGCCGGCCTGCTGGTTGCTTGTGCGTCTGACACGAGCACCGTGGACCAGACGCCCGTTCAATCCGGCACCGAGGATTACGTTTCCCGCATGGGCGGCGACAACAAGCCCAGCCGCGAGGAAGCAAGCAAAGACGCTGCACGCCCGGCGTCAGACGGTGGCTCAACCAGCGAAGTTTCAAGCCGCGACGACGCGGCTCGCGGCGCTGTGGCGGCGGCCTCGGACAACGAGATGAAGAAGCTCGCCGAGTACTACGCCAACCAGGCGGCGCGCATGTACAGCGACAAGCGCTATGAAGAAGCGCGCACCTATGCGCGCGACGCGCTGCTGATGGACCCGGGCAACAAGCTCGCGGCCCAGATCAAGGCTGACTCTGACCAGGTGCTCGGCCGCGGCCGCACCGAGGCCGAGAACATGGCCCGCGCCCGCAGCGAAGAAGAAGCCGCGCTGCGCAGCGAAGCCATCTATGAAATCAGCAACGGCTTGAACACCGCCGACAAGCTGATTCGCCAGGGCAAGTACACCGACGCGATTGCCGAGGCCGAAAAGGTTCTCGATGTCATCCGCTGGACCAACTACATGGTCGAGACGGAAGGCTATGAGCGCGAAGCGCGCCTGATGATCCAGGAGGCGCAGACCCTGCGCGAGCAGGCGCGGCTTGAGGATTACACCAAGATCCGCGAGCAGGAACGTCGGCTGCGCGAACTTGAGATCCAGGAAGAACTGAACCGCTACCGCGAAGAAATCCGCAACCTGTACACACAGGCCAAGGAGTACTTCGACCGCCGCGAGTACCGCGACGCGGTGGTGGTGCTGAACAAGATTCTGCGCGAAGACCCGTACAACGCCGAGGTTGCGCGCCTGAAGCAGATCGCGACAAACCTTGAGCACGGCCAGCGCGACCGCACCGCGTGGGAAGACTACAACCGCAACTGGCGCATCACGATGCAGGAGATTTTCAAGGCCAACGCGATTCCCACGGACGACCTGACACTGCCCAGCTACGAAGACTGGACTTACACCCGTGAGCGCGCCGACCGCCTTGAGGCCCAGCGCGTCACGCGCCTTAGCAAGGAAGACATCGCCGTTCGCAGCGCGCTTGAAAACGTGACGATCGCGCTCGAGTTCGATGCCAACCAGCTTGACGACGTGATCGCCCGCTTCCGGGCTGAGGGCCGCATCAACGTCATCCGGGCCCGCAACGTTGCCGGCGACACTGAAGTCAGCCTCGACATCGGCCGCGTGAAGCTGCGCCAGGCCCTTGACCTGGTGTGCGACCAGACCGACCTGAGCTGGCGCGTCGAAAACGGCGCCGTCATCATCGACGAACAGGGCGCAGCCGAGGGCCGCAACGTGGTACGCCGCGTGTTCAACGTGGCCGACTTGCTGGTTACCCTGCGCACGTTCCGCGGCGATGAGCCGCGCCTGTCAGGTGACACCGACTCGGATGGCCGTTTCGACGCCGACGCCGACGCCGAAGAAGCCGACCCGCTGTCGATTGAAGACCTGCAGGAAGTGATTGAAGAAGCGATCGACCCCGAAAGCTGGGGCCGCGACGGGCACGGCATCCAGTTCCGGCAGCAGGACCTGATCGTGCTGAACTCGCCCGAAAACATCGAGCGCGTGGCCAACCTGCTCGGCGACCTGCGCCGCAGCCAGGGCCTGACGGTCAGCATCGAGACGCGCTTCATCACCATCCGCGACGACTTCCTTGAAGACATCGGCGTGGACTTCCGCGGCATTGGCGGTTCGCCGGCGATTCCCGCCCCGGGCATTCCGCCCGTGCCGGCTGCGCTGGACGACATCCAGTTCGGCAACAACAGCAACCCGGCCGGCCCCGGTGGCTCGGGCAACGACGCCGGCTTCTTCTTTCAGGACATGCCGCCCAGCGGCAACGCCCGGCAGGACCAGCGCATCCGCATCGAGAACCTGTTTGACCAGGCGCTCGGCGGCCGTCGCGGCAACGTGGGCCTGACCGGCGACGGTGGCATGAGCTTCCAGCTTGCATTTGTCGATAACCCTGAGGTCAACGCGATCATCCGTGCCGTGCGCAAACGCGAACGTGCCACGCTGCTGACCGCGCCGCGCGTCACGGTGCACAACACCCAGCGCGCACACGTCAGCGTGATGAACGAGATCGCCTACATCCGCGACTTCGACACCAACACCGCAACCGGTATCGCGGTGGCGGACCCGGTCGTGGACGTGATCCGCGACGGCATTGTGCTGGACGTGCGCCCCACGATCAGCGCGGACCGCCGCTACATCACGCTTGAGCTGCGCCCGACGCTGGCGACGCTGCTGCGCCCGATCCCGACCTTCACCACGTCGCTCGGTGTCGGCACGCCGGTCGCAATCCAGACCCCGCAGCTGACCCTCCAGCGTATCCGCACCACGGTGACCGTGCCCGATGGCGGCAGCTTTGTCATCGGCGGCTTGCGCCAGATGAGCGAGACGGACACCCAGTCGGGCATCCCGATCCTGAGTGACCTGCCGCTGATCGGCGCCCTGTTCACACGCAAGGGCAAGAGCGTGGTGCGCCAGGACATCATCATCATCGTCTCGGCCCGCATCATCGACCTTGAAGAGGAAGAGGAGTACCAGTACGGCGCCGGCCCCTCCAAGCCCCGCTAAGCTGCACAAAATCACGAAACCAGAAACCCGGCGCAAGCCGGGTTTCTTCATGAGCGCACCTGGCAATCGCAAATCAACGGCAGCTCGTGCGGCTTCAAACGCCGCCCTGCTGGCGGCACCGTGACACACCGAATCTTTCCGCGACTGCCCTTGAAATATGGGCCCTACACGGCAAACTTCTGAACCCCAAGCCGTCTGATCCGTTGAGAAGCAGTTATGGGACCCAATCCCTCTACTGCGCCTTTCCCTCAATGGCTCCGGGGCTGAAGCACGGAGAAACTTGATATGCCTCTAAAAACTCGACTTGCACCGATCAAGCTGCTGGCTGCTTGCATGCTGGCCATTCTGGCGCTCGCGCCTTCGGCACTCAGCGCCCGTGACCAGATTGAGTACGGCAAGTACCTCGGCACGCGTTTGCGGCTTTACCAGGAAGCGTATGAGGTCCTGGACAAAGAGATCAGCTCGGCCAAGGACAACGCCGGCAAGTCGCGCGCGCGCCAGGCCAAAGCCGAGGTCATGAAGATCGAGGCTGACCACATCTACGCCGAAGACGCCGACATGGACGCCCGCATGAAGCGCTATCGCTCTGCGCTGGACGTGTTCGCGGACGTCACCGAGCCCGCGGGCGTGCTGGCCAAGGCCGTGATGCAGCTTGACGTGGCGCGCGAGTTGCGCCGGCTTGACCCGGTGCAGGCCCGCAGCTACTGCGACGAAGCCGCCAGCGCGCTGGACGTGGTGCGCCTGAGCCTTGAGAAAGAGCGCGACGCGGACGGCGAGGCATTCGCGGCCCGGGCAGAAGTCTACAACTCGATCTTCTTCAACATGTGCCGCAGCTATTACGTGAAGAGCCTGACGTTCGACGCCGGCTCGTCCGACCGCGAGCACCAGTTGAAGCTGGCTGAGAAGTGGATCGACGAGTTCGACTTCCTGCGCGAAGGCACCACGCGCGAGTTTGTGCTGACGTATGAGCTGCGCGCTGAAATCGCACTCGCCCGCGGCGACGCCGAAGGCGCTGCCAGCAAGTTCATGGAACTGGTGAACTTTGTCGGCGCGTTTCCCGCCAGCAGCGTCGTCGGTGGCCTTGCCCTTGAGCACGGCTACCTGCGCGCCGTTGAGCTGCTGACAGGCGAGCTTGAGTACGACTCGCGCAACCTGCAGAAGGCGATTGACCTTTACGCTGAAGCGTTCAGCAAGTACGGCAATTTCAGCGAGCTCGACTTCTGGTTCAAGCGCTTCCAGTTGTACCGCATCAGCGCGCTGATCAAGCTTGGCAACCAGGGCCAGATCCAGGGTGCCGTGGCGCTGCTGTTCAAGCTGGCGGCTGACCGCGACGCCAACTTCCGGCGCAACGCGCTGACCGTGCTGGCCGACGTGGCCACAAGGCCCGAGCTGGACGACGAGACGCGCTTCAAGTGCGCCGAGACCGTGTTCAGCGAAATGCCGACCAACCACATCAACGTCAACCTCAAGAACATCCAGGCCTACCAGTCGCTGCTGGCAAGCTGCGGCGATGCCAAGAAGTTCGAGACCTTCGGCCCCGCATGCTTCACGCGGATTGCCGACAGCTACTCAAACATGTGGCGCTTCTACGACGCGGCGCTGGTGTACCGCGAGGGCGCCTACCGCACGCTGTACTTCAAGGAAAAGTTCGACGGCGCTGAGGCTGTGCCCGAGCACATGAAAGGTCGCTGCGAACTGATCAAGGACGCCGAGAGCCTGGTCAAGTTTCCCGGCGAGATGGCCAACCGCGGCGCGCGTCACGCCGGCTACCTGATCCAGAAGGAAATCGGCGACCCCAACAACAAAGAGCTCAAGGCCTTTGCTGACGAGATGGACAAGCTCAAGGCCGAGATCTCGGAAGGCGACGCGCTGATTGACCTTCAGTTCAAGAAAGCGCGCGAATACTTCGGCGCCAAGAAGTGGGCCAACGCGGCTGTGCTGTTCCTGAAGATACCCGCGCGCTATCGTTCGTATCACATGAGCCTGTACATCGCCGGCAAGGCCTACTACACGCTCAGCGAAGACGTCAACGCGCCGCGCATGAACCGCAGCGGCCCCGAAGAGGAACGCGAAAGCGACGCCTTCTTCACCGAGCAGCGCAACCGCCACGCGACCGACCTGAAAGACCTACCAGAATCGATGTGGAAGGGCATGGAGGTGCCGCACTGGGACGTC
Source organism: Planctomycetota bacterium (assembly GCA_016712285.1). Classification (GTDB taxonomy): domain Bacteria; phylum Planctomycetota; class UBA8742; order UBA2392; family UBA2392; genus JADJRK01. The sequence goes on along the minus strand of JADJRK010000001.1, from coordinate 1,186,610 downwards.
ATCCAGAACGGCGCCACTAAGGACTCGCTCGCCAACTGGCACAAAGCCGTTTACCTGTACAAGAAGTACTTCCTGTTCGAGTCCCTGCGTCACTGGAAAGACATCCAGCCGCTGCTTGAGGGCAACGACAAGCCCACGATCGTCGACGGCATGCAGGCTGTCGCGCAGTTCCGGAACGCGGCCTGGATGCAGGCCAACCCGACCGGCAAGGGCGACCCTGACGCCGACATGAAGCGCATGGGCTATGCCGCGTACGATCTGGCATACCTGCTGCGCAACCCGCCCAAGAACCTGCCGCCTGCCGACCGTGAAGCCGCAAGTGCCGCTGGCCGCGACCTGGCGTTGGGTGTGCTGCGGCCGTTCTGGACCATGTACGGCCTGCACCTGGCCGACAACACGGCGTACCAGAAGGGCAGCTTGAAGCTGGCGTTTGGCGCCCTGTGGGAAGCCCGCGACGGCGACGCTTGCGAACAGTTGTACATGGCCTATTCGGAAGCATTCCCGGACGACAAAGAAGAAGTCCAGCAGATGGTGAACAAGGTGTACGGCATCCTGGTCGATCAGTTGCAGCCGCAGACCAGGGCCATGTCGAACGCCAGTTCGCGCATCAGTTCGCGCGCAGCGCAGCTCAAGAAAGACCAGTTCAAGCGCGTCAACGAGCGCGACTACCCGGACGACGCAAAGCGCGTGGCCGACGCCAAGACCGCGTTTGAGAAGCAGAAGGCCCTGGCCGACCACTTCTGGAAAGTCTGGATCAAGCAGAAGACGTTCGACCCCACCGAGGACGACCCGATCTCGAACCATCTGCCCGAGGCGCTGCCCACGATTGAAAAGCGCTGGAACGAGATGTCCGAGACCTACCCCAAGCGTTGGGCCGAAGCCGTCAAGGCCGAGTTCGACAAGCAGATCAAGCTCGATATCTACAAGGACATCAAGGCCGCGGCTGAAAAGGCCGCTGCCGGCGACAACCTGTCGCTGCTGGACCGGCTGCAGGCTGCCCGCGACGCCGAAAAGAGCGACGTCAACAAGCAGCGCTACGTGCAGCTGATCACGACGATTGAGTTGAACACTGGCGAGCTCGGGTTCTTTACGGGCACGGTGTTCATCTATGAGTTTGGCGCAATGCTGGAGGCACTGGCGGCGGACATTGACGAGCGTGCGCGGCCGGTGACGACGCGCATTCTCAAGTACTACGAGCTCAGCCGCATCGGCCCGGGCGGCAACATTGACAAGATCGACGAAGACGAAAAGTCATGGGTTGCGGGCCAGTACATGCGCATCCGCGACTGGAAGAACGCCGTCCGGTATCTCGAGGTCATCTTCGAGAAGAACAAGGTTCAGTACGGCAAAGAAGAAGAGATCCCCGTTGACAGCAAGCTGAAGACCATCGGTCGCCCGTCCAACGCCGGCGAGCTTGAAGTCCGCAACCAGCTTGGCAAAGCCTATCTCGAGCTGTACCGCACGTCGGGCGACAAAGAGCAGTTGAAAAAGGCCGCGCTGCACCTGCGCCGCTGCCTGTGCTTCAACGAAATCCGCGATACCAACAAGAAGCTGGGCGACCCGTTCAAGCTCAGCTTCCAGGAGCAGATCGAGACCTACTACCTGGCCACCGCCGAAAACCTGGCCCAGGTGTTCCTGGAACTTTTCCGGCTTGGCGACATCAAGATCGAGTGGCCCAAGTACGTCGACCAGGTCACCAGCAACTTCGCGCCCAAGAAAGACGACAAGGGCAACCTTGTGCTTCAGGGCGTGCCGGCCGACAAGGCGGGCTACCTGTGGTTCGCAAGCCAGATCCGGCTTCAGGTGTGGGCCAGCTTCACCAAGCTGTCGGCCTACCAGTACCGCGGCGAGTTCCGGACCAACCTGATCGGGTGGCTTGAGGCGATGGTTCGCTGGATTGACGCCTACGGCCAGAAGCCGCCGGCAGGCGTGACCGAGGCCGAGATTCAGCAGCGCATCCAGGACGCGTACCTGACAGCCAGCAACGAAAGCAACTTCACCGCAGCCTATGTGGCTGAAGACACCAAGCAGTACATCGCCAAGCTGCAGGACCTGTTGAAACAGATCGTCGCAAGTTGCGACAAGGCCAAGATTCCATTGAAGAAGTAGGGGACCGGGAGAACCAACCATGAAGATCAAGTTCGCAACCATGGCCGTCGCCCTGCTGCTTTCTGGGGGCCTGTGCGCAGCGCCGGCGGCAATCGTGTTCAAGGGCGGAAAGACCGCCGAGGCTTACACGATCGAAAGCCAGACCATTTCAGGGGTGAACTGGCAGAAAGACCGCGGCAAGGCTGAGGCTCGCGCCAAGCTGTGGGAAGTGGACGGCATCAACTACCGCGGCCAGGGCATGGACGAGTTCAACGGTATGCCCCGCAAACTGTCCGGCGGCCAGGGCGCCAAGCTGATCGCCGACGCGCAGCGCATCATCGGCGGCGCGGCAGCCAAGGACTTCAGCAAGGAAGACTGGGACTTCAACGTAGTCCTGACCTGCAAGTACTACATCGCCCAGGGTCACCGCCTGAACAAGGACTACGGAGAAGCCATCAAGGCGTTTGAAGAGTACTTTGCCGATTGCGAGAAGGGCCCCGTGACGACCGGTATTCTGCCGATCAACTACAAGTCATCGGTCACCGGCAAACCCGTCACCAACGCCGGCGGCATGAACCGCTACTACCTCGACGCCCTTGAGGCCTACGTGCTGTGCCTGTTGCAGGAAGGCAAAGCCGACGCCGCCCGCGAAAAGGGCATCAAGAGCCTGCAGGACCTGTGCGACGAACTGTCGGGCAAGTCCGGCGACAACATCTACCACGACTGGACGATTCGCGCCCTGCGCAACGCGGCGCGCTTCGCCGAAGGCAAAGAAGACTGGAAGACCGCCCGCGCGTCCTACGAGGCGCTGATTCCGGTGGCGCTCAAGCGCGGCGACAACAAGCCGAACCGCGCGGCGAAAGAGGCGCAGCTCAAGGTCGGCTTCATGCAGATCAAAGAGGGCGATGCCCGCGGCGCCAACGCGCGCTTCTATGAAGCCACCCGCAAATGGGAGTCAGCCCACAACACCCGCAGCGCGGCAGTCCCGCGCGGCGACTGGATCAACGCCGACGAGGCCTACATGGCCGCCGGCAGCTATGTCGGGCAGGGGCTGGTCAAGTCAGCCGATGCCAAGAACGCGAACGACTGGGCCGACGCACTGAAGAATTTCAGCATGGCGCTGGCGATCTTCCAGTCTGACGACGAAGTGCGCAGCATGGCGCTGCTCGGGGCAGCCACGGCTTGCGCCAAGATGGCCGACCTGAACAAAGCCACGGAAACTGCGGCGTCGAATCACGCCAAGCTGGCGGAAAAGTACCTGGCGGAGCTTCTGAACCTGTTGCCCAAGACCCGGGCCGCAGAAGACCCGTCGGTCACGGAGATCCAGAAGGTGATCACGAAGTACAAGAAGGGCGAGTAGTAGTTCGCGACCTTCGACTTGTGTGGCGAACGGTTCGGGCAGGCGGGAAGCAGGAGGCAGGGCGTAGAAGGCAGGACGTAGCAGGCAGGATGCAGGAAGTAGGAGGCAGGATCGAATAACTGCACTTACTCCCTCCCCGATCTTCCAACCTCGAACCTCCACCATCCAATCTCCCGCAAACGACCATGATTCAAGGCACACGGGGGTCGGTGCGTACCCGGATTGACCCCCGCAATGCCCCGAAAGCTGACTGGCAAAATTAGAAATACCCCGAACTTTCTGCCAACCCCCCCGTTTTGAAACTATCTCGGATTCGGGCGCCGACTTCGACCTGCCACAGGCAGGCGGCGACCGCAAGTGCAGGAGAAGCCTCTCATGAACGTGAAAATCAACAAGCAAGCCTTCCTTGGCGTGCTCATTTTCGCCGTTGCCGCGGTCCTGGCTCCGGCCCTGTTTGCCCAGGAGGGCGGAAGTGCTTCGCTGGGCGAGAAGATTCTCGGCATCCCATCGGGAGCGTTGGGCATCATCACGCAGCTGGCGATTATCCTGACTTCGGTCTTCATGTTCGGCTGGATCATTGAGTGCTTCGTGAACGTCCGCCGCGACAAGATTGTGCCGCCGGAAGTCATTGGCGCGCTTCAGAATTACATTGACGAGGGCGACCTCGAGGGCGCGCTGCAGTACTGTGAAAGCGCCCCGAACTACCTGACCCGCGTGGTCGGCGCCGGCTTGAACCGCATGCAGTTCGGCCCGGACAGCGTCAAGGACGCAGCGGTCAGCATGGCCGAGGCCGAACAGGGCAAGGTCGAGTTCCACGTGTCGCCGATCGCGCTGTGCGCGTCGGTCGGCCCGTTGATGGGCCTTTTCGGCACGGTGACGGGCATGGTGCAGGCCTTCACGCAGATTGAAAACGCGCCCGGCGGCCAGGTTAACCCGAAGATGGTTGCCGGCGGTATCGGCCTGGCGCTGCTGTCCACGGTGTGCGGCTTGATCATCGCGATTCCGGGCCTTGCCTTCTATTGGTTCTTCAAGAACAAGGTGCAGTCGATCGGCACGAGCATCACCCTGGTGGCCGACGACATGATCGAGACGATTGCCGCTTACGCCGGCCAGCAATAATCGAAACCCTGTGGTGGAAGGGCGGCACACGCCGCCCTTTCACGGAGCTCGTCCATGGCAAAGAAACGCAAAGCACGCCCGGTGCCGGAAGGTGTTGAAGTGGACCTCACGGCGATGATCGACGTGGTGTTCCAGCTCATCATCTTCTTCCTGGTGGTGACGCAGATTACCTCGCAGGAAAACGTCAACCTTCGGCTGCCGGATGCCTTGGCAGCCAACGACGAAGACCCGCAGGCCAAGAAGCAGTTCATCGTGCACATCGCCCCGGCGGACCAGGGCAGCGACTCCGAACTGCCCGAGCAGTACGGCTACTTCTGCCACGGCCACCCTGACCCGAAGAACATCCAGGAAATGGAAGGCATTCTCAACGAGCAGGCCGACCGCGTGGACGAAACCGCGGGCTATACCGGCCGCGGCGCCGACGGCATCAGCGAAAACATGATCGTCGTGCGCAGCGATGCCCGCGCCCCGGCCCAGTACTTTGGCCAGCTGATTGAGCAGATGGCGCTGATCAAGATTTACAAGATCAAGATCGCCATCATGAAAGACCAGGAACTCGACTAAGCCAACACAGGGAAAGCCCTGTACCGGAGAATCACATGTCGCGCAAAAAGAAACGCACGCCCAAGGAAGAGAAGGCAAGCCCGGACCTCACGCCGATGATCGACGTGGTGTTCCAGTTGCTGATCTTCTTCATCCTCTGCACGCGCTTCAAAGTCGATGAACGCAACCACCAGGTGCAGCTGCCCAAGGACGAAGGCTTGTCCAGCGCGCCCAGTGTTCCCAAAGAGCAGGTGACCATCTACTGCATGTGGGATGAGGGCGCCAAGGCCAACAGCTATGTCGTGGCCATCGACGCACGCGGCCGCAAGCCCGTGCCCGACAGCTACGCAACGTTGACCAGCTTGGTGATCTTCCCCGGTGACCGCAACGACGATATTCGTGGCAAGAAGGCGCTCTACGCCCAGATTTTCAACAATGTCGTGGCCGCCGTCGAGCAGTACATCGTCAACAGCGGCGCCAAGATTGAGAAGCTGGAAATCAGCTTTGCCGTCAACGCCTTGTCCGGCGCCTCATCCGGCACGGCACCCTGGATGTTCGTTTCCCTGGCGGTCGATGCTGCCACCAGGGTGAACTACAACCGCACCGAGGCCGGCCTTGAGGCTCTGACCGTGACCTTCAAGTTCGCGGACTCCATGGGCCGGTACGCAGGCTGAGTATCGCAGCAATTCACCCAGGGCGCGGGAACTTTCCCGCGCCCTGTTCGTTTGCATCAGTATCCCGGGGCGGAACCCGTAAGGAGCTTCCGCCATGCGTACCCGCAATCGCCGCCAGGGCGACAAAGCCATGCCCGACCTCACGCCGATGATCGACGTGACCTTTCAGTTGCTGATCTTCTTCATTCTGTGCAGCAAGTTCGCGCGCGAAGAACAGATATTTCGGCCCGAGCTGCCAAAGACCGAGGGCTCGCTCAGCAACAAGGCCGACGTTCCCAAAGAGCCGATCACCATCTACTGCAGCTGGGACCCCGTTGCCAAGGCCGGCAACTTCACGGTGGCGCTTGCCGCCCGCGACCGCCGCGCCGTGCCCGACAGCCACATTGAGCTGCTTCAGTGTGTGCACTTGGGCAGCGACAGCATCGACGACACACGGGCCAAGCAGGCGGCCTATCGACGCGTGTTTAACGCCATTGTGGCCACGCTGGCCGACTACGAGCGCCGCTACGGCGACCGCACCGAAAGCTTCGAGATCAGCTTTGCCCGCGACGCCCAACTCGGTGCAGCATCCGGCACCGCGCCCTGGGCCTTTGTCACGCTGGCAATCGATGCCACTTCGCAACGCAACAAGTCACGAGTCGACGAAGAGGGCCGTGAAGCCATGCGGGTGAACTTCAAGTTTGCCGATAGCCTCGGCCGTCACCAGCCAAGGCGCTGACGTAACCACAAGATTTGCTAGGCTTTGCGCCGTCGAATTGCGTTCAATTTAAGTCAGGAAGTCCTGAGCCAGGGGACTTTCAACGGAGACGGTGATGCCTGCAAGGCTTGCATTGATTGCCTTAGTTCTGGGGCTGCTTTCGGCGTGCGGTGGCAACAACGCCACTGCACCGGGCCCGAACACGGCGGCTGTCACGCCTGCGAACGCAAGCCCCGGCAACACCGAGTCGCCGGCAAACAAGCAGCCGGAACCGCCGCGCAACCAGCCCGTCGAGCCTGAGCCCGCGCCGGGCAACCAGCGCGAAGCCGCCTACGTCAGCTTTGAGGGCGGCCTGCGCGCATGGCCCGCCGAGAAGCGCGTCGAGATGGATGCCGTCATGCTGAGCGAACAGACGCGCCCCCTCGAGTTTCTGCTGGTGGCCCCGGGCGGGGCGACACACGAATCGCTATTTGCAGCCACCGCCAAGGGCGAGCACCTGAAACGCGCCCTTGAGATCGTGGGTCTGGCCGAAGGCAAAGAAAAACACATGGGTCGTGGCTACCTCGAAAAGCCCACCGGCGACCGCGTGAAGATCAGCGTACGTTTCAAGCACGCTGAAACCGGCGAGACTACCGTTGTTCGAGTGGAAGAATGGCTGATGGATTTCCGGCTTGAGGGCAAGCCTGAGATGGTGGGGTGGGTGTTCACCGGCAGCCAGGAACAGTTCCGACCTGAGCTGAACCGTTCGCTGTTCGAAGCCGACCTCAAGGGCAACCTGATCGCCATGTGGCGAGACTCGTCGTGTGTGCTGGACAACGACCGCGAAAGCGGCACCCACAGCGATGTCTATTCGCCAAACCCGAACGCGCCCGGCATACCACGCGCTGAGCGCGGCCAGCCGGCGCAAGTCACCCTGATCTTTGAGCCGCACGAATGAGCAGCGCAGCCACAACCAGTGTGTCCCTGCACGCGCAACTGCGCGTAGTGGCGCTGCGCCTGTTGGCCCGGCAGGCACTGCGCGCCATCGTGACCGCCATGCTGGCCGGCAGTGTGACTGCGCTGGCAGGAGTGCTGCTGCTGGTGGCGCTGCCGCTGGCATTGGGCGCAGCTTTCGAGTCGGCGCCGCTTTGGGTGCTGGCGCTGGCCATCTTCGGTTTCGTGGCTGGCCTGGTCGCTGCCTTGCGCCGCACACGGGTACCGGGCGTGACTGACGCAGCACTGGCCCTTGAAGCAAGGCTCGGCGACGATGATGGCGCACTTGCCACGGCGCTGCAGTTGGCTAACACCGACCGCTTTCACCAGCCGGTACTGAAACGCGCCGGCGAAGCCCTGAGCAGGGCGCTGCGCCTGCCCGCGCCGCACGTGCTGACGACCAGCTCATTGGTGCTGGCGCCGCTGCTGCTGCTGGCTGCAACGACGGCGCTGGTCTGGGCCCTCGGTGTAGACGTGCCGGCAGGTCCTGGCACCCGTCCGGATGCAGCGGCTGACACGGCATTCAGCATCAACGTGCAAAGCGGCCGCGACGCTGCCGACGCCGGCGCCCGCGCCGAGGCCATGGGTTTGCAAAAGGCTGCGGCGGCGATGAACAAGGCGGCTCAACTCATGCGCAGCGAAAGCGCCACCCACGAACAGCGCCAGGGCGCTCTGGACGAGGCCAAGCGCGCGGGCGAAGCCGCAGCCGACACCCAGGTGCAGCAGGGTGCAGCCGGTCTGCCCCAGACGGCGCCATCCAGCCCCGAAGACAGGCAGGCCCTTGCGACACGGCTTGAGAACCTGGCGATGGGGGCAGGCGAAAAGGCCGGCGAAAAAGCCGGCGACAAGGGCGGCACAGGCGACAGCGGCAAGGAAGGCGAAGTCGGCTCCGGCACTGTGGAGCAGCGCTTCGTGCCATTCCCGGTTGTCAAGCGCAGCGCGGCCGAGTCGACATCAGAGCTGGCATCGCAGACGCCGGAGCGGCGGGACTTTGCAAAGAGGGCGCTGGCGGCGCTTGAGAAGTGATCGCCGCACGTAAACGGCAGGAGAACAGATGAGCATCGGAGTGTACTTCATCGGCGCGCGCGGCAACGTTGCCACGACGGTCATCGCAGGCGCACTTGCCATCGCGCAGAATCGCGCCACGACCACCGGCATGGTCACTGAAGGCCCCGAGTTTCGCGGCATTGCGCTGCCTGCGGTTCAGGACTTCGTGTTCGGGGGTGCCGACGTCAGCAGCAAGCCGCTGCATGAAAAGGCCGTTGAACTGGGCGAGTCGCGCATCCTGCCCGAAAAGCTCGCCCGCGAACTGCGCGATCACCTGACCGCCGTGGACAAGAACGTGCAGACGGTGGCGGGCTTCGGCTTTGGCACGGTGCCCAAGGGCGGCTATTTGGCCGAGTTGACACGCATCGAGGAACGAATTGCCCGCTTTCGTGCCGACAACAATCTTGACCGCGTGATTGTGGTAAACCTGTGCAGCACCGAGCCGCACTTTGCGGAAACTGCAGACTTTGATTCGCCCGAACGCCTGATGGAAGCGCTGCCCAAAGCGGGCGGCGGGTTTGCTTCGGGCACGTTGCTGGCTGCGCTCGCGGCGTTGCGCCAGGGTTGTGCATACATCAACTTCACGCCAAGCCAGGCCAGCGAGCTGCCGGCGCTGCGCAAAATCGCACGGGACTCGCGGCTGCCGCATGCAGGAAAAGACGGCAAAACGGGCGAGACGTTGCTCAAGACGGTGCTGGGGCCGATGTTCCTGGCGCGCAATCTCAAGGTGCTGAGCTGGGTCGGCAACAACTTTCTCGGCAACAACGACGGTGCTGTGCTGGATGCGCCCGCCAGCAAAGACAGCAAGCTGCGCCAGAAAGACGTGGCGCTGCGCGAAATGCTGGGCGGCGCGTTTGTGCGCACCGACATCCAGTACGTGCCAAGCCTGGGCGACTGGAAAACCGCCTGGGACCTGATCCACTTCGAAGGATTCCTCGGCACCCAGATGACCTTTCAGTTCACCTGGCAGGGGTGCGACAGCGCGCTGGCGGCCCCGCTGGTGCTTGACCTCGTGCGCCTGGTCGGGCTTGCCTGGCAGCGCGGCGAAAGCGGGATGCTGGCGCAACTGGCGCCGTTCTTCAAGAATCCGCTGGATGGCCACACCCACGACTTCGCCCAGCAGATGGCCGGATTGTATGCATGGCTTGATACCGTCCGCGCTGACCACGCCCGCGAAAGAAAGTAGGCCCACACGACTTACTTGGCGGGTTTTCTCGGCGCGGCTACAATTTCCGTATGACCAAGGCCGTAAGCCAACTGGCCAAACAGGCGGAATCGCTGACCGACCAGGAGCGGTATGAGTTGATTACCATGCTCCTGGGCCAGATTGATGAAGCTGTGGGCGACGAAGAGCCGCTTCCGCATGAGCTCAAGTCCGAGCTTGACCGCCGCCTGGATTACCTCGACACCCATCCGAATGAGGGCGTCAGCCCGGAAGAGGCCGTCCGCATTGCTCGTGAACACAACCGCAAGAAAGCCGGGAAGTGACGCTTCCGGTTATCGTCACGACTGAAGCCGCCATCGATCTTGCAGAGCTGGCATGGTCCTATGACGCCAAGTCACCCGGACTGGGCGATCAGCTTTACGAAGTGTTTCTGGCGCGCCTTGCTCAGGGTGCCGACTTCCCGCGCAGCGGCAGAACATACTACCGCGCGACACGAAGGTTCCTGCTGCGCCCCTTCCATGTGTTCCTCATGTATCGCGTCCACGAGAAGCACATCCAGGTCGTTGCGTTGATGGATGCCAGGCAGCGCCCCAGAACGATTCGTCGCACGCTTCGCGGCCGGTAGAGGTGAATCAAAAGCATCAGCATGTGGCAATTCGTTCGGGATGAAACTAGCCTTGGGACGCTTCGTGAGGGCCTTTATGTCCACCGACGTTCGCAAGGTTCAAGATTCAGGATGGCGCCGACCGCTTGAGGCGCTGATCGCCCAGCCGGCCCATGCGCGCGACAACTTCGCCGCGCACCTCGACTTTACATTTTCAAAGGCCCTGGTCGGCGAGGCCGAGAAGCAGGCTGCCGCAATCATTGATGCCGACCGCAAGGGCATGATCGCGCGACTGAACGGCTGGCGTTCGTTTGTGCCGACGCGCAACGTGACATGGGCCGAAGTGGTCGATCGCCTGACCAACGCGTTCGGCGTACCTGCGCAACTCGACAAATCGATTGAGCACCGCGAACGCCACTTGCAGAAACTGTTCCACGAGCGCGGGCTGCCCACGGGCTCGGTCCTGAACTCGGTCGCCGATGCCGTGCATGACGGCCAGGTCATCAAGGGCAATGCGCGCCGCAACTGGCTTGACCCCGTGCGCATCGTCATGCAGACGCTGCAGGGGCTGGCGTCGCTGTACACCACCGACGCCGCGCCGGCGGTGAATTGCGTGTACGCAATTCTCGAGCTACTACACCCAGCGGAAGTGCCCACGCCCTTCAGCGCTCTGCCAAAGAAACTGTAGGGGCGCAGCGAACTGCGCCCCCTGCACACTTGATCCGCCACGTGGCGGGCCGCCATGGTTACAAGCCCAGCAGCTGCTTGCACTCGGTGATGGCCTTTGCGACGTGCTGGTTGCTGGTTTCCAGCAGGGCCTTCTCGGCGTCGTTGAGCTTGAGCTCGAGAATCTTCTCGACGCCATTGCGCCCAAGCACGCACGGCACGCCCTGCCACGAGCCCTTCAAGCCGTACTCGCCCTCCAGCAGCACGCAGCACGGCAGCACGCGGCGCTGGTCGCGTACGATGCTTTCGACCATCGCCACCACGCTGCTGCCCGGCGCGTAGTAAGCGCTGCCGGTCTTCAATAAGTTGACGATCTCGGCGCCGCCGGTCTGGGTGCGCTTGTTGATCGCGTCGATCTTGTCTGCGGGCAGCAGGTCCGTGATCGGGATGCCCGAAACCGTGGTATAGCGCGGCAGCGGCACCATGGTGTCGCCGTGGCCGCCCAGCACCATCGGGCTGATGTCCTTGACCGACACGTTCAGTTCCATCGCGACGAAACTCGCCATGCGCGCGCTGTCCAGCACGCCCGCCATGCCGATCACGCGGCTTTTCGGAAAGCCGCTGCGCTGGTGGGCGACGAAGGTCATCACGTCCAGCGGGTTGGTAACCGTGATAATGATGGCATTGGGCGCGTGCTGCTTTATCTTGTCCACCACGCTGTGAACGATGCCTGCGTTGGTCTTGAGCAGGTCATCGCGGCTCATGCCCGGCTTGCGGGGGATGCCGCTGGTGATAACGACGATGTCGCTACCCTTTACGTCGTCGGGGTTGTTACTGCCGTCAACCTTGGCGTCAAAGCGCTCCACGGGGCTGCTCTCAAACATGTCCAGGGCCTTGCCCTTGGGCATGTCCGGGACGATGTCGATCAGCAGGATGTCTCCGAGTTCGCGATCTGCACAACGCTGTGCGACTGTGCTGCCGACATACCCGGCACCGAAAACCGAGATCTTGGGTCGATTGAAAGCCATGAGTTTGATCCTCGCAAGTGACAGAGGGCACGCAGGAATGCTCAAGCCCCGCGGAGCGTATACGTGTGGCGTTGCGTCGGGTCAACGTGCCGCGGCATGCCACGGCGGCGCGCGAGGGGTGTGTCACAAAAGGGCGCGGACAATAGTGAAGTAGTGCCTACAGTCAAGCGCTTTGCACTTCAAATTCGCGCCAGAACTCGTATAATTATGGCCCTGATTGAGCTCTTTGGATTGACGGACTTCTTCTCTCGGCCGCTGGAAAAGGGACCCCGATGCAACTGCCGCCAAGACTTCGACCCACCGACGCAGCTACGATTCTTGAACCGACCACGACAGCCGCAGCCAAACCCAAACGCAAGAAAACCAAGGCAGTCAAACCGATTTCCAATCAGCCCTTCCTCACGCTGATCGATGTGCGCATGCCACAGGAACTGACGTCCGGGACGATCCCTGGTGCAACACACATTCCGCTCGACAACATTCTCGACACCGTGCCCAAGAACATTCCCGACCCGACAGCCCCTGTGGTCGTCTACTGCAAAAGCGGAATGCGCGGCGGCATGGCGCAGGGTGCATTGCGCAAGCTGGGCTACACCAACGTCAGCAACATCGTTGGCGGCTTTGACGCATGGCAGAAGGCCGGCTTGCCCACCACCGGCGAGTAAGTTTCACGACCCACACAAGCGGACGGCTTCGGCCGTCCGCTTTTTGTTTCAGCGTGCCCTTGCCGGAATGCGAACCTACACTCCGGCACATGCGCGCAGTGTATCTGCCGGGGCTGGATGGTGAGGGGTTCTGCGCCGAGAAGATCGGTGAACACCTTTCGTCCGTGAAGATCGACGTCTTTCAATACCCGCTGGGCCGGAAGCTGGAGTGGCCGACCCTGTGCCACAGCATCGCCGAGCGCATGAAGCAACTGTCCGCCGGCCTGCTGATCGGCGAGAGTTTTGGCGGCGCCGTGGCCCAGGAAGTGCTGCTGCGCCACCCCGATGTCGTGAAGTCGGCGTTCCTGCTTTCCACGTTTCCCGTTGAGCCCGAGCCATTCGCCGCGGCTCTGGGCCGCGCCGCGACACGGGTGCTGCCACGCGCCCTGATCAAGCCGGTTTCCCGCCGGCTTGCGGCATGGAAGCTGGTGGGCACGCTCAAGGGCACAGACCGCGAGAAGTTTCTTGCGCGTTTTGGAGAAGTCGATCACGCAGAGCTGGCCCGACGACTGGAACTGTTGAAAGACTTCGACACGCGCCCGAGGCTGATGAGCGTCAAGATGCCGATCGAACTCGTGTACGGAACCCGCGACACGATGTGCGCGGCACCCGAGATGTTGCGCGCGTGGAAGAACGTGCCAGACTGCCGCGTGCATGCCCTGCAACGCTACGGCCACCTGGTGAGCGCAGAAGCTGCGCCTGAGGTGGCGCGGCTTATCGAGGCCTGGGCAGCGCGGATTCAACCCGATGAAGCAGCGAGCCAATGACCACGCTATTGCAGCCATTGACGTCGGCGGGACGTTCACCGACGCAGTGCTGCTGCGCGGCCGCACGCTGCTCACGTGCAAAGTCCCCAGCACGCCGCATGATCCCGGCATTGCCGTCGGCGAGGCGCTGAAGCGGCTTGGCGGCGCCGACCTGCTTGTGCACGGCACCACCGTGGCTACCAACGCCCTGCTGCAAAACAAGCTGGGCCGCGTTGCCTTCATCACGACGCGGGGCTTTCGCGACGTGCTTGCCATCGGCCGCCAGAACCGCGCGCCCGCCGACCTGTACGCGCTCGAGCCCGCGCAACGGCAGGCGCTGATCCCCGCCGAGCTGCGCTTCGAAGCCGCCGAGCGCCTTGCCCCGGATGGCAGCGTCGAGCACGCGCTGACAAGCGCCGAGATTGCACGTGTCGTCGAGTTGGTGAAGGCCGCCGGGGTGCAGGCCGCAGGCGTTTGCCTGCTGCACAGCTACGCCAACCCCGCGCACGAAATCGCGCTGGGCGCAGCGCTGGAGAAGGCGGGGATCGCAGCCGTACTCTCGTCCGCGCTTGCGCCGGAGTTTCGCGAGTACGAGCGCAGCCTGGTGACCGCCGCCAACGCAGGCCTGCTGCCCATTTTGCGTGGCTATGTCAGCCGCTTGCAGCAACGCGTTGCGCCCGCGCGCGTGGTGCTGATGCACTCGGCGGGTGGCTGGTTGCCCGCGCCGATTGCGGCCAACGAGCCCGTAAAGCTTGCGCTTTCGGGCCCGGCGGGCGGCATCGCCGGTGTGCGCGCCGCGCTGGCGGCGGAGGGCATGAGCGACGGCCTCGCATTCGACGTGGGCGGCACCAGCACCGACGTTGCGCGCGTGCATCCGCAGGCAGGGCTGCGCAGCGTGACCGAGATAGCCGGCTTGCCCCTGCGCACACCAAGCCTGGATATTCACACAATTGGCGCCGGTGGTGGCAGCATTGCCTGGCTTGACGCCGGTGGCGCGCTGCACGTCGGCCCCCAAAGCGCGGGCGCGGACCCCGGCCCTGCCTGCTATGGCCGTGGCGGCAATCTGCCCACACTGACCGACGCGCTGCTTGTGCTGGGGCGCATCCCGCGTGAGCTGAAACTCGGCGGCGAAATGCCACTTCACGCGGACAGAGCTGACGCGGCCCTGCGCAGCCTAGACATCGGCACGGCAAAGCAGGCTGCCGAGTCTGTGCTGCGCGTTGCACTGGCCGGCATTGAGCGCGCGCTGCGACGCGTGATGTTCGAGCGCCACGGCATCAGCGGCTTGCCGCTGGTGCCCTTTGGCGGCGCCGGCGGCCTTCTGGTGTGCGACCTCGCCGAGCTGGTGGGCAGCGAGACGGCGCTGGTGCCGCGCGAGCCGGGGCTGCTGTGCGCACTGGGCATGCTGCACACACCGGCATCGCGCGACCTCTCGCGCACGCTGTTGCTGCGCGAAAGCGGCAAGGCTCTGGACGCGGCAACCAGTGTCGCCGGCGAACTGGAAAGGCGCGCGACGCAGGAGCTCAGCGAGTGCGGTCTGCCGGGCCCGTTCATCTGCCATGCCAGTCTCGACGTGCGCTATGTGGGCCAGAGCTTTGAACTGAATGTGCCACTCAGTCGCGACTGGCAGCTGCGGTTCAGCCAAGAACACGAGCTGCAGTTCGGATTCAGGCGAGAAGCCGAGGCCGTCGAAATCGTCAACGTGCGCGTGCACGTGACCGCAAAGCACAGCCCACCGAGGATTGCACCCGCTGCGCAAACCCGGGGCTCTCCAAAGATGATGGGCACTTCCGGCGGCGTACCCGTGTATGACCGGGCGGCGTTGGCCGCGGGCGCCACGCTGAAGGGACCCGCCATTGTCACGGAACTTTCGTCATGCCTATACCTGAAGGCGGGGTGGCGCATGACAGTCACCAAGTCCGGACAGTTACTCTTGCAAGTGAACAAGAGCCCGGCCAGCGCGACGAAGCCTCGGCGTAGTCGAGAGCGCAAGCGACGGGCAAACTCTCGAAAGAAGCGCAAGTGAACGCAGCCGAACTCAGCATCCTGCACCACGCACTCGTCGGCGCCGCCGAAGAAATGGGCGAAGCGCTCAAGCGCGCCGCGTTCAGCCCCAACATCAAGGAGCGGCAGGATTACTCGTGCGCGCTGTTTGATGCCAAGGGCCGCCTGCTGGCACAGGCCGCACACCTGCCCGTGCACCTTGGCAGCATGCCCGCGAGTGTCGCGGCTGTGTTGCGCGCAATAAAATTGAAAGCAGGCGAATGCGCCATCGTGAACGACCCCTACGAAGGCGGCACGCACCTGCCGGACCTGACGGTGGTCGCGCCGGTGTTTGCAGCCGGCACGCTGATCGGCTACACCGCCAACCGCGCCCACCACGCTGACATCGGCGGGGCGTCGCCGGGCAGCATGGCGCCGCAGGCAGACCTGATGGCCGAAGGCATCGTGATTCCGCCCGCGGTGCTGCGCACAAGTGCAGGCGCGCTGACGGACACCTGGAAGTTCATCCTGGCCAACACGCGCACACCGCGCGAACGCGACGGTGACCTGAAGGCTCAGCTCTCGGCCTGTGATCGCGGCGCAACGCGCATGGTCGAAGTGCGCTCGCGCGTCGGCGGCGCGGCGTTTCTGCGCCAGTGCAAGTCCCTGTTCGCCCACAGCCGCGCCTTGATGCTCGCGAATCTCAAACGCTTCCGTCCGGGCGTGTACGAGGCCGACGACTTTCTGGACGACGACGGCGCGGGGACGCGCGACATCCCGATCCGCGTGACACTGACCGTTACGCGCCAAAAGCTGGTGTTCGACTTCTCCGGCAGCGCGCCGCAAGTTCGCGGCGGCGTCAATGCCGTTCTCGCGGTCACCCAGAGCGCGGCCTTCTATGCCGTGCTGTGCCTGTGCAATCCGCGGCCACCGATCAATGCCGGCTGCTTCGAGTGCATCGAGGTCGTGGCGCCGGACGGAAGCGTGGTCAACGCCCGCAGGCCCGCACCGGTGGCCGGGGGCAACGTCGAGACCAGCCAGCGCATCGTGGACGTGTGCCTGGCTGCGCTGGCGCAGGCTGTGCCGGGTGTCGTGCCTGCCCAATCACAGGGAACGATGAACAACCTGACCATCGGCGGCGCCTGGCACGATGGTCGCCCTTTCACTTACTACGAGACGATTGCCGGCGGCTGCGGTGGGGGACCGGCGAGCGCGGGTGCGAGCGCAACCCACAGCCACATGACCAACACGCTGAACACGCCGGTGGAAGCGCTGGAACACGCCTATCCCTTGCGCGTCGAGGAGTACTCGATTCGCGAAGGCAGTGGCGGGGCTGGTGAGCACGCCGGCGGCGAGGGCGTGATCCGCCGCGTGCGCGTGTTGTCCCGCGCCCAGTTTGCGCTGCTGGCCGAGCGCAGGCGTCGTGCGCCGGCGGGCGCGGCCGGCGGCACATCGGGCGCCCCGGGGGTGGATCGCGTGATTCGGAAAGATGGCAGCCAAGAGTCGCTCGAGCCCAAGTGCCAGGGCGAATTGCGCCAGGGCGACGCCATCGAGATCCAAACGCCCGGCGGCGGCGGCTGGGGTTAGGACTTCGTGGCTACGAGTCCTGCACGTTGCGATCGACTTCGGTTTCGTCCTCGGTCTCGCGGTTCCAGTCGCCCACGGGTTTGGCCGGCTCAGACGCGCCTGCCGAACGCGGCTCGGTGGGAGCGCCGTAACTGTACTCCTGCGAGACCTTGCCGTCCTTGTTGTGAATGATCACCTGCGCCAGCGCCAGATTGTTTGCAAAGCCGCGCGCGGCTTCAATCGCCAGCTCTTTGGTGTCGCACACGGCGCTGGGCTTGCTGCCGCCCTCTTTCTTGACATTCCAGCGGCTGTCACTGCGGCGCGGCGTCACGTGGTACACAACCCGCTCGCCCGGCGCGGCGACCTTGTCAGGCACCATGATGCCTGACGGCGGCGGCTGTACGGGCTGCGGCTCGACGCGCTTGCGCGGCAGTTCGCCGAACAACTTGACAAAGAGTTCCGTGGCAAACGACGATTTCATGCGGCCTCCTGTCACCTGCGGTGCAGCTCTTTCATCTGGCTGATGATCGCGTCGCACTCTTCCAGTGTGTTGAAGAAGTGCGGGCTGACACGAATGCCGCCACCTGGCCGATAGTCGATGACAAAGCCGCGGCGAATCAGTTCTTCGTGCACCGGTTCAGCGTTCTCAAAGTCAATGCACACGGTGCCGCCGCGGCGTTCGGGGTCGCGGGGACTGTTGACCTTGAACCCGGCTTCCAGGGCCCTTTCCATCAGGTGGCTGGTCAGGCGCTTACTCTTTTCGCGAATGGCGGGCAAGCCGACCTGCTTGATGATTTCATATCCCGGCCGTGCCGAGTACAGCGCGACGACCGGTGGCGTGCCCGTGGCTGCGCGCCACGCTGTCTTGTGTGGCGTGAATTCCATCTCGAACTTGAAGGGGCGCGCGTGGCTGATCCAGCCCGTCAGCGCTGGCTTGTAGCCGGCGATCAGGTCCGGCCGGATGTACAGGTAGCAGACGTTGGGGCCGCCGCAGACCCACTTCACGCTGCCGCCGACGGCAAAGTCCACGTTGAGTTCGGTGACGTCAAAGGGCACGGTGCCGATGCTCTGGTACACGTCGAGCAAGACTTTCGCGCCGACCTTGTGCGCCTTTTCGATGATCGGCTTCACGTCCTGCAGGTAGGCGCTGCGGAAGTAGACGTGGCTGATCGGCACGATGGCGGTGCGCTCGTCAATGGCGTCGACGAGTTTCTGGACATCGACCCCGATGCGGTCTTCGGATTTCACGACGTGCAGTTGCGCACCGTAGCGGGCCCACTCCTGGCACACGTAGTGGGGGCTGGTGAACTGCATGTCGTCGTACACGATGCGGTTGCGCGGGCCCGTGAAGTCGATGCTGCTGAGCACCTGGGCGGTGAGTGTCGCCACGTTCAGGTGCAGCATCACGCTGCCCTTGGGCGCACCCATCACGCTGCCGATCAGGTCAGCGGTCTTTTCGCAATCATCGAGCCAGCCGCTGCCGTCTTCGTAATGCCAGGCGACGACGCCGTCTTCGTTCCACATGTCGGCGAAGTGTTTAAGGCCGTCATAGACCGTGCGCGGCATGGCGCCGAGGGAGTTGTTGATCAGGTAGGTCTTGCGCGACAAGATCGGGAATTCTTCGCGCCACTTCAGCAGCGGATCGTCAGCCATGCTTATCTCTTTTTCTTGCCTTTCATGCTGAGAGCGTACGCCGCCCAAACTGCCATCAGCACGCCCACGCCAAGCAGCACGATTCGTTCAATCGGCCACTCGCTGGCTTCGAAAATGTCGCCCACCTTCAGGTTGAACCCGGCACTCATGCCGAACAGGTCCACCAGCGCCGCAATGATGACGGCGACGCCAAGCACAAGCACGATCAGCGCGGTTTTCTTCGGCATGGTGTGTTTCTCGGTTGGGTTCGCGGGAAGTTACTCTTTCTTCTTTTCCTTCTTCACCAGGCCATAGGCGCCCAGCACGCCCAGCAGCGCGCCCGCGCTCAAGATCGCGATGCGCAGCGGCGGCCAGGTGCCGAGCGAGCCTTCGCTGCCAACGCCTACCGCATCGCCCTTGGGCGTGTCGGCCATGTTGGTCAGGTCAAGGATGGCTGCACCCATGACGACGACACCGAGAATCAGGACGATCAATCCCATCTTTTTGGACATGACGCACTCCTATTGATAGGCCCCGCCCTGCGGGCGGAATTTGGCGTTGTATGAGTTGGTCGTGCGATTGATGACGTCCCACAGGTCCGGAAATGCGGGCTCCAGCGTTGTCTTTTCCAGCGACTTGGCGGGGATGCCCTTCAGGCTCATGACCGCGTCGCCGATGATGCGCTTCACGACGTTGTAGTGGCGGTACTTCCAGTGCATCAGTTCCTGGTCGAACTGGGTCATCGCCCACGTCAGGTCGTAGAGTTCCTGGTGGCTGGCGCGCTGTGCGTGAATTTCGTCCAGCGTGATCGCGCGCTTTGAAATCAACGCGTTGAACGCCTCAAGCACCCGCGGCACCACCTTGTGGATGCGCTGGTAGGTCGGGCTTTCCTGGCCGCTGCCCTTGCCCAGCCCCATGCGGATCTTGTGGTAGTCCCACGGCGCCATGCTGCACGGGAACTTCAGGCTCTCGCCAAGCCACGTCAGCACCTCGCTGGTGCGAATCAGAAAGCGCGCGGCGTCGTGCAGCCGGTCTTCACCCATCCACACAATCGCCTGCTCAAGGTGCTGGATGCAGACTTTCAGCCACAACTCCATCGCCTGGTGCACGACTTGAAACAACAACTCTTCTTCGTTCACCCATTCGTCCGGCTTCTTCTGCAGGGCATAGAGTTGCTGCGTGCGGATGTATTTTTCGTAATCGCTGGTGCCATCGCCAAATGCGGTAAGCTCAGTCATAGACGCGTCCCTTGCTGTAAGACCATCCTAGCGCGAATTGACCGTTCCCGCCAACCGCTTCCCTTTATGAGGCCGGGTGGCATCATCCGGGCCATGCGCGTCGGCATCGGCTACGACATCCATCCGCTTGTGGAAGGCCGAAAGCTGATCCTTGGCGGCTTGCACGTCCCGCATCCCAAGGGCCTCAAGGGGCATTCCGACGGCGACGGCCTGCTGCACGCCATTACCGATGCACTGTTGGGGGCCGCGGGCCTGGGCGACATCGGCGAGTTGTTTCCGGACACCGATCCCAAGTACAAGGATGCCGACTCCGGCACATTGCTGAAAGCCGCGTTTGAGCAGGTCAAGCGCCGCGGCTATGAAGTAGAGAACATCGACTGCAACATCATCGCACAGTCGCCCAAGCTCAAGCCGTTCAAGAGCCAGATGGAAGCCCGCATCGCCGGGTTGCTCGAGATCGAAACACGGCGCGTGAACGTGAAAGCCAAAACGAACGAAGGCCTGGATGCCGTGGGCCGAGGAGATGCCATCGTCATGCAGGCGGTGGCGTTGCTGCGGCATTCCTGATGCGGTGCGGCTTTGGCTGATTGCCGGCGCCGACCAAGAACCTGGACCCGATGTCTGTCCTGAAGCTCAAGAACACTTACACCAAGTCGCTGGAGATCTTCCAGCCGCTGGACCCGACCGGGCAGCGCGTGACCATGTATTCGTGCGGCCCCACGGTGTACAGCTACTCGCACATTGGGAACTTTCGCAGCTTTCTGATGGCTGACGTGCTGCGCCGCGTGCTTGAACGCAACGGCTATGAGGTCCGACACGTCATGAACATCACCGACGTCGGGCACATGACCGAAGACCACGTGGCCGACGCCACGGGCGAAGACAAGCTTGCCAAGGCCGCGCGGGAACTTGGCACCGACCCGTTCAAGGTCGCGCGCCACTTCGAAGATGCCTTTGTCGAAGACGCCCGCGCCCTGAAGTTCAAGATCTATCAAGGCGGTGAAGCTGCCGACCCCGCGCTGCACCCCCGCGCGACTCGCCACGTTGCCGAGATGCTGGCGGCGATCCAGAAACTGATCGCCGGCGGGTTTGCCTACGTCGTGGACAGCGGCGAGGTCTACTTTGAGGTCGCCAAGTTTCCGGAGTACGGCAGGCTGAGCGGCAAGGTCCTCGACGAGCTGGAGGCCGGCGCCCGCGTCGGTGTGCGCGACGAAAAGAAAGACCCACGCGACTTCGCCCTCTGGAAAGTGGATGCCAAGCACCTCATGCAGTGGGACCCCCACAGCAACGTGGGCTGGGAACCCGAAGACTGGCGCCGCTTTGCCCAGATCTGCCCCGACGGCGTAGACCCGCGCATCAAGCCGGGCTTTCCCGGCTGGCACATTGAATGCAGCGCGATGTCGCGCGCGCACCTGGGCGCGTTGATCGACATCCATACGGGCGGCGAGGACAACATCTTCCCGCACCACGAGTGTGAGATCGCGCAGAGCTACGGCGCGTACCACACGCATGTGCCGGGCCCCCATGGTTCGCCCGACGAGGGCGCGCCCCGCAACGCGTTTGCCCGCTACTGGGTGCACGGCCGCTTCCTGCTGGTCAACGGCAAGAAGATGAGCAAGCGCGACGGCACCTTCTATACAGCCAAAGACCTGCTGGACCCGCAGGGCCAGGGATTGAGCGACCTTGCCCGTGACCTTGAAGCCGCCGGGTTCGCCGCCGGGCGCGTGCCTGCCAACGTGCTGCGCTACGCGTTGATCTGCAACCAGTACACGCAGCCGATGAATTTCGGTTTTGACCTGCTGGCGCAAAGCAAGGCCAGCGTCGAGCGGCTGCAATCGCGTTACGACAAGTTGCGCGAGGCGGTAGCGGCACATCCCGCCGACGGCGTTGCCAGCGATCACGTGCTGGCGCTGGTGAGCAAAGCCGAGACCGACTTTGACGACGCCCTGAACGACAACCTGAACGTACCCAATGCGCTGGCGGCTGTGTTCACGGCGGTGGGGGAATTGAACCAGATGGAACTGGGGCCAGCCGAGGCCCAGGAAGCGCTGCGCCTGATGGACAGCTTCAACGACGTGCTGGATGTACTGGACACCGGCGAGCGCAGCGGACAGATCTTGCGCGAGCAGGTGCAATCATGGCTTGAGCCCGAGTCGTTGCGGGCCAAGGCTGCGCACCTGAAGCACTGGGCCGAAGCGCCGGACCGTGAGCAACTGTGGGAACGGGTCGAGGCGGGGCAACTGCCCACGTTTGATGAGCTTGCGCCCGTGGAACAGATGGACGGCGCGATGATCGAACTGTTCGTCGCGATCCGCCAGAACGCCCGCAAAGCAAAGGACTTCGCGACGGCGGATGCGATCCGCGACGACCTGAAGAAACGTGGCGTCCAGCTAGAGGACACACCCCAAGGCTTCCGCTGGATGCTGGCCTGAGCACAGCGCACCGCAGCCACGCTACGCTCCTTTCTGCTTCGATGTTCCCTAACCGATCGCCGCTTTCACGACCGCCAGTGTCTCATCCAGCAGCCGCTGTGCCTCGCGTTCGTAATCGTTTGCGCGGGCCGTGAACTTGCCCTTGAAGTCTTCGTCCTTGATGCCGGGCAGGTTAATCCACATGTTCTGGACTGCGGCCTTGACGCAGGCGTAAAGGCTCAGCGCGCCGACGCCGCAGTCTGAAATCGCGTGTTTGTTGCCGACCTTGGCGATTGCGGCGACGTGCTTGAACGCCTCTACCCCAAGCGCGGCAGTCTGGTCCGGCGTCATGGTGGCTGCCTTCAGTGCTTCCTGCATGGCGCTGGCGCGTGCGGCCTTTTGCTCGTCGGTGTCTTTGGGCAACTTGCCAGCTTCCCCGAACGCTTCAAACGCGCGTGCGTCTTCGGCGAACATGGCAAGCATCCTGTCGCGCATGGGCGTCAGGTGCGCCATGGCGCCTTTCACGATGTCCTGCACTTCGGCGTACTTCTTCTTGCCCAGTGTCAGGTTGCCCACCATCTCACCCAGCGCGATGCCCGTGGCGCCCAGCACGGCAGCCGCCGCGCCGCCGCCCGGCGTGGGCTTGTCGCTGGCGAGGTCGCGAAGAAAGTCGTTGACGCCCGCGATATACGGGAACTGCTCGAGGTCGCTTGCCATGAAGTCTTCCAATCTCAGCTCAATCACTTGTTCGTCGGGCACGAAATCCTTGAGCTTGAGGGTCTCGGCCGCAAGCTGGTTCAACCAGATTTGGCCAGCGCCTTCCATACCTTGCAGCTTTTTCGTTTGCGCCATCTGGCGGGCACACAGCTCCAGCGCATCCTGGGGCAACAGCCCCACGATCTCGCTGTTCAGGATCGGCACGCCCTCGGCTTCAGCCAGCTCTGCGATGCGCAGAAATGCCTGCGCCGGGCTGGTCTTGCGGTAATCCACCAGGTTCATGCTGACCTGCACGCAGCTTTCGGCGGGCAGGTCAAAGCCCATCGCCTTGACTGCCGGCATGCCGCCGTCTTTTTCGCGGATGGCCTTGGCGATGCGCTTTGCCAGCTTCACGTCGCGGGTGTTCAGGTTGACGTTGTAGGCAATCAGAAAGAAGCGCGCGCCGACGGCTGTGGCCCCGGCGGACTCGTGGATGCTGTCGGGCCCGAAGTCAGGCTTGCGCTGGCTGTTCTTGCCGATTTCTTCGCGCAGGCCCTCGAACTCGCCGGCCCGCACTTCGGCCAGGTTCTGGCGGTCTTCACGCTTTGCCGCTTCGCCGTACATGAACACCGGGATCTTCAACTCGTTGCCGATGCGCTGGCCAAGCTGGTCCGCCAGCGCCACGCACTCGTCCATCGTGATGCCGCTGATGGGCACGAACGGGATCACGTCCGTGGCTCCCATGCGCGGGTGCTGGCCCTGGTGCTTGCGCAGGTCAATCAGTTCAGCGGCTTTCTTGCAGCCTTGAAACGCGCCTTCCAGCACGGCGTCCGGCTGGCCAGCGAGCGTGACCACGCTGCGGTTGTGGTCAGGGTCGCGTTCTGCGCCCAGCAATGACACGCCGGGCACGGCGGTGATCGCGGCGACGATCTGGTCCACGATTTCCTGGTTGCGGCCTTCACTGAAGTTGGGAACGCATTCGACGATCGGCATGGTCAAGCTCCTGCGACGTAGTGGCGTTGGGCTGGCGCGGGCCAAGTGACCACTGGCCATCGACCAATGCAAGACCCAGCGCCAGTTCATTTGAATCTGCTGGCTGGCTTCAACAGGCCAACGCCATGAACTTGTAGCCCGTGCGGACCTGCAGAACTCGACTGATCAGCATGTAGCACTTCGGCTTCTGGCGCTCGACAAACTGCTTCACGCGAAGAAGCGAAGGGCGCGAAGAACTGCGTCACGGAAGGTTTGTCTTCGCGGCCTTCGCCACCTTCGCCCCTTCGCGTCAGGTAGTTCAAACGAAGCGTAACCCGCAAACACGACCTCAGAGTGGCATCAGGCAATCGCCGTGAGCCTCCGTGGTTCACTTAGTCTGGCTGGAAGTAGCGCAGAGCGTTGGGTAGCACTTTTGCGCGCACGGGCAGGTAGCCCGCGAAGTCGCCGTCCACCTGGATCGGCACTTCTTCATCGGCGCTGATCTCGACTTCGGTGCAGCGCATGAAGCGGGCCGACGCCGCGCGACCCATGCGGCGCACGAACGCGTACCCGACCAGCTTCAGCAGCGTGATCGGCGAGATGCGCTCGTGAATCGTCAGCACATCGAAGCGGCCGTCATCGGCGATGGCTTTGCCGGTAAGCGCGATCGGCCCGCCGTACTCAGGCGTGATGGAAACCAGCGCGTAGCTGGACGGCCCCGAGGTCTTGCCATCCTCGCCGTTGACCACAACGCTGCTGAAGTCGCTATGCCGGATTGCGTTCCACATGATCGGCACGTACTGCACCATGCGGATGCTGCCTTTGCGCTCGGCAAAGGCCTTGGTGCACTGGCCGTCAAAGCCCGCACCCACAAAGCAGGCGAACAAGCGGCCCGTGCTCAGTTGCCCCAGGTCGCGCTTGCGCGTCCGCCACTCGCCCAGCGCCCGCACATACCGGTCAAGTTTGCGGGTCGCCTTCAGCTCTTTGGCCAGCACGTTGCCGGTGCCCTGCGGCACGACCAGCAGCGGCAAGCCGTGGGGGCCGAGGCCGTTGATGACCTCGTTGATGGTGCCATCGCCGCCGACTGCCATGACGCCATCGAAGCCCTGCCCTGCGGCTGCCGCGGCCAGTTCGCGGCCGTGGCCGGCGCGCTCGGTCAGCGAGATCTTGATCTCGATGCCGGCGCGGACTGCCAGTTGTTCAATGCGCGGCACAAGTCGCAGCGAGTGCCCGCGGCCGGAGATGGGGTTAGCGATCGCGAGCAGTCGGCGCATTATAGTTGGTTGGCGACGTCGTGGAGCACATCGTGATAAGCGTTGGCGACCTTCAACGTGATCGTGCCGGGGACAGAGGTAAGCTTGCGATCCCCGATGAACCCAACCGGCATGACGTCGCGAGTCGTGCTGGTGATGAACACTTCGTCGGCGCCGTGCAGGTCTTCTTCGCGCAGGTCTGACTCTTCGCACGCGATGCCGACGCGCTTGCAGGTCTCGAAGATAAAGCCGCGTGTCACGCCCTCAAGCAGCCCCTGGTGCAGGGCCGGCGTCTTCACGACGCCACCTTTGACGATGAAGACGTTGCTGGTGGTGCACTCGGTCAGGAACCCCTCCACGTTCATCATGATGGCTTCGACGGCGTTCTGGCTGCGCGCTTCCATGATCGCGAGCACGTTGTTCAGGTAGTTGCCGCTCTTGATTGCCGGGTCGGTGGCCTGCTTGGGGTTGCGCCGCACGTTCGCCACGATGACCTTGCAGCCATGCGCGTAGGCATCGTGGGGCCACTGGGGCAGCGGCTTGGCGATGCCGACGATGGTCTGGGTCGCGCATGAGCCCGGGTGCAGGTCAAGTTCGCCCACGCCGCGGGTGACGATGATGCGCAGGTAGCTTTCGTCCCACGAGGCGCGCTTGTGCATCTGCCGGAAGTGCTCCAGCAGCCAGTCGTCGGGGCGCTGCAGCGGCATGCCCAGCGCATGGCCGCTGGCGTGAAGGCGCTTGAGGTGGCGGTCCGCGGCGAACAGGCGGCCGTTGACTGTGCGCACAACTTCATAGATCGAGTCGCCAAACAGAAAGCCGTGGTCCAGCACGCTGATGCGCGCGTCAGCGGTTTCAACAAAGTCACCGTTGATACTGATGACGTACTCAGCCATTAGACCAGCCCCCCAAGCAGGTTCAGATACCAGTCGGCGACACGCAGCAGCCACGACATCGCCAGTGCCGCCGAAATCGCGCCCAGCGCGAGATAGGGGCCGAACGGCGTGCCGTGCTTCTTCTTCAGGATCAACTGGATGCCGCCGACCACGGACCCCGCAAAGATGGCAACGCCAAAGGCCGCCAGCAGCTTGGGCCAGCCAAGCATCGCGCCCAGCAGGATCATCAGCTTGACGTCGGCAAAGCCCATGGCTTCGCCGCCGATTTCCTCGACGCGCTTGCGAAACACCACGTTGGCGCCTTTGCCGATCAGCCACAGCACCAGTGCCGCACCCACACCCGCCACCGTGACGCTGGCGATGCTGTCGAGCCACTCGGGCAGAAACGAAAACAGCAGGTGCGACGTGTTGCGGTCCAGCCCGAACTGCAGCGCATCAGCATGGGCCGCAAAGGGTATGAACACGATCAGCGGGCCCAGCGTCAGCGAGTCGGGAATCACCGTCAGGTCAAGGTCAATCAGGGCCCACGGCACCAGCACGCCGATGATGCCCAGCACATGCAGCAGCGTCAGCCACGAGCCCGGGTCGCCCGAAGTGTTGCGCAGGCCGTAGCCATACAGCACGCCCCAGGCCGAAACCAGGAACAGCACGGCGGTCATCAACTCGACCAGCGGGTAGCGGGCGCCGAACTTCACGCCGCAAAACCGGCACTTGCCGCGCAGCCGCGCCCACCCGATCAGCGGCAGGTTGTCGCTCCACTTCAACTGCTTTTTGCAGCTCGGGCAGAAGCTGCGTTTGGGATTGTTGATGCTGAGGCAGTTGCGCGGCAGCCGGTAGACCACCACGTTCAGGAAACTGCCGACGAACGCGCCGATCACGAACCAGTAGGCCAGCCAGAACCACGGCGGCATCTTGCCGATGATTTCGAACAACTCGGTCATGGCACGCCCAACTCGCTACAAACTACTATGCCCGCGTAGTACGCGAAGAGCCAACCCGGTCGAGATGCAGAAGTCAGGAGACTACGCCTTGCCGAACTCTGCCAGCATTGCCGCCAGTTCGCCAGCCTGCTCGCGCGCACCCTGGTCGTTGACTTTCCAGGTGATGTGCGCGGCGCGTTCATACAGCGGCCGGCGCTTGGCCAGCATTTCGGGTACTTCCTCCGCGACGGGCCGGCCGGTCAGCGACGGGCGCGCGTCGTCGCCGCTGAGTCGCTTCATTAACTGTTCTTCCGTGGCATCCAGGTAGATCACCACGCCGCTCTGCCGCATGCGCAGGATGTTCTGTTCAGACTCAACGGCGCCGCCGCCGGCGGCAATCACCACGTCCGGTTTGCCCTGGGCGGCCTTCTCGATCGCTGCCGCCTCGAGCTTCCGGAACTCGGCTTCGCCTCTTTCGGCAAAGATCTCGCGAATCTTGGCGCCGCCCCGCAGTTCGATCTGGCCGTCGATGTCGAGCGCGCGCCGGTGCAGCTTGACCGACAGCTCGCGCGCCAGCGCACTCTTGCCGGCGCCACGGTAACCCACGAGCCATACGTGCTTGCTGGTCTTTGGCGGCTCTTCCAGTTCAAAGCGCAGCCGATAGCCAAACGCAATTGCCTGCAAAGCCGCCTGCCGACGCAACATGCCCAGGCCGTTGTGCGCAAGCACGCCGGCTTTCGTGGCCGCGAGCATCAGCGGGGTCTCGTCGGGGTCGTACACCAGGTCGTAGACCAGCCCGTCGTGGCGCAACAGCGGCTGCAACGTCTCGAACGGCAGCGGCAGTTCGCCGGCAAACGGCCCTGCCATGCCGCAGGGCGTGGTGTTGATCAGCAGGTCGATTTGGCCCTGTACCTGCTGCGGGTCGGTTACGGCGATGGCGTGCATCGTTTGGGCAAGCTCGGCGGCCTGCTCGGGGCGGCGGGCCCACACAAACACTTTGGTGCCTTCCTGCCGCAGGGCATAGGTCACTGCGCGGGCCGAGCCGCCGGCACCAAGCACGAGTGCCGTGCGACCGAATAGCGGCTTGTTGTAAAGCACCTTGATGTCATCAGCAAAGCCCTGCACGTCGGTGTTCTTGCCGCGATAGTTGCCGTCGGGCTGGCGCACCATGGTGTTGATCGCGCCCGTGGCTTCAGCTGCCTCGTCAAGCTTGGTGCAGTGCTTGAGCATGTCCTGCTTGAACGGGATGGTCACGCTGGCGCCCGCTACGGGCAACGCCCTCGCGAACTCTGCGAAGTCGTCGGCGCTGCGCGCTGCCAGCGGCAGGTACACGCGGTCCTGGTTCAACTGTGTCAGCGCGACGTTGTGCAGCGCCGGGCTTAGACTATGCGCCACGCGCTTGCCGGTGATGCCGAAGAACTCCCAGCTCGGCTGGATCAGCGCCGAGCGGTACAAGTTGACCATGCGCCGGAAGTCGACCATGCCGGGCGCGACTTCGCCGCTGCCCAGCGAGGCGTAGTTCAGCGCGCTACCCCAGCTTGGGCCAAGCAGGCGCGACGGCACGCCATACTCGCCCATCAGGAATGCGCCGATGTCTTCTTTACCCTGCAGGAAGTCGCGAATGCGCAGGTTGTCGCGAATGCCTTCGGCCATGCCGACAATCTTGATCAGCGCGCCACCCTCTTTGCGCAGGCGCACGGCAAGGGCGTTCAGGTCCTCGGGCACGCCTTCGAAATCATGAAAGCTGCGAATGGTCTTGGCCGCGGGCACGTCGGCCTTCACGCCCGCTTCCACATCGACGAGGTCGCAGACCTTGCCGCACAGTTGCAGCACCTTCAGGCGTTCTTCTTCAGAGCCGTCAAAGCGCCCGCCATCCTGCTCGCGCCGGCAGGTGGCGATGACCAGCGGCGGCGGGGCAAACTCGCTGATGTCGTCGGTGAGCCACTCGATGCGGTCCATCAACGATTCCATGTCTTCCAGCACGGCGCGCCATGCACCATTCAGGTCAAGGCGCAGCTCGACTGCTGTGCGGACAGGAAACTCGACA
This sequence comes from Planctomycetota bacterium, assembly GCA_016712285.1. GTDB lineage: Bacteria > Planctomycetota > UBA8742 > UBA2392 > UBA2392 > JADJRK01. Next base: position 1,157,586 of record JADJRK010000001.1, on the reverse strand, counting down.
ATCTCCTGCGGGCGCGGGTGATCGCCGGTGGGCGGGGTGATGCCGACGATCAGCGGTGAAGTGAAAGCCAAGGACTTCTCCAGGGGCGGAACAAAACCAGCCCGCATCGGGGCGGATGATAGCGAGATTGATTGAGGGATAAAGCTACCGCGTGCGACCGTTGCGACCTTCACCCAGCAACGTGCGGCGAAGGTGCTCGATCTCATCATTCAGGGCGCGTGACTTTTCCACCTTGCCCTCAATGGCCTGCACGGCAAACACCACGGTCGTGTGATTCTTGCCGCCGAAGAAACGGCCGATCTCTTTCAGGCTGTAGCTGGTCAGCCGCCGCGCCAGGTACATGCAGACCTGCCGCGCCAGCGCAACCGGGCGCTTGCGCAGCCGGCTGTGAAGCTGCTGGCTGCTCACGCCGTAGTGCGCGATCACGACGTTTTCGATGTCGGTCATGTCGACCATGCGCGAGCGCGACGACAGAAAGTCCTGCAGCGCCTGCTCAGCCAGTTGCAGCGTGACCTTTTCGCCGGTCAAGCCAGCCAATGCCACCAGGCGCGTGACGTAGCCCTCAAGCTCGCGCACGTTGCACTCAAGCTTGTCGGCCAGGAACTCAATGACGCTTTGCGGAAACAGGTCGCGGTGGCCTTCCAGCTTGCTCTTGATGATGGCCAGCCGCGTGTTTCTCGGCGGCAGTTCGATCTCGGCGATCATGCCCTGCATGAAGCGGGTCGTGAGGTGTTCCATGAACTCCTCAAGGTCCCGCGGGTGCTGGTCGCTTGCCAGCACAACCTGCTTGCCCGCCTGTTCCAGCGCATTCAGCGTGTGCAGCAATTCCTGCTGGCTGGCGTCTTTGCCGGCCAGGAAATGCAGGTCATCAATGATCAGCACGTCAAGGTTGCGGAAGCGGCGGCGGAACGGTTCCACGTCGCGGCGCTGAAGCGCCTGCACATACTGGTTCACGAAGTACTCAGCCGGAATGTACAGCGTTTCCTTGCTGGGAAAGCGCTCCAGCACTTCGCGGGCGACGCCCTGCAGCAGGTGGGTCTTGCCCACGCCGGTCTTGCCGTACACGAACAGCGGGTTGAACGCCGCACCCGGCTTGCGGGCAATCTCCCACGAGCAGTTGAACGCCAGCTGGTTGTTGGGGCCGACGATGACGCGGTCAAGCGTGTAACGCTCGTTCAGGTTGAAGATCTGCTTGGGCGTGGCCGGGTGTGCGCGTTCTTTGCCCGATGCGGGTTCACCGGCGGCGCGGCGCGCCGTCTCTTCCTGCTTGCGCAGCTGGCGAAACAGGTGGCCATTGACGCTGTACTTGATGTCGGCGGGGCGGTAGCCCACCACGCGGTCCACGCTGTCGAGAATGTCTTTCGTGAACTGGCTCTTGAGCCAGTCGGAGACGACGAGGTTCGGTACGCCAACCTCAATCAGCTGGGGCTCAAGGCGGACAATCAACGTGTTACGAAGCCAGAGATTAAAGACCTCTTCGCCAACATGCTCCTGAAGGTCATTCAGGACTTTGCTCCAGTGCTGTTTGGCGATTGCTTCTGTCACGTCCAGCCTTCCGACCCGGGGTCTCGTGCGAAAGTCTCCGCATCATTCGCGGCGCGCACGATGATGTAGCTGTAGCCCCCGACCTCTTTTTCGAAGTGTCCTGCGTGTGGACGGGCGAAAGTATCACCGCCAATCAACGCCGTCAAACCCTCCGTGCAATTCGCTTACGAACGGCTTGGCTGGCTGGTTTCACGGCTGCTGCCGTTTATGCACTTGCGCGATCATCCACAATGCCTTCAGCCAACTTTTTCTGCATTTGACTTGCCATGCATCTCATGCGATCCCGCAACCGACGTCGCGGTGGCAAACCGGGCCGCAACTTCGCAAAGTGGAACCCATGGAGCCGCAATCACTCTATCGCGCCGCATGCCTGGCTGCCGAAACCTACCGCCGGGAAATTGTCCAGCGGCTGGGGCCGGCGCATGAGGTGGCGGCGCACGCCGAATGGAACCGCGACCGCTTCTGGCTGTGGGTGATTGACCGCGCGATCGAACACGTGGAAGGGCGCATGTTCTGGGCCGAGTGCGGCAAGCGCAACTTCTCGCGCGCGGGGCAGCGACCTGACCTTGACCTCGCCATCAGGCGCGTGCGCGACATCCAGCAGCAACTCGCGGGCGATTCACTACCCAGCTTCAAGGCCAAAGAAGAACTCGTGCGAAAGCTGGCCGAGGTCGCCAACCAACTGCTGGAGTAACCGCGCTACTGCTTCCACTCCACGGCGCCATCGGGCAGCAGATACAAAATCAGCATCTGGCCGCCCTGCACCGTGGGCACGTGCGCGCTTTGGGGCGGAAACACGGCCCAGCCCGGCTTGAATCCACAGAACTCGGGCTCGCCCTCAATCGCGAACATGCAGTTTACTTCGCCCTTGAGGTGCTTGTGCCACGGCCCGTCGCCCCACAGCAGCACGGCATCAATGCTGAAGCCGTCGGCGGCGTCGGCCTTGGCGACCCGCGAAAAACGCGACGCGCCGGCTTCGCGGCTGCAAAGCCAACCATCACGCAGGCCCGCGACCGACAGTTCCTGCAGTTTCGTGAACACCGGGCCAGATGCAGGAAACTCGGCAGCCAGTGACGCGCGCACGGTGGCGGTATCGGCCAGGTCCATTTGCTTCAGTCGGGCAATCACAGGCTTCAAGGCCTCGATGATCGAGTCGTTGGACATCCATCAGGCTCCGGAATCAGGAATCGGTCCAGGTGTCGGCATCGTCAACGCCGGGGTCAACGTCGTGGCCGCCCAGCGGCTTGCCCGGCTCACCGATCCGAAACAGGTGGGTCTTGCCGCTGCTGCCGCGCGGCTTGTCGTCGGTGATCTCGCCGGGCGCGCCCTGGTAGTACTGGTGGTCACCGCCGAGGGGGCCGCTCGGGTCAGCCAGCGGAATGTCCGGTGCAGTGGTGTCATACAGCGGCGCTGCGGCCCGGGCTCCGGGCGCCACAATCTTGCCGTCCGCATCGGTCTGGAACACCTTGGTCTGGCCCATGGCCTTGGCGGTCGGGCGTTCCTGGTACATGTTTGAGCCGACGCGCAATGCTGTGAAAATCTCGTCGCGTGTGGCTTTGTCCGTCAGGATGCTTGGCGCGAACGGGATCATCTTGTGAAACATCAGGAAGATCATCGGGCTCTTCATGTGAAACCACACGATGTCGCCGCGCTGGAACTCGCGCACGGCGTCCCACTCGATGCCCACAAACTCGGGCCCGTTGCCGCGGTCGCAGTGCAGCGCGACAACGTCCGGCGGGCTTGCGATTCTGGCTGAGCGGTCAAACACCTTGTTCAGTAAGCCAGTGCCGATGCCGCGCGCCGTGGCCATGTTGATCGTGCCGACGCCGGCGGGTCCGGCGACCTTTTCCATTTGCGCGCGGTTGCCGTACACCAGCACGCCGGGCATGAAGTGCGTGTTTCGGTAAGTGTTCAGTCGCGGGAACTCAATTGCAATCACGATGCCCGCAAGCACCGAGATTGCGGCGCCTAGTCCCACATACACAAATCGAATGTTGCCGGCATCACCCAGCACGACAAACGTCAGGGCGATGGCCAGCAGGCCGACCGCGACGGCGGAACCCAGCACGATGAAAGCCATGCGCGCGCGGGCCTCAAGCGGGCGTGGTGTTGCGGGCGGCCTGGGCACGGCACGCCCGGCCGGCGCGATGAACGCCTGGCTGTCCGGCTTGTACACCTCGGGGAGTTTGTTCTCCGGGGGCAGTCGGTACACGCCGGTGCCGGGTTTGGCACTGCCTTTGGCACCGGGCTTCTGAGGGCCGTCGCCAGACTCCCACGGGGCGAGTTCGCTCATAGACGCATCATACCAAATCGTGACGCAAGTCAGCAGCCACTACAGCGGAAGCGGCGTGTACTCCATCCCGAATGCCTCGGCGACGGCTTTGTATGTGATTTTGCCGTCCACGACGTTGATGCCGGTGCGAACCTCAAGGTGCTTCTTGGCGGCTTCTTTCCAGCCCAGCTTGGCGATCTCGATGGCAAACCGGCTGGTCGCGTTGGTCAGCGCAAACGTGCTGGTGCGCCCGACGGCGCCGGGCATGTTCGCGACACAGTAGTGAACGACGCCATCAATAATGTAAGTCGGGTTGCTGTGCGTGGTCGCCCGGGTGGTCTCGACGCAACCGCCCTGGTCAACGGCCACGTCCACAATCACCGCGCCCTGCTTCATGGCCGGCAGGTCTTCCCTGCGAATGAGGCTGGGCGCCTTGGCGCCCGGGATCAGGACAGCGCCGACCACCAGGTCAGCATGCCGGATGGCTTCGCGAATGTTGTAGGTGTTGCTGTAGATCTCGACCACGCTGGGCGGCAGCACGTCATCAAGGTAGCGCAGGCGGTCAAGGCTCACGTCCAGGATCGTCACGCGCGCGCCCAGGCCGGCGGCCATCTTGGCTGCATTCGTGCCGACGACGCCGCCGCCGATGATGACCACGTTGCCGGGCTCAACGCCCGGCACGCCACCGAGCAGGATGCCGCGGCCCTCAGTCGGGCGCTCAAGGTACTTGGCGCCTTCCTGGATGCTCATGCGGCCCGCAACTTCGCTCATGGGCGTCAGCAGCGGCAAGCCGCCGCGCTTGTCTTCCATGGTTTCGTAGGCGACGGTGACCGCTCCGGTCTTGGCCATCGCCTCAGTCAATTCGCGCGAGGCAGCATAGTGGAAGTACGTGTAGACGATCTGCCCCTTGCGGATCATGCCGTACTCAACGGGCTGCGGCTCTTTGACCTTGACGATCATGTCCGCGCCGTCGAACACTTCCTTGGCGGTGGCGACCAGCTTGGCGCCGGCGGCTTCATAGTCGTCGTCGAGGATGCCGCTGCCGAGGCCGGCGCCGATTTCGACCAGCACTTTGTGGCCGGATTCAACCAGCGCGTGAACGCCGGCAGGAACCATGCCGACACGGTATTCGTGGTCTTTGATTTCGCGTGGGACGCCGACGATCATGGCTTACTCCGGTTGGGGCGGGTGCTGCACTCGGGAACTGGGCGGCGAGGTTATAACGCTGGCGATTCCGCACTGCAAACCCCGGGCATCCCCACCCATTGCCCGGCGGCGGCGCGTCTGGTTGGATAGGCTTCCCCGCAGCGTCCCCGGGAGCCCAGTCCAGTGAAGCGCCTTGCTGTATTCCTGCTGACCCTGCTTGCAGCCTGCCAGACGCCCGCGGGCAACACCGATGATGGCGGCGCGGACGGGACCATCGACACAAACACCCACGAGCAGCCGCAAATCGTGCTTGAGCGCGACGAGGTCATGCGTTTTCGCGGCACCGAAATGCCCGAACTGCTTGAGCGCATGGACAGCGACGACCCGGACGAGTGGCTGTACGTAAGGCGCCACGTTCACCCTCAGCCGTTGCCGCCGCTGGAGTTCAAGGACGGAAACGTCGCCAAGGTGAACTACGACTGGCCGCCCGCCGATTGGACCAAGCTGAACGCACGCCAGAAAGCATGGCGCTCGTATGTTCTGTGGCCCGAGCATGTGCGGGGGCTGCTGCAGCAGGAACGGCTGGTGGACACCAAGGGGCAGGAGTTCCAGAAGGCCTGGGACAGCGCCGAGGTGCGCACGCGCCTGGCCCGCTACGGGCGCATGTACCGCATCGTGTACAAGTTCCAAAGCGCGCCGCAGTACGCCAACGATCAGCGCGAGTCTGAACACTGGCGCCAGTTTGCCGAATCGCTGCTGGCCTACGGCGACGACGGCCGCGACTTGCTGGTCTCGAACATGATTCTCGCGCTCACCAGCCCCAACGAAAGCGTCATCTACAAGGCGCAAGGCGTGCTGATCCAGGTGGGACAGCCGGCCATCGAAAGCCTGTGCACCGCGCTCTGGACCGGCCACAACCAGCTGGTGGAGGCCCAGGACGCCAAGGGCGAAACCATTTACGTGGTGCAGACCAACGCAAATTTCCCCAAGTACGTGATTGAGACGCTGTACCAGATCGGCCCGCGCTCAGTGCCGCAGGCGATCTATGAGCTCGAGAACACGCTGGACCCCGACGGCGAAGCCAAAGGGACCGCCTGGCGCTTTCGTAAGAGTTTCATTGAGCTGCTGGGGCGGTTCACGGACAAACGCGCGATCCGCGCCCTGGATGCCGAGATCACGCGCGTGAAAATCTTCGAGCTTGACCGGGTTGAGCTGGCCAAGGGCAAGCGCGTTGTCGATAAAGAAGCAACCGATCACGCGACCTACGTGTTTCGTGAGTACCTGCTGCAGGCGATCGGAAACATCGGTGCTGTCGAGGGTCTGCGGCCGATTCTGCGCATCTGGAAGCTGGATGACTTTCACGAAGTGTCGGCCGTAGACGCCATTCTTAAAATCACCAACCGCCGCGTCCGCACACTCAGCGAGGCGCGCGAGTTGGCCAAACAGTTGAAGGTAGACCTGCAAGGCGAGTGAAGCGGCATGAGCGAGTTCAAGATCAACCGGGGGCAGGGCAAGTGTTCCGTCACAGGCCGCGCCTTTGCCGATGGCGAAAAGTATTTCGTGGCCCTCAGCGCCGACCCTGAGCACGAGGGCGTGTTTTCCCGCGTGGACATCTGCGCAGAAGCCTGGGAGCGCCAGAGCCCCGGCGCCTTTATTGCGTTCTGGCCCGCCGAATACTCCAGCAAGCGCAAACCCACGCTGATGGACCCCGAACTGCTGTGGGAAATCTTTCATCGCGCGCGCCAACCGCAAACCGACGAGAAGTTCACAGCCGATGACCTGAACCGCTTTGCCTACGTGGCAGCACTCGGCTTGATGCGCCTGAAGAAGCTGAAACTGCAAGGCACGCGCCGCGCCGGCAAAACCGAGTACCTGCTGTTCGACACGCCCGGCAAGGGCAAGGACAAGCAGAGCTACGAGGTGCTGAACCCGGCGCTGGATGAACACGGCGTGATGAAGGTGGAAGAACGCCTCGGCGACCTGATCTAAGCACTCCCCCTGCTGCACGCCATTCAGCCTGCTACAACGCTGCCATGCGTATCCTGATCAATGGCTTTGGCCGCGTGGGCCGCGCCCTGTTCCGCATCCTGGACAAGCCGGGAAGCCCCGTGGTCGCGCATGTAAATGACCCGCTGCCCGCTGAGCAGCTTGCCTACCTGTTGCGCTACGACACGGTCATGGGCCGCTTTGACGGCGTGAGCGTGCAGGACGGCCAGTTGCTGGTGAACGGCCGCCGTGTTTCGCTGTCGCACAACGGCAAACTCAGCGCCGCCGACATGAATGGCATTGACGTTGTCGTCAACTCGTCGGGCCGCAACAACACCCGCGAGAGTCTTGAACAGCTGCTTGCGCTGGGTGCGCGCCGCGTGGTGATCAGCCAGCCCGTGCCCGCAGGCGTCGCGGACAAAACGATCCTGCAGGGCGTGAACCACGACGAGCTGCGCGACGAGCATCGCATCATCAGCGCGGGCAGCTGCACCGCCCACTGTTTCACGCCGATCGTGCGTGTGCTGCACGAGCAATGGCCATTGATTCGTGGTTACATGATGACCGTGCACGCCTACACCAGCGGCCAGAACATCGTGGACGGCGGCCATGAGCGCGACCCGCGCCGCGGCCGCGCCGGGGCAGCCAACATCGTGCCCACCACCACCGAAAGCATGCTGGCCTTTGACCAGGTGCAGCCGAACCTGGCGAACAAGCTGACCGGCATGGCGCAGCGCGTGCCCGTGGTCAACGGCAGCAACGTTGAGTTGGTGCTCGAGATGCAGGGGCAGGCAACGCGTGAAATGATCAACGAGACAGTGCGGGCCGCCGCGACGGGTCGATACAAGGGCATCATCGAGTACAGCGAAGACCCGCTGGTGAGCAGCGACGTAATCGGTAACCCGCACTCAGCAGTGTTCGACAGCGCGTTGACCCACGCCGGAAATGGGGACATTTCCGGCCAAACCACACTGGCCCGCATCATCGCCTGGTACGACAACGAATGGGGCTACGCCAACCGCCTCGCCCAACTGATCAAAACCATGTGAAAGCCCAATGCGGAAGCATTGGGCGTCCCGGCAAAGCCGGGACAATGGCCACCCAATTGCCGGAGCGTTCCAGCCTCGCGGCTGCCGCGTGAAAACCCCAATGCGGAAGCATTGGGCGTCCCGGCAAAGCCGGGACAATGGCCACCCAATTGCCGGAGCGTTCCAGCCTCGCGGCTGCCGCGTGAAAACCCCAATGCGGAAGCATTGGGCGTCCCGGCAAAGCCGGGACAAGCGGTTCCCGTTTGCTGCTATGTCCCAGCCTCGCGGCTGGGACGCCCGCGACTGCCGTCGCGGGCTTTCGTCGCGGGCGCACAAATAGGTGGGGCCCCGCGTGGTGCGGGGCCCGGTGGGTGGTCTAGAGGCGCGTTTGGGCCGGTGGGAGCTTGGCAGATCCGGAGTTCAGGTGCCGGCCGGGTGTCAGTCCAGGTTTACAAATCCGGATTCGCGTTGGTGGGAGAGCAGCCGTGGGATGCTGCCTGGAATCCGTCATCATGAGCCTGTGCTGTGGTGCGTTGGTGCGCGCCTCCTTTCCGTCTGACACTTAAACGATAACCGCCGCCAAAGGTTGCCACAAATCCAAACAACCCATCCCTTCGCTAACCCGTATGCCAACTAAAACCATCGCCAACGCGCGAACCATGCCGGCAGCGCTCAGGTGTCCCGCTGGGTGGCATCGGCTTCTAGCCGATGTCGTCTGGACGGGCCTCCGTGCCCGTCCCCAACGGCTGGAAGCCGTTGGTACTACATGGCCTGGAAGGCCATGCCACTGTCTTGTCGCGTGGCTTTGTAGGCTTCCTTCATCTGAACGAAGGAGGTTTTATGAACCGTTTTGAACGAAGGGCGCGCATCGCCGCGCTCAAGCGACAACAGAAAGAGGCGCGACGCGCAAAGGCTCTGGCCGAGCCCGAGCCCGCGCCCGAGATGCCGCCCGAGCTTGAACCCTACGGCGCCGAGCAGCAGGCCAACGCCGCGCACTTGAACCGCGTCGCGCGCAGCAAGCTGCCCGAATCCGGCCCCGCGCCCGACCGCGTACTGGAAGCCTGCGGCGTGACGGCCGGCTTCGGCGTTGCGGTCAGCAAGGGCTTCCAGCACATCGCAGAGCTCAAGCTCGACGACGAGCACGCCCGGCAAATGCTGGTGCGCGCCGCTCACGTGCTGGATGACGTGATCTGCACCGTGCAAGAGGCGCTGCAAGCCGTGTCGCCCGAGCGCCGCCGCGAAGCGATGGCTGTCCTGAACGCAGAGCCTGAGCCCGAGCCGCTGTACAGCACGCCGCAGCAAAGGCCGCGGCGCGGCCCCGATCCCGTGGTGACGCTGATGCGCATCGGCATGCAAGCCGCAAGCCTGCTGCGCCGGATCATCAGCAAGACCAACCCAGGGTTAGGCCGGCTGCAAAAAGCGGCGTAGCTGCATTGTGTGATGCGGGCTTCCAGCCCGCACGTGTTGCAGGCCTCTGGCCTGTATGGTTGGCGCTTGACCGGTCGGCACGGCAAAGGCGTTCATCACGGAGAAACTGAGTCAGAGAGGAAACCAAAACCAAGAATTGAATAGAAAAGCAGTTCTCCGCGGCTCTGTGCCTCTGTGGTGAAACGCATTTCGAAGTGGGGGGCGATTTCGGCAGAAGGGGGGCGTCGCCTGCAGCCAGCCAAACGGGCAGCCAAGGGCCTAAACAAGCATGACGTGAGTCACCCAATGAGAAAATGAACCACAGGGTGGGTCGAGGAAGGAACTCTACTCCCGCCCCGCCCGCTTCATCGCACGAGTGTTGGCCTCGGCGGCCTGTTGTTGTTCTGCGCTGAATACGTTCTCCAAGTGCTTGTCATTTGGGCCATCATCATGGGCTTCGCGCAACGCATCGGCAAACCACGACTTGACGTTCAGCGGCACGCGCGACGCTTGCAGGGTATCGAGCGACAAGTCCCATAAGGCCAAGCAGCGACCAGAGGGCGCGATTGCCACCCACAGAACGTCGCCCCGTAGTGCGCTTGTGTCGTTGCGATTGACACGAATGGTGCGCCGGATGCGCCGACCGTTTTCGACAGTGACAATCTGCAGGCTCGCCAGAAAGAAAACCTGAATCGCAGCGGCTACCAGTGAACCTACCACGCCCAACGCAGCCCCGGCGGCAAGGCTGGCCCAGGTCGGCATTGCTACGCCCTGATGCACCACTTCTATCCGGGCCGGAGCAATGTTCGCGTTGCGCCATACATTGAACGCCCGCAGTTTTGCACACGAAGTGTAGAAAAGCAGCACGCCAAACGGCGCAATGGAAGCGAGCATGTATGTCTCTTTGAATTGCTTATCGTCCAGCGTCTGCGGCGTCAGAACCAACAGGAACCAGCATCCGAGAGCTACGAGGGCGACGCCCAACAATGCCATGGCAAGCCACCAGGCACTCCGCGCAATCAGCGGGCGCGGCGCGACGTCGAAGTAAGCATTGGCATGCGTGAACTCCCAGAGGCTCCACTCGCGCGGATAATCTCCATTCTCGACGCGCGAGACAGGCGCATTGGCAACTTTCAATTCCCTGCGAGGCGGCAATTTCATTGTAGAAGGTCCGTCTAGACCGTTGGCTCATTGGCGTTGCCAGCGAGACGTTACCAAGGCGGCTGTTCAGTGGCACCCGCCAATGGGCGGCCACGGGCGTGATCAAGTGCTGCTCTCGGCCACTTCGGGAAGCGGCAGGAAGTCGTACGAGTCCAATGCGCCTCCTCTTGTTCAGTTGAATCGGCGTCCACATGGAAACCTTACCAAGGGCGACGTGTTTTGCACTTGTCTGGTGCGCCCCGTGTTGAGGGCTATAGTGCGCAGGGGGCTGATATGGACCTATCGAAGATTCCGGGTTTGGACGCGCTGGGTAACCTCAAGGGCAAGCGCGTGTTTGTGCGCTGCGACTTCAACGTGCCCCTTGAGGGCAAGTCCATCACCAGCGACGCGCGCATTGTCGCCGCGCTGCCCACCATCAAAAAGCTGCTGGCCCAGGGCGCGCAGCTCATTCTTGCCAGCCACCTCGGCCGCCCCGAGGGCAACGGTTTCGAAGACAAGTACTCACTCGCGCCCGTGGCCAAGCGCTTGAGTGAACTGCTCGGCTTTGAAGTTCCGCTGCTTCCTGACTGCGTGGGCGAGCAGACGCGCCACAGCGTCCACGGCATCGAAAACGGTCGCGCCGTGCTGCTCGAAAACCTGCGCTTCCACAAAGCCGAATCCAAAGGCGTTGAAGTCTTCGGGCGCGAGCTCGCCTCCCTGGCCGACGCCTACGTCAACGACGCCTTCGGCACCTGCCACCGCGCCGATGCCAGCATGGTCTGGCCTGCCAAGCTGTTGCCCAGCGCCGCCGGCTTGCTGGTGAAAGGCGAAATCGACGCCATGGCACGCGTGCTCGACAAGCCCGCAAAGCCGACGCTGGCTGTGCTGGGCGGCGCCAAGGTCAGCGACAAGATTCCGCTGGTGAACAACCTGCTGGGCAAGGTCAATGAGATCTGCATCGGTGGCGGCATGGCCTATACGTTTCTGCTGTCGCAGGGCGTGGCGATCGGCAATTCGTTGTGCGACGACACGCTGGTGCCGGAGTGCAAGGCGATGCTGGCCAAGGCCAGCGACCTTGGTGTGATCGTGCACCTGCCAAGCGACCACGTCGTCGCGGAGGCCATCGACGTTGAGGGCGCAACCGAAGTCAACGGCGACGTGCCGCAGGGCCAGGCGGCGTTTGACATCGGCGACATGACAGCGACGCGCTTTGCAGACGCGATCAAGCGCGCCAAGACCATCCTGTTCAACGGCCCGATGGGCGTGTTCGAGAAAGAGCGCTTCAGCAACGGCACGCGTGCGATAGTGCAGGCGATCGCCGACAGCACCAACGCCGGCGCGTTCAGCGTGGTAGGCGGCGGCGACAGCGCAGCCGCGGTCGAGCACTTCGGGCTTGCCGGAAGCATGAGCCACGTAAGCACCGGCGGCGGCGCAAGTTTAACATTGCTGCAAGGCGAGCCCATGCCGGCGCTGGAAGCGCTGCTGAAGTTCTGAGTTCCGCGTTCTGAGTTCCGAGTTGATGCATGGCCACGTTTGAACGATTTGAGGACATCAAGGCGTGGCAGACTGCGCGCGAACTTACGCGTGACTTCTACCGCCTGTTTTCTGAACCTCGCTTGGTCCGCGAGTTCGGATTGAAGGACCAGTTGACTCGCGCGTCGCTGTCAATCATGAACAACATTGCCGAGGGGTTCGGAAGGCACAGTGCAAAAGACTTTGCCCGCTTCCTCAGCATTGCCAAGGCATCGGCGATTGAAGTGCAGTCGATGCTGTACGTGCCGGTTGATCTGGACGCTATCGACCAAGCGGCGTTCGATGGATATTACGAGTGCGTCAACAAGACGATTCGAATGATCGGCGGGTTAGCATCCTATCTCAGGGGCGAAGGGGCGAACGGCCCGACGCAACCTACAACCCGGAACGCGGAACCCGGAACTCGGAACTCCTGATGCCAGCACTGAAGATTGCGCCAAGCCTGCTCTCCTGCGACTTCGCCCGCATTGGCGAAGAAGTGCGTGCGATTGAAGCCGCGGGCGCGGACCTGCTGCACGTGGACGTGATGGACGCGCACTTTGTGCCCAACCTGACGATCGGCCCGCCCGTTGTGGCCGCAATCAAGAAGGTCGCGACCAAGCCGCTCGATTGCCACCTGATGATGACTGACCCGCAGCGCTACATCGAAGCGTTCGCCAAGGCTGGCGCGGACTACCTGACGATTCACGTCGAGTGCAACGCGCCCATTGGCGAAACGCTGGCGGCAATCCGCAAGGCGGGCGTAAAGCCGGGCCTGGTGCTCAACCCCGACACCAGTCTTGACGCGGCAAGACCCTGGCTTGACCAGATTGACATGCTGCTCGTGATGAGTGTGTGGCCGGGCTTCGGCGGCCAGAAGTTCATCGCCAAGGTGCTGGAATCGGTAAAGGCCGCGCGCGCCGCGGCGCCCAACCTCGACATAGAAATCGACGGCGGCATCAACGAGCAGACAGCAAAGGAAGCAATCGCAGCAGGCGCGAATGTGCTTGTCGCCGGCAACTACGTGTTCTCAGGCGACTACGCCCAACGCATCAAGAGCCTGCGCGTGGCCTGACCGGCAGTCCAGTGCGTCCACGCAAGCAATCAGGCGCGGCCAGCTTACTCGGCTTCAAGCTCAATCTGGCCCAGGTCGGTGTGTTCGCCGTCAACCAGCTTGAAGTTGAGGCCGGGGGTCTTCTTGAAGCCCCGGGCTTCGATCTCAACGCGCACTGAAGCTGGCGGCACGTCCACAACAACACACTTGCCGTGCGCGTCAGAAAACGCGGACTTGGCAACAGTCCGGCCTTCGGCGTCGTAGAACGTGAGCCTTGCGAAAGTTTTCTTCGTTACGGACAGCGTGAACTTGAGCGCTGTCAGTCGCGTCGCAGTGAGGGCCTCTGGAAGAACTACCGATGCGCGGTCGGCAACGGTGCACTTCGGTGCCACACCGGAAAACCCCGGCGACTTGACGACCACAAAAAACTCGCCCGGGCGCAGGCCCTTCAGGACGTAGTTGCCGTTGGTATCAGTGGTCGCGAGCTGGTCACGGTAGTAGATGATTCTGGATACATCGCCGGGCGAGCGAATGTCCCGCCCGCTGCTGTTGGGAGCCTCCGTCGACGCGGCGACCATGATCCCGGCAGCCGGCGCTCCGGCGGAGTCAACAATACGGCCGGAAATGCTGCCGCCTGTGGTGAACTTGAAGCGTATGTCGTGGCTTGAGCCAGGCGCAACAAGCACCTTTTGATGATCGGGCGCGGCCAAGCCCTCTTTGTAGGCAGTGAACGTAAGCGTCAGCGGGCCGGTCCATCGTTCATTGCCTTCCATCACGACATCGCTGGTAGTCTCAAGCTTGCCTTCGCTGTCTGTGAGCCCGACTTCATATGACCAGGCATCGCCCCGGATTTCAGGGTTGTCGTCCTTGGCGACATGCGCGACGGTGACCAGTGCACCCTCAACGGGTTTGCCTGCAGGATCTGTTGCGATGAATTTGAGTGTGAACTTTTCAGGCAGCGCGCCTGCGTCCTGGGCCGCAACGCTGTGACCGAGTCCCAATGTACCAAGTGCAATCAGGAAACAGGGCAATAGCAAGATCCTCGACATCGGAGACTCCTTGTCTCATGGCATTGGGCGCATCAATTCAACGCCGCACGTCGGCAGGCGTTGGCGGCAAGTTGCAATGCGGCACAAACCCGCGAATACACGGTGCGTCGGGCAGAAACCGGATCGCGGCTAGTAAATGCTCTTGCTGATGTCGATGCCTTTGGCGAAGAGCTCGTTGCACGGGATGATCGTGCCTTCGCGCAGCAGGCGGATCATGACCTCGCACACCTGCGGGTCGAACTGGTCGCCGGAACACCGGGTGAACTCGCTGATCGCTTCATCCACGTCGAAGTTGCGGCGATAGCTGCGGTTGCTGGTCATGGCGTCAAACGCGTCGGCCAGCGCCACAATCCGCGCCGTCTGCGGGATCTCGTCGCCGACCAGACCGTCCGGATAGCCCAGGCCGTTGTACATCTCGTGATGGTGCTTCACGGCGGCGATCACGCCGGGGATGTTGCGAATGTGGCTCAGGATTTCGCCGCCGCGCACGGGGTGCAGGCGAATCACCTTTACCTCGTCCGGCGTCAGGCGGCTTGGCTTGGTCAGAATCTTTTCTGCCACGCCGATCTTGCCCACGTCGTGCAGCAAGGCACCCAGCCGCACGTTGTCGAGCGTCTCGGCATCCAGCTGCATCTCTTCGGCCAGTGTCACGGCAAACGCGGTCACGCGCTCGCTGTGGCCGTGGGTGTACTGGTCTTTGGCTTCAATGCTGCTGACCAGCGCGCGCACGCATGAGTAGAACAGGCCTTCCATGTCTTCCAGCATGCGGGCGCGTTCGACGGCGACACCGGCTTGGCGGCCGATGCCCGCCAGCAGCTCAAGCTGGTGCTGGTGGAACGGAGTGTCGTTGTCCACGCGGTCAAGGTAGATCGCGCCGATGATGTCGGTGTTGGTGCGCACGGGCACGCACATCGCGCTCTTGATGTGCTTGCTGTTGCTGTCGCCGGTTTCAGGGTGCACGGCGCCGCTGATGACGCTCAGCCCCTTCTTCACGCTGTAAAGAATGATCGGCCGGCACAGGGTCAGCTCATCGTCGACAGCGCGCAGCAACCGCGTGCTGGTACGCGAGCTGCCGTTGCCGCCGGGCGACTTGCGGCGCCGCACGACCACGGGCTCAAGCACCTTGTCTTCGGGGTCGTACATGACCAGGAAGCCGCGATCCGGTTGCAGCACGTCCATCGCCGCGTCCATGATCGTGTGGCACACGCGGTCAAGGCTCTCCTGCGTGTAGATCAGGTTGCCGACGTGGTAAATGGTTTGCAGTGCGCCGCGGGTGCGCTCAAGCAGCTGGCTGGTGTCGGGCTGGCCTTCGGCGGACTCGGTGTCTTCGAGGTGGAACGAGCCGTCTTCAAAGTTGGCTTCCACGCGGATGCTGGCGTTCTTGCTGGGTTCGGATTCAAGCAAGCCGCTGTTGGCGCTGATCTTGTTGGTGGGCGTTTCCTGCGTTTTGAAACCGAACTCAATGCCACCGGCGACAATGCGGTCGCCGCTGTGCAGGATTTTGCTGGCGACCTTCTTGCCGTTGACCTCAGTGCCCGTGCTGCTTTGCAGGTCGGTCAGCAGAAAGAAGCTGCCCTTGCCCTCGACGCTGAAATGGGCGCGACTGAACGACTCTTCAGTGAAGCGCTCGTCGCAGGTCGGAGAGCGTCCGAATGTGATACGACCATGGGGGACCAGCGCGATCTTCTGGCTGTCGCGTGTGCCGCCCCGGATGATCAGTTCTGCTTTCATGCAAAACCTGCCGGCATCGTGTCGTTCTTGCAGCATCGGACCGTCGTGGTCCGATAACCACATCGACACTGACCGGTTAGCTAACTATTAAGAATTTAGGAATAATTGGCCCAATCCCAAGTGCCATTTACAGTTAGATTGCACTAGGCCACTGCCATTGGTCACATTGGGCGAGTGGACCGTCCTTCGGCCCCTGCTTGCCAAGCAGTTTTCCTCATGTCTCATGGCCCGGTAATGGGTTACGAAGATCGAGACTATTTTCGCGCCAAGCCTCGATTCGAGCTCTCCCGAGGCGTCGGCCCCGCAACGATCGGGCTGATTATCACCGTCGTGGCCGGGTTCATCAGCGGCCTGGTCGTTTCCGACACGATTCAGTACGCGGGCTCGCTGAAGACCGCCGACGTGGCCGAGTTCTGGGCGGCTTCGGTGGCCGAGGGGCGGCAGGCGTGGTGGGCGCGCAAGCTGTTCGTGCTTACCGCGAGTGACATTACCCCGTGGGTGCAGGGCTACTCGCCGGGTTACTGGAAAGCCGCCACCAGCTGGCTTGTGGCGCCGGGCATTTTCAGCGCGGTGCTTGACACCATCTTCGTGTACTTCGCCGGCAAGTCGCTCGAGGAGCCGCTGGGCCGTCGCCGCTTCCTGCTGCTGTTTATCGGCGCCTGCGTTGCTGCCAACCTGATGGCGGGTTTCAGCGATGCCCTGATCCAGCCCGGGCGCCAGCAGGTTGTGATCATGGGCTGCGGGCCGGGGATCGTTGCGTGCTTTGTCGGGCTGTTGTGGATTGTGCCGAACCAGCGCTCGATTGGCGGTTGGCCGCTGAAGCGCGTGCTGGCCGTGGTGATCGGCGTACTGCTTGCAATCAACTTGATGATGGCGCTGTTTGCAGCGGGCGAAATCGGGCTCAGCCCGACGCAACTACTGTGGGGGGCTGCGTTCGGCGCGGTATTCATGCAGGCGCTCAAGAACAAGGGCGCGCTGCCCAAGGTCGGCGTCGAAGCCGCAGACGAGCCATGGAGCAAGCGCGGCTACATGCACACCTATGACGACGAAGACCCGGCGGCTGCCAAGCAGCGCGAGCGCGAGCGAAAGACGCTTGAAAAGATTGAGCGCGAAGCGGCGAAACAAGCCGAGGCGGCAGCGGCTGAGAAGGGCCAGCTTGACGCGATCCTCGCCAAGATCAGCGCCAGCGGCATTACCAGCCTGACGCGGGCCGAAAAGAAGTTCCTCGACAGCCAAAGCAAGCGTAAGAAATAAGCGCGCAGCTTGCAGCTTGCGGCTGGCAGCGACAATGGGATGCGGCTATGTCGGCAGTACGATATAGTTGGGCAATGCGGTGCGAGCTGCCCGCTGTAAGCTGCCGGCTGCCCGCTGAGATCGAATGAACCGATACTTCATAGTCAGCTTTGCTTTCTTGCCTGTGCTGGTGATTGCCGGTGTGCTGGTTTTGTTGCTAGTGCGGCCCGGCGACCCGGCGCCCACTGGCGCCGAGGGTGTCGAGAAGGACCTTGAGCTTTACCTTGAAGTGCGCGCCAAGCTGTTGGCCCACTACGACGGCGAGTTGAGCGAAGAAGAGTTGCGCAACGCCGCGCTGCAGGGCCTGGCGCAGGGTACCGGCGACCGCTACACCCGCGTGCTGCCACCGATTGCGACCAAGGGCCAGGACATGGACCTTGAGGGTCAGTTCTTCGGCATCGGCGTGAACATCCAGTTGAACGACGACGGCAGCCTGCACGTCACGCGCGTCGAGCAAAACGGCGGCGCCGACAAAGCCGGCATGCTGAAAGACGACGTGATCGTTGCCGTGGACGGCGTCAGCATCCTCGGCCAGCCGTTCGAGAGTTCGACGTTGCGCATCAAGAGCAAGGTTGAGAACTCGGTGGTGAACGTGGCTGTGCTGCGCGGCGGCAAGACCGACAGCGGCACCGATCCCAAGGCCAAGCGCATGGAGTTCGAAGTCACGCGCTCGCGCGTGGAGAGCTTCAGCGTCCATGATGTGCACCTTGAGGAAAGCAGCGGCCGCAAGTTCGGCTACCTGCGCATCGGCGAGTTCGTGGCCAACACGTTTGAGCAGTTCAAAGCCGCGATCGAAGACCTGGCGGCCCAGGGTGCGGAAGGCTGGGTGATTGACCTGCGCGGCAACGGCGGCGGTCGCGTGAACACGGCCAGCGACATTGTGGACAGCCTGCTGAGCGAGAAGGACGTGTTGATCACGTTCACGCGCTCATCGCGCGACAGCAACCGCGAAGGTGACCGCGTGATCAAGACCCGCGACGAAACAGCCATCACGTCACTGCCGGTGGTGCTGCTGATCGACGAAGGCACCGCCAGTGCCAGCGAGCTGGTCACCGGCGCGCTGAAAGACCACGGGCGAGCGTACGTGATCGGCACGCGCAGCTTTGGCAAAGGCGTGGTGCAGACGATCTACAAGCTGGATGCGGACCCGAACTATACCGTCAATATCACCACGACGCAGTATTTCACGCCCCTTGGGCGCCGCGTGCAGAACGGCAAGAACGGCGAATCCGGCGGCATCCAGCCGGACCTGCTGGTCGAGTGGAGGAATGGTGAACAGTCGCGCGTTCGCGCCCGGTTGGCTGCCCGCACCGCGCGCTACAACCGCGACGAAGTCAAAGCCGCGAACCAGTGGTGGGACCAGGAAGACCGCATGCTTCTGGCAGCGCTGGATTTCCTGTCTGGGGTACCGGTGGTGATTCGTTAGCCAGCCAAATCCACGACGGCACACGTTCCATGCGCATGCGGCGGGACACGTCGGCGATGTACTTCACTGATAGCGTCCCGGCAACGACAAGCGGAAGAAACAGCGTAGCCCACAAGGCAGTCCACTTCGCACTGTACCTTGAGGTCATGGTGCATCGCAGGAGATACTCCGCTTTCGACATTTCAATCTGTTCGCTTGGTTCGGTACCCTCCCAAGCTAAGGCCTCGTGGACGACACTTCGAAGAGTCTCGTTCTGCTCCATCCGGATACTGAACTGTCGGTTCAGTTCGTCAGGAGAGCTACTGTAGGTTGCGTACAGCTCGTGAATGTCTTTGTCGGCACGCATCAGCGACCATGGCTGGGCAGGAAGAACGATCACCGCGATCGGCAGCATCACGAGCAGGTAGACTTTGGCCGTCTTGAGTAGCGCGTCCCACATTCCTTTACTCTACCACATGCATTCCATTGCCACGGGCGTTTGATGCGCTAAAACGCGCCCTGTCAGGAGCCATGCCATGATGAAGACAACATACAAGTGGCTTGAAAGCTATGTCGGCAGCGGCCTTTCGGCGCGCGAGGTTGCCGACAAGCTGACCATGGCCGGCACAGAGGTTGAAGGTTTCGACGAAGTCGGCGACGACGTATGTTTCACCCTTGAAGTCACCAGCAACCGTACCGACTGCCTGAGCGTAATCGGCCTTGCGCGCGAGCTTGCCGCCACCACCGGTAAGCGTGTGCAGCACCCCAAGGTCGAGTACCAACCTGCCAAGACCAAGGCCGATCAGGTCTCCAGCGTTGTGATTGAGCCCGACGCGCTCAGGGTCTGCCCGCACTACACGGCACAGGTCATTCGCGGCGTCAAGGTTGGCCCGTCGCCCGAATGGCTTCGCAAGCGCCTTGAGGGCATTGGTCTCAAGCCGATCAACAACGTTGTGGACGTCACCAACTTCGTGCTGTTCGAGACCGGGCAGCCGCTGCATGCCTTTGACCTGAACCAGCTCGCCGGCAAGCGCATTGTCGTGCGCATGGCCAAAGCGGGCGAGCGCTTTGACCCGCTGGTCGACCGCAAACGCGACAAACCCGAGCCTGAGCGGGCATTCGTCAAGTGCGACGCCGACACGCTGGTCATCTGCGACGCCGAAAAGCCGCAGGCCATCGGCGGCATCATGGGCGGCTTGACCAGCGGCGTGACGACAAAGACGACAGACGTGCTGCTGGAAAGCGCGTACTTTGAGCCGGCCGGCATTCGTGCTACCAGCCGGCGCCACGAGCTCGAGAGCGACAGCAGCTACCGCTTTGAGCGCGGTGTGGATCCCGCGGGCGTGATCGCTGCAAGCCGCCGCGCCGTGCAACTGATTCTTGAGGTCGCGGGTGGCGAAGTGCTGGACGGTGTGCTTGAGGCCGGGACCGCGAAGTCGGAGCCGCGAAGCGTGACCGTGACAGCGCGCGATATCTCACGTTCGCTGGGCATTGAAGTCACGGCGCCCGCAGTGGCGGCGATCTTCACGGGGCTGGACGTGCCGGTGTCTGCGCAAGCCGCGGACAGTGTGACGGTGGCGGTGCCGAGCTTTCGCCGAGACCTGCAAAAGCCAATCGACCTTGTCGAAGAAGTCGGCCGCATTCACGGCCTTGAGCGCATACCCGCGCCGCTGCGCATGCCTGTCGCCACGAACAAATTGACCCGCCGCCAGCGCGTACGGCGCGCCATCGGCGAGGCGTTGCGCGGCATGGGCTTCAGCGAGGCGCTGACGGATACGTTCGTGAAAGCACAGGGCGATGTCGCGCAGTTCAGCCAGTTCAGCAAGCATGCCGCGCGGCTTGAGGCGCGCAACCCCGTGAACGCCGGCTTGCCCTCATTGCGCCGCAATCTCCTGGGCAGCCTGCTGCTGGCCTTGGCCACCAACGAGCGCCAGAACGCAAAGGGCGTTCGGCTGTACGAGTGCGCCAACGTGTTTCATCCCAGCAGCGATGGCACAAAGACCGGCGAGCGCGAACTGCTGGGCCTGCTGGGTCGCGACTACTTCGACCTCAAGGGCGCAATCGAGGCATTGCTCGAAGCGTTGCGCGTGCGGGCGGCGCTGACGATCGAGCCGTTTGATGACAGTGTGTTCGCGCAGGGGCGCGCTGCCCGCTTGCTGCTGGGGGGCAAGTTGCTGGGCGTGATCGGCGAGCCGTCGGCGGCTGCGCTGAAAGAGTACGATGCCGAGGGGCCGGCGGCCGTGGGCGAGCTCGACATGACATCGCTGGTCGAGGCATGGCTGGAAGTTCCCAAGCTGGCTGAGCTGCCGCGCTTCCCGACCGCGGAGCGTGACCTGGCCTTCGTGCTCGATGCAGCCGTAACCTGGGCCGAAGTGCAATTCGTAGTTGGCAAGGCGTGCGATACCACGCTGCGCACTGTAGAGCTGTTCGACGAGTTCACGGGCAAGCAGATCGGCGCGGGCAAGAAGAGCCTCGCGTTCCGGCTGAGCTTTCGTCACGACGAGCGCACGCTGACCACCGAAGAAATCACCGCGCAGATGGATGCTGCCATTGCGGCAATCACCGCCCAGCTGCGCGGAACGCTGCGGGGGTGACAGCAAATAGACAAGACCAGCTGTCGGGCGTGCAAGTACACTGGTTACTGGTCATTCGCTGTTCGGAACATTCTACATGGTGACGGTGTAATCCATGCTTGCAGCACTTGAGCATCCGCGGTTGGCATTCGACTGGTTCACGACCACGCTTTTGCGCTGGTCGGATGGACTGGTGATCTATGACCGCTGGTTGGTCAATGCCAGCGGCGTCAGCGACTGGACCGGCGGCGGCGGCGAGATCATTCTTGATTTCTACTACCTCTGCTACCTGATTGCGTTCATCGGTGTGCTGTACTGGTTCGGGCGCTTTCGCAAGCAGGACTGGATCAAGATCAAGCCGCACGTCGCCTACGACGCGCTGCTGCTGGCGATGATCGGCGTGCTCGTCGGCGCCAAGACTGCGTACATCTTCATCTATAACCCGGAGTTCTATTTCGGCCCGCCACCGTACGGCCCGGTCAACACCGAAGACCAGTTGCGCCGCATCTTCCTGAACTGGTCCGGCATGGCCAGCCACGGCGCGGCATTCGGCACGGCGACGATGGCGCTGATCTGGTGGCTGCGCAGCGGGCGCAAGGCGCCGCTGGCCATCATCTGCGACGTCGGCACGATCAGTGCGGCGTTCGGCGTGATCTGGATTCGCCTGGCCAACTTCATGAACGCTGAGCTGTATGGCCGAGAAGCCGCAGACTGGCTGCCGTGGGCCATGCGCTTTCCGGTGCGCAGCGGCAAGGGCAATCCCGTCGTGTTCACCGGCAACACACTGTGGGAGCGCATGAGCAAGCCGGAAGACCCGGCGCAGGCGGAGCTTTGGCTCAAGAGTTTGAATGAGGCAAACCCCGGCGGCGTCATTGACCACGGCGGCGCGACGGTGCTGTACCGAAACCCGGATGCGTACCTGCAGGGCTATGAGCTGCTGGTGCCACAGGCCGACGGCACGCACACCTACATGGCCCATGACACGCCCGGCCACCTGTGGTTCGGCGAGTTTTCGCTGGTGACCACGCCGCGCCATCCCAGCCAGCTTTACCAGTTGCTGCTTGAGGGTGTGATGGTGCTGCTGCTCCTGCTGTGGTTCCGGCGTCGTGTCAAGCGCGCGGGCATGGTGGCGGCCGGCTTCTTCACGGCCTATCCGATTGCGCGCTTCATCGGCGAGTTCTGGCGCCAGCCGGACGTGCAGTTCCAGGGCCAGGGCAACGAGCTTGGCACCGTGTTCATGGGCCTGAGTATGGGGCAACTGTTGAGCCTTGGCATGGCTGCGTTCGGGCTGTGTGCCATGCTCTACTTCTGGCGCTTCGGCAAAGTCATCGCGGACATGAAGATGTATCCGCCCGACAGTTCAGAAACGATCAAGGAGGCGCCGGTGTCGGTCGTGGAAACCGGAATGGGCGGCAGCACCGGTGCCGGCGAAATCGCGGGCATTGAAAAAGTGCACGAGGCACTGGCCAAGAAGCAAGCCGAGTGGGACGCCGAACACGAAGCCGAACAAGCCAAACACGCCGGCCCGCACGGAGCCGACACGCAGCTTACCGAGGAGCTTGCCGATGACCCAGACGACGATCAGCCCCAAAAGCCTCAATGAAGCCATTGAGCAGCACGTGCGCCCGGCAACTTTCCCGCTGGCAATCAAGATGGTGCGCAGCGCAGCCGAGATCCCGGAAAAGGCCAAGCGCCCCGGCCGCGACATGAAAATATCGAGCGCGCTCTGTCAGGCCATGAGCATCAGCCGCCATTACGGCTGGACGATTGCCGTCAGCCGCGAAGACATCAGTTGCCCGATCGGCGCCACGCTGTTCGGCCTTGAGCCGCGCGTGCCGCATTTTGACGAGGGCCACTGCTGCGCAGGCATGTACACGAAAGACGCAGCCGCGGGCAAGAAGACCGAAGCGGCGGCGCCGTGTTTCAACTTTGGCGAATACTACGCGATGGTCAGCGGACCGCTGGGGCGCATTGACTGGGAGCCTGACGTCGTGCTGGCGTTCGGCAACCCGGCGCAGGTGATGCGGCTGGTGACGGGGGCGCTGTGGGAGAGTGGGGGATACATTCATTCAAGGTTCAGCGGCCGCACCGACTGCGCCGACGAAGTGATTGAGACCATGCAGACGGGCAAGCCGCAGGTGATCCTGCCCTGCTACGGCGACCGCATCTTCGGGCAAACGCAGGATCACGAAATGGCGTTCGCCATGCCGTGGGCGTTCGCACAGACGTTGATGGAAGGTCTCGAAGGCACCCACAAAGGCGGCGTGAGATACCCCATCCCGCAATTCATGAAGTACACAGGCACGTTCCCGCCAAGCTACGAAGAACTGCGCCAGTACTGGCCCAAGTAGCCTCAAAAAGGGGTCTGGCTCGCGCAGCGTGCCTGACCCCTTTTTTTGGAGGCGCGCGTTGCTACGGCCAGTTGGCGACCAAGCGCTAGGTCGCACGCGAATGCAACTACTGTGCGAGGCCGGGGACGCCGGGTTCCGGCATCTCTCGCAGCACTCGCCTTAGCGGCTTGCCCACGTGATTCTTCGGGATCTCGTGGACGATGTGGAAGCGTCTTGGCCGTTTGAAGCTGGCCAGGTGCGGCTCTACAAAATCCGGCAGGTCGGTCACGTCCAGCGGCGCGCCTTCTTTCAGCACCACAAAGGCCACCGGCACTTCGCCATCGCCGGCGTCGGGCATTCCCACCACGCATGCTTCGCGCACGCCGGGATGCGTCAGCAGCAGCTTTTCAACCTCGCCCGGGGCGATGCTGTTGCCGCGAAACTTGATCAGATCTTTCAGCCGGTCAACAATGCGCAAATAGCCTTCTTCGTCGAATGCGCCGATGTCGCCCGTGCGCAACCAGCCGCCCGGCAGAATCGCCAAACGCGTGGCTGCGGGTTCACTCCAGTAGCCCAGCATCACCTGCGGCCCGCGCACCTGAATCTCGCCTTCCTGGCCAGGCCCAACGGGTGTCTCGGGCGCTTCAGGTTGGCACAGGCGCAGGTCGGTACCCGGCAATGGCAAACCGACGGTGCCCAACTTGACGCGGCCGGGCGGGTTGTTCGTGACCTCGGGCGACGCCTCGGTCAGGCCGTAGCCGTTGATCATGGGCACGTCGGGAACGGCGCTTGCCCAGCGCTCGTTCAGCGTGCGGTCGATCAGCATCGCGCCCGCCTTGACGTAGCGCAGCGAGGCGAAGGCGTCAGCGGCGTTATCGCCCGCTGAATCCAGAATGCGCTGGAACATCGTGCCGGAACCATAGGCAACGGTGACCGCGTGGTTTTCGATCTCTTCCACGACGCGCGCAGCGTTGAACTCCTCGATCAATGAAATCGTGGCTCCGGCTGCGATGGCCGCGTTCATCACGCAGCACATGCCCCACGTGTGGCACAGCGGCAGCGCGCCAAGCACCACGTCGCGTTCGTTCCAGCCGAACCACTGGTTGTTCTGTTCGGCGTTGGCGACCAGGTTGCGGTGGCTGATCATCGCGGCTTTCAGGCCACCGGTGGTGCCGCTGGTGTATTGCAGCACGGCGACGTCCAGGTCCGTCCGACTTTCCGACGGGTCGGGCTCGCCCAGCACCTGCGGCAGCACGCTGGAATCGCCGCGGCCCGGCTTGAACTCGTGGCCGCTGCGCACATAGAAGACCTTGGGTTCGCGCACGTGGGCGGCGACACGGGCGGCTTCGAACTCGCCGGCGCAATCGACGTGCACGAAGGCTGCGCGGGGTTCGGTGTCCACGATCAATGGCAGCAATTCGTCGCGCGTGAGCTTGGGATTGACGGCGACCACAACCATGTCGGCCCGCAACGCGGCGTAATAGTGCACGACAAACTCGGGGCAGTTCGGCAGCACCAGCATGACGCGGTCACTGCGTTTGCCGCGCGCAAAGCCGCGCGAGCGCAGAACCGAGGCGCTGATGCGCACACGGTTCCAGAGCCGGCCGTAGGGTACGGTCAGTTCGTTGAACAGCAGGGCCGGCTTCTCAGGAAACTTGCGGGCGGTTTCTTCCAGAAATTGCCAGATGTACTTACGGGGCGGCTCATAGGCGCGGTTGACGCCCTGCGGATACAGCGCTTGCCAATCGAAACCTTGGCTCACGTACAAAGCCCCTTGAACTGATCGGGTACCGGCACAGGCCGACCGGAGTCTTTGTCGGTGAAAACAATGACAACGCGGGCGTCGGCCGCGGTTTCTCGGTCACTGGCCCGGGAGATCATCTGGCGAAAGGTGACGCTGGTGTTGCCGAATCGCTCGACACTGGTGGCAATGTCAGCGCTGTCGCCCAACTTCAGGGCCAGGCGGTAGTCAATTTCGGTGCGCACCGTCATGAAGCGTACGCCCCATTGGTCGATGATGTTGACGTAGTTGAAGCCCTTGTCCTGCAAGAACTTGCTGCGGCCGTGCTCAAGCCAGTTGATGTACACGGCGTTGTTGACGTGGTCATACACGTCAAGCTCGTAGCTGCGTACTTCGACATGGAAAGTGCTGACGTAAGCCATGAACCCCGGGCGCAAATCCTTGTCAGGGGCGAGATTGTATCAACGGGCCGGGAATATGTACGAAAAACGAGTCATGTTAAAGGACGACGGCGATCGGTTTCCCGATCGCCGTCGCCAGATGCAAGGCCTATAGAGATACCGCCCCCCCTTAACTAGCGACATCTCCCACAGCGGCCTTTGCTCTTACGTTAGGTTGCTCTCGCAACGAGCGTGAAGGTAACCTCTGACTATCACGGCAGTTTCACCGCCCAATCGTATTTTGTGACCAGTTTTCTGACGCTTCTGTGACTCGTTCGGCTGCACTTTGCCGTGTTTTCGGCCCCTCAGTCGCTTTCCATTCAGCCCGACAAGCCATTCTGCCGATTCTCGCGCGGGAGTCCGTTGTGCGCGGCATTGTTGGCTACATCGTTTTCTTCACCTGCGGCTTGCTGGCCGCGGGTGCGTATTTCTATCAACTGCACCCTGAGCATTCCATAGACGAAGACCTGCCGCGCATGCGCCGCGAGGTTGACGATGTGGTCGATCGCGGCAAGCGCCTGCGCGAAGCATGGGACAGGCCTACCAAGGACAACGACAAACCTACCGAGTCAACTACCGGCAAGTAAACGCAGTCACAGGTTCCGCAATCCCGCGGGCAATCGTATGAAGGGCGGGATCAGAAACTACGGAGCCTGCCATGCGATACGCCGCTGCCGCTTTTGTCGCGCTGTTGCTCACTCTCAGCTTTGATGCCGGTGTCGCGCAGGAGCTTTCGCGCTCGGGCGCAGTCCCGCCGATTCTGCGCAGCCCCGCGCTCAGCCCGGACGGCAAAACCCTGGCATTCGTCTACGACGGCGACATCTGGACCGTCGCCAGCGCCGGCGGAACCGCAAGACGCCTGACCATCACAGCCGGCAACGACGGCGAGCCCATGTTCTCGCCCGACGGCAAGTGGCTGGCGTTCCGATCAGAGCGTTCAGGGTCCGACAGCATTTACCTGATGCCAGCCGACGGCGGCGAGGCCCGGCGCCTGACGTTCGGGGATGCCGGCGACCAGCCCTGTTGCTGGCTGCCGAATTCGTCGGCCGTCATCTTTTCCAGCGTGCGAAGCGAAGGCGCGCGCAACCTGTGGGCCGTGCGCGTACAGGGTGGCGAACCGTGGCCCATCACCAGCGGCGGTTATGGCACGCACGAGTATGGCGCAAGCATCAGCCCCGATGGCACCAAGATCGCCTACGTCAATCGCGGGGGCAACCCGATGTACCGCCGCGGGTATGAAGGCAGCGCCTCCAGCCAGATCTGGCTCTGCGACTTTGACGGCACCACTACCCGCAATCATCGTCGCGCCACCAAGAACCGCAGCCACAACGTCGCGCCTGTGTTCAACGGCAACGACCAGATTCTGTACATCACCTATCAGGCCAGCAGCCTGACCAGCAACCGCGTTGGACACGTCGCCGCAATGGCGCCCTCCGGCAAAGAAAGCGATAAGTGGCTTACGCAGCACACCAAAGACCCGCGGGACCTGACCGTCGGTGGCGGCAAGTTCGCCTACAGCAGCGGCAGCCACAACGGTTGGCGGCTTTACGTGGGCGACGTGACCAGCAACGGCCCGGCCCGGGTTGTCGCGCCCGAGATCAAGCTGGCGACCGATCGGCGTGACGCTGGCGTGCGCGTGCTTACGCACACCAGCGCCGGCGAGTTCGCGGTCAGCCCGGACGGCAAGAAGATTGCGTTTACCGCCGGCGGCGACGTGTACGTGATGCCCGCCGACGAAGACGGCGTGCCCCTGCGCCTGACAGACACCATCTACGAAGAAAAGAGCCTGGCCTGGGCGCCCGACAGCACGCGCCTGATGTACTGCACGACATTGGGCGGCTATCTCATGGGTGTTGACGTCTCAAACCCGGCGGCTGGCATGCTGGCCCACGTGCCAGCCAACACCGCCCATAACTCCAACATCACCATCGACCCGTACGGCCGTATCTGGGGCATCCAGGATGAATCGCGCCTGATCATGCTGCGCAATGACCCGGCTTGGGGTGCGCAGACGGTGCCTGAGGGGCCGCTGCATCACTTTGACGGCAAGTTCCATGGGTGGGCGCTGGGGCGCGGCGGGTTTGAGTTCTCGCCCGACGGTCGCTGGATTCTCTACACGCAACCCAATGCCCTCTACAACGGCGGCCTTGTGCTGGCCGAAGTTGCGACCGGCACAGTGCACCCGATCAGCTTCCTGTTCGGCTCAGCGACGTCGGCACGATTCGCGGCTGACGGCAAGCGCGTGGTGTTCTCGAACGACCAGGAAGATGACTACGACATCTATGTAGTAGACCTCGAGCCCAAGCCCCCCGAGTTCAAGGAAGACAAGCTCGACGACCTGTTCAAGAAGAAGGAACCGAAGGTCGGCCCGGACGGCGGGGGCAAAGAAGCCAAACCCGAGAAGAAAGCGCCTGAAACCAAGCTGGTCGCGGAAGGCCTTAGCGACCGCGTACGCCGCATCAGCAGCCTCAACGGCAACGAGTTCTACCCGGTCGCGCTGTCCGACGGAAAGACCTACTGCTTCATCGGCAACGTCGAGAACCAGCCGAACATCTGGAAGCTGACCCTCGACCCGGACAAGGGCCCGGACCTCAAGCAGCTTACCCAAAGCCGCACACCCAAGACCGCGCTCACCTTAAGCGCCGACGAGAAGACGCTGTGGTGGCTGGACAGCGGCAAGGTCACCAGCATGCCGGTGGCGGGCGGGAAGATCACCACGTTTGGTTTCAGCGTCCAGCAGCGTCGCGAGGTGACCGCGCTGCGCAGCGCGGCCTTTGACGAAACCGAGTGGGTGATGGGCCGCTACTTCTATGACCGCAAGTTCCACGGCATTGACTGGTACGCGACCACGCAGCGCTATCGCGGCGCGCTGAACAGCGTCAGCACCGGCGACGAGTACGGTGCATTGATGAACGAGCTGCTTGGTGAGCTGAACTCCAGCCACCAGGGATTCTCGGGCTGGGATGACCGCAGCGATGGCGTCAGCGAGACATGCGGCTGGCTGGGCGTGAAGTTTGACCCGGCGCAGCTTGCGTTGGGCCGCTACCGCGTGATCGAAGTGCTGAAAGGCGGCCCGCTGGACCTGCATGAGGATGGGCCGAAGGCGCCATTCTGGATTCTGGGCATTCACGGCAAGGAGTTCGCGGAAGGCGCAACGCTTGGCGAGTTACTGATGGACACGATCGGCAAGAAGACCGTTCTGAACGTGAACGACCAGCAGGTGTTCCAGGGTTCAAGGCCGCTGGCAGTCAAGCCGATTTCGCGGGGTGCCGAATCGCAACTGTGGTATCAGCGCTGGGTGGAGTGGCAGCGCGAGTACGTCAACAAGCTGTCCGACGGCAAACTGGGCTACGTGCACATTCGGGCGATGGATAGCCGCAGTCTGCGCGAGTTCAAGCACCACCTCGGCAATGCCATGCTGGGCAAAGAAGGGGTCGTGATCGACGTGCGGTTCAATGGCGGCGGCAGCACGGCGGTGGACATTCTTGAAATCCTGATCAAGCGGCCGTGGTTGAAGCGCCAGTACGGCGACCGCGACGACGTGAGCGAAAACGTCTATCGCAGCATCGCGCTCGAGAAGCCCAGCATTCTGATGATCAACGAATCCAGCTTTTCGAACGCCGAAATCATGGCGGAAGGCTTTCGCCGCCTCAACATCGGCAAAGTGGTCGGAGTAGAGACCGCGGGCGGCGTCATCGGCACCGGCAGCTACAGCCTGATCGATGGCAGCCGCATGCGCCTGCCCAGCACAGGCGCGTTCACAGTGGAAGGCGAGAACCTTGAGAACAATGGCCGCAAACCCGACATCGCCGTCGAAAACCAGCCCGAAGAGCTGGACAAGGGCATAGACCGCCAGACCGAAGCAGCCGTAAAGGCACTGCTACAGCAGATCGACGGAAAGTGATCGAACCTGAAAACAGGAGCCCGGAGCGCCAGTGACGGGTAAACGTGCAAGGTATGCAAATCAAAGACTTCCAGAAAGTCATTGAAGACACCTACGGCGCCAAAGACCGCAAGCGCGGCATCGAAAGCACGTGGCTGTGGTTCAGCGAAGAAGTGGGGGAACTGGCGCGGGCAATCAATGGCCGGTCAAGCCGCGAAAACCTGCGCCACGAGTTCGCCGACGTGCTGGCCTGGCTGACAACGCTGGCCAGCATAGCCAACGTGGATCTGGAAGAAGTAGCCAACGAGCGCTACGGCCAAGGCTGCCCGCGTTGCAAAGCCATCCCATGCAAGTGCGACGAAGTTCGCAACCGCGTGCCTGTGGCGAAGTGCTGACACGCCCACTTTGCGCGGGACGCCGCCCGTGTAGCATCCGCGCGGGGGCGCGATGGGCCAGGTAGACATTGCCGAGTTTCTGAAGCGTGGGCTTTGCGTGTTGGTTGCGACGCGTGATGCGGCGCTTTCGCCGCTGTGTGTCTCGGCCAGCGCCGTTGCCCTGGACGGCCCCGGCCGCGCCATTGTGTACTTGCCCGCCTACGAAAGCGCCCCGGCGCTGGCAAACCTGCGCGCCAACGGCGCGGTTGCCGTGCTGGTCGAAGAGCCCACTACTCACCGCGGCATCCAGATGAAGGGCCGTTCCCTGGCCGTGCGCGAGGCAACGGTGCCCGAACTGGATCACGTCGCCGAGTTCGTGGCGCGCACGAAGGCTGAACTCTCGGCCATCGGCTTTGCGCCCACGGTGCTGGAACGTATGAACTTCACTCCCTGCACGGCAGTCGAGTTCACCGTGGAACAGGTGTTTGAGCAGACACCCGGGCCCGGTGCCGGGCGCGCCGTGGAGGCCCGGGCATGATGCTCTCGGACCTCATGCATTGCTTCCAGGGCGTTACGCCGGCGGGCATTGCCACCTGCGCCGCCGACGGCACGCCGAACATGGCGCTGCTGAGCCAGGTCTATTACCTCGACGAGAAGCACGTCGCGCTGAGCTGCCAGTTCTTCAACAAGACCCGCCGCAACGTGGACCAGAACCCCTATGCCAGCGTGCGCCTGTGGGACCCGGTTTCCTTGCAGCCGTACCTGATGCAGCTGCGCTTCCTGCGCGCCGAAACCAGCGGCGCGGTGTTCGACGACATGGCCTCCCGCATCGACGCGATTGCTCGCGTCACGGGCATGGCCGGCGTGTTCAAGCTGATCAGCGCCGATGTCTACGAGGTGCTGTCGCTGTCGGTTCTGCAAGGCGCGTTGCAGCCCGCCCCGGCAATGCCGCTGCCTTGGGCCGTGGACCCGCGGCAGGGCGGCCGTGAAGAACTGCGCGGCCTGCAGGTGCTGAGTGACCGGCTGTGTCGCGCCCGCACGCTGGAGGCGCTGTACACTGAATTGCTTGCCAGCATGGCTTCTCTGTTCGGTTCCCAGCACGCGCTGCTGATGCTGTACGAAGAAGACTGCGGCAAGCTGATCGCAATTGACAGCCGGGGCTATGACCGTGTCGGTGCCGGCGCCGAAGTGAAGCCGGGTGAGGGTTTGATCGGCACCGTGGCACAGACACGCAAACCGCTGCGCCTGAGCGGCATGGCGGCTTTGCGGCGCTACACCCGCGCCGTGCGCGAATCGGCCCAGAAGAGTGGTGTCACCTTGACGGCTGAGGTCCCGTTGCCCGGGCTGGCCGACGCGCAATCGCAGCTTGCGCTGCCACTGGTGGCGCACGACCGCCTGATCGGCGTGCTTGCGCTGGAGTCCCGCGACCCGCTGGCGTTCGAAGACTGGCATGAGGCTTACCTGTCGCTGCTGGCGAACCAGGCTGCGCTGGCAATCGCCATGCTCTCAGACCGCGACGAAGACGAAGAGGAAGTCCATGCCGAGCCGGAACCCGCGCCCCTGCCCGCGAGACGCCGCCTGTTCACGTGGTTTGCCGGCGACGAAAGCGTATTTGTGGACGGCGAGTACCTGATACGCGGCGTGCCGGCGCGCATCCTGTGGAAACTGCTGCGCGAGCATGCCCAAGGCCGGCGCGAGTTCAGCAACCGCGAACTGCGCATGGACGAGAGCCTGGGCCTGCCGCCGATCAAGGATAACCTGGAAAGCCGCCTGATCCTTCTGCGCAAACGATTGCAGGAGCGCTGTCCGGACGTGCGCATCGTCAGCGTCAAGCGCGGCAGGTTCGTGCTGGAGCGCGACAGTGAGATCTTGCTGGAGGAGAGGCCGTAACCGTGGGGCAGGCGTTCGGGCTTCCATTAGTATTCATTTAGGAACAATGTAGCGAACACTTAGGAACGCGCATCAGCGCCCATGGCGTATGTTTCCTGTGAAGCAGCACTAACTGAACAGGAGACCGAGACATGACGACCGAGCGCTACAACCTTTACACCTACATCCACAAGGGCATCCGCTTTGAACTGGCACACCTGCTGCGTGAAGCAGGCAATCTCGACTTCGCCGATCACGAAGCCGCCGCCGCGCTGGTTGCCCGGCTGCGACTTTCACTGCAGCTGATGAACGAGCATGCGCTGCACGAAGACGAGTTCGTGGAGCCTCTGCTGCAAACCGTCGCGCCGCAGCTGGCACGCCGTGTGGCCGCCACGCACCAGGTGCTGGAGTCGCAGGAGCACGAAGTGCTGGAACTGTGCAACACCGCGCCCGGCAACTCGACTGCCGGCTACAAGCTGTACCTGGCACTGACTCGCTACGCGGCCACACAGTTCGGCCACATGGCCGAGGAAGAAACCGAGATCATCGCCGCGCTTTGGCAGCATTACACTGACGACGAAATCATCCGCGCTGAGAATGCGCTCGTCGCCAGCATCGAGCCACCCAAGGCCGCCACATACTTCACCTGGATGGTGCCGGGCATGAACGAGCCTGAGCGCGAAACCTTCCTGGGCGCATTGCGCAAAGGAGCGCCCGCCGAGGCCGTTGCGTTCGTCGAGGAGCTGGCCAGGGCTGCGCGTGAGGCCCGGCTGATCGCGGCCTAGTCGGATGCAAATCTTTCATCAAGGCGGCGGGATTTTCTTTGAATCCCGCCGCTGTGCTGTACACTTTCGACGTCGCGATCCGGCGCTATGTGCCGCTGCGGATCAGCCTTGCGGGGAGATGGCCCAACAAGGCTCACAACGAAGTAGCTCGCGACGTCAACGGGGCAATCGCCCCACCAACTTCGGGTGTGTGGTTCAAGTCCAATCGCAGAAGGGGTCGGGCGCTTTGTGGCCCTGTCCATCCTTCGTGATTCGCACGCCGTCACGGCGAAAAAGAACCAGGCCCCGCAGGAGACATGGACATGGCCAAGAAATCGGACTTCCTGAACAAGAAGCAACTCGTCAAGCACATCGACATCACCAAGTTCAAAGACATGGACAAGCTCGTGGCTGCCATGGGCGACACCAGCTTCCAGGCCCGCAACCTTTCGCGCGCGGCCGACATCTTCGACATGGCCCTGCGCGAGAAAGACGGCATGGTGTTCCTGTGCCTTGCCGGCTCGCTGGTTTCCGCCGGCCTCAAGAAGGTCATCACGGACCTCGTCGAGAACAACATGGTGGACGCCATCGTCAGCACCGGCGCCATCGTCGTTGACCAGGACTTCTTCGAGGGCCTGGGCTTCAGCCATTACAAGGGCACCCAGTTCGTCAACGACGCCGAGCTGCGTGAATTGGCGATTGACCGCATCTATGACCACTACATCGACGAAGACGAATTGCGCGTCTGCGACGAAGTCATGACCCGCATCTTCGACAACCTCGCACCCCGCCCCTACGCCAGCCGCGAAGTGATTCGCGAAATGGGCGCCTACCTGGTCAAGCACGGCAAGAAGCACGACGGCTTCGTCGAGGCGTGCTACCGCAAGAACGTGCCGATCTTCGTGCCGGCGTTCAGCGATTGCAGTGCGGGCTTCGGCATCGTGCTGCACCAGCACAACCGCATCAAGCTGGGCAAGCCGATGTGCAGCATCGACAGCGGCCGCGACTTCCTGGACCTGACCTACCTCAAGATGCATGGCGGCAAGGAAAGCGGCATCGTGATGATCGGCGGTGGCGTGCCCAAGAACTTCGTGCAGGACACCGTGGTCAGCGCCGAGGTGCTGGGCATGCACGATTGCCCGATGCACAAGTATGCCGTGCAGCTGACCGTCGCCGACGAGCGCGACGGCGCACTTTCGGGCAGCACACTCAAGGAAGCATCAAGCTGGGGCAAGGTTGACCTCGCGTTCGAGCAGATGGTGTTCGGCGAGGCTACCGTGACGTTCCCGCTGCTGGCCGGCGCGGTCTACGCACGCGGCGCACACAAGTCCCGCAAGCCGCGCGAGATGTCGCTGTACTTCGAGGGCGCAGATTTCGTCGGGAAAGAAAACAAGAGCCCGAAGCGCAAGCGAGGGTCGACACGCGGCAAGAAAAAGCAGCCATTGAGTGTTGGGTAACCGCCGAGATCCGCAGTTCGCAAACCGCGCCGATGGCGCGGTTTGTCATTTAACACACTTCAAAAAGCCCACAGGGTTTCCGCTGCTTGCCGAACTGCGCAAGCAT
Source organism: Planctomycetota bacterium (assembly GCA_016712285.1). Classification (GTDB taxonomy): domain Bacteria; phylum Planctomycetota; class UBA8742; order UBA2392; family UBA2392; genus JADJRK01. Next base: position 1,123,481 of record JADJRK010000001.1, on the reverse strand, counting down.
TGCCATTCTCTGCCCCCATGTCGCTACCGGGCAAGAATGCTATCTGGCGGGTGCTGGTCACGGGCGGGGCCGGGTTCATCGGCTCGCGCCTTGTGCGGCGTATTGAAGCCGAGTGGCCCAACGCCGAAGTCACGGTGATCGACGACCTGCGCTCAGGCCATTTCAAAAATCTTGAGGGCTTTCGCGGCGACCTGATTACTGCGGACCTTACGAACCTGGACTTCGCCAGCTACTTCAAGCCCAAGCACTTCGACTCGGTGTTTCACCTGGCCAGCATCACCGACACCCGCGTGCTCGACCAGTTCACGATGTGCCACGACAACATCGAGAGTTTCCGCAACCTGCTTGAGTACGCGCAGCCGAACAAGATTCCGATTACCTATGCCAGCAGCGCAGCCACGTATGGCATCGACGCGCGGGTCAACGTCGAAACCGATGACCGCAAGCCCGCCAACGTGTACGGCTTCTCCAAGGTGCAGCTTGAGAACCTTGCCGATCGCGTGGCCGGCACGCCGGACAACGCCGGCTGGAAAGTAAACGCCGTACGCTACTTCAACGTCTACGGGCCCCACGAGCAGCACAAGGGCGCGATGGCGAGCATGTGCTACCAGCTTTATCTGCAGATGAAGCAGGGCAAGCGCCCCCGCGTGTTCAAGTCCGGCGAACAGAAGCGCGACTTCGTGCACGTGGACGACGCCGTCGAGTGCACGCTGCTGGCCATGGACAGCGGCAAATCCGGCGTGTTCAACACCGGCAGCGGCGAAGCCCGCACGTTCAATGAACTGATCGCCGAGCTGAACAAGGCCATGGGCACCAAGCTTGAGCCCGAATACATCGACAACCCGTACGCGTTTTTCCAGCCGTTCACGCAGGCGGATCTTACGCGTTCCAAGGCAGAACTCGGCTATACTCCCAAGCACACACTGGCCAGCGGCATCAAGTCGTACGTGGACTGGCTGAAGGGCTGATCATGGTCGCACCCGCAGATCCCAAGGGCATCAACAAGGTTGGCGCTCCCAAGAGTTTGAACTACAGCATCGAATCCTGGGGGTTCGTGCATGGCCGTTACGACAACCGGCGCAAGGTTCTCGGCTGGGGCCTGTTCATTGGCGCGCTGGTGGGCGTGATCGCCGGCGCATGGGTATTGACCCGCATGGTCGGCAACAACGCGCACGAGGTGCAGAAGGCCCAGTGGTACCGCGCCGCGCAGATGAATGAGTCCGACATGACCGCCTACATCAAGCACCACAACATCAAGACCGTGCTGCGGCTGGTCGGCACCGACGACTCGGACACCGACGACTACGAAACCGACGTGGCCGCCACGAACAAAACCGGCATCAAGCTGGTGGTCGCGAAACTGCCGACTTCTCGTCTGCCGTATCGCAGCGAGCTTTCCACGTTGTTTGAAGCGCTGGATGCGATTGCCGCAAACCCGCAATCGCGGCCGGTGCTGGTGCATTGCCGCCAGGGCAGCGACCGCACGGGGCTGGTAAGTCTGATCTGGCTGCACGATTATCAGGGCGTCGATTTTGCACAGGCGCGCGAGCAATTGAAGTTCTTCCCGTACATGCACGTGGCGGTGGGGCACAAGGTGGATGAGTTCACGGACATGTACGAAAAGTTCAGCGCGGGCCGCCCGGGCGTCAGCATCAAGCACTGGGTACGCGACAACTACTTCGAAGAAAAGGCAGGCCGCGACAACCGGGGCTGGTATATCGCCAAGTAGCCTGCACGGCCCGTTTCAAGCCGTTACTCTCACGCACTTGTAGCACGCCGCAGTCGCGCCTAGCATGCGACCGCTTTGTTTAAGGAGACTCCGATGGCCAAAGCCGCCGCCGTAGAAGACAAGCGTACCGAGGCCGTGAAAATGGCGCTCGCCCAGATCGAGAAGACCCACGGCAAGGGCTCGCTGATGAAGCTGGGCGACCAGCCGAAAGTCGAGATCAGCGGCATTTCCACGGGCGCGCTCAGCTTTGACCTGGCACTGGGCGGCCGCGGCATTCCGCGCGGGCGCATCAGCGAAATCTACGGCCCTGAAAGCAGCGGTAAGACCACGATCGCGCTGCAGGTGATCGCCGAGGCCCAGAAGAAGGGAGGCATTGCGGCCTTCATCGACGCCGAGCACGCCATGGACCCCAGCTACGCAGCCAAGCTGGGTGTGGACATCGAAAACCTGTACGTAAGCCAGCCCGACAGCGGCGAGCAGGCACTCGACATCTGCGAGACGCTGGTGCGCAGCAACGCCTTTGACGTCATCGTGATCGACAGCGTGGCAGCGCTTGTGCCGCGCAGCGAACTCGAGGGCGACATGGGCGACGCGCAGATGGGCAGCCAGGCACGGCTCATGAGCCAGGCCATGCGCAAGCTGACGTCCGCGGTCAGCCGCGCGCGCACGGCGCTGATATTCATCAACCAGATTCGCATGAAGATCGGCATTGTCTTCGGCAACCCCGAAACAACCACCGGCGGCAATGCGTTAAAGTTTGCAGCCAGCGCGCGCATTGAGGTGCGCAAAGGCAAACCCATCAAGGTGGGGGACGACGTGGTGGGGCACGAGGTGAACGTCAAGATCGTGAAGAACAAGATGGCGCCGCCGTTCAAGAAGACGACGCTCGAGATCATGTTCAATGAGGGCGTCAGCCGGCTTGGCGACTTGCTTGAGCTGGGTTCGCAAACGGGCATCGTCAAGCGCAGCGGCGCCTGGTGGACGTTCGGCGAGACCAAGCTGGGTCAGGGCAAAGAGAACGCCAAGGCATTCCTGATCGAGAACAAGGACATCGCGGCGCAGGTCGAAAGGGCAACGCGCGAAGCGTTAGGGATGCCGACAGGCGAAGCGCCGGAGTCCAGAGAATAAAGTGGCACGGGCGCCTCGCCCAAGACGCGAGCGATCCAGCGTGGCAGGGCGATCTGATTTGGCCCGGCGGATGTGGGCCGCAAAAGCGGCTAATGTGCGCCTGAAGCATCGATGCACCGATTAGCCCCGGAGGGGCGACCTGAATTAGCCCGGCGCGCAAGCGCCGGGAAACCCGTATCCTTGACGACCAAGCCCCCGTACGGGGCGACATGAATCCCCGCGATGTCCGACACCTTTCACAGCATCAACCTCCATGTCGTCTTCGGAACGAAGAACCGCCAGAGCGTCCTGCACGACGAACTGAGAGATGAGGTGTTTGCCTACATCGGCGGCATCGCGCGCAATCGCGAAGCTGTAGTTCTTCATTCGGGAGGCGTTGAGGACCATGTTCACTTGCTGCTCGGCGTGCCGCCCAAGATTGCGCCTTCTGACCTCTTGAGGGAAGTGAAGGCCAACAGCTCGCGCTGGCTGAAGGAAGACAAGCAAGTCCATGGGTTTGGCTGGCAGGACGGATTCAGTGTGTTCTCAGTCAGCCCATCAAAAATTGCTGCGACAAGGGAGTATCTGGATCGCCAGCGTGAGCATCATGAGAGGGTAAGTTTCGAACGTGAACTTCGTGACATGTACGATGCCCACGGCTTGCCTTACGATGAGCGTTACTTGCCGCCGGCATAGGCTGAAGATTGGATTCATGCCGCCCCCTTTCGGGGGCTTGGCGAAGTCGGAGACTTGAACCCCGGCGCTGACGCGCCGGGCTACTGCAGGACGTCCCCTTCGGGGCCTAAAAACAGACGCGGCGCACAAGATTCGACACTGACTATGCCAAACATCGACGCAAACAAACTTCGCAAAGACTTCCTGAGGTTCTTTGAACTCAAGGGCTGCAAGCCGCTGCCCAGCAGCAGCCTGCAACCGCCCGACGCCAGCACGCTGTTCACCAGCGCCGGCATGCACCAGTTCAAAGACGATTTCATGGGCAACCTGGTACATGGCACGCGCGCCGCGACCACGGTGCAGAAGTGCATGCGCACGCCGGACCTCGAGAACGTGGGCAAGACAGCACGCCACCACACGTTCTTTGAAATGCTCGGCTTTTTCAGTTTCGGCGACAAACTCAAGGGCCCCGACGGCAGCGTCGGCTTTTTCAAGAACGAAGCCATCCGCTGGATCTGGGAGTTCTACACCAGCAAAGACTGGTGCGGCCTCGACGTGAGCAAGCTCTACATCAGTGTCTATGGCGGCGACGAAACCGGCGCCGGCAAAGACGAAGAAGCCGCCAACATCTGGCGCGAAGTGCTGGGCAAGCACTGGCCCAAAGAAGAAGTCGAGAAGCGCATTTTCTGGCTTGGCGAGCACGACAACTTCTGGCCCGCGGGCGCGCCCAGCCAGGGGCCCAACGGCGTGTGCGGCCCGTGCAGCGAGATTTTTTACGACCTCGGCGACGAGTACGGCCAGGGCGACGTAGCCACCAACGGCAACCGCTTCATGGAAATCGGCAACATCGTCTTCACGCAGTTCGAGCGATCAGGCCCAACTCCGGGCAAAGGCACACTGACACCGCTACCAGCCAAGAACATCGACTTCGGCGGAGGTTTCGAGCGGCTGGTCATGGTGCTGGACAAAGCCAAAACCACGCTGGACAGCAGTCTGTTTGCACACGTCCGCGAAGCATTGCGCCAAACAGCCCCGGCCGGAAGGCCGGGGGAAAGCAAGCACAAGCCATCGCATGTCAGTAGCGAATCCCCCGCCCTTCCGGGCGGAGCTGAGGACGTCATCCGCGAAAAGCGCATTGCTGACCACATTCGTGCGATCACCTTCGCGATGGCCGACGGTATTGTGCCCAAGAACGATGGCGCCGGTTATGTCATCCGGCGCATCCTGCGGCGCGCGTTTCGTGACGGTACGGCCTTGGGTTTTGATGGGCCGTTCCTGCACAAGCTGGTACCGGTGATCGTTGAGCATTACGGCGATGCGTACCCCGAGTTAGCCCGCAACACAAACGCCATCGTGTCCACGATCCAGCAGGAAGAGCAGCAGTTCAGCACTACCCTTGAGCGCGGCTTGCAACTGCTTGCCGGGCTGATTCGCGAGCACCAGAAGCGCGACGACAAAACGCTCGACGGCAAAGCAGCGTTCGACCTGTACCAGTCGCAAGGCCTGCCGCGCGAAGTCGTGCAGGACGAACTTGCCGCCGTCGGCATGGTCCTTGACCTGCACGCCTACGACGAAGCCGAAGAAGAACACCGCAAGCGCAGCAAAGGCGGCAAAGAAGTGGTGGTCTTCGAAAAAGGCTGGTTCCAGGAGCTCAAGGCCAAGTCCGGCCCAACGCAGTTCCTTGGCTACGAGACCTGCGAAGCGCCCGCGAAGGTGATCGCGCTGGTGCGCGACGGTCGGCTGTTTGACGTCATAGAGCAGGGCGACACAGCGACGGTGCTGCTGGACCGCACGCCGTTTTACGGCGAGAGCGGCGGCCAGGTCGGCGACCGCGGCTCGTTGCACATCGGAGACGGCGTATTCGAGGTGGTGGATACGCTCAAGCGCGACGACTACTTCATGCACGAGGGCAAGTTGCTGCACGGCAAACTGCGCGTCGGCGACACTGTGACCGCTCGCGTTGACCAGCAGCGTCGAGACCGCATTCGTGCCAACCACTCCGCCACGCACCTGATGCACGCCGCGCTGCGTAAGGTTCTGGGCGAGCACGTGGTACAGCGCGGCAGCGAAGTCGGCCCCGAGCGGCTGCGATTTGACTTCAGCCACCCCAAGGCCCTGACGTTCGAGGAACGCCAGGAGATTGAGCGGCTTGTGAACCAGCAGGTGCAGGCCAACGCCGAAGTAGGCACAGCAGTCATGGCCCCCGAAGAGGCCCAGAAGGCAGGCGCCATGGCCCTGTTCGGCGAAAAGTACGGCGACAGAGTCCGCGTGCTGAGCATGGGCGTGGAGGGTTTTTCCAAGGAATTATGTGGGGGCACGCATGTGGCGCGCACTGGCGACATTGGCTATTTCCGCATCGTGAGCGAGGGCAGCAGTGCGGCTGGCATTCGGCGCATTGAAGCCATCACCGGCCAGGACGCGTACGCCCTTGCGGCAGAAGAAGCAAAGTTGCTGGCGCAGTTGCACACAGCGACAAAGGCCCAGCCGGGCAAAGTGCTGGAGAAGGTCGAAAGCCTGGTTAAGGAAGTGAAAGACCTGAAAGGCAAGGCCAAGAAGAGCGGCGGCGCAGGCTCCGGGGCCGCAGAGGACTTGCGCAAGTCAGCCGAAACTGTTGATGGCGTCACAATTTACGCGTGCGAGGTTGCGGGGGCAGAAGCGCCGGAACTGTTGACAATCAAGGACTCGCTGGTGCAGGATGGCGCGCCGTCAGCAGTTTTGCTCGGCAGTCGCGGTGAAGGCCGCGCCGTGCTGCTGTTATCGTTTACGAAAGATTTGGTTGGACGGGGTCTTCACGCCGGCAAACTGATTGGTGAAATCTCCCGCCTTGTTGACGGGAAGGGTGGCGGTAAGCCAGACACCGCGCAAGCCGGCGGCAAGAATCCCGAAGGATTGACACAAGCCCTGGAAGCGGGGCGCAAGCGCATACGGGAAGCGCTTCAGAATTAGCGCGGGAAGCGCTTGGAGAAACAGACATGCCTACACCGAAAAAGAAAACCTCACGCACCCGACGCAATAAGCGCCGGTCACATGACGCCATCTCGCTTCCGAAGATCAGCAAGTGTGCCAAGACGGGCCTGCCCAAGCTTTCTCATCGCGTGTGCGAAGAGAGCGGCTTCTACGGCAAGCACAAGCAGGTCTTTGAAGTCGAAGAGCGCCTGTAGGCGGTCCGCCCACGCGGACACTGAGAGGAAGCAATGCCACGGATCGCCATTGATGCAATGGGCGGTGACCACGCCCCGGGCGTCGTGGTACGCGGGACCTACAAGTCCGCGACCGAACACCCTGATTGGGCACACATTCTCGTCGGCGATGAAGCCGCCGTGCGCCGTGAGCTTGAGCCGTGCGGCACGCCACTGCCGAACATCAAAGTCGTTCACGCCGAAGAAGTCATCGGCATGGATGAGCACCCGGTTGAGGCGCTGCGCGCCAAACGCAAGTCCTCGCTGGGTATCGCGGTCGGCCTGGTCAAGCTCGGCGAAGCCGACGCCGTGATTTCGGCTGGCAATACGGGTGCATTGGTTGCCGGCGCCACGCTCGCACTGCGTCACCTGCCGGGCGTGAAGCGCGCGGGCATCTTGACGACTTTGCCCACGCTCAAGGGCCGCATCGTGATCATGGATGTCGGCGCAAACGTCGACCCCAAACCCATGCATCTGATGCAGTACGCGGTGATGGGCGACAAGTTCTATCGCGGTGTCATCGGAAACCAGGACAACCCGGAAGTGAAGGTTGGCCTGATCAGCGTTGGCAGCGAAGAAGGCAAGGGCAACGCCCTGATCAAGGAAACGCATGCCCTGCTCACGCAGGCTGAAGTGGACTTCAAGGGCAACGTCGAGGGCCACGATATCTTTGAGGGCGGCATCCAGGTGGTGGTGTGCGACGGCTTGGTCGGCAACATCGTGCTGAAGATGTCGGAGGGGCTGGCGGAAATCCTGGTCAAGATGTTCGTCGGCCAGGCTGCCAAGAACGACCTGAAAGACGACCCGCGCTTCAAGGCCACGATTCGCGACCTGATGTATGCGATTGACTGGCGCGAAGTCGGCGGCGCGGCACTGCTGGGCGTCAACGGCGTAGTGGTCATTGCCCACGGGCGCAGCGACGAGCGCGCGATCGCAAGCGGCATACGCACCGCCGCGTTCTGCTTTGACAGCAAGGTCAACGACAAGATCATCGAGGCGCTGAAGCTGGAAGACAGCAAGACCGGCGCAGCCACCTGAAGCCCACTGGGGATTGCAGTGAGTGAAACCACGAGTGCGGGCATTCTCAGCATCGGCGCCTATGTCCCCGAGCGCGTGGTTACCAACGACGACCTGGCCAAGGTTGTAGACACAAACGACGAGTGGATTTTTCAGCGCACCGGCATTCGCGAGCGTCGCATCGCGCGGCCGGATGAATACACTTCGGACATGGCCATTCACGCCGTGCGGCAGGCGCTGGAACGCGCCGACATGAAGCCGACCGACGTCGAGTACATTCTTGTCGCAACCGCCAGCCCTGACAACACGTTCCCAAATACCGCGTGCTGGGTGCAGAAGGGCCTTGAGATGGGGGACATCCCCAGTCTCGACATCAGCACCGCCTGTGCCGGGTTCGTGTACGGCCTTGAGCTCGCGGCCGCGCTGGTGAACACCGACAGTTACCGCAATGTGCTGGTGATCGGTGCTGAGAAGCTCAGTTCAGTGACCAACTTTACCGACCGCGGCAGCTGCATTCTCTTTGCCGATGGCGCCGGCGCGGCAGTAGTCACGCGTACTCGGGGCCTGGGCACTGTGCTGTGTTCGCGCAACGGCGCGCGGTATGACTATGACGCGCTGAACATTGCCGCCGGCGGTTCGCGCATGCCCGCCAGCCACGAAACCGTCGAGAAGAACATGCACACGATCGCGCTCAAGGGCCGCGCGGTCTACAAGTTTGCCGTGCAGAAGTTCATGGAGATGTCGCAGGAAGCCTGCAAGCGGGGCGGCATCAGTGCCGACGACATCGCGCTGGTCGTGCCGCACCAGGCCAACGTGAACATCATCGAAAGCGCGATGGGGCGCGTCGGCATCGGCATGGACCGTGTGCTGATCAACCTGGACCGCTTCGGCAACACCAGCTCTGCCAGCATTCCGATTGCGCTGGACGAGGCGCTGCACAACGGCCGCATCAAGCGTGGTGACTACGTGCTGCTGCTGGCGTTCGGCGGCGGCTTGAGCTGGGGCTACAACCTGATCCGCTGGTAGCCGCACAACAGCCAATGACCAATTTTCAATGACCAATTGAGCCTCCATTGGTAATTGGTAACTGGCTATTGGTTGGCTGCTGTTTCCCACTCACTGACAGGCAGGTGCATTGATGGCAAAGACAGCACTTCTGTTTCCGGGGCAAGGCGCCCAGCACGTCGGCATGGGCAAAGACCTGTGCGAAGCCTATCCGCAGGCGCGAGCAGTTTTTGACAAAGCCGACGAACTGCTTGGCTTCAGCCTGAGCCAAGTCTGCTTCGAGGGCCCCGAAGCTGAATTGAACCGCACCGATGTCAGCCAGCCCGCAATTCTGGTGCACTCGTGGGCTGTAGTCGAAGTCCTCAAGTCCACCGAGGCGGGACGCAGCCTGCTTGAGCGCGGCACGGTTGCAGCAGGGCTCTCCCTGGGTGAGTACTCCGCGCTGGCTGCCGCCGGTGCGCTGTCATGGGAAGACGCGTGCAAGCTGGTGCGCGCGCGCGGCCGCTACATGCAGCAGGCCTGCGACCTCAAGCCCAGCACGATGGCCAGTATCGTCGGTCTCGATGACGAAAAGCTGGAAGCCGCCATCGCGCCCGCGCGAGACAGGGGCATCGTCGTGCTCGCCAATTTCAACGCGCCGGGCCAGGTGGCGATCAGCGGCGATACGGCTGCGGTTGAGGAGGCCATGCGGCTTGCCAAGGCTGCGGGCGCCAAGCTGACGGTGCCGCTGGCAGTTGCCGGCGCGTTTCACAGCCCGCTTATGGAGCCTGCGCGCGAACGACTTGCCGCCGAGATCGAGACGACACAATTTGCGTCGCCGCAGATCGGGGTGGTGGCGAACGTTGACGCGGTTGAGCATCGCAACCCGGCGAAGTTGAAAGACAACCTCGTCCAGCAGCTCACGGCGCCGGTGCTGTGGGCCAAGAGCATGGCGGCACTCGTAGAGCAGGGCTTTGACGAGTTCATTGAACTGGGCCCGGGAACGGTGCTCGCGGGCCTGTTGAAGCGGGTAGCAAAGACAGCCACCCGCACCAGCATCGGCAAAGCCACAGAAGTCGCCGCGATACTGTGAACAAGAGCCCAGAGCGCAAGCGACGGGCAGACACGCAATAGGAGTTTCAACATGGGCGCACTCGATGGTCGCAAAGCATTGATCACCGGCGCGTCGCGCGGCATAGGCCGGGCGATTGCATTAGCGTTTGCCCAGCAGGGCGCGCAACTGGCGCTCGTGGCCACTTCTGCCGATAGGCTGGTCGAAACCGCAGCCATGTGCCAGGAGCTGAACAAGCTCGATGTCGCGATATTCGGCCTGGACGTGCGCAACAGCGCCGATTGCGACGCCGCGGTCAAGCATGCCGTCGAGAAGATGGGCGGCTTGGACATTCTCGTGAACAATGCCGGCGTCACGCGTGACAACCTGCTGATGCGGCTTTCCGACGAAGACTACGACGCCGTGCTCGACACCAACCTGCGCGGCGCATTCAACGTCACGCGCGCCGCAAGCCGCCCCCTCATGAAATCCAAGGCCGGGCGCCTGATCAACATTGCCAGCGTGGTCGGCATGGTGGGCAACGCCGGCCAGGCCAACTACGCAGCGAGCAAGGGCGGCCTGATCGCGTTTACCAAAAGCGTGGCGAAAGAGCTGGCCGGGCGCGGTGTGACTGCCAACGTGATCGCGCCCGGTTTCATTGAAACGGACATGACAGCCGGCCTGGACGCGAAAGTGAAGGAAGAGGCGATGAAAGGCATCAGGCTCGGCCGCTTCGGCAAACCCGAAGACATCGCGCAGGCGGCGGTGTACCTGGCTAGCGACGCGGGCAGCTACATCACAGCGCAGGTGCTGGTCATCGACGGCGGCATGACGGCCTAGCGTAGAGCCCGTAGCTGTGGTTTCATGCAGCCCATGAACAAGCCTGGCAAACCCACTTCGCGTGTGCGGCCGGACCTGCCGGCTGGGGTGAAATCGCAGCGCGAAGCGCTTGAGCACCTTGACCGACAAACGGAAGAGGCCCGCCTGGGCGGCGGCCAGGACCGCATCGACAAGCAACACAAGGCCGGCAAGCTCACGGCCCGCGAACGCATCGACCTGCTGTGCGACGCAGGCAGCTTCGAAGAAATCGACGCCTTCGTCACCCACAACGTACCCAGCCTCGCCGACAAAAAGTACCTCGGCGACGGTGTCGTGACGGGCGTTGGCCAGGTCTACGGGCGCCCGGTGTACGTGTTTTCGCAGGATTTCACGGTGTTCGGCGGCTCTCTTGGTGAGCGCTACGGCGCGAAGATCGTCAAGATCATGGACCTTGCGGTCAAGAACGGCTGCCCGATCATCGGCTTCAACGACAGCGGCGGCGCGCGCATCCAGGAAGGCGTGGCAAGCCTGGGCGCCTACGCCGACATCTTCTTGCGCAACACGCTGGCCAGCGGCGTGATTCCGCAGATCAGCGCCATCATGGGCCCCTGTGCCGGCGGCGCGGTGTACAGCCCCGCGATCACCGATTTCGTGTTCATGGTCGAAGGCAGCAGCCACATGTTTGTGACCGGGCCGCAGGTGATCAAGTCGGTCACGCACGAAGAAATTGACATGGAAGGCCTCGGCGGCGCCAGCGTGCATGGCGAGATTTCGGGCGTCTGCCAGTTCAGCCACGAATCCGAGCCGGAAAGCATCGCGGCAATCAAGAAGCTGCTGAGCTTTCTGCCGCAAAATAATCTTGAGCCGCCGCCATTTCTCGAGCCCGATGACGACGTCAACCGCGAGGATGAGCGCCTGGACCGCATCGTGCCCGACCATCCCGAAAAGCCGTACGACATGCACGACGTGATCGAAACCGTCGTGGATGACGGCGATTTCTTTGAAGTGCACCGGAACTTCGCGCAGAACCTGATTGTCGGCTTTGCGCGGCTTGGCGGCCACAGCGTCGGCATTGTCGCGCAGCAGCCGGCGGTGCTCGCCGGGTGTCTGGACATCAGCGCCAGCCTCAAGGGCGCGCGGTTCGTGCGCTTCTGCGATGCGTTCAACATCCCGCTGGTGACGTTCGAGGACGTGCCGGGCTTCTTACCGGGCGTGAACCAGGAACACGGCGGAATCATCAAGCACGGCGCCAAGCTGCTCTATGCCTATTGCGAAGCGACTGTGCCGAAGCTGTGCGTGATCACGCGCAAAGCCTACGGTGGCGCCTATTGCGTGATGAGCAGCAAGCATATCCGCAGCGACGTCAACTATGCGTGGCCGACGGCTGAGATCGCGGTAATGGGCGCGCAGGGTGCCGTGAACATCCTGTACGCGCGTGAACTTGCCGCCAGCAAAGACCCCGACGCGCGACGCAACGAGTTGGTGGCTGACTATCGTGAACGCTTCAGCAACCCCTATGATGCAGCCGCCCGCGGCTATATCGACGCAGTGATCAAGCCGCGCGAAACCCGCAAGAAACTGATTCGCGCGCTGGAAGTGACGCGCCACAAGCGCGACACCAATCCGCCCCGCAAGCATGGCAACATTCCGTTGTAGCCATTTGGCAATTCGGACTATGCTGGGTGGGCGTGAAAGCGGCTATATCAGGAAGACTGCGGTGAACCGAACACTTGCATCAATCCAAATGTGCCTTGGGCTTCTGGCGGCGCTGCTGCTGGTCGGCTGCGTGAAGAACGAAGAGCCCTTTACCGCGGAGCAGCAGGGCGTGTATGACGCCATGCAGGCTTGGAGCCGTGGCTGTGAGCAACGCGACACCGATGCACTGTGGGAAGCACTAAGCCCGGACGCCCAAACCTACTATCGCGCAGAACTAATGGGTCCCGTAAGGTCCACGGTCGCGGCGGAGAAAGCCGTATTGGGGCCGGACTCGATGATTTCACCGGAAGTGCGCAAGCAAAAAGAGGCCTTCCTCAAGACTTTGCCCGAAAACCCGGAGAACATGACGCCCAAGGACTACCACGCGTGGCGGTTAGAGTCCGAATTGACCGCTGAGAACATCGCAAACCAGTCCCGGCTGTTCGCCCGCGATAACATCGAATCCATTGAAATAGAGGGGGAGCGGGCGACAGTGGTCCTGAAACACGGCGAGACCAAAAGGTATTCATGGTTTCGTCACGATGGGGACTGGAAATTTGACGTAACCCCTAGCATGCTGCGCGCCCTTGAAGCGGCGAGAAAACGTGCTTCGGGACAGTGATCGCTCACGTAAACGAAACGGACTCTTTCAGATAGGGAAAGGCGGGCAATGAAGAACTCCTGCATGGTGGCTCTGTTGAGCCTTGTGGTTTTGGCAATGGCCGGCTGTGGCGCCGGCGGTGGCGCGGCTGATCCTCAGTCAATCGCGGACGCAGCCGTAAAGAAGATCCTGGCCAAGGACTTTGACAGCGTGTTTGACCTGACGGACACGTCGGGGCAGGACACTGCCGGCCTGGGTGAGATTCGCGAGTGGCGCATCACCGAGAAGTACGACCTGTGGAAGGACTACAAGAAGCGCCTTGAGGGTGATGACGGTATGGACCCCAAGAGCAAGTCCGGCATCGACGGCGAAGAGGCGTGGAAGAACATGAGCCAGGGCAAGGGCTGGGCCCTGCGCCAGGGTTACTACCGCCTGTACGCCAACGACGACCTCGACAAGCGCCTCGAAATGCGCTGGGCAATGGCAAACCGCGAGATGGAATTGAAAGAAGAAGGCCACGGCGGCGCAGAGTTCCGCTACATGAACGGCTACGGCGACAGCATCAAGGTGGAGTGCTACCGCCTCAACGGGCTGTGGTACCTCGCCAGTGCCAAGGTCAGCATGGAAAAGGAACTTCCGAAGAAGCCCAAGGACGAGTAGTCCTGTCACAATCAGCAACCGGGCGCGCCTTCGGGCGCGCCCTTTGCATTCCGGGGCCGGTGCACTAAAGTTCCGCCCATGTTCAGCAAGGTCCTGATTGCCAATCGCGGTGAAATTGCCGTGCGCGTGATTCGCGCTTGCCGCAAGCTGGGCGTGAAGAGCGTGGCTGTTTTCTCAGATGCTGACGCGCACCTGCCGTTCGTGCAGCTCGCCGACGAAGCGCATTACCTTGGCCCTTCGCCTGCCGCGGACAGTTACCTGAACATGCAGGCGATCATCGATCTCGCCAAGCGCCACGGCGCCGAAGCCATCCACCCGGGCTACGGCTTTCTGGCCGAGAACGCAGCGTTCGCGGCATTGTGTGAGTCCAGCGGCGTCAAGTTCATCGGCCCCGGCAGCATTGCGATAGACAAGCTCGGGGACAAGCGCAACGCCAAAGCCGTGGCCGAGCAAGCGGGCGTGCCGGTCACACCCTGGATCAAGTGCGAAGGCACGGCTGACGCCGCGACGCTCAATGCCATTCGCGACATCGGCTATCCCGTGATGGTCAAGCCGGCAGCGGGTGGCGGCGGCAAAGGCATGCACATGGCTGCCAGCGAGGCCGAGCTACCGGCGTTGCTGGCCAAGGCCGCCCGCGAGGCCAAGGCAAGCTTCGGTGACGACGCGCTACTGGTCGAGAAGTACCTGGAAACGCCAAGGCACATTGAAGTGCAACTGTTAGCCGACGAGCACGGCAACGCGATTCACCTGTTTGAGCGCGAATGCAGTCTGCAACGCCGCCACCAAAAGTTGCTTGAAGAAACGCCCAGCCCCAGCCTGACGCCACAGCAACGAACCAGCATCTGCGCAGACGCCGTCCGCATCGCCAAGGCAGCAGGCTATGCCAACGCGGGCACGTGCGAGTTTTTGATGGATGGCGACAAGTGGTACTTCTGCGAGGTGAACACGCGCCTGCAGGTCGAGCACCCGGTGACCGAGCAGGTGACGGGCGTTGATCTCGTCGAGTGGCAGTTGCGAGTCGCCAGCGGCGAGAAGCTTGCGCTGAAGCAGGAGAACATCCGGCAGCAGGGCCATGCCATTGAGTTGCGTATCAACAGCGAAGACCCCTTCGCGGGCTTCATGCCCAGCCTTGGCTACATCGAAGCTTTTGAGCCGCCGCAGGGCGAGGGCATCCGCGTCGATGCGGGCTACGCCGCCGGTGACAGCGTCACCCAGTACTACGACTCATTGATGGGCAAGCTGATCGTGCATGCCAACGACCGCAACTCCGCGATTGAGCTGGCGCGGCGCGGGCTGCGCGAGTTCCTGGTTGTGGGCGTTGCCACGACAATCCCGTTTCACCTGGCACTGCTGGACCACCCGGACGTGCAAGCCGGCAAGTTCGACATTCACTGGGTCGAGCATCACATGGCCGCACTGACCAGGCGCGGCCGGGATGCCGACGCAGCCGTGCTCGCAGCGTTAATGGAGTACCGCAGACTGCTCAAGGTGCGCGCGGCGCAAAGCAAGGCCGGTGAGATTTCTTTCGACCCGTGGAGTTCAAGTTCACTGCCCAAGCTGAGATAGGTTGCGATGGAGTACGAAGTCGAAGTGGACGGTACCCGGCATCGCGTGCGCTTCTTTGAGCACGACGGGCGCCTGCACGTTGAGCATGCAGGGGGGACGTTTCCGGTGCACACGGATACGCCGCTGCGCAACAAGGTACAGCTTGCGCGCTTCAACGGCGACATCGTGCGTTTCGGGTATCACCACGGCAAGGAAAGCACCGACATCGTGCTCGATGGCGTGATCTACAGTGCCCGAGTCCGCGAGCTTGAGCATGTGCGCATGTCGGCTGTCACGGCGCGTAAATCCGCCGCCGGCAAGATCGACGTGAAAGCGCCGATGCCGGGCATGGTGGTCGCGATGAAGGTGGCACCCGGCGACACCGTCAAGAAGAACCAGAGCCTGCTGAGCCTGCATGCCATGAAGCTCGAGAACGACATTCGCAGTCCGCGCGACGGCGTCGTGGAGTCGGTTCACGTCAAGGCCAACGACGTGCTGGAAAAGGGCGCGCTGATGGTGAAGCTGGGCCCCCTGCCGGAGCAGCCGTGAGCCTGCAGGAAGATTACATTCGGTGGCTCGAAGGTTCGCGGGCGGCGCTTGTCGCCAAGGTCGCTGAGCGCCGGGAGAAGTTTGAGACCTCGTCCGGCTGTGAAGTTCCGCCGCTGGCGGTGCCGGCGCCCGGCCAGTTGAGCGATGCGGGCGAAGCGGGCTATCGCGAGCAACAGGGCTTTCCCGGCGAGTACCCCTTTACGCGCGGCGTCTATCCCAACATGTACCGTGGGCGCTTCTGGACGATGCGGCAGTACGCGGGCTTTGCCGATGCCGACGAGAGCAACCGGCGCTATCGCTATCTGCTGAACCAGGGCGTCACTGGCCTAAGCATCGCGTTTGACCTGCCCACACAGATCGGCTACGACAGCGACCACGAAATGGCTGCCGGCGAAGTCGGCAAGGTCGGCGTGCCCGTCAGCAGCAGCGCCGACATGGCTGTGCTGTTCGACGGCATACCGCTGGACCAGGTCAGTACCAGCATGACCATCAACTCGAGCGCTGCCTGCCTGCTTGCGTTCTACCTGATCGAAGCCGACAAGCAGAACGTGCCCTGGACCAAGCTGCGCGGTACGCTTCAGAACGACCTTCTGAAAGAGTTCGTTGCGCGCGGCACGTACATCTACCCGCCGCGGCCAAGCCTGCGCATCACGACCGACATCATCGAGTTCTGCGCCAAGGAAGTTCCGCACTTCAACGCCATCAGCATCAGCGGCTACCACATTCGCGAAGCCGGCAGTACCGCGGCCCAGGAAATCGCGTTCACGCTCAGTAACGGCCTGTGCTATGTCGAGCAGGCGGTGCGGCGCGGCCTGGACGTCAACGACTTCGGCAAGAACCTGAGCTTTTTCTTCAATGGCCACAACAACCTGCTTGAAGAGGTCGCCAAGTTCCGCGCGGCGCGGCGCCTTTGGGCGCGCCTGATGCGCGAGCGCTTCAAAGCCACGGACGACAAGGCGCTGATGCTGCGCTTCCACACCCAGACCGCAGGCAGCATGCTCACGGCGCAGCAACCCGAAAACAACATCGTGCGCACGGCGTTGCAGGCACTGGCCGCTGTGCTGGGCGGCACGCAAAGCCTGCACACGAACAGCTTTGATGAGGCGCTGGCACTGCCGACCGAAAAGTCGGTGAACATCGCGCTGCGCACGCAGCAGATCATCGCGCATGAGTCCGGCGTCGCCGACACACCGGACCCCCTGGCCGGCAGCTACCTGGTTGAGCAATTGACCGACGAACTTGAGGCCAAAGCCCTTGAGCTCATCCGCAAGGTGGACGACCGCGGCGGCAGTGTCGGCGCCATCGAGCAGAAATTCATGCAGGGCGAAATCGGCCGCGCGGCGCTGCAGTACCAGCGTGCCGTTGAGCGGGGCGAACAGGTGGTAGTGGGCGTGAACCGCTTCCAGGACTCGGGCGAGGCCGAACCACAGCTTCAGGGAATTGACCCTTCAGCTACTAAGCGGCAGTTGAAGCGGCTGGCAGAGTTCAAATCAGGTCGCAACGACGCAGAGGTGGATAAGTCACTTCGCGAGCTGCAGCAGGTAGCCCGTACAGATGCCAACCTGATGCCGAAAATTCTCGCGGCCATGCGTTCGAAGGCGACATTGGGCGAAGTCTGCGATACCATGCGCGGCGTCTTTGGTGAGTACCGCGACGGGTAAGGACTTCGCATGACTTCGAGCAACACATCACGCCGCGGCAAGCGGAATACCACAACCAAGATCAAGAAAGACGGCCCGGTCTCCAAGCCGACGGTCTCGCACACCTCGTTGAAAGAGCGCCAGGCGCTGTTGGAAATCTGCGGCCAGATCGGCGCGCTGATCATCGGCCAGCGCCACGACCGCATGAACAGCGCGGTCGAGATTCTGCAGAAACAGTCGGCGGCGCTGCTGCTGCAGCAGCACCTGGATGTGTGGCTGCCACGCTTTCATGAGCATGTTGCGGCGCTGGAAAAGGTAGTCGGTAAAGACCTGAAGCTCAACGACGGCAATCTGGTCAATGACCTGCGCACAAAGGTCAACGCCGCCGGGTACAAGAGCTTGAAGGAGTTTGTCGTCAAGCTCGTGCTGCCGGTCGTCAGCTATCACGGCTTGCTGCTGTTCCTGAACAACGAAGCCCGCGTTTCGCTGCCGCCCGATGTGCGCGCCGAGGTCATCACCAAGATGAACGCCATCAACAAGGTTCTGGGCGGTGCCTGTGCAGCCATGGTCCTGCAGGAAACAATGGGCCTCTAGCGGACGTTAGACCGGCATGAAGCTCGACCACATCGGAATTGCGGTGCGCAGCATTGAAGAAGCCCGCGGCTTCTACGAGACCGGATTGGGCCTTGCAGCCGAGCCCGGCATCGAGGAAGTCGCCGGCGAAAAGGTCCGCGTACTGAAGCTGGTCGTGCCGCCGGGCACGCATATCGAGTTGCTGGAGGCGATGTCGCCCGACAGTGCCGTCGGAAAATTCATCGAAAAGCGCGGTCCCGGCATTCATCACCTGTGCTTTGCCTGCGACGACATCGCCGCGGAGACAAAGCGCATGGTTGGGCAGGGCTTTCAGCCCCTGTGGCCGGCACCGAAACCCGGCGCGGGGGGATGCCTGGTGAACTTCTTTCACCCGAAGGAGACTCACGGGGTCTTGACAGAGCTTTCCCAGCCCCCTAAGTAATTTCCGACATACCACCGGCCAAGGGTGTGGAGCTTGCGAGGCTGATTAGCCCACGCTAAACTTCCGCGCCGTCGCGCCAACCGAGGCGCGGCTGGTAATTTGGGAAGATCGCCCCATTGGGGCACTGAGAAAGGAAGAGCAGCGTGCCGACACGGGAAGAAATCGAAGAGTCGGTGATCCAGATCGTGTGTGACCAGATGGGTGTCAGCCGCGACAAGGTCACGATGGAAACTTCATTCGTAAACGATCTCGGAGCCGACAGCCTCGACACAGTGGAACTCGTGATGGAGTTCGAGGATGAGTTTGAATTGAACATCCCGGACGAAGACGCTGAGAAAATCCAGACCGTGGGGGACGCGGTCAAGTACATCGAAGACAAGTCGGCCAACAAGGCGTCGTAGCATCCTGGATCACTATCCGGGCAAGCAGCGACGAGGCTTCGGCCGGTTGCTTGCCCGGTTTGCTTTCTGCGCCTTCCGGGCCTGACGGGAACCAAGCATGTTCAACAACGGTCGCCGACGCGTTGTCATCACCGGCCTTGGTGTGGTCTCTGCCATCGGCAACGACGTGCCGTCGTTCTGGGACGCCGTGATCAAGGGTGCCAACGGCATTGACCATTGCCCCGATTTCGTCGAGGCCGGGCTCACCACGACCATCGCAGGACGCGTCAAGAACTTTGACGCTGTGGCCCTGTTGAATGACCGCAAATACGCGCGCCAGACTGACCCGGTGGTGCATTTCGCCGTGGTCGCCGCGGGCGAAGCGCTGAAGGACTCGGCGCTGAACCTTGAAAACACCGACCGCACGCGCGTCGGCTGCATCATCGGCAGCGGCATCGGCGGCCTGGAAGAAATCTACGACGGCACCAAGACGCTGATTGAGCGCGGCCCGCGCCGCGTCAACCCGTTCTTCGTGCCCAAGATGATGCTGAATGCGGCAGCCGGCAACGTGGCCATCCGCTTTGGCCTCAAGGGTCCCAACTTTGCCACAGCCAGCGCCTGCACGTCGGCCAACCACGCGCTGGGTATGGCGTTGCGCACGATCCAGTATGGCGATGCCGACATCGTGTTTGCCGGCGGCAGTGAAGCCGCATGCACCGTGTTGGGCATGGCCGGTTTCTGTGCCGCACGCGCCATGAGCACGCGCAACGACGACCCCAGCCACGCCAGCCGTCCTTTCGACAAGGACCGCGACGGGTTTGTCATGGGCGAAGGTGCCGGCGTACTTGTGTTTGAAGAACTGGAGCATGCCAAGGCCCGTGGCGCGAAGATCTATGCCGAAGTTGCCGGGTTCGGCATGACTGACGATGCCTTCCACATCACGTCCCCCAGCGAAGACGGTGAAGGCGCCCGCCGCAGCATGGAGATGGCGGTGAAAGACTCCGGGCTGGCCGCCACGGACTTTGATTACATCAACGCGCATGGCACCAGCACCGAGTACAACGACCGCAGCGAGACGCTTGCCATCAAGCAGGCATTCGGCGATCACGCGCGCAAGTTGATGGTCAGCAGCACCAAGAGCATGGTCGGCCACCTTCTGGGCGCTTCCGGCGCAGTCGAGCTGGTGGCGACCGCGTTGGCGGTGCGCAACGACCTGGCCCCACCGACGCGCAACCTGAACCAGCCCGAAGAAGGCCTCGACCTCGATTACGTGCCCCATGAGGGCCGCAAGGCCACGGTGCGCGCCGCGTTGTCCAACAGCTTCGGTTTCGGCGGCCATAACGCCACCATCGCGCTGAAGAAATACGTTTAGCCATCCCGGCTGGCCCAGCCGGTCACGAGCCCATACACTGGGCAGCGGAGGCTTTGCATGAAATCCGTCATCTGCACGTTGCTGCTCGCGCTGCTGGTTGGATGTGCGAGTGCAGAGCAATATTTCCGTCTTGAGGAATGGGGCGAAGGCTGGAAGCTGTTTGTCGAAGAGAAAGACGGCGAGGCCTTTCGCGCAAGCTGGGTCGAGGGTGACAACACCAGCCTGAAGCTCGTGAACTACCACAGCGCCGGCTCCGGCGGCGATTTCACGGTGATCAACACGCTGTACCTTGAAGTAGACAAGTCCGGCAAGGTAGTGCAGGGGCGGCTCAAGCGCGTGACGACCATCGGTTTTGACGAGGCCCGCGCCCGTGAACAGGGCGCCCAGTGGTTTCGAGTGCTGCAGGGCAACGCCCTGGTTGGCAAAGACGCGCGCGGCACCCTGAACGTCCGCTGCGAGGGCGGGTTCGACTTTGCCGGCAACATCGAGCCGATGGACGGCCTTGAGATCAAACGCCCGGAATAGGCGCGCAACGCCGGCCGTTGCGATGTCGGAGATGGCATGTTTTCGTTCGTGAAAATGGAAGGCATCGGCAACGACTATGTCTACGTCGATGCCCGCAAAGCCGCGCCCAAAGGCCTGAGCAAGCTGGCCCGCGCGATCAGTGACCGGCACTTCGGCGTCGGCAGCGACGGCCTGATCCTGATTCGCACCAGCCGCATCAAGGGTGTCAAGCACCGCATGCAGATGTTCAACAGCGATGGCAGCGAATCCGAGATGTGCGGCAACGGGCTGCGATGCGTGGCCAAATACCTGTACGACCGCAACCTTGAGCGTAAAGAAGAGTTCTCGATTGAGACGGGGGCCGGCGTGTTGCACGTGAAGGTGACGCCGACCAAGGGCAAGCACGTCGCCGCCAAGGTGCAGGTCAACATGGGCGAGCCGCGGTTGTTGCGGTCGCAGATCCCCATGGCCGGCGAGCCTGAGGGCATGGTCGTTGGCTTGCCGCTGCATGTGGGCGGGCACGAATTCGCAATCACGTGCGTGAGCATGGGTAACCCGCACTGCGTCATCTTTCTTCCTGAGCCGCCGAGCAAAGAACTTGTGCACGGCATCGGGCCGCTGATCGAAAACCACGAGTGGTTTCCGCGCCGCACCAACGTCGAGTTCGTGTACCGCGAAAGTGAAAGAGTTCTGCACCAGCGCACCTGGGAACGCGGCGCGGGCGAGACGCTAGCCTGCGGCACCGGCGCTTCTGCCGTTTGTGTCGCCGCGAACCTGAACGGATTGGCTGGCCGCAAGGTGAAGATCAAGCTGCTCGGCGGCGACCTCGAGATGCACTGGAACGAGAAAGACACCTGCGTCTACAAAACAGGTCCCGCACGCGAAGTGTTCTCGGGGGTGTGGCCTGCATGAACCATCTCGCCCTGAGTTTGAGCGATGTGGACATGACCAGCGCCCTGCTGTGGCTGATCTGCTGGTTTCTCACGATCGGTCTGCACGAGGGCGGCCACGCGTGGATGGCATGGTGGAAGGGCGACGACACCGCCTATCTGCTGGGCAAGCGCAGCATCAACCCGATTCGCCATGTGGACAAAGACAATTACTTCAACCTGTTCGCCACGGTGGGCCTGCCGGTGCTCACGGTGTTTACGATGGGCTGGCCGATCGGGTTTGCCTGGGTGCCCGTGAACCCCGGCAAGATGCGCCACCCGCTGCGCGACCAGGCCCTTGTCAGCCTTGCCGGCCCTGGCGGCAACCTTGTCGGTGCGATTGCCGGTGTGATCATCCTGGCGCTGGCAATCCTGATCGCGGCCAAGACCGGTGGCGCGCTGGTCCTGCACCCGTTTCAGTTTCACGCGGGCGAAACCTCGATCGCGCTCGCGCTGCTGGCGCACCTTGCGTACCGCATGATGCTGATCAACATCTTGCTGGGTGCGATCAACCTGCTGCCGATCCCCGGCGTGGATGGCGGCAACGTGCTGTACTATTTCTTGAACCCGCGCGGCCGTGAGGTCTTCAACCAGCTTCGTCCCTACGGCATGATGATCTTCGTGCTGGTTGCCTGGTTTCTTCTGGCCAAGCCGATCAGCATGCTGTTCATGTTCTTTGCGGTGGATCTCACGGGTTGGCTGTTCAAGGCGCTGGGGGGCACATGACCGAGGTTCGCGTCAACACTTCGGTGTACACCGGCCCGCTGGACCTGCTGCTGTACCTGTGCCGCCGCGCCGAGGTGGACATCTACGACCTGCCGGTCGCCGAGATCGCCGAGCAGTACGTCGTTGAGCTCGAAAACATGCAGACCATTGACCTTGAGTATGCGGGCGAGTTTCTGTCGATGGCCGCGTCTCTGCTCAAGCTCAAAAGCGACCTCGTGCTGGCCCGCAGCACCCAGGGCGGCCAGGCGGAACAAGAGCGCGCGCGGCTGGTCAAGCAGCTGCTGGAGTACAAGCGCATTCGCGACATGGCGGCGCTGCTGGGCGACCGCTGCGACGAGCAGGCAAGACGACACGCGCGCCCCGGGGGGTTGCTGTCGGCCGAGACCGCCGAGACCAGCAACGACACCTACATCGAAGACATCAGCGTCGTAGACCTGTACCGCGTGTTTCATCGCCTGTACGGCGAGATCAAGGCGCCCAAGCCCCACCTGATCGACTTTTCCGATAAGCCGGTGCGCTGGTACATCGACCAGATCCTGGCACAGCTTAAGACCACGGGCCGCATTGACTTCTCGGCGCTCGTGGGACCCGGCCGCAGCAAGGATGCTGTGATCGGCAACTTTCTTGCGTTGCTCGAGATGGTCAAGCAGAACGAAATCAGTATCGAGCAGTCCGAAGGCGGCGAAATCAAGATCGGCCCGCCGCAACCCATCGAACAGGATCCCAGACTGCCCGACGAAGCCAAGGCATAGTCGGTAGCGCCGTCGTCCGCCGAAGCCTAGGCGAAGGCGGAAGCGACGGGTTGAAGCAGGCGACCCTACTTTTTGCGGCGGCGCGTCCAGACAGCCAGCAGGCAAAGCACAATCGGTGACGCCGAAACGGGCGACACCGCGCAGCCGCCGTCGTCATCGCCGCCGTCGTTGCCGGACGAGCCCGAGCCGCCCGGTGGGGGAGTCGTAGGGTGCACTCCAGTGTACGCGGGCAGCGATTCGCGCAGCACCGACTGCATCAGTGCATTGCGGGCAGCGCCTTCGTTGATCGTCTCGAACGGAAAACCAAGCACGATCGTGCCGGCGCCCTGCACTCCGGCCACCACGCCCGGGCTGTACTCAAGGATTGCTGCCGATGAGCCCGTGGCGGCGATTACATCCGGATAGTCCACGCTGTAGCTGCTGCCGGTGCCGTCGTCGAAGGTCAGCGCAAGACCTGCGAACGGCCCGCCGCTGAGGCCGGAGACGCTGTAGTCGTTGCTGTCGTCAGACACATAGGCGGCTTCCAGCACGCCGTTGTAGAAGGCGCGGTCGGCGGCACTGGAGCCCGTGGCATGCCCAAGGTCCCACCCGATTTCGGCGCCGCTGACAAACAGCTTGCCACCGCCCGTCAGATATGTGCTGACGAGCGCCTGTTCAGCCGCAGAGAATGTTTCGTCGGCGCGGCTTTCGTTGCCGAGCACCCAATCAACCAGGCCGTAGCCCGCCAGCGAGACGGCGCCGGCGGCAACCGCTTCGTTGCTGGCGCCATCGAAGAAATACGCACCGCCGCCCGTTGTTGAGGCCTGCGCAGCTGCCTGCGCGTGACGGCGTACGGAGTCGAACTGATTGCGCATGTGCATGTCGCCGGTGCGGTTCGTCGCGCCCTGCTGGTACCATGTGAACTCGTCAAGCCGGTCATACCCGCCAACAATCAGAAGCGGCGTGGCAAGACCCTGCGCGGCTGTGTCTGGCGTGCGCGCGCACACAACTTCAGACCACAGGCTTTCGCCGCCGGCGTTGGTAGCGGTGACTCGGGCATAGACAGTCTGCCCGGTGGCCAAGCCGCTCAGCACGTGGCCGGGCCCGGCGTTGGCGGTGCGTCCGTCGTCGAAGGCAAACCCGTCATTGCTCAGGAAGACACGATAGCCGGTGGGCGTCGCGGTGGGCTCCATCGCGTCGGCTTGCGCCTGCCAGCCAAGCGTAATCTCGCCGGCACCGGTGTTGATCGCCCGCAGGTGCGTGGGCGGCAGAGGCAGGACCACGGCGCCGGCATTGAAGTAGCGGGCGATGGCTTTGTAGATGGCGCGGGCGGTGTCGTGGCGCCACTTCGGGTTGCGCAGGTACCACGCATCCTGCGCGTTGTTGTGAAAGCAGCTTTCCAGCAGGCACGACGGAGTCTTGGTGTTGCGGCGCACTTCGCCAAAGTTGGCGGTGTTCAAGCCGCGATCCTGCCACGTATCGCCGTTGGCCGCGGCCCAGGCGTTGTTCACGCGCATGCACTCGTTCTGCACGCGGGTGGCGAATGCCACACTGGCGTCGATCAGTGATTGCGGGTGCGTCGGGGTGCTGGAGTTGTCGTAGGTGTACGTTGTGGTGCCGCGTGCCGCGCCCGCGCCGCCGTCGGCGTTGCTGTGCAGCGCAAAGTGCAGATCGAAGTCGCCCCACCACAGCAACTGGCGCGAAGGCGTGCCGACGTTGTCGCTGCTGTCGTCGCTGCCGGCGACGTCCCACACGCTGCTGGGAAGCCCCTGGTACTCGGCGAAGTAGCGGGCGCACTCTTCCCAGCGCGGGCGGCCGCTGTCGCCCCCGCCACGGTCGATGCTGCCCATGCCGCCGCCAACCTTGACCGCGTCGGCAACGACGATGCTGCCGCTGGTACTCTGGTTGGATAACTCGACGGCGATGCCGCTGGCCGGCGTGAATTCCCACTCGCCCAGAAACACCCAGCGTCCGCCGAGGTGCTTGTCTTCGGTGACGGGGTCGTAAGGGCTGGTGTACTGGTGGATGTTCTGGTCGACGCGAACTTCGGCAACGCCGGCGCCGTGATAAACGCGGTAAAGCGCATCCGTGACCCGGTCTGTGCCCTCGGTGAAGCGCACGTAGACCGGATAGCGGCCTTCTGCGGCCAGCGCAAAACTCCAGCGAGCCGTGGCGGTTTCAGAGGCGCTGGCATTTGCCCAGCGGTAGCCCGTGCCCCAATAGCCCGCAACGTTGGTGCTGGGCGTCCAGGTGCCGGTGCTGGTGAAGCTGCCGTCTCCGTCATCGCCTACAAACTCGTTCGTCTGGTAGCTGCGCTCGCGAGGAATGACGACCTCGGCGCCCGCGTTGGTCAGGTAGGGCGCCAGGTAATCGATCACCAGCATTGCATTGCTGAAGTCTTCCACGACCCCATGAGTCACGCCGCGCTGCGTGTACCAGAACAGGCTGCTGTTCTGCCACGTCCAGCCGTGGCCCGGGCTCAGCAGTATGCGCTTGCCGTTCAGCGCCCCTTGGCTCGGCTGTGCGTGCGGGTCGGCCGCTGAAGTGGAAGGATTCAGGCACAGCACGAAAGCGGCTGCGCACAGGCAAGGGATCGTAAGCTTGTGCATGGTTCCCGTGGGCATCGGTCCGAAAGGGCCGAAGGATAGGGCTTGCTGAGTGTGCTGAAAGTTAAATCCCGCCAAAGTTGATGGAATGTAGGGTGTACGGCACCTGTTGCCCCTTCTGGAGGTTAGCCATGAACGAACTGACAGAGCGCCTGCTGCGCGCCATCGGCGTGCTGATGCTGCGCGTGGGGGCCGGCGTGTTCATGATGACCCACGGGTGGGGCAAGCTGGAACGAATCCTGAACGGCAACTGGGAATTCGCCGACCCGCTGGGTTTGGGTCAGGGGCTTTCTCTTGTTGCAACAGTCGGCGCCGAGTTCGTTTGCGCTGGTCTGGTCGTGCTGGGCCTGTTCACCCGCGCCGCCGCGGCGCCTGTCGTTTTCACGATGTTGATTGCCGGGTTTGTCGTGCATGCCGACGACGGCTGGGCAAAGCAGGAATTCGCGTTGCTGTACGCGCTGGTGTTCTTCGTGATCATGTTTACCGGCGGCGGGCGGTTCTCGCTTGACAGCCTGTTGTGGCCCGCACTGAAGCGGCGCCGGGCGAAAGTGAAAGCCGCCAAGTAGTCATTTGCGCAGGGCGCCGCCATGAAAGGCGGCGCTGCTGCTGCGCACGTCATCTACGACCAGGAAGCAGTCCGGGTCACAGTCGCGCGCGAGATCGTTGATCTGCAGCGCCTTACGCCGCAGCACGTGGATGAACAAGAGCTGGATCGGGCCTTGCAGCCCCTTGCCTTCGAACTGCGTCACGCGATAGCCCTTGGTGCGAAACAGCGCCGCCATCTGGTCGCCACGGTGCGTGAAAATGCGCACGACCTGCTCGCCGCGGGCCAGCATGCCCTCAAGGATCACGCCGACAAAGCTACCGCTGGCAAAGCCCAACGCGTAGAACACAGCGTACACAGGGTTCGTCAGGTTCTGCACCACGCTGGAGACCACGAACACCCAGATCAGCGCTTCAATAAACCCGAGCATCCATGCCGGTTTGCTGCGGCCGGCGCGAATGCTGGCTTGCCGCAGCACACCCAGCGAAACGTCGGTCACGCGCGCGAGTGCAATCAGGACGCCACCGCCAACGGCTTCCAGGGTGATCTGCGAGAGTGAGAAATCGAGGGGCATGGGCGCGCAGGGTACAACAGGCGCGGGGCGGTGCCACGAGGGGGCGCCTACTCGTCCGCAACTGACTTGGCAAACGCCTCGGCTTTTTCAGCCAGCTTGTCCTCGTCTTCGCCGATCACGAGCACCAGCAAGTCGGCATAGCCGTCGCCGTAGGTCGGCTGTGCGAACCAGACGGCGTCGCGGACCGCTTCTTCAAGAGAGTCTTCGGGCTCGCCGCTGGTCATCATCTCAGCGTCAGGGTCTTTCTTGAGCTGGTAGTCCACGATCGCCTTGTCGAAGACATCGTGCAGTTTGCGAGTGCGCTTGCCGCCGGCATAGAGCGTCGCCCATGCACAGCCGCTTTCGAGCAGACGTTTGGCGATCTTGGCGTACTCTTTCAGGGCGATTTCGTCGTCGGCAACGACAATCAAAGCACCAAACGGCGCAGCCGGCATGGACTCGATGTCAGAGTCCATGGCATCAAGCGAAGCCACAGCAAACTTGCGCTTGTTCTTGGTTTCGCCGGTGCGCATGGCTCACGCCTCAAGAATCTCGAAGGACCACGGCTTGACCACAATGCGCAGTTTCTTCTTGAGCAACGGCGACTCAATGAACCCCTTGGGATCTACAACAAGCTGCTCGTATTCACCCTTGCGCAGGACGAACAGTGTGATGGCGCCGGTTTTGGGGTCCACAACCCAGTACTCGGGGATGCCGGCTTTGCGATAAACGCGGAACTTGTCGCCGAGATCGTAATCGGCGTTACCAGGAGAAAGGCATTCAATCACCAGGCGTGGTGTTGCGCGAATAGGCACGACACGCGGGTCTTTGATTTCATTCTGCCGAAAGGCCGCAACGTCAGGCCGGACTTCGGTCTTGATGTCGCCGAATCGGGCTGAGGTATCGAGTACAACGTACCAGCCGGTTGTAGTGGCGAGGATCGACTCGATGGTGTTAGCCAATACCT
This sequence comes from Planctomycetota bacterium, assembly GCA_016712285.1. Taxonomy (GTDB): domain Bacteria; phylum Planctomycetota; class UBA8742; order UBA2392; family UBA2392; genus JADJRK01. The sequence continues at coordinate 1,095,903 of JADJRK010000001.1, read as the reverse complement.
GCGCAAGCTTGTTGTGTGGCGCATTGGCAGTGGGCGTCATGCACGGGACCCCCTCAATCAGTTCCCATTTCTCGTCTGGGTTGGTGTCAAACGCCTCAAACTCGCGCAATGTCATGCGCTTGGGCACACGCCGGGGGCGCGAAGGCGGGGGTGTCTTGGTGTCAGTGTGGGACGCCATCAGGGCATTGTAGCGCGATCAAGCAACCAAGTAAGCCGGAAAGCACCGCACCCGCAAAACCGCAAAACAAGAGCCCGGAGCGCCAGCGAGGGGGCATCCCGGGCGATCCCATTTGAAGAATATGCTCCGATCAGCTGGTCGCCGGACCTGTCCGTTGAACGTCGTCCCAGTCGTGTGCGGTAGCCAGGACAGGCAGGATTGAAAGCGTGTCGCGTTGCTTTGCTGCTTGTTCGTGCCCCGAAGCAATAAGCTGCATAAATCTCGCGCACACAAGGTGAAGGCCGATTGCCTCAGCCATGCGCAAACCCAACGAACGGTCAGCGCCGTTACAGAACTGCGCAAATGCTTGTTGGACACTTTCCATACCGGCGAGTGTGAAGGATTCAGACGGCCCATAGTCCCAATGTGCCAGCCACTCAAGATCCCACTGAGTACTGGCACTGGCGTAACCAAACAGGTTGAAATGCCAATTGTCGGTGTTGATGTCAAAACCGTTCATTTCCGCATACAGTGCAGCAGGCTGACCCTTGGTGGCGCACTGGTCAAAGAAAGAAGTCATCAGAGCTGCAACTTCATTCGTGTGATGAAGAAAGTCCAGCCCGAGTACAGCGTGGTACGCGGTAGGCTGAATAGCCCGCATGCCTTCTTCGAGCCATGCAATGCACTCCAAGGTGCGGCCATGGCCCACCATAACACCGAACTTTTCTGTGATGGGGCTAAGTCCCACCGTCGCTCCCTTTCGGTGCGTGCGTGACGCCCGCAGTCCTCTACTGGTCAAACCCCGCTTGGGGGTAGCGCTTCGTCAGGTAGTCGATGTCGTAGTACTTGGCCTCCTGCTCGGGCGTGAGGATGCCGTGCTCTCGGATCAGCTCTTTGGGCGTCTTGCCTGTGGTCAGGGTTTCTTTGGCGATCTTGGCGCTCGCTTGATAGCCGATGATCGGGTTCAGCACCGTCACCAGCGCCTGGCTGGTCTCGAAGTAGGCCTTGCAGCGTTCTTCGTTCACTGTGCAGCCGGCTATGCTGTCGTCCGCGAACTTGGGCAGGAAGTTGGCAAGCCAGTTCATGCTCCATAGCGTGCTGCACGCCATGGTGGGCATCATCACGTTCAGGTCAAGCTGCCCCGCCATCGCGCACAGGTACACCGTGTGGTCGTTGCCGAGCACCTGGTACAGCAACTGGTTCATGGCCTCGGGGTTACTGGGGTTGATCTTGCCCGGCATGATGCTGCTGCCCGGCTGAATCGGCTTCAAGCGAAACTCGTCCAGCCCTGTCGTGGGGCCGCAAGACAGCAGGCGTATGTCATTGGTGATGCGCGTGAGCTCAACGGCCATCGTGCGAATCGCGGCGCTGAAGTTGTTGAACGCCCAGCGTGAGTTGATGGCCTCAAACGGGTCTTCCGGCTCGCGCACTTTAAGACCCGTGAAGATGCGCAAGTACTCGAAGGCCTTGGCGCGATAGCCGTCGGCGGTGTTCAAGCCGCTGCCGATCGCACTGCCGCCCAGTGCGAGTTCCAGCAGGTGGTCGGCGGCTTGCGCCAGGTTTGCGCGCACGTGGCGCACGCAGTTGCGCCAGCTCATGAACTCCTGTCCCAGCGTGATCGGCACGGCGTCCTGCAAGTGTGTGCGGCCGGACTTCATCACGCGCGCCCACTGTTTGCCTTTGGCTTCACAGGCGTCCTGCAGGGCTTTGAGACCGGTATCGAGGCGCGGCAGCGCCAGCAGCGCCGACAGGTGCAGGTTCGTGGGCACGGTGTCGTTGGTTGATTGCCCGTAGTTTACGTGGTCGTTTGGATTGACCTTGAGCCCGGGCTCGAGCTGCATGGCGCGGTTGGCCAGCACCTCGTTCATGTTCATGTGGATGCTGGTGCCCGCACCGGCCTGGAACACGTCCACGACGAAGTGCTCGTGGTGTTTGCCGGCGATGATCTCGTCGGCGGCTTTGGCGATGGTTTCTGCCATCTTGCGGTCGATGGCCCCGCAGTCGGCGTTGGCCAGCGCGCTGGCCTTCTTCTGGTAGGCGTACGCGAGCAGCAGGTCGGGCAGGCTGCGGCCGGTCATGCCGCTGACCGGAAAATTGATAACCGAGCGGGCAGTGGAAGCGCCATAAAGCGCGTCCGCAGGCACGGGCATTTCGCCCATGGAGTCTTTTTCGATGCGGGTGTCAGGCATTGCGGTCTCCAGTCTATGAGGACGCTTTTGTACCGATTTGAGATGAGGCCGCAAAGGTCGATTTAGTTCAAGAATCGTGAGGACAGTCGAAGTCCGAACGGCTTTGATATGCGTACACACTCGGGGGACGTGATGCGCGCACTGGTTCTGACGTTGTTGCTTTTGCCTGCCGCATTGTGGGGGCAGTGAGGCTCTGACCGCGGTGTTGACTTGCCGGTCGGCGATGTCGGAAACCTGGGCTACGAGAACGCGACGTGGGGCAGCGTAACCTACGGGTACCAGAGCTCGTCCGGGCTGCTGGGCAAGAAGATGCCGTTTCCGGACAAGTACCGCACTGTCACCCATCAGGTCACGCTGCGGGCGGGGCTGCGCGTGATCCCGATTCTGGACGTGCAACTCACGATGCCATTTTACTCGTACCGCAACCGGGCGCGCGATCTGCTCGACCTGGACCTGTTCGGCCAGGGCGACGCGCAGCTGTTTGCCGACTTCTTCCCGTGGCGCAACTTGGAAGACCCGCCCGGTGGCGACCTCGCCGGCGGTATGTTCAGTTTGCGCGGGCTGGGCTTTCGCGGCGGGTTCAAGCTGCCCACGGGCCGCGCCGAGCGAGACCTTGACCCTTCGCGCGGGCCGTCGATCCTGATGCAGCTCGGCACAGGCACACTCGACTTCATGACTGGCGTGCAGTTCGCGGGCCATCTTGACGGCTTCACGATCTTTTTCCGGGCCGACATGCAGTTGCCCCTGCACACCAACAGCCACGGCTTCCGGCCCGGCGAGACCTTCGCGTTTGCAACCGGGTTGGGCTACACGTTTGAGCACATCGTGACCCCGGCGCTGACCATCAGCACGCTACACCTGCTGCGCGACACGCTGGATGGAAAGCGGCACCCCGACACCGGGGGCAATTTCGTGTTTGTAACTCCTTCGGTGGCTGTGCGCGTGATTCATGCGCTGACACTGCACGCGTCGGTGCGCTTCACGCCCGCCAAGGACAGCAACAACCCCAGCACGGGCGAGATCTACAGCATCGGCGCGAGCTGGTTTATTGAGTTTTAGGGGCGATCTCGGCCACGGCGTCCAGCTCGACGCGCATCTCAGGTAGCGCCAATTCCCTGACAGCAACGCATGTTCGTGCGGGCATGGGTTGGGTGAAGTACTGCTTGTACACGGCGTTGAAGTCGCGGTAGTCAGCCATGTCGGTCAGGTACACCGTTACCTTGATGACGTCACCAAGCCCGGCACCGGCGGCTTTCAGCACGTGCGACAGATTTTCTATCGACAGCCTGGCCTGCTCTTCGATGCTCGCGCCGCTGACGGACTTCTCGCCGGGGCGCATGGGCACAGTGCCGCTGGTGAAGACCAGATTGCCGCTGCGGCGTGCCTGCGTGAGAATGGTCGGAAACGCGGGCGCCTTGTCGGTGTGGATTTCCATGCAGTCCCCTCGTTGACACGTGCCTTCAACCCCGCTATTTCTAGCGGCTCGATTTACGGAGACTAAGCGTGCTCAAGGCCACTGACCTTCGCAAGGGCAAGATCATCAAGATGGATGGCAAGCTCGTGCGTATCACCGACTTCCAACACATCACGCCCGGCAACTGGCGCGGCATTGTCCAGATCAAGTTCAAGGACATCATCACCGGCAACGGCAGCCAGAAGCGCATCAGCCCGGAAGACAAGTTCGAAGACGTGTTCCTCGACAACCGCAAGATGTCCTACCTGTACAAGTCCGGCGACAAGTACGTGTTCATGGACAACGAAACCTTTGAGCAGCCTGAGCTTGGCGAAGAAGTCGTCGGCGACTCGGCCAGCTACCTGAAAGAGAATGACGAGTGCAACATCTACTTCTATGAAGGCGAGGTGGTCTCGCTTGAACTGCCGCCGAACGTCGTGCTCAAGATTACCTACACTGAGCCGGGCGTGCGCGGCGACACAGTCCAGAACGTGACCAAGCCGGCAACTCTTGAGACAGGCCTTGAAATCAAAGTTCCGAACCACATTCACCAGGGCGACATGGTCCGCGTGGACACCCGAACCGGTGAGTTTGTGGAAAGAGTCAACCTGTAGGCGCCGCACGAATCTTCCCATCGGGGCGGCGCGAAAGCGCCGCCCCGCTTGTTTTTGGCCGTAAGAGAACCAGCCGCAAGCAGTCTGATTAACCACCCGCTATCCCCCGGCAAACGCCGGCAAAGAATGCCCCGCCATGAATGCCCCGACTGTCGAGTCCCCGCCCAAAGAGAAGCCCCGCCGCACCAAGGGCTCGGGCCGCTTCGTGCTGTCGCGTGGCATTGAACGTCGCACATTCCGCCAAGCCGCATTTGCCAGCGCGGGCGAGGGCCTGACGGGGGGCCTGATGAGCCTGAATGCGTACGTGGCCATCAAGAGCATGGGGGCGCTTGAAGCGGGCTATGAGCGAGAAGTCGCCACGCTGATCACGATGCTGCCCTCGGTCGCCATGCTTTTTGCCACGGCCTATGACGCTGGCCCGGCTGTGCGGGGCAAGCGCGGGTACTTTCTGTTTGCAGCCGGGCTCGGGCGCATGGTGTTCATCTTGGTGCCACTGATTGTGCTGCTGCCCGGCATCACGCAGTCGTTTGCGTTTGTCGCGCTGGTTGCGTTCTCGGCGGTGATTTGCGCGGGCATTCCGCCGGCGCTCAATCAGCTTTGGGGGGCGAACTACATCCCGGCTTCTCGCGGGCGGCGCTTCGCCTGGAATAGCAGTCTGAGCATGCTGATGGTGATGACGGGCGCGTTTGTGGCCGGCCAGTTCCTGGACTCTGAGCCAGTGATCGCCGGTTATGGCAACCACGTCATCCTGTACCCTGTCGCCGCAGTGTCGGGCGCGCTTGCGCTGCTGGGTTTTTACGCGATCCGGATGCGCTTTGCGCACGCGGCGCCGGTGCGTGAGCGCGGGTTCTTCGCGAAGTTGAAAGAAAGTTACGGCCGGGCGCTGGCGCTGCTCAAGAACGACAAGCACTTCCGAACCTATGAGTTGGGTTTCTTCATCTACGGCATCGCGTTCATGATGATGATGCCGGCGATCCCCGTGCTGTTCGCCAACTACCTGCAAGCCGACTATGGCGAGTTCACACGCGCCACCGTGGTCACGATGCAGCTGACACTAATGGTTATGGCGCCTGTAGTTGCGTGGCTGTCGATCGGCCGCCGCGTGACGCTGGTGACAGCGGCTGCATTCAGTTCGCTGGCCGTGTTTCCGGTGATGATGATGGTCGCGGCCTACACACGCGACGTGACGTACGCGTACCTGGCGTTTGTGGTGTTCGGGCTGGCAATGAGCGGCGTTCACTTCGTCTGGAACCTGGGCGCGCTGGCCTTTGCGCGCCAGAGCAACTCGCTGGCATACACCAGCACCCATGCAGCCATGGTGGGGCTGCGCGCGCTGGTGGGCTTTCCGCTGGGCTACCTGCTGATGAAGCTGTTTGAGAACACGCTGCTGCCGGTGTTCGTGACGGCTTCGTGCCTGTTGCTGATCGCCACGGTCGTGATTCTGCGGCTTGACCGCCGCATGGTCGCGCAAGGCCTGAACCCGATTGCCTGAGTTACTTGTTGGCCGCCTGGAACTTTTCCAGCCGTTCCATGTACAGCGGGCCCCACGGGTCGCCATCGCCGACTTCGAAGTCCGACCAGTCCTGGTGCGCCTTGTCGAGCTTGGCCTGGTCCTCGGGTGACAGGATGCGGCTGATGTTGTCGCGGTTGCGCTTCTTGATGTCGTTGATCGCGTCCCAGTACGAGCGACCCTGCGCGTCGCCTGGGATCTTCTGCGCTGACAATTCACCGATCAGCTTCATCACGTCGGTGTTTTCGCCCTTCCCGTTCTGGACTTTCAGGATCGTGTCGATCAGTTCTTCGGCCATGTTGCGACCGTCGGCGGTGGGCACTTCCAGCGTTTCCAGAATGCCCTTCTTGGCGTCCAGGATCTCCTGGCGGATCATGTCCTTTTCGGCCTGGCTGATGTTCAGGCGGTCCATTGCCTGCTTCAGGTCTTTGGTGGGGGCGTTTTCGGCGATCTTCTTTGCCGCAAGTTCTGCCACCTTGTTCTCGTCAATCTCGCCACCGCCGGCCGCGACTTTGGCCAGTTCTTCCTGCACAGCCGCGGTCTCTTTGCGGGCGGCTTCGACTTTCTTTTCCAGCTCGGCGACTTTTGCCAGCGTCTCGGCAGAGTCGTCCTTGCCCGCGTTGGCTTCAAGCTCGGCCAGGCGGTCCGCGACGGGCTTCTCGCCATCGGCCTTGACCGGCCCGATCTGGCTGCGAAGCGCGTCAATTTCATCCTGAAGCCGCTTGCTTTCGTCGTGGCGCTGCTTTTCGCTATCTTCAAGCTGGCGGCGCTGCGTGGCAACGCTGGCCTGCAGGCTGGCGATTTCTTCGGACTGGTCTTTGCAACCGGGAACAAACAGCAACGACGCGCCGGCAGCAGCCAAAGCAAGCATCCGAGTCATGGTACGCTCCGTGTGGGACTACCGGTTATTGTCACACTGCGGTTGAATCTTTCACGCCCGAACCCCGATTCTATGCACGGTTACTTGGCCTCGGGCAGGGTCTCCGGCTTGTACTCGTGTTCGCGCAGGTTTTCGGCGCGGATCGACTTGATTTTGTCGCCCACGCGCAGCTTGTCGGCCACGTCCATGCCTTCGACCACCCGGCCGACCACGAGATACTTGTTATCGCTGAGGTTGATCACATTGGGGCCGTTGGAGACGCAGATGTAGAACTGGCTGCCCTGGCTGTTCGGGTCCATTGACCGCGCCATGGCGACCGTGCCGCGGAAGTGCTTGCGCTTGTTGTCTTCAAACTTCGTGCGATAGCCCGGGCTGCCGGTGCCGTCACCCTTGGGGCAGCCGCCCTGGGCCACGAAGCTGGGCTCAACGCGGTGGAAGTTCAGGCCGTCGTAGAACTTCTTCTGCGTCAGGCTGACCAGCGATTTGACGGTGTTGGGCGCATCGTCTTCGAACAGCTCGAACACAATCTTGCCCTTGTCGGTTTCGACAATCAGGCGCGGATTCTTCTTCTTGGCGTCTTCGGCCTGGTACTTCAGTTCATCGACCCACTGCTCCTTGGCCTGCAACTGGAACTGCTGCAACTGCTGAATGCTTCCCAGTTGCTGCGGCGTCAGGAACTTGCGCTCCGACGTCAGCAGGTCTTTGTACACGTCGGCTGCTGCGGTGGAGTCACCCTGGCGCTCTGCCAGTGCCGCCATTGCCATTTTCAGGTTCACGCGCAATGCGTCGTTCTTAGCCAGGGCTTCGTCGGCCTTGAGTTTGCCAAGAATCTCGGCGGCTTCTTTGGTGTAGCCCCAGGCGATGATGGCTTCGCACCACTCCATGCGCATGAAAGCGGCTGTCTCGGCCCGGCCCGTGCAAAGGGGCGACTCGTCGATGATTTTGAAGTGTGAGAAGGCTTCGGCGTCCTGGCCGGCCTGCAACAGCGCCTCAAGGTAATCTTTGTGGGTACGCGACTGGCCCGGGCAGGCATCCAGATAGCTCTTCAGGTGGGGAAGATAGTCTGTGTCGATGCCTTCAATGCCCTGCGCGCCGGCCTGCCGCGAAAGCAGGTACGTGAGGTAGTGGCTCCACAGATGTTCAGGGTAGTCGGTGCGCGCCTTGAGCAAGTCTTTGAAGACTCCGCCCGGGTCGCGTGCTTGCAGCTTGGCGAAGACGCCCTTCATCGACTCGTACATCGCCTTTTCGCGGTTGGTGTGACGCTCACGGGGGTCTTCATCCAGCTCTTCGAGCTCCGGGAGTTCTGACAGCTTGAACGTCAGCATGTTCTTGGGTGCGTTGGCCGGGTTCTGGGCGTCCAGGCCGGCAGGAAATGTCGCCATGCCCGCAAGGCTACCCGCGCTCAGGCCTGCGCGCCACTCGTCGGACTGTGATCCGGGCGTGTTGCCCGGCACCACTACGCGGCGCATGTCAATGAACAGCGTTACCGTGAAGTGGTCCCAATAGGCAATCGAAGAGGCTGCGGCGAATGAGGGTTCTTCGCCGATGCGGCGCGGAGCCTCACCCTTGGCAAACGCAATTTCACCGCGGAAGGGCGGCATGTTGCCGTCGCCTCCAGGCATCCAGACCGGTGAAGGGAAGTACGACAGGTGCCGGCCGTGCACGCCGTCAACGGTCAGTGACAGCGTGAACGACGCGCCGCGATCACGGCCGCCGTCGCCGCCGTGGTAGGGGATGCGCACGTCGGCATCGACGCGCATCAGCTCGTTCTGGCGGGCAAACGTGAGCGTGCCCTCACCGCGCTCGTACGGAACCTTGAAGGTCAGCCCTTTGTCGGTCTTCTCGCCTTTGGGCGGCGCGTCAGCCTTGGGTTCTTCCGGTTGGGCCGGCTGGTCCTGCGCCTGGGCTGGTGTCACGACGGCGGGCGCCACTGCGGTCATACAGGCAGCCACGATGGCTGTGGTCAATACGGCGCTGCACGCGCCCATGAGCTTGAGCTTGGTTTTCACGGCGAACTTTCCTCCCGGCCTCCGGAACCAGTCTAGCTGAAACTGCGACATCCGTAACCACTGTGCCGCTTGGTACTTGTCCTAGTACGACTGAATCGCTAGTTTCCCCCGGTCATCGGTTGCGAATCCCGGGGCGGACCGTGTGTGCCGCGCCTCGGGCGGAATAACCGGAGAGGTCATGGACATCAAAGAGATCCATCGGCTCATCGAGCTGATGAATGAAAACGACTTGCTGGAACTCGAGCTGGTTGAGGACAGCAAGAAAATCCGACTCAAGAAAAAATACGACGGCGGCCCGCGCATGATCGCGGCGCCGATGGTTGCCCAGGCCGGCCCTGTCGCGGCATCAGCCCCGGCGGCACATGCGCCTGCGGGCCCCGCTGCCGGCACCATCGAGATCAAGAGCCCGATGGTCGGCACGTTCTACCGCTCCAGCAGTCCCGAATCGCCCGCCTACGTCGAAGAAGGCGACCAGGTCACGCCCGAGTCCGCGGTCTGCATCGTGGAGGCCATGAAGGTCTTCAACGAAATCAAGGCCGAGGTCGAGGGCACGATCGTCGCCATCCTGATTGAGAACGGCCAGACGGTCGAATACGGACAGCCGATGTTCCTCGTGAAACCGGCTTAGCCTTCTGGGGCCGACGCGCATGTTCAGCAAAATCCTTATCGCCAACCGGGGTGAAATCGCCCTGCGCATCATCCGCGCCTGCCGCGAGATGGGCATCAAGGCCGTTTGCGTTTACAGCGAAGCCGACAAGCACGGGCCGTGGCTGGACATCGCCGACGAAAAGTACTGCATCGGCCCAGCCCCCAGCATCAAGAGCTATCTCGATATCAGCCGCATCATGGCAGCTGCAGAGGTCGCCGACGTTGATGCGATTCACCCGGGCTATGGCTTCTTGAGCGAGAACGCTCACTTTGCCGAGGTCTGCCAGAGCAGCGGCATCAGCTTCATCGGCCCGTCGCCTGAGGCGATTCGCCTGCTGGGCAACAAGGCCAAGGCCCGCGAACTGGCGGTGAAAGTCGGCGTGCCCCTGCTGCCGGGCACCAAGGAACTGGTCGCCGATGACAAAGAAGCCATCGAGATCGCCAACGACATTGGCTACCCGGTCATCGTGAAGGCGGCAGCGGGCGGTGGCGGGCGCGGCATGCGCGTGGCGCACAACGAGATCGCGCTGGTGAACGGGTTCCTGCAGGCCAAGTCAGAAGCCGCGACCGCATTCAAAGACGATGGCGTGTACATCGAGAAGTACCTTGAGCGTCCGCGCCACGTTGAAATCCAGATCATCGCCGACAGCGCGGGCAACTACGTGTACTGCGGCGAGCGCGACTGCTCGTTGCAACGGCGCCACCAGAAGCTGGTCGAAGAAGCGCCCAGTCCGATCATGACGCCCGAGTTGCGCGAGAAGATGGGTGCCGCGGCGGTGACACTGTGCAAGGCCGCCAACTACGTGACGGCGGGCACGGCTGAGTTTCTGGTCGACAAGAAGGGCAACTTCTTCTTCATGGAAGTGAACACCCGCATCCAGGTCGAACACCCGGTGTCTGAGCTTGTGACCCGTACTGACCTGATCCAGGCCCAGATCATGGCTGCCGCCGGTGAGAAGCTGCCGTTCACGCAGGCAGACGTTGAGGTGCGCGGCCACGCAATTGAAGTGCGCATCAACGCCGAAGACCCTGACAACGGGTTTCGACCCAGCCCGGGCAAGATTACCGACCTGTTCATACCCGGCGGCCCGGGCGTGCGCTGGGACAGCCACATCAAGGTCGGGTACACGATTCCGCCCACCTACGACAGCATGGTCGGCAAGCTCCTGGTATTTGCCAAAGACCGGCCGGCGGCGATTGCGCGCATGCGGCGTGCGCTGGGCGAGTTCGTGATTGAGGGCATCAAGACCACGATCCCGCTGCACCAGAAGATCATGCAGGACGCCAACTTCATCAAGGGCGACGTGGACACCGGCTACATCGAAAACGTGCTGCTGGCCCGCTGAAATTTCCGGTTTGCGTCCCGGAATAACTCTTCATTGACAGACTGTTTTACTGTCGGAAGGAGAGGGCCATGACATTCTTCGACATTGCACACTGGGTTCTGATGGGCGGCGCAATCGCCGCGGCGCTTGTCGCCGTGGGCAGCGTGGCCTACGCGCTGCGTGACAGGCCCGAATCCGCCAAGGGCGACTGCAAAGACACCGCACTGATTCTTCATGGCGAAGGCGTGCGCCGCGATTGCTGAAGCAAACACCGATTACAGGAACAGCGGCGTGTGCGCGATACGCCGACTCCGGGGCGGCCTGTGTATGGCCGCCCCTTTTACGTTAAGCGGGCTACCGTGATGCCGTACCAGGCTCGCAGGCGTGTGCCTTACTTGACGAAGTACTGGGCACCGGCGGCGATAAGATCGGCCTTCTGCGCCAGTCGCTCTTTGAACTCGGGTGCGTACAAGACCTTGGCGCGGCGCTGCATGGCCGCGTCCATCTCGTCTTGCGGCTGCTCAAGCCCTGTGCGGCAGGTCAGCGGGTCAACGCCGCAGGCGATGCAGCCCGGCGTATGCCCGCTGCAATCTTTCGTGTACTGCTCAAGGCGCGAGCGCACGCGCTCGTCCCACAAGAACTGCTTGTTGGTGCCGACGCTGATCATGTCCCAGGGCAGGAACTCGTGCTCGCCGCGCTGGCGGTGAATGTAGAAGTCGGCGTCACCGCCGGCTTCGGCGCAGGCGGCGTGCCACAGGCTCAGGTCGCAGCATTCTTCCCAAGCGTCAAAGCGCGCGCCCTTGCGCCATGCCAGCTCGGTGACCTTGCCCAGGCGCCGGTCGCCGCGCGAATACAGCGCCTCAAGCCAGCTTGTGTTGTAGTGGTGAACTTTCAGGCGAATGCTGCGGTGCTTGATCAATGAGCGCAGCAGCTTGGTGTGGCGCTCAAGGGTTTCTCGGTCGCACATCGGTTCCCACTGAAAAGGCGTGAACGCCTTGGGGACGAACAGGCTGACCGTCACATTGAGCGTGAAGTTGTGGCGCTTCATCTTCCGCGCCATCTCGGCAATCAGGTTCAACAGCGCAGCCGATTCGTGGATGTCGTCTTCGTTTTCGGTGGGCAAGCCAATCATCATGTAGAACTTGATCGTCTTGTAGCCCTCGCTTAGGGCGGCCCGGGCGCCTTCGACCAGGTCGTGCTGCGTGATCGTTTTATTGATCACGCGCCGCAGCCGCTCGCTGCCTGTCTCGGGTGCCAGCGTCAGGCCCGATTTGCGCACGTTCTTGGTCAGCCCGGGCAGGTACGTGAGCTGCTGGTCCACGCGCAGGCTTGGCAGCGCCACGCTGATATGCTCGCCGGCAAAGCGCGCCTGCAACAGCTTGATCATCGGCACCAGCTGCGGGTGATCGCTGCTGCTCAAAGACAGCAGGCTGATTTCGTTGTAGCCGGTGTTGCGCACAAGCTCTTCGGCCAGCTTCACCACGGTCTCGGGCGTGCGGTAGCGCTGCGGACGGTCGATCATCCCAGCTTGGCAGTAGCGGCAGCCTTCGGTGCAGCCGCGCATGACCTCAATGGTGACGCGGTCCTGGATGACTTCGACAAAGGGCAGAATCTGCCTGGTCGGGTAGAAGGTGGTGTTGAGGTTGGCGACAGCGTTCTTCTTGACGCGGGCCGGCACACCGGGCGCATTGGGCTTCATGCCGCTGATCGTGCCGTCCTCATTGTAGCTGACGTCGTAGGCCGACGGCACGTAGCAGCCGGGCAGGGCTGCGGCACACATCGCCAGAAACTCGCGTCGTGAAAGTGCGCACATCGCCGCGAGGTCGTCGGGCAACGCGGCAAAGCGCAGCACAAAGGGCTTTTCGGTGTAGACGTCCTTGGCGCTGAAGTCTGCGGGCAGGCGGTAGCGCTCCAGCACGGCCGGTTCAAGGCGGCCGCGCCATACGCCAACCAGGTGCAGGAAGGCCGGCAGCACGTCTTCGCCCTCGCCGAGCAGGAACAGGTCCACGAAGTCCGCCAGCGGCTCAGGCGTCAATGCGCCAGTGCCGCCGGCGATAACCAAGGGAGCGCAGGCGTCCCGCCTGCAATCGCCTAGGGCATCCTGCCCGAGGTCGCCGTCTGCGGACTGAAAATCCGCATCACGCCGCAGCGGCAAGCCTGCCAGGTCCAGCATGTTCAACAGGTTGGTGTAGCTGGTCTCGTTTTGAAGGCTGAAGCCCAGCACGTCAAAGTCACGCAGCGGCTGGTAGCTGTCCAGCGAGTACAGCGGGATCGCGTTCTGGCGCAGCACGCCTTCCATGTCGGCCCATGGGGCAAACGCGCGCTCGCACAGCAGGTCATCGTGGCACTCGTTCACGAGGTGATACAGAATACGAAAGCCCTGGTTGCTCATGCCGATGGCGTAGGTGTCCGGAAAGCACAGCGCAAAGCGCACGCGGCCGTCCCAGTCTTTGCGGATCGCGTTGACCTCTCCGCCCATGTACTGGGCGGGCGTCTTTACGCTGAGCAGGTGTGGCTTGACCGTTTCGAGTACGCTTTCCATCGCGGCCTTATTCAATCGCAACGGCGGCAAACTGCAATGAGCGGCGCGGGCTCGTGGCGCGGATAAACGAGGAAGAGACAGGGGCATTGCCAGTGTTCACAAGCCAGCAATCGTGGTTAATTGGAACTCATGAAGGTGACGATCCTGTACTTTGCCCATCTGCCCGAGCGTACCGGCACGCGTGAAGAAACCCGCGACGTTCCGGATGGCACAAGCGCGGGACAGCTGCGGACGCTGTTGGAAGCGGCACACCCGGAACTTGCCGGTGCACTGCAAAGTTGCCGCATTGCCATCAACGAAGAGTTTGTGCGGGACGCGACGCCGCTTGCCGACGGCCAGACCGTCGCATTCATCCCACCCGTGAGCGGCGGATGACCGAGCCGACAAGTAACCCGGATGCGCTGATGCCGCCAGAAATGGCGGCCAAAGCCGAAGCCATTGGCGTCAAGAAGGCCGGCCTTGATGTACTCAGTACGCTTGCGCTGTCGGTGCTGGCAGGCGCATTTATCGCCATGGGCGCCGTGTTCAGCACGACAGTGATGGCCGACCCAGCGCTGAGTTTCGGCTGGCAGCGGCTGCTTGGCGGGCTGGTGTTCAGTGTCGGGCTGATCATGGTCGTGGTCGGCGGCGCGGAGTTGTTTACGGGAAACACGCTGATCGTGATGGCATGGGCCGGGCGCAAAGTGAAAACAACCGCGCTGCTGCGCAACTGGGGTTTGGTCTACATCGGCAACTTCGCCGGCGCCGCGGGATCGGCCCTGCTGGTCTTTCTTGCGGCGCAGTACGGCATGGGCAACGAGCTGGTTGGCCGATATGCGGTGAAGGTCGCCGAAGCCAAGTGCCAAGCCGGTTTCGGCGAGCTGGTTGCCCGCGGTGTGCTGGGCAACGCCATGGTGTGCCTGGCGGTGTGGCTGGCGTTTTCGGCACGCAGCACGACCGACCGCGTGCTGGTGGTAATCCCGCCGATTGCGATGTTTGTAGCCGCCGGCTTTGAGCATTGCGTGGCGAACATGTACTACATTCCGGTTGCGCTGCTGATTCGCGACGTGGCCAACGTAGGAGGCGCAGCGGAAGGCTTGACCCACCTGGGTTTCGCCAAGAACCTTGTCGCGGTAACACTGGGCAACATCATCGGCGGCGGCGTACTGGTGGGGGCGATGTACTGGTTCATCTACCTGCGTCGGCGGAGGGATGAGTAACAGGACTGGCAGGACCTGCAGGATACAGCAACAGTCAGGATTGGCAGGATGGCGAGGAATGAACTTCCATTGCCGATCTGCACCTTACTCATCCGGTTTATCCTGTTGCATAGCAGCTCTCCGCGTGTCCGCGCCCTTGCGTGTGACCGCAGCTAATCAAGGAAGGACAGATGACCGATCCACGCACCATGTCCAACGCCGAACCGCTCGTGCACCTGATGCCCGGGGGCTGGTACAAGGCCAGTAACGCCATTGTGGTTGACCGCGTCAGCGTGGGCGAAGGCAGCAGCATCTGGTTCGGTTGCGTGCTGCGAGGCGACATTGCCCCCATTCGCATCGGCAAGTTCACCAACATCCAGGACCTTGCCTGCGTACACATCGACCCCGAAGAGGAAAACGTGATCGGCGACTACGTCAGCGTCGCCCACCACGCGCTGGTGCACGGCCGCAGCGTCGGCGACTGCACACTGATCGGTATGCACGCGATTATCATGGGCGGCAGCGTGATCGGCGACGGCTGTATCATCGCCGCCGGCGCCATGGTCACAGAAAACAAGGTCATCCCGCCGCGCAGCCTTGTGATGGGCATGCCCGGCAAGGTCGTACGCCAGGTGACCGACGAAGAGTTTGAACACAACAAGTGGCGTGCGATGACGTACTACCACAACGCGCAACGCTGGTACGAACGCAACAGCGGAGTACCCGACGGTCCGCTGGGCAAAGGCCCCGGCAAGTAAGTGCCATCGGGCCCGCGCAGCCTGCCGCTCTGGAACGTGCCCTCGCCGAATAGTTGTGGCATTCCAAGTCAAAGCAGATGAGGCCGTATACCAGTAAACACAACTGCACAACGCGAATCGCCACGACGCCAAGAGCGCCACGGCCGCTTTCAAGGTTCGCGAGTCACCAAGCCGGCCGTGGCGCACCTGGCGCCTTGGCGTTGGGTTTGTTCGCTTCGTTTCGTACCGAACTGCATTTGGCGCGAAAGCGCCAAAGCGCGAAAAACTGCTTCTAGCTGTTTAGCGTTTTCGCGTTTTCGCGGCTCACGCAGTCCGGCATTGACTCGGCGGAAAGCCTACACTTCATCCACGGTGGGGGCTTTGGGGTGTCTACGCCCTATGTGCAGTGCCATGGCGCCCATTACGAAGAGCATCACAAGAAAGGCAGCCAGTCCCCCGATTACGAACGTGGTGCTTACCGGCGGCGGTTCGGGCTCGGGCCCTGGAATGCCCGGCTGCGGCAGTGGTGCGACGCCAAAGCTGTTCCAGAACGCGGGGTCGGTGTCCGGGTGCTGGCCCTGTTTGATGCGCTCAGTCGCGTAGGCGTTGCGCTCAGTTACCCATGTTTCTGCTGCTGCGCGAATCTCGTTGAACAGTGACTGTTGCGTTGCCGTGTTGGCCATTTCGCCGAGGTGCGCCGACATCGCCGCGGCTGGGTTGGCCGGCGCCGATAGCACGCGCGACGTGGCGCCCGCCGCCGACAACTCGTTCACCCGCAGCCAGGCGGTGATGGATTCTTCGTCGCGGCCCTCAACCCACAGCGCCAGGCTCAAAGCGTGCAGGACGTCAACATCCTGCCAACCGCCGCCATGCACGATGCGTCGGCACAAGTGCACGATGGCGCCGGCGCGCCCGAATTGCGCAAGTGCGCCCTGGCCGCGCGTCACGGTGACCTGCCGGTAGCCGAAATCCAGAAGGTTCGGAAAGGGCTGGCCCAAGTCGCCTTTGTAGGTGGGTGGGTTCAGCAACCACGCCACTTCTTCCAGCGCAAAGAAGGCATCGGCGTTGTAGGTGTCCATCTCCAGCAGCTCGCGCAGTGTGGTGCGGGCCAGTGTCAGGTCGTCGCGTGTTCCGTCGCGTTGAAAGCGCGCGTGCAGGCAGGCTGCCTTGTTGGCAAGCGCACGAATGTGGTGCAGGCGCCCCTGCGCTGTGTTGAGCGCCTTGACCTGCTGCGCGCACAGCACCTTTCGATCCAGCAGGATGATGGCGTCGTTGAATTCGCCAAGCCGCATCAACGCGATGGCTGCGTCGTCGAACAGCGGCAGCGCCTCAAGCATGCGCGGCAGGTCGGCGTCGGTAGGGGGCGAAGGCAGAGCCTCAATCTGGGGCCGCGTGCGGTTCAGGCGCGCGCGATAGTAGTCTGGTGTGGGCTGGTCAAAGCGCCCGCCCAGGATTGCAATGACGTCTTGAAGGGCCGCGTCGTCGGGCCGGTCAATGTCCCAGATGCCCGCCCACACGGGCGTACAGGCCAGCAGGCACAGCAGGTACAGGCGCATCACGGCGTCGGTCCCGGCTCTTTGGGCGAGGTGCGGCTGTTGACGAAGAAACCGACGGCCAGCAGCGACAACAGGGCAATCACCATGATCCACGTGGAAGTGCCGTTGTCGGGCTCTTCGGATTCTGCTGTGGCATCCTCGTTGGTGGTTTCCTTGACTGCAGGCGCGGTCTCAATGGGTTTTGGCGCGGGTATCAGCTCTGGCCGCGGCAGCGCCGGCAACGAGGGTCTGGGCACCTTGAATCCGGCCCAGAATGCCGGGTCGTCGCCGGCAGTGCCGGCGGCCAGCGTGTTGGCAACGTAGTCGCGGCGTGCGGCTTGCCACGCGTTCCCGTACTCGCGGTATGCCGCGTAGCACTCGTCCAGCGCTGCGCGGTACTTGGGCTCAAGGGGCGTCATGTCTTTCATGACTCCCATGGTCGGCTGCCGCGCGACGGTGATCGCCTTTATGTCGGTCACCGACTCAATGTTCGGGACCCGCGACAGCTTGCCCTGCGCGTGCAACTCCCACGCGCGAAGGCGCGCCATGTGCGCCAGCGCCTGACGCCCGTCCACCGCCCAGGCCAGGCTGAGCGTGTAAAACGTATCGAAGTTTTCCCACAGCGGGTGCAGCCGGATCATCGCCAGCAGCACGTCGGCAGCGCCCTCAAGGCCACGATCGCGCAACTGCCCGTTGGTGGTCAAAGCCGTCTTGAGTCCGGCATGGCGCAGGCCGAACATGTCGGCGAGCATGCCGCCCATTTCAGCGGGGTCGGTCTTTTCTGCCCACCCGAGAATCGCATCCAGAAAGTGCGACCTGGGCAGCCCGGCGTTGTGGATGCGCGCCTCGGCGATGCATACCGAAGGGGAGATATGTGTCGTGCCGCCCTGCCACCACAGGTTCGTGAACATCAGCGCGAGCAAGCCACGAACACTTGTGCGTTCAGCAGCCGGCAACACTTCGTCCAGCAGAGGCCGCAGCATGGCGATCGCTTCTTCTTGCCTGTTCAGTTGGTCAAGGCACTGGGCCGCGACCACCAGGTTGTGCACACGCCCGCCCGGCAGTGTTTCGCGCAGGGCCTTGTCGAGGCGTGTTTCGTAGTAGGCGGCGGGTTGGCGCTCGATGCGACCGGCAACGGTGTCCAGCGCGTCGGGCCACGGCAGCATCTCGTCTTCAAGAAAGTCGTTGTCCCAGATGCAGCATGCGTGCACTGCCCCGCAGAGCACGGTCAGGGCCAGAAGTGATGTCGCCAGGATTCGCATCCCATTATCCTAGCACGAATCCATGCCGCGGGTGTAGCATCTGTCCACACGGCCGACGCCCCGTTAAGGAGATGTGAATGCGCTGGTTTGCCTTGTGCATGTTTGCCGCCTGCTCGCCGCTGTGGGCGTTCGGGCCTGACAATGTGCTGATTGTTGCCAACGAGAAAGCCGCCGGCAGCGTCGAAGTCGCCGAGTACTACGCCAAGGCGCGCGGCATTGCGCCTGACCGCATCCTCAAGCTCAGCACCGGCGAAGCCGAGGAGATTGACCGCGAGACGTTCAACAAGCAGATCTGGGAGCCCGTCTCCAAGGCCGTGCTGGCCGATGACAGCATTATGGTGATTGTGCCCACGCGCGGCGTGCCACTGAAAGTGAAAGAAGTCGATCGTGAAGACGACAAAGGCGCCTTCGAAGGCCGCGACTGGGGCAGCGTGGACGGCGAACTTGCACTGATTCGCAACGGCGAGTACGACGTCAAGGGCATCGTGCAGAATCCCGTGTTCGACAAGCCTGAGCCTTTGACGGCTGCCGACAAGATTCTGGTGGTCTCGCGGCTTGACGGCGCGACCGTGGAGATCGCCAAGGGGCTGGTCGAGAAGGCGATTCTGGCCGAGGCTCTGGGTTGCAGCGGCGAGAGCTTTCTCGACACGCGCGGCTTGACCAAGGAAGACGGCTACACCGAGCGCGACAACATCATGGAAAAGATCGAGGATTCCTGGAAAGCGGCCAAGCTGCCTTACGTGCACGACACCCAGGGAGATGTCGTGGACCTTTCCACCCGGGCCGAGACGCTGCACTATTACGGCTGGTATGCCGGCACGCAGAAACCGGCGGGCACCGTGAAGTTCCGCACTGGCGGCATCTGCATACACTTGCATAGCTTCAGCGCGTCTACCGTGCGCGGCGAGAACAACTGGGTCGGCCCGCTGCTGCGCTGGAATGCGACTTGCACCTACGGCACGGTGTACGAGCCCTACACGCTGGGATTCCCGTTCGAGAACGTGTTCTGGGACCGCCTGATCAAGGGCTGGAACTTTGGCGAGGCAGGCCAGGTTGCGAACCGGCTGCTTTCGTGGCAGGCGGTGTTCTGCGGCGACCCGCTGTACACGCCCTACCCGGGTGGCTATGCCGCGACCCAGGAACGCTACCGCAAGGCGGTCGCCCTGTCGCTGCTGCCGGTAGACGGCGCCGACCCGGTGGATACCGAGGGCCTGACGCTGATGCCGGTGGCGCTGGAATTGCTGAAAGCGCGGCAGCAGGCGATCATGGACATGGTCAAGACCGACGCGATGGCGGCGCTGGACGCGCTGACTGATCTGCGCTTTCTGGTCAAGGGCATGAATCTGGAGACGTGGCTTGAGGGGCTGGGCAAACCCTTTGACGCCGAGCTTGAGCGCCTGTTCGACGATATGAAGGCGAAGATCAAGAAGGACGTCACCGACACTGCAGACTTTGAGAAAGCACTCGAGCGCTGGCAGGGGCTTTCGATTCACGCCGCCCTGGTCGAGTTCAAAGAAGAGGTCGCTAAAGATCAGGAGAAAGATGCCGGCAAACTGCTGCGCAAGGCACAGGCCGAGCAGAAGGGAAAACGCTGGCTGAAGGCGTGGATGCTTGCGGCCCAGACGGCTGCGCACAAGTTCGCGCCAAGTGCCGAGCAGGCCAGTGCGATCATGGACGCGATCAAGGCCGACAAGGAAGCACTGGACCAGATGACCGCGGATGCCGACAAGGCGCTGAAGCCGGACGTTGAGAAGGCCCGGAAAGAACTCGACAAGGGCAAACCGGATCGCGCAGCAAAGACGCTGGGCAACGAGTGGCGCTGGTACCCCGACTGTGCCGAGCGCAAGGCAGCCGAGAAACTGGCCAAAGAAATCGACGCGGCGCTTGCGAAAGGGTAGTGGCAGCGTGTTCACAGGAATCGTGGAAGCCGCAGTTGCCGTACGTTCCGCCGAGCGGAGTGACGGGCTGCTGCGCCTGAAGCTTGACCTGTCAACACTGCCCGACGCGGCTTCCATGAAGCTTGGCGACAGCGTTGCCGTGAATGGCTGCTGCCTGACCGTGGCGACACTGGCAGGCGGAGTCGCAACGTTTGAAGCCGTGCCCGAGACGCAACGCCTCACAAACCTCGGCGGCTTGCAGACGGGCAGCGTAGTGAATGTCGAGCGGGCGCTGCAAGCCGGTGCGCGCTTCGACGGCCACTTTGTGCAGGGTCACGTGGACGGCACGGGCCACGTGCTGGCTCTGGATGAAGCCAGCGGCGAGGTGCGGGTCGGGATTGACTGTGGCGCCGCATTTGCGCAGCAGTGCATCCACAAGGGCAGCGTGTGCATCGACGGGATCAGCCTGACGATTGCTGAACTTGACGTGTCAAGCTTTACGGTCGCCGTGATTCCGCACACGCGCAGAGTCACCAACATCCGGTACTGGAAGCCCGGCTCGCTAGTGAACCTCGAAGCCGACTTGATCGGCAAGTACGTGCGCCGACAGCTTGAGGCTACTACGCCCGGCAGCTCGATCACCGACGAACTGCTGCGCCGCACCGGGTTCGCGCCGTGATTATCCTTGAACTGATTGGCCGCTTTGCCGTCGGCTTCTTGAAGGGCCTGACGCATCCCGCGTGCGTATTCGTGCTGCTGTGGTGCGTGTTCTCTGGGGGAATGTCCTGGGTCATGCTCTCGGATTCCGACGTGCCGTACATCGGCGCTTTCCAGGGCGCGGTTGCCACGGCGCCTGGTGAAGTCATCGAAGTCGGGCCTGCACCCCGCTACGACAGCGGCGACGAATCCGATGCCGAGCCAATGCGCTCCGTGTGCTTCAAGTTCACGCTCAACGGCGAGCACTTTCTAGGCACCAGCTACGGCAAGGGGATCGACTACAAACCCAAGCAGGCCGTGACCATCGAGTACGAGCCCGGCGACCCCCATACCGCCCGCGTGCTGGGCACGCAGTTGATGCCCACTGATGAGTTCCTATGGTTCATCCTGGTCTTCCCGGCCATTGGCGCGCTGATGATCGTGGTCTGGCTTTGCGCAGCCATCGTGAAGGGGTTTGTGGCGGCTGGTGAGGCCTTGAGGCGGGCATGAGCAACCTCGACCAGTATTCTCGTCGTTCACCAGAGCCGGGCGCAGTCTCCAGTCCCGCCGAGCGGGGCGTTCCGCTGAGTGTGTACGCTGTGTCTCTTTTTGGCGGCTTTGCAAACTTGTTCGGCTCGATCTGGCTTTCGATTTCGATGGTCGCGGTGTGGGTGTTCGTGCCCATGACCGACGTGAGCTCACTCTGGCGGTTCAGCGGCGAGATGGTGCAGGCCAGCGGTCGAGTGATCGCCATCGAGAGCACCGGCTACAGCGAAGGCGGCACGGATGACACCCCGGGTACGCCGGTCTTTGCTGTGCGCTACCAGTTCACCGACAGCCGCGGCGTGGTGCATCAAGGCATGTCGTACACACTGGGCGCAATGTATGCGCCCGACGGGCCCGTGAGTGTTGAGTATCGTGCCGACGATCCCAAGACGTCACGCATTGTCGGTGCTCGGACGTCGCCGGCGCCGATCTGGGTGCTGCTGATTATCATGATCTTCCCGACGATCGGCGTGGTATTCCTGTTCTTCGGGCTTCGCGAGGGCATACGCCGCACGTCGCTGCTGGGCAGCGGCAAGCTGGCGCGCGGCAAGCTCGTGAGCAAGTCGCCGACAAACACCAGCATCAACAACCAGCGGGTGTACAAGTTCGAGTACGAGTTCGAAGCTGAAGACGGCAGCCGGCACATCTCCGTGGCGCGAACCCATGAAACGAACCGGCTTCAGGATGAAGAAACCGAGCAAATTCTTTATCACCCGCGCAACCCATCGCGCTCGTATGTGGTGGATGCGCTTCCCGCGGGCGTGACGATCGGACCCGAAGGGCGCTTTCGCGCGCCGCACCCCGTGCGCACGTTAGGCATCCTGCTGCCGCCGCTGATTCTGCTGGCCGTCAACGCCTTCGGGCTGGCGGCGTGGCTGGGCTAGCTGCGTACCTGCCCGGGATCAAACCACCCGCCAGGGCGCGCTGTAGACTGTGATGCGGCCGCCGATGGCGGTGCTGATGATGCTCAGGTAGTAATCGTTGCCCACTTCAATGGCGGCGTTGCTGGGCGGTGCGGCGCAGATGGCCATGCACACGCCCGCGCGGGCTAGGCGCAGCGTCATCTGGCGCGTGAGCCCGAAGTTGGCCAGCGCGATGCGGTCGTTGGGCGCAACGCCGGCGACCACAAGCTCGCCCAGCGCGCGGTATAGCGCGTTCACGCGGTGAAAGCCTTCGCCGTAACTCTGGATTTCGCCGTTCTGCGCAAACGCCGCCAGGTAGCACATGCGCTCGCTGCTGCGCAGGCCCAGAAACAGCTTCTTGAACTGCTGGGCAAGGTCCGTCACCTGTTCAGGTTTGAGTTCGAGCGCTGTGGTAACCTTGCGCGGAAAGTCTGGTTCATTGAACTGCCCGATCGGCCCCGTGAATGCCCGCGCCTCAAGCGCAATTGCCGCCTCGCGGCTTAGCGTCACGCGAATCACGAACTGGTCGAGGTCCGTGTCGATGGCCAGAAAGTCGATGTCGCGTTCGATGATGCCTTCAGCCATCAGCCACCCGACCACCAGGCTCTTGATGCGGTGGGGGGCACAGTGCAGCGAAGTCTCGACGCGGCCGTTGACGACGATTTTGAATTCTGCCTCGGCGGGCACGTACTCGACGGCGGCTTCGCCGATGCGGGTTTCGTCGATGCGTATGACCTCGACCTTGGAAAGGCCGGTGGTGGTTTCGCTGCTCACGATGGTCTCCGGCACATCCGCCATTGTGTTATCGGACGCAGAGGCCGGCAAACTTCAACGGAATCTGGGGGCCGGCCCGAAGACTCGAACGGGTAATTCGCTGTCTCAAACGGCCGCCTTATCGCTTGTCTTGCCTTGGCTGGACCGATAGAAAGCGCGCCATGGACTTCGAGCCCTTTCAGTACATGCGCTACGCCAAGCGGCTTGAGTATGCCGACGGCATCTTCATGGCCGGCAGCGGCATGAGCCCGCCCAAGGCTGACTTGCTTTCTTTTCAGCAGGACGATTTCAGCCTGACCAGCCTGTGCAGCAACTACGGCGACCCGCGCAACGTGGCGTGGCTGGCCGACAAGTACGGCTGCGGTGGCGAGCGCATCATGCTGGCTGCAGGCAGCAGCGAAGCCAACTTTCTGGTGTATGCGGCACAGCTCAACCCGGGCGACAAAGTCATCATCGAGACACCGGGCTATCCGCAATTCTTCAGCCTTGCCAGCCTGGTGCAGGCCGAAGTTGTGCGCCTGCCGCGCAAAGCCGAGAATGGCTTTCTGCCCGACCTTGCGCAGTTGAAGTCATTGATGGACGACAACGTTCGCATGATCGTGCTGACGAACCTGCACAACCCGACCATGAGTTTCATGCCGCGCGAAACCATGCAGGCGATTGTGGACCTGGCGGCTGAGCACGATGCGCTTGTACTGGTCGATGAAGTGTACATCGACCATCTCAAGCCCGGCGACGACTACAGCGCGTTCAGCCTTGGCGACAACGTGGCGGTCACCAGCAGCCTGACCAAGGTGTACGGCTTGTCCGGCCTGCGCTTTGGATGGGCGGCGGCGCCCGAGCGGCTTGTTTCGCGCATGCTGGACCTGATCGACATCGTGGATCCTGAGTTGCCGACCATCGCGCAGAACCTGGCGCACCGTGCCCTTGAAGCGTTGCCGCGCCTGCGCCCGGTGGCGCGTCGGCTGCACGAACAGAATTGGCCCGTGGTGCAGGAATGGCTCAAGTCGCGCACAGACATTGAGTACTTCCACCCGCCCGGCGGCATTACCGTCTGGTTGCGCGTCAAAGGCATTGAAGAAACCGGCAACCTGACCACCGTCTGCCGCAACGATTACGGCGTGCTCGTGGTGCCCGGCGAGTACTTCCAGTCGCCGGGATGGCTGCGCATCGGCTACAAGATTGAGCCGACTCGCCTGCGGCAGGGTCTTGAGTTGCTGGGCAAGGCGATCGACGACTTTCGTTCGCATCACTAAGGGCATACGTGTTTCTTTCCCCGACCGGCGACACACTGTTCTATCGGCGCCGCGTTGACGGCCTGGACGTGCTGTACGCGTTTCAGCCTGACACCGCCCGTGTCGAGTTTCATGCGCAGCTTGCGGCGTCGCCGACCCAGCTTCGCGCGTGGCCCACGAACAGCGGGCAACTCGTCGTCTGCAGCTCGTGGCCGCGAAACCCCGGCGGCTTGCGCCTGAAACTGTACGACATGGCCCGCATCTCCGACCTGCTGGGGCGACACGCCGGCAAGTTGAACGAAAAGCTGACCGATGTGCCCGAGATCGCGAACTTCACCACAGAGCGCGCAGCCCTGCCCGTGCCGGTGTTCGAAGCCGTGCGCGGCGAGCAGGTGGTGGTCCCCGGCTTGTGCCCGATTGACGGCGAGTTACAGGCCCCGGCGCTGTACGAGCTGGATGGCCGCAACGCCAGCTCAAGGGTTGTGCCGTTGAAGTTCTTGCAGCAGACGGCGCTGCCGGGGGCGCTGTACGACGAGCCCGGGGGCGCGCGACGCTGGCTTACGGTAGGGGACAGCAACCACCTGTTTGTGTTGGATGCCGCCAGCCACGGCTTGGTCGGCGACATTGTCTGGCCCGTCGAGCAGCAGGCGCTGGCGCGCGTGGCGTTTCACCCGACGCGCGACGAGGCATGGGTCAGCGGGCTGTCCAGCGCGTTCGTGTACCACCGCGAAACGCTGGAGTTGCTGGGCGAAATCACGATCGAAGACGAGCTGCGCTGGCACCGCGGCGAGCGCATGGTCGGGTTTATCGGCAGTGTGGTCTTCAGCCAGGACGGCGCCAGCGCATTGGTCGCGCGGCCGCTGTCGGGCGACATTCTTGAGTTTGATGTCAACAGCCGCCGGCGTGTCGGGCGGGTGCCAGTGGCTGTCGACCCGCTGGAGTTGCTGTTCGCGCCGGCAGTCGGGCGTGTGTACATGCAAAGCCTGCGCAATGGCAACATCAGCTGGTTCCCTTACCGATAGCAGGGAACTTATCGCTTCGGTATTCGTTTAATCGCACAGTATGGCGGTGAAACCCGGCGCCAAGAGTCGAATCGCAAGGCTGGTCCGTCGCCTTGCCGTGTTGCCCGTCCCGACGCGGCTTGGCTGGTATTTCTTTGGCGCGTCGATGCTGTTGTTCATCGCCGGCAGCTATTACCGCGAGAACAGCTTTATCCTGCTTTCGTGCATCCCGTTCGCGCTGCTGCTGATCAACGGCTTGCTGGCGTTTTTCAATGTGCGGGGCCTGAGTCTCAAGCGGCAACTTCCCGCCGAGACCCACGCCGGCGAGAGCATTGACGTGGTATTGCTGCTGCACAACCACGGGCCGATTCCGCGCTTTGCCCTTGAGCTCGATGACACACCGCTGCCCGACCTATACCGCGACGAAACCGCCAACCTGGTCATGGCTGTCAGCCCCGGCTTCGTGCATCGGGCCAGCTATGCCGCCGCGTTCGGCCGCCGCGGCAAGCACAGGCTCAGCGCGTGCACCGTGTCGAGCGCATTTCCGTTCGGGTTGATGCGCATGTCGCGAGTACTCTCGTTTCGCAGCGACATCCTGGTGTATCCGCGACCGGCGCGGCTGTCGGAAGGCTTCGAGCAGCGCTTGCTGGAGTCGGCGCGATTTTTCGGTGAGTCCAGCGTGGCTTCGCGCGGCCAGGAAGAAGTGTACGGCGTGCGCGAGTACCTGCCCGGCCAAAACGTCGCGCGCATTCACTGGCGCACGACTGCGCGCACAGGCAAGCCGATGATCCTTGAACTGGAGGGACGCCAGGACGCGAGCTTTGTGCTGATTCTCGACACCGCGTCGGTTGGCGACCCGGGCACGCTGCGCCAGCGCCTTGAAAGCGCGATTGGTTTGTTCGCGGGCATCACGTACTTCCTTACGCGGCAGGGCGTGATGTTTCGGTTTGCGTGGTACGGCGGTGCCGTGCATGCAAGCCGGCCGGGTCGCGGCGACGCGCACTACCACGCGGTGATGGAGAAGCTGGGTGTGGCCGGTTTCTCTGAACGCCGCCTTGGCGACTGGATTGACGAAATTGGTGTCGGCGCGCTGCACGAAGTGCCGGTGCTGGTGACGCTGGGCCCGAAAGAGCACGCCGAGGCCGCCCTGCGCGCCGGGCGTGGCGCAATCGTCGCCAGCGCCGGCGAGCCTGACTTCAAGCAGTTTCTGCGCTTTGACGCGATGGGTCGCAAGAGCATCGCAGGCACCGAGCTCGCGCGTTTTGGCGGGCCTCAGCCGGAGACACAGCCGTGAAGACCGCGTCACGAGAGTCGCAGTACTTCAGCCTGGCGCGCATGAGCGGCATCGCGCTGGTGTTGCTTACGGTGTTCTTTCAGCGCCGCGGCCTGATGCACTGGTCTGAGCTTGTGTTTCTGGGTGTGTGCATCGGGTTGCAGGAGTCATTTCTGCGCCTGCCCAACCTGCGGCGCTGGCGCACACCAATGCTGATCGCGTACTCGATGGCGCCGCTGCTGTTGATCCTGTTTCACAGCGCGCAGATTCGGGCGCACTCGGGCGACTTCGTGAAGGCGGTGCTGAACACGCCCCTGCCGCTGGTGCTGGTCAGTGTGCAAATCATGGTGTTGTACGTGCGCGATGCGCCGCGGCTTGTCTCTGTGGTGCTTGTGCTTGCCCTGTTCAGCACCGTGATTGGCGTGCGCCGGCCAATTGATGACTCGGTCTGGCCATGGCTTGCCGGCATCGCGGCACTGGGCGCGCTGTTTCTGGCGTTGCAGCACCCGGGAATGCTGTTTCATGGCGTCTACGTCAAGCGCACGAGCCATCTGCCGCCAGCGGCCCGGCCCGGGGGCGTGCTGCGCCAGTCGTTCGTGGCGACGCTGCCGCTGCTGGCGACGTGCACGGTGGTGCTGACGATGTTCCTGTACTTTGCCGCGCCGCGCATCAGCTTTGCTGACGAACCGACGGGCTCGCAATTGCCCGGGCAAGGCCCCGACCCCAACACGGATGACGGGAATGGCAACGGGCCCCGCGACCCCGGCGAAACCGGCCCGCCGCGCGACCCGAACAAGCCGCCACCGTCCGTGGCCGGGTTGACCGATGGCGTTGACCTGGGTGACTTTGGCGAGATCCAGCGCAACGGCACGCCGGCCCTTGAGGTTCGCGCGTTGTACGACGCCGCCGACGCGCCCAGCGTGCTGTACCTGCGGGCGTTCACGTACGCGAAGTTTGACGGCGAGCGCTGGAGTCCACTTGAAGCCGATGCCGCCAACATGGCCACAGTGCGCGAAGGCCCCATACGCAGGCTGCCAGGCGCCCCGGCCCGGGAGCGCATGGGAGTGCGCACGCGAGCCTATGAGTTGACGATGCAGCAAGCCGGGCTGGGCAAGGGTGGCGTTGTGCCGATGCCCGTCGAGGCGCAGCTTGTGCGCGATTACGCCGGCCCGCTGCAATACAACACCGTCGAGCACACGTTGCGCGCCGCCAGCCTGCGCAGCGGTCAATCGATGCTGATCGAGGTACAGCATCTGGTGGCAACCCCGCAGCAGATGGCGCGCGAGCTGCGCAACAGCGGAGTGACGGAGGGTGATGTGGCGGCTGTGTTCAGCGCGATCCCGCCGGCCCTGCGGGCACAGATTCGGCAGCGCTTCAAGTGGTTTGACCAGTTGCAGCGGCAAGTCGCGGCCACCAACCGCGCATCACCCGAAGAAGAGCGCGGGGTGTATGCCGCCGCACAGTGGATCGTGCGCATGTTTGAGGGCGCGAGCATCGCC
Organism: Planctomycetota bacterium; assembly: GCA_016712285.1. GTDB lineage: Bacteria > Planctomycetota > UBA8742 > UBA2392 > UBA2392 > JADJRK01. Next base: position 1,068,061 of record JADJRK010000001.1, on the reverse strand, counting down.
GGCAAACCGGCCTGGACCTACTCGCTTGATTTCAGGCCCCTCGCGGGGCCGGACTCGCTGGCCAGGTTTCTCGACACCGACCCCAAAGCCACCGAGCGCTTCGGGCATTGCGAGTACTTTGCCAGCGCCATGTGCGCGCTGTTGCGCTGCTTTGGCGTGCCGTGCCGGCTGGCCGCGGGGTTTGCCGCGCGGCAGGTCAACCTCGATGGCGTGTGGTCCGTGACGACGTCTGAGGCGCACGCGTGGGTTGAAGTTTACTTCAAGAGCCAGGGCTGGGTGGCGTTTGACCCGACACCCGCAAGCCAGGTCAGCGGCACGGGGACCGGCCCGGTTGATCCCGTCGAGCCGGAACCGCCAGAGCCGCCGCCGACGGTAGAGCCAGCAGATTCGGGCGGAGAAGTCGATGGCGGCGGCGAGAAAGACACCGACTGGATCAAGGACTTCGACGGGTCCAAGCAGAAAGAAGTGATCTCAGGCGTAGTCACGTGGGCCGAGGGCACAGCCGCGCAGCTTGATGACGCGCTGCTGGCGGTGACGTCTTGGCTGCCGGACGGGTTGCTGCCGCGAAGCGGCATTTTGCGCGTGTTCGTGTTGCTGCTGCCCGTGACAGCCGTGCTTGCGTTCCTCGTGCTGCGTCGGCGCAAGCGCAAGCGCATCGAGCGCCACGTCTTGAAGGGCATGGGCGGCCAGGACCGCAAGCGCGAACGCGGCATGTACTTTCAATTGCTGTTGCTGCTGGCCGGGTACGGCTATCACAAGCGGCCCAGCGAAACCCCGCGCGAGTTTGCGCAAAGGGTGATGCGACGCGGCGGCGAAACCCACGTCCGAGTCGAGGCGCTGACCGAGATGTACTACGCGATGCGCTTTGGCGAAGACAGCAGCATGGCCGCAGAGTTCAAGCGCGCATTGCACGAGTATGGGGATTCGTTGAAGGCTGCCCTGCATCGACCGGCCGGCGCGGAAAGCGCCGACGGAACAGCAGCCACTCAATGACCAGCAGTGCAGCTGCGATCAGCGCAAGCCACGGCCCCAGGTCAAGCGCGCCGCGCTCGCCGGATTCTGCGCCCTGGCCAATCCATTCCATGACCGCCGCGTTGTCGATGTTCTGCGTCACGGCCAGGTCGCTTTCCGTTGCGTCGAGCAGCGAGACGCCGAAGTCCGCGACGCTGGTTTCCAAACCGCGCGTGCGATAGATGCCCGGTGCATGCAGGCTGTGGCCGGCACCGGGGGCAAGCTCGACCTCGCCCTCGGAGGCTGGGCCTGTCAGGGAATAGCGCTCGCGCCCGTCCAGTGCGGGCACGCGCAGGCTGTCGCGTGTGGTCAGCGCGCCACGCGGCAACGGGTCAAGTAACCCGCGCACGTAGTCGAACCAGTTGGCCCAGAAAATGACAAACGCGGGCTGGTCCTGAAACGTGCCGCCATCGGGCGTGAGTGACATGCCAACCACAAGGTCGCGCAGGCCGTTGTCGCGCTCGCACAACGCGACGGCTGGACCGCCATCAACCTCAAGCACGGGGCGCATGAGTCCCTCAAACGAAACTGGCCACACCTGCCGCGCAATCACGCCGGGCGTGCCCGCGCCGCGCCACAAGAAGGCGGGCAGCGGCCGTGCCGCTGTGGCAGAAGCATCTGCTTCTGCACCGTACGTGACGCCCGGAGGCGCCGCGATCGGGCCCAGAAATGCGGCGGGCAGGCGCGGCTGTGCGCCCGCGCCTTCGCGGCCCGTCAACACGGTGGCTGTACCGTCCGCTGAAGCCACCATGCGAATCGTGCCCATACCCTGCTCAATGGCAGACAGCGCGCGCCGTACCGGCTCGGGTGCCTCGGCGCTGACGTACACGGGCAACACCGGCAGCAGCGTGGCCCGCAGCCACGCACTGTCATCTGTGCCAAGCGCGTCGTTGATACGCAGCACGCCGCGGTACAGGCCGGCTTCGCGCACGGTAAATGTGCTGGCAATGCGGCGGCCGGGCTCAAGTGTTTCGTCGCGGGCATCCACGAGCTCGGTGCCGTCGCCCACGCTGCGTTGCAGCGCGACGGTCACTCGCTGTGGTTGATCGGCGCCGAACAGCTCAATGCCGAATGTGATCTCAAGTCGCCCCGGCGCGGGCTCATTCACGCTGGCGGTAACAATTGCCGCGTTGGGACGGTTGCTGCCGACCGGCAGAAAGCGCACGTTGCCCTCCGTGCCCGGGTCACGGTCGCCGATGATCACGACGTGGCGGCCGCTGTCGCCTGCCAGCTGCTTTAGCGCGCGCGAAAGTCCCGCGCTGTCGGCACCCCGCGGCGATACCTGCAGCGCGTCGAGAGCACTGGATGCCGCCGCAGCCGAGCTGTCGGCCGGCGCCAGTGGCCTCAGGCTGCCGTCCCACGAAAGCGCGGATACGCGGGTGCTGCCGGCGGCTTCGATGACTTCGCGTGCAAGTTCGCGTGCCAGGTCAAGCCGCGTGCGGTCGCCTTCACGCGCACCCATGCCGGCGGTGGCGTCGATGACAATGGTGATGGGCAGACCCTGCGGGCTGCCCCGCGGGATGCGGAAACCGGAAAGCGCCAGCAGCATGGCAAGCAGCGCTGCCAGCATCAGGAACAGCGACAGCGATTTGCGCAGCCGCTGAAACGGCGAGGTGGAAACCTGCGCCTCGGCTACGCCGGCCCACAGCAGCACACTGGGCACGCGACGGCGCACGGGCCGGTGGCGCAGCATGTACAGCAGCAGCAGCGGTGCCAGCAGAGTGAGGGCCCAGAAACCGGCGGGATTGGAGAACCAGTCAGTCATGCAAGTTGGGATTGTAGGTTGCCAATTGCAGATTGGATGGGGCTGCGTGCGGGTGCCAAACGATGCGCGCCGCCAGAAGTGGCGGCGCGCATTGAGTTGTGTGTCGCACAGGCTAGCGGCGGAAGCTCATGACAATGACCGTGCCGCCTTTGGGGTGCGGGCGCATGGCCAAGTCCGGCATCTGCTGCGCAGCCTGCGGGAAGTAGGCGCGTGGGTCGCCCTGAAGCGTCGGGCCCGCGACGATAAACTTGATCTGCAGGTTGCGACGCGCGGGCAGGAAGGCCACGGCGTAACTTTCGTAAATGCGCCCCTGGTAGCAGTTCTGAAGCACGCCCTGCAGCACCTGGTCAAGGCCGGCGCGAAGGCCGTTGTAGTCCTGTTCGCTGTAGCCGGCGCGGCGACACATAGCGCCGAGGTACAGGTTGAAACCCTCGCGGCACTCGGGCGTGAACGCCAGCGTCAACTGGCTGGTCGCCGGTGCAAGCTCAACACCGAACTGCGGGTCAACCACGAACGCCGTGGCGCACGACGGGCACTTGTAACGCCCGGTCTGGCTGACCTTGAACGAAGCGCCACAATTGGGGCACGCCACCACCTGCGGGTTGTCGCGCGACGGCGGCGACCACTGGCCGGTGCCGGGGCGCTGTTGGTACTGGCCAGTCGGCGGACGCTGCTGTTGAAACTGTTGCTGCTGCACTACGCTGGTCTGGCGGCGCTGCTGTTGCTGGGGCGCCTGCTGAGCCGTACCGCCACGTTGCTGCGGCTGCGGCTGGCCGTATCCCGGCTGCTGAAACTGGCCCGTGGGCTGGCGCTGCTGCTGCTGTGCGGGCGCGCGCTGTTGCTGCTGCGCGGGTGCATGCTGCGGGGCTGCCGGCGCGGCTGCCTCCCCGCCCTTGCTGGTGGCCAGAAAGTTCACGGCTTCATCTTCGTTGGTGAAGATGCGGAAGAACGAGTTCAGGCCAAGCATGTCAAACACGACCTTGACCTTGGGGTGCACCCGAATCAGTGCCAACCCGCCGCCAACCTTCTCCAGGTTGTCTGCGGTCGCGACCAGGCTGCCCAGGCCGGTGGAGTTCACGTACTTGATGCCCTGCATGTCGAGGACGAAGTTGGTGTAGCCGTCCTCTTGCAGCTGCTTGAGTTGCGACTCGAAAGAGATGACTGTGGTGGCGTCGATCGCGCCTTCTACGACAACCCGGGCTGTGTTGGCCAAGGCGTCGATGGGAGTGATGTCAAAGCGCAGGTCGGTCAAGGGTGCTCCTTCGATACTTACCTTGTGCCAGACTCTGAAACGCAAGTCTTGCACACCCCAATCAGGGGTTCGTTCCTGTTCATGTCCTATATGTCTGTTGGCCGTTTGGCCCGTAATGGATACATCACCTCGCTCGTAGAGTCAACCGCAAACGAGGGTTACGGAAATCCACAGTTTTTCCCGTGCCCTGACCCCCATTGCCCGATTGGCTGTGTGAATTACAATCGGCGCATCGGGATAAGGACAGTCTCCTTGTCTGGTTTTAGCAGAGGCCGCCAGTTGTGACGGTCTTTCGGCAACGAGCACCGCGTCGCTTTCCTGGCGTAGCGCGTGTGGCGTGTTCTCACATCACCGGGAACGAGACGAGCAGCTTCATGGTTGATATTCCGGACGACGACGCTGGCAAGCAACCTCCGCCGCCCAAGCGCCCCATGCCGCAGGGGCAACCGGCTCCCGGTATGCGGCCGCCGACCAACGAAAACCGCCGCATCCCGACGGGCGAAGCCAAGCGCCCGCCGACGGCTGAAAGCAAGCAGTTGCCTGACCGCAAGAAGACCGGCCCCGTGGAGGGTGGCGGTCCCAAGCGGCGCACGCAGATTCTTTCGCTCGAGCCGCCCAAGCGCAACCGCGGCCCCGGCATCATGCGCGACGCGCGCATGGACGGCATGGCAGGCCCCAACACCCAGTCTGCGCGCAACCGCAGCCTGATGGGCAACATCGGTCGCGAGAAAACCAACCCGGTCCAGAAGCAGGCGCCCCAGAAGAACACCGCCAAGCCTTTGCTGCGCCGCACCGATGACGGCAAGCCCGTTGACCTTGGCGGTGACAGCAAAAAGGACATGGAGACCATGGTGATTCGCCGCGGCGGAACGCGTCGGATTCCCAAGGCTGGTGGCGGTTTCCAGGGCGAAGCCCCGGTCATGGACAGCATGGGTTCCGGGCGTCGGCCGTCGATCGACCCCGGTCCGCCGCAGCGCAATGAAAGCGTCCCGCCGGTCGTGAACATGCCGGTGCCGCGCGCCAACGTGCCGCGCGCGCACCAGGCGCCGCCGCCGCCCACGGCACGCGGAAATACGCTTGCCGGTGTAAGCGCCGAAGAGCTGCTGGGCGAAGAAGGCAAGAAAATGCTGCACGAGATGCGCCGCCGCGAGCAAGAGGCGCGCACGCAGCCACCGCCGCAGGCCAACCCGGGCGGCATGTACAAGCAGCGCGACCCTGAGCAGCCGCAGGGCGGCCCGTTGCAGCCGCGCATGCAGGATTCGTCGCGCATGGCATTTCAGTCGGCTGAGTACGGCGCTGAGCAGGACATGCAGTCCGTGCAGCCCGATGACGAATTGTCGCCCCAGGGCAGCTTTCTGAAGGGCCCGCCAAAGCAGGTGCAGCGCGAAGTGGTGCAGACGCCGATGGCGGCGGACTACGAGACCGGTTATGTGCAAGAACCACCGCCGGATGACCTGGGCTATGAGCGTCCCGTGGACTTCGGCGACAGCGGCCAGGGCAGCGCGGTCGTCAACGACGAAGAGCCCGTCGCCCGCGAGTCAGCGGCGCACGATGAAATGGAACAGCGGGCAGGCTACCTGCTGTGGCTGCAGGGCGTGATTACGCGCGAAGAAGTCGATGACGCGCTGGCCGAAAGCCAGGTCAGCGATGCCGCCTACGAGTTGTTGATGGAAAACACGTTCACCGACCAGGTGACGCTGCATCGCTTTCTGGCGCGCCACGAAAGTCTGGCGCCCGTTGACCTTGAGCGCGTGCGGCCCTCCGAGGCGGCACTGGCCGTGTTGCGCCCGGCGATTGCCCGCAGCTACCGCGTGGTGCCGATTGAGAAAGTAGGCGAGATCCTGCTGGTAGCAGCGGCGTTCCCGTTTGACCCGCGCCGGCTGCTGGAGCTGCGGCGCCTGACCGCAAGCAAGGTCAAGCTGTTTGTGGTCACGGAAGAAGAGATTGACGACGCCCTTGCCCGCTACTACCCGCCGGCAAGCGCGGCGACGCTTCGTTCGCCCAAGCCGACTGACCGTGGCGCGTCGCATGATGACAGCGCGATCACCGGTGAAGGCGACGCCCTGGAAGAGAACTACGACCCGACGCTCAGCGGCGAAGACTCGGGCCTGTACGCGCCGATTGACCCGAATGCGCCGCCGCCGCCCAGTGATGTGGGCATGAGCGAACTGGACGAATCCGGGTTTGATTCGCAGTCAGAGACGGGGCGTCACGCCGCGGTGAGTGAAAGCGACCTTGACGAGTCAAGCCTCGGCGGCAACGATGTAGCAGAGGTTGACGAGCTTGACCTCGGCAGCGGCAGTGCCGGCGCATCGCCCCGCGGCCAAAGCGGGATCGATTCCGGCCCGGAGGATCTCGACCCTTTCGGCGAGTAACTTCTACTTTTTACATTCACTGGTAACCTGATCTGCGGACCGGGACTGCTTCAGAAAGCGCGTCAATGGCACCCGAGGAAAGCAACGAATTCTTCGGACATCTCGATCAGCCTGCCACCCCGCGCATGCGGCGGCCGTCAAGCCTGAACAATGAGAAGCCCGACTCGGCCGATTTTCGGCACGTGCCGGACCCGTTTGATGACCAGGTCGGCGGCGACCACCCGCTGGCCCCGGCAGGCAGCGCAGCCCCACAACCGCGCCAGCCCAAGGGCCCCGGCCTGAGTCCTGGCTTGCCAAAGATTCATGATCGCACGCCGTCGCGGGAAGTGCCTAGAAGTGGCGTTGTACTGACACCCAGCGGTGTCCGGCGCGTGGAAGATGAGCCGCCCAAGGCGCCTCCGCAGTCCAAAGTGCGCAACGTGCCATCCACGCCCGAGCCCGACTTTCATGAGCAGAGCCGCAATCGCAACGACGATGACGACGTGAACTGGGAAGAGTATGCCGCAGGCGACTTTCCAGCCATGGCCGCCGAAGAGTTCGGCGTAAAGGTCGGCAAGACCGACAGCGGCCGCATGGTGCCTGTGGGCATTCGCGCCGACCTGACCGACGAAGCCATCAAGAACCAGAGCGTGAAGGGCAAAGGCAAGGGTGCTGGGCGCCCGCCAAAGCCGATTGCCGAGCCCGCAGGGCCGAAGAGCTTCTGGGGAAAGGTAGGCGACAGCCTGCGTCTGACCAAAGCCGCCGAGGACGAAGGTGGCGACACGCGCACCGCCGGCAAGGGCGGCGGGTTTGCGCGTTCCGGCAGCATGCCCAAGAAGAAGAGCGTGAAGAAGACGCCGGTAGGCATGGCCTGGAGCGTGTTCGTCGAAGTGCTGAAAATCCTGATGCTCGTGTTGCTGTTGCGTGCTTACGTGGTGCAGGTCAGCCAGGTGCAGGGCCCGAGCATGGAGGGCACGCTGGAACAGGGTGACCGGCTTGTGGTTGAGCGCGTGACGCCGCTGATCGCGAACAACCAGGACAAGTGGTGGATCAACTGGTTGCCCGGCTTCCTGACGCCGGACCTCAAACGCGGCGACATTGTTGTGATTCGCAGCCCCGAAGACCCGGGTGCCGAGCTGGTCAAGCGCCTGATCGCGCTGCCGGGTGACACCATCAAGTTCGAAGATGGCAAGCTCTGGCTCAAGGCCAAGGGCTCATCGGAATTCGGGCAGGTCACGGAAGACTATCTCAACGCCGAAGAGCTGAAAAACGAAGACGGAACGTTCCGGTCCTATTCGATCGGCGATCTTGGCAGCCACATTTCTGAGGGTGACGAGATCGAAGTGCCGCCGCAGCGCATTTTCGTGATGGGCGACAACCGTACGCACAGCAACGACAGCCGCCGCTGGCTTGAAATCGACGTTCGCCGCAGCGAGCCGCCGGGCGTGAATCGCCTGTGGGTGCACACGTCAAGCGTGGAGGGCCGGGTGATCTTCCGCATCTACCCGTTCAACCGCGTATGGCCGCCCGTGAAGTAGCGCGGCCCCACCACCTTGCTCAAGCCGACAACGTTTGCATTCGGGCGGTGGACCGCCCGTTGCGGTGCCAAATGCTCCAAGCGTCTTAGGAGCGGTCGGCTCACCGAATGCCGAGATGCTTGCTAGTAGCCTTTGCGCCAGCTACGGATTACCAGCCGAATGCCCGAACCGGCGACGATCAACCCCAAGATGCCGGCACTTCCGTACGCGGCAGTGTTTGTGTTTTGGACGTCAGTCGATCTCGAATGTGGGGGCCTGTGTGGTGGTGACACGACCGCGGCAAACGCGAATGAGACGAGGGCAAGCACACTTCCGCCAAAGAACCACTTGAGACCGCGATTTCGCGCCCGACGTTTTCGCAGTTCGGCAGATGCTGGATCGTCGATCGATCACTAACCCTAGTTCTCCAGGCCCAGGTCGCGGACCAGTTCGAGGTCGTCTTCTTTGGTGCGGCCGGGGGTGGTCAGGTAGTTGCCTACCATCATGCCGTTAGCGCCGGCCATGAAGATGAACGGCTGCAGCTGCCGTAACTGCTGCACGCGTCCACCGGCGACAAACAGGTCGCTGGTGGGGTTGGTAAGCCGGAACACCGCGATCGATTTCAGGCAATCGACCGGGCGCATCGGCGGCAGGTCGGCCAGTGGCGTGCCTTTGACGGCGACGAGAAAGTTCAGCGGAATGTGCTCGGGCTTCAGGCTGGCTACCTGCTGCATCAACTCGACGCGCTGGGCCGGGCTTTCGCCCATGCCCAGGATGCCGCCACAGCAAACCTCAAGCCCGGTTTCTTTGGCGCGCTGGATGGTTTCGTAGTTCTCGTTCCAGTCGCGAGTCGTGCAGACGTTGGGGTAAAATGTGCGCGAGCTTTCCAGGTTATGGTGATACACCTGCAAGCCGGCTTCTTTCAGCTTCTCCAGCACGCGCTTGCTGACGACGCCAAGGCTGGCATCGGGCGCGATGCGGCCGCTGGCTCGAATCTTGCGCACAGCCTGCAGAATAGCCTCAAGCATCGGGCCTTCCTGAACGCCCTTGACGGCGGTGACGATGCCGAAGTTGCTGCTGCCGTACTCGACGGCTTCGTCGGCGGCCCGCAGGATGGCGTCGGCGTTCATGATCGGGTAGGTCTCGACGCCGGTGTCCTTCTGGTAGAACGAACTCTGGGCGCAGAAGGTGCAGTTTTCGCCGCACGCACCGCTCTTGGCGTTGACGATGCTGCAACGGTGCAGCTTGTCGCCCTGGTAGTGTCGCTTCACGAGGTAGGCTGCGTACATCAGGTCATAGACGCGATCATCGGGCAGCGTCAGCAACCGCAACGCCGTCGCATCATCCAGCACGCCGCCGTCGATGATGAAATCGGCAACGTTGGTCAACGGGCCGGCGCCGATACTGAGTTGCGAAATTGCTGTGCCTGCCATGGGCGTCTCCGGATGGTGTGGCAACTGCGTGGCCGGGGTGTTAGCGCCGGGCCTTCAAGCCGCGAAAACCAATATCCTTGCGGTAAAGCATCTTGTCGAAGTGAATCTTGTCTACGGCTGCGTATGCCTTGGCGCGCGCGTCTTCAAGATCAGCCCCCAGCGCGCTCACGCTGAGCACGCGTCCGCCGTTGGTGTACCAGTCGCCATCGACTTTCTTGGTGCCGGCGTGGAAGACTTGAATGTCCGGCCCCAGCTCCCACTCCAGGCCCTTGATCTTGTAGCCCTTTTCGTGCGAACGCGGGTAGCCGCCGCTGGCCAGCACGATCGTGACGGCAGTGCGCGGGTCCCAGTTGACTTCAACCTTGTCCAGCTCGCCGTCGATGGTGGCGCTCAGCACTTCGTACAGGTCGGCCTGCATGCGCAGCATGATGCTTTGCGTCTCGGGGTCGCCGAAGCGCACATTGTACTCGAGCACTTTCGGGCCCTGTTTGGTCATCATGCAGCCGGCGAACAGCGTGCCCTTGAAGGGCTCGCCCTCGACGTTCATGGCGTGAATCGTCTGCACAATCACGTCGCGCTCAAGCTGGTGAATGGTCTCGGTGTTGATCTGCGGCAGCGGGCTGTAAGTGCCCATGCCGCCGGTGTTCTCGCCTGTATCGCCTTCGCCGACGGGTTTGTGGTCCTGCGCAAGGCACAGCGGCAGGATGTTGTGGCCGTCGCTGATCGCGTGCACGCTGACTTCTTCCCCGACCAGAAAGTCTTCAATCAACACCTGCCGGCCGGCGCTGCCAAAGCGCTTGTCAACCATGGCTTCGTGAACTGCGGCCTCGGCTTCTTCGTAGGTGCGGGCGATGGTCACGCCTTTGCCCGCGGCCAACCCGTCGGCTTTCAGCACAACCGGGTAGTCGCAGTTCTTCAGGTACTCGAGTGCCGGCGCCGGCTGCTCGTACATCTTGTGCCCGGCGGTCTGGATGCCGTGGCGTGACATGATGTCCTTGGCGAAGTTCTTGCTGCCCTCAAGGCGTGAAGCCTTGCGCGTGGGGCCATAGATGCGCAAGTGCTTCTTCTGAAATAGGTCGACAATGCCCTCGACCAGCGGGTCTTCCGGGCCGACGACGGTCAGGTCGATTTTCTTGTCGCGGGCGAATGTGGCCAGGCCGTTGAGGTCGCTGGCCTTGATGTTCACGGGCGTCGCGACGCTGCACATGCCGTCGCTGCCGGGCGCGGCATACAGCTCGGTGACGTGCGGCGATTGCTTCAGCTTCCAGGCAAGTGCGTGTTCGCGCGCGCCGCTGCCAATCACCAGGACCTTCATTACTGCTCTCCCCGTTGCGGCGCTGTGTCCGGGTCCACGGCCACCATCGACTTCAGGCTGCCACGTTTGCCGGGGTCGGCTGGCAGCAGGATGATGAAGCGTGTCCCCTTGCCGGCTTCGCTCTCGAACGTGATCTGCCCGCCGTGTTCTTCAACGATTCTGCGCACCATTGCCAGCCCCATCCCGGTGCCATTCTTCTTCGTTGTGAAGTAGGGGCGAAACATACGATCCATGTTGCTTTCGGCAATGCCGCATCCGGTGTCGATGACTTCAATACCAAGCAGGTCGCCCTTTACGCGGGCGCGAACAATGACCTCGCCGCCGCCCTTTTCGTCAAGGGCATCAAAGGCGTTGCGCAGCAGGTTCATCAGCGCGTTGCGCACCAGCGTGGGGTCAAGCACCAGGTCGTTCAGCGCACCGTCGGCATCAAAGTGGATGCGTATGTTGCGGCGGTGCGCGTCGTCGCCAAGAAACTCGAACAGCTCGACAATCAACGCGTACAGGTCGGTGCGTGTAAGCTTCAGGTCGTGGCCGCGCGCAAAGTGCAGGAACTCCTGGACGATGTCGTCAAGGTGCTTCACTTCGCGCAGCAGCACTTCAATCTTGCGGTGCGCGCGCTGGGCGGCGGCCGCTTTCTCTTTGGCGAGGTCTTCGTCCAGCAGCTCAAGCGTCAGCTTGATCGTGCTGAGCGGGTTCTTGATCTCATGGGCCAACCCGCCCGCAAGCTGGCCGAGAAACTCAAGCCGTGAGTTGGCGTTGCTCATGCCTGTGCTTCATACATCGAAATCCCGCGCGTGTCGCCCCTTCGCCGCGTCGGCGGCAACTTCCGGCTTTTCTTTCTGGCGGTGGGACGGCGTAATGAGCCGGGTTCGCTGATCCTGAACAAAACCTTCACCCGGTGCGAAAACATGGCGTTGAACATTGCCTCCATCGACCTGTCGTCCAGGGTCAAGGACAAGAAAGAGTACGAAGAACGCCAGACGCTGGGGCAAATGCGCATGCTGCTGATCCAGCGCTGGATGTTTGAACACAAGCGTGAAGCGTTGTTCGTGTTCGAGGGCGCAGATGCGGCGGGCAAGGGCGGCAGCATCCGCCGCCTGATCGAGCGCCTTGACCCACGCGGGTATGTGGTGCACCCGATTGGCGCGCCTAATTCGCGCGAACTTGGCCGGCACTACCTGCAACGCTTCTGGGACCGTATTCCCGAGCCCGGCTGCCTCGCGATCTTCGATCGCAGTTGGTACGGCCGGGTGCTGGTCGAGCGCGTCGAAAAGTTTGCCACCAAGCAAGAGTGGAAGCGCGCCTACGACGAGATCAACTCGTTTGAACACATGCTGCACGCCGACAACGTGCCGATCCTGAAGTTCTACCTGCACATATCCAAGCCAGAGCAGTTGCGCCGCTTTCGCGCACGCGAGCAGGACCCGTTCAAGAACTGGAAGATCGGCCCTGAAGACTGGCGCAACCGCAAGAAGTGGTCGAAGTACATCACCGCCGTCGACGACATGTTTGAAAAAACCTCAACCGACTGGGCGCCGTGGCATGCCGTTGCAGCCGAACACAAGTGGTTCGCCCGCCTCAAAGTGCTGGAAACGGCGGTCAAGACGCTGTCCCGGCGCTTTGACATTGACGTGTCAATCCCGAAAGGCTGGAAACTGCACGGCGACTAGCTTTCGTGCGCATCGGGCCGGGTTGCGGCATCGTCAGGTTTTGCTGCTGGCGACTCCTCCAGCGCGGCCTCGTCGCTCGCCTTGTCGATGCCAAGCGCCAGCGCAATACGCCGGATGCTGTCTGTGTCGCCGCGCGCCGCTTCCTGCTTGATTCCCTGGATCTGCGGGTGCAGCAGTTTGTTCACCAGTCGTTCGCTGAAGGCCGTCAGCTCCTGGCGTTGCGCCTCGGTCAGGTCCGGGAATTTAGATATCACCCGTTCCAGCTCTGCATTCTTGATCGCGATGGCCTTTTCCCGCAGTTCGGTGATCAGCGGCCCGGCTGCATAGGTCTGGAAGCTGGCGAGAAACTGGTCCGCTTCCTGGCGCACGATGGAGGCACACCGTTCAAGTTCACGGCTGCGTTCGTCGGTGTTCTCGGCCACGACGTGTTCAAGATCGTCGACGTTGTACAGAAACACGCCCTCCAGCTCGGCCGTGCTTTCCTCAATGTCGCGGGGCACCGCCAGGTCAAGCGCGAACACTGGCGCATGACGCCGTTGTTTCTGCGAGCGCGCGAACTGGGCCTTGGTCAAGATGCGGTCTTCCGCGGCGGTCTGGCTGATCACGACGTCCGCGGTCGGCAGGTAGTCCTCAAGCAGGTTCACGGGAACGGCGTCGCCCTTGTAGCGCTCGGCGACTTCTTTGGCGCGGTCCAGGCTGCGTGACACGACCACCACGCGGCCGATGCCGGCTTCGCGCAGATAGGTCAGCGTAAGTTCGCCGACTTCACCGGCGCCGATCAGCAGTGCGGTCTTGCTGGCAAGGTCGTCGAAGATTCGCTTCACGAAGCGCACAGCCACCGAGCTGATGCTGACCTGCCCCTGCCCGATGGCGGTGTCGGTGTGAAGCCGCTTGGCAACGTGAAATGCGCGGTGGAACAGAGCGTTGAGTTGTTTGCCGGTGCTGCTTTCGCTCTGGGCCAGCAGGTACGAACGCTTCACCTGGCTCAAGATCTGGGTTTCGCCCAGCACCAGGCTGTCGAGGCCGCCACAGACGCGCAGCAGGTGCTCGACGGCATCGCGTCCGCGGTGAAAGTAGCACAGCTTTTCAAGATACTCGGCTTTCATGCCGTGGTCGGCTGCCAGCGCGGCAAGCAGCTTCTCGCGGGCATCCATCCCTTCCGCAAAGGCATAGATCTCGACGCGGTTGCATGTGGAGAGCAATACTGCTTCGTCGGTTTCCAGGCACTGCTGCACGTGCTGCAGCGCGCCGGGCACCTTGCGCTCTGGATACGCAAGGCGCTCGCGCACCTCAAGCGGCGCGAACTTGTGGTTGATCCCGAGCACTAGATACCGATGCATGATGCGTCCACTGCCACGAAAGCGGTCTGCGCCGTCGAATGCGTCCGGGACCAGATGCCCAGGCCGACAAAGGTCATCACGACCAGCGCGAACCCTGCCAATACCATGTAGAAGTTCCGACGACCCTGCAGAAAGCCCAGCCTGCGCCCCGCAGCCGCCAGCAGCAGCACGAACCACAGCACCACGCTTGGCGGAATCTTGGGGTTGCGGGCGATCGACTCCCAGCCCGATGACGAAAGCGCAATGAACCCCAACGCCAGCCCAGCTGTCAGCAGGGGCAGCCCGACCAGGATGCAAGTGTTCACCAGTCGCTTGAGACTCTCGAGCGGCGGAAAATTGCGGATGAGCGCCGGGTCACGGTGCTTCTTGAGCGCGCGCTCGAGCATTAAGAACATGACAGCCGCCAGCGTGGCCATGAAAAACGCGCCATAGCTCAGCAGCGTCAACAGCACGTGTACCACCAGCAACGGCGTGCTTTCGCGGCCCTGGGCGGCGCTGTCGGCAAAGGCCAGATTGACAATGAAAATGATCGCGACAGCCGGAAACGCAAACGCCCCCAGTGCCGGAAGCTTGCGCAGGCGCGTTGCCACAAAGTAGGCGAGCACGAGGCACAGGCCCGCAAGCTCAATCACCTCGAACAGGTTGGTGAAGGGCTCAGTGCCGGCTTCGGCAAAGCGCGCAATGAAGTACGTGCCAAGGCACAGCGCGCCGGCGGCACCGGTCCAGTCAGCCCAGGCCATGCGCACTTTGCGGGGCTGAAGCAAGGCCGTCACGGAGATCACGGCGGCAATGAGGAACAGCAGGATGCTGGCGTGCAGAGTCACCAGGGCGGCAGGGCCCATAGCGTGCTGCGTGAAGGAATGAAACGTCTGTAACAGCATGGTGCCATTGCAGAAGACAAGAGCCCCGAGCGCAAGCGACGGGTAAGAAAGCGAAGATGATTCCCCTGCGCGGAGCCGGCCCTACTGAAGAACTTGAAACAGCAAGGAAGCAAACGTCGTGATCGGCGCCTGTTCGCGGATGTCTTCGAAACCCGCGCGCAGGGTGTTGATGGCGTTCAGCGTGTCGTTGAACAGTGTGTCGTTCTTGAACAGCTTGCCGACGGTGCCTTCGCCGCGGTTCACGCCCTCCATGGTGTCGCCGAGCTCTTTGGCCACGCGCGACGCGTTGTCCACCAGCGTGGGCGCGCGGGCGATGGTTTCCTTCATGTTCTGGCCGGTTTCTTCGTCGTTGAGCAGCACGCCGAACAGGCCCTTTCCGTTGTCCAGTTTCTCGGCGATTGACTTGGCACTGCGTGTGGCGCCGACGGTGTTGTCGGTGGCGTCTTCGACGTTCTTGACGATATTCTTCATGCGCATCGCGGTGTCGGCGTCATCGAGCAGCATGGCTGCCATGCCTTCGCCGCTGTTCACTTTCTCGGTGATGTCGCGCACGTTGCTGGTGATGCCCTTGACGTCTTCGCTGGTGGCGCGCACGTTCTCGACGGTCGCGGCGATGTCGCCCGCGACCTTTTCGTCGCGCAGGATGGTGCCGATTGGCCCACGGCCGTCGCGCACGTCTTTCACGATCGCGTTCACGTCCTTGACCGTGTCCACGGCAAGGTCGATGCCCTCATTGATCTTGCCGATGCCGCGGCCCGCGGCTGTGAACAGGTCTTCGACGACACGTCCCTCAATCGGCGTTTCCATATCGTGAGGCGTGGGGGACTCGCCCATGTACAGCGCAATCGCGCGGCCGCCAAACGCGCTGCTGGGAATGATCTCGGCGTAGCAATCCGAGTTCAGGCGCACGTCGCTGTCGATACTGATGCGCACCAGCACCGTGCCGTTGCGCGTGTCGACAATCATGTCCTTGACCTTGCCCTTGGGCACGCCGCTGATCCAGACCGGCGAGTTCAGCTGCAGGCCCTGCACGTTCGGAAAGAGAATCTGGGCGGGCTGGTCAGCCTTGAAGCTGATCGCGCCGTCGCCGCCGAGGCGAATCGCAAAGAACAGGACGATGCCGATGGCGGCAAAGAACAGCAGGCCGGCAATGATGTCACGTGCTTTCATGGCTTGTTCTCCGGATCTATCGGGGAAGACTCAGGCTCAAGTTCCATAATCGTGGGGGCTGCATCGCCCGAGGGTTCTGCGGCTTCTACGCCGCGGCCCGCCTCAAGACGCGCGCTGAAGGTAGGGGACCTGCCCTTCATGATGGCGGTGGTGCTGCGGCGGCTGACTGCGCCTTCGCGCCCGCCGGTAATGAAATGCTGCACCTCTTCGATTTCGCTGGTCCGAATCTCGTCAGGGGTGCCGATCTGCAGCATACCGCCCTGGTAGAACATGCCGATCCGGCTTGCGATGGTGTACGCGCTTTCCATGTCGTGGGTCACCACGATCTGCGTCATTTTCAACTGGTCGCGCAGCCGGTTGATCAGCTTGTCGATCTCGTAGGCAATCACCGGGTCAAGACCGCTGCTGGGCTCGTCGTACAGCACCAGCTCAGGGTCCAGCGCGATCGCGCGCGCCAGGCCGGCACGCTTCTTCATACCGCCCGAAATCTCGGCCGGGAACTTGTCTTTGTCCTGCCAAAGGTTCACCAGCTCCAGTTTCTGCTGCACGATCTCAGTGCGTTTGCGGCGGCTCATCTTGGTGTGCTCAAGCAGCGGTAACTCGACGTTCTGGAACAGATCCAGCCATGCAATCAGCGCGCCGGACTGGAACAGCACACCGAACTTGCGGCGCATGACCTCAAGTTCTTTGTTGGACATCGTTGTGATTTCTTCGCCCGCGACGCGGATGCTGCCCTCGTCGGGGCGCATCAGCCCGATCAGGTTGCGCAGCGTCACCGACTTGCCGGTGCCCGAGTAGCCGATGATCACGAACGTTTCGCCCCGCTTGACGTTGAACGTGAGCTGGTCGAGGATCTTGCGGTTGCCGAGACTCTTGCAGACGCCGGCAAACTCGACCATCGGCGTCGAGTCAATCAGCGCCTCGGTCGAAGACTCTTCGGTCTGCATGTTCAACGACAAGCTGGATACTCCGCACGGGATGCCACAATTACAGAATGCCTGCCACGAGTCGCTTGACCATCCTATAGAAACTCGTCAGCAGGTAGTTCAAAAACACGGTCAGCGTCAGCGCCACCACGACGGTATTGCGGCTTGCACGACCAACCCCGACAGCACCGCCACTGGTGCGCATGCCATTGGCA
Source organism: Planctomycetota bacterium (assembly GCA_016712285.1). GTDB lineage: Bacteria > Planctomycetota > UBA8742 > UBA2392 > UBA2392 > JADJRK01. Next base: position 1,051,212 of record JADJRK010000001.1, on the reverse strand, counting down.
CAGGCGACGGCGCCCGCGCACAGGCTGAACACCAGCGACTTCAGCAGGCCCCAGTAGATGTCCAGGGGCTCGGCCCCGCGCTCGGCAAAGCGCAAAAAGTCGTCCAGCGGCACGCCCAGCTGCACATTCGCGACCAATGCGCCGCCCGCCACACCGACCAGCGTGCCGAAGATCGTCAGGATCGGACCCATGATCGCATAGCCGATCAGCCGCGGCATCACGACAAAGCTGACCGGGTTGATGCTCATGACCTCTAGAGCATCAATCTCCTCGGACGTTTTCATGGTGCCGATCTCGGCGGCCATGCTGCTGCCGACGCGCGCAATCAGCACAAACGCGGTCATCCAAGGGCCAAGCTCACGAACCATGGCGCTGACGATCACCAGGCCGACCAGGCTGGTCTGGCCGAAACGGGCAAACTCAATGCCGGTCTGCAGCGCGAACACCATGCCGACCAGCAGCATGAAGAAACAGGTGATGGCAAGGCTTTGCGTGCCGATCACGTGCATCTGCGTGAACAGCGCGCGACGGCGTTTCCAGGCGTGGTTGATGTACCCCAACGCCTCTAGCAACAGCAGCAGCGTGTAGCCTGCGCCCCGGATTGCCCTTAGCCCGATGAAGTCTTTCATTTGCGGATCTTCAGGCCCCAGAACAGCCGGGTGTATCTGTCATCCGGCCCGTGGTGATAGCCAAGCAGCCCATAGAACAGGTTGAAGTCCTCGATGTCGCCCGGGTTGGGGCCCGAGGGGTAGAGGCGGTCTTTGGCCTGCTTTACCACGTGCCAGTCGAACAGCGGCGCGAGCGAGACGTCGATTTTGTACGGGTCCTCTTCGTAATTGAAGATCCGGAACAGTGCCTGCACCTTGGTTTCGTCTGGCCCGACGCGCACGCTGAAGAACTTGAAGAACGGCCCATAGGTGTTGTCGAACTTCAGGTCATTGAACGGAAAAATCGACAGCATCTCGAAGTCCACGGTGCCATCGACGTCCTTCTTGTACTTGGCCAAAGGCCAGATGCGCACAAGGTCTTTGGTGCGGATCGTGCCGTCCGGCTCCGGCAGGTAGCGTTTGAAGTTGGCAAAGAAGATCGGGAACACCTGGTACCGCGTCTCGGTGTATGTCGGCAGTTTGTCTTCGTAGTACCAGAACAGCGGCCACAGCACGTTGATCGCCGTGGATGTGCTGCCGTCGGGATACTTGCGCTCGCTGTAATCCCAAAGCGGCCACACGCGGTACTGCTTGAAGGCGTCGCCCTTGGCGTAGCGGAACACAGGCCAGAACAGGTCAAGAATCGTGGTGTCGGTCAGGTCAGCCCGCGTGTAGCTGAACATCGGGTAGTTGTAGATGAACAGCATGCTGAAGTTCAGCGTGACCGCGCTCTTCTTGTACCCGAACAGCGGGTAGACCATCAGCGCCTCGCGCGGGTACTTGCGGTCCATGGCTTCGCGGTCGTAGCGGAAGATCGGCCACAGGATGGTCCAGCGATCAGCCACGGGCAGCTTCTTGGTGCCGCCGGTGATGTCGTCCGGCACTTCGCGCCAGACTTCAGTGCGACTGAACAGCGGCAGCACACCATACGTGCGGTAGCCCGGGCCGTAGCCCCACTTCACAATCGGGAACGGCATGTAAAACGTCGTGCGTCCCTGCCGGTGCAGCTCAACGTAAAGCGGAAACATGATGAATCGGACTTCGTCGTTGCCGAACACGCCCTTGAGGTTGCCGCCAAACGGCGCCACCGCGAAGTGTGAGCCCTCAATGCTGCTTTCGCCGCCGAACACCAACGGAAAGAAAAAGTAATCCAGCTCGCGGTGCCCGGGCGAGTAACTCACGTCGTTCCACCAGAACACCGGCATTACGTGAATCTGGCGCTCCAGCCTGCCTTCCCAGCCGGCTGTGCGACGCTCGCGCCACCTGCCGATCGGATAGAAAAACAACTGGTCACGCTCAGCCCGCGCCGGGGACTCGGTGTAGCTGTAGAACGGCCTCACGCTGGTCTGCACGTAGCCGTCGGGGCCGGACTTCTTCTCGTAGAAGGGGCCCGCAGCGCGCGTGTTGACGCTGCCGTCAACGCCGGTCGATTCGTTGAAAAACGGCCAAGCGTACGTGCGCGTAGGCGGACGGTCGCCGCCGACCGTGCAGCCGGCAAGGGCAATCACAAGCAAAAGCAAGGCCAGCAAGACGCGCATTGAGCCTTTGTATGCCGTGGTGGGGGAAATGCAAAGGGGTTCAGGCGGTTGCGAGCATCGGGCGGCGCCCGACGAACTCGTCTTCCGGGATGCCTACCGCGCGCTCAAAGTGCTCGGTGACTTCATCCAGCACCTCATGGAACTCTTCGCGCGAGTCCACACGCGTCATCAACGCCCGAAACTGGGCGCTGCCGGGGATGTCCTTGATGTACCATGTGGCGTAGCGCCGCACGACCTGGCTTGCGCGCCGGGCGTCAAAGCTCTCCAGCAGCATCTCGAAGTGTTCGCGCAGCACCGCCAGTCGCTCCAGCGCATCGGGCGTTTCCGTGACTACGCGGCCGTGGGCCAGCGTTTCGTCGATCTCGCGGAACAGCCAGGGCCGGCCCCAGCAGCCACGGCCGATCATGATGCCGTCGCAGTTGCTCTGGCTGAACACACGCAGCGCATCTTCCGGCTCTTTGACGTCGCCGGATGCGATCACCGGGATGCTCAGGGCGGCCTTCAGCTCGCCGGTCAGGGCGTGGTTGGCCAGACCTGTAAAGCTTTGAGCACGGGTGCGCGGGTGAATCGTGATGGCAACCATGCCGCTGTCCTGCGCCATGCGGCCGATGTCGAGGAAGTTCATACAGTTGTCATTCACGCCGGCGCGAATCTTCACCGTCACAGGGATCGAGACGGCGCTGACCATCGCCTCCATGCACTTGGCTGCACGTTCGGGGTAGGCCATCAGCGCGCTGCCCGCACCACACTTGCCGATCTTGGGTACCGGGCAGCCCATATTGAAATCTACAGTGTCGTAGCCTTCGTCCTGCGCCATGCGGCAGGCCTCGGCCAGCCAGGCGGGGTTGTTGCCGGCGAACTGGATGCCCACGGGCCGCTCGTCTTCGCGGTAATACTTGAGCGTCATCGTCTTGCGGTTGTGGTGCAGGAAGCTCTCGACCTTGAGCATCTCGACATAGGTCAAGCCGGCGCCATAGCGTTTGCACAAGACGCGATACGCCCGGTTGCTAATGCCCGCCAGGGGCGCCGCAACCAGGTTGTTCTTGAGCTGCAAGTTGCCGTACTTCAGGGGTGTCAACGCAAACTCCTGCCAGTAAACCAGTTAGCGATGGTGTAGTATCTAAATGCCTGTTCAGTGGTCAATCCGGGGGAGTGCCAGAATCCGGGAGCAGGATCGCCATTCATCGCGTAGAATAGTGCGTCGCTTTGTCGGGCCGGATTGGAGACGTGTATGCATCGCTTCGGGCGCCTTGTGTTTTCGTTTAGTGTGTTTGGACTTGCCGCATCGCTGTATGGCGCGGTCGGGGAAGTTACCCCGACATTCAGCCTGATCCAGGAGGCCAAGCCCCTGTCCGCCGAAGTGGACGAACAGGTCAAGCTGCTGGATCACCCTAACCTTGAGATTCGCACGCAGGCGCGCGCGGCATTGGTCGCGCTGGGCGAAAACGCCATTCCGCACCTGCGCAAACACCTCGAAAGCGAGACGCTTTCGGCGGCTGCACTGGACGAAGTCCGCGGCTCGATCAAGATGTTGGGCGGTGTGGCTGAGCCGCTTGAGCGGCCGAAGTCGGAAATGAAGCTGCGCATCAAGACAGCCGAACGCAGCATCGAAGTGACCGGCAGCGGCGGCGAAGTGCGCATCAGCAAAGAAGGCAAGTCGTTCAAGTTTGAACGCCGGGACGACGGCAGCGTGCGCGTGGAGATTCGCGCCGATGGCGAAGTGAAAGTGGAGACTTACGCCAGCGCCGAAGACCTGCGCAAGCACGACGCAGACTTGCACCGCGAGCTTGAAGCAGCCCCGCAGGCACACGGCCAGGCCAACCCAGCCGACCCGTCGCAAGAGCAAGGCATCGGCGACGGCAACGCGCGCAAGGACAGCGGCGAGTTGCAGGATTTTCTGGACGACATCGACGCATTGAACGGCGTGAACTTTGCCGACGGCGACCTGTCTGACGAAGAGCGCAAGGTACTGGCCGAGAAGGCACGCCAGAAGCTCGAGAAGGACATGCAAAGGTTGCAGGAGCGTGAGAAAGACAACGCTCGCGAGAAAGACCCCGAAGAGAGCATCGACATCAAGAAAGACCGCTACCGCGCCAGCCTCAAGGCGCTTGAGCGCGACCTGATTTATCGCCTGGCTGAGCTGCGTCGGCCCGGCGGCGACCAGTACGAAAGCAACCTGGACGACCTGGATGAGCGCATTCGCGACACATTCTCGACGCTGCACGACAAGGTCGACGACGGCGGCCCCAAGGACTGGGAAGTTGCCCTGGGCGACGGCCGCAAGTTCCACAAGCTGTTCGGCGACGAGCTTTCGAAGTGGGGCAAGGACATCAATGTCGATGCCAAGGTCATGGATGTGCCGCGCCGCATCACCGAGATGAAAACCCAGTTGCGTGACCGGCTAAAGCGCATTCGCAAGCACGGCCCGAACCGCATTGAGAGCAATCTCGACGACCTGGAAGAAAAGATTCTCGACAGCTACGAGAGCCTTGAGTCCAAGGTCCGCGACACGCCGCCGTCCGGCTGGCCCGGCATTCTTGCGACCGCCGAGAAGTTCTTCATCCAGTACTCAGCCGACCTCGACAAGTGGGCCAAGGAAGCGGGTGTAGACGAGGCCGTAGCCTCGCCGCTTGAAGTGATCGCTGAGTTGCGCAGCGATCTGCTTGACCGTGTGGGGCAGGTGCGCCGTCTCGGTGGCGACAAGTACGAGAGCGAACTGGACGAGGTTGAGGACAGCATCAAAGACACCTTCGCCGACCTGAAAGATAAGGTCCTGAACCGCGACAAGGGCGACTGGCCCGAGATCCAGAAGTCTGCTGAAAAGCACTACAAGCTGTTCGTCGACGCCATCAACTTGTGGCAGCGCAAGATTGAGCTGGGCTCAGCGCCGAAAGACGCGCCCGACCGTGACGTAAAACTGCCGCCCGGCGAGCAGATGGACGTGGTAGATGGCGTGCGCGTTTCGCGCCTTTTGCCGCTGCCGCGCAAGCAGCTTGGGCTCGATCACGGCCTCAGCGTCAACGAAATCGTGGACGCAGACAAGCCCCTGGCCCGCGCCGGCCTTGAGGTCTACGACATCATCACCGAGGTCAACGGCAAGGCCGTCGACAGCCGCACCGAGTTGCGCGACGCCATGACAGCAATTGAGCGCGGCAGCGAGTTCACGCTCACGATCATGCGCAACGGCAAAGTGCAGGAAGTCAAAGGCAAGCGATAGCGCCTGAATCACACACACACGGGCCGGCATCAGCCGGCCCGTTGCATTTTCCGGGTATCGACAGCGGCTGCTCACTCGTAACAATAGGAGGCAGGAGACGCGCATGAGCATCCGCAAGCTTGATCCGCAGGAGCCAGCCGAGGTTTCCTATTACGAGGGCTACAACCGTGGCCACCGCGACACCGCCAAGATGCTCGCCCGCCGTTCACTGATGTATCTGCTGGTGGGTATGTTCTTTGGCGGCGGCTTGATGTTCCTGGTTGCCAACGCCGGCGTGCTGGATCGTCTTGGTGCCGAGCCCGTGGTCGAAGACCCGGCGCTCTCGCAGGAAAAACCAAAGCAGTACGTCAACGCCATCAACTGGGCCAAGCGCTTCACCGTCGGCATCGTCGCCAAGTCGCCCGACCGGGCTGTGCGCGCAGGCGACGCGCTGGGGCGCATTCCCGGCCAGACACACGTTGGCAGCGGCGTGATCCTGTCAGCGGACGGCTACATCCTGACCAACGCCCACGTCATCCCGAGCGACGCGACCGAGCTTTCTGTTGTGCTCGGTGATGATCTGTATGAGGCGCGTTTTGTCGGCCACCGCCCCGAGTACGACCTCGCGGTCATCAAGGTCAACGCCAAGGGCCTGGTGCCCGCATCGTTGGGTGACAGCGACAAAGCCGAGCAGGGCGACGTGGTCGTCGCCATCGGCAGCCCTCACGGCCTGTTTCACACCGCGACAGAGGGCATCATCAGCTACGCCGGCCGTCGCAGCGAGGCGACAGGCACGCTGGTGCGCAACTATCTGCAGACCAGTGCCGCGATCAACCCCGGCAACAGCGGCGGGCCGTTGATTGACCTGACCGGCCGCGTGATCGGCATCAACACCTGGAAGCTCGCTTCGCAGGGGCCGGATGGCAGCGACAGCATCGGCTTTGCCATACCGATCAACACTGCGCGCCGTGTGTTCGAAGCCATCATCAACGCCGACGACCGCAACCGCGACAGCACGATCAGCAGCCGTCCACGCAGCCTGCAAAGCGCTTTTCTGGGCGTAAGCATCGACGATGGCTATCGGCCCGAACGCGGCGAAGAGGGGGCGCGGGTGCGCTCAGTGATCTACGCGACCGCGGCGGACAAAGCGGGGCTGCAAGCCGGCGACCTGATCGTCGACATCGGCGGCAGCAAGGTGACGGGGCTCGACGACTTGCGCACGGCACTGGCAGGGCGGCAGCCGGGCGAGAAAGTACAGGTCACCTACGTGCGCAACGGCCAATCCCACACCATCGAAGTAACGCTCGGCGAGTAGGCCGAAGCCAGTCACCGCGAGTCAGATAAGAACCGGGCCGCCTTGAGGGCGGCCCGGTTTTGATTGGTTGCTGCTGTTGTGGCTATGCGCGTTTGCGGCGTAGGGTTGTTACTGCTGCGGCTGCTGCCATGGCTGCGATGAGCAATGCCCACGGTGTGTTGCTGCTGCTGGATTCGCATCCGCCTCCGCCGCCGCCTTTGCCGCTGCCTCCGCCGCCGATTACTCCTACGTTGCTGTAGGTGAATCGCTGCGTCAGGGTCTGGTTGGGCAGGCTGGCGCTGGTTACCACGATCGGCAGGTTGGTCCCGCCGCCTGGCGGTACGAACAGGCCGGTCACCTGCGTGCCGCCCGTGATCACCGCCGTGCCCGGGCACACCACGCCGCCGATCGTTACCGTCAGCGGGCTCATCAAGCCGCTGCCCGTGATCGTGATCGGCTTGCCGCCCGCAGGCAGGTCTGCCAGCGGGTCGAAGCTGGTTACATTGAACTCAATCGCGCCCAGTGTCACGCTGTTCGGCGCCGGCGTGCTCAGGATGACCGTCACGCCGCCCGTGGCGCTTACGTCGCTGGCGTTCTGGATGCCCAGCGTGAACGTCTCCGGTGCGGCGGCCACGCCCGCACCGGCTGTGCTGGTCACGCCCACACGCACCCACAGGTCTTCGCTGCTGCTGTTGGCCACGCTCAGTGTGCTGGTAAAGGTGGCGATTACGCTGCCTGCACCTGCACCCTGGTAAAGCAGCGTGTCGGTCGTGGCGCTAAACACACCGTCGCCGTCGTCCTGCCATACGGCCACGCCGGATGCGGCGTCCACATCGCTGGTCCAGTTGCCTGTGCCACCAGTGGTGATCGTGATGGCGTTGACGTCCACGTTGTTGTTGCTGGCCGACAGCCTCCAGCGTGCAAGTACGTAGCTGGCGGCTGTGCCTGCCAGGTGCGTGGCTGGCGTCGAGACCGCCGGGCCGTTGGCCACCGTCAGGCTGGATACGTCAATCACCAGCGCGGTGCTGGCGCTGCCCGGCAATCCGACGGTGACGCCGCCCGCCGGCGGCGTGCTGTTCACGCTTTGCAGGTTGGCGTTGAAGGTCTGGCCCGCTGTGGCTGTGCCGTTGAGCTTGCCCACCAGGAAGAAGGTGCGCGAGGTGCCTGCAGCCAAGGCGCTGTTGGTCAGCGTCATGGTCGCGGCATTGCCCGTGAAGCCCGTGGCTGTTGCAGCCGCAAGGCTGTCCGTGCCCGCGCCGTCCCAGGTGCCGTTGCCGTTGTCCTCGTACATGGCGACTTCGCTGTAGGCGGTGTTGTGGCTGCCGCTGCCCGAGGCATTGAACGTCATGCTGGTGATGGTCCATGCGCCGCCCGGTGCAGCCGCCAGCGTGACGTCGCACAGCAGCGCGCCGTCGCCCGTGGGCCCTTGGTAGTTGCTGTTGACCGTGGATGCAGCGCTGGGGCCGTTCATGGTTACCGCCAGCACGTTGGCGCTGACAGTCAGACCCGCGGTGCCCGTGGCTGAGGGCGACGGTAAGCCGGTCATCGTGCCGCCGTAGGTGGGTGCGCCTGCGGCGCTGACGTAGCACTGGAAGGTCTCGTTGTCGGATGCGTTGTTGTTCAGGTTGTAGATCACGAAGTAGCGGCGTGTTTGGCCGGCCTGGAAGTCGGCATGGCCTGCCAGCGAAAAGACAACGGTGCCGTTGTCCAAGGTGTACGTCTGGCTGTTGACCTGGGTGTCGCTGGTGGCGCTGAAGGTGCCGCTGCTGTCGGAGTCATGCCAGAGCTGGGCTGAGGTCAGGTCGGTGCTCTCGTCGGCGGTGCCCAAGCCGGTGACGGTGAAGCTGGCGGGCTTGTCGTTGGGGCCGTTGGGGTATGCCACGGTGAAGGTCTGGCAGATGTTGTTGCTGCTGCCGAGGTAGACCGTGGTGGCCGTGGCAGCGCTGGCGTCGGTGAACGAGAAGACAGGCGTAGCAATCGCCAACCCGTTCATCGTGCCACTGGGCACACCGGCCTTGGTGGCGCTGGTGCCGGAGACGGCGATGTCCTGCACGAGGTAGTTGAAGGTATGCCCCGGCTGCGCGAGCGTGGCTCCGTTGAGCATGGTGATGATGAAATACGTTCGCGTGGTACTTGCCGGGAAAGATTGCGGCGTGCCCCAGGTGAAGGTGAGGTCGCCGTTGTCGGCCGGGAACGCAGTAACACCGGAGCCGACCTGTGTGTCGGACGTGGTACTGAACGTGCCGCTGGCGTCAGCGTCATACCAGAGCTGCACGCCGGAGTAAGCGTTGGAGTCGTTGCCGGTGCCGGAAGAGCGCACGGTTACCGAGTCAAGCGAAGCACCAGTCTGCGAGTTCGAAGCAACAGTGAAGCGCCCAGCCAGAATCCCGTTGCCGCCCGAGCCAGTGTCATTGGCATAAACGTTCTGCGCCGTGCCAGCCGTAGCCGAAACCGATAGCTGCGGGCCAGTAGTGTAGCCGATGTCGCAGACACCCATCTGTGACGCTTGAGTCAACGTCGGATAGGTGCTGGTAGTTGTCGCGCTTGCATACACGCCTTGGATGTACTGAATAGTTCCAGTCGGTGTCCAAGCAGCAGGCGGCGTGTTGTGGTGCCAGTAGCCGGCATTCACCGTCAACATGACACATCGATAACGGCGCCCATTCACCAGCGCAACGGGCGACGCCAACTGGGTGGATCGCCAACCTGTCCCAGCAGCAATGTTCGCCTGGGCCACCGATGTCTGGGTCGTTGTATCGTACAGCGTAACCGTGGTGGTCGCGTTCAGAGTGGTGTTCGCGGACAAGTGGCTAACCGAAACCCCCGCGGCATTCACCTGAAACTCCCAGCCCAAGTCGAAATTGGCGGCGCCAAATGAGCCAAAACCGCTCGTGGAGGGATTTCCTTGATTCAATGGGTAGGTCTGCCCGGTCAGCAAACCGGCAAACGACGATAGCAAGAGAATTGCCAGGAACTCGATCCTCATATGTGACCTCTCCCAACGATGTCGCTGCATTCCAGTTCGCCACCCGCAACAGCGGAGCAAACGGCAGATACATCACGTTTCGCGCGCTGCCCCAGAGCGGTCGAACGTGAGAACAACTGATTGCAAAGTGACGTCACATCAAGCTACAAAGTCACTGTTTAGTCACAAGAGGAATTTGATATCTCGCATACATCGCACACCGATAGTGGCCGACATTACGTCGTAGGCAGCCTCTTTCTCCGCAATAATGGTTGCGCTACGTGACTATCGAGGTCTAAAGTATCTGCATGGGCAAACCCGTCATCATCACTGGTGCATCTCGCGGCATTGGCCGTGTGATTGCCATTGATCTGGCGCATCGCGGCTTTGATTTGCTGCTGGTGGCGCGGGGCGAAGTCTCTTTGCTGGCTGTGCGCGACGAGTGTGCAGCCGCCGGCGCTAAAGCGGCCGCGTGCATCCTGGACATCACGAATTCTGACGCCGGGCCCGCGCTGCGGGATGCTGCGCTTGAGTCAGTCGGGCCGCCGTGGGGACTGGTCAACAACGCGGGCATGAGCGAAAGCGCGCCGTTGGCCAAAACCGACGACGAATTGCTGCAGCGCCACTTGGAACTCAACTTCCTTGCGCCCATGCGCCTAATGCGCGCCATTGTGCCCCGCATGGTCGAGAACCAGGGCGGGCGCGTGGTCAACCTGCTCAGCACCGCCGCCCTGGCGGGGTATCCCTACGTCAGCGCCTATGCAGCCAGCAAGCACGCGTTGCTGGGCGCCACGCGCAGCCTGGCGCGCGAGTACGCCAAGAAGGGCGTGACGTTCAACGCCGTTTGCCCCGGCTACGTGCACACCGAGATGTTCGCCCGCACAATCGCCAACATCGCAGGCAAGACCGGGCTCGATGAGGTACAAGCCGAAGAGAAGTTGAAACAGCTTTCACCACAGCAGCGAGTGTTTGAGCCCGAAGAAGTGTCTCACGCCGTGGCGTTTCTGCTTAGTGAAGGCGCTTTCGGCATCACCGGGCAGGCGCTGAGTATCGACGGCGGGGAGATCGAACATTGAACAACGCGCAGGTCATTCTACCTGACGGCTGGAAGCGGCCGAAGGGATATGCCAACGCGATCATCATGCCGCGCGGACGATTGCTGTTCGTCGCCGGGCAAGTCGGCTGGGACAGCAACGAGCGCATTGTCAGCGACGACTTCGCCGCCCAGTTCAAGCAGGCGCTGCTGAACGTGCGCGCCTGCGTTGAAGCCGCGGGCAGCAGTGTAGAGCACATCGGGCGGGTCACGCTGTATGTCACCGACAAGCACGAGTACATGCAGAACCTGGGCGGCGTGGGGGAAGCGTGGCGCGACGTCATGGGCCGCCACTATCCAGCGATGGCGTTACTTGAAGTAAAAGGGCTGTTGGAGGCTGGCGCAAAAGTTGAAATTGAAGCAGACGCCGTGGTGCCGGAGTAGAACATGCCAGAGAGAAACCCACTGACAGCGGCAGAGCGCTCAAGAATCGGCATGTGGCTGCGCCTGGTGCGCTGCTACAACCTTGCGATGCGCGAGCTCAGCAGCTCGTTGCGCGACGACTGCACGATCCCGCAGTTTGACGTGCTGGCCCAGATTCGGCGCTCGGAAAACGGGCTCACGTTCAGCGCCCTGAGCGAGAAGCTGCTGGTCACGGCCGGCAACCTGACTGGCATTGTGGACCGGCTGGAAAAGCGCGGCCTGGCGCGACGCGAGGTCAACCCGAAAGACCGGCGTCAGACGTTCATCAAACTGACGCCCGAGGGCGAGAAGTACTGCGAAGAGTTGATCCCGCGCCACGAAAAGGCGATCGTCGAGTTGTTCAACCAGCTTGGCGACAACACCGTGCAGAACCTGCGGACGGACTTGGACGCAGTCGCCGGATTGCTGGATAGCGAAGACCGATAGAGGCCGGTGGCCACGACGAAGCGTTGACCCCGGGAAATGAGCATGCAGCCAAAATCATTCCTGTACGAAGAAGCCGGCGGCGTGGGCACGATTACGCTCAATCGGCCTGAGCGGCTGAACGCGCTGACGTTCGAGGTGTACCTTGAACTGGCGGCCTTCTTTCGCCACCTGGACACGCGCGACTCGTGCCGCGTTGTGATCATCACAGGCGCCGGCAAGGCGTTTTGCAGCGGCGGCGACGTGGAAGACATTATCGGCGAGCTGTTCGCGCGTGACATGAAGGGGCTGCTTGAATTTACTCGCATGACAGTTGACCTGATCCGCAGCATGCGGCAGTTGCGCAAGCCTGTGATCGGGGCGCTCAACGGCACCGTATGCGGCGCCGGGGCCGCTATTGCCATGGCATGCGACATGCGCATCGCCGCGACTACAGCCAAGGTGGCATTCCTGTTCACGAAGGTCGGGCTCAGCGGCGCCGACATGGGTGCCTGCTTTCTGCTGCCGCGAATCGTGGGGCTTTCCAAGGCCAGCGAGTTGCTGATGGGCGGCGAGTTCATCAGTGCCGACGAGGCGCACCGCACGGGTTTGTACAACGAGGTCGTGGCGAATGAGCAGTTGATGGCCCGGGCAAGGGAATGGGCGGGCAAGTGGGCCAAGGGTCCGGCATTCGGCTTGATGATGACGAAAGAGCTGCTGAACAAGTCGCTGAGTTTTGACCTGGAAACGGCGCTGGAAGCCGAGGCGCAGGCACAGGCCATCTGCATGCAGCACCCGGACTTCAAGGAAAGCTACAACGCGTGGAAGGAAAAACGCGAAGCGAAGTTTCTGTAACCTGTGATCGAAGGCCCCGCAGCGGCAGAGCCCATGGACCACATGCTCGATCTTCCGTTCTTCAACGACGAACAGCGCAGCTATGCGCGTGAACTCGACGTCAATGTGGGGAATCACCTGTGGCCTGACCCCGAGACGATTGACGACGGCCAGGCCCTGCTCACCGCGTTGAAAACGCTCGGGAAAGCTGATGTTTTGAAGCATGCCGTAAGCGACCCGTGGTCACTGCGCGCCAACGTGCTGATTCGTGAGGTGCTGGCCTACCATTCCGGCATTGCCGACCTTGCCTACATCATGCAGGCGCTGGGCGGCGTGCCGATCACGATTGCCGGCACAGACGACCAGAAACAGTCGATCCTGCCGGGTGCAGCCAGCGGCGATTTTTGCCTGGCGTTCGCGATTACGGAGCCCGGCGCCGGCAGTGACCTCACACGATTGTCCATGCCCGCAGAGAAAGACGGCGAAGGGTACGTGCTGAACGGGGTGAAACATCTGGTCAGCAACGTCGGCGTCGCAACTCATTACACGCTGTTCGCCCGCACCGGTGACGGAAACCGGGGGTTGACCGCTTTTATCCTGCCCGCCGACAGTGAAGGCCTGAGCTTCGAGAAGCAGACGCCGACGGCGCCGCACCCGCTGGGGCGCATGGTGTTTGAGGACGTCAAGCTGCCATCGTCCGCACGTTTGGGCGAAGAAGGCGGCGGCATGAAAATCGCGCTGGCGACACTGGGGCGCATGCGCACGACGGTTGCCGCAGCCGCCAACGGCATGGCGCGGCGCGCGCTTGACGAGGCGCTGCTGCATTGCAAATCGCGCGAGCTGTTCGGGTCAACGCTGGCAGAGCAGCCGATTGCCCAGGGCATCCTGGCCGAGATGCGCGCGCGTCTGGACGCGTCAAGATTGCTGACCTATCGCGCGGCATGGCTGTTCGACAAAGGCGACGAAAAGATCCCGCTCGAGGCGGGCGTAGCCAAGTGGCAAAGCACTGAAAACGCGCAGTGGATCATCGACAAGGCGCTGCAGCTTGCGGGCGGCAAAGGGACGTTGCGTGGCAGCATCTTTGAGCGGCTTTACCGCGAGATTCGCCCGTTGCGAATCTACGAAGGCGCCAGCGAGATCCAGCAACTCGTGGTTGCGCGCGCAATGCTGGAATAGGCAGACACAGGCGAGTCAGTCATGTCCAACACCGCGACAACTCCACGCTTCCCGCCATACGAACGGCACGTGTTCATTTGCATGAACGAAAGGCCGCCGGGCAACCCGCGCGGAGACTGCAAGTCCAAGGGTGCAGAGGCTGTGCTGAACCGGTTCAAGGAACTCGTGGACGGGCTCAAGCTCAAGCCTCGCATTCGCGCCCAGAAGTCCGGCTGCCTGGATACGTGCGAGGCAGGCATCAGCGTCGTCGTTTACCCCGAAGCCGTCTGGTACAAGCGGGTGACACTGGCTGATGTTGACGAGATCGTTCAAAGCCACCTGGTGAGCGGCGTACCAGTTGAGCGCTTGCGCATGCACCCACGACCGACCTCCGTTTCGGGCCCCGTCAAACCGATCGGCAACGCATGAACGCGAGTGCTGAAGTCCCGCAGAAATCGGCCAATCCATGAAGTTGTTTCAGCCTTTAAGCATTCGCTCAATGACACTGCCCAACCGGCTGGTGGTGCCGGCGATGGTGACGCGTCTTTCGGGCGAAGATGGTTTCGTGAACGAAGACATTCGCAATCGGTACCTGCGCTTTGCCAAGGGCGGCGCCGGCCTTGTAGTGCTTGAGGCGATGGCGGTTCACGGCAGCAAGTCGGGCCCGCTGTTGCGGATTTCGAGTGACGAGTTCATGCCCGGCTTGCGCGACTTGTGTACGGACATGCATACGATTGGCCCCGGCAAGGTCGTCCCGCAGATCATTCACTTCTTGAAGATCGCGCGCAGCGGTTGGCGCCAGAAAGTTGAGGACCTAAGCATTGCCGACATCCGCACAATCCGCGACGAATACGCCGCAGCCGCCGAGCGCAGTGTGCGCTGCGGCTTTGACGGTGTTGAACTGCACATGGCGCATGCTTACACGCTTTCGAGCTTTTTGAGCCGCCTGAACAAGCGCCGCGACGGCTACGGCGGCACGCTTGAGTGTCGCCTGCGTTTGCCGGTTGAGGTGGTTCAGGCTGTGCGGGCGGCAGTGGGGGACCAATTCCCGATTGGCGTGCGCTTCGACGGCGAAGAGTGCATCAAGGGCGGGTACACGCTGGCTGAGTCGCAGTTGATTGCGTATCGACTTGTGCAGTCGGGTGTGGATTACGTCAGTATCAGCGCGGGGGGCAAGTTCGAAGATGCACAGCCGCGTGCCGGTGAACCCCTGTACCCGTACACCGGTTACAGCGGCGACCGCTGCATGCCGGGCAAGACCTGGCCCGATGGTGCCAACCGTTACTTGCCGGCTGGCATCAAGACCTTTCTGCGAAAGCAGGGGGTTGCCACGCCGGTAGTCGCGACCGGGAAGATCAACACGCCTGAACTGGCCGAGGAGATTCTTGCCGCCGGAGATGCAGACCTGATCGGCATGGCGCGGCCCCTACTGGCTGACCCTGACTGGCCGCGCAAGGTGCAAGGCGGTCACTTCGACAAGGTGATTCGCTGCTGTTACGCCAACGTGTGCAAAGCAAGGGACGAGCACTTCCAGACCGTGGCGTGCTTTCTCTGGCCCAAGGGCAGCAAGCAGGCGCCGGAGAGCGATGACACAGTGCCCCCGCAGTGGGACCGTCAACTGACGGCATCGACTGCCCAGGGGCGTGTAAGCCTGAAGTGGTCTGCCGCCACAGATAATGAGGAAGTCTATGGTTACGACATCTGGCGTGCCGTGGAGGGGGGAGAGTTCGAGCGAATTGACGCAATTCCTGCCCCGGTAACGGCATACCACGACACGGCAACGATCAGCGGTTTGGGTTACCGGTATTTTGTGCAGGCATACGACCTGGCTGGGAATCGGTCCGAACGCTCAATCGTTGTGGAGGCGACAGTGTGATTTTCAGTACCTGTGTCGTCCTTGAGGGTTTCAAATCGCATCGCCAGCAGCAGCGGACTTTGAGTTGCACCTGGCTTCAGGAACCTGCCCGTGCCCAAATCGACTTCCAGAGTTGTCATCGGCCAGAACGTGGTCTGCCGCAGCACTAGCCGGATCGGCCAGGTGTTGGGTGTGGCCAGCCCCAGCGCCGTCTGCACAGTGCGGTTCAATGATACGGGTGAAGTCGCCACCAAGCCGGTAGAAGACCTGCGCGTAGCCACTTGGGACGAGCTGCGCGCGCTGGTAGGCAAGGCCAAGAAAGACGAAGACCCCACGCGGATCATGCCCCGTCTGCGGACGGACGTGCCGGACCAGCAGTAAGTTCAATTGCCTCAGCCAGTATCACGAGCACGACGCAACCGGCCTTGCTTCCGGGTCGGTGCACGCTTCCGGGCGGGTGCCAGATATAGCTGCCTTTCGGCCAGGTCTTACCCAGGTCGTCGAGTGCACCTTCGAGCACGTAGTACTCTTCGCCCGCGGGATGCCGGTGCGTGTGGTAGCGCGCCCCCGGGGCGAACTTCAGCAACAGCGTAATGCCGCCGCCCTGGTGCTTGCGCAGCGTCTTGTAGAAGACGCCGGGGGAGTCGCTGAACTCGCGCCACTCACGTTCATCAACCTGAATCTGGATTGCGTCAGACATGCCGCTAATCTAGCCGCCCGGATAAGGCTTGCCATGATCATTGTGATGAACCGTTTCAGCGTGACACCCGGCCGCGAAGCTGACTTTGAGGCCGCGTTCAAGGACCGCGCAAAGCTGGTAGACCAGCAGCCGGGATTTCTGTGCCAGGATGTGCTGAAACCCGTTGGTCAGGGCGTGTTTCTGACCATGACGCGCTGGGCAAGCATGGCGGCGTTTGAAGCCTGGACTCAGTCTGACGCATTCAAGCAGGGGCACGCGCGTCGCCACCCCGGGATGTTTTCGGGACACCCGCAGCTTGAGATTTACGAGGTTTTTGAATCCACCTGGAAGTGAAGGACACCGCCGTGGCACAGCAGAAAAAGAAACCGATCAACTATGTCTCGCTGATCATTGTGGCAGCGCTGATTGGCGCGGGCGCCGGCGCCGTGGTGTTTTACGATCCCGGTACGCCCACGCCCCACGTGAAGTTCGACGACACC
The DNA here is from genome assembly GCA_016712285.1 of Planctomycetota bacterium. Taxonomy (GTDB): domain Bacteria; phylum Planctomycetota; class UBA8742; order UBA2392; family UBA2392; genus JADJRK01. Next base: position 1,034,631 of record JADJRK010000001.1, on the reverse strand, counting down.
TATGACGACAGTTGGGGCAAGCTCGACAGGCCTGACGCCCAGGCAACGGTGACGCACATTTTGATCTCGTGGGCCGGCAAGAACGAACGCAGCCAGCCCAAAGACCCCAAGCGCACACAGGAACAGGCCAAGAAACTGGTCGAAGAGCTGTGGCACAAGTACCGCAACAACCCTTCCGACGAGAACTGGAAGGCGCTTCAGAAAGAACACAACGAAGACACCGCGCCCCACACCGAGTACACGTGCAAGACGGCTGGCAGTGGCCTGGACGAAAAGTTCAACAGCCTCGGGCTTCAAACGAAGGCAAAGCACGCACGCTACGTGGAATCGTCCTTCGGGTACCACCTGATCCGCCGCGAACGGTAAGTGCGAGGAATCAACATGCGCTTCAAAGATAGAGTGGCCTTGGTCTCGGGCGGCGGCACCGGCATCGGCTTGGGCGCCGCGAAGCGCTTTGTTGAAGAAGGCGCCAAAGTGGTGATCTCCGGCCGCCGCGAGGACAAACTGCGCGCTGCATGCAGCAAACTCGGAGAGACTGCGAGCTACGTGGTGGGGGACGTGACCAGCCGCGACGACTGTGCGCGCATGGTCGCGGAAACGCTCAAGCGCCATGGCAGGCTGGATGTGTTGCTCAACAGCGCCGGGGTGATCGGCAATGGCGGCGTGGCAGATACCCCACCGGCCGAGTTCGACCGCATCATGCAGGCCAATGTCTATGGTGTGTACCACCTTACGCAAGCCGCGGTGGATGCCTTGAAGCAGAGCAAGGGCAGCATCGTCAACGTCAGCAGCGTTACCGGCACGCGCCCATACGGCACACTGCTGGCCTACTGCGCCAGCAAAGCCGCTGTCAGCATGATGACACTTACCATGGCCCTGGAACTCGCGCCCTTTGGCATACGCGTCAATGCTGTCGAGCCTGGCGTCGTGCGCAGCGAACTTCACACAGCGAGCAACGCCGTGGCCGACTATGCGGCGTTTCTGGAGCGTGCCAAGCAGACCCACCCGCTGGGCCGTCCCGGCGAGCCTGCCGATGTGGCTGCGGCAATCGCGTTTCTGGCCGCGCCAGAGGCCGGCTGGATCACCGGCGAATGCCTGAAAGTGGACGGCGGCCGGTACCTGACCAGCTTGCGGTAGGGGACCGGTCCATCGGACGCTGTGCAATCAAGGCAGGCGTGCGTTAGTCGCTTTTGGCGTAAGGGTTTGCGTCCCCAGTCCACTTGGATTCTGACGCCTTTTTTTGCAGATTTTGAAGATGCCGCCTCGTACTCTGGTAGGTGCTGGGCCATTTGGGCATTCGGGGAGTCTTACATGCGCAAGTTGATGCTCTTTAGTGTTCTCGCTGGTGGCGTGCTGCTTGGGTTGATGCAGCCGAGTATCGCACAGAAGAAAGACGAAGACGGCGACGCCGCGAAAAAGCGCGAAGACGTATTCGGCAAGAGCTTCGAAGACCAGGTCGAAGAAGCGGTCGACAAGGGCTGCGACGCCCTCAAAAAGACCCAGGGTGTCGACAAGAAGGAAGACCCGGCGATCTTCGGCCAGATGAAAGAGGCGCCGCTTTATGGTGCCGGTGAGCCCCACCAGTATCGCATCGCCCGCACGGCGTTCCCGATCCAGGCGCTGTGCAAGTCCGGGTGCTTCCACGACGACCCGGAAATCGAAAAAGCGATGAATTACCTCCGCAAGAACTACAAAGATGCCGGCGCGATTCAGAGTCTTCAAGGCAACGTGCCCAGCACGACCTACGAAGACGTCTGCGTCATCAACGCGGTCGAAGCGTACTACATCAGCGCCTGGGAAGCCAAGGAGCGCAAACTCGACAACCCCAAGAACCGCTTCCAGAAGGATGCGGAGGGCAACAAGGTCCCGATCAAGCGTTGGGGCACCGAGGAAAAGGGCGCCAAGAAGGCCAAGGAAAAGAAGAAAGAGCGCAACTTCAAGCTTTCCAAAGAAGACCAGAAGCTCGCCGAGCTTGCTGTCAAGGCGCTTGAGGCACGCGCTCGCAAGGCTTACGGCGCGAAGGGCTGGCGCTATCAGCCGACGGGCCGTGGCGAAAGCCAGCCTGAAGTGGACACCTCGGCAACCCAGTACGCCTTGCTTGGCCTGAAGTGCGCCTCGCGTCTTGGCCTGCGCTACGACAAATCACTGTTGATGGATGCGTACCACCTGTTCCGCACCTGGCAGGACCAGGATGGGCCCGTCGTCAAGCGCGTTGCCAAAGACGCCGAGGGCAAGCCCGTCGAAGACGAAGGCAAGAAAGAAAAAGACAAGGGCGATCGCGGCACCAGCAGCCGCAAGTGGGAACCTGGCGCCAAAGACCGCGCCCGCGGTTGGAGCTACACTCGCAAAGACCAGCACGACCCCGCCGATCTGATTACCTACGGCAGCATGACGGCTGCGGCGGTGTGCGGAACGATCATCCTGCGCGACGAACTGGAAACCGACCCGGCGATGCAGAAGCGCTGGAAACCGGTCGAGGACGAGTGCCAGCAGATGCTCAACGACGGCTTGGCCTGGCTGGTGGCGAACTGGACGATGCTGGAAAACCCCAAGCGCGGCATGCACCGCTACTACTACTACCTGTACACGATTGAGCGCCTGGGCATGCTCGGGGGCCTGGACTGGATCGGCACACACGACTGGTACGTGGAGGGCGCCAAGGTCCTGCTTGAGCAGCAGAAGCCTGAAGGCATCTGGGACCCGGGCTTCGAGATCCCGCCCAGCGACGTCTACAACACCTGTTATGCCTTGCTGTTCCTGAAGCGCGCTGAAGAAGGCATCGACCGTCCCAAGCCGGTGTTCACGGGCGGCGAGTACGACGACGAGTAAGCTGAGCAGCAATTTCGAATGAAACAGCCCGCGCCACACGGCGCGGGCTTTCATTTCCCCTTGCCCAGAAACTCCCGAATGCTGTCCATGATCCCGTCTACATTCGGAATATCACTGGTGATCACTTGTTCGTTGAAGCCGTAATGCTGGTCCAGGTCTTCCTTGAACTTGCCGCTGCCGTAGGCGCTGCGCACCTGGCCGTAACAGAAGACGTTGCTGGCCGGCAGGATGTGTTCGTCCAGCAGGCGAAAACAGTGCGACGTGTCGTCAGCGCCCCAGTTATCGCCGTCGGAAAAATGAAACGGGTAGATGTTCCACTCCAGCGGATTGTAACGCTCACGAATGATCTTGCTGCACAAGTGGTAGGCGCTGCTGATCTTCGTGCCGCCGCTTTCGCGCAGGTGATAGAACGTGTGCTCGTCTACCTCTTTGGCCTCGGCATCGTGGACGATGAACACGCTCTGGATGTTTTTGTATTGGCTGCGAAGCCACGTATCGAGCCAGAAGGCCTCAATCCGCACGATCTCTTTCTGCTCTTCGCCCATGCTGCCGCTGACGTCCATCATGTAGATCAGCACGGCGCTGTTTTCAGGGATCGGGCGCACCTCCCATGAGCGATAGCGGCGGTCGTCGCGCTCAGGAATGATGATCGGGTTGGCTGCGTCATATTCGCCACTGGCAATCTGGCGCAGCAGAGCGGCCTTGTAGGTGCGCTTGAAGTGGCGCAGGCTTTCGGGGCCGATACGCCGGATGCCGACATAGCGTGACTTCTCGGTCTGCACGACGTTCTTGCCCTTGGGCTGGATGTTGGGCAGCTCAAGCTCTTCGCCCAGGATCTCGGCCAGTTCTTTCAGGCTGACTTCGACCTCGAGCACATGGTCGCCGGGCTTGTCGCCGGCTTCTGAGCCCGCACCCTGTTCGCCGTCTTCGCCCAATGCGTCGCCGATGTCGCCCTGGCCCTGGCCGACGCCGCCGGTCTGCTTCTGGCCGAACTTGAAGCGGGGGATGTCGATCTGCGGCAACGGAATGCTGACCGAGTCCTTGCCTTTGCGCGAGATCAGCTCGCCGTGCGTCAGGAACTTGCGAAGTTCCTTACGGATGCGCCCGCGCACAATCGCGCGAAACCGGCCGTGGTCACCCTCAATCTTGTGCATCTTCATGGGTGTCATTCTATCACGCATTCCGCGATGACAATCCGTCGCCGATATCAGTTGATGCCGAACTGTCGCAACGCATCGACCACCTGGTCAACGCCAATCAGTTTCATCAAGAGCCCTTCGCGGTCGGCCTTGCGGTCGTAATCGGCGGGGCGTGCCGCCGGGTCACTGCGAATCACGAGTGCCCGCGACTGCTTGGGATGCGGCCCCGTCCATTGCGGGTCATCGGGCCCGAACAGCGCGATCGTCGGCACATCCAGCGCCAGGCCCGCCTGCATCAGCCCCGTGTCGCCGCTGACGTGCACGGCACACAACTTCAACAGCGCGGCACTGGCCATGAAGGGTGTGCGCCCTACGGCAATTTGGGCCGTGCATTCGGCCGGCAGGTGGTCGCGAATCATCTCAGCCAGAATCTGGTCCTCGGGCCCGCCGACAAGCAGACACGAACGGCCCTTGTCGGTCAGCACCCGCGCCAGCGCCGCCCAATGAGCCATGGGCCAACGTTTGCTCGCCAGCGACCCGCCGATGTTCATGGCGACCGGTTCGCCCAATGTCAGCCCGAACTCATGAAACAGCTCGGCGGCCTGTGCGTGGTCGGCCTCATCGGGAAAAATCTCGGTCTTCCAATGCGACCCCGCCGCCCCGACCGCGCGCGTCAACGCAAGCCGCGCGTCTATGGTGTGCTCGCCGGCTTCTCGATTGGCAGGCGGCAGCGCAACAGAGTAGAGGTGGCTGAATGTGTGGCTTTCGTACCCGACCAGGTGCCGCGGCCGCGCCGATGCCACCATCGGTACCACGTCGGGGTCGTTGGCGTGCTGGATGATCGCGTAGTCGTACTCGCGTGCGCGCAGCTCGCGAATCGTCGCGCGCATGCGCTTGTACTTACCGTGATATGTCACAACTCGCGTGATGCGCGGGTTATTCTCAACGATGGGCACACGGCGACGATCCACAAAGACATCAATCTCGGCGCGCGGAAATGAGGCGCGCAGGTCAGCGATCGGGGCGGTGCAGAAAATCGTGTCGCCGATACCGGTCGTGTTGACTACCAATATGCGCGCCGTCGTGTCGGCCTGCAGCAACTCAAGCACGGTTGGCGGGAAGCGCCGGGCGTGGCGCTTGGCCCACCCCAGCGCGATCCGTGTCGTGAGCCGTGGCAGCTTGGGCATGATTTACAGGAAACTGTACTTACATTTCGGGCAGAAAGGCGCAGCAAAGCGCATGAATGTGCCGCAGCGCGTGCACTGCTTGCTGTCGCGCTGGAACTGAAGCTGGGTGTTCTTCAGCAGGTCGCTGTCCGGCCATTTCTGGCGCGCCTTGGTCAGCATGCTTGCGGCCTTCTGGAACTCTTCCTGCATCATGAACAGGTTGATCTTGTCGTCCACGGCTTCTACGTCGTTGCTGTCTAGCCGCAGCATCATGTCCAGAAAACGGTGCGCCTTGGCGTAGTTGCGCTCGGCCCGGGCCATGATCGCGTGGGCGCGGACCAGCAGGCGGTGCGCCGGGCGCTTCTTGGCAGCGGCGTCGAGGATGGACTTGCCGCGTTTGCGCAGCTCATCTTCCATCATGGGCCCGGCGCTCGACCACACGGTCATGGCCAAGCCCCAGACAACGGTGCCTGGCTCGTCGCTGTATGCGGCATTGATGAAGGTCTCGGCAAACTCGCTCTGGCCGTCCACCAGCTCGCGCATCGCCTGTTCAATCTTGATCTTGGCCAGCTCGACCTTTTCGGGCGCGGGCTTGGCGTTGCTGGGCTGCAACTCCATGACGTAGCGGCGCCCCAGGCGGGCGAAGTACTCGAGGTAGCGAACGTCAAAGGCTTCCGCAGCTTCAAACATGAGTGATGCCCTGCTCCGGCACTGCAACACCAGGACCAACTACCAATGCCCGATGATGCAGGGAAGAACCCGCCCGATCAATCGGCCACCGCCGGCTGTTAGTCCTTAAGGTCACCGCGGGCAAAAATGCTGGCCACGAAGTTCAGCAGGTCCGTTGCGCTGGTGTCGTTGTACCCGTAACGGTCGATCAGCCGCTGCTTCACCACGTCAATCTTGGCCTGCGTCTCTTTGTCCACGACGTTGCTCACCAGGCTGGTCAGCTTGATGCTGTCCTTCTGGTCTTCAAACAGCTTCAACTCAAGTGCGCGGTGCAGCCGTTCGTTGGTCTTGTAGTCGAACGTCTTGCCCTCAAGGGCAAGCGCGCCGATGTAGTTCATGATCTCGCGCCGGAAATCATCTTTGCGGCTGTCGCTGACGTCGATCTTTTCCTCGATGCTGCGCATGAAGCGCTCGTCCGGTTCTTCCATTTCACCGGTATACTTGTTGCGCACGCGCTCGCGCTGGGTGTAGGCCTTGACGTGGTCGATGTAGTTGCTGCACAGGCGGGCGATTGCTTCTTCGTCGGCGCTGATTGCGCGCTGGACTTCGTTTTTGGCGATCTCTTCGTATTCCTGGCGCACCACGCCCAGCAGCTCCTTGAAGCGCTTCTTGACGTCTTCGCTGCTGATCAGCGAGTGGTGCTTCAGGCCCTCTTCCAGCTCGTTCATCACCATGAACGGGTTGACGGTGTCGGTGTTGGGGTAATTGACGATGGCGTTGCTGATCTTGTCCTGGATGTAGCGCGGCGATATCCCGCGCATGCCCTCTTCGCGGGCCTCGGCGCGCAGTTCGCGCACGTTGTCTTCGGTCATGCCCGGCACGCTTTTGCCGTTGTACAGCTTGAGCTTCTGCAGCAGGGTCATGCCACCGCGCTTGGGCTCTTCGAGGCGCGTGAGAATTGCCCACATCGCTGCAATCTCAATCGTGTGTGGCGCGATGTGCTTGACGACGCGTTGCTTGGTGAAGTCTTTCTCGTAGATCTTGATCTCGTGGTCGAGCACGGTGTTGTAGGGCACGTCAATTTTCACCGTGCGGTCGCGGAACGCCTCCATCAACTCGTTGCTTTGCAGGCGTCGGTACTCGGGCTCGTTCGTGTGGCCGATGATCACTTCGTCAATGTCGGTCTGCGGGAACTTCTTGGGCTTGATCGCGTGTTCCTGCGACGCCCCGAGCAAGTCGTACAGGAACGCGACGTCCAGCTTCAGCACCTCAATGAATTCAACGATGCCGCGGTTGGCCACGCAGAACTCGCCGTCGAAGTTGAAGGCGCGGGGGTCGCTGTCTACGCCATAAAACGCGATCTTGCGGTAATTCACGTCGCCGGTCAGCTCGGTGGCGTCCTGGTTCTTTTCGTCTTTCGGCTGGAACGTGCCGATGCCGACGCGGTCTTTTTCACTGACCAGCATGCGCCGGACGACGATGTACTTGTCGATGACTTCGCGCCAGTTGCCCTCGTGCTTGGCCAGCAGGTCGGCCATGATCTTGCGTGACAGCGGGTCCAGGTCGCCCTCGACGCGCAGCTTGTAGGGCACCGCCGACTTGGCGTTGATCTGTTCAATCAGCTTGGCACGGGCTTCGCGCGGGACCAGCTTGATCGGGTCCTCGTGCATCGGGCTCCAGATCACGTCGGCGCCGGTCACTTCATCTTTGATTTTCCACCCGAAGGTGAAGAGGCGGCCGTCGTCGGTGCGGGTGTAGCGTTCAAGGCCGCGCTTGAGCAGCCGCGCGATGGTTGACTTGGCGCTGCCGACAGGGCCGTGCAGCAGCAGCACACGCTTTTCGGTGCCGAAGTTGTAGGCGGCGCTTTTGAAGTGGCTCACGAGCTGCATGAGCTGCTTCTCGATGCCGAAGATCGCGTCCTGGCCGCTGTTGTGCGGGTCGCTGAAGAACTCGTAGCGGACCAGTGTTTCCTTGAACTGCTTGAATTCTTTGGTGCCGTGCGAAAGCACCATGTCGTAGACGCGCTGGTGCGCGTTGCGAATGATGCGCGGGTCTTCCACCACCAGCTTCATGTAATCGTTGAAGCTGCCTTCCCAGCGCAGCGCGTGAAGCACACGCACTTCGGGGCTGTCCGAGATGGCATCAAGGATAGAACTGACGTCTGTCGTCTTCTTTGCCATGCGCCGACCTCTCCCTGGCCCGAACCGAAGTCTACCAGTATCGCAACGCGTCGCCCACCCGTGGAAATCCTTGGGAAACCTCGCTACCTCTGGCGCGAGCGCGGGTCAAGCCAGTCCCGCAAACCGTCGCCCAGCAGGTTGAACCCCAAAACCGTGCCCAGAATGCACGCCCCCGCCACACCCACCTGGAAAGCGCCCTTGCTGGATTCATCCCAGCCCAGCTTAAGAATCAAGCCCCATTCGGGCACAAAGGGGTCGCCGCCCAGCCCCAGAAACGCGAGGCCGGCGACGTCCAGAATGGCGCCGCCCATGCCCAGCGTCCCGAGCACGATGATCGGTGTAATGCAGTTCGGCAACAGAGTTCGCACCAGAATCCTGACACGGCCGGAACCCATGGCTCGGGCTGCCTCGACAAACTCCAGCGACTTGATGCGCAGCACCTCGGCGCGAACCTGCCGCGCGAACAGCGGGACACCCACAATACCCACAGCCCAGATCAGGTTTTCCAGTGACTTGCCAAGCACCGCCACGGTAACCACTGCCAGCAGGAAACTGGGAAAGCTCATCATGAAATCAATTGCCCGCATCAAGAATGAATCCACTGCGCCGCCGAAATAGCCTGCCATGCTGCCGACCAGCGTGCCCAGCAATAGCGAAAGCAGCGTGGCCGCCAGCGCAATCAGCAGCGTCGTGCGCGCACCCCACACCAGCCGCGAAAACAGGTCGCGACCCTGGGCGTCTGTCCCAAGCCAGAACTCACTGCTTGCGGGCTCGTTGTAGCGTTGCAGACCCTGCATGGGGTCGTAGGGCGCGATCAAGGGCGCGCCGACGGCTGCCACGATCATCAGCAGAATCAGGACTGAGCCGGCGATTGCCGGTTTGTGTCTTCGCAGAAACCTCAGGAAATCAAGCGCCGACGCCCCGAAGTGTGAAACCGCGCCTTTTGCAACATCGACGAAGGACTCCAGAATCGATGCCAGCCACCCGCGCCGTGCGGCGATGGCAAACACTGCCGCAATCTCGGCGCCGACCAGCCCAAGGGTTACAGACCAGGCCGCGACTACATAGTCCGGGTCGCCGCGACCGGTGCTTGACCAGATGCCAACGACAAGCAACGCAAGCCAAGGCAAAGCAGCCAGACCCCACGGCGCGAACTGCAGCCAAGTTACGCCTGGGACAGCGTCGGTGGATTTGCCTGCACCCAGGCGCAGGCGCGGATCGATGATTGCATAACTGAGGTCGGTCAGCAGGTTGATGCTGATAAAGAACACGGCAATCAGCATCACGGACGCCTGAAGTGGCTTGGCGTCAAGCACGTCGATTGCCTCGATCACGTAGGTGCCCATGCCGGGCCAGCCAAAAATGGTTTCGGTCAGTACCGCGCCGCCCATCAGGTAGCCGAACTGGGTGCCGATGGCTGTGATGACAGGTATCAGCGCGTTACGAATGGCGTGACGCAGAATGACAGGCCTTGGCGCGAGGCCCTTGGCGCGGGCCGTGCGGATGAAGTCCTGGTTCAGGACCTCCAACATGTTGGCCCGGGTCATGCGCGCAATCAGCGCCATCGGCACGGTGGCAAGCACCATGGAAGGCAGCATCAGGTGGTGCAGCACGTCGAGTGTCAACTCAACGTTGCGGTAGACAAAGATTGCATCGACGAGAAAGAAACCGGTCTCACTTTCAAAGGTCGGCCACTTGGCGATGTCGAGGCGCGACTGAAACGGAAACAATCCAAGTTCGCCCGCGAAGCCCTTCTGCACGAGAAAGCCCAGCCAGAAAATCGGCATCGACACGCCGACTAGCGCGAACGCAAGGCAGAAAAAGTCCCAGATCGTTCGCGGCTTGATCGCCGCGAGTACGCCCAGCGAAACGCCGACGATCGTTGCGAACAGCATGGCGAACAACGTTAGTTCAATGGTGGCTGGCACGCGCTCCTTGAGTTCATCGAGCACGGGGCGATTACTGCGGTGGCTGCGCCCAAGGTCGCCTTCGGCAAGGTTGGAGACAAAGCGGCCGTATTGGGCCGGCAGCGGATCGTTCAAGCCTTCGGCGTCGCGAAAGCGCTTGACGTTTTCCTCGGTGGCACGCTGGCCAAGGATGGCGCGGGCCGGGTCGCCCGGCAGGGCGTGCAGTAACAGGAAAGCCGCGATGCTGATGCCGATCAGCATGGGCGCGGCGGCAAGCATGCGCCGGGCGATGAAGGTCAGCATTCCCGGCTATTGCCCCTTGTAGCGCGCCTTGGCGAGCCGATACGTGCCGGTGGAATCGACAAACAGGCCTTCTACGTTCGTGCGCCACGCCAGCGCCTGCATCGCTGAAAGCAGCGGCACCATGGGCCGGTGTTCTTCGTGCACCGACTTCTCCAGTGCCTCATACAGGCTGCGGCGTTTGGCGGGGTCGCGTTCTTTCAACGCAACGTCGATCCTGTCGGCGACGTCCTGGCGGTAGAAGCGGGGCACGTTGCTGTCGCCGGGGCGTCCGCCGCCGCCAGAAAGCAGCGGGCGCCAGAAGTCGTCGGGCTCGCCAGTTTCGCCCATCCACCCGATCAGCACCAGCGGCGCGGAACCCTTGCTGATCGCGTCGCCCAGTTCCTTCATCGGCATCGGCTCAAGCTGCACGACAATGCCGATTTCCTCGAGTTGCTGCCGAATCATGTCTGCGACCTGTGGCGGTTTGCCAAGGTACGGGCGTGGCACAGCCGGAAGAAGAAGCTTGAGATTCAGAGTTTCAGAACCGGCGTCCTTGAGCAATTGACGCGCCTGCTTCAACCGCTCTTCGCGCGCACCTTTGTCTGTGGAGGGCAGGTATCCTTCAGGAAAGCCCATCGTGACGGGCGGCAGCAGCACGTGGTGAGACACCGCAGTTCCGTCGTACAGGGCAACCATCGGTTCACGGTTGATCGCCATCGCGATGGCTTTGCGCACGCGCACGTCGGCCGTGGGAAAGCCCTTGGCTGTGTCGGTGTTCATGCCGAGATAACAGAGGTTCTCGGCTTTCCAGCTGTGCAGGTGAACATTTTCGTCGGCCTCGAGATCCTTCCAGTCGGCTGGCGAAGGGCTGTCGATGAGCTGGACTTCGCCCGCGATTACTTGCTCACGGCGGCTTTTGGCGTCCTGCGCCCACTTGAACACGACCAGCGGGATCGCGGGTTTGCCGTCCCAGTAGCCCTCGAACGCAGTCATCGTGATCGTGGCCGAGTCCTGATAGTCGCTTTCCTTGGCAATCGTGTAGGGCCCCGTGCCCGCCGGGTGGCGCGTGAGCCAGCCCTGCCGCTCCGCGGCTTGCTTGATGCCTTCCATGTGCTTGATCGCTGTGGGGCTGATGATGCCCGCGGCGAACAAGCCTGTGTTGGCGATGAATTTGGGATTGGTGTCCCTGAGTTTGAAGACAACGGTGTAGTCGTCGGAAGTCTCGATGCTCTTGATGTCGGCGAAATACTCTTCGGCGTAAGGCAGTTTTGGGGGCGCTGCGGGATCGTCGAGGTTGCGCCCTCGGTCAAAGCTGCGCTTTACCGCTGCGGCGTTGAAGTCGGCGCCGTCGTGGAACTTGACGCCCTGCCTTAGCTTGAACGTGTAAGTCTTGAACTCGGCATCCACCTGCCAGGACTCCGCCAGACACGGCTCCCATGTCACCGGCGGCTTCTCTGAAGGGCGCACAAGTCCCTCGTACATCTGCTGGATCAGGTTGGCGTCGCCGCCGCTGTTGGTGGCATGCGGGTCGAGAATCTCGGATTTGTCGCCCCGCAGAACAGTCAGTACCTCGTTGGCTTCGGCTTTCTCAATTTCCTTGCCACCGCCGCAGGCGGAGACTGCGATGGCAGCCAGCGTCAGCGCGCACAACCACATCAGTCGCGTCATTTTCTACCTCGTAACGGGAGCCACCCTTTTACGAACTCAGGCGTCAAAGGGTCAAACAGAATGGTGGTCGTCTCGTCGCAATCTAACCCGTCGCTTGCGCGCGCCGTCGCCAAAGCGGCTATGGCGCGTCGGCGACTCCCGACTACGCCAAGGCTTCGTCGGACTTACCGGGCCCTTGTTCTCGGACTCCGAGGGATTGTTCCAGGTGCGCGACTCTGGCCTCCAGGGCGGCGATCCTCTCTTCCAGCGCGCTGCTGGTGGGGGAGGTAGTGGGGGAGACACGTGTGCTGGCGAACGCCTCGGCCTGTGGGGCTTCTTCGGGCGGATAAAAGCAGTGGGCCCAGAATACGCCCCTGGCGCGGTTGGGGTCGCTTACCCGCCTTGCCAGCGGCTCGGGGCGGGTGTTCAGGCTTTCGAGCGTGGCGTGCAGCGTTTGCAAATCAGGGATCGGCGCCATGCGCGACGCCCGCTGGCGCAGCTCGCCCTCAGTCTGCGGGCCGCGCAACAGCAACTCAGCCAGAACCGCCGCCTGGGCCGGCTGCAGGTCCAGCAGCGCGACGACAGACTCTTCCCACTTGCTCACGCGGCTGCCGGCGCCAAAGAACTCGGTCGCCAGGCTGCGGCGCTTGAGGACTTGCAGCGTCTCCAGCACCTGCTGTTCGCTGTAGCTGGTTTCCGGGTCGCGGGCTGACTTCTGGTTACAGCCGTTGGTCAGCGAGTTCAGCGAAAGCGGGTAGTTCTGCGGCGTGGACAGCGACTTCTCGATCATGGTGCCGATCACGCGGCGCTCGATTGCGTTCAGGGTTTCCATGCAGCGAAAGCTACAAAGCAGTGGGGGAGTCGCAAAAGAAAAGGCGCGGCACATGGCCGCGCCTTTGCGATTCTCTCTGCATCAGTTGTAGCGCTTGGCCAGCTCGGCCGCTTCTTTGCCGGCGGGCGTGTCGGGGTACTTGTCCGCGATCTTCTCAAGTGCCTTGCGCGCGCTCTTGGGCGCCATGTCCTCGATTTTGGGGCGAAGTTTCTCAAGCTCTTCGCTTGCCTTGGCGCAGTCCTTGTACTCTTTGGATTTCTTGAGTTCTTTGGACTCGCCAGCCCAGGTGTCGCCGATTTCGCTGCCTTTGAATTTGGCTGCTGCTTCGTCGAGGGCCTTGGCCTGCGCAACTTTGTCGCCGGCGCCGGCCGCCTTTTCGATCTTGGCCTTGTCCATGTCGATGTGCTTCTGGATCAGGCCCTCCAGGTACGCTGCGTCAGCCTTGACCAGTTCATCGGTGGCTTCAGCGGCCACCGCCTTGGTGTCGGTCAATGCCTTGCCGTACTCGCCTTTGTCAAAGGCCTTCACAGCGCCGCTGAGTTCCTTGGCGAGTTCCTTGTCCACTTTGGTCGGAGCCAGAGTCTTGACCCATTCCTCAACATTGGCAGCGGTGACGTTGCTTGGGTGACCGTGGAAGAGGCACTTGCCGTCGGCGTCGAGCACCCAGCAGTGCGGAATGCCGCGAGTCGCGTACAGGCTGCCGATGTCTGCCTTCACAACGCCATAGGTGACTTTCTTGGCGTCGATCAACTTGGACTGGATCGTGCCGGCGTCTTCCTTGCTTACGGCCACGATTTCAAACCCTTTGCTGCGGTACTTGTCGTTCAATTCTTGCAGGTGGGGAACCCCCGCCATGCATGGGCCTCACCAGGTGGCCCAGCTCTCGACCATGACGACCTTACCACGCAACTGGTCAAGTTCAGTGATCGCAGCGTCAAAGTTCCAGCTCTTGTCAAACTTGAAGTTGGGGCCCTGTTCGCCGACTTCAACGGCGTGGGCCGCTGTCGCCCCGATCGCGCACAAAAGTGCCAAACTCAGCAACGTCCTCATGTTTGCTTCCCTTTCTCGCCCAGTACGTACCTGTCTAACTACTACGTGTACGAATCACCCTGCGGCTTACGGTCCAGATTGCAACGAAACATACAAGGCTAAGCCAGAAAAGCGTTTCCGTACTCTGGCTGGAACAGCCACCTTCACCCTCAGCTTCCCGCGATTTCTCTTTGGGCGGCTTGGACTGCAGCGTGATCACGTTCCCGCTGATCAGCGCCGGCGTGCCGATGAAGAAGTCGGCGGCGGCGCCCTCTGCGCCAAGCACCGCCGTGTTGTTCACGCTTACTTCGCACGTGGCAGCCGGGCCGTCGCCATCAAAATCCAGCCCGATCCAGAAGGCCCGGGCCTGGCCGGTCGGGATGTCAGCGATGTTCTGCACCGGCGACCCATCAAACACCACAGAAATGACGCTGCCCGAAATGCCCCATTTGCCAACGTCGGCTGGCGTGCGTTCCAGAATGAGCACCTCGCCGCCACCGGGCTCAAAGGCGCTGTCGCCATCGTCTTGCCACAGCACCAGCCGCGTTACGGCTGAAGTCTGCAGTGTTGAAGCCAGCGTAATCGACACGGTAATCGCCGACAGGTTGATACCTGCAAGCTGGCCCGGGGCCGTCGGGAACATGCTGTCCACCAGAAAGTGCAGGGCGTTCACGTTGGTTTCGCCGAAGTAGAACGTCCGCGGGCCGCTCGGGTTGCCGGTGCCCGGCTGCAGGCGGTTTTCACTGTGTCTGATCGTGATCGTATTGGCTTGCGCGGGCAATGCGCCGCTGACGGTGTCGGGGTTCGGCAGGCTGAGTGAGGCGGCGGCGTCGATACGAAAGCGAAACGCCTGGCCGTAGGCCGCCACGTTGTTGCCGACGGTGACCCGTACCTGGAGCTCATTGATCTCGGTGTCATCGGCGACGATGGTTTCGGTGAAGGTGACGAAGTCGTCGGTACCGTTCGGCACCTGCGCCGCATCGACTTCCTCGCTGATGTCAAAAATGCCGTTGCCATCGTCATCGTAGAAAAGCCGCACGCTGGTAAAGGCCTCGTCGGCGTTGGCGGCATTCGTGAAGTGGATGGTGATCGAATCGATGGTGACGTCGCCACCGGTCGCCTGCATCACAAACCGTCCGACTTGGACGTCGCCAGTCTGTAACTGGGTAGCAAATGAGGGCCCGGATGTGCCCGACAGGTTCACGGCAACATTGGCAGCCGTCAACGGGCACGCCAACATCAGCAGCAGAGCGGGAAGTACCCGCATGGATGCTCCAACGGGGTCAGACAGGGGCAAACCGACATCATAGCGGCAGATGGAACGGCTGAAACCTCCGGAAGTTGAAAGCGCGGCGGTTCCACAGGGCTGAAATCCGTCCAAGGCTTGCCACTAAGCCATCCGTGACCGATTTGAGTCCCCCATACCCTGCTGGACATAACATCGATTATCGGACGTAGCATGCTGGGGCCGGTTGTTCGGCGGGTGGCCGTAAGCGGCACAGCGCGAGCATTGGGCGCCCTTGGTTTACCGGGCTGGTTCACATTGAGGGCACATCGCTGGCTGTGCGAGAGGTCCAGTCAAGGTCAGCGCAACGAACCTGGGGCAATTCTGAGCGTTTCGCCCTGGACCGCCCTTGGCGTAAGGGGTTGCGGCGCATTGGCGCGAAGTCAGCCCCGGATCAGCGGCAAATTGTACAGGACGGACCGCCTTGCCAACGCCTGAAATGAGCCCAGCGCCGTGTTGCCGCTTTCTGGCTTGATCGCCTGCAGCTCTCGCAGAAGTTCAACGGCTGACCCTATCCACCGCAGCTCTTCTCGAAGATCGCGCGCCCGAAACAGAAAGTCGTGGTCGCCGGGAAGCCACAGGGTCGGCTTGATCAGTTGGTCGGGGTTGCCTGCGGCCTGGCACAGGGCCGCCCACTCCGTCTCCCCCACTACAGCCGCGTCAAATGGCGCCGTGGGGGACTCGTCCCAATCCAGGGCGTGGGGGAGTTCCTTGTTCAGCCAATGGCGCCACGCGCTCACGGCGCCGGCGATGACATCGGGGTCGGCATCCCGCTGCAAGTCCCCCACTCCGCCGCTTTCGGCGTAGAAGCGTGTAAGACTTCCGAGCATGAAGTGGGGCATCTACTTCCAGAGTACCCGTTGGCCGCGGCGCAAATCCAACGTGATGTTGCCTGACCAAGTGCGTTGGTCAACGTCGTATGAGGCGTGGCAGAACTGGCAGAGTGCGGCCAGGTTCTCGTCGGCGCAGTTGGTCGGGTCGTGGTCAAGGTGTGCCGTGGCCAGGATCACGACCGCTTGCCGCAACTGCGGAATCTGGCCGCCGTGCCGAATGACGTACTTCCACCAGAAGTCCCTGGGCCATGGCAAGGGGCCGGGTATGGGCTTGCCGCACGCGTTGCGCCACTGGCCGTCAACCCCTGCCCAGCAGTTTTCTGCACCGACCAGCACCTGTGTACCGTGGGGTTTGCCGCACCACTGGCAGCATCCGTTGGCTCGTTCAAAGCGCACGCGACGACTGATGTTCTTCCAGTTTTTCGGGTACTTGAGCTTCTGCGCCCGCCGCCGCCGCGCCGCGATGTCCATGCCGCTCCCCCACCGGAATTGTAGGAGCTGTTGCGACACGACCTTAGCTCTGCCTGATTACTGGCGCTTTGAGTGTGCCTCTGCCGGTTTTTTGGCGGTCCCTGCCATGGGCACTTCGCTGCAACCTCGTAGGCAGGCACCGCGCCAATGTGCTGTTTGGCGGGGCTCGCAGCCAGTCGTGGCATTGGCGATCACGCCGGGGCCGGCCTTGGCACAGCGCTTGCAACCCATGGCGGGTGCGCGCGCGCTTTCGACGGCGTGGCGGGGTGAATCGCAGCTATACTCCGGGCCTCAAGGAGAGTTGACCATGAAAAGGCTACTGGCACTTCCAATGACCGCCTTGGTGCTCTTCGCGCTGGCTGGCTGTTACACGCGGACGGTCTATGTCGAGTCCGACCGCGATCCTGAACCGCGGCCACGCCCTGAACGGGAACCTGAGCCCGAGCCTGAGCCCGACACGACGATCACTATCGAGATCGAGATCGTGCAGTTTCGAGAACCGCTGGCCCCGCACGGCACCTGGGTCGAGATCGAGGGCTACGGCGACTGCTGGTATCCCCATGAGGTGGATGACGAGTGGCGCCCCTACAGCCACGGCCACTGGGTCTGGCTGGACGACTACGGCTGGTACTGGGTGTCTGATTACGAGTGGGGCTGGGCCTGCGAGCACTACGGCCGCTGGATCTATCACAAGCACCGCTGGCACTGGGTACCGGGCTACGAGTGGAGCGGTGGCTGGGTGGTATGGCGCGAGGGCGGCGGATATGTGGGCTGGGCGGCTTTGTCGCCGACGTGCGAGTGGTCAGACCGGGACGGCATTCGCCACGACGGCAGGCACTGGGAGTCGGAGATTGACAGCGATTGCTGGGTCTTCGTTGAGCACAGGCACTTTCTGTCAGTGAAACTGCACCTTGTGATCATGCCCCGGCGCGAAACCGTTGTGATTCTGCGCCGATGCAGTGTGCGGGGAAGCCTGACTGTTGTTGGCGGCCGGCCCATGAACCGGGCCATCGGCCAGGATGACTGCGAGAAGTTTACGGGCAGGAAGCCGCCACGTCGCAAGATCAAGGATGAACGGGACCACAAAGCGGCTGACCGAAGGAAGGACGACGGCGACAACGTGCACGTGTATCGCCCGAAGGTGAAGAAGCGGAAGCCGGATCCCGACAGGAGCGAGACCGAGAAGGAAAAGAAAGAGCGCGAAGAGCGGGAGAAGAAAGAAAAGGCCGACAAGGAAAAGGCCGACCGCGAGAAAGCCGAGAAGGAAAAGGCCGACAAGGAAAAGAAAGAACGCGAGGAGCGCGAGAAGAAAGAGAAGGCCGACAAAGAAAAGGCTGACCGCGAGAAGGCTGAGAAGGAAAAGGCCGAGAAGGAAAAGAAAGAACGCGAGGAGCGGGAGAAGAAAGAGAAGGCCGACAAAGAAAAGGCTGACCGCGAGAAGGCTGAGAAGGAAAAGGCCGAGAAGGAAAAGAAAGAACGCGAGGAGCGGGAGAAGAAAGAGAAGGCAGACAAGGAAAAGGCCGACCGCGAGAAAGCCGAGAAGGAAAAGGCCGAAAAGGAAAAGAAGGAACGCGAGGAGCGCGAGAAGAAAGAGAAGGCCGACAAAGAAAAGGCTGACCGCGAGAAGGCTGAGAAGGAAAAGGCCGAGAAGGAAAAGAAAGAGCGCGAGGAGCGCGAGAAGAAAGAAAAGGCCGACAAGGAAAAGGCCGACCGCGAGAAGGCTGAGAAGGAAAAGGCCGAGAAGGAAAAGAAAGAACGCGAGGAGCGCGAGAAGAAAGAAAAGGCCGACAAGGAAAAGGCTGACCGCGAGAAAGCCGAGAAGGAAAAGGCCGAGAAGGAAAAGAAAGAACGCGAAGAGCGGGAGAAGAAAGAAAAGGCCGAAAAGGAAAAGGCCGACCGCGAGAAGGCAGAGAAGGAAAAGGCCGAAAAGGAAAAGAAGGAACGCGAAGAGCGCGAGAAGAAAGAAAAGGCCGACAAGGAAAAGGCTGACCGCGAGAAAGCCGAGAAGGAAAAGGCCGAGAAGGAAAAGAAAGAACGCGAAGAGCGGGAAAAGAAAGAGAAGGAAGAGAAAGACAAGAAGGACCAGGAAGAACGCGCTAAGAAGGAGCAGGAAGAGAAAGACAAAAAGGATCAGGAAGAGCGCGAGAGGAAAGAGAAAGAAGACAAGGACAAGAAGGATCAGGAAGAGCGCGAGAAGAAAGAGAAAGAAGACAAGGACAAGAAGGAAAAGGAAGAAGGCGAGAAGAAAGAGAAGGACAAGTAATCTCGGAAACAGTGCACTCAGGTGGCGGCCAGCATGGTCGCCACCTTCCGTTTCGGCGGCGCTTCACCTGCGCTGAATTCCCTGGGCTTGACGGCTGCAATCGATCCGCCACCTGTTTGACTTCACCACAGTTGGTGGTACGGTCGCAGCGTTGCCGTTGCGTGAGGTTGATCCATGTTCCGTGGCGCGATTACTGCCCTCGTCACCCCATTCAAGCCCGACTACAGCATCGACTTCGATGCGCTGGATCGCCTGGTCGAGTTCCAGATTGATCAGCGCATCGAGGGCATCGTCGCCTGCGGCAGCACTGGTGAAGCCATCACATTGACCCTGACGGAGCGCTGCGACGTCATTGAACGTGTCATCAAGCGCGTCAATGGTCGCGTGCCGGTCCTGGCCGGCACCGGCGGGTCCGCCACAGCCGAAGTGGTCGAGGCCACCATGCGCGCACAAAAGCTGGGCGCGAGCGGAGCGCTGATTAACACGCCCGCCTACAACAAGCCTCAACAGGAAGGCCTGTATTTGCACTACGCCGCAGTCGCCAAAGCCGCGCCACGCTTTCCGGTCATGCTGTACAACATTCCCGGCCGGACGGCGGTGACCATGTCAACCGAGGTCATGCAGCGCCTGTGCGCGGATTTTCCAGCCAGCTTCGTCGCCTACAAAGACGCGACCGCGAATCTGAAGCAGACCGAAGAAGTGTTGCGCCAGACACCATTGACGGTGCTGTCGGGCGACGACGGCTTGACGTTGCCAATGATCAGCCTGGGCGCCCAAGGCATCGTGAGCGTGATCAGCAACGTCGTGCCGAAGGCTGTGCGCGAACTGTCCGACCTGTCGCGCGCTCCAAACTTGAAAGACGCGCAGGCCCTGAACCACAAGCTGGCCCTGGTCATTGACGCCTGCTTCATTGAAAGCAACCCGGTGCCGGCCAAGGCGGCACTGCACCTCATGGGCAAGTGCGGCCCAACCACACGCCTGCCGCTGGCCCCGATCAGCGAAAAGAGCCTCGCGGTTGTCCGCAAGGCCCTTCACGACTTCGGAACGCTGTAGGCTGCCCTAACGCCGTTTGCGGCGCCGCCATGCGAGCAGCGCCAGCAGGCCGATCCCCCACGCGGCTCCCCCACCGGCAGCAACGCAGCCGCCGCCTTCACTTTTCTTGCCTTTCCCGCCGCCGGAAGAGCTTGGGAATGCGCCCGTTTCGTTGACGTACACGACTACGCGATCAGTCGAGGTTAAACCAAAGCGATCGGTGACCGTGAGTTCAAACCGAAGGGTATCGTCCGTGGCAGGCGCGGTGAACGTCGGCTGTGCGGTGGTATCACCGGTCAGCACCACGGTGTTCGTGCCCCCGATCTGTACCCACGCCCAGGTGATCACGTCGCCGCTGTTGGCGTCGGTGCTGGCTGTACCGTCCAGCGTGATGGGTGCGCTCCAGATTGCTGCCTGGTCCGGCCCGGCATTGGCCACCGGGGCGACGTTCACCTCAATCGTCACTTGCACTGCGTCGACCGAGAAGTCACCGCGGTCGTCGGTGACGGTGACTTCAAAGGTGGCAAGTTCATTCACCGTGACAGCCGGCGCCGTGAATGTCGGTGCCGCAGTGTTGGCGCCGGTCAGCGCAATGGCGATGCCGCTGGTCTGCACCCACGCGTAGGTCAGCGGGTCAGACTCGGGGTCTGTGCTGGCGGTAGCATCGAGCGCCCCTGGGTCGGTGCCAAGCACGCCGAAGTCGGCGCCAGCACTGGCGACTGGCGCCAGGTTGTTCTGCACGGTGACTTGCACGGTGTCAGTCGTGAACGCGCCGCTGCAATCAGAGGTCGTGACCTCAAAGGTTACAACTTCATCCTGCGTAACGCTGGGCGCGGTGAAGGTCGGATTGACCACAGAAGCCGAGTTCAGGGTCAAAGTGATCGAGCCGCCGGTCTGCTGCCACGCAAAGAACACCGTGTCACCGTCTGCGTCGCTGCTGCCGCCGGCGTTCAACTGCCCGGGGTTGTTCTCACGCACCGTGACATCGGTGCCGGCGTCGGCCACCGGCGCCGAGTTGCTGCGCAGGTCGAACTCAAGGGCGAGGTAATGCAGCGCCCCGGTATTGTTGGCCACGGTGTCGCGGATGCGCACCGTCCATGTGCCCTGCACCGGCAGGCAGGTCAGCGCCGACATGTCGTCGTCGTCCTGCTTGGTGTCCGGAAACACAGCAATCACGTCGTATTCGCCGTTCAGCTGGCCGTTGTTCGTGGACTTCAACGTGACCGTCGTGCCGCCCGGGTGCTGCAGCGTGATCGAAACATCGCCACGCCGCTCGTGATGGATGCGGGTGTGAACCCGCACGCCAGTGATCACGCGCGCATCGTTGACGACAAATGTGCGCGAGATGCCAGTGGTGTTGTTGTCCGGGATGTTCACAGCCGTGCCGCCGTTCACCGCGTCATTGAAAAACAGCTTCTGTTGCGAAACTTCGTGGCTGCTCGCGACCACCCAGCCGGTCTGGTCGTTGGGAATGCCGGTTTGGGGGTTGGCCGGGATGCTGGTGCCTGTGACCCGCAGTGTCCAGTTGCCCGCCATTGGCGCATCGACGTGAACCAGCTCAATGTTGTCGCGAATGTTTGCGCCGGTGTTGGTGAAGGCGTAGGTGTGGTCGCTGGTGCTGGCAGAGTTTACGCCGCGCCACGGGTAGTAGATGCCGCCGACGGGGTCTTCCAGTTCGATGTCGAGGTTGTTCACAAGGCTGACGGTCGCGCCGACACTGGCCCACACGTCAAGCCAGGTCAGAACCATATGGATGGGGTCGCTGTTGGAGACCGTGAAGCTGTACTCTTGCACTCTCCCGCTGCTGGTGGTGCCGCGGAATATGCGGTTTCCGCCGCTGGCCTTGTCGGCCAACATCAGGTCCGCAGCCGCCTGCACATCGACGATGCCAAAGCCGTAGTGATAGTCGGGCCCCGGGTGGTACTTGTCGCGGCAGGTCTGCGCCAGCACGGCGCGTGCGACGTCGGGCGTGAACACCTGGTCGTTGTGCTCACGGCGCCACAACTGGCTCAACAGCACGACGGAGCCGCAAACGCTCGGCCCGCTCATGCTGGTGCCCGAGTAACTGTCGTACGCGGTGTTGGAACTAGATATCGAACTGGTCAGGCCGACGCCATTGGCGCAGAATTGGGGCGTTAGCCGGCCATCCAGCGCGGGGCCGCAGCTTGAGAAGCCCGCGAGGTCCTCATTGTCTTCGGCTGCGGCAATGATGAACCCATTGCGGTGCGAATTCGTCGTCGGTATGGAGCACGTTGGGTTGCTGGCACCGAACGGTTTGCTGCCGTACGGTGAGTACGTGGCGTAGTTGCCGGCGGACTGCACCATGCAGGTGAGGATGTCGCGGTTGGTAATGTCCGGCTCCTGTGTGCTGCTGTTGTAGTCGCCGTATTCGCCGCCCCCGTTGCCGAAGTCGGCATAGCTGTGGTTGTCCGCGACGTGGTTGTAGTTGTGCTTGGCATCGCGTCGCCCGCTGTCGATGTTGTTCCAAAGGTGGACGAGTGCCACTGCCCGCGGCGCATAGCCCTGCGCGGTCGCATTGCCGGTGCCGTTGCCGACAATCGTGCCGGTCACGTGAGCCGCGTGATTATGCAGAGTGGTGTTCATGTTGAAGACGCGGCTTGTGCCGGGCCAGTTGCTTGGCGCCGAAACGCCGGCAAGGCCGCCGTATTGCTCGTGGGTCATGCGCGCAACGCCGGCATCCCAGACGGCTGCAACCTGCCCGTTGCCATCGAGGTCGTAGGGACTGACATCGATAGTGGCCGGGTCGGCGTTGGCCAACGCGGCGCTGGTTTGGTTGGTGGAAACCCTGGTCGCGCGAGGCGCGATCTGCTCAACCAAGTTGCTGTCTAGCAATGCCTGTACACCCGCGTGGGGCAGGGCCAGCGTCAGTCGCGGGCTTGCACCATCGAAACCGCCCTCGAGAATCTGCGCCTTGGCAAGCACGAGCAGGGGCGCTGCATCTTCTGGCGTCACGTCGCGCCAGAACAGTACTTCGTATTCGCCGCCGAGGCCGCCGCCAGACGACAGGTCGTACATCGACCGACTCATGCGGTCTTCTCGCATGACGGGCAACGTGCCCAATACCAGCAAACTCTCCGACAACACGCCGCTGAGGTCGTGGCTTGATGCGCGCAGCATGTGGGTGTGCGGGAAAGCGTAACCGACAAAGGCCACTTCGCGGGCTGCAAGCCGGTTGGCAAGCGCGCGCGTCATGTCGCCGCGCAGCTTCAGGTAGAACACTTCGCCGTCGGGCGGTACGGGGCACGTGGAGTCGGCCAGTGCAAAGCGCGATTTCAGCTGGATCAGCCTGGCGAGTTCAGTGGGCGTCAGTTGGGACTCAAACTGAGCCTGGGCGACGAGGTCAAATGGCCGCCCAAGTTCAAGGCTGGATTGCATTCGTGCCGGCGCGCGGTCCTGGCTCGAAGCCGGAGTTACGCGCAACAGTCCAAGCACGCCCACACATACAAGCAGCGCGGCAAGCGCGCCGAGCACACGAATTCGCATTCTAGCCCCCACATCCCCGGATGCT
This sequence comes from Planctomycetota bacterium, assembly GCA_016712285.1. GTDB lineage: Bacteria > Planctomycetota > UBA8742 > UBA2392 > UBA2392 > JADJRK01. The sequence goes on along the minus strand of JADJRK010000001.1, from coordinate 1,011,538 downwards.
GCCTGACTGCGGGTGCAGGGACTTCCCCGCACCCGCAGTCGGATCAATCACGCCTCGGAATCCTGCGCAGGCCAAGCCACGCGCCTGCGGCGACCATCAACATCAGCCACAGCCAACCGCTGCTGCCACTCGTTGAGCAACCACCGTCATCTTTCTTGCCGCCTCCCCCACCGCCACCGCTGGTGCCTCCACCGCCGATGGTGATGGTGACGGTATCGATGTCGATCTCACCGTTGCCGTCATTGACCAGCAATTGGAAGACAAGCACGTCATTGGCCGCCGGTGCCATGAAGTCCGGCGTGGCTGTTGTCTCGTTGTTCAGGATCACCGGGTTTACACCGCCGATCTGGGTCCACTGGAAAGTCAGCGTGTCCAGGTCCGGGTCGCTGCTGGCAGATCCATCCAGCAGCACGCTTGCGTTCTGTGCTACCGACTGGTCAGCGCCCGCGTTGGCGACTGGCGGGTTGTTGGTCGGCAGGGGCGTCAACGTGACGATCACGTCGTCAGTGTCCTGCGCCTGCCCATCGTTGACCGTAAGCCGCATGGTCACCGGTGTCGAAGCCGCCACCGTCGGTGCGGTAAACGTCGGCGTTGCGGTATTCGCGCCAGCCAGAATCAACCAGCCGGTACCGATTTCGGCCCACGAGTAAGTGATCGGGTCGCCATTCGGATCGTTACTGCCGGTGCCATCCAGCGCGCCCGGCTGCCCGGACTGGATTGAGAAATCCGTGCCCGCGTTTGCATTCGGGGGCGTGTTGGGAACAACAATATTCTGCACATTGATGTTCACGGTGTCTGTGTCCTGCCCGCCCTGTCCGTCGCTTACCGCAAGCTGGAACGTGCACACTTGGTTGCTGCCCACCAGCGGCGCCGTAAAGCTCGGCGTTGCCGTGGTCACGCCCGTTAGCGTCACCGAGGGTCCAGCTGTCTGCGTCCAGATGTAGGTCAGCGGGTCGGCGTCGGGGTCGTTGCTGGCGGTACCGTTGAGGTTGACCAAGGTGCCTTCGTTGACGGTCTGGTCGATGCCGGCGTTGGCGTTGGGCGGGTTGTTGCCCGGCGTGCCTGAGGCGTCGACGTCGATCTCCAGGGTCAGGTACTCAAGCGTCCCGACTGTCCCGCTGGTAAGGTCTGACACGACCACTGTCCAGGTTCCGTTCGCGGGGCGTGTCAGCAGCGTGGTTACGTCATTGTCGAACTGGCGCGTGTCGGGATAAATCGCAATCAGGTCGTCCTTGGTGTTCGTGTCACTCATTTCCAGAGTGACGGTTGTGGCGCTGGGGTGTGTCAGTGTGATGCGGATATTGCCACGTGCCGTGTGGCGCACGTCAACGTACAGGCGCACGCCGGTAATGCTGCGCGTGTCGCCGACGTTGAAAGTGCGGCTCAAGCCGCTGGGGTTGTTGTCAGGAATGGTCACCGGGCCCGCGGCATTCAGCGCATCTTCCATAATGATCTTGGAAGTCGTGATCTGGCGCTCGCACGCCAGCACAAAACCCTGCACGTTGTTCGGGTAGGTGCCCTGCGCATTGGCCGGGATCGAGAATCCGCGGACGCGAATCTTCCAGATGCCGGTGGCCGGGCTGGTGACGCTCGCCAGCTCAATGTTGTCGCGGCGGTTTGCAGCGGTTTGCGTCCAGACGTGGGTCTGTGAGCCAGTGGCAGTCAAACCCCGGTACGGGAAGTGAACGGTGCTGCCGTTGGGCGCCACAAGTTCCAGGTCAAGGTCGTTGACCAACTTGGTGCCTGCGCCGGTGGTACCCGGCAGGTCCAGCCACGAGCAGACCACTCTCAGCGGCGTGGCACTGCTGGTGACGACACAGTCGTACTCGACCATGCCACCCTGCCGCACCTGGCCGCGCACGATGTGGCGACCGCCACTGCTTTCGTCGGCAAGAATCAGGTCGCAAGCGCGTTTGCAGTCCACGATGCCGAAGCCGTATCGGTAATCCGGGCCCGCATTGCCCATGTCAATTGCCGTCAGGGCCACGATTGCCCGACCGGCGTCCGGCGCCAGAAAGCGGTTGTTCATCTCGCGATCATAAAGCTGGCTGATCAGCACCAATGACCCGCAAGCACTGGGGCCGGACATGCTGGTGCCGTCAAGGCTGGCATATAGCGAGTTGGATGACGAACTGGATGAAGAGTAGGTGCTTGTCACGCCAACGCCGTTGGCGCAGAAGTGCGGGATCAAGCGACCATCGTCGGTCGGGCCCCGCGAGCTGAAACCAGCGATGCTGCCGCCGGGAGGGTCATTCGTCGCACCGATGACGTAGGCATTTTTCATGCACGTGTCGTCGCTGCAGGAGTTGTCTCCGCTGCCATCGTTGCCAGCCGACTTGCACATGTTGATGAACAGGTCACGAATGTCCGAGTCGCTGGCTTGGGCCGAACCGTCATACCCGCCCGTCCCGCCGCCGGAGTTTCCGTAGCTGTGATTGTCTGCCACGTGCCGGTACTGGTTGCGCGCGGTGCGCCGCTCCGAATCCATGCTGTTCCAGTCATAGGACAGCACAAAGGCTTCCGGCGCATAGCCGCGTGCGCTGGCGTTGCCGCTTCCGTCGCCGATTACCGTGCCCACGACGTGGGTGGCATGGTAATGCTCTGACGTGCCATCCATTTTCCGCACGCGCTTGGTGCCGTTGTTGATCGGGTTGGGGCTGCCGGCACTTTGCAGGTCCTGATGCGTGTCGCGGGCTCTGCCGCCGTCCCACACGCCAGCCACGTAACCCTGGCCGTTCAGGTTGTAGGGGCTGCCGCCGATGTCCGCGGCTTGCGCGTTCGACAGATTGGTGCTGTCAACGTTGTGCGTCATCCAGACTGGCCGCGTCTGCACCCACGCCACCAATGGGCTGCGGGCAAACGCCTTGAGCGCCGTGGCAGTCAGGCGCGTATCGATGAACGGAGTTACCAGGTCAAGCTCGCTGTAGTCATCAACGCTGGCTTCCAGCACCGGCGCGTCGTGCGCGGCAAGCAACGCCTGGGCGTCGCGGGGGTCTGTAGTCAACCAGAAGGTGACGCGAAACTCGCCGGACTCAAATGCCGGATCAGTCAGATGCGCGTAGGCCTTCTCTTCGCATTGGTCCATTTCGCGGCGCAGCAGGGTGCCCGCGACGTGCGGGGCGTTGCGCAACAAGTGCCCGATACGCTCAAGGCTCTCGGCGTCGCGCGCATGGATGAAATGGCAGTGCAACGCCGCATACCCGACGAAGGTCGCCCCCGCGTCGGTCAATTGCTGCGCAAACTCCGCGCCCATGGGGCTGCGGAACTTGACGTAAAACACTGCTTCCGGTTCAGACGTCGGCAGCGGGCAATCAGCATCGGCTAACGCGTATCGAGATTCCAGTTCAATCAGTGCCGCCCGCTCGTCAAAGGTCAACTTTTGCGCAAAGCTTTGCTGGGCAGTGCTGTCGTAGGGCTTGCCCAGGTCCAGGCTTGTGGCCGGTCGTGTCCCCACGACATCACCGGCCTCGGGGGTGTCCTGGCTCGCAATAGGTCCGACTACCGCCAGAGTGGCGGAAGTGCAGGCCATAACGAGACCAAGGCACGCCCATGCGGATGGAAACCGCATCGGTGCCTCCTCTTCGTCCGAAATGGTCCGAAATGCCAAAGAACTCAGTTGTTCGTTATCAGGAGGTTGCCCAGACCCCACCTAACTTACGTCAACGGACTGAGTATTAAAAAGTTCACTCCTCAATCGATATTTCAATCACAACCTAAACCCCATAGAGCACCCACGTTATGTGGAAAAGTCCTCCACTCGACGCCTCTCGGTGACTGCGGTACCTTAAGCCCATGCTGCTAACCACAGAGCTCTTCCAGACCCAGCAACAGATCCTTGAACACGCCCGCAAGTTCGGCTTGGACTTCTTTGACGTCCACTTCGAAATGCTCGACTACGAAAGCCTGAATGAAGTGGCAGCCTACGGCGGCTTTCCGACGCGCTACCCGCACTGGCGCTTCGGCATGCACTACGAAGAGTTGTTGAAGGGCTACACCTACGGCATCAGCAAGATCTATGAGCTGGTGATCAACAACGACCCCGTCATTGCCTACCTGATGGACAGCAATGACTTCGTCTCCCAGAAGCTGGTGATGGCGCACGTGTACGGCCACGCCGACTTCTTCAAGAACAACCTGTGGTTCAGCAAGACCAACCGCCGCATGGTTGACCAGATGGCCAACCACGCCGCGCGCATTCGTCGCTACATGGACCATTACGGCCGCGACAAGGTCGAGCGCTTCATCGACGCCTGCCTCAGCCTCGAGAACCTGATTGACCCGCTGCAGCCCTTTTCAAAGCCGCCCCAGCGCCAGCAGACGGTTGACCTGGACGATGAGACGGTGCGCATCGAGGTGCAGAAGTTGCAGTCCAAAGACTACATGGACCGCTACATCAACCCGCCCGAGATTCTTGCCCGCAAGCGTACCGAGCTTGAGCGCAAGGCGCAGGAAGCGCCGAAGTTCCCCGCCGAGCCGATCAAGGACGTGCTGTGGTTCCTGATGACCTATGCGCCGCTGCGCAACTGGCAGCGCGACGTCGTGAACATCGTGCGTGAAGAGGCCTACTACTTCGCGCCCCAGCGCCAGACCAAGATCATGAATGAAGGTTGGGCCAGTTACTGGCACAGCACCATCATGACCCAGAAAGCAGCCACCGCCGCCGAGATCGTGGACTTCGCGGACCATCACAGCATGACGATGGGGACTAACCCGGGCGTGATCAACCCGTACAAGTTGGGCATCGAGCTGTTCCGCGACATCGAGTACCGCTGGGACCACGGCATGCACGGCCTGGATTGGGAACAGTGTGACGACCTGAGCGCGAAAGAGAACTGGGACAAGCCAAACCCAGGCGAGGGTCGCAAGAAGATCTTCGAGGTGCGCAAGATTTACAACGACCTGACCTTCATCGACGAGTTCTTGACCGAGGACTTCTGCGTACGCGCCAAGCTGTTCACCTACGACTTCAACCCGACCACCGGTCGTTACGAAATCAGCAGCCGCGACTTTGAAGGCATCAAGAACAAGCTGCGAACCCAGTTGACCAACATGGGCGAGCCATACATCTACATCGAGGACGGCAACTACGAGAACCGCGGCGAGCTGCTTCTCGTGCACCGCCACGAGGGCTTTGACCTTGACGAGGGCTACACGCGCGAGACGCTGCGCAACGTGCATCGCATCTGGAACCGCCCTGTCTTCCTGAGCACGAAAGAAGAAGGCAAAAAGGTCCTGCACCGCTTTGACGGCAAGGACTACAAGCGCGAAGCCTGAGAACAATCGCGGATTCGTGCTTGTAAGCGAGCCCGCGCTTTCGTCACATATCAGTGGTTGCATACTTCTGGAGAACCCGGCATGGCCCGGATCTCGCGTTATCTCTTGCCGGCGCTTCTGCTGCTTTGCGGCGCCGCGTTGGCTGCCCAGGACGAGTGGAAGTCGCTCGATGACGCCAAGAAGCTCGCGGCAGACTCCGACAAGCCGATGTTCCTGGTAGCGGTGCTCGATGCGCCCGAAATGGCCGACCCGGTGTTCAAGAAGCTGCGTGTAAAGGCGCGCAACGACGAAGACTTCAAGGTCTTCGTGTCTGCTAAAATCAACGTGTACAAAGCCGACCCCAGCGGTGCGCAGTGGGGCGGCACAACCCACGGCACCGATCCTGTGCTGGTTGAGAAGTACGGCGACATGAGCACGGTTTCAGTGTACGCGCCCGGGGCGAACACGCCCCTGTGGCGTCTCAAAGCCGGGGCCCACAAAGAGGACGTTTTCAAACAGGCGCGTGAAGCCTACGAGAAATGGCGCAAGGACATCGACGAGCTTGAGCAGCAGATGAAGGACGACAAAGAGCTGAAAAAAGATCCTGACGCGTTGTGGAAGCTGGGCGAGGCCTGGGCCAAGGGTGGATCGGCCAAGCGCGCGCTGGATTACTTTGACGACGCGCTCAAGATCGTGCGAAAGGCCGACAAGGCAGACCGGCGTATCGAAAAGTGGGTGTTGCGCTGCGCCGAGGTTGCCCTGAGTTGCGAGGAATACGCCGATGCCGCCAAGCGGTTCACGGCGTTTCTGAAGGAGTTCAAGGCCTCAGAGCGTCGCAACGAAGCCCTGCTGGGCAAGACAGAGGCGCAGATCGGCGCAAATGACATGAAGGGGGCCCTCAAGACCCTCGAAGACATCAAAGCCGACGCCCCGTCCGAGATTCTGGACCGTGCCAAAAAACTGCACGAAAAGGCTACCAAGGCAGCGGCAGAATAGCCGTTGCGCCCCCCACCGCCGCCCGTATATTGTGAACTCCCCCCGATAGACCGAATCCGGTTGATTATGCGCAAAGCACTCTTGCTGTTGCTTGGCATTGCGGTCGTGATGATCGGCGGCTGCGCGTCCAGCGAAGACTTCCCGGGCCGCGGGCCCGAGGCCCTAGGCGGACCAGCCAGCGCGCCCACACGCTCGCCCTGGAGCCAGTACGTCACCGTGATGACCGACAAGGAACGCACGACGTTTCTTGACATCGAGGGCTCATTTGAGCGCGAGCAATGGATTCGTCGTCAGGGTATCGATGTTCGCGCCGACCTTGCACGCCGCCTTGCGCGTGGCATCAGCGTGGAAGCTGCCAAACGGCGCATCATTGAAGTGCCGGACGAAACCCGCCGCACCGGTCGCACGACGTACCTGTTCTACAGCCGCTACAACACCACCAGCCGCACGCACTTCTGGCTGCGATTTGAAGACGACCAGTTGCTGAGCTGGAACAGCTACACCCAGGAAGCGCAGGACCGCGAGCGCGAACTGCTTGAGTTCGAGCAGCGCCTGATGCGCAAGTTTGACACCGTGCTGCGCAAGGGCATGGGCGTCAACGAAATCCGCCGCCAAGCCGACAACGCACGGCAGGACCTGAACAAGGTCGAAATGGCCTACCGCGAGCGCATCGCGGACCCGAACTACAAGGCCGGGCGCAATGTCGGCAACCGTGACTACATCATTGCCGAGCAGTTGCTGTACGCCAAGACCCGCAACGAACTGTTCGAGTGGTTTCAAGGACGCGAGCCGGACAAGATCATCATCCACCGCCCCTTCGAGACCCACCAGTACAACATGGTCCACACCGACATTCGCGGCGTTGAGCGCATTGTCACGGCTGAGTTCGTATTCGAAAACGGCGCGCTGGTGGACTGGTTCGTGTTTCACGAAAGCTAGCCGGCAGGCGAGGCCGCATCACTGAAGAGGACGCAACGCGGGCCAGCCTGGTCCGGCTTGCGTCCTCTCTGCATTCGGTGCCGCTTTCATGGCGTTCACACGCGGGCGTCGTCTGCTATACACCTTTCCATGGTCAGAGAGCGCACGCCCAAGGTATCAAGCAACGAACGTGAGTTTGACGCGGGCGACTGGATTTCAGCGCGCTCGATCCCGGCCCAGGGCAAGATGCCGCTACTCTCGGCCCTGCTGGGTGTGCTGGTGGGCGCTGTTGGCGTGTCGTTCTTTGCCTTCAGCGAGCTTCTGCGCAATTTTCTGTTCGGCAGCGTGGGCGGCCTGGTCGAGGGCACTGACGAAGGCCTTGAGTCGCGCGGCTGGTTCGGGACGCTCAACAGTCTGCTGCCTGACCCGGACCCCGCCAACCCACGTGTCTGGCTGCTGGCGCTGATCCCGGCCCTGGGCGGTTTGCTCGTGGGGCTGTGGTTCAAAGCCACACGCGATACCACGCACAACGGTACTGAAGCCGCCATCGCCAGCTTTCACAACGAACGCGGACGCTTCCAACCCGGCAACGTCTGGAAGAAGTTTGTCGCGAGTTGCATCACGCTGGGCACCGGTGGCGCCGCGGGCCGTGAAGGCCCAATCGCGCTTATGGGTGCAAGCCTGGGCAGCGGCCTTGCCAATCGCTTCGGCCTTACGCAACGCGAGCGCCGCATTCTGCTTGTGGCGGGATTGGCAGCAGGCATTGGCGGGATGTTCAGGGCGCCGCTGGCCGGCGGATTGATGGCCGCCGAGATTCTGTATTCCGACGCCGAGTTTGAGCCTGACGTGCTGATCCCCAGCACCATCGCCAGCATCATGAGTTATTGCGTGTTCTGCCTGAATTTCGGCTGGGGAAGCCTGTTCGGGAAGGTCGCCGCAGACTACCAGTTCAGTAATCCGCTGGAGTTGATCCCGCTGACCGGCCTTGCCGTCGCGATCACGATCGCCGGGTTTGTGTATGTGGCGACGAATCGACTGGTGGCCCGCTTGTTCAAAGGCGTTCCGCGGCTGATACGGCCGGCCATCGGGGCCGGGGGTGCCGGCGTGATTGCCATCCTGCTGTACCTGATCAGCGGGCCATTCAGCGCCGACGGCGAACCCCAGAAGATCCTGTTTGCCGTCATGGGCGACGGCTATTCGGCGCTGGATGTTGCCTTCAGTGGTCGAGGCCTTTGGTGGCTATTCCTGATGGTGGCCGGCGGAAAGATTCTCGCCAGCGCCTTGACAGTGGGCAGTGGCGGCGCGGGCGGCTACTTCGCCCCCAGCATGGTGATTGGCGGCTGCGTCGGGGCGGGCGTGGGCATTCTGTTTTTCCAGGCGCTGCCGGTGGACATTCTGCCGGGTGGCCTGGTGCCCACGGAAGATAGTGCTCTGGCAGCGGTGATTGCTGTGTTCGCGCTAGTGGGCATGGCGGGGTTCTGGACCGGCACCGCCAAGGTGCCAATCGGCAGCGTGATCATCGTGAGCGAGCTGACAGGCAGTTACCACGTGCTGCTGCCCGCGCTGTGGACCTGCGCCATCGTGTTTGTGCTGTCACGCGGCTTCAAGCTGTACAAGACTCAGGTGGCCACGCGCCGCGACAGCCCCGCCCACGTTGGCGATTTTGCAGCGAACGTGCTTAAGGAAATCCGGGTCTCGGAAGTGCTTGGCGACCTCACGGGCTATGACACGATTGACGAAGGCACGTCGCTGCAACAGATCCTGTCGATGAAGAGTTCGCGCCAGGCCTACTACCCCGTCGTGGACCGCGACGGCCGCTTCACGGGCATCTTCAGCCTGAACGACGTGCGTGCTGTGCTGGACTCAAGCGAGGTCTGGCAATTACTCGTGGCAGCCGACATCGCGCGGCGCAACGTGATGACGGTGCACCCCTCAGACACGCTTGCCGACGTCGCCAACAAGTTCGAGACGACGAACTATGATGAACTGCCGGTCGTGGGCGACACCGACGAGAGCCGCCTGCTGGGCATCATCAGCCGCAGGCAGTTGAATAACGCGTACATCCGGCGCGTTATGCATTACGACCAGGCGGCGAAGGCAGAGCTGGCCGCCGGGCACCCATCGGAAAGGCTGCCAAAGGTGCGAAAGTGAGCGCATACTGCACGGGCACGCCCGAGACGAAGATCGGCGCAATTCGCGTAACCAGCCTGCTGGACGGGTGGCTGAGCCTCGATGGCGGCGCGATGTACGGCATCGTGCCCAAGACGCTGTGGGAAAAGGCGCTGCCCGCGGACCACAACAATCGCGTGAAGATGGCCATGCGGCCGATGCTGGTGCACACGCCTCAGCACATCGTGGTGATCGAAAGCGGCATCGGCCACGCCGTGCCGACTGACCTGCACGAGCGCTACGGCATTGAGCGCATCGGCCCCACGCTTGACGAACAGGTGCGCGCCCAGGGCGTTGACCCCGCCGACGTTGAGTTCGTCGCCTGCACCCATCTGCATTGGGACCATAGCGGCGGCTTGTGCAAACTTGTGGACGGCAAGTACGAGCCGACTTTTCCAAACGCGACCTACGTGCTGCAACGCGGCGAATGGGAGATTGCGACCAATCCCAGCAACCTGCACAAAGCCAGCTACACGCCCGAGTCTCTGAAGCCGATTGCCGAACGCGGTCAACTGAAACTGGTTGAAGGCAACGCCCAGGTGGTGCCGGGCATTCGCTATGACCTGACTGCCGGCCACACGGAGAACCACGCGGTAGTTTGGTTCGAAAGTAACGGCGAGAGCGGTGTGTTTTTCGGCGACCTTGTGCCGACGATCAGCCACGTGCCGATGGCCTGGATCAGCGCCTACGACATCAACGCGGGCGGCAGCTATCACGCGCGCGAGGCGCTGTACCCGAATGTGATGGGTGCCAACGCAAAGTGCTTCTTCTACCACGAGCCCGGCTACCCCGTGGGCCGAATGCTTAAGGACAAAAGTAAGTACCGGGCCGAGGCGATTGGTTCGCGAGCTTAGGACAGAGTTTCGGCGATTGCCTGCACCAGCGCAGCCGCCAGCTTCTCATAGGTATCGACACCTTCGTCGGGAGTGGCTTGGCGCGGATAGCCAAAATATGCCTGCGGCCCGCCCGCTTCTTCAAACGTCTTTGCGCCAGCCGCAAAAGCCTCGGTCAGACTGGCGGGGTTGTCAGCACTGAGCGTGCGTTCGGCTTCGTCAACGAGCTCGGGCCGCGACGCCATCACCAGGCTGGTTTCGAACTGCCCGGCATGGCATGCGCCGGATTTGAACTCGTCGGTTAGTGTCTGCGCAAGCTTGCGGCGGGTAAAGTCAGCGTAGGCGACCTTCAGCCCCAGCGCGCGCAACTCGTCGGCGGCTTCACGCAGCATCTTGACGTTGGCTGGGTCGAAGTGGCTGTTGGCGATGGCGAGGCAGGCAAAGCCCTGCGAATGAAGGCTGCGGCCGATGTCGATCAGCACAGCCTTTGCGGCAGCCTCACTGATGCTGATGGTGCCGGCAAAGCCGCCGGCGTACTCGGCCGGGGCATACGCCAGTGTGGGCAGAATCAACGCGGTGACGCCCCGCTCTTCGAGTGCAGGCAAAGCATAGCTAGCCATGCCTTCGCTGATGATGTTGTCGGTGTTGAGGGGCAAATGCTTGCCGTGGGCTTCCGTCGCGCCGCAGGGCAGGATGGCGACGACGGGTTTGCCGCTGTCGAGCGCGGCTTTGATCTGTGGCCAGGTGTTGTGCGCGAATTGCGGGTTCATGGTGCGCTACTGTACCCGTCGCTTGCGCTCGGGGCTCTTGTTTTCATGTGCCGAACTTTTTGCGCAGGGCTTTGCGGTCGATCTTGTCGCGGTCGTTTCGGGGGAGCGGCTGCTCTACGAATGTTACCCAATGCGGGGCCTTGTAGCGCACCATCTTTTGCTTGCAGTGCTGGATGAGTTCTTCGCCCAACCCGTCGCTTGCGCTCCGGGCTGAGACAACTATTGCCAGCGGCTTGGTTAGTCCGGCTTCGTCGTTCCTGCCTATCACGCAGCACTCTTTGACGGCTTCGTGTTGCATCAGGCAGTTTTCTACCTCGAGCGGGCTGACGAAAATGCCGCCTACCTTCAACAAGTCGTCGCCGCGACCTTCGTAGTACCAGTAGCCCTCTGCGTCCTGCCTGAACTTGTCGCCAGAAACTATCCAGCCGCCACGCAGGTGTTCGCGACTCTTGTCGTACGCCGCGTGATAGTGCGTCGCCACGCTGTCGCCGCCGACCCACAGCGTGCCGACGTCGCCCTGCGCCACTGGCTGGTCGTTATCGTCGAGCAGCTTGGCCTTGTAACCCGGCACCAGACGGCCCAGGCTGCCGGGCTTGATGTCGCCGGGGCGGTTAGAGATGTAAATGTGAAAGCTCTCCGCGCTGCCGATGCCGTCAATGATCGGCACTCCAAAGGCCTCGTCCCAGCGCGCGTGCAGGTCAGCGGGCAGGGCCTCGCCTGCGCTCCACATGAAGCGCACGGTGGACAGCGCGTCGCGCTTGATGGCCGGCGTCTGGAGGAACTTGTTAATCAACGTCGGCACGCTGGTGAACACGGTGCACTTGTGTTTCGTGATGAGCGACGCGAGAAGTTCCGGCGTGGGATGTTCCTTGAACAGCACCGTCGTCGCGCCCACCGCAAACGGGAACATCAGGTTCGTGCCCGTGGCGTAGCCGAAAAACAGCCGCGGGCCGCTGATCGTGATGTCGCCCTCGCGCATGCCGATGAAGGCCTTGGCGTACACTTCCGTGTTGAAAGCAAAGTGATGGTGCATGTGCACCGCGCCTCTGCTTTGGCCGGTGCTGCCGCTGGTAAACAGCCACACGGCGGGGTCGTCCTTGCGCGTGGGCCAGGGCTGGCTGGATTTCTCGCAGGGCAGGTTCAGCCAGAAGTCAAAACTCTGGTGGCTGTCGGGCTCATAGCTGTCGGCGGGCGGCGCGTTGTCGTGGTCAAAGTACACCTTGCGCGGCTGGTCAAGGCGCTGGCGACCGGCGACGATCACGTTGTCGCGGAAGTCGTTGGCGTTGCATAGGCGGGTCTTGCGCAGCGCTGCATCAAAGTTGGCCAAGCTGGCTTCATCGACGAAGGCAAACTGCGGCTTCACGTAATTCAGGTAGTACTCGTAGTCTTCAACGGGCAGAAGCGGGTTGATCTGCGTGACAGTGGCCCCGGCCTTGATCGCGCCGAACCACGCGTAAACAAACTCGGGCCGGTCCTGCATGCAGACCAGTACACGTTGCTCGGGCAGCAGGCCGTCATCCACCAGCCGCCGCGCGACTTTCATGACGCTGTCGGCGACTTGGCGATACGTGATGTGCCGGTCTTCGTAGATGATCGCAACTTTGTCGCCCCGGTCGGCTTCGATGTTCGAAAACACGAAGTAGTCGGCCATGTTGAAGGCGTCGGGGAAAGTTGGCGCGTCGCCGCTCATTCGCATGCCTTGTGAATCGCTAGACCCCGCTTACCCCTGCGGCTTGATTGCCTTGTACAGGCCGGTTCGGTGACTGTCGGGTACAAGCCAGTGCTGAAACATCTCATCGTACTTGTGCGGCAGATCGATGCCTTTGAACGTTTCCATGTTCAGGCAAACGGTTACAAGTTCGGCCTCAACGCATCGAACCTTCTTGTTCTCGCGGCTCGTGTCGCCGGTATACAGCCAGGTGACGCTCTTCTTGCCGATCTTGTTGATGCCAAGGCTGATCTCAACGTGGTCGCCGAAGCGCAAGGGCTTCAGGTAGTCAACTTCCATGTGCACGGTTGGAAAGCCGATGCGTTCAACGTCGAGCAAGTGGTTGTAGGGCACGCCCAGGCCGCGTTCGAAAAAGTCTTCAAAGCAGCAATGGAAGTAATGAAGGAAGCGCGGGTAGTACAGGATGCCCGCGTGGTCCACGTCGCTGAAGCGGATCTTGTAAGTTGCGCTGAACAGGGCCATGTTTGTTCCTTTGTGCCCACGTTATGGCGTGAAATGGCCTGTCCGCAAGGGTTGGCTGCCTCATCATGCATTACTTGCCAAGCAGCTTCACTGTGTACTCGGTAAGGTCGGCGCGGTCCTGCACGGACAGGCGAAAAAAGCTGGGCATACCTGTCCCGGGCAGGCCGTTGCTCAACGTGTCAAAGACCGCCTGCCGGGCATCGCCGCTGATGCGGTAGGCCTCGCCCTGTGCCAGCTTTGCCGGCGGCCGCGTAGCGACAAACCAGCGGGCGGCGGGACCGTCGCCATTGCCGGCGTCGCCGTGGCAGCCGGCGCAATGCTGCCTGAAAAGCGTCTTGCCCCTGCCTGCATCGCCGGCCTGAGCTTCGTGATTTCCAACGGGCCACGGTGCGCGCAGCGGCGATGGCGCATCCAGGGTCATTAGAAACTTGATTACGTCGCGACCGCGCGCATTCAGCTGCTCGCCTTCGAACAACTGGCGTTGCGCGGGCATCTGGCTGCCAGCCACCACGGCGGCCGGATCCCAGAAGTGCGCAACATGCCAATCCGGGTGACCTTGCAGCGCGATGCCGGACAAGTCGGGGCCGACGGGAAGATGACCGCCGGCGCCCGCACCAAACTCGGCATTAAGCTGGTCGCGCAGCGTCTCGACCGAATGGCACTGCCAGCAACCGGCTTTGACGTAGGCCTCGGCAAGGCCGCGATCAAAAGCCTGCTCAGCCGCTACAGGCTCAACGTCGGCCGGGTCCGCGGCAAACCAGCCCACCAGCAGTATGAGCGCCGCGAGTGAGACCAGCCCGATCGACACAATCGCCTGCGGGTTTCGCATAGCGCCTGTTTAACGGGCGATTGCCGCCGTTTGAAGGGAGTGTGCCGATCACTTCTTCTTCATCTGCTGCATGCGGCGTTTGGCTTCGGCGGCGTTGGTCCCGGTTGGGTCAAGCGTGACGATCCTGTTGTAGATCTCGTTGGCCCTGCCGACTTGCCCGGTCAGCTGATAGCAGAGCCCCTGGTTCAGCAGTGTCGCGGTGTCATCCGGCTTCAGGGCGGCCAGCTTGTCCCACCAGCCGATGGCGTGTTTCTTGATGCGGTCTTCGTGCGTGCAGCCCCAGCGGTCTTCGGTCGGAAAGTACTCGGGGTCGGCGGCTTTGAGCCAGGCGTTGGCTGTCTGCGTCAACAGCAGCATGCTGGCGCTGTCGATTGCCAGTGCCCTTTCAAACAGCTCGGCAGCTTCTTTCCACTTGGGGCGGGCCAGGTCTTTGCGGGCCTTGCCTTCAAACTCTTTGGCCTCGTCGCCGGCAGTCTTGCCCTCGCTTGCCAGATCGTTTGCGTCGGCGATTGCCTTCGTCAACGCCGTGCGCAGCTTGCCCGCGTCAGTGCGTCGCTTGGCGAATTCTTCTGTGGCGGCAAAATCTCGCTCCCATGCGTCGAGCGCGGTCAGCAGTTGCTGAAGCGTTACTGTGCGCTCGCGTGAATACTCGCCGTTGATGCGACCGAACTCTGCTTGAGCAGCAGTGTTGCGGGCCTTGACCAGCTTCTCTTCCGCGTCGTCGGTAATCAGGACCCTGCGTTCTTTCCGGAACTCGTCGTCCCAGATGTCGCCGACTTTGAGCGTGCCCTTGCCCTCGAAGTCATGTTGCAGCACCCAGGCCTCAATCAGCGGCCGCAGTTCGGTGTTACGCTGGTGCACGACAGTCAGTGCCCGGTTACCGCACAACTGCTCTTTCTTGTCGGGTGACTTGCGCAGGTACAGCCAGATCGCAAACGCCACAGCCTGCTGGTCGGTGTGGTTCTCGGGCGCGAACGTGATCAGCGCGTAGCGGGACGGCCACTGGCTCAGCGGCTTGGAAAGATCGTCGCCGACTGCCGTGTATCGGGCATTGCCGGCGTCATCGACGTCGCGCTGCAGCCCACGGAGCGTCAACTCGGCTTTCTTGCGCTTGGCGCTGGCGTCGCGAACTTCGTAGAGCACGCCGCTGTCAAAGTGCGTTCGCGGAAACTGGTTCTTGTCTGCGCACGCTTTGAGCCACGTGAGCAAGTCTGTCTCGGCTTGGTCAGCGACGTCTTGAACCGTCTGGGCCTCGGGCCAGAACTTTGCAATCAATGGGTCCAGGTCAGCAGCGCACAGTGAGGTGCCCAGCAGCAGCATAGCGGCGAGAATGCGCATGGTTGTCAGTCCGGAAGGGGAGTCCCGGGGATGGATGCTGGGGGCCCGATGGCAGGCCCCCGTCTGGTGCGTTACTTGCCCTTGGCGCGGTTCTGGTCCTTGATGTCCATGTTTCGAATCAGCGCCTTGGCGGTGACTGCGTTGCCCTTGGTGCCGTCAATCGCAATCACCCTGTCGTAGTACTTGCGGGCCTCTTTGCTGTTTTCCATCGCCTGGTAGCACTTGCCGAGCTGCAGCAGGAACGAGGTGTTGGTCGGGTACACCGCCAGGATTGCCTGGTAGTGCGGAATCGCATTCTTGACGCCGTCTACGCGGTCGCACGAGTTGCCGTGGGTG
Organism: Planctomycetota bacterium; assembly: GCA_016712285.1. Classification (GTDB taxonomy): domain Bacteria; phylum Planctomycetota; class UBA8742; order UBA2392; family UBA2392; genus JADJRK01. The sequence goes on along the minus strand of JADJRK010000001.1, from coordinate 995,905 downwards.
GCCGGGTTGGCCCAGGCAAACCAGGCTGCGGCGACGTCAGCGCGCAGGGCAAGGTCCTGCGGGTCGATCTGAAGCACAACCTCAAGGTGGTCGGCCTTGGCCTTGAGATCGTTGGGCTGGCCGGCTGCGCCTTTGTCCTGCGCGACCTTCTTCTGGTCGGCGATGATCGAAAGGTCGTCCTTGATGGAATCCAGGATCACCTGAATCTCGTCCAACCGCTTCTGGTCTTTGAGGTAGTCGGTGTTCTGGTACGCGATCTTCAGCTGCTTGAAGTCCCACTCAAGGATCAGCAGTTGGCGGCCCGGTGACTTGCGACGGGGCGGCTTGCCCTTGAAGTCGCCGCGCAGTGCCACCAGCTCTTTGTGTGCTTTCTCGGCTTCTTTTTCGCGGTCGCCCTTGAGCTTGTCTCGCTGCTCGGGCGTCACAAGAATGAAGCGTTCTTTCTGGTACTCGATGTCCCATTCGCCCCAGTCGACCAAACCCTCTTGCGGCAAGATCCACTTTTCTTTCTCGCAGATGTACGCCTGGATCAACGGCGAAAGCTCGCTGCTTTTCTTGTGGGCTTCGTACAGAACGCGATTGGCCAGCTTGTTCTGCTTCTCGCTGTACAGCCACGCACCCATGCCGACCAGGTCGTTCACGTCTGTGTTGCCTTCCACGGGATAGCTCTCGACGATGTACTGGCCGGGCCAGCCGCTCCAGCCGACCCAGGCAAAGTCACCGGTGGCCTGGTACACCGCGCGGCCGTTGCCATCGACACCGCTGCGCACCATCAGGTAGGCGCTGAACTGTTTGTCGTTTGCGTCGCGGATCTCGAACTTGTTGACACCGGTGCGCATGGGCTTGGGTTTGCCTGCGACGAATTCGAGCGGCAGGTGCGTCTGGATAAACTGGTTCTTGCTGGTCAACGAATGCACCCAGGTTGGCAGTTTGGCGTACCAGTCGGTCGCGACCTTGGCTTCCTTGGCGCCACGATGGGTCTTGAGAAACAGCGCATCCGCCGCCACCTGTGCCGAAGCGGTTACGGCAAAGCCAGCCAGCAATGCTGCGACAAGCGATATTCTGGTAAGTCTCATTGCGTCCTCCTGTACAGCCTCCGGGTCAAGCGTAACAACAGTGCCGGAGGTGGCAAAACAATTGGGTACCGGTTACTTGATCAACTCAAGCTGCTTCTCGGCAAACTCCAGGTTCTTCAAGTCGTTTTCTGTGCGTTGCTCTTTCGGCTTTGCAGCCACCAAGCGCTGTACCTCTTCGTGGCGCGCCTTGGCCTTCTTCTTGCCGTCGGCGTACTTGCTGCCGCTGGCGGCTGCCAGCCAGTTGACGCCGGCATAGTTGTAGTACGACAACGATGTCGGGAAGATTTCGACTAGCCGGTCATAGAACCCTGCTGACAGAGCCGCGTAGTCAGGGTTCTCGGCTTTGCGGGCCCCGTCGGTGATCACGGCGACCTTGGAGCATGCCTCGGCGGCAGGGCGAATCACGTCGGGGTTGTGTGGGTCAGCATCGCACAGTGCGCGCCAATGGTCGGCGCAACCCTTCCAGTCGCCGTCGATGCCTTTTCGTTCTGCCTTGAACTTCTCGGTGGTCACGTAATCAATGTCTTCCTTGATCGTTTCCATCAGGCGGTCGTACTTTTCGACGTTCTTCTTGTTGTCGATGAACTTGGTGCCTGCCCAGGCTTTCTTGAAGCGCTCTGCGTACTTCTGCAGAATGTCCAGGCGCATTGCCGGCCGCCCTTTACGCATGCCGGGTTTGCCCTTGGTATCGCCACGCAGTGCCTCAAGTTCCTTGAAGCTGTCGGCTGCTTCTTTTTCCATCACTTTGAGGCGCTCAGTGTTCGCCTCGGGCGTCAGCAGCAGCGCGCTATCGCGCTTTTCAGCCAGGTTGTGGGTCTCGACAAGCATCAAGCCGTCTTTGGGCCGCGTCCAGCCATGCTTGCCGCACAGGTATTCTTCGATATCGGCGCGTTGCGCGGTTGCGGTCTGCGCGAGCTCGGCGAGCTTGGCATTCGCCACCCAAAGTTCCTGCTTGCTTGCGGCCCAAACCGCCGCGGCAATGATTTCAGGCGGCAGGCGAAAGCGCGGAACATACCAGTTCGCGACCTGCTGGGTCGGTAACTTGGCGATCTCATACTCAGTGATGTTCCCGTGGGGAGAATAGGCGTACTCGACAGTGTCCGGAAACCAGCCGGTGACTGCCAGTTCCTGCCAGCGGCTCTTTTCGCCTTCCACTCCGACCAGCTCAAGGAAGAAGAACTCACCCTTGCGCTTGGGGTCGGGCACGTACATGCGCGGCTTGACCTGCTCCTGGAGGCGCGCTTCCAGAAACTTGGGCAATCCTGCTTCGAAGTCTTTGGCAATGTCGGCTTCTGACTTGCCGGCAAACGTGTCAAGCAGGCCTGCATTGAGGGGCAGGGCCAGCAGGACCGCCGCAAATAGTAACGCCGAGGCGTAGATCCACGCGCGCATGTCGTCACCCTCCTCCAGGCTGACGGCCCCCCTGATAGGTGGAGGGCATGGCCCATAGTTTACGGATTCGACCCCATATGACCACCGCCTGATTCCTGGCACAGCCATAAACTCGTCGCGGGTCGAGGGTTGCAGTTGCGCATGAAAAAAACACTACGGCGCCCGGTTGCCCGGGCGCCGTGCTTACTAGTCTATGTTGTTAGCTGGCTGGGGCTTCGTTGGGGTCGCCGAAGCTGATGGCGGTCAAGCCGATCTTGCGCTCTTTCGAGTCGAGTTTGATTACCTTGACCCGGATCTTCTGGCCAACCTTCACGACGTCCTCGGGCTTGCTTTCGCTTTCAGCCAGTTCGCTGATGTGCAGCAGGCCCTCAAGGTCAGGTTCAAGCTCAACGAACACGCCGAAGTTGGTGATCTTGGTGATGACGCCTTCCGCCTCAGTGTCCACGCCAAACCTCTCGGGGATTTCTGCCTCCCAGGGGTCGGCTTTGAGCTGCTTCATGCCGAGCGCGATGCGGTGCTTGTCGGTGTCAACGGCGAGCACAACACACTCGACTTCGTCACCCTTCTTGACCATTTCGTTGGGGTGGCTGACCTTGCGCGTCCAGCTCATGTCGCTGACGTGCAGCAGTCCGTCGATGCCAGGCTCAATTTCAATGAACGCACCGTAGGTGGTGAGGTTGCGGACGACGCCTTTGACTTTGGCGCCCGGCTGGTAGCGTTCGCTGACCTTGTCCCACGGGTTGTCTTCAAGCTGCTTCATGCCCAGGCTGATTTCCTGCTTCTCTTCGTTGACGCCCAGGATGATGATTTCGGCGTCGTCGCCGAGCTGCACGACTTCGCGCGGGTCGTTGACGCGCTTGGTCCAGCTCATTTCGCTGACGTGGACCAGGCCTTCGATGCCCTCTTCAAGGCGCACGAACGCGCCGTAGCTCATGATGTTGACGACCTTGCCCTTGTGGCGTGAGCTCACAGGGTAGCGGTCGGCAATGCCCTTCCACGGGCTGTCGGCAAGCTGCTTCATGCCCAGTGCGATGCGTTCGCGCTCACGGTCAACCTTGAGCACTTTGACCTTCACGGTCTCGTTGATCTTGACCACTTCGCTCGGGTGCTGGATGCGGCCCCAGGTCATGTCGGTGATGTGCAGCAATCCGTCGATGCCGCCCAGGTCAACGAATGCGCCGAAATCGGCGATGTTCTTGACCACGCCCTCGCGAATCTGGCCTTCTTCGATTTCGCTAAGCAGCGCGTCCTTAAGGCGTTCGCGTGTGCGCTCTTGCAGTTTGCGCGCGCTGACGACGATGTTTTCGCGGGCTTGGTCGATCTTGATGATCTCGCATTCCATGTCGTCGCCGATGAACTCGTTGATGTCACGAGTGCGGCGAATGCTGACCTGGCTTGCGGGCAGGAACGCCGGCACGCCGATGTCGATGAGCAAGCCACCCTTGATCTTCTTGGTGACCTTGCCACGAACGGTGTCGCCTTCCTTGTGTTTCTCGACGACGCGTTCCCAGTTCATCTTGCGGTCGGCCTTGCGCTTGGAAAGACCGATGATGCCGTCGTCGTTTTCCAGCTCTTCGATCAGTACGGTGACTTCGTCGCCGACCTTGGGACGATCAGCTTCAGACTCGAACTCGCGGCTGTTGATGACGCCGACAGTCTTGGCGCCGATGTCCACGGTGATCTGGTCCTTGCTGACGTGAACGACGCGGCCTTTGACCAGGCTGTCTTCACTGAAGTGCCGGGCGCTTGGCACCATCAGCTCTTCGGAAGGTTCTTTCCAGATGGATTCGAGTTCAGCCTCGACAACGTCGGACTTGGGCCCGTAACGACGGACCAGCGGGTTAATGGCACGAACAGTCATGGAATTTCCTGTCGGGAGCGGGAAAACCCCCGGGCGCGCGTGCCACTCCCTCCACGCGCCGGGACTGGAAAGCACAGGCAACGGCAAGCCGCATGGCCCGCAATTCATTGCTGTGCGAGGGGTGGAAGGATAGGAACACAGGCCGGTGTTGCAAGCGGGGGATGCCCCGATTCGCGGGCCTGGGAGTGCTTCACTTGACCAGCCAGGCGCCGAACCAAGCCAGGGCCAGTCCCCCACCCAGTGAAGCCCCGACGTTCAGCAGAGCCTTGCCGCTGGTCAACGCCAGGGTCTGGCCTGCGAACGCGCTGAACGTGGTGAGGCCGCCACACACCCCGACCAGCAGCAGCAGTTGCAGCTCCGGACCGTACTTTACCCCTTCGCGCCCCAATAGACCGGCGCCGACGCCGATCGCGAAACACCCGACAAAATTCACAAGCAGGGTGGCAAGCGGGAAAGCGGCTGCCAGCTTGGGAGACAGCTTGTCGAAAAGCAGGGTGGTTCCATATCGCAAACCCGACCCGAACGCGCCGCCCAGGCATACCAGTGCCAGCTGTTTCATAAGAGCCTCTTTCCTGTCGATGGCGCGGACTCTACCTTGTGGAAGCATGACAACCAGCGAACGATCACCTGTGATAGACCTGCACAGCCATTCCACCTGCTCCGACGGCTCGTTCGCGCCTGCCCGCCTGTTCGAAGAAGCCCATTCGCGCGGCGTGACTACGCTGGCGCTGACCGATCACGACACGGTGGCGGGGCTCGATGAAGCGGAAGCGGCGGCCAAGCGGTTGGGCATTGAGTTCGTACCGGGGGTCGAGTTTACAGTCACGTGTGCTGACAGCGAAGTGCACCTGCTGGGCCTGGGCATAGATCGCCGGAACCCCGCGCTGGTTGCCCTGTGCGGCGAAATCCAGGTCAGGCGTCGCCGCCGCTTCTTCGACATGGTCGACAAGCTGCGTGCAGCCGGCGTGCCGCTGAAGACCGACGATGTGCAGGACGGCGTCTCGCTGGCGCGCCCTTATCTTGCGCGCATGCTGGTCGAGCAGGGGCACGCGTCGGGCCATCAGGATGCATTCCAGAAGTACTTGCGTAAGGGCGGCGTGGCTTTTGTCGCCCACCGCGTTACGCCGATCAGCCGGGCCATTGAGGCAATCCACTCGGCGGGCGGCGCCGCGATCGTTGCGCACCCGGCGCTGTATCGCAACGGCGACGAAGTCGTCAATGCAGCCGTGGAACTTGGTGCTGACGGCATTGAGTGCTACCACAGCGACCACAACCACGACGTGCAGAACCACTACCTGGCTCGTGCCCGCAAACAAAAGCTGCTGGTCAGCGGCGGCGCCGACTTTCATGGTCCGGACCACGCCCGAAGCCATATGTTCGGGAAACGCAGCTGTCCTCTCGACGAGTACGAGCGCGTGATGGATGCCCTTGCCGCTCGGGCGCAGAAGTAGCAGCGCACCTACAGCTACCGTTGAGTTTGCATTGCCCGCGGGCTAGTGTCCGCTGATTCCGATATTGAGAGAGTGCCATGCAGGACAGTGCAGACATCGTGATCATCGGCGGCGGGTGCATCGGCGTAAGCGTGGCTTATCACCTGGCGAAGCGACAAGCCGGCTCGATCCTGCTGCTTGAGAAGGCAGACTTTCTGGGCGCCGAAAGCACGGGCAAGTGCGCAGGCGGCATTCGTGCACAGTTCAGCACCGAGATCAACTGCCGGCTGAGCATGTACTCGATTGATTGCTTTGAAGGCTGGCAAGACGAGATCGGCACGCCATTCCAGTATCGCCAGTGGGGCTATGCCTTCCTGCTGACCAGCGACCAGCTCGTGAAGAATTTTCGCAACAGCCACGCCATGTGGACGCGACTTGGCATGGAAGTCGAGTGGTGGCAGCCCGACGAAGTGGCCAGGCGCTTGCCGTACGTCAGCATGGAGGGCGTACAGGGCGCCACGTTTCACCAGCGCGACGGCTTTGGCGACCCGAATGACTTGACGCAGGGCTATGCAACGCGCGCAGCCGACCTGGGCGTGAAGATTGAAACCGGCGTGGAAGTCACGGGCATTGAGCTTCAGGGCGGGCGCCGTGTCACGGGCGTGCAGACCAATCGCGGCGCAGTGAAGGCGGGCACCGTGATCCTGTGCACCGGCGCGTGGACGCGCAAACTTGGCGCGATGTGCAGTGTGGATGTGCCGATCGACCCGATCCGGCGGCAGATTATCGTGACGGACAAGTTTGACGACATCAAAGACCCGTTTCCGATGACTGTTGACCTGTCAACCACACTGTACTTTCACCGCGAAAGCGGCGGCATCCTGATCGGCATGAGCGACCACACAGAAAGCGCGGGCTTCGACGACAGCTTCAACGAAGAGTTTGGCGAAAAGATGCTGATCACGGCGATGGAACGCGCCCCGGTGCTCGAGAACGCGTCGCCCAAGCACAAGTGGGCCGGCCTGTATGAAGTCACGCCGGACCACCACCCGATCATCGACAAGCTCGGCCATGTGCAGGGCGCCTATGTTTGCGCGGGCTTTTCGGGCCACGGCTTGATGCACGCACCGGCCGCCGGCGCATTGACCACAGAGCTTGTGTTGGACGGCAAGGCCAGCAGCATCGACATCACGCCGCTTCAACTCAGCCGCTTCAGCGACCCCACCAGGCTGCACGACGAAGCCAACGTGATTTGACGCAAGCAGAAGATTCCAGATCGCGAGCAACCCAATGGACAAGCTCTACACGCCGCTGCTGCTGGTTGGCAGCAACATCTTCATGACCTACGCCTGGTACGGGCATCTCAAGGACCAAAAGTCTTCGATGCTGTGGATTGCGATCCTGGTCAGCTGGGGTGTGGCGCTGTTCGAGTACTGTTTGATGGTGCCCGCCAACCGGCTTGGAATGAAGGCGGGTTACAATCTCGGACAGCTCAAGGTGATGCAGGAAGTCATCACGATGGTCGTGTTCGCCGCGTTCGCGCTGCTTTACATGAAGGTGCCGCTCAAGCTGGATTTTCTGTGGGCGGGCCTGTGCCTGGTGGCCGCGGCGTTCTTCATGTTCCGTGGAGGTGTTGGCAACGCCTGAACGCTGGCCGAACAAGCCTAGCCTACTTCAACAGGCCGTACTTCTTCCCCAGGGTTTCGAACGCCTCGATGATGCGGGCGAGGTCACTCTCGGTGTGAATTGCCATGAAGCTGGCGCGAACGCCGCTCTGGCCCTGTGGGACGCCCGGGGTGATGACGGGATTGGTGTACACGCCGAGCTCAAGCAGGTCTTTCCAGAACTGGAACGCTTCCAGGTCTTCCCCCACCTTCACGTAAACGATGGGTGTAGGCTCGTCGTCTACCGGGTAGCCGATGCGCTGGAACTCGCCGCGTACGCTTTTGATAACCTTGCGCAGGTTCGCGAGATGCTCAGGTTCGCTGCGCATCAGGTCCAGGCTCATGTTCACCGCCGCGACACTGGCAGGCGTCATGCTGGCCGCGAAGATCAACTGGCGGGCGTGGTGCTTGACATAGCTGATTACACGCTCTTCGCCGGCGATGAAGCCGCCCAGGCCAGCGAAACTCTTGCTGAACGTTCCCATGACCACGTCGACTTGGTCGTCAAGGCCGTAGTGCTCGGCTGTGCCGCGGCCGTTCTTGCCGACAACACCCACGCCGTGGGCGTCATCGATGAAGATGCGCATGCCGTACTTCTTCTTGAGCTCGACAATGCGGGGCAGCTTGCACAGCGTGCCCTTCATGCTGAAGACGCCGTCGGTGACCAGAAGCTTGCCGCTTTCCGGGCTTGAGCCCTCAAGGATGCGCTCGAGGTCGTCGATGTCGTCGTGCTTGTATTTCTTTGTCTCAGCAAAACTCAGCTGCGTGGCATCCATGATGCACGAATGGTTCTCGCGGTCGCTCAGGATGATGTCACGGCGCCCGGCGAGCACGCTGATCGTGCCCATGTTGGTTGTGTAGCCCGTGGTAAAGCAGAGCGCCTTTTCCTTGCCCATGAAGTCGGCAAGTTTCTCTTCGAGTTCAACGTGAATGACATAAGTGCCGTTGGCGTAGCGCGAACCTGAGCACGATGTGCCGAACTGGCGAGTGGCCTCGATGGCAGCCTCGACGACTTTCGGATGGCGCGTCAAGCCAAGGTAGTTGTTGCTGCCTGCCATCACGACTTCGCGGCCGTCAATGACAACGCGCGAACCGTGGTTTCCCTCGATCGTCTTGAAAAACGGGTAAAGCCCGGCGGCCTGAACTTCTAGGTCGCGCGTGAAGTCAAAGCACTTGGCGAAAACGTCCACTGAGCCCCTCTAGCCTTCGTTCAAGGCTGGTAACAGCTGACCACCCGCCACTGGCCACGGGCGGCCACAGACTAACCCCCGCACTTCATTAGTCAAGAAACGCGGGCTAACCCCTCGCCGCGGCAACCACTTTCTTTGCGGCGTCGGTCAGGTCCGTGGCGGACTGGATCTTCAACCCGCTCTTGTCCAGCAGTTCGCGCCCCTTTTCAACATTCGTGCCTTCCAGCCGCGCGACGACCGGGACCTTCAGGTTGACTTCTTTTGCGGCTGCAATCACGCCCTGGGCAATCACGTCGCACTTCATAATGCCGCCGAAGATGTTGATCAGAACTGCCTTCACATTCGGGTCACTCAGGATCAGCTTGAATGCCGCGGTTACCCGCTCAGTGCTCGCGCCACCGCCCACGTCAAGAAAGTTCGCGGGCTCGCCGCCATGCAGCTTGATGATGTCCATCGTGGACATCGCCAGGCCCGCGCCATTGACCATGCACCCGATACTTCCCTCAAGCTTGATGTAGCTGAGGTCGTACTTCTTGGCCTCGGTTTCTTCGGGCACTTCTTCGCTGAAGTCGCGGTAGGCTTCAATGTCAGCGTGGCGGTACATCGCGTTGTCGTCGAACGACATCTTGGCATCCAGCGCGATCACGTTGCCGTCTTTGGTTGTGACCAACGGGTTGATCTCGACCAGTGCCGCATCTTCATTCACAAAGCAGCGCGCAACGCCAAGGATCAATCCTGCCGCCTTGTTCACCAGCTTGGCAGGGATGCCCATGGCCAGCGCCAACCTGCGCGCCTGAAACCCGTGCATGCCTTCGCCGGGATCGAAAAACTCTTTCTTGATTGCGCCGGGGCGCTTGGCAGCTACTTCTTCAATGTCCATGCCGCCTTCGTAACTTCCCATCAGGCACACGCGGGCGGTTTCACGGTCCAGCACCGCGGCCAGATAATACTCGTGGTCGATCTGGCACCCGGCTTCAATCAGGAGTTGGTTGACCTTCTTGCCTTCCGGCCCGGTCTGGTGCGTGACGAGCTGCATGCCCAGAATCTTCTCTGCGGCGGCCCGCACCTCTTCGTGCGACTTCGCAAGTTTCACGCCGCCACCCTTGCCGCGCCCGCCGGCATGAATCTGTGCCTTCACCACCCACACTTCACCGCCAATTGTGCGGGCGGCTTCGACGGCTTCTGCGACCGAGTAGGCGACACGTGCCTGCAACAGCGGTGCGCCGTAGCGCTTGAGAACTTCCTTGGCCTGATACTCGTGAATCTTCATGGATTCGTTCCTGTCGTACTGAGGCGCAACGCCACGCTATCTCGGCTCACTTTGGTGCGGCGGCATTGTGTGAATGGCTTTGCACAGGTGCAAGGTGGTATCGCGGCATTGCCCGCGAGCCCGCCGCCCCTATTGGCCCTTGCCGTGGCGCTCAACTTCGCCCTTGAGCGCCCCTGCCTTTGCCTTCAGGCGCTCGGCAACCAGGGCAGGCACGAAGCTGGAAATGTCACCATCCAGCGCGGCTGCTTCGCGGATCAGTCGCGAGGAGATGAAGCTTTCGTCAAGGCTCGCACACACAAACACAGTTTCGATCTCAGGCGCAAAGGTACGGTTGGCATAGGCCATCTGCACTTCGTTCTCGTAGTCGCTGAAGGTGCGAAGTCCCCTGAGGATGACCTTGCCGTTGAGGCCGCGAACATAGTCCACAACCATGCCGGTAAAGCTCTCGACGCGGACGTTGGCCAAGTCGCTGGTCACGCGCTTCAGCATGTCTACGCGTTCTTCAAGGCTGAAAAGCGGTGTTTTGGAGATGTTGACAGCACAAGCCACGACAAGCTGCTCAAACAGGGCGGCCCCGCGGCGGATCACGTCCATGTGCCCGTTCGTGCACGGGTCAAAAGTGCCGGGATAGACTGCCAGACGATGCGGCATGCAATACCTCGGTGTGAGTGCGCCAAAGTATCATAGGTTTGCGCGTGAGGCCAATGAGCGCCCTGTTATCGTCGGGCGCAGCGTAACCGGAGAACGACCATGTCCCTGTACGAACTCAAGACCAACACGCTCGAGGGCAAGCCGGCAGACTTGTCGATCTACGAAGGCAGGGTTGCGCTGGTGGTGAACGTCGCAAGCGCCTGTGGGCTTACCCCGCACTATGTGGGTCTGCAGAAGCTTCACGATGAGATGGCTGACCGCGGCTTTACGGTGCTGGGATTTCCCAGCAACCAGTTCGGCGGACAAGAGCCCGGCACGCCGCAGCAGATTCGCGAATTCTGCACCACCAAGTTCGATGTTTCGTTTCCGCTCTTCGAGAAGGTGGAGGTCAAGAAGGGCCCTGCCCAGAGCAGCGTCTGGCAGTTTCTCACAGCGAATCACGCCGAGCCCAACTGGAACTTCACCAAGTATCTCGTCGGCAAGGATGGCAAAGTGCTGAAGCGCTTCGAGCCCACGACCACGCCGGAAGACGCCGAACTGCGGAAAGAGATCGAGGCTGCCCTAGGCAGCTAGCAGCCCGCATCACAAGAGTGCGCTGCGGTACGTCACGCACGACGACTCGCCATCGGCAAACCGCAAACTGGCAAGCGCATCTTTGCGCGCGGCGTACGCGATACCGATGCGTGCGCCCGACCGAATACTGGAGACGGGCGTGCCCTCATGCAATTCCAGCCCGCCGGGCGAGAACAATGCGTGGCCGCTGAGTTGCGTGGACAGGGCCAGCGCCTGGCCGACCTTGCCGGGGCCCGCCACCAGCATCGGCCCCGCAGCCGCCTTTCTTCTGCGCCTGACCAGGGCCAATCCGCGTACCACCTCGCACGAGCGAATCAGCACAGCCGCGCCATCCCCGTTGCCCGTCACCACGTTCAGCATGCTGTGAATGCCATAGCACAGGTAAATGTAGGCGTGCCCGCCGGGCCCCCACATCGGCGCATTGCGCGGCGTATGCCCCATGCGCGTGTGGGCGGCGCTGTCGTGGGGACCCAGGTATGCCTCAACTTCGGTGATGCGCAGAACAACGTTGCCGCGCATGAGGTGGCGCCCCAGCAGGTCGCGCGCAACGTCGACCGTATCCCGGGCGTACCACGACGAAAGCAGAAGACTCACTCTTTGACCCCGATCCAGCAGCCGTCACCGATCGGCGCGATCACTGCGTGCAGTCCCGGCTTGGCGGCCATGTAATCGTTGAAGCGCCGCACCGCGTGCACGCCGCTTTCCTGCGGCACTTCGTCAAACAGCTGGCCAAAGGCAAACGCGTTGTCCGCCATGATCAAGCCGCCGGGTCGCACGATGCGCATGCATTCGTCAAGATAGCGCGGGTAGTTCTCTTTGTCGGCGTCCAGAAACGCTGCATCGGCGCTGTTTGACGCCAGCGTCGCCAGCACATCAACGCCTGCGCCCTCAAGTACATCGACTCTGCCGGCGACGTCCGAGCGGTGAATCCAGTCGCGGGCAAAGGTCGCGTGCTTGGGCGAAATCTCAATGGTGCGCACGCGCCCGCCCTGCGGCAAGGCACGTGCCATCTGGATTGCGCTGTAGCCGGCCAGGCAACCTACTTCCACGACCTCGCGCGCGCCCTTCAGCTTCAACATGATCTGCATGAGACTGGCCTGCGCCGGGCTGATCCAGATTGCCGGGATCTCGGCGGCCTTGGCGGATTCTTTCAGTGCGACCAGAAAGTCATCGTCGCCGCGGGTGCGCTCAGCGACGTACTGAAGATGCTTGCGAGTGACGGGGCACGGATCCGGCATGGTTTCCTCAACGGTTGATTTCGCAGCCCGGCAGGGCTGCCTTTAGTTTCTCAATGCCGGCGCTTGAGATCGGCGCCGTGTGCAGTGGCAGGTGAAGCACTTTCAAGCTCTTCAACCGGGCGATGGCTGTAAGGGCAACATCCGACATCCGGCTCACGCCATGCAGCGTGAGGACTTCCAGGTTCGGTAGCGCCGCAAGCTGCCCAATGCCTTCGTCTCCGAGCGCCTCGCAGAAATTCAGGTTCAAGTGTTTCAGATCCAGCAGCTTGGCAATGCCGGTTGCGGCTTCGTCCCCCACCGCACGGCATTGTTCCAGGTCGAGAAACTCAAGCTTCAGGCCTGCAAGCTTCTTGCCCAGATGCGGCCCGATGCCGGGACATCGAATGATGCTGAGGCGGCGCAACTCCGGCAATTCAGCCAGACACGCGAGGCCGTCGTCGGTGATTGCGGGCATGCCGGCCAATATCAGCTCCTGCAGTAACTTCAGGTTGCCAAGGTGGGCCAAGCCGCCGTCCGTCACGTGCTCAGCCGTCAGCACCAGCTTGTGCAGCGTGCCGCACGCGCCGACCCGTTTCATGCCGACATCCGTGATGTCGGAGTAATGCAGCTGCAGTTCTCGCAGGTTCTTGAGGCGCGCAAGCTCGCCCAGAGCATCGTCGCCGAGGTTGCGACTGACCACCAGTTCTTCTTCGTCGCTGACGTCTTCCAGTTCAGCGTGGGAAGTGACCATGCCGGTGTGGCCTGGGGCAAGCAGCACGAAACCTGCGACAATGGGCGCAAGAATCACAACCGCCAGGCCCAACAGCAGGACCTTGTCAACGATCACACGACTGATGGATTTTCCTTCAGCCATGCAGTGAACATAACGGCATCGGCCAATCGCGGCTATACTTTGCGTTGCCATGAACCCTAGCGCAGAGCAAGACTACCTGTTTCGGCACGCCATCCTGCAGGAGGTAGCGTACAGCCTGCAGCCGCCGAGCGAGCGCTCAGAACTGCACGCCAACGCACTGGAGGTCCTGGAGCGACTCTTTGATGGCGCGCTGGAAGAGTGCGCCATTGAGCTTGCACAGCACGCCTTGCGGGCACGTGCAGAGTCTCCGGTCGATTCACGCACGCGAAGTTTTGGCCGCAAGGAAGTCAGGTACCTGAAACTCGCTGCCGGTATTGCCTTGCGCCGATTCGACCTCGGGCGGGCCATTGAGCTGTTGCAGTCGCTGGCGGAGTGCCCCTTTGCCGACCGCGCAACAAGAGTGCAGGCCCTGCGCGAGTGCGGTGAAGCGGCGCTGGACCTTTCGCGCTTTTCCCAAGCCGACGTCACACTGCATAAGGGCCTGTCGGAGGCCAGGAAGTACGGCATGCGCGGCGAAGAAGCGCGGTTGCTGCTTCACTTGAGCCGTGTTGCGTACCTGACCGGCAAGCTGCCCGAGGCGATGACATACGGCGATCAGGCCCGCGCGATTGCCGAGTCTCTTCGCGAACCGGAGATCGAGTTTGCCGTCCTGCACGACCTGGGCGCACTGCTATTCCAGCGCGGCCAGGCCAAGGGATCACAGCTTCACCTGGACCGCGCTGTTGCGCTCGCACGCAGGCTCGGCGCTGACGGCAGCCTGGCATCTGCGCTGAACCGCGCCGGCGCAGCCCGAGTCATGGCCGACCAAACAGCAGAAGGCGAGCCAATGCTGGCTGAGGCATACGAGATCGCCACGCGCATAGGGGACCAGAAACTCTTGGGCGCGATTCTGGGAAATCGCGGGGTAGTACTGCGAAGGCAGAATCGCCTTGAAGAAGCGATCGAGTCATACCGCCATGCAGAACAACACAATCGACAACTTGGCATCATGCAGAACGTAGTCACGAATCTCGACAACCTGGGCGTGGCCTTGGGACTGATGGAGCGCTTTGAGGAAGCGTCAGCAGCTCATGAGGAAGGTCTACGAATCGCACGTGAACTTGGCTTGCAGACAGCCGTGGGGTTTGGGCTTCTGAACCTGGCGTTGATACGCAAGCGGCAGGGCAGGGTTCACGAAACGCTAGCAATGCTGACCGAATCCGAACGTACGCTGCGCAAAAGTGGCGCCATGCGGGGCGTTTCCAATGCCCTGATCAATCGCGCCGACTCGAACCACCTGCTCGGACGCCGATGGGCAATGTTGCGTGATCTTGTGGAAGCCGGACGGGTGTGCCTGGACATTGGCGACAACGCCGGATACTGGGACGCCGAAGAGCGGACGTTTCGTCCGTTGATGCGCCTGGGCGTTTACGCCGAGCTCTATGAACGCGCCAAGCTTCTCCACCAGGCGGTCGAGTCAGAAGTCCTGTCCCCCCGCCTCGAATACGAGAGTCTCTATTGGATGGCGGTATCAGCGGACAAGCTCGGCAACCGCGCAGAGGCTTTGCAACACGCAATGGCAGCCCAGCAATGCCAACCGCAACCGGGAGGCTGGCCTGGGCCGAGCAAGGCAGATGCCGCCGACATGGCAGAGCTTGTGGCACGTCTGGGAAGCGGTTGAACTGCGGTCGTATCGGCGACGCCGGGCGTAAACGCAGCGGTCGCGCGATCAGGTTTGACCACGCGACCACGAAGTTTCGTTGGTGGACGTAGAGGGATTCGAACCTCAAAACAGCGCAGTGCGCTGTTTTGACCGCGGAGTAGTCCGGCCCAAGCCCGCCCACAGGCGGGCGACGCCGGGCGTAAACGCAGCGGTCGCGCGATCAGGTTTGACCACGCGACCACGAAGTTTCGTTGGTGGACGTAGAGGGATTCGAACCCCCAACCCTCTGCGTGTAAAGCAGATGCTCTAACCGTTGAGCTATACGTCCTTGCCGGTGAAGATAGCCGCCGCCGGCCCCGGCACAACGCCCGGGTTTCTCCGGAATCAAGGAAGGATTTGCGCTTCCATTATGTATTAAAGACTCGAACTCGAACCCGGATTGTCTATGGCTCGCATCACTGCAGCACTCTTCACCCTTGGCTTGATTCTGGCCGTTTCCGCTTGTGGCGGCGGCGAAGAGGGCAGCAGCAAAGGTGGCGCGCGCGCATTCCCGGTGCAGGTTGAAGAGATCAAGGGTGAACGCGTCGAGTATATCGTCAGCGCCGTCGGGTCCGTGGCTGCGTTCGAAGAGGTGCTGGTCACCTCGCGCCTGTCGGGCGTTGTTGAGCGCGTGCTGTTTCGCGAAGGCATGCAGGTAACGCCCGAGACAATGCTCGTTGAGATCGAGCCTGCCCGCTTTCAATACCTTCATGACTCCGCGAAGGCTGCGCACGAGCGCGCCCAAGCCGAGCTCAAAGACGCCCGCGACGGACTTGAACGCCGCGAGAAGCCCGCAGGCGACAGGCCCGGCATCTTCTCGAAAGAAGAGATTGAGCTCTGGCGCACCAAAGTCGCAGTCGCCCAAGCCACCGAGCGCCAGCGCGCCGCTGAACTGGCCCAGGCCGAGCTTGACCTTCAGCACTCCAAGCCCCGCCCCGCTATGGCGGGGACGATCCAGGCGCGGCTTGTCCAGACCGGCCAGTGGGTACAGCCGGGTACCGTGATTGCCCGCCTGTTGCGGATTGACCCGATGCTGCTCAAGTTCGCGGTGCCCGAGGATGAGGCAGGTTCGCTCAAGACCGGCATGCCGGCGCGCTTCACCATTCGTGGCCAGGTACAGGAGTATCGCGCGAACTTGATTCACGTGGCTGCGTACGCCGACCAGACCACGCGCATGGTGCCGGTCGTTGCCGAAGTGAACAAAGCCGACGTGCCCGGCCTGACGCCGGGCGCATTCGCGCGCGTCACGGTACCTGTCGGGTCACGTGAAAACGCGCCTACGGTGCCCGAGGCTGCCGTGCGGCCCAGCGAGCGCGGCTTTCTCGTTTACGTGGTAGAGGATGGCAAGGCAGTCGAACGTGTCATCGAGATCGGGTTGCGCACAGCCAACGGGCGCATCGAAGTTCGCACAGGCCTGAAGTTGGGCGAGCAAGTCGTGGTGCGCGGTGCCGAAGGCCTGCGAAATGGCGCTGAAGTCGCGATCATCAGTGGCGTGCAGGGCACTCCGGAGGCCCAGCCATGAAGCTGACCGAACTTTGCGTCAAGAAGCCGGTGCTCGCCTGGATGATGATGGGCGCGACGATCGTGTTTGGTTTGATCGCGTCGCAGAAGATCGGAATCAGCCAGTTCCCCGACGTGGACTACCCGACGGTCAGTGTAAGCGTGACGTGGGAAGGCGCCTCGCCCGATGCCGTCGAGCGCGACATTGTGGAAGTGCTGGAAGAGGCGCTGGTGCAGGTCGAAGGCATCAAGTCGATCAGCAGCACGTCGCGGCAGGGGCGCGGCCAGGTGACGGTCGAGTTTGACCTGTCCAAAGACATCGATGCGGCGGTGCAGGACGTACAGAACATCGTGAGCGAAGCGCAACGCGACCTGCCGCGCGATGTTGAGGCGCCGAGCGTTCGCAAGAGCAACCCCGAAGATCGGCCCATCATGTACGTGGCGCTGGCCGGGCCGTACTCGCGCCAGGAACTTGCGGACACGACGCGCTACCGTGTGAAAGAAAAGCTGCAAACGATCGAAGGCGTCGGCGAGGTCTCACTGGGCGGCTACCTTGAGCGCAATGTTCGCATCTGGGTGGACGCCGACAAGCTGGACGCCCAGGGGCTGACCGTTGCCGACTTGATGACCGCGCTGCGTCGCGAGCACGTTGAGCTTCCGGCTGGCCGCATCGAAACCAGCGGTCGCGAAGTCAACGTGCGTGTGCTAGGCGAGGCGCTTCAGCTTGACCAGTTACGCGCCATCGTCGTGCGCGAAGTGGATGGCCGCCCGACCTATTTGTCCGACGTGGCGATGGTGGAAGACGGCTTTGAAGACGAACGCCGCATGTCGCGCTTTAACGGTCGCCCCGCGCAGGGCCTGGGCATTCGCAAACAGCGCGGCGCCAATGCGGTGCAGGTTGCCAAGGACGTTCGTGCGGCGATGGACGAGATCCGGCCCACGCTGCCCGAGAACATGGAACTGGGCGTCAACTTTGACAGCACCGTCTACATTGAAGAGTCGGTGCACGAGATTGAGTTTGAGCTGATTATCGCCGTGCTGCTGACGGCGTTCGTGTGCTGGATCTTCCTGGGCAGCATCAGCAGTACGCTGAACGTGATTCTCGCGATCCCGATGTCGCTGCTGGGCACGATCGCGATCATCTACTTTCTCGGCTTCACGCTGAACACCTTCACCCTGCTCGCGCTTGCGCTGGCGGTCGGCATCGTGGTCGACGACGCGATCATGATCATGGAGAACATCTATCGGCACAGTGAGGAAGGCGCAGACCGCTTCAAAGCCGCAATCGGCGGCACCAAGGAAATCGCGGGCGCGGCGCTGGCCAGCACGGTGGCAATTTGCGCAATCTTTATCCCCGTTGTGTTCATGGACGGCGTGGTTGGCAAATTCTTCTTTCAGTTCGGTGTGACGTTGTCGCTGGCTGTGCTGCTGAGTTACGTCGAGGCGATCACGCTCGCTCCCGCCAGATGCGCGCAATTGCTCAAGCGCAGTGTGAAAGAAAATCGCGGAGTCGTCGGCACTGCCGTCGATAAAGGATTCACCAGCCTCAAGAATACGTACGCGCGCGCACTGCGCCCGGCGCTTCGCATGCCTTGGGTTGCCTTGGTGCTTGCCACTGCGGTGTTTGCCGGTGCGCTTTATCTGATGACCGCGCTGCCCAGCGAGTTTGTCCCAAGCCAGGACCAGTCCAGACTGATGGTGCGCCTGCAGACCGCCATCGGCAGCAGCCTCGAAGACAGTGACGCCCTATTCAAGAAAGTCGAGAATTACGCACTTGAGCACGAAGACGTTGAGCGCGTGATGATGATCGTCGGTGGTTTCGGCGGCGGAGACGTGAACACCGGCATCATGTTCATCACACTCGTCGCGCCGGGCGATCGCGAGAAGTCACAGGCCGAGATTTCCGCAGACTTCCGGCGAGAAATGAACAAGTACCCCGGCCTGAAGGCCAACGTGCAGGACCTAAGCCAGCAGGGCTTCTCGGCGCGCCGCGGCTATCCGGTTGAGTTCAGTGTGCGTGGTCCCGACTTCGAGAAGCTGGGCGAGCTCTCGCGGCAGTTGACCGAAGACCTGAAGGACAGCGGCGTGGCCGTGGACGTTGACTCAGACTTCCAGGTCGGCATGCCGGAATTGCGGGTCGTGCCCGACCGCGCCCGCGCCGCCGACCTTGGCGTGCCCATGGAAGACGTCGCGGTCACACTGAACGCGCTCGTGGGTGGC
Organism: Planctomycetota bacterium; assembly: GCA_016712285.1. GTDB lineage: Bacteria > Planctomycetota > UBA8742 > UBA2392 > UBA2392 > JADJRK01. The sequence goes on along the minus strand of JADJRK010000001.1, from coordinate 977,306 downwards.
GTACGTGTCGGGAAGTTCAGCAGCGAGGGCCGCCGGCTTGATGTGCGACTGCGGCTGCAAGCCGACCAGCGCCAGAGCCCCGCAGACATCAACCGGTTGCGTGTGCGCACCAAGACCGGCGAGCGCATTCCACTGAGCGCGCTGGTGAAGCAGGAAGAGGTGCCTGTCCTGCAGAGCATCATTCGCCAGGACCGCGAGCGCAGCATCACGATCTCGGCCAATGTGGCGCCCGGCCACACCCAGGACGAGGCGCTGAAGTACGCGCAGTCGCTTCAAGAAACGTTGCCCGAGGGCTACCGCATTGTCATGAGCGGCAGCGGCGCCGAATACGAACAGGCATTCAACAGCCTGATTTTCGCGTTGTTGATGGGAGTGCTGGTGGCCTACATGGTGCTGGCCGGCCAGTTCAACAGTTTCTTCCACCCGTTGACCATCTTGACCATCGTGCCGCTCTCCATAGCGGGCGCGGCGTTGGCGCTTTTCGTCGGCGGCCAGACGCTGAACATCTTCAGCATGATCGGCCTGCTGTTGCTCCTCGGCATCGCCAAGAAGAACTCAATTATTCTGGTCGACTACGCCAACCAGTTACGCCTGAAGGGTCTTACGGCGCGCGAGGCGATGCAGCAGGCGGGGCCGATCCGGCTACGGCCGATCTTGATGACCAGTCTTGCGACCATGATGGCGGCGCTGCCGGCGGCATTGGCACTTGGCCCCGGCGGCGAAATCCGGCGGCCGATGGCGCTGGGCGTTATTGGCGGCATGTTTGTCGCCACGTTGCTGAGCCTGCTGGTAGTGCCCAGCTTCTATGTGCTGATGGACGATTTCCTCGCGCTGTTCAAGGGCAGAGACCACAACGAAGGCGAGTTGGAGCCGATCGGCGAAGCAGATCTGCCGGAACACGGCAGCAACCCGGATGACTCAAGGGCATAGCCGCCGGACGCGCTACTTGTACAGCTCTTTGAGCAGCAGGTCGCCCGCGCGCAGCAGACCCTGGTCCATGCTGCTGGCTGCCAGCGGCAACAGGTTCGCGCGCGTTTCTTTCAGGTACTTCTGGATGTCCGCAGCGCTGCGGCCTGAACTCGGCAGTGAACGCAGGTTATGGATCCGGTCGCACATCTTCAGCGCCCGCACCCAGCCCGGAGCTGAGCGAAGCCCCTGGTAGTAACGCTGCAAACCCATGTCCTTGGGCGAGCCGTCGCGCTTGTACATTTTGGTCAACAGGACAACCGCGCCGGAAACAGCCTCGCCGAACTTCTCCGTCAGTTCACTTGGTGTGGTTTTCATGTCGTCCTCAAGCACGTCGTGCAGCAGCGCGACGACAATCTCGTCTCGGCTTCGCAGCTTGAGTTCTTCGGCCGCAATCAGGGCAACGCCAAGCGGGTGGGTGGCGTAAGGCGTGCCTTCATCGCGGGTCTGGCCTTTGTGCGCGCGGTACATCACCTCCAGCGCGCGCAGCACGTCGCGGTGCAGCACGGGGTCAAGCTGGCTCAACAGCCGCGTCTCCAGCGGTTCGCACCCAGCCGGGCGGCTGACCTTGACTTCGCCTGCGCTGATCTGCCCGGTGTTGCCCTTGTCGTCTTTGCGGTGGCGCGCCTCCATCACCCGGCGCAGATCCTCAAGGCTGATGGACTTCTCGACCATCAGCACCAGCAGGTGAAACAGCAGGTCACACATCTCGCCACTAAGCGCGGCTTTGTCGTCGCCTTTGGCGGCGATGATTGTCTCGGTGGTTTCTTCGCCCAGCTTCTTGAGAATCTTGTCGATGCCCTTGTTGAACAGGTATGTGCTGTAGCTGCCCTCGGGCAGCGTTGCCTTTCGCTCTTGCAGCAGCGTGCGCACTTCTTCGAGCAGGTTGCCCAGTGAAGCGCCCCAGCCCGCGGGCTGCTGCGCCTGTTCGATCTCGCTGGCCACGGCCTTGTTCTTGAACACCGTCTGGAAAAAGCAGTCCGGTTCGCCGGTGTGGCAGGCCGGCCCCTCGGGCAGCACCTTGGCCACCAGGGCGTCACCGTCGCAATCGAGCTTCAACTCGGCGACGCGCATGATGTTGCCGCTGGTTTCGCCCTTGACCCAAAGCTGCTTGCGCGACCTTGAATAAAAAGTGACCAGGCCGGTGTTGAGCGTGTACTTGAATGACTCGGCATTCATGTACGCCAGCGTCAGCACCTCGCCCGTTCGGGCGTCCTGCAGCACGCACGGCAGCAGGCCCGCGCTGTCGAAGCGCACGCCGGAGATTGGGGCTTGTTCTGTAAAGTCGCTCATTCATCCACCGGCCTGACGTTGACACCGTGGTCTCGCAGGTACTCTTTCGCATCCGCCACGGTGTGCGTGCCGAAGTGAAAGATGCCAGCCGCCAGCACTGCTGACGCGCCAGCCCGCAAGCCCTCTGCCAGGTGCTCCAGTGTACCAACGCCGCCAGATGCAATGACAGGTACATTCACTGCTGCCGCTGCTTTCGCGGTGAGATCAAGGTCAAAACCGGCACCGGTGCCGTCGCGGTCCATGCTGGTCAGCAGGATCTCGCCCGCGCCCAGCGCGACGCCCCGTTTGATCCAAGGGATGGCGTCGAGGCCGGTGTCTTCGCGCCCGCCTTTGACATACACATGAAACGAACCGTCGGGCTGGCGCCGCGCGTCAACGGCCAGCACCACGGCCTGGCGCCCGAAGCGCTGGGCACACTCACGAATCAAGTCCGGGTTGCTGACGGCTGCCGAGTTGATGCTGACTTTGTCTGCGCCGGCGCGCAGCAATCGCTCAAAGTCGGCGGCTGTGCGCACGCCGCCGCCGATTGTAAAAGGAATTCTGATCTCCAGGGCGACCCTGCGCGCAAGTTCCGCCACCGTGTCGCGTTGCTCGCTGCTGGCCGTGATATCGAGAAACACCAGCTCGTCGGCTTGCTCGCGATCGTAGCGCGCGGCACATTCCACGGGATCGCCGGCGTCGCGCAGCTCCACGAAGTTTACGCCCTTCACCACCCGGCCGTTCTTGACGTCCAGGCACACGATCAGTCGCTTCGCTAGCATGGTTACTTACGCGCTGCCAAGCCGGCCTTCGCGGCTTCCAGCGCCTGCTGGTAAGTGAAGGTCTTCATCGCTAGCGGCTTGCCCACGATGACGCCACTGAGCCCGCTGGTGGCCGCGCATGTCTTGATATGATCCAGCGTGCTCACGCCACCGCTCAGGATCACCTGCACGCCCTGTTTGCCTACGGCGCCAGCGTCAGCGGCGCGGGGACCGGCCCCGGCGGCGTCTGCGTCCACGTCCTGGTAGATGATGGACTTGATGCCAGCTTCGCGCATGGCGGCGGCAAGCTGCGGCGCGGTGACAGTGGGGCTGTCAACCCACTCCTGGCTGGCTGGGCGGCCATCCTTGACATCCAGGAACACGACCACGGCATTCGCATCCAAAGCCAAGGCCTGCTTGCACATGGCGGGATCGCGCATGGCTGAGCTGCCGAAGGCCGCGCGCTTCACGCCCATCTGCGTGACGACCTTGAAGCTGTCAATGTCTCGCACGCCACCGGAGAGCTGCAGCGGCACTTTGAACGTCTGGGCCAACTCACCAACGACGGTCAGATTGCGCTCGGCGCCGGCAAGCACACTGCCCGAGTGTTCGACGGCGCTGACGATGAACGGGCCGTCGAGGTTGTACAGGTGCAGCATCGGCGCGCCGGCCTCGACATACTCTTTCGCCAGGCTGATCGGGTCGACGCGGTTGGCGCGCGTGCCCATGCCGACAGATTCATAGCGCAGAGCCAGGCCGCCGCGCAGTTCAATCGCCGGGATTACCATGAAGTCGCTCATGCCTGCTCCTCAATCACGCCAACAGCGCATCTCTTAGCGTAAATCTGTGTTCATACAACGCCTTGCCGATGATCAGCCCGTCAATCTGTTCGCCGGCTTTCTTGGCTGCTGAGACGTGTTCCAGCTTACCTACGCCGCCGGACGCAATCACCCATGCGATCGCAGCCAGTGGTTTAGCGCCTTCAAGGTCCGGGCCGACTTCCATGCCGTCGCGGGCAATATCGGTGTAGATGAAGCGACTGACGCCGGCGTCAAACATGCGCCGGGCAAGCTCGGGTGCTGCCATGTCGCTGGTTTCAGTCCAGCCCTCGACTGCGACCTTGCCATCCCGCGCGTCAATACCAACGACGACGCTGCCGGCCAGCCGCGCAGCCGCGTCACGCACCAGTTGCGGGTTACGCACGGCCGCGGTACCGAGAATCACGCGGGACGCGCCCAGCGACAGCGCCATGTCCACATCGGACATGCTGCGCAAGCCGCCGCCGAACTGGATCGGGATGCCGACGTCGTCGGCAATCGCTTTGAGTACGCTGAGGTTTTCGGTGGCCTCGCCGAACGCACCGTCGAGGTTGACCACATGCAGCCAGCGGGCACCCTGGGCCTGAAACGCCGCTGCCGTCTCCACGGGGTCGTCACCGTAGACGGTCTCGGCATCGGCCTTGCCCTGTGTCAAACGCACAACCTTGCCGCGTCGCAAGTCGATGGCTGGATAGATGGTGAAAGCCATGGGAATGCCGCTTCCAGGTTTCAGGCTTCAGGTTTTGAGGCAACACCGCGTGCCCGTCAACAGCCCTGTCAGCCAAGTCTGACGTGTTACAAACGCAAGAAGTTGGCCAGTACGGTTGCCCCGCATTGCTGGCTTTTTTCGGGGTGGGCTTGCAAGCCGCGCACATTGCCACGTTGGACAGCCGCGCAGAAGCGCTCGCCGTACTCGGTGTATGCCAGCACATCGGCGGATTCAGCGGGCTCGCAAACGTAACTGTGTACGAAGTAGAAAAACGCCTCCTCGGGCAAGCCCGCCAGCAGCGGGTCCTCACGCGTGGGCTCAAGTCGGTTCCAACCCATATGCGGCACCGCCAGGCCGGGTGCGTTGATTTCACGCACGCGTCCGGGGATCAAACCAAGTCCCGGCGTGTCGCCGAACTCGCTGCCGGTGTCAAACAGCAGCTGCATGCCAAGGCAAATGCCCAGCAGCGGTTTGCCAGAGGCTGCAAAGCCACGAATCGCGTCAACAAGCCCGCGCTCATGCAGGGATTGCATGCCGGCTGGAAAGCTGCCCACACCGGGCAGGACAAGGCGGTCAGCGCCGGCGACGGCTTCAGCGGTGGTCGCGACGGTCACTTCTCCGCCCTCGCGCTCGAGTGCACGGGCGATGCTTGCCAGGTTGCAGATTCCGGAATCGATGACGGCGACGCCCACGGCTACAGCACTCCTTTGGTGCTGGGGATGCCTTTTCGGCGGGGGTCAAGGTCCAGGGCCACACGCAGCGCCTTTGTGACGGCTTTGAACGTGCCCTCAATGATGTGGTGCGTATCTTCGCCGCGCAGCACGTCGATGTGCAGGTTCATGGGAAAGTGCGTGCTGAAGCTGCGGAAGAAGTGCTCGACCATTTCCGTGGGCAGGCCCCCTACCACCTCGCGGCGCATTTCGCCTAGCTTGGCAACCAGAAACGGGCGCCCGCTCAAGTCCAGCGCCACGCGCACCAGCGCCTCGTCCATCGGCACGTAGGCATGGCCGTAACGGTTGATGCCGCTCTTGTCGCCCGCGGCCTGCTTGAACGCGTCACCCAGCGCGATGGCAATGTCCTCGACGCTGTGGTGCGCGTCCACATGCAGGTCGCCCTTGCAATTCAGCGTGATGTCAAACAGCCCGTGCTTCGCGAACAGTTCAAGCTGGTGATCAAGAAACCCGATGCCGGTGCTGATGGCGTACTTGCCCTCGCCATCAAGGTTGACCTCGGCGGTGATCTCGGTTTCGCTGGTCTTGCGGCTGACACTGCCCGTTCGCATGGTCATTTCCTACGGCACCACGGTCATTGCATATTCAAGCGCCTTGAGAAAGGCGTCGTTCTCTTCCGGGCGGCCGATGCTGACCCGCAGCGCCTTGCCAAGCCGCGGGTACCCGCTTACATCGCGCACCAGCACGCCGCGGCTCACCATTGCCTTCCATAGTTCGCGGGGGTCGCGGCTGGTTTCGAACAGCAGAAAGTTGGCGCGGCTGGGAAAGACTTTGATGCCCTTGTATTCGCGCAGGTGCCTGGCCACACGTTCGCGCTCGCGCTTGACTTCTTCGACGCGCGACTTCATGGAGACGGCGTTCTCCATCGCCACCTCGACTGCCGCCATGGTGAACACGTTCAGGTTGTACGGCAGCTTGGCCGCGGCGAACACGGGCGCAGCCTCAGGGTGCGCGACCATGGCGCCAAAGCGCAGGCCCGCGGTCGCAAGCGCTTTGCTGAAAGTGCGCAGCACCACCAGGTTGCGCGCTGTCTGCGTCAGCTCAAGCGCGGTTTCGCCGTGAAACTCGAAGTAGGCCTCGTCGATCACCCACAGCGCCGGCGAGTTGAACACCAGGTGCTCAAGGTCGGTCGGGTCAATCACGCTGCCCGTCGGGTTGTTGGGCGTTGCCAGCACAACCACCGATGCGTCCTGGGAAGCCTTTTCGAGTGCGGCTGCGTCGTACTGCAGATTGTCATCCAGGCCGTCGGTCACAACCTCTGCTCCCAGCAAGTCGGCGAGCAGCTTGTAGACGGTGAAAGTCGGTTGCGGGATGACGACTTTGCGGCCGCGCTCAAGGGTGCTGACAAAAATCGCGTAGAGCAACTCGTTCGAGCCGTTGCCGACGAGCACTTGCTCGGGCGCCGCATTGAGGTGACGGGCAACCTTGGCAACGAACTCTTGCGGCACGAACGGCGGGTAGCGGTTCCAGGGAACTTCGCGCACGCGCTCGAACACTTCCTGCTTCAGGGCCTGCGGCCAGTCCCACGGGTTCTCGTTCTGGTTCAGCTTCACGGCGCAATCAGGAACATCCAGCTTGTACCCGCCCGCCAAGCCAGGGAGCTGTTGTTTGAAGTAGCGAAGAGTTGTGTCCGGCATGAATGTCCTGTGATTGGCTGCAACGCTGACAGAACAGCAAATTACCAATAACCAGTTACCAATGACCAATAGAGATAATGCCGATGCGCTAAGTGCTGACTCATAATCTGTAACTGGTCATTGGCTACTGGTCATTTGCTGTTCGATGCATCCCGCGCATCAGAAACGACGCTCAATGCTGCGCGCATGTCCTTCAAGCCCTTCCGCCCGCGCCAGCTTGATCGCGGCATCTTTGTTCGCTGCCAGCAACTCTTTACTGCCGCGAATCACGCTCACGTGCCGCATAAAGTCATTCACGCCAAGGGCGCTGGCCCAGCGAGCGCTGCCCGCAGTCGGCAGCACATGATTGGGGCCGGCGTTGTAGTCGCCGAATGCCTCAGGCGCGTAGGGGCCGATGAAAATGGCGCCCGCGTTCTTGAGTTGCGCAGCATCCTTGTCTGCGTCGGTGGTCATCACCTCGCAGTGCTCCGGCGCGATGGAATCGGCCAGGCGCAACGCAAAGCCTTTGCTTGGGACAACAAGCAGGCCGCCGTAGTGCTGGATGCTGGCCGCCGCTATCTCTTTGCGCGGCAGGTCGGTCAGTTGCTTCTCGATCTCTGCCCGAACAGCCTCTGCCAGGTCGTTGTTGTCGGTGATGCCGATGGCGGCTGCGTGCACGTCGTGCTCGGCTTGCGCCAGCAGGTCTGCCGCAACCACGACAGGGTCCGCGCTGTCGTCGAACACGACGACCACCTCACTGGGGCCGGCAAAGCTGTCGATGCCCATGCGGTGTGCCAGCAACTGCTTGGCCAGCGCGACAAAGATGTTGCCGGGGCCAACGAACTTGTCGACCTTGGCAATCTTCTCAGTGCCGATGGCCGCCGCCGCGACAGCATGCGCGCCGCCCACGCGGTAGACTTCTTCCAGCTTCAACTCAAGCAAAAGCGCCGCAAGCAGCGGCGAGCTTTCCAGCGCCCCGGGCGGCGTGAACACCGCAATCTCCGGCACACCCGCGGCCTGTGCGGGCACAGCCGTCATCATCAGAGTACTTGGATAGAACGCCGTGCCACCGGGCACGTACAGGCCCACTCGGCCCAGCGGCTGTACGCGAATGCCGGCGCCGCCACCGTGTTCGTCGATCTGGTAGCTCGAGGGCTTCTGTTTTTCATGAAACGCGCGCAGGCGCGGCAGGATGCTTTCGCGGCACAGGCTCAGCACGGCTTCATCCGCGCCCTCGGCTGCCTGCATCAGCTCAAGTTTGCTGACCCTGATCTTGGCGGTCGGCAGCTCTTTGCCGTCAAACAATCGCGACAGGTGGCGTACCGCTTCGTCTCGGCCGGCGGCAACAGTGTCGATGATGCGCTCGACCGTTGCCAGTGCGGTCGGCGCCAGTCCCTCATAGAACTTCTCAGCAAACGCGATGAACTCGCCGTCGCCGGTGGCGCGTGCCGCCTGCAGCAACTCGCCGGGTTTGCCGCCAAGCGGCACGTCGCGTTGCTCGGCACGTGCCTTGAGGCGTGCCTGCAAGGCGTTGAACTCGTCGCTGCCGATTTCGAGGATTGCGATGCTCATGTCAGTCCCCCACTGCGGTTCTCAGTTGTTCAACCAGTGCACGCACTTCCTCAAGGCGTGCGTACCAAGCTGCGCGGTTGACGGCCAGCCGCGCGCTGCAATCAGCGATTTCCTCAAGCACGACCAGGCCGTTTTCACGCAGTGTCGTGCCAGTCTCAACAATGTCCACAATGTAATGCGAAAGGCCAAGCACCGCACCAATTTCCACACTGCCGGAAAGCTTGAACACCGTGCAGGGCACGCCCTTCTTGGCAAAGTGGTGCTGCGCCACACGCGGGAACTTGCTGGCCACGCGTACCGGTGACAACAGGTTGTCCATGCGGCGTTCCAGCTCCGGCCGGCCGGCGACGACCATGCGGCAGCGCGAGAAACCAAGGTCCAGCGGCTCCAGCAGGTCCGCGCCAGCTTCCATGAGTACGTCTTTGCCGACCACGCCGCAGTCGGCCACGCCTTGCTCAATGTAAAGCGGAGCATCGACGGGCTTGACCAGCAGGTACTCGACACGGCCGCACTCGCTGCGCACGGTCAGCTTTCGGGTCTGGCTGAGTGGCTCAGACGGCGCGTAGCCGGCCTTGGTCAGGAAGGCCTCCGCCTGCATCGCCACCCTTCCCGTTGGAAGCGCAATGCGCAGCATCAGGCGTCTCCCAGCCGGATCTGCTTGCCCGCCGCACGCGCCGCGACAGCACGTTTCAAGGCGCCTGCGTCGCCGGCGGCAATGTGCTCGCCGTTGCCCGCGTAGGGGTTGTGGTCGGTCGCCTCGGCCAGCCGCGCCAGGTTGAATCCAAGACCCACGGCGGGCACGTCCATGCCGAAACGATCGAACAGCCGGTCATAGCGGCCGCCACCGCCGAGCGCCTCGCCCACCAGCGGGTGGTAGACCTTGAACATGAAACCCGAGTAGTAATCAAAACGCCGCACTTCGCCCAGGTCGTACAGCAGCGCGCCGGCGCCGGCTTGCGTCAACAGACCGTCAATCGCCTCGAGTACACCAAGTGCCGTTTCGGCTTCGGGCGGCAGGCTCAACGCGCGGGCCCGCGCAAACACGTCGCGGCCGCCGGTCAACAGCGGCAACTCTGCCAGCAAGCGCGTACGTGCACTGTCGATGCCGATGCGGCTGCACAACTCGGCAATGCGCGTGGGATTCTTGTGGTCGAGCGCCTCGTGCAGCCGTCGTTCCCCGGCGCCAAGCGGGCCGAGTGCCGCGTTCACAAAGCCGGCATGCCCAACGACTGTGACGGCACCTTCAATGCCAATCGCCTGCAGGCACTCCCGCGCCATCATCAGCGTTGCCGCGTCATAGGTGACGCCCTGCGCGTTCAGCCATTCCATTCCGCGCTGCGTGTGTTCGACGCGATTGCCGTGGCCCGACGGCGCGAATCGATACACGCGGCCCTCATAAGAAGCACGCAGTTGCTGGGGTTCGCGGCGCAACTCAAGGGCCAGCGCCTTGGCTGCAATGCGCGTGAAGTCAGCCCGAAGCGTGAGCCGGTGGCCCTCACGGTCGGTCAGGTGGTACAGCTCGGTTTCATCCGCATCGCCAAACGTTTCGGCGGCGTCAAACGCCGGCAAGATGATCTCGGAAAATCCCCAGCCGCGCATAACGTCGGCAAGTCGGTCGCTGATGTACTGGCGACGCGACGCCTGTGGGCCGAACACGAGTTCGGTCCCCGCAGGGAAAGAAAGTGAAGGGCGCGTGGGCATGTCGTTGCTTTACCGCAGCATCCACAGGTATTCAACCAGCGCGCGCATATCCTCATCGCTGATGCGCGGGTTCGGGGGCATGTGGGTGCGGGCGTATTCAGGCTCCTGCTTGTACGGGCTGGGAAACGTCTGGGGGTCGCGGATATGTTTCACCAACCAGCGTCTGGCCTGCAAATGATCGTACTCATGGCGCGACAGCACGCGGTCTGACAACCCGCCTAAGGGCGGACCCATCAGCCCGGAACGCTCTGCCGTGATGCTGTGGCAGGCCGCGCAACCGAAGCGCTGGAACATCGGCTTGCCCTTGTTTGAAAGCTCCAGCGAATCCTCGGCCGCTGGCACCGCGGGAAAGGCCGCCTCTGCTGCCAGTTCTGTGTTTGCGGTGACGCCGGGGATGTTGCCGGGTGGTCCGCAACCGGCCAGCAACAGTAGCAGGCTGATGCAGTACCTGGTCATGTGCGGGCGCTTCCCGGCACTTCAATGTGCTCGATCGCGCCGTCTTTGAAGTGCACGATGCGGTCTGCGCGCTCTGCCACAGAGCGCTCGTGGGTCACCACAATCAGTGTCATGCCAAGGCTTTGCCTGAGTTCGTCGAACAGGTGCAGGATGATCGCTTCGTTCTCGCTGTCCACGTTGCCCGTGGGCTCGTCGGCCAGAAGCACTTTCGGCTTGTTGACGATGGCGCGGGCGATTGCGGCCCGCTGGCGCTCGCCGCCCGAGACGGTGACCGGCGTGTGGCGCGCCCGGTCAGCCAGACCCACACGTTTCAGCGCTTCGTGCGCGAGCGCATTGGCGCCGGCGACCCCCTGGATCGGCAATGCAACATTGTCCAGCAAAGTGAGGTGCGGCAACAGGCAGTGAAGCTGGAACACGAACCCAATTTCTTCACGCCGAAACCTGGCCAAGCCGCTGACGCCGCGAATATCACGGCCATGAAACAGGATTGCCCCCCGGTCCGGGCGGTCCAGCGTACCAATCAGGTTCAGCAGCGTGCTCTTGCCGCTACCGGACTTGCCCATGATGGCGACCATCTCGCCTTCTGCGACATCCAGGTCCACACCGCGAACTGCCTGCACGCGGTCGGCGCCGGGATAGGTCTTGTGCACGCCTTTAAGGCTTACGGCGGGAGGGCGTGTTACCGGGTCGTTCATGGCGGCATGGTTGCTTGCAGCGCCCGATTTGGCAACCGCGCGCCGAGGTGCAAGGGCAGATTGCGTGTTAGGTCGCTTTGCCCGAAACTGGACATTCCGTAATTACTTTCCGCACCGCCCAGTTTCACAGTTCTGCGGGCGCGCTATCCTTTGGGCTTGACAGCACTTGCCTGTCGCACTGACAATTCCGCCACCCCAATTGGCTGCAGCCGCTATTGGCAACGCCTGAACAGGTCAAGAGTCAGTATGGCCACACAAGAAGTCATTCTTCGCCCCGGCGACTCCATTTCCGTTCTGCTCGATGTGCCGGGTCAGCCGCTGCGGCTTGACCTGAGCCTGACACCCAATGGCGTTGCCGTTTCCGGCGCGCTGCCGCTGGGTGCCCCCACGCTGTATGGCGGGCCGCTGCCGCCGCGATCAGCGATGCGGCCTGACGACGAGGTGCCGGACGAGGCAATCGAAGAGATTGACCTGACCGACGAATTCAGCGAGCAGGACTCAGAGCAAAAGCAGGCGCCCCAGTCACTGGCTGCAGTGTCGCCGTTCAGCGAGCCAACGATGCAGGCTGTGGACGTCCCCTTTGACGACATGGAAGAGGTGCAGGACGAGCCCGCGGTCGTGGAAGAGAGCGCCAGCGCCGGCGACGACCTCGATCTTGACCTGGGCGACTTTGAGGAAGAGCACGTCGAAGTGGGCGCCGTCGATGTCCCGGAAGATGACGGCGCTTTGATGGAGGTGCCAGAGGACGATGGTGGTTTCGGTGGCCCCGTCGAGATTCCGGAAGAAGACGAAGGGCTTGCACTCGACATTCCCGAAGACGACGCTCCCGGCCTTGAAGATTCGGGTTTTTCTGCAGATGCCATGACCATGGTGCCCCCGACGCGCAAACACTCGGCGCCGGCTCTTTCCCTGTCGGAGAGCGACGGGAGCCTTTCAATCGATGGAGACATGGACGACATGGAAATCGACGAACACGGCAACCCGAAAGCCAAATTCCGCCCGAACCCGGAAGACACGCTTCCGGTCTGGACCGGCAAGGCCCGTACCTACAAAGACCCCGAAGTCGAGAAGAAGAAAGAGACTTCGAAGATCAACAAGTCGGCCCCGGGAAAGCCCGGCGCGCCGTCTGCCAAGCCAGCCGCAAAACCGATTACCGGCGCAGTCAAGCCGGCTGCAGCGGCCAAACCAGCACCTGCGGCCGCACCAGGACCGGCCAAGCTGCCGCCCGGCAAGAAGCCGATCACTAAGCAGATCAAGAAGCCCGGCGCTGCCGAAGAGGGCGACGGAAACTTCACGGTCTTCCTGTCGCCGCCCAAGGGCGCTGACAAGAAGCAGGCCGCGGCCGAGATCATCGCCGACATCCAGGGCATTGATGTGAACGCGGCCATGCAGCTTGCCGGCAAGATGATTGTGCCTGTGGTCAAGGGCGTGAGCGAAGGCGAAGCAAACAGTATCCGTGACCGGTTCAAGGATGCAGGCTTGAGTTGCCGCATCACCCAGAAGCGCTAAGTCGACCGCAAGGAACAACGATGAAGATCACCAAGAACGCCGACGGATCAGCCCTTCTGGATTGCCCGCAAGGCCAGTTCCTGTTCTCTGAGCAGGAGTTTGACGACCTTGTGCACGCAATTCCCATCAGCACCACGCACCTGTACCGCCTGCTGATTGACACGCTGATCGATGGCGACCAGCGCAAGCAGCAGATGCGCGCACTGATTGAAGCCACCGGCAACTCCGATTCACAACTCACGCTGATGCAGAACGAAGCGTTGAAATACCTGCCGGGGGAAGACGACTGACATGCCTGCAGAGCTGCGCTGGAACCGGCTGATGATCGCCGCCGCCACCGAAGAAGAATTTCTTCAGGCGGTGTTCGATTATTTTCCGCAGCTGCTGCAGCTTCCGTACGAGCACGTGGAAGTCGACATCACCGGCACAGCCGAGATTTCCGAAGACGCATTTCGCAGCATCGCCATCAAGCTGATCGGCGGCGAAGCAGCAGAAAAGAAGATGCTGATCCGGATTCCGCCCAGCGTCGACCGTTACTTCCGCCATGCCAACCTTTACCGCATGGTCGACATTGACGTCGTCACGCCGCTGGCCGCGAACGGGCAGGCTGACCCTGCTGCAATCAAGGCAAACATCAAGGCCGGCCGCTACGAAACCAAGGGCGGCACCAAGCTGCGTCCCGGCGTCGACCTGACCGAGAAGGCGCCGAACCTGGTACCTGAGGCCGCTGAGCTGAAACCGGAAGCAGGCCAGCAGAAGGCGCAGCGCCCGCCCGACAAAGCCACCAAGGCCGAGGTTGCATTCCTGCTCGACGTAGAAAGTGGTTCGCGGCACGAAATCAAAGAAAAGATGGTCATCGGCCGCGAAGCACCCAGCGACCTGGTCTACCAGATTCCGACCATCAGCAAGCGCCACTTCCACATCCGGCGCCAGGGCGGCGGCTTTGTCATTGAGGACCTGCGCAGCACGAACGGCACGTACCTGAACGGCCTGCCAGTGCATGAGCCGGTGCCCCTGCGCGACGGCGACGAGATTGTAGTGGCCATCACGCTCAAGCACCCCAAGGGTGCCCGCATCTTCCAGTTCACGACCAAAGGCGAGTAACTGCCTTTGCCGGCGCGCCGTCAGCGCTGCAGTCAATGTCTATCGGTGTTTCCCGACCCGCGCCATAATGACCACTGAACCGTAGAGCGCGTAACCGCGTTCCTATGACAAAGGAACTGGGCCCTTGCCGAAGATCTCTTTCAAACCTGTAGACCGAAGCCCCGCGCCAAGCGGGCCCGCCATGTTCGTGAAAATGGGCGGCATGTTGATGCTCGTGATCTCGATGGTCGGCGTCATGTATGTGCTGTTGCAGTACTCGTACGCTGGCCAGGGAGACGAAACTTGGGCTGTTGACACCAACCGCATCAAGACCAACTTCGATCCGCTGCTCACAACCGAAGAAATCAAAGAGCGCTTTGAACAGAAGCGTCGCGAGTGGGAACGCTCACAGGGCATCACCAACGTGCCGGCTGGCACACCCATCGACCTGCCGAAGTCCAACAAGTCAAATGAGCCCTCGCTTCCGTTCGGCAACCGGGAGAAGTCTGAACCAGACGCACCCAGTGAACCAGTAAGCGGCACCCGCCAGAGCATCGAGCAAGAGCGCGATGCCGAACGCGACCTGCAACTTGCCCGCGAGCAATTGAAGAAGGAACACGTCTTCAAGCTGGAAGACGAGTCGCAGAATTTTCTCGACTGGGTGCCCTTTGAAGACGCCTCGCGCGAGAAGACGGCCAACGAGTTCGCCGCGCGGCGGGGGCGGCAGGCCCCGGTCTATGAGCGGCTGTCGCTGCAGGTCTTGAAGAAACTTCCGGGCGCTGATTACGCCGCGCGCATTCATACGGGCGTGTACCTCTGGGGCGAGAGCCAGGCGGCCGCCGACGCTTACCGCGGCCTGGGGTTCGGGCTGGAGGGGCGGCTGTTCGACCTGTACGAAGTCCGGCCCGAAGAGGCGATTGTGCTGCAGGATGGCACCAAGGTTGAGGGCTGGTTCGAGGGCGCGGTGGCGCTGCTCGACAAAGGTCTGGGCCGCAACGAGCACCCGGTCGAGCACCGGGTTGTGATCTTCATGGCGCTCACGCTGCCGGATTCGCTGGCAGCCTACGTCGGCGCAGCCGACGGTGTCAGCCACGAAGACAAATTGGTCAGCGAGGTTGTCACCGTCAAGCTGACCGGTGCGTACGCGCGGCGCTGGGCGTACAGCCGCGAAGTCAAGCCGTACAGCACCAAGGCCAAGCGTGTACTCACGCAGGCGCACGCGCCGCTGTTGTTGACGCCGGACGTGACTGTGGTCGAGAGCAAGCCCTACGAGGTCTCGGACCCGTTGTTGCAGCAGGTGCGCGACTCGATGCGCGAAGACCCGATGTTCCTTGAGACCGAGGGCGCCTACTACGCAATTCTGGCGGCGGCGAACCGCGGCGATGAACTGACCACCATCAACGAGATCGGCTACTTTGACCTTGCGGGCGCCGAGACCGGCCCGCGCTATCGCGGCCAGGGCGTGCACGTTGAAGGCATGATCGGGGATGAGTACCTGCCCGTGATCCTGCCGCCGAACATCAGCGGCCTGCGCCGTGTGTTTCGCGCGTACGTCGTAAACGACATGGTCAACCTCGAGAGCGAGAAGCTGCTGCTCGTGGACATGATTGAGCCCCCCACCGGCCTTGAGCCGCGTGCGGCTGTGCGATTTGAGGCGCGCTATTACCGAAATGTATTCGAGACCGACAGCACATCGTCCCGCGTGCGCCCGCTGCTGATTGTGAAACGCGTACTGCCGTTCACGCGCAAGGACACAGGCAGCGACTGGGTATTTGTCGGCGTCGGCATTGGTGCGGTTCTGCTTGTCAGCAGTGTGCTGCTGTGGTTCGTGCTCGCGGATCGTCGCGAACGCAAGACCTTTGAACAAAGTCAGCTTGACCTCAGCCGTAAGCGCATGGAAAAAAGAGGCGGCTTGAAGCTGAAGCCGCTGCCAGCATCCAAGCCTGTGCCTCCCGACGAAAAAGCTGACCCGCCCGCCCCGAGTAACCCGCCGCCAGCGTGATCGCGGACATGCGTCGCGACAATTCAGCGACGGCCACGTATAACCCCGCCATGGCTGAGAACATCCAGGTGAAGCTGGGCGAGCGTGCCTATGCCGTGCATGTCGGGCGCGGTCTTGATGGATTTTCAGCCGTTGTCCCCGACTGCACCGCAAGAGTGATCGTCACCGACCAAACCGTTGGCCGGCTGTATGGGCAGCAGTTCAGCCAGCTGTTGAACGCGCGCGTCATTACCGTGCCCGCCGGTGAAGACAGCAAGTCGCTGAGGCAACTCGAGTCTGTCTTTGCGCAGTTGCTGGCGCCGCGCGACCTTGTTCGGCAGTCCGTGATCATTGCGCTGGGAGGCGGCGTGATCGGCGACCTCGCCGGCTTTGCAGCCGCCACGCTGTACCGGGGCGTGCGATACATCCAGGTGCCGACGACGCTGCTGGCGATGGTGGATTCCAGCGTTGGCGGCAAGACGGCCATCAACCATATTGCCGGCAAGAACCTGATTGGCGCGTTTCATCAGCCCCATGCCGTTTGGTGTGACATCGCCTTTCTCGAGACGCTGCCGGTCCGCGAGTACGTCAGCGGGTTGGCCGAGGTCGTCAAGACAGCGGCGATTGGCAGCGCGGCCTTGTTTGCGACACTCGAGCAGGAGGTGTCCGCAATCCTTGCCCGCAATGACGCAGTGGTCACGCGCATCATTGCTGACTGCGTTCGGTTCAAGGCCGCCGTGGTCGAGCAGGACGAGTTGGAGACCACGGGGCGCCGCGCGATGCTCAACTTTGGCCACACGCTGGGTCACGCGCTTGAAAACCTGTACCCGGGCCGGTGGCTTCATGGCGAGGCCGTGGCGATTGGCATGGTCGCGGCGCTTCGCCTTTCGGTCGAGCGTGCCGCGCTGGACCCCGGAGTCGCAGAGCGCGTGGTGCGGCTGCTGCAAGCGCTCGGCTTGCCGACGAACGTGCCAGCGGAACTTGACGCGGAGGCTGCAGCGGCGGTCATGCTGGGCGACAAGAAGCGCGGTGGCGCAGCCGTTGGTTTCGTGCTGCTCAAGGCGCTGGGCGAGCCTGTCGTCCAACCGTGCACGGTAGACTCGTCGCTGCTGCGCACATTGATGGGGCCGCGCGATGAACGAACTTGATGCCCGCGTTGCGCTGACGGTCGCGCGCAAGTTCACGCCGCTGGCGCTTCGCAACCTGTTCCAGCGCTTCGGCAGTGCCGCCGGAATCGTGGGCGCGCCCAAGGCCGAACTCTCAAAAGTTCCCAAAGTCAACCGCGAGGCGTCGGGCGCGCTGGCCGAAGTCATCCGGAAAGGCGAGCACCTGCGCGAGATGGAATCAGCCGACAAGGCGGGTGTGCGGCTGGTCATGCTCGGCGAACCCGAGTACCCACAACTGCTGACACGCATCGAAGACCCGCCGCCATTGCTGTATGTCCGCGGCACTCTACACGCAGATGACACGCTGGCACTTGCGGTGGTCGGTGGACGCAGCGCCAGTTACTACGGCACCGCGCAGGCGTCGCGCTTCGCGCGCGACTTTGCTACGCGGCGTGTCACCGTGGTCAGCGGCCTTGCGCGCGGCATTGATACTGCCGCACACCGCGCCGCCCTTGAAGCCGGCGGCCGCACCATCGCCGTCGTTGGCAGCGGCCTGCTCGACATCTATCCGCCGGAAAACGACAAGTTCGCGCTGCAGATTGCCGAAAGCGGGGCGGTGGTCAGCGAGTTTCCGCTCAATACGCCGGGTGTCGCCCGCAACTTTCCGCAGCGCAACCGGCTGATCAGCGGCATGAGCCTGGGCGTGCTGGTAGTCGAGGCGACGCTGAAGTCGGGAAGCCTGATCACGGCGCGGCTTGCCGGCGAGCAGGGGCGGGAAGTGTTCGCGCTGCCTGGCAAGGTAGACAGCGATCTCAGTGAAGGTCCGCACGCCCTGATTCGCGAGGGCGCGCATCTGGTAACGGAGCCCGCACACGTGTACGACGAGCTTGAAATGCTCAAGACACTGCCGCAGGAAGCCGCCCCGAACAGTGCCTCAAGGAATGGGCCGCAAGGCCTCACGAGCACGGAAGGCGCGCTCTGGAACGTTCTGCTGCCAAGCGACGGACTTACACCCGACGAGCTGGCGGGCAAGACAAGTCTGCCCGTGGCACAGGTCGCCGCAGGGCTGCTGACGCTTGAAATGAAGCGCCTGGCAAAGCAGCTGCCCGGCAAGCGCTTTGTGCGACTGGAACTCTGAGTTGCCGGGCTACCACGATTGATTTGACCTCATATACTCCCGCCCATGCAACCCTTGCTCGATGCCCTGAAGCAGCGCGTACTCGTCGGTGACGGCGCGTACGGCACGTTGCTTTCTGCCCGCGGCTTGCTGGCCAGCGGCGGCGTCGGGCCGGTGCTGAACCTTACCAAGCCCGCCTTTGTGCAAGCCGCGCACCAGGAGTACCTGGATGCCGGCGCCGACGTGATCGAAACCAACACCTTTGCCGCCGATGCGCTGGCACTGGCCGCCGCCGAGGTCACAGCCGGCAGCATTGACGTCTGTCGCGCCGGCGCAAAGCTCGCACGCGCCGCCGCTGGCAGCAAGGCCTGGGTGCTCGGTTCGGTCGCGCCACTGTTCCGCAGCAGCGTCAAGCTGAGTGAAGCAGACCGCACGCGGCTGTTCACCGAGCAGGTCACGGGGCTGGTCGAAGGCGGCGTTGATGCGATCCTGCTGGAGACCTTCAGCGACCTCGACGAACTGGTGTTCGCGTTGCGCGCCGCCAAACAAGCCGCGCCCGGCACACCGGTGATCGCGCAGATGGCCTTTTCGCTGGCTGGCACAACCACCAGCGGCATTTCGCCCGAACGCATGGTGAAGGACCTTACGGCAAACGGCGCAGACGTGATCGGGGCCAACTGCGGCGGCGGCGAATCCGCTGCGCTTGAGGTTGCCAAACGCATCACCGAAAACACCGACCGGCCCGTGAGCATCTATCCCAACCGCGGGCTCGCCGACTTCGATGAACTGGGCCGCCCCGTCTACATCGAAAGCCACGACTACTTTGCCCGCAGCGCGCGCCGCCTGGCCGACCTGGGTGTGAACCTGATCGGCGGTTGCTGCGGCACAACGCCCGACGACATTCGCAAACTCAAGGCGCTGTTGCAGGCGCGCAAGCCAAGCATCCGGCACGTGCGCGTGCCCGCTGAGCCGGTGAAGCGCGCGGCCACGGCTGCACCCGTGGCGATGCAGCCGACGCTTGAGCAGGACCTCAAGACCCGCCGCATCGTCATTGCCGAGGTTGACCCGCCGCGCGGCATTGACGCGTCGCGAGAGATCGAGGGTGCCCGGCAGATTGTGCAGGCGGGCGCCGACGGCATCACCATCGCCGACAACCCGCTGTCGATCATGCGCATGAGCAACCTGGCGTTTGCGACACTGCTCATGCGCGAGATGACAGCCCGGATCGTGCTGCACATTGCATGTCGCGACCGCAGCCTGATCGGCACGCAGAGCCACATTCTTGGTGCACACGCGCTTGGCGTGTCGAACATTCTTGCCGTCACCGGCGACCCCGTCGCGACGCAGGCATATCAAGGCTCAAGCGGCGTGTTTGACATGGCCAGCCACAAACTGATAGAGCTGATCAGCCGCTTCAATCAGGGTGAGTTTGCGACCGGCGGCCAGGAGGGCGCGCGCACGGGCTTCTTTGTGGGCGGCGCGTTCAATTGCGCCAGCCGCAAACTCGAAAACGAAGTCAAGCGCTTCCAGCGCAAGGTGCAGGCGGGCGCGCGCTTTATCATGACGCAGCCGGTCTTTGACCTGGGTCGCGCGTGCGAGATCACGTCAGCCTGTCGCGAGCTGAACGTGCCGCTGGTCCTGGGCGTGATGCCCCTGGTCAGTGAACGCAACGCCGAGTTTTTGCATCACGAAGTTCCCGGCATCGATGTGCCCGAGGCTATCCGCAAGCGCATGGCCGGCTTGAAGGGCGACAAGGGCCGCGCCGAAGGCATTGCCATCGCCAAAGAAATGATGCAGGGAATCGCGCCCGAGGTGCAAGGCTTCTACATGATCACGCCGATGAACCGGTTTGACATGATCGCTGAACTGACGAAGTACGCGCACTCGTTGTCCCCGGCGAACGCATGACCTGGACCTGGATCATCGGGACGCTCATCGCAGCCTACCTCGTGGGCAGCATTCCCTTCGGGTTGATCTTCGGATACCTGGTCAAGGGCGTCGATATCCGCCAGCACGGCAGTCGCAACATTGGCGCCACCAATGCCGCGCGGGTTATCGGGTTCAAGTGGTTTCCGCTGGTGCTGCTGCTGGATGCACTCAAAGGCGCGGGACCGTGCCTTGCGGGCCACTTCCTGGCCGCGCATGCCGGAGCTGACCTTGTGCTGTTCGCGGGCATTGGGGCGCTGCTGGGGCACTTCTATTCGTGCTACATCGGGTTCAAGGGCGGCAAGGGCGTGGCGACCGGCCTGGGCGTGGTGATGGTGCTGACGATGATGCCGGACACGTACATTCCGCTGGCAGCCCTGTGTGCGCTGGGTGTGTTTGCGCTGGTTCTGGCCGTCACGCGTATCGTGAGTGCAGCCAGCATCGTCGCGGCGGTCAGTATCCCGGCGTTCTATTTCATCTGGATGGGGCCGGTGGTGCTGTCGGAGCCTTTGATGTGGCGTTTTCTGTTCCTGATTTTCGTCTGCCTGTTTGTCGTGGTAAAACATCGGGCAAACATGCGGCGCATGATGAAGGGCGAAGAACCCCGCATCGGCCGCAAGCAGGAGGCAGCTTGACCGCAAACGTCGCCATCATTGGGGCCGGCAGCTGGGGCACCGCGGTCGCCGTGCTGCTGGCCGGTGCCGGCAAACGCGTGTCGCTGTTCGCGCGCCGGGCCGAGCTGGCAGCCGAGCTTGTCAGCACCCGCGAGAACAAGTCGTTTCTGCCCGGCGTAACGCTTCCCCCCGGCATTACGCCGACGGCTGACCTGCCGGCATTTGCCGACTTTGACTGGTGCTTCTGCGCAGTTCCTACTCGTTATCTGCGCGAGCACTTTCGCGCGCTCGACGGCAGATACCCCATCGAGCTCCCGATCGTCAGCCTGAGCAAAGGCATTGAGCAGGGCAGTCTGCACTTTCCGACGGAAGTCCTGGGCGAGCTTACCCGCGCCGCGCACTGCCTGACGCTATCTGGGCCCAGCCACGCCGAAGAAGTCGCGCGAGGCTTGCCCACCGTCGTCGTCAGCGCCGGCGATGAGACCCGCGCGGCGGCGCTGGCTGAGTTGATGTCGACACCCGCCTTTCGCGTCTATCACTCAAAGGATCTCAAGGGTGTTGAGCTGGCGGGTGCTGCAAAGAATGTCGTTGCCATCGCAGCCGGCATCATTGACGGCTTGGGGCTCGGCGACAACGCCAAAGCCGCGCTTCTGGCCCGCGGCCTGGCTGAGATCACGCGGTTGGGGCTGGCCATTGGCGCCGAAGAACGGACGTTCAGTGGTTT
This sequence comes from Planctomycetota bacterium, assembly GCA_016712285.1. Taxonomy (GTDB): domain Bacteria; phylum Planctomycetota; class UBA8742; order UBA2392; family UBA2392; genus JADJRK01. Next base: position 955,949 of record JADJRK010000001.1, on the reverse strand, counting down.
ATCCGGCATCGGCGACCTGTACGTGACGTGCGCCTCGCGCCACGGTCGCAACCGCGCGTTCGGCGAACGCATCGGCAAAGGCGAGCAGCCGCAAGCGATTGTCGATGGCATGGAAATGGTAATCGAAGGCTTTAACACGGCGGCTGCACTGCAAGCGCTTGCCCGGCGCCAGGGTGTCGAGATGCCAATCTGCGACGAGGTCTGCAACGTGCTGTACGAAGGCGCATCCCCCAAGGAAGCGGTAAAACGCCTGATGACACGGACGCTGAAAGCCGAGTAGCTCGCAGATCCAGCGCCCAAGCTAAGGCCAAACTGATCCATGCCTCGCATGAAGCAGACTTGATGGTATGCAAAGGTCCGTCGCTTTGTCCTCAACCGTCACACGCAGCACTCCCCAGCATGCCACGTCGTGTCCGTGGTGAAAGAACTGCAAGTAATCGGTGCGGCGCATCGAGAAGTCCCGCTCGAGTTTAAAAAGCAAGGCAAAGCGGGTGTATCCCTTCGGCCACAGGTACGCTGCGCTGGTGCGTGGCGCATCTAGTGTCCAACGCGTCTTTTCGCGGTACAGTTCCAGCACAAGTTGAGGGTATTCGCGATTCGAAATGGTGAGGCTCGCGTGGAGATTCTCGTTCTCCTTCTCGCGAAAGAGGTGATACTTGACTGACGCCCATGATTTGACCGTGTCGGTATCGTGTGCGCCAGCGGGAGGCTTTGGTGGCCCGCGCTCGACCTGCGTTGTGTTCAAAGGCATCTTGGTGCTTGAACCAAGCCCGTAAGGGATCAGGAACCAGAATCGCTGGGCTTTCACATCAACTCGACACCAGTAGTCTTCATAGTCGGCAGGGAGCCACTGAAACTCGATCGTCATGCCGCCTGTGGTGCTCAAGGAACCGCCGAACCACCCCAACACAGCGGGCTCACCATTGGTCGGCTCCCTCACAACCTCCCCCTCGTGAACTATAACGGCCTTGACGTCACCTGCACGCGGCTGCGGGCGGTCTCTCCATTCTTCCTTGGAGGCACTTGTACCTGGCCCAGCCCAACCCAATTGCATAATTAAGCCGTCGCCTTTGCTTGAGTGCTCGAAGGCGACGGACGCGTCGCCACATTCGGTTGAAATAGTGCCGTAGCGGACGTGCAAGAAAGCCCGAGGCAAGTTGGCCAGCATGTCCGCGTTAACTTGGTCGCCTTCTTTGAACTGTGTTTCCGGCCACCACCCGCCCCAATTGTCGACCGGCGCGACGAGTGGCGACTTCGAAGTTTCGCCAAGTGAAGGTCTGAGGCCGCCCAAGCAGGTCAGCGCTATGGCAGCCAAGCTGATCGTTAAGAGAGTGCGACGCATTGCGAACTCCTTGCAAACACGATGCTGGAGATTCCGCAATTGTACATTTCATCGTCACGCGGCCGAGGATCGATTCGGAGCACGTGCAGCCCTTGCCATCGCACGCGACAACCGGAGGCCGTCGGAACTCATGCGCGTGACGGGCAAACCACTAACCCACCAGTCCACGGGCGGCTTTGAGGATGCCTTGGGTATCCACGCCGTATTTGGCCCAGAGGTCCTCGGCCTCGCCACTTTCGCCGAACGTGTCCTGAGTGCCCACGAACGCAATTTTTGTGGGCTGCAGCCGTGCCAGCGCCTCAGCTACCGCGCCGCCGAGGCCGCCAATCACGTTGTGTTCTTCGCAGGTGACTACGCCCTTGCGCGCGGAGCGTGCGAGCGGCAGAAGTGTTGACACGTCAAGTGGCTTGACCGTGTGAAAGTCCGCCACCGAAGCCTGGATGCCCTCTTTGGCCAGCACTTCCGCGGCTTCCAGTGCAAACGCGACCTGGGGCCCGCACGCGATCAGCGCGATGTCCGTGCCCTCGCGCAGCACACGCGCCTTGCCGATCTCGAACTTGTCGCCGTCCGTATAGACATCGCGCACCTTGGGGCGCCCCAGCCGCAAATACACCGGGCCTTTGTGGGCAGCCACTTTCTTTGTCAGGTCATACGCCGCCGCATGGTCGGCTGGCACGACTACCGTCATGCCGGGGATCACGCGCATCAGCGCGATATCTTCCAGCGCCTGGTGCGATGCCCCGTCCGGCCCTACCCCAAGGCCGCTGTGGGTGCAGGCGATCTTCACGTTCAAGCCGGAATAGCCGATGGTGTTGCGCACGCTTTCCCAGGCGCGGCCTGTGCCGAACATGGCAAACGTGGTGGCGAAGGGAATCTTGCCCGCGGTACTCATGCCCGCGGCAACGTCCACCATGTTGGCCTCGGCGACGCCCATTTGGAAAAAGCGCTGCGGATAGGCCTTGGCGAACTCGTCGGTCTTGACACTGCAGCCAAGGTCGGCGGTCAGCGCCACGACGTCGGGGTTTTCCTTCCCCAGTTCCAGAAGTGCTTTGCCAAAGGCGTCGCGTGTCGCTCGCATACGGGCTTCCTGTAAAGGTCGCGCGCAGTGTAGGGCTGGCGCCGGGCGGCGCAACCCGTGTCAATAACTCGCGGCAGGTTCCCGTTTGCGCGGCTTGACCAGCATCAACAGGCCAAGGCCCAACACCAGCGGCACCGCCTGGAAAATCAGGGCCGCCTTCCAGCCGATCAGGTCATCCCCGCTGATTCGCGTGGCCTGGTCATAGATGATGCCGAACACAGCACTTCCGATCACCGACAGCTTGACCGTGATCCCGTAGAGACCGAAGTACTCGCCCAGCTTCTCGCGCGGGCTAAGCTCGATCAGCAGCTTGCGTCCGGCTGTCCAGATGCCTGCAAGGCCAAGCGCGCCAAAACCGCATATGCCCGCCATGTACAGCAGCAAGTTCGTGCCGCCACCAAACGCGGCACCCAGCAGGCCCAGCGCCAGAAACGCCGCCGACAGGCGCAACACACGCAAGCTGCCAAACTTGTCGGTCATGAAGCCCAGCGTGACGCCGAACAACAGCGCCAGAAAGTTCAGGCTCAGCCCGGCATAGGTCAGCAGCGCGGTCGGAGTCTCAATGACGATACCAAAGAGGCTCGGCGCTTCGTCGCCCCGTGGTACCCAGTCGGGGGCGTCGGCGGTGCCGTTGTTGACGAAGAATGTGCCGCGCGTGAAGTCGCCAAAGTAGAGAATGGCTGTGTTCAGCACGTCGACGCAGAAGAAGTTCCCGAGCAGAAACCACATGATCGCGCGGTCCCTGGGCAATCCTTTGACTGTACGCAGTACGCTTAGGAATTGCTGCTTCACCAAGGCACCGCTGAACTGCTTGCGCGACGTGACGCGGCGCTCTTTCACCAACAGAAAGCACGGCAGCGCCAGCCCAAGAAACAACCCTGCCGAAACCAGAAACGTTGCGCGGTAGCCGATCTGCTCAGGCAGGCCCAGCAGCACCACAATCAGGATGGTGCCGATGTAGCCCAGCCCCACGCCCATGCCCGAGACGAGCCCTTGGTGCTTGCCCGTCGCCACACTGGCAAGCAGCGAGTTGTAGAACACTAGCGCCGCGTTGTAGCCGACGTTGGCCACGAAAAACGCCGACATGATGAAGAAAGCGTTGCTGCTCACGCCAAAGCAGGCCAGCCCTGCGATACAGCCAAGCGTCGAGATCACCAGGTAAAGCCGCGCGCGGCCGGTGTGGTCCGCCAGCGACGCGAACACCGGCACACACATGCCCGCGGCAATCATCGAGAGGCTGTTGACGATCCCCAACACACTTCGGCCGCCGAACAGGTCGCCTACGTACGGTGCAAACAGGTACGTCAGGACAGCCGCGTAAACGGTGTTGGCGGTGTCGTACAGCACCCATGCGGCACTGGGCACAGGCAGCGTGCGGGCAAGCTCTGCGGGTTGTTCGTGCTGCGCCGTGTGGTCTGCGGCTTCGAGCGGCGGCGGCGGGATGGGCGGTACGTCGGTCATCGCGCGGGAGCATGCCCCGCGCGGCTGCAAAAGGAAAGTGCTCTAGCTCGTGAAGGTAACCGCATTGTGGCGTGCGGACTCTGACTTCACGCGGTTGGTAAAGTCAGTGATCTCTTGCTCGGTGTAGAACTGCCGCTGGCGCTTGCGCGTCTGGAACCAGCCGCCCTTGTTGCCGTCGGCGACTCCAGCTTCCACGAAGGTGAGTTCGCGAACTGCACAGAACGTGGCAAGCGTGGCGGCGTTCATGGCGTTCTCCCGGCGAGACGGTTAACGAATAGCGCCTGCGCTTCACAGAGTCAAAGGAGTTTCCTGACACTCCCTTCACAATGCTCGAAAGCTCGCCGCGCTGGCCGGGCGGCAGGCTGCCCGCACTTTCCAATTACTTTCCACATTTGTTAAGCAAGCTCGGTCGCGAACTGCTGGATGCGTTTCACAGCGTTTGCCAGCTGCTCATCCGACGCCGCATAGCTGAAGCGCACAAAGCCCGGCGCGCCAAACTCGCCGCCAGGTACGCCAGCCACAAGCGCCTTGGTCAGCAGCGCCTCGCAGATGGCGGTGCAATCTATCAGAACGAAGTCGCCATGGCGCTTGCCGACCCACGCCCGAAAATCCGGAAACACATAGAACGCCCCGCCGGGTGTTGCGCACTTCACGCCTGCGGTTGCATTCAAGCCCGCCACAATCGCGTCGCGTCGGGCGCGATACTGCTTGCGCCAGCCCTGCAACTCGTCGGGGTCTTTGGCCAGGGCATCCAGCGTGGCGTACTGCGCAATCGTGGTCGGGTTGCTGGTGCTGTGGCTTTGCAGAGCACCCATGGCCTCAATCAGGCGCTTTTCGCCGGCTGCGTAGCCAATGCGCCAGCCGGTCATGGCGTAGGCCTTGGCGACACCGTTGATCGTGACAGTGCGCGCAAACGCGTTATCGGAAAGCGCAGCAAAGCTGACGTGCTCGCCGTCGTAGACAAGTTTTTCATAGATCTCGTCCGAGAGCACGCAGATGTCGGTGCCCTGCAACACGCTTGCCAACTTGCGTTGTGCGTCAGTGCTCCAGACCGCGCCGGTCGGGTTGCCGGGGCTGTTCACGATCAGCAGCCGCGTGCGAGGTGTGATGGCGGCTTTCAGCGCCTCCGGGGTCAGCACAAAACCGGTGCTGGAGGTATCGACAATCACGGGCTTGCCGCCGAAGAAGCGAACCATCTCGGGATAGCTGACCCAATACGGCGCCGGAATAATGACCTCGTCGCCATCCTCAATCAGGGCCGCGATCAGGTTGAAGCAGCAGTGCTTGCCGCCGCAGGAAACCATGACTTCTTCGGCTGCATAGGTCAGGCCATTGTCACGCTTGAACTTCGCGGCGACGGCCTTACGCAGCTCGGGCAGCCCGCTGGCTGGGGTGTAGCGCCCGACGCTGCCGCCTTTCAGCAGGCGGGCCGCGGCTGACTCACGAATGTTCAGCGGCGTATCAAAGTCGGGCTCGCCGGCGGTAAGCGCGATCACGTCGTGCCCCTGCGCGGCAAGGGCCTTGGCGCGTGCGGTCAGGGCAAGTGTCACTGACGGTTGAATGCGGCCCATGCGGGCGGCAAGGCGAATCTGGCTCATGGTCTCGGTCTCAACTTCCGGGCACTCTGGGCTCGATGCTGTTGAAGCTGCCTAGCAACTGCAGATAGGTCGTGTGTTCGCGCAGGTCAGCCAGCGCGACTCGCAACCGTTCATCGTCGTAGCGACCGGCCACTTCCACGTACGTGGCATAGTCCCACTTGCTGGCCCGCGTCGGCCGTGCGACGACCGACGTGATGTTGATCTGCTGGTCCTTGAACGCAGCCAGCGCCTCCATCAACGCGCCCGGGCGGTGCTTGAGCTCAAAGAGCATCGCCGTGGAAACGTCGGCAACTTCGGGCGGTGGTGACTCTTTCTGCGCGCTGAGTGAAATGAAGCGCGTCATGCTTTCGGTGCTGTTCTCGATTCCCGGCTGCAAGACCCGCAACCCGAATATGCCGGCGGCGAAGTCACCGCACACGGTGCCCTCGTGCTTGTCGCCTCGGCGCAACAGGTCGGCCAGGTATTCGGCGCTGTCGTAACGGGCCGAGATCTCGACGCTTGCAAGCCGGCTCATGTAGTTGCTGGTCAGGTACAGGATGGCCGGGTGGGCATAGATGCGCTTGATGTTCTCGGGGTGCGTGCCCTGCTGGCCCGCGAGGTTGTAGCGCTCATGAAACCGGATGTCGCGCACATAGTAGACGCGTGTGGCGCGCAGCAGGTTCATGACTTCATAGTTTGCGCCCCAGTCGCTGCTCTCGACGCGGATTACGCCGTACTGGCACGAGCCATCGAGTACCGCATCCACTACCGCCTGCGTGCTCGGGCACGGCACGGTCGCGATGTCTTCGTTGGCGTACATCCACGCCGCTGCGGCTTCGGCGTATGAGCCGCGCTGTCCATGGAAAGCGATCTTCACGGTGAACCTCCGGGACAGGCAATCTAGGCAAAAAGCGCACAGCGGAAAGGCCAAAACTGCTGGGAAGTCGGGTTCGGGAAAGCGACCGGGCTATCGCCCAACCCGAATCTCCGGCATGCCGAGCAGCGACAGAGAGTTCAAGATTGTGAACAACGTTTCTACGGGCTCATCGCCGGGCATCTTCACTTTCAACAGGTCGGGGTTTCTGTCGCGCAACGAACTCAGTCGCACAAGCCGCGAAGGGTACGACATGCCGGTGGCCTCGCGTTCAGCCCCGTCAAGTGTAAGCGTGATTGTGTAGTCACCGTCGGCAGGCGGCCCCTTGCGGGTGACCACGACTGTCGCTGCGTTGGTTCCTTCGGGCACTGCATCTTCGGCGATCACAACCTCGAGCAAGCGCAGGCGCGGGCCCAGCGCGTCCTGCGTCACGAACTGCAGCGCGCGCAGGCCCGTGGCCACCATCGCTTCCTGCAAGAGTTCAATGTGAATCCAGGCGGCCCGGCGGTCGGCTGCCAGCACAACCTGCAAGGCAGGCTCGCCGGCGCTTCGCCGCAGAGTGTCGATCACTTCGGACAGCTGCTTGACTGCCCGCCAACCATCGGGTTCGTGAACATGCCATGTGCCTTCGGCATCAAGGCGTAGTTGAAGATTGTGTTCCGAGTCCAGGCTTGTGGCCGCCGGCAGACCGGTGTCCGCGGCGGAGGCGCGCCAGAATTCTGACAACGCCGGCAGGTTCAGACCCTGTGCGACCTTAAGGCTATCGGGAAAATCAGCCAGCACGCGGGTCTCGCGCGGCAACTCGGTCTGCGCCTGTTCAATCAGCGCCGGCCAGTAGGGCTCAATCTCGGCCAGTCCGAGGGGCGCCAGCGCGTTCAATACGACGGCCAGGCCCGAAATCGACTCCGCCCTGCGAAGCTCCAGCTGCACGCGACGGTACTCGTGGCCGTGGCCCGCAAACGGCTGCAGCAGCCTTTCCGCCCAGTCGTCTGACGGTTCTGCGGTTGAGCTGCGCTTGTTGTCCATGGCGCGCAAAGTGATTCGCCGGGCCGGCGGACGCTGCACGACATCGGCCCAGAACAGCCGCAAGGTCGCCTGTGCTGTCTCTGGGTCAATCTCGTACTCACGGTTGAACAGCTGCGCGGTGTCAATGCACAGCGGCAGCAGGCGGTGTGCGCCGTCACGGCCGTCCAGCGTGACCAGCCAGAGGTTGCGAATCTGCGCGTCGACAAGGTCACGGCACAGCTGCAACAACTCCTGCCAGCGCGCGCCCTTGTCGGCGAACAGGATCAGGGCGGCACTGCTCATTTTCTGCTCGGTGTTCCAGAACTTGCGGCTGTAGGCGTCCAGTGTGCTGAGGACGGAGACACTTGCGCGGGCGGCCCACTTTCCACCCTCGGCGATGTGCCAGGCATTGGCAGCGTCCACCTTGGCGACAATCACGTTGGGATCAGTGACTTTGGCGCTGACGGGGTATGTGTTCCCGTTTCGCTTCTCGGAGTGCGCCCAGTAGTTGGCAAGGTCCGGGGCTTCAAAGCCGTCCGCAAGTGTGCCCGCGTCAAAGCGGGCGAGCGGGCTGGCGCGCGCAGGTGCAGGCCCTTGCGTGGCGTTGTTTTCCGGGGATCCTCCGCCGCAACACGCTAGCAGGACTGGCAGCAGCAGACAGGCGCGACGCATCACGCCGGTTTTCCTTGCGGCGGCGCTCCGGCCTGGCCCGTCACGCTGAGCCATGCCAGCTTCAACTCACCAATCAGGTGCTCGAGCGTCTCGGACTCGTGGGCCGTCAGGTTCCCTTTGGTCTTTTCGCGCAGCATGACAATCGTGTCGATCAGGTGGCGCGCGTACAGCGGGTCGAACTCCTGCTTGCCGGTCATCGGGTTCGGCACCGCGCCCAGCAAAATCATTGCGTGCGTGGCCAAAGACGCGCAGTGCTGCAGAAACTCCGGGGGCGGCAGGTCTTCATGCCCGTCTGGTTGCGCGCCATGTGCCGGCTTGGGCGCAGACTTTTCCGCCAGCTTTTCTTTCTCGAGCTCGGCTTCCTTTTTCCAGTCCGAGTCGATGATAATTTTGGGCTTGTCGTTCTCTTGCGTCATCGGGCTCACTGTTTCTCGGTTTTCAGCTGCTCTTCTTTCAGCTTCTCACCCTTGGCCGAGGGGCGCAGCGCGCCACCTGAATGATCGACAAACAACGCCTCAAGCCGGCCCATCAGCGCCATGACCTCGAAGTTGTCCGACCCCTGCGAAATCCAGTCCGCGTCCAGGGGACGCTTGATGTCGCTGCGGTTTTCGCGGTTTACGGCAATGCTGACACGCGTGTGGTCCAGCTTGGCCTTGCGCTGCTGTTCTTCTTTCAACTTGTCGAGGTTCTCGCCGTCTTTGTCATCCAGCGGCTGAAACTCCTCGGGTTTGCGGTCGGTGTAAATCGTGGTGATCTTGATGTACGCCCGGCGCCGCACGTCGTTGCCGGGGTACGGGTTGCCGGTCTGGGCCAAGTTCCAGTCAGTCTCAAGGTAGACTTCGGGCTTGTCGTTGACCCAGTTTTCTTCAAGGCTTGTGACCTGGTAGCCTTCATCCTGCAAGACGTGAATCATCGCGTCGTAGGCCTGCTCGCGCGGCACCGCGAAATCACGGTAGTAGTAGTCCTTGTGCGTCACGCAGCCGGTCAACATCGCCAGCACGACGCACGGGATAACAATCCTGAGTAAGCTGAGGTACTTCACGGGCAAATCCTCAACTGGGGAAGGCCGGGGAAAGCGCAAGTCTAGCGGCTTTACGAATCAACCACAATGGCGCGACCCTGCATCTCGCCGGTGCTGCCGCCTTTATGCATGGGCGGATGCTGCTACACTCGCGCCCCATGAACGCGGTCATAGCGAACAGCGAAATCGCGGACCTGGTAGAGAAGGCCGAGGCAGGGCAGCGCCTGACGGCCGCTGACGGCCTGCGCCTGTTTCGTACCCGTGATATAGCCGCGCTGGGCTATGCCGCGAACCTGGTGCGCGAGCGGCTGCACGGCGACACCACGACCTACATTGTGAACCGCTACCTGCACTACAGCAACGTGTGCTGGGACACCTGCAAATTCTGCAGTTTCTATCGAAAGCCGGGCGAACCGGGCAGCTTCACGCGCACGGTACCCGAGATCGTTGATTGGGCACGCCGCTTTGAAGGCCAGGGCGTGCAGGAGCTGCACATCGTGGGCGGCCTGCACCCTGCGCTGAAGTACGACTACTATCTCGACATGCTGCGGGGCCTGAAGGGCGTGCTGCCCGAAACCTCGCTGAAGGGTTTTACCGCCGTCGAGGTGGACTGGTTTGCCCGTGTCGCCCGCAAAGACGCGCGTACCGTCATGCACGAGCTGCACGAAGCCGGGCTGGACAGCCTGACCGGCGGCGGCGCCGAGATTTTCGCCGAACATGTGCGCAAGCAGATCTGCCCGAACAAGATCAACGCCGCCCGCTACTTTGAGATTCACGGCTATGCCCATGAAATGGGCCTGAAGACCCAGGTCACGATGCTGTACGGCCACATTGAGAGCGACGAAGACCGGGTTGATCACCTGTTGCGCGTGCGCCAGCACCAGGACGCGACGAATGGCTTCCAGGTTTTCATTCCGCTTGCGTATCACCCCGAGAACAACGCGCTGAAGTCGCGCCGGGCCAGCGGAGTGACTGACCTGAAGGTGTATGCGGTGTCGCGACTGCTGCTTGATAACGTGCCGCACCTGAAGTGCTACTGGATCAGCGCGGGCCTGAAGCTTGCGCAAGTGGCGCTGGGTTATGGCGTGGATGACCTTGACGGCATTGTGTATGAGCACGAACGCATTTTCCACGACGCGGGCTCAAGCACTCCGCAGCAACTTTCCGAAGAACAGCTCAGGCGCATGATTACGGACGCAGGCCGCAGGCCCTGTCGTCGCGATTCCCGCTATCAATTGCTGGAAACCGCAACGGCTTGACGAGAGAGAAACCATGACCAAGACCCGATTCGTGCTGTTCGCCATGTTGCTTTCGTTGTGTCCGCTTGCGGCACAGGAGGCGACTGTTGATGCGCAGATTCCAGCCGATTACGCCGACTACATCCGCACTGTGTTTCCAGGCGTCGACCCCAGCGGCGAACACAGCCTGTTTGAACTCAAGAACTACACCGATGCAGGCAAACGCCATGAGTACACCAGCAACATGTCGCGCCTCGTGCTGCTGTACACCGAGCAGCTGGAGATGGGGCCGACGCTCAGCAAGCTTTTTGACCAATACGGGCGCGGCAAGTACGCCGAATACGCAACGTTCAAAGTCATGCACGCGGTGATGCTGCTGCAGTTCCCGCCGAACAACCCCAACATCTCGGAATCCGAAAAGCTGCTGCGCGAAGCCGCTGAGCAGCACAAGGACTTCGCGTACCCATGGTTCTTCCTGGCGCAGCTAGAGATGCTGCGTATGCGCCAGGAGCCTGAGCGCGGCGCGCGGCCCACCATTGATGCATTGGAAAAGGCAATCAGCCTGCAGAAGAACTTCGTGCAGGCATACGTGCTGAAGGCCCAGGTATTGATCAACATGAAGCCGCCACGCACCGCTGAAGTCGTCGAGATGATCACGCCGTTAGTGAAGTCTGGCCCGGCCTCAGATGCGGACGATTACTCGGACCTGCTGCAGATGTACTTCGCCGCAGCCGGGCCGGAGGCATTCCACAAGGTTGTCGATGAGCACCTCAAGAACCCCAACATGAACCCGCGCTTTCGCACGCGCACGCTTGTGCTGAAGGCAAATGCCTACATGGCCCAGAACGCTTACGACGATGCGATCGCAACGCTGGAGGAATGTGCCAAGCTGACCGACACCAAGGTCGATCCGCGCGCCGCACAGCAGCTTGAACGCAACTTCGCGATCTGCTGGGCAACCAAGGCCATGATCGCGGGCAAGGAACATGCGGAATACCCGCAGATGATTGAGCAGGCGCGCAAACATCACCTTGCAGCCGCCGACCTCGAGCGCAAGCACATGCCGATCGCGCTGCGCGGCCCGGAGGCCGTTGTCTACATCGACCTGCTTGTGAACTCGTTGGGCAAGGTCGAAGAGGCCCTGCAATGGCTAGAGGCGTACCTGAAGGAAACCGACCTCACGGCGACACACCGCAACCGGCTTGAGAACATTGTCGATGAGCTGAAGAACTTCATGAACCCCACTGAGGACAACAAGCTCACGATTCTCGAGAACTACCTGACGCAGGACGACATGCCGAAGTTGTCGTTGTCGCTGCGCAAGGCGCGGGAAGACCACCGCACCGGCACGACGTTCAAGACCGAACGCGCGCTAAACCTGTTCATCAAGCTGTTGGCGAACCGCGAACGCGGTATCGTGCGCGACGCAGCCTTCCTGGCAGCCGAAACTGGACGAGTGATTGGCGGCGACGCCATCAAGAAAGCCGGTGAAGCCATCGCTGAGCAGTTCAAGAAAGAGATCGAGTGCAACACGGACGAACAGGCCAACCTGCAGGCAGACCTCAGCGACACCATTCGCCGCCTTGGGCACATGCCGTCGATCGTGGCCGTGGTGCGCCACTTCGCGGACCTGGCCGAGAAAGTTGTCCAGCGTGCGCTGCTGGCCCGCATCATGGGCGGGTGGTGCACCGACGATTTCCTGGCCGCCTATAAGCACGTGCCCAAGAAGCTCTCGGCCATGAAACGCAGCAGCCCATCCGACAGCGCAAGCTGGCTGCGCGAAGTAGCGGACGCCATCCAGAAAGAGATCGACGAGGGGTAGCGGCCTTTAGCGCCGCTTTCGCAGCAGCGCGTCGGCTTCCCGGAAGACCTGCTTGATCTGCGGGTACTCAAGCATCTCGCTGACTTCGGCCAGCGTGTACCAGGCGGACTTGTCGTGCTCGTCGCTCTGCACGTGCAGCGCTTTGGGCGTAAGCGCCAGAAAGTAGTGCACGCGCTTGAGATAGCTGCCGCGGGAACGCCCCGTCACTTCGTAACTGAACTCGCGGTGGAAGTCGGTGATGACATCGAGGTCATCGATGCCCGTCTCTTCCAGAGTCTCGCGTACGGCGGCCTGCAGCGGCGTCTCGCCCGGTTCCAGGTGACCCTTGGGCGCCCCCCACGTCTGGTGGTTGGCGCTGCGCAGCAACAGGTAGCGCGGCTCGCCATCGGCGACACAGGCCAGAACGAAGCCGGCCGCTTCACGGACCTGCGGCATTACGGTTCCTCATCCACGAGCCACTCGGCGTCTACCTTGCGCAGCAACAGCGAAATCGTGCGCTCCTTCACCCCGGTATCGTCCCAGAGTTTCAGCTTCACGCGCACGGTGGCTTGCGTGTTGTTCTCGGACAGCGTGACGTCCAGCGGCTCCCAGCCGGCAACCCGCTCGGCCTGCGCCTTCAACTTCTCTGCCAGTTTCTTGCGGTCGGTATTGCGACGCGCGGGCGTGTGGGCCTTGAGCAGCGCGTCGGTGTCGGCAGCCAGCACGGCTTTGCCCAACGTGCGGGCGGTGGTCATGGGTGTCGAGTACGGCGCGTCACCCGCGTTTTTCTCGGCGATTTCGGCCTCGAGCAGATTGCGCTGCGCATCGAGTTCGCGCAGCTGTGCCGCAAGCTTCTCCTGCTCGGCCTGTGCATCGGCGATGGCCTGCTGGATCGCAGCCAGCTTTTCTTCAGCAGTCAGGGGTGTCTCCGGCGTCGGGTCCTCTTCAATGCGCGGAATACTGTGCCAGCGCCAGTACTCGCCGCTGCGTGTCATCAGGACCCGATAGCGTCCTGCGGCGGCTGCGGGCTCAAGAATCTTGATCACGAGCTCGGCTTGGTCGCCTTCGGGCTCTGGTTCTTCGATCACCTGCACGTTGCGCGCGGCAAAGCGCTGCCGGAACTCGGCGCTGAGGAAAACTGTAAACCACTCTTCTTTGAACTGGGTGCGCTCAACCTCGGTGTACTCTTTGCCGTCCTCGGCCTGCTTGGCTGTCATCCAGGTGTCGAAGTCAAAGTAGCGTTCAAAGATCAGGCGGCGCTCTGCCTCAGGCGTGTTGGTGTCCAGCACCGCGGCAATAAACGAGTGGAATGACCCTGCCGGCGTCTCGGCCCACAGCGCCGGGGCGCACAAAACCAGCAACAAGCATAACCAACGCATGTGGACTCCCAGTGCCCCCAACGGGCAATTTCTGTTAGCTTGATACCAAGCCACCCGCGGGTCAATCATGCTGAAGACCACGACCAGCAACCTAGAGTGCCACGTCATCACGCAGTATCTCGGCGTGGTCGCGGGCCAGGCGGCCATTGCGCCCGTCGAGATGCGCGACTTTGCTGCCTTCATCCGTCGCGAAGGCGGCGGTCGCCACCCCGAGTTCGAGAAGATGATTCACGAGACCCGCCAAGCCGCCATGATGAGCCTGGAAAATGAAGCCAAGGAAATGGGCGCCAACGCGGTGATCGGCCTCGACTTCGACTACGCTTATCTTTCCGGCGATGGCCTTGTGCTGATCACGGTCAGCGGCACCGCGGTGATCGCCGAAGACAAGCGCAACCTTTGACCCTGCATATGCCGGTACAGCGCGATCATTCGGCACCATCCCCGGACGCGAAGTTTCCTGTCCTTGTCATCCTTGGTCCCACCGCCAGCGGCAAAAGCCGCATGGCCATGGCCGTGGCGGAGCGTGTGCGGGGCGAGATCCTGAGCGTCGATGCGCTGAAAGTGTATCGCGGCATGGACGCCGGTACGGCAAAACCAAGCATCACCGAGCGCAAACTGATCCCCCACCACGGCATCGACATCGTCAACCCGAACGAAGAGTTCTCCGTTGCCGAGTTTCTCGATTACGCCGAGCCCTTGCTGGCCGACATCGTCAAGCGCGGCAATGTGCCCGTGTTGGATGTAACCGCGCCCTATTATCTCAAGGCGCTGGTCTACGGCATCGAGCGTGGCCCCGGCCCCAACCCGCAGTTTCGCGCCGCCATGGACCGCATGCCCGCAGCCGAGCTTGCAGCCATTCTGCTGAAAGACGACCCGGTGGCGGCCCAGCGCATCGGCCCGGCTGACAAGAAGCGCCTCGTGCGGGCACTCGAGATGATCAAGTTCGGGCGCAAGCTGCCCAGCGAGGTCAAGCAGTGGGGCCAGCCGCGCGCCGACTATCGCTGGATCTTCACGGGTGTTCGCTGGCCGCGGGAGATCCTGTACGAACGCATTCGCCTGCGCGCGCAGGCCATGTTTGACGCGGGCTGGCTTGACGAAGTGCAGCGCATTTTGGCAGCGGGCGGGTTTTCGAGTACGTCTGGCAAGGCCCACGGTTACAAGCGCATCCAGGAGTACTTGCGCGGCGCGCTGACCTGGCAGGAGTGCGTTGAACAGACCGTGCGCGACGTGAAGCAATTTGCGCGCAAGAGCATGACGTTCTTCAAGGGCTTCCCCAAGGTGCAGTGGCTGGACGTCTCCAGCGAAACCGAGATCGACCGCGCCAGCATGTACCTGGCGCAGGAAATCAAAGACATGCTCAAGCAGTGCGGGCACGAGCGGCCGATGGTGGACCTGCCCTGACGGGTGTGTCAGAAACTTCACGCAAGCTTATCAAGCGCTGCGAGAAAGCTTGATCGCCGCGGGGTATCTGTAATGGCAAGGAGAACGCCATGACAGGTTTCGCCCGTACAATGCTGATGGTCCTGGTGAGCGCCCTGCTGAAAGCCGCCCGCACCCGCGACTAGAAGGCGCAAGGCCCGACCGATTGGCCGGGCCCGCAGTCGCGCAGCGCTATTCTTCATCCGGGTTCAGCAGCAGCAGTGGATTGGTGCTGCCCGTGACCTTGGGCAGTTTGCCGTCCCACTTCTCAAGCCGCTTGTTTTCAAGAATCTTCTTGTCGAGTGTGGCCAGCAGAACCTTGTTGGCTTCGGCCTCAGCGTCGGCTTCGCGCTTTGTGGCCTCGGAGTTTGCGATACTGAGCAGCTCAATCTGCTTGGCCTGGCCTGCTGCCTTTTCCTCGGTGGCTTTGCGGTCGGCAGAGGCCTGAAGCTCTTTCATCTTGGCCTCGGCCTCCGACTGCACGACTTTCTTTTCGGCTTCGACTTTTTCTTTCTCGAGCTCGTTGCGGGCGCGCAGGGTGTCCTGCTCGGCCTGCACCTTGGCTTCGATGGCGTGGTCAAAGCTGGCGCTGAACTTGAAGTCGGTGATGTTGACGGCGGTGACGATCAGGTTGCTGCCCAGCGCGCGCTGGGTGATGATGCGCTCGATTTCACCTTTTACTTCTTCGCGGTGCTTGATCAGGTTTTCGGCGGTGTACTTGGCGGTGACGGACTTGACCGACTCGCCGATAATCGGGTTGAGCTTGGTCGTGCGCCAGATGTCGCCACTCTTGCCAAGGTTCTGGTAAAGCCACCAGACCATGGCGGCTTCGGGCTTGTAGTTGACGGCGACTTCGGTGGTCACGGTCTGCAGGTCCGACGAGGCGGCGCCTGCGGCACTGACCACGATCTGTTCCTGGATGTTGACCTCGTGGATGGAGGCCCAGGGCGCCTTGAAGTGGAGGCCTTCGTCGTAGGATTCCTCGGTCAGGGTGCCGAAGGAAACGTGGACGCCGCGGTGGCCGGGGTCAACGATTTCGTAGCAGGACAGCATGAAGGTGGCCACGAGTACCAGCACCACGCCGGCGCCGATCAGCATGAAAAGAGACTTGTTGTCGCGCATCGGGTTCTCCTGAGTAAGACGAGAAAGGTTCGCAGGTGGATTGAACACAGTCGCTTACAAGCCACAAGCCAATTTGGAAAGCAACGCATCGACGATTTCACGGGCAAACGCTGACTGCAGATTGCACGGATTAACCGATGCGTCGCCGGCGGCATGGTCTGCACCCGGAAGGAATCTCACGCCCGGCGCGGCCTTTCCGTCGTCCGGCGCGAGTTGCCGGGCCTTTCTATTGACCAGCTACGCGACCTTGACGACAAGGCGCACAGTTTCAAGTGAGCGCATCAAATCCCGCCTGCGCTGTTCGCGCCATCCGTGGAAGCATGAATAGGGCAGAGTGAACGGTGGATTGATCAGGAATGTAGGCCGCACTGTGGGCGCACTCGTTCCTGTAGTTCCTGATCGCCGTCGCCAACGCGTCCCATTCATCCGCAACGCCGGGACTGAGATTCCCTGCCTTCTGTTGTGCGAGCATTCCCTCGAAAACGTCTCGCTGCTTGGCAAACGCAAGGAAACGATTTGCCTTGGCGTTTGTGTCTTTGACGCCGCCAGATTCCAGCCCCGCGTCAAACAGTTTGTCGGTCACGTCCTCGTTTAGAAGTCCAACCAGGAACAAACACGCCCGCCGCAACCCGGTTTGGAACGCGCGTCTGGCTTCGATCATAAGCACGCAGGGCTCACCTTGGATGATCGAACATTCTGCTTTTAGGGCTGTTTCAAAGTCGGTCGCAAATGGGCTTGTGCTGTCGAATGGCTGCCGTTGCCAATGAAGCCCCTCTGGGGTGAAGTAGAACTTCGAATTGTCATAGGCCGACTTGTCGCCGCCAGCAACCGAAACTGGCCGGAGGATTCCCAGCCTGACGTAATTCCACAGGAAGTCCGCCGTGACTACTACCAAGTCCGAGTCGCCCTCGCCTACCGTCTGTTCTATTCCTACTTGTCGAGCCACCTGCCCCCCGAACCACCGTGCGCTGAATGAGCCTGCCGCAGTGGGGCGTTCCGTCTGCCAAAGCGCGTGTTCCAACCGCTCGGTGAATCGCTCAATGTCTTGTGGCGTGACCATTCGATCCCCCTTTCGACGCCGCGACTTTGTAGGTGACGCATCACTTTTTTTCTTGCCCTGAACGCAAAGCAGGAAGTGGCCGTGAGGCCGCTTCCTGCTTGCGTTGTAGTCTGGCGAGGATGACGGGACTCGAACCCGCAACCTCCGGCGTGACAGGCCGGCGCTCTAACCGATTGAGCTACATCCCCGTTTTCAAGCCGCAACGTTACCATCGCGGGGCGGCATGATTAACCCGTTTGCCCGCAGCCGTCAAGAACCCGAACGCGCGCGGGTTTCGTGCCTTCACTTCGGGGGCTGACTTTGCCGATAATCGGGCATGGACGTGCTGAAAGCCATCATCTTGGGCGCAGTGCAGGGCCTGACCGAGTTTCTGCCGGTCAGCAGCTCGGGCCACTTGGTGATCCTTGGGGTGATTCTCGGGCGCGAACTTGGCGGCGAGGGCAGCACCGCCCAAAGCGTGCTTCTGCATCTGGGCAGTTGGCTGGCGATCCTGTGGGTGTTTCGCGGCGACGTGGCCAAGCTCGTGTACCCCAAAATCAACTGGCACGTGATCAGCCTGCTGGTTCTCGCCAGCATCCCGGCGGCGATCGTCGGCATCACGATCAAGAAGCTGCTGCCTGAAGCTCAAGAGGGCTGGATTGAGCACAACGTGTTGCAATCGCCCTGGGTTGCGTGTTTTGGCTTGATGTTCACCGCGGCTGTGCTGTGGCTGGCCGAGCGGCCGCGGGAGTTGCGCGTGACGCTGGAGACTGCCAAGGGCACCGACCTCTGGCTGGTGCTGTTGGTCGGCGTGGCGCAGATGGTGGCGCTGCTGCCGGGGGTGTCGCGCAGCGGCAGCACGATCTGCATGGCGTTGATGCTGTACTGGGTACGCAGTGATGCGGTGCGCCTGAGTTTCCTGATGGGACTGATCGCGATCGGCGGCGCGGGCTTGATTGAGGCGCGCGAGATCAGCCAGATCGACGCGGCGCCGGCCATAGCCGGGTTCTTGGCCAGCCTCGTGTTCAGCCTGATCGGGCTCTCGCTGGTCAAGTTGGTCGTCGCCAAGCGCAAGCTACGCTGGTTCAGCGCGTACACGGCGGCGGCTGGCGTGGCAGCGCTGATCTACTTGCTGGTGTTTCCACCGGCATAGAAAGGGCGGGCCCGAGCGCGCCCTTGTTCGTGTCGGTGGTCGATCTTCAACGACTCTTTGACGCGCGAGCTTTGGCCTTCTTTTGCGACTTGCGCTGGCCGGCGCGGGCGGGCTTAGTGCTTGCCTTGCTGGCTTGCTTGCCGTGCCCGTTGAGCGACTCCATTTTCTCAACGCGCTCTTTCAGCTTGTCGTGCTCGTCTTTCAGCTTGTCGTAGTCGTCGCGCAGCTCCTTCAGTTCTTTGGGTGCGCCTTGTGCCGCCCGAATCGCTTCAATGGTGTCGCGGGCGCGCTTCTTGATGCGGCTGTCATGGCTGGTGCGCGCAACCTTGGCCAGGGCCGGAATCGATGCCGCGTCGCGCAATGCACCCAAGCCGCTCAAGGCTGCCATCACGAGCCTGAACTCGCCCTCAAGCAGGGCCTCAAGCCGCTCGCGTGCAGCCAGTTTGTCTTTCTCTTCGGTGCTGAGCCTTGCCAGTTTGCCCAGTGCCGCCACGGCTGCGTAGCGAGCCTGCTGGCTTTGGCCTGCCTCGGTCCATTCAAGCAACACCGGCAGCGCGCGCAGGTCTTTGAGTTCACAGAACGCTGCGAACACAGAACTGCGAATCACGTCCACGTGGCTGGCGCGCGGCAAGGCACCCATCAACACGTCAAACGCGATCACGGCCCGTGTCTTGCCGAGGGCCACGGCGGCCTCGGCTGCGACGTAGTAGCTCTTGTCCTTGTTCAGCATCAGCGCAAGCTTTTCAGTCGCGCTGCTGTGGCGCCATTCGCCAAGGGCAGCCGCAACGGCGCGCCTTGCCTTTGGGTGTGGCAGGGTGTAGGCATCGCACAGGGCCTGCATTGCTTCCGGGGTGTGTGCCTTGCCCAGGGCCTCGGCGCATTCGGCTTGCACGCCCCAGAACTTGTCGCCGGTCAGCGCCTTGGCCAGCGCCGCTACCGACTTGCGTGTGGCCTTGCCCGCCAGTGCCCGAGCGGCATGCACGCGACCCATCACGTCGTCATCGTGTTCAAGCTGCGCGATGAGCATGTCCTCGCTGAAGTCCAGCTCGAGAGTCTTGGGAATGCTGTTGCCGGGGTCAAAGGCAACCCACTCCGGGCGCTTGGGAAGCTTCAGGTGATAGCGGTGCGCGGGCTTGTCCAACTCGAACTCGCGGATCTCTTCGCCACCCTTCCACGCAAAGCGGACTTTGACCGGCGTGCGGAAAATCGCGGTCAGGTCATCCTGCTTCTGCGTCTGCAGGATCGAAAAGTCGAGGCTCTGGGTCTTGTCGCTCCAGGTTGCTTTCAGCTTGAACTGGGGGTGCCCGCCGCCATGGATCCACTGGGCCAGAAACCAGTCCCAGTTGCGGCCGGTGACCTTTTCCAGCGACGTGGCCAGGTCCTGCGTGATCACCGTCTGCTCGGCGTTGCTGGTAAGGTAGTGATTGATCACCTTCCACCAAAGCCGGTCGCCCAGCAGCTTGCGCAGGTGGTGCAGGATGACCGCGCCCTTCTGGTAAAGGTGGCGGTCGAACAGGTCCAGCGGCTCGTTGTAGATGTTGGTCTGGATGGCGCGGCGGTAGCTGCCCTTGTCTTCGGCCAGGTAGGTTTTCCAGTCGGCGTCGAGGTAGTACTTGAACTCGTCGTCGCCCAGGGACTCCTCGCACCACATGGCTTCAAAGTACGTGGCGAAGCTCTCGTTCAGCCAGGCGTGGCTCCAGTCGCGGCAGGTCAGGTAGTCGCCGAACCACTGGTGCGCAAGCTCGTGGCTGACCAGCGGCTCTGAACTGAAGTCAAGGTGCGCGCGCTCGTCATGCAGCGTCAGTGCCGTTTGCGTGGTAGCAGTGGTGTTTTCCATGCCGCCGAAAATGAAGTCTTCGGCAGTGATCTGCGCGTACTTGGCATACGGGTAGCGCACGCCGGTCTTTTCGCTGAAGAAGCGCACCATGTCAGGCGTGCGGCCGAACGCGCGTTCGCCGTCTTCTTCTCTGCCGGGCGGCACATAGTAGTCAACCGGGATGCCATCCCACTCTTTGCTGACTTTGACGAAGTCGCCCACGACCAGGGTCATCAGGTACGCCACGTGCGGCACGTCGTGCTTCCAGTGGTGCAGCTCGTGGCCTTTGCGGCTCTCGACGTTAATCAGCGCGCCGTTGCTCAGGCTGGTCATGCCGCTGGGCACTTCCACGATGATTTCGCTGGTGGCCTTTTCGTTCGGGTAGTCAAAGCACGGAAACCAGTAGCGGCTGTCCTCGTCCTGGCCCTGCGTCCAGAGTTCCTTGTGCTTCTTGGGGTAGTCGCGGTCCGGGCCTACAAAGTAGGCGCCCCGCCGCGGTACAGCCGAGTACTTGATGGCAATGTCGATCGGCTTGTCGGCTGGCAACTCGCGCCCGAACTGCACCGTCAGCACTTCGCCATCGTGGCGAAACTCAGTCTTGGCCCCATCGACGTTGACCGCCGAAATCTCCATCTCGCAGGCGTCGAGGTCAAGAAACGTGGCACC
Organism: Planctomycetota bacterium; assembly: GCA_016712285.1. Lineage (GTDB taxonomy): Bacteria > Planctomycetota > UBA8742 > UBA2392 > UBA2392 > JADJRK01. Next base: position 935,286 of record JADJRK010000001.1, on the reverse strand, counting down.
CTCGTTGATCGGCGCGACAGTCAAGGTCGCCGTGCCGCTGATCGAGCGCTTGTCAAAGTCCGGCTTGATCTCCAGCCGGATGTGGCGGACATCGACCACCCGGTCGCGGGACCACTTGGGGGTGACGCCCTTCTTCATGAAGGGCTTCCATGTGGGCTTGTCTTCGAGGTACCCGGCGCCGGTGCCTGCAAAAAACCGGGCCTGCTCCGTGAGGGAAAAGTTCATGTTGGGACTACTCCTGAACCACTTTCGCGCGTATTTGAGCGGGACTCTACCCTGCGTCAACGGGAGTGCACCTCCCGGCTTAGGAGAATCTGATGCTGTATCGTGTGTTTCTTACGCTGATTGCTGCACTGATGCTGTCGGTAACGGTTCCCGTGACCGGCCAGGCGCGCCTTGTTGATGACTCAGCCAAAGGCGAAGTGGATGAAGGCGCGTTCAGCGAAGCGCAGAAGGCCAATGTCAAAGTTCTCGATGCGATGCTGGGCATCATTCGTAACGGGTTTTACGACAAGAAGTATGGCGGCCACGATCTGAAAGAAATGCGCGGCCGCTACCTGAAGCGCTGCGCCGATGCCGCGCCGGGCAATGCCCTGCATGCGGTGCTGCGCGAACTGCTGGGCGAGTTCAAGGTCAGCCACCTTGGCATCGTTGATCAGCACGCCTACGACAACCACTTCGCACCCGAGATGGACAACACGCTGCGCCGGCAGGTCGGGTTCGACATCACTGAGCTGACCACTGGCGAGTTTTTCGTGACGGATCTGCTGACCGGCGGCCCAGCAGACAAAGCCGGCATCAAGCGCGGCGACCGGGTGCACAAGATTGCCGGCAAACCCGTGGCAGAGTCGGACCTGCTGGTCGACGCGGGCGGAGACCCGGGGCTGCCGAACCAGCACCCCCACTACTTTCTGAAGAACCCGGCCGACGGCGGCGCATTGCTGGTTGAGTTGCAACGGAGCGCCGACAGCGAAGAACGCCTGACCATCAGCGTTGAGCCCGGCGAGATCAACATGATCGCGGCTTCGCGCAACAGCGTGACGATCATTGAGCATGAGGGGCGCAAGTTCGGCTACATCCGTTTCTGGCACTTCCTGCACCACGGCATGAGTTCCGCTCTCAAACGGGCGCTCAAGAAACAGTGGCAGCTGTGCGACGGCATCATCATCGACCTGCGCGGCCGCGGCGGCAGCGTGGACGTGATGAACGCCTGCTTTTCACCGTTTGGCGCTCCACCGCCGATGGTGCGCTTCCCCGGCGGTCGCGGCAGCCAGCAGGACTACGGCATGCCCAAGTGGGAGCGGCCGGTGGTTGCGCTGCAGGACAGCGGCAGCCGCAGCGCCAAAGAGCTGTATGCGCACAACTGGAAGTGGCTGAAGCTCGGGCCGTTGGTCGGCGAAAGCACCCCGGGCGCGGTGCTGGGCAGCACGTTCACGCAATTGCCGGATGGCAGCTATCTGATCTACCCGGCGCAAAACGTGCGCAACCTGAGCTATGGGCAAGTCGAGCTTGAGGGCAATCCCGTCGAGCCCACGCACCCCGTGAAGGACAACATCCGCTATGCCGCCGGTGTGGACACGATCAAAGAGGCGGGCGTAAAGATCCTGCACGAACTGGTCAAGGACAACCCCAAGCCGGAACTGCCCAAGTCAGACCACAAAGCCGCCGAAGAGGAGTTCTAGATCACTGAACCTGAAGACCCCCGCAGATGGCGGGGGTTTTCGTGTTCTTGGCTGGCGCACTGCCTCTGTGTATCCTGCGCCCGCATCACGACCATAAGGACCAGCAGCGTGTCACCCACCGCCGAAGCCGCAGTCGAAAACTCCGTCGTTGAAGTCGCGGCGCCGCGCCCGCAGGACCTTACGGTCCATGCGAGCGGCGAGTTGCCGACGCAGGACGAAGTTTCGGGCATGGAAGTGCCGATGCCGCTGTCGGCGCTGCCCGGCGACGCTGACTACCACATCACCAAAGACCCACGCGTCAAAATGGTCGAGTGGCGCGACCTGGTCAAAGTCTCGCCGTGGCAGGCGTTCGTCGAAGTCACGCTCAGTATGCCCTGGCTGGCGGCGTGCCTTGGCTGCTTCGCGCTGATCCAGTACACGGGCTCGTGGTGGTGGATGGTCCCGGCGCAGCTTTGCGCGTTCTACCTGTTTCTCACGGGCCTGCGGCAGACCCACAATGCGTACCATTACGCGATTGGCGTGTCGCGCCGCGGCTGCGACCTGCTGATGTTCTGGCTGAGTATCGTGATGACTGGCAGCATGCACGCGGTGCAGATCAACCACCTGCATCATCATCGCCACAACCTGACCGACGAAGACGTCGAGGGCTTCACAGCCAAGCTCAAGTGGTGGCAGGCTATGCTTGTAGGCCCCTACTTTCCGATGAAGCTGCACTGGTTTGCCCTGAAAGAGGGCAAGCCGAATCAACTGCGCTGGGTCTACGCTGAGCTGGTCGGCAACGTCGTCTGGTACGGCGTTGCGGCGTGGATCTCGCTGGGGTTGGGCCAGTGGTGGCTGGGCCTGTTCGTGATCACGATGTGGCTGGGCCAATGCGGCACCGGCTTCTTTGCCGTCTGGACGGTGCACCACGATTGCGACGACAAACACATGATCGCGCGCACGCAGCGCGGCTGGTTCAAGAACCTGATCAGCTACCAGATGTTCCACCACATTGAGCACCACCTGTTCCCGGCTGTGCCGACGTGCCACTGGGCGAAGCTGGGCCAGCGCCTGGATGAAGTCGCGCCAGAGCTGCGCGAGAAGCACGTGTATTGATTGTCCTCCGCTTTCAGCGGAACCCGCACCCGAGTATAAACTCGCACCGTTCCGCTCCTGGGTGCACCCATGGAAGACAAGCCCCGTCGCGCACTTTTCGGTATCGTCAACCTGACTCCCGTCGGCATTGCAGGCGCGACACTGGTCGCGCTGGCAGCCATCATCACCGGCTTCTGGCTTGACGCGCAGACCGAACTCACGCAGCCGATGCTGTTCTGGCCCTTCGTGATCTTCGGCCTCACCGGGACCATGCTGGGCCTTGGTTTCGGCATGCGCAACGATGACAACTTCGCGCGCAACCTAATCGCGTCGTTCGGCGCGCTGCTGGCGTGGCGCTTCAGCTACTTTCCGTTCATGGTCGTTGCCGGATGGAAGGGCAGCCTTGGCGAAGCGGTCACGCACGGCATCACGGGCATCAGCGTGGTCTACCCGTTTTTCATTTTCTTCATTTTTGCGCAGAACCTTGGCATCGGCGTGATCGCCTCAGCGGCCGTGGCTAAGCCCAGCGGCGAGCCGACCAAGGGCCGGTTGCAGTTTGTGCGCAACATCGTACACAAACCGCCGCGCGTGCTGCTGTGGCTGCTGGCGGTGGTGGCGCTGCCGGTCGCGGGCATGGTCAGCTTCAGCACCAGCAGCGACCTGGTGCTGTTCAATGACGGTCCGTGGGCCGAAGGCATTGAGGCGCCACCGATCCATGACCCCGAGACCAACCCGTACACAATCATCATGCAAGAGCACGACCTGTCGGTGCCGGCCTGGGTGCTGGCGGTCAACGCCCGTGTCACGTATCCGCTGGTGCCGCACAGCCCGTGGGGCAGCGCTATGGCGGGAACGCTGGAAACGCTGGCGCTTGAGAACCCGACAGCCACAACACGCGACCGCATCGACGAGCACTACCTCGCGTACATGGCAGCCCACGCGCGCATCCATGACGCGAACGCCGGGAAAGCGCCATGAGTACAGTCATGGTGCTGGGCGGCAGCGGGCTGATGGGCCGCCGCATTCTGCGGTTGCTGCGCCAGAGTTTGCCCGACGCGACGCTGATCTGCGGCGGCCGCAGTCCTACCAGTGTTGAAGGCGCGACATTTACCCGCTTCGACCTGGCCCGCCCCGAGGACTTTGGCGCCACGCTGCAACACGTGGACGTGCTGATCAACACCGTGGGCCCGTTCACCTATGACCACGGCCCCCTGCTGCGAGCCTGCCGCGAGCACAGGTGCCATTACGTGGACCTGGCCGAGACTCCGGCGTTCATGCAGGCTGTACGCGACATCGCAGCCGGTTTTGTACCCGGCGACATCGCCGCCATCACCGGGTGCAGCAGCGTTCCGGCTTTGATCGAGGTCTTTGCACGCCGCTGGCAAGGCCGGGCCGATGTGGCCGGCGTGCGGGCGCAGCTTTCCATCGGCACGAACAATGATGCGTCGGCGACACTGCTGTACAGCATGCTGCTGCCGATCGGCCGCGCAAAGCCGCAAGGCTCGCGCTGGTTCGGTGAATCCTGGTTGCGCGACCACGGCGCGATCGGCACACGGCGGTACAGCACATACCCCAGCGGCCTGGAATCGATCGGCGTGTCGCTCGGTGACCGTATTGTGCCGCTGCGTTTCGGCTTTGGGTTCGACCGTCGCAGCTACACAAGCGCGTTGCGCATGGTTTCGCGCGTGGTCGGCGCCACGCCGCGCGGCCTGCTGCATTTCGGTTCGCGCATTGGGGCGGCCATGTCGCCGCTGGCCCGCCCGTTGGGCACCAGGGTCGGCATCATGGCGATCGACGCGCTGGATGCGTCGGGCGACGTGCTGGACAGCATCGAAATCATCGCCCGAAACAACGGCTTAGACGTGCCCTCATGGCCCAGCGTCTGGGCCGCCGAAGCGCTGCTGGCCAAACCAAATGCAAGCGGCAGCATAAGCCTTGCTGATCTCGTCACGCCCGACATGGCAAGAAGTAAGCTGGTCGCTGCGGGTTTTGAAGTAGCCACTGAAAGTGCGGAACCTGCGTTAGTCTGAACGCACTCGGCATACGATGCAGCCAATTGCGTGAACTGCATTGGCGCTTTCGCTGCTACTATCAAGGCCATGGAAGCACTGACGGTAGATCGAAATCGGACCAAGTATGCTGCGCTGATTGCGCTCTTGTTTGTGCTTGCGCTCGTCGTGCTCTTGGCGATTTGGAGGTGGCCCGAGTCTTCCACTCCGGTTGCTGACAACGATCCCCCGGTCGCCGCCGTGCCAAAGCCGGCAACGCCGCAGCCAATTGCAGCCAATCGTGAACCGGACGAAACTCCGGCGACACAGTCGCCGGCACCCATCGCGCCGGTCGAAGCGCCAGTGCCGGCTGTGCCTCAACCCAAGAGGGTCTTCATTGCGTTTCGCACGCATGACGATCGGCCTGTACCGGACATCGGGTTTGAGTACGCCTTTGAAACTGTGGAGCAGTATGTCAGGCGCCCCAAAAGAGCCGGGGACCAGGACTTCTCCTGGACTCAGGGAACTGCGGGCGAAAGTGGTACTGCCCAAGTGCAGTCAACGCTGGGCCCGAATGAGCTTGAGTATCTGAACATTCGGCCGCTGGCGCTGCTGTGGAATCTGCCGTCGAGTCCACCGGACGCCCCAAGGGGGCAAGTGCCCGGCAGCGTTCTGGTCGAGGTCAAGGCAGACGGGCAACATGTAGTGGTTCGCCTAGATCGAACCAATCGGGTTGCCGTCGAAGTCATCTACGGCGACGGCGCCCCCTTTGCCGGCAGAGTTCGGTTACATTTCGTCTCGGGCGAGGGAGCGCGCTTTAAGGACCATGGCTTGGCGTGGTTGACGCTGGAAGAAGGTGAAACCGGGTATGTGGACATTCCGGATCAGACGACTCGCGTGTCCATGTTTACTGCTGGCCTTCGGATGGGTTGGCAACAGCCTGCTACGTTCTCGTTCCAGATTGACGCCCACGCGCGCACTTTAAAGGCAGTCGTGCCGGTCGCAACCAAACCAATGTATGGCGTGCGCGTTGACCTTTCGCGATTGCCGGCCTCCGAAGATTGGAAACTTGAAATCCGGCGCAACGGCTTGCCTGGGCTTGCTCTGAGTGGCGTGCTGAAGTGGGGCCACGCATACACTAACTACGCCCTGAGTTTCGATGGTGACTTCGAAATTCGAATCGAGGGTTTGTTCGGAGTCTGGGACAGCGGTGCCTTTCGCGTGGAACCAGACAAGGTGCGCGAGTTCGTCGCTGAAGTAACCCTTCCAGTCACCATTCGCCTGCGTGCTGTGGACACAAACGGCGACCCGATTAGTCGCAGTTCAGCCACGGTTCGCAGACACCTCTTGCCCTCTTGGGAAATGTATCGCCTGCGCAACAGCTCAGCCCAGCGGGCCCAGGAACGCGCGAAGGCCGCAGGCAAGGAACCATACAAGGAAGGACCGCCCAAACCCAAACGCCCGCCTCCGGTCGGGCAGAGTGGCGTTCTGGCCTACGCGGAACCCGGTGGTGAAATCCTGCTTAGCGGTGTCGCAAGCAGTCTCAGTGCGCTCTATGTCGAAGGTGACGGTTTTGAGCAGACTGAAGTCCGCTTCCACGTGAAGCCCGGCGAACACTTGGATCTTGGCGATGTGGCATTGAAGCCGGCGCTTGGGTCAATCACATTCAAGTTCATAAACGCGGAGCCAGGGGCAGAGTTTGTCTACATCGTAGGGAAGTACCGCTCCGGGCCGGGCGGAGAGCGCGGCACCACCAGCGGCAGCGCAGTACATACAGTCAACGGCTTGAGCATCAACCGCGGCGTGTATTGGGTTGTAGTGTTTACCAAGGGCACCACTGAGACGGTCGAGGAAGGCACCCTCGTTCGGAGTGGCACCAAGCTGGTGGATCAGCACGTGACGCTGACTGAGGCTGAAGCCGGATTCGTGCTTGAGATTGACGTCCGCAACCCGCCCTACAAGCGCCCGCCAACACCGCCACCAGGGTCGGCACCTGAGGAAGATTGAACGATCGCTACCGCACGTTGAAAATGTCTTCTTCGTCGTCGAGGTTGCCGAACAGTGTGATGGTTTGGCTGTCCTCGAGCACCACCGACTCTCGCGTGATGGCGATAATCAGCACATCGTCCACGGCGCGGTGGCCCGCGTGGGCCGCCTGGTAGATCAACTCGGGCACGTTGTCGGTCGGCTTGGCGCGCTCCAGCACTTTGTGAATGCCGGGGTAATCAAACTCCTCGCCGTCGTCCTTGAGGCACTCGATGATGCCGTCCGTGAACATCACCACGCGGCCGCCGGGCTCAAGGTTTGAGCTGTGCACCTGGATGGCGTCGGCCCAGTTCGCGCTGCGCTTGAGGCCCAGGGCCACGCCCGCGGTCAGCACGTCTTCGCGCGTGCCGTCGGCTTTCACGAACACCGGGTGCGGGATGCCGCAGCGCGCGTGCTGCCAGTTGCCGCTCACCACATCCAGCACACCCACCAGCGCCGCCACGAACTTGCCCTGTGGAATGTCGTCGGCCAGCTCATCGTTGGCAAAGCGCAGGCCGTCGCGCAGGTCGCCGTGCTTGATGCGCATGCCGATGCTGATCACCTTGCGCGCCATGGACTGGATCACCGCGGCCTGGATGCCGTGGCCGGTCACGTCCCCCACCACCACGCAAAGCCGCCGCTCATCCAGCCAGAAGAAGTCATAAAAATCGCCGCCAATGAACCCGCCGCTTGGGGCAAAGTGCACGTCGATGCGAATGCCGTCGGGGCGAGGCGGCGTCGCCAGCATCGTCGTGAAGTTCTGCGCCGCGTCGGTCAGGTCGATTGTGGTGGCGCGCACTTCGCGCTCAAGGCGCATGATCTGGCTGCGCAGCTCGTGGCGTTCGCGTTTGCGCGACTGCTTCTGGCGCGTGGTTTGGCGAATGATGGTCTCGACCTGCAGCTTCAGGGCGTCAAGGTCTACGGGCTTCTTGAAGATCGCGAAGATGTCGCACTGGTAGGTGCTGAGTGCCGAGTCGGTGTTTCCGCCATCGACCAGCAAGACCACCGGCACGCGGGAAAGCCGCCGGTCACGCGAAAGGTGCATCAGAAACTCGACGCCCTCATCGCCAAGTTTCTGGTCGCTGATCACGAGCGCGGGCACCTTGCGCAGGCTGGCCTTGCGCGCCTGCTCACTGTTCTCGACCGCGGTGACGTCATGGCCGCCCGTGCGCAGCATTTCGCTGACGCTTTCCCGGATTGCGCTCTCGCCCTCGATCAGAAGAATGTCGGCCATTCGCTACTTCCGCGCAATACTGATAAGCGTCGCGTCGTCGTCGGCGCGATGGTCCAGGTTCGCCTTTTCGCAGATTGTAGCGATCATGCTGCCATCTTTGGGAGTTTCCTTTATGGCCTTCATCACTCCCTCGACGTCAAACTGCTCTTTCTTCTCGTCATCGAGGTAGCACTCGATGATGCCGTCTGACATCAGCAGCATGCCCTGGCCGGCCTCCAGCGTTACGCCGTAGGTGCCTACGCCGATGGCCCAGTCGGCTTTCTTGCTCAGGCCCAGCGGGCCCCCGGGCGTCATCAGCGGCTCGCACTCGCGGTCGGCCTTGACCAGAATCGGGTACGGAATGCCGCACCGGACGTGGCGCCACTCGTGGGTCTCGGTGTTCAGCACGCCTATGGTGGCTGCAACGAAACTGCCGGGCGGCAGGTCGTTAGTCAGTTCGCGATTCGAGAACTCGACGACTTTCTGCAGGTTGTCGAGCTCTTGCCGCAGCGCCAGGCTGATCAGCTTGCGAGCCATCGTCTGCAGAATCGCCGCCTGGATGCCGTGCCCGCTGACGTCGCCGACCACCACGGCAAGCCGGTCGCGGTCAAGCCACACAAAGTCATAGAAATCGCCGCCCAGCTTGCCGTATGGGCGGTACTTGACCTCGATCGTGTAGCCGTCGACTTTGGGCGTCTTGGGCTGCATCCACGTGAAGTGGCGCTCAGCCTCGCTCATGTCTTCTTCTGTCGCCTGCACCTGGGTTTCCAGGCGCTCGATGCGCGACATGTACATTTCCTTGCTGAGCTTGCGGCTGAACTTGTACGCGAGGTTCAGGCGTGTGTGGGCGCCGATCTTGGCGACCAGGATGTCGGTGTTGAACGGCTTGTGCACGAAGTCAACGATGTCCCACTTGAAGGTGCGGGTCAGCAGGTCCTGGTCGGCGTCGGCGGCCATCATCATGATCGGCACGCGCGCCAGCGCGGCTTCGCTGCGCAGTTCCTCGAGCAGTTCCATGACCGACATGTCGGGCAGCTTGATATCCAGCAGAATCAGGTCGGGGTCGTGGTCCTGGGCCTCGTGCAGCGTTGCGCGCGCGGTGGCGGCTTCCAGCACGCTGTGGCCGGCTTTCAGGAGTACCTGCTTGAGCTCCGCGCGCACAGCCGGATCGTCATCAGAAATCAGGACAAGTGACACGCAGGAACTCCAAGGCCGTGGTGAGCACTCGAAGCGTAAACGATAAACCGCACGCGGACAAGACGTTACATGCAGGCGCCCATGTCGCGGCAGGGACGACTAACGAACGGTCCGCATTGAGGTCCGTGTCTGCTCAAGCTCGGCTGCTTTGCTGTCCAGCGTGTCCGCAATACTGCGCGTGCGAGAGGTGCCCAGTGTCGGTACCGGCGCTGGTTGCGGAGAGGTGCCGGTTGGCCGGACACTGGTCGGCCCAGTGACGCTGGCGCCGGTAACATCAGCGTCTGCACGCAGGTCTTTGGCAGCGTCTTTCAGGGCCTGGGTCGCGGTTTCGACGGCTTTCTGCATGATGCCGTTTTCTTGCTCAATCTTCTCAAGCTCGGCCTTGGTCGGCTGCACAACTTGCGTCCAGAGCCCGCCAATGCCCAACGACGACCCCAAGACAAACCCGATCACGAAAATGGTCAGTGTGCTGCGCATGGAAGTCTCCGCAAAGCCCACGCCCATCATACGCGGCGGGCATGGCGACCGATACGCCAGAAATCAGGCAACGTTGAATCGAAGCGGGTCAGCTGCAGGATGCGAACTTGCGACCCAATGACTATCGTGTGGCGCATGTGTGGACGCTTCTACGTGCCTCCGACCGCCATTGACCTGGCGTTGGCGCTTCTGCCGCCCGACCAGCAAGAGGCGGCTCGCCAAGCCATCAAAGAGTGGATTGAGTACATGAACGCGCCGCGCGGTCACTTTGACGTTCGACCCACCAACCAGTTTCCGGTGATCACCTCAACGGGCTTGGTGCCCATGCGCTGGGGCTTCAAGACCGACAAGAGCAACGCGGTGTTCAACGCGCGGTCGGAAAGCCTTCGCTTCCCGATCTGGCGCGAACCGTTGGTGCTTCGACGTGCGGTCGTCGCAGTCGGCGGCTTCTTTGAATGGACCGGAACCAAGGGCAGCAAACAGCCACACGCAATTCATCGCGCCGACGGCGACCCAATGTTGTTCGGCGCGCTGTGGACGCCGGATGATGAAGTTGGCCCAAGCTTTTCAATCATCACGACCCCTGCCTCCACGTGGATGCAACCGTTGCACGACCGTATGCCGCTGATTCTCGAGCGCGACCAAGTGGCTACCTGGCTTGACCTCACGCGCAAGCCGCCAGAAATCAAGGCTTTGATCGAGCCGTATGCCGGTGCGCTGCAAGAGTTTGCCTGCGCCTCACCATCAAAAGACACGCCGCCGAAAGCCGACAAGGGCAGCCTGTTCTAGCCGCGAGTTGCCGCACACATCGTGCCGAGGCGCCGCGAGCGCGAATCGAGCGGAATCATGTACGGGGCGTGAACTGCGATGCTTCGGCCGCAACCGGGCGCAAAGAGAAAGCAGCCCCGGGAGTGGCTCCCAAGGCTGCTCTGAGGCTGGTACCCCCGGTAGGATTTGAACCTACGACCCGCTGATTAAGAGTCAGCTGCTCTACCAATTGAGCTACGGAGGCGTTGCCCGTGCGGTTTGCCGCGCAACCGCTGTGGCCGTTGTCGGACTTTCGACTGGGAGGTCCAGAGTTTTTAAACGATTGAAGTGCCCAGCCGCTTTTGCATATTCCTGCTAGACCTTTCCCCATCGGTTCTGCTGGACCCACCGGCGTTACCGCTTCCCTCCCGCCCCGGGCTGATCTGATGAAACGAGTAGTCGTAGTTGGTGGCGGCGCCGCTGGATTTTTTGCGGCGATTGCGTGCGCCGAAGCCGGGGGCTTGGGCGCCGAAGTCTCGGCGAAGGCGGCCACTGTCACCATCCTCGAGAAAACCGGCCACTTTCTTTCCAAGGTCAAAATCTCCGGCGGCGGGCGCTGCAACGTGACCCACGCCTGCTTCGACGCCCGCGCGCTTGCAACACACTTTCCGCGCGGCGAGCGACCCCTGATCGGCCCGTTTCAAACCTTCCAGCCGCGCGACACCATCGATTGGTTCAAGCGCCGCGGTGTACTCATGTACACCCAGGACGATGGCTGCCTGTTCCCGGTCAGCGATTCGTCGCAGACTATCATCGACTGTTTCATCGAAGCCGCCGAAGCCGCCGGCGTGAAACTGCGCGTGAACGCAGGCGTTGAATCCATCACGCACGACGCCACCGGTTTTTCGCTTACGCTGCACGGCGGCGAAACACTGCAAGCCGACCGCGTCATGCTGGCCACCGGCGGCTGTCGCGTGCCGGCGATGGGCGCGCTTGCGGTCTCGCTGGGGCACACGCTTGAGCCGCCGGTGCCGTCGCTGTTCACATTTCACGTCGACGCACCATGGGTGCACGAACTGGCGGGCATTGTGATCGAGCCCGTGGAAGCCGCCGCCGCCGGCCTGCGCGAAACCGGCATCCTGCTGTTCACGCACTGGGGGGTCAGCGGCCCGGTGATCCTGCGCCTGTCGGCGTGGGGCGCGCGCAAACTGGCCGACTTGAACTACTCATTCACGCTGCAACTTCACTGGTTGCCGGGACGCACCACTGAGGCGATCGGCGAACAGCTCGACGCCCTGCGCGACCTCCACCCGGCCAAGCTGGTGGTGAACACGCCGCTTGCGCCGCTGACAGCGCGGCTTTGGGAGTCGCTGGTCCTGGCTGCGGGCGTGCCGCGCGACACGCGCTGGTCGGGCCTGTCGAAGTCGCAGCAGCACCGGCTGGTGCAGCAGTTGATCCGTACCGAGTTGCCGGTCACCGGCAAGACCATGAACAAGGACGAGTTCGTAACCTGCGGCGGCGTGCGCCTGAGCGAGGTGAACTTCAAGACCATGGAAAGCAAGCTCGTGCCCGGCCTGTACTTCGCCGGCGAGTTGCTGGACATTGACGGCATCACCGGCGGCTTCAACTTCCAAAGCTGCTGGACCACCGGCTGGCTGGCAGGAAATGCCATGGCAAGCGAGACATGATTCTGTACACTTGCCTGTACAGGAGAGTGTCATGGCAAATATCAAACCCACGCAGGACCTCGTGCCCCTTTCAACGTTTCGCGCCCACGTGTCTGAGCTGCTGAAGCAGACGCAGGCCACCGGCCGCCCGATCATCATCACCCAGCACGGCCGCGGCGCGGGCGTACTGATGTCCGCCGAAGAGTACGAGAAAATGACCGACTCACAGGCTTACACCCGTTCAATCACCGTTGGACAGGCGCAGCTGGCGGCGGGTGAGGGCATCCCGCATGAGCAGGTCGTCGCGCGCTTTCGTCGCAAGGTCAAGGCCATGAAGGCTGCTCGTCGCAAGCTGAAGGCGACGGCATGAAGCTGATCTGGAGCCCGGAGGCGGTCGCGCAGTTCGAAGCGATTCTGGACTTCATCGGCGCGAGAAGCCCGGCGAACGCGGAGAAGTGGGGCCGCGAGTTTCTCTCCGCGATCAAGAAAGTCGCGCCGTTTCCTGAGTCAGGGCGAGCGATCCCTGAGCATGGCGACGAAATCCTGCGCGAGTGGCTTATCGGCAAGTATCGCGGGGCATACATCGTGTCGGACTCGGGTGTCAAGATTGTCGCGGTGTGGCACGGCGCGAAGCGATCCCCCGGCCGCGGCGTTCGCGGCGAGATCGACGACGAGTAATCAGCGCGTGAACACTTCGTGGTAGATGCGCAGATCGGCCCCGCCTGTCCACACTCGAATGTACGTGTTGCTCTTGAGCGTCGGCGTTGTCCGGCACGACCAGCCGCCTACGCCGTTGGCCAGCGTCACGTTGTTCCAGCCCGTCGGCCAGTTCGCCAAGTCGCTGAAGTCATACTCAAGGATGTACGGCTGGCCGCTGATGCCGCGCATGAAGCTGAACGTTTCCTCGCTGCCGGCTGTGTACAGCGCCGGGATCGTGTCTGTCGCGCCGTCTTCGGCCATCACCGCCCCGCCATAGGTCCAGTTGACGCCATCGGGCGAAGTTGCCCAGTTGATGTCGCTGGTGGGGTCAAGGTAGCCGTTGATAAGTGTGGCAGAGCCCGCATGCCGGATGAAGGTCATCAGGTAGCCGCCCGTCGGGCGCGGCGCGACGAAGGGAAACTGGTCGCTTTCTGTCGGGTGGTTCAGCGCCGTGATTTCCGCCGGTGCGCTCCAGCCCGTGGCGACGCCGATGGAATCGCGCCCCGTTGATGTCACGTGAAACAAGCCGCGCGTGCCGTCGCCGCTGCGCATTTCGCTGTCAAAGTAGACGTGGAACACGCCGCCGATCACCAGGAAGTACGGCACGAAGTCATCGCTGACGCCCGTGGTCACCTGCTGCTCGTTGGCGGAAAGCCACGTGATGCCGTCAGGGCTGCTGTTGTACCAGACGGTGCGCGTTGTGGCCGTCTGGCGCATCCAGAGCATGTGGTAGCGGTTGCTGTCTCGCACTAGCGTGGGGTACCAGTCGGCGTCGGCGTTGGTGGTCACGCGATTGGGCGAGCTCCAGAATTCGCCCTCGGTGCTGCGCATCACGTAGATTTCATCGTTGCCGTCGCGGTTGCTTAGCCAGGCCATGTAGAAATGCCCGAACTCGTTCAGGATGATGCAAGGGTCTTCATCTTTGGGGCTGGCGTTGGGGTTGGTCGGCGAGAGCACGATGGCGCCGCCGGGCGTCAAGCCGTCGTGCGGGCCGGGGTCGCCGTCGTCTTCACCGCCGTCGCCCTCGCTGCCACAGGCAGCCAGTATCAGCAAGAGGCCAAGAGCCGCAACACTGCGCATCGCACCATCTTACTTCCTGCCCACCATTGCATGCCACAACGTTTGCAATGCTATGCCGCGACGCTAAGTTGCCGCCATGGCAACCTGGTGGTTTGTGCGGCACGGGGAGTCGCTTGCCCAGCTCAATCAGTGGTCAGGGCACGATCAAGAGACACCCCTTTCGCCGCTGGGAGAACAGCAGGCCGACTCTCTCGCCGAGCCCGTGGCGACACTGCCGATCCAGCGAGTGCTAGTCTCGCCCTACCTGCGCGCACGCCAGACGGCCACGCGAGCAACGCGCCTTCTCGATCATCCCCATCAACAGGTTCACGACCTGCGTGAGCGCCTGATGGGTGACGAGTATCGCCTGCGCTATCACGGACCCGAGATCAACCGCAATCTCGCCACATGGGACTTCCGCCCACCCGGCGGTGAAAGCGTACTCGATGCTGCCACGCGCGCCGTGCGCTGCCTTGCCTCACTGGAAAACGGCGACAACACCATCATCTTCGCACACGGCCGCATACTGGCGGGAGTACTGACGCTGTTGGACGAACTAGACCCCGCAGCCGGCGTTTACCCCGTCGACAACTGCGTGCTCGTGGAGCGCACTATCGACCAAGGCCGGTGGGTAGAGCTTTTGGCCTCATTTTGAGCCGCATGGGCGCGCGCCATGGGGTAGACTCTCGCACTTCCCGGGGGTGTCGATGCACTTGTTCTCATTCACTGCATTGGCCACGTTGCTTGCGGCAACTCTTGGGGCCCAGGACCTGCGATTGATAAAGGACATCAATCCGGGGCCCATAGGCTGCAGCCCGAACGGGCCGCCGGTCGTGCTGAATGGTCTCATGATTTTCGGGGCCACTGACACGACGAATGGCCACGAACTCTGGACCAGCGACGGCACGACATCCGGCACGTACATGCTCAAGGACATCAACCCGACCGGCGACAGCTCGCCATACTGGTTTTTCGTCTGGAACGGGCGAGTGTACTTTGGGGCGACGGGTCCCACAGGGTGGGAGCCATGGTCCACGGACGGCACTGCCGCCGGCACCACGCAACTTGCCGAAATCAACCCGGCCGGCGACAGCCATGTGCGCCAGTTCACTGACTTCAATGGCGAACTGTGGTTCACCGCGGAAGACAACGCGAACGGCCACGAACTATGGAAGACTGACGGCACCACAGCCGGCACAGTCATGGTGGCGGACCTCTGGGCCTCCGGCGCTTCGACGCCCCACGACTTGACAGTGATCGGCAGCCACATGTACTTCGCTGCTGAGGACGGCAATGGGCGCGAGCTGTGGCGCACCGATGGCAGTGTCGCAGGCACGATCCAGCTTGGCGACCTCTACCCGGGAGCCACCGGCTCCAACCCGACTTATCTAGCCGACGCCGGCGGGCTGCTGGTGTTCGCCGCAGATGATGCGACCGCCGGAACAGAACTCTGGCGCAGTGACGGCACGGTGGCAGGGACATACCTGCTGCTGGACATTGCAGTGGGTGCCGCGCCGTCTTTCCCGGCGCTTACGACGACGTTGGGGGCAATGGTTCTGTTCGTGTGCGATGACGGCGTCAACGGATCACAGCTATGGCAGACCGATGGAACCGTTGCGGGAACGGTAATGACAAAGCTGATTAACCCGACTGGCGCAGCTCAGCCTCATCAACTCGCGCTCGCGGGCGGCTACGTGTGGTTTGCGGCTACGGACGGTGTCCACGGCACTGAACTCTGGCGCAGCGATGGCACGCCAGCGGGCACGGGAATGATCAAAGACATCAACTCCGGCGCGAGCGGCAGCCACCCCGACTACGTCACTGAGGTGAACTCAATCGTATGGTTTGGCGCGTCGGGCGACAATCACACCAAAGAGGTCTGGCGCAGCGACGGCACCAGTGCAGGCACCTGGCTGGCTGCCGACATCAGCCCCGACGGCGGCTCTAACCCGTTCTGGTTCACGCTGCTTGGAAGCCACGTCTACACGTTTGCGTCCGATTACGCGATCTTGGGCACCAACCACGGGCAGGAGTTGTGGCAAGTCTCGGTCAACGCCAAGGGCGCGAAAGTTGGGAAGACGTCTGTCGACGAAGAACTGAAAGATGCACTCGGGTGCTGCTCGGGCCGCAGCGATGCCCCTATCCTGCTGTTGCTCCTGCTCGCAATGGCCTGTTCGGCGCGCCTGCTGACACGCCAAGAGAGTACAACATGAAATACCTGGCCATGATCCTTCCGGTTGTTCTGGTGGCTGGTTGTGCCGCAAGCTGGCCCAAGCGTGGGCCGGACTACTGGGCGATTCACGTCGAAGAGAACCCGCCCTTTTCGAACGCCGATGCTGAGGTGTTTCCCTTCGGCGAAGTCGAGCCGATGCAGCTGGGCGACGACGCGGACTTCACGTTCAAGCTTGTCGAAACCATGAACCACGCGCCACTCTGGATCATCGAGGTGCGGCCCGACCTCAACGGGTACTTCATCTTCCAGGAACTGATGCAGGACGGCGCCATCATCCGCGGCCGCAGCCGAAAGGTTGACTTCACGCTCAGCGAAGACGAGTACAGCCGCGTCCGTCAGGCGATCATCGACAGCGGGTTTCTTGAGGTCCGGCAGAACTGCACCGGCACAGAAGAACACGACTGGAGTGTGGGCATGCGCGCCAACGGCCACTTGAAGGTGGTCGAGTTCAACGGTGGATACCCTGAAGCGGCGCGCAACATCGTGTATGGCGTGTACGACATCGTCGTAAAGCCGCGCAGCGCTGAAATGGCAACCGCGCCCGAGTTCAAGCCCAAAGACTGGAAGACCGCACCCGAAAATCAACCGCTGCGCTGATCGGGTGCAAGAGTTGCCAGAACGGCCTGCGCGATGCAGACTGCGCATTCACCCGAATGGAGAGGACTATGCGCAAGTGGCTGATTCTGCTGTGGGTGCTGATGCTGTCCGCGTGCGGCGCCGGAACAAACAACTCGGCTTCAAGCGCAGGCAGCGGTGACTCCAGCACGGCCAAAGAACCAGAAACGCCGCGCGAAGTCCTCGACGCCCACATGAAGGCGTTCTGCGCCCTGGATGGCTTGACGCTCAAGCGGCTGTCAGCGAAGGCTGATCAGGCGGACTTTGATGACTTCGAGGAGAAAGTCAGCGATCTCGAGAAGTTTGAGTTCGAAGAACTCGCCTGGCGGGAAGAGAAGGGTTACTGGTACTTCGAGTTCAAACAGACAGCCTATATGAAGAACGGTAAATCCGACGTCGATCCACGCCGCAGGCGCTACGTGATTCAGGAGGACGGGAAATGGCGCGTCACCCTCACAGAGCCGAAGTAGTTGTAGCCCTGTTACTGATCGCCTTCCTTGCGGGGTGCGCCTCCGGGCCCCCCGCGCGTGACGCCGCGTGGTGGGAAGCCGAGGTCAAGCGTGACCGGCCCACACCCGACGACGACGGCCAGTATCATCCGCGCGGCACGATGGACCGCATTCTTGAACTCGACGCCGACGAGGCCCTAGAGCTCAAGTGGATCGAGTTCATCGACTACAAGCCGCGCCGGGTCGTGCACGTGCAACCCGACGGCAGCGGCTACATCGTCATCGAGGAAAGCTGGCAGGACGGCGAAGAAACCAAGAGCATCATGCGCAAGCTCGAGTTCGAACTCGACGACGGCGACCTGCGCGAACTCCGCGGCATCGTGACCGCCAGCGGCGCGCTGCGCCTGAACCCGGAGTTTGCCGGTGAAGGCTCGCGCGGCTGGAAAGTCTACATGCGCTGCGGCGATGAGCTACACAGCGTGTTTCTCGACAAGGGCTATCCCAGCGAGGCGACGCGGCTGGTGCAGGGCATTTACGACCTCGTGGTGCAGAAGCGCGCAGCCGAAATCGGCAAGGCGTCGCGCTTCAGCGATGACCCCGAAACAGCGGATGAATTCCTGGCCCTGCGTTAGCCCCTTTTATAAAGCACTTGCTTTACTAAACTGCGGGCATGGCGAACGTAAAGACACGCCATCCCGCCAACGCCGCCGGCGACTTCTTCGTCGACACCACCTGCATTGACTGCGACACATGCCGCTGGCTGGCGCCCGAAACGTTCCACGACATTGGCGACCAGTCGGCGGTTCGCGCACAACCCGCCGGCAGCGCGCAGCGTCTTGCGGCTATGCAGGCGCTGGTTTCGTGTCCTACAGCCAGCATCGGCGTGACCGACGCTGACACACGGGCAGCCTTGCGCGAAGTCAGTACTTCGTTTCCTTTGCCGGTCGAGGACGACGTTTTCTACTGCGGCTACCACGCGGAAAGCAGCTTTGGCGCAGCCAGCTGGTTCATCCAGCGCGAGGGCGGAAACGTGATGGTTGACTCGCCGCGCTTTGCCGCGCCGCTGGTCAAGCGCATCGCCGACATGGGTGGCATTCGCTGGCTTTACCTTACACACCGGGATGATGTTGCCGACCACGCCAAGTGGGCCGCCAGATTCGGCGCCGAGCGGATCATTCACGCCGACGACGGGCGCGGCCTTGACGCCGAGGTCAAGCTCAAGGGCAGCGCGCCGCATGAGCTTGCGCCCGGTTTGACCGTGATCCCGGTACCAGGCCACACGCGCGGCAGCACGGTGCTGCACTACCGCGACAAGTTTCTCTTCACGGGCGATCACCTGGCCTGGTCGAAGCGCTTGAACAACCTGTATGCCTTCCGCTCCGCGTGCTGGTACTCGTGGGACGAGCAGATCAAGTCGATGGAACGCCTGCTGCCGCTGAGGTTTGAGTGGGTACTGCCGGGCCACGGCTGGAAGTTTCGGGCCAGCGCCCCCGAGATGGCGCGGCAGCTTCAGGAATGCGTGAACTGGATGCGCCGCAAGTAACTCGCTTTAGCGTATTCAAAACACTCGGCGTCTTTATAATGGCCGCCCTTACCGGAGACGGGTTACTGTCACACCGTGGGATGAAACTCCCGAACCAAGATCCGCAATCAGGGTAACCCAGGACCCTCAACCCCCTGGAGGGAAGGAGAATCGCATGAAATGGGCAGTCATCGGACTTATCGCAGTTGTGGTGCTCGGCGCGGGCGGCTACGCGATTTATCGCTGGACCGACGTACCGGAGCAGGCCAAGGAGTGGATGGACGAACAGGACCTCAAGAACTTCCCTGCACAGGCGCAGCGTGAAGTCGACGGCCTGAAGAAGAACCTTGAGGAATACAAGGCCAGCCAGAAAGAGCTCAAGGTCGACATCGTCAAGCGCGAAGGCCGCGAGACCTGGACAGCCGCCGACAACGAAGGGACCGTGCTGGGTTACACCGCGCAGGTCAAGAAGTACGAAGACGCGATCAAGGACATCGTCAAGCAGGTCAAGGCCGAGCGTGAGCAGCTTGTCGCCGCGGGCACTGTGGACGACAGCACCGGCAAGGTACCGGCCAGCCACGAGTACACGATCACGAACGCGTCGGGCAAGTCGATTAAGTGGACCGAAGCCCGCGCCCGTGAAGAGACGGACAAGATGGCGGCCGAAGTTGACAAGATCAACCGCAAGAAAGAACGCCAGCAGCGCATCATCGACGCAAAGAAGCAGTACGTCGGCAAGCTGGACAACGCGGTAGAGCGCCTGTCGAAGAAGATCGAAGAGATGGAAGAGTTCATTGAGGACATGAAGACCGAGCTTGAACTTCTGAAGATCGAAGAGGACATTGCCGCCATCAACGCCTCGATCAACGGCGAAGACGACAGCAACCGCTTCGGTGCTGCGGTGCGCAAGTTCCGCGACAAGAAGAAAGAGTTCATGGCCGAGCAGGAAGTCGCCGAGTCTGACAAGCCAAAGGACGACGGCTACTTCTCGGAAGACACCAGCAAGCCCACCGGCGGAAGCGCCAGCTACTGGAACTAGTCACGCGTGCAACACTCCGGGGCGGCTTTGCCGCCCCGGTTTTCATTTGCCGAGGGCCGTCACATGGCGCTGCCGTGAAGCAGCCAGCCCAGGTGATTGTCGCGCAGCACAAAGTCTTCACGGCTCAACTTTCGCAGGTTGAACTCCCCCACCAGTTCATTGACGGTTGCCGATTCTGGTTTGCCGATCAACCCGGCGGACCAGGCCAGAACGCCGGTCACGCGCCGCGCGTCTACACCCTGCTCGCGCAGGGCCTTGAGCGACAGGTCGCCGTCGCGCTTGGCCATGCGCCGGCCCGTGGCTTCCTGGATGAACGGGACGTGCGCCCATGCCGCAGGCGACGGCAGCCCCAGCGCACGCTGGATCGCCATCTGCCGCGCGGTACTGAGCAACAGGTCGCGCCCGCGCAGCACCTGCGTGACCCCCTGCAATGCATCGTCCAGGGCGACGGCAAGCTGATAGCTCGGCAAATCGTCGCGGCGCCACAACACGAAATCGCCGAGTGTTGACGGGTCAACCGTAACGTCGCCTGCAACCTCGTCGTGAAATGCAACCGGCGGTTCCTCCCACAGAAACCGCCAAGCCGGCTCGCGCCCGGTCTCCGCCTTGGCGTGCGCAGCGTCGCGCCATTTGCCGCGGCAGGTACCGGGGTAAATCGGGCCCTCGTCGCCGTGTGGCGCACTGCTTGCTTCCTCTATGTCGCGGCGCGTGCATGAGCATGGGTATGCTCGGCCCTGTTGTGCCAGTAACTTCAAGTGCTTTCGGTATAGGTCGGTGCGGGTGCTTTGTGAGCTCTCGGGAGTCACGCCCGTCTTCACAAGCGCGAGCCAGTTCAGGTCTTCGATGGCTGCATTGGTGAACTCGGGTTTGCAGCGCGGCTTGTCGATGTCTTCGATGCGCAACAGCACGTTGCCCCGCGCCCACAGCCATGCCAGCAGAAAGCTGCGGGCGTTGCCCAGGTGCAGAAGGCCTGATGGCGTTGGCGCGAGCCTTCCAAGCGGCGTCACGCCAGGCGCTCCTGTGCGATGGCTTCAGCGACCGCGTTGGTCGGCCTATGCTCTTTCTTGGCGCGCTGCAGCAGTTGCAGCGTGGTGTCGTATATCTGGTCCACCACGTCAAAGCCGACCTCTTTGCCCTTCTCATGCTCGCGCACGCCCTTGATCAGCGCCCCGGCGTTGGCCACGAAGTCGGGCACCCACGTCACGTCGGCCTTCAACAGGGCCGCACCCGCAGCTGGCGTGGCAAGCTGGTTGTTGGCGCTGCCGGCAATGATCGTGCAGCGCAGGCTCTCGGCATTCTGGACTGTAAAGATGCTGCCCAGCGCGCAGGGGCACAGCACATCGACGTCGGCCGACAGCACACGCGACGGGCTCAGCACCTCGCACTCCATGCGCTCGCCCACTTCGTGGGCCAGCTTGGCATCGGTGTCCGCGATGAACACCTCGGCGCCCGCGGCGTGCAGCATGGTGACCAGCTCAGCCCCCACCGCGCCCAGGCCCTGCACCGCGACCCTGCGGTCTTTGACCTCGCCCTTGCCGAACCTGTGCTTGAGCGCAGCTTGGATCGCCGCCAGCACACCGCGCGCGGTCGCCTTGCCAAAGTCGAGGTCGCGCGCCACGTTCTTTGTGTTCTCGGCCACGGCATACAAGTCGTCCCGGGTCGTACCCACGTCGAGGCCCGTGAAGTAGTTGCCGCCGAAGCGTTCCACAGCGCGGCCAAGCGCCTGAAACGCCTGCTTGCGCTTCATGTCGGGGGTGCTGATCACGACGGCTTTGCCACCGCCGGCGGGCAGGTCTGCCACAGCCGCCTTGTAGCTCATGGCCTGTGCAAGCCGCACAGCATCAGTGACCGCGGCGCTCTGGCTCTTGTAGGTCAGCGTGCGAATGCCGCCGAATGCGGGCCCGCGGCGCGTACTGTGAATGGCAATCAGCGCGTTCAAGCCGCTGTCGTGGTCGGCAACGAGCGTCAATGACTCACATCTGTACTCTTCGAGTATCTTGAACAGTGGCATGCGCACCTCAGTTGCGGGCCCGCAGTTTAGTGTTTCAGCGGGGCCATAGAACAGGGGCAATTGGAATCTTCGGCAGCGTGTGACTTCGCGGTCATTGCGGTTTGTCCCTGAATCTCCGAACATCCGCACCCACTATGGGCCGCCTTCCGGCACTGGCACTTCTCATTGGCACGCTGGCGGTCTCGACCGCGCCACCGCTGATTCTGCTGGCGGGCGTGCAGCCCTTTGCCCTCGCGGCCTGGCGGCTGCTTGCCGTCGGGCTGATCCTGCTACCGTTTGCGGCGGGGCCGCTTGCCCGCGACCTCAAGCAGCTTAAAGGGCGCGAGTGCCTGTGGCTGCTTGCCTCGGGCGTCATGTACGGCCTGCACTTCGGCCTCTTCAACCTGGCGTTCTCGCACACCAGCAAAGAAAGCGTCGTGGTGCTGCTGGGCGTGCAACCCCTGATGGCAGCCGGCATTGGCGCCATCTGGCTGAAAGAAGAACTGACCCGCCGCATGCTGCTGGCGTCGGCCATTGCCATCGCCGGCCTTACCATCTTCGTGTGGCATGACTACACGTTTGAGGCCTCACACCTCGTCGGCGACGCGCTGGTGCTGGCCTGCGGCCTCGCCATTGTGCTCAGTTACAGTGCCGGGCGACGGCTGCGGCCCCGCATGTCGCTGCTGGGCTACCTGGCTGTGCTGTACTGGGTCGGCGGGCTCACTTGCCTGTCGATTGCCTTGGCGACCGGAAACAGGCTGTGGGGCTACACCAACGAGCAATGGATGTGGCTGGGATTGGCCGTACTAATCCCAACGCTGGTGGGTCATTCGCTGTTTCACTATGTGGTCAAGTACGTGCCGGTCTTTTACGTCAACCTGACGATTCTGGGCGAGCCCATCCTGTCACTGGTGATCATGTATCTGCTGCGCAACGAATATGCGGTGTTCCGGGACAGCACGTTGACCACGTTGCAGCTGATCGGCGGTTCGCTGCTGTTGCTGGGCGTGGTGTTCGGCATATGGAAGCGGCGGCCAAAGCCGCTGGAGGTGTTGGCATGAAACGAATACTCCTTCCTTTAGTACTGCTGCTGGCATTGCTGGTTCCGGCCACGGCGCAGGAACAACCGCCCAAGCCCGAGTTCGACAACGCGCCGATCACCGACGTGCTGATGTGGGCCCAGAAGTCGATCGGGTGCGGGTTCATCTATGAAGCCGAAGTGCTGCGCGACGCCACCGGCCAGCCGCGCCGGATTACAGCCACGCACCTTGAGCCCGCGTCGCGTGCCGAGAAGACGCTGCTGCTGTTTGAATTGCTGCGGCGCTGCGGGCTTGTGCCCTTTGAAGTTGGCGGCATGCCCGGCCCCACCTATCAGCTTTACGACGCGGCAGGTGCTGCCCAAAGCGCGCCGCTGTTTGAACACCCCGACGACATCAAGCCGCTGTTCGCGGCCCTGAGCATCCGCTTGCGCCGCGCCTCTGCCGCTGAAGTTGCCGAGCGCATCAAGCCCCGCCTTACCGACGGCGTCGGGTCGGTCGAAGTGTTCAGCGCCACGCACACCCTGGTCGTGACCGACTACCGCGAGCGCCTGCTGGCTGCGTGGGAAGTCGCCGCTGCTGCCGATGTCGCCGGCGAGCGCGACGACGACCTGGTGGTGCGCGACTACTCGCTGCGCGTCGTGCCCTCGGAGCGCGCGTTGGCGGCGCTCGAGCGGCTGCGTGAACCCGGCGAAAGCTGGAAAGCTGCCGTGCATGAAACCGCAAACGTGCTGTTGATGAGCGGCCGCCGCGACGAGCTTGACCGCATCACCGAGCGCGTGCGCATGCTGGACCGGCACGAAGAGCGCCCGGAGTTTGCCGAGGTTACCCGCACCATCAAGCTGATCTACCTGACGCCCGCACAAGCCGCGGCCACGCTGCGCGAGATGTTTGAGCCCGGCATCAAGGCCGGCAGCATCCAGATTGGCGGCTTTGAGCGCGACCGCAAACTCGTGTTCCGGGGCAGCGAGTTCGACCACAAACGGGCGACTGACACGCTGAAGGTGCTGGACGTCAACCCCGAAGACAAGAAGTGAACTCTGACCGGCTGGATTAGGCCCGGAAAGTTCGCCGCTTCGTGACGATTCGCGCTTAGCAGGCCGCCGCGGTTGTCGATAGAATGCCGCCATGAATTGGCGCTCATTGCCCCTCCTCTTGCTGGTCGCGGCTGGTTGCAGCCGTGGCGTTGCAATCGACGCGCCGCCAGAGCCCACAGACACTGCGATCCAGCGCTATGACGGCACGCCCGTCACGCTGGAAGACCTGCGCGCAAGCCGCCCCGCCGCGCTAGCCGTGGCTGACACCGTGGCACGCCTTGAAAAAGAGCTGCGCGAGCCCTGGCAAGAGGCGCGCTCAGGCCGCGAGCTTGTCGATGCAGTGACCAGCGCCTGGCCGTCTGACACGCGCACCGCGGATTCCGCGTGGGCCAATGCCGAGCCCGCTGCGTCGCGGCCGGGCCGACAGTTGTTTCACGAGTTCGGCGTATACTCCATGCCTTCAAGTCCCTATTCCATGGGTGCGCGCGCGTCGCCTTCCACGATTGAGCAGTTTGCCGCATTGCTGGCCGATACCCATGAAGACTCGGACGATGCCGCACTGCTGCGCGCGGCGTGGCGACACTTTTCGCCGGGCACGAGTGAGCGGCGCTCTGACTACCTGGCGGCCTATTGGCTGTTCGAGCTTGACGATCCCGGCGACATCCACGTTGCCCTGAGCGAGAGCCTACTGGGCCCGCACCAGCGCAGCACGGTGGTGCGGCCGGGCGGCACTTCGTTCCGCGGCCCGACGGAAGCGCACGATGGCTACATGTGCAGCATTGTCTTGATTGACCTGCTTTCGGCGGGCAAGAACTCGCCGGTGTTGCAGGTGATCGACACACTGCGGGCCGGCGTGCACGGTCAAGGGCCGTTGCCGCCGGGCATGCTTGCCGAAGGCCGCGCCGAGCAACCATCGGCGTACGATGGCGCGTTTTTGCGCTCGGTGCTGAATGGCCTTTCACGCGGCTGCGCCGAATTGACCTGGCTGCCGGCGGCAACAAAGCGCGTGACGGCGCAGTTTTCGTACCTGGTGGAAACCGGCGAGGCGCGGGCAACGCTCGGGCTGACACGCATCCGCAATGGCTGGGTGCTCGATACGTTCAATTATCAGCCGGCGGGCGCATCGCTGACGGGCAACGCAGGCGCAAGCCTCGACCTGATGCCCCTGCTGCGCGGCATGCACTCCGGCACCGGAAACTGAGCGGTTCCCTGCTGCTTGTTGCAACGGCGTACCTCACGCCAAGGCGCTAAGGCGCCAAGAACTGCTTTACGGATTCACTGCTGGTCTCACACAAAGACACTAAGGCACTAAGAACTGCTTTGTTTCTCGCAGAGGCGCAGAGGCGCGGAGAACCGCTTTGCGGGTTCTTTGGTACTGCCATAATCCACGAATGGTAGTTGCCGTTGCAGTTCTTTGTGCCTTTGTGCCTTTGTGTGCAACAAGCAGTCAGTTGCCGTGGCAGTTCTCCGCGTCTCCGCGCCTCTGCGTGAGACAGCAGTTGCCTTTGCAGTTCTTGGCGCCTTGGCGTGAGGCTGTAGTTCCGCCGTTGCAGTGCTTAGTGGTTCTTGGTGGCCCTTCGTGGATCACCGCCGCTACTGTTCCCACTGCCGCTTCTGCTGTGGCAGTTTGTTGTAGATCTCCACGCTCATGCGCTCGTACAGCTCCTGCATGCTTTGCGCGCCGCGGTTGGTCCACAGGCTGCTCCAGTTGTGCGGCAGCTTCAGCTTGCCGCGCACGCCCTCGTCTTCTTCGGCTTTCACAAACGGCGTTTCCTCCAGCAGCCGGCGGTACACATCCGGGTTCTTGGCATGAATGAGCCCGTTGGCAGCCAGCACGCGGCGCATCACGCCGCAGAACATCAGCCATTGGTCCGGGAAGCGGAACGGCATCCAGCTTCCGAACCCGACTTCGGTAAACTGCTTGTCCATCGCCAGCAGCGTGTTGGCGACCACGGCGTGCGCGCGGTCCCACATGAACGCGTCGCGAATGTCTTTCTCGCACGCGCGCTTGGCGCTTTCCTGCATCAACGCGCGCCGCATCATCGCCACCTTAGGCACTTCGCGCGCGCTGTACTGGCCAAGCCGCAGCACCTGGTCCGTGCGCATGCCTCCGGGCGGCTCGCCGCCGCGCAGCACGCCGCTTGCCATCGTCACCATGTCGAGGTGAAAGGACTCGACCATGCGCAGCGATTGCAGCGCTTCGAGGTCGGCTTGAAAGATCAGCTCGGCCAGCGGCGCGCGCAGCTTGTCGTCCGCGGTGTCGGGCCCGCCGGGAATGGGCTTTTCCCATGGCATGTACAGCAGGTGCGAGCGCAGCCGCGCCAGGCGGCCGTCGCGGGTGCGGCCCTCGATCAATTCTTCGTTGGTGGACCAACGCGTGCCGTCGGGGTCGGCAAAGTCGCCGGACTCACCCAGCGGCGGCCGTTCGTCCGCGGGGTAAGAATCCGCCGGCAGGAATTCAGCGTCCTCAAGCATGCTGGCCCTCGCGAGTAGCATCGCCTTCCAGGCGATGGAGTTTCACGGGCATCCTTGCCCGTGGCGTGCAGGCGCTGGCATGCCCGCCGAAGCTTTAGCGAAGGCGGGAAGCGCCTGCGACTACATTGGCTGGAAGCCAATGCCACTTCTTGCTGTGTTTACGGTGGTGCGTTGCTGTGGTTTTCGGGTGCTGGTGCCTGGGTCGCTGGGTTACCCGTCGCTGGCGCTCCGGGCTCCTGTTTTCTGGTTTCGGTGGGCTTTGCTGGATCTGGAAAGCGCTGCTGCGTGGCTTCTTCCGCTTGTTGCAGCAGCAGTTTCTGCACTCGCTGGCGTTGCAGGATCAGGCTTTGCTGGCGCATGTTGGCGCGTTGCAGGGCCATGGGCGAGACCTGCCAGCGTGTGCGGTCTACGTCGCCGCCGTCGAGGATCTTTTCGCGGGCGTTGGCTTCTTTGCGCCACATGCGCTTGACCTGCTCGCAGTCGCGGATCTCGGCTTCGATGCGCGCAATGTCGCTTTCGGCCAGCAGCGCTTCGTATGCCTGCTTGAAGTGGTCTTCGCGACGCAGCGTGTCGCGAAAGCGTTTGTCGTCGCGGTTGCGGTTGCCGACTTTCTGAAACCTGGCCATGGTCGCTCCTGTGCAGCCTCCGTACCCAGGAAGCGGCGGACACACGTTGGCGCGGAAACTCGCAGAAAAGTGGCATTGGCTTCCAGCCAATGTCGTTCCTCGGGCTTCCAGCCCGAGGCGTACAGGCGCTGGAAGCGCCTGCAACTACATCGCCTGAAAGGCGATGCCACTGTCGCACGGCACCCCCCGAAAAAGGTGCGGGGGTTGGTGGGTGCTTGGGGCAGAAAAAGGCAAACCGCCGGAAACCCTTGAGTTCGCGGCGGTTGGAGTGATTGGCTGGCCTATTCGTTGTTGCCGCCGGCGGAGCTTTCTTTGCTTGCGGGGTCTAGCCGCGCGCGTTCTTGCTCGGTCAGTTTCGGATAAATCTCGAGCAATCGCCGGGCGATGTCTTTCTCGTCAGCCCCCTTGAGGCCGCGGGCATTCCACAGGTACTGCACTGCGCGCTCATAGCGCTCCAGTTTGATCAATGCGTCGGCCGCCGCGACGTACAACTTGGGTTTGTCCGGCTGCAGGTGAATCGCGAAGTCGTAATGCTGCACAGCTTTACGCCAGTTGTTCAGGCGATAGTAGGCGCGTGCGGCGCCCTCGAAGGCTGCGGGGTTGGTGCTGTCGTACTCAATCGAGCGCTCATAGGCCTCCGCGGCCTGTCCCTGGTTCTGCTCAATCGTTTCGTACAGCGTGGCCCAGTGGTACCACAGATAACCCGACTTCTCTTCGCGCTTGGAGGCCTGCTTGTACAGCTCCATCGCCTTGTCTTTTTCGCCGCGCCGCTGGTGATACAGCGCCATCGCCACCAGCGGGTAAGCGCGGTCTTTCTCGACGTCGGCGGCTTGCTTCAGTCGCGCGAGCGCAGCCACGTCGCGGCCCTGTTCAAGGTAGACCAGCCCGAGGTTCACGAGTGTGTCGCCATCGCGGGGGTCGTACTCGAGCGCCTTTTCGTACCACAGTACCGCCTGCTCCCAGTCTTTCATGTCCTGGTAGCAGACGCCGAGGTTGTAACACACTGCAAGCGAGCCGCCCTCGCGGCGTTCAATATCCTTGAACTTCTCGATGGCGCGCGGGTAGTCGCCATAATCCATGAACTCGGCGCCCTGCTCAAAGGCAGTCAGGCGCTGGCGCGCGCACGAAGCCAGCGTGATCACGCAAAGCAGCAACGCGAACAGCGTCAGGCAGCGAGAGAACTGTTGTGGGTACTGCACCTTCATGTTAGTCGCTTTCCTTGCGCGGCCGGCGGCCTGAGTTGCGAATCGACATCTCGTCTACGTCCGGCGTGACGCGCTTGGGCGCGGTCTTGGGGTCTTCGACCTCGGCGCTGCTGCCCCAGATCAACAGGCTGGGGTCGCGCTCAATGCGGCGGGCGAAGACTCGCAGGCTTTCGGTTGTCTCGCGTACGTTTTCCATGCTGATCTGTACGTTCAACTGGTTATCCAGGATCACATCGTTCAGGTTATCAACCAGCAGGTCAAGGTTCGACGCGATATCGTTCAGGTTCGCCACCAGCTGCGGCACCGCGCCTTTGTCTTCAAGCATCTTTTCCAGGTTGCCCGATGCGTTCTTGAAACTGGCCAGCGTGTCCGTGATGGCCTGGTTGTTGCTCTTGATCAGCGCCTCGAGATCTTTGGCGATGGTCTGGATGCTGGTCATCGTCGGGTCGATCTTCTCGAATGCCGGCTGCATGGTCTTGAGGCCCTGGTCCAGCGTCTCGAGAGCCGACTTCAGGTAGGTTAGCGAGTCCTGGATGTTCTTGCTGAACTGTTCGTCATCGAGCACGGTTGCCAGCTTGTCGATGCCGCTTTGAAGTTTCTTCACGGTGGCGGCGGCGTCGTCCATCACCTCGTTCAGGTTGACGGGCGGCTGCCCCTTCATGGGCAGGCGCTGGCCCGCGGCGACGGTCTCGCGGGCTGAGCCCAGCTTCAGCACAATCTGGTTGCCGCCGAAACCGAAGATGCTGCCCATCTGCACGTGGGCGACGCTGTCGACGGGAATACTCACCGTCTCGGCGTATTCCTCGGCAATCACGAAGCCGACCTCGACTTCGACCTTGCGGCCGCCGTCAGCCGACACCACGGGCAGCGTGGCGATCGACGTTACTTTCCCGACGCGCTGGCCGGCGACAATGATGGGCGCGTTGCTGCCCAGGCCGCCGACGTCTTCAAAGGTCACCGTGTAGGGCACGCCCTGAACGCTGGGGCTGATGTCCTGCAGGAACGCCACCACCGCAATCGTGCTCACGATGACCAGCAGCGCGAACGCACCGGTGATAAGGTCTGATCGACTTCCTTTGCGTGCCATGGCTGTCTCCTTGCCCTGTGACTACTCGGGGTCGCCGCCCGGAAGCGGTGTTTCCCCGTTGAAGTATCTGCGTGAAAGCCGCCAGTTGGGCAGGTCCCCCGCTTGTGCGGGGTCAGCCTTGGCGATTTCCATCGACATGCGCAGCCGCGCCGCAAAGCGCCGCAGCTCGGTGCCCAGGCCCTCTGCCTGCTTGGCGGTCAGCAGCTCGCCGCTGTCTTCGATGGCTGTGCGCAGCCGGTCTGTGGACGCGAGCACGTCGGCGAGTTGTTCATCAATTTTGGCAGCCGCGTCTTCGGCGCTCTTGCCGCCTTCAGCGAGTGCCTTGAGATTTTCGGCGATGCTCGCATCCGCCTCGGCAAGCTGGCGGCCCAGCGCGTCGAGGTCCTCTTTCAGCAGAGTGAGCTGGCGGTCGGCTTCGGGCGCGCCGGCCAGGGCTTCGGTGATTCGTGTGCTGGAGTTTTCGATGTTGCCGCGCAGGTCGGCCACGGCGGACTTGATGCCGTCCATCTGGCCGCCCGGGGCAAGAAACTCGTTCAATTGGTCGAGCAACTTGTCGAACGACTCTACCCCTTCGCGAAACTGGACGACGGGGTCATCAGTTGAGGCGCCGCGGGTGTTGGTCCACTCGCCGCCTTCTTCGATGAACTTTGTCTTGCTCTGGCCCTCGCGAATGTTGAGTTGCGGGCGGCCGAACATGCCCGCCTCGGCAACCTCAATGCGTGCGTCCGCGGGAATCTGCGCCGAGGCGAGCCACTTGGAGCTTGTGCCGGGCCGAATCTCAAACTCAACCCGCACCCGCATGCGGCCGTCGTCGTGCACGAGCTGCACGTCTGTGACAATGCCCGCGCGGCGCCCCTCAATGCGTACTGCGTCGCCTGCCTTGATGCCGCCGGCTTCATCGAACATGGCAACAAAGCGCCGGCCCGGTGCGGGCTCGGGCTTGAGCAAGACGCCAAACGCGAACCATGCGGCCAGCGCCACGATCAGTGCCAGCAGTATGCCGCCGCTGACCAGGTTGAGTTTGCGGTCGCCGCTCATGCGTCGGCCCCCTTCAACACGTCGCCGTTGCCCGCGCGGCGCGAGCCGCCCAGCAGGCGGTCAGACAGCTCGGCCAGCTGGCGCGGCGCGTTGATCGGGCCCTCGGGGTCGCCGTTGAGAAACTGGCGTACCAGCGGGTCTGAACTGCGGCGCAACTGCTCGGCTGTGCCTCGAAACACGAAGCGGCCGTTGTAGAGCATCAGCACTTCGTCGGCGATGCGGAAGATGCTGGGCATCTCGTGGGTGATGACGACCGACGTGATGCCGAGTTTGTTCGTGAGGTCCATGATCAGCTTGTCGATCACGCCGATCATCACCGGGTCAAGGCCGGCGCTGGGCTCGTCGTAGAAGACAATCGCAGGGTCCAGCGCGATGGCGCGGGCGAGGCCGGCGCGCTTCTTCATGCCGCCGCTGATCTCGTAGGGATACTTGTCGGATGCCGCACCCATGCCCACGAGCTCAAGTTTGAGCCGCACCATCAGGTCGATCGTGCTTTGCGGCAGGTCGGTGTGGCGCTGGATCGGCAATGCCACGTTCTCGGCCACGGTCAAGCCGTTGAGCAGCGCGGCACTCTGGAACAGCACGCCGAACTTGCGGCGCGCCTCGTCGCGTACTTTGCGGTCGGGGCTGTGCATATCAACGCCGCCGATGGTGACGTGGCCGGCGTCGGGGGTCTCGGCGCCGATCAACTGGCGCAGCAGCGTGCTCTTGCCACAACCGGAGGGGCCCATAACGACATACACCTTGCCGCGCTCAAGGGTGAACGTGAGGTCGTTCAGCACGATGTTGTCGTCGTAGGTCTTCGTCAGGTTGCGCACGACAATGGCGGCGTCGCCTGAGTCGGCGCCGGTCGCGGGCAGGCTGGTTTGCGGGCTGCCGCTCAATCGACGATCCTCATCTTGACCAGGAAGTTGTAGACCATCGAAAGCACGAAGTCAGAGAAGATGATCAGGATCAGGCAGATCACGATTGCCTGCATGGTCGCGCGGCCGACTTCCATGCCGCTGCCCTTGACCGTGAAGCCCTTGAAGCAGCACACCAGCGTGATGATCATCGCGAACACCACGCTTTTGCAAATGCCGAACGTGAAGTTCGACATGCTGACGAAGCGCGCGGTCACCTCCATCCAGGCTTCGTGCGTGATGCCGAAGTTGTATACGCCCACCAGGTAGCCGCCGATCAGCGCCGACAGGTCGAACAGCACCGTGCACGCGGGCAGCATCAGTACCGCGGCCATGAAGCGCGGCGCGACCAGGTAGCCAACTGGGTGAATGCCCATGGTGTCGAGCGCCTGGATCTCTTCGCTGACGGCCATGGTGCCGAGCTCGGCGGTGTAGCCCGCGCCGACGCGGCCCGCAAAGATGATCGCCGCCAGCAGCGGCCCCAGTGTGCGCAGCACGGATACACCGACAACGCCGGCCACAAGCTCGGCTGGGCCGTAACGCGCGAGGCTGGGCGTGGTCTGAAGCACCAGAGACCCACCGACCAGAAAACCGAGCAGCACCATGATCACGGTGCTGCGGGCGCCGGTGTAGTCCATTTGCACGATAAGGTCGTGGCGCGGATAAATGCGCTTGTTGAACAAGCCGCGTATGCCAAAGCCGATGGCGGCCCCGCCAAAGCGCACCGCGGCCCCAAGGGTCGCCAGCTGGCGATTGACCCACGAACCCATTCCGGCAACAACGTCAGCGAGTACGGACATTCAGCTTCTTGTCAGGCAGTGGTGAGCCCCCGGCGCGCAGGGGGCATACCATACCTGACGATGGGCGATGGATACAGGGCAAACGCGTGGTGCGCTTGTTGGGCTTTTGCCAGTGCGGTTGAACACGGGCCAACAGAGGAACAGAGCAACCCAAACGACGAGTCTTGGCACTCCTTCGCGGCCCTCGCGCTCGTCGCGCCTTCGCGTGATGCAGTGGCAATAACCCCGTAAAGCAGTTCTTCGTGTCTTCGTGCCTTTGTGTGAAGCCGCCGTGAAGCAACTTCTGTCCCACACAAAGGCACTAAGGCACAAAGGACTACCAAGGCAACTGCCTCATAATGTCGTGCAGTTCTTCGTGGCACTTCGTGTCCTTGGTGGATCACAGCTTTTTGCGGCTTTCGCAGTTTCTATTGGCACACTGGGCAAGCCGGCCCTGAAATTCGCCTATGCTCAAAGTGACCGATCCGCCTGCTAGCCAGTTGCTTCGCCCGCCGGTGTTGCTGGGCAGCCTGTTTTTGTCGGGCTTTGCACCCGTTCTGCGGGGTACAAGTGGCAGCCTGGTCGCTGCCGGGCTGGCGGTCGGGTTGTTTTACATCCCCGGCGCGACCCCCTTGGCGTGGGTTGGCGGGGCCGTGGCCTTCTCGGTCTTGAGCTTTCTGGTGGGTCGGCAGGTCCTGAAAGACCCCGCTTTGGGCAAAGATCCCGGCTGGTTCGTGCTGGATGAAGCCGCCGGGCTGTTTCTAACGCTGGCACTGATCCCGGCGGGTTCACTCTTGGACATTTTCGCAGGGTTACTAACATTTCGGTTCTACGATATTGCTAAACCTTGGCCTGTCCGGAGTTTCGAACGGCTGCCCGGGAGCTTGGGGATACTGACAGACGATCTGGCTGCCGCTGTGTTCGCGGCATGGACAGTATGGGCGTTCCGCGTGGCGGTGCCCGGTTTAATGTGAGAGAGCAGGTCTACCGCATGGCAGGCAGACCACCATCTGAAGGCAACACACCCGCCCGTGGCGGCACGCGTCGCATGATGACGCCGCCACCGGCCGGGCAGGCTCGCAAGTCCACGGGCGCCACGCCCGCCGTGAAATCATCCGGCCAGCTGCCGACCGTGGGCGGGCCGAAAGTGGCTGCACCGCCGCCAGCAGCGCAGGCCCCATCCGCCGGCCACGCAGGCGGCACAGCCGGGCCGCGCCCCCGGGTCAAGCCCAAGACGCAGGGCCTGCCGATCAAGACCAAGATCGTGCTTGCGATGAGCGGATTGGCGGTCGGCGTTTCGTTGCTGATCTTCTTGATCGTCATGATGATCGCGCAGTCGGCGCTGGAAGACACGATCCAGCAGGCAGGCATGGGCATGCTGCAGCAGGCCGAGGCGATTCATCGCCCATATCGCGCAGGCTTGAATGAAAAGGGCCTGATCGCCTACTTCGGTCAGCCGGCCAACCGCGCCAAGTTTGACGACTACTGGCGCAAGATGCAGTGGGACGCAGCCGCCAAGCGCGGCAGCTTTCACCCGCGGATTCCGGCGTGCCGCGAGTTCGCGAACTGGAAACAGTTTCAAGAAGATCGCGTCTGGGTCCTGGTGGCGGGCAGCATCCTGGATAACCCCGATGACTTCCAGTTTGCCGACGCCAAGATGGCCGACGCAATCCGGGTGGAAATTCTCGGCGAAGGCTGGTCAGAGTTGCGCGAGTTGAAGCCGAACCAGGTTGCCGCCGAGCCCAACGCGCCGCGCCGCCTGAACATCGCGGCCATGAACCGGTACAAGTCGTACTTCACCAAGCTGTTTCGCGACTGGGGCATGGATTCAAGCGCCGACTCGTTCGAGAAGCTGCGCATGCGCATCGACACCGACACCGACACCCGCATGATCAAGGGTCAGCAAGGCCTGCGCAAGACGATCTTCCGCGGCTTCCACGAAGACTTCGTCAAGGACCTGGATGAACTGACGGGCAGTGAAACCAGCCAGGTACGCTACATCACGTTCCTGATGAAGGACGACACGCTGCCTGATTTCAAACGCGAAGAGCTGAACGTTGTCAGCCCGCGCGGCGACACCCTGTCGCTTGAACGCGAAGAGTCCACAGACCAGCGCGTGCAGGACGACGTCAAGATTGACCGTGGCGCGTTTATTGGTGGCGTGGCTGCCTACGCGTTCACCAAGGACGTTGGCGAAGGCGAGTCCATCTCGATCTACCTTGACCGTGAACAGATTCAAAGCCGCAAGCAGGCGTTGATCTGGTCGATTCTCGGCATTTCGTTTGTCGGCATCGGCCTGAGCATTGCGCTGGCGTTCGTGATCGGCGGCAGCATCACCAAGCCGCTTGAGACGCTGATGAACGACATCCAGATCATCAGCGGCGGCAACTTTGACCACCGCCCGCTGGCGCGCAGCAGCGACGAAATCGGCATCGTGTCGAGGCTGCTGGGCGACATGGCGCTGGGCCTGAAAAGCGCGCAGTCGGTGTGGCTTGAAAACCAGGGCCGCAAGCACGACCTGGATATCGCCAAAGAGATCCAGGAAAACCTGCTGCCCAAGCACGTGCCCCGTATTGCGGGGTATGACGTAAGCGCCTACTACTCGCCCAGCAAAGAGGTCGGCGGCGACTACTACGACTTCTTCCTTGTCGACAAGACGCACCTGGGCATGGTGTGCGCCGACGTCTCGGGCAAGGGCATCCCGGGCAGCATGGTCATGATGATGGCCAAGGCGCTGGTCAGCTATGAAGCCAGCGACAACCTGTCGCCGCGCGACATTTTCTGCAAGGTCAACCGCACGCTGGCCAAAGACATCAAGCGCGGCATGTTCGTGACGGCGTTCTACATGCTGCTGGATATCCCGACGGCGCGCCTGACCGTCGCCAGCGCGGGCCACAACCCGCTGCTGCTGTACCGCGCAGCCACCAAGCAGTGCATTGAGGTCAACCCGGGCGGCATTGCGCTGGGCTTTGACAAGGATGGCCGCCTGTTTGAGCGCAATATGAAGGAAGAAGTCATCCAGCTTCAGCGTGGCGATCGCGCGGTGATCTTTACCGACGGTGTCACGGAAGCCATGAGCCCGACGAACGAAGAGTTCGGCGAAGAACGCATGCAGGCCATCACGATCCAGTGCGCGAGCAAGTCGTCGGCGGAATACCTGACGACGCTGGTCAACGCAATCCAGGGCCACGCGCAGACCGATGACCAGCACGACGACATCACGATTGTCACACTGAAGGTGGGATAACAACAGGGTAGCAGCACGGGGGCAGTGGATGTCGGATTCGCATGTAACCGATCGGCTTGAGGTCGTGGCGCATACGCGCAACCTCGCCATCGTGCGGGAATTCCTGCACAGCGCGATCAAGCGCTCCAGGTTGCCCCAGCGCGACGTCAACAAGGTCGTGCTGGCCGTCGATGAAGCCGTCGCCAACACCATCCAGCACGGGTATGAAGGCCGCGTGGACGGCACCGTCGAGGTGTTGATCGACGCCGACGAGCAGCGCTTCACCGTACGCATTCGGGACAACGGCATTTCCTACGACGCAGCCAAGGGCTCTGAGGCCAAGGCAAACATCGACATGCAGGCACACATCACCGCCGGCAGCAAGCGCGGGCTTGGCCTGTTCATCATGCGCAAAGTGATGGACGAAGTGCGTTACACCTCGCGCGAAGGCGACATGAACGAATTGACGCTGGTGAAACTCATCGTATCCGGGCAGTAACCCGAACGGTGTGGCAGGGACAGTGCAGGGTCAGAGCAGCAAAGAAAGAGACACATGAGGGAGTTCGAGATCAATCTCGAGGAGCTTTCGCCCGACGTGACAGTGGTTCATGTCGCCGGGTGGCTTGACGCTCACACATTCGAGTACATGGAGCAGGCAATCAACAACCTGTTCGATGAAGGCAAGGTGCGCATTGCGGTGAACTTGGCCGACGTGGAGTACGTGTCGTCGGCGGGTGCCGGCGTGTTTATCGGCACGCTGAGCGAAAGCCACGAGCGCGGCGGCGACATCGTGCTGATGAACCCGACCGAGCCCGTGCAGGAAGTGTTCGACATGCTGGGCCTGAGCCAGGTGTTCAAGTTCGCCGCCAACCCCAAAGAAGCCCTGAAGCTGCTGGCCAAGAAGTAGCGGTCGGTCAAACAACGACGCTGATCCACAAAGCCACGAAGTCGCTCTTCGTGGCTTTGTGTGTGTCTGCCTCAAAGCAACGGCGGCTTCACGCCAAGGCGCCACGGTGCCAAGAACTGCAATGGCAACTGCACTGCGGTGATCCACCAAGGGCCACTAAGGACCACCAAGTTGTTGGCTATGAAGCAGTTCTTCGTGGCTTCGTGTCTTTGTGTGAGATGTCCGTGAAGCTGTATCGGCAAACTGCAACTGCCGGCTCACACCAAGCCACAAAGGCACAAAGAGCTGCAATGGCCCTGCGGCGGGCCCCTTGGGACCGCAAGCCTGCAGTTCTCCGCGCCTTTGCGCCTCCGCGTGAGACCGCCGTACGGTAGTAGCCGCACGAACTGCCTGGCTCACGCCAAGACGCCGCGGCGCCAAGAACTGCAACTGCCGACCCACACCAAGCCACAAGGAACTGCATTGGCAACTGCACTGCGGTGATCCACCAAGGGCCACTAAGGACCACCAAGTTGTTGGCCATGAAGCAGTTCTTCGTGGCTTCGTGTCTTTGTGTGAGATGGCCGTGAAGCTGTGTCGGCAAACTGCAACTGCCGGCTCACACCAAGCCACAAAGGCACAAAGAGCTGCAATGGCTTTGTGGCCAATTGGGGGGACCGCAAGCCTGCAGTTCTCCGCGCCTTTGCGCCTCCGCGTGAGACTGTAGTTATGCAGTGGCAGTTCACTTGGCTGTCAAATGCAACGGCGGCCTCACGCCAAGGCGCCACGGCGCCAAGAACTGCGCACATGCCGCGTTGCGCGACGGCCTAAACTGCGCTAGAAACCGCGCTTCGTTGCGTAGGACCGCGGGCACCTTGCCCGCTTTGCGGCTTGGTCAGCCGCATCACGGAGCAGCCATGGCACGGATTGAGCCGCGAATTCTAAAAGGCTTCCGGGATTACCTGCCCGAGGTGATGATCCCGCGTACCCGCCTGCTGCGCCGCATTGTCGAAGTGTTTGAGCGCTACGGCTTTGACCCGCTCGACACACCTTCG
Organism: Planctomycetota bacterium; assembly: GCA_016712285.1. Classification (GTDB taxonomy): domain Bacteria; phylum Planctomycetota; class UBA8742; order UBA2392; family UBA2392; genus JADJRK01. The sequence goes on along the minus strand of JADJRK010000001.1, from coordinate 898,257 downwards.
CTCGAATACGCCGAGATCCTGCTGGGCAAAGCCGGCCCCGAAGCCGAGAAACTGTTCTATCGCTTCGAAGACCAGGGCGGCCGCGACGTTGCCCTGCGCTATGAGTTGACGATTTCCCTGGCGCGCGTGGTCGCGCAGTACCGCAACGACCTTTCGCGCCCGTTCAAGCGCTACCAGATGGGCCCGGTGTGGCGCGCCGAAAGCCCCGCACGCGGCCGCTTTCGCGAGTTCTGGCAGTGCGACGTGGACATTGTCGGCACTGACAGCCTGCTGGCCGACGCCGAATGCATTGCCGTCGATTACTCGGTGATGCGCGCGCTGAATGTGCCGAACTACGTGATCCGCTTCAACAATCGCAAGCTGTTCCGCGGCTTGCAGGCGCGCATTGGCGTGTCGGACAATGCGGTCATGGATGCCGTGATGCGCGGCATCGACAAGTTCGACAAGGTCGGCGAAGCCGGCGTGCGCGCCGAGCTGACGGGCCAGGTCGGCAACGGCGGCTTCACCGCGGCGGGCCTTGAGCTGGTGTTTGAGTTCTTGAAGCTGGCTGAAGGCAACCTGGCCACTGCCGCGCGCATCGAGAAGCTCGCGAGCTTCTTGAAGGGCAGCGAGCTAGGGGAGCGCGGCTGCGCTGAGTTGCGCGAGGTCTACGACAATGCCACGGCGCTGGGCGTACCTGACGAAGTGCTGCGCGTTGACCCCACGATTGTGCGCGGCCTGGACTACTACACGGGCACGGTGTTCGAGACGTTTCTGCTGGACCTGCCGGGCTTCGGCAGCGTGATGTCGGGCGGTCGCTATGACGGGTTGATCGGCTTGTTCGCGGGCGAAGAAATCCCCGCCGTCGGCATCAGCGTCGGCATCGACCGGCTGATCAGCGCGCTGGAAGAGTTGAAGCTGCTGCCCAAGGCGCGCAGCACCGCCGCAGTGCTGGTGACCGTGTTTGCGCCCGAGACGCAGGGTTACAGCCTGAAGGCAACGTCTGCGCTGCGCAAGGCGGGCGTGCCGACCGAGCTGTATCTGGACACCAAGGCCAAGCTCGGCAAGCAGCTGAAGTACGCGGGCAAGCGCGGCTTTCCGCTGGTCGTGATCGCCGGGCCCGAAGAAGAGAAAGAGGGCGTGGTAAGTCTGCGCAACATGGCAACCGGCGAGCAGTCGCGCATTCCGTTCAGCCAGCTGGTGCAAGCCGTGCAGGACAACTACGTAGACCCCGACCCGGGCGTGGCCACGGGCCGCAGCTGGGACTGGGAGTTCCGCGCCGACATGATTGACCGGGTGCCGCCCGTGGGCGGCGTCTATCTGCTGCGCAATGGCAATCACGAAGTACTCAAGTGCGGCTGGGCGACGTTCGGCAATCTGCCCGATGCGATTCGTGAAAGCGTAAGCGGCGAGCAGCGCGCCGAGGTGAAGGCCTTTGACTGGTACGAAGTGCGCGACGACCGGCTAAGCCAGATGCTGGCGGACTTCATGAACGAGAAGCTGAACCCCAAGTTCGGCAAGGCCTGAACCAAGCGCGGCAAACTGCAACTGCCTGTTTCACGCCAAGGCGCCATGACGCCAAGAACTGCAACTACGGCACTGCAGTGATCCACAAAGGGCCACTAAGACGCACGAAGTTGACTACCAGTCAGTAGTTCTCCGCGCCTTTGCGCCTTGGCGTGAGATTGCCAGTCGTCGTGTGAGGGGCGCGGGTTGCAGTGACCGCGCCTACTTCTGCCACGCTTTCATTGTTTCTTCCACCTTGGCTGCGTCGCTTGGGCGGATGTACTCGGCGTAGCTGTTGGCTTCAAGGTAGACCAGCTTCTCTTCTGTCGTGGGCGCCGTGGCCATGGCTTCGCGGCTGAACTGGCTGATGCGGCGCACTTCGAATGCCAGGCAGCGGTCGTCCGTGTCGGCTTTGCGCGCGTCTTGGCCTCGCGCTGTCTTTGCGGCGCTGATGATGACCGGGTGGCTGTCCAGCATCGCCAGCGCCGTTTGCACATCCGACGCATCCCGCAGTGGTGCAATCTGGCGCAGCAGGACGACTGCGCCTTCCTGCCCCGCGCCCGCGCGCTCGCTCAGCATCGCGATGAAGTCAAAGGGCGCCATCTCGCGGGCTTCGTGCTTGGCCGTGATCTCGAGCAGCGTTTCGTCGCCCTGCGGCGTAAGCACGCAAATCTGGTCGGCAACGGTGAGGCCGCGCGCAATCGACAGCTGGTGATCCAGCAGGTTCACGCCCCCCACTGCCAGCTTGCCAGCCGGCTCAATCTCGCCGTTCACCACGCGCACCTGGCGTGTGACCTCAATGCCGACCCAGATGTTTTCGGGCTTTGCCATCGCGCGCCACCCTACAACGCGGCCGCAAGCCTGCTACCATCCCTGCCATGAAGACCGCCCTGGGCACCGTTGCGTTCATTTCGCTGGGCTGCCCCAAGAACCTGATTGACAGTGAAACGATGCTCGGGCAGATCGCAGCCGAGGGCTTCGTGGTCACGCCGGATTACGAATCCGCCGACGTGGTGGTGGTGAACACCTGCGGCTTTCTCGACGCGTCGCGCAAGGAGTCGCTTGAGCACATCAACCGCATGGTTGCCCTGAAAGAGCAGGGCGGCGTCAAGCGCGTGATTGTGGCCGGCTGCATGGTCGGCAACTACCGGCCCATGCTTGACGAAAGCGCCCCGGGGGCCGACGCGCTGGTCAGCGTCAACGACCGCGTGAAACTCGTGGACGTGCTGCGTGAACTTTCAGTCAGCGGCGAGCTTGCCCGCAGCGTCGCCATCAGCGACCCTGACGCGCGCGGCACCGTATATGACGACCGCGCGCGGCTGCGCATCACGCCGCGTCACTACGCGTACCTGCGCATTTCAGAGGGTTGCGACCACAAGTGCTCGTTCTGCACGATCCCGAGCATTCGCGGGCGCTTCCGCAGTAAGCCGCGGGCCCAGATCATCGAAGAAGCCAACGAGCTGGCCCGGGACGGCGCGAAAGAGCTGATCATCGTGGCCCAGGACAGCACGTACTACGGCCTCGACAGCGAGGGCCGCAAGTCGTTGCACGAGTTGCTGGCTGAGCTGGCGAAGGTGAACGGCATTGACTGGATTCGCCTGATGTACGCCTACCCCACGCAGGTCACCGACGAACTGATTGCCCTGCTGGCCCATGAGCCCAAGCTGCTGGGCTACATCGACATGCCGTTGCAGCACATTGCCACGCCGGTGCTGGCGCGCATGCGGCGGGGCAGCACACGCGATACGACAATGCGCTTGATTGAGAAGCTGCGCACGCGCGTGCCCGGGCTGACGCTGCGCAGCACGTTTATTGTGGGCTTTCCTGGCGAAACCGACGCGCAGTTTGAGGAGTTGCTCGAGTTCATTCGCGCCGGGCACATTGACCGCGCCGGCGCGTTTCCGTTCTCGGATGAAGACCGCGCTGCCAGCTTTACGCTGGACGGCAAGCTGCCCGAAGACGTCATCACGCAGCGCCACCGGGCGTTCATGGAAGTTGCCCGCGAAGACCTGTTCCGGCGCAACGAGGCGCTGGTCGGCACAAACATCGAAGTGATCACCGAAGGCGACAGCCAGGACCCGAAGTACCCCACCGAGGCGCGCTCCAGGGCCGACGCGCCCGAGATCGACTGCACCGTGCGGCTGAAGACCAAGGTGGCGCCGGGCACGATTCTGCCGGTGCGGGTGGTCCGCAGCATGGGCTACGACCTGCTTGCCGAACCCGCGCGCTAAGTTAGTGCGCGCTATATTGTCACCACGCCGTCACCAATCATGCGGCAATTGCGCACGAACCCGCCCATGGGTGGATGAGTGGCCTCGGGCATTCTCGATACAACAAGCCCTTGGAATGCGCCCTGGCAGCCCACTGCCCCCACATTCTGGCGATTTTCGGATGCGCGCGGATACCCCGGGTCGTTAACACTCTGTAAGGCTGCGGCTGTTTATGCGGCTGCCTTGGAAGGCCGAAGTGGCGCGGATTTCGGGCTTTCCTTTGTTGCAAGGATAGGCTATACTAACTTACGTGGTAGATTGAGGACTGTGGCGGCGCGCCCTTACGCGCTGCGGCATCACCCCTGCGCCAAACCAAAGTAAACACTGTTGCAGCGTGATCGCCCGCTCTGCAACGGTGCCATGCGGCCGAGACGTGAGTTGAAAGGGTAGCTTTACGCTCTCCTTTCCGGCCCTTTCTCCACGTCTCGGCCCTCTCCTTTTCCACAACTGGCCCTGTTGATAACCGCAGCCCGGAATAGGCTGTGGGGCCCGGTTGTTGGCTTGTGCGCATGAAGATCGGCATCGTCTGTTATCCAACCCACGGCGGCTCTGGCGTTGTCGCCACCGAGCTTGGCAGCGCATTGGCCGAAAACGGCCACAGCGTGCACATCATCAGCTACGCGATCCCGTTTCGCTTCGAGAGCTTTCGCAGCAACCTGAAGTACCACGAAGTCGAAGTGACAGCCTACCCGCTGTTCCGCTACCCGCCCTACGACCTGGCGCTGGCGGGCACGATCATGGAAGTCGCGCAGCAGTACGGTCTCGACATCCTGCACGCCCACTACGCCATCCCGCACGCGATCAGCGGCCACCTGGCCCGCGAGATGCTCAATGGCGCCGGCAAGAACGTCAAGCTGATCACCACGCTGCACGGCACCGACATCACCATCATCGGCCAGCAGCGCATTTTTCAGCCCATCACCCGCTTTGGCATTCGCGCCAGCGACGGCGTCACCAGCGTCTCAGCCGAGCTGAAAGACCGAGTGCTCGACACCATCGACTGCGGCGCGCAGCACATTGAGGTCATCCCCAACTTCGTAGACACCGAGCGTTTCAAGCCCGGCTGCTGCAAAGAAAAGCGCGCGCACCTGGCAGCCGCCGACGAAAAGATCGTGATGCACGTGAGCAACTTCCGCGAGGTCAAGCGGCCGCGCGACGTGGTGCAGGCGTTTGCGCGCGGCACGCGTGACATCAAGGCGCGGCTGGTCATGGTCGGCGACGGGCCCGAGGTCGGCGCGATTCGCGAGCTGGTGCGCGAGCTTGGCATCGAGGGGCGCGTGAACATGCTGGGCACCTACGACGCGATCTGGGAGCTGCTGCCACAAGCCGACCTGTTCTTCCTGCCCAGCGAGTACGAAAGCTTTGGCTTAAGCGCGCTTGAGGCCATGGCCTGCGGCGTGCCGGTCGTGGCCAGCAACACCGGCGGCTTGCCCGAGGTCGTGGAGCACGGCGTGCACGGCACGCTGCATAAACCCGGCGACGTCGATGCCTTTGCCGCCAGCATTCACGCGCTGCTGCGCGATGACGCCACCCGCACACGCATGGGCCAAGCCGCCCGCGAACGCGCCGAAACCAAGTTCAAACGCGAAGCCCTGCTGCCGGTGTGGGAAGCCTACTACGAAAAGATCCTCGCCGAACCGCCCCGGGCCTAGGCCCTTTCATGGCTGCACAAGCAACCATCGGCGCACATTCAATCCGGTGCGACTTTGCGGTTCTCGGCATGCGCCACGGAGTGGCGCACGGAGTCTGGCCCATGGCGTAGCCATGGGAAACCAGGCTAAAGAATCACCGCGCCCCAGCGGGGCGCAGGAGATTCGCTACCTTTCCCGCGCCCCGCTGGGGCGCCAAAACCGTCCGATCTCGAATCCCCACGGCTTCGCCGTGGGCCACAATCCAAACGCCCCGCTGGGGCGCACTGCGATGCGATTGAGTGAGTACGATGTTGCCTCTGGCCCCAACGGGGCCGGGGAACTTAGCCCACGGCTTCAGCCGTGGGAATGAATTGAAAAGAGATCACAGCGCCCCGTAGGGGCGCGGGAGAAAGGTCCTGCGCCCCGCTGGGGCGCCGTTCTATTTCGCGCGAGGTTCCCATGGCTGAAGCCATGGGCTACATTCTGCAGCCGCTAAGCGGCTGACGACACGACTTCCTAGCTAGTCGCATTCCCTTAACTGAACAAAGACAAGCACAACAACTAAGGGCGACTTTACCGCAGCAGCATTCAGAACTCGCGAATTGTGAATGCGGCCGTGGCGTTCCTGGCGGCTTGGCGTTGCGTTTGAGTTCGACGGACTGCAACTGCAACCATTGGTGCACGTTCATGAACATGTGCACCTATGTGCATCAATGGTTGCTTTAGCCGGAATCATTCTGCCGATTTCGGGGTTCTACCCTCGAAAGCATTCGCAATTTACGGCGGGACTTTCTTTTCGCACAGAAAAGATGACATATGCCCGCGCTCGACCGGTGGATGCCACTGACGCTACCGGGCCGCATCAACAGGAGACAGCCATGCTGAAGACCGGACTGTTTGGCGCAGGCGGATTGATGCTTGCCATTGGCATTGCGCTGTGGGTGTACGGCCAGAACCTTGAGCCCACCGTCGGCGAAGCCATCACCAACGTGTTCGACCAGGACTTCTCGGACAAGCGCGACCTGCTGATTTACTCGGGCATCGGCCTGACCATCGTCGGCGCCATCACACTGCTCAGCGGCTTCATCTACGGGTTCAAGTCGCGCAGTTGATGTAGCGCCCGCGTATACACCACCTGTCGCCCGGAGAAGCCATGGAAGTCGTGCTGATCATCCTGATTGTGCTGCTCGTGTTGTCCGCCGCTGGAGGCGCGTGGGGACACAAGAAATGGGGACCGTACGGCTACTCCCCCGCCGGCTTGCTGATGCTGGTATTCGTGATCGTCCTGATCGTCTACCTGGTTCGCCGCGTTTAGCCGCTACATCCAGCGCTTGAGCCACGCGAACACTTCGCCGTACCAGTGGATGTTGTTCTGCGGCTTCAAAATCCAGTGGTTCTCGTCGGGATACACGACCAGCCGCGCCTCTTTTTCCTGGGCGCGGTAGGCGTTGTAGGTCTCCAGCGCTTGCGTGTAGGGCACCCGATAATCCTGCTCGCCGTGGATGATCAGCATTGGCGTCTTGTAGTTGCCGCTGTGCACGATCGGGTTGTAGCGGTTCATGCCTTCGCGGTCGCCCCAGGGCTCGCCGCCCAGCGCCTTCTCGCGGCCGGGGGTTACGTCGCGCGCAAACTGAGATTGCAGGTCGCTGACGCCGGCATGGTTCACCAGGCACTTGTACCGATCTGTCTGTCCCGCGATCCAAGCCACCAGGTAACCACCATAGCTGCCGCCCGCGCATGCCATGTGCTCGGGATCGGCCAGGCCTTTTTCGATCAGCCAGTCGGTGGCTTTCTCGATGTCTTCGTACGGCTTCTTCCCCCACTCGCCCATGATGCAGCGCGCGAACTCGTTGCCCCAGCCGGTGCTGCCATGAAAGTTCACCAGCGCGACCAGGTAGCCCTGCGCCGCGAACGCCTGCGCGCTCCAGCGCCAGTGCCAGCTGTCGCCGAACACGCCGTGGGGCCCGCCGTGAATCAGGTGCAGCAGCGGCAGCCGCTTGCGCTCTTTCACGCCGGGTGGGTACAGCAGCCACATCTGCACCTGGTGGCCTTCTGCACCCTCAAAATAGACTTCCTGCGTCTCGGACTGCTGCACTTCTGCCAGCAGGGGCCGGCAGAACTGGCTGTGCATCTCGACTTTGCCCGCCAGCGTAACGGTCGCGACTTCGCCCGGCGTTGAAAGGTCCTGGCGCGTGGTGAACACCACGCCGCCCGCGGGGCGCACGCCCGCGAACCAACCCCCGCGCACCACCTCCCGGGGCTCGAGTTCCCCCGGCGATGCAGCCGCGCGTGCGAAGTCCAGCGTGTAGATGGCGTTGGCGCTGCGGTGCTCAGCCGTGAAGACGACGGTGTCGTTGTCCAGGAATTCCCATTCGGCAGCCGACTGGTCCCACTGCTCAGTCAGTACAACGTGCTTGTCGCTGGCGCGCTCGTGTGCCACAAGCCTGACCTTGTCGGCGTAGAAGGCTTCGTCTTCCTGCTCGCCGTACAGAATCCATTTGCCGTCGGGCGAAAAGCGCGGCCGCTGCGCGCTGCCACCAGTCCAGTCGCTGATGCAGCGCGGCTCAGAACCATCCAGCTTGAGGCGATAGACGCCGCTGAACATCTCGTGGTACGGCGGGTCAGTGCGATTGGCCGAGAAAGCGATTTCGTCGCCGCTGGGCGAGATGTCCCAACTACCACCAAGTTCCATCAACGGAAAGATGCGCTTGAGTTCGGGCGTAAGGTCTTTCAGCACGCGGGTCTGCAGGTCAAGCACGAACAGATGCTGGAAGGGCTCGTCGGCGATCCAGTGGTCCCAGTAGCGGTAGAAACGGTTCTCGGTGGTGTACGCCTTGACCTTGGACTCCTTGCGGCGCTTAGCTTCGGCGGCTGTCTCTGGCATGCTCCAGTGGTCGGCGTACACAGCCGACAGAAACGCGATGCGCTTGCCGTCGGGCAACCAATGCGGGTCGGCTACACCCAGCGGCATGTCGGTCAGCTTTTCAGGCTCGCCGCCATCCAGCGGCATCAGCCAAAGCTGGTTCTTCTCGGACCCAAGAGCCTTGTCGTCCTTGGGCGCCTTGCGCACAAAGGCCAGGCTGCGACCGTCGGGGCTGAAAGCCGGGCTATTGGATGAGACATCGCCGGTGATCGCGCGCAAGTTGCCGTTCTCGCCAAACCACAAGCGCGTCAGGCCTTCGTTCTTTTCAATGTCAAAGCTGGTGACGGGCACGATGAAGCGGCGGCCTTTGGCGTCGGGCACAGGGCTGCCAACGCGCGGCAGCTTCCATAACAGTTCGGGCGTAACGCGATTGTCCGGCACGGCAACCTCCTTAAGCGAAGGCTAACGCATGAAAGCCCGCGACGGAAGTCGCGGGCAAGAAGCAACAGCCCCGCGACGGAAGTCGCGGGCAAGAAGCAACAGCCCCGCGACGGAAGTCGCGGGCGCCAAATGCAAAAGGCCCGCGATCAGCTCGCGGGCCCTTACGATGCATGTGTCGCTGACTACTTCTTGCTGACCTGGCTGGCTGCCGGCAGCGAGCCGATGCTCAGGGCGTCCGCGTCACCCATGTACACTTCGACGCGGCGGTTGCGCTGCTTGTCGCGGCTGCTGCTGCCCGTTGCGATCGGCCAGTTTTCGCCGAAGCCTGCCACGAAGATGCGTTCCTTCGGAATGCCCTGGGTGGCCAGGAAGTCGCGCACAGCCATAGCGCGCATCGAGCTGAGGTGCGTGTTGTCGGCGATGCCCTTGCCCTTGAGCGACTTGATCGGGTCGCTGTCGGTGTGGCCGTCGATGCGCACGAACATGTTGGGGTTGCTCATCTTGTCTTTCATGATGCCGGCCAGCTTGGTGAGCGTCTTCTTGGTGTTGTCGGTCAGCGTCCATGAACCGCTGGTGAACAGCACGCCGCTGTCATCGAGGCGCACGCCGATGGCGCCGCCCGAGCGCACGGTTTCCCACTCGCCCATGTTGCCGCCCCAGATCTTCTTCAGTTCTTCCAGCATTGCGTCTTTGTCGATCGCGGGCTGGTTGGCGGCTGCCTTCTGGATTTCTTCCAGCGACTTCTGCAGCGCGGCTTTGTCTGACTTTTCCTTGTTGAGCGATGCCTCAAGGCGCGCGTTTTCGGCAGCCAGTGCCGCGTTGGCTTCGGCTTCCGTCTCGTACATGCCGCGTGTGGTTTCGTACTCCTCAAGGGAGACGCACCCGCCGAGCAGCGCCACGGCGGAGACAGCTACGATGGACAACAGAATCTTCTTCATGGCTACTCCTGGAGAGTTGGGAAGCACGTTTGGGTGTTGGCGCACGCGGGCCAAGCTGCATGGTCATCGGCAACGACTGCAGCAAGCCTTTGAAGAAAGTACGAAAAAACTGGTTGGTGGCCCGACGAGCGCTTTGAGTAGTGTTCGGACTGCAATTGCCGCGAAAACGCAAAAGCGCAAAACACTGCCAATGCTAGTTTCGCGTTTTCGCGCTTTCGCGGCAAATGTAGTTCGACGTGAGCTACTTCTTCTGGCCGCCTAGTCCTGCGGTTTGGTGGTTTTGTCGGCGGCTTCGCGGACGCGGACCTCGAGGATGATCGCACTTTCCAGCTCTGCCAGCGTCTCGTTCAGCACGGCGTCCTGGCTCTGGTCGGCGATGGCTTTGGTCAGCTTGGCGTCAGCTTCGGTGAACGCGCGCGGGTATTCTTCCACCAGCTTGAGCAGCTCGGTTGCCGCGTTTCTTCGGTCTTCCTTGGTATCGCCGCGCCGGATGCGCCGGAACTTCAGGGTTTTGACCCCCGCCTCGACCAGTCCCTGGAAGGCCAGCTTGAGGTCCTCTTTGGTCTGGGTGGTCAGCCCCTTTTCGCCGAAACCTCGCGCGTCCTGCACCTGCGTGAAGCGTTCTTCGGTAACAATACTGCTGCGATGCTGGGCCACGAACATCAGCTCGACGGCCGCATTCTGCGCGGCAAAGCCGCCCTGCCGGATGTGCCTGACCAGCAGCGCCCAGAAGTTAGTGGTGCGCTCTTCGCCCTGTTTCTCTTGCTCCAAGGCGACAAAGGCCTCGCACACACTTTGCTTGGCTGCCGACTCGGGCTCAGATTCGGGTGCATAGACCGGCTTGCCGACAATCGAGAAACCGCCGGTCGCCATGGTCTTGAGGGCGAACAGCGCGCGCACAGGCTCGTTGTCCTTGAGCATCTTGTCGTCGGTGTAATAGACCGAGACTTCGCGCTGCTCGGTTTCGCCGTACAGCACCTGCTGCACCGTGACCTCCACGCGAAAGCTGGCAGCCACGCGGGTGCGCTTGGCCGACGCGACGCCCTGCACGATCAGGTCACAGTTGGCCAGTGTCACGCGGCCGAAGTTCGACTCGTACTCCGCTGCCAGCGGGGCACAAAACAGCAAGCCGATCAGCAGCGCGCGTATCACTTGTCTTCGGTCTCCTCGGGTGCGGGTGTGATCTTGGTGATCGGCCCGCAGATGACTTCGACCATCTGCTCCGGCACCAGGTACTTCTTGGCCACGCGCTGGACGTCGGCTTTGGTGACGGCGTCGATGCCCTGCACGAACTTGACCAGGTAATCGGCGCCAAGGTTGTAGCGTTCCATGCTGACGAGCAGGCCCGCGAGCTGGCTGGTGGTCTCGACGTCGAATACAAAGCTGCCCTTGAGATAGTCCTTGGCCGTGGTCAGCTCGTCGTCGCTGACGGGCGTGGTGCGGATTTCCTCGAGTAGCCGATACATGGTTTGCAACGCCAGTTCGACGTTCTCGGGCCGCGTGCCGATGTAACCCAGGAACGCCCCCGGATAGATGCCGCTGCCGTTGGCGATGTTGGCATAGGCACTGTAGGCCAGCCCCATCTCGTCGCGCAGTACTTTGCTGAAGCGGTCGGTAAACCCGGGTGACGTGCCCAGCACGTTGTCCATCACCATCAGCGCGAAGTAGTCCGGGTTGTCGCGCGTGATGCCCAGCGTTTGAAGCCGCACCACCACCTGGTCTTTGCCCGGGTGGTCGATGGCGATGCGCTTGCGCTTGGGGTCAACCTTGGCCGGGTCGAAACTCTTGAAGTGGAACGCCTGCTCGCCCTCCAGTTTAGCCGGGCGCTCAAACTTGTACGCGGGGAATGACAACGCCGACGACGGTTTCTGCCACGCGCCGAACTCACCTTCCAGCAGCTTGAGCATGGCGGCTGCGTCAAAGTCCCCCACCACGCTGATGATGCAGTTGTCCGGCCGGAACCACTTGGCATGCCAAGCCGCCGTTTGCTCGCGGTTGAACGCGGCCACGGTTGTCTCGCTGCCTTGGGCCGGCCGGCCCAGCGGGTTGTCGGGCCCATACAGCGCGGCGTTGGCGCTGCTGCGGGCGAACGATGCCGTTTCATCTTTTTCGGACTCGATGCTGGCCAGCGTCTGCCGGCGCAGCAGTTCCAGCTCTTCCGCCGGGAAGGTCGGGTGAATCATCACCTCGGCCAGCATGCGGATGCCCAGCGGTGTGTGCTCGCTCAGCATGCGAACGGTGCCACCGTCGGTTCCCACGCTAAGGCTGGCGCCGATGTTCTCAATGGCCTCGGCCAGTTCCTGCTTGCTCCAGCTTTTTGTGCCGGTGTCGAGCAGGCTGCCGGTGAACGAAGACAGGCCGTTTTCTGCTGCCGTCTCAGATGCGCGGCCGCTGCGAATGCTCGCGGTAGCGGTCACAACGGGCAGTCCCGGCCGCTCCAGCATCAGCACGCGCAGTCCGTTGCCGAGCACGTGGCGCTTGACCGGCAGCGGTTGCGGCTTGGCGTCGTCGGCCTTGGCGCCGGTATCGACAGGGGAAAGCTCCGGCACAAGCCAGCCGGTGACGCTGCGGTCCAGTTTGAGGTATTGCGCGGCCACCCGCTGCACGTCGGCGGCGGTGACGGCGCGAATCTTGTCGGGCATGGCCAGCACGGCGCGCCAGTCGCCCTGGACCGTTTCTGATTCGCCCAGCGAGCTGGCGATGCTGCTGGCCTGCTCTTGGCCGAAAATGAACGAGGCCAGCAGGCGGTTGCGGGCGCGCTCGACTTCGCCTGCGGTCACGCCCTTTTCGATCAATACGTCAATTGTCTTCTGGATGGCGGCGACCAGGTCTTCGCGCGAATGCTCAGCCGAAAGTTCGGCCCACATCCAGAAACTGCCTGAAAGCATGTTGTCGCCATGGCCGCTGCCGGCGCTGGTGGCAAGGCCGCTTTCGTCCACGAGAGCGCGGTACAGGCGGCTGGTCACGCCGCCGCCCAGGATCAAGCCAAGCACCTGCAACGGCACAACATCCGGGTGGCCGGCTTGCACGGTCAGGTACTCGCGGCCCATCTGAATGACTTCAGAGTCGCTCTTGACCTCAAGCGTCTTGGGGCCTTTGAAGTCGATGGCGCGCGGCTCGGGCCGTTTCAGTTCAGGGCCGCGCGGGATGGCGCCCAGCAACTGCGTGATGGTGGGCTTGACCTCGTCGGCGGTGACGTCGCCCGCCAGCACCAGCGTTGCATGGTTGGGGTGATAGTGCTTGTCGTAGAACAGGCGCATGTCGCGGCGCGAAATGTCGGCCACGTCCTGCGGCCAGCCGAGCACCGGGTGCGCATACGGGTGATGGGGCCCGTGCAGCATGGCGGTCATGCGCGTCCACAACTGGTCGCCCGGGTCATCGGCGAAGATGTCGCTTTCTGACTGCACGACCTTTTTCTCGCTCTCGAACTCTTTCAGGTCGAGCGTCAGGTGACGCATGCGGTCAGCCTCGATCTTCAAGGCCTCGGTGTAGCGGCTCTTGGGCAGGTCGATGTAATAGCCGGTGTAGTCATAGCTGGTAAACGCGTTGTTGCTGCCGCCGTTGCGCACGCACACGTTGTCGACTTCGCCGACTTTGTAGTTGCGGCTGCCCTTGAACATCATGTGCTCAAGAAAGTGGGCCATGCCGGTGGCGCCGCCCACTTCGTCCATCGAGCCGACCTTGTACCAGACAAAGGTGCTGACGACGGGTACGCCGGGGCGGTTCACGACCACGACCTTCAAGCCGTTATCCAGCGTGAATTCCTGGACATCGAGGCCCTTGGCCCGTGGTTTATCCTGGGCGACGGCGGGCTGATAGGCGGAAGCTGCAATCAGCAGCACAAGCAGGGAAAGCGGCAGCAGGCGTTGCAAGGGAAACCCTCCGAAGGCCAGTATCAGACCGGGCGCCCGTGCAGGGGCGCCCGTACAGTATTACGAATATGCAGTGCCCGGCTAGTCACGGAAAATGAAGCGGTCAGACGGCAATTCAGGCTCAAGCTCAAACTGCACCGTGACACCCTCGCTGCTGGGCGTGGCTGCCACCCAGCGAATCTGTGACAGGTAGCCGTTCATTGACACGCGGAAGAGCTCGGGCTTGCCGGTGGCCTCGATCACGATCTCGCGCGACGGGGTGTTGCCGAGTGCAACCCATACGCCCTGCTCGTTGTACCACTCGACCAGCGCGCCGGGCGGGTTGCTGCGTATCAGCGCCCCGGTCTTGGGCGCCTTGTACTCGTAGAATTCGCGGGCTTCGCGCTCGGCGGCCAATTCGGCTTCATAGCGCGTGTTCACGCCGATTTCGCCGACCCGCGACGGCCGCGACTGGGTCGCACAGCCGGCGGTCAGCAGCAGCGTGCCAGCCAGCATCAGCAAGCAAAGACGAACCATCGTCATGGGATGACCCTGTGTGCAGCGGGGGAGGCATCAGGATAGCCAGACCGCGTCCAGAGGCAAGGCAGGATCGCGGTTGCTGACCCCTGCAAACTGCTGTTGTCCACCAAGGACACGAAGAGGCACTAAAAACTGCCTTACGGCAAACAACCTGGTGCCCGTTGTGGTTCACCACAGTGCCGTTGCCATTGTAGTGCTTTGTGCCTTTGTGGCTTGGTGTGAGCCAGCAGTTGCGTTGCGCGGCTGCGCGATCCGCCTTGTTATGGCTGTTCCACACAAAGGCACGAAGACACGAAGAACTGCTTTAGGGCAAACAACTTGGTGGTCCTTAGTGGTCCTTGGTGGATCACCGCAGTGCAGTTGCCATTGCAGCTCTTGGCGCCGTAGCGCCTTGGCGTGAGACCGCAGGTTCGGACAACCGGTTAAGACTCCTGGCTGCGGCGTTCGATCTGGTCGCGGGCGCGTTCCAGCGCGCTTTTGTCGATCTTGCGGGTCTGCATTTTCAGCCGCGCCTTGGCCAGCTTGACGATCGACTCGGCCACCTCGTCGGGCGACAGGCTGCTGGTGTCGAGCTCTACGGCATCGAGCGCCTTGCGCAGGCCGCCCAGTTCGCGGCCCATGTCAAGGTAGTCACGTTTGCTGACGTCCTCGAGCACTTCTTCGTAGCTGGCGTCCACGCCGCGCTGCTTGAGTTCGTTGTGGCGGCGGCGGGCGCGAACCTCGGGCGTTGCGAACATGTAGATTTTCAGGCTGGCACGCGGGAACACCAGCGTGCCCTGGTCGCGGCCCTCGGTGACCAGGTCGCCATTTTCGCCGATCTTGCGCTGCATCTCGACCAGGTGGTTGCGCACTTCCATGACGTCGGCGACGTAGTGAATGTTGCGCGTGACTTCCTGGGTGCGGATCTTGCCGGTCACTTCTTCGCTGCCCAGAAAGACCTTCATCGGGCCGTCGAACGTCAACTCGACGCGCAGGTCAAGCCCTTTGAGCGTTGCGGACACGGCTTTGGGGTCGTCGAGTTTGACGCCGGCCCGCATGCAGTGCAGCGTGACGGCGCGGTACATCGCGCCGGTGTCAAGGTACGCCAGGCCAAGGCGCATCGCGGTGATGCGGGCGATGGTGCTCTTGCCCGCGCCGGAAGGCCCGTCGATGGTGATGATGTTGGACATGTCTACTCCTGCTCCAGCGTGATTCGAACCTTCAGGTTGCGTCCGGTCACCCGCGTGACCATGGTGCGGTCGTACTCGCCGGGCGAGCTGTGAAGCGCCAGCTCCTCCCGCTGCAACAGGCTGATGCTGTCCACACCCTCGACCTGCACGCCCGTGTCAGGCGGCAGGCTGATGTGCGCGCCATCCAGTACCAGCGCGCCGTCGTCGCGGCGGCTGAGCGAGTTTCCCCGCAGCGTGTAGGCGTCGCGTGAAACCACGATCGGCCCGCTGGCGTCAACCCCGATAATCTCTCCCAGGCCGTTGAACGTAATCAGAACATCCTGCATGGCAAGGTTCAGCGAAGGGGTATCGCCGCGGCTTGACTCAAAGCGGCCCGCCACGCCGCCGCGGCCCGCCACGTCGATCAACGACCCCAACAGGCGGTCGGCGCGCCGCAGCGGCCCCTCGGCAGCCGGCAACGCCGTGCGCCAGCGGGTGTCCCCGTTCAGGTACATGCGGGCGACCTCGGCCATCGCGGGGCAGGCGACTTCCAATTCTTTCAAGGCCCGCGCGGGTTGTTCGACTTCGGCTGCGGCGCGGTCGCCGCCCGGCATATCACCCAGCAGCCGCCGCAGTGCCACGCGGGCGGTCTCGGCCGCTGACAGGCGGGCATCGGGTGGCAGCCTGGCAGACAGCGCGTCGGACAAGGGCCGCAGCACGGTAGAAAACCCCTCAGTCATGCCGGGGAACGCCGTGTCTACCGGGCGCAGCGTAACTTCAAGGCGGTCGTTGGCGTTGAGTGTCCAGACGCTGTCGTAGGCAAACACGCCCGACTTCACGTACTCGCCAAAGAACTCACCGGCGTTCTCCACGCGCAGCTCCGACACACCCAGCAGCACCACCGCCAGCGGGCTCTGTTCCGCACGCTGTTGCTCGGCCCCCGAGAGCTCAATCGCCACCGAAGCCGTGGCCTGCACGCCATCCAGCCGGCTGCGCACAACGGCATCGCCCTCAAGACGCAGCAGATTGATCGTGGAAGCCGCGCCGTCGGCGTCGCCCACCTGGAACGAGCGCAGAAACGCGCGTTGCCCGGAGACGAAATAGAGCTGTGTCACTTCAGGCTGCGTAAGCTCGGCCAGGTCGTTGACGGCGGCGCGGCCGGCGCGGGGCTTCTCGAATTCGCCGTTCACGAGCCACGCCGCGGGCTGCCTGATCTCAAGCGTGCGCTCGGTGGCAGACGCGTAGCCGCGGCAATTGCCGCCGAAATCAAGCCAGCCGACGTCAGGCTCGGGCAACTCGCGCTTCGCTTCGCTGCGCCGGGGCAGGCGGTTGAAGGCGTCGCGGAAGTACTTGACGCTGGCGGGGTCGCGGGCGACAAGGCGGCCGGGGCCCGTCACGTCGGTGACCAGCGCGCCGCTTTCATCGTGCACAGTCAGCGACTTTGTGATCAGCAGGTCGTATCCCAATGTCGCCAGCGCGTCGGCGCCATCGCTTGCCACGAGTGCCGCTGCACGCAACTGGTTGTTCTGGACGTCCAGCGCGATGAAGTCGCCGGTCAGCGTCAGTAGCGCCGAGTCATCCCGCGGCAGCGTTTCATGGTCGAGAGTGACGTCGCCGCGCGCAGCCACACGCAAGTCGCCGCCGCCTGAGGCGCCGGTCAGTCCCATCTTGAGTGTGCTGGCCGCTCGGATGGTCAGGCAGCCGTCGCGGGCGGGAATCATGGCTTCAGTGCGGGGCCTCGGGCGCAGTCCAAGTGCCGCGCCAATCACATCGGCCAGCGGAAAGTCGGCGCTGACCACGGCAAGAATGTCGGGCCCGTATACGCTTACGTCGCTGCGGTCGCCGACCATGGTGCCCTCGGCGCGCATGCCGTACAGAGTCGCGCGGTTCACCTGGTAGCGCCCGTTGGCGTCAGCGGCCAGCGGGGCATAGACGCGCAGCAGGGGCGAATAACCCTCGGCCACGACGTCGAATGAATGGCTGTACGAATCCGGCGAGTCCTGCCACGAGAACAGCCGCACTTGTCGCCCCTGCACCAGCCAATCGGGCTTGCCGGATGTCAGGCGCTGGACGCGGGCACCGTCAAACAGTTCGACATCGGCCTGGTTCGGCGTCGTTGTGCCCTCGGGTGTCGGCACGTCCACGTTGATGAACCCGCCGGCGCGCATGTACAGGCTCAGCGGCAGTCCTGCGTCGTTCAACCCGCGCTGCAGGGTCAATTCGGGTTCGCCCTCAAGGCGCAGCTCGGTGGCGCCGGCGCGCTCGCGGTACTGCAACGCCGAGCCTGACCCGGCAAACTCGGGCCCAACCATGCGCACGTTCTGGACAGCATCCAGCTCCACGTCGCCAAGTGTGGTGGCTTCTTCTTGCTTGGCATCGCCAGCGCTGTCTGTTCGCTTCTGGCGCAGCACGTTGCCGCGCAGCTCAATCGTACCGGACGTGATGCGAAAACTGGCCTGAGCGCCATCTTCCTGCTCGCTCTGCAGCGTCATGCTGGCGCGGCGCAGCAGGCTGACCGTGGCGCGGTGGGCCAACGGCTGGTCTTTGCCGGTGCCGGGCACGGGCGCAATCAGCAACGACGCGTCGCCGAAACACGAAAGCAGCACGTCGGCCTGCTTGCTGCGCGTGCCATCAAGGTTGGCCAGGTTGTCGAGCTTGATGTTCATGCGCGCGCCACGCAGGCCCGCGATCTTCAGCTGCCGGAACTCGAGGCCGCGTTTTTCGCCCGCGCCGGTTTGCGCAATCTCTAGCGTAACCGTCGGGTCCTGCATGTCGGCACTGACCATGTCGTCGCCGGTGCGCAGCTTGGCGTTGCCGCGGCCGGTCATGGTCAGATCGATTCCCTGCTTGAACTCGATCGTGCCGCTTCCGGCCGGCATCTGAAGTTCGCCGCCGTCAGGCAGCTTAGCCTGCATGCCTTCGCTGCAATCAAAGGCATTGCTGGTGGGCGCGTAGCTGAACAGCGGGGCAACCAGCTCGAACGAGCCGTCGTTGCGGGCGATGGTCAACTTTGCCTGTTCAATCTCGACACGCCCGTCGGCGCGTTTGCGGGCGTACTTGCCCTCGAGCATGCCCTGGCGACGACCACTTTCATCCAGCAGGACCAGCCGCGCGTTTTCCACCTCAAGGCGGTTGATGTCGGGAAGCGACTGGGCCGACAACTGCGACAGCGATGCAAGCAGCAGCGCGGCAATGAACAGGGGCCGGAAGCAGGGCAAGGCGCGGCGCGGGCGCCGATGCATGTGGCGGGCTTGGGGCGGCTGTGTCCCCATCACTGGGTCCACTCCAGGCTGAGCCCCGAGACCTGCAGGTAGCGCTCGTCGGTGATGCCCTCGCCGGGGTACTTAGGCGTCAGGCGCTCACGATTGATGATCAGCGAATAGTAAAGCTGCGTCTTGGGCTTGGCGCGGAACAAGCCGGCCCCGCCCTCGGGCGCCTCGATCGTGAAGTCGGTGTCTTTCATCTGCGAGAGATCGATCACGACGCGCAAGTTGCGCTCGGTGAAGTTTGCCCGCTGGCTTGCCAGCACGCGCAGCGTCACCTGCAGGTCGTCTTCAAGGTCGCGCACGCGTGCCCCGCGCTGCACCAGCCAGTTGGGCAGCAGCACGTTGACCGGAAAGCGGCTGTCCACCTGCACAAAGTCCTGTTGTCGCGTGAAGTGAATCTCGACGGCGACCTGTGTTGCGGTTTGGACCTTGCTTGTGCCACCCGGCGTTTCGCTGGCGATCACCTGCTGGAACACCACGTCTTCGCGCGGCACCAGCGATGCAATCGTCGAGTGTTTGCTGTCCTGGCCCAGCACCTCGTCGACCGGCTTGTTGAGGGTAATCGACTTGTTGCTGATGAACTCTCCGACATCGAGCTTGGAGATGGTCAGGCGCGCCATTTCATTGGCCCCGATGATCGAATCAAGCTTGCTGGCGGGCCCGCGCACTTGCAGCGCCGTGTCGGGGGCAATCATCGCTTTCCAGGTATAGCCCGAGACTTCCCCCACTACGCTGGTGCTGAGATCGACATATGCGCGGCGCGTGACGTAGGCCTCGAGCGTGACCTCGTAGGCGCGGTCGCCGGTGAGCGGGCGGATGTTCAGCTCTGCGGGGGCACCGCCCTCGGCGGCGGGCTTCAACTGCAACAGGTCTACGCGCACGACGACGATGCGCTTACTGCCTGCATCCGGCGGCAGGTTCTCGGGGTCGATGCGGTACGAGAAACTGTAGCGCCCGGGGTTGGCATCAAGCTCGCTCGCAAACTCGTTGATGCGCTTGGTCGGGCCCGTGACGTCCAGCGAAACCGGCACGACCAGCGCCGACGTCACGCGCCAGTCGGCCTTCAGTTCTTCGCTGAGCTCGAACTTGAGCCGCGACGCATCGCGCAGCGTGCGCGTCACCGACACCATGTCGCGGGCGATCCACCACACCAGCACCGCCAGCGTAATCAGCACCACGTGCACGCTGATGTTCATCGGCAAGCGCCGCCCCGTGGCGCGCGTTTCACCGCGCCGCGACGCGTTGGCGGGCCGGGTGCCGCTCACGGTTGTGGCCCCTGTGTTCATGGCGCCACCGCCGGCTGTGCATCGGGGATTGCCGCGCTCAGGGCATCGCCCAGGTTGTCGCGCAGGTATTTTTCCATCTGGTCACGCGAAAGGTCCTGCAGCAGTTCGCCCTTCATGGCAACGCTGACCTTGCCCGTTTCTTCGCTGATGATGATGACGAGCGCGTCGGTTTCTTCACTCAAGCCGATACCGGCGCGGTGGCGCGTGCCCAGGCGCTTGCTGATGTCCGGGTTCTCGGTCAGCGGAAAAAGGCAGCCGGCAGCCACCACGCGCGAGCCGCGCACAATGATGGCGCCGTCGTGCAGCGGGTTGCCGGGGTAGAAGATGCTGTCAATCAGCTCGGGCGTGAACAACGCGTCAAGCTCAATGCCGCGTTCAATGTAATTGCGCAGACCTACGCCGCGCTCAATGGCCATCAAGCCGCCGGTCTTGGCGCGCGCAAGGCGAAACACCGTGGCCACCATGCGCGGCACCATGTCTTCGCGCTTGGCCAGCACGCGCAAGAAGAGCCGGTTCTGGCCCAGCCGCGAAAGGCCACGCCGCAGTTCGGGCTGAAACACCACCAGCACCGCGATGAACAGGTAATCGACGACTTTTTCCAGCAGCTTTTCGATGCGGTACAGGCCCAACTGGTCGGCGACGAGATAGATGCTGATCAGCAGCAGCGTGAAGATAATCGCCACGCCGCGCAACGCGCTGTCGCCCGTGCTGCCCTTGACGAATTTGTAGACGAGCAGCAGGAACAGGTAGATCAGCAGGATCTCTACCCCGTAGATCAGGAACTCCATCCGTCCCCCTGCAGGAGCATGGCCTTGGCCACTTTCACCGCCCGCTTCATCCAGCCGACTTCGTGCACGCGCAGCACGGAAGCCCCCTGCAACGCGCCGACCAGGCCGGCAGCCAGGCTTTCCGGCTCGCGGTCATGGACTGGCGCGCCGGTCAGGTGACCCAGCGTAGACTTGCGTGACACACCCAGCACGACGGGAAAATCCATGGCAGACAGTTTCTGCAAACCCTGCACAAGCTCAAGGTTGTGCCGCGGAAGTTTACCAAAGCCGAAACCGGGGTCTATCCACAGGTGCGAAGGCGCAACGCCGGACTTCGTCGCCACAGCGACCCGCTGGCGCAGGTAATCACCGACCTCTTGAACGACGTTTTCGTAGTGCGGGTCGGCTTGCATGTTGCGGGGCGTGCCCTGCATGTGCATCAGGATCAGGATGCACTGGCGCCGCGCGCACAGTTTGAACATCTCGGGGTCGCTGCCGGCGGTGACGTCGTTGACGATATCGGCGCCGGCGTCGAGTGCCGCGCGGGCGACTTCGGCTTTGCTGGTGTCGATGCTGATCGGGATATTCAGGCGGCTTCGCAGGTCGCGGATCAGGGGGGCAGTACGGGCGATTTCTTCGGCGGCAGATACGGGCTTGGCGCCGGGGCGCGTGGACTCACCGCCGATGTCGATGATGTCGGCGCCCTCGCGCACAAGGCGCAACGCGTGAGCCAGCGCCGCGTCGGTGCCCGCCAGCGCGCCGCCATCGCTGAAGCTGTCGGGCGTGACGTTGACGATGCCCATCAGCAGCGGCCAATGGCCGGCCATGGGTGCCGCAGGCTTCTGGAAGAAGCTGTCAGGAAGCGCCATGTCGGCAGCATGCGATAAATCGCCATGGGCCGAAAGCACACGGCAGAATTCAGTGCCGGCCTAGCCGGCGTCGGCTTTGCACGCGGCTTTGAGCACCGCGATGACTTCGGGGCGGCGGGCGTCGGCGGCCTTGTGCAGCTTGATGTGGCGCAGGTCTTTGCCCGTGCCTTGCAGCGCCTTGTCAGGGTTTTCCAGGTGCGCGCCGCGCCAGAATTCCAGGTTTACGTGCTTGCGGTGCACGATCACGCTGACGACGTTGCCGTTGCCGGCCCAGCATGGCCAGCCCCACTTCACGCTTTGTGTGGCGTGCGGAATGTGTTTTTCGATCATGGCGACAGCCGCCGCGACCACCGGCCCCAGCGGCCTACCAAGGCGCTTGGCGAAATCGCGAGCGGGCTCGTCTTTGAGTGCCTTGAGGTTCTTGGATGCGCCCATGTGCTGGATGACCGCCGCGAAGCTACGCCGTGCCCGGTTGTTCGGCTGAGCCCGCAAAGCCGGTGCCGGCGTCAGGCTTGGGCCGCTCTTTGGCTTCTTCCATGGCGCGGTGCTTGGCCGCGGCCAGCTCGCGCTTGGCTTCTTCGTCGGCGACCTTGCGGTGCGCCTCAAGATCGCCGCCTTTCAGCAGGATCGTCAGGTCTTCGTGGTCGAGCGTTTCGTACTTCAACAGCGCCTCGGCGATGTTGGTCAGCGTCTGGCGGTTGTCTTCCACGACCTTGAGGGTTTTCACCCACGCCTCATCGATCAGGCGGCGCATCTCGTCGTCGATCGCTTTGCGGGTGTCGTCACTGTGTTCGCCGGGGCGCGCGACTGTCTGTCCCATGTAGGTCTGGTCGTCGTCGCCGGCAAAGTTGAGCATGCCGACGCGGTCGCTCATGCCCCACTCGGTGACCATCTTGCGCGTCAAGTTTGTTGCCTGCTGGATGTCGCTGGCTGCGCCGGCGTCGATTTCACCGAACACCACGTGCTCAGCAGCCCGGCCGGCCAGGAACACCATCAGCATCTGCTCTGCGCGTGAGCGCGGCATGCTGTAGCGGTCACGGTCCGGCAGGCTCATGGTGGCGCCGAGCGCTCGGCCGCGCGGAATGATGGTGACCTTGTGGACCTTGTCGGTCTTGTCGGTCATTTCCTGCACAAGGGCGTGGCCGGCTTCGTGGTAGGCCGTCAGCCGCTTTTCGTCATCTTCCATGACGCGGGAGCGCTTCTGGCGCCCGAACGCCACGCGGTCGCGGGCCTCAAGCAGGCATTCGCGGTTGATTTCGTCCAGGTTGCGGATCACGGCAATCAGCGCCGCCTCGTTCACGATGTTCATGATGTCGGCGCCGCTGAAGCCGGGCACCAGCTTGGCGATTTCATGGGCGTTGACGGTCGGGCCGGCTTTGACCTTCTTGAGGTGCACGCGCAGGATTTCTTCGCGGCCCTTGAGGTCAGGCAGGTCAATGTACACCTGGCGGTCGAAGCGGCCGGGCCGCAGCAAGGCGTTATCCAGCACGTCAGGCCGGTTGGTGGCGGCAAGGATGATCACGCCCTCGCTGCTGCCGATGCCGTCCATTTCAACCAGCAGGGCGTTCAGTGTCTGTTCGCGCTCGTCGTGTCCGCCGCCCACGCCGGTGCCGCGACGGCGGCCGACGGCGTCAATCTCGTCGATGAACACGATGCACGGCGCATTTTCGCGCGCGGTACGAAACAGGTCGCGCACGCGGGATGCACCCACGCCGACAAACATCTCGACAAAGTCGCTGCCGCTGATGCTGAAGAACGGCCGGTCGGCTTCACCGGCGATGGCCTTGGCCAGCAGCGTCTTGCCGCAGCCCGGCGGGCCGATCAGCAGCACGCCCTTGGGAATCTTGGCGCCCAGGCGCGTGAAGCGCTGGGGGTTGCGCAGGAACTCAACGATCTCGCTGACTTCTTCC
Source organism: Planctomycetota bacterium (assembly GCA_016712285.1). Taxonomy (GTDB): domain Bacteria; phylum Planctomycetota; class UBA8742; order UBA2392; family UBA2392; genus JADJRK01. The sequence goes on along the minus strand of JADJRK010000001.1, from coordinate 874,992 downwards.
TTGGCTTCGTCGGCGCCTGCCACGTCGTTGAACGTGACGGTAACGTCTTCCTTGTTGAACATCTTGGCGCGCGACTTGCCAAACGCCATGACGCCGCCGCCCAAGGGGCCGCCGCCGCGCCGGAAGAAGAAGAACCAGATCAGCGCCAGGATGATAATGAACGGGACGATGTTCTTGAGAAACCAGCCCAGGTTGTCGCTGGCTTGCTCGGTCTCAATCTTCACGTCAGACAGCAGGCTCTTTTCGCCCTTGGCTAGTTTGTCTTCGTGCTGTTCAAGCCACACTTTCCATTGGTTGTTGTCAATCTCGGCGTTGAACTGCTGGGGCTCGCCCTCTGCGGCGTTGGCGTACTTGCCCTTGATGTAGACGATGTTGCCGGTCTCAGGAATCTTGACCTGTAACGACTCAATCTCGCTCTTTTCCAGCTTGGCGCGCAGTTGCGTACCGCTGATCTTTTCCGCCGAGCCGTCCATCTCGACGACAGCCACCAGCACCAGCAGCATCAACATCGCGCCCAGTGCCAGCACGAACAGCGGAATGCCCTTGGGGCGCTTGCCGGGCGTGCCCGGGCGGCGTGGTTCTTCTGGCTTGTCGTCCTTCATCTGCATCCTTGTTGCCTGTCGCAGCGGTCACTGTACCAAGGAACCGCGGGCCATGTATGGGGCGTTTCTTATTCAACCGGACTGCGCGGCGCCCACTCAATGTCGGCTGCCACATCCAGGATCTCGCGCGAAAGGTCGCGCCACAACCGGTCAAGGCCCGCGCGGCGCGAATCGCCCAACCCCGGGGTATAGCTGGTGCTGACGGTAATCGTGCGCTTGCTGCGGCCGGTCGGAAAGGCATCGCCGGTCGCCTCTACCACCGCGGTGGCGCGCAACAGAATCTCGGCCGGTTCGCCTGTGCGAAAGTCTTCCACCAGGTTGGGCTCCGTTACCCTTACCAGGGACACCTTCAGCTTCACGTCTGTGGCGCCCTCTGTAAGCCTGAAACGCCGGTCCGTCGCGATTTCATCCTTCAGGCGGCGGGTAAGTTCGTACTCCATGCCCGGCCGGTGCGGAAACGTGCGGTTTTCCACCGTGTCCAGCGACAGGTTGCGCGTCTCGTTGCCATCCAGCGACGCCGACCAGGTATACGCACAGCCGCCCAGCATCATGCCCAGCCACAGCAGCGCGCCTGCCGCAAACGGCAGACGCCAGCGACGCGCCAAGGGCCTGTCAGTTGCGGGCATGGGCTTGCAGGTCCTTGGCCATTGCGGTTGCGCGCCTGCGTCAGGGGGCCTGGCGCAGGGCAGTGAGTCGCTTGTCGCGTTGCTCCTGCCAGTCAAGCGCGCGCTTTTCGTAGAATGCCGCCGCGCCACTTTCGCCGATGCGTGAGTAGGTGTCGGCTGCGTTCAGGTCGCGCTCCACCATGATGTCGTAGACCTGTTCGACCAGCAGCAGAAACTCGCCGTGCAGCGCCTTGGGGATGTTCGGGTTCTCAAACCGATACAGCTCGTACTCGCCCAGCAATTCCAACGCGAGCTCGTAGTACGTCAGGTCGTAGATGTAACCCTTGCTGGTCGCCAGTGTCTGGTGAATCTGCCACAGCAGGGCAAACGGCCGCCAGCGCGTGTCGGTGTCGCGCAGGCCCGCGCCGCGGTACAGCCACCCGAAAGTCGATGCCGCAATCGGCGCCGCGCCGTTGCGCCGCTGTGCGCTGCCCATGATGAACAGCGTGTCGGCTTTGATCGCCGGCGGCGGGTTCACTGCCAGCAAGTCTTCACACACGGCGATGGTCTGCGTGAACTCGCGCGACGCGTACATCAGCCAGCACACGTCGCGGGCAAGCTCGGCGACCTTTTGCCGGTACTCGCGCAATTGCAGCGTCGGCAGATAGTAGTTGGTCAGGATGTTGATGTCGTACTGCGCGGCATTCAGGCGGCCCGCGTTGTAAAGCGTGTCGGCATCGGGGGCCAGCCGGTCGATGAACGTCTGCACCGGCAGTTCACGCAGCTTGGTAATCGTGTCGCGCGTTTCGCCACCCTTGGCCAGCAGCGCGACCAGCCGTGCATCGTGGTCCGGCGCCAGGTACAGGAATATCCACTGGTCAAGCTGCACCGAGCGCGCAAATGCGGCTGGGTCGCCCGAGCGGTCGGCTTCCAGGTTGGCCTGGATGCGCATGATCAGCGCGTCAACGACGCGTGAGCCCTCTGGAAACAGCTGTGTCAGTTGCAGTGTCAGCAGCACGCACTCGTCCCAGCGCCGTTCTTTGAATGCTGCGTCGGCGGCCTTGAACAGCGTCTGCTCGTCGCTGTTGAGCTGCGCGTCTTCGCGGGTGATGCCGATGCCGGGCTTGTAGACCAGGCGGCCTTTGCCAGCCGGGCCCTCATAGCGTGGATCAGGGCCGGACTGGCAGGCACCGGCAAGCAGTGCCAACAGCAGCAACGCAAGCAGCAGCGCGCCGCGGCCCATGCGGTGATGCGTCTCGCTGGTTGGCAACTGTCGAATCTTCATGCCCGTTCTTCCTGCCGGCTCACTGCTTGGCGTCGCCCGTCGTGTGCAGCAACGGGACAGTTTTCAGGCGGCGCCCACCCTGCATGGCGACCAGCCAGGCGAGAAGCGTAAAGGCGGCGGCCCATGCGTCAACGGCGATTCCGTCCGCGGGCTCATCTATTGCAAGGGCACGCAGCGCCTTCAGGGTTGCCGGCTTCACCTTTACGAGGTCACCGCGGCCTTCGTGGTGGGGCGGCGCGATCAATCCCATTTCGCGCAGGCTGAAGTTTACAGCCACTTTGCCCGAGGGCTCGGCGCCGGTCAGTACGCATTCCGTGACCACGGGCTCAACACCCAGCGCGCGCAACAGACCCCAGGCAAAGCGCGCCAGTACCTGCTGGTGCGGCTTGGTCGCAAGGTCGCGCATCGCCTTGACGGTCAGCAGCATCACCGGCGGCGCATCGTGCGCACCCAGCTCAATGCTGAGCAGCAACTCGCGAATGGACTCGACGCCCATAAAACGCTGGTAGCTCGCCCGGGCAGCCGGGAAGAAATCCTGAAGTTCGGCTTGCGCCAGAATGCTCAGCGTGCCGCGTTTGCTGCGGTCGTACAGCACCACGTTGTAAAGACACATCAGGTCCAGCGGGCCGCCGATGCTTGATTTCTCGCGCTTGGCGCCCTTGGCGATGGCGCCGACGATGCCCAGTTTGTCGGTCAACAACGTGAGAATCTGGCTTGTCTCACTGAAGTCAATCTTGCGCAGGCAAAGAGCAGTTGTCGTGATCAACGCCATGAAAACTGCCCGCTAGCAAAGCCTCGGTCATCAAGACCGACTGAAAGCGACCTGCAATCGTCTTGCCGCGCAAGTCCAACGGACCGTCACAAACGTCCGTCGTCCACCAAGTACACGAGGGACCACGAAGTCGACACCAATTCAGCCGTTCTTTGTGGCTTCGTGCCTTTTTGTGAGCCTGTATTGTAGCCGCAACACTGCAACAGCCGACGCACACCAAGCCACTAAGGCACAAAGAACTGCATTGGCACCTGCTCTTCCACTACTTCACGAGACATGCCGCACGAACAAAACACTTCAAGTCAGCAGTAGTCCTTCGTGGCCCTTGGTGGATCACGCCCTTAGCAGTTGTCAGGACTAGCGATTGACTTCGGTTTCTTCGGCATCGGCCAGGCGTGTGATGCGCACCCGCTTGATGCGTTTTTCGTCCGCATCTGTAACCGTGAGGCGATAACCCGGCACTTCCACGTAATCGCCTTGCTGGGCCAGCTTACCCAGGCTGTGCAGGATCAGCCCGCCGACACTGTTGTACTCGGGGCCCTCGGGCAACTCGATCTCGAGCACCCGGTTGACCTCATCCAGGTCAACGTCGCCGTCTGTTTCAGCCTCGTCCTTTGAAAAGGGCAGAATGGCGCGGTGGCTGCGGTCGATTTCGCCCTGGTCGTACTCGTCCTGGATGTCACCGACGATCTCTTCGAGAATGTCCTCCAGCGTGATCATGCCCGCGGTGCCGCCCTGCTCGTCAGTCAAGATGGCAATCTTGAGGCGGTCCGCCCGCATCTCGCGCAACAGGTCGTCGAGAGGCTTGCCCGCAGGCCAGAACCGGGCCGGGCGAATCAGCTTGCGCAACTCAAGCGCCCGCTGTGCCGGTGCCGTAGACCAACTTGGCACAAGGTCACGTGTATAGAACACCCCGACAATATGGTCGCGGTCGCCTTCAAATACGGGGATGCGGCTGTGGCCGTGGGCGACGGCTACTTTCAGTGCGCCTTCGATGCCCTCTTCCACATCGACACACACCATGTCGGTGCGCGGAACCATGGCGCGTGAAGCCGGTGTCTTGCCCAGCTCAACGACGTTGTTGATCATCTCGCGTTCATCTTCATCCAGTAGGCCTTCGCGCTCGGCACCTTCCAGGCTGTCGGCCAGGTCGTCTTCAAAGGATTCTGCCGGGGTCTCGCTGACATCGACACCCTCGATGCGGGCGCCAATGCGGCGCAGACTGCCGCCAATGGCAGTCAGCGGCCGAAACGGGATGGCCAGCACGGCAAACGTCGGCAGCAGCACCAGCAATGCGGCTTCTTCTCGGTGGCGCAGCACCAGCGGCGGCACAATGATGACGCACACGACCAGCGACACGATGGTCGCGCAAGCCACGACGGGCATGCCTAGGGTCAGAATGTCGATGGTGGGCACGTCAAAGTCGCGCGGCAGCACAATCGCGGTCCAGCTGAGCGAGTGCAGCACGAAGCCAATGATGCGCCCTACTTCGGCAACCTGGATGAACTCGTCATCACGGGCGCACAGCGCTTCGAATTTGCGTTGCGTGGCCTGGTCGGTCTCGGGGATCAGGTCAAACAGGTACGAGAATGCGTAGTTGTGTAAGGCCTCGCCAACGACCGAGACGTAGGCGATCCAGCAGAACGACAAGATCACGCCGGCGACGCCCATCCAGAACGCCGCACTCTCAAGGTCCAAGACTTCTCCGTTCGGCAGGGCCCCCTCGTTGTGAAGGAAGGCACCTGCGCCTAAGATGGGGCCGAGCCCCAAGGGTCGCCAACATGTCGTCAAAAAGCAGCGACGTCTATGACTACTATTATGAGAACTACCTGATTCTCTACAACCTGTATGGCAGAGGTCGACCCCGCGTCAGCCGTGAGCAATATGAGCAAATGGACGACGAACTGATGGAAATCGTCGCCCGCAGCGACAGCGGTACCCTGGAACGCACCGACATCGCCCGCGTGCGCGACATCGAATACGTGCTGATGGACGACGTCGCGGAAGCTCTGCTGGACCGCCCCGGCACGGCAAAATAGCTGATATCCGCAAACGCTTCACCTCTGCCTGAAACTCTGACGATATGGTATCGGGCTGTCGGAGGCGCGACTGTGTGTGGAATCGTTGGATATGTCGGGCCGCGTGAGGCCACCGAAGTCCTGATCGAGGGCCTGCGGCGCCTTGAGTACCGCGGCTATGATTCTGCCGGCGTTGCTGTCATGAACGGCAGCGGCATCATCGTGCGCAAGGCCGTCGGCCGCCTCAGCGCCCTTGAAAACGAACTCGCGACCAACGCCGCCCACGGCGGCCTTGGCATCGGCCACACGCGCTGGGCAACCCACGGCGCGCCCAGTGTCGCCAACAGCCATCCCCACGTCAGCTACGACGGCAAACTGAGCGTCATCCACAACGGCATCATCGAAAACTACCGCGAACTCAAGAACGAGCTGATCGCCCAGGGCATCAAATTTGCCAGCGACACGGACACCGAGGTCGTGGCGCACATGGTCGCCCGCGAGTTCAAGGGCGACCTGCTGCATGCTCTGGCCGCGGTGCTGAAACGCCTGCGCGGCGCCTATGCGCTGGCGCTGTGCCATGTGCAGCAGCCGGACCGGATAGTCGCCACGCGCATGGGCAGCCCGCTGGTGGTCGGCTTGGGCGACGGGGAGAACTTTCTGGCAAGCGACGTGCCCGCGCTGCTGAAGTACACGCGCCGCGTGATCTACCTTGAAGAAGGCCAGATCGCCGAGTTGACCAGCACCGGCGTCAAGCTTTTTGACCGTGAATTGAAGCCGGTCACCGGCAAGGAAGTCCGCACCGAGCTCACGCTCGACGCCGCCGAGAAAGAGGGCTACGAGCATTTCATGCTCAAGGAAATCCATGAGCAGCCGCGCGCCCTGGCCGAGACGATTCGCGGGCGCATCGAAGGGGGCCGGGTTGACCTGGCCGAACTGAACCTGAACGTCGATGACCTCAAGGGCATTCGCCGCATCGCCATTGTGGCCTGTGGCACCAGCCTGTACTCAGGCATGGTCGGCAAGTACCTGTTTGAACACTTCGTGAAGCTGCCGACCGAAACCTGGAGCGCATCCGAGTTCCGGTACGCCGACCCCGTGATCGACGCCTCGCTGCTGGTGATTGCCGTCAGCCAGAGCGGCGAGACCGCCGACACGCTTGAGGCGCTGCGCATCTGCAAGAAAAAAGGCGCGCGCACGCTGGCCGTCTGCAACGTCATGGGCAGCAGCATCCCGCGCACCGTAGAAGGCACGCTGTATACTCGCGCCGGGCCCGAGATCGGCGTGGCAAGCACCAAGGCCTATACCACGCAACTGGCTGCGTTTGTGCTGCTGGCCGTGGGCATCGGCCGCATGCTGGGCAGCGCCACGCAGGCCGATGAAGCGCGGCTGGTAGGCGGGTTAGAGCAACTGCCGCGCCAGGTGAACGACCTGCTGACCGACGACATCGTGGCCGTGAAGCGCTGCGCCAAGCGATACAAAGACGTATTCAACTTCATGTACATCGGCCGTCACTACAACTACCCCACCGCCATGGAAGGCGCGCTGAAGCTGAAGGAAATCAGCTACATCCACGCGGAAGGCTACGCCGGTGGCGAAATGAAGCACGGCCCGCTGGCACTGGTCGAGGACACGTTTCCCACGATCGCTGTGGCGCCCAAGGGCCGCACCCGCGAGAAAATGGTCAGCAACGTGCAAGAAGTGAAGGCCCGCAAGGGCGTGGTGGTTATGGTCAGTACCCACGGCGACGAAGAAGCGCGCGAACTGGCGGACTACCTGATTGAAATCCCCGGGTGCGAAGAAGAGCTGTCGCCGATTCTCGCCATCGTGCCGCTGCAGCTGCTGGCCTACTACACAGCCACTCAGCTCGGGCGCGACGTCGATAAGCCGCGCAACCTTGCCAAGTCCGTAACGGTTGAATAGCGGCCCCCTTTGCGTTAGCCTGTAGCACCCCGTCAAACCCCGGTAGGGCCGTTAGTGAAGGCCGGACTCGCTGTGATTTGCCTGCTGTTGCTGGCCGCATGCGCGGCTTCGAATGGCGTTAAAGAGAGCAACCGCGAGGGCTTTGTCGCCGCCGAGACTGACAGCACGGCCCATGAGCGCACCGCGCCGCAGGCCCACCCGGAACTGGCCCTGAGTTCCAAAGAAGAAGGCGACGCCGCCCTGCTGATCAGCAAGCTGGCTGGCACACCCGAGATTGCCGCGCGCGACAAGATCATTTCGCAACTGATTGCGCTTGGCCCGCGCTATCTGCCCTTCTTTCGCAAGGTGGACAGCGCCGAAATTGAAATGGACATGCTGTACGTCATCCACCGCATCGAAGCCGCCAGCGGCAAGACCACGGCCGAGAACGCAACCGTCGCCAACGACGACGCCAACAAACGCGAGGGCACAGCCGGCGAAGACGGCCCAAAGGCCCCTGACTACAACCCCGGCGAAGATTTCAGCCGCGAGGAAGCCGAGAAGTTCATGGCCGCGCGCCTCAAGCAGGCGCAGACCTTGCTTGAAGGCGGGCGCTACGACACCGCCATCCGGATTGCTGAAGCGGCAATTGTGCTGTTGCCGGACAGCAAGTGGCGGCCTGAGTTTGACGCGCTGATCCTGCGCGCGCGCGGCGAGGGCCAGTCCGAGATGCTGATCGCCGGCACGCTGACGCTTGAACCCGACGTGGTGCAATACGCGAGCAACCTGCGCGGCGCGGACTTTGCCGAGCCGCTGGTGATTCGCTGCTTTCTGAAGAACGTCTCCGCGCAGGACATCACGCTGCGGCTGTATGAGGGCGAAGGCAAGGAAAGCATCGTGCAGCTGACGGTCCGGTACGAGCAGACGGACTACCAGGGCAACGCGATGGTGCAGACCGGCACGGTGCGCCTGCCCGTGGACTCGGGCGGGGCGATCACGCTGGCGCCGAACTCAAGCCACGAAATCACGGTGCCGCTGGCTGGGCTGAGCTCGCTGGATGCCGACGCGCCGCTGAAGATGGCGCTAGGCATTGCGCAGATTGAAGCCGCCCTGCGGGTCTACGGCGCCCTTGATGGAGAAGGCAATACGCTCGTGCTGCGCCCGATTCGATTCGCGAAGCAGACCGTGAAAGTCTTCCCCAGCGGGTTCGACGTAGCCAAGGCCCAAAGCAAACCGCTGGCCACGCTGCGTGAACTGCTGAAGGCGGGCAAGGCCCAGGAAGTTTACCTGTGCTCGCAACTGGTGGATGCGCGCAACCTGCGGGCTGCCGGCGACCTGCTGCTTGCCGAAGATTTCGCCCAGTCGCCGCTGCCCGTGCAGCGCGCGCGCCTTCGTGCCCTGCACACGATGTTCAACACCGGGGCCACTTGGGACGTGCGCAAGTGGCGCGAGTGGTGGGCCGAGAATCGCCTGCGCAATTAGGCTGGCAAGTTAATCGCTAAAGTTTCGCTGCGCCACGTGCCGATACGCCGGTCGAGGTGTGCCCATGGCCCTGCCGCGAAACATCAAGCTGACTTCAGACAACCGCACGCGGCTCGGCAGCCAGTTGCTGCGCCTGGCAAACCGGTACGATCGTGCCCTAAGCGAGCGCCTTTCGCGCTGGCACCTGGCGCCCTCGCACTATGAGCTGCTGAAGATTCTGTACTCGGCCCCGGACTATTCGCTCACCCACAGCCAGCTTGCCGAGGCCATGGGCGTGACCTTGCCCAGCATCACGCTTGCAGTGAAGAAGCTGGGCGCGCTACGCATGGTCGGCAGCCAGCGCGGCACTGACCGGCGCTCGCGCGTGCTTACTCTGACTGTCAAAGGCGCCGAAATGCTGGGCGTGCTGTTTGACGAATACGAGGCATTCGCCGGCGCGCTGTTTTCGTCGATCACCGACGCCGGCGCGGGCACGATTGAGAAGTCCATCCTGCGACTGCTTTCGCGCCTCACTGAGCTGCAGGATCAGCGCCGTGCTTCCGCGGCTTAGTATTGTTCAAGCCATCCCGGCTCAAGCCCCACGCCGCGCCGTGCCGATACTCGGGCATGGCGGCAATGTCCACCATCCGAAAATGGGGTAAGCGCGTGCTTTGGCTGCTGCTGTTGCCCGTCGTCCTGGCGCTGGTGTGCGTGGTCGCCGGCGGCGCCATCGAATCCAGCCTGAACGCGGACTGCATCGTGGTCCCAGGCGCGGCAGTCAGGCGCGGGCGCAACCCCAGCGACGCCCTGCGCTATCGCCTTGAAGCCGCGCTGGGCCTGTATCGCGACCAGCGTGCTCCGTACATCATTGTCACCGGCGGCGGCGAAGGCGACTACGCCGAAGCCGAGGTCATGGCCGAATGGCTGATTGAGCGAGGCGTGCCCCCCACGGCAATCCTGCGAGAGACCAAAGCAGCCACCACACGCGACAGCGGCATCAACGTCGCCGGCCTGATGCGCCAGCACGGCTTCAAGACGGCGCTGGTGTGCAGCCAATGGTTCCATGTGGCCCGCACGCGCCTGTGCCTTGAGCAGGAAGGCCTGCGCACGCACCCCGCCCCCTGCGGCGGCAACACCCTGGTACGCGAGCCCATGTTCGTGCTGCGCGAAATGGCAGCATTGCCAGTGTATGCCCTGCGGCTCGATGAACTTCGCAGCTAGTGGCATCGGCTTCCAGCCGATGTCGTACCACGGGCTTCTAGTCCGTGGCCAACAGGCGCTGGCCTGCCCGCCACAGCTTCAGCGACGACGAGAAGCCCTGCAACGACATGGCCTGGAAGGCCATGCTACTCGTCTTTCACGGGCGCTTTGAAGTCGGGGTTGGCCTTGAGCGTGAGGTCAACCTTGTAGCCCTTCTCGCTCTCGATTTTGAACTCGATCTCGTCGGTGGCCAACGGGAAGTCCGTGATCCGCACCCAGTCGTCGTCCGTGAATGCCTTGCCGCCGGCCATCGCGCCAAACCGCAGCTTGAACGTGCTGCCGAACTGCAGCATCGGCACGAACAGCATGCCCTTTTCCTGCAGCGACGGGTTTTCCTTGAATGCGTCGCTGGGGTAAGGGCCGAACTCGCGGCCGGCTGCATTCACCATGATGATGAACACCACCATGTTCTTGCACAACTCGCCGGCCTCAAGCTTGACGTTGCCGTACGCAAACGGGATCGCCCACTTCAGCACAATGTCCTGCTTGGCGGCATCCGTGACCACGGCGTTGCCAAGAAACGTTGAGCCCGACGCCCCGTACACCTCATAGCTGCCGGTGGCCAGGCCCAGAAACTGGGCGTTGCCATCGCGGTCCACCATGCCGCCCGCGGTGTATGTCTGCTGGATGTGCTCGGGCACATCGATCTTTTTCGGGATCAGCCGCACATCCAGGCCCATGACCGGGATGTCCTGTTCGTGCGTCACGACGCGAATTGTCACGTGCCGCATCTCCTCGGTGTACAGTTCCCAGACAATCTCTTTGCCCTCGAACTGCGACGCCTTGAGGTTCGGAATCACCTTGAGCACGGATTCGCTGCCTTGCGGCTTGATGACAGCCGTGAAGTCGTCGGGGTTGATGCTCCAGGCCTGGAACTTGAAGGTGCCGATGGGCCAGTACACGGGCTCGTCGTTGGCGTCGTACTCGTCGGGCAACTGGCCATCCGCCGCCGAGTTGCGCAATTGCCGCAGGTACAGGTTGCTGTACAGGTCAACGGTAGCGGCGATGCCCTTGCCGGTGCGGGCGTCCACGACTTTGCCGGTGAACATTGGGGCGCGCACCAGCGCCATGTTGATTTTCAACTCGCCGAAGATGGGAACTTTGTTCTCGACCTTGTGGTAGTGAATCCAGTCCACGCCGCTGCGGTCTGACCAGTACGACCACACCTGGTAATAGCCCGTTGGCAGTTCGATGTCATACGTTCCGTCTTCGCCGGTAAGCACGCTGTAGGGCTGGTCGAAAAGCCGCGAGCTGCCGTCCTGCGCAACATCCAGCGGCGCGAAACTGACGTTGGCGCGCTTGGGCGGCGTCTCGGTGCCGACCACGCTGATCTTGCCGCTCACGCGCACGTTCTTGAGTGGCCGCACGTACAGGTCCCACTTGGCGTCGGTCTTTTCGAGCGTCGCCAGGGGCACGTTGGACCAGCCGTCGGGCACGACAAACTCGCCATAGGCGAACACGCGAAGCTCGGTGGGTTTGCGGTTGACCGTGATTGCCGCGCTGCCCTTTTCGTCGGTGACGAACGTGGCGGTGTCATGGGGCAGGCCATCGAACTTGGCCAACGCCAACAGCTTGAAGCCGGGCACCGGGGCATCACTGCCCAACATGCGGGCGGTGACGACAACGCGCAGCGGCTTGGCGTCGCCTTCGGGTTTGGTGCCAAGGGTGACAGCACTGGAAAGCGAAGCCGCCTGCGCAAAAGCAGGCGAAGGCGCCAGCAGAAGCAACGCCGCAAACAAGGCAGTCAAAGCAGCACAGATAACGCAAACGTGGGTACGGGCCATGGCGGTTCCTTCGTAGCGAATTGCCAACATACCAATAATGAACGTTCAGGAAGCACCCATCGCCCAGTGAATTACGCACGTCAGGCCGGCATGCCAATGCCGGCCGTTGGTTGTTTACGGCCGGTACTTGCGTACCGGCCTGACGTCGGCCTTACGTCGGCCCGATACCTACCGGCTGGCTTCCATGGCTGTCTTGTTGAACCCGGCGTCGTAGGCTACCGGGTAGTCGCCTGTGAAGCAGGCGTTGCAGTAATTGCCGTTGGCTTTCACGGCCTTCATCATCCCGTCGACGCTCAGGTAGGCCAGGCTGTTGATGCCCAGGAAGTCGCGGATCTTGTCGATGCCTTCCAACTGGTTCGCAATCAGCTCTTTCGGGTCCGGGAAGTCGATGCCGTAAAAGCACGGGTGCCGCGTCGGCGGGCAACTGATGCGCAAGTGCACCTCTTTCGCGCCCGCCTCGTACAGCCGCTTCACGCGGCCGCGGCTGGTGGTACCGCGGATGATGCTGTCGTCCACGACAATCACGCGTTTGCCTTCCACCACGTCACGCACGGCGTTCAGCTTGATCTTTACGCCAATGTCGCGCTGGCCCTGGCTTGGTGCGATGAACGTGCGGCCCACGTAATGGTTGCGAATGAAACCCTGCTCAAGGGGCAGGCCCGTTTCCTCGGCATAGCCCTGCGCCGCGCTGGTGCCGCTGTCGGGCACGGGCACCACGATGTCGGCTGGCACATGGCTTTCGCGCGCAAGCTGGTGGCCCATCTGCTTGCGCGCCAGGTGCACGTTCAAGCCGAAGACGCGGCTGTCGGGGCGTGAGAAGTACACGTGCTCGAAAATGCAGTGCGCGTGGCGCTGCGGCGTGCTCCACTGCCGCGAGTGCAAGCCGTCGTGGTCGATGCGCAGCAGCTCGCCGGGCTGGATGTCGCGGATGTACTCAATGCCCAGCATGTCGAAGGCGCAGGTTTCGCTGGCCAGCACATAGCCGTCGCCGAGTTTGCCCAGCGCCAGCGGGCGAAAGCCCTGGGGGTCGCGGGTGGCGTAGACGGCGTCGTTGGTGAGAAACACGAAGCTGAAGGCGCCGTGCATGCGTGAAAGCGCGCTGGCGATCGGGTTTTCGCTGCCCTTGATCTCGGGCCGCGCCAGCAGGTGCAGCACAACTTCGCTGTCGCTGGTGGTCTGGAAAATGCTGCCCGCTTCTTCAAGTTCGCGGCGCAGGCGCCAGCCGTTGGTCAGGTTGCCGTTGTGCGCAACGCTGATCTGGCCGCCCGAGTAGTCGACGGTAATCGGCTGCGCGTTGCGAACGTTGCTGCTGCCGGCGGTGGAATAGCGGGTGTGGCCGATGGCGCATACGCCCTTGAACTTGTCGAAGAAATCATCTTTGAAGACCTCGCCGACCAGGCCCATGCCCAGGTAGCTCTTGATGCGGCCATCCATGACGCAGGCGATGCCCGCGCTTTCCTGTCCGCGGTGCTGCAACGCGAACAAGCCGTAGTAGGTCAGCTCAACGGCATCGGGATGGTTGAACACGGCAAAGATGCCGCAGGCTTCTTTAGGATGGTCGCTCACCGGCTGCACTCCGCTAAAGCAGAGTTATAGCAAGCGTACCAGAGCAAGCGACGGGTAGACGTGCGTAGCCTGCACTGGTCCAGCCCCGCCACGCTATGGCTTCAGGTCGGCCAGCAGTCCCGCGACGTGTCGATCAAATCGGGCGGGATCCTGTTGGGCTCGTGAAACCAGCATCGCACCCTCAAGGGACGAAACGGTACGCCGCGCGGCGTCCCGAGGCGTATCCCGGAACTGAAGCTGGCCCGAACGCCGACCCGAATCGAACAGACCCGCCAGCCACTCCTCATTCCGGTCAAAGAACTGCTGGATGCGTTTGCGCAGGCCGTGGGGCAGGGTGCCAATCTCGGCGGCCATCATGCCACAAAGACACATCCGCTCGCCGTCGCTGTCTTGAAGCACCTTGCGATACAGTGCTGCGTAGCGGCGCAGGCGGGCAGAGGCCGTGCCACCCTTGATGCTGGCCAGAGCGTCCATGAACCGCTCCGTGTACCGGGCGACCAGGCGCTCTCCCAGCGCAGACTTGGATGCAAAGTGGTGGTGAATGCTGGGCTTTCGAATGCCAAGTGTCTGAGCGACATCAGCGTAGGAAAAGCCGTTGAATCCACGCGTCTGCACCAGCCGCTCAGCGACATCAAGAATCTTGTCCATGGTAGGAGTGTCGGCAACGGCCCGTTTCATGCAGGCATTCTAGGCCTGTGGTGCCCGCTGTCCACATTTGCTTTGAATCCCTACCTACTAGAAGGTAGACAAGTCTCACTCTACTAAAAGGAATCACCATGTCCGTCGACGTCAACCCCGACAAGCTGAATGAGTTCCTGGGCAAATTCGTGAACGACATGGGCGCCACCGCCCATGCGGCCACTGTGTTGCTGGGCGACCGCCTTGGCCTTTTCAAAGAGCTTGCCAAAGGTCCACTCACGCCGGGTGAACTCGCTACCAGGACCCGCACCGCCGAACGTTATGTGCGCGAGTGGGCGGCGGCGCAGGCCGCATCAGGCTACGCCCAATATGACGCCGCCAGCGGCAAGTACTCGCTGACACCGGAACAGGCCTTTGCCCTTGCCGACGAGAACAGTCCCGCCTATGTGCCCGGGGCGTACTACTTCGCGATTGCCATGTTCAAGGGCCTCTATCGCATGGAAGAAGCCTTCCGGTCCGGCGACGGTGTGGGCTGGCATGAGCAGGAGCCCGAGTTGTTTACCGCCACCGAAAAGTTTTTCCGGCCCGGCTATGTCGCCAACCTGGTCAGCAGCTGGCTGCCTTCGCTTGAGGGCGTAATTCCGAAACTTCATGAGGGCGGAAAGGTCGCTGACGTCGGCTGTGGCCACGGCGTCACCACGATTCTGATGGCGCAGTCATTCCCGAACAGCAAGATTGTTGGTTTCGATTACCACGAAGCTTCCATCAAGCGTGCACGGGAACTTGCCAAGCAGGCAGGTCTCGACGCCAAGCGCGTCACGTTCGAAGTCGCCAGCAGTACTGACTTCCCCGGCAAGGGCTACGACCTGGTGACCTTCTTTGACTGCCTGCACGACATGGGCGACCCGCAAGCCGCCGCGGCCCATGTGCACAAGTCGCTGGACCCGGAAGGTACATGGATGATCGTCGAACCCATGGCGCATGATCGTGTCGAAATGAACTTCAACCCCGTGGGCCGTTTGTTCTACTCGGCCAGTACCTGCATTTGCTGCCCGGCAAGCCTCAGCCAGAGCGGCAAGGCCGCCCTGGGCGCACAGGCCGGCGAAGGCAAGCTGACGGAGGTCATCAAGGCCGGCGGCTTTGGCCGCGTTCGTCGCGCCACGGAAACACCGTTCAACATGGTACTTGAGGCTCGCCACTAGGCCCTCGGCGACCGCTAGAAAGTGCATGCGGCGCGCGGCGTTTCCGACGACGACTTCTGGGAAGGAAAGTGGACATAGTTCACGCCCTGCCAGTTTTTTGGCATCGGCGGCACGCCATTGCCGGGGGATACTCGGGCCATACCCTGTCCCCTGCGGAGCTTTGCCATGCGCTTTGCTTCCTCGTTTCCGGCTGTGCTGGCCGCGTTAGTCATGGCGTTGCTACCGTCATGCGCGATGTGCCGCCCACCAGCGGGGCCGATTGAGAAACCGCACATCGTTAGGCGCGTTGCGCCCAGGGACTCCGAAGCCCCTCGCATTGAGCGCGTTGCGGGTGAGCATAACGCCGACAATGGTTCCTTTGATTGGTCCTACCTCGCGGGCGGACTCCTGTTTGCACTCATCATGTGGCTGCTCGGTCACCTGCTCGGCTTCTATGACGGAGCGAGCGTGGAGGCCCCAGCAGACAAAGGCGATGATTCTATGGTCGAGAGGGCGCGCCGATCGGCCGCCCGGTCGCCCTAGCGCAAAACAGCGAGCAACTGCGCTCCAGTGGTCACGCCGGCCGTCGCACAAGTCTACCCCGTTGACGTCGTGAACCGCCCGCCGCCGTCGCCCACTTATTGACTTGTGGCGGCGCGTCGCTACTTTATGGCCCACGTTTCAGGGAAGACACCCGGGAGCGGCCGCTGGGCCTGCTCCTTTTTATTTGAGGACCGTCTGTTGGGACAAACGATGTCAGGCGTAAACGGCGCGGAACTGCTTCGCTTCGTGGAAATGATCGCCCGCGAAAAGGGCATCGAAAAATCCGAGGTGCTCGGGTCGATTGAGCAGGCCATGATGGTGGCCCTGCGCAAACGCGTCGAGAACCCGGACACGCTCGTGGTCAGCGTTGACCCGAACAGCGGCGAAATCATCGCCCACGAAACCGACCTTGATGGCGTCACCGCCGAGGTCAAGCTTGCTGACATGGGCCGCATCGCCGCCCAGACCTTCAAGCAAATCTTCGTGCAGAAAAACCGCGAAGCTGAACGCGACAACATCTTCGAAAAATACATCCAGCTCAAGCGCGAGATTCGCAGCGGCACCATCCAGCGCAGCGAAGGGCCCAACTACATCGTCAACCTGGGCGACGCCGAGTCGTTCTACCCGCGCAAAGAGCAGGTGCCGACCGAAAGCTACAACGTCGGCGAGCGTGTGCGCGGCCTGATTCTGGACGTGCGCAAGCAGGGCCAGAAGGTCAAGATCATCCTGTCGCGCACCCACCCCGAGTTCGTGAAGAAACTTTTCGAGCTTGAGGTGCCCGAAGTCGCCGAGCGCATCATCGAGATCAAGGCCATCGTTCGCGAACCCGGTTTCCGCAGTAAGGTCGCGGTGGCCAGCTACGACCCGAAGGTCGATGCCGTGGGCGCGTGCGTCGGTGTGCGCGGGTCACGTATCAAAGGCATCATCGACGAACTGAACAACGAAAAGATCGACATCATCCGCTGGAACGAGTCGGCGGAAATCCTGATCACCAACGCGCTGAAACCCGCGCGCGTTGACAGCATTACGCTCGACTACGACAACCGCCGCGCGCGCGTGGTCGTGCCGGACGACCAGTTGAGCCTCAGCATCGGCAAGCGCGGCCAGAACGTGCGCCTTGCAGCGCGGCTTTGCAAGTGGGACCTTGACATCGTGACCGTGACGCAGGAAGGCGACTGGCGCAAACGCACGCTGGCCAAGTTCCTCGCGATCGAGGGCGTGGACGAGTTGCTGGCCGAATCGCTGTTCAACAGCGGGTTTGACAGCTTCCAGGACATCCTGGCAGCCGGCCCCGAAGCACTGATGAAAGTGCCGGGCATAAGCATTGAATCAGCGGCCAAGATCATCCAGCACGTGACCGCCAACCCGGAACCGCCGGAACAGATTGAAGATGTGGTGCACGCCGACGGCGCCCAGCGCCGCGCCGACAACACCTTCGTCGAGCCGGGCCAGGAACTGGAAGAAGAGGATGAAGACGGCGGGCCGGGCCAGCCCGGAGACAAGCCGAAGGGACCCGTGGACCCGTTCTCGCGTGCAGCCGAATACGCTGCCCAGGCGCCGGTTCGCGAAGACGTCAAGGCAAAGCAGTAACCCGGCCATGCGTATCAGCGCGACAGGCCGGGCACAGGCAGTGCGGGAAGTGGACAGGAACGCACAAAGGAACAAAGAAGGAACCAGTAGTCTATGGCAGTGGAATCAAAGTCAGCAGCCGCAAACACCGTGCAGGCGCTCAAGGTTTACAAGGATCTCGGGCTTGACCTGAAGACCTTCAAAGCCAAGTGCGCTGAGATTGGCATTAGCGTACAGAGAGCCATCGACAAACTCACCGACGACGACGTCGCCCGCATCAAGAAGCACCTGGGCATTGCCGAAGATGCCCCCGCCCCACAAACCGCAACCGAGGCACCCGCGCCCACCGCCGCCGAACTTGCGCGCCAGGCTGCCGATGATGCCCGCAAGGCCGCCGAAACCGCGCGCCTGGAGAAAGAAGAAGCTGCACGCCGCAAAGCCGAATCCGCCGAGCAGCAGCGGCTGGAAGCCCTGGGCAAGCGCCTGGGCGTGGACCCGTCGCTGGTTGAGTTCGTGGGCCAGTTGCTGGGCGTTGAAATCAACACGGTAGACGACATTGACGAAGCGCTGGTGCAGCGCACGCAGAAGCATGAAGTCGTCTTCAAGATTGCCGCCGAATTCAAGATTGAAGTTCGTGAGGTGTCGCGCATCGCGCGGCAGCTGGGCATCGACGTGGGCCGCAAGGGCTTCAAGGGCCTGTCGCCGTCCGAAGAGTTCATGCTGCGCGCGATGGTGAAGCAGCGGCACACGACGCAGGAAGAACGCCGCGCCGAAATCCAGGTAGACAAGCCTACCGACTACAAGCCCGCCCCGCCCACGGGCAACAAGGCGGTCGAGACACGCGAAGTCGCCAAGACCGCCGAGACCGCTTCCAGCGCTGCAGCCCGGCGCGAGCGTCGCGGCCGAGTTTCGACTGAACAGACTCGCGAAATCATCCCGGAACGCTTCCGTGAACCACGCGGCGGCCAGGCCGGTGGCCAGGGTGGCAGCCAGGCCGGTAGCGCCGGGCGTTCGCGCCGCGAGCGCTTTGAGGTCAGCCAGCTCAGTTACGACCGTCCGCGCGGTGGACGCGCCCGCCGCCGTGGCCGAGGCGACGAAGAGCAGGAAGAGAAGAAGATCGAAATTCCGACCGGGCCGGTTTCGGTCGAGCAGCCGGTCAACCTGCGCCACCTGTCTGAGGCGATGGGCGTCAAGACCGCTGAGATCATGACGCGCATGATCAAGGAAGGCCTGCCGCCGCTGCGCATCAACGACTCGCTCAGCAAGGACATTATTGAGCAGATCGGCATCATCTTTGAGCGCGAAATCACCGTGCTTGAGCCCAAGGATGCTGAAACGCTGATCGCAGAGCAGCTTGAGCGCTTTGACGAAGAAGGCGGCATAGAAGAAATGCGCGCCCCCATCGTGACGATCATGGGCCACGTGGACCATGGCAAAACCAGCCTGCTGGACGCCATTGCCAGCCTTGACCGCGTCAGCGAGGAATCGGGTGGCATCACGCAGCACATCGGCGCGTTCAGACTTGACCTGCTGGAAAAGGCGGGCAAGTACACCAGCATCTACGGCGACGAAACCAACATTGACCCGACCGCCAAGCGCCTGCGCGTGACGTTCATCGACACCCCGGGCCACGAAGCGTTCACCGCCATGCGTGCCCGCGGCGCCAACGTCACCGATATCGCAGTGGTCGTGGTTGCCGCCGACGACGGCATCATGCCGCAGACGGAAGAAGCCATTGCCCACGCGCGTGCAGCCGAAGTCGAAATTGTCGTCGCGATCACCAAGATCGACAAACCCGAAGCCAACATCATGAAGGCGCGCCAGCAGCTTGCGGCGCACAACCTGATGAGCCCCGACTGGGGCGGCAACACCGAGATCATCGAGCTTTCCAGCATCACCAAGGAAGGTGTGGACAAGCTGGTGCAGGTGCTGTCTGACATGGCTGAGCTGCTGGAACTCAAGGCAGTCGCGCAAAAGCCCGCCGTGGGCACGGTGCTGGAAGCCCACCGCGACACCGGCCGCGGCATTGTTGCCACCATGCTGGTCAAGGACGGCACGCTGCGCACGGGCGACGTCATCGTCGCCGGCCACGGCTATGGCCGCGTGCGCGCGATGCAGGAACCCAGGGGCGACGGCTTGCACCTGATCGAGTCGGCGGGGCCAAGCATCCCGGTAGAAGTTGCCGGTTTGGACGAAATGCCTGAAGCCGGCAGTCTGTTCCACGGCATGAAAGACATCAAGAAAGCCGCCGAAATCGCCAACATGGTGCGCCAGCAGGAGCGTGAACTTGAGCGCTCTCGCGGGTTCAGCCTGGAAGACTGGTCCAAGGCGCGCGCCGGCCAGCAGGTCAAAGAACTGCTGTTGGTGCTGAAGTCCGACGTGCAGGGCAGCGCCGAGACGATCAAGCAGGAACTTGGCAAGCTGCAGCACGACGAAGTGCGCGTGAAGGTCATTCACTCGGCGGTCGGCCAGATCACCACCACCGACGTTCACCTGGCCGAAGCCGCCGGCGGCATTGTGGTCGGCTTCCATGTCGGCGTTGATGCCAAGGCGCGCGACCTGGCGGACAACCACCATGTGGATATCCGCACCTATGAAGTCATCTACAAGCTGATCGAGGAGATTCGCGATGCTCTGGCCGGTCTGCTGTCGCCCGAGCGCATCGAGATGCACCAAGGCACAGCCGAAGTGCGCATGGTGTTCAGGGTCAGCAAGGTCGGGCGCGTTGCCGGCTGCTATGTCACCAAGGGCAGCATCCGGCGCGACAGCCGCCTGCGCCTGGTGCGCGACGGCGCGGTGATTTATGAAACCGACGTTGCCAGCCTTAAGCGCGAGAAAGACGACGCCAGCGAAGTCCGCGAGGGCTTTGAGTGCGGCATCCAGTTGAAGAACTACGACGACGTGAAAGAAGGCGACACCATCGAAGCCTTCAAGATTGAAGAACGTAAGCGGACACTAAGCTAGAGCCCAAGGCAGAGGACACCGTGATCACACTTGCTACGATTCTTGGCCAGGAAGGCGGCCAGCCGCAATCCGGCGGCACGCCCACCCCCGGCACCGAAAAGGAAGGCTCGCCTCCTGCGGGTCAGCCGGCCCAGCCCGGCATTTTTGAAGGCATGGCGCCGTTGCTGTTGTTCGGCGTGGTGATTGTCGTGTTCATGTTCTTCATGACGCGCAGCAAGAAGCGCCAGGAAGCCGAGCACAAGAAGAAGATCGAACAGCTTGAAACCGGCGCCCGGGTCATGCTGACCAGCGGCTTGATCGCACGCGTGGACAAGATTGACCGCGAAAACCAGGAAGCCCGGCTGCTCGTGGACGAAGACAAGAAGGTGCACGAAACGTACAACATCATGGCCATCGCCAAGGTGTTTGAAGAAAAGAAGTCCAGCGTCAAGGAAGACGACAAGTAGACGACAAGAAACCCAATGCGCCACCGCCGTCACAATCGACTTGCCGTAGCCGCCCTGTTGCTGGGCGCGCTGGCAGGCTATTGCGACCTGCCGCGGCTGCACGTGTTCGCGGCCATCGGCGACACCGTCAACGCGATCCGTGTGCTGGATGTTGCGTCGCACATCCGCATGGCGACTGATGCCATGCACGACACGCACGCCGCCGACATGCTGCGCGAGAAACTCGACGACGGGCGCGGTTCAGCCGACATCATCAACTTTTCGCCGTCGTTGGTCGCCGCCTTGCCACCGCTGAGTTTCTATGTGCCGCCGACCCTGGCGCCGGATGACTCGACACCCGGGCTGGACTTTCTGCCGGCACCCCTGACAGGGCTGCCGGGCATGCTGATGCAGCTTGACCTGCCGCCACCCCGACTACGCAGCGACACCCCTGCGCCGGCTTTCTACAGCCCGGCGAATCTGCCCGCGTTCATTGCGCGCGGCCCGCCCATGCGTTTTGGTTTCTAGAATTCGGGTTGCGCCGAACACCGGCCTTCCATCCGAGATTCGTTATTCCCTGGTCGAACTATTGAGCCGAACTCCTGTGCGCGCAGCGCACGAACAAGGGCATACCTATGTGGGACATCATCCGACGCTGGCACCCGCTGATCCTGATCGCCATCGGCATCTACCTCGCCATCCCGAAGCCGGGCCCGAACCCCGCCGAGATCGACGAGGAGTTCCTTGTCGAGTACGACAAGAATGAAGACGGTGTCGTCGACAAGGACGAGTTCGGCGGCCTCGACTTTGAACTGCGCGACCGCGACAAGAGCGGCAAGCTGACCGTCGGCTCGCGCTTTCGCTGGCCGCTGCACGATTACAAGTGGAACCTGGGGCAGGACCTCAAGGGCGGCAGTTCGCTGCGCTATGTGCTGAAGCAGCAGGACATGGAAGAGGCTGAGCGCAGCGTCAAAGAACTGCTCGCGCCGCTGAATGATTCCATGGACCGTCTCTCGCCTGAGGCCCGCGCCAAGTTCGGCCGCGTGATTGAGGGCGGCGAGTTGCGCCTGAACGAGTGGGCCGATGAAGACTACGCCTTGCTGCGCGTACCGGGTAGCTTTGACGAAGGCCACGCCGACGCACTCAAGCGCTTCTATACCCGCTGGTCGGGCGCCAAGCAGCGCAAGGAAGACAAAGACCTTGTCGGCCCGACGATTGAGACCCTGAACCGCCGTCTCGGCGCCACGGGCATCACCGAGTTGAACATCGTGCCCGTCGGCGACGAGCGCATCGAAGTCAAGCTGCCCGAGTTCGCCACGGCATCCGAGACCGACCGCTACAAGCAGCTGCTCGAAACGACGGGCAAGCTTGAAATGCGCGTGCTGGCCGCCGAGGACAGCGACTTCGCAAGCCTGAACGTCGGCGAGTTCCCGAAAGAAGAGAGCTACAAGTACAAGTGGATCGAGCTTGACCGCGACGACGCCACCACCAGCGCACTGGTGAAAGAGCGCGACGGCAAGAAGTACGTGCCCGTCCAGATGATCGACGAGTACGACATCACCGGCAAAGACCTGCAGAACATCCAGGCGACCACCGACCAGCAGGGCCGCATGGCCGTCAGCTTTGAGCTGAAAGGCTTGGCCGTCGCCCGCTTCGAAAACCTGTCGCGCACGCACAAAGAACTGGCAGCCGGCGGCGAAGACCCGCGCCTGCTGGCAGTGCTGATCGACGAGAAGGTGTTCAGCGCCTACAGCATCAAGGACACGATCAGCGGCGCCGTGCAGTTGAGTGGCGACTTCAACGCCAAAGAACGCGACGACATCATCAACGTGCTCAAGTCCGGCTCGCTGAACGTGAAGCTGGTGCTGGAAGGCGAAGAGACCGTCGGCCCAAGCGAAGGCGCCGAAGCCGTCAAGCGCGGCCTGTGGAGCTTCGTGATCGCGGCCATCTTCGTGTTCCTTTTCGCGTTGTGGCTGTATCGCGGCCTGGGCCTGCTGGTGGTGTTCAACCTGCTGACCATCATCGTGCTGATCATGGGCGCAATGTCGGTCGGCCTGGGCACTCTCACGCTGCCGGGCATCGCGGGCCTGGTGCTGACGTTCGGCATGGCGATCGACGGTAACATCCTGATCAACGAACGAATGCGAGAAGAACTCGCACGAGGTATGCCGTCCAGGGCGGCAGCCGAAGAGGGCTTCAAAAATGCGTTCTCGGCAATTATCGACAGCAACATCACCACGCTGCTCACGGCGTTGATTCTTTACAAGGTGGGCTCGGGCCCGGTGCAGGGCTTTGCGCTCACGGTTGCCATCGGCATCGTCGCCACGCTGTATGCCAACATCCCGGCCTACCGCTCGATGATCATGGGCATGCTCTCGATCAAGCGCGACCTGCGCTTCTCGATGCAGAGCCTGAGCTGGCTGGAGAACCGCAACATCAACTTTGTTGGTGGCATGAAGATTGCCGTGCCCGTGGGAATCATTGCCAGTCTGCTCGGGTTGGTGCTGCTGCTGAACCTGGGGCAGTCGGTGCTGGGCATGGAGTTCCGTGGCGGTTACGCATTCCGCGTGCAGACCGACAAGGGCTACGAGCGCGATGAAATCGCGGCCCTGCTGGTCGATGAATCCACCGGTGAGTCCAAGTACGAGTGGGCCGAAGGCATGGAAATCCAGCCCGTCTTCCGCCTGGGCAACACGCCCGAAGGCGGCGGCGCCGATCGCTTCGACGTGCGATTCCCGATGCGCGACGAATGGCTGAACATCCCGCCCGAGGAAATGACAGCCACCCTGCGCTCGAACATTGAAGAAGTCCTGAACGAGCAGCTGGTAGAAGACGGCTGGACCGCACGCGCGGCGGCGGTGCGCGAATCGACGTTCGAGGCCAAGTTCGCGCTGGTGTTGAAAGACGCCGAAAAGTTCCGCGAACTCTACCCCGACGACTTCGACAAGATGTGGCTGATCAAGGACCGCTCATGGGGCAACGACCGCAACGCGGCGCGCGCCAAGATGGGTACCTGGTTTGGCGAGGTTGCGCCCGGCGACATTGAAGTCAGCTTCACGCCCGGAGCAGCCGGAGACCGCCAGACCGTGTCGGTCCGCGCACTGAAAGTGCCGGTGACCGACGAGACCGACCTCGTGAAGCGCTACGACGCCTTCAAGGCGGCGGTCATGAAGTACTTCTGGCAGGATTCGGAACACGTCAACCTCGAGGGCAACGCAACCTTCACCCAGTTCCCCACCAAGGGCATCCTGCTGGTCAAGGTCATCCTGCTTGAGCCGGTCAACGTCACCGAGTTCAGCGAATTCATTGAACGCGCGTCGGTGGTGACCGGGCTGTCGCTGAAAGTGACTGCGCTGAACCCTGATGCCGAGCAGGCGGCAGGATTCGAGCTTTCCAGCGGCGAAACCACGTTCAGTGAAAACCCGACCGACCCGCAGCACTTCTCGCAGGTGGAAAGCCAGTTGCACGCGTCGATCGCCAAGTGGATTGTCGAGAATGGCGGCGAAGGCAACGAGATCAGCAAACGCTTCCTGCTTTCCAGCGCAATCGGCGCGACCGTGGCCGACGAAATGCAGTGGCGCGCCCTGTTTGCCGTGCTGGCGGCGCTTGTTGTCATCGTGATCTACATGCGCGTGCGCTTCGCCAGCCTGGCATGGGGTGTGGCAGCGATCGCGGCCCTGATCTTCGACGTGACGGTAACCCTGTCGGCGCTGGCACTGGCCGACACACTGGGCGCCGACATGAAGATTGACCTGGTGATTGTCGCGGCGGTCATGACGGTCATTGGCTACGCGCTCAATGACGTAATCGTGAACTTTGACCGCATTCGAGAAAGCCTGAAGAAGGACCGACTGGCCACAGGCGGCAAGACGCCACTGCGCGACATCATCAACCAGGCCGCCAACTTCATGCTGCCACGCACGCTGATGACCGGCGGAACGACACTGACCAGCACCGCCATCATGATGATCTTTGGCGGGCCGCTGCTGGCATCGTTCAGCTTCGTGATCTTCGTGGGCGTGGTGATGGGTACGTTCTCGTCGGTGTTCATCGCGGCCCCCGTGCTGTTGCTGCTCGACAAGCGCGGCTCGGGCGACTTGCTGGACATGGCCGACGAAGAAGCGCTCGAAGTCGAACGCCAGGCAGCTAAGGCGCTCGCGGCTGCCGAGGGCAACGAGTCAGCCGAAGAGGGCGAAGCAGAAGACGAGGACGAAGAGCCGAAGAAAGACGATTCTCCATCCGACAAGCAGGCATGACGGCTGGACAGGAAGTGCATACAATCGGGCGAAAATGGGCTGGCACCGTTTTCGCCCGTTCTTTTGCCACGCATGTTTGTCGGTCGTCGGTGGAAGCCGGGGTGGTTCGATGGAAATCAGTGAGCTGCGCGAACAGATTGACGCCATCGACCGCCAGCTGGTCGAATTGCTGGCACGCCGGCTGGGCGTCGCCCTTGAGATCAACGAAGCAAAGCACGCACTGCGCCTGCCCCTGCGCGATGCACAGCGCGAGGCGGCGGTAACTGAGCGCGCCCGTGAGCACGCACCCGCGCCCCTGCATGCCTCAGAGGCTGCGGCATGGATGCAACAGGTGCTGGATGCATCTCGCGCAGCGGTGAAGCGCCGCATGTCCAGTGCCGAAGTCTCGCCGATGCGCATCGCCATCGTCGGCCTGGGGCTCGTTGGCGGCAGTATTGCCCGGGCGCTCAAGCGCGCGCAGCCGGATCACACGCTTGTCGGTATCGACCTGGCCGAGCGACTTGATGCGCCACGCAAGTCCGGACTGTTCAAGTCGCTGCACACCGCCGACGAAGGCGCCAAGGCCGTCGGCGACGCCGACATCGTCTTCCTGTGTGCATCGCCGTCGCGCAACCTTGAATTGCTTGGCGTTCTGCTCAACGACGTCGCCGACAAGTGCATCATCACCGACGTGAGCGGCGTCAAGCGCGCAATCTGCGACAAGGCCCGCGCGCTTTTCGCGGGGCCGGGGCCATTGTTTGTCGGCGGGCACCCCATGGCCGGCAAAGCGGTGTCGGGCTTCGCAAACAGCAGCGCCGACCTGTTCGATGGCCGCGCGTGGGTGCTTTCGCCCGAGCCGGACGTGTCCGCGGAGCGTCTGCGTGTGCTGCAACGCCTGATTGAGTCAATCGGCGGCGCGGTACAACTGCTGACCGCCGAGGAACACGACCGCATCATTCCCGCGGTCAGCCATTTGCCGCAGCTTGTTGCCGTGGCGCTGATGCTGACGATCGGTGGCCGCGATCACGGCATTGCGGGGCCGGCGCTGCGCGAAATGACGCGGCTGGCTGAGTCCTCGGGCGAATTGTGGCAAGAGCTACTGGCCGCCAGCCGCAGCGATGTGGTCGGCGAGATCCAGCGCATGCGCACGTACCTGACCGAGATGGAAATCGCGCTGGGGCTTGGCGACCACGTCACGCATCTGTTTGAACGCGCGAACGAGCTGCGCCGCGACATGCTGCGCAAGTCCGTTATCGGCCCTGAGGCGGGCGAGTAGCCAATGCCCGACACTGAGCTGCACGCGCTGCTGGATGAGTACCTGCACGGCCTTGAACTGGAAGAGGCGCGGGAACTCTCGGCCGACGCACCCCCCAATGCCGAGTTGCGCGCCCACGTGGAAGAAGCGTACTGGCGCGCCGCGCGCCAGGCTTGTGCCAGCGCGGTGCATGAGCCGCCGGGCGAAACGCTCGCGCTGTCGGAAGACGGCACGTTGTTGATTGACCTTGCGCTGTTCGATCACTCTGCCCTTGCCGACGCGTCACGCAAGCTGGCCGGCGGACCGGGCCGCTTTCGGCTGGTGCACCATGCGCTGGAAGATTCCTATCGCGCTGTCCTGCGCATGCCGATTCTTGAGCGCCTGAAGGCGCGTCTTGAGTTGATCAGCCGTGACATCCGCGAGTGGCCCGAGACACACCTTCTGCACGTGCGCTTTCGCGACAGGCGCTGCCTCGAGCTGTTCGACCCCAGCCCGGTTGCCCAGCAGGTGCTGCGCCTGTTCAGTGAAATGGATGAGCAGCTTGAGTCGTACGTGCGGCTGGAGCGTCGCATGCGCGGCGTGCGCTCACCCGATGCCAAAGACGCGGCCGAGTGGCGCGAGATTCGCGACTTCATGACCTCGCGCCGCGATGCCATACGCAAGCACGCCGGGCCTATGCAGCGCCAGGACCCCGAGGGTGCCGCGCTGATGGAAGCTGCCGCCGAAGCTGTGGTCGAGAGCGTGTCGCACCTGCTTGAGTTGCAGGCTGTGCGCCGCGACGTCGAGGGCGACCTTGCCGAGACCGAGGACAGCCGTCGCGCCGCAACCGCCGACGAAGTGCGCGCCGCGTTGCACGCCGAGCTTGGCGACGTTCGCGCGCTGGTGCGGCTGGCAGCTCGTTACTCCGGCGTGCCTGAGCAGGCTCTGCCGCTGCCGGGCATGCCGCTGATCTCGGCCGACGACGCGGCCAGTGCGCTGGACCATGTGCTGACCTATGACCCGCTGCTGTTCACCCCGATACAGCAGAGCCGCTTCGACCCGCCATCGGTGCTGCTGGTGCCCGGCACGGGTCTGGGCGTCTATGACCCCGCGCGCAACCGCATGGTGATTCCGCGCCGCTGCCCCAGTGAGCCCATCGCTAGCCTGGCGCATGCGGCGGTGATGTTCCGGCTGCACATCGACACCGAAGAAAGCGACGGCCACTTGCTGGAATCGTACCGGGCGGGGGCGCACGCCGACGGGCGGCTGCGCAGCAAACTGAAACTCAAGAACGCGTTCGTGCACGACTACCTGGCCTGGATGACCCACGAAACACGCGAGGGCAATGCACTGGCGCGCGAAGCCCGGCACTGGTTTGAAGCTGCCGTCGCGCCCGCCAAGGACGCTCCGTGGCTGCCGCCCGAGCTCGTCGGGTTGGCAACGACGCGTATCACGGCAGAAATGCGCAAGTTAAGCCGACAGCCGGAATCTGCCGACCGGTCATACCGCCGGGCGCTGCTGGAATGGCTCAACGGAGCGCGAGACGCCGAGACGTTGAAGGCAAGCGTGCTGCCGGCCATGGAAGATGCGGTAAAGCTTGAGCCCGGCAGTCCGCGGTACCTGTACAGTGCGGCGGTACTGCACATGCAGGCCGGCAGCTTTCAGAGGGCGCTGGACTACTTTGCGCGCTTTACATCGTTGCAGCCTGCCGGCTGGTGGGCACGCAGCGCCGCCGAACTTTGCGCCCGCTGTCGCTAGCCGACGGCCTCAATCAGCGTCTTCATCTCGCGCACCGCTGCCGCAAAGCCCGTGAAGATCGAGCGGCTGACAACGCTGTGTCCGATGTTCACTTTGCTCACCGGCACGCGCCGCAGCAGCTGCTGGATGTTTCGGTAATTCAGCCCGTGCCCGGCGTGGACCTCAAGGCCGAGAGCCTTGGCTTGCACGGCAGCCGCCTCAAGACGCAGCAGCTCGGGCTCGGCATCAGCGGCGTGGCAATATGGGCCCGTATGCAGCTCGATCGTGTGCGCGCCTAGCGCGTGGGCCTGTGCAACTTGCGCCGCCTCTGCGTCCATGAACACGCTGACACCGATGCCCGCCTCGCGAAACCTTGCAATGGCGTCACCCAACTGGCGGCTGTGCCGGACACAGTCAAGTCCGCCCTCGGTGGTGACCTCTTCGCGGCGTTCGGGCACGACCATGACCTCCAGCGGCTTGATGGCCAGTGCAACGGCAATCACGTCCTGGTGAAGCGCCATCTCGAGTTGCAGGCTGGTTTTCACGCTGTCGCGCAGCCGCCGCACGTCGGCATCCCGGATATGGCGGCGGTCTTCGCGCAGGTGGCAGACGATGCTGTCCGCGCCATTCTCTTCGGCGATCAGGGCGGCCTGCACGGGGTCCGGCTCGGCGCCGCCGCGGGCGTTGCGCAGGGTGGCGACGTGGTCGATGTTCAGGCCAAGCAAGGTCATTCTCTACCCCGTTCCCAAAGCCGGTCGGCTGGCACTATACTTTCCACTGCATGCTCGTCCTCGGAATCCATGATGGCAAAGACCCCAGTGTTGCGCTGCTGCGCGATGGCGCCACCGTGCGCGTGGGGTTTGAAGCCGACTATGTGGATGACCCATTCGAGATCAGCGGTTTTCCGCGCATGGCGACCGAGCAACTGCTGGCCGTTGAAGGCCTGCGCGGCGAAGACGTGGACGTGATCGCGTTTGCAGGCCAGCACCTGCCCCAGCGCCGCACACGCCGCGAGCTGCTGAAACAATTTGCCGAGTCCGGCACTTTTCGGGGCGTCACGAAGCGCATCCTGCGCAGCGCCGTGCCCTTTGGCGGGCGCAAGCCTTCGCGGCGCGACCGCCTGCGGCCACTGGAGAAACTGGGCCTGCGTGCCGACCGCAGCACCTTTATTGACCATCACCTGGCACAGGCCGCGATTGCAGCCGCCAGCACGCACGCGCCCGATGGGCGGTTGCTCGTGCTCGTGTGCGAGAACTCGGGCGACGGCATTGCCGCCAGCGTTCACGTCAGCCGCGGCGGGCGGCTTGACCGCGTGGCCACCATTGACGAAGACAACAGCCTTGGCGCGTTCCTGGAAACGGTCACATACCTGCTGGGCATGGTGCCTGAACGCGACGAAAGCCTGCTGATGGACCTTGGCGCGCTTTCGCGCGGGCTGCAGCTTTCGAAGGTGACGAAGCGCCTTTCGATTCTGTTCGAGTTCGACCCGCTGCTCCCGCTGAACTGGCGGCGATCGGGCAATCTGCCGGAGACGTACGACTGCGTGGAGTTCCTGCGCACGCACCTGAGGCGACGCCGCTTTGACCACATTGCGGGCGCCATGCGCCAGTTTCTGGAGGACTTTCTTTCGCAGTGGATTGATCGCTGCGCGCTGAAAACCGCCTGCGAGAACATTGTGCTTACCGGCAGCGTGTTCGGCCTGCGCTCGCTCTATCCGGCACTGGTGGCCGGCACGCGTGCCCGGCAGCTGTCGATCTGCCCCGCCCCTACCGATGCAGGCAACGCCGTGGGTGCGGCCATCATGGCGTTGGCCGAGAAGGCGGGCGTTGAGCACGTGCTGCCGCTGGGCCAGCCGCGCCTGGGCACCGACGCCAGCGAAAGCGAATGCGCCGACTTTGCGCGCAGCGAACAGGCCAAGGGCGGCGTGTGGATCGACCAGCCCGAACACATTGAAAGGCGCGCCGCCGAACTGCTGGCCGGAGGGGCCGTGCTCGCGC
This sequence comes from Planctomycetota bacterium, assembly GCA_016712285.1. Lineage (GTDB taxonomy): Bacteria > Planctomycetota > UBA8742 > UBA2392 > UBA2392 > JADJRK01. The sequence continues at coordinate 845,216 of JADJRK010000001.1, read as the reverse complement.
GCATCACCGGGCGCGTAGACCTTTCGCGGCTGGGACTTGGCAATCGCTCGCTGCTGTGCCGCGGTGACCTGCCCGAGTTGCGCAGCGCGTTGCAGCAGCACGCGCGGCCCGACGTATTCTGGCACGAAGTGCCGACGCTGATCCTGGACACCGAGCTGCAGGCCGATTTTCTCGGCACCGAAAAGATGCCGCCCAAGCCCGTCGGTGAGTACTGGTTGAAGCCGCGCCGGCCCCAGGTCTGGACCGGACGCATGAACCCGAATGCGCCGGTACCGGTGCAGGTGATTTACGAATCAGCAGACCCGGCAACGGCATCGCTGCTGAAGGCGTTTCGCAAGGCGGCGGGCCGCACACCGCTGCTTTGCACGCCCTGGCTTAACCGGCGGGGTCAGCTCACGCGCACAATCCAGGACGCGCGGGAAAGTTGGCGAGACCAGGGACTCGACGGCGTGGTCGCAGGCCCATACATCGTGATGCGTCGCGCGGACCCACAGAACACGCAGCCGAAATACGCCGAGCTGGCCCGCAGGCCGTTCTACGGCGGGCTGTAGGCAATCACACCAACTAGGAGTTGTCGCCGCGCAGCAGCTTGCGCTTGCTGGGGTTCAGCGCCAGGCGCAGAGCCGCCTTGATGCGCTTGCCGGTTTCCAGACCGTAGGCGGCCTCTATCGCTTCCATCAGCGCATAGGCTTTGTCGTCCGTGTACGGAAACCAGCCCACTCGGCCGGCCACGGGGTCGCCGTCGCCGACCACCATTGGCCGAAGCATACTCGCGGGGCTGCACATCGTGCGTGGCAACTCGGGGCCCAGCACGCTGCGGCTGCCTGCGGTGGACGGAAACACGTCCTGAAAAAGCAGTCGTGCAACCGGCATTCGTTCCAGCTCGGTCCGAAGCTCCCGCGATGGCTTGCCGAGCACCGAAAGCGTGCCCGCGGGCGCCTGCGACAGCAGCGAACGAATGTCGTCGGCAGGCTTCTCGCTGCGGTACAGTGCGGCGCCGGGGCCCTCGAGGCGCTCGCGGCTTAGCTTGGCGGTTGCGCCAACGTTCTCGACGACCACGGCTTTCCAATGAATCCAGCGGCCGGGCTCTTCGCCGGCGGGCCATGTGGCGCGGGCACCGTGTGCCACCGCGTCGTCCATCAGCATCTGGAAACGCCGCGGGTTGAACGACTCGCCGATGGTCGCCAGTTGCGCATGGTGACTGTTCATGGCGCGGATCGCCTCGACAAAGCGCATGCGAAACTGGTCGTACAGAGATGCCGCAACCACAACACGCTCTATACTGCCCGGCAGCAGGCCGCCGGACGCAAAGGCGCCCCAAATGGCGGCGTGAACCGCGCGGTCAAGCGGGGCATCGGGCAGTACCAGCAACGTGTCTTTACCCGGGCGCACGTGCTGAAACTCGACGCCAAGGCTGGTGCAGCGTGCAGACAGCTTTGCCGCGACTTCTGTGTCGCCAAAGAAGATGAACTTGTCCGGCGCGGCATCGATGGTTGCCAGTACGGTCTCAGGCGCGCCCGAAACGACCTGCACCAGGTGCTCTGCAAAGCCCGCGCGTTGGAACATCTTGCGCATGGTTTCGCTGACCCGCGGGTGCTGCTCGCTTGCGCATACGATCACGGCATTGCCTGCCGCGAGGGCATCGATCGCCACAGCCATGGGAAAGCCAAACGGCGCCATCGGCGGGTTCACGACCACGACGATGCCCCACGGCACCATGCGTACGCATGCGGACTGGCCGTCGGCGGCGAGCGCAGCCGCGCCCGCATGCCACTCGACCAGCAGTGGCGGAAAGATGTCCTCAAGGGTGCGCAGCGCTTCCAACACGGGGATGTACTCGCCGGTCAGCGTTTCCACCATCGGCCGGCCGATGGCCGTTGCCATGGACGGGACGTAGTCGCCGCGCTGAAACACCAGCTCTTTGCGCAGGGCGTCAAACTTCGGCATGCGCTGCTCAAAGCGCAAAGCCGCCCAAGCGCGCTGTGCCTCGCGGGCCTTTTCCAACACAGAGCCGGCGATTGCGGCCGGGCGTTCGTTCTCAGGCAGGGGGAACGCGCCACTGGCAACGGCTACCGAGTGCGCAAGCGAGCTGTCGCCCTCGTCGTCTTCCCAGGCGCCGACGACTTCCGCCGTCTCGCCAAGCGACTCGGCAACTTTGGCTGCCCGGTCGCGCCATTCTTCGCGCAAGACAGGCACTTCGCGCGTTTCCAGGTCGTCAAAGTTATCGGCCCCGCGCGGCGCCCTGACGGTGTCTGTGTCGGTTTCGTCGGATGGCTCGACCGCGTCGCGGGTGATCGTCACCGTGGATGAATCCGAGCCCGGCCGCTGCGCATCGACGGGCACCTTGATGCCGGTCTCGAACTCGTCGGGGGCCTCCGGCACGTTGTCGTTGTGGAGAACCTTGGTGTCCAGGATCGAGCCGGGGCGGCGCCCGTCTACCACTACCTTGAACACGCTTTCAGATCCATCCGACTCGCTCGAGGGCGGATACTTGGTTTGCCCCGGGTCGTCTTCTTCGTCGTTTAGCGCAGGCACCTCGCGCGTTTCGAACTCAGATCCGCGATCGCCCGAAGCCGCATAGTTCCGCACCACGCTTTCGCCGGCATCCGAGGTGTCCGCGGCTTGCGGAGACCCGGACGGCTCGCCTTTGGGCTTGTTGTCCTGCTCATTCATGGCTGCGCACGGACAGGGCCGCGTCCTGGGACTTCATGCGTTCAAGCACATCTGCGGTCGGCCCGTCATCAACAATCAGCCCGTCCACGATCCGGATAATCCGGTCCGTGCGGGCAGCCATGTCGAGGTCGTGCGTAACCACCACGATGGTCTGGTGCTGCTCTTTTACCAGCTTTTCGAAGGCTGCGAATACATTGTCGGCATTGCGGGTATCCAGGTTGCCCGTGGGTTCGTCGCCCAGCACTGCCAGCGGGCTGTTCGCCAGGGCCCGGGCGATGGCCACACGCTGCTGCTCGCCGCCCGAAAGCTTGCCCGGGGGGCGGTGGGTCTTGTCGCCGATGCCAAGGCCGGTCAGCAGGTCGCGGGCCCGGTCGGCAGCCTCGGCGTACGGCGTGCCGAGCTTGAACATGGGCATCATGACGTTTTCCAGCGCCGAGAACTCGGGCAGCAGGTAGTGAAACTGAAAGATGAAACCGAGCTTGCGGTTGCGCAGGTCTGCCAGCTCCACGTCGCCCATGCGGGCGGTGTCGTGGCCATCGATGCGCACGGCGCCCGCAGTGGGCCGATCCAGCGCCCCCAGCAGGTACATCAGGGTGGACTTCCCGCTGCCGGATGGCCCGACAATCGAGCAGAACTCGCCCCGACGAATCGTCAGGTTCAGGCCCTTTAACACACGCGTGCGGCTTTCGCCCTCGCCGAGGGTGCGCTCAAGGTCCTGAAGCTCAATGACAGGCGCTTCCATCAGGCATGGCCCCGCATGGCAAGGTTCGCGCCCATGATAGCCGATGCGCCCCTAGACCAACACACCCAACAGGCCTGTAACCCAGCGGCCCATCGTTCATGCGTGGCCGCGCAGGGTGGCCACCGGGTCGAGGCGGCCCGCGCGCATGGCGGGCAGCACACTGGCCAGGATGGTCACGATCATCGCTGCAATGCCCGCGACGATGTAAAGCCGCGGCACGTTGTTCATGACCAGGTTCTCGCTCTGGATCAACCCGGTCATGGGGATCGGCAGGCTGCCCACGAACTCGGTTAGATAGTACCCGAAGACGCAACCCGTGATCACGCCAGCAAGGCCGATCACCAGTCCTTCCAGGAAGAACGTGAAGGTGATGTCGCGGCCGGAATAGCCCATGCTTTTGAGCATCGCGATCTCGGGCAGCTTTTCCATCACGAGCATGACCAGCACGTTCAGGATGCCGAACGCCGCCACGATCATGATGCCGCCGGTCACCAGGTACGTAATGAACTGCTGCAACACAAAAATCGACAGAAAGTTCGCGTTGGCTTCCTGCCAGCTTTCGGCCCGGTAATTGATCTGCTGCTCAATCGACGACGCGACTTCCTGCGCCTGCTCATGGTCGTGCAGCCGCACGACAATCTGGTTGACGTCGCGGCCAAGCCCCAGCAGTTGCTGCGCTACGGTAATCAGCGTGTAGGCGCGGCTGTAGTCGATCGTGGTGATGCCGGTGCGGAAGATGCCGACCACGCGCAGGGCACGGGTGTCGCCGCCGCGCAGCTTGACGTTGACGGTGTCGCCCTTGGTCACGCCCATCAGGTCAGCGATGCCGCCGCCCAGCAGCACGGCGCCGCCGGCGCTGTACAGGTCATAGATGCGGCCGTCCTCAATATAGGAATCGATGGAACTGACCGACTCTTGCGCCTCGGGCTCAATGCCCATCAGGTTCACGCCGCGTTCGCGCGAGCCGAAATTGAGAATGGCAGTGCCGACGACGTTGGGCGCGGCGGCCTGCACCTCGGGCATGCCGCGCAGCATGCGCACGATCTCAGACGGCTTCTTGATGCGCTGGGGCACGTCGCGCGGCCGGGCGCTTTCGACGGTCGCGATGCCGCCGGACTGCGCGCTGAGCCAGGTGGCGAACTCGTCTGTGGGCTCGCGGCGCTCGTCGTAGATGGTCACGTGGGGGCTTACTTCGATGGTCTCGGTGACAAACTTCTTCTCAAAGCCGGTCATGAGCGCACTGAGCATGATCATGAACGTCACGCCGATCGCCACGCCGCTGACGGACACTACCGTGCGAAAGGTGTTGTGCAGCAGGTGACGCCGCGCGATCAGGATCAGCGGAAACAGTCGGATAGCCTACTCCCTGGTTGAGACGCGCGCGCCATCGCTGAGTGACTTCACTTCGCTGACCGCCACCTGCTGCCCTTCTTTCAAGCCGGCGACGGCTTCGCAGACGCTGAAGTTGGTCAGTCCCAGCGAGACCTTGACCTCGCTTACCTTGTTGCCATCCACAACAAACACGGTCCCATTGGCAGAAAGCGCGGTGCGCGGAAAGATGATCGCGCTTTCTTTCTCGCGTACGATCACGCCAAGTTCTGCGGTCATGCCCGAGCGCGGTTCAACGTCCTTGGTCAGCGAAACCCGCCCGGTCAACGCGCCCTTTTCGCTGGCGATGAATCGAGCCTCTGCGAACTTGATTCGCACGGTGTAGCCCTTGGTGGCGCGGTCGGCGTCGGGAAGAATCTCGTACACTTCGCCATCGACGCTCGTCTGGTCATAGCCCGCCAGGCGGATCAACACGCGCTGGCCCAACTGCACCCGCGCGATATCGTCTTCGTTGACGTCGGCCTCGATGATGAGCTCGCGCTGGTCCCCCACCTTTGCAACCTCTGCGCCCGAGGGCACGAACTCGCCCTGCTTGTAAGGCAGCCGCAGAATCACGCCGTCAATCGGCGAGACAATCAGGTTGTCGGCCTGTTGGGCGCGAAGGCCTTCTTCCTCGCTGCGGGCTGCGGTGATCGCCGTGGTCAGGTCCGCGATGGCCTGGTCGTACTCCTGCTGCACCTGCGCGTGCCGCTGTTCACTGACCTCGGCGCGGGTGCGGGCCTGGTCATAGGTGTCGCGCGAGATGTTGTTGGACTCAAACTGTTGCTTCATGCGCTGTTCGCGGGCACGGTCGTCGGCGGCAACCTGGCCGGCCTCGGTAACGCGCAAGGCGTAGGCCTGGCGAAAGGGGCTGTCGGGCGTCAGTTTTTCGGTGACGCGATCGACTTCGGCCTGCGCTGCGCGAATGCGCGACTCAAGGGCCGTGTCACGAAGCTGCAACAATGGGGTGCCTGCGCGTACTTCCATTCCCTCGCCCAGCACTGCACCTGCCGCCGACTTCATGATCGCGGCGATGACTCCTGCACGCGGCGCCTTCAGGCTGCGCCGCTCTTTGGCCTCGACATAGCCGGTGGCGTACACGGTTTCGATCGCCCTGCCGCTCGTCACGGAAGCGGTCGTAATCTCGATGGGCCGGAATGCCGCGCTGAGCAGGGCGAACACGCCCGCCGCAAGGATGACGCCAAACACCACAAGCACGATAATGCGTTTCACGGGCTCTCCTGCTGACGGCGGGATTATGGCCCGTGAAACGCATTGCGAAAGGGGCTATCGCGATGGCTGCTCGACGACCGACTTGCGCCACTCGTGCCGCAAGACAGCCATCAACACAAGGTCAACGTACTTGCCCTCCACATAACTGGCCTCGCGCTGGCGGCCTTCATCGATGAACCCGGCGGCGCGGTAGGCTTTGATGCCGCGTTCATTGTCGGCGTTCACGCGCAGGTGAATGCGATGCAGGTTCAGCGTATCGAACCCATAGCGCAGCATGCCGCGCGCGACTTCGCGGCCATAGCCCTTGCCCCACTCTTCGGGGCGGCCGATGAAGATGCCCCACTCGGCGCTGCGATGCAGCATCGAGATGCGATGCAAGCCAGTGCTGCCAAGCGGCTGCTCGCTGCCCTTGGGCCCGAAAACCATGACCACGTCGGTGACGCCATCGACAGCCGGGGGCTGGGCGTGGCGCTCGATCCACTTTTCTTCGCCGGCTTCGCTGAACGGGTAGCGGCCGACCAGCAGGTTGCGGCGGACACGCGGGTCAAGCAGCGCGGATGTAAGAAATGGAACGTCGGATTTCTCCGGCGCGCGATACCACAATCGGTCTGACTCCAGGAATGTCGCAGGCATGGCTGATCCTTTCCGCACGCTGACAAACGGATGGCTGTTTCACGCGGGCCCATGTACACGCTACAATCCCGCGGGGTGGGCAATGGCAGACACGAACGACAAACTGATCGACGCCAAACAGAAACTGGCCGAGAAACGCTCGGGCGAAGGCAAGGGCATCGGCCTCGAGTTCCCCGCGCCCGGCCGCCTGCCGCCCGGCCAGAAGCTGGTCACCGACTCATGGCCCGTGCTGGACCTGGGCCTGCAGCCGGATATTCCGCCCGACATGTGGCTGCTGAAAATCAGCGGCGCCGCGGACGAGCGCACATTCAAGTGGGAAGAGTTTCTCACGCTGCCTCAGACGGAACTAGTGACGGACTTCCATTGCGTGACGACCTGGTCGATTTACGACGCGCGCATCCAGGGCGTGCTGTGGCAGGATTTTCTCAAGCACCTGAACGTGAAGCCGGAAGCTACGCACGTCATGTTCCATGGCTACGACGGCTATACAACCAACGTGCCCCTGTCCGAGCTCGAACAGCCGGATGTCGCGCTGATTCACAGCTTTGACGGGAAGCCCTTGGAGCGCGTGCACGGCGGGCCGGTGCGCATGTGGGTGCCGCAGCTCTACGGCTGGAAAAGCGCGAAGTGGCTGAAGGCCATCGAGTTCATGAACAAAGACAAGCGCGGGTTCTGGGAAGTGCGCGGCTACCACAACCATGGCAACCCGTGGAAGGAAGAACGCTATTCCTGATTCAGCGCCGCAGATGACGCATGAGCTTGAGCAGCCTTACACCCCGCCCGGGGCCGCGCCCGCGTCGCCCTTGCGGTATCTGCGTGTGGGCTGGCGCATCGTCAAGGGTCTGGTGATTGCGACGCTGGTGATCGTGCATACGGCGGCGATCATCGTTGGTTGTGCTGACCCGCTGTTGAAAAACGACCCGCTGGGCGACTTTGACGACTACGCCAATCACCTGATGACAGCCACCGGCACGGCCCAACGCTGGAACATGTTTTCGCCCAACGTCGGCAACAGCAGTGCTACGCCGGTACTGTTGATCGTTTTCAAAGACGGGCGGCGCACGCTGGTGCACTCGCCTGCAGAGCCGCTTTCGACGACGTTGACCGTAGAAGACTACCTGTCCAAGGACCTCGCCGCCGACAAGCGCACGTTGAACTGGCTGGTGCACATCGGCGACGGCCGCAGGCGAAAGCTTGATTCGCGGGCGGCTGTGCCCGACTACGCGTTTTCACATCAGCGCACGGTGTATGCACGCTGGATGCTGGAAGGCTACCTGCGCGAGAACCCGGCCGAGCAGGGCAACGTTGCTCGCGTGGACCTGTTTCGCGCGCGCGTGGCCCATGTTGGCGGCGGCGACGTCCCGCGGCTTGAGGGATTCGACTACATGTTTATCTATCCCGAACTCGATGCCAAACGCTGGCCCGCCGGCGTCGGCACTTCCATGGCACGGCCGCTGCCATGAGCAACCCGCTTCAGTTCTGGTACAAGCCGATCCGGGCTGAGCCAATGGCAGCCTTTCGCGTATCGATTGCCGCGATCGTGCTTCTGGATACGCTGATTTCACTGATCCCGGACGCCACGGACTGGTTTGGTGATCGCGCAGCCTACAGTCCCAGCCAGTTTGAGGGCTGGGTCAGCTCCTGGTCGCGTTGGAGTGTGCTGCCCTTGGATGCAAGCGACGGGCTGATCTACGCGCTGCTTGTGCTGATGGCTTTGTGCGCGCTGCTGGTGATGCTCGGCGCGTTCACCCGCGTTGCATGCATCGGCATGTGGGTGCTGCTGGTCAGTTTTCAGGTGCGCAACCCGCATATCCTGAACGCGGGAGACATTCTGCTGCGCTGCGGCGCATTCTACCTGATGCTGATGCCGGCAAGCGCCGCCTGGAGCGTGGACAACCTCCTGCGCCGCAGGCTTGGCTGGCGGGTGTCGGGCTGGGTGGCGCCGTGGTCGCTGCGGCTTTTGCAGATCCAGATCTGCCTGGTGTACCTGTTTACGGGCATTGAAAAGCTGCGCAGCTTCAATCCGGATTCCATTGCCGAGGGCGGATACCTGGGCGACTGGGTCAGCGGCTGGGCGGTGTATAAGGCCCTGGTGCACGCCACGATTGCGCGCTGGGGCATGGTGTTTGAACACCTGCCGTGGTGGGTGTTCGCGCCGGCGACATGGGCAACGCTGGCATGGGAACTGACGTTTCCGGCGTTAGTAATATGGAGGCGCACGCGCTGGTACGCCCTTGCCTTCGGGTATGCGGTGCACATGGGCATCTTCCTGACAATGGAAGTCACCCATTTCAGCTTTACCACGCTATCCTATTACTGGGTGTTCGTGCCTGCGGCGGTACTTATGGATGTGGCCGGAAAACAGACAGGCAGCGAAGTGAAGCGACACTCTGTCGTGTTCTACGACGGCATGTGCCCGATCTGCAAGAAGAGCAAGCGCACGCTGGAACGACTGGACTGGCTGGGCCGGTTGACCTTCGCCGACATTCACGACCGTCGCTATGCCGATGCCGAGCTGCCGGGCGTGAGCTACGCCGACATGCTGCGCGAGATGTGGGTCAAACGGCCCGATGGCAGCTACTTCGGCGGCTTCAAGGCGTTTCGCGCGATGGCGCCGATGCTGCCGCTGTGCTGGTTGATCGTGCCGCTGCTGTGGCTGCCGGGTGTGGCGTGGGTTGGCACGCGCATTTATCGGTTCATCGCCCGCAACCGCTTCAAGTACGCCAAGTGCGACGACGAGTTCTGCAGCCTGCACCTGAAACTGCTGGCGGGCAAAGAGATCGACGACGAAATCATCCGCCAGGTCATCGAATTGCACGGCAGATACCGAACCAGTCAACAGGAGCCCGGAGCGCCAGCGACGGGTTAGCCTCACTTCGCCAGCAGTAGCTCGCCGATCTGGATGGCGTTTAGTGCTGCGCCCTTCATGATCTGGTCGCCTACCGCCCACAGGCACAAACCGCGGTTGTCGTCTACGCTGATGTCCTGGCGGATGCGGCCTACGCCGATTTCGTCCTTCAGGCTGCGCTCCAGCGGAATCGGGTACAGCTCGGCCTTGGTGTCGTCCTGCACGATCACCCCCGGCGCGTTGCGCAGGATCTCACGGGCGGCTTCGGCTGTGCAGGGCTTCTCGAACTCAAGGTTCAGCGACACGCTGTGTGAGCGCAGCACCGGCACGCGCACACACGTCGCCGTGGCGCGCAGCGTGGCGTGGTGCATGATCTTCTTGCCCTCCCACAGAAACTTCATTTCCTCTTTCGTGTAGCCGTTGTCCTGCACCGCATCAATGCGCGGGATCACGTTGAACGCAATCTGTTTCGGCGCGACCTTGACCGTAAGCGGCTTGCCAGCGGCCCAGTCGCGGGTCTGCTGTTCCAGCTCAGCCATCGCCTGCGCGCCCGCGCCGCTGATTGCCTGGTAGCTGGACATCACGGCGCGTTTCAGCCCGAACGCCTTGTGCAGCGGGTACGTGGGCAGCAGTGCGACAATCGTCGTACAATTGGGGTTGGCGATAATGCGCCGCGCACCGTATTCGAATGCGTCTTTCGGGTTGATCTCGGGAATCACCAGTGGAATCTCGGGCTCGTACCGGAATGCGCTGGTGTTGTCGATGATGATGGCGCCCGCCTTGGCTGCGTGGGGCGCAAACTCTTTGCTGATGCTGCCGCCCGCCGAGAAATAGGCGTGCTCAATGCCGGCAAAGCTGTCGGCTTTGAGTTCTTCGACGGTGTGTTCTGTGCCCTTGAAGCGCAATTTCTTGCCGGCACTGCGCGCGCTTGCGAGCAGGCGCAGTGACTTGATCGGGTAGTTGCGCAGCTCCAGCAGCCGCAGAAACTCTTCGCCCACGGCGCCGGTCGCGCCCACGATTGCAACGTTCACGGACATGGTTGCCTCCTCCTGACCAAAAAGGGGTCAGGCACCCTGCGGGAGCCAGACCCCTTATTGGCCCCCTACAACAAACAAACCGCCGCGAATCCGCGGCGGCATCAAAACACAGCCAGACCGCGGTCTAAGCGGGTCGCTTCTTGCTCTTCATCGGCAGCGCGGTCTGCATGAGTGCGCGGAAAGGTAGCAATCAGGCGGCGCAAAGGCAACTGCAAGTCAACCACGGGTGAACACAGATGAACACGGGGTGGGCCATCTGTGTTTACCCGTGTGCACCCGTGGTTGCAGCCCATTGCGGTTCAGAGGCGCTTGGCCAGGATTGCGCTGCGGTAGGTCTTGCCGCCCCAATGGTGGAACCCGACCTGCTCAAAGCCGCGACCGGTGTAGAAGCGAATCAGGTAGTCGGCGCCTTCGCTGGTGTCGCCGGCGATCGTGTGGTAGCCAAGCTCGCGGGCGCGGTCCTCGATCGTCTGCATCAGCCGGGCACCCAGGCCCAAATGCCGAGACTCCGGCTCCACGCCCAGTTGGCCCGCATAGGCCACGCCCGGCTGGTTGGCCCACGCCGGGTTCTCGAGTCGCCCGAGGATCAATAGTGCGGTGCCCACAATGCGGCCATTGGCGAGGGCCACATAGCACTCGTTGCCCTCAATGCGTTCGCGGGTGACTTCGACGCTCTGGTTGGTGGCGGTGTAGTTGAAGCCCATGTCGGCGAGGCGCTGGTAGCTGCGGTGCAGCAACTCCGTCAGCTCGTGCAACGAGTCATCCGGGTGCAGCAGTCGAATCTTGAAGTCCGGCATCGCAGTGCTATGGGATCCAGCGGTTCGGCACAACGTACATCACCACCAGCCACAGCACCATCAGCAGCAGGCACACCAGCGCAACCACAGAAGCAGCCGCGAGCCCATACACAAGCCAGCGCGGCGGCGGTTGTTGGTCGTTAGAGCTCCAGTCCTGCATGCTGATGAAACGACCAGGCAGGACAATCGTTGTGCCGGACTAGGCCTTTCGCGCCTCGACGATGTTGGTCCAGCCGTCCGGCAATGGCGTGATGCCAACCAGTTGCAACCCCGCCGATGCAAACAGCTCGGCGAACTCGGTGGGCGTGCGCTCACAGCCGCCATCGGTCATGGCCAGCATGTTGACGTCGGCGAACTTGGCCGGGTGCGGCCCCGGCTCTTCGGGCATCACGGTTTCGAACAACAGTACGCGCCCGCCTGGGTCCATTGCGCCGGCGATGTTGCGAAGGATCTTGCGGCAATGGTCGTCGCTCCAGTCATGGATGATGGCCTTGAGCATGTAGCAGTCGGCGCCCTCGGGCACGCGGGCAAAAAAGTCGCCGCCCTCGCGCTGGATGTTGCCGGGCAAGTCTGCCCCAGCCACCACGTCCGGCATGTCGAACAGCACGCCTTGGGCGTTGGGTGCTTTGGCGATGACCTGCTTCAGCAGATGCCCGTGCCCCCCACCGACGTCGACGATCTTGCGAAAACGTGCAAAGTCGTAACTGGCGGCGATCAAGGGCGCCTGGCCGAGCGACATGGACGTCATGGCATCGTTGAACACGTCCCATTCGCCCTTGTTCTCGGGCTTCTGGAACCACGTGAAAATCTCTTCACCAAACGCGTGGTGCGCGCCGGACCTGCCGGTGCGCACGGTGTGCTCAAGCATGCCCCACGGCTGCCAATGCGACTCGCCGCAGATCATCTTGACCATGCCCGCCATCGAGTGCGGGTGGTCCGCACGCAGCAGCTCCGAGACGGCGTTGTTGGCGAATGTGCCGGGTTTGGGTTCGGCAAACAGGCCGTAGCCTGCCAGCATGCGCAGCACGCGGTGCAGCGCGCGCTGGTTGGCGCCGACGACGCTGGCGAGGTCGGTGTAATACAGCGGCCCGCCCTTGAGGGCGTCGGCAATGCCCAGGGTTGCGGCAACACCGATCCCCTTGGTCAGCATGAACCCGAACAGCCCCTGCATCAGCAGCATCTCAGGCGGCATCTGTGGCGGGCCGGGTGGCGGTCCCTCGGGCCTGCGTGGCGGCGCTTTGCGCGCGGGTTTCCTGGCAGCCTTTGCCTTGGTCGGCTTCTTCGCGGGCTTCTTTGATTGGGCCTTCTTCGCGGGTTTCTTTGCGGGTTTCTTTGCGGGCTTGCGGGCAGGCTTCTTGGCGCCCTTGGCCCGGGCGCGTTTCTTTTTGGCCATGATCGTCTCCGGTTGCGCGCGAGAAGCATAGGAACGGAGAGTGCGTCGTTCCAGTGGCACGAAAAACCCCGGGCTTGCGCCCGGGGTTCTTGTTTTCAGGTTGCTTCGCCTGTTGGAATCAGGTGCCTTCTTTCCAGCTTGCGAGGTAGTGCTTCTGCTCGGGTGTCAGCTTGTCGATGCCCACGCCCATCGTTTCCAGCTTGAGCGTCGCCACCCACTCGTCTACTTCCTTGGGCAGGTTGTGGACCTTGTTGCCGAGCTTGCCCTTCTGCTTGACGGCATACTCCGTGGCTAGCGCCTGCACTGCAAAGCTCATGTCCATCACGTTTGCCGGGTGGCCTTCCGCAGCCGCCAGGTTCACCAGGCGCCCGTCGGCGAGCACGTAGATCGTGTTGCCGCTGGGCAGCTTGAACTCTTCGACGAACGGCTTGGGCTCGCCGTTGCTCTTGGCAAGCTTGCGCAGCGCCTCGATGTTCAGCTCAACGTTGAAGTGCCCGCTGTTGCACACAATCGCGCCTTCCTTCATTACCTTGAAGTGCTGCGCGTCGATCACGTGCTTGTTGCCGGTCAGCGTGCAGAACACGTCGCCGACCTTGGCGGCTTCTTCAATCGGCATGACTTCGAAGCCGTCCATCACGGCTTCCAGCGCCTTGACCGGGTCAATCTCGGTCACCACGACGCGCGCGCCCATGCCGCGTGAGCGGTTGGCAAAGCCGCGGCCGCACCAGCCGTACCCCAGGGTCACGACCGTGCGCCCGGCAAACAGCCGGTTTGTCGCCCGGATGATGCCGTCTACGGTGCTCTGGCCGGTGCCGTAGCGGTTGTCGAACAGGTGCTTGCAGTCGGCGTCGTTGACCGCGATGACGGGGAACTTGAGCACGCCGTCTTTTTCCATCGCGCGCAGCCGAATGATGCCGGTGGTGGTCTCTTCCATGCTGGCGAACACGTGCTGCGCCAGGTCTTCGCGCTTGGTCAAAATCATCGTCACCAGGTCAGCGCCGTCGTCCATGGTCACGTTTGGCTTCTTGTCCAGCACGGCTGTCATGTGCCGGTAGTAGGTGTCGTTGTCTTCGCCCTTGATGGCGTAGGTCTCGATGCCGTACTCAAGGGTAAGTGCTGCCGCCACGTCGTCCTGGGTGCTGAGCGGGTTTGACGCGCACAGGAACACCTCGGCGCCGCCGGCCTTGAGCGTGCGCGCAAGGTTTGCGGTTTCCGATGTGACGTGCAGGCAGGCGCTGAGGCGAATGCCCTTGAGCGGCTGCTCTTTGGCAAAGCGTTCGCGAATGGCGCGCAGCACGGGCATGTCGGCTTCGGCCCATTCGATGCGGCTGACGCCGGTCTTTTGCAGCGATGCGTCCTTGATGTCGCCCTTCTTTTCCTTCGTCGCAGTCATCTGGTCCTTTCGTGGTCCAAGGCAATTGAAGGGCGGGGTTATAACGAATGGACTCAGCCCCGGCCACTGCCGGTTTCAGGGGGCGGTTGTCCATGCCGGGGTTCCGTGGGCGGCGGGCCCATCATCAGGCCCATACTGGGGTCGAGCTGCGGAATGCCCGACGTGCCCTCTTTGCCGACGGACTCCAGATAGTCTTTCACGCTTGGGCGGGTCATGAAGAACAGCAACAGGCCGTTCAGCACCATGACGAAGACGACGGTGAAAATCACCGCGCCATAGGTGACGCCGCGCATGATCGGGTTCATCTGGTCGAGGATTTCCTGGGACTCTTTCTGGCGGCGCTGGACCTCTTTCTCACCCTTGTTGCCCGCCTGTTCGCGAATCTGGCGATCGATCATCGACTTCTGCATCTGGCCCTGCATTTCCAGCTGACGGTCCATAGCTGAAAAGTTCTCGATCCCGTACACCGGCAGGAACAGCAACACCATTGCTGCGCGTGCGATGGCAAGGTTTCGGCCGACCGGCTTGGGACGGATCGCAAGCCGCACGCCGGCCAGAATGCTGAGTACCACCACGAACACTTCGCTGCCCAGGTAGACCCAGAAGCTCCAGCGGCCGAGCATGTCTTCCATCATTGTGGCGGCAAAATTCTCGATCTCTTTCTTGGTTTGCTCGTCTACGCCGGGTGCAAACGCGCTGGTGCCGGCACCGCCCATGAAGGCCGACGCCAAAGTCATCAGCAGGCTGATCGCGCCCAGTCCGCCAAGGACAATCAGCACAATCCCCCACACTTTGGTGGAGGTGCTGCCGGGCCGCTTCAGTGGCGGTGGAATAAACGGCTGTTGTGCTTGCTGTACGCCATAGGGCTGGCGGGGGTCAGAAGAGGGCTGGTTGAACGCGGGTGAAGTCATTGTGTCCCCTGTCAAACGAAGCAAGCGTACCGCAATTCAGCAATTGCCGAAGAAATGTATACAATCTATAGAGTGTCAGTTACACAATGTCATGGACGCTTGGATTCCGTGGACAATCCATTAAAGAGGCACCATGGCCGACAAGACCCAGCAATCGTACTATGACGCGCTCTCGGAAGAGGCCAAAATGTTGCTTGTCCTGCGTGACGAACTCTACATGGGTTCGTGGGACAAAATGGTCGACGACTTGAAGAACCGGCTGAAAGGCCGGCCATACATCTTCAAGCTCGTCAACCGGATCGAGGAGGACCTCGAGCGCATTGAGGCGTTGAGTTCTTACGAGGAAAAACACAAGCTGAACCTCCGCGATTACGACAAAGGAGATCGCCAGTGAAGCATCGTACGTTCGCCAAACGTGCGCTTACGATTCTCCCCCCCGGATTCTTGGCGCTTTCATTGATTGTGGCTGGATGTGTTGGATCTCAGCGGCGACCAGCCGACCGCAACCCGCTTGCACCGGACCCGACCAGCCGTCAGGCCGCGGCGTACTACGAAACACAGCTGATGGAGCTGCCGTTGCGTGTGCGCTCGTATGACCTGAGCGGCAACATGCGGCGCGACCCTGTGGTCATCCGCGACATGCACGTGATTCATGACGACGTGCGCGACGAAATCCTGGTGATCGACGCCGACAAGGGCCGCAACACGCTGTGGTCGATCGACGCCTACGATTTCACGCTGCACTGGAAGACGCCGATTGAAAAACGCGTCAACTTCGACCCGATTGCCACGCGCAATTACGTCGTGCTGATGAACAGCGACGGCGAGTACCAGTCCTACGACCGGCTGAGCAACCCGCGCGTAGACGAAGCGCGGTTGGTCAGCATGGGCCGGTATGAGGGCGACGTGTTTCCGTCTGCGCCGCCTGCGGCCAATGATTCGCACGTGTACGTGCCAGCCACGAACAGCAACGCCATGCGCGGCCTTTCGATGGGCGAAAACGGCCGCGGCGAAGGCGCCGACACCTGGTCGTTCCCGCGACCCGGCCAGTCGGTGCAGGAACGCTTCCTTCAGATCAGCATGAAGCCAGCCGCTGACGGCGAAACCGTGGCCTTTGTGAACAACAATTACTTTCTGTACATGGTGGACGCGCAGACCGGCGAGTTCCGGGCCGAATGCGCGCTGGACGCCCACTCACGTACGCCGCCGGTGATCAAGGACGACCTCGTGTTTGTCGGCAGCGACATCGGCCAGCTTTTCGCCTGGCAGAAGTCCGGCGAAAGCGCCTTTGTCATCACGCTTGAGGGTCTGCCCTACGGCAACATCTTCGTCGAGGACCGCTGGATCTTCGTGCATACGCTCGAGATGTACGACGAAGAAGTCCCGACGGACGACGGCAAGGGCACACGCCTGAAGACCTCTACCCGGCCCGGCGAAGTGCTGGCATTCCAGTATGAGCTGATCGACGTGCCCAACGACCGGCCGGTGTTCAACGTGATCGATGGCGATCCGTCCACGGCCTGGAAGATCGACCCGATGTGGTCGCTGCCGGATGTCGGCCAGGAAGTGCTGATGGTGCATGACAACCGCGTCTATGTGCTCTACGAAGAAAACGAAGAGTTTCTCAGCGTGCGCGAAAAGGCCCAGCTCCGCAGCGAAGGCCGCATCGTCACCAAGCGCGACGAGTTGCGCACGGTCAGCCGCCAGCTTCGCGTGCTCGACATCAAGACCGGCAACCTGCTGCGCCCGGAATGGGACCTGAACTTGGCAGACTTCCCGTTCGTCGCCGGCAGTATGCACGAGCGCGACCGCGCGATCTACCTGGGCACCAAAGACGGCTACGTCTTCAAGGTGTTCGGCAGCAACAAGCGGGCCGCGGGCGGCGGATAGCCGATCGCCACAATGCCGCAAAACAAAAAGGCGCAGCGACAGCTGCGCCTTTTCAATTAGAACTACCGCGTGGCAACCACAGCCGTTTCAACACCGGAGGCAAACATGTCGCACGCAGACAAGACAGGCCTGAAAACCCGCGCCAAGGCACAGTTCAACGTGCGCTGGGATGAATACAGCAGCAACGTCAAGCTGGTCGCGCAAGTGATCAAGGCCCAGATCAAGCATGGCACGGGCGACCTGCACGGCGAGTTGAGCAAGGCCTTTCGCCAGCTCGGCAACGACGTCATCGAGTGCATCGTGGACGAACTGTAGTCGCCTCAGCTTCGGCGGTTTCGCAACGCGAAGCCGCCCACCAGCAGCGCCAGCGCCAGCAATGCCGCCACCCACGTCAGGTCCGTTGGCTCACTCGCGGCATCACCAATGCGGGTTGGCGTCCAGGCATCGAGGCTGCTGACCACACGGACGCCCGCCTGCGCCGCCATCGTGAAGAATACCTCATCGTCGCCGGTGCGCCTGAGCTCATGGGTCACGAGCCGCGGCAGCGCGATACGCTGCACCAGCAACTCGCCGTCAAACACCTGCATCTCTTCGCCGGCTGGCAGCTTCTCGAGCAGCCAGCGCCCGGGCCGGTCCAACCGCGCTGTGCCGCCGCTTGCGAGGCGCAGGTCGCGGGCCGGCGACTCGATCGTTCCGACCCAGACCAGCTCAGCACCTTGCTCAAGTACGTTGAGCACAAGATTCGTGCGCCCGGCGCTCGCAAGTATGAATTCCAGGGCCAGGTCAAGTCGTTCTTGAAAGAACTCGGTACCCCAGAACGCGGCAAGTCGCTCGTCGCCCCACGAGCGTGTGCAAAGACACGCCGTGCGGCCAACCAGTTGCCGGTGCGTCAGCAATGGGTACTCCGGAAAGCGTACTGCGGGCGTCTGCGCGGTCAGCGTCGGCGTGACCGACCTGTCTGCACGCAGTGCTGTCTTGGCCAGCAGGTGCAGCGGCTCGGGCACGCCCCCCACTTCCCACTTGTCAGCCGAAACCCAAGTGCTGTCACCGCCGGCGAGCGCCCGGTCCAGCGTCTCAAGCAGCTTGCTGAACCCGTCGCTGCCGGCGGTCCAGAAGTGCACGTCGGGCTTGGCGGGCGCATCCCGCAGCCAGCCAATCCACTCGTGCCGGGCCGCGTCGGTCAACACGATGTCCGCGCGGACTTTGCCCGCGGCAAGCGCATCGGCAAGCTCCAGCCATTCCTGCTGGCTGGCGCTGGTGTCTTCGCCATCGGTAATGACTAGCAAGCGCCGTTGCTGGTCGTCGGCGCTTCCCAACGCCGCCAGCGCCGTGCTCATGCTGCGCCGGATGCGGGTGCTAAGCTCTGCGCGCAGGTCGCCAAGTGTGGCTGCATGCTCAGGTGCATCGGGGCGCCGAAACACGATCTCTCCCTGCACCGACTGGTTGAAACCGACCACGGCCACGGCATCCGTGCGCTCGGCGGTGGCAAGCACACGCTCGGCGGCTTCGCGCAGGCGGTCGAGTTTGGTTGCGCCGCCGGGCAGTAACTGGCCCATGCTTTCGGAAACATCGAGCAGCAGCAGCAGGCGATGCGGCGGGACGTCCTCGGGACGAAAACGCACGGGCATCACGTCTTCCAGCGCCGTGCCGCGGTAGCCGCCCGGCCCGAACGCGCCGTCTGCGCCGAGCATCAGCAAGTTGCCACCTGCCATGACCCAGTCGCGCAACACCGTCAACCCGTCGCGCGTGGCGCCGGACTCATGCAGCGGCAGGTTGTTGATCACCAGCGCCCCAACTCCTTCGAGCGCAGATGGCGTCACCGGCAATTCATTGGTTACGCGCACGTCGTTGCGAGGGTCAGCGCGCAGTGGCGCAAGCAACCCGTCTGCGGCTGCCGGATGATCGCGCGGCACGCAGTAGGCAATCACGCGACGCCCACCGGCGTAGAAAGCCACCGAAGCCTCATCGTTGGCAGGCTCGCGGTCGCCCGCAACCTCCAGTACCAGCCGCACGCGCACAAGGCCGCTGCCCGGCACGACCAGGCTATGGCTCACCCCGGCGGCAAGCCCGCCCTTTACGTTGCGCGTGCCCTGTGCGACCACCTTGCTGCCGACCAGCATTTTCCAGCCGACCTGCGCGTCTGCATCACATTGAATCGTGGCACGCAACAGCGCCGTGCCCCCATCGGCAACCGCCGTCGGCGCTGTGAAGTCCACAACCGATGCATCCGGCTGCGCCGCCGGCGGCAGACGCAGCAGCAAGAGGCGGCGAGTGTCCACTGCCTGCAACAGGTCGGCAAGACCACCGCGTCCATCGGTAGCGACGATGACTTCGCCATCCACGGTGGTGTCCGCGCGCAGAGCGGCCAGAGCCGAGTAGTCCGTGCCGTTGCCGCCCGGCGACCCAGCGGCGCGCAGCGCATCCGACAGCTCGTAGCGCAAAACGCTGTGCGAGGCCGGGAGCGTGACCCGTGCCAGCGCATCCGCGATTGCCGCTTCCGCGCCAGCTTTGCGCGGCGCCATTGATCCTGACACATCCAGCACCACAGCATGCGTCGCCCCGGGCGCTTCGCTGCCAACCGACGGGCGTGCCCCCGCCAGCAGAAATGCCGCACCGGCCAGCGCAAACAGCGGAGCCGCCGGCTTTCGCAGCTTGACGGCAATGCCCGCTGCAGCCAGTACCACGGCCGCAGACGCGACTACCAGCCAGGGGATGTCGAACTCAAGTCCCATAATTTCTGCGGCCAATCGCGCTGTACTGCCGATGAACGTTGCGGGTTCCCGCCGCTTTGGGCGAGAAACGAACGGAGAGTTCCATGATCAAGCACGTCGGCATCGTTCTCTTCTTCTTGATGTTCCTGCTCGTGTCCTGTGCCAACTTCCAATCCGGCAAATCCGGCCCGGAACTTCTGGCGCCCATCCCGACCTATGGTGCTGCCCCTTTGGTCAGGGTCAAGCTGTCCAAACCCAGTGAAGCCACGACTCTGCATGTAGACGCGGGAAAGGCAATCATCTCGCTCGATGGCGTGCGCAGCGAGGCCACGGGCAAGATCAGCATCTCTCAGGCTGGCGGCACCGTGAACGTCGAAGGCATCGGGCATGCAACATTCGTTGAGATTGCGCCCGCGCTCGCGCCGGAGCACTTCAGTGTCGAAAACCGCGTGTATCGCGGCCGCCTGCGCGTCATCAGTGGCGCCGGCGGGTGGGAAGTCATCAACGTGGTCGACCTGGAACAATACGTGGCGGGCGTCGTCGGCTGGGAAATGATCACCGGCTGGCCCCTGGAGGCGCTCAAGGCCCAAGCCGTCGCAAGCCGCACCTATGCCGTGTTCGAGATGGAGTATGCACGCGGCAACGGCCGCGCCTGGGACCTTGACGACACCATAGCCTACCAGGTGTATGGCGGCGTGGGCCCGGCTGACAAACCCAAGCAGTGGCGCGAGACACCCAACGTGCTGCTGGCGCGCGAGTCCACAAACGGCGTCATCTTGACCTACCACGGCAAGGGTTTCCGCGCGTTCTTTCACAGCACCAGCGGCGGCCACACGGTTAATCCACCCGCCGCGCTTGGCATCGATGAAAGCATCCCGCCGCTGGCCGGTGTTGACCTGGGTGACTTCGGCAAAGACAGCCCCAAGCACCGCTGGGAGCAACGCATGGCAGCCGGCGAGGTGAAAGCTCGCCTGATTGAAAAGAAGATCAGCCCGTCAGACCTCATTCGCATCGAAGCCGCCGAGACCGCGCCCAGCGGCCACGCTGTCACGGTGAAGCTGTATGACCGCAAGGGACACCACCGCGTCATCTCGGCAGTTGATCTGCGGCGCGTGCTTGGCCTGTTCAGCACCAACTTCATCGCCGAGAAGCAGGGCGACGAGTGGGTCTTTACCGGGCGCGGCTACGGGCACGGATGCGGCATGTGCCAGTGGAGCGCAAAGGGCATGGCCGCCGCTGGCTGGAAGTCCGAACGCATTCTCGAGACGATGTACCCCGGCAGCGAACAGAAGTCGCTGTATTAGCCTGCGCAGACCTCAAAGCCCGCGACATTGTCGCGGGCTTTCTTATGCTCGCGCCATGGCAATGTCGAAGTCACAACTGGCCAGACAACTTCGCGGGCACGTCGAGTTGCTGGCAGCAGGTGGAGTGCGTGAGTTGCCCGTAGCCGCCAAGTCGCCACCACCCCGCAAGCCCCCACCCAAGCGCCAGCCAACAGCCCGAACGGCGACTGCACCAGTGTCGGCGGCCGGGTTCAAACCCGTGATTGTGCCCTCCGAAGCCGCAGCCGAGCTCAAGGCTTTCGGAAGCGACAAGGCGCGGGCGCTGGAGCCACTGGCCGAGCAGGTGAGGGTGTGCGCGAATTGCCGGCTTTGCGAGACGCGCGCGCAGACGGTATTCGGCACCGGCGACCCGCGCTCACCGCTAATGATCGTCGGCGAAGCACCCGGCGGCGATGAAGACGCCAAGGGCGTGCCCTTTGTCGGCAGGGCAGGAAAGCTGCTGACCGACATCATCGAGAAGGGCATGAAGTACAAGCGTGAACACGTGTACATCGCCAACGTGCTCAAGTGTCGGCCGCCGAACAACCGCAACCCTGAGCCGGATGAGATTGAGGCGTGCCGTGGCTACCTGCAGCAACAGATTGAGCTGATCAACCCGAAGGTGATACTCGCGGTCGGTTTGTTTCCGGCGCAGTGGCTCACGGGCCAGAAACTGCCCATCGGCAAGCTGCGCGGGCAGGTGTATGAGCTCAACGGCCGCAAGGTGATCGCCACCTATCACCCGGCCTACGTGCTGCGCAACTACACTGTCGAGACGCGCAAGAAGGTCCATGAAGACGTGCTGCTGGCCGTAAGCATCCTCGGCCCCGGTCCGCTGATCGCCGATCAATGAAGAGGGGCGCAGCACGCTGCGCCCCTGGCAGACAAAGTTCCCATCCCGCGCCGCTACTTGGACGTGAAGTTCTTGACCCAGTGCGGGTCAGCGGGAGTCTTTCCGCTCTCCAGCATCTTCTGCCAGGCTTCATCGGTCAGCCTGTCGCTCATCGGGTGCTTGAACTCGTGGAACGTGAGCACAGGCCCGAAGCCAACCAGCAGGTCGCCATCCGGGTTCAAGTAGGCAACCGCGCACATCCGCAGTTTGCCGGTGCCGACTTCAAGCACCTGCTTGCTGTTGCCGTCGGTGTGCACGTCGGCGACGATGTCGGTGCGAAGCGCACGGTCGTCGAGTTCGCCGTATTCGGGCTGGAGCGTCCAGGCAACCGAGTCGGCAAAGTCCTTGATGTACTTGTAATCCTCGGCAGACAACTCTTTGTTCTGCAGTTCCTCTTCGCTGATGCGCTTGAGGCGCTCCACCATCTGTATGAGGCGCTTCAGGCGACGCTCGGCTTTGGGCGCCAGAATGTTCAACGCCCCAAGCCCGCGCTCCATCATTCTGCAAAGGCTGTGCATGCGGGCGTAGAACTCAGGCATCGGCTCGACGAAGCCCACGACACGGGGTTCGCGGGGTATGCCGCCGCCGGCCATCATGGTGTAACTCTGCTTGGCATACAGGATCGTGTCGTGACGAAGCTGGGCCCAGCTTGCCAGCGCAGCCGTCAACGCCCGGTCTTCGTAGGCCTGCGTCTGCATGTACGTCGGGTAACCCTTTCGGGTCTCCTTGGCGTCGAGCAACGGCTTCAGCGTGTAAAGCCAGCCATAGTACAGATTCTGGTTCCAGTCCTTTGTCGTCAGTGTGTCCCATTCGCTGCGAATCAGCTTTGCGGTCTCGGGATAGTTCTGCCAGGCCGCATCGCCACCTTCACTCAGGAGTTCCATGGCGCGATCGCTGCCCATGACGTGCATGACATCGAGTCCACGAGGGAAACCGCGAATCGGCCCGCGATCGGCCTGTGTGTACGTAAAGCGTTCCGCAACGGGCACCGGGTGATCCAGCGGACGGTCAACATTCGGGTACACCAAACGCCCCATCGCTTCGCTGTCCGGGATGTAGCGCTGGCCCATCAGGCGCATGCCTTGCACTGCCCGCAGGCCCTCTTTGAACAGCTCCGTCCCCCAGCCCCATGCGGTGATGCCCGCAGTGCCGCCATAGATGCGTGCCAGCGGCAGCGCCTCAAGACCCTGCATAAACTTGCGCAACGTCTTTGTGTCTGTCAGTGAGCGCGGGTCCGCGCCGTCGAGAGTGCTCTTGTACTCGGCTGGTGTGAGGTCGTCTGCCGCCCCGACGAAGAATGCTGTCGCGGCATACACGCGCATCCACAGGTCCTTGAGCGTCACGTCGCCGCGAACCGCCATCGCCCACTTGGGGCGATCCGTCATGGCCGAGATGGATGCGCCTTCAATATCGCTGGCCAGCAATGCCGCCTGCAGGGTCATGCGGTCTGCCATCTCCTGCGTCACTGGCGGGCTGGCGGTGATGCGCGCATTGGCCTGCGGGATCTCGTGAAACAGGAATGTCGCCCGGCCATACCACATCATGGCGTTGAAGTACTTCTTCAACAGCTCTGACCGGGTGTAATGCCCGCGCGGGACGTATTGGCTGTAGTCTTCTTTGTACCCGAACACCGGGCTGGCATCAGGGCCCTTGTGTGCCGTCATCAGCTTCAATTCAGCGTCCACAAGCTCAGCCACGTAGTCCGGCACCTCGATTGTGCGGGCGCCACTTTCGATCATGCGGCCGGTTTCATCGCCATGCTGGTCTCGTTCGGCCTTGCGCTCACGCGGAACTTCGCCCAGCAACTTGTGCGCAACGGAAAGATACGCGACGTTAAGTCGGTAGGCCTCGCCCAGTCGGCGCTGCTGGTCTACCTGCTCGGGTGTCATGTTGCCGGCTTGCAGGTTTGCCCTGGACTGCTCGTAGCCTTTTTTCTGGCTGTCGAGCAGATTGACGGTCATGTCCAGCATGTCCCACGCCAGTACCTCTTCTTCCAAGTCCTTGAGCGTTTCATCAAAGCAGATGTGAAACAGGTGCAGGATCACGTCGGGCGTGATCACCATCGGCACCTCTTCGCGCTTGAGCTGGGCGTAGATACTGCCGAGGTCGTGCCCGGCTGCCTCAGGAAGCACGACAAACCCGTTGGCCCGCAGCAGCCGCATTGCATCTTCATTGTTCAGAAGGTTCTGCACGCGCCTGGGTTTGGTATTTGCGATCTTTGAACTGTCCAACGGCAATTCATACTGCGGCACGATGGCTTCAGCCCCCGCATCGCTTTGCGAGTAGTACTTGAAAAAGTCGAAGTCCGGGCCCGTCAACCGCCCCTTGTCAACCGCGGCATCAGGCACCCTTCGTTCCTCACCCTTGGGTTCGCCTTCGCCCTCTTCGGATGCAGGGGCGTTGCCTGCTGCCCTCATGCCCGCGGGATCGGCAGGCGGCGTCGCCCACGACATCATGAAAAGCGCAAACCCCAACACGGCCACGGCGGCTGCGTACATGAGCCATGTGGCCGGAATGCGGATCTGCGGAAGTTGGTAGACGGGTGCTGTAGCGTCCATGTTCTTCTCCTCGTTTGCCTGCTCAATTGCGTGTTTCAATCGGTCAATTTCTGACGGGCTCAGGCTTGCGCCGCTGCCGTTGCTTGCCGCGCGCACGATGTTAGAGGTCGCGCGTTCGAGGTTCGGGTCGCTCATACAAGCTCCTCGGGGCTTTGGACCATCCGGCGCAGCACGCCATGCAGCGAAATGCGAGCCCGTGCCAGCAATGACTCAACCGCCTTTGTTCCAAGCTGCATGCGCACACCAATCTCGGCGTGGCTGGCACCCTCGCGATAAAACGCCAGCAGCGCCTCCCGCTGCCGCGGTGCCAGCTCGTCCAGCGCAGCCGCACATACCGTGCGAACTTCTGACTTGATCAACGCATCGACCGGTAAAGCGTCGCCGGCCAGAAACGACGCCTGCAACTCTTCGGCACGCACCCCAAGCGACGTCAGTGTCACCGCACTTCGGCCCGCTTTGCGGCTGAAGTCGATGAGCTTGTTGCGGGTTACCGCGACCATCCATGCCCACATCGCTTCGTCGTCGGCCCAATTCCTGCCGCCATTGCGCTCTCGCACTGCGGCCGCGAGCGTTTCCTGTACTGCATCCAGTGCGGCTTCGCGGTCCCGGCAACGTGACGCAGCAAAGGCAAACAGCGGCTCAGCGAGCGCAAGAAATCGCTCAAGGCCTGACGCCTGTTGCCGAAGCGGCGGAGACATGACCGGCATTGTCGCCTTTGCATCGCCTTGCACCATAGACTCGTTTGGCAACCACCCGCCCCTCGCACTTTCTTGAAATTCCCTCTTGCCGCCAACGCCGCGTTACCCCGGGCGTTTCAATGGTCGTCCAAGCCGGACGGCTTCCAGAACAATCGCAATGCAAGGCACTCCGCATACCGGGGAAAGGAACTGCTATGTCCACACAACTTCGAATCTTCACAGCCGCAGTGCTTGTTGCGGCAACGTTTACTCTCAGCGGCGCCCAGGAAGCAAAACCAGAGGCACCTGAGACCTATCGCCTCCGCGGCTTGACGGAGGTCAAGGTAGACGAATTGATGCGCCTGTACTCAGCGCAGACTGGCCGGCCGATCATTGTTCAGCCAAAGACGCTGCCGGACAGCGTGAGCGTGCTAACGGGCGAGGCCGAAAAGAACGCCGGGGTAGAATCGCTGCTGCGGACAACGCTGGCGCAGTACCGCCTGGCGTTGGTGCAAGTCGGCGAGTTTGACCAGATTGTGCCGACCGTAGAGGCGCTGACATGGGCGCGCACAGTCAAGCCCGACGAGGTAAAACAGATTGAGCCGCTGCTGGTTGTCCGCACCGTTGTGACGCTCAAGCACATGAACGCAAACGCGGTCGCGGGCGCCCTGCGCAACCTATCCAGCCGCCAAGGCGGATTGGTTCAGCCGGTTGTCGATGTTGGCAGGCAGCCGGGGGCACTGCTGATCTGCGACTTTGCCGAGAATGTGCGCGAGTTGCTGGCGGTTGTTGAGCTGATTGACCAGCCGCGAGAGAAGGCACCTGACGCCCTGCGCAGCGAGGTCATCACGCTGCAGCACACGCAGGCCACCGACATCATGCTGGCGGTGCAGTCAGCCTGTGGTGAAAGCGTCAAGGCCGGCGTCGATGTCATCAACAACCGCGTCGTGCTCTCGGGCAGCAACGAACAGGTGCAGCGGGTCATGGACGTCGTCAACAAGCTCGACCAGCCGAAAGCGAATTAGCAAAGGCGGCAGGGGCGCGGGATTGCCTGCGCCCCGCATCAAGTTCAGGCTGGGCTAATCAGAAGCTTCCGCAACAAGCTGGTACGGGCCGTCACCGAGCCAGCAGCGCTCGTCTACACGAAGGTCCCTCACCCGCCAGCGGTCTCCACCCTGCAAAATGGCACGAAACGAAGTCACCCCCCAGGGAATGCGGCTGAACGCAAAGGTTCCGTCCGCGTTGATCTTCACCCTTTGTGCGAAGCTGATCGGAAGGTCGGCTGTATCAAGTTCCATCTCAATGCAATCCCGTTCGTCCCATGTGTAGCCGGCAAGTTCAAGCCGCCCCGCCGCGGTCGCCCATGGCCGCATTCCGACGGCCCAAGGCCCTTCGGCGTTGCCGCCGGGCCCCACGGTTGCAATGCCGCTGAGCCCGCCGTGCGGCTCCTCAGGATTTGCCGGCCGGTGGAAGCCCATGTAGTCCCGTGCCTCGAATCGCAGTGTCTGGGAATTTTTCAGGTCGGGCTTTCCAGTGTCGTCGAGGGCGTTGTGGCCGATCCAGAACGCGAAGCGTCCTTGCTCGTCAGCGAAGGTGAACTCGCCGCGGTTAGAGCCGCGTACCAATGCGAAGGGCACAGGTTTGCCGGTGCGCAGGTCAGTCACCGCACCCTGCACGAAGTAGTTGTCGCACGGCTCAAGCGGAATATGGAGGATCTTGTGGTTCTCTGAGACGTGGGTGAGCGAGCACTTAGGGAACGTTGTGCTTACCTTGCCACCCGAGATGCCAAGGAGGCCGAAGTCGCCCGGCGGGACTGAAAAGAACGCCCTGCCGTCAGCGTCCACAACCGCCGACGCGCACATGATCTCATCGTCGAACAGGCTTCCGGCGCGCGGAATGTACCCTAGGCAGACCGTTACCTCACTGGTTGCCAATTCCGCATTTTGAAGGCGCACCTCAATGGTCTCGTTGTCCTGGCGCCGCATGTACAATTCTGCGCCTTCGGCTGATTCAAGTTCCTGCTGATAGTACCTTTCATGGGGAATGCGGCTTTTCATCAGCGGGTTGTACAGCCACTCGCCCATCATGGCGTAGCCGGCAGCTGCACACGACAGTTCCACAGAGTAATCGGAGCCGGACTCAGGGTCGTTTGAATCGGTCGTCGAGTTGCCGTCTTCGCTGGACCAGAACGCGTGAAACTCAAAACGGCCGTCCGCATCGGTGAACGTTCGATGTCGGTCCTGCCAGTCGGACACCATGGCTCCCGCCAAAGGAGCGCGGCCAGTGCCAGTCAACTCGTACACCCGACCGCGAACCAGGCGCTTGGGCTCATCCCATCCGGCAGGTCGGCCGGGCTCTAAACCGGTTCGTCTCTGGTCGGTAGGGGGCACCTGATGGAAAGAACGAAAGCTGCCATCACGACCCTGCCCGCTAAGCGACGGGCTGGCCACTGGCGTCGCTTTCAGCACGGGCAAGTCGTTGCGCAGCTTCGCCCGTTCGCGCCACGGGTGGCGCCACGGCTTGGCTCGGGAGGGCTGTCGGGTGCGCTTGGGTTTGTCGTCCGGTTTGTTGGCCTCTCCGTTATCAGCTGTTGTGCCCGAAGAATTAGAATTGCTACTGCCGTCAACATTTGTTCGGCCTGAGAGATCAGCACTATTGGCTCTGTATTCCCCTTGGGCGGGTGCGTTGTAGTCCTCCCTGGCAGCGTGCTGGTCCAAGCCAGGCCACAAGCTGCTATACAGGAGGCCGATTGCCCCCAGTACTACGAGGAGGCCCCCGAGTGATGCTGTGAGGATCGTGCGTTTTGTTCGACTCAAGTGGCCAACTCCGTCATTCTGAAGTTGTCCAGCTTACGCGGACTCGCCCCACAGGATGATGATGTGCCCGATCGAGATGTGTTGAACGAACCTTGGCATGCTTTCTCAACCGTTTTGTTTCCGGCCAACGGTTTGACGAAGCCAATCGAACCGTGGTAGCTCCGTCGCGCGATTATCCTCTGCCCGCAATGTTACGCTGGGCTCTACCAGCCGAAAGCAAAGTAGCAACGGCGGCAGGGGCGCGGGATTGCCTGCGCCCCTGCCCGCGTTACAACGGCTGTATGTCCTGGTACATCATTCTCGGCTTGGGTCTTTCGCTGGTGCTTGGCGCCGGGATGCTGGCGTTCATTTACTTCGGCTTGATCAGGCCGGGCCAGCGCGACTCTCAGGGTCCTCCGACACCACCTGCGCCGTGAAAGTCAGCACCTCGGTGCCGGGTTGCCTCCAGGCATCGGCGGGCAGGCCGGCTTTGTTGCATGTGTGTGCCAGAAACTCTTCACGGTCCCAGCCCCACTCCGTCGCCACCTGCGGCAGCAGGACACCGGAGCGGTTGCCGCGCCGAACGTACAGCCCATGAACGCCCGGCACAACGTCTGCAGGATCGGTCGCAACCATCGGTGTCAGCACGCTGACTTCATACACCAGATCAGGCAGTTCTTGCTTGGTCACGACGGGAAAGCGGCTGTCACGCGTGCCGGCCGACACGGCCAGTTCCAGCAACAGTTCGCCGAGCGGGCCGTCGCCTTGCATGTGACCTATGCACCCGCGCAGTGCACCATCGCGCGTATGCAGGCTGACAAACGCGCCGCACGGCATGGCAAAGCCGCCCGCAAACGGCTTTGCAGGCCTCAGCATTCGCCCGTTCAAGATGAAATGTTCAAGGCTTGAACGAACAAGCGACAACGCTTCGCGGCCCTCGCTCGCGGATAGTGGACCTGTGTCTTGCTGCATTGACTAACTCCTTGCGGTCGGTGCGCGAGCGAATATGCTCCGGACCGCATCATAGGAACCGTGGGCCTGCACGCCCATCCAACGACCGACAAGCGAGTCATCCATGGAAATAGTCGTGTGCATTCGCCGGGCGCCGACCACAGACGCGCGCATCAAGCCCGCCGCCGACGGCAAGAACTACGAACCCGCGGGCATCAACTACGACATCAGCGAGTACGACAAGTTCGCGATTGAAGCCGCCATCCAGCTGAAAGAGAAGCACTCGGGCAAAGTCACCGTGCTGTGCATGGGCTCAAAAGAAGCCACCAAAGAAGTGCGCACCGCCATCGCCATGGGCTGTGACGCCGCCGAGTTACTTGTGGATGAAACGTTTCGCGACTCGTGGGCAACCGCCAGCGCGCTTGCGGCGCGCATCAAGACACTGCCGCACGACATCGTGCTGTTCGGCTGGAACAGCGTGGACAACCAGAGCGCATCAACGGGCCAGATGGTCGCCGAACTGCTGGGTCTGCCCAGTGTCAGCGTCGCAGTAAGCATGGAAGTCGCCGACGGCGCGGCGCAGATCGAACGACTGGCAGCCGGCGGCAAGCGCGAGAAGTACCACGTCAAGCTGCCCGCCGTGGTGACATGCCAGAAGGGCCTGAACAAGTACCGAAGCCCGAACATGAAGGGCATCATGGCTGCCAAGAAGACGGTCGTGACCGAAACGCCTGCCAACGCACCAGCGGACGGAGTTACTGTTCTGCGGCTGCAGCCGCCGCCGCCGCGTGCGGACGGCAAGATTGTGGGCAAGGGTGCCGATGCGGTGAATGAGCTGGTTCGTCTGCTGCGCGAAGAAGCCAAGGTAATCTGATTACGCGAAGGATCGTTCATGCCGGATGTACTCGTTTTTGTTGAATACAGCGAAGGCAAACCCGTGAAGGCCGCTTTGCAGGCCTTGGGCGCCGGCAGTCGCCTCGCCACTGAACTTGGCGGCAGTGCAATCGCGTTGGTGATTGGCGGCGACGGCGGCGAACTTGGCAAGAGCGGCGCCGGCAGGGTGCTTGTCGCCTCAGGTGACGCGGTCAAGGCATACAGCCCCGACGGCTACGCCCGCATACTGGCAAATCAGGCGGCAGCTACCGGCGCAGCGGTGGTCCTGGCCAGCGCAACGCCGATGGGCAAAGACTTTGTCGCGCGGGCCGCTGCACGCGCCAAATGCGGGCTTGCTGCAGACTGCACTGAACTCAAAGTCGAAGGCGGCAAACCCGCCGCAATACGGCCCGTGTACGCCGGAAAGGCACTGTTGGCCGTGCAGGCACCCGGGCAGTTGTGGGCGACGCTGCGCCCCAACGCATTTGCCGAAGCAACAACTGCTGATGCCGCGAAGATCGAACCTGTGACGGTTGGCTTTGACGCCGGATCATTGATGGCTGTGGTGCGCGAGATCGTCGAAGGTGTGCGCGGCAAGCTTGATGTCGCGGAAGCCGAAGTTGTGGTGTCTGGTGGGCGCGGGTTGAAAGACCCCGCCGGCGAAGGCAAGCAGAACTGGCAGAACCTCGAGAAACTGGCTGAAGCGATCGGCGCGGCAGTGGGCGCCTCGCGGGCTGTGGTAGATGCAGGCTGGCGCCCGCACGGAGACCAGGTCGGGCAAACGGGCAAAACCGTCAGCCCGAAGTTGTACATTGCGTGCGGAATCAGCGGCGCAATCCAGCATCTTGCTGGCATGAGCGGCAGCAAAGTGATCGTCGCGATCAACAAGGACGAGAACGCGCCGATTTTCAAAGTTGCGGACTACGGAATCATCGGCACGGTCGAAGAAGTTGTGCCGGCACTAACCGAGGCATTCAGCAAGTCTTTGCGCGGATAGCCCCACGGCTTGCAACCCGAAATCGGGCCAGCGGAGCGGCGGGCAGCCAGTAGTGGACGTTTTATCCACAAAGTTTTGTGGTATGGGGCTGCCGGCGAGTGCGTGAAGACTTGGTTGGCCGGGCCTGAGCATTACACAACGTAACTTATAACATGTGATTTCACTGACACACCCTAAGCTACAGATATCCTTATACTTAGAACCCAGTTTGACATCAGACTCAGTTTCGGACCCAGTCTGGACTTTCGACGTTTGATTTTGCTGAAACCTTGATTTTTAGCCACCTCGGCACCGACACTGACACTTTATCCACAAAGTGTGTGGGAAATGCCGACCCGCTTTCTGACACACCCGCCTGCCTTGAGACTCCAGCACTGCACGCTAACCTGACGCGGCAGCTCGAGACCCGACCATGGCGCCCAAACCCAAGAGCAAGAAGTCAAAGAAGCCGGCCAAACCGGCAGGCAAGGCACGCGTTTCGCCAGCCAAGAAACCCGCGGCAAGAGTTGCGCGCAAATCCGAAGCTGCGACAGCAACAATGCCGAAGGCGCCGACGGGCAAGCACAGTACCAGCAGCGTCCGGCCACGATTCACTGAGCCGCTGCGCCGCTTTGGTGAATACGAAAATGTTCGCGCGTTGATTGAGGGCCAGGCAGCGAAGTTGGGCGCACGCACGTTCCTGATCAACGAAGACGACGGGCGCGAATACAGCTTCGCCAAACTCAATGAACGCACGAACCGCGTGGCAAACCTGCTGCGCGGCTTGGGCGCCACCAGCGGCAGCCGCGTGGCACTGGTCTTGCCGAATTCGCCTGACTTCGTGTTTGCGCTGCTGGGGGCGATGAAGGGCGGCTTTATCGCCGTGCCGCTGAACCTCGCGCTGCCCGTCGATACGCTGCGCTTTGCGCTGGAAGACTGCGGCGCAAACTACCTGGTCACCGACAGCAACACCTACCACGCCTTGGGCGACCTGCAACTCTTGCCGGGCCTGGATGCGGTTCTGGTCGCAGACAATCTGGACCACAGCCACGCACCTGCAAAGTCGCAGCCCGCCGGCGGGCAACAGGTGCTGGACCTGCACACCAGCATCGACGCCGCCAGCGACGCCGAACTGCCCACCGAACACCCGCGCTGGTGGGACGAAGCCGAGATTGTTTACACCGGCCACCAGCTTGATCAGCCGCGCGGCGCGATTCTGCAACACCGTCAATTCATGACTTCTGCGCGCTGGCTTTCTGTCTGGCTGAGTCTTGGCCAAGAACAGCGCGTAATGAGCGTGCTGCCGCTGTTTCATGCCAACGGACAGGTCACGTCGCTGTTCTTGCCGTTGGTGATGGGTGGCAGCGTCGTGCTTTCGCGCGAGTTCAGTGTCAGCCGCGTCTGGAAAGCCGTTGAGCGCTATCGCGTCACCACGCTATCGGCTGTGCCGAGCATGCTGGGCATCCTTGCCGACCGCGAGCTGTCTGAGGCCGCCCGCGGACGCGCAAAAGTGAATGCACCATGGCCATCGGCATACGAAAGCCCGGGCGCGCTTGCGCAACGTGACGACACGGATGCCCGCGAAAAAGGGTTGGCGCGGGCCCACGACATCAGCAGCCTTGAGCGCGTGATCTGCGGCGCGGCGCCGCTGCCATCGGCTGTGCAGAAGGCGTTTGAGAAGTGCTTCCTGACGCCGGTGATTGAGGGCTTCAGCATGGCGGAGACCACGTGTTTCGCAACGCTGAACCCCGGCGACGGCACACGCCGCATCGGCAGCGTGGGTGTGGCTGTCGGCAACAAAGTTGCAATCCAGGATGACCGACAGCCGGCACGCCCGCTGACCGAATGGCAACCGAACAGCCTGCAGCGCATGAGCCCGGCGATGTTCCCGACCGCCGACATCGATGAGCCCGGCGAAATCTGCGTCTGGGGCGAGAACGTCCTGAAAGAGTATCTGCACCGGCCGCAGCTCAACCCGGTGGCGTTTGCCGGCGGCTGGTTCCACACCGGCGATATGGGCCGGATCGATCGTGACGGCTTTCTGTACGTGCTGGGCAAGAAGGGCGAGGCGATTGACCTTGGCAGCGAGCGCATGATGCCTCGTGAAGTAGATGAGTTGCTGTTCGCGCACGACAAAGTCGAGAATGTCGCAACCGTCGGCATTGATCACCCACGCAAGGGCCCGCAGGTGACTACGTGGGTCGTGATGAAAGCCGGAACGTTCTCAGGCGGGCCGGAAAGCGGGCGGCTGCCGGCCAATGACAGCCAGGCTGAAACCGTGCAGCAGGACATTCGCCGCTACCTGGCAGCCAAACTGCCGGAAAAGAAACGGCCAAGCAGCATCATCTTTGCACGCAGGTTGCCGCAGGACGTGGCGGGCAAGACGCGCGTGATTGAGTTGCGCAAGCTGATCCAGGGCACGAAACGCCCGATCCAGCGCGATGAAGAAGAGTAGGAAACTGGCACTTTAAACGATGATCGCGCCGCCGGTCTGCTTCAGCGTCGCGGTCAGTGCCTTCACCGTCGCAGCCACAATTTCGCGCTGTACATCATGCACCGGCCTGCCGCGCACATTGGCGCCTGATGCGCGCAGGTGCCCGCCGCCGTTGAACAGTGCCGCGATTTCATTGACCGCAATCTGGCCTTCGCTGCGCCAACTCACTTTCAGGTCGTCGGGCGCGCTTTCCCGAAACAGGATGCAGACCATCGTGCCACGCAGCGACTTCGGGATCGTCACCATCTCGGCGGCATCGGCCTCGTTGCAACCCGTGGCTTCCAGCATCTCGCGCGTCACCGTGGCAACCGCCAGCTTGCCATCCATGTGCACGGCCAGCGTGCCGGCCACCATGGCCTCAAGCCTCAATCGCTTGATGGACTTGCTGCGGTATATGTGGCCCGTGAGCGTGGATACATCCAGTGCAAAGTCTTCGACCAGTTGCGCGATGATCCGGTAAGAATCCGGCGTGCTGTTGCTGAACATGAAACGCCCGGTGTCGGTCACGATGGCCACGAACAGCGCCTCGGCGGCTGCCTTGTTCAGCGGAATGCCCGCCTGCTTCAAAGTATGAAACACAACCTCGCCACTGCTGCTGGCGTGCGGCAACACGACGGCAACGTCGCCAAAGCCCGGGTTGTCGATGTGATGGTCTAGGTTCAGCACTCGCGTTCCCGGCGCCAGGCGCCGCAGAATGCCGCGTGCACGGCTTTCGGCGCCGCAATCGACCATGACGCAGGTGTCGTAGCCCTCAAGCGTTTCGACCTGCTGGATCGGCCGCAGCGAATCCGCGCCTTCCAGAAAACCGTACTTGCCCGCGTCGCTGTCTTGTGTAACCGCGATGCACTCGCGCCCCGAAGCAATCAGCGCAGCGCGCAATGCCAGCAGGCTGCCCAGGGCGTCTCCATCCATCTGCGGGTGGCCACCCAGTACAACACGACGCGCCCGCGTAAGCAGGTTGGCTGCGCCGCTGTAGTCTGCCCTGGACTGGTCCACTCAATCCTGCTTTCTGGCTGCGCGTTCCACGGGGTTGCGAAGCACGCCCAGGCCCGCAATCTCGCATTCGCACACGTCGCCGCCCGCGAGGTTGCCGACGCCTTCGGGTGTGCCTGTAGCGATAACGTCCCCGGGCTCCAGGGTCATCCAGCGAGACATCTCGATGATGATGCTTTCTATGTCGTGGATCATGTCGGCTGTGGTTGCATCCTGCCTGGCCTCACCGTTCACGCGGCAGGCAATGCGCAGTTTCTGCGGTTCCAGCACAAAGCGCGCAGGTACGAAGTACGGGCCCATCGGCGTGAACGTGTCAAAGTTCTTGCTGCGCAGCCACGGGTGCTTGTTCTCGCGGTCGTCTTTCTGCACGCGACGCGCGCTGACATCGTTGATGATGGTGTACCCCGCCACGCAATCCAGCGCGCCGGCCTTCAGCGCTTTGACATGCCGCCCGATCACGACACCCAGCTCGACTTCATGGTCCACGCGCCCATCCACCCAATCGGGCACCACGATCGCGTGATTGTGCCCAACAAGGCTGGTGGTCAGTTTGCTGAACCACACCGGGGCCGGCGGCGCGGTGTTCCCGAACTCGGCTGCGTGCTTTCGATAGTTTTGGACCATCGCCAGAATCTTGCCCGGCCGCGGAATCGGGGGCAGCCAGTCAATCGTGCCCGGCATCTCCTCGAGCAACAGTGTTTCCTGCGCAATGGAAGCGATCAGCGCGTCAAGCTCGTCGGCGCGCAGAAACTCAATGAGCTCGCGCTTGCCGAAGTCGCGCACAGCGCCGCGCGTAATGTCGTGCTGCACGCCGTCGCGCTCGACGCCAAGATGCCTTTCTCCGTTCACGTCCAATGCAAAGAAGCGCATCATGCCTCGTCAAATCCTCTAAGCTGCGGCACGCTAGCGCCCGCATGAAGCATCGCTGCCAACTCAATGACTTTCAGTGCGACTGCATCTTTGCCCGACGGCGGCAACTCCGCCACGATTCCCCGGTCATTGATGATCCAAACGTGCTCTGAGCCCTCGCCAAAGTGCCCCGGCGTGTTGACCACCATCAGGTCGCAGTGCTTCGCCTTCAGCTTCTTGAGCCCGTGTTTCACCGGGTCTTTGACCTCAAGGCTGTAGCCCACGATCACCTGCCCGTCGCGACGCTTCTTGCCCAGCGTCTTGAGAATGTCCGGGTTCTGCACCAGTTTCAACGTGGTCTCTTTGGCGCCCTTCTTGAGCTTGCCATCGAATCGCTCTTTCGGCCGATAGTCGCTGACCGCCGCACTGGCGATGAACACATCGCAGGCTTCAAAGCGCTCTTTCGCGGCGACCAGCATGTCCCGCGCGCTGACCACTGGGATCCAGCGCACACCTGGCGGCGGCGCAAGGTGGGTTGGCCCGCACACCACGGTCACGGCAGCACCAGCCGCTCTTGCAGCCTTGGCGAGCTCCATGCCCATTCTTCCGATACTCGGGTTGCTGAGAAAGCGCACGTCATCAAGAAACTCGTGCGTGGGCCCGGCTGTAATCAGGACGTTCGCCGCTAGCTCAGCCATGTGCGCAGCCCTTTCGCATCCATCCCCGCGCCCAGGGCTGCCATCACAATCATGCGCGCCTTGTGGCCCGGAATGCCTGGCGCGAACACCAGTCCCAGCTCGCGCAGCCGCGCGCCACCGCCCTCATAGCCATAGGTGCCGCTGACGCGCCCGCCCCAGCAGCGGGATGTCAGCACCGTCAGCACGCCGGATTCCACGGCGCGCCTGGCGGCGTCAGCCATGGGCGGCGGCAGGTTTCCGCGGCCCATGGCCTCTATGACCAGGCCCTTGTCGCCGCGCTTTACGCAACTGTCGATCAGGCTGCCGTCGTCGCCGGCGCTGGCGACAACAAGGCCCACGCGCAACTCCAACCGTTCGCCGGCAATTGCCTTGCGCGCTACCGGGTAGCGGTGCAGCCGCAACTCGTCGCCATCAAACAGGCCCAACGGGCCGACATCGGGCGACTGAAACGTGTCTATCGCATCCGTGTAAGTCTTCGTGACTTCGCTGGCGGCGAACACGGTTGAGTTCATGACCACCATGACCCCGCGCCCGCTTGCGCGCGCGTCGGCGGCAACGCGGCAGCCCTGGTACAGGTTGATCGGGCCGTCCCACGAAAGCTGGCTGCTGGTGCGCATGGCGCCGACGAGCACGACCGGCTTGTCACCCGTGTGCCGCAGGTCGAGCAGTGTCGCAGTTTCCTCAAGGGTGTCAGTGCCATGTGTAATGACAACGCCATCGTGATTGACCAGCGCAGCCTGCACGCGGTTGCTGAGTTCAAGCATGCGCGCGGGCGTCATGTGCGGGCCCGGCAGCTGGCCGAAGTCGTCCACGTGGACAGTGCAGAAACTGTTAAGGCCCGGGACATCCTTGAGTAACTCGTCGCCGGACAGCACGGGCACAGCGCCACGGCCGGCGTCGTCGCGCATGCTGATCGTGCCGCCTGTGAAAATGAGCTTGAGCCGAGGTCTGTTCACGCCAGCAATCTAGGAAGCGCACGAAGCGCGGCAACTGCGTAGCACACACAGGACGCCGTTGGGCACCGGCATGCGCCACTTTCAGCGACTTGACCCTACAGCAAAGCGCGCCTATCGATTAGGTTGTGCGCCGGAGATTGCCATGCACAAGATTTCTGACTTTCGTTCTGACACCGTCACGCTGCCAACCCCCGAGATGTACGAGGCCATGGCCCGTGCTGAGCTGGGCGATGACGTGCTCGGCACCGAGCCCACGGTCACGAGACTTGAGGCCATGACCGCCGATCTTCTCGGGAAAGAAGCCGGCTTGTTCGTGCCCAGCGGCACGATGGGCAACCAGATTGCGATTGCGCTGCACGCGCGCGACGGCGAAGAAGTGATCTGCGAGTTCGGCGCCCACACGTACAACAACGAGTCCGGCGCTCTGGCCTTGATCGCGCGGGCGCAGGTGCGCCCGGTGCATGGCAGCCTGGGCATGATGGAGCCCGGAGAAGTCCAGAAGCTGGTACGCCCGAAGAACATCCACAACCCGCGCACCGCATTGATCACCGTGGAGAACACGCACAACGCGGCGGGCGGAACCATTGTGCCGCTTGAGAACATTCACGCGCTGGCCGAGGTCGCGCGTCGCAACAAGACCGCCTACCACCTCGACGGCGCCCGGCTCTGGAACGCACACGTCGCCACCGGCGTACCATTGAAAGACTGGTGCGCGCCCTTTGACACGATCAGCGTGTGCCTGAGCAAGGGCCTGTGCTCGCCAGTGGGCAGCGTGCTTGTCGGCAGCCGCGAACAAATCGAGCGCGGCCGCTACATGCGAAAGCAACTCGGCGGCGGCATGCGCCAGAGTGGCCTGTTGGCAGCCTGCGGGATCGTAAGCATCACGAAGATGATCGAGCGTCTCAAAGACGACCACGCCAACGCCCGCCGACTCGCAGAGGGATTGGCCGGGCTGCGCGGCGTGCAACTTGACATGTCAACCGTACAGACCAATATCCTGTACTTCGCAGTGCCGGGCCGCGACAGCGAATTCGACACATGGCTGAAGCGTCTCGCCGAACAGAAGGTGTTGGCCATGGTCCTGGGCAACCGCTGGCGGTTGGTCACCCACAACGACGTCGATCACGAAGACGTAGACCGCGCGTTGCAGGCCTGGCGCCAGATCTTGGCCTGAGTGACCGGCTGCAAACTTTCGATATCGCTTGCCCTGATGCCCGGATTGGCCCATGCTTGGGTCATGAGCCAGGTGTGGGAATGGATCCAGAACAATGCACTGGCAATCGTCAGCGGGGTTGTGTTGCTGATGGTGGCTGCGGCCATCTACGTGGTCGTCGCCAAGACTGACAAGAACCACAAGATCCAGACAGACAGCCAAGATCCGGGCGGCGACGATTGAGCGTCAGGTCGAAGCGCGCATGCGCAGCCGATTGAGCACTGAGGTCTCCGGCGCCGGCAGCTCAAAGTAGCCGTGCTCTGCGGCGACAGCTTCAAAGTCGAGAATGCGCTGGTACACGCCGTTGTCCAGCAGCGCAACGCCGCCGATGCCAAGGCTCGCGCGGGTCTGGGTTGTGTCGGGGTTGCTCATCACGCGTACCAGTGCGTTTTGCAGCTTGCGCGAAAACACGCGACCATAGCGCACGCTGGTCACGTACGGCGGCGCGGGCGCAAGCGGCGTCTGGGCCAGCACCCGCAACCCCTGCAGGAACGCGGGCCGGTGCAGCTTGAGCAGGCCCCACGTCACGCAGTCAATGCAGGCGACGTCGGCTTGCCCGTTGTGCAGCATTTCGATACTCGTGACGTGAGCGCCGCTTTCGGCCACGGCACCAAAGAAGCGACCTTCGCGGGACAACGGCGCGATCATGGCCCGGAACGAATTGGTGCCGCTGTGCGACGAAACGTTGTTGATCACCGCGCGTAGTCCGCGCAGGTCCGCAAGTTCTTGAGCGTCAGAGCTTTCGCGCACAACCACGTTGCTTGAGTAGTAATGCGCGCTGCAACCCGGCATCAGGAAGCACGGGGCCGCAATGGCCTTCAGAAAGCGCCCGGCATCAAGGGCAATGTCGTAGCCGCACGCCTGCGTGAACATGAGCGAAGGGTGAATCCATTGCTCGCTGTGGTGCAGGTCGCGCTCAAGAACGTCCGGAACGTAGTTCACGCCGTCGGCGCGGAGTTGCCGGGCAACGGCTTGCCACAGGTCGTCCGTGTACTGGCGGACTTCCGGCAGGTCGTACCAGGGCATGCTCGCAATGGCCATCAATCATGGGTGGCGCGGGCTCATTCAGACTTACGTTCAGTTCAGTACTACTTTTTTGAGCCTTATCGCAGCCGGGCCCGCCAAGATCCCGGGCGTCGGGCACCATGCAGCACTGCAAACACCTTCACGGAGTCGTTTGTCGCGTGAAAGTAAACCTTGTATGGAAAGGGCTTGGCGTGAGCGACTCTGACTTGGCCGCCGACCGAAGGGAAAGAGTCGGGGCGCTCGGCCACTGCTCGAATCAATGATTGAGCGAAGTCCAAGAACCGGTCACCAAGGTCCGGTTCTTTGGAGTCGTACCAGTCCGCTGCATCCGCGAGGTCGTCGTAGACCTCGGGCTCAATGCGGAATGCTTTCACTTGCGACGTTCCGCAAGTTTCTTGAACAGGTCATCGGCGGCGTAGCCCGGCTGGGGGTCATTCCGCATGCGCTCGAGGCGCTGTTGCAGAATCTCGCGATGCCAATCCGGAATGCCTTCGAACTCGGGGTCACTCTCGATACTCGCCCAAAGCGTCTCCAGAAGCTCGCACCGCTCGGCGAAGGTCATTTGTGTGATCGCTGATTTGTCTTTCGCCATCGGGTCCTCCACCCCAATGCTACAACGTGCCTGAACCAAACCAAAGGCCCCCGCCGTGGCAGGGGCCTTGCATGCGGAGCGCTAGCCCGCGTCAGATTACATCATACCGCCCATGCCACCCATACCGCCCATTCCACCCATGCCGCCCATCCCACCCATGCCGCCGCCGCCCATGGCAGGCGCAGCTTCTTTCTTCTGGGGGATTTCGCTGATGGCGACGTTGGTCGTCAGCAGCAGCGTGGCCACGCTGCCCGCGTTCTGCAACGCCGTGATCGTGACCTTGGCCGGGTCAACTACCCCCGCCTTGATCATGTCTTCGTAGACCTCGGTCTGGGCGTTGTAGCCGTGGTTGAAGTC
Organism: Planctomycetota bacterium; assembly: GCA_016712285.1. Classification (GTDB taxonomy): domain Bacteria; phylum Planctomycetota; class UBA8742; order UBA2392; family UBA2392; genus JADJRK01. The sequence continues at coordinate 805,365 of JADJRK010000001.1, read as the reverse complement.
GGCTTTCTCGAGAATCTTCATTGCGACCACGCTGCCGTCCAGGCCGGCGTTGGCTGCAATCTGCTTGACCGGCGCGCTGAGAGCCCGACGCACAATGCTGATGCCGATCTTCTCGTCGTTGGTGCCGCTGAGCTTCTCAAGGCCTTCGGCCAGGCGCAGCAATGCCACGCCGCCACCCGGCAGAATGCCGCTTTCAACGGCTGCGCGCGTGGCGTGCAGGGCGTCTTCCACGCGGGCCTTCTTTTCCTTCATTTCGACTTCGGTGGCTGCGCCGACCTTCAGTTTGGCCACACCGCCCGCCAGCTTGGCAACGCGCTCTTGCAGCTTTTCGCGGTCGTAGTCGCTGGTGGTCTTTTCGATCTCGCGGTTGAGCTGGTCAATGCGCGCCTTGATGTCGTTGTTCTTGCCCGCACCCTCGATGATCGTGGTGGTCTCTTTCTCAATCAGCACGCGCTTGGCGCGGCCCAGCAGGTCCAGGCCGACCGTTTCAAGGCTCATGCCCATGTCTTCGCTGATCAGCTTGCCGCCGGTCAGCACCGCTATGTCTTCAAGCATGGCCTTGCGGCGATCGCCAAAGCCCGGGGCTTTGACAGCCACGCATTTCAGCACGCCGCGCAGGTGGTTGACCACCAGCGTTGCCAGCGCTTCGCCCTCGATGTCTTCAGCGATGAACACAACCTGCTTCTGGCCGCGTGCCAGCTGTTCCAGCAGCGGCATCAGGTCTTTCAGGCTGCTGAGCTTCTTGTCGTACATGAACAGGTAGGCGTCTTCGAACTCGGTGCGCATGTTGGCGCGGTCGGTCACGAAGTGCGGGCTGACGTAGCCCTTGTCGAACTGCATGCCCTCGACCCACTCGACTTCGGTCTCAAGGCCTTTGCCCTCTTCGACGGTGATGACGCCGTCTTTGCCCACCTTGTCCATCGCCTCGGCCAGCATCTTGCCGATTTCGGCGTCGCCGTTGGCGGCAATCGTGCCGACCTGCGCCACTTCGGCGCTGGTGCTGATCGGCTTTGACTTCTTGGTCAGCTGCTCGCTCACCCAGTGAACGGCCTTGTTGATGCCGTCACGCACTCCAATCGGGTTGGCGCCGGCGGCTACGTTCTTGAGGCCTTCGTCAAGAATCGCTTCGGCCAGAACTGTGGCGGTGGTGGTGCCGTCGCCCGCCTTGTCGCTGGTCTGGCTCGCGACCTGCTTGACGATCTGGGCGCCCATGTTCTCCCAGGGATCCTTGAATTCGATTTCCTTGGCAACGGTTACGCCGTCCTTGGTCACGGTCGGCGCGCCGTAGGATTTTTCAATCACCACGTTGCGGCCGCGAGGACCGAGTGTCGCCTTTACGGCGCGGGAAAGGTTGCGCACGCCGTTGCGAATGCGTTCGCGGGCGTCCTGGTCGAATACGATCTGTTTGGCTGCCATCTGTCTTTCCTCGTGGTTTGCCCCGCTGCCGTTACACGTGTTGAACACGGAGTAACAGAGTCACGGAGAGGTTCAATTCGGTTCGTTTGTCATCGCGAGGAAAACAGAGCCAGAACGGTGCGGCACACTGGGCCTCTGCTCCTCGGTCTTCAAATCCACTTACTCGATTACGGCCAGTACCTCTTCCTCACTCATCAGGATGTAGTCCTTGCCGTCGATCTTGACGTCGGTGCCCGCATAGCTCTTGAACAGCACGCGGTCGCCGGTCTTGACCTGAAAGCCTACGCGCTCGCCGTTTTCGGCGATGCGGCCCTGGCCAACAGCCACGATCTTGCCTTCTTTGGGCTTTTCCTTGCTGCTGTCGGGCAGAATGATGCCGCCCTTGGTCTTGTCTTCAGCCTTCGCGCGCTCAATGAGCACTTTGTCGTTCAAGGGTCGAACCTTCGTTGCCATAGCTCTTCTCTCCGTGTTTCTCAGGTCAGTTCAGGTTTTCGTTATCAAGCCGGTCCAACAGGCCCTCGCGGCGCACCTCTGCTCGCGCTTGCACGCTGCCGCCCGCCTGTGTCAGGTCTTCCTCGGTGATGCCGGTGCCTTCCACAAGCACGGGCAACGGCGGCAGCAATCCCTTTTCCGCCATCTGGCGCAACAGCATCAACCCGGTGATCAGCGGCTGGTCGGTGCCCTGTTCAGCCATGGCCTTGAGCTGAAGGAGTGTCTGCTGCAACGGGTCGGCTGCACCGCTGTCCACGTTCGTCTGGAACATTTCCATGGCGATGGCAACCGGGTCGGTGCCCATCTTGGCAGGCACGGCGAACTTAAACACACCTGCGGGCGTCTGCACCAGCACGTAGCGTGTTTCAGGATCGTTCGGTTGTTGGCTCATGCGATTCATCAGTTTGCCGCTATGGCGCGTCTTACCAACTCACGAAACAGGCCTACCTTGAAAGGCTTGCGCAGCAGCTCAAGTGGCTTCAGGCGCAGCGCCTGTTCGATCAGATTTTCCGTCGCTTCCGCCGTCATGAAGATGCAGCCGACACCGGGAAGCTTCTCATAGACCGCGCTGTATAGCCCTACGCCAGTCATGTCCGGCAGATTCAGGTCAAGCACCAGCAAGTCAAAACGCACCTGCCTGATCAAGCCGATGGCCTCGTCGCCGCGACCGGCCTGTTGTGTCTCAACGCCCTCGTCTTCAAGCACATCCGCAAGCGTGCTTCGCAACGGGACATTGTCGTCAACAAGCAGTATGCTACGCCGCAGAGCCATGGTTTGCCTTCCGACGGCTTGTGTAGTGCAAAGGCAATGCCAGTGAAATGGCGACAAGAGGACTGTGTATAAGTCTAGTACTTGCGGCATGTTACGTTGCGGATGGTGGCTTGCGGTGGTACAAGTCGCTGTCGCTATGACAGGATTGCAATCGTACCCGAATCAGGGTGCCACGTTGGCAGGCGAGAATGAAGCTCATCGTTGCCGTCATCAAACCCTTTAAGCTAGGCGCATGCATTCGAGCGCTGGCCGAATTGGGCGTCACGGACGTGTTGCATTCTGAAGCCCGCGGTTATGGCCGGCAGAAGGACCACTTGAAAGACTACCGCGACGACCGCTTCGCGGTGGCATTCCTGCCTAAGGTCAGACTCGAGTTTGCCGTGGAACCCGAACAAGCCAAGTCGGCCATCAATGCTCTGATTGCGGCATGCCGCACCGGGCGGCAGGGCGATGGCAAAATCTGGGTGCTTGAAGCCCGTGCAGCCGGAGTAGAAGCTGTGACCGCATGAGTACCGCCGCGCTGCCTGGCCGCTTCCGATTTTGGACGCTCGCGAATGTGTTTACGTTCGCGCGGTTTGCGTTTGCGCCGGTGTGCGCCGTGCTGTTTCTGCAAGAAACGTGGTGGGGCGTGTGGGTGGCGGGGTGGCTTGCGGGCCTGGCGATGTTCACGGACTTCTGCGACGGCTATTTCGCGCGGCGGCAGAAACAGGTCAGTGACCTGGGCAAGATCTTTGACCCGCTGGCGGACGCCGTTTTCTTCATCATGGTGTGGACCGCCCTTGGCGTGGCCGGCGCTTACCCGCTGTGGCTAGCGCTGCCGTTCATCGCGCGCGAACTGGTGCAGCACGTGTATCTGAGGCCAAGCGCGATGCGGTTGGGTGTTGTGCTGGGCGCGAACTTCTGGGGCAAGCTCAAGACGTTGGTGCAGACGCTGGTGCTGATCGCGATGTGCTGGATTGAGTTCGGGATTGACTACTTTCCTGAGTACACGCGGCTTGCCCGTGGCACCAACATTGTGCTGATCAGCGTGACGGGATTGATCAGCGTGCTGTCGATTGTGCCTTACTTCGGGGCCTTGCGGCGCGCCCAGACGGCGCAACACTAGCGTCATGTCACGCTACTCACGGCAGGAGTTGTTCGAACCGATCGGCCCGCAGGGCCAGGCGCGCATCCGCGCGTCGCGGGTGCTGCTGGTCGGCTGCGGCGCATTAGGGACACACCTGGCCGAGTTTTGTGTGCGCGCCGGGATAGGTGAGCTGCGCATCGTCGACCGTGATTTCGTCGAAGAAAGCAACCTGCAGCGCCAAAGCCTGTTCAGCGAAGAAGACGCGCGCAGTGCACTGCCAAAGGCCGTAGCCGCGCGCATTGCCCTGCAGCGAGTGAATAGCGACGTGAAGCTTTTCGCTCACGTAGAGGACTTCAACTTTCGCAACGCCACGAAGTTGTCCGAAGGCGCCACGCTGGTCCTGGATGGTACTGACAACTTCGAAACGCGGTTTCTGGTCAATGACCTGGCCGTCCGGCAGGGCATTCCGTGGGTCTATGCCGGATGCGTAGGCTCGCGCGCCACTTGCATGCCGGTGATTCCCGGTCGATCTGCCTGCCTGCGCTGCATGCTGGAAGAACAGCCGCCTACAGGCGGAGAAACCTGCGACACCACCGGCGTGATCATGCCTGCGGTGATGCAGGCGGTCGCCTGGGCCAGCGTGGTGGCGCTGAAGATCATGAGTGGCAACGAAGGCGCGCTGTTCAAGAAGATGTACAGCTCTGACCTGTGGACCGGCGATCGCCAGGTCCTGGATGCAGCCACGCCGCGCCCCGATTGCCCCTGCTGTGCCAAACGCGAGTTTCCGTGGCTCGAAGGCAAGCGCGCCGTCAGCGCCACAACCCTTTGCGGTCGCAACAGCGTACAACTGGCGCCGCCCGAGCGTTTTGACTGGGTGGCTGGTCGCAACTCCGTCGCCCGCGGCGCCAGAGTTACAGCTGAGAACGATTACCTGCTGCGCGCCAACAGCGACAAGCTCACCATCACTTTGTACAGAAATGGGCGTGCACTGGTGCACGGTACGGAAGACCCATCGATTGCCCGAGCTTTGTACTCAAGGTTGATTGGGTGAACTCGGCCCAGGTCTTGGAAGGTCCCGCTGGCGCACACGTTCGGCCTCGATCACCGAGAAGCAGCCGTTGAACTTGATGTTGCCCGACGTGAGAACCTCGACAATGCGATGACTCCGCTCCTGGTACGGCATCTTCTCCAGCCTGAGCAGAATCACGCCCCATTCTCCATGTGCGAGTTCAACCCGTGGTGGATTCGCAAACAAGAGCTCGCCGAAGTCCTTGTCGTACGTCAGCAGGATGCGGCCTTCATCCGCGCTTCGTTTGGCGATGTTGCCGTCGAGTTCACCGCGACTTCCTTCGCGAATGCTGGCCACGTCCAGCCCCGCTTCACGCAGCCGTTCAACAACGGAAGCTGGCAGGTTCTCGTCTGCGAGAATGCGAAGCATCATGCTCCGACGGGATAAATTCGCTCGCTGCGAATTGTGTCGGCCGCAAATGCGACACAGGCAAGGACGTCTTCCCTCGTGATGTGGGGATAGTCCTTGAGAATGTCGTCAACGCCCGCACCGCTCGAAAGCAGATCCAGCACTAACTCAACTGCGATGCGCGTGCCGGCAATCACGGGCTTGCCGCCAAGGACTCCGGAATTCATCTCGATTCGATCCCTGAGTTTCATGCCGCCATTGTAGAACAGCAACTGCTCGCCTGCCACCCGCCATCACAACGCTATCGCCTACAGCCCCAGGTTCAGGTGTTGCGAGCACAACGCTTGGCGTACCACCAAAACCGGCTCTGCTCAGCCAGCGCGGCACCTACCCGGCTGCGGCTTGTACATCTCCCAGAGTCGTCGGGGTCACGTGCTTCGCGTCAGCTGATTCGCCATTCGCAAACTGAAGCTGGTACAGCTTGTGATAGCGGCCGCCGTGGGCGAGCAGCTGGGCGTGGCTGCCTTGCTCGATCACTTCGCCTTTGTGCAGCACCAGGATGTTGTCGCTGTCGGTAATGGTGCTCAGGCGGTGCGCCACCACCACGGCCGTTCGGCCCTGCATCAGCCTTTTCAAAGCGTCCTGGATCAGCGCCTCGGTCTCGCTGTCGATGTTGCTCGTGGCTTCATCCAGCACAAGAATCTTGGGGTTGAACGCCAGTGCGCGCGCAAATGCGATCAATTGGCGCTGGCCGGCGCTGAATGTCGCGCCGCGCTCGGCCACCATGGCGCTGTAGCCACCGTTCAGGCCTTCGATGAATGCGGCTGCGTGAACAACTTCCGCAGCCTGCTTCACCTGTTCGGGGCTGATTGCCGCGTCGCCAAGCCGGATGTTCTCGAGCACCGTGCCCGCGAACAGGAACACATCCTGCAGCACCATGCTGAACGCCGCGCGCAAATGCTCTTTGGTCATCTCGCGGATATCCACGCCATCAATCAGGATCGCACCCTTCTGGATGTCGTAGAAGCGCATCAGCAAACTGATGATCGTTGTCTTACCGCTGCCTGTGGCCCCCACCAGCGCCAGCGAACTGCCGGCGGGCACCTTGAAGCTCACGCCCTTCAGTACCCAGTCCTGGGCCTCAGCCGCCTTGTCGCCATAGGCAAACCAGACGTCTTTGAACTCGATCTCGCCCCGGATCTCCGGCGACTTTGGCTGCTCGGGATTTCGGACCTCATCCTTGGTGTCGATGATCCGGAACAGCCGCTCGGCGCTTGCCATGGCGCTTTGCAGCACATTGTACTTTTCGCTCATTTCGCGGATCGGCCGGAACATCATCGGCGTGTACAGAAAGAACGCGAAGAACGTGCCGTAGTTCAGCGTGCCGCCGAAGATTGCGGTCGTGCCGAACCAGACCACCAGCATGACCGTGGCAGTGCCCGCAAGCTCAACGACCGGAAAGAAAATGCTGAAGTTGAACACCGTGCGGTAGCTGGCTTCGCGATAGTCGGCGCTGCGCTGGTCGAACTTGTCGGCCATCGTTCTTTCAGTGCCGAAGATGCGCGTCACACGCCAGCCCTGGATCGTCTCGTTCAGAAAGCTGTTCACAACAGCCAGCTTCACGCGCATGTCGCGAAAGCTGCTGCGAGCGCGGCCTCGGAACACCCATGTAATGCCCGCCATCACCGGGATGGCCCCGACCACGATCAGGCCCATGCGCCAGTCCAGCCACATCATCAGTGCAAGCGCGCCAATCACGATCAGCGCGTCGCCGACCAGCTGCACCAACCCGCTGGCGAAGACTTCGCCGATCGCCTCAACGTCGCTGGTGACGCGGGTGACAAGCCGGCCTACAGGGTTGCAGTCAAAGAAGCGCAATGGCAGCTTCTGGATGTGCGCGTAGCAGTGCTGGCGCACATCAAGCACAGTCTTCTGGCCCAGCTTGGCGAACAGGTAGGTGTTGTAGTAGCGCGTCACAAATTGCAACGCGACCAGCCCCAGAAACCCGAACGAGTACAGGCCCAATGTGCGCCATGCCTCATCCTTGGCGTCTCCCGCGGCGTCAGAATCGCCCATCACCATGAAAGGGCCGTTGACCGTTTCGCGAACTACCAGCGGCAACATCAGTTCGCACGCGGCAGCGAACAGCATGAAGAACGTTCCCCAGACCACCAGGCCGATGTACGGCTTGGCATACGGGGCCAGCCGCTTGATCAGCCGGGCGTCATACGCCTTGCCAAGGAACTCGTCGTCGTCGTGATAAGCTTCCGCCAACTGCGCCTGCCTTCCGCGAACAGCCTAGAGGGCCAACGAAACGCTGCAACCCGCCGCCCCTTCACGCGTTGTGAAATTAGCTATACTCAAGGGGCCATGCTTGAGCGCGCCACAGCCGTCTCTGCGATGCAAAGCCTGTTTTCGGGGCTCGAGAGCCGCATTGTTCGTCAACGCATGCTGCCGCACCCGGGTGAGGGGTCGCTGTATGATTTCGACCCTAACCGGGTATCGCGCCGCAGTTTCCGACAAGGCGACCTCTCCCCTGGCGGAAAGGGGCCGTTCATCCGCCGTGAATCCATCGGCTTGCTGCACAAACCGATGCTGGGCCTGGCATCGGTCAAAGTCTGTGTCGTGCTCGACTTCGGCCACGCAGAACGCCGATTCACCGCCGACGCAATCCAGGAAACTGCGCGCTGGGCATTGGCGCCTCTGCGGCCGGACATCTACTTCGTCATCGGATTTGCCGGCGCGCGCGAAGACCACATGGCCGGACACAACGACGAGGTGTTGCGAGCACTATCGGGCGGCACAAACTGGCGAGGGGCGTTGATTGAATACGCCGATCCAGGTTGGGCCGTAACCGCGCCCAAAGACGGGGCGATCCTGCCGGCGTTGTTCGAGAACCTGTTCGACCCTGAGCCCGTGGACCAGAAGGTCGCGCGGGTGGACTCGGCGCTTTCGGCTGCCCATGAACTGCGCGAGCCGGGCGGGTTTATGCTGATTGAAGACCTTGCCCAGCGCGTCGCCGTAGGCAAAGATCTGGTCACGGACCGCGCGATCCTGTATGCCGAGCGCACACCCGGCCTTGGCGTCAAGGAAGTCGGCGGCGACCTGATTATCCAGCGTGACCGATTCGAAAGCATGAGGGCCTGATGAGCCTGCTCGACCGCATCAAAAACATGATCAAGGGCCAAGCCGGCGAAGCCGAGCAAGTGATCCGCGATGCGCACAGCACGCGCGAGATGCTTGAGCACCTGGACGACCTGATTACCCAGAATGAAGTCGAGCTGCGCAAAACACGGCAAGAGCTGGCGCGGCTGGAATTGTCGGAACGTGCCAGCATTGAAAACATCAAGTCCGGGCGTGTCGGCGACCGCGAGAAAGAGTTCGTGTTGCTGCAGATCAAGCGCACACGCACGCAGATGGAAAGCCTGAAGCTGAAGGCCGACATCCTGAACAAGAACATTGAGCTGCACCTGAACCTGGTGGGCAAGATTCAGGCGATGGAGGCCATGGACCTTCGGGGCATTGAACAGTCGGTGGTCGAGCGTGTGATGCTCGACTTCGAAGAAGGCATGGAAAAGTACCGCGAAGCCGTGCACGCGGGCGAAGGCGTGACGCAAAGCCGCGAAGACGTGCTGACCGCCAAAGACAAAGAAGAACTGCGCACGCTGGAGAAAGAGATTCTGGGTGAGAAGCCAAGGTCCGAAAAGCCAAACATGGACCAGGAACTCGCGGACATCGAAGCTGAATTGATGCAAGCCGAGCACGAGCGCAAAGAAGCTTCAAAGAACGAAGACAAGCAGATGAAACAGAAACCGGAGCTTGAGTAGCGACACTGCTACACAAGCGGAGCTGGTTCGTAACACACAGCAGGGCATTCAGACCACACACTGTAAGCGGCATACGGCAACAGTCAGCCGGGGCAGAAGCCCCACACGAAGTCCGGAGGGTCAATGCCACAGAACTTTTTCAGCATGTTGTTCGGCGGGCGGATCGACCTGCGCAAGTTGAAGGTGAAGCTGCGCGAGGTTGAGCGTGATCGACGCAAGTACTTCATGGAGCTGCGCAAGAGTTCAGCCAAGCAGGGCACCTTGATTGAGCAGATCAAGGCCGCTCGCCGCGAGGGCAACCAGATCGAAGTCGACTACCTCTGGGAAGAGCTCAAGGCCATCAAGTACGACTTCGCGTTCAGCCGTCGCACCGCCAAGGTCAGCAACCTCGAAGGCATCGCGCTCAAGAAGTACATCCGCGGCCTAGAGCGGCTGGAAAAGCGCAAAGACAAAGACGGCGTCAACAAGCTGCTGCAACGTATTCGCACCAGCGGACTGGATGCCAAGCTCGCGCTGCAACAGATCGACGAACAGGCGTACATGGATGAACTGAACGCCACGCTGGAAGACATCGGGCTGGAGATCGACGGCGAGTTTGAAGACCAGGACCCCGAGAAAGAGCGCTTCTTGTCAGAAATCGACACAATCAACGAAGCCGAAGAAGCAGGCAACTTCGACGAGGCCCTGAAAACCGAAGCCGAGCTGAAACACAAACTCGAGTCCGAAGAAGGAGCGGTCTAGTTGAACCACAGAGCAACAGAGACACAGAGGATCAATGGCGTTACCGAGAAGATCATCGGTGCAGCCAAAGAAGTCCATCGGGCTTTGGGCCCCGGACTGCTTGAATCTGCGTATCTGGCTTGCCTTGTGTTTGAGTTGACGCAGTCGGGACTGAACTGCCGAAGCGAGATTTCGATTCCTGTCAGGTACAAGGACGTTCGATTGGACTGTGGCTATCGCGCTGATCTGATTGTTGAGGATCTGGTAATCGTTGAGTTGAAGGCCGTCGAGAGATTGCTCCCGGTTCACGACGCCCAGTTGATAACGTACCTGAAGATCACGGGCCTGCCGTTAGGCCTGTTGCTGAATTTCAACGTGCCCCTGCTCAAGGATGGAATTCGCCGCTTGGTGAACCCCTCCGTTACTCTGTGACTCTGTGGTTCAACCCGATGGATCTATCCGGCAAACTCAAACGCTCCTGCGAAGACTCGCTGCACAAGGCCAAGATGGCCTGGAAGGCCGGCGATTCCGACACAGCCGCCGGCCATTTCGAGGCCGCCAGCAAGTCCATGTTCAAGTACGCCGAGTACGCCACGTCGCGCAGCATGGAGTACGCGCGAAAACGCAAAGCCATCGAGTACCGTGACTTTGCCAAGCGCCTGCGCGATACAGCGGCCGAGCAGGCCAAGGGTGGCAAACTGCCGCCGCCACCCAGCACCAGCGTCGATGAAGACCGCACGCAGGAAGCCGGTGCCGGCGAAACCGACCGCAGCATCAGCGAGACGGTCAGCCAGCTGATCCACACCAGTACATTGACCTGGGACGACATCGGCGGCCTTGACGAAACCAAGCGCGACATCAAGTACACACTGGGGCTGTCGCTGGCCAAGCCGCCCGCCGAAGTGAAGATCACGACCTTTCGCAACATCCTGTTCTACGGGCCGCCGGGCACGGGCAAGACCCTGCTGGCAGCGGCAACGAGCAACAGCCTGAAGGTCACCACCGAGGGCCAGGCGCTGTTTTTCAACGTCAAGGTCAGCAGCGTGCTGAGCAAGTACTTCGGCGAGAGCAGCAAGATCATCAGCGAAATCTACGGCGCGGCGCGCGACAACTCGCCCAGCGTCGTGTTTCTGGACGAGTTTGAAAGCCTGACGACGTCGCGCGACTCCGGCGAACAGTCCGGCGCCGAGCGCCGCATCCTCTCCACCATTCTGGCCGAGATGGACGGCCTGAGCGAAAAGGGGCGCAGCGACATTTTCGTGCTCACGATCGCTGCCACCAACCGCCCCTGGGACATCGATGCGGCTGTCATGTCGCGTTTCGAAAAACAGATCCTGATCCCTCTGCCTGACCCGGAAAGCCGCAGCGCCATCCTGCGCATCCAGCTGGAGCGCAAGGGCTACAACGTGGCCGGCGACGTACTGGAACAACTGATCGAGATCACCGACGGCTACTCAGGCCGTGAAATTGAGCGCCTGTGCAAGCAGGCCACCAGCCAGATGCTTGGCGAACTCAACGCCGACCTGCCAGAGATCCTGGACAGTGGCTTGAAAGCCACCCAGAACTACCAGGTCAAAATCCGCGCACTCGTTGCCGAAGACTTTGAGCGCGCAGCCACCATGATCAAGCCTGTGACTAGCCCAGCTGACATGCAGCGCTACCTGGACTGGAGCCCGGAAGCAGATTGAGCATGCGCCCCGCGGACGCCCACCATGCCCGAGACAAGACTGCTTGTAGACGAATCGCTGCGGCCTGAGCTTGAGGCGCTCGACCTGCTTTCCCTTGATGCCATCTTTCAGCGGCGCGACCTGAGCGTGGTGAAGGCCAAGCTTGCCGAGCGCCAGACACTGCGCATCGAGTCCCCCACCGGCAAGTCCTGGTTCATCAAGCGCTATAAGCAACCGACGCCGGACCCGTTCTGGAGCGGCATGTTCGCCGAGCAGTTTGATTCACCGGTGCAGCGCGAGTGGGCAGTGTTGCGCCGCTTGTACAAGCTGGGTATCGACGCCCCGCAACCGGCTGCGTGCATCGAAGAGCTTGACGGCGCCCGCGTGCTCAGGGCCGCGCTGGTCACGGTCGGGCTTCCGGCTGCCACAAATCTGCAGTCGCTGGTCCGCACCGGCACGGTTTCACCGGCGCGGCGGCAGCGCATCGCGGCGCAGCTGGGGCGCATCCTGCGCACCATGCACGATGGCGGCGTAAATCATCGCGACTTTTACCTGGTTCACATCCTGGTCGGCGCTGACGACCGGCTGTTTGTTACAGACCTGAATCGTGCCGACATCCGCAAGCGCGTGACGCATCGCTGGCGGGTCAAGGACGTTGCCGCGCTGCTGCACTCGGCGCCCGGTGGAGTCACCGCCACAGACAAAGCGCGCTTTCTTCGCGCGTACCTTGGCAAGCGCAAGCTGCGCGCCGCGCGCGAGTTTATTGAGGCCTCACAACGCAAGTCCGCGCGCATGACCGCCCACACGCGCAAGAAAGTGGCCGAAGGAGAAGCGAACTATCACGTGGTGGAGTAATCAAACTGCAATGTTCAAGATTCAATTGTCAATGATCGACGGCGGGCCGAACATTGCCAAATCCGCAGCCTTGGCATTGATCATTGCTCGCTGAACATTGATCATTGCCGCTCATAGGAGACCCATGGGCATCTTCAAAAGCAAAGAAGAGCGTCGCATCGCGCGCGACATGGAGATCAAGAAGGGCATCCAGCGCATGAAGCGCCAGGTGCGCGAGCTCAACAAGTCTGAAGAAGCGTGGCTTGAAAAGGCGCGCAAAGCCGGGCGCATGGGCGCCAACGACCAGCTTGCCTTCATTCGCAAGTCGCTCAAGGCAACCACCGCCCAGCGCCGTATGCTGGAGCGGCAGATGCTGACGATTGAAGCCGCCTACCAGATGAAGAACCAGGCCGAGAGTTTTGCCGTGTTTGCCGAAAGCATGGGCGTCGTCAGCAAGAGTATCAACGAGATCTATAAGACGACCGACCTGGAAAGCACGCAACGCAACTTCGAACACGCCATGATGCAGGCCGAGACCATGGGCCAGCGCATGGACCTGTTTCTCGACATGACCAAGGAAAGCCTGTTTGAGCAGGACAGCGCCACCGGCGAAACGCTAGTGACAGACGCCGAGATTGACCAGATGATCGGCGTTTCAACCGACGACCGTAAGAAGAAGAGTCGCGAAGAACTGGATCGTGACATCGCCCGTGAACTGGGCGAGGACCTTGAAGAGGACAAGTCAAAGTAAGGCGCGTCAGATCAGCGGCATCTGCGCCATGTTGGCCGGCAGCCTGCGTTCGCACCAATGTTGCAGCCGCTCAAGCCGGCCGTTTGACTCGGTCTTGTGGTAGCCAAAGATGCGCGCCGCGTCTTGGCCGAAGCTCTCAAATCCCGTCTGCTCAATGCTGACCCGCACACCGCGTTCCGAGCAGACGATGACCACCATTTCCTGCACGCTGCCCGTGAGCCAGTTGAACTGCCACGAACCGCCAATGCGCCAGTTTGCGTCCCAAGTTGCGTACTCGAAGGTGTCTACGCGGTCGCGGCCGACGTAGCGCAGCTCGTAACCGCCGCCCACGTCCTGCTTATGCTCGCAGACCGGTTGCCCCCACCATGCGCGAAGCTCGTACACATCGGTGAGCGCCCGCCAGGCGGTCTGCTCGTCGCACGCGATTTCGCGCTCGAGCCGCAGGTAGTGAGGAGCAAGGACTTTGGTCGTCATGAGTTAAGTAGTGTGTGCTTTTACTAACGCTTTGAAATGTCGTCCACGGTGTTCGAAGTTTGTGAACCGCGTGTTGGGGGCGTACTCATAGAAGCTCGCGCTGGCCGGCGACATGAGAAACACGTCGCCCGCCTTCACTGCGTGAAACGCGGCTTCGCACGCCTGGTCAAATGTCGCAAACTCATGGATCGGATGCGCGCAATGAGCGTCCGTAAGGGCGGATTTGATCTGCGGCAGGTTGGCGCCCTGGAGATACAAGCCGCGAACACCCGGGTGCGCCGCAATGGCCGCAGCCATTGGACCGTAGCCCAAGCCTTTGTCGCTGCCGCCCAGCAGCAGGTGCACGCCGGTGTCGAACGCGCTGAGGGCAGCCATCGTGCTTTCTGGTGTCGTCGCAATGCTGTCATTGAAGCAGCGTGCGCCGTGTACTTCGCCGCAGAATTCCAGCCGGTGCTCAACGCCGCGGAACCGCCGCGCACCCCCCAAAGACTTGAGTGTGGGCCCGACTTGCTGGCCCAGTCCCGCGTAGACCAGCGCCAGCGCGCACAGAAAGTTCTGCCAGTTGAAACGGCCCGGCAGGCTCAGGTCGGCTGGCGTGAACGGGACATCGGCGGCTTTCATGCTGCCGTTCTGGTGCACTCGGCAAAGTACGGGTTGGCCGCGCTCGGACGCGATCAGGGCGAAGCAACCCGCGCCCGTACCGCGCGACAGGTACTGTTCTCGCTCGCTTTCGCTCACCATCCAGGCGGTGCTTCCTGACGCTATGCGTTCTGCGACCAGCGGCTGTGTGCCCGGGCCGTCGAAGAAGATTGCGCCTTCCAGGGGCGAGTAGCGATAGATTGCACTCTTGGCCCAGGCGTACTCGGCAATGTCTTTGTGCCAGTCCAGGTGGTTGGGGGTAATGTTCGTGATCAGTGAGACGTCGCAGCTCTTTCGAATACGGTGCCAGTCCTGAAGCTGAAAACTGCTCAACTCAAGAACCACCACATCTTCGGCAGACATCTCAGCCAGCCGATTGATCAACGGCTCGCCGCAGTTTCCGCCAAGCCACACCCTGCCGGAAGTTGCTGGCGTCGAAGCAGGCGGTTCGGCCCATTTTCCTTCAAGTTCAGGCTGCGCCCGCCACATAACCTGGCACAGCATCTCGTAAGCCAGCAAAGCCGTTGTCGTTTTCCCGTTGCTGCCGGTAACACCCACCGTGCGGCCCGGGCAAGCCTCGATGAACAGGCTCATCTCCATCGTGACTTCTGCGCCGGATTCCCGCGCAATCTGCAGATACCTGTTGTCAGGCCTGACTGCGGGGCTGTGGATCACGACATCGGCATTGCGAAAGTCTTCTTCTCGATGTTCGCCCAGGCGATACTCGATGGACAAGGCCCGCAACTCGTCGATGCTGTCGCGAAGAACATCCTCGCCGCGAAGGTCTGTGACGACGACGTGCGAGCAGTAGCCCGCAAGAAACTTCGCGCTCTCGGTGCCGCCGCCGAAAACACCAAGGCCCATCACGAGGCCACGTTTGCCGAGGAAACGTTCAAATGGTTGCACGTAGTCCGTCATTCCTCGACTGGCGCCTGAGGTTTCCGAGCCCACCATGCCCAGTACTCGAACCTGTCCTCAGGGCGCGACATGTCGCGGTACGCGCGGGCCTTGCGGTAGAGGTCGGCTACGTCCGCGGGTTTGGCAGGCTCGAGTTTGACCTCAACGTAATGCTCATCCACGATGATCCAGGGCGTCAACACCTCGGCAAAGAAGTCGATGGGCGGATACTCGTACCAGGGCACTTCGAGTTTCACGGAACCGCTGACGGTCTGAAAGCCCGGTTTACGCAAAGTGTACTCGCGCGTGCCGTAGTAGATGAAGTTGACGTAAAACGGACCTTCGGGGTCCTTTGCGTCGCGCGTCTTGCCGACAAACTCGCCGTCAATGTAGACGTCGGCGCCGGGCGGGTCTGAACGCACATAAATGCGGCGCTCTACGCAGCCCGACAGTAAAGCACCCAGCAGCAACAGCAATCCCAAACGCGCCATGGCAGGATGTTAGCAACGGGCAGATTGCACGGAAGGTTGAAGGGGGACCCGCCCGTTATAGAGTCTGCGCGTATCCTGAGGGCCTGTCCATGAAGAGCAAGTTCAACCGCGTCGTTATCCCGACTGACTTCAGCGATACCGCACAGACGGCGGTGAACCTGGGCGCGGAGATCGCCGCCTATTACAAGTCGACCATCGACCTGGTGAATGCAGTCGATGCCACGGTGTACGCGTATGCCGGGTACCCGTTCGCGTCGCTGTCCAAGGAGTTGCTGACCAGCGCCGAAGACGCCCTGCGCCGCGCCAAGCTGCCGGCTTCGACCGCTGCACTGAAGGTCAACCGGTATGTGCTGTCCGGCAGCCCTGCCACCGAAGTTGTGGAGCACGCCAAGCGCCACAGCGCCGACCTGATTGTCGTCGGCACGCACGGCCACGGTGCCGTTGCCCGCTTTCTGCTGGGCAGTGTCGCTGATCGCGTGCTGCACCACGCAACCTGCCCCGTGATTGTCACCAAGAAGCCGCAGGGGACGGTCAAGCATCCCAAAAAGAAGGTCAAGCCGTTTTCGCGAATCCTGTTTCCCACGGACTTCAGCAAGACCGCCGGAAAGGCGCTGGCCCGTGCCGTGGCCCTCACCGAGGACATGGACGCAGAGCTGTTTGTGCTGCACGTGGTGGATGACAGCCTTGTCACGACCCACGTTGAAGATGAACGCACGATCATTCTCAAAGAACTGCGTCGCCACGCCCTGGACGAAATGAAGAAGCAACTGCCCGCGGAGTTGCTCCAGAACTTCGAAACGATTGGCGCGGTGAAGCGTGGCGAACCCGGCAAACAGATCTGCGCGTTTGCCGAAGCCAATCATTGCGACCTGATCGTGATGGGCAGCCACGGCCGCACGGGCGTAGAACGCGCGCTGATGGGCAGCGTCGCCGACAAAGTCGTGCGGCGCGCCAAGTGCTCGGTGCTGATCGAGCGCAAGTAACGCAAGCCATGCAAAAAGGGCGGGCCTGTTGGCCCGCCCTTTCTAATGATCCACTCACCAGCACTACGGCCAGATTTCCTTCAACGCCGGGTCCCCTCGCAGTTCTTTGAGGCAGGGGTCAAAGTCCCACCATAGTCGATTGTTGTAGCCGGCTTCGCGGGCCTTCTTCAGGTGCTCAAGGGCCTTCCTTTGTTCTTCGTCGGGCTTGCGCGCAGGCTTCTTTTCAAGCCGCATGTCCTCAATTTGCAGGGCCGCGGCGTACAGCGCGGCTAATCCGTAGTGATCGCGCGCCGGGTTTTGGCTGGTAGTGACCTGCAGTTCAAACTCATCCATGGTGTCCAACAGTTCCGTAGACCGCCTGCTGCCTTCTTTCAGCTCTTCCTGCAGGTCGTCGTACTTGACCTTGTTCCATGCCAGGAAGTAGCACGCCCGGGCATGCATCGAGCCCGGGGCCGCAGATGCGGCGTAAGAGTATGCATTCGCAGCCTCGCCAAATTTGTTTTGCGAGTAAGCGGCATGGCCCTGAAGCAGCTTCACCGCAGCGCGCTTTGGCTCAAGTTTCGCGGCTGCGCGTGCGTCGTCATATGCGCCCTTGCTGTTGCCGCTCAGCAGCCGCAGCATGCCGCGCTGTGTGAGCAACTCGGCGCTGGACTGCTTCTTGATCGCGGCATCCAGTTCGGTGATGCCCTTGGCGAGTTCCTTGCTCATCAAGCGGATCGTGCCCAGGATGGTCCAGATGCGGTCGTCGTCTGAGCCCTTCTGCGCGGCGGCGTCAACCTGCTTCAGCGCTTCGTCATTCTTGCCGGCGGCAAAGGCGATCTCCGCCTTGGCAACAAGAATCTGCGTTGCGAAAGCCTCGGCCTGCAGGCCCTCTGCCTTTGCAAGTGCGGCCTGCGCGTCATCTGCATTTCCGGCGCGGGCATTGCACACTGCAAGGGCTATCCAGGCCCGGGTGCTATATGGGTTGTTGGTAGTTGCGCTAACAAGCTCACTCTTGGCGCCGACAAAGCTCTCCAGTGCAAGTTGAGTGCGGCCCAGAAGAATGAGGGGTTCCTCGGCTGACGGGTCTACCGCCTTTGCGGCGGCTGCTTCACTGGCAGCGGTCGCAAGCTCGCCGCGGCGCAGCAGGTATTCACCCAGAGCCATGTGGCCGGCAAGGTTGTAGCGATCAAGTCGAACGGCCTCTTTGGCCAGTTCAAAGGCTTCCTTTTCCTGCCGGTTCAGGCACATGAAGTAGGCATCCCAGCCCATTACTTTGGGTTCGGCGGGGTCCGCTTCGCGCGCCTTCTTGACCAGCTCAAGGGCAGCCTTGTTGTCGCCCATCATGTTCTTGAACTTCGCCATCGCGATCAGCGCGTCGGCGCCGCCGTCCAGCTCGATCCAGCGGGCGATGTCGGCTTCCGCCTCTGTCAGCATGCCCTTCTTGAGGTAGGCACGGCTGCGCACTGAGTGTGCGCTGCCCAGACTGGCGCTGATCTCAAGCGCCTGGGTGCACAATTCGATGGCTTTGTCGTGCTCGCCGAAGTCGTGATGCTTCTCGGCGGTGGTAACCATTTCGGCTGCGCGCTGCGCTTTCTGTTCTTCTGACTCGCTGCAAGCCGCAGCGAAGGCGAGCGTCAGCAACAGCGCGATCGATGCGATGCTTCGTAGGGTGCTCATGATGCCTCCGTGTCCCGGGAGTCTAGCGACCACGCGAAAAGATTACGACGAGCTTTCCCCCAGCAGCTTGACCAGCAGCGCCTTCTGCGCGTGCAGGCGGTTCTCGGCCTGCTGATAGATGACGCAATCGTCGTCGTCCAGCACGCCGTCGGTGGCCACCACGTTGCGGCGAATTGGCAGGCAGTGCATGAACTTGGCGCGATTCGTTTGTCCCATTTTGGATTCGCTGACCGTCCATGACGGCAGTGTGTTGCGGTAGGCAAATTCCTCCACGGGCTTGCCATAGAACTCGCGTGACAGCCAGCTCTTGGCGTAAATCACTTCGGCGCCCTTGAACGCTTCGTCCTGGTTGTGGCTCACCTTCACCGTGCCGCCTGACTTGGCTGCTATCTGTTGGGCCTGTTCCATTACCTCCGGCGCAAGCTCAAATTTTGGCGGGTGGGCGACGGTCACGTCACAGCCGCCCATCGCAGCCGCCAGCAGAAAGCTGTGCGGCACAGCCAGCGGCAGCGGCTTCACGTGTGGCGCCCAGGTCAGCACGACTTTCTTGCGGCGGGTGTTCTGGTTGAAAATTTCGCGCAGGGTCATCAGGTCGGCCAGCCCCTGGCACGGATGCTCCACCGCGCTCTCCAGGTTGACCAATGGCAGACTCGCGTACTTGGCGAAGCTGGTAAGGATCGGGTCTGTCCGGTCTTCGTCGTAGCTTTTGAGTTTGGGGAAGCTGCGCACCGCAAGCGCGTCTCCATAGCGTGAGAGGGTCCGGGCAGCATCCTTGATGTGCTCGGGGCTGTCGCCGTCCATCTTTACGCCTTCGTGCCACTCGAGGTTCCAGGCGTCCTGGCCGACACTCAGCACAACCGGGTGCGCCTGCAACTGCGCGGCGCCGATTTCAAAACTTGTGCGGGTGCGCAAGCTGCTGTTGAAGAACAGCATGATGATCGTGCGACCCTTGAGGCTCCAGTGGCGCTGTTCGCGCTTCATCTCGGCCGCGAGGTCCAGAATGTCGTTGATCTCGCTGATCTCGAAATCGGCCAGTCGAAGAAAGTCGCGCCCGCGGATGTCTGTGGTCATTTCGCTGCCCTCGTCAACGCCGGGAAATATGCCCCCTGCCAGCCGGATGTAAAGGCCAGTAGCGCGACTCCGCATCGGCACTAGACTGCGGGCACGCATCCGGGGGAGTGCATGGGGCTTTTCAAGGCGTATGACGTTCGCGGCGTGGTGCCGGACCAGCTGAACCCGCCGATTGCTTTCCGCATCGGCTATGGGTTTGCCAAGCTGTTGTCTGAGGACAACACGGCCCCGCGCGTGCTTATCGGCCTGGATGCGCGCCCCTCTGGCCCGGCGCTTGCCGCCGCATTCATGGACGGACTGGCAACCGGCGGCGCTGAGGCGCGATTCATCGGGCCGTGCAGCACACCCATGCTGTACTGGGCCGTGGCTGGTGAACCCGGCAACCACGGCGGCGCGATGATCACCGCCAGCCACAACCCGGCTCGCTACAACGGCATCAAGTTCTGCCGCGAAGAAGCCATCCCGATTGCGGGCGATACCGGCCTTGCTGACATCGAAGCCTACGCAGCCACAGCACATGAACCGCCGCCGGTCTGGCAGCACAAGCCGGTCGTTGAACTGCTCGATGGTGACGCGTCCGAGGGGCTGTTTGCACCTTTGGGCTTCAACCCGCGCGTGTTTGCCGGCTATGTCGCGCACCTGCGTCGCTTTGTGAAACGCACACCTGAAAAGCTGAAAGTCGCCGTCGATACCGCCAACGGCATGGGCGGGGTGTACCTGGGCTTCCTGCGGTCACTGGGCCTGGATTTGCACGTGATCAACGGCGAATTCGATGGCACGTTCCCGAACCACGAAGCGAATCCCAGCCGACTTGAGAATCTCAAGCCACTATGCGAACTCGTACGCCAGCACCAGTGCATGTTGGGCATCGCGCTGGATGGCGATGCCGACCGGGCCGTGTTCATCGACGAAACCGGTACTCCCGTCGGCCAGGACATCGTCACGGCACTGATTGCCGCCGAGATGCTGAAGCGCCACAAGGGCGCGCCCATCCTGTACGACCTGCGCAGCAGCCGGATTGTCGCGGAGACCGTTGCCGCAGCCGGCGGCCGGGCAGTGCGCGAACGGGTGGGCCACAGCTACATGAAGGCCACGATGCGCAAGATCGGCTGCGTGTTCGGCGGCGAGCTGGCGGGGCACTACTACTTCAAGGACAACTGGTACGCCGACAGCGCGATCATTGCGGTCATCGAAGTGTTGAACGCAATGGGCATCACCGGCGCCAAGCTCGGCGAGCTTGTACGCCCCTATCGCAAGTACGCGCAGACCGGCGAAATCAACTTCCGCGTGAAGGACAAAGAGGGCGTGTTCCAGAAAGTGCAGGAGGCGTTCGCAGACGCCAAGATTGACCACCTCGATGGCGTAACCGTTGAGTACCCCGAATGGTGGATGAACCTGCGCGCCAGCAACACCGAGCCGCTGATCCGCCTGAACATGGAAGCGCAAACCCCCGCGCAATTGCAGGAAAAGTTTGCGCTGGTCCAGGCCCTGGTCGGCGAACCCGACGCGTAAGCCCTATGACATTCGCGGCGAACGCAGCAACGCCGCGGCGCCACCCAGCTTGGCTGCAAACCCGTGATTCTTGATGAACTCAAGGTGCGTACCAAACTTCACGGCTGTGCGCGTGACCACTTCCTTGAGGTCCACGTCGATGATGTCTTTGCTTTCGCAGGCGTGGCAGACTTTCGTCGGGTCTTTGAAAATCATCCCGCACTGGTTGCAGTGCGCGCCCTGCCGCTTGAGATCATTGGGCAGCAGCACCTCGTAGGCTTGGCCGCGCGAAAGGTAGGTCAGCGTGTCCTCGAGGCCGCTGACGCCCATGGTGCTGCTGTGAATCTCGCGCACCACGCGATCCATCTTGGCAGTCTCTTCCTCGTCTTCAGCTTTGCGGAAATAATCCACCGCGGTCTGCAGCAGCTCATGGTCTGCGGCGCGTGAATCCACGCGTTCTCCGTCGATCACCCGGCGGGCCACGTCAGACGTCAAAGCCGCCTTCAATATGCTGCGGGGCTTGTCTGGTCCAATCACCACCACGCGCTTGTAGCGATGCTTCGACACCAGTTGCGCGAGCATGTCCGCGACTTCCTGGATATGCGCGTGCTTTTCGCCCTCAATGCCGCGCTGAAAGCGCATCTGTGACCAGCCGCCGCGATGGATGCGGCGGTGCACTTCATTCTTGATGTCGCTCGTGTCCACTAGCTCACCAAGCGCCACTTCGAAAATCCGTGCACTGCGGCTGTCGAGGTGCACGACGGCGTAGGGCTCAAACTCTTCGCCAATGAAAGCGAGCTGGCTGATGAACGGATAGCGCCGGTAAGCGACCTGGTCTTCAAAGGGGATCGACGTCTCAAATCGCTCGACGACCTCGCCACCCTTGAGGAACAACGCAAGCCCGATCACGCTGGGGCTAAGGTCTTGGCTTCTGATCAGTTCGGCTTGGGTGACTCCCTTGCGCAGAAAGTCGATGCCGCGCTTGTCGTCGCCAAGCACGCGCTCAAGCTCTGCGGCGCGGTTTTTGATAAAGATCAGGTTTTCCTTGCGGCGGTCGTGGCCACCTTCCCGGCAGCGCAGATACACCGACAACACGTGCGGATACTGCGCCTCCAGTGTTGCGAGGGCTTGCAGGCGGGCTTTCAACTCCATGGAGATCTCCGGCTCTGGACTGACGCGCCAAGAATAGGACGCTGGGGCGAATGTGCAAACGCTACCCGTTCATTGGCGCGCAGCTATATTCCATCTATGGCAACAACCGCAAGGCCCAGTCGTCTTCCACCATGGTTGAAACGCCCCCTGCCCCGCAGCGGTGGCCAGAAGCCGCTTGAAGGTTTGCTGCGCGAGCAGCGACTGAACACCGTGTGCGAAGAGGCCAACTGCCCCAACAAAGCGCAGTGCTTCAGCCACGGGACAGCCACGTTCATGATTCTCGGCGATGTCTGCACCCGTTCGTGCCGCTTTTGCAGCGTGATCAGCGGCCGCCCGCCGGCGCCGCCGGATGCTGACGAACCCCGGCGGCTGGCGGAATCTGCCAGCGCGATGCGCCTCGAACACGTCGTGATTACCAGCGTCGACCGCGATGACTTGCCCGACGGCGGCAGCAGTCATTGGGCAGAAGTCATCATTGCGGTGAAGGCGGCCCTACCCGCTGCAACTGTCGAGGTACTCACGCCGGACTTTCAAGCTGATGCATCGCAGATCGAAAGGGTGATCGCCGCCGGCCCCCACATTTACAACCACAACATCGAAGTCGTGCCTTCGCTGTTTCGCACGATTCAACCGAGCAAACGTTATGACCGCAGCCTGTTTCTGCTGCGGCACGTGAAGCAACAGGCGCCGGGCATGACCACCAAGAGCGGGCTGATGGTCGGCCTGGGCGAGACACGCGCCGAAATCCGGCAGACCATGCGGGAACTTCGTGAGCACGACGTGGACATGCTGACCATAGGTCAGTACCTCAAACCCGCCCCCGGCCTGGCCGATGTCGTAAGGTACTACGAGCCGGCCGAGTTCGAGGAAATGAAGCAGGAAGCGCTTGCGTTAGGCTTTCCCAAGGTTGCCAGTGGGCCCTTTGTCCGCAGCAGCTACAACGCCAAAGAGCAGTTTATCTCGGGATGAAACCAGCCATGTCGAAAACCGAATCATCAGGCGTGAGCGCAAAGCGTCCCTTCCGGGTGCTTGTGGCAAAGGCCGGGCTGGATGGCCATGACCGCGGCGCCAAAGTGGTAGCAGCCAGCCTGCGTGACGCGGGCGTAGAGGTCATTTACACAGGCCTGCGCCAGACACCCGAGATGATTGTGCATGCCGCGCTGCAGGAAGACGCCGACGCGGTTGGCCTGAGCTCGTTGTCTGGCGCTCACATGACGCTGTTCGCACGCGTGCTTGAGCTGCTGAAAGAGAACAAGGCCGACAACATTCTGCTGTTCGGCGGCGGCGTCATGCCGCAGCCGGACATCGACAAACTCACCCAGCTCGGTGTGGGCCGCATCTTCGGGCCGGGCACAGACACGCGCGACATTTTGAAGTACCTGAATGACGAGATTCCCAAACGCAGAGCCACCCAGGAGGTGTGATATGGAACAGCAGAACTTCCCGCCGCCACCGCCCCCACCGGGGTACATGCCGCCGCCACCACCGGGCCAGCCCGGAATGGCGCCTATACAGGGCTATCGCATGCAGCGGCCGCGCACAGGGGTATGGCGCACACTGGGCCTGGTGCTGTTCATTGGCGTGATCGGGTTCAACCTTCTGATCTTCATGGGCATGTTTGCCGGCGCCGGCATGATGGGCGGCGGGGGCGACCCCCACCGCTTGACCGAGCACGGCCGCCAGTCCGGCTCGTCCAGTAAGATTGCGGTCATCCCCGTGGAAGGCGTGATCCTGGAAGGCGGGGGCGGCGGACTATTCGGAGGCGGCATTGACCCGGTCGCACTTGCCCTTGACAGCCTGCGCAAAGCCGAGGCAGACGAAAACGTGGTTGCGATCATCCTTGAGGTGAACAGCCCGGGTGGGGGCGTCACCGCCAGCGACACGATTCACCATGCCATCCTGGAGTTCAAGAAAGAGTCCGGCAAGCCCGTGGTCGTCTACATGAAAGACCTGGCGGCCAGCGGAGGCTATTACGTTTCCGCGCCCGCCGACCACATTGTGGCGCAGCGCACCACTCTGACCGGCAGCATTGGCGTGATCATCCAGGGTTTCAACTTTCACGGCACGCTGACCGAGATCGTGAAGGGCGAAGACGCCACGATCAAAGCAGGCGGCAACAAGGCCATGGGCAGCATGTTCGGGGACCCCGAAAGCGAAGAGTACAAACAGGGTCGACAGCTCCTGCAGGACCTGGCCGACGAGATGCACGCCACGTTCAAGGGAGTCGTGAAAGAGGGCCGCGACACCAAGCTCAAGCCAGGCTGGGAACAGTACGCCGACGGCCGAGTGTTGAGCGCAAGCCAGGCCAAAGAGATCGGGTTAATCGACGAGATTGGCTATTTCGATACCGCGGTTGCCGCAGCCGAGAGACTTGCCGGCGTCAGTGACTCCACTGTGGTCGAGTACGGGCGCGAGATCGGGCTCGGGGCGCTTTTCGGCCTCAACGCCGAAGAACTTGAGCGCATGGAGAAGTCCGGTGCCATGGCAATCGAAGAGCGCATGAGCGCCAGGCTGCAGGCGCAACTGCGGCTGTACCCCGGCCAGCCGATGGCCATCTGGGTGCCGTAGCCGCAGAGTTCCCGTGTCAATCAATGCAGACAACGCCGGGCCGCAATGACGCGGCCCGGTGTGGTCACAGCGCATAACGAATCAGGACAAAGAACAGCGCAAGCAGGACAACCACGGCGATGGTGATCCACTCGAAGTACTTTTCGAGAAACGGCTTTACCTTGTCGCCGAGCGTGAAGATCAGCACGCCCATGCCGAAGAATCGCAGGCCCCGCCCAAGCACGCTGGCCGAGATAAGGGCCGCGAGGCTAACGTTGAACACGCCCCCGGCAATCGTGAACACCTTGTACGGAATCGGGCTCAGTGCCGCGCTGAAGTAGGCCAGAAAGGCGTTTTCCTCAAACTTCTGCTGCACCAGATAGAAGTAGCCGTCGGGATAAAAGATCGTGTCGCCCTCGCGGGGCAGCGCCGCCACCTGTTCCGGGCTCAGCCCGGCTGCCGATTCCGCAGTACCGAACCAGCTTGCACCGGCGCCCAGGGCACGCACAACGTCATCGACCAAGCCGAACAGCGCTTGGCCTATGTACCAGCCGACGACACCGCCGATCACGCTCGCGACCGTGCACAAGAATCCGTACCACAGCGCACGCTTGCGCTTGCCCAGACACATAGCAATCAGCAGCGGGTCCGGCGGAAGCGGGAAAAAGCTCGAGTCCGCAAACGACACGAAGAGCATGACAGGCAGGCCCCACTTCGTGTCGGCCCAGCCCACCATCCACGCGTACAGCCGCTTCAACTGGCGCAACGGCCAGAACAGTGCCCCCAGCAAGCCGCCGCGGGGCGCTCTGGAAGGCTCGGTTACGGCTGGTTGCGGCTCAACCACGCTGCGACTCTCCGGCGACGATGACTTGCGCCAACCCGCGCGCACTGTGATCGGCAGCTTCGCCGGCAACCTGTAGCCCAGCTGCCTCAAGCGTTCGTGAAGTGCTGGGCCCGATGCTGTAAAGCCTTAGCTGCTTCAGCCCATCGGAAAGCGCGGCGGCAGCATTTTCGGCGGCGCTGGAACTGGCAAACGCAATCGCGTGCAAGGTACCCGTGCGCAACAGGCTCGAGAGCACCTCAAGGCCGGCTAGGTCAGGCACGTTACGATACGCGACGGGGTCATCTACCACCGCCCCCAGCGCCTGCAGGCCTTCCTTCAGTGTCGCCGGCGCGGCATTTCCCCGGGGCCAGAGCGCACTGGCACCCTGCACCCCCACCTCGGCCAACGCTTCAAGCATGCCCTTGGAATGCGCGCGCGTCGGCTGCAGCGTGACTTGCAGGCCGTGCGATGTCACGAATGCCGAGGTGGCGCTGCCGACACAGGCAATCCGCAGTGCGGGCGCCGGCTTCGCCCGGCTAAGGACAGCTCGTGCGGCGTTCACGCTGGTCAGTATCAGCCAGTCGTACTGGTCGATGTGTTCCAGTGCCTCGAGCAGTGGTGCAGGGTGGTCAGGCGGCTGAATCCGGATCAGCGGGCAGTCGTGTACCGTGGCCCCCTGCTGTACCAATTCCGCCGCCAGTTCTGCGTTGGCTTCGCTTTCGCGCGTCAGCGCGATATGCAGACCGCTGAGGGTTCTCTGTGCCATGGCTGCCGCTATAACTCATACGGGGTCATTGAGGGAAGCTGGATGCGCCGCCTGATCGCAATTTCCATCATTCCGTTCCTGCTCAGCGGTTGCTCGGCTGCCTTTGACCTGAATGCCAGCCGTAACTTTGCCGACAATTTCATGCAAAAGCTGGCCCGCGCTGACCTGAACGGCGCGTGGGAGATGTGTGATGAAAGCGCGCTCAACCGCGACACACTTGATCGTATCGCCAACAATCCGGACTTCGCGGAACTTTTCCGCAACTACAAGGGTCTGGAACATGGCGAGGGCGGACAACTGACCGAACGCGACGGGTTCGATGACGTGCGCCTGGCCCCAGCCAAAGTCAAAGGCACAGACGATTGGATCGTGCATTTTGGCCTGAGAAAGTACCCGGAAGGCTGGAAGGTCATCGCGTTTCAGATCGACCGCAGCACCAAAACCGAATGAACCGTGTCCTGCTGACAGGATTTGAACCCTTTGGCGACTGGTCGGCCAACCCGTCATGGGATGCGTTGCAGCGCGCGGAAAACCTGGGCCTGTTCGACAGCCTTGAAGTGGTATTCGCGCGCATCCCGGTGACCTACGCCGGCGCTTACGACGCGCTGGCCCGTGCTGTGCACGAGCACCAACCGAAGGCCGTTGTGAGTTTTGGCCTGCACGGCGGCATTAAGGGCCGCGGCGCCGATGTGATTTACGTTGAAACCACGGCGCGCAACCGCGACGGTGCAGGAAAACCCGACAACGCAGGCATCGTACGAGCTGCCATTGCCATTGATGACGGCTCGCCACCGGAGTTGCAGAGCACGCTGCCCATGTCCGGCTTGATCGGCGCCCTGAAAACTGCCGGCTTCAATGCCCAATCATCCGATGACGCCGGGGCGTACCTGTGCAATCATCTCTTTTACAGGGGTGCGCTTGCGTTTCGTGAGCGGATTCCTTACGGCTTTATCCATGTGCCGCCCGTAGAATCACAGGGTGGGAAATTGACGCTTGATCAACTGGCGCACGCGATGTCACTCATCGCGCGTGTCACATCAGAAAGCATTGCCTCATGAGAAGTTGGTCAATCCTGTTGTTGGCTTCACTTGCAATTCTGTCGGCAGCGTGCGGCGGCGGCGACTTCGGCGGCAAAGGCGGCTGGGGCAAAGGCGGCGACGAAGAAAAGCGCGACCCGCTGGTCGAGGTCGTGCCCGCATGGCGTGGCTCTATCCCGACACTGGAACGCAGCACCGGCCGCGTCGAGGCGCACAACCTTGCGGACGTGTACGCGCAGGTTTCAGAAGTGGCCATTGAGGTCCACCACGAAGTCGGCGATTACGTCGAGCAAGGCACACTGCTCGCGCGCCTGAAGTCAGACGAACTGTTACTGGGCCTGCGCGCATCAGAAATCGCGTTGCAGGAAGCTGAGCTTGTCCATAACAAGAACCAGCTCGACCTTACCAAGCGCAAGTCTGAGCTTGAGCGCATCGAGAAGTACTTCGATCCCGAGAACCCCGAGGCCTCGAAGCTGTTCAGCAAAGAAGCCTACGAAGCCGCCAAGCTCGAGTACGACAAGGCCCGCAACGCCCTTGAATCAAGCAACCTGTCGCTAACCAAGTCACGCGGCGAAGTTGCGGCGGCGGCGATGCGGCTGAGCCATACCAGCATCCTGGCGCCCATCAGCGGAGTGATCACGGAGCGCAACTTGCGCGCCAATGAACTGGTCAGCGGCAACGCCCTGGTGTTCCGGATTGCCGACTTTTCGGTGCTTGAGGTCAAGCTCGACGTGGCTGAGGCGCGCCTGTCGGCACTGCGCGAACCCACACGCACGCCCGGTATCAGCGTGCTTGCGCTCGACGACAAGGTACGTATCGAAAGCGCGCAGGCCGCGCTGCTTTCGATCACCGCGTTTCCGCAGGGTCGCTTTCTGGGTTACGTCGACCGCATCTCGCCCACGGTTGACCAGGCCCGCGGCATGGTGGTGGTGACGGTGCGTGTGATCCAGCCCGGCAGCGTGGACGAGAAACTGCACGCGCCGCTGCTGAACCAGCTCGATCGTGACTCGCGCAAGGCTGTGTTGACCACTGTGCAGGGCTCGGGCAGCCTTTCGCTTCGTCCGGGCATGTGGGTCGATGCGCGCATTGCCACTGAGCACATCGAGAACGCACTGCTGATCCCCGGTGCAGCCGTGGTCGGCGATACCGAGATGATCTGGGTCGTTACGCCCGATAAGGACGCGCCCGAAACAGGCGTTGCGCGTGCCATGGACATCAGCAACCGTCGCGGCATTTCCAGCGAAGGCGCCATTGAGCTGAAAGGCCCCGCACGCAAGCCGAAACCGGATGGCGGTGCCGAGAAGGGCGCAGGCAAGGGGCGGCCACCCGCGCCGGAAGTCAAAGAAGGCGACCTGATAGTAGTGCGCGGGCAGACGCTGCTGCGCGAGGGCCAGAAGGTCCGCATCCGCGACCTGTCGAAGTAGGGCCTAGGTCGCCCGCTCCGGTCCGAACCAGACGAACTCGATTGTGACCTTCCACTGCGAGAGGTCGTTACCCTTCACGATGTCAACCTTGCCGAAGGTGCTCTGCTTGCGCTGAATGCTGATCGACTGGGTCACGGCGTACTTGTCCGTCGCCTGCAGCGCGTTCTGCAGAAAGGCCATCCACTCCGTCTGCGTCACCGAATCCAGCGTGACCTTGCACTTGTACTCAAGATAGCGCTCTTTGCCGACCTTCTTGGTCTCGCCCCGGCCGGGCGTCACGTTGAAGCGGTTGTCAGTCTCCTGGATGTTCAATTCAGCCGCGATCGAACGCATGGTGACGTGCGTGTTGTTCATCATCTCGCGATCGGGCGGCTTGATGATCTCCTGCTTCACTTTGTAGTAGTAGTCGCCGATGTTGGGCGAGTAGGCAACGCTGATGTCCGCGAACTTGCCCGCCGCCGCCACGTAATCACCTGACAAGGTATCGCGCTGGTCGTTGGTGAATTTGTAGCCAATCAAGGCAACCATCGCCAGCGCGAAGCACGCCACGATGTAGATCGACATGGCTTTGCTGCCTTCCTGCTCGGGCATTACTTTTTCTCTCCCTTGGGCGCAGCGGTGGTCTTTGGCGGTGTCGGCTTTTTCAGTGTCAGGGAAATCTTCACCTGGCGTGCCTGCCGGCCCTGCGGGCCGTCCACAGGCTTGCCGGGCGGTTCCTGGCGTGGGTCACCCTCAAACCAGTTCGGGTGCGCGATTGCAAGCGCGCGGAACGCCGCAAGCACGCGGTCAACTTCGGCCAGGTCTTTGAACTCTGGG
Organism: Planctomycetota bacterium; assembly: GCA_016712285.1. Classification (GTDB taxonomy): domain Bacteria; phylum Planctomycetota; class UBA8742; order UBA2392; family UBA2392; genus JADJRK01. Next base: position 776,134 of record JADJRK010000001.1, on the reverse strand, counting down.
GCGAGCTTCTTGTCTTTGACCATCTTGTCGCGCTCTTTCTGGTCTTCCGTGAGCGACGAAAAGAAGTCAACCGTCACGCTGGTGCCCGAGATGTTCAGGTTCAGCAGCGTGAAGTCATAGCTCGGCCCAGCCGCCTGGATGGCCTTGAACACCTCGACCAGAATCTGGTCGGCATGGTGCGGGCGCAGATAGTTGTCTGTGGTTTCGCCCATCAGGAACTTCTGGTGCTCCTGCAGCTTCTTGTGGGCGTTGGTGATTTCCTGCGCGGGGTCGTCCTCGATGACCGAGTACGACCGGTTCTTTTCCTGGTCCTTGTCGAACTTGGTCTTGTCAGTCGGAGCGTAGGCGTAGGCCTTCTTGAAGAAGTACTCCGGCCCCTGTTCACGGTCGCGCAGGTCGTAGATGCCGCGTTCGTACTGGCGCTTATGGGTCCAGCTCATCAGGAACAGAATGCCCGAGAACAGCAGCACCAGCGTGGCCGTGAACGCCAGCGGCGTCTTGGCGTAGTCGAACAGCGTGCCCGGCGCCAGGTCACCGTATCGGAAGTTGATGTGTGTGTAGTCCGGCCCGACACCCTTGAGCGCGATGCCCGCCAGATAGCTCATTTCCCCGGCATCCGGCAACGACACGCCGGCTTTGCCATCTTTGCCGGTGTTGATCGTGTGCAGCAGGTCAATGGCAATGCAATCTGTGATGGCCAGTTCGTTGCCGAGCAGCTGCGCCAGTTGCTCGCCGGCGCCACCAAGCCCCGAGATCACAAGCCGCGTCGGCTCGGCGATCGGGTTGCTCATCAGGATGGTGCGCCGCGCCTCGACTGCCACGCGGTTCAGGAACTTCAGCAGTTCATCGCGGCTCATGTGCTTGATGCGCTCAGCCACTTCCTGCTCGCCGATATTCACGCTTTCGGCTTCGGGCAGCTTTACCGAATCTGTGCTGCCCGCAAACTCGCGGGCTCGCGCCTCGGCTTCGGCCTGCGCCTTGCGTGCGGCTTCTTTGGCGTCGGCCGCCCCTGCGGTGCCGCCGTGGGCGCCGGACAGATACGGGCTGAGGAACACGCGGGCCGCGTACTCTTCGCCTTCGTGCACCTCGGACACCGTGGCAATCGTGCCGGCGAAGTCCAACCACAGGGCAGGCGGCTTGTCCGCGCCCAACTCGGGATGCATCAGCCCCAGGTTCATGGTGCCGGACAGATGACTGTCTGCACCCTCGACCACCAGGCCGGCGGCCTCAAGGGCCGTGATGCGCGAACGCACATACTCTTTGTCAGCGGCATGCACCAGCAGGTGCGAACTCTCACCCTCGCTGCGCAGCACGTTGTAGCCAAGCGCCATGTCTTCAATCGGGACGTTGGGGATGACAGCCTCGACCTGGAACGGCAACACTCGCCCGATCTGGCGCTTGTCGGTAAACGCCAGGTGAATGTCGCGATAGCGCATGCCCTCGGGCCCGACGACGAGGTACACCTTGCCGCCAAGCTTGTTCTGTTTCACGAACTCGCCGACCTGCACGTTCAGCCAGGCTTGCCGGTCAGCCACCGGCGTACCGTCCTCGTTGCGCGCATCGGCCATGGTGCCGACCCACACGTTCTTGATGTGCGGGTGGCGCTTGCTGCCCGTGATCTCCATGGCAGAAATGCGCGGGTACTCGATGTAAATGGCTATGGCCACTCTGTTTCCTCCGGGCGCAACGCTTTCGGTTTATACGCTTGGTTCGACCGATGTGTTGGCGGAATTCGGTGCCGGTTTTGGGGTATCCGGCGCTGGACTCATTTCCCTGATTCCGGTATCCGCATGCAACCTTGCCGCGTTATGCTGCACTGACTGGACCCTTTCCATGACTGACAGAACCATCCTAGACAACCTCAAGTACGACGCCCTGCCGGCTGTACTGGTCAGTGCAGTCCTGCAAAGCGACGAACCCTTCGGCCATGACCCGCTCGACGAGCTTGAAGCATTGGCCGAGACCGCCGGCCTGCAGGTCGTGGGCAAGGTGTACCAGAACGTGCAGAAGATCAGCCCGCGCACGTACATCGGCAAAGGCAAAGTGGTCGAAGTGGCCGACCTGGTGCTGGAAACCGGCGCCAAACTGGTCGTCTTCGACAACGAACTGCGCCCGAACCAGCAGGATGCCCTCGAGGAAGAGATCAAGGTCAGTGTGCTTGACCGCACAGAGCTGATTTTGACCATCTTCGGCCAGCACACACGCACCCGCCAGGCCAAAGTGCAGGTGCAACTGGCACAAGCCGAGTACGAACTGCCCCGCCTGAAGAACCTGTGGACGCACCTTGAACGCCAGCGCGGCAGCCTGGGCGCCGTCGGCGGCGCCGGCGAGCGGCAGATTGAGACTGACCGCCGCCTGCTGCGCGACCGCATCAGCGCCCTGAAAGCCGAACTTGAGCAGATCAGCCGACGTCGCCACATCGAAGTCGAGCGCCGCAACGAACTGTTCCAGGTCGCGATTGTCGGCTACACCAACGCCGGCAAAAGCACGCTGATGAACGCGCTGACCCAAGAAGGCGTGCTGGCCGAAGACAAGCTGTTCGCCACGCTGGATACCCGCACCTGCGTCTGGAAACTGCCGGACCACAAGGTGCTGCTCAGCGACACCGTAGGCTTCATTCGCAACCTGCCGCACAGGCTGGTCGCCAGCTTTCACGCGACGCTGGAAGAAGTGCTGCAAGCCGACCTGCTGCTGCACGTGGTGGACGCCAGCCATATCAGCGCGGTGGAAATGGTGGAAGCCGTCAACGGCGTGCTGAAGGACATTGGCGCCGGCGACAAGCGCACGCTGATGGTGTTCAACAAGATCGACCTTGTGCGCGACCAGCCGCAGGTCACCCATTTGCAGAACATGTACGTCGAGCACGTGAAGGTGTCGGCCAAGTCGGGCGTAGGGCTGACCGAGCTGGAACGCCGCGTGCAAGCCGTGGTGGAAGAACGCGAAACCAAGCTGGACTGGACGTTCAGCGCCGGCAACGGCCGCCTGCTGGCCTACCTGCAACAGCACGGCAAGATCCTGAACCTCGAGTACGAGGACAGCGACGTGCACGTCAGGGCCCTGATCGAGCCCAGGTACTACGGTCAAGCCGTGGCGCTTCGCGACTCCTGACCCGCTACTCGGACTCTTCCAGTAGCGCCTTGAAGTCCTCCACGCGTTCGAGCGCTATGTCGCCGGCGGCTGTGCCTTTGTGCTTGTCGGCGAACTTCTGGTAGTCGTTCATCGAGCGCTCGCGGAACTTCTTCAGCTCGGCTGCGTCATCTTTGTTGATCTTGCGGAATGCCATTGCCAGCACGTATTGCAGCTTGATCAACTCGCGCCTTGCTGTCTGCTCTTTCTTGACTTCGGCGCTTTCATTCAGCTTCTTCAGGCGTTCTGCGGCCTGGGCTGCGTCTTCCATGCCGGCGTAGCGCGCCAGCTCTTTCCATGCTGCCTTGGCGATGTCGTAGCGGCGCTCTGCCTCGGCAGTTTCTGCGCGATTGGCCAGCGCCTTCACGCGCTCGTCAATGCGTTTGGTGATCCAGTCGGCGTCGTCGGTTGCTGCGTCGTCCATGATCGCTTCGGCGGCCTTGTATGCGTCGGCATACTTACCCTGCACGAACAACGCGGCTGCGGCTTCGGCGCCCTTGGCGACGGTGTCTTTGCCCAGGCCCGGGTACTTCAACTTGGCGAGTTCTTCGTCCAGCGCGGCCTTGAAGTCGGTGCCGATGAACTTGACCTTGCCGTCGGTGCCGATGATCCAGACGTTCGGCACCACGTCGCCCGGGTAGCCCGCGGGCCAGAAGCTGTCGAGCGCGATCGGGTACTCGATCTTGTGCTTGGTGACCGCGGCCTCGAGGTCTTCGAACTTGTGAACCTCGGTGTACAGCGACACGACGTGAAGGCCGGGCTTCTTGTGGTACTCGTTCATCTCGGGCAGTTGCTTGACGCACTCGGCGTTGTTGATGCCCCATGTTTTCAGCAGGATCACGTCGCCGCGCAGCTCAGCAAAGCTGGTGAACGTCGGCGGGTTGAGCCAGTTGCCGGGCGCGAAGTCGGCGGCTTCATCGCCGACTTTCAGCGGCTCGGCCGCAAGCGGAAGACAAGCCACCAGCAACAGCACACAAGTCAGCAGGCGCATACGATTCTCCAGTCTGGGTCTGCGCAGGCTACATCGGAGGACCGGCAGAACCGCAGGAAATCTGCGAGCCGGGAGGTTGGCGTGCCCAATTCCAAATCCCACCGCAACTTGCAACGGCGTTGAGGACCACGCGGGGGTATAGTTCTCTTGGGAGGCTCTCATGCACTACGGATGGATTGGCCAGTCTGCAACCAACTCGCGTCGCGCCGAAAGTGCGGCGTCTGACGCCGCATCGTCTGCGCGCAAGGCGGAAAGCGCGATGGCACGGCTGGAAGACCTGATCGACCGGCAAATGCTGGTCATCCGCTCGCTGCTGACGATGTGCGAGAAAAAGGGCTTGTTCAACGAGCCCGAATTCCGCGAACTGATGAACGAAGTAGACCTCAGCGACGGGCGTCTGGACGGCAAGTTCAAGCCCGAAGCCGCACCACAAAACTGCCCCAGCTGCGGCAAGGTCAATGGCAAGCGCGCCGTAACCTGCATGTACTGTGGGGTGCCCCTGGAGGGGCGGTCAATTCTTTAGCCCGACGCCCATGTTTCGGGCCTTCTCGCGTGCACGTGGCAACAAAGTTTCCACTGCTTATTGACCTTGCAAATGGCTTGTTCTTCACTGTACGCCACAGTGGAGGACGCGTTACCGCATGCCGTTCCTTGTTGTCGATGAGAAGGGAAACACAAGCCGTTACCCCATCGCAGGCCGCGCCATCACCATCGGCCGCGCGCCCGACAACACCGTCATGCTGGCCGACGAAAAGGCCAGCCGCCACCATTGCCTGCTTGAGCAACAGCCCGACAAAAGCTGGGTGCTGCGCGACCTGAAGTCGCGCAACGGCACGTTTCTGCACGGCGAACCCGTGCTTGAAGAGTCCATCCAGTTCGGCGAGACATTCCAGATCGGCACGGCGCGCATCTCGTTGTTCTCGGAAGAATCGTCGGCCTTTGAAACCAAGAATGCCATCGAAGCCATACCTGAAAGCGCGCTGCCGACCGCCGAGCCCGTAGCCGTCGGTATTCTTGAGGCATTCCAGGCGTTCGCCAAACCCGCCGAAGAAGACACGCCCAAGTCGCTGTACTACGCGGCTGCGCGCTTTACCGGCCAGTTGCTGCCGGGTGTGCGGGTTGCGGTGTGTGTTGCCGACGAACGCGGCGAGGCACGCCCCCGGGGTTTCTTTAACTTCATCAGCGGCACGCCGGAAAACGAACTGCCGCCCAACTTCCAGAACAACGCCAACAAACTGCTCAGCCCGCGGGCGCGCACGCAAGTCAAACCCCGTGGCGCGACGGTGCCGCCGTGTGTGTACCTGCCGCTGAAAGCCGGCGAACGACTGGCCGGCGTGCTGTACGTCGAGCGCGAGTCGAAAGAATCTGAATTCACGGAAACACAGGTGGCCTTGCTTGAGCACGCCGCGCATGTGGTGTCAGTCGCGGCCGGCGCCGCGCTGAGTCGCGCCAACGAAGACGCGCTGGCGGCCAAGATCGCCAACTTTGAAAACGAACTTGAAGGTGTGCGCCGCGAGCTGGAAGCCAAGCTCGACCTGCAGACCGCAGAGCTGACGGCACTGCGTATTGAGGCCGAATCCCGCGAGCCGGACAAAAAGTGGTCCCACGATTACAGCAACATCATCGGTGCCAGCAGCAGCATGCAGGAAGTGTTTCGCATGCTCGACAAGGTCACGGACCTGCCCGTGCCCGTGCTGATCCTGGGCGAACCGGGCACCGGCAAAGAGTTGATCGCGCGGGCGCTGCACTTCAATTCAAGCCGCGCAAAGACCGGCCGCTTCGTGGCTGAGAACTGCGCCGCCCTGCCCGACACGCTGTTCGAGAGCGAGCTGTTCGGGTACGTGAAGGGCGCGTTCACTGGCGCTGACCGCGACAAAGTCGGATTGTTCGGCCATGCCGATGGCGGCACGATTTTCCTCGACGAAATCGGCGAGATCAGCCCCGCAATGCAGGCCAAGCTTTTGCGCGTGATCGAAGAGGGCGAGATTCGGCCCATCGGCGGCAAGGTCAGCAAGAAGGTCGACTTCCGGCTGGTGTGCGCGACCAATCGGGACTTGGCTGAACAGGTGCGCAAAGGGGCGTTCCGACAGGACCTGTTCTTTCGCATTAACGTTGTGACGATCCGGCTGCCGGCGTTGCGCGAACGCAAAGAAGACATCCCCGTCATGGTCGACCACTTCTTCAAGGTGGCGGCGCGCGAGTCGGGCCATGCGCAACTCAAGATGGACCGGGGCGTCCTGCGCGCGATGCTCAGCTACCATTGGCCGGGCAACGTGCGCGAGCTTGAGAACGAGGTCAAGAAGATCGTCGCCCTGTCCGACGGCAAGAAAGTTGACGCAGCCCAGCTAAGCCCGCACCTGCGCCAGGTGGCCGAGGAAGAATCGATGTCAGAAACCGGCACCTCGCTGAAAGATGTCGTCGAGAATGTCGAAAAACGAAAGATCGTTGAAGCCATTGAGCGTACCAAAGGGAATAAGTCCCGTGCCGCGGAGTTGCTGGGCCTGTCGCGCCTGGGGCTGCGCAAGAAGATGGAACGCTACGGCATAGCTTCAGATTGAACAAGGATGCCCACGTGAAGAGCGTAAGCAAGAATGCGCCATGCAAGCGTGCCCGCGCACCCCGCAGCGCGACCTGCATTGCCGTGCTGCTCGGCCTGGTGTGGTTCGCGGCACCAGTGGCTTCCCAGATCTTCCCGCGCATTGAGAAAGAGGAAGTCCAGCGCCGCATCCAGAGCGGCAGGGACGACACCCCCGAAGAAGTTGAAACACCGGACAAGCCGGTTGCGCCTGCCAAGACCGTAGACGGCGACAAGGCGTTGCGCCGCTTTAATGAGCTTATTGCCGAGTACGCAAAGGACGAAAAGGCAATCTGGGAAGCATCGGAACGGCACACATCAACGCTGCACGTCTCTGTGCGCGATTACATCGAGGCGTCGATCCTGTTGCGAATGGGCCGCTACAAAGAGGCCGACAAGCGCTTCAAGGCGATTGGCAGCTCGGTCAAGAAGGAAGACGAGGCGCCATCGCGTGAGTGCAGGAACCTGATCAACGAAATCAAAGCCGGCCGCGGCTACTACCTGCGCATGATTGCCGTGGTCATGGACTTCTGGAAAGAGTTCGACACCGAAGAGCAGATGCTGGCCGCATGGGACAAAGCCTATCGCGATGGCGACAAAATTGTGCAGGAGGCGCGCAAAGCCATCGACAAGAAGAAGATTGAAAATGGCGAGAACCTGCCCCAGCAGATGACTTCATGGCTTCTCAACGGCCGCATTTACTGGATCAACCTGTGGACGGCGCAACAGAACGTCCGGAAGCTGCCCGCCAACGTAAACAGTTGGAAACAGCTGATCTCGGCCACCGGCGGCCGCGAGGGCAAAAGTGAAGAGTACACGCCGATGTACCTTACCCAGCGTGCCGCCCTGGAAGTCGCCCGCGAGTTCTTCCAGCACGACGAACTTGTGATGGGCGGAACTGCCGACAAGGCACTGGGCTGGAACCATCTTGCACTGGGGCACCTGGACGGGTGGCCCGCGTTCTTTGAGCCCAAGCCCTACCACACACCCGGCGGCCGGATTTCGCTGGCTGCGGGCAAGATTCTTGCCGAGGGCTGGATGAAAATCATGGAAGCGCTGAAGGCATCGTAGTGGATGACCTCGAGATCGAGTGCCGCGACGGCGCCCTGCTGTTGCGGTTGCGCGTGGCCCCCGGCGCCCGCAAAGCCATGATCAAGGGCGTCCATGGCGGCGCCCTGAAGCTGTCAGTCACCGAGCCGCCCGAAAAGGGCCGAGCCAATGAAGGCGTGCTGGCGTTGCTGGCCGAAACGCTGAACATCCCACAACGCCAGATTGAACTTGTCTCGGGCCACGGCAGTCAGGATAAGCGGGTCAAGATTGCGGGCCTCGACGAGGTAATCGTACGGGCCCGACTGAAAACACACTCTGAATAGCCGCAAAGCCCGGAGCTAGACAACCATGAGCATTCTTCAGCAGCACTTGCAGGAGTCTGTGCGCGCCATCCGTGAACGCACCAAAGTCAAAGCCAGGGTCGGCATCGTCCTGGGCACCGGCCTCGGCGCCCTTGGCAAAGAAGTGCAAGCCGAGTTGCGCATGCCGTTTTCGCAGATTCCGCACATGGCAAGCGCCAGCGTGCAAAGCCACAGCGGCGAACTCGTGGCCGGCACGTTGAACGGCACGCCCGTGTACGTGCTGGAAGGCCGGCTGCACTATTACGAGGGGCACCGCCTGAGCGATATCGTGTACCCAGTGCGCCTTCTGCATGCGCTGGGGTGTGAGGTTCTGGTGCTCAGCAACGCCGCCGGCGGCTTGAACGCGGCCTGGGCGCTGGGCGACCTGATGGTGATCGAAGACCACATCAATCTGCCCGGGCTGGTAGGCGCGAACCCGCTGGTCGGGCCCAACGACGAAGCAGTCGGCCCACGCTTTCCGGACATGAGCCGCCCCTACGACCGCAAGTTGATCGAGTCTGCCCACGCAGCCGCCAAGGCCACCGGCCTGTCGCTGCGCGAGGGCGTGTACGTGATGGTCACTGGCCCGAACCTTGAGACGCGCGCCGAGTATCGCATGTTGCGCAACCTGGGCGCCGACGTTGTCGGCATGAGCACCCTGCCCGAAGTCGTTGCCGCGCGGCATGTGGGCATGCGTGTCGTGGCGTTCAGTATCGTGACCGACCTGTGCATCCCCGAAACGCTTGAGGAAGCCGACATTGACACCATCATCAAGACCGCCAGCGCAGCCGAACCCAAGCTGACCAAGCTGGTCAAGCAGATGGTCGGGACACTGGCCTGAGGAGCGACCCATGTTCAGCGGATTCAGCCACGTGATGATGTTCGTCAACGACTTCGACCGGGCCATGCGCTGGTACACCGATACGCTTGGTTGCACAGTGCTGTTCAGCGCGGCGCCGCACTATGCCTCGCTGCGGCTTGAGTCGGCGGGCGTAAACGTCGCCCTGCACCCAAGCAGCGCCCAAGGCAAAGACGTGGGCTTCGGCCCGATGCCCTACTTCAAGGTATCCAGCGTCGAGGACACGCTCGCCACACTTCAGGCCAAGGGCATCAAGGTGGGCAAGCTGCAGCAGGAAGGCCCGACCAAGTTCGCAACATTCTGGGATTCCGAGGGCAACGCCATCGGGATACAGGCAGGCTGAACCCTGCATGCACGCGGAACTTGCCTACCTGTTTCGACACGCGCTGCTGCGCGATGCGGCATACACCCTGCAGATGCCGGGCGACCGTGAACGGCTGCACGCCAGCGCTTTGGCGATTCTGGAGACACTCAGCGGCGGCGAATCGCCCGCATTGTCGGCGGCCGATTGCTGTGCCGAAATGGCCGAGCACGCCCGCCTTGCCGGTAACCTGCACGCCGAGCAACGTCATCGCCAGCTTGCCGCGACTATGGCCGCCATCCGCTGGCGCAACCAGGAAGAAACTGAACACTTGCTGCGATTGATCGAGATCAGCGAGGGCCCTGCCGCGGCTCACTATCACGTACGCTTGTGCGACAAACTGCGCCTGATGGGCCGATTTGATCACGCCATGCAACAGGCGCGCCTTGCAATCGATGGGCTGCCGCCAGGCGACAAGCAACGGTCCAAAGCCGCAGCACTGCTGGGGCGCATGTGCGGACACACCGGCAACGCCGAGGCGGGTCTGCCATGGTTGAAGCAGGCACTGGCCGACGCCGAGGCATCCGGCGACGTCGAACAGGTGGCCTACGCATGGAACGAAACGGGCCTCTTGTTCTCACGCCTTGGCCGACCCGCGGACAGCGAGGCCGCATACGCTCGCAGCCGCGAACTGAGCGAAGCCGCCGGCCTGCTTGGGGCCCTGGGTGACGCAACTTCGAACCTTGCGGCCGCGCTGTATGTCAAAGGCGACCTCACAACGGCTGAAGCGTTGAATCGCCAAGCCCTCGAGATTCACCGCCGCACGGGCCATCGCGTGTCGGAAGGTGTTGTGCTGGGCAATCTTGCATCCGTGCTGCGAATGTCGGGCCGTGCCGAAGAAGCAGAGAGGCTCTTCGGTCAGGCCATCGAAATACACCGCCAGGTCGGCGACCGGTTTCATGAGGGTCTGAACAGCAGCAACCTCGGCAACTTGCACCGCGTGGCGGGGAACTTTGAAGTCGCGCGGGGCCTTTACCTGCGCGCTCGCGATATCATGCGCGAAATCGGGGCGGTAGGAATGGAAGGCTACGCCCTCTTTCAGCTGGCGGTGGTCGCGCGGGAACTCGAATCACCCGAAGCGGCCGAGCCTTTTTACGAAGAGGCGATTGGTCGGCTGAAACGGGCCGGCGAGACCCGCCCCCTTGGCATGGCGCTGGCGGGGCTGGGCAGCGTGCGTTTGGACCAGGACCGGGTTGATGAGGCCATCGAGTTGTTCAACCAGGGGATTGAGCTATCACGCAAAGTCGGCGACGCACCGTCTCTCAGCAATTCGCTGCACAACCTGGCCGGCGCGCAGCAGCGCGCTGGGCTGCACAGCGCCGCCCTGGCCACGATCGATGAGGCGTTACTGCTGATGCAGCGCATCGGCGACCCAGTACAGGTCACCATGCAGCGGGGCACACGGGCTGCAATCCTGCTACTTTCGGGGCAGAGCGAACCGGCCGCCTCGGAGTGGCGTGGTATCGAGGAATCGCTGGATCAACTGAGTCCGAACATTCGGCAGGGCGTGGTGCAGTCCTGGCGAAAGGCATGCGCCGAAACGGGCTTTAGGCCTTGAACACGCTGATCACGTCGGCGGGCGTGGCGGCCGCGAGAATGCCGGCGCGCTTGCCCTCATCCCGCAGGACGTGCATCACCGCCGCAAGCACCCGCAGGTACGTGTTCTGGTCGTTGTCGGGCGCGGCAATCGTGACGATGATCTTTACCGGCTGGCCATCCAGGCTGTCGTAGTCGATGCCTTTTGCGCTGCGGGCAATCCCCAGCGTAAAGGCCTTCACGCTGGCCAATTTGGCATGCGGCACGGCAATGGTCAGGCCGACGCCGGTCGACATGATCTCTTCACGCTCAAGAATGGCAGCTTTCAGGGCATCGACGTTGGTAACCGCGTCCGATTTGCCCAGGTCTTCCACGATTTCGATCAGGGCGTCGCGCTTAGAGGTGCTCTTGAGCTCCATGATGACCCGCTCAGGATGAAGCATGCCGGAGATATCCATAGGGTGCGTTCCTGCCCGGGTCGAACTGATTCCTGCGTCAGCGGTCGGGTTTACAACTGCACGTCTCGCTTGCAATGGCCGGTGCGGGGCGTACACTTAGGCGAGTTGCATTTTTTGGGACGAACGCCCCCCGTTCCCCAGTTGGGTGAGCACGTATATGCGTGCCGCTCGGTCTGAAATCCCCGAGGGGAGGCACGGCAGAATGCCAATCTTCGCCTACGAAGCGATCAACGCCCAGGGCCAGAAAGAAACGGGCGAACTCGAAGCCGCCAATCGCAACCAGGCGATTCTCGAGATTCGCAATGCCGGCCTGAAGCCCACGAAAGTCGCGCAACGAGCCGAGTCCGCCAAGAAATCAGGCGGCGGTGGCACCAGCGGCCCGGCAGCCGACAAGCCGGCTGCGCGTTCCAAAGACGGCAAGATCAAGGGCCGCGCTTCAGCCCAGCAACTTACCGACTTCACGGCGCAGATGGCGGTGCTTATTGACGCCGGCCTGCCCGTGGTACGAAGCCTGAAGGTACTCGCCAAGCAGCAGAAACCCGGGCCGTTCAAGGCCATCCTGGAAGACGTCAGCGAAAGCGTTGAGCAGGGCTCCAGCCTGTCTGAAGCATTCGCGATGCACCCGCGCACGTTTGACCGGTTGTTCGTCAACATGATCAAGGCCGGCGAAGCGGGCGGTATTCTTGACACGATTTTGCAGCGCCTTGCCGACTTCATGGAAAAGGCCCAGCGCCTGAAGAAGAAGGTCGTGGGCGCGATGATCTATCCGATCATCGTCATGTCGGTCGCCGTGATGATTCTTACCGGCATCATGATTTTCGTGATTCCGGCTTTCAAAAAGATGTTCGAGGAACAGGGCCTTGAGCTTCACATCATGACCCGCATCCTGATTTTCCTGTCCGAGGGTGTGGCCAGCATTTACGGCATCATCTTTGCCGCGCTCATCGTGGCTGCGGGCTTTGGCCTGATGGCATGGGGCCGCACACCCGGCGGCGAACGCGTGATCGACACGCTGAAACTGAAACTGCCGATCTTCGGCCCGATCATCAAGAAGGCAGTCACTGCGCGCTTCACGCGTACGCTGGGCACACTGGTGACGGCTGGCGTGCCGATTCTCGAAGCGCTGAACATCTGCAAGAACGCCATCGGCAACGTCATCCTGGGCGAAGCCATCGACAAGGTCGCAAGCTCGATCAAAGAAGGCGAAACCATCGCCGGCCCGCTGTCTGAAACCGGCCTGTTTGACGACATCGTCGTAAACATGATCGACGTTGGCGAAGAGACCGGTGAACTGGACAAGATGCTGCTCAAGGTCGCCGACACATTCGATACCTATGTGGACATCGCGGTCGAGTCGTTGGTCAGCATTCTGGAGCCAATCCTGATCGTGTTCATGGGTGGGGCAATTGGTTTCATCGTAATTGCACTGTTCTTGCCACTGGTAGGTTTGATCGACGCCATCGGCAACGCGTAACCGCGGCGTAACAAAAGCGAATTGTGGCAATGGGGGCAGGTACCACAGGTGCCTGTCCCCTTTCCGTTTCCTATACTGGTGCAGGAGGAGGCAACCGCGGATGTCAGACCCCAGCACAGGAACCGGCAAGTACGTCGGCATCGGTGTCGTCCTGATGATCGCGATTGCGGCGCTGTTGCTGTTTCAGCGCAACCTGTTTGGCGTGCGCGACATGCTGCTGGGACAGACCGACGACAACCGCGAAGCCATCCATCGACCAAGCAGCGACGGTGGCCCGCGCACGGACGGCGGCGAGGGACCCGACGTCAAACCGTTTGATCCGACGCGCCCTGACCCCGTGAAGTACCAGAAGCCTCACGATACGCCGCTGCCCAAGCGCCTGACAATCCAGCGCAAGGCGGGCAAAGAGATCGTTGAGCTGCCGATGCTGCTGGTGCCGCAGGGCTGGTACATCATGGGCGAGAACGACGGTGTGCGCTCGAACATGCCCAAGCGCTGGGTGTGGCTTGACGATTACTACCTGTCTGAATCCGAGGTGACGAACGAACAGTACTATTCGTTCGTGATTGACCGCGGATACGAGTCCGGCCGCTATTGGTCGGAGGAGGGATTCAAGTTCATCGGCGAAGGCCGCTCGATCCGCGGCAGCTTCTATGTCGGCTGGCGGGCGCTGCACGAGCCGTTGCGCCTATGGGCGCTCGCGTCGCCGCGCCGCGAAGTGACGCTTGAAGTGCTTACGGCCGACCACAGTACCGGAGTCTCGGGCTGCAAGGTGCTGGTCCTGCCCGAGACCGGAAACACGGACTGGAAGAATTGGCTGCAGGTGGACCGAACCAACGGGGCCGTGCGCATCAAGGACATCGCCAACCAGTGGCAAGACGTAAGCGGCGCCGACCCCGGCCTGCTGGACAGGGTCAAGGCCGCACGGTTGCTGCACACCACAGACGCGTCGGGACGCATCAGCCTGTCGGACCTCGGAGACAACTTCTGGATCACCATTGTTGCATGGGCTGACGGCGACCTTGAAAAGCCAATCATGGGCACAGTGGCACGCTCGGACGACCACAAATTGCGCGGCGCCGAAATGCCCGTGTTGGGCATCTCATGGTACGAAGCCGACGCCTGCGCGCGCTTCTTCGGCGGGTCGCTGCCCACCGAGGCCCAGTGGGAAAAGGCTGCCCGTGGCGACAAGGGCGGCAAGTACCCGTGGGGCGACGAAGCTGAATGGAGCATGAACTTCACTGTGGACGGCGTAACGCGCGTAACCACGCCATTTGCGAACATCAACCGCTGGCGCGTCGTGGCCACCAAGTCGTTCGACAATGGCAAAGGCCCCTACGGGCACCATGATCTCGCGGGCAACGTCAGCGAGTGGTGCGCCGACGTCTACTTGGAGCGACCGGACTGGTCTGAAGCCAACCCCTACAACCGCGGGGGCGAACGCGGCCGCCGCGCTGAGCGTGGCACGAACTGCCAGGATGATGAAGCCTACCCGGCGTACCACCGCCGCAGCAGCGATGCCTTCAGCCGTGGCAACATGCCCCGGGGCTTCCGCATCGCCATGAAGCCGGATGACGCGATTCGGCTTGCCAACGGCGGTTGAATTTCAGTTACAGCGTTAGCCCCAAAAACGTCGATCAGGAAGCGGAGATTTCATGCCCGCACCTGAGCCCGAACGTACCCGTCCCGCGCGCCTGACCGCCGCAGAGTACCGAGCATTGGCCGGCGGCCGTCGCCAGGGCCACAAAGCCGCGGTTTCGCGCCGGCCGTGGGCACGCCAGGCCGTCAGTGACAAGCCTTTTCGGCTGGCACTGCCGTTCCTGCCGCCGAGCGTGAACAAGCTGTTTTCCACGGTGCGAGACCCCGAAACCGGGATCATCAAGCGTGTACTGACCCAGAACGCCCGGCGCATCCGCCGCCTGATCCTGGCAATGGTCGGGGACACGCTGGACCCGGCACAGCTCTATGAAATGCGCATCGATATCTACCTGAGCGCGTGGACCAAGTCAGGGAAGGTTCGCCGGGTAGACCTGACCAACCGCGTTAAGTTCCTCGAAGACTGCGTATGCGGTGCCTTGGGCATCGACGACAGCCACGTGTTTCGCGTGGTGCTCCAAAAGCACGACGCCGAAACTGAACGCACCGTCCTGCAACTTCGCGTTATGCAGCAGGACACAGACTCGGAAGCCGCCTGAACCAGCAGGAAATGCTCATGAACCTCGTGCTTGCACACTTGAACCGCCGCCTGATCGTCGCGCCCTTTCTGGGTCTGCTGGCAGGCTTTCTGTTGAATCGTGCCCGCAGTGGCGAGCTTGGCTATGCGCTGCTGTGGGAAATGCTGTTCGGCGCCGTGCTTGTGTCCTTCGGCGCGATGGTCGTCATGCAGCTCAACCGCATGCAGCTTGAACGCCAGGCCGAGCACGAAAGGCAATTGAACGCGCTGGCCAGCAAGGCCTCACAGCGCCGCATGGCACTAGTCGAGGCCGAAGCAACGCGCTATCGCAACGAGCGCCTGCTGCATGAACAGGCGATTCACGCCCGCGCAGTCGCCGATGAACTTGCCCTGGAACTTGATCGCCAGCGCGAGCAGACAGGCATGCTGCAGAAGGCGCTGTCCGCCCTGGCAAGCCGCGTTGCCAACGTGGACGCCGCACCGGCGGGCGTCGAGTGGCGCAAGGCAACGGCGCGCATCGAGCGGCTTGAAGCCGAAAGTCGTGAGAGTCGTGAGGCTCGCGAACGGTTGTTGGCCCTGGAATCAGCCCAAGAGGCACTGCGCCGCGAGAGCGTTGAAGTCGGGATGCGCGCGATGCAGGAGGCCGAAGAGGTCAAGGCTTCGCTGTTGCAACTCGCGATTTCGGAAAGCCAGCGCCAGCGCAACATCAACGGGCCTGAAAGCGACCAGAGCGGTCGCATCATTGAGCTGGAAGCCCGCATCAAGCGCCTTGCATTTGAGATTGAACGCCTGAGCACGCGCCAGTTTGCGGTGGCCGATGACGGTGAAGCCAGCAAGGTCGGCGCCGAGGGCACGAAGGACAACGCCCGCATCGGCTTCCTGCGCGCGATGCTGGATGCCAACAAAGTGCTGCGGCAGCAGATCAAGGAAGCGGCGTAGAACCACTTGCCAAAGCAACGGGCGCCCCATGGGGCGCCCGTTTTCATTTGAGCAGGGACTACTTGTCGCCTTCCTTTTCTTTCTCCTTCTTGAGCGTCTCGAGGATCTTGTGTTCCTCAAGCAGCTTGTTGAAGGTTTCAAAGAACAACACCGGCTCTTCGGCCCAAGGCGTGTCCGCCGAGTTGGCAAACACCGACCAGGTCGCCTTGACCAGTGCGCGACGGTACTCTTTCTCGTCGTCCTTGACGAACATGGGGTCCATTGCGCCATGGATGAACAGCACCGGAACGTCGATCTTCTTGCCCTTGGCTGCATCCTTGAACTCGTACTCGGGCACCAGGATGCGGGCTGAGCCCTCAATCGCCTTCTGGAACGGGCGCTGCGCATAGAAGATCGGCTCAAGGGCCTTGGGGTCAGCCCAGCGGCGCTTGTAGGCGCCGGTGCCCGACCACATCTTCTGTTCCTCGTTCAGGCTAAGACTACCGATGCGGCCGCTCGGGTCGTAAATCAGGTCTTGGCCGTGGTACTTGTAAGCCTCGTCCTTGCTGCCTTCCAGCGCCAGGCGCGCCTGCTCGCGTGAGCCCTTGCCGCTCCATGTTTCCAGAATCACGGCAAACGATACGCTTTCAGGATGCAGGTTCAGGTATTCAAGCGCTATCCAGCCTGAAACGCCGTGCGCAATCAGCGCGATCTTCTTCTGCTTGCTGGCTTCGCGCCGTGCTTCAAACGCCTCGACCAGTTGCTTGAGCGGGTAGTAGTACGCGGTGCGGTTTTCAGAGCCGTCGCGGTTGCGCATCCACTCCAGGCCTGCCATGCGGCTGCAGTCCGGCAGGTCAACAAAGGTGCACTTGAAGGTCTTGTTGAGCTCGAAAATATACGGGTACCAGTACTGCTCTGACTTGCCCAGGTCCGGCAGGATCAGGATTTCAAGGTCGGTCGGCCGCGCGGTCTTACGCACGAAGCTGTGACCTTCGATCTCAACGTCCGTGAACTGGTCCTTGAACTTGCTTGGCGTGCGTGGCGCAAGCATGTCGGTGTCTTTGAGGTTCTGGATCCAGAACTCCCACTTGTCGATCTCGTAGCCGAACTCTTCGCCGCTGATGTTCTCAAGCGCGTCGGCAAGCAGGAAGCGCAGGTTCACGCTGGGCTTGCGCTCTTTCATGTTCGCGCTCAGCAGCGAAACCAGGATGCGCGCGTTGGCCTTCATCGGCCCCTGCGCGTCAGGCGACGCAATCTGCTCGGGCGTCTCCATCTGGAAGCGCCAGCGACCCAGCTCACGAATCACGCGGGCCTTCACCTTCTCTGCCAGCTTTTCTTGCGCCACCAGCTCTCCGGCGCGCTGCCAGTTCTCGGGTGTTGCCCACTTCTGGTTGTTCAGCAGGGCAAACGCCACATGCTCCGCGGCGGCTGGCTTTTTCACGTTCTGTTTGGGATCAAACAGCCACTTGGCCAACGCGTCCAGCAGGGCCGGTTCGGTCTCGGTTGTGATGCGCTGCAGAACCTCGGCGCGGTACTGCCACACGTCGGATTCAAGGATCGTCGTGTACGTCTCGGCCAGGCCGGCGTCGCCTCGCGGCAGCGCTTCAATGGCTTTCATCTTGTCGAGGTTGATCGACTTCTTGTCGTTCCATACCTTGTTGAAGGCAGACAAGTCCTGTTTCAGGTCGGCCTGCGGGTTCGTCGAGAAAACTCCGAGCAATACGGCGATGGCGGCACTCGCCAATGCATATGATCGCAGTCTCATGTCGTCTCCTCTTCCGTCAGGGGGGTGACGGTTGTCCTGCTTTGGGGTAAGCCCTAACTCATAGTATGGAATACGTTTCAGCACAACGCGAGTGCCAAAGGTTTTGCACCAATCATGGCCAATCCGCAAAGAGCCGACATTCTGCTTCCCCGCATTACGCTGGTGGGGAGTTTGGCGTTTGTCGCCGCCATCGGTGCCATATGGTGGATCTCGTCCAGCCAACTCGCCCTGGCCCAAGCCGCTGATAGCTTCATGGACGTGTTCACGGCAGCCGTGTTGACCTGGACGGTCGGCATCAGTCGCCAGCCCCAGGACAAAGAGCACCCCTTCGGACACACCCGCGCACAGCCGATTGGCGGGCTGGTGACCGCCGTGATCGCCGGCGTGGTCGCGTTCGAAGTCGGCCGCAGCGCAGTGTTTGCGTTGCTGGGCGACGCGGAGCCGTCGCTGGGCTGGGTGATGGCAGGAGTGTTCGGCGCCAAAGTGATCTTCAAGGGCACCATTTATGCCTTATCGCGAAACCACGGCCACGTGCGACCTGCCCTGCATGCGCTGGCGGTGGATGCGCGCAACGATGTATTGCTGGGCCTGCTTGCAATCGGCGGGTTCTTCGCGGCGCGATTCGGCATGCCAACGCTGGATGCCTGGCTCGCGCTGCCGATCGCTGCCTGGATCGCATGGTCGGGCGTTGAACTCGCGCGCGACAACATCCGATTGTTGATGGGCGAAGCACCCAAACCGGAGCGTCAAGCCGAGCTGGCAGCGATTGCCGCTGCCGTTCCCGGCGTGAAAGCCGCCCATGACATGCGCGCACAGTACCTTGGCACGATGCTGCATGTTCTGGTGCACATCGTGGTGGACCCGGAACTTTCACTGAAGCAGGCCCACGATATTGGAGAGGCGGTTCGCGTTGCGCTTGAGGCAGAACAGGACGTCTCCCATTGCTCGGTGCACATCGACATCGAGTAAGGCCCTGCCGATGTTATGCTGGCAGCCATGAGCAAGTTTCCAGCCCCGTCTTCACACATGGGACCGCCCGCCGACGTTGCCGGCTGCATTGACTTGCATATGCATTCAAAGTGCAGCGACGGCGAGCAGCAGCCGGAATTTCTTGTCGAATGGGCCGCGGCCCTGGGCCTGAAAGCAATCAGCCTGACCGATCATGACACCACGCGCGGCGTGAAGCGGGCAATCGAGACTGGCAAGCGCCTGGGCGTGGAAGTGATTCCGGGCTGCGAGATTAGTGTCAAGTTGAGCGGCGGCACGTTCCACCTGCTGGCGTACGGGTACGACCCTGACGACGAGGCCTTTGATGCCCGCCTGCGCGAAATCGCCGACAAGCGTGAATCCCGCAACCGCAACATCCTGGATGCGCTTGCGAAGCTCGGCATGCCGATGACCTACGACGAACTGGCCGCAGAAGCCGGCGAGGCAGTCGTTGGCCGCCCGCACATAGCAGCGCTCATGGTGAAACGAGGTTATGCCAGTTCGCGCCAGGAGGCCTTCGACAAGTGGATCGCCAACGACGGCCCGGCATACTTCGAGAAAGACACTTTCGGCCCGCAAGAGGCGCTGCAATTCGTGCGCGAGCACCACGCGGTGCCGGTGCTTGCTCACCCCTACTGGCTCAATCGCGGAAACCTTGCTGCCACCGAGGACTACCTGCGTGAAATGAAGGGCTACGGCTTGATGGGCATTGAAGTGATTTACCCGGACCACGATGCCGACTGGACGCAGGGCTTGCTCGCCATTGCCAACCGCCTCGGGTTCATCGTCACCGGCGGCAGCGACTACCACGGCGGCAAGACCAAGCCGCATACGACGCTGGGACACGGAGAGGGCGGCGGGTTCAAGGTGCCCGCTGCTCTGCTCGACAGCCTGCGCGCTGCCAGGCAGCAATGTTGACTGGGTCGCGATGCCGATGACTCCCGAGAGATACTGCATTCGTGAGGTCGCTGTCGATGACGAGCAGCTTCGTCCGCTGATCGACCTGCACCATGAGTGTTTGCCCTCGCGACAGTACGCCACGCCTGAACAGAAAGCCGGGCTGTTGGCCGAAGTGCGCGCCGGCCTGGCGGGTCGCGAATCGCTTGTACTGGCGACGTTTGATGCAGAGCGGGTCGTGGCCTACAAAATCGCATACCGCACAGGCAACCGGCACGAGATTCTTTACTCGTGGCTTGGCGGTGTTCACCCCCACCATCGTCGCAAGGGACTTGCTCGCGCACTGATTCGCGCCCAGCACGCCTGGGCACATGAGCACGGCATCACGCATGTGGAAACCCACACCTGGGGCGACAACCCCGGCATGCTGATCCTGAACCTACACGAAGGCTTCAGTATCGTCGGCGTGACCAGCGGCCCTGACCGCCCGGGCGTGCGTGTGATCCTGCGAAAGGCTTTGTCAGCGCCGGTGCTTCCGCGCTAGACTGAGAACTCAGCTCGTTCACCGGAGGCCGGCATGATACGTGTGGTTCTCGCCTTGCTGTTGCTGGGTGCCGTGCCGCTGGCAGCCCAGCAGCCCAGCGCCGCCGAAGTGGCCTTCATCTACGAACTCAACCGTGCCCGCGCCAACCCGCAGGCCTATGACACCGCCAACGGCCTGGGTGGCATTCTCAATGGCGTGGCTGCACAGCCGCCCCTTGCCGTCAACGTGGACCTGTGCGAGTCCGCCCGCGTGCATTCGACCGACATGGCAACCAATGGCTACTTCGCCCATACCAGCCCGACGCTTGGCGCGCCCAATGGCATGGCAATCACCGCCGGTTATCCGCTGCCGTATGCATCGAGTGGCAACAACATCGAGTCACTTGCATGTGTGTTCACTACCGGTGGCTCGATCAGCTATGTCGGCGCAGATGCGCTCAAGGCACTGATCATCGACCAGGGTGTAAACCCGCCCGGGCACCGCTACCATCTGCTGGCGATGCAGCCGTTCTGGGAGACGCACCGCGAAATCGGCACCGGCTATGCCGAGGGTGCTGCGCCGCAGGCTGGCTACAACGCCGGCGCATACTGGACGATCCACACGGCCGAGCGCACCGGCACCGACCCGGTCTGGATCACAGGCGTGGTCTACAACGACCTTAACAGCAATGGCCGTTACGACCTGGGCGAAGCGCTGGCGGGCGTGAACGTGTCGGCTTCCGGACCGGGGAGCCCCAGCGTCATGACCAACGCGGGCGGCGGATACTCGCTGGCATGCAGCAGCGGTGCATGGGTCGTGACGTGCAGCGGCGGCGGGTTCAGCGGCACCGGCACGGCAAACGTCAACCTGACGACGGCCAACGTCGCGGTGGACTTTCGTTCTGGTATTGCACAGGGCGACGTGGGTTTCGTCGGCGGCACGACTCCCCCACCCGGCGGTGGAGGCGGAGGCGGCGGTGACGACGAAGGCGGCGGTGGCTGCGCGATCGGCACAACGGGTGCGCGCTGGTTGTTGGGCCTTGCACCGTTTTCCATGGCAGCGTTCTTGCGGCGACGCAGGGTCTTTGCGTCAGCAAGAGATTCACGCTAACCTGCGCCCACTACCGGGGGGGCAGGGCATGTTGCGTTTGTCGCTGTTGTTGATCGTGCTTGGCTGCGGTATCGACGGCCTGCACGCCCACGAACTGGGGCACTTCCCCGCGAAGCCCCGCGCTGCAAACCTGTTCAAGGCCCAGGCAGAGTCCGGCAGCGACAAGTCTGCCGAAGAACAATCCAAGGCACTGATCGAAGCATCCCAGTGGCGCTCGCTGAACGCCGAAATCTGGGGCGGCATTGTCGCCAGCAAGCACACGACGTTTTCTGCCGGCCTGGGCTTCGGGTTCAAGCTGATGAGCAACATCTCGTTGAACTTCAGGCTTGAGTACAACCAGGAGCTTGGCACCGCGCGAAGCTATCGGCCGCAGGTCCGTGCGGCCTACTTTGAGCCCACCGTGCGCTTTCACTTCGACTTTGACCCGATGATCGCCTTCTATACCGATCACGGGCTCAGCGCGTCCGCGGGATACTACTACTACCAGGTGGACGAGCGCATCACCGGCAGCGGTGTCGGCAAGGTCTTCATGCTGACACTGGGCACCGTGCATACGGCTGGGCTGGAGTTTGGCGACGACTTCACCCGCGGCTTCATTGAGACGGGCCTGCGCACAAACTTTGCGCTGATTCAATCAGCCGACAGGCCCGTAAGGGGCTTTCAGGACAACCTTCGCGAGGACGGCCGCTTTCAGTGGCTGGTGTTCAGGGCCGGCCTCAGGCTCTATTTCTGAGCACTGTGCGAATACTCTCTTGCACGGGCAACCACCGGCGGTAGCATGTGTGTAAGCCCCGAGTCCGCGCCTGTGGCCGATACCCCTTGGCCGCTGTGGAGTCGAAAATGAAATCGTTGTTCGCAATGCTTGCTGTGGCGGCCGTATTCTTGATGAGCGGCTGCACCGTCTTCCAGGATGACATCTACAAGATGCAAGCCGGTTATTACTTCAGCGGCAGCTTTGACGCCGTGGATACAGCAATCCACGACGCCATGGCCGAGAAGTTCGGCAAAGACCGCGTGTTCCGCGCCAATGTCGAATGGAAGTACGAGCACTGGACCGCAATCAGCGACCAGCGCGCCATCGGCCTGGAAAAGTACCGCATGCGCATCAGCGCGTACCCGCAACTCGGCGCCGATGGCGTCTACGAGCCCGTGGTAGTCGCGCGCGAAGAAGTCTACACCGGGTCAAGCACCGGGCGCGGCGGACCGACGGCCATGTACAGCAACAAATGGACCGAAGCCGGGCGCGACGTTGACCTTGAAGCGGAACTGGCCAACGCCATCACCGCGCGCCTTCGTAAAGCAAACGCCGGCGGCAAGTAGCATGAACCGAAACCGCATCATCCAGGGGGCGCCCCTTGCCCGAGTGGCGCCCCTGTTTGCATTGCTGATACTTCTGGCCAGCGGCTTGAACGCCGAAGGCCCGGAAGTTGAAGCCGTCGATTGGCTGAAGCGTTCACAAAGCGCACTCGTCGATGGCAGCCGTGAAAGTGCCAAATACGCCGCGTACGCCCTGAAAGCCAACCCCACGGGCGCGCGCGAGAACGTGCAGCTCAGCCTGGTTCTGTTCTGGATGGGCCAGTTCGATGACTCGGCACGCTATATGCGTCGCGCGCTGGCTGTGGACCCCGCCGCCATTGTCGGTCTGCCGCCGCTTGCTTCGCGCATGCCGGCCGCTGATGTGGGAACGCGCCTGAACCAGCTTGCCCAACGGGCCGAAGCCGATTCCGAGATGTGCTTTCTCACCGGCGCCATGCTGCTGATCGACCAGGACAAGCGACGTGCACTCGCGTTCCTGGTTCGCGCAGAAGAACTTGCCGGCAGCGACACACAGGCTTCGCGCCTGTCCGGCAACAGCGACGACCGCAGCCGCCAACGCGGCATCAACAGCTTGCGCGCGGGCGACTGGGCCGACGCCACGCGTTCGTTCGCATTTGCCGCGCTGGACACACCGGGCCCTGCCGAGCATTACGCGGGCATGGCGATTGCCCTGGCCGCGTCCCAGGATGTACCCGTGGCGCAGCACATGCTGGCGCGCGCGATTGGTCGATATGACGGCGGGAATTTCTTCCCTTGGCTGCATGACCTGAAGCCGGCATCCGCGCCCTGCGCCAGCGCAGGCAAGGCACTGTTGGCGCCGTCGCAGCCGACAAAGGAAGAACTTCAGCTCGCCGCGCTGCTGCTGTTCTGCGCCGGCTATCATGCCAGCGCGTCCGATGCCGCTGTGCGCGTACTGGTAGCCGACAAGCTGGACCGCTTCGCCTATGACCTCAAGGCGTTTCAAGAGCAGCGCGGCCTGTCTGCCGATCCCGCCGGTACAGGCAGTGACGCAGTGATCCCCGCGCCACTACCGGATGAACCGTCGCCGCCAGCCGGCACGATGGAAGACGCGCGGCGTCACATCCGTCGCGCAGACTATGCTGAGGCGCTGAAAGTCCTCGACCCGCTGGTGACCGCGAGTGCGGAACCCGAGGTGTACCGCCTGGTGTTTGTCGTGTTGATCGGCAAGGGCGACTTTCTCGACGCCGCGGTTGCGCTGCAAACATGGTTCGAGAAGGCCTCGCGTGAAGATCGTACGCGGCTGAACTCGGTACGCGACCTCTTTGGCCGCTCGGAGCAGTTTGACGCGTGGCACAAGACCGTGATCGACCGCCGCAACGCGGACCCGAATGCTGCAATGCCGCGCCTGGTACATGCCTGGATTGAGGTGACGCGCGGCCGCTATCGCTCGGCGCGTGAAGAACTTGTCGTTGCCAAGATCGAACTGCCGACGAACGAGATGGTCAAAGCTCTTGATCGCATTCTTGCCGAAGAAGCCTACCAGAATGACGTGACACCCGATGGGGTACCCGAAGACCCCTCGCCCCGTGCGCTGCAGGGCCAAGCCGACAAGCTGTTCCGGGCCGGCGACTACGCGGGCGCGCGCAATGCCTATCTCAAAGCCGCTGAGGCCGACGCCAAGCTGCCGTACATCACGCTATCGCTGCTGCGCTGTGCCTTCGCACTCGCCGACTACAACGACGGATACTTGCGACTCGTGCAATTACTGGATGAGCAGCAGGCGGCAATGGCCGAGGGCAAAGCGTTCCAGTTGCTTGTCGTCGATGGCTACTCCAGCGCGCAGGTGTACGCAGGCCACCTGGAGGCGCTGCGCAAGCACTGCGAACAGGGCGGCAAAGATGGCGGCATCAAGCTGGATGCCGAAGCCTGGGCACTGTACGGCGCGGTTCTGATCGGCGAGTCCAATTTCAAGCCTGCCGCAACGGCACTGGCAAACTGGAAGGCCTTCGCCCCGGACCGCCAATTGAACAGCGGCCTGTTGCGGCTGCTCGAATACGCCAACAAGCGTTCCGGTTGACGCACGCCTGCGCCGCTCATCTACTTGTCGCATGAAGCTGAAGACCCGCCCCGAAGATTTCATCGTCGAAGAATCCGCTGATTTCACTCCAGACCCCGCGGGCGCGCACTTCGTGTATGAACTCACCAAGCGCTCGCTGGCGACTTTGGAGGCGCTTTCGATTTTGGCCAAGCGCAACAAGCTGCGCGCAAGCGACCTTTCGGCCGCCGGCCTCAAAGACAAGCACGGTTTGACGCGTCAACTGTTCAGTTCTGCACGGCCGCTGAAGTCCGACACCGGCGACGAGCGGCTTGAGCTGCGCTTCGTCGGCAAGGCGCGTGCGGCGCTGACGGCTGCGATCATTCTTGGTAATCGCTTTCGCATCGCCATGCGCAATCTTAGTCCGGCCGAACTGGCGGTGCTGCCGGCGAATGCGTCCGAGATGCAGCGGGCCGGCGTGCCGAACTATTATGATAACCAGCGCTTCGGAGGCATCGCCCACGGGCAGGGATTCATCGCCAAGGCACTCGCGCGGGGCGACTTCGAAGAGGCTGTGCGCCTTCACCTCGCCGCCCCCCACCGCAAGCAGAGCATGCGTGACAAGACCAATCGCCGACTGGCCATTGAGCATTGGGGCGACTGGGCCGTGTTGCACGACCAGATGACACGATCGCCCGAGCGCGCGCTGGTGGCCTATCTGCAGGAGCACCCTGGCGGCTGGGCCGGATGCTTTGAGCGTATCACGCCGGCCCTTCGCACGCTGTTCGTTGCGGCTTATCAGAGTTTTCTGTTCAACCGTGTGCTCACGCGGCTGATTGCCGCGAGCTGCCCCGAGCATGAAGTGCTGCGCAACCGCTCGGGCGAGATCGCGTTCCACCGGGCCGATCACGAGACTCTTCGAGAGCTGGAGTTGCCGCTGCTGGGCCCATCTACGCGGCTGGCAGAATTCCCCGCAGCCGCCCCGCATATCGAGGCCGTGCTTGCCGAGGAAGGAATCACACTCGCGCAGCTGAAGCTGGAGGGTTTGCAGCGCACGAGGTTCAAAGCCGCGTCGCGCAGGGCACTGATGTTTCCCGCTAACTTTGCGATGGAGCCCGCGCAGCCGGATGAACTGAACGAAGGTCGTGCAAAAGTGCAGGTGAGTTTCGAACTGCCGCGCGGGAGCTTTGCCACAATCATCACGCGGCGGCTGGTGCTTGGTTCGCAGCCTCCGGCAGATCAGTCCGGCGGATCTGAGTCCTGAATTGCGTCCATGCCGCCGGTCTTCATGTCGTTGCCCTGGCCCAGATCTTCCACAAAGCCGTATTTGTTCGTGAACCAGCGGGCAAGGTCGATCGTTTTGCAGCGCTCGCTGCAGAACGGAAACCACGCATGCTCCGACACGCTATTGAACGTGAAGCGCTTGTGGCACTCGGTGCAGCGCTTTGTGCGGGCCTTGGCCAGACGCTTAGTCCTTCTTGCTGCCGCTCGGCTTGCTTTCGGGTGCCTTCGTCTCAGCGGGCTTGGTTTCGCTCTTTGATTCAGGCTTTGGCTCGCCGCCCTTGCGCGCATAGTCGGTCAGGTAAAAGCCGCTGCCCTTGAAAATCAACCCGCCGCCGGTGCCGATCAGGCGCTTGACCTTGCGCTTGCCGCACTTGGGACACAACTTGAGCGGCTTTTCCTTGATGCTCTGGAACGCCTCAAAGGCGTGGCCGCAATCGGGGCACTGGTAGTCGTAGGTTGGCATGCTGCTGCTCCGCTGCTGAGTCCTGACCCTTGCCTACCCGCGCTTGTTCACGCGCACTTTGCTGGCGCGCAGCACGCGGTCGTGCATCTTCCAGCCGCGCTCAAGCTCGGTGGTGACCACGTTGTCTGGCGTGTCGGTGCGGCTGTCCATCATAAGCGCCTCATGAAACGCCGGGTCAAATGTTGTGCCCTCGGCCGCAATCGGTGTGACATCCTGGCGCGCGAGCGCGTCGATGAACATCTTGCGCGTCAACTCAACGCCTGCGTACAGCGCCTCGAAGTCCTGCGCCTTGACGCCAGCCTCCAGCGCCCGTGTCAGGTTGTCGATCACCGGCAACAGGTCGCGGGCCATCGCGCTGCCTTCATAGCGGGCGGCGTCCTGTTGCTCGCGGCGCAGGCGTTTGATCGTGTTGTCCAACTCGGCTTGTCCCCGTCGCGCCACGTCAAGCCAATGCTCGGCCTTTGCCGCCTCCTCGGCGAGCGCCACGAGCTCTTCGTCGCTGAGCTTGCGCAGCTTCTTGGCTTTCTGGCGCGGCGACAGGTCTTCCGAGGCGATATGCTCGCCGCGTGTGGCTGCCTCCGCGATCTCGGCATCGTGCTGGTCGTGTAGGGCTTCCTCCGCCGCGTGGGGTTCGCGGGGTTCGCCTTCCTGCACAACTTCGTTCTGGTTCTCTTCCGGCATTGCCATCTTCCATCCCGCGCCGCTGGCCGAACTACTTGCTGATCAGTTTCTTTACCTTGTCCAGAAACGACTTTCTTTCGGGCGATATGTTCTGCTCTTCTGTTTCCGCGAACTCGCGCAGCAGCTTCTCCTGCTCTTTCGTCAGCTTCTGCGGCACCTCGATCACGATCTCGACCAGCTGATCGCCCCGTCCGTGACCGTCAAGCCGCGGAAAGCCCTCGCCCTTCATGCGCGTGACGGTACCGGCCTGCGTTCCGCGTTGCACTTTCAGGTCCGCGCGACCGCGCAACGTCGGCACCTCAAGCTTGGCTCCAAGTGCCGCCTGGGCGAATCCAACCGGCAGCTCAAGATACACGTCGGCGCCTGCGCGCTTGAACAGCGGATGCGGCTTGACATGCACGTCGCACAGCAGGTCACCGGCTGGTCCGCGGTTCTCTCCGCTTTCGCCCTCACCGCCCACGCGCAGCGTCATGCCATCTTCAATGCCCGCAGGCAGCTTCAGCGCGATCTCTTTGTCTTTCAGCACGCGACCGGTGCCGCCGCAGGGTGTGCACGGGTCGCTGATCACCTCGCCCCGGCCGGCACAGCGCGGGCACGTGCTGCGCATGCTGAAGAATCCCGCGCTGGTCATCACGACACCGGCGCCGTTGCACTGCGGGCAGTGGTCGGGCTTGGTGCCGGGCTTCGCGCCGCTGCCGCTGCATGTATCGCAGGTTTCGGCTTTGCGGATGGTGATGGTCTTCTGGGTGTTCTCCACGGGGTCGCTGAACTCAAGCTCGATGGTGCAGCGCAGCGACGCACCCCGACGGCCGCGGCTACGCGAGCGCGCCGCGCCACCAAAGAAGTCGCCGAACACGCTGCTGCCGCCGAAGATCTCGCTGAAGGCGCTGAAAATGTCTTCCACGTTGCTGAAGCCGCCGCCGGGAAATCCGTTGCCGGCGTGGCCGTAGGTGTCGTACTGCTTGCGCTTGTCGTCGTCGGACAGAATCGAGTAGGCGTCTGCGGCTTCTTTGAATTTGCCTTCGGCCTCGGCATCGCCGGGGTTGCGGTCAGGGTGGTACTTCAGCGCCAGCTTGTGATAGGCCTTCTTGATCTCGGCCTTGCCGGCGTTCTTGGCCACTCCCAGCACTTCATAGTAGTCGCGTTTGGCCATTACTTTGCGCGGCGCAGCAGCCCTGCCTCTGCGTCCACCAGTTCCCAGCCCTCTGCGGACAAACCGTTCAATCGACGCAGACAGTTCACGCGGCGCTCAAATGTGTTGCTGCCCTCTTCGTACGGGAACACCAGCGCGTTGTGGTATTCCTTGTCGGTGGGTTTGGCGGCCCAGCGCCCGAGGTCAATGTCGTAGCTTTCCAGCCGGGGCACAGGCAGCAGAAACCCGTACTCGAAGCCGGTTGCACGCTGCGCGCTCACGGGCTCGGGGCGAGTCATCGAAATGCCGCCCCATGCCAGCAGTACAGCCAGCGCGCCAATCGCCAGACCCGCTACCATGCGCTTGCCCATCGCAATCTCCTGTAGTTCGCCCTGCGTTTGACCTTCGTCTGCCCTTCTCAATGCAAAGCCCGGGGCTGCTCCCCCGGGCCCATAACTGCTGCATCACCGGCCCTGGCACTTGTTCAGGCCGTGGCGCCTGCGATCTTCTTGTCTTTCTTCTTCAGGTCGGTGACGAGCGTGTTCGTCGTCAGCATCAGGCCTGCGATGCTGGCTGCATTCTGGATTGCGCAGCGCGCGACCTTGGTCGGGTCAATGATGCCGAACTTGAACATGTCGCCGTATTCACCGGTCAACGCGTTGAATCCGTCGTTGTCCTTCTTCTTCTCTTTGAGCGTCTCGACCACGTCGGTGCCGTCATATCCCGCGTTGCTGGCGATGGTGCGGCAGGGTGCTTCAAGGGCGTTGGCCAGAATCTCGGCGCCAACTTTCTCGTCGCCTTTATAGCTCGCGGCGCGAATTGCCACTGAGGCGCGAAGATAGGCCACGCCGCCGCCGGCGACAACACCTTCCTGCTTGGCTGCGCGGGTTGCGTTCAGCGCATCGTCGACGCGGAACTTGCGCTCTTTCATTTCGGCTTCGGTCATGCCGCCGACTTGAATCTGCGCGACGCCGCCGGTCAGCTTGGCCAGGCGTTCTTGCAGCTTTTCTTTGTCGTAGTTGCTGCTGCTCTGCGCGACTTGCGTACGCAGCTGGGCAATGCGGTCTTCGACGGCCTTCTTCTTGCCGCCGCCCTCGATGATGGTGGTGTTGTCCTTGTCGACTTCAATGTGCTTGGCCGTGCCCAGCACGCCGATGTCGAGGCTTTCCAGGCTTTGGCCAAGATCTTCGGTGATGCACTGGCCGCCGGTGAGGATGGCAATGTCCTCAAGCATCTGCTTGCGGCGGTCGCCGAAGCCGGGTGCCTTGACAGCCACGACCTGCAACCGGCCGTGCAGGCGGTTCAGCACCAGCATGGCCAGCACTTCGTTTTCGATGTCTTCGGCGATGATCAGCAGGGGTGAGCCCGTGCCCGACACTTTTTCAAGCAGCGGCAGCAGTTCACGGACACTGCTGATCTTCTTTTCGTAAATCAGGATCTTGGCGTTGTCGTACTCGGCCACCAGCTCGTTGGCATTGGTGATGAAGTACGGGCTGAGATAGCCCTTGTCGAACTGCAATCCGTCGACGTACGAGAGCTCGGTCTCAAGGCCCTTGCCCTCTTCAATTGTCACCACGCCTTCGTCGCCGACTTTGTCGATGGCCTCGGCCATCAGCTTGCCGATCTCAGCGTCCTGGTTGGCGCTAATCGTGGCGACTGCCTTCAGCTCGTCGGCGTTCTTGATCTTCTTGGTGTTGTCCTGCAGCCATTGCACCGCGACTTCCACGCCCTTATCAATGCCGCGCTTGATGTCCTGCGGGTTGTGGCCGTGGCCGGCCATCAGCAGGCCTTCTTCGATGATTGCGTCGGCAATCACGGTGGCCGTGGTCGTGCCGTCGCCGGCTTCATCGTTGGTCTTGGAAGCAACTTCCATCACCAGCTTGGCGCCCATGTTCTCGAAGGGGTCCTCGAGTTCAATGTCCTTGGCAACGGTCACGCCGTCGCGACTGACCGTCGGCGCGCCGAAGGACTTCTGCATGATGACGTTGCGGCCGGATGGGCCCATGGTCGCGCTGACAGCGCGGGCCAATTTGCGAGCGCCATCGGCAAGTTTGCGGCTAGCTTCCACTTCGTAAAGGATCTGTTTGCTCATCTGAGTGTCCTCAGCTCTTTCGTTCAGTTCAGTCGTCTACTCAATGATGGCCAGAATTTCCGCTTCGCGCATAATCTTGTGCTCGACGCCGTCGAGCTTCACGTCGCTGCCGCTGTACTTGCCGAACATCACGGTGTCGCCACGCTTGACGCTGGGCTCAAGGCGCTTGCCATTCTTCAGCATGCGGCCCGGTCCCGTGGCTATTACTGCGCCCTTGAGCGGCTTTTCCTGCGCCGTGTCGGGCAACACGATTCCGCCCGCTGTCACTTCCTCGGCGTTGGCCGGCTTGATCACGATGTAGTCGTCCAGGGGACGAAGTTTGGTTGCCATAGGTCGATCCTCGATAGAAGGCCGTCAGGTTGGATGCCTGCGCCTGGTTAGTAGTCCATTTCTTCGTCGCCGTGGCCCATGTCCACCGGCTCGTCTTCTTCAACCTTGGTGATGATCGCGTCGGTGGTCAGCATCAATCCGGCCACGCTGGCGGCGTTCTGCAACGCGCTGCGTGTGACCTTCAACGGATCCACGATGCCCATTTCGTACATGTCGCCGTACTTGTCGGTCAGCGCGTTGTAGCCGTAGCTGGCGCTCTTCTCGGCCAGCACGTTGCGCGCGATGACGCTGCCGTGGCGGCCCGCGTTTTCGGCAATCTGCTTGATCGGGCGTGACAGCGCGACGCGCAGGATGTCGATCCCGGTCTGCTCATCTGCATCCGCGGCCTTGGTCTTTTCCAGCGCGATCGACGCCCGCAGCAGCGCAACGCCGCCGCCCGGCAGAATGCCGCTTTCCGTGGCAGCACGCACGCTGTGCAACGCGTCTTCCACGCGGGCCTTGAGCTCTTTCATCTCAGGCTCGCTTGAGGCGCCGACCTTGACCACGGCAATGCCGCCCGCCAGCTTGGCCAGGCGCTCTTGCAGCTTCTCGCGGTCGTAGTCGCTGTTGGTGATGCTGATCTCGCGGCGCACTTCTTCGCAGCGCGCCTTGATATCGGCGGTCTTGCCTGCTCCTTCGATGATCGTCGTGTCTTCGCTGTTGATCACCACGCGTTTGGCTGTGCCAAGATCCTTGATCGTGATGTCTTCGATCTTCTCGCCCAAGTCCTTCATGATTGCTTTGCCGCCGGTCAACGTCGCGATGTCCTGCAGCATTGCCTTGCGGCGGTCGCCGTATCCGGGGGCCTTTACAGCCGCCACGTTCAGCACACCGCGCAGTTTGTTCACGACCAGCGTGCTCAGGGCCTCGCCCTCAACGCTTTCGGCGATAATCAGCAGTGGGCGGTTGGCCTTGCTGACCTGCTCAAGCAGGGGTACCAGCGGCTGTGCGCTGGTGAGTTTGTCTTCGTGCACCAGGATCAGCGGCTTGTCGAATTCGACGGTCACGCTTTCCGTGTTGTTGACGAAGTGCTGCGACAGGTAGCCGCGGTCGAACTGCATGCCCTCAACCCAGTCCACGTGCGTTTCTGCGGTCTTGCTCTCGTCGACGGTAATCACGCCGTCCTTGCCGACCTTTTCCTGGGCGTCGGCGATAATCTTGCCGACCCGGGGGTCGTTATTGGCGGCGATGCTGGCGACAAAGGCGATGTCTTTCTTGCCCTCAACGGGGCGTTTCATCTTCTCGATGAACGCGACTGCGGCTTCAACGCCCTTGTTGATGCCGCGATGAATGCCGGCAATGTTCGCGCCGGCCATCGTGTGTTTGATGCCTTCGGTAAAAATGGCCTGGGCCAGCAGCGTTGCGGTGGTGGTGCCATCGCCTGCTGTGTCGCTGGTCTTGCTGGCGACCTGCTTGACCATCTGGGCCGCGCAGTTTTCGTATGGGTCCTGCAGTTCAATTTCTTCTGCGACCGTCACGCCGTCTTTGGTGATGTTGGGGGCGCCCCAACCCTTGTCCAGGACAGCCGTGCGGCCCTTGGGGCCGAGCGTAGAGACAACGGCCTGGGCAAGTTTCTCAACACCCCGGGCAAGTTTTTCGCGAGCTTCTGCGTCGAAAACGATTTGCTTGGCTGGCATGGATCAACCCTCTCGGTTCAATGCATCGAAGTACAGGCCGTGGCAATGCAAACGCGGTGCCAACGACGCGCGACCAACGTGCTGTCGTAAGTGATTCCGTGGCGTGCCTTTATGATCTGGCCGAAGCGTGAACTAACTCGCTTGCCGCCAATCTGACAGTAGCGCTTGGACCTGTGAAACCAGTCTGCCCGATTGGCAGACACGTGCGCGCCATTGAGAAGAGCGCTTTGTCGTCTCTTCGTGAACTCATTGATCAATCGGCTTCGATAAATGATCATTGCTGCTTCGACTCAACCGTATGAGGGTTGAGTCCAGCCTTGGAGCCATACGATGATCCGACTTCTGCTTTGCCTTTGCGTCCTTTCACCGGTGCTGGTTGCGCAAGCCACGGTCACCAGCATCTTTCAGCAGCCGGTGAAGGGCAGCATTACCAAACTGGACATCCAGGGACGTCTTGAGGTCAAGGTCGAAGGCAGCGATGTGCCCGCGCGCGTGCCGCTGGACGAGGTCGAAGAAATCACCTTCGGGCACAAGGGTGATGAACGCAAACGCGAAGACGCGCCACTACGCGTGTACCTGATCAATGGCGACGTTTTGCATGGCACCGCCGACAACGGCCCCGCCGACGACGACGAGCTGTTTGTCCTGCGCGCCCCCCGATTTGGCGAATTGACCATCAGCGTGGAGGCAGTCAAACGCCTCGAATATGTGGCCAATGTCGCGCCCAACCTGCTGCCTGAACTGGACGCAGGCGCCAAGAATGACGTGGTCTATTTCGCCGCCAGCGGCAATGCGCCCGAACAGGCGGACCCAGCATCGTCGCTGGTACGCATCGTCAAGGACGGGGTGTTCCTTTACAACGAGATCCTGGATGGCGAGAACTACGACGGCAACAAGTACGGCTGGGCGCGACTGCGCGGGATTGTCTGCAAGCGCAACACGCCGGCAAGTTTCGACAAGCTGCAGGGCATCTTCACGCTGCGCGACGGCAGCATGTTGCGCGGCGTGATCAAGGCCTGGTCAGACGGTAAGATCACTCTTGAGCACAAGGTGCTGAAGCGCGACATCACGCTTGAAGAAAACAACCTGATCAGCGTGACCATGAAGAACGGCCGCTACGTCTACCTGAGCGACCTCGAGTTCGCAGAGCCGCCGGAAGAGCGCCCGTACTATCTGCCCGGCGACTTCAAGTATGAAGAGTACCTGTTCAAGGTGCGGCGCGATCATGCACAGGGCGGTGGCGCCATCAGCCTTCGTGGCAAGACCTACGCCAAAGGCCTGGGCGTGCATGCCATCAGCCGCCTGCAATTCGACCTCAACCGCGGCTACTCGCGCTTCATTGCCGACATCGGCGTGGACGACACCGCCGGCGACCTGGCCAGCGTAGAGTTCAAGGTGTACGCGGACGGCAAGCTGGTCTACGAATCCGGCATTCTGCGCCGCTCAACCGATGCGCGAACCATCGACGTTGAAGTCCTGAATGCCCGTCGCATCACGCTAGAAGTCACAGCCGCGGACAACGCGGACATCCAGGATCGAGCCAACTGGGCCAACGCCAAAGTTGTGCGCTAGATCGCGCACAACCTGTTTCCGGCGTTAGGTTTCGGCCTGCAGCGTGACCAGTGTAGACCGGCGACACTGGGACAGGGCTGATCCATGGAAAAGAACCGCATTGCGTTGCTTGTGGGATTGCTGTTGCTAGTCGTGATCGGGCTGGGCATCGGCTGGTTTCTGCTCAACCCACCGGCCGGCAGCAATCGGCCAGCGGACACAACGGCCCTGGACACAGCGGGCGAAGCAAACAAGCAACGTCGCTCGGCGAATGGCCAGGACAGCACGCCCGACAACGCTACTCCTGGTGACGGCCAGGGCACGCAACCAGACGCCAACAAGGGCCAACCGGCAGTCAAAGTTGAACCCGCAATTCCGACCAAGCTGACGGTTTCTGGAACAGCCATCGACTTCTTCGACGAGCCCGCAAGCGGCGTCACGCTGACACTGCTGCCGGATGACGGCGACACAGCCAGCGGCCCCACGGCAATGACCGACGACGAGGGCAAGTTCACGTTTGAAGTCGAGTTGCTGGTGGGTAAGGGCTACTTCGTGGCGTGCCTGGAAGAAGGCAAGGCACTGACCGCCACCGGATCGTTTGTTGTCAAAGAAGCCACGCCGGTTGAAGGCCTGGAGATTCGGATTTACGCCGCAGCCCGCGCACACGGTGTGGTCCTGAATGGCGCTGACCAGTCGCCGCTTGCCGACGTGAGCATTGAGCTGGATGCCCGCGCAGACGAGAAGCTGCAACGGCTGGGCCGCATTCTGGGCCGGTGCAAGCCGGTCAAGAGCGACGAGCAGGGCAAGTTCGAGATGGAAAGCATCGCGCCCGGCGCGTACCTGGTGTACGCGCGCAAGCAGGGCTGGATGTCTCATGAATTCAATCCGATGACGCGCTCGCGCCAAGAGATGGAATTGGATGAGTTCGCAAACTTCGAGCTGCTGCCGTTTGTGTTGATCCAGGCGGGCGGGGTCGAAGGCTATGTGCTCAAACGCTCGGACAACTCACCCGTCGTCGGCGCGACTGTGGAATTGGGCACCGTGCTAGGCGGAACGCTTGCCGTGACCAGCACCGACGCGACCGGCTTTTACAAGTTCGACCAGGTGCCGCCGGGAATCGGCGCACCGGGCGGCGAAGGCGACGGCATGGGGGGTGCGGCTGTGCGGGCAATTGCAGCCGGCTACGCAATCGCCACCCGCGACCTGCGTGTGCGCAGCGGCCAGGTGCGCAAAGATGTGAACCTGTTGCTCGAAGATGGCGCCGGGGTTACCGGGCGTGTCGTAGACACCAAGCAGCAAGGCATCGCGGGCGCGCAGGTTTACTACAACGACAACGACTTTCTGCGTGGCGGCGAATGGGCTGCGGGCATCAGCATTCCGCCGCGCACGATCAGCACAACCACTGATGAAGAAGGCAAGTTCACGCTGGCAAACCTGCCGGTCGGAAGCGTCGGCATCAGCGCCAAGGCTGAGGGGTTCGGCAACAAGACCGCGCAAGCCACGACGACCGCCGGGAGCACCGCTGAAATCGTGATCGTGCTTGAGCCGGCAGGCTGGATTGAGGGCACCGTGGTCAACGACCAGGGCGTTGCGGTCCAAGGCGTGCCGCTGGCGGCATACGACGTAAGCGGGCCAGGGCAGCTTGCGTTTGTCATGAAGAGCTTTTTTGGCGAGACGCTGCCCGACCGTGGCGAAAGCACGCTCTTCCCGTCCAGCATCCGCAGCGACGAGAACGGCGCATTCCGCATCGACAACCTGCCAGCCGGCAAGTACGTGCTGCTGGCGAACACTCGCAACTACCAGAAGTACATCAGCCCCGAGCTTGAAGTCAAAACCGGCGCCGGCACGGTACACAACGTGCGGCTTGAAGTCGGCGGCACGATCTTCGGGCGCGTGTATGACTCATACTCCAAGGCTGTCCCCGGCGTGCCCGTGACCTGCGCCAGCCTTATGGGCCAGGATTCGGCGCGGATTCGCACCGCCTACACCGACAGCAACGGCAACTATGAACTCACCGGCTTGACCCCCGGCACCTACACCGTGGTGCGCAACACCGGCAACATGGCGGCCCTGCTGCTTCCGAACCCAAGCACGCAGGTCAAGGTCGCCGCCGGAGAGCGCGTAGAGTTTGACATCTACGACCAGAAGCCCGGCACCGCGCGGCTGTACGGTCGCGTGACCGAAGACGGCAAAGCCTACGCCGAAAAGCAGATCGTGCTGATTGGCGGCAACCGTGGCGGCTTTGCAGCCAACACGACGCGCACCGACAAACAGGGCAACTACGAGTTCCGCAGTGTGGCGCTTGGCACCTACCAGATCGCGCAGCAGGGCCAGGGCCCCGCACCCAGCCTTGTGCGCAAGCGCGTGCACGTGGACAAAGACGGCGACTTCGAGTTCGACGTGAACTTCGTGACGGTCAAGATCACCGGCCGCGTCGAGCTGGAAGGCGGCAAAGTACCAGAGGGCAGAGTACGGGTGGTCGCGAGCCCCGTCAGCCCTGATGGCGCTGACCAGGGCAACGACGACGAGACCGTCAATGAAATGGAGATGCTGGTTTTCCGCGAAACCAATGCCGACGAAAAGACCGGCGCGTTTGAACTGACCGGCATGTCGCCCGGATTTTACCGGCTGACCGTGCGCAGCGAAAAGAACGGCATGGTCACACGGCCCTACCTGAACCTGCGGAACAGCGTGGCGGGCATCGTGATTACCCTGCCCGCGGAAGGGGCGTCGCTGAAGGGCACCGTGACCGGCGTCGATGGCGCGCCCAACAACACACCGTTTGGGTTGATCGCCGCCCTGACCATAGAGGACGACCGTGGGCAGCCGCTATCGCTGGGCGGCTTCGAGAACGGCGTGAACCTGACCGAGAACAAAGCATTCGAAGTCAAGAACCTGGCAGAGGGCAAGTTCACCATCACGCTGTCGCTGCCGGGCTACACGCCGGTGACACACGCGAATGTTGATTTCAAGGCGGGCCAGGCGATCTCACTGACCTTTGCTTTCGCGCCCAGCGGCAACCTGAAGATTGTGTTGCTGAACACTGACCTGAACATCCAGACCGCCATGGGCCTGGAGTACGAGATTCGCAACAGCAAGGACGAGCTGTTCAAGAAGCGCTTCACGTTTCTTGATTTCTTCAATTCTGACGGCAGCGCGACCCAGGGCGAGGACAACTCGTTTACGATCAAGGACCTGCCGCCCGAGTCCTATACCATCAACATGACCATGCCTGGCTACAAGGCCACCAGCCGCGAGTTCACGATCGTCGCTGGGCAGACTGCCGAGATAAGCGTAGAATTTGAAAAGGAGTAGGCGAACGGGAGAGGCTTTCAGCGTGACACGAACCGGCTCAATGACGTCAGGTGGTGGCAAGCCGGGTTCGTGCGTCACGCGGAGCCGCCGCGTTATTGGCGCGCCGTTGCTGTTTGTCTTGCTGTTGCTCAGCGGATGTACCAGCCAGATTCGCGTCGATGGCAACGGGCCACCGCCAGACCCTGACCTGCGCCCCGTCCAGAACGGCGAAAAGGCAACCCAATCGCTTGAGGAGATGCTCAAGCAGGACGACTTTGACCTGCCGCGTGCGCTGCTGCTGTTCAGCGAGAAGTACTACCCCGAGTTCAAGGGCCAGCCCCATGATGTAGACGTGCCGGCAAAACTCAGGCGTATCGAAGAGTATGCAGACGCGCTGGGAAAAGAGATCACTCGCGCACGCTCACCGCGCACGCGCCTGCTGGCGTTGACCGATTTCGTGCATGTCCGCCTGGGGCTGCGCTTTGACCCGACCGACCAGGGCGGCTCAAACCCCGAAAACCTGTTCTTTGACCGCATGCTCCAGAACCGCTACGGCTACTGCGTTTCGTTGTCACTGGCCTACCTCGTATTCGGCCAGGCCGTGGGTCTGGATGTGCAGGGCATTCGCATACCGGGCCATTTCGCGGTCATCTACCGTGACCGAGAAGCCGATGGCACACCTTACGAAACGATTCTTGAGACCACCGACTTCGGCTCCACACGCGACGACCTGCACTTCTTTGCCCAGTACCGCTTCAGCTCCACCAGCGTCAAGCATGGCGTGTACCTGACGCCGCTGACGGACAAAGAACTGTTTGGCACGTTGTACAACAACCTCGCGGGGCTGACCTATCTTCGCAACGACCACGAGTTGTCGGTCAAGCGCTATGACCGCGCCCTTGAGCTTGCGCCCAACAACGCCGAAGTCATGTACAACCGGGCAGTCGTGCTGCGCAAGCTCAAGCGGGCCCACGAGGGCCTCGGCAACCTGAACGAGGCGCTGCGGCTTGACCCGAACTTTGTGCTGGCGCTGATCTTGCGCGCAGCCCTGTTCTGGGAGAACGGCGAAAAGCAGCAGGCCCGCGACGACCTGGCCGAAGCCATGCGCAAACGTCCGGACTGGGTTGAGCCCTTGATGTTGGAAGGCCAGTTCCTGATGGACGACGGCCAACTGGACGAAGCCCGCAAGATCTTTGAACGCGTGCTTGAAATGCGCCCCGATTTCAAGTCAGCACATATCGCATTGGCCGAACTTGAGACCAAAGCCGGCAACACAGCCAAGGCCAGGAAGCACATGAAAGCCGCGGAGATGGACAAGTGAACGAAGCACCCGTGCGGGTCACCGGCCGCGAGATCGCGCTTGCCACCCTGGCAGAGACCGGTGTGCACGTCACCCATGCGCAGCTGGATGAAATCCGGAATCACAGCAGCGAGCTTTTGCGCCGCATGCGATCGGGCGAACCAACGGTGGTGATCGTCGAGGCGCCGAATGTGCAGTCACTCGACGTGATGGCGCTGCGCTGGATGTTCAAGGGTGGCATTACTCCACTGGTGCTCTGTCCCGGCGATGCCGCCGAATGTGCCGAGCTTGCAATCACCGCGGCGAAGGCCGCCAACATGCTGAAGCTGCCCGTGTTCTTTCTGCTTGAGGAATCGGTTGCTGAAGCAGAGTTCCACCTGGACGAGCCGGTCGAGGAACCCGAGCTTCTGTTTGACGTACCTTCACCCATTGACGCATCCGACCTGTCACCCGAAGAATCCGACCTGCGAGACCTTGAGGCGCGACTGTCGCGGCCTCCGCGGGGCTTCAAGGCAACCCGGACAGACTCCGGCCCGTCGGCCAAAGGCAAGCCCGAGTGGCTGGTGGTCACTTACGGTGCATCCTGCGCGCCAGCCCACGATGCCGTGGCCGGCGCCCGCGCCGATGGGCAGCGTGTCAGCCTGCTGCGTACGCGCATGCTGTGGCCGCTGCCGGAAGCCGAGATATTGAAAGCGGCAATGGGCATGAAGCACATCGTGGTCGCCGAGCGAAACATGGGCCAATATGCGCTTGAGATACGCCGCATTCTGCCCGAGTTGCCGGTGATCAGCGCCGGTCGAATTACGGCGCCATTGCCTGCCTCGCTGATTCTGCAGCGGCTTCAGCGTTCGCCACGGTGCTGCTGATGCTGCACCTGTACAACATCACACTCATGCTCAATCGCGCGCAGGAAACTCGTCGCCTGCACACCAACACCCACGGCCAGGTAGTGCGCGAAGTGATGGATCACGTCACCCGAAAGCATGCAACCGTGTTCGCCTGGGTCGTTATGCCCGATCACATTCATCTGCTGTTCGGGCGCAAGAAGGCCCTTGCCGACGTGGACACTTTCGCGGGTCGCATCAAGCGATTGATCAACAAGGCGCTCACGATGCGGCAACTTCACAAGATGAAATGGCGCGACGGGTGCGTGAGCTATCCGGTGGACCTTTCAAACATCGCGCACGCCAAGGCCCACATTTTGGCAAACCCGGTGCGGGCAGGCTTGGCCGCCAAGCCAGAAGATTACGCGCTGGCCGGTGCGCCCGAGCCGCTGCCCAAGGGCTCGTGAAATGGAGCCGGGCCGGCATCCATTGCCGGCCCGGTGCTTTCTGCAAAATCTACCGGTTGCCGCGGCCGGGGCGACCGGGCCCGCCCTGCGGCGTGTTGCGGCCGCCTGTGCGGTTCACCGCATTCAGAATGTTCTTGGCCGTCTCTGCGTCCACATATGTGGAAAGCGCAGTGGTAGTTGTCGCGTCGAGGTCAGCCATTTTCTGGTCAAAGACCTTGTCGTCGACTTCGACGCCGTCAATGCGCTGGCCTTCTCGCTCGCTGCGCAACTCGGCGCGGAACTGAAGGTGCGTCACAAGCGCGTTGCTCACGTCGGTAATGGATGCAGCCGGGATGTTCAAGCGCTCGGCTTGACCCTCGACAAAACGCGGAATGTACTCACTGATCTGCACTTTCTGCTCTTCCAGCTCTTTGATGCGGTCGGCTTGGCGCTCCAGGCGGCGCTCTTCGCGCCGTTCTTCTTCCAGCTTGCTCACCACACCGCGCACAGCCGTATCAAAATCGTTGCTGCCGGCCTCCGGTCCGTCTTCGGGTGCAGCTACCGGGGCGGATGCCGGCCTGCTTGCCTTCAGCGCTGCGATCTCGGCCTTCAGGCTGGCGATCTCGTCGCTGTGATCGGCCGGTTTGGCCGACTTGGATTGCTCAAGGTCCACGGACAGCTTCGCCAGATCCTTGCGCAACGCCGCAATCTCTTCGCTTGCAGAGTGGTCACCTGCAGCCGCCTCAGGTTCATCGATCGCAGCCGGCGCCACCTGGGCACCCTGCACACGATTGTCGAGCGGCACCAGCCCCAAGGCGACAGCGCCCAGCGCAGCGCCCGCACCAAGGAATCCCGCAGCAAGTACGGCAAGAATCGTCTTCATGGCATTTCTCCTGTTCTTGCCTAAGTAACCCTGCACAAGGGGTTATGGTTCCGCTAATTCTGAGATTCAGCGCACCGCCCGCTACGCCCCAAGATAGGGCTTGAACACCATCAGGTAGCCCAGTGCGGCAATCGTTTTGCCGTCCTTGATGTTGTTCGCCTTCAACTGCACGCGCAGGTCTTTGAAGCTGAACGGCTTGGCAGTGATGTCTTCATCCTCGTCGAACTTCGTCGTGCCTGGCGTCAGGCCGGTGGCCACGAAGATGTGCATCTTTTCGTCCATGATGCCCGGGCTGGGAAACATCGTGAACAGGTGCTCGATCTTGGCCGCCTTGAACCCGGTTTCCTCTTCAAGTTCGCGGGCTGCGCACGCCAGCGGGTCTTCTCCCGGGTCCAGTGTGCCCGCCGGGATCTCCCACAGGGGGCGCTTGGCGCCGATGCGCCACTGCTCAATCAGCAAGACGGTGTCGTTGTCCACCATCGGAATGATGCAGGCGGCGCCGGGGTGCTCAATCACCTCGCGTTGCACCTCTTTGCCTTCAGTGTTCTGCAACGTGACGCGGGCGACCTTGAACGCCTTGCCCTGGTACACGGTTTCTCTGTTCAGCTGGATCATTGTGCGGCCCTTGTTTCCTTGTGTTCCAGCTCAATCTGCACGCCCCCCGCATCCAGCCGGCCGCTCTTGAGCTTGCCGGCCCCAGGCGGTTCGCCCGGGACAAAGATGTCAAGCTGGCGCCGCGCCCCCACCGGAAGCGTGAACTCGCGGGCGCCCTGGTTCAGGCGCAACTTGCCAAGCGCGGTGGCTGCGTCGCGCGAAGCAACATCGTCCACCCACTTGCAGGCCCACTGCACGCCGTCGTCGCCGGTCAGCGTCAGGCTTGTCAGTTTGACTTTGCGTTCGTCCTTGCCGGTGTTGTGCAGTTCAAGGCGCAGCAAACGACCGTTGGAGGCAATGCCCATGTCGGCGCGCAACTTTTCCGACAGCTCCGCGTTGTAAGCTTCTGCGTCGTCAAGATCACGCACGCTGGCCGTCAGCCCGCCGGCTTCGCCCTCGACGAACGCGATCACCGCGCCCGGCTGGCTGGTCGGAATGTCCACGTTGGAAGCCTGCGAACCACCGAACGGCCTTACGGTGTAAAGCACATAAAAGAAAAAGGCACTCGCAGCCAGGGCGCTCAGGATTACCAGCACATTGAGCGCGATCTGCGCCTTGTGCGCATCGCGGCGCGAGCTCTCGAATCCGCCTTCTGGTTGAACCTCTTCCGTCATGTCGGCAGTCTAGCGGGCGACTGGCTGTTTGTCTTGGCGGCAAAGGGCAAGCATGAAAACACAAAGACCGCCCGGGGGCGGTCCCTGTGTTGGTCGTCAGGCAAGAGTTACTTGGCGCTGCGAAGCTGCTCCAGCAGGTCTGCCACTTCCTTGTGAACCTTGCGCGATGCGTTCACGACAAGCTGGCCCTGCACAATCTTGACGCTGGCGGTCCCGCCCCAATCAGCGTCAATGCCCTCTTCAATCATGTCCACGATGTCTTCGGTCTCGACGATCTTGTCTTCGTCGCCGTACTCGATGATCGGGCCGCCGCTGCCATCGTCCTCGCCCTTGAGGCGAAGCTTCGGCGCCGGGAAGTCCTTGATCTTGGCGGTGATGTCGCGCACGTCATAGGTCTTGGTCGACGTGACCGACTCGGCCTTTTCTTTGGACGTGATGTACAGAACGCCGTTCTTGTACGCCTTGTACAGGCCAACCTGGTCAATCACGATGTTCAGCGCGTTGCCGGCTTTGATGTCGGCCAACTCAAGGCTGATCTTGCGGTCGTCTTCGGAGACGTCTTCCAGCGACTTCTTGTCAAACACGATCGTGATGCGGCACTTCTTGGCGATGTCTTTGACCACCTCGGTCACGTCGGCGTCTTCA
The DNA here is from genome assembly GCA_016712285.1 of Planctomycetota bacterium. Classification (GTDB taxonomy): domain Bacteria; phylum Planctomycetota; class UBA8742; order UBA2392; family UBA2392; genus JADJRK01. The sequence continues at coordinate 733,808 of JADJRK010000001.1, read as the reverse complement.
TAGGCCAGCGTGTCGAGCTTGGTCGATTCGAGTTGGGACTCGATCTTGCGGTAGGTCGCCTCTTCTTTCTCGGAGGCGTTTTGGGCGATGCTCTTCTGCGCGAACAGCGGCACAGCCGCGAACATCAGAGCCATGGCGATAGCAACAAGTCGTTTCATACGCGATTCCCCAAGGGGTGTAGACCGGGGCAGAACGGCCTTCGTGGCCACACATACTCTAACCGACGCACCCCCTTGCCGCAAACAACCGCTCATAAGCACTTGCGCCAAAGCGATTGCATGCCGGGGGCTTCGCGTATCGGGAAATCACGCCTCGCCAAGGTAGGCGGCCTTCACCCGCGGGTCGGTGCGCAACTTGGCTGATGCGCCCTCGATCTCGATGCAGCCGCTCTCGATCACATAGGCGCGGTGGCTGTGCTTGAGCGCGATGTTGGCGTTCTGCTCGACCAGCAGGATGGTCACGCCCTTTTCATTGACCCGGTCAATCGTTTCGAAAATCGTCTGGACGATCAACGGCGCGAGCCCAAGGCTCGGCTCATCGAGCAAGAGCAGCTTCGGCGCCGACATCAGCGCGCGGGCGATGGACAGCATCTGCTGCTCACCGCCAGAAAGCGTCCCGCCTTTCTGGCGCTTGCGCTCGGCAAGCCGCGGGAAAATGTCATAGGCGTGGGCCAGGTCAGAGGCCACGGCTGGCTTGTCTTTGCGCGCGTAGGCCCCGATCTTCAGGTTTTCCTCAACGGTGAGGTTGGGAAAGATGCCGCGGCCCTCGGGCGCCATGACCAGGCCGCGCTCCACCAGCCGATGCGTCTGGGCCTTCGAGATGTCCTCGCCAGCGTAGCGCACGTCGCCTGCCTTTGCGCGAAGCAGGCCGCAGATCGTGGCCAGGGTGGTGGTCTTGCCGGCGCCATTGGCACCGATGAGCGTGACGACTTCACCGGCGTTGACGTGCAGCGACACATCCCGCAACGCATGAATCGCGCCGTAGAACACGTTGATCGACTTCAACTCAAGAATCACTTCCGCCATGGGTTTTGCTTGATCTGCAACTGGTCCAGCCTGACCGCACTACTCTTTTACACGGAGTCACAGAGCAACAGAGAAAGGCAACCGCCCTAGATTGCTGCCGCATTGTCGTTCTCTGTGTCTCTGTGCCTCCGTGTGAGTCGCCGTTGCCTTCGTAAACAACAGCAGTTCATTCGCCGCCCAGGTAGGCCTCGATTACTTTGGGGTTGCTTTGGATTTCCTTCGGGGTGCCGAGCGCGATGGTTTTGCCGTAGTCGAGGACCTGGATTTTCTCGCAAATGCCCATCACCAGCTTCATGTCGTGTTCGATCAACAACACCGTCACTTTCAACTCGTCGCGGATGCGCCGGATCAACGCTGATAACTCTGCCTTTTCGCCGGTGTTCATGCCCGCGGCAGGCTCATCCAGGCAGATCAAGCGTGGCTCGGTCGCCAGCGCGCGTGCAATCTCAAGCTTTCTGCGGTGTCCGTAGGGCAGCTGCTTTGCCGGCAGACCCGCGCGTTCTTCAAGGCCCATGAACTGCAGCAGCTCATAGGCCCGATCGCGCTGGCGCTTCTCTTCGCGATAGTGGCGCGGCGTGCGCAACAGGCTGTCGAACAGGTTGATCTTCGCGTGCTGGTGCGCACCGGTCATCGCGTTCTCAAGCACGCTAAGCTCATCAAACAGCCGGATGTTCTGAAACGTACGGCTGATACCCAACGCCGACACCTGCGCGGGCGAGCAACCATTGATCAGCGTACCGTCGAAGTGTGCAACGCCCGCAGTCGGCAGGTACACGCCGGTCAGCATATTGAAGACCGTGGTCTTGCCGGCACCGTTGGGGCCGATGATGCCGTAAAGGTCGCCCGGCTGTATCGCGCAGTCAAATGCGTCAACCGCGGTCAAGCCACCGAATTGTATGGTGAGTCCCGAAGTCTGAAGCAGCGCCGTCACTTGCGCCCCCCAGGAAGCAATCGCCGCAGAAGCTTGAGCGAAAGTTCACGCTGCCCGAAAATTCCCTGCGGCCGGAAAATCATCAACAGAATCAACACGAGCGCATACACCACCATGCGAATGCCCGGCAGCTTGGCCTGCTGCTCGACGTCGCGCAGAGCCTCTGGCAGTACCGTAAGCACGATTGCGCCGACAATGGCGCCGGTAAGGCTGCCCAGGCCACCCAGCACAAGCATCACGACCACCTCGATGGACTTCATGAACCCGAACGTGGAAGGGCTGATCGTGCGCAACAGGTGCCCAAGCAAGCCACCCGCGAGGCCGGCAAAGAACGCACCGTAGATAAACGCCATCACTTTCAGCCTAGCGACCCTTATGCCCATCACCTCGGCGGCAAGCTCGTTTTCACGTATGGCGATCAGCGCGCGCCCGAAGGTGCTTCGCTGCAGAAACACGCTGCTGACCACACAGATCCACGCGAACGTAAGGATCCAAAAGCTGCTGGCGTAGTTGGGCAGCCCGGGCAGTCCCCGCGCCGCGCCGACAGACTCAAAGTTCGTCAGCATGATGATCACGATTTCGCCAAAGCCCAGCGTGGCAATTGCCAGGTAATCACCCTTCAGGCGCAGCGTCGGCACGCCGACCACCAGGCCCGCTGCCGCGGCTGCCATGCCCCCGATCAACAGCGCTGGCACAAAGCCCCAAGCGCCGTCAAACAGCGGCGAGCGCACAACCGTTTCACCGGTCTCGGTGTTCAGGACGCGCAGCGTCGTCGTGAAGTAGGCGCTGACATAGGCACCGATCGCCATGAAGCCGGCGTGCCCAAGGCTGAACTGCCCGCACAGGCCGTTGATCACGTTCAGGCTTACGGCAAGGATAATCGCGATGCCGCACAGGTTGATGATGCGGACGACATACTCTTCAATGAACTCGCCAAGGAACCAGTCCACGCCGAACGCGAGGCTGACACCGGCCACCAGCAAGAGCAGCGTCCGGTGCATCAGACCTTCTCCCGGCCCGACTTACCCAGCAAACCGGACGGCTTGACCAGCAACACCAGAATCAGCAGCACAAACGCTACGGCTTCGGCGTACGTCGTGCTGAACGTGCCAACCACAGACTCGGTTACGCCCAGCAGCAAGCCACCCAACGCGGCGCCGGGGATGCTGCCAATGCCGCCAAGCACCGCGGCAACGAAGGCCTTGAGGCCCGCCATCAGGCCCATCAGCGGGTCAATGGTCGGCTGGTCCATGGCGACCAGCACGCCGGCGACCGCCGCCATGATGCTGCCTATGGCAAAGGTCAGGCCGATCGTGCCGTCAACGTTGACGCCCATCAGCCGCGCGGTACGCATGTCGAAGCTGCACGCGCGCATGGCGGCGCCGGGCCGGGTCTTCTGCACGAAGAGGTGAAGACCCGTCATCATTACAGCGGCAACCACAACGATGATGATCTTGGTGTTGGTCAGGGCAACCAACCCCAGATCAACCGAAGACTGCTCAACCAGCGTTGGAAACCCGCGAGGGTCGGCCTTGAACAGCATGATGCCGCCGTTCTGCAACAGCAGGCTGACGCCGATCGCGGTGATCAATGCCGCAAGCCGGCTGGAATCGCGCAGCGGGCGATATGCAAAACGCTCGATCAACATGCCCAGCAAGGCGCAACAGGCCATGGAGCACACAAACAGAAAGCCCACGACATACAGCGGCACTTTGGCAGGAACAAATGTCGGGTCTTCCGGGTCTGTGGTGTAGCCCATCCACTTGGCGGGGTAGTAACTGAAGTACGCGCCCAGCATGTACACTTCGCCGTGGGCAAAGTTGATCAGCTGCAGCACGCCGTACACCATGGTGTAGCCGACGGCAATCAGCGCGTAGACGCTGCCCTTGGCGATGCCGTTGGCAACCTGCTGCAGCAGGGCCTGCGCCAGTGACGTCCCACCCGGATCGGCTGTCGCAAGCAACTCCAGCACGTTCGCCTCAATCGAGAATGCCGGAACCCGCGGGCTCCGGCATTGTTCGTGTATGCCCGCGCTACTTCACGTCTTGCGGTTGAATCTGCTTTACAGGAAGAAACTTGTCGCCCTGCACTTTCAGAATGCTGATCGGTTTGCGTGCATCGCGATTCTCGTCAATGCTGAACGTGCCGGTCACGCCCTTGAAGTCCTTGAGCGCTGCCAGCGCGTCGCGCACCTTGGCACGGTCGAACTCCCCCGCGTCTTCAATCGCCTTCTTCACCACATAGACGACGTCATAGCCCAGCGCGGCAAGGCTTGAGGGCGCGGTGTTGTACTTTGCCTTGTAGCCCTTCACGAAAGCCTGCACGTGCTCGCTGGGATCTTCCGGGCTGTAATGGTTGCCGAAGTAGCTGCCTTCAAGGGCGCCCTTGCTGTTCGGAATCAGGTTGGCGCTTTCCCAGCCGTCGCCGCCCAGCATCGGCACGTCGTCGCCAATGCCCTGCCCGCGAATCTGCTGGCTGAGCAAAGCCACGTCGTTGTAGTAGCAGGGCAGGAAGATGATGTCGGGCTCTTTGGCTTTCACGTTCGTGATCTGGCTTGCAAACTCTTTGGTGCCCTTTTTGTAGGACTCGTCGGCGACAATCTCGCCGCCGAGCGCCTTGAACTTCAGCCGAAAGTAATCGGCCAAACCTGTGCTGTAGGCATCATCCTGGTTGCGGATAATGGCTGCCTTGCGCTTGCCCAGTTCTTTGTAGGCAAACACGGCGCACGCGCCGCCCTGAAAGTCGTCCAGGAAACAGATGCGAAAGATGTTCTTGCCCTGCTGCGTCACCGTGGGGTTGGTGCTGCTGGGGCTGACCATTGGCACGCCGTTCTGCTCAAAGACCGGGGCAGCCGCCAGGCTCAGGCCCGACGCAACCGCGCCCATCGCGACCAGAACTTTGTCTTGCGTCGCGAGCTTTGTGGCAACATTGCCCGCTTCTTCGGCCTTGCTGGCTGTGTCGTAGAAGCGCAGGTCAATCGTCTTGCCCTTGATGCCACCGGCCTTGTTGATTTCTTCGACGGCAAGCTCAGCGCCGTTCTTTGTGTCGCCGCCGAAAGTAGCGATCTCACCGGTCGTGCTGACAAACAGGCCCAGCTTGACTGTGTCTTCCGTGGCGCCGCTGCCGCCCGCTTCGTTGCCCTTGTCCTTGCAGCCGATGGCTGTGAACGCCAGCGCCGTTGCCGCAATTGCCAGAATCAATGCCTTGCGCATTGCCTGCTCCTGTATCGGTTCTGCCGGTAGCCCGGCGCATGGGGAAGCGGCGTGAGAATAGCCATAACACGCCATCGCTCAAGCTATTTTGAGGGTCGTGTTTGCCCTTGCGAGTCGCCGGTTCTGCGGCAAGCTGGACCTGCCCCGAAACTGGAGCGTGCCGTGCCCACCATTGAAGAAGCGTTGAAAGTGCCACTGGATGGCGACTACCTTACCTGCGGCCTCAAGAAGCCGTTTTATGTGATCGCCCGGGATGGCGACATCCAGTGCTTTGTCGGCTTCCGTAATAAAACGAAGGACTTCGACAACGAAGCCAACGTCGTGATCTGGGAGCGCGACCGCGTGATCCAGGAATCCGTGGCATTCATTGAGCGCATGGGCGAGGTGCGGCTTGGGCCGTGCCGGGCCGAGACGTTTCCTGAGCCCGACACGCTGGAAGAATTCCTGCGCAGCTTTTCGACCCACGGCAACTTGGCCAGCTACTTTCCGCCGATCCTTGAGAAACTGGGCCTGTGCGAAGTCTACAAGAAGGGCCGGGCGCTCTACATCAAGCGCAAGACCGATGGATGAGCCGCTGCCAAACCTGAGCCACGGCATCCCGGTGTTTCCGCTACCGGGCATCACCTTGTTCCCGCACACCCACCTGCCGCTGCACATCTTCGAAGAACGCTATCGCAACCTGATGGAAGACACGCTGCGCAAGCCTGACAGCGAACACTGCTTTGCCATGGGCAGCATACTGGACGCGCCGGGCCCCGCCGCACTGGGCGACCCGCCCGTCTCAGTGTTCGCCGGTGTCGGGCGCATCACCGAGTACTCACGCACGCCCGACGGACGCTTCATGCTGGTGTTGCATGGCATCGGGCGCGTGCGGCTTGCCGACGAACGCCCCCTGTGCAACGGCTATCGCGTGTTCAACGCCGAGTGGCTGAAAGACTTTCACACAAGCCACGAACCCTCATGGGAAGGCAACCTGGGGCTGGAACTCAAGACCCTTGCCGTCGCGCTGTTGCGCGAGCAGGCCGAGAAGTTCCGCCGCGTGCTCTCGGATTCGCTTGAACTCGGGCCGCTGACCGACATGCTTTGCGGCTATCTGCCGTTTCCACCCGACTTCAAGCTGGAACAGATGGCCACCGCCAACGTCATCGAGCGCGCAGCCGCCACCATCAGCCAGCTCGAGCGCATGCTCAGCGAAGCGCCGTCCAAACCGATCCATCCGGACGATGCGCCTGCAGAAAACTAGTCAGTGATCTGCGCGCGCTGCTTGTCGCGCCATTCGATCAGCCACTTGTCCACGTCTTTGAACTCGTCCAGCTTGTCGAAGTGGGTGCGCGCCTTTGCCGCGTCGCCCAGGCGCCGGTGCAGCTCGCCAAGCAGGTAGTGCACCACCGGCATGTCGTCCGGGCTGAACTCGTTGGCCGACAGCGCCAGCTCAAAGTACTTCACGGCTTTGCGGCGGGCCTGCTTCTGGTCGTCGTCGGGCTCGCCTTCCATGCGCGAGCACCATGTGGCCTGCAGGTAAAGGTCCGCGACTTCGGCACTGCGCTTGCCGCAATATGTGGCAATCAACGCGGCGCGCCGGTAGCGCTCGGCGCCGCCCAGCGTCTGGCCTTCCTGCCAGTGAAGGCCCGCCAGCAGGTCAATCACCTTGCGAATGCGCGCGGCATCTTTCAGATTGCGGTAGTCGGCTTCGAACCCGACGAAACCGCAGCCGGGACACACATGCAGAAATTGGGGCAGTGGGTTGCCGTCGGTGTAGCGCGGGCAGAAGTCCGCGTCCTTCTCGCCAACCTGGTAGCCGACGACAAGCTGTGTCTCGAAGCCAAGCTCGCAGCACGGGCAGGTCAGGGTTTTGGTCTCATACTCGGGCATGCGCACCCCGGCGGCGTATCTACTTCGCCAGCAACTCGGCATAGCGCAGCATGTCGTCGCTGCGCACGTCGTAGCGGTAAATCTTGCCCTCGCCGTTCACCAGCACATTGAACGGAATCAGGCTTACATCGAGCTTGCGGGTCAGAGTGTTTTCGGCTTCGCGGTCGATCCAGGCGTTCTTGAACGCGATTTTTTCCTTGTTGCGCTCAAGCCACTGCTCAAACGCAGTGCGGCTCTCGTTCACGCTGATGCCGAAGATGCCGAGCTTTTCGCCGAACTTCTTGTGCGCCTGCTCAATGAACGGCAACTCGCCCAGGCACGCCGAGCTGGTGCTGTCGTACACGACCAGCAGCAGCGGCTTGCCGGCAAACCCGGCGCGGTTGACGGTGCCGCCGCCCACGACCGGCAGGTCAAAGTCGGGCAGCTCGCGGCCGATCCAGCCGAGGTTGTCGAGTTGCGCCTGCAGGAATTCGCTCGCTTCTTTGTCTTTCTTGACCTCGCTGCTCTCAAGCAGCACTTTCAGCGAGCGCCTGGCGTCGTCGACCCGGTCAAGAAACAACAGCGCCCGCACGCGCATGATGCGGACAGCCGGAACCTCGGCGCGGTCGGCATGCTTCTCAATGAAGGCCTCAAGGGCGGTCACGCAGTCACTTTCGCGGCCCGCAATCTGGAACAGCGTCTGTGCTTTCAAGAAGCGTGCGTCGGCCACCAGCTCGCTGTCGGGGTGCTTCTCAAGAAGTTCGTCGGCGGCTGCGATTGCCAGCTCCAGGCCTTCGGGCAATCTGGACCAGGTGACCGCGAGCTCAAAACGCGCCGGCATCAGGTCTTTGGCATCGGCGTGGCCATCGATGTAAGCGCGCAGGGCGGCGGCGTAGCGCCGGTCCAGGGCGCGCATCTCTTCTTCTACGGCCTCGAGTTCCGCGGGTTCAATCCGTTCGTTCTCGCGCAAACGCTCATAGCGCGTGAGCAACACGTTGCGGGGCTTCTGAAAGTCGTCAAACAGCTCTTCGTAGGTTGCGTAGGCCTTTGGTTTCTCTTCGGCTGCGGGCGCCTGCTGTGCCAGGGCAAAGTACGCATTGCCGGATAGCAGCATGGCTGCCGCCAACATGATCAGGGCGAATCGGGACATGGCTTGCTCCCCTTCAGGGGTTGGCCCCACTTGGCGCGCCGAGAATGCGGCGAGGGATGCGCCGACATGATTAAACGGGCAAGCCGCCTGTTTGGCAAGCGCAAGCAACCCGGTCAGCATGAATCAGTTGTCTTTGCGCAGGCTGCGCGTGCGGCTTTTGTGACGCGTCTTGGTCTTGTTGCGCTTGCGGCGGCGGGTGCTGCCTTCAATGTTGGCGATCACGGGATCGGCAAACTCATCGGGTTCCGGCGCCAGCGTCTTGCCGCTTTCAGACACCGGCAATTCTTCCAGGCCGATCACAGTGTCCGACGCGTCGGGCTGCCTGTCGGTGTCGTCTTCGCCATCGTCCGCCTCTTCCTCGTCGTCAGCGTCGTCGCCCGATTCATCGGCGGGCTTTTCTGCCGCTGTCTCCGCAGGCGCCTCGCTACTGTCAGCCTTCGGATCGGCGGCAGCGTCGGTTTCGCTGTGCGAATCGGTCGCTGGTTCGGGCACCTTGTCGTCCGGGCCCGCCGTGGCTTCGACCGTCGCGGCTTGAGTGACTTCGACGGCGGCCGGTTGCCCTTCCGGTTCCGCCGCGGCTTCGCTGGCCGCGCCATCGTTCAAGGGCATGGCTTCGTCAGATTCGTCGTCGTCAAAGTCAGGCCATTCTTGGCTGTCTTCTGAAGCCGCACTCGCATTGCCCGGCTGCATGATGATCGTGTCACCCGAACCGGTGGGCTGCGGCGAGAAGTCCTCAAGATCGCGCGGATTGGGAAGTCGCGAGCTGTCGACCGCTGAAATCGTCGGCTCAAGTTCGGCGTGAAGATCCTCGTCGCCATGTGTCTCGGGCTCAGCCATCTGCAACGCCTGATGGGTGGGCCTGCGGGCGCTGCGTTGCGTGAGGTTGGCTGTGTCTTTGCCGGCAGCGCGGTCGCGCGCCTGGCGCAGTGCAGCGACCAGCCGGTTCAACTCGTCTTCCGTATGGGCCGCAGACACCGAGATGCGCAACGCGTCCTGGCCTTCGGGCACCGACGGCCAGCGCATGGGGTAGCACAGCAAACCCTGCTGCTCGAGCTGCTCGGCGTAATACAGGGCCTTGTCCGGCGTCCCCAGCGGGATGCTGACAATGTGGTGTTTGCCGGTGGCCTTGAAATCGGCGGTATCCAGGCGGCTGCGAAGTTGTTTGACGTTTGCCTGCAACTTGAGGCGCAGGGCGTCGCCTTCGCGCCGCAGAATCTTGAGCGCTTCGATGTTTGCCGCGGCAAGCGCGATCGGCATCGCCGTCGTGTAGATGAACGGACGCGAATGGTTGACCAGGTGATCTTTGATTTCCTCGCTGCAGGCGACAAATCCGCCGTAGCTGCCCAAGGCCTTGCTGTAGGTGCCCACCACAATCGGCACTTGCGCCAGCACGCTCTGTTCTTCGGGTAGTCCGCGGCCGCGCTTGCCGATGCACGCATTTGCGTGGGCGTCGTCCACCAGCAGCAGCGCCTTGAAGCGCTCGCACAGCTTTACGATGCGCGGCAGTTCCGCGGCGTCGCCCTGGATGCTGAACAGACTGTCGGTAACGACCAAACACTTGCCGTGGCTGCCACCAAGCTTGCGCTCAAGCTCGTCGTAATCCCGGTGCTTAAACACCTTGATCGTTGCGCCGGAAAGCCGGCACCCGGCCACGATGCTGGCGTGGTTCATCGCATCGGAAAGTACCGTGTCACCCTTGCCGACCAGCGCGGTGATTACGCCCAGGTTGGCCTGGTAGCCGCTGCCGAACACCAGCGCGGCTTCTGTGCCCCGAAACGCGGCGGTTTCACCCTCAAGCTTGTTGTGCAGCGTGCTGCTGCCAGTGACCAGCCGCGAGGCGCCGGTGCCCCACCCGAATCGCCCGGCTGCACTTGCAGCTGCCTCGGCCACGCGCATGTCGCCCGCGAGCCCAAGATAGTCGTTGCTGGAAAAGTTGATCAGCTCGTGCGAGCCGATCTGCACGCGCGTCGAGCCCATGTGTCGAAGCGAACGCAGTTTGCGGTTCTGCTTTCGCGACTCACGTTCATCGCGCTGCTGCTTGAAAAATCGTTGCCAGATTTCCGGGACCACGTCTCCCCCTGGGAAGAACCAGTTTAGGGAATTGACACACCCCTGACCAGACACGCGATTGTGACCGCCGTGCCACCGAGTCAGGGCCTCAAATGCAACCATCGATGCACACGTGCATCGATGGTCCGCTATGGCTGCTCTGGCGCTGCCCGCACAGTGAGTCTAGGGGATCTTGATCTTGGCGCCTGCACGCAGTCTTACGCCCGGGTTGGCGGCTTCTACCTGTTCACTGCTCAAGCCCCGACCCTTGAAGCGCTCGTGGGCGATCTTCCACCAGGAGTCGCCTTCCTGCACGATGTACTCTGTGCCAGAGGCACTGCTGACCGGCGCTGGCGACGCGGCCGGCTGTGCAACCACAGGACCGGATGCCACCGCACCGGCGCCCTTGTACGGCGGGATGCGCAGTTTGACGCCCGGTTTTAGCTCAACGCCGGGGTTGGCAGCCTGCAAGTCAGCAATCTCGAGCCCGCGCTCTTTGAACTTGTTGTGCGCCAGCTTCCACCACGAATCGCCGGAGAGGATGACGTACTCGGTCCACTGTGGCGCCGTAGCGGCCGGCGAAGGCTGCGCGGTCGCATCACTTTCAGCAGCCGTCTCAACCGGCTTCACAGCTTCAAAGTCCTGGGGTGTCTCGGCACGCAACACTTCGGGCGGGCCTACAAGGGCCTGCATGGTTTCAGGCCCCAGCTCGTCAACTTCTTCGGCTTGCACGGCAACGCGCGCGTTGCTGAGTACCTGGTCCCAGATCAGGCCCAGGCTCAGGCTGACAATGCTGGCGATAAAGATGGCGATTTTCACACCGCGGTCCATGGCAAACTCCGGTTCGGATGCCCCCAAAACGCGCACTCGGCGCATCCGTCACTTCGGCAGTATGCAGCCGCAACCTTGAGCCCAACCCGGAAGCAGCTACAACGTCCGGAAATCCTGAGGCCTCATGAAATTCGCATCTGCCGACATTCCCGCCTGCAAAGGAACGATCAAAGCTGCCAACGAGGACTTTCGGGTCTTTGAGCTGCCGCTGTATGAGTTCAGCGGCACCGGCACCCACACGCTCGTTCACATCGAGAAAAGCGGCATCGGCACCTTCGAGGCCATTCATCGCATCTGCCAGGCGCTTGAGTTTCCAGAGCGCGACGTGGGCTCCGCGGGCCTGAAAGATGCCCGCGGCGTTACTCGCCAATGGCTCAGCTTTGAGCACACGCCGCCCGAGAAGTTCAAACAGCTGGATTTGCCGCGCGTGAAGGTTCTTGAGACCACGCGCCACGGCAACAAGCTCAAGCGCGGGCATCTGCGGGGCAACGCCTTCGAAATAGTCATGCGCGAAGTGGCACCCGGCGACGTGCCCCACGCCGCGGCCACGCTTGAACTGCTTGCGCGCCGGGGCGTGCCCAACTGGTACGACAGCCAGCGCTTCGGCCGCCGGGGCGACAATGCGCGCTGCGGCTTGGCAATCCTGCGCGCCGACTGGCAGGGGTACTTCGACACGATGCTGGGCGACCCGGGCACCGAGCGCGATCCCGAAACCCGCGACGCCCGCGCGGCGTACCTGGAAGCCGGCCCGGCGGCTGCGCTGCAACTGTGGCCACGCCGCCAGAACAACGAACGCGCGGCGTTAAAGGCGGTGCTGGACTTTGGCGCGAACGACAAGGCGCTGCGCAAGTTGCCGCAGAAGTTGAAACTGCTGCAAGTGTCGAGCGTGCAGTCGCTGCTGTTCAACCGCGTGCTGGAACAGCGCTTTGAAGACTACGACCGGGTATGGAACGGCGACATCTGCCGCAAGGAAAACGGCGCCGACTTCCTGGTCACCGACGCCGCAGCCGACCAGCCGCGCGCCGATGCCTTCGAAATCTCCCCCACCGGGCCGATCTTTGGCCACAAGATGTTGCAGCCGCAGGGCCGCGAACTTGAACTTGAGTCGGCGGTCCTAGCTGCCGAGCAACTGACGCCACAGTCATTTGATGCAGGCCGCGGGCTGAGCCAGAAGGGCGACCGCCGCCCCCTGCGCTTCCGCGCAGCCGACACACACACGGAGTACGCCGACGGAAACCTGACCCTGCGCTTCAGCTTGCCCAAAGGCTGCTATGCCACAGTGCTGTTGCGCGAAATCACAAAGAGAGGTGAAGACCTTGCGTTTTCCAGCCATGACGATTGAGTTGAAGCCATGAAGACTTTCGCCATGATTCTGCTGCTATGCACGCTGGTCGGGTGTGCAGGCAACCCATCCGCAACAGGAAACTCAGGTACCAAGGAGATCGAAGTGGAAACCCTTCGCAAAGACATCAAGGAAGTTGCAGCGCGCCCTGAGCACAAAGAGGCGCAGATCACGGTGCAGCACCTGCTGGTGGCCCACAAGGGCGCCGGCATTGGCGGCGTCACACGCAGCATCGACGACGCCGAGAAACTTACCGCCAAACTTTGGAAAGAGATCAAGGGCGGCGCTGAGTTCGATGCCATGGTCAAGGAACACACCGACGACGCGCACCCGGGCATCTACGGCATGGTACTGTCAGGCCCAGGCGACACCGGCAACAACCTGTACCCGCGCAAGGGTATGGTGGCTGCGTTCGGCGATGTGGGTTGGCGCCTCAAGGTCGGCGAGTATGGCGTGGCGCCCTTCGATTCGACCAAGAGCCCCTACGGCTGGCACATCATCAAGCGCGTGAAATGAAACGGTTGATTCCATTCCTGCTGCTTCTGATTTCCGCCTGCGGGAGTGGCAACAACACGGAATTCACGCCTTCGCCGACCAGCCCTGAGATACGCAAATTGCGTGAACTGGCCGTCGAGTTGCTTTCCCGCGCCGACACCGGCGAGCAACAGGTCGAGGTCCAGCAGATCCACATTGGCGTCAACGTGGACTCATCGCTGCCGTCGCGCATCACGCTTACGATGGCGCAGGCTGAGCAGCGGGCCGCCGAGGTTCTGGCCAGGGCGCTGGCGGGCGAAGATTTTGACAAGCTGGTGTACCAGCACTCGTGGCAGGGCCCGCGCTTGGGCGTACGCCCGGGTGCATTCCTGATCTTGCGCGAGAGCCCCGCACAAACCGGGCCCTCCGTCCTCGTGGACGACGCCATGTCGCCCAACCTGCGCAACGCCGCCTGGCGCCTGAAGCCGGGCGAAGTCAGTGCCGTCGAGTACCACCGCACCGATTGCGAAGAAGGCTACTTCATCCTGCGCCGCCTCACGGATGACGAGATGAAAGCCGACAACCCCGCCAACCTGCCGGCTGCCAACGAGCAAGTCACCGAGATGCGCAAAGCCGCCGCCGACTTTGCGGCCCGCCCCGAAGTAGCCGACACCCGCATGAAGGTGCAGCACATTCTGGTAGGGCGCTACGCGCCCGGGCCGACTGACGCACTGAAGCCGCTCAATGCCGCCCAAGCCGAAGCACGCGCCGCCGAGCTGTTTGCCGAGGCGGTCGCGGGTGCCGACTTTGGTGCCCTGGTGAAAGAAGCCAGCTACGACGGCGCACCCGGCATCTACGACATGACCATGGACGACCGCGAAAACATGGTGAAAGGCTTCTGGCAGGGTGCGTGGCGGCTGCAACCCAACGAGATCGGCATAGTGCCCTACAACCGCTACACCAGCCCCTTCGGCTACCACATCATCAAGCGCCTGGAGTAGCCGATTCAGGCGTGGATGGTGTGCAGGCCGGGCTGAATCTCGTGGACTGTGGCTTTGTCGCCGGTGCGTACGCGCAGCTTGAACGGTACGTCGCACATCACGTCCAGCCGGCGCCTTGCGCCCGACTTGTCGGCTTGGCCGACTTCGATGTTGATCAGCCCGTACGCGAACGCGAGATTCTCGATCGTGTGGCGTTCCTCAATCTGCGGCACAAGCTCAAGCTCGGCGCGCTGGCCGTGAGGCCGCAACCCGAACAATCCACCAAGCGTGTTCTGAATCGCGAGCGCCAGCGCCACCGGCGAATCGGCTCCGCTGCTGCCGTCACCCAGCGGCGCGGGCGTGTCGCGGTCAGGGTCGTAGGCCAGATACAGTTCGCCCACTTCGGCCAGCACCTTGCCCGCACGGCGCAGGTGCAGCTCGATGCCCTTGAACGCCGCGGCGTAGTGATGCGCTGCCGCCAGCGCCTCGCATACCACGTAGTTGAAATCCGCGCGCGCCACCCCCACCGGCAACCCGTCGCGGCGGCGGTAGTCACCCTCGCTCGCAGCCACGGTGCACCACGGGTGCGCGCGCTCGAACTGCGTCGGGTCTGACAGGCGGCGTACCATCCGGTCACTGCTGCTGCGCGGTGCGACGCCACTCAGGATTGCCCACACGCCCGCCAGTGTCTTCATCGGCAGCGGCTCGCCGTGTTCATCCAGGTCGTAGTACCAGCCGTCGTCCTCATTCCACATGCGGGCGTTGACCTTTGCGGCAACGTCGCGCAGCGCCCACTCAAGTTCGCCGGCTTCTTCTTTGCGATCCAGTGTGCGGGCGACTTCGGCCAGTACGCGGGCGTTCAGGGCGTACATGCAGCTTGCGTCAATCCAGCTTGCGCCGGACGCCAAACTGGGCACCACGCGCCCGCCCAGCATGAAGCGGCCCGTTGCGTGCAGGCAGTACGGGCCGGCTGCCCCCGATACCAGCCCGCTGCGGCGACGGGCGTGGTGCTCGCGATAGTCAAAGTCGGTTTTCAGCAGGTCGAAAGCGTGCTCAAGCCGCTCACGGTTGCCGCGCAGCTTGAACAGCTCCCACTCGGCCATGGCCGCCAGCGGCGCGGCTACCCGGGCGAGGTCACGGTCAGCGGGTGAGACGCCGCCCGTGGCAAGGTCGAGCGATGCCGGCACGTAGCCCGAAGCGTCAAAGGCGGCCAGAAAAGCATCGGTCACGCTGTTCAGGCCTTCGGTGGCCCAACGAAGCCCTAGCGTCGCGAATGCAGCATCCCATAATGTAACTCGCGCCTGTTCCGAGCCACGTACGGTGGGCGCCTTCAATGCGCTTTCGTCGCCCGGCTGGATGATCGCGTTGCCAAGGTGTGCCACGGCATGGCGGTACGGCGCGAGCAGCGCGTCGCGTTCACCGTCGATCTGAAGTATCGGAAAGGCGTGCTGCTTTGACATGCTTGTGGTTCACCCAAGTAGTCTATAGCGTTGGAGATAACAGAAATCTGGAGTGTTTTTGTCTAGTAACGCGTTGTTTCCCGTGGATTAATCCAGACCTTCAGCGAACGCAACTGAGGCAGCACACCCGGTTTGCAACACGCTCAGGGGCACTTTCGTGACACTCCTGCACCGCAGGAAAACGGAGAAAGGCTGCAATGAGCTCATTTTCTGACGACCCGCTTGTTGAAGAAAACCTCACCGAAACCGAATTGGAGGGCGTCATTGACGTCGGCAACGTCAAGGCCGGCGACCCCCTCGGCTGCATGGTCAAGGGCATTCTGCGCGGCCTAGGCGAAGACCCGGACCGCGAAGGCCTCAAGCGCACGCCCGCGCGCGTTGACCAGGCGCTCAAGTGGCTGACCAAGGGCTATCAAGAGAAGCTGGAAGACGTGGTCAATGGCGCGATCTTTGACAGCGACAACGACGACATCGTGCTGGTCAAGGACATCGACATCTTCAGCATGTGCGAACATCACATGCTGCCGTTTTATGGCAAAGCGCACATCGCGTATATTCCCGACGGCAAGGTGATCGGCATCAGCAAGCTGCCGCGTATTGCTGAGATTTATGCGCGCCGCCTGCAGATCCAGGAGCAGTTGACCACCCAGATCGCCCGCGGCGTGGAAGAAGCTGTCAAGCCGCGCGGCGTGGCCGTGGTGCTTGAGTGCACGCACATGTGCATGGTGATGCGCGGCATCCAGAAGGTAGGCAGCACCACAGTGACGCGCACGCTGACGGGCGTGTTCAAGGAAGAGCAGGGCCTGCGCAACGAGCTGTTCAAGATGATCCGCGGCGAGACGATTTGAACCCCGCGGGCCGCAAGCTACACTCCCGCGACAGGAGACCACACCGTGCCCGATCTGTCTGACGATTTCATTCGCGACAAGTTTGCGCACCTGTACGAGCAGTACTTCGACAGGTTCGAGATCCGCCGCGACGCAGAAGACAACCGCTACATCCACGCCGAATACAGCCACCCGCGCTTCAAGCGCACTTGGCTGCCGGTCAGGTTCTGCGGCGTACGCGTGCATTGCGTGCCCAGTGAAGAATCTGCCGCAAAGAAGTAGCTGATTTTCCAATCCCGCGCGCCATGGGTTACAATCCACCCATGGCGCGTTCGCGTACCAAGGACGACTCAGGCAGCCCGCTACGGACTCGCAGAGGCCAAGCCAGCATGGGCTTTGCGGCTGTCGTGATGGGCGCCTTGCTGGCAGGTGCTGGCTATCTGCATGTGACCGACCAGTGGGCCGTGATCAGCGGTGCAGCCGACTTGCGTTATCGCGACTGGTTCGAAGGGCTCATAAACGACCCCGAGAACGAGCAATATCGCGCGGCACTGATTGAGCACGTCGTCGCGCATTACAAAGAAACACCCGAGCGCAAGAGTTTGCCACTGCGCAACGACGACGGCCACGTGGTTGGTCGCTTTCGCATCAATGCCGCAGACATCCGCCAGCCCCACGCCGACAGCACCGATGCAGCCAAGCGTCGCATTTACACCGTTGACCTGGCCGGCGAAGGCGAGCTCTGGCATGAGACCGGCGGCCGGGTGCGCTTCACGGGCAAAGCCTTCGTCACTTACCAGGTGGACTTCAAGGTGGAGGACTGGGCGGCTTATGCGTACTTCACATGCGTCGCCATCGACCGCGCGCACTTCGAGTGCGTGCACATCGACAACATTCTTGGCCAGATTTTCAAAGCCGCCGTGCGCAATGCCGGCAACGCAGCGCTGCGCGAGTCGTTTGAGCCCGGCTTTACGGTGATTGCCAAGCCCAACGGCGACACCTGGCTGAGCGGCGGGCATGTCGGCAAAGAATTCCAGCCGCGGCCAGGCCCGTTTGAAGCAATTGACAGTGACTGCGAGACGGTGACGAACGACGTGACGCTGCTGCACGCCGGCTATCGCGACTATCTTGGGCCGATCGAGCTTTTCGAGGGCAACGAGCTGCGAGTGACCATCGAGACAGAAAGCCTGGACTCGAAGCGGACGTTCGGCGTAGATGTCTACCTGCTGAGTGAAGACGAGTTTGATCGCTACGAGCAAGCCTACCCCAAACACCTGCGAGGTCTAACGCCGCTGGTCGCGCACGAGCAGCGCATCAACATGCAGAAGCTGAATCTGGCCACCAAGGGCTACACGGGCAACGTGTACCTGCTGGTGGACTACACCGGGTTCGGAAGCGGCATCGACCCCGACAATCGCGCCGACGCCGGCCTGGTGAAGTACTACGTGCGCGTGAAACGCTGATTTTCTTGCTTGGCCAAATACGACCCCGCCGTTCGTGCGTAACAGGGGTACATCACGGGCAGGAAAACATTCGTGGACCCGGCAGCAGAAAATCTCGTACCCGGATTAGCCAGGGGCGATGAAGACGCCTGGCGCCGCCTTGTGCGCTCCCACGGAGAACCGCTTTTGCGCTACGCGGCCGGCATGACGGGCGACGTGGATTCCGCGCAGGACATCGTGCAGTCAGCCTTCGCGAGGTTGTTCCGGCATCGGCGCAATTTGCGCAACGAGACCCTTCGTGCACTGTGCTATTCCACGACTGGCAACCTGGCCCGCGATTACCTGAGGCGAAGAAAGTTGCGCAACAGACCGCCGGAGCCTTCTGTGAACCCTGACCCGTCTCCTGAACAGCAGGCAATCGCCCGCGAAGCCTGGACGGCAGCACTGTCACTGCCCGAAGAACTGCGCGAGATAGTCGTGCTGCACTTCGGGCACGGGCTGTCCCTGGCCGAAGTCGGCGAAGTTGTTGGCTCGCCCAAGGGCACGGTAAGCACCCGGTTGCGCCGGGCATTGGACGAGTTGCGCGAGCGCCTGAAGTACTCGGCGGCGCTTGTCGCACTGCCGAGTCCGGACGCGCTTGGCGACGTCCTGGCTGGCAACGCTGCCCTTTGCTGCACCGCCCAGGTTTCACCTTTCATAGTCCAACACCTGGAGTTGATCGTCATGGCAACAATCGGCAAGCAGGGAGTGGGCACGCTGGCACTGTGGCTGATAGTGCTGCTCGTGGCCGGCGGCGGGTTGGTCATCTGGGTGACGCCGTTTGCCACCCCCGAAGACCGGACATCCTCGCGACAAATCGCAAATGTGGCGGACGACTCTGGCGCCGGCGAATCGCTCGCGAACGAACGTGGCCAAGGTGCCGAGACGACCCCACCCACCAACAACAAAGCCGCCGTCGAGGTACCGAAGCCGCACTCGCCTGTCGCGGGTACGCCCACATCCACGCCGGGCGTAAGGATTTTCGGCCGCGTAATGGACCACCGCGGCGGGCCCGTGCCGCAGACAAAGGTCTGGCTGGACTGGTCACGAGGTGACGGCCAGGCAAACGCCCGGCCCGAGACGACAACCGACAGCGATGGCCTCTACTCATTTCACCTGACGGCACCGTCGAAAACCGATGAACAGGAGGTACGGCTGTTCTGCGGAGTAAGCGCACTGCACCCCAGCGAGATCATGGGAAGCGTGACGGGCGTACTTTACGTCAATTTCTCCCGGTTCAGTGAACACCGGCTGGATGTCACCGTGTTGCCGGCGATCGGCCTGGCATTTCGGGTCATGGACACCGGCGGCAGCCCGGTATCCGGCGCGCGCATCTGGTGGCCCGATGGGGGCATTCCCGGCACGATGCCGCACGGCGAGGTCTTTGAGGTGACCACCGGCGCGGACGGATGGGCTACGACGCGGGTGCCACAACTCGAGAACAGTTACAGCTTTCT
Source organism: Planctomycetota bacterium (assembly GCA_016712285.1). Taxonomy (GTDB): domain Bacteria; phylum Planctomycetota; class UBA8742; order UBA2392; family UBA2392; genus JADJRK01. Next base: position 714,738 of record JADJRK010000001.1, on the reverse strand, counting down.
GGAGTTTCCGGTGGTCATTGTTCAGGCCGCTCGATTCTCAGCCCAAGAGTACCGACTTGAATTCCAGCCGGATGGCCTGCAAGAGTTCATCATCACTCTTCGCGACGCAACACGCTTTGAAGGCCTGCTCGTGAACAGCCAGGGCGAGCCGATTCGCAGCCAGGGTTTCGAGCTGGAACTGGACCCTGAGCGCTACGAGAACCGCCCCGTAATCGTCGAGTGTCTGCTCAATGCACTGCGAACGGATGAGGCCGGTCGATTTGCCATTGAGTCGTTCCCGGTCGGGACGTTGCAAGCTGTCGCACGAGCGGAAGGCTATCACGATGCCGAGGGCCTGACGCTGGTCGCGTCAGAGCCCGCCACGATCCGCTTGCTGCGGAAGTCCAGCACAGTCCTGGAAGTGCAGGATCGCGACGGCAACCCGATCATGGTCTCAAGCTATGACGTCTGCCGCCTCGCCGCAGACGGGTCGGTGGTCTTCAAGCACGGTCATGGCGGCATCGTCAAGCCGCAGCTTCAACTGGGACGATTCTTGCCCGGGACATACCGGATTGATGCCAGACCTGCCGGATGGTCATCGTCGGCCAGCATCCAGATTGAAATCACAGAGGAAGACACGTTGCACGAATGGCGTATCGCGCCGCCTGTGGGCACGTGCACGTTGGCAGGTCGCGTCACCAACAGCGCGGGTGTTGGGGTTATGGCGCAAGCGGTGATGCTGACTATGGACGGCAAGCAGGTGGCGGTAGCCCTTTCGTCAACCGAAGACGGAACATTCAGTTTCGGGAGTGTAGAACCCGGCCGCTACCAGCTTCAATTGGCAAGCACAGGGCTGGCGACAAAAGTGCTGGATGTGACGCTGCCAAACCACGAAACGCTCGAAGTCAGCCTGGATGCAACGGCGACACTCATTCTGCGCTTGCCCGCAGGTGACCCGCCCTACACCGATCGATGGGAGGCGATCGTCCTGGATGGCCAAGGGCGTCGCAACTCTGCCCAGCGCTGGCACAACGAGGTACCCGGAACGTATAGGCTGGAACACCTGACGTCAGGCGAGATCACGGTGACAATCGTGTCATCCCAGTTCACGCTGTGGAAAGTGTTCGAGGGCGACAGATGGCAGCGAAAGATAAAGGTTGCGCCGGGCGAGACCGCCGAGATGCAGATCGATGATCTGCCGCGACACCGTGTCTGCCTGCGGCTGTTGACCGCCGACAGACAGCCGCTGGCCCATGCGATGCTCGATCTCAAGCGCGTCTCACTGACAGAACCAGACCCAGGGGTCTACCATGGCACATACCCGCATGTGATGACTGACGGCGCCGGCGAATTCCGGACGACGTGGCTATTGCCAGGCCGCTACTTTTTCAACGGTCCCCGCGACACGCGCGTGTTCTTTGAAGTGGAGGACAGGGACGAACAGACGATCGAGGTGCGCGTCGCAACACCCAGCCCCGACTGACCGCCGCCTTGACGGGGGCGCCGCGTGTCCTTATATCTGCCCCATGGAAGTGGAAAGCACAACCATCGCAGCCCTGCCGGGTCGAGAGCCTCGACACCCAACGGCGGGGCTGATTGCGTTAACGGAGCAACTGCCATGACCTCCCCCAACGGGCATTCCGCCGCCGAACTTTTCGAACGCGCGCCCTATGCGCTCACATACAACGACATCATCCTGATGCCCGGCTACATCGACTTTGCGCCGGCCGACGTTGATCTCAGCACGCGCCTGACCCGCAACATCAGCCTGCGTCGCCCCTTGGTCAGCAGCCCCATGGACACGGTGACTGAGCACCGCATGGCGATCTCTCTTGCGCTGCAGGGCGGCATCGGCGTCATCCACTACAACTGCACGATCGACGAACAGGTGGCCCAGGTGCGCAAGGTGCGCCGCTTCGAAAACGGCTTCATCCTGGACCCGCTGGTGCTGTCGCCCGAGCACACCATTGCCGACATTCACCGCATCAAGCAGCAGCACGGCTTCAGCGGCATCCCGATCACCGAGGACGGTACTCTCAAGACCAAACTCGTCGGCATGGTGACGAACCGCGACGTGGACTTTGAGAACGATCGCTCGCGCAAACTTGCCGAGGTCATGACGCGCGACCTGGTCACCGCAAAGAAGGGCATCACGCTCGTGGAAGCCAACGAGTTGCTGCGCCATTCCAAGAAGGGCAAGTTGCCGGTCGTCGACGGGCAGGGCCGCCTGGTGGCGCTGACGTCACGGCGCGACCTGCGCAAGAACCGCGACTTTCCTGACGCCACCAAGGACGAAGGCAAGAACCTGATGGTCGGCGCGGCGATCAGCACCAAAGATGAAGATCGCGACCGCATGGCCGCCCTGGCTGACGCGGGCGTGAGCGTCGTGGTCATCGACAGCGCGCAGGGCGACAACATCTACCAGCACGACATGATCAAGTGGATCAAGAAGCATCACCCGCAAGTGCAGGTCATCGGCGGCAACATCGTAACAGCCGAACAGGCCGAGAACCTGATCAAGGCAGGCGCTGACGCGCTGCGCATCGGCATGGGGCCCGGCAGCATCTGCACGACGCAGGAAATCATGGCCGTTGGCCGCAGCCAGGGAACGGCGGTGTACTACGCCGCCCGCGCTGCAAAGAAACATGGCGTGCCGGTGATCGCCGACGGCGGCATTTCCGTGATCGGCCAGATCATGAAGGCGCTGGCCTTGGGCGCCAGCACAGTGATGTGCGGCAGCCTGTTCGCCGGCACCGAGGAAAGCCCCGGCGACTACGTGTACCGCGACGGCGTGCGGCTCAAGGTGTACCGCGGCATGGCCAGCCTGGATGCCATGAAGGCGGGCGGCAACAAGCGCTACTTTACGGAAAACAAAGACATCAAAGTCGCTCAGGGTGTCAGCGGCTATGTGCAAGACCGGGGCAACATGGTGGACCTGGTGTCGTACCTGTCGCAGGGGCTGAGGCTTGCGCTTCAGGATGCAGGGGTCCGCAGCGTGGCTGCCCTGCATGAGGCCAGCGAAAGCGGCAAGCTGCGCTTTGAACTGCGAAGCCCCAGCGCCCAGCGCGAAGGCGGCGTCCACGACCTGTACAGCTACACCCAGCCCGACGCCTTCAGCAACCAGCGCAACTCCTAGCATTCGCGTAAGTGCCTGCGCCGGCGCGGCTTCGCGCTTTGGAAAAAACTTTGCCTCAACCAAATCAGCCCATGCACCTGCCGGGTAGTGCTTCCAGTAGGATGGAAGCGGCAGCGTGCCGCCAGGCAAGGAGCGCAAAGTGGCCACGGAAACCACGGATATCCAACCGCTCATTGACGGGCTGCGACATGGCAAGCCCGAGGCGTACCGGCAGCTCGTCCAGCACATGGGCGAGCCGCTGCTGCGCTATGCGCGTAGGGTCACCGGCGATTCCGCGGGCGCCGACGATGTGGTGCAGGACGCGTTGCTGCGGGTGTATCGCATGCGCCGCAAGCTCAGCGAAACGCTTGAGCTGCGCGGCTTGTGCTTCCGCATCGTGCGCAACCTTGCCCGCAACGCGGTGCGCGACCGGTCACTGCGCAACAAACGCGAGCAAGAGGTGCCGAACATGCGCGACACGCAAGACCCCCAGCGCAATGCACTCGCCCGCGAGGCATGGGCCATGGCTGGCAGCCTGCCCGAGCAACTGCGAGAGGTGATCGAGCTGCGTTTCGAGTTCGGGCTTAGCCGCACTGAAACCGCAGCGGCCCTTGAGTTGCCCGAAGGCACTGTCGCCACCCGCCAGCGCACTGCCCTTGAGCAGTTGCGACTGCGACTGGCCACGGTGGCCCCGGCTCTGGCGCTGCCTGAGTTGCCTGGACTGCTTCGTGCAGCCGCTCCGTCCACGACCCCTGTTTCGATCGCTGGACTGGAGGCTTCTCTTATGAACAGTATTCAATCGCTTCAACGCAGAACGACTGCCCTGGTTGCAGCTGTCGCCGTCGCAATCCTGCTGCTGTGCGTCGTCGGCGGCGCCGCTGTTGCGGCCTCAGGCCCGACGCCACAGCCGGCACCGGTGACGGCGGCCAGGACCTTGCCGGTAACGCAAGCTCCGCCGCTATCTGGCACAACTGTGGGCGACGACAGCACACCGCGTGAACACACGCCAATCGCGCCGGCACGCACGGCAAGCAACGCGGTTGGGGATGACTCGTCGCAACCCTCGACGCCGCCCAGCCCCCGCAACGAACAGACAGCGGAAGCCAAACCGGAAGCTGCAAAGCAGCCTGTAGCGGAAATTCCGGCGCCCGCCCCCGAGCCAACGCTTGAAGCGGTCAAAGTCCCGCCAACGTTCTTGAGCGAGCCCATGAAGATTGCCATTGCGGGCGAAACATTTCGCTACGACATCGAACTGGCGGGGTCGCCCGCGCCAACGTTGAGCGCATCGGGGCTACCAAAGTGGTTGCGCGTCGAGCAACTTGCACTGACGGGAACACCCGAACGCGCTGACATGGGCAGGGTGACGATCACTTTGAGTGCCGAGAACGGCGTAGCGCCGAACGCGGTGCAACGGTTTGAATTGCTCGTGGCGGCTTCACCGGAGATCACCAGCACAGCCCCCACCAGCGCTACCTGCGACGTTGCATTCAGTTACAAGATCGAAGTGAAGGCCGAGCCTGCGGCCACGCTATCCGTTACCGGCGCGCCGTCATGGCTGACTCTGAAGGGCGACACGCTCAGCGGTACCCCGGGAGCAGACGATAGCGGCGACACTGGCGAGATCGTGATAAAGGCAACCAACGGCATCCAGCCAGACGCTGAGCAGCGGTTTGCACTGATGGTTGCCGGGGCGCCACGTTTTCTCAGCACCGCTGTGATTGCCGCCAAGGCCGGCGAGACCTATCGCTATGAAATCAAGCTGGGCGGCTCTCCGGCGCCCTCCCTCAAAGCCAGCTCGCTGCCCAAGTGGCTGTCCCTTGAGAACGGGGTGCTCAGCGGCACACCGCGCATGGCCGACATCGGCACATCCCGGAAGATCACCCTGCGTGCCGAGAACGGCATCAAGCCCAACGCCGAGCAGCGCTTCCAGATCGAGGTTGCTGAGAACTTTGGCTACGTCGAGCTGCCCTGGGGCGAAGCCGAAGCAAAGAAGTATTTCAGGGCGGGCCTGAAGTTCACCGTCACCGGCTGGCGTTGGAGCGGACTGTCCAAGGGGTGGGACCCCAACAGCCGAGATCCCGAGGAGTATGAAGTCACCGGCACCACAGATACGGGCTACGAGTTCGATGTCACCATGTACGAGGTGAACACGGCCGCCGGCGTCGCCCAACTGAAGCCACTGCCAGTCCAGAAGAGCAGCGCGACCTGGGCACAGCCGGCCTACATGCGCTTTGCGCAGGGTGCTTACGACGAGGCCCACTACACGCGCAGCCCGGACAAGACCGAGAAACTCGAGATTGCCGGCAAGAAATATGATGCGCTGGTCGTGACGTACCAACGAAAGCAGAAGAGCTCAGGCGGCTTCAGCGAATGCGTCAGCTACTGGTTTCTGCACGATAAGCCGCTGCTCGCAAAAACCGAGTTCTACAAAGTGAACGACAAGGGCGAGGCCCAGTTCTTTGACCGTCGGCAGTACGTGATTACGACGCTGCAGGAACCGTAGCAGTACGCAACAACCACTGACGACCCCCGGCATGCCCGGGGGTCGTTCACTCAATCTCAGGCTCAATCAGCAGCAGCGCGCGCGCACTGGCACGGAACTCCTCGGCGCCCCCGTGGGCGGGGTGACGCAGTTGCGCCGCCACCGCTATCGGCTGGCCGTTGACACGTAAAGAGGCCAGCGCCTCGGCTGCGATGTTGCCGACTGCCACGGCTTGCGCGTTCGGGTACAGACGCGCAAACAAGAATTCCAGCACCTCGATGCCATAGCCGATGGTCTCGCTGTCTGGGTCCGCATTGGATAGCGGCTCGCGCGGCTGATGCGGGTGCCAGGGCACGATGTTCCAGCAGATCACGTCGCTTCGCGCGCCCAGCAGGTCCATGACGACGCCGGCGGTTGCTTCGCGATACGGGCGTTCGCGCTTGCCAGTGCGGTCATAGCACGATCCCGGAATGCACAGCCGGTCTTCGTCGGTAAAGGGCACACCGGTAAAGCGCGCGCCGCGCCAGCCGGTCGCGATGCCGATAAAGGCAAAGCGCGGCTCACGAATCGCCTTGATGTAGCGCCGCAGGTTCTCGCGCCGCTTGGCTGCGCCCCCGCGCACGTCAAGTTTCGTGTCGTCGGATTTGTAAATGTTGAACACGTGCTCAGGCAATTCCGCACGCCGAAGGCGCGCAATCAGCTTCTCGATGCCTTCTTCAAACGGTTTTTGCGGCAGTGGTGGCTCTGTCATGGTGTTGGTCCGCAGATGCACGCGGATGAACGCAGATGGTTAGAAGTCATTGACGATTCGTCGTACTTCGATCTTTGGCTTGCCGAAATTAATCAACAGACAGACTTTTAGCCCGGTGGCCTTCAGGTAGTTCATGCACTGAGCGACGTGCTCGTTTGTCAGTTGACTGACGGCCTTGAGCTCAATCAACACTGCGGCATCCACAAGCAGATCGCATACATAGTGACCCACTTGCACGCCATCGTACGTGACGGTCACCGAATGCTGCTGCGCCACCTTCAAGCCAGCTTTCCTGACTTCGTGCGCCAATGAATTCTCGTACACCTTCTCGTTGAATCCTGCGCCGAGGGCATCTGCCACCCGAAATGCGCAACCAATCACCGTCTCGGTGATCCGGTTCAACGCAGATCTGCGTTCATCCGCGTCCATCTGCGGACCTCTCATTTCGGTAGCGAGCCAGCGCCATCAATGGGAAGTACTCGCGGTAAAAGTGATAGTTCAGGTAAAACGCGTTCGGGAAGCCTGTGCCCGTGAACTTGCTTTCTTCCCATCCACCTTCGGGTTTCTGATTGGCGATCAGCCAGTCGATGCCCTTGCGCACCCTTGGGTCATTCGATTCGCCGGCTGCGAGCAGCGCCATGATCGCCCAGGCCGTCTGGCTTGGCGTGCTGTCGCCCTTGCCCGCGAGTTCTTTCTTGCGATAGCTTTCGCAGTCTTCGCCCCAGCTGCCGTCGGGCTGCTGCACTGAGTACAGCCAATCCACTGCCTTGCGCACGAACGGCTGCTTCATGTCTTCGCCGACCTGCGCCAAGCCGCACAACACGCCATGCGTTCCATAGATGTAGTTCACGCCCCAGCGCCCCCACCAGGCACCACAGGGGTCCTGCAGGCGCTTGACGAACTCGATCGCGCGGGCAACCGGCTTGAACTCACGCGTGAAGCCGAACTTCCCTAATGTCTCCAGCACGTGGCCGGTGACGTCGGCAGTGCTTGGGTCGAGCATGTTGTCGAGGTCGTTGAACGGGATGTGGTTGACCAGGTCTTTGTCCACCGCGGTTTCGAATGCGCTCCAGCCGCCGTCTTTGTTCTGCATGCTGAGCAGCCACTCGAGGCCGACCCGCACCTGCTCGCCACGGGCCTGCCGGCCCGCGGGGAAGCCGCCCCACAGCAGGGCGTACAGCACGACGGCACTATCGTCGATGTCGGGGTAGAAGTCGTTGTAGAACTGGAAGCACCAGCCGCCAGGAATCGCGTCAGGGTTCTTCACTGCCCAGTCGCCCTCGCGCAGAATCTGGCGTGAGTACAGCCAGTCAGTTGCACGCTGGAACTCTGGCCGCTTGGTGTCGTAGCCTGCTTCGGCCAGCGCCACCAGCGACCATGCGGTATCCCACACCGGGCTGACGCACGCCTGCATGTGCAGGCCCTCGCACTCGGGGTGATCGATCATGAAGCGGTCGAGCGCTGCCCAGGCTTTCTTGAGGCGCGGATCGTCTTTCTCGAGACCAAGCAGCGGCAGCGCTAGCAGGTTGTACATCACCGGCGGATAGATGCCGCCCCAGTCGCCGCTGTCGTCCTGGTGGCTGAGTATCCAGTCGCGCGCCTTGGTCAGCGCGACTTTGCGGATGATCGGGCCGATTGCGAACTCAAACTTCTTCACGGCCTTGGCGCCAAGCTGGATGATGCCGCCCAACGAAAAGATGCCGGGGTCGGTATAGCTTTCAAAGTTCCAGCGCCGCTCTGTCGGCGGCTCAACAAACAACTCGTCGATGGCCTGGTCGGGTCGCAGCTTCTTCAGTGGCTTGCGCTCATACAGCACCGACATCGGCACCAGGCTGATGCGGCACCAATAGCTCAGGTCGTAAATGCTGAGCGTCTTGCGCTCAAACACACCGGGCAGTTGCGGCAGGTACGGCAGCAGAACCAGCCACGGCGGTATCGGCGGCACGCCCGCCCAGTCGTACTGCCCGAACAGCGCCAGTTGCAGCCGCGCCTCGACACCGACGCGCATCGCCCCGCCCTGCGAAAGAATCCACTCACGGGCCTTTGCCATGTGTGGCGCGTCGGGCGAATCTCCGGCAAGTTTCAGCGCGAAGTAACAGGTGACCGTGTAGCTCAGGTGCCCCGGGCCGCCCTCGTGGATCGTCCAGTAACCCTCTGCGGTTTGCCAGTTGCGGGTATAGTTGGCGAGCTTGCGCTGCTTCTCGAGATCAAGCTGGTCGAGAAAGTGCATCATCATGATGTACTGCGCGCCGAGGCCCGCGTTGCTGTCAAGCTCGGCGTTCCAGTAGACGCTGTCCGGCTTCTCGCGCAGTTGCAGCAGCCGCTGGATCTGCCGGTCAATCGCGGCGTTCAGCGCGGCGTCGGTGCCGGTAGCTTGCGCCGGCTTGCGCGTGAATGCGCCGAGCATTTCGTCGAGGCCGCCGAGCTCGCGGTCGATCTCGCGCAAGGCGCGGTGGCGCGCGCGGTTTCCCGGGATCTTGGGTCGGGCAGATTGGACGGGCGGCTTGCTCATGCGGGGGCGAGAGTATAGGTGCGCCCACACCCGGCGTAAACGAAGAGGGCGGCCGAAGCCGCCCTGTGATCACTGTTTCTCGGGCGTTGCGGGCTTGTCGTCGGGTGGCACGTACTTGCTCTCGAGCTCAACGCGGACCTTGTAGGTCATCTTGTTGGTCTCGCCGGCTTTGATGCCGCCGGGGAACTTCCAGCGAAGGTAGCTGCGGCCGCCGTCGCCCTTGAGGTACTCGACGCTGGTGTTTTCCTTGGGCAGCGTCGCGCTCTTGTCGAGATATTGGGTGTAGTACGGAATCGGCTCCATGATCTCGGTCGGTCCGATGTTGTACTCGTTCATGTTGTAGTAGACGATCGTGTACGTGACTTCCACGGCGTCGGCCACCAAGTCACGGTCGGCGTACTTCCACAGGTGCAGGCCGATCACGCGCGAGCCATAGGCCTGCTCATAGCCTGAGCGTGAGCGCGAAGCCTCAAGGAAAGTTTCGCCCTTGACTGCATTCGTCCATGAGCGCGTGCGAATGCCCTCAACAGCGACCTTGCCCGATTCGGTCCACGGCTGCTCAAGCGCCGAGTACGCACGGGTGCGGTCGCGGCCGAGGCGCGCGTTCAGTGTGTCGTCGCCGCGCACGCCCGGGTACAGCGTCTCGTTCAAGTCGCCGAACAGCGCCTCGGCCCCGACGCGGTGCCCGTAATCCTGGGGCGCGGCCGCGAACTGCGTATACTCAAGATGGCGACCGGCTTCGTACGACATGCGCACAAAGCGCGCGTCGTAGCCAGACCGTCGCTTGGCGCCGTATCCGTAGCTGGTGCCGGACATCTGCGCAAACTCAAGCACCGGAATATCCACCCGGTTTGAAAGGGTGCGCGTCTGGTCCTTGCGGCCGGTGACGTCGCGTGTGGTGGCGTCGGCTTCAGGGTCCTTGATCCAGTTGCCTTCGCGGGCGTCTTCGTTCTGGCCCGTATAGACAATAGGGCCGCTGGAGTAGCACCCGGTAAGGGCTACTCCAGCGACGAAGGCAAGGATGGCGGCAGTGTGCCGCATTCTGCTCTCACTTTGGGCCAGGCGACACCGCGACTACTTGATGTATTCGCTGTTGCCGAAGTCGATCACCGCGATCACGTGGCCGTTCAGGCGCGCCTGTTCAATCAGCGCCTCGCGGGTCACGGTGTCGCCGTAGTCGTAAACGCGCAGCTGGGTGTCTTCGCCAGCCGTGCCGCGAATGTTCGCGTCGCGATAGCGCTGGTACACGACGTAGGTAACGGCCTTGAAGTCGTCCACCGCGGTCACGATGTCGCTGGTCAGGTGCACCGGCACGACAGAAATACGGGTCAGGGCCGTGTGGTCGAACACGTCCATCTTTCCGTAGACCTTCTTGCCGTTCCAGGTCAGTTCAATCGTCTTTTCGTAGTCGTTGCTCTTGAGCGTGTACACCTGCTCGGTTGAGCCGCGGTACGTGCTGCCCTCATCGATTTCGATGGTGGCCGAGCCCGAGGGCACCTTGAACTGGAAGCGCATCGGCTTGCTCGATGAGCACCCAATTACAGTCAGTGAAAGAGCAATCAGCAGGACGCCGGTAAGGATCCGGGCCATGGTCAACCTCCGAACTGCGGTGTTGCAGTCTATGAAGGGGGTGCTGCCAAGCGTTTTACCCAAGCGCAAGCCGCGGTGCAACAGCCTACCGCTGCGCAGGTTGCGCACGCGAGCCAGCCGCGTTTGCATTGCCAAACCTTACACGCTGCCATTAGCTGGATGTGACAATCAGACCATACAGGATGTAGTCGCTGCTGCCGACATAGCACCTGTAGTAGTCATCAGCGAGTCCATGCAGGCAAGGGGAAGAAAAGTGACGCCCAACCGCCAACATTTTCTTGCAAAATGCACCGTGCTCTGTCAGAATCCTTACACATGGTTCGAACGCGGCTGTCCCCAAGCCAAGGCAGGTACTCATGACTGATAACAAGTCCACTGTAGCCGCAGGCGAGCGCATCAAGCGACTGCGCAGCTTTCGCGGCATGACGTGCGCCGAATTGGCCAAGCGCATCGGCTGTACGCGGCCGTACTTGAGCGCTGTAGAGAACGGGCGCTACCCGGTCAGCAGCAAGATCCTGCGCAAGCTGTCACAGGCGCTGAACGTGACGCCGGACTTCTTCATCGCCACGGATGAACCCAACCTGGAAGACACCGAGACGCTGACCCGCGACATGCTCAACCGCAAGATGGCTGAGCGGTCTCGCGAGGCGGTGGCGGTGGGTGCGCGCAGCAATTCGCGCGTCATCCCGATTGTCAGCGTCACCGCGGCAGGTCGCCCGCTGTCAGCGTTTGACGACTACCCGCAGGGTACCGGCAGCGACTACATTGACTGCCCGCGCGACGTGACAGACGAAAACGCGTTTGCCTTGCGCATCTCGGGCGACAGCATGGAGCCCAAGATTCCGGACGGCAGCACCATCATCTGTGCCCCCAACATGATGCCGCGCGAAGGCAAGCCCGTGGTGGCCAAGCTGGAAAGCGGCGACGTCACCTGCAAGGTTTACCAGCGTCGTGGTGACAACGTGATTCTCGCGCCATACAATCCCCAGCATGACGTGCAGATTTTCAGTGTGCGCGAGTTGCAATGGGTTTACCCGGTCATGAAGGTGATCGTGGACGTGTATCATTGATCGCCTTCAAACGGCCGTCGCTCACCGGTGCCCGCACCCAAGGCGGGCACCGTGTATTTGATGCCGCGAGATACCGGAACTTCCCCTGTTATTCCGGGGTCACTTCTTCCGTACTATAGAGACAGGTTGTTCCGGTTCCGTTGCAGGGTCCGCTACGTTGACGCGAACATTCACGTTGCTCGCCATTGCCACACTGCTGCTTGCCGGCTGTGGTGCCCCGCTGCCTCCCGTCAACAACAGCTCGAGCTCTGCCCAGACTCCTGCCAGCGCGCCCGTCCCCGCCGTGCGCAGCATTTTTCCAGCCGACCTGACAGCATCTGGCCGCCTCGAGAAAGCCCCGCACCCCAGCCTGCGCCGGATTGTGCTGCAGGCGCCCACGGGCACCGCCATTCGGGTGACACGCGGCAGCGCTGACCTGCCGTTTCGCGCCAACCAGCTTCAGTTGTCTGACGGCGTGGTGCTTCACGAAATCGAACTCGAACAGCCCGTCGGCACCGACCCGCTGTTGCTGAGCGCCGGCGACTACGTGCTCGTACTGACGCCCGACGCGGAAGCCGGCGTGATTGCGCAACCGGACATCCGGCCGCGCACCACCAACGCGCTGGCCGACGACCTTGCCAACACGCGCAGCGCGCTGTTTCCGGGGCCTGACGGCGTGGCGCTGCTGCTGCGCGGCGCCCTGCCTGCGCTGGCCGGCGGCCTTGGCCTGCGCTGTGGCGATGGACAGCCAGTACCCCTGAAACTGACCATGACGCGCGACGGCGTGTACGGAGTGCCGGCCGAGCCACTGCGCCCGGGCCAGGTGTATCACCTTGCCGGGGCACCGGAATCCACGACTCCCTATGGCGCCCGGTACGAGCCGGCGTTCTGGCTGGCATGCCGCGGCGGCGCTGATCGCAGTGCGCTGCGCATGCTGACCGCCGACCTGAATCGCGACGGATCCGCCGAACTGCTGATGCTGTTCGCCGACGGCGCGGTCACCGCGCTGTATGACCCCGAGCGCTCTGCCGAAACACTGTTGCCGGGTGGCGACGAAGTCGCGGTCGACTTTGCCGCGGGCGACTACTCAGGTAACGGCGCCACGGACCTGGCCGTGTTGTTGCGCGGGCCTGAGCGTGTGCGGCTGCTGACACTGGGCAACCAGACCCGGGTGAACGGCTCGCGCTTTGCATTGTCGTCCGAGATCCTGGCGGTGGAGGCGCCGCAAGCGCTGGCTGCCTCCGACTTTGACCGCGACGGCCGCGACGACTTGGCGGTGCTGGATGCCTTCGGCGAAGTGATCGTGCGCTTCAGTGCGCGCCCATCGATCAAGCTTGCCGGCTTGAGCCCGCGCATGCTTACCTGCGGGATCAACGCGGCGGATTTCAACGGGGATGGCAAACCCGACCTGTACGTGCTGGGCGCCGACGGCAAAGGCCGCGTCCTGCTGAACGCCGGCGGGACGTTTCGCGAACAAGGCGGCGCCGTACGCCTCGACGTAAACGGGGCACCATGCGCCGCGCACGGGGACCTGGATGGCGACCGCAGCGCGGACCTGGCGTTCTGGGGCCGCCGCGCTGAAGTCGCCGTGGTCAGCGGCGCTGACCAGCGCGAACATCGCTTCACGCTGCGAACCGGCGAAGAGCCGCGCCTGGCCGGTGCACTTGCGCTGCGCGACGTCAACCGCGACAGCCGCGGCGACATCATCGTCGCCCTTGAAGATGACACCGGCGTGTGTGACGCCATCGCGCTGTACCTGAACCACGACAAATCCGACGGAACGCCCGACGCGCAGTTGCCGCTGGGTGCGCGCATCAGTGTCAACCGCATCGAGTACTGGCGCGAACACCTGATGATCGCCAGCAACGCCGGCCTGCTGCTGTTGAAAGTGAACGCCGCCGAAATGCCGCCGACCGTGGACAGCAAAGTGCGCTTTGTGGCGGCCTACAACCCCGTGCCGCGCATTCCCTCGCCGCTGGCGGCTGCAGTGTCCGACCTGAACGACGACGGCAAAGCCGACATGGCAACGATCGACAAGGACGGCCGACTTCAGGTGTGGCTGGCAGGCGCCGAGGGCGAGCCTTTCGTCCTCAGCGGTGACCCGATCGACATGGGCGGTACCGGCAGCCTGCAGGCGATTGATTTCGACCGCGATACGTACCCGGACTTGCTGTTTATCCCCGCCGACGCGCGCATCAAGCCGCGCCTGCTGCGCAACAACCGGCAGGGCCGCTTCAGCGACGATGAAACCGGCTTGCTGCCAACGCCCCCCACGGGCCTGCGCGGCGCACCCGCACTGGGCGACTTTGACCGTGATGGCGACCTCGATGTGTTCTGGCCCAGCCCGCTGGGGCGCGTTCAATTCAATGAGGGGCGCAGCGGCTGGCGTGAAAGCCGCGCCGATATGGCGCTTCGCGATGATCGCGGCTTGCCGCTGGTGTTCAGCGGCGAGTTGTGCTGCGCCGACTTCACGCGCGACGGCATTGCAGACATCGTTGCCGTGATGCAGACCGACGACGGCCTTGGCCCGCAGCACCTTGTGCTGTGGGTAGGCACAGGCAGCGCCGACGACGATGTTTCCCCGTTCAAGGCCGCAGTCACCACGGCCCTGCGCGGGCGCTTTTTCGGGTTGTCACCGGCGGACTTCTCAGCCGACGGGCGACTTGACCTGGCACTGGGCTACGCGCCCGAAGGCGGCGACGCCCGCCTGACGCTGCTGAAGTTGCGCGATGACCAGACGTTCGAGGCCTTTGAGGGCGCGCCCGCATCCAAGGGCGTGCTGCTTGACCTTGCCATGGACGACCTTGACCGCGACGGCGACCTCGACCTGATCAGCACCGAGCGCGTGGGCGAAGGCGTGCAGGTCACGCTTTGGGTCAACGACGGTGCGGGCCGCTTCTTTGAAGCCGACGAGGCGCAGAAGTCGCTGCTTGAGGCGCTGGGCGGGTTTGCCGCGGTGAATCTTTCACTGGCCGACTTCACCGGTGACGGCCGCCCGGACTTGCTGGCAATCGACGCCGACGGCAACGTAGTGCTCGTGCGCTCAACTTTACCATAGGGACTGCGTAGTGCATTGTGCGTCGTGCCTAGCGCGAGATACACCATCGCACTAAGCACAAAGCACGACGAACTGAAGATGCCCCCCACCGCTGAAATCATTGCGGCCGACATCGGCAACACCGGCATGACGCTTTGCGCCATGCGCGGTCTGGAAATCTTTGCAACCATTGACGTGTCAAGCTCAGCCGACGTGGCGCAGGTTCGCGATGCGTTGAGTGCCGCCGACCACGCGTGGCCGCTCGTCGTCGCCAGTGTCAACCCGCGCGGCTTGGCGACGCTGGAGCAGGCGTGGGGCAAGCCGGCCTTCGCCTTCGGGCGCGACGGCGCCGTGCCGATCGAAAATCGCACGCGCACACCAGAGCAGGCAGGGCAGGACCGGCTTGTGAACTCGCTGGCAGCCCGGCATCGCGCGGGCGACAACGTTGTGGTGGTGGACTTCGGCACGGCGATCACCTTCGACGTGGTCAAAGGCGGCGCGTACGTCGGCGGTGTGATCAGCCCCGGCATAGGCCTGGCCATGGAGGCGCTGCACCAGCGCACGGCGCTGCTGCCGCTGGTGAAGATCAGCGAGAACAAGCCGCCCGCGGTCGGCGACGACACCGTCAGCGCGATCAACGCCGGCGCTTACTATGGCACGATCGGCCTGGTCTCGAACATCCTGGCCGAGGTTGTGAAGACCTACGCCAAGCCGCCGCGCGTGATTGCGACGGGTGGCTACGGCGCCCACCTGGCGCCCGAGATCAAGGGCATTCACGAAACAGTGGCGGAGCTGACACATCTCGGAATCGCACTGGCGTGGGCGCAGCTTCAGTCGTTAACACCGTGAACCCAACGGGTCACGGCCATGGAACCCGCCCCAGACAAGCCCTACCACCCCGGCGAGTACGTCCCGCCGGACTTGCAGATCACCCTGCGACCGATCGCCGTCAACCCCGTGCGGGCGACTGGCCGACGGCAATTCGTGCGAGGGTTACTGTCGTTGCTTGCCGGTTTGATTGGGCTGTTCGTGTTAATGCTCGCTCTGCTGTACGTGTTTCTTCCTCGTTACACCACTCCGTCCCATTGGGAGTCCGCCAAGGTCACGATGGCCGAGATCGGGAAGGCCTTGGAGATGTACAAGGCCGAGACCGGCGCGTACCCCGCCTCTCTGGACGAGTTGCACAGCAATCGCTATTTCGTCAACGGAGTGCCCAAGGACCCGTTCAGCAAAGACGACTTTCTATACGAACGCACGCCCGATGGCTTCACGTTGACCTGCTTGGGCAAAGACATGGAGACCGGCGGTACCGAGCCACCCAATCAGGACATCGTTTTCAACGAGAAGGGCGAAGTGGGCTAAACAAGGCCTCGGGAGATCGCGATGGATCACGAGCAGTCACTTGCGAGTCTTGATTCACCGCCCATTGCGCGGCCAGACGAACTTGCGCCCGAGAACAGCAACCGACGCGGACACTTGGTCGCGTGGGGTATGTTCTGCGTCGCCGGAGGAATCGTGACCCTGCTGATCGGGTTGGTCGTCGCGGCCACAGTGTTCGTCTTCTTCTTTGACCGCACCGGCAGCAAGGACCACGACTGGCAAGGTACTAAGGTGACTTTGAGCCAGATCCAGACGGCGCTGATCATGTACAAACTGAACGATGCCGGCGAGTACCCCGCCTCACTGTCCGAACTTCACAGCGCCAAGTACTTTCCCAGCGGGGTGCCCACGTGCCCCTACACCAAGGCCAATTTTCTATACAAGCGCACGCCCGATGGCTTCACGCTGACTTGCCTTGGCAAAGACCGCTGGCCCGGCGGCGCCGAGCCGCCAGAGAAGGACATCATCTTCAACGAAAGTGGCGAGGTACGCTGAAATCCAAACTGGTGCCGATGCCTGTGGCAGGCAAAGAACTGACGTCATTCCTGTGGCGCCCGTCGCTCGTGGCGAATAACATCGTCGCTGTCTCAGGAGCGCTACCATGGAACCCAACCAGCCCCCCGGTTACGGAACGCCTGCCCAGCCCAATCCGCGCCCGCGCGTACAGCGCGGACAGCCGATGTCGCCCCACAGCCCCCAGCAGCAGCCCATCGAGTCGGGCACCCATAACCCGGCGCCCGCACAGCCGCAGTACGCCCCGCCCGGAGCACCACCCCAGTACGGCGCGCCGCCGCAACAGTATGGCGCCCCGGGCATGCCGCCCGGATACGGCCCGCCAAACATGCCCCCGCCCTACTACGGGCCTCCGCCGAAGAAGGGCATGCCCGGCTGGGCGTGGGGATTGATCATCGCCGGAGTGTTTCTGTTTCTCATTCTCCCGATCATGGCGCTGGCTGCGATCCCGCTCGTTACCAGCAATACGGCCGAGGCACGCCAGGCCGAAGGGGAACAGTTGATGGGCAGCCTCAAGAACCAGGCACGTGTTGCGTTTGCCAAGACCGGCATTGAGCCAGTAAGACTGACTGGACCGATCGGCCGGGGTGGCGAGGGATGCGGCGCTTCCCCGATGGAACTTGATGGCATGTACTACCGCGTGGAAGACCGCATCCACAAGCCAATGCCAGGCACCGGCGAACTCTACGCTAAGCCCCTGACTAGCGGAAAGGAAGGCACGTTGCGTTTCCAGTACAGTGGCGCCGAGGGCAAGTTCACGTGGCGCTAGCGCGCGCCGGCGGCTGACAGTTTGTCTTTCAGCTCGCCCATGCGCTCGGTCCAGCGTTCTTCAAGGCGTGCCAGCGCTTCCACCTCTTGGTGCAGCGGCAGGTCGTTGTCATTGAGCAGCATCTCGAGGTTCTCGCGCAACGACGAGCAGTCTTCTTCAAACGAAGTCTCGCCGCCCTCAAAGCGCGCAGCCACGGCGCGCAGGGCGTCATCGCTTTCGGCGGCCAGTTGCTCAAACGACTTCACCCGCAGCGTCATCACTTTGCACAGGTTGATCAACAGGCGCGGCTGGCTGCCGATCATCGCCACAAACTGGTCATTCGGAATCACGCCGCAGATGCTGGGTTCATCGGCGACAATGTCGGCCATGCGCTTGGGTTCTTCTTCGCCCAGCAGCACACCCATTTCCCCCACCGTCTCGCCGGGCCGCACCACGCCGAATTGCTCGCTGCCGATCTTCACGCTCAGGCGGCCCGACACCAGCAGATAGACGCTGCCACCCGGGTCACCCTTGCGGCACAGGTAGTCACCCGACGCGAGCTTGTGCTGGCGCGACGACATCACCTTGTCGTCCACGACGCGCGCCATCAGCACGCGCGTGTTGCGCGCAAGCTCGGCCCCGCCGCTTTCGCCGGCGCCGTAGGCCCAGCGCCGCTTGGCGGCATTCAACGCCTGCAGCACGTCGTCTTCGCCCTGGCTGTCTTCACCGATGCGCTGCACCAGGTTGTAAAAGTCCACGCACATGCCCTGGAAGTCGCGCAAGAAGCGGCTTGCCGTGCGCTGGCTGCTGCCCAGGCTGCGGTTGGCCGCCATCAGCCTGCGCGCCAGCATGCGCGCCAGCGCGACGCCGAAGTCAGGCTTCTCCGTAATCATGCTCATGACACCGCGCGTATCGCACGGCACCTCGACGACCACGCTGGTCTCGGCGGCGATCAGGCTGCTCTGGTAGTGGCCGGCCAGCGCGCCTTCGACGCCGATCGAGCTGCCGGGTTCATTGAAGAACGCGATGTCGTGCCCGCGTGACAGGCGCGCGTCGTCAGCTTCCACCAGCACCTTGTCCGGCACCACGCTGCACCGAATGCCGCCCGCGCGCAGCACAAACAGCCGGTCCGCAGCCGCACCCTGCCGGCAGAGTATTTCGCCGGTTGAGTACTCACGCACAACGGCTTCGCGCGGTGCCAAGGTCGCTCCAGTAAGGCTATTTCAGCAGAAGGAGGGCCGCGGCGAAAGTCGCGACCGCTGCGGGCACTCACGAAAGCAGGGCAGGGTCCGTGGCCAGTTGCACCAGGAACACCAGTGCCGCCATGCCGCCGCTGAGCAAAGCCCCGTTCAACAGGCCGCGCAGCAGGCCGCGCTTGAACTCGCGGCTGCCGGCCACGCCCATCACCAGGCCTGCAACCAGCGCCAGCGGCAGATACATCAGCACGTACTCAAGCATCGCCGATCGCCTTCGTGACAGGGTCCACACGCATGGTATCCGACGGCCCGGGGGCGTCCGGCTGCACCCAGCGGCGATACAACTCACAGATTGCGATCAGGTTCAAAATGCCCGCGGTAGCCACATACACTACGCCCGACTGGTGAGCAAAGACGCTGATGTTTTCGCCCAGGTAGATCGACTCTTTGCCGCGCAACGCTTCGACCACGAACGTCACGGGCCCGGCAAACATCTGGCAGTAGAAGTAATACTCGTGCAGCGTGTAGTTCACGGCCGTGCCCTGCGCGATGATCAAGCCGGCTGCGTACAAGCCGCCAATCGCCAGCAGGAAGAACAACCCGTGCAGCGGACGCTTGAGGTAGAAGTGCCCCAGCCCCGGCACAAGCCAGGCCAGCGCCAACGCAAGCCAGATCTTTCGGCCCTTGTTCATCGGCCGGATGTTAGGGACTGATGCGATTCAATGCCAGTGATCCCGGCTAGGGAATGGAAAGCAGGCGCGGGCCTGTTTATACCCATGACAACCGGAAGGGATGAATCATGAGCGAAAAGCACCGCATCATTGTCATCGGCAGTGGCCCCGCAGGCGACACCGCCGCACTGTACACCGCGCGCGCCGGGCTGAAGCCGCTTGTGCTGGCAGGTTTTGGCGCGGGTGGGCCGCCGGGCGGGCAGTTGATGCTGACCACCGAGATTGAAAACTTCCCGGGCTTTCCCAACGGCGGTATCTCGGGCCCCGAGCTGATGGCGCGCATGCGGCAGCAGGCGATCGACTTCGGCGCCGAATTTCGCGATGTGGACGTCACCAGGGTCGACTTCAGCAAACAGCCGTTCAGGATCTGGGTGGACGACAACGAGCTGGTGGCCGAAGCGGTCATCATCTCGACAGGGGCGCGCTCAAGGCTGCTGGGCATTGACGGCGAAGAGAAGCTGATCGCCCGCGGTCTCCACACTTGTGCCACATGCGACGGCGCGTTCTATCGCAACAAGAAGATGATCGTGATCGGCGGCGGCGACACGGCGATGGAAGAAGCCTCGTTTCTCACGCGCTTTGGCGACGTGAACGTGGTGCACCGTCGCGAGGAATTTCGCGCAAGCAAGACGATGCTAGAGCGCGCACAGAAGAACCCCAAGATCACCTGGACGCTGAACGAGCAGCCGCTGGAGTACCTCAAGCGCGACAACGGCACGGTCTGCGGCATCAAGTCAAGAAACACCAAGACCGGCGAAGTCACCGACATCAAGTCGGACGGCGTGTTCCTGGCCATCGGCCACATCCCGAACACCGACCTGTTCAAGGGCCAGCTCAAGATGCACGACAACGGCTATCTCGTGACCGGTGCGGCTGCGGGCGGCCCGAAAGAGCACCCGAACACATACACCAGCGTCGAGGGCGTGTTTGCGGCAGGCGACGTGCAGGACCACACCTACCGACAGGCCATCACAGCCGCGGGCACCGGCTGCATGGCAGCGATTGACGCCGAGAGATGGTTGGCTGCCCGCGAGTAGGGGCGATGCTTGCATCGCCCGCCGGTGCACGCGCGTTGCTTGCATCTTTCGCCTGTACACCCGCCAACCCGGGCGACGCCAGCGTCGCCCCTACGCCACACCGGTGACAATCGGGATGTGCCAGCAGGCGTAGCCGTCGGGGTTGCGGATTGCGGCGATCATCTCGTTCCAGCCGTCCCGCACCTGTTGACGTGTCAACGTTGTGTTCCCGGCGATCACGTCGGTATAGCCGTCGCGCCAGGCCTCCCAGATCTGCGCGAACGTCTCGCGGTCGGCGCGCACCGTATCCAGCGTGACGTAGTCCACGCGCACGTCGCGCAGGCCTAGCTCGCGCATCCACGTGAACACTTTGCGCCCGCCGCGCAGGTCGGTGCCCGTGTTGCGTGCATATGTGATCGGCCCCAGCCGCCAGAACTCGTCGTTGTCGTGGCTCACCGGCCAGAAGTGCATCATGTTGTAGTCTTCGGCCAGCACGTGAAGCCGCCCGCCCGGCTTGACGGCACGGGCCATCTGGGCGACGACCTTCCAGGCCTCGGGCACGGCTTGCAGCATGTGGCGGCAGACGGCGAGATCGAACTCGCCGTGCCAGGGCAGTTCGTACGCGTCCGCGCGCTGAAACCTGACGCGGTCGCCAAATCGCGCACAACGCTGGGCCGCTGAGTTGAGGTGCGACTGCTCCAGGTCTGCACCAATCAGCGTCGCGCCGGGAAACAGCTCGGCGAGCCGGCTCGTGATCTCTCCGGTGCCGCACGCGAGGTCAAGAATGCGCACGTCAGCAGCCAGCCCGTAGCCCTGAAACAACACCTGCTCTTGGGGCCAGATGGCCCGCGCCTGGGCCGCAAGGTTGCGCACCATGGATTCGTCGGCCATCTGCTGCGCTTGCGGGTTACGGTTCGTGGTCATGGCGGCATGATAGCCAAGTCATTCGCGCGAAACACAGGCGGGACCGGCGTGCTTGCCGGTCCCGCCGTTGGCCCCCCAATCGACTATCGATACTTGCCGCCGCCCTCGAGCGTCTTGATGAAACGGTGGCAGCGATCGACCCAGATCTTGATCGTTTCGTTATCGCTGTCCTTGAAGTCCTGCGCGATCTGCTTCATCTCGGTGAGCGCCGTTTCGTTGTCACCAGCCTGATGCGCGAACATGCCGGCACGGCAGCGAAACTCAATCATGCGGTCGCTGGCGGTGAATGCCGCCTGCAAGTCCTGCATCATCTTGCGGGCGCGGGCGGGGTCTTTCTTTTCACCCAGGCGCGCGATCAGGTTCGCGAAGCTGAGGCTGATGTCGATCACGCGCTCGTCCTTCTTGGCCATCATGCGCGGCAGAATCTCGTCCATCACTTCGTGGATGGTCGGGTCATCTTTCATCTTGCCGAGCAACACCTCGACCTTGCGCAGCTTGATCTGCAGCGACTGTTCATCCACCAGCTTTTCGGCTTTGTCGTACCACTTGACCGCTTCGTCCTTGCGCCCGAGTTCGTAGAGCGTGTCAGCCACGGCCTTGACCTTGGCAAGGTCCTGCGGCGCTTCCTCAGCTGCTTTCACAAGGTCGTCGAGCTTGCTGCCTGAACCCAGCGCCTCGCTGATCCAGATTTCCCAGGCGTTGGCGGTCATCATGCCGCCCGCGCCAACCTGCCGCGCGAGCACTTTTCCGTCAGCTTGTGCCAGCAGGATGGTCGGGTATGCCCTGATTTCGAAGTCTTTCTTGGCCTGCACTTCGGTGTCGCCGTCGAGCTTGACCGCGACCGATGTCTTGGCGAGCGTTTCAGCAAACGCGCTGTCGCTCCAGACCTTCTGCTGCAACATCTTGCAGGGCCCGCACCAGCTTGTGCTGAAGACGATGAACAAGCCGCGTTTGCTTTCGGCGGCCTGCTTCTTGGCTTCATCCAGGTTGGTCAAGAACTGGATTCCGGTGGCAGCCTCCGGTTTTGCATCCTTGGCCTCGCCCTCGTCCGCCTTCTTTTCTGCCTTGCCGCCTTCAGTTCCGCGGCTGTCGTCCTGTGCCAAGACAGGAAACGCCATGCCCAATGCCAGTGCAGCCGCCATCACCCAGTATCGCATCTCATGCTCCCGTTAGAGTTTACGCCAGTCGTCGCAGTTACCACCAATAGTAGTAAGTGGCCTCTTGCAACACACCCTTACGGCAATAAATGAAATTCTTGGCGTACCCCTAGCGTGGCAGACGGCCCATGAGTCGCCATACGGCCCCCAGCAGCAGGGCCAGCAGCGCCAGAGCAACGCACAACAGCAACAGGACAGCCGCCAACAGGACGTGGGGTGTCGTCGCGGCGAACCAGCCCGACAACCCCGCACCCAATGCGGCGGCAAGCGCTAGCAACCCCAGTCGCAGACGCACACGACGAATGGCACCCGGCGTCAGCTCGGCTGTGCCGTAGGTGAAAACACTGCGCGAAGCAAAGCGGGCGGGGCCGATGCTGCCTTCGCTGACGCGCTCAACTTTCACTGGTTGACTGGCTTCGTTGGCGGCCGGGACAACTTCGGCCTCAATGATTCGTTCGGGCTCTGGCGGTTGGGTCACTCGTCGCCCCCGGAAGATGTCTCAACCCGCCGGCGCGAAGCCGACACCGTCAGTACTTCGCGGCCGCCCTTGAACACGGTGACGCGGCCGGTGCTTTGCGAGAGCACCAGTGCCACGGCTTTCGTCGCCTTGGTCATCGCTGCGGCAACGCGGTGGCGGGTGCCCAGGCCGGAAACAAGCTCGACGCGGATCTCGGCTGGCGGGTTCAGGTAAGTGCCTGCGCTTTGGATGATGCCGGTGCGACTGATGACAAACGCGCCATCCAACGCCGCGAACTCTTTGACCGTTTCTTCCAGCGCGGCATCCATCAGGTTGCGTTCGTTCTCGGCGTAGCCGCGAAAGGGATTGATCGTGAGCTGTTGCGTAAGCGGGCGCACCGCATCTTCGTCGCCCAGCACCAGGCATGTACCGAGGCGCTTGCCCTCGCGGCCTTCCTCGGCAAGTTCCACCAGCAACTGGATGGCGCGCTCGAACACCTCGGGCAGCACGGCTTCTTTGGTGCCGCCGCTGTAAATGCGCGAAACCATGCTGCGGGGCGTTTCAATGCGAATGGTGTCGAACGTGTCGCTGCCCTTGTCGCCGCAGACCGCCACGATGCGCTGGCCGTTGCCCAGCAAGCCGCGGGCACCGGCCGCCAGCATGGCAAGCTGCACGGCACTTTCAGGGCTGAACTCGCCGCGGGCAAGGCGTATCACGCCGCGGGCCTTTTCAGACAGGGCTTCCGGCACATCCGTGGCGCGGGTCGCCAGCACGATGCGCTTGCTAATGAAGCTGCTCAGCAGCGCCTGGTTTCGGAACACATCGCTGAACAACAGGATGGCCTCGGCGTCGATCTCATCGGCAAAGCGCAGCAGGTTGCGTATCAGCGCGCGCGACACCGGGGGCAAGCGGCGTGACAGCCGAAAGCGTTGACGCTTGGCCGCCTCACCCAACGCTGAACGCAGCTTCTGGGGCGTGTCGGCCCGAACCGCGCGCTCAATGCGCTCGGGCCCGCCCGCGTCCTTGAACGCGTTGGCAATCTGCGACAGCACGCGCAGGTACTGGTCGTGCGTCTCTGGCGAGCTGATCAGCAGAAACAGCAGGTGCACCCGCCCAAGCTCCGGCCGGCCATAGTCGATACCCGCGCGCGACCGCCCCACCACAAGCACCAGCCCCTCGCTGATATCCAGCATGGCGTGCGGCGCCGCCCAGCCGGGCCCAAGTTGCGTGTTCAGTGCGGCTTCGCGCGCCTGCACGGCTGCCGACAGGTCGAGTTGCTGCCCCGCATTCAAGTTCAGCGCCCGTGCGGCCGTAGCCACCATCTGCTCGAGCGCCAGGGTCTTTTCAGAACCCTTGAGGCTGATCATGTGGTTGGCGCGAATCAGCACTCCCAGCGACGACTCCGGAACAGCCGCCGCAACGGGAGTAGCGGGCGGCGCATCGCCACCCAGCGTCTCTTCGGATGTGCCATGCTTCTTTGCCATCTCAGACCCTGAACCTCTCACCGGTTTTCAAGCGCAAGCCGTTGGCAACATCGCGCGCTGGGCGCGGCGGCTTACCCTCAAGTTGCAGCTCTAACAAGCGTAACACACCCTCTGCGCATGCAACGCGAATGCCCTCTTGGCTGATTCCCTGAATCGTGCCCGGTTCACCGCTTCCGGCCTCGACGGCTGCGCGCAGTACCAGCACTCGCACGCTCGGCTCGCGCTCAAGCCATGCCTCGGCCTTGGGCCACGGCTGCACGGCGCGAATGCGGTTGTGCAACTCTGTCGCAGGCCGCGAGAACAACAGTTCGCCGTCGGCCTTCGTGAGCGGCGGCGCAAACGTCACCTGCGATTCGTCCTGTTCGCGCGCCGTGATGCCCTGCTCAAGCTGCGACAAAACTTCCAGCATCATTGGCGCGCCTGCTTCGCCCGCTTCGGCCAGCAGTTCCTGCGCGTTCTTCGCGGGGTCTAACCGCCACGGCCGCTGCAACAGGATCGGCCCCGCGTCCATCTTCTTCACCAGGCGCATGATGGTCAGGCCTGAATCGGTAACGCCATCCAGCACCGCGCGCTGAACCGGTGCCGCGCCACGGTACTTGGGCAACGCGCTGGGGTGAAAGTTCAGGCAACCGTAACGCGGCAATGCAAGCACCGCACGTTTCAGCAACTGCCCGAACGCGACCACAACAATCACGTCCGGTTTCAGCGCCTGCATGCGGGCCAGCGGCTCGCCTGCGTTGACGCTTTCCACTTCGTGGCATTCGATGCCGAGCGCCGCTGCTGCCTGCCCTACCGGGCTTGACTCGGCTTTGCCTCCGCGTGAGCGGCGCGCCGCGGGCTGCGTGAACACCGCGCACACATCGTGTGCCGCCGCCAACGCCCGCAGTGTGGGCACAGCAATTTCCGGGGTACCAAGGAACACAACCCGCATCAGCGGTACGTTACGAAAACATCCCGGCACGCACCTTGTGCATGCCGGGATGGTCGAAAATCGCTGCCTACTTCAGTTTGTAAGTCGTCAAGCCGCCGCTGCCCGCCACGAAGAACTCTTTGCCCTCGGGGTTTATTGCCGTCAGGCCTTGCGGGCTGCGGCTCCAGGCATACAGCGTAAACACGCCTTTGGTGATGTCGGCTTCGAGCACGCCGGCAGGGCAAGCAAACCGCGCCACGTTGGCATCGCCCCAGTGCAGACCACCGAAGAACGGCGAGGCTGCGGTGGCGCCATAAGTGCTGCGGCCGGGCAGGTCTTCTGTCTTGAAGACTGCCGAAAACAGCTCTTCCATTGGTTCTTCGCCGGGGACAAGCACCGAGCAGTTGATACCCGTGTAGCCCCACTTGGCGGTTTCGTTGATCAACACAGCCTGCTTCTTCTTGGTGACGAATGCGGCGACGGTGTTGTCGCCGGTGTACGCCGAGTCCACGTCGGCCACGTTGTACTCAAGGGTCTTCTCGCCCTTTTCGTCTACAAGGAACAGCTTGCCCTCGCCGACGTCGCGCTCAGTGACCAGGAACTCTTTGCCCTTCTCATCGACCCACAGGCACACGGCGATCGTGTCTTTGTACTCGCAGCGGTACAGGCGCTGCGCCTCGCTGCCGTCCAGTTTCTGGACCATCACGTTGCCGCCCTGGTCCTTAGGCTGCGAATAGATCACGCCCGAAAGGTCCGGCAACGCACGCACAAACGTGCCCGGCACGGCTGGCGCGGTGACCTCAATCTTGCTGGTCAGCAAGTCCACCAGCCACACGCCGTTTCCGCGCGCGCATGCCAGCAGCTTCTTGCCCTTGCTGTCAAAGGTGATGAATTCCCCGAGTGCGTTTGCCGGCAAAGTCTTCTCAAACGGAACGCTGTAGAGTTCCGTGCGCGTCTTGGCATCGAGCACGAAGATGCGGTCCGTTGCCAGCACCGCGATCATCTTGCCGCTTTCATCGTACGACATGCTCAGCGGCACGAAGTCCACGGCCTTGGCTGCATACAGCATCAGCGGCGGGTCGGCAGTCGTGCCCGACATGATGCCCCACTTGGCTGCCACCACCATCGCCGCGGGGCCGATGGCTGTGAACGGCTCGTCATCGCCTTCACCCTGCACGTCGTCGTGAGGCACACTGGTTTCCCAGACCGTTTCGCCGGTGCCCAGTTTGATCGCCTTGATGGCTGCGCGCTGCGGCGTGTGGTTTTCGATGAACACACCGACACCGCCCCCGGGCGCAAAACCAAGGCACGCGTCGTGGTAGTCAGTCTTGTAGCCGCGCTGCCAGGTGCCGCGGGTGATCACATACCGGTGCAAGCCGTCTTCGGGGTGCGCAACGATGTATTGCCCGTCGGGGCTGATCGTCGAGCGCACGGCATTGGTGCCGTGCCACTTCTCGGTCGATGTCTGAACTTCTTTCGGTGTGCCCTTGCGGTCAAACACGATACAGCTCATCTCGTGCGCGCTGCTGAACGCACCCGCAGTCTTGGGCTGCGTGACCAGCACGATGATCTCAGTTTCGGTCACCGCAAACACGCCGTCGCGCGCCTTGGGCGGCACGCCGTAACGGGCGTGGTCCCACGCCAGCGGAATGCTCTTGCCGTCCACGCTGTGAAGAGTGGCCCCATTGCCGGTGTACGCCTTGGCCTTGTCGTCGTAGTCAACTTTGATCGACAGCGCAAACTTGCCGCCCGCCGAGCCATGCACCCGGTACGACGACGCCGGCACCGACGTCTTCTCTCGATCCTTGGGCCAGCCTTTGTCCTTACCCTTGCCCTTGGGTTCAGGCTCACTCTGCGGCACGCTGGAATCAAAACCGGCTGCGAACTTCACCTTGCCCGTGCTCACGTCCACAAACACCGTTGCAGCCTGCTGCGAAATCACGCAGCACTCGCCGCTGTCGTAGGCCATGCGCGGTATACCGGTAAAGCTGGGACACTCCGGAGGCAGCTTGATCGACTTGCTGCCCAGGGCACCCTTGGCTAGGTCAAGGGTCACGAACTTCAGCGTGTGGCTTGGCGGATCGTACGAAGCCAGGCGATACGCAATCTTGTCTGTCACGCCGATGCGCGGCTGGTCATCTTTCTGCGGCAGCAGGTTCAGAATTTCGTAGACGCCTTCCGGCTTCAGGTCTTCAATCTTGAGCGGCGGGAGGCTGGTGTCGCCCTTGCCACCCTTCTTCCAGGGTGCCGGGCCCGATGGCGGGCCGCCCTTACCCTTGCCCTTGTTGCGCTGGGCCAGGCTGTGGCCGCCCGCGGCGACGATGGTCATGACAACTAAAAGCGCAAACAGCGCCCATCTCGCCTTGGACATACGCACCTCCTGAACTCTGAGTAGCTTTGGCACGGATTGACTTACATTCAACCCTGAGCCACGGCATGAGTTGCGCGGTTTCAGCGCAGCAAAATCGCACTATAAAGCGCCAGGTTTCGCAGGTGTTCGCGCTCTGCCTGCTCGCTCCAGGCGCTCATCAGGTTGTTCAGCCACCGCTCAAGAATCTGGCGCTCGTCGGCTGGCTTGGCCGGCGTGAGCTGAAAACCCTCGTCGAACTGCGCAACCAGCGCTGTGGCTTGGCTTTGCGAGATTCTGGCAAATCCACGAAATGGGTCAAACCAGGTGCCAATGCCAAGGTCAGCGTCGCCGTAGAAACCCAGAAAGTGCCCTGGCGTGCTCATGCCATGCACCGGCAGACCCAGTCGCTGCCCCACTAGCAAAGCCACCACGCACAGGCTGATCGGGATCCCCAACCCGGTGTCCAGCACGCATTGCAGATAACTGTTCGACGGGTGGTGGTAGTTGGCTTCGCTGCCGCGCAGCTTGTG
Source organism: Planctomycetota bacterium (assembly GCA_016712285.1). Classification (GTDB taxonomy): domain Bacteria; phylum Planctomycetota; class UBA8742; order UBA2392; family UBA2392; genus JADJRK01. The sequence continues at coordinate 686,827 of JADJRK010000001.1, read as the reverse complement.
CTTCACGTGCAGCACCTCAACGATGGCAGCCAGGCCGGTATCGAATGCCCGATCACCACTCAGGCGCTCGCCAACTTCGGCGGCCAAGGCGTCAAGCCGAGCGCTCACGTCGCTTACTCCCTGCATGCCTGCCGCGTCACCCAGGACAACCAGCGCGTCTTCAAGGCGCGGGCGGGGGCGCGCCACCGCGAGCTCCCAGCGGCGCTGCTCACGCAGATATCCTGCCCGAATGCGGGCGCGGCGCAACGCAACCCGCACATCTGTGCCGGCGCCTGTGGCGCGCTGTTCAATGCGTTCGCGCTCAGTGCCGGGCATGGCTGCGAGCTGGTCCAGCAGCCCCTCAAGCAGGTGCTCATCTGCGCCATCCAGCAGGCGCAGCAGGCCCGCTACGTTTGAATCCGTAAGCTCGATGTTCGCCCCTTCACAAAGCAATGCCGCTGCCTACAGTTATGCCATGAACGCGCCCGCATTTCAGCGCTTGGAGTACTGCCCGGCCTGCAGCCGCCAAGCGGCAGGCACGTGGGAGCGATGCATCTTCTGTGGCCATTCACTGCTGCTTGAAACAGTCTCGGAATGGCGGGCGGTGTATCACCCATACAGCTACGCCGATGCCATGCTGGCCACCGGTGCTCTGCAAGCCAACGGCGTGACCGCGCGGCTGCAACAGTGCAACCTTGAACGCGTGCTGCTGGGCCGCCAGGGCGGCGTGGTGCAGGTGGCCGCCGATGAACATTGCGTTGCGCGCGAAGTGCTGCGCCGGCTGCGCGGGGTGCGCACCGACACCGAGTACCTTGAGTGGCAGGCCCTGAAAGGCCGCCGCACGTTGCGCTCGGGGTTACTGATCGGCGCGCTGGCGGCTGGCACGGCGCTGGCTGCGGGCGCGATGCTTGCGCTGTTCTCGGGCGGCGTTGAAGCCGAGGCCGCATCGACGCAATCGGCCCGCTGATGCTGGGCGACATCCGTACAGTCGTGTTTGACCTGGACGGCACGCTGACTGTGCCCGAGATCGACTTTGACGGCCTGCGCCGGCGCCTGAAGCTGCCAGCCGGCGTGTCGATCACCCATGCGATAGCCGGGATGCAGCCTGAGGAGCAGCTTGCCGCCATGCAGATCGTGCAGGCCGAAGAGCGCCGCGCTGCGCGCCACGCGGTCGCCAACCCGGGCGCGCGCGAGCTGGTGCACGCGCTGCACGCCCGCGGCATGGCCACGGCGATTGTCACGCGCAACATGCTCGAAGCCAGCGAGATGATTCTGCAGGCCATCGACGTACGCATTGACGTGCTGATCTCGCGCGAGTTCGGGCCCATGAAGCCGGCACCCGAGCCGGTGATTGAGGCCTTGCGCCGCACGGGCGGTTTGCCGGAAAGCGCGCTGATGGTCGGCGACTTCGGCGACGACATGCAAGCCGGCAAGGCCGCCGGCACACGCACCTGCCTGGTGATGAACGGCCCCGGCCCGCCGCGCTTCGAGGCCGACCTGCACGTGCCCACGCCATTGGAGTTGCTGGAACTGTTCAAGCAAGCGTGGCTTCAGTCCACACAATGAAACACCCCCGCGTGATCGCGGGGGTGTTGGTCTTCATTGGCTTCAGACTATGCCGTCTTGCGACGACGGTACAGCGCTACGCCGCCGATGATGCCGACAGCGAGCAGCCACCAGGCGCCGTTGCCGGTGCTTGAGGCACAGCCGCCACCGCCACCACCACCACCACCACCGCCGATGCCACCGCCGCTGGCGGGTGCAATCGTGATGCTGAGGGCGCGGGTTGCAAAGTTGCCGCCGTTTTCATCGACACGAATCGTGAAGTTGAATGTACCGGCTGCACTGGGGATGCCGCTGATCGCGACAGTGTTGCTGGTTGAGCTGCCGAGCGTCAATCCGGTCGGCAGGTTGCCAGCCGTGATTTGCCAGGCGTACGGCGCCGCGCCGCCGACAGCCACTACGTTCTGGCTGTAAGCGTTGGGGACCTGTCCGCCGGGCAGAGCGCTGGTCGAGATGATGACTGAGCCAGCAGCAGCAATCGTGATGCTGTAGTTCTGGATGTCGGACTGTGCACCGCTGTCTGTTACGGTCACGACGATGCTCGCGAACGCGCCGTTGACCGTAGGCGTCCCAGAAATCTCGCCGGTGCTCGGGTTAATCGAAACGCCAGTGGGCAAGCCGGTTGCGCTCCAGGTGTAAGGAGGCGTGCCGCCGGTTGCCACGATGGTGACGGGGCCATAAGCCACGTTCTCAACACCGTCCGGAATCGACGCCGGGCCAGTAATCGTCGGCGAACCACCACCGCCGCCTGTGCCGATGGTGTACGTTTCTTCCGCAAACTCAATGGTTGCACCATTGGTTGCCCGAACAGTCACCTGACCCGTGCCGGCGGGGACCAGGTTGACCGAGGTGCCCGTGTTTGCACTGAGGGTTGCCGCGGTGCCGGTAATGGTCCAGTTGTAGGTCGGTGTGCCCGAGCCGCCCGCTGCTGTCAGCGGCGTGCTCACAGTGATCGTTGTTCCGCCCGGAGTGATCGACATGCGCGGGGCGGCGATGATAGGCTCGGTCGTCAACGTCCCGACGGTTGCGTTCCGTGAGAAGTAGACCTCGTAGCCGAAGTCAGCCAGCGTAGTGGATGTGTAGTTCACGCCGGTCAGGTTCTGGCCGCGCATGACGACGCGGAACTTGACCAGCCCGCTCAGCGACGCCGTGGTGTACGTGTCGTATCCACCACCGGCAGCGCCTGGCGTCACAGTCGTTGCGTTGACCGTAGCGACCGGCGTATCCCAGCCGGCCTGCATGTCATACAGCTCCATCACGCATTGGCCGGATGCTGTGCCAGCTTGCGTGTAAGCGAATCCATAGAAGCCAATGTCAACCGTGATCGGTGTCGCGCCCAGCGCAACTTCGATCTCAAACTGAGTCTCGTCCGTCGCGCTGCCAAACCTGGTAGCGCCCCATACCACGTTGCTGTGGTTGCGCTGGAAGTAGTCCGAGTTGCTTACGCGGCCCCAACCACCGAGCAGGCCCGGGGTCGTTGCAGCCACTTGGCTCCAGAAGTTGTAGCCGAGCCCCGTACCGGTGGGCGTCGGAAAGCCCGCGTTGGACACCAGTGTTCCGGCAGTGGTGGCGAATGAGACGTTGATGTCGTTGGGGAATACGGATGCAGAGGTAACGTTGACGGTAAAGTTGAAACGCACGATGCCAGAAAGCGGAAAGCTGCCTGTGTAGACGATGCCGTTGGGGCCCCAGATGGGCACAGGTCCGCCCGTTCCAGGAGGAGCGGCAGGTGCCGTTGCACCGTAGCTGATTCCAAGTGCATAGTTCGGAACATCGGCAACGGCGGGAAGGCCCGTTAGCGCATCCGTCATCCAGATATCAAAGTTCATCTGCGCATTTGCCGTGTGCGTAAGGTCGAGCGAAAGATCGCACGATGCGACACCGGCGCCGAAGTCCACGTCAAAGTAGTACTCGTCAAGCCAGTTACCGGGGTTCGCATAGTTCTGGATGCCCGTGGACGCCGCTGCTTGCGCATTCAATTGCGCCCCCATGAACAGCAGGGTCAATAGCCCTACAAAGCCTATGAATCGTGATTTCATCTTCTGTACTCCTCCAAGTTATGCGCCGCCCAAGTCGCGCGACAAATAACACCAACCCCGCACTTTCGTGCACGTTCCGCACCGCTAATCAGAAGCTGTCCCCAAGCGTAGTTGTATGGTACCGCCCCGTACGGTCCATGCAACAATTTGTGTGGCGATTGACACTACACCCGAATTGCCTGAACAACGGGCCAACTCGGCCCAAGGTTCGGTATTTCGGTGCAAATCTCGTGCTTTTTAGAAACGTTGTGCGATCAAGCCACTTGCCCGCTGCTTCTATCAAGTCAATGCGGCTATAAGGGGTCCCATCCACCGGAGAACGCCATGAAAGCAGTCGCAACACTCGGCCCTGAGGGCTTTCGCACCGAGATCAAGGTTGACCCGGCCCTGGGCCACACGCTGATCGCCGACGAACCCGAAGACAAAGGCGGCACCAACGCCGGCCCGACCGCTTTCGGTTTGCTTGCCAGCGCGTTGGCGGCTTGCACCGTGGCCACCATCCGCAGTTATGCCAACCTCAAGGGCATCAAGCTGACACGCGTCGTCGTCGAAGTTGACGCATCACGTCGCACACCCAGCGAACAGAACGAAGCCGGCCCCGACGCGAAAATGGCTGTCATGCACAAGAAGATCACGATTGAGGGCGAACTCAGCGAGGAGCAGCGCCAGCGCATCCTGCAGATCGCCGAAAAGTGCCCGGTGAATCGCACGCTGCTCGAGGGCGCCGACATCACCCACGCTTAGCCCGAACCACCTGCGTGTGCAGGACTTTTCCTATAACCGGATATTTGTATCCTGTTAGTGTCGCGCGACGGCAAATGCCGGGAGAGACTGCATGAAAGCCACCGCCACCATGGGACACACCGGGTTCCGCACCGAGATTCGGACCGGCCAGACACGCACGCACACGCTGATTGCCGACGAGCCCGCAGGCAAGGGCGACGACGCCGGGCCTACGCCGATCGAGATGCTTGCGGGCGCGATTGCCTCGTGCACCACGCTGACCCTGCGCAGCTATGCAAACGTCAAGGGCATCCGGCTGGACGGCGTCAACGTAGACGTCGAGATTGTGCGCCGAAAACCCAGCGAACGCCGCGACGGCGAGCACGACCTGCTGATCCGCAAGAGAGTGGAGATCCGTGGCGAGCTCACACCGGCGCAGCACGCGCGCATGCTTGAGGTCGCGGACAAGTGCACCGTGCTCAAGGCGCTGCTGGAGGGCGTTGACCTTGAAGTGCTGACGCCGGAAGCGGCTAACTCATCCGCTCAATGATTGTCTTGTCGAAGTAGTTCACGCCCATGCCGGCGTCGATCACGATCTCTTGGGCATTGATACCGCTGCTGGCTGGGCTTAACAGGAAGACCGCCGCGTTGGCGACTTCCTCCGTGGCCACTCCCTGTTTGCGCAACGTGGCCTTTTCCGCGTACAGGTAGCTGTCCAGATAGCCGGGTATGCCTGCGCTGGCGCTGGTTTTCAGCAAGCCGGGGCAAACGGCGTTAAAGCGCACGGCGCCCGCGAAGCTCTTGGCCAGGAACACCACGCTGCTGTGCAGGGCGGCTTTGATCGGCGCCATGTAGCCGTAGTTTTCCGCGGCCATGCGCGTGGTGCTGATGCCGATGGTGATGGCGCTGGCGCCCTGTGCGAAGTGCGGCTTCAGGGCGTTGGCAATCGCGACCAGGCTGAAGGCGCTGATGTTCACCGCCTGCAGGAAATCTTCACGTTTCGTTTCATGAAACGGCTTGAAGCCCTCGGAATAGTTTGCGAATGCCAGGCTGTGAACCAAACCGTCAATCGGCCCATGTTTCGCGATCTCGGCCGCGACCGCGTCAATCTCGCCCTGGTGCTCGACGTTGCAGACAAGTGGTGCGGGCGCCCCGCCCGCATTTCTCTTTGCCAGTAGCGCGGTCACTTCCGCCCGCCGCTCAACATCGCGCACCACATGAATCACGCGAGCGCCTGCATCCTGCAGAGTACAGCCAATCGCCCAGGCCACTGACTTGCGGTTGGCTGCGCCGAAGACAACGAAGGTCTTGTCTTTGATCTGCAGAAAGTCGGTCATAGGTTCTCGGGAATCGGAGTTCGGGAATCGGGATTGGGGCCATTCCGGTTCTCGATTCCCGGTTCCCGAACACCGACCTCCAACATCGCTACAATAAACTTCACCCGCAAGACATTCTTGCCGGCCACCGACACCTTGCCGTTCATGACGTAGGCGCCGCCCATCTTCTCTTCGAGGTCAACCTGCACCTGCATCAAGTCACCCGGCACAACCATGCCCCGAAACTTGGCTTCAAGAATGCGGGTGAGTACAGGCTTGCGCAGCGATTGTGGTGTGGGCGCCCCGCCCGCAACTTGTGATGTGGGCGCCTCGCCCGCATCCCTACCGCCTACCCACTTCCAACCCTGCAACCCAGCAACGGTCGGGTTGTCCAATGTGTAAGCAACATACCGCCGATACTCATCTTCATCCCGTATCAGGCGATCAAATGACTCGTCCATCCAGAACGTACCAGTTCGTCCAAGGGCACGGTTGCATGCCTTGGCCGCAAATGACTTCCATGAATGCATGATCTCAGAAAGGCCATGTCCCGCACGAGCTTGAAACACGACGTGAACGTGGTTGGGCATGACACACCATGCGTGAAGTTCGTATCGTTCCCCATCAAACTTCTTAAGCGTCTCGATGACCACTTCCGCGCATTCAGCGTTTTTCATGTGGCATTCGCCGTGGCCTGCATTCAAGTACGCTTCGATCTTCTCGGTGTGCAGGGCCGCCAGCCGATCTTTCTCCCCATCACTTAGTTCGCGATTCAGTTGCCTGGCAGTCCGAACTATGTCCTCGCGCTCGGCTTCTATCTGCTCGCGAACGCTGACAGGCAACGAATCGGCAAGCCGCCATGTCACAAAGTAGAACCCGCAGTCCTTCTCCCAATGCGGCAACCGACCCCTTTGACGAATCTGGAGGGGTGCTTCGGCTTGCGGGCGAGGCGCCCGCTTCACATCTGCGGGCGGGGCGCCCGCATCACTCAACAACATGGCCCCGGTCTGGAAGCAGGCTTCGCAGATCAGTACGCCGGGCATCAGCGGGCTGCCGGGGTAGTGGCCCGCGAAGTGCGGTTCATCGGCGCGCACCAGCCGCTCTGTAACAATGCGGCCGTCGCTGCGCTCAATCACCCGGTCCACGAACAGGAACGGTTCGCGGTGCGGGATAGCGGCTTTCACCTGTTCAAGCTCGTCGGTCATTGCGTCAATTTCGCGTTGTATCGTCGCAGGGCCGGTCCCGTCTCAATCTCCGGCATGTGCTCTGCCACCAGATCGAATGTCTCGCGGATCAACTCGTCGAGCGTTTGCACAGCCGCAAGCAACGGCAGGTCAAACACCGACCGCAGGCGCTGCGCAAACTCAGTCGGGGCGATCTGCAACTCGCTGGCGAACTTCTCCAGCCGTTTGACCTTTCCCGGATGAAAGCGCCGGTTCAGCGCCGCCATGATGCCGCACAGGTTGCTTGCGGCTGGCAGGGCACACTCGTAAACCAGAAACGGGTCGTCACGCAGGGCGCCCATCTCGCGCATCACCCAGGCCGGCATGAACCGCAGGCAGGATCGCACGGTTGCCTCGGCCAGGGGCGCCGGATAGTCCGCGAGGCGCTGCTTCCACGCAGCCAGGCAGCCGTCATCTTTCAGCGGCTTGCCGGTGATGATGCCACGCGCAATCAGTTGAAACGTCGGGTTCGGGTCATGTTTCAGCAGCAGCGCATCCAGAATGTCTTCGGTCTGTGAGCGCGGCCCAACGCCGAAATCCACTTTGCGCCCATTGAGGAAATGCCAGACGCCGAACCCTTTTTCATGGTCGCCAAAGTGCAGGTCGCCGCCGCTGGCCTTGGCTGCTGCGACTTCGGCTTCGTACTCGGCCTGCGTGAAGGGTTCGTTGAGATACAGAATCAGGTCAACGTCGCTTGCGCCGTCAACGTCGCCTTGCGCCACGCTTCCCGCCAGCAGAATCGCAGCCACCTTGGGATTGCGGGCAAATCGCGCGGCACCCATCGCGGCTGCGGTCTCTAGTTGCGCGGCATCGTCCATGGTCGCCCCAGTTACTTCGGCACGTGCAGGTACTCGGCCATCTTGTTGGCTGTGATTACTCCGTAATTCACGGTGCCCAGCCAGCCGCTCATGATGATGCCTACACTGCCGGCGTGATACAGGCCGGGGATCTGCTCGCTGAGCTTCATGGACACGTCAAGACCCTCGAACTTGGTCCCGAACGACGCGCCCTGCACCTGCTGCGTGTAGAAGTTGAACGTGCGCGGGCTGCTAGCTTCCAGATGGTCGATCTTGCCGCGCACATCGGGGATGTACTTTTCGAGGTGCGTGACTGTGCGCTCAATCAACGCGTTCTTTTCGCGCTCGTACTCAGTGTCGTCCAGCGCCTGCCAGTCGGCCCAGTTGGCGTTGTTGCTGCTGACAATCGTGAAGCCGGCGTTCTTCAAATGCGGGCGCGTCTTGGGATAGTAAAAGCTGAAGGTGCGCGACTTGGTGCGCAGTTCGCACAGCTCTTCGCTGGTGAAGTGTTTGGCTTCGCTGCAGAACAGCAGGTCGGTGATGAACGGTATCTCTTCGCCCTGCTTGATGCCGATATACACCTGGCAGCTTGAGCCGCTCAACCGCACAGCCTTGGTCTGCTCAATGAATTCCGGCTTGAAGTTTTCTTCGCCCGCGAGCTTGAGCACCGTCGCCTTGATGTTGGCGTTGCTGAGCACCGTGCGCGCCTTGATGTCACGGCCGTTCACGCGCACGCCCGCCACGCGGCCTTTTTCCACCAGCACGCGTTCCACCTGCGCGCCGCTGAACATATCGACGCCGTTTTGCGCCATGATCTTGCGCATGCGCATAATGAGTTGGTCCGTGCCGCCACTGAACGTGAACACGCCCTTGCTCATGAAGTTGGAAAACACGATGCCGTAGGTGATCGCCGGCTCGTGCAGCGTGCTGCCGTTGGCGTAGGTGATCGGCTCCATGAAGGCGCGGTGCACGTCGTTGCGGCCGGGGAAGAAGCGCTCAAGCATTTCGCCGGTGGTCGTGCCGTCGTTGTTGTAATACTCCATCTTGCGCAGGTGGTCGTAGAAGGCTTCGACGTGGGCGCGGTCAAGTTTGAAGGCGTCCACGACTTTCTGCGAGTAGTCTTCGCGCGTGAACGTGGTTTCGAAGCTGAACTGCGGGTTATCGAACCGGATGCTTTCCAGCGGCACGATGCTGTCGGCGATTTCTTTTGACCAATAACGCCGCATCGACTTGACCATGCCGACCGGGAAGCCGTGCAGCGAAATGTCGAACACGTGGTTGCCCGGCCGCCGGAACCACGTCGCCATGCCGCCATAGTTGTAGTGCTGTTCAAGCAGGCAGACTTTGTAGCCCTGTGTCGCCATTACGTTGGCGCCCGTCAGACCAGCCAGACCGCCGCCGATCACGACCACGTCGTACTCGGCCTTGGCGTTGGCAACCGGGTTGGTTTTGCGCTCCGCCCTGCCACCGGAACTGCCCTGCAGAACCCGCTTGCCCTCAGCCTTGAGGTTGAATCCCTGATGTTGGTCAGTCGTCATGTTGTCTCACTGCAAACGGCTTTACGCGAAGAAGCGAAGAAAGGCGCGAAGAACGCGAAGCAGTCAATCGCAGTCCCAGAACAGCCTGTGCTGTTCACATTTCAGGCAACGAAACAAATACCCCACCGCGCTACCTTCTCTGTGCAGTGCCTCCATGGCCTCTTCCATGTTCTCAAACGTGGAACTGAGGTCCTCGAAGAGGCTATCCCGCACTTCGCTGCTGAGCTTTCGAAGTTCGTCACCACCCACGTAGTCAACGAAACAGCAGTAGTCGCCGCAGTGGGCCGGCCAATATGGACCCTGGAAACTAGTGTACGCCGGAGTCCTGCAAGCCAGTTCTTCGCTGAAGCGTCGATCCGAGACGGCTTCTGATGCGCCAGGGTCGGTGAACTCAGCATTCAATTTAATAGCTGCCTTGCCATCGGCCACACACCACGGACAGATCACTCCCTCAAAGTCCTGTTGCGAGAAGATCTCGCCCTCGTACTTGAATCCACGCTTGCTTCCGCAAATGCTGCAAGCTGAGTCAGTACGCGCAAACGCTCCCGACGCGATTGGATCGCGGTGGTATTTGAAACTCGGGAACTCTGCGGTCATTGCCATTCTTCGCGTCCTTCGCGCTCTTCGCGCCTTCGCGTGATGCAGTTGCTTTTCAGCCCGTCTCGATTGCCGCGCCGTCGCGCTGGAGCACCCAGCGGTTGGCCATGCTGATTCCGCTTAGTGCCGCGCCAATGATTCCCAAGAACCCCTGGTCTGTGCCAATGAGTATTAAACCTTCGATGCCGGTTGCGCCGGTGCGCAGCTTTCGCGGGCTGCCATAGACGGCGCCGCCTTCGTGGCCTGTGTAGTGCCTTATCGTGCGCGGCGTGAACATGTCGACCAGCTTCACGTGCGGCCGGAAGTCGGCTACGTGTGCCAACACGTCCGCACAGCTGCGTTCGTACCAGTGCTGCTTGGCTGCGTAGTAGTCGTGTGATGTGGCCGCCTCGGCCGCATGGTTGCGGGGCGCCTCGCCCCGCAACTGCGGGCAGGGTGCCCGCATCACAGATGCAGGCGGGGCGCCCGCATCACGTCGCTTCGTCCCCCACCTGTCGTAGTTGGCGATGTTGGTGATGCGCACGAGATGATCCTTCGGTTCGGCGGGCAAGTTGAAATTGCCGGGCATGCAGATTACACCGCTGGATGTGTCCACGTCGTCGGCTGGCTGGCCGTAGTTGAAGCGCTCGGTGTTGCTGAAAAAGACGATGGTTTCTTCGATGTCGAGGTGTTTTGCCGGTTGATCGAGCACGCTAATCGTTTCTGTAAACGAGAGTTTACCCGTAGGGGCGGGGCTTGCCCCGCCCGCGACGTTTGGCGCGCCACCGGGCGACACAAGCGTCGCCCCTACCATGCGATTCGTTTCTACCAAGCCGGCTGATGACAGGATCACGTCGGCGGTCAGGACCGTGCCGTCTTCCAGCTCGATGCCGTCGACTCGTTTTCCGGTCGACGCAAGCGTCGCCCCTACGAGCACTCGTTTGACGCCGGTTTTCAGGCGCAGCTCGCCGCCTGCTTTTCGGTAGCGATCGATGAGCAGCTTCAGGATGTGCCGCACGCCTTGCTGCGGCCTTGAGAAACCCTCAAAGAAGATGCTCTTGAACATCACGACAAACTGGTCCCAGTCCATGTCGTGCTCGCGCGCGCTGCCGTAATACATCAGCGGGCAGAACAGCATGTCCTCCAGCAGCGGGTCGGTGACAAAGCGCCGTACGACGGGCCGCGCGTCCTGCTGCGGCGCATCGAGATCAAGCTCGTTGAACTCGCGCACTTCACGAGTCAATGCGTCAAAGCCATCGATCTGGCTGGGAAATGCGCGCGCGATCTCGCTGCGCAGCAGTTCGAAGTCGTTGCTGAACTTCAGCTTTACGCCCGGAAAACTGACTGCCGAAAAGCCCTGCTGGTGCAGGTCAAGCTCGTCCCAGCGAATGCGCAGTTGCTTCAACAAGCGCGACAGCGGCAACCCGCGGGCGCCTTTGGCTGCATAGTTCGTGAGCGCATGCAAGCCTACGTCAAACTGATGGCCCTTGAACTGGTAAAACGAATTCAAGCCACCCCACACGTAATGCCGCTCAAGCACGACAACTTTCTTGTCGTACATCGCCAGGCGAATGCCGGCGGCCAAGCCGGACATTCCCGCGCCGATGATGATGGCATCGTAGTGCGTCATGGTTGTCGGTTGTCGGTTTTCAGTTGTCAGCCGGCTGTCAGTATCAGTCTGCGTGACTGACAACCGACAACTGACAACTGCTAACTGACCAACTGCTTTCCCGCCATCTTGTCGCGCAGATACTCTACGCAACTGTCGAGACTCGCCAGGTGCTGGTAGTCGGTGTCCGGCACCTGCACGCCGTAGCGTTTGCGCAGTTCCATCACGATGTCCAGGAAGTCCATTGAATCCAGATCCATCTGGTCGCGCAGCCGCACCGCGGGATCAATGCTGCCCGTGTCTTCATCCGGCGCGATGTCCGCGATGATGCCGATGATGGCCTGCTTGATGTGTTCGTCTGTCATTGTCCGCTTCCTTTGTTGTGCCCTTGCGGGCGTTCGTTGTTGGTTCACTACCCGCCGGGCGACACAAGCGTCGCCCCTACCCCACGTACTTTTTCACAATCACGGCGCTGTTGATGCCGAGCATGCCGAAGCTCATGTTCATGATCGTTTCCACTTTCTCGACCTTGCGGGGCTGGTTGATCACCAGGCCGCGCACCTTGCACTGCGGGTCCAGCTCGTCGATGTTGATCGTCGGGTGCACGATGCTGTCTTCAAAGCTGGGCAGGTTGCCGGCCAGCTCAAGGCTGCCCGCCGCGCCCATGGCGTGCCCGATGAAGCTCTTGGTGTTGTTGACGTTCACGCTGTCGTAGTCGCCGAACACGGCGCTTACCGCCGCCGCCTCCATCTCGTCGCCCATGTGCGTGCCTGTGGCGTGGGTGTTCACGATGTGGATGTCGGCAGGGCTCATGCCCGCGCGTTTGACGGCTGCGCGCATGCACTCGGCCTGGCGCTCGGCGTTGGGCAGCACGTAGTCGGTGCTGTCGCTGTTGATGTGCCAGCCGGCGACCTCGGCGTATATCTTCGCGCCGCGCCGCTTGGCATCGTCCAGCCGCTCCAGCGTGAACAGGCAGCCGCCCTCGGCGACGACAATGCCGTTGCGCCGCGTATCGAAGGGGCGTGAAGCCTTTGTGGGGTCGGCATGGCAGGCAAGCGCGCCCTGCTGCTTGAACCCGGCAAAGATGCCGAACGTGTGAATGCTCTCGCTGACGCCACCGCCGAACGCGAGATCAACCTCGCCCAGTTGCAGCATCTGCACGCCGTGGATCAGCCCCAAGTTGCCCGCGGCGCAGGCGGCGCCAATGCAATACGCAGGGCCGGTCACACCCAGGTTCAGCGTGACTTCACCGGCCGGGTTGTTGGCAACGGTGCGCGGGTTGTGGTGGTGCGTCCAGAACGACAGGTCGTAATTCTGCTTGCTGACTTCGTAGATCTCGGTCTCGGTCTCGACGTTGCCGTGCTCGGTGGTGCCGACGTAAACGCCGACCCTTGACTTGTCAACGGCAGCCCAGTCAATGCCCGCGTCGCCCAGCGCCTCGTTGGCGCAGTAGACCGCGATGCTGCCGGCACGGGTGCCGCGCCGCACCTCTTTGCGCTTCTGGTAGCGCAGCGCGTCGTAGTTGCACACGCCCGCGATGGTCTTGCCGAAATAGCGAATCTCGTACGGCTGCACGCCCGACTTGCCGCTGAGCAGAGCATTGCGATACTCGGCCAGGTTGTTGCCGTTGGGAGCGGTCAAGCCCACGCCGGTGATGACGACTCTTGCAAGGCTAGACATGGGCGTCCTCCTTCACCGGCGACGTCTTGCGGCGGTTGTTGCGCATCTTGGAAAGTTCGCCGGGCACCTTCATGCCGATGGCGGTCATGCGGCGGATCACGCGTGACAGGCGCGAATCCTGGTCGCTGGGCACCGCGCTGCTGGCAGCCACGAAGAACTGGATTGTGGCCTCGGCGATTTCGCTGGTGGTCACGATGCTCTGCAGCGTCTTTGCGCGCGGGTCTTTCTCGCCGTAGCTTTCGGTCACGTGCCGCAGGGCCGAGCGCGCGTTGTCTTTGAAGTTCTGCACGGCAAGCGCTTCGCGGCGCCGCAGCACGGTCGTCACGATGCTCATGGTGTCGCTGACGGCGCTGTGCATCTGGCAGCGATGCTCGCTGGAGAACTCGGCGGTTGCGGCCCCCCACTCGCGCAGCTCATTCAGGCACTCGCTGACACTGCCGGCGCTCATGTCAAGCTCGGCGGTGATCTCGGCGGCACTCATGGGCTTGCCCGATAGTGCCAGCATGCCCCAGACCCGCCCCAGCCGCGACTTGAAGCCGATCGCGTTGAAGAACGTCTCGAACATCGTCAAGTGATCCCTCAAGACTTCATCCATGGCGTTGCTCCTTGCTGACAGCGAACTCTCGCAGAGACGCGGAGTCGCGGAGAACTGCTTTCCATCTGCAGATGCGGTGCTTCAAGCGGTTGCCTTTGCCATTGCTTCCGTCTGCGTCTCTGCGCCTCTGCGAGAGACTGCGAAGTATTCGTCCAATGCCTTGTCGCCGGTCCATTGCGGCACATAGCCCAAGTCGCGCTTTGCAGCATCCAGCTTGAACCAGTGCGACGTCGCCAGGTTCTCGGCCACAAAGCGCGTCATCGGCGGCTCGGACGCGATGCCGAACATGCGCCACAGGAACTCCATGACCGCGCCCGCCTTGTATGCGGTGCCCGCACTGACCCTGGCTGTCAGCGGCGCCACACCGGCGCGTTCCAGCACGCTGTTCAGCCACGGCCACAGTTGCACAGTCTCGCTGCTGATGAAGTAGGCTTTGCCGGCGGCTGTCGCGATATGCTCCAGCGCCAGCATGTGCGCGTCCGCGGCGTCATGCACGTGCGTGATGTCTACCCGGTTGCTGCCGTCTCCGACCTGCTTGAGCTTGCCGGCTTTCGCGCGTTCAAGCACACGCGGCAGCAGGTGCGGGTCGCCGTGGCCCCACACGAGGTGCGGGCGAATCGCCACGCTGCGCAAGCCGCCTATGCCATTGGCAGCCAGCACTTCCTGCTCGGCGAGCGATTTGCTTTCGGCATAGTGCGTCAGGTAGCGCGCCGGGTAGGGCAGCGACTCGTCGCCGCCATCGATGCCACCGCGCGCAAACACCACGCTGGGCGTGCTGGTGTAGACCAGCGACTTCACGCCGTGCTTGTGGCATGCCGCCAGCACGTTGCGCGTGCCCTGCACGTTGATCGCAAAGTACTCGCGCCGCGGGCCCCAGACGCCGGCTTTCGCGGCCACGTGGAACACTGTGTCGTGGCCTTCCGTCGCGGCGGCCATCGCATCAGCGTCGCGGATGTCGGCGGCGATGGTGCGCCGACCGTCGTGCGCTGCCCCCGGTGCGCGCGAACACACCGTGACATCGGCGCCGCGCTGCAACAGGCGCTCAACAATGCGCGCGCCGACAAATCCCGCCCCACCTGTCACCAGTACTCTCACGCCCGCTCCTTGGCCCAGCGGGCAAGTGCTTCGCGGTCGATCTTGGCGTTGTGGCGCACGTCTACCGGGAACGGGCCGTGAAACAACATGCGTTTCACTTGACGTGTCAATGCATGCTCGGCTGCCATGGCCAGCAGCTCGGTTTCAATGCGTGCTTGCAGCTCTTTGTCCGGCACATAGCCGTCGTGGCATTCCACGACCATCACGGGCTGCTGCGCGCCGGGCTTGCCGACGCCTACAAGCGCGCTGCGGGTGACGGCGTTGTGGTTGTTGAACACGCCCTCAAGCTGCTCTGGAAACAGCGGGCCCGTTTCGGTCCACACTGTGTGCCCCACGCGGCCGCAGTACCAAAGCCGCCCCTGCGCATCAAAAAAGCCGGTGTCGCCCATGCGGTGCCAAAGTTGTGATGTGGCCGCCCCGGCCGCATTGTCGCCGGGCGCGCTGCCTGGCGACCGTGGGCTGGCAGCTGGCAGCACAACTGCGGGCGGGGCGCCCGCATCACCAATCTTGGCCAGCTTTGTGGCTTCGGGCCGGTTGAAGTACTCGCGAGTGGTCGGCGCACTTGAAACGATGATCTCGCCCACTTCCCCCACCGGCAGTTCCATCGCGTCGTCAATGCTCGCAATCGGGCCTTCCGTGATGCGAATGACCTTCGCCTGCACGCCGGGCAGCGGCTTGCCGACACAGACGCCTTTGCCGGCTTGCGTGTCGTAGCGCGTCTCGCCCAGCACTTCACTGGCGCTGATGGTGCTGAACGGCAGGCTTTCCGTGGCGCCGTACGGCGTGTGGATGTCGCCGTCTTGCGCAATGCGTTCTTTGAGCTGCGCCAGCGTCTGGTACGGCACCGCCGCGCCCGCGATCAACACGCGTTTCAGCGTCGGCAGTCGCAGGTCGTGGTCCAGCAGGTACGGGCCCACGTTGCGCCATACGGCGGGCGACGCAAACGACATGGTGGCGTTGTTGTCGCGGATGGCAGCCACGATCCTTGCCGGGTCGGCGCTGCCGGGGCGCGAAAAGTCCATGTCGGGCAGCACCACCGTCACGCCCATGGCCACACTGAACAGCGCGAACAGCGCAAAGCACGCAACGTCAATCTCGCCGGGCTTGATGCCGTAGGCATCGCGAATCATCTCGGTCTGCGCCACAAGAATGCCGTGGTGGTAAACCACACCCTTGGGCACACCGGTCGCGCCGCTGGTGAACAGGATCGCCGCAGTGTCATGCCAGTGCGTGATGGCCGGTTGGCTGCCCTTGACTTCGCGCGCTGCCAACTCGCGATACGTCGTGCCGCCCCAGAACCAGCGGCGACCGACGGTCACGCGGTGCTTCACCGTACGGAACGCGCCGCGGTAGCGCAGACTCAGCGCGTGCGCCAGCGGGATCCCGACCAGGGCTTCAGCTTGCGCTTCTTCGATGCACTTCAGCAGATTCGACTTGCCCATGCCGGGATCCACGACCACCGGCACCGCGCCAACGCGAAACAGCGCGAACACCAGCGCGATGAACTCAATGCCCGGCTTCACCGCGAGGATGGTGCGCGTGCCGCGCGTGATGCCCAGTTCGCCCAGGCCGTACGCGATGTTCTCGACGCGCTGGCCAAGTTCGCCAAATGTGATGCGCCCGCCGCCGCGCTGCTCAATCACAGCCACCGCATCGGGCCGCGCCCGCCGCTGCGTCTCAATGAACGAAGCCACATTTGCGCGAGGCGGCGTTGCCGCCAATGAAGAATCAGCAATTGGCAATGTGCAATGAACCGCGTCCTGCCCGTGTGCGAGCAGTTCGTCGTTGTTCAATTCCAATTGCTCATTGCTCATTGCCTACGTCCCAAGGTCCACGCTGCTGTGGTGCTCGTCTGTGTAATCCTGCGGCTTGCCGGCCAGGAATTTTCGCATGGCGGTGATGATCTCGGGGCGCGCGTCTTCCACCACGAAGTGCCCCGCATTCTCAAAATACTGGGTTTCGGCCCGCGGAAAGCGCCGCTGCCACTGCTGCATGAACTGGTCGTTGAACACAAAGTCGTGCCGGCCCCAGCACAGCAGCATCGGGTGCTGCTTGAACTGCGCCAATCCGCGCTCAACGCCTTGCAGCGTCGGCCAGCTTTCGTGCGATTCGTCCATCGGGATGTCCTGCACAAAGCGCAGGTTCGCGATGCGGTCTTCCCACGACGCATAGGGCGCCAGGTACCCCGCCTTGGCCTCGGCACTCAGCGGCTTGCGCGCGCAACGCGCCAGCGCCCCGCGCACGAAGCCGTTCAAGCCGCGAATCAGCAGGTCGCCCACGCCCGGCACCCGGCACAACCCGATGCTCAGCGGCATGCGGCGGCTTGGAAACGCCGCGGTGTTAAAGATGACGAAGCCGCGAATGCGGTCCGGAATCTGCGCAGCCAGACCCATGCCGATGGCGCCGCCCCAGTCATGCAGGCACAGCACGATGTCGCGCAAATCAAGCGCGTACACCAGGCTGCGCACGTTGGCGATGTGCTGCGCCAGCGTGTACGGGTAGTGCTGCGGCTTGTCGGAAAGCCCGCAGCCAATGTGGTCAGGCGCCACGCAGCGGTGCGTGCCGCGAAACTGCTGCACCAGGTGCCGCCAGTAAAAGCTCCACGTCGGGTTGCCGTGCAGGAACAGTAGTGGTGCGGGCGCCTCGCCCGCATGCGCAGCCGGGGCGGCCGCGTCACTACTTGCGGGCGGGGCGCCCGCATCACCCTCATCCACGTAATGCATGCGCACTTCGCCGACATCGAGCCAGTGCGACTCGAACGGGTACTCCCGTTCCCAGATGCCCGTGATTGGCCGCGCTGTTTCGGCAGTCACCACGCGACCCCCAGGTTCAGGCACACCAGCCCGCTGCCAATTCCCAGCAGCGCCAAGTTGTCGCTCGCGTTCACGGCGCCGTCGCGCACGCCCATGTCCAGGCTGATCGGCAGGCTTACGCTGCCCATGTTGCCCAGCGTTTCCACCGTCGGGTAATCGCGCGCGGCATCAAGCTCAAGCTTTTCAAAAAGCAGCTTGCGGTGCATCACGCCTACCTGGTGCGTGAACACGCGCTGCACACTGTCGTTGACCCAGCCAAGCTGCTCGCGGGTCTGCGCCCACACCCGCTGCGCCAGCGCCACGCCCGCGTGCATCAGCGCCTCGCTGTCGGTCTGCATCAGCGGGCCAAGGTCCGCGCCCGGCACGCCCTGCGTCATGCCGCCCTGGCACAACTGGTTCGCGCTGCTGTCGGTCAGCATCACGCCGCCCAACAGTCGGTGGCTGCCCTGCCGCGTCATCACCATCGCGGCTGCACCGCTGCCGATTGTCAGGCTGGCGAAACTCAACTTGCTGTTCTTGCGGTTGATCGTGGTGTCCTGGTTCAGGCGCTTGATCGTCGCTTCCACCAGCGGCCCGCCGTCTTCGCCGGCCACCACCAGCGCCGCTTTCACCTGCCCCAGCTCAAGCGCGTTGGCCGCCACCAGCATCGCGTTGGCGAACCCCAAACAGGCGTTGCTCAGGTCAAAGCACGCGCAGCTCGCCGGCAACTTCAAGCCGGCGTGCACCACGCTTGCGGTCGCCGGCTCCATGAAATCGCGGCAGACGCTCGAGAAAATCAGCAGCCCAATGTCTTCCCGCGCAACGCTGCTTTCAGCCAGCGCCTTTTCTGCAGCTTGCACGGCGATCGTGCTGGGGCGCGTGCCGGGCGCAAAGTGACGGCGCTGGGCAATGCCGGTCATCAGCTCAATGCGGCCGGGATGAAAACCAAGGCGCGCATAGGCCGGGGCAAGCCGGTCCTCAAGCTCGACCGACGTGACCACCCGCTCGGGCAGCACATGCGCCAACGCTTCGATGTAGACGTTCGAAAACTGCAAGTCCGCTCTCCGTGGCCCGAAAGCATGCGCAGCCACGATGTGGAAAACAACCATTTCGTTCGGGTTTTTCAGGAATTCTTGAAACGGTTGAACGTGGTGAAAGTCGCGAAGTCGTGCAGCCGCCCCACCGCTCAGTTACAATCCAGTTCCCTGCCGCACCCCTGCGGGCTGTCACGTGCGCTACTTCCTTATTGTTCTGCTGCTGGTTGCGGCGCCGCTTGCGGCCCAGGACTTGGCGAAGCTCACGGCTGAGCTGAACGAGAAGTACTCAGCACTCGAAGCCGGCGACGTCGAAGGCCGCCGCGATCTCGCCAAGTGGTGCGCTGCCCGAAAAATGCGCATCTCTGAGCGCCGCCTGCACCTCGAAATCATCAAGCTCGCGCCCGACGACCAGCCCGCACGCAAGGCCCTGGGCCACGTGTTCGACGGCGAGAAGTGGCACGAGTCCGAAGACGCCATGCACCTCGCCGCCGGCAAGCAACGCGGCTTGCAACAGTGGGCCAGCCCCACCGAGGGCCTGACGCAACTTCACGAACACTGGCTCACCGCCGAAGAGCTCAAACAACTCGAAACCGGCGAGCCCCTGCGCGCCCACAAGGGCAAAGGCTGGCTCGAGGTGCTGACCCGCGAGTATCGCGTCTGGTCTGAGCTCAAAGAATCCGAAACCCTTGAGCTCGCCCGCATGCTTGAGCAAGCCATCCGCGGCTGGCGCGACGACATCACCAAACCCTACGAAGCCGGCAAAGCCTGGACGCTCGAGGTGCGCATTCTCAAGACACACAACGACTACGTCGCCATGGTCAAGGACGACATCGAGACCTTCCACCCCGACCTTGCCAAGTCACACGGTTTCTTCGATGGCCGCGCGTGCTGGGGCAGTTACTTCGACAGCCCCTACCGCACGCGCCGCATCTTTCTGCACGAGGCGCGCCACCAGTTCGACATGTGCATTGCCGGCACGTTCATGCACCAGCCCGCCTGGTACCGCGAAGGCACAGCCGAGTTCTGGAGCGTCCACGAATGGGACGGCAAGACCCTGCGCATGGGCGTGCTGAACAGCGAGAACAACGAACACCTGCACTTCCTGCAAAAGATCACCAGGCGCAAGAAGCTGAAGGGCGCCGAAGCCACGCTCAAGGGCGGCTGGGAAGGCGACGTGGACCCCGAGTTCTATCAGCAAAGCTGGGCGTTCATCTATTACCTGCGCAACAGCGCCCACACAGAGGCGTGGCGCAGATGGGAAGCCGAGTTGCTGGCCGGCAAACTGCCAGACGAGGGCAAACGCACCGAGGCATTCAAGAAACAGGTAACGGAAGACCTAAAAGCCTTCGACAAGGCTTACACAGAAACCACAACAAAGTGGGCCGCAACCTACGGCGAGTAGGTCGCTGCGAAGAGTGGGTGGCATTGGCTGTCAAACCGTGGCCAACGGGCGCCGGCCCGCCCGCCGTAGCTGCAGCAAAGGCGGGAAGGGCCTGCAATGGCAGCGAGGGCACATTCTCGAGACCCCGCTGGCGTGCGCGAAGTGCATTGCACCATTCTGACAGATCGCACAATACTGGCTTGTATCTTCAAGCAACCATGGCTAGATTGCGCCGCCTGATAAGGACAACTTGTAAGAACTTTGGCGAAGGTTCAACCGACGCGATTCGAAACCCGTGGGGAGTAAGTTTCATGATGGCATCCAAGCTAAGACTGTTTCTCGTTTTGTTCGCCGCAGGCGCGATGGTTGCAGCCTCCTTGGCGGCGCAAACGACGTTTCCGACCTCGAGCACCCTTCCGGCTGCGATCCCTGACAACAACCCTGCCGGTGTCACGCTTAACGTGCCCGTGTCCGGATTGACAGGCGGCGTGTCCAACGTTGAACTGGACATTACGTTCGCGCCTAACCACACTTTCGCGGGCGACTTGATCATCACGATCACCGCGCCAGGCGCGGTTGCAACTGCAGATGTTTATCGCCGGGCCCCGGATGACTCTTCAAACCTTGCGGGTCCCTATACTTTCGCAGACGGCGGTGCTGATTTCGCCGCGGCCCTTGCCGGAGGCACAACCAACTTTGTTGTGCCGAGCGGAACATACGCACCCTCGACAACGGGTCCGACGACGGTCAACTTCGCCGCAATCTTCAACGGTTTGACTGTTGGCGCGGCCAACGGAACCTGGACGGTTCTCGTAAGCGACAACGCGAACATTGATACTGGCTCAGTTTCAGCTCTTGCCATCCGAATCACGGACCCCACCCCGACCGCACCAACAATCACCAGCACGGCGCCGGCGACTGCCTCAGTCGGCGTCATGTACACCTACACGGTCGTCGCCACCGGCAACCCGGCTGTCACTTTCTCGATCGCGCCGGACCCCTCCACCATCGGCAGCGGCTGGCTCACCTGGGACGGCACCGACACGCTCAGCGGCACACCGGCCGTCGGCGACGTCGGCAACTTCCCGACGCTGACCATCACCGCCACGAATGGCGTGGCCCCTGACGACACCGAGGCCATCAACATCGTGGTTTCACAGCCCGCACCCGAAATTGACGTGACCGACCCGAGCGCCAGTGCCGTGACCAGCGGCCAGTCGTACACCGTTTACGGCCTGTACGCCACCGGCCCGGATATCAGCGGCATCTTCACCATCACCAACAGCGGCACCGCGACACTGAATGTCACGGCGTTCAACGTCACCAACACAAACTGCACCGTCACTGTTACGCCGGCCAGCGCACTGCCCTGGGCACTTGCCATGGGCGGCGGTTTTGACACCTTCATGGTTGACCTTGCACCCGCAGCCGCCGGCGCATTCAGCGGTTCCATCAGCATTGTCAACGACGACGCCAACGAGAACCCGTTTGTCATCAACTTCACCGGCAACACGCAGGCGATCAATGAGCCCGAAATTGCGATTCACCGACTGCCGGCGGACACGGACGTTGCCAACAACAGCACGATCAACGAGACCAACACCGGCCTGGCATCATTCAGCCGCACCTTCGCGATCCGTAACGAAGGCTCAGCCATGCTGACCCTCACGGGCGCGCCGGTGGTTGTCAGTGCGCCGGTCAACGTGATTGTCACGGTCACCCAGCCCCCGTTCACGACGATTGCGGGTGCAAGCGGCGACGCGAACTCAGAAGATTTCATTCTGGACATCGCGCCGGTTGCGGCTGGTGCTTTTAGCTTTACCGTAACAATCGCCAATGACGACGCGACCGAGAACCCGTTCGTGTTCAACTACACCGGTCACACCACGACACCGAGCGGTGGCGGCGGTGGTGGCGGTGGTGGCGATGACGACGGCTGCTCGACCAGCAATGGCAACAGCAGCTGGCTTGTGCTGTTCGCGGCGCTTGCGGGCCTGGGCTTTGCCCTGCGCCTGCGCCGTTCACGCGCATAGTCATTGAGTCACGACAAACCAGCAAAAAGGGGGAGGCGACCACGCCTCCCCTTTCACGTGACATCGGGTCGCCGCCTGCGCAGAAGCTTCGGACCAGGCTGGAAACGGTTGACACGCACTGCGTCAACCGAGGTTGTGCCCCTCTCATGTGAGTCAGCCATGCGCAGGCAGCCCGACAAAATTTCGCTGGTGCTCGAATTTAGAAGGCGCACACTTGCACTGTGCCGACCCATACAACCCCGGCTGTTGATTCTGGCCTAACGCAATCTTGACGTGATGCATGAAAAATACGTTGGCATTTTCAACCAACATTGGTTACGGTCACCGGCCTGTCACAAGCCAGTCGTTCGTTCAACTTCGTCCGTGGGGACGCCAATTCAGCATCATTTCGCATGCGGCATAGCCGCAACATTGTGGGGATGTAACAGATGAACATTCACAAGTTGTCATTTGCCGCGGTGGCGGCGTTGCTGTTCGCGGGTGCATTGTCAGCCCAAGTACCTGAGGTGTACTACTACAAGGTCAACGAGGGCACGGGCAATACAACCGCCAACAGCGCTAACCCAGGCCAAGGCACGGCGAACCCGACATTCTCGGTCGGCCCGACTTGGGTAGCACCTGGTCACCTCGGTGCCGCACACATCACGGGGGCAACCGAGCTGCCCACGGGCGCGGGTCTGCCCTTTACGGCGGCCACCCCGTTCACGATTGAGTGCTGGATTAACTTAGGCGCAACGACCGCACTGAACTACCTGTTTGGCGATTCGGGCGCGGGCAGCTTTCGCTGCTTTGCAGGCGGCGTAGCCCCGAGCGGCGGCCTGATCCTTCGCGGCGGTGGCTTCACCGACATCACAATTCCGGGCTGCATTGACGGCACCTTCCATCATATTGCGTTCGTGTACGATGGCGCCGGCACGATGACATCCTATCGTGACGGTACACAGGTCAACCAGAATACGGCCCAGAACCCGACCACGATCGGCAACGGCACGAACTTCACGGCGTTCGGGTACAACGCGTCCACAGGTGACTTCACGGGCCAGCGCGACGACTTCCGCGTCTGGAGCACCGCACGCAGTCAGGCGGAAATCGCGGCAAACATGAACAGCGAGTTGCCCGCCGTGGTATCGCTGGGTGTATCCATGAGCGGACCGGCGTCAAACGTCGGGAGCGCTACTTTGACTGATTTCGTCGCCGCAAGACTGAACCTGACCGCGCAGACCGCCACTACGCAGGACGTCAGCTCGATTACCCTGACCCGCACCGGTTCAGCGCTGGACTCGGACTTCACCGCGGTCAAGTTGTTCTCGGACACGAACGCCAACGGCGTTATCGACGGCGGAGAGCCCCAGGTCGGCTCGAACCAGACGTTCGCTTCCGGCACGGCTACGTTCGCGGGTACTCCGCTGGTCTCGATTACCGGCAACACAACCGCGCGCTTGCTGGTGGCCCTGACCACCGCAACCGGTTTTGCCAGCGGGACGACATTCGGTGTGCAGATTGCGGCATCCACCGACGTCACGACGGCACCGGGTCCGATTTCGTCGAGCAGTGTGTTCCCGGCGAACGGCCCCACACATGTCGCTGTTTTCGTCAACACCTTCCCCTACCTGGAAGACTTCGAGAGCGGGGCAGGTGGTTGGGCCGTCACCGGCACCGTCACCACTTGGGCGCTCGGTACGCCGGCAAAGCCCGTGATCAATTCGGCATACTCGGGCTCGAATGCATGGGTTACCGGCCTCTCAGCAGCCTACTTGAACGGCGAAAACGGCGCGGTCGTCAGCCCCGTGGTTGACCTCTCAAGTTTTGCGACCGACCCCTGGGTCAGCGTTCACGTATGGTGGAACTCTGAATTCAGCTGGGACGGCATGAACCTCCAGAGCAGCATTGACGGCGGATCCAGCTGGCAGACAGTCGGGGCCGTTGGCGACCCGAACAATTGGTACACTGACGCCTCGATCGCAGGCCTTGCCTTCTCCGGGTCTCAATCCGGCTGGTCCGGCCGCGCGTCGAGCGCCAATGGAAGCAACGGTTGGGTAAGGGCGCTGCATCAGCTTACCGGACTCGGTGGTCAGGCCTCGGTGTTGCTGCGCATGACCTTTGGTTCGGACGGCTCAGTCGTCGATGCCAACGGCGTCGCGTTTGACGACTTCAGCATTGGTACCTTGCATGAGATCAACGTCCTGCGCAATTCGACTGGCATTCCGCACCTCGGCAGCGTCAACGTCGGCAACATCAACATCACCACGCCGGGCCAGGTCACATTCGATATCGAGAACCTTGGTGGATTGGTCACGAACCTGACCGGAACGAGCCCGAACTACGTTGTGGTTACCGCAGGCTCGAATCTCGACAGCGTCTCCGTAACCTCGCAGCCTGGTACGCCGGTCGTGTTCGGCACGGCTCAGAGTTTCACCATCGAGATTGACCCGACGGCTGTCGCACAGTTCGACTTCACTGTGACGATCGCAAACGACGACATCAGCCCCGTGCAGCTGGCCAACGGCACGGACGGAGTACTTACCGCAGCAAGCCTGGAGTTCAGTTCGGCGACAGCCAACTTCGTGGCGGCTCATGTCGGCACGCAGATTGTCATCAGCGGGTCGGCACTGGCCAACGACGGTACGTACACCATTGCAAGCATCGTGAACAGCACCACCGTTACGCTGACTGCGGCACCAGCGGCTGACGAAGGCACGCTGGCATGGTCCCATGAGGCAAGTGAGGCTGCCTATACCTTTACTGTAACCGGCGACGGCGTGATCAACGGCCCCGCCCAGGCAGACCCGGCCACCGGCTCGACTTTCACCGGCCCGACTAACGGCCCGCTGACGCTGGCCGTGAACCCGGGTGCGACGCTGGCAAATGCAGACGTCGAGCTCACGGACGCGGAATCTGACAACATCACCGTCGCAAGCATCACTGCGCCGGCA
This sequence comes from Planctomycetota bacterium, assembly GCA_016712285.1. Taxonomy (GTDB): domain Bacteria; phylum Planctomycetota; class UBA8742; order UBA2392; family UBA2392; genus JADJRK01. Next base: position 661,918 of record JADJRK010000001.1, on the reverse strand, counting down.
ATCGTTCCGACGGGCATCGTGCCGCCTGCTGTCCCGGGTGCGCCCGGCCACCCGGTCGTCCTTAGCTGGACCGGTACCGCCGATGCATCAAATGATCCGGGAGTATACACCTGGACTGTGACGTTCAGTGACGCGGTAAACGGCGCAAGCATCGTCGTGCAGGTCTCCATTACCATCAACGATGTGCCTCCTACTCACACGGCGGCGACCGGTATCACTGGCGACGGCCTTAGCGCCGGTACGCAGTATGTGGCTGGCGTGCCTGTCGGGGCAGCGGGAGCGACCGACATCGCTGACGCAACAGACGGTAACACCTCGCAGACGCTGACCATTGACGCCCAGAATCAGGTGTCGGTGCCCGGTGGCTCGACGATTACTTTCACGTTCAGCATGGCTGCCTCTAACCCAACTACGCTGCAGGCCACGCCAAGCGCAGCACCGGTGGTTGCGGATATTGGAGACTATGACTACACGGTGGACATCACCGACCAGATTGCTGGCGGAAATGTTGTGACGATCTTTGTCCGCCTCACGGTCAGCGGCACAGCTCCCACGATCACAAGCGCGGCTGCACCGACAGCAGCGTTTGAAACTGTACTGTACACGCATACGTTTACTGCAACAGGCAACCCCGCTCCAACCTTTGCAGTCACAGCGGGCACCCTGCCGACCTGGCTGACACTTGACGCCAACACGGGCGTGCTCACCGGCACGCCAGGCGTAGGCGACGTCGGCGGCTCGTTTGATGTTTCAGCCCAGAACGGCGTACTGCCTGACGACACGGAGTCGGTGACCATCACCGTTGCTGTAGGCACAGCGCCGACCATCACCAGTGCCGCGGCACCGACCACGGCGACGGTGGGCACGCTGTACACGCACACGTTCACCGTTACGGGCACACCTGCCCCGACGCTCAGTGCAACGGGTCTTCCAGCATGGTTGACGTTCAACCCCGGTACTGGCGTGCTTTCAGGTACGCCGGCTGCGGCCGACGTCGGGACTGCTGGGCCGATCACGATCACTGCTTCCAATGGCATAACGCCAAATGACACCGAGATTTTCTCGATCGTTGTGTCGGCGGCCAGCAGTGGCGGCGGCGGTGGCGGCGGTGGTGGCAGTGATGGCGGCTGCTCGACCGACAGCGGCAACAGCAGCTGGCTTGTGCTGTTTGCGGCGCTTGCGGGCCTGGGCTTTGCCCTGCGCCTGCGCAAATCCCGCGCATAGTCATTGAGTCACGAGAGATCAGCAAAAGGGGAGGCGACCACGCCTCCCCTTTCCTTTTGCCAATTCTGCCCCGGCGCACTATGCTTAACGCATTGCTTGCATATCACTATGCTTCCGTCGTGCCGCTGACTTTCGTGGGAGAGCCGGTTGCGCGCCTACCTTCGTGGGGGAACACAATGAAGTACCTCGCCATTCTCAGCGTACTGGTCATGCTAGCCGCCGCCTCGCCATTGGCGGCCCAAGTCATGTCTGTCGAGCGCAACGCCGTCGTCATCTTGACGGGCGGCATCGATAACGTCGGCTCCGACACCGGCAACGGTGCCATGCTGCTCACGTACACGATCCGCAACACTGACGCCGTGAATGCCCTGAACTTGGTCACCACTGCGCCCCCACCGGACCGCCCGGTTGAGGTCACTAACGTCTCGATCAAAGAAGGCAACATCGTCTACACGCTCACTCAGCCGGCTGCGGCCTCCATCCCTGCTTCGGGCACCACGACCTTTACGATCAACATCACGCCCTCGGGCGACGGCGCGTTCAAGCTGAACCTGAACATCTACAGCGACGACCCGGCTTCGCCCTACGTTGTGCTGATCCGCGGAAACACCGGCACCCTGAAGGAGGAGAAGAAGGACGAAGGCTGTTCCACAGACGAGAGCAACCGCACGGGTTTGCTTACCATTCTCGGCGTCCTGAGCGCGGGCGTTGTCGCACTGCGCTTCCGCAAGGTGCGCGCTTAGCAGTCAGGCACCACCGAACAAAGGCCCCGCGTTGCTGCGGGGCCTTGGCTTTTCGGGCCTGCCCGCGCTTGCGCTTGGGGCTCATGTTGTCCACCATTGCTGCCTGTGAATGATTGATCACCCTTACATCTCCGACCCTGAGTTCAGCACCACGGTCGTGTCGTGGTTCGACGGCGGGTTGCACTTCTTCAAGCGCGTGCCCGACGACGGCATCGCCTTTTTCAACGTCTTCCATCTCGCGTACAGCATCATCTTCGGGGTCGCCCTTTGGTGGTGCCATCGCTGGTGGCGCAAGGGCACGTTTCGGCTTCGCAGGCGGCTGGTGCTCGACAGCGTGTTGGTGGCGGTGATCGGCATTGTGGTGGGCGGGCGGCTTGGCGAGGCGATTTTCTACCAGCCCGAGTACTTCTTCTCGCAGCCCTCGCGGCTGGTGTTGAACGCCTCGGGCTTCACGATTCACGGCATGATCATGGGCGTGATTCTGCTGTTCAAGCTTTGGTCATGGTGGATCAAACGGCCGTGGTTTCACCTGCTGGACCAGTCGGTGATCTTCGTGGCGTTCGGCACGCCGCTGGGTCGCATTGCGAACTTCCTGTCCGGCGACCTGTGGGGCCGCGAAACCGACGTGCCTTGGGCAGTCCGCTTTCCGATGCGCGGGCCGCTGTTTCGCAAGGTGATGGCGAACCAGCAGGGCGAGACCTTCGTCGTGGTCAGCACCGAGACGCCGGATGGGATGTACACCAATCATCTCGAAGCCTGGAAGCTCGACCAGGGGGCCACGGTGCTTGAAGGCGCGCCCTTTGAGATCATGCCCGTGGGGACCGCCGACTCGCGCACCTTTGAGATGGTGCAGATGATGGTGACGACGCCGCGCCACCCCAGCCAGCTTTATCAGGCGATCGCCGAGGGGCTGGTGCTGCTCGTGATCCTGCTGGTCGTGCGACACAAGGCCAAGTACGTGGGGCAGCTCTCGGCGTGGTTTCTGGTGTGCTACGGCCTGTTGCGCACGATCACCGAACAATTCCGGCAGCCTGAGCCGGGGCTGGGCTACCTGTTTGACCTGACGCGCGGCCAGCTGCTGAGCCTGTCGATGGTGGTGGGCGGCCTTGTGCTGTTCTGGTTCACGTACCGGCGCAAACTGCGCATTGACAGCATTGCCACCGACGCGCCGGGCTTTGAGCCGCAGATCGAGAAGCCCGAACCGGCATGAGTTTGCCGGCGGGGGGCTTTTTTGCGAACTGCGGGCGGGGTTAAATCGTACTAGCAGGGTACCCTTTTGGGGCTGGATCATGGCAGGACGGCTGAGTCCGCTGAACCTTGCTTTGCTGCTGCTGACAGTGCTCGCGCTGCTGTTTGGCGCGTGGGGCTGGTACCAGGCTGCGACGCCCGCCGCGCCGACCCCCGCGAACCATGTTGACGATGCGCTGGCGCTGGAACCCGGCGACGTCGACAGCACCGGCAAGCCGCGCAAAACGGGCACGACAGACAGTTCCCGGCCCGAAACGAAACGCGAAACTTCAACCCACAAGGGCAGTGAGCCGACGACAGGCGCCCAGCCCGCGCCCGAAGAGACGCCCGTGGCGGGCGCCCCCAGCGACAAGGGCGATGCGACAATCACCGGCGTGGTCGTGAATGCCGGCGGCGGGGCAGAAGCCGGGGCATCAGTCACCTGCCGGCGCAGCGACCTGGACATGACGCCGCCACAGATGCAGAACGGCGACGTCGATGGCTACCAGCGCAGGGTGAGCGAGTTTCTGCGCCGCGCAGCCGCCGAGACGCGCCGCGCCACCAGCGACTCTGAGGGCCGCTTTTCGATCAGCGGCCTTGACCCCAGTCTTGCCTATGACCTGCAGGCGCAATCCGCCGCGGGTGGCAGTGGCCGCCTATTGCGTGTGGCGGCTGGCGACAGCGCGCGCATCCTGGTGGCTGCGGCTGGCATGCTGACCGGCAAGGTTGTCGGCCCCGACGACCAGCCGGTCAAGACATTCAGCGTGAAGTCGTGGCCGCAGAATCGACAGTGGGAGGCCACCACCCGCCCGTTCACGAGCGAAGACGGCAGCTTCTCCATCGAAGCCAGCGGCCGCATACAGGTTGAAGCCAGCGCCGACGGCATGATCATGGAAGCGCCAGCCGAGGTTGACGTAAGCGAAGGCGGCGCCGAAGTCACGCTGAAGTTGCAGCAGGGCGCGACGCTCAGCGGCACCGTCACTGACAAAGCCGGCACACCGCTGGCCGGCGCAGCCATCACGTTCGGGGCGGGCGATGAAGGGGGCCGCGGCGGCGGTCGCTGGACGCAGACACCGCGCGCGACCACCGACAGCAAGGGGCGTTTCCGGTTTCCGGCGCTGAAGGTGGAAGAGACCACGCTGCGCGCAACCCTTGGCGACATGAGCGAGACGCAGACCACAACGCTGGTTGCCGGCAGCAACACCCTGAACTTTGCGCTGGATACCGGCGCCACGCTTGCGCTGCGGTTGACTGACCCGGCGGGCAAACCTGTCAGTGCCGACGCCATCTGGTTCCAGGCCAATGAACGCGATTGGGCACGGCCCAGCAAGCTGCCGTCGCGCGAGCCCGGGCTTGTTGAGTACTGCGGCATCAAGCCCGGCGAATACAGCCTGACCATCACCGCGGCTGGATACCCGGCGATTCAACAGAAAATGCCGCTGAACGATGGCCGCAACGAGTTGTCGCTCAAGCTTTCTAACGGCGCGATGCTTTCGGGCACGGTCACGACGTCGTCAGGGTCAAAGCTCCAGGGCGCAAGCGTGCGCCTGCGCAAAGACGGCGAGCAGGGCTGGGGCGGCTGGGGCACCGGCCGCTGGATCCAGTTGAATGACCAGGGCACGTTCAAGCTTGGCCCGGCAGAGCCCGGGCAGTGGCTGCTCGAACTGTACGTCCAGAACCGCGGTCAGCCGCTGTACAGCACAACCGTGAACCTGGCCGAGGGCGACAACACCCATAACATGAGCGTCGACACCGGCGCCACGCTTGTGCTGAGCCTGGTGGACGCAAGCGGAAACCCGGTCGCTCGGGCCAACGTCCAGGTTCGCAGCGACCAGGTGCACTGGGGCTCGTCGGATGCCAAGGGTGTCGCGACGATCGCGCTGTTGCCGGCTGGCAGCTACACGGTGACCGCCAGCGGAAACGGCAAGGCATCGCCCGTGCTGTCGGTCAGCCTTGCCAACGGCGAGAACAAGTACACGCTGCAGATGCAGGAACCGAACTGCTGCCGCGTGACGCACGTGTACCCGAACAGCCAGGCCGCCACGCTGGGCGTGCAGGTCGGCGACCTGATCTTCGAATACAACGGCAAGGCGATCAAAAGCTGGGGCGAGTTCGGGCGCGAAGCCCGCGCCGCGCGCAACGCCGGCGACCTCTCAATGGTGGTTGACCGCAACGGCTCGCAATTGACTTTCTATCTCAAGGGCGGCACCGTCGGCATTGAAGGCGCCGATGCAGTGAGATAAGAGCCCGTTTGAGAATCCTGAGTGAACGGATTTCGGAGCGCCGGACGAGCGATGCAAGGCGCCCGACTGAGGCCATATCCAAGGATATGCCGCAGGGAAGGCAACGACGCAGCGCGAAGTTCGCCGCCCGAAAGCCGCCACGACAGAGTTTTCAAACTGGCTCTGAGCGCCGGGGAGCCGCGCTTGTCTGCTGAACCTGACTGGCAATCCAAGAAGCAGCACTATCAGCGAGGCGACGTGGTCGCCGGTTATGACGATCGCCGCTTCAAAGGCGGAGTGTCCGGGCCCAAGTCTGAGCGCAAGTGGCGCATGATTCTCAAGGCGACGCGGGGCGTGAGCATTGCGACCGTGCTGGACTTGCCCTGCGGCACGGGCCGCTTCACGCAGCGCATTCTCGAGCACGGCTGGAAACTGGTCAACGGCGACATCTCGCAGCCCATGCTGACCGCAGCGCGAGAGTACGCTGCCCCCGGGCTGCTGGGCAGTGCCCGCATGGATGCCGAGAAGCTGCCGTTTGCTGATGGCAGCATCGACCTTGTGATGAGCATTCGCTTCCTGATGCACGTGCCGCGCGACGTGCGCATCCGCATCTACCGCGAGTATGCGCGCGTCGCCCGTCACGTCGTGATCGACGTGCGGCACAAGTACAGCCTTGGCCTGTGGTGGAAGAAGCTGCGCCGCGCGCTGGGCGTGCGCGTCAAGGTGCCCGAGCATCGCTACACGCTGCGCGAGCTGAACACCGACCTGCAAGAGGCCGGGTTGCAATGCGTGAGGCGCGTCTGGAACATGCCGCCGTTCAGCGAAAAGCTGGTGCTGCTTTGTAAGCGGGCTTGAGCAGCGAGGATAGAGTTTGGAGGATGGAGTTTGGAAAAAGGCGAGCTACGGCTCCAGCAGTGGCAGTTTCTAACCTCTGACCTCCAACCTCTGTCCTCTTGGTCCGATGAGCTTGGCTGGGCTGGCGGCTCCAGCAATTCGGCATGAGCCGCGACTAGCCCAACTCTTCGGCGCGGACGAAGTTGTCGCGCTCGCCACGGCCGGTCAGCGGGTAGTCTTTACGCAGCGGGAAGTGCTCGTAATAGTCGGGCATGAGCACGCGGCGCAGGTCCGGGTGGCCGTCGAAGATCACGCCGAACATGTCAAAGACTTCGCGCTCGACCCACGCAGCGCCTTTGTACACGGCAGCGGCGCTGGGCACGCGCGGGTCACTTTCGCCGACCACCGTCTCGAAGCGAATGCGCTTCTTGTTCGGCACACTGTACACGGTGTGGATCACGGTAAAGCGTTTCTCGGGGTCAAAGTCAGCGCGGCGCATGTTGTCGACCGCCGTGATATCCGTGAGCATGTTGAAGTTCAGCTCAGGGTCGCCCTGGGCGATTGCCAATGCTTTCACCACGTTAGCGGGCGTCGTGTAGATCACGGTTTGCTTGTACTCGGTGCGGATATCGGTCACCAACGCACCGAACTTGCGGCGCAGCAGGTCATGGTCGAGCTGGTTTTCCTCAAGCACGCGCGGCGACTTGGCATGGGCATCATGCGTCGGCGGCAGCTTGGGCTCAGGTTTCACGGCCTCGGACATCAGTTGGCTTCCACTGTCGGGCGCGTGAACTCGCCACGCTCGGCCTGGCCGTCGATGATCTGCTGGATCTTCAGCACCGCGTCAATCAGGCTTTCCGGCCGTGGCGGGCAACCCGGCACATACACATCCACCGGGATGAACTGGTCTACGCCCTGAATCTGCGGGTAGGTATTGAACACGCCGCCCGTGCTGGCGCAGGCGCCCATGCTGATCACCCACTTGGGCTCGCCCATCTGCTGGTAGATCTCGGTCAGCACCGGCATCATCTTCAGCACCACGCGGCCGCTGACGATCAACAGGTCGCTCTGGCGCGGGCTGAAGCGAATCACCTCGGTGCCGAAGCGTGATAAATCGTAGCGGCTGTTCAGCGTCGCCATCATCTCAATCGCGCAGCAGGCGGTGCCGAATGGATACGGCCAAAGGCTGTTCTTGCGCGCCCAGCCGATCACCTTGTTGATCTGGGTGGTAAAAAAGCCCTCGCCGGCGAGGCTGGGAATCATCTGTTCAATGCCCATGTGCGGCCTCCACGGGCTTTTTGGCGGCGGAGTCGTCAGCTTCGCCAGCGATCACGCGCGAGACCACTTCGTCCGGGTTGTGACCCAGCGGCACGTTCCAGTCCAGCACGCCCTTGCGCCACGCATACAGCAGGCCAAAGCCCAGCACAGCAAGGAACACAGCCACCTCGGTCAGGTACTCAATGCCCTTGCCCTCATGCACGTCGGCGATGAAGGTCGCGGCGTAGGGCGCCAGCAGCACGGTTTCGATGTCGAAGAGCACGAACAGCATCGCGAGGATAAAGAAGCGCACGTTGAACTCGGTGCGGGTCTCGCCAATTTGGGGAACGCCGCACTCGTAGGGCTCTTCTTTGACGAAGCCCTTTTTGCGCTTGCCCACCAACGCCGAAAGAATCAACCCGCCCGCAGCGACGGAGAAGATCAGGATGCCGTAAACGAAGATGCCGAACAGGTCAGCGGTCACGCGTAACTCCGTTATCCGTTGCAGTTTTAGCGTTCGCAGCAGGGGGCGCAAGGGTATGCGAATCGGGCTGCAGGTGCTTTGGCGTGGGACTTTGGTTTCGTTCGAGATGCCCTGACTGGCAGTTAAACCGGCAGGGGCGACCCGTTTGGGCCGCCCCTTATCCAGCGTATACTATACGCAGGGGATGGGCTGGATCCAACCAAGCCCGTCGGTCTCAGTTAGATGAGCCCCCCACGCTTTCGATCGGCTATTGTACTCACAGATCACCTCCTTTCAGTCAGGGCCTTGGCGTCACCCGGCGTTCGAAAGCCTCGCGCCGGTGAGGCCGGATCTGGTAGCGCCCGCGTCCGGGCGACTGGAGCGCGCAACTTCTTGCGCGCAAAGGAAGTGTATCCCATGTCCTTGACGCGTCAAGCAAGTTGCTGACACTTTCTTTTCCACACGCGTGAATGAAATGTTGAAACAAAAGAGCGGGCGCAATTGCACCCGCCCCGTCGCTTCGTCGCCTGTATGGCCTAACTGAGCACGACCTTGTCGCGGGCGCGGAACTTCAACCGGATCGGGATCTCACGAAACGGCGAGGTCTCCTGCAGCCGGTTGCGCAGATATGTCCGCCAGTTTTCGGGAAACAGTTCGGGGTCATTCACGAACAGGACGACCTTGGGCGGAAACGTCTCGACCTGTGTCGAGTAGAAGATCTTGCCCAGGCGGCTTTGCCGGGGCTGCGGATGGTGCCTGTCGAACGCCGCGTTGATCAGGCGGTTCAGCTCGCCGGTGCCGACGCGCTCGCCGGCTTGCTTGTGCAACTCGCGGGCAAGGTCCACCAAGGCAAACACGTTCTTGCCGTCCTTGGCGGATAGAAACACCAGCGGCGCATAGTTCACCTGGTTCAGCTTGCCGCGCAGGTACTCTTCGAACTCGCCGGTCTGGGCTTCCTTGATCAAGTCCCACTTGTTCACCGCGATAATCAGCGGCTTGCATTCGCGGGCCGCCAGGTCGGCGAGCTGGCGGTCCAGCTTGGTGACGGGCTCGCGCGCATCCAGCATCAGCACAGTCACGCTGGCACGGCGCACGGCACGAAAGCTGCGGCTCTGGCTGAAGAACTCGACGCTGTGCTCAAGGCTTTGCTTGCGGCGCACGCCGGCCGTGTCGATCGCTACGAACGAGCTGCCGTCATAGCTGAAGCGCACGTCAATGCTGTCGCGGGTGGTGCCTTCCATTTCGCTGGCAATCACGCGTTCGTCTTCGGCCAGCGCGTTGACCAGCGTGGACTTGCCCACGTTGCGTCGGCCGACAATGGCCAGCAGCAGTTCGGGTGGCTCAACGTCTTCGGCTTCGCTGCGCGGCGGCAGCAACCCGAGAATTGCGTTGCGCAGCAGCTTGATGTTGCGGTTGCCTTTTGCGCTGACCGGCACGGGCTCACCAAGGCCCAGCTCGTAGAGATTTGAGCCCAGCGCGTCGTGCCGCGGGTCATCGGCCTTGTTCGCAACCAGCAGGCACTTGCGGCCGCTGCGGCGCAGAATCCCCGCCGCCTCGGAATCCAGCGTAAGCACGCCGTCCTGGATGTCGGCCACGAACAACACCACGTCGGCCGAGGCAATGGCGTTGCGGATCTGTTCGTGCACGTGCTCGTTGACCCGCTGCTCATCGACGATGCCGATACCGGCTGTGTCGATCAGCTCGACCATCCGCTCATCTTCAGGGGACGCGGCGGTTGTCCGGGGAGGCGCAATACTATCGCCGTCGCCCTGTCCCTGCCCTGTCAACTTCCCCCTCCCCCGGTGCTGCGCTTTCCCCGACAGCTTCTCTTTGCTCTGCCGCACTCTCACATACGCCGAAACACGGTCGCGGGTTGTGCCGGGGCGCGGGTCTTCGATTGCAATGCGGCTGCCAGCCAGGCGGTTGAACAGGCTGCTCTTGCCGACATTCGGGCGACCGACAATGGCGACTATCGGCAGTCGCAAGCCGTCTTCCGGGGCATGGCTCTCACGGCCAAGCTCAGCCGCCGACTTCTGGCGACGCGTGAATGGTTTGCCCTGCGCCGTCTCGCGCGGCGAAAAGGCCTGTCTGGGCTCGGCAGGTTCCACGCGTTTGCGTTTGCGCTTGCCGATCACCTTGGCGTTGCGGCGGCGTGTGCGGGCGCCGGCGGCCTTGGTGGCGCGCAGCTGCATCGCGGTGCCGCGATGACGTTTTGAGGCAGCTTTCTTGAACTTCTTGGGCATGGTGTGCTGATTGAATCACCAAACGCGCGTTGCGGTAGGCGCGGCGACCCGCCGAATGCCGCCCAGACACAAGCGACCCGCGCACGAGTGCGCGGGTCGATTAGTCACGCAAGGCAGTCATACTAGTCGCGGCTTGCGCCCAGGAAGTACAGCGCATACCGGAACAGCATCACGAAGTCGTACAGCAGGTTGATGGCCGCTGACACCGCGTCGTTGGCGTAGAAGTTGTCGCGCACCACGCGCGAGGTATCAAACAGCGTGAAGCCGATAAACAGCAGCATGCCGCCGCCCATCAGCACCGTGTGGAGCATGCTGGGGAAGCTGATGAACAGGCTCATCAGCCACACGCCGATGATGACCAGGATGCCGATCATCAGGTACGAACCAAGGCCCCGGAAGTCTTTGCCCGTGGCCAGCACGTACACGCTGATGCCAAAGAAAATCACGCTCGCGAGGCCGAACGCGAACACAATCGCCATGCCCATGCCCGCCGCCACGTGCGCCATAAGCACCGGCGCCAGCATGCCGCCCGCCGACGCGGCAAACACATACAGCAGGCCCGTCTTGAGCGGGCTGTGGCTCTTGCGGCTGAACACAACAATCAGGTAGCTGGCAAAGAATGCCACCAGCGAGCCGATCCAGATTCCGTTGATCGCGCTGACATTGCCGACGGTGGCAAAGTGATCCACCGCCATCGTGCCGCCAAATGCAGCGGCCATCGCAACCAGCAAGGCGCTGCCGAAGTAGGCGTACACCTTCTTGGCGAATGACGCGACGGCCGGGTCACTCAGGTCGCCTTCGTAGCGCTGTGCGCCATACAGCGCCTGCTCGCCGTAAGGCTGGCCATAGGCCGGCTGGGCGTGCGCATGGGGCACGGGCGCGTACTGGGGGTACTGCTGGTACTGCTGCGGCTGCGGGGGGTAGCCGCCATACTGGTTCTGGTTGGGTCTGTTGTCGTACATGGTTTGCTCCTTGCCGCGGGTCCCGGGTTTTCAGCCGGACATGCCACAGCCATCCTTCATTCTAACGTAAACCAGTCACACGTCGAACATCATCCATAAGCTCGGATGCGATTTCTCGGGCCTGTTCCGCACCCTTCTTCAATACTTCGTAAACGTAGTCCTGGTTGTTGCAGAGTTCGTCGTAGCGCTTGCGTGCGGGACCGAACGTGTCGGAAAAGTAGTCCGCCAGACGTTTCTTGAAGTCGCCATAACCGACGCCGCCCTTCTCGTATTGGCCGCGAATCTCGGCCAACTCGGCAGGCGGGGCGAATAGCTTGAGCAGCGCGAAAACGTTGCAGGTGTCGGGGTTCTTGGCAGCTTCCAGCGGCGTGCTGTCGGTCTTGACTGACATGATGCGCTTGCGCGTCTCTTTTTCCGGCGCAAACAGGTCAATCGTGTTGCCGTAGCTCTTGGACATCTTTTCGCCGTCGGTGCCCGGCACAACGGCGGTCTCGTCCATGGTGTGCGGCTTTGGCAGTTTCAGCACGCCGCCTTCCCCGGTGTGGGGGTCAAAGTCCTTGCAATAGACGGTGTTGAACTTGACCGCGATGTCTCGGGCGATCTCAAGGTGCTGCTTCTGGTCTTTGCCGACCGGCACCAGGTCACTGTGATAGATCAGGATGTCAGCCGCCATCAGCACCGGATAAGCGAACAACCCGTGATCGGCGCTTATTCCGCGGGCTGTCTTGTCCTTGTAGCTGTGGGCGCGTTCCAGAAGACCCATCGGCGTGACCGTGCTCAAAATCCACTGAAGTTCACTGACCTCGGGCACGTCACTCTGCTTGAAAAGCGTGGCCTTGGCGGGGTCGAGGCCCAGCGCCAGGAAGTTCAGCGCCACGTCAAAATTCAGCGAGCGCATGGTGTCGGCGTCGCGAATGGTGGTCAGCGCATGCAGGTCGGCAATGAAGTAAAGCCCGTGGCCCTTGTGCTGAAGCTCCACGAACTGGCGGATCGCGCCGAAGTAATTGCCGATGTGCAGTTTGCCCGACGGCTGTACGCCACTGAGGATTCGCATGGTTCAGGTCCGTTGATTGCCGCCAACACGAAAACACGAAAACCGGCATCCACAAGGGGCTACAGGGATTAACGATCCCGTGATGCAGCGGCCGCCGGCTCGCTCGTGGATGGACCGGACAATCCCTAGTATGATTTCGCCATGGCGCGCTACTTCATTGAGACGACAGCCGGCCGCAAGGGCCCGTTCCCGCCCGATGCGATCGCCCGCGGCATCAAGCAGGGCAAGATCCCGCTTGGCGCCAAACTGTACGAAGAGGGCACTGAACGTCCGCTCAAAGCCGCCGAAGTCGCCCACCTGGCGCAGTCCGCGCCTACGGCATCAAGCCCCGAGCCCACCGCAAGCGCACCGGCAAGCAGCGCGGGCGGGTTTCAGCCCGTGGAGCCTTACCGCGCCCAGGCACAGAGCCAGCAACCGGTGGCGGGCCCCAGGCCCGCACAGCCAAGCCAATACCCGCAATACCCGGTGCCCCAGCGTGCCGCGCAGCCGTACCCGCAGTACCCGCAATACCCTCAGCAATCGTCCTACCCGTACCCCGGCAACGCGCAGGCCGGCGCCTATCCGCAGGCGTACCCGCAGGCCTACCCAAACTATCAGCAGCCCTATGGCGGCCAGCCTCAGGCCTACTACCCCACGTCAGGCGGCACGAGCGGCCTGGCCGTGGCCTCGCTGATCGTTTCTTTGACGTCGCTGCTTGTTTGCGGGCCGCTGTGCATCATCGGCATCGTGCTGGGCGTCATGGCGCTGAGGGAAACCCAGCCCAACGGCCCGAAAACCGGCCGCGGACTGGCAATCGCCGGTATCGTCAGCGGCGTGGTGATTCTTGCGCTGTTCGCGGTGATCGTCTTGTACTTCGTTGCCGAAGGCTCATGATCGATCACACATTTCCGGAATGATTCGACATCGAACGATGTTTTCTCTGGTACCAAGCCACCACACACTTTGGACCCGGAGGAACACATGCGCTCACTCACCACACTCTTGCCAGCCATGCTGCTTGGCGTACTGCTCGTTGCCGGCTGCAGCGACCCGCTGGCCAACTACGCAAAAGCCAACGCCAGCGATGCCAAGGAAGTCACCCACGAAAAGGGCAAAGAGTTCACGTTCAGCAACGAAGGCAGCAAGATCGGCTTTCACGGCGCCAAGGTCACCGGCAGCCACAAGGGCGGATTCAACAAGTTCAGCGGCAAGGTGATTCTCAGCGACACCGGCATGACGATCAAACAGGTTGAAGTGGACATCGAGATGAGCTCAATCTGGACCGACGACCCGAACAAGCCCAACGAGAGGCTTACCAACCACCTGAAGACGGGCGACTTTTTCCTGGTCGAAGAGCACCCGAAGTCGAACTTCATCTCGACCGAGATCAAGGAAGGCGGCGAGGGCGGCACTCACACCGTGACCGGCAACCTGACCATGCGCGGCGTCACCAAGTCAATCAGCTTTCCCGCGACCATCAAAGTCAGTAACGACAACGTGACCACGACCGCCGAGTTCAAGATCAACCGCCACGACTGGAAAGTCAGCTTCAAGGGCAAAGAGGACGACCTGATCAAGGACGACGTCGGCTTGAGCCTCAACATCAGCGCGAAGTAATTACTCGGTGCGTTCTTCGTCAGTGCGCTCGACGGGCAGCTTGGCACGAACTTCGGGCTGAAGCTCGGTGAAGAACACAGGAATGTGGCGGGCAGGGTACAGAATACCCTGCCCGTTCTTGAACAGACGTTTGACGATGGGCAGGTGACGCACGCCGACCTTGCCCATGTAGAGCAGCTCGAAGTCCTCGGGGCTCTGCTGCCAAAGCTCTTTCACCTGCTCATACCCGTTGAAGTAGATGTGGTCTTTCGTGTAGCCGCCGCCGCGAAACGCGCGCTCGCAGATGGTGTAGGCCTCTTGCCGCGAAAACTTGTGCTCGCCCACCAGGATGTTGAAGATCTCGGCAAACGGCAGCTCTTCCTTGTCCATCAGGTAGACGGCCTTGGTGCGACCCGCCAGCAAGCGCTTGCGCCGATTGGTCAGAACGTTCGCAAGTTCTTCATTGAACGTGGCCAGCCCCTCTTCCGTCGCCAGATAGCCTGAGGCCGGCAGGTCAACACGCGGGAACCCATGAAAGAACAGCGCACGAAACGGCTGCATCTCGCCGTTGCGTGAACGCAGCACGTGGGTCTGGATTTCGTGCACCGCCAACGCGGCGATGTCATTCATGCTGTAGCTGGCACCCTTGCGCAAAGCCACGCTGGCTTCGCCTGCCGCGGCGTCGCTGCTGAGATACTTGCGCACGCGCACGCTGCACAGGAAGTGCTGGCGCCGCACGACCGCATCCAGCCGCGAACGCGCCTCGCGGGCGTCCATCAAGTTGGAGTCCTCGGGCTCAGGCGCCAGCTTGAGCCACTCCTCGGCCTTGTTCAGCGTGCCCTTGTCGGCGGTGCCGAACAGCAGCCTTGACCTGTCAAGAAACTCGGGCGTGTCGCGGCTTTCCAGCATGCAGATGGTGTTGAACACCTCGTCGCGTTTGCTGCGGTAAATGCGGCCGAGTTCACTGTCGATGATCGGCAGGTTCAGCAGGTCAACCTTGGTGTGTTCGGGGTCGAAGTCCAGCGCGCGATAGCGGTACTTGGGGTTCTGCTTGGGCGACTTTTCGCGTTGCACATACTGCTTGGCGACTTCGCTGCTGTTGACGGGGTTGATGTAGCGCAGCACGCGCAGGTTGGCGCTGGCCATGCTGATGTGGCGGTCAGCTTCGAGCAGCAGGAAGAAGTCCTGGCTCTCAAACGCTTCCTGAAACGTGGGCGCCTCGTCATTCACGGCGCAAAATGTGCATTATGGGGCACGGTTAAACCAGTGCCCGTGGCGAAACACGGGGCACGCGCCACGGGGTTTCTCCGCCAGACTGCGGTTCCCCGACATGAATAGGCGTGCTACACTTGACGCCCATGAGCACCTCATCCATCGATAAACTGACCGTGCCCGAAAAGCGGGCATTGCTGGAGGCCCTGTGTGACAGCCTTGCCGGGCATGAGGTCGAGCTTCCGCTCTCCGACGCGCAACGCAACCTGATTCGCGACCGCGTTGCCGCGTTTCGCGCCAATCCGAAACAGGGCACACCGATCGACGAAGCCGTGGCTGGCATTCGGGCCGCACGGAAGTGAAGCCCGTCTTCGTCCAGGCGCCCGCAAGATCTGACTTGTCCGAAGCTGACGAATGGTACCAAGCCCGGCAGGCTGGCCTGGGCGACGCTCTGCTGGCTGAGTTCGAGAGAACAGCCCGGTTGATCGCAGAGCGACCGACCATGTATCCAAAGGTTGAAGGTGATGCCCGACGCGCCCTGTTGCGCGGCTTTCCTTACCAGGTGGTAGTGGGTCAATCTGATGAACTGCCTTACGCGAAGGCGCGAAGATGGCGAAGGCCGCGAAGAAGGGCAAATGCCATTGGGTGGCAAAATCACGTGTATACCCAAGACTATCGCGAAGATGGATTCCGGTAAGCTCTTAGGCGCTTTCGGTGTTTCCGGGCAATCTGTCTTTGTGGTTCTTCGCGCTCTTCGCGCAGTTCTTCGCGCCTTCGCGTGATGCCTTTGTAGTTGTGGCTCAAACTGACCCACTGCCTACCAGGTCATCTACCTTGATGAAGTGGAGTCGATCAAAATCGTTGCGGTGCTGCACTCGCACCGCGACCCGGGAGTCTGGAAGGCCAGGCTCGGTCCTGCATAGCCGGCACGCGCACTACACATCCAGCCCGAAGTCTTTTCGAAACGCCGCCATGTCGCCCGCGGCCCGCCGCACATTTGCCTTGGCGCGCTTCTTGCCCGCCTTGAGCTGCTTGGCCTGGTCTTTGATCAGCTTCTTCTTGTCGCGGCCCAGCTTCCACGCCGCGGCTTTGCCCATGATGCCCTGGTTCTTCAACCCCTGCACCATTTCGCGCATCTGTTCAAACGACTTCAGCAGCCGGTTCACTTCTTCCACGGCACGCCCCGCGCCGGCGCTGATACGCCGCTTGCGGCTCATGCTCAACTGCTCGGGCAGCCGGCGCTCCTTCGGCGTCATCGATAGGATGATGGCTTCCACGTGGTCGAGGCCGCGTTCGTTGATCTGGTCCAGCGGCAACTCGCTGCCGCCCGGGATCATCTTCAGCAACTCCCCCATCGGGCCCATCTTGCGGATCGCCTTGATCTGGCTCAGGAAGTCCTCAAGCGTGAACTCGTCGCTGAGCAGCTTCTCTTCCAGCTCCAGCGCCTGTTCTTCGTTGATCGCGCTTTGCGCCTTCTCGACCAGGCTGACGACGTCGCCCATGCCCAGGATGCGGCCGGCGATACGGTCGGCGTGAAACACTTCCAAGCCGTCCATCTTCTCGCTTACACCGACAAAGCGAATCGGCTTGCCGGTCACCGCGCGCACGGTCATCACCGCGCCGCCGCGGCTGTCGCCATCGAGCTTCGTCAGGATCGCGCCGGTCAGCGGCAACTGTTCGTCAAAGGCCTTGGCCGATTTCACGGCGTCCTGGCCAGTCATGCCGTCGCACACGAAAAACACTTCGTCGGGCTTTGTGCGCCGCGAAATCTCCTGCACTTCCTTCATCAGGGATTCGTCGACGTGCAGGCGGCCCGCGGTGTCGAGGATCACGACGTCGCAGCCGCGCTTCTTGGCCTCGGCGATGGCGGCTTCGCACACTGCCGGCGGCGTGCTCTTGCGGTCGGCGAACACCGGCACGCCGATGCCCTTGCCGACAACTTCAAGCTGGTCAATAGCCGCGGGGCGCTGCAAGTCGGCAGCGACGAGCATCGGGCTTTTGCGATACTTCTGCTTCAGGTACAGCGCGAGCTTGCCGCAGGTGGTGGTTTTGCCCGCGCCCTGCAAGCCAGCCATAAGGATGACCGTGGGCCGGTCGCTGCGAAATGCAAACTTGGCACGGCCGTTGTCGTCGATGACGTCGGGCTCTTGCATCATGTGCACGAGTTCGTCGTTGACGATCTTGATGAACTGTTCGCCCGGGCGCACGCCCTTGAGCACCTGTTCGCCCAGGGCCTTCTCGCGAACGCGCTCGGTGAAGCCCTTTGCGACCTGAAGGCTGACGTCGGCTTCAAGCAGCGCGGTGCGAATGGCGCGGACGGCGTCTTTGACGTTGTCTTCGCTGATCGTGTCGGACCCCGACATCTTGCGCCAGAGGTCAGTGAAGCGGCTGGAAATGTTGTCGAACATGCGTGGGTCCTGTCAGGGCTCAGTCAAACGGGCAGTGTAGCAACGGGCACGTCGAGAGGTAGGAGTGCGCGAGGTTCACCTTTCGCTGCCTGGACGCCACGATCAAACGTAGTGTCGGGGCGCCACTGCTTCCGTGGGTCGGCTGCGGCGGCGACTTGTGAGCATCTCGCACCTCGATGCACGCTAGCGCGATCGACGAACTGGTACTGCGTGTTGCCCTGTCTGCAAACCAATTGACCAGATGGCTAAGTTCGGGAGAATCGTGACGACGGAAGGACTGTCCGGCCATGGGCACAAATTCACGCATCCCCGGATTCTGCATGCATGGCTCGGGCATCAACATCCATAGGGCATATCGCAAACTCTACGCGGCGCTGATCCAGAAGAACCCACACTACAGCCTGCTTCATTCGTCCCACCCCGACCGACCCGACCTCGTGCGATACCTGTACGATCACCGCAAGAAAATCCTGGCGGCAGCTGGACGATGGAAGCTCGCGGCCCGCTGGCACGGATTCACGGTGGGCGGCAAGCGGCTGACTATAGAGCTGGGCGATCCGGATCAGCGGCGGAAACACACGAGCAAAGGACGCGTCGGCGTCCGCGGGCGCAGGGCACTACATCCGGTGACCTTGGCGTCGGCATACCAATACCTGTATCGCGCCCTGATTTCATCCAACGACAAACTCAGGTCACTTCCAAGTTGGGACCCTCGACGTCCGGACATCCAGCGGTATGTGAACGACCACACGAGCGAGATCCTTCACGGCAATGCCGGCTGGCGCCTCCCGGACATGTTGAGAATGTTTACGATTGCCGGGAAGCCGGTCGAATTCGATCTATCCGAACACAACAAGCGCCTGGCGCCTGCGACGCGGGGTCAGGAGCCCAGAACGACGAAGGGAGACGCCAAAGGGGCGGACTCTGCCGCCAAGAAAACACCGCCGACGCGGCGATCACGCAAGCAATAGGGTTTCATTGCCCGCCACATCCGCCGCTTGTGCGCCCGCTGTATCTCCCTACCCTAGGCATCCTGAAAGGCCTGCAAAAGCGGGTCGGTCCAGCGGGGGTCGGTATTCCGGCTGCTACGCTATAGATGTCCGAAAGGGACTGAGATGAGCAAGCCTGACACCACGCGCCTGCATAGCCATTTGCAACCTGCAGCCGGCGACCACTCCGAAGACTCCTATCGCAAGCGCCCCGGCGAAATCCTTGACCGCTTCGAGCGCGGCGGACATGCCGACAAGGTTGACCTGCTGACCGGCAAGATCACGCCGCAAGGCCACGCCGTGCCGCAAGGCCAGCGCGCCCAGCAAGCCGAGCTGAATCGCAAGTGGCTCGCCGAAGAACGTGAACGCCTGCAAGCCGGCAAGGGCGAGCCCGTGGCCTATGCCGTTGCCGACCCGGACGTCGGCGATGCGCTTGAGCGCTACCTGCGCACACAAGGCCGCTTCGGCAGCGCAAACGAAGCCGACCTGAACGCCAAGGCCGCAGCGGCGCAGGAGTACGCGGCGAAGCTGGCCAACGAGTTTCACAATTCTGAGTTCCGAGTTCCGAGTTCATCGGCGGAACAACCCGGAACTCAGAACTCAGAACACAGAACTTTCTCGCGCCCTGATTTCCTGCCAACATCCCGCGCCGACATGGCCGCCCTCGGCTGGCAACAGTGCGACTTTATCCTTGTCACCGGCGACGCCTACGTCGATCACCCCAGCTTCGCCAACGCCGTCATCAGCCGCGTGCTTGAGTGGGCTGGGTTCAAGGTCGGCATCATTTCACAGCCGGACTTCACCGACCCTGAAGCGTTCAAGACCCTGGGGAACCCGCGGCTGGCCTTTCTGGTCAGCGCCGGCAATCTCGACAGCAACCTGAACGCGTACACGGCGCACAAGCTGCCGCGCAGTGATGACCCGTACTCGCCCGGCGGCAAGCCCGGAAAGCGGCCGGTGCGCGCGACAATTGTCTACTGCAACATGATTCGCCGCGCGTTCGGCAAAGTGCCGATCATCGTGGGCGGCATCGAGGCCAGCCAGCGCCGCTTCTCGCACTACGATTACTGGGACGACAAAGTCCGCCGTAGCGTGCTGCTCGACAGCAACGCCGACATGCTCGTCTTCGGCATGGGCGAAACGCAGATCGTCGAGCTGGCGCACCGGCTCAACCGAGGCATCCCTCTGCGCGAAATCACCGACGTGCGCGGCACAGCCTACGTCAAGAAGGATGCCGCGTTTCTAGACGCGCCAGAGTTCACCGATCGTTTCGGCAAGCCGGTGTACACGCTTGATCATGAGGCATTGCTACCACCGAAGGACAGTTCTGCGTTCCGAGTTCCGAGTTCCGAGTCAGAGAACGCAGTACGCGGAACTCGGAACTCGGAACACGCAGTCCTCGACAGGGTTCAGGAACACCAGGACAGCGACCCGGCGGCCGTGCCCGACTACCGCAAGAACTACGCCGTCGCATTCAAAACAATCTTCGACCAGCAGGACCCCGTTCGTGGCCGGCCGCTCGTTCAGCGCGTCGGCAAGCTCAGCGTGATCCAGCTTCCGCCCGCGCGTTTGCAATCCGAAGAAGAACTCGACCGCTGGTACGACCTGCCCTACACGCGCCTGCCGCACCCGGACTATGAGCGCGAAGGCGTTCCCGCGTGGCTGACCACGCAGCACTCGATCATCACCCACCGCGGCTGCATGGGCTCATGCACCTTCTGCGCGATCTGGATGCACCAAGGCCGCACGATCCAGTCGCGCTCGCCGGAAAGCATCGTTAAGGAAGCCGAGAGCATCACCGGGATGCCCAGTTTCAAGGGCTACATCTCTGACGTCGGCGGCCCGACCGCAAACATGTACGGCAACTATTGCAGCGTGCAGCAGACACTTGGCGCGTGCAAAGACCGCGACTGCCTGCTGCCAGACCCGTGCCCGGCGTTGCGCCAGCACCTCGACAAACAGCTCGACATGCTCAAGCGCGTGCGCGCCGTGCCGGGCGTGAAGAAGGCCTTCATCGCCAGCGGCATCCGCCACGACATGCTGATTGACGACAAGAACAGCAAAGGCCTCGGCGACGCGTACATCGAAAACCTCGCGGCGCATCACACCAGCGGCCACTTGAAAGTCGCGCCGGAACACCTGTCCGACGACGTGCTCGCCAAAATGCGCAAGCCCGGCCTGCACAAGTACGAGGAGTTCAAGCGCCGCTTCGTCGAGGCCAGCAAGAAGGTCGGCAAGGAGCAGTATCTCGTCGCCTACTTCGTAAGCAGCCACCCGGGCTGCACGATGGACGAGCAGATCCGCCTCGCCGAGTATTTTAAGAAAAATAACTGGAGCCCCGAGCAGGTGCAGGACTTCATCCCCACGCCAATGACGCCGGCGACAGCAATGTTCTATTCAGGCCACGACCCCGAAACGCTCGAGTTCGTCTACACCCCCACCACCATGCGCGAAAAGCGCCGCCAGCGAGCACTGATGCAATTCGCCCGCCCCGAATTCCACGGCCGAGTAAGAAAGGCGCTAAGGGAAGCCGGCCGCAAAGACCTGATAGGCCACCACGAAGGCGCGCTCGTCAAACCCGGCAACGAGGAGGACTGGGAAGACGACAACCCCGCAAGACCCGCCGGAATCGGCAGCGGCCCGGCGACACTCAAGAAACGCAACAACCCGTACCGCGGCAGAGTGCCTCGCAAGCAGTCAAGCCGCCGAGGAGGGCGTGATGGAGGAGCCCGGAAACAGGGCTGACACGTGGTTTTCTGGCGAACTCACCCACGAGGGTCTGCCACTCCTTCTGCGATTCCCGTCGCGACCCGACGTAGAATCGCTGAAGGACGCGTTTCCGTGGCTGGTGAACGTTACGCATCGGCTCGCTTCGGTAACAGACCGAGGGCTGCCCGAGAAGAACTACAATCGAACTTTGGAGGACTTTGACGTAGCAATTGTCGGTGCCCTCAAGGAGATGGGCCAAGGGCTGACGGTCTTGGTCGAGACGTTCGACTGCCTTCGCAACTACTACTGCTACACTGCAAATGAGGCGGCGATAGACCAGTTCCAGCAGCGCATTACACGCGATTACCCGGAGCACGAACTGGAGTGGTTCCGAAAACTGGATAAGAATTGGAACTTCTTTCGACGCTACTCCACCGACTGCAACTTCTATCCTGATTTCGCCGATGAAGGCAGCAAGCCGATCAGCAACGAGGAAGATTAATGGGGCTGGTGATTCACTGGACCTGGAAGACTGACTTCTCGCGCGATGACGCGCGCCGGATCACCCAACGCCTTTTCGAGTATGCATCGACACTCGGCTTCAAACACTGTTTCGAGCCTGTAGAGATCGACTGGTCGCGCGAGCCCGCCGATGAAAACGAGATCTTTTTGCGCATGCGCTCACAGTGGACCACCCACCACGAATACGAAGTCAACGGCATCAGGGAATCCACCGGCGACTTGATTGAGCCAACCTGGTCCATCTGCTTCTTCGCCACAGACCCCGGTGCAGAGCCCGCATTCTTCGGCTTCGGCGACTACCCCACCGCTTGGAAGCACCGCGGCGAGGACTTGCCCACCGAAGCCCGCGGCCTGAGCTGGATGAACTTTGCCAAGACTCAATACGCCTCTCTGCCCGATGACGGCGGGGAGCCGAACTTCATGGCTGCGCATTTGCGCATCATCAAAGTGCTGGATGAGGCCGTGCGCCTCGGTGTACCCCTTGAGGTCGTCGACGATGGCGAATTCTGGACGACGCGTGACGAGAACCATTTGCTTGCCAAGCTGCGCCAATACAACGGGCTGATCGCCGCATTCGCAGGCCACATGAAAGACACACTGGGAAGCGACGCTATCGAAGCGCCCATTCGCGGGCACCAGCACTTCGAATCGCTCGAAGCACGCGGCAACGCCGAGTTCGGCCACAAGTTCAACGAGGCGCAGGATGCCGTGCGCGACATGCTAAAGCGCGCGGAGGATGAGTAGCGCATGCCCATGCAGGTTGTGTATTCGTGGACGCACCCGACAGATCGTGCCGGCGCGCGAAGGATCGTGGCCGCGATGCGTGAGGCCGCGCTCAAGCTGCCGTTCGTCAGGGTCAGCGAGATCATTGACGAGGAGTGGGGCGACGAGCAGACGCGCGATCCTGAGCGGCGCAAGAAACGCCGAAAGAAGATGTCGGATGCAGACCTTGAGCGCCACTTCATTCGCTGGCCCGGCCGCTGGTTCGTGAAAAACGACGACGACCACGAAGTCGACGGCGAACTGATCGAGCCGACCTGGACCTGTTACTTCACGGCGGAGCTAAACGGTTGCGACCCAGTGATCGCTGCTCTGGCCTCCCACGTGTCGCACGTGAACGTGAAGCGCGAATGGGGTGGCTATTCGGAAGCGTCAACGAAACTCGAAGGCCTCATGGCCTGGCAGTGCCGCGTTGAAACGCTGAATGCGTCCATGCCGCAGCATGGCGGCTGGGCCAACTTCCTGAAACAACACACGACCGTCCTGAAGTTTCTAGGAACCGTCGAGAAACTCGGCCCCACGCTGGATGTTTGGGACCAGGACGGTTACTGGGAAACCACCAGCGAAGACCTGTTGCGCAAGGATCTCGAGCGTTCAGGCGCGATCACGGCGCACTCGTTCGGCGCGATGAAAGATGCGATGGAGCACGGGGACGAACTCGGCGATGTGCTGCCGTTCCTGAAGCATCCGCTGTTCGAACAACTGGAAGCCAAGGGCGAGCAGATCGCCAACGAAGACACGCCCGGCAAGCACTGGATGCGCGAGGGCGAAGAGCAGATGCGCGAGGAGCCATGGCAGGAGCACCACCGCCGCCTCCGCGAAGAGGAGTAACGCCGTGGGCGTAGCTTTAGCGCTCGCAAAACGGTTATGCTGCGCCTATGCCCAACTTGGCCGAAGAAACGATTCCTACTGATGAACTCACACTGATTAATCGGCTGGTGGTGCAGAATCTTGCTTTGCTGAACGAGAAAGAGCGGCCGGTGCGGCGGGGGCAGCATGCTAAGCATCATGGCTGTGTGCTTGCTGACTTTGAAGTGGAGCCTGGGCTGCCCGATGAGCTGCGCCATGGGCTGTTTGCGGAGCCGAAGTCTTTCAAGGCGCTGATTCGGTTCTCGAACGGCGAAGCCCGCGACGACCGCAAGGGCGATGCGCACGGCATGGCGATCAAGCTTTTCGATGTCCCCGGCGACAAGCTGCTTGAGCCTTGCGACACTCACGACTTCATCCTGCTTGATCAGCCGCTGTTTTTCATACGCAACGTGCCGGATTACGTCGGCCTGTTTGATGCGCTGCTGAAAGCCAAGGCATCCATCATCCCCAAGCTGCTGTTCTTCATGCCGCGTTTTGCCGTTGAGCTTGGGCTCGTTTACTTCAGCTTCCTGAGTGACAGGCCTACGGAATTGGCAATCTTGAAACGCACGGTCAGCAGCAAGCCGGAAACGCCGCTCGCGACCACGTACCACAGCACGACGCCCTATCGGCTCGGCCCGCACGCTGTGCGCTGGAGCGTCGTGCCGGCGGTGGCCGACCTCGCGAAGTTCACGAGCGCAAACACGCCGGACAAGTTGCGCCACGCACTGGCGATGCAACTTGGCGGAGGCGAGGCGCGCTTCGACTTCATGGCGCAGTTGCAGACTGACGCCGATAGTATGCCGATCGAAGACCCCACTCAGCCATGGGACGCCGCGAAATCCCCGCCCCGCAAACTGGCGACAATCCGCCTGCCCGTTCAGCGGCCGGACACGCGCGAGCTGATGGACTTCTGCGAGAACCTGACGTTCAACCCGTGGCGCTGCCTTGCCGAGCACCGCCCGCTGGGCGGCATCAACCGCGCGCGCCGGCAGGTGTACACGGCTGTCTCGAATCGTCGCCACGAACTCAATGGCGTGCCCTCACGCGAGCCAACGCTGGCGGAGTTTCTGGCGCTTCATGCGTGAAGGCGTTTCAACCGAAGAGCGCCGTTTCCAGGTCGCGGGCGACATCCAGGTCAATGCGCTTGCCCGTCTCGCTGACGTTCAGGAAGAACACGAACATCACGTCGTCATCGGGATAGCGGCAAAAGTACGCCCACGCGCCGGGTGACGCGCCCCCGTGGTACTGCACCTTGCGCTTGTCGCGCTCTTCGCAGAACCAGCCTAGGGCATAGGTTTCCTTCTGGATGCTGAACCACTTCCTCCTGGCCTCTTCATCCAGAAAGTCGCCGTAGTCGATCGCGTCGCTGAAGCGCTGCATGTCTTCGACGGTGCTGACCAGATAGCCGCAGCCGCGCTGGCCCCAGGTGAACGGCCAGTTCGTCACGTCACCGCGCAGTTTGCCGTCTTCGTAGCGCATCGCGGTGCGCTTGTCGTCGAGCTTCTCGCTGCTGCTGAACGCGCTGTCTTTCATACCGGCGGGCTCAATGATGTGCTTCATCATGTAGTCTTCGTACGTGCCGCCGCTGGCCACCTCGATGACCGCGCCGGCGATGTAGTAGTTGGTGTTGCTGTACTCAAACTGCGTGCCGGGCTCGCTGCTGAGCTTGATGCCGAGCAGTCCCTTCACGGTGTTGTCGCGACTCATGAAGTCGATCTCGTCGTCGTACATGCGCGACAAGCCGCTCGTGTGGCTGAGCAGTTGTGTCAGCGTGATGCCCTTTTTGTCAGAAGGCGCGAAGGCGAAGAACTTGCCCAGCGTGTCGGACAGCTTCAACTTGCCATCCTGTTCAAGGCGCAGTACGCCAGCCGCCGTGAACAGCTTGGTGACAGAGCCGATGTCGTACAGCGTGTCGGGAGCATTGGCGCGTTTGC
This sequence comes from Planctomycetota bacterium, assembly GCA_016712285.1. Lineage (GTDB taxonomy): Bacteria > Planctomycetota > UBA8742 > UBA2392 > UBA2392 > JADJRK01. The sequence goes on along the minus strand of JADJRK010000001.1, from coordinate 636,708 downwards.
CCTCGCGGTCGGCCATCGCGTAGCCCTTCTTGAAGATCGGCTGCCCGTCTTTCGCTACCAGTACGGCGCCTTCAAAGCCTTTGTCTTTCCAGGCATCCATGACGGCTTCGACTTTCTTGCCCAGTGCCTCGTTTGCCTTCTTGTTCTTCTTGGCGCGCTGCTCGCGCTCTTTGAGGCTGTCTTTGCGCTGTTTGTCGAGCTTGCGCTTCTCCGCCGCGCTGGGTTTGCGGGGCTCGTTGGCGGCTTCTTTCTTCGCAAGTGCCGGCAGCACTGCCATGCAAAGCAATGCAAACACAAACGCTATGCGAGTCGCCATCGGTAGCCTCCGGTACACAGCTTACGCTCGGCGCAGCGCGGATGAAGGCGGCCGGGGTGACTCTCTCTTCAGTCTGCGAAGGCATTGCCGGCTGACGAACATCCGCGAAGGGTAAGGCTGTCCGCGGGCGAAGTGCCAAACTACACTCTGGCATCCGAAAGGACTGGCTTGGACTGTCCGCAATGCAAAACCGGCAACCCAGCCGACGCGCGGTTCTGTTACCGCTGCGGGTTTACCCTTATTGCGACAGGCGATGCTGCCGTTGAATCCAGCGGCACGCTGCTGGCGATCACACCGGGCGACGAGCCGGTGCCGACCACCGAGCCCGAGCAAAAGGGCGACCGCAAAGGCGACGCCCCACAGCCGGTATCACTGGGTTTTGCGGGCGCCGAAGACCGCTACGAACTCAAGCAACTTCTGGGCCGCGGCGGCATGGGTGCGGTGTACCAGGCGCTAGACCGCAACCTTGGGCGCATCGTGGCGCTCAAGCGCGTGCGACAGGTCAGCGACAACGAGGCCGCCTGGCTGCGCTTCACACGCGAGGCCCAGAGCGTTGCCAAGATGCAGCACCCGAACATCGTGACGGTGCACGACTTCGGCCGCGACAAAGCCGGGCCGTTCCTGGTCATGGAGTACGTCGAGGGCGAAACGCTGGCCGAGCGGCTTGCACGGCGCGGTGCGTTGCCCCCGGCCCAGGTGGCTGGCGTGCTCGAGGGCGTATGCGCCGGCGTGGCCCATGCGCATGCCAAGGGCGTCACCCACCGCGACATCAAGCCGGCCAACGTAATGATTGACGCTCGCGGCGTGCCCAAGCTGCTGGACTTCGGGTTGGCGCGCGAAGGCACTGACAGCGAGATGTCGCAAACCGGCTGGTTCATCGGCACGCCAGACTACGCGGCCCCTGAGCAGAAGCGCGACGCGAAGTCTGTGGATCACCGCGCCGACATCTATGCGATCGGCGCGATGTTGTACGAGATGCTGTCCGGCAACCGGCCCGTGCCGCTGCTGCTGTCGAAACTGCCGTTGCACTGGCAGTTCGTGGTCGGTAAAGCCTGCGAACCCGAGCCGGCGGACCGCTACCAGAGCATCGCGGACTTTCTTGAAGTGGTGCGCAACATCCCCTTGGGCGCCGTGCCCTCGGTACCGGCGCCGCCAAAGCGCGAGCAGTTCAACGAGCTGGCGTGCCCGGATTGCGGCACGGACAACACCCTTGCCGCCCAAAAGTGCGTCAAGTGCGGCGCTTCGCTGAACACGAACTGCGCACTGTGCGGCTCGCGCCGCCGCGTGGGCGTGCGCAACTGCACGGCCTGCGGCACCAACATCGTCATTTCAAGCATCGCGCTGGCACACCGGGACCGCGCCAAGCGGGCACTGGAAGAGCGCCGGCTGCGGGACAGTGTCGAGGAACTTACCGAGCTAGAGTTTCTGCTGACGCGCAGCTCGGACCAATTGGGGCCCGCCAACGAGTGGTTTCCGTGGGTGCGCGAGAGCCTGACCCAAAGCAAGCAGCGCATCGAGAACGCCAAGAAGCTGGCAGCCAAAGGGCGCGACGCGGCCACGCGCGGCATGGTCGGGGCGGCAGTGCGCAAGCTGGCGCAAGCGGCGGCCTTGGACGGCAGCTACCTTATCGAGTACGGCGAGCTGGCCGAGAGGGCGGGCATTCCGCCCGAGCAGCGCGTGCAGCAGCTTTCCGGCGCCGACAGCGAAGGTGACCAACGCGGCGCGCAATTCAACACCGTGACCATGGGTGCCCGCAACGCACCGGCGCCGGCCCGCGTGGACGCGCCAATGCAGACGCGCGTGACCATGAAAGTGCGCTGCGACGCCTGCAACGTCGGCATTTTGACTCGTCAAGAAGTGGTCGCGAAGACCCGCGCCTGCCCAAAATGCGGCGCATCACCCTTCAAGTGGCACATGGAATCACAAGCCGGCGGCCCGGGCACCACGCCAGCCGGGTAGTCTGCTGCCCTGTTCAACTGCGGAATGCACGTTTGGGCTAGGCCGCTGCCACGGCGGCCTGCAGGGCTTTGGCGAGGTCGGCTGGGCTTTCTGCCACCGTGATGCCGGCTGCGCGCAGGGCTTTCATTTTGTCTTCGGCTGTGCCTTTGCCGCCGGAGATGATGGCGCCGGCGTGGCCCATGCGCTTGCCCGGGGGTGCCGTGCGGCCGGCGATGAACGCGGCCACGGGCTTGTGCATGTTGTCGGCGGCCCAGCGGGCCGCGAGTTCCTCGGCGTTGCCGCCGATTTCGCCGATCATGATCACGGCGTCGGTGTTCGGGTCTTCGTTGAACGCCTTGAGGCAGTCAATGAAATTGGTCCCGTTGACCGGGTCGCCGCCGATGCCGATGCAGGTGCTCTGGCCCAAGCCGGCATTCGTTACCTGGTGCACGGCTTCGTACGTGAGCGTCCCGCTGCGGCTGACAATGCCGATGCGGCCGGGCTTATGGATGTGGCCGGGCATGATGCCGATCTTGCACTCGCCGGGCGTGATGACGCCGGGGCAGTTTGGGCCGACCAGGCGGGTTTGGGGGTAGCGCTGCGTGAGAATCTTTTTGACGCGCACCATGTCCATGACCGGGATGCCCTCGGTGATGCAGCAGACCAGGCGTACGCCGGCATCGGCTGCTTCGAGAATCGCGTCTGCGGCCAGCGGGGGCGGCACGAAGATCATGCTGGCGTCCACGCCCACCTTGTCCATGGCTTCCGCGACCGAGTTGAAAATGGGCACAGAGGCGACGCTGCCATCGGGGCGCTTGATTACTGCGCCGGCGGGGTCTTTGTCGAAACTCTGGCCGCCTTTGCCGGGTGTGACGCCGCCAACGAAGTTGGTGCCGTATTCAATACAACGCGCGGTGTGAAACGCGCCGTGTGTGCCGGTGATGCCCTGGCAGATCACGCGCGTGGCTTTGGATACGAAGATCGACATGGGCCGGTTTCTAACTGCTTGCCGGCCACGTTGCAAGGCGATGCCATTCTAGGCTGATTCAAAACTCTAGTCCAGCGCGGCGATTGCGTCGGCGATTTTGCCCTGCAGTTCCGTGTCGGCGCGGGCGACCACGTGCCCAGCCGGGTCGACCGTGAAAGTCGCCGGCTTGCCCTTGAATTGCTCACGCAACGCTTTGACAGCCGCTGCCGCGTCGCGGGTCTGGTAGCGCTCGTATGCGGGCGCTTTGTCGAGGGCGCGCACCTCAGGCAGCAAGAGCTTCAAACGGTCCACGCGTTCCACCAGGATCAGGGTGTTCGGGTGCGACGGCTGCACTAAACCGCCATAGGTCGAGACCTTGTCGCGCAGTTGACCCGTCAGGGCATTGACTTCGGCTTGTTCAAGCGCGACGTGCACGCAGGCCCAGCTCCAGCCGTCGGCCGTGGCAAGTTCGCCTTCTGTCAGTACCGATGTTGCGGTTGCCGCCTCAACAGAGGGCACGATGGTCCAGCACGTGATGGTACGCACCAGCACAAACCGGAACTGTTCCAGCGCGTTGCTCACGAACATGTCGAACTCGGTACCGCGCAACTCTTTGCCTTGCTCTTCGGCCTTGAGCTTCACGTCGCCCCGGACACTCCTGGGGTTGAAGATGATCGCGATGCCGCGCCGCTCAACGTACAGCTGGATCAGGTCCGAGAGCGGTACGGTGTCTTCCTTGGGCAGCGTCAAGACTGCTTCGTCTGCGTCCTGAAGGGGCTCAACCGAGGGAGACTTGACCCGTTGGCTGGCGCCCGCCGTAGCACCCAGTAACAGCAGCGCCAGCGCAGCGAACAGTGTGCATGCAATGGTCTTCATCGGGTCACCTCACTTGAGGGCTTCAATCGCCAGTGGGATTTCAGAGTGGATCGCCTCGACACCCGTAACCAGCAGGGCGTTCCCGCCGGGCGCAGCAGTCACCATGCATGAACGGCTGAATTGGGTTGGCATCAGCTCGAATACTGACTGGGCGTACTTGTCTGCATCGGCGCCTGCTGGCAAGGCATGGCGGCGGGTGGAAAGCCTGGCCGACTCGTCGGCCTGGCGCACGAGTTTCATGATCTCCCTGACGCGGTCGCAACGATCGCAGATCAACACCGTGTTCGCACCCTGTACGGGCTGGATCACGCCACCCTGGCGTGACGTCAGGTTGCGCAGTGCGCCAGTGACCGCGTTGGCGTCGGCATTCTCCAACGGCGCCATCACAGTGACCCATGCCGATTCGTCCAGCGCGCTCAACTCAGCTTCAGTCACGATGGGCGCATAAGTGCAAACCTCGACCATTGGCACGATGACCCATGTGCCGCCGTGATTGACCGCGCAAAAGCGGTACTGTGCCAGCACGTCCTGCAACGTGGCGAACATCCTGTCCCTCGGAACCGTGATCCCGTCACGGGGCGCCACCAAGGTGAACTCGCCGGTCACAGTCTTCGAGTTGAACAGGAACGAAAGTTTCTCGTACTCCGCAGCCAAGTGGATCATGTCGACCACAGGAATGCCGTCCATTACTCCGGCGATCTTGAGCGCCTCGTCGTCCGGCTTTTCCTGCGCACCGCTGAACATGGTGGCGGGGACAAGCAGCAGTAATGCGGCAATGAACTTTCGCATGATCGTCCCCTATTCCTTCAGCGCTTCGATGAAGCGCGCGATCTCTGCCTGTACGTGGGCCGGACCGGTCACGTCGATGTCACTTCCGTTCGGCGACACTTCGACACGAAAGTAAAAGCCTGGCCGCCGCGCAAAGTGCGCCTGGATGGCATGCATGACATCCTGGTCCGTCAGGCCTGCAGGCACCGGGTACACAGTGATCTCAGACTTCTGGCGGCCTGTTAGTTGATCCACCACTTTCAGCAACTCGCGCACACGGTCGGTGCGTTCACAGATTTCAATGGCACTGCGACCGGACGGAGCAACCGCGCCGCCCTGCCGCGCGACCAGGTTGCGAAGCGCACCTGCCGCGGCGTTTGCATCCACATTCTCCAGCTCAATCTTCACGCGCACCCACTTCCAGTCGGCGCTGGTCGCAACTTCGGCCCGCGTGATCACAGGTACATGCTTGTGGGCTTCTGCCGCCGTTACAGCCGCCCAACCATCGCCATTGGGCACCAGCACATAGCGGTGCTGCGCCAGCGCATTCTGCAGCAACATGAACAGGGCATCGCCTTCCGCAGCAACGGCTGTTGAAGGCGCGATGTGCGCAAGTTCTGCCTGGCCGACTTTCTGGACATCTATAGTTGTCTCATTGGCCTTGGCCACGTGCGCGGCAAGCTCGGAGATTTTGACCGTAGCGCTCCCCGACAGTTTCATCGGCTTGACTTCGGGCTTGGCTTCCTGCGCAGCCGAAAGCGCGACTGCGGTACAAACCAGCATGACGATAGCGATCAAGCGTCTCATCGGCCCCTCGTGCGTTCTTGCTACGAGTGGTGAAACGACTCGAAATGACGAGTGGCGCAGAAAATGCGAATAACGCCGCACCAGCCGGCAACTCATGGCGTCGCCTGCAATGAAAACCCCCGGCGTTGCAGCCGGGGGTAGTTCAACAGCGCTTGCTCAGGCCTTGGCTTTCGCGAACTTTTCGCGCAGCTTGTCGGCGGCTTTGCTTACCTTCGGCCAGTTGGCTTCGGCGTACAGCATGCAGTAGAAGGCAAACCAGTCGCGCTCTTTGTCGGGCAGAATCTGGCGCATGCGTGACAACGCCTCGGTGCCTTCATACTCGGGATCAATGAAGCCCTCGGCCACCGCAACGCGCCACACCACGGCAAAGGGGCCGCGTTCTGCGTCGTCCCAGCAGACGCTGCAGATGTGAACGCCGTTCTTCTCGGTGATCAACTTGGGGTCAAGCGGCACCGGCTGGTCGAGAATCTTGTGCATGTCGACATAGCCCGGCACGACCGGGTGCGGCGGCAAGCCGGACTCGCGGGTGACCATCCCGTCGTCGTCGTCGTCGTCGTCGTCGGCGCCTGCGACAGTCTCTACCTTTTCACCGGGGATCGGCTCTGGAATCACCTCGGGAATGTCCATCAGGTCAAAGTACAGGTTGGTCTTGGTGAACTTGCTGAACACGTCACGCAAGAAGCGGCGCAGCGCGTAGGCCTTCTGCTCGGCGTGCGGCGTGCCTGCTTCTTCCAGCACCTCGACTACCTCGGCCACCGGGCTGACGCGAATCTCGTTCCAGTCAATGAAGCGCGCGCGCAGGGCCGCTTCAGCCTTCGAAGCGTTGGTAACGCTGTTGTTGCGCAGCAGGATCGTGTAGCACAGATGGGACGCCGGGCTGCGCCGATCTTTTTCAAAGACCTTGGCGTAGTCCTTCTTCCAGCGCACGAACAGCTTCTTTGCCTTGGCCTGATAGTCTCTGAGTGTGGGCATCATTTTCCTTGGGATTGCGTCTGGCTTACTTCGGTAGCGCGTTGCTCCATTCGCTCCAGCGATCTACCGCACCCTGCTGGTCAGCGGCGGGAGCGTAGGGGTTATACCCGATCGGCTCAAGCCCCGGCGTCAGTTTTGCATGCAGCCGCATCAATAGCTCACACACGTCAGCGCGCACAGCCGCCGGCGCCGGCGCTGTCCATTCTTCCAGTGAAACGCGCCCGTCGCCGTCGGAGTCAAGCTTCTGAAACTGCTCATCGCTGCCGCTGAACTCGCCGCGCGTGACCTGTAGGTCTTTGTTGACGTCGGCTTCATCAAAGCGGTCTCGCTTCCGCACCTGCAGAAAGCTGATCAGTACCTCTCGTTGTGTCGCATCCATCTCGGCGGGGTTGTCGCCAAAGCGCCGCACAACCGCCCAGCGCACCCGACGCTCGGGATCGCCAATCGCCTCAAGAAACGACGTGCGCTGAGACCCGGGGCCATGCACCTGCAGGCTGCGCGCGGCATGGCTGCGCACCAAGGCGTTCTCGTGGCGCAGCGCGCCCGCAATCAATCGCCGCACCTCTTCGCGCGTGGGCACATCCAGACCCTGGATGTCCACGTCCTCAAGAAACCGCAATGCCTCAACCGTGGCTGCAGGTTCAGCTTCAGCCTCGGCCAGAAAGCGGGCCGCTGCCAGCACCCCCGCCGAGCCCGCCGAACGCAGGCGATTATCAGCCTGCACACGCTGCAACGGCAGGTCCGACGAAAGCAGTTTCACGTCGTGCTCCAGTGGCGGCGCCTTCGGGTCTTCCGGGGTTGATTGGGCTGGGTCCACGGGGCCCCGGGGCTTTGGTTGCAACAGATCGGTGCTTTCGCCCATGCGCTGGTCTTCGGGCTGGTTGCGTGTAGGCGGCTGGATGCACCCGCCAAGCACCGCAAGTCCGGCCAGCAACAGCGCGAAAAGGCGTCTTGAAACTGACAAGCGGCAGGCGGCAAGGGCCGGCGAGAGAATCCCCGCCCGGTTCCTGCCACCCGCCGCCTGTTGCTGCATGGCAATCACGCCGACGCGCCGGCCTGCTTGCGCAGACCCTTGGTGGTAAGCTTGTTGATGCCCTGCTTGCGAAGCAGCGTCCAGACTGTGTCTGAGGGCTGCGCGCCCTTGCCCAGCCAGAACTCGAGCCGGTCCTTCTTGAGGATCACCTTTTCGGCGTCGGTCTTGAGATTGGGGTTGTAGCTGCCCAGGATCTCGATGAAGCGGCCATCGCGCGGGCTCTTGGACTCCGCCGCGATAATCCGGAACGTGTGGTAGTGTTTGCGCCCCGTGCGGGACAGACGAATTTTGACCATGCCAACAGCCTCCGACATCCGTACGGCAACCAAGCCGTACAGGGCGCGAAAGGGTAGCGGCGGAGGGTGTGATTCGCAAGGGGCGGATGGGGCGGATACGCGGCACAGGAGCGGGCATTTCGAGCTCGGCTTTGACCAACGTGCGCCCGTGACAGCTACGGCCAGACCCTGTGAAAACTAGGGTTTCCAGTCTTTGGGCAGACGGTTCTTCGGTGCCGATGTGCGCGAGAAATCAAACTGCGCTTCCAGGTCTGCGGCACTCTCGGCGCGCACCATCACGTCTGCAGCCTCCGGCTGGGGGGGACGATAGGTGCCGTCCAGGATGCCGCGCAACAGCTGGCTTGCGCCTTCGCCATCCATCTGCAAACCGCTTAGGCCCGGCAGGTTGCTGAACAGCAGCTTGACGTCGATGACGCCGTCACCTTTCTGTTTCAAGCCGGCCAGTATCTCGCGCGCGCGGGAGAAGGCTTCGCACAGGCTGTCGACCTCTTCAAGGTCGCTGCCGGACTTGAAGGCGACTTCGCGACGCCGAATTTCGTCCAGCAGCTCCGGGTGAGCACGCTCGTCGTCGGTCATCACAGCGTGCATGCGCTCAAGGCGCTCAATGTGCTCTTCGATGTCGGACTCGATTTCCTTGATCAGGTCGTTCAGGCTGGATTGGTCAACACCCAGCTTGGCGCTGTCGAGCGCTTCTTTGACCTGGTCGCTGAGCTGCATGCGACGCAAGTCTTTCATGCTGCTGATCAGGGTCTCAAGTGTGAACTTTTCTGCGTCCACTGGTAGCTCCGCGAGTGTGCACAGTATAGCGGGCAATGCTACCGCGCGCCAATCGTGTACTTGAATCAAACGCGCGGCCCGTGCTTCTTGTTTCAGAATCGGCGCGAGTGATTGCAAATCAGGCCGGGGCCGGCAGTTGCCGACCCCGGGGACTGAGCCCAGCGCTGTTGCTACTTTCCTTTGCCGTGCAACTTTTCGTAGCGTTTTACGGATTCAAGGATCATCACGCCCATGGCAGTACTGTACACGCGGCCCCCGCATGCGCTCCAGGCGTCCACCGCGTCCCAGCTGCCGTGTTCATCGAGCATGTCCTTGTTGGTCAGGCCGGACTTGACGTCCGACTGGTGCCACCCGCGCTGGTGGTCCATCAGCACTTTCTTGACCTGGGTGTTCCACTGTTCCCAGGCACTGCCGCCGACCTGGTACAGCGCAAGGCTGGCGTAGTACCAGTAGTACAGGTCAAGCTTCTCAAGCTTCCACTGCGGCAGCATCTCGCGCTCGACACAGCCGCGGGCCAGCGCACGGACCTTGCTGTCCCCCACATCAGACTTGCCCATGAACACCATGCTCATGATGTAGATCGCGTCCATGCTCGGCACCTGCTCGTAGGTGTCGGCTGCGCTGCGCAGCCGTGAGCACGGGCTGCCCGGGCTGTCATAGCCGCAGCGCGGGTAGCCGTTCACGTCGACGGTGACCATGTTGAACCAATTGGCGGCGCCTTCGTAGACCTTGGACTTGTCGAAGTGGATGCCGACGTACTCGCAGGTGTGCAGCGCCAGGACCATCCAGCCCGTTACCGAGCTGTCGTTGGTGCCCCTGGCGATGTCGTAGCGCCATCCCATGCCCGGGTTCTGGGCGCGGATCATGAAGTCTACGGCCTTCTCGACCAGCGGCCGCAGGATGTTGTCGAGCGACAGCCCGTATACTTCTGCAAGTGCCATCGTGCAGATCGCATGGTTGTAGACGAAGTGGTCGTCTTCCTTGGGGCCGAAGCAGCCGTCGTTGGCCTGGACTTTTCGCAGGTACAGGATTGCCCGCCGCACGTTTTCGCGAAACTGGCCGGTCTTGTGGTCGAACCCTGACGTGGTGAATGCCAGCAGCGCGAGCCCGGTCAAGCCGACATCGACTGTGTGCTCCCACCCTTTGTCGCCATCGCGTTCGCCGGGACGCACGAATTCACAGTTGTAAGTGCGCTTTGCGTTCTCGCGTTTGCTGTCGGTGTCGAACGTCGTGGCGCTCCAGTAGCCTTCGGCGTTCTGGTGATCCGCCAGCCACTCCAATGCCGCGGTTGGTTGTGGATCGAGCTTGGGTGGGCCGCCACCAGGGCCGCCGCGGCCCGGAAACAGGCCGCCCTTGCCGCCGTGACCGCCGCCGCCGCCGGCATTTCCTGCAAGGCCTACGGATGAGTTGGCCGCCTTCTTGTTCGGGTGCGGTGACTCGGCGTCGCTAGGGACCTCGTTCGGGTTTTTGGCCAAGTCCCGCTCGGGGCTGTTGTCAGGATCTTCGTTTGTCTTCTGGTCGTCCGTCGGCAGGCGCTCATCGTCGGTTGGCTTTTCGTTGACGATGTCTTCGCGCGGGAACTCACTGTCCTTCGGCGGCTCCTGAAGAGGTGGCGGCGGATCAGAGATCGCCTCGCGCGACACAGAGATGATCTGTTTCTCGGCCACCCTGATCGCAGGTGGCAAAATGAACCACGCCACGATCAGCAACAACACGTGCACAGCGAACGCGATGCCGACCCACGGCACGCTGTGCACAGCCTGCATGGCCTCTGCCTCGTTTGGTTGTCCGGGATTGTCGATGTAGCTTGACTGGGGCTCTGTGAGCCCGGCTTGGCCTGCCATGGCATGTCCTTGTGGCCTCGGACGCCGTCCCCGGGAAGGGAAGTGTCTTGCCCTGGCAGTCATGCAAACGCGCAGCCGCGCGAAAAGTTCATCGTTACCTGTTTCAGCCAACGCAGTCGGCCTGCGGGTCGTACCAACAGGACGCCCCACAGGAGATTGCGATGACACGTGCACTTGCCGCCGCTTTGCTGATCTTGCTTGCGCTTACGCTTGCCACCGCACAAGAAGAAGAAAAGCCGGTTCGCCTTCCCTTCGGCGGCGGGCGCAGCTTCCTGCCTTTTGATGTTGTGGAACAGAACGGCAAGTCGGCGTGGAAAGTAGTGGGCCGCGGCAACGTGAAAGTTGAAGACCTTGTGGGCGGGCTCTCGTCGGCGCTGGGAAAGCGCATTTCATTCAGTGCCGGCGCATCGGCCATGGCAAGGGGCACGGTGCCGTGGGTCGCCCCCGAGAGCGGCATGGTCATCCCGAACGAAGAGTTGCTGGCCTTCAGCAACGAACTCTTCGCGTCAAGCCGCCTTGCCGTCGTCGGCATGAGCGGAACCAGAGGAACACTCGCCACGTTTGACGAGGCGACCGGTTTCGCACCGCACGTCATGCTGCCGGCGCTGGCGACTGTGCCAGCCGGGGAATGGGCAACGGTCACCTACGCCACAAAGTTCGCGGGCCCGGGCGTTGTTCAGCAGGCGGTGCAGACGACGGTCACGCGTGGCGTCATGCACGTCGGCATGGAAGGCAACCAGATCATCATGACCGGCCCGATCGACCAGGTGCGCAAACTTGTGAACGTCGTGAGCGCGATTGACCAACCACGCAGCGAGTACGACAGTGATGTCGTCAAGACGTACACACTGACTGGCACAGTCCAGGCGGCACAGGCAGTCACGATTCTGACCGACCTGTTCGACGCCGGGGCCACGGACCTGTACGAAGTCGAGGGCAAGTACCGCGTGCGCGAGACGTCGCGGCCGACTGTCAAAGCCATTGCGCTGGGCACGAACCGCGTGCTGGTGCGGGCAAGCGTGCAGGACCACACGCTGGTTGCGTCGGCCCTCGATGCCTTGAAATAGCAAAACTGCGCAGATGTTTCGGGACGCCGAAATTGCTTCGGCGTCCTGTTACTTTCAGGCGGCCCGCAGTGCTCGAACTGGCTCTACGAGAGCAAGGGCCGTTCGTGCACGATTGGCAATGCGCCATGCCGTGCCCTGAGCGGCATCCCAAGTAGTTTGATCACCACCACTTAAGGAATCGTCTGATTTGTGTGAATGCTCGCAATCGAAAGTGACGACAATAAAAAGGCTGAAATCGACCGACTCAGACCGGGAATCATACACAAGCCAGGACAGCCCAGACGAAGCAGCCTCCGAATCCATGATCCGCTGAAACCCGCTTTACAAAGGGATTTTGCTGGAATGGTGCCCCGCGATAGCCCATTATTAGGGCAGGGGAGCAGTTCCTCGGTACTTGAGCCGAGGCGCAGGAGGCAGCAAAATGTCATATTTCTATCCCCAGTTACTGACACTCCTCGCATCCGTTGCGATGTTCGCTTCGTTCCTGGCCGCCCAGGACCGCGAACTCATGCGCGAAGTTGACCGCCTCGCCGCGCCGACCGCCACGGAGCGGGCCGAAGCCATTGACCGCATTGCCAACTGGGAAGGCGACATCGCAGGCGACTTGCGCGTGGCATTCAAGTTCGCCGGCAACATGGAACGCGCCGGGCTGTTCCATGCCGCGGTGGCGCGCGCGGATGCCGCACTGGTACAGCATGCGGCGGTTGCACTCAGCGACAGCGACGCGCGCGTGTCAGAAAGCGCCCGCCACTACCTGCTGGCTCTTCCGCTGGATGACGTCGCGGTAGACACAGCCGAACTCGACACCGAACAGCAGGATGCATGGCACTCCTTCGTGACGTTTCGCTTGCGGCGCGACATTGGCCGCGTGCTGGTGGAAGCCTACCTCAAGCCGGGCAAGTTCTTTGGCCAGTTTGACGAGCTGCGCCGTCGCGACCCCGGCAGCCTGGACCGCGAGTTGCTGGGCCTGCTACATGCCGACGAGCACTTTCGCGAGCCGCTGCTGGCTGCGGTACAGGAACGCCTGCTTCATGGCATTGAGCCGTCTCGCATGTTCTCGGCCCAGTGGCGTCTGCTTACCGAAAGCGAACCCGCCCTGCGCAGTGCCGTCTCGTTCTTTCACAGCGGCACCGTGACCGACGAGATCAGCCGCGAACTGGGGCGGCTTTCGAGCTCACGCTTTCATGCGGCGCTATCCGTTGTGAATGATCTGCGTGCCACTGCCGTGCGCGCGCTGGGGCAAAGCGAATCGCAGTCATCGGTCGCGCCGCTACTCATTGCCGCGCACCGCAAAGCCAGCCAGTTCGAGCCTGCGCCGGCGCTGCGCAACGCGGTGAACCCTGAGGTGATCAAGACAGAACTTGAGATCACGCTGGCCCGTTTCGGCCTGCACGAGCTGCTGAACGCCCGGATTGAGGCGCTGCGTCTGCACGCCCAGAAGGCGCAGGCCGCGCCGGCCAACGTGAACGCGCGGACAGCCACCCGCGCCGACCTGATGGCGCAGAACGAGATTGCGCAGTTGCTGCTGCGCTCTGGCGATGCCGCAGGCGCCGAGCGTGAGTGGCAGTCAGCCATCGAAGGCGCCATTGCGCAGATTCGCGAGACAAACTCCCGTTCACGCAATGCGCTGGTTTCTTACGTGGCTACGGCCTACTATAATCTGGCTTGCGCACAGGACCTGCAATTGAAGCTTTCGCGCAGCCTGGAAAGCCTGAAGGCGGCAGTCGAACATGGGTACCGTGACTACGCGTGGATGCTCGAAGACGGCGACCTGGCGCACCTGCGCCGTTCGCCTGAGTTCATCGCGTGGTTTGAAGATGTGGCGCCTCCTGCCCTTGTGGATCGCCTTCACGGCGCTGAGTAGCCTGGCAGCCCAGGACGTGTCCCTCGACGCCCCGACTGCCACAGAACGCGCAGCCGCAGAGTCACGCCTCAGCAGTGAAGAACTGCTCAAGCTCTGCCGCCAGCGGCTGGACAGCGGCGGGTCGCCATCCAGTGTGATCCGCGCGCTGGACCTGATCGGCCGGCAGCGTGACGGGCAAGACCTTGCCCGCATCCTGAAATACATCGGCGACCTGGAAGCAGCCGTCGCCACCGCAGCCATGGACGCGCTGCGCCAGCAGGGTTCGGCTGCCTTGAAGGCGCTCAAGGCGCTGGATGACAAAGCGGTTGACCGCACCACGCGCAAGCAGGCGATTGAGCAGTTGCTGCAGGACCACGTCTATACGTGCTGCCGGCGCGACCTTTCGATCAACCCGTTCCGGCTGGATTTCGAAACTCGCTTTCAAGAGCTGTACTCTGTCGATGAGCCGGTGGACGACCTGCTGCTGAAGTTGCTGCGGGATTCGCGCAGCGACATTCGCGACGACATCTCTGGCCAGCGCTACTACTACGGCTATGGCACGTACGGTTCGCAGCGCTCATTTCTGGACGTTGGCGGGCTGGCTGTGGCGGCCCTCGCGCGCAGCATGCCTGAGAAGCTGATGGCAGAAATGGGTGAACTGGCCCGAACCGAGCGTGAAGAAGGCTATTACTACGGATGGATGCAGCGAAGCCCCGTCACCATGGAGCTTGCAATCTTCTTCGCGCGCCAGGGCAACGCATCGCTGTGCGACCGCCTGATCAGCGAGATGGAGAGCAGCATGCGCTGGGGCCAGCCGGACCAGTTTGCGCGCACCCACGTCCAGATTGCGGCCTTGCAGATCACGGCACTTGCAGAGCCCGCGATGGGCCTTGAGCGCATCAATGACCACATCAAGAACCTGGCTGTAGATGGCGCGGCAAGCAGCCAGGCCCACTACCTGCGCGCCCACGTGCTGATGCAGCTTGGCGAAGAAGGTGCCGCGTTGCGCGCACTGGAAGACAGCATGGAAACCAGCGACTTTGCCATGGTGATGACGCTGGTTGACACAACGTTCAAGCCGCTTGCGTCGGACCGGCGCTTTCAGGCGATACTGCGCTACTGTGAGCTTGCCTCGCGAAGGATGGATGTTTCGCTGCGTCCTTGGCGGCCCGTGCCCGTCAATGAATAGTGCGGAGTAGTGCAGCATAGCGCGCACGATTGCCCCTGATGCCTGACGTGTTCCTTGATTCCCCGTGGTTGCTGCTTGCCGCCCTGCCGCTGGCGGGTGTTGCGGCGTGGGTATTGGTTCGCACCGGTTCGCCGTTGCGCCGCCTGCGGCAGGGATTGGGCGGCCTCGGCATTGCCGTGGCGATCATCTGCCTGCTGCTGATGAGCACCGGCATCGCGTGGAACGAACCCTCAGACCGGCGCACCGTCTGGGTGCTGGTGGACCGCTCACTCTCGGCAGGGCCAGCCGCCGAGAAGCGTCTGCAAGGCGTGCTCGAAGAACTCAAGAACAGCATTGGCCCCGGCGACTACGTCGGGGTTATCGGCTTCTCTGACCGCGCATCGATCATCCTGTCCCCCACCACAGCGGCAGACCTCGAGCCGGCGCTGGCGCTGCCGGCCAACGAGCCCTCGGACGAAACATGGCTTGCCAACGCGCTGGAACTGGCGTCGCGAGCTGCAAGTCCCGGCACGGTACCGGTGGCACTGCTGCTGGGCGACGGCCACGACAGTGCGGACCGCTACGGCGGCGACAGCACCGCAGAGGCGCGCGACCGCGCGGTGCCGGTGTTCGTGATTGCCGTGGACTCCGACCCGATGCCCGAGGTGGCGCTGGCAGACTTCAATGCCCGCCTCGCCGGCCGTGACCGCCGCGTTCTTGCCGTGGACATTGTCATCCAGAGCACCGTGGCGCAGTACGTGGTGCCCCACGTGCGCATTAATGGCCAGGACATGCGCGAGCGCGTCACCGGCGACCGACTGGATGCACAGGGTGGCGTGCGCGTGGGTGCCGGCCGCACGCCGTTGCGTTTGGCCGTGGAACCGCCCGAGGAAAGCCGCCTGTATGTGGTCGAGGTAAGCCTGGGCGCCGAGCAGGACACTTACCCCGGAAACGGCAGCGCCAAGCTGGCCGTGGCCGGTGAAGGCGACGCGCGGGTGCTGCTGCTGCACGGCCCCAACGGGCCCGAGAAGGCCCTTGAACGGGCCCTCAAGCGCATCGGCATGAACGTGACTAGCGGCCCGGCTGCGATGTTGCCCGGCGAACTGATCGACCTGCAACGCTACCAGGTGCTGCTGCTCTGCGACGTGCCGGCACCGGACATTACGACTTCTCAGCAGCGCATGATTGAACGCTTCACCCGCGAGGGCGGGGGCTTGGCGATGCTGGGCGGCCCGAACAGTTACGCGCCCGGCGGGTGGTTTGAAACCAGCGTCGAGAAGGTGCTGCCCGTAACGTGCGACGTCACAGAAAAGGGCCGCAAACAGACCCCCGCGCTGGTGATCGCCTTTGACCGCAGCGGCAGCATGGGCGCCGAGGTTGGCGGCGTAACCAAGATGGACTTGGCCAATGAGGGCGCCGCCCGCACGATCAATCTCGTGCCGCCGGGAACGATGTTCGGCATGCTCAGCGTAGACACACAGCCGGAATGGATTGTGCCGCTGGCGCGCCTCTCCGATCGCAAACAGGCAATCGGGCGCGCGCGAGGTAACACCGTGGGCGGCGGTGGCATCTTTGTCGATGTCGCCGTGGATGAAGCAATCGCAGCCCTGAAGGCGGTAGAGTCTTCAAGCCGACACCTCGTGCTGTTCTCGGACGGCAGTGACACCGAGCGCCAGGAGGGCGTGATCGACACAGCCATCAAGGCCAACCAGGAAGATGGCATCACGATCACGACGATCTGCCTCGGTGCCGGCAAAGACCGCGGATTTCTCGAGGCTCTGGCCGCTGCCGGCAAGGGGCGTTTCTTTCTGGTCACGGATGCTTCGGACCTGCCGGCGGTGTTCAGCCGGGAAGCGGCGCTGTCCGCCGGCACATTTATCCGCGAAGACGCGTTTCGGCCGTGGCACGGCTTGCGCGGGCGTTTGGTCGAGGAAGTCGATTTCGAAAACGAAAGCAGCCCGGTGCTGCTGGGCTACGTGGGCACGACCGCGCGGCCCGAGGCAAACGTGTGGCTGTGGGCCGACGAGGACAAAGAAAGGCCGCTGCTCGCCACCTGGCACATTGAGCTCGGCAAGGCCCTGTCATGGACCAGCGACGCCCGTGACCGCTGGGCCGACCAATGGCTGCCCTGGGACCGCTTTGATGAGTTGTGGCAGCGCTGGGTGCGTTGGCTGCTGCCGGAGCCTGAACGGGTCGCCGGCGTCGAAACCGAATGGGTGCTGGGGCGCGAGGGCCCGACCTTGCAGCTCAGCTTCTACGATGAAGAAGGTAACCCAAGGGCGCTGAATACACCCGTGGCCGAAATCTCGCTGCCCGACGGCAGCACCCGGCCGTCGCCTGTTTTGCCTCACGGCTCTGGCGAGTATCGGGTGCACTTTCCGCGGTCCGGCTCGGGAATCTATTCGGTGGTCGTCCGTGAGCTGAACGCCGAAGGCGAACAACGCGCAGCGGCACGCGAACACCGCATCTTCGTCCCCGTCGAGGAGTTGTACCGCCGACCCGCCGCCGAGCAGTCGTTGCAGGCTCTAGCCGACGCCACCGGCGGCAAGGTGATCACGTCGGCCCGCGAAGCGGCGATTTCTCCCGTCGAAGGCGGGTACAGCACTGTGCGCCCGCGACCGTGGCTGTTGATGCTGGCGCTTGGCGGCATGTTGCTGGCCATTGGTGCCCGGCGCTTTCCCAGCGTGTGGCGCCGCCGTGAGGAAAAGAACCGCGCGCAGCAGGCGCAACAGCGCGAACAAAGCGCAGCCGCAGCCTATGACCGCGTGCGCAAACAATTGCAAGAGCGCAACAAGCCGGCAGCGCCGCAGCCAACCTCCGGGGCGTGGGCGGCACCGGTGCCGGCGCCGCGACAGCCTGCCCCGCCACCACCGCGGCAGGAAGAGGCGCCGGTTGCCTCAGGCTCGCTCTTGTCAGCAATGCGCAAGGTGCGTAAGGAAATGGAAGACCGAGGGCAGAAGTGAAGTACAGCCTGCTGATGCTGTTGTTCATTGCCGGGTGCACGATCGGCACCTCAACCACGCAACGCCCCGCGTTGTCGCGGCCCGCCATTGCGCCGGACGGCACGTTCTGGGACGCCGTAGAGGTCGCGCGCACGGACAACGCCGAGGGCTTCCTGCATGTGCTTAGCCCCAACTTCGTGCATGGCTGCTTTCTGCCTCGCAAGCGCCTCAGCACGCCGGAGAATCAACAGGACTTCAACGACCTTCGCGACGAGGTAAACGCCAGCCTGGCCGACGGCGCAACCCGCAACAAAGTTGACCTCGCCGCGGAAAAAACTCGCATGGCACATGGTTACATGCGCCTGCTGCGCAACCTTGTTGAAGACCGCTTCATTGAAGTGGGCAAGCCCGACTACGACATCCAGTACCAGGACGAATACGACCGGGCATACGGCCCCAATCGCGCGACGGTGATCGTCACGGTGAATCCCAAAGGCAGGGCAGACAGCAAAAGCGGCGATCAGGTCATTCGAGTCAGCTTTGTGCAGGATGGGTATCGCTGGCTGATCGACAGCCTTGAGCCCGACGCAAACAAAGGAAGCTACGCCTGGACGAAGTAGGTTTTCTAGAACGTCGCCTTGCCCATCACGCGAATCGGTTGCATCGCAACGTTGCTCACCAATCCCAACAGGATAAACCCGGACAGCAGGCTCGAGCCCCCGTAACTGACCAGGGGCAGCGTAATGCCCGTCACCGGGACAAACCCGCTTACTACGCCGACGTTGATCGCCGCCTGTGCAAAGAACAGCGTGGCGACACCCACGATGATGAGCCTTGCGAACGGCTCGCGCGTGCCATAGCCAATCCGCAGCATGCGCGCGACCATGTAAAAGAAGATCAGCATAAACAACGCTACGCCGATCAGCCCCGTCTCTTGCGAAATCACGGCGAAAATGAAGTCGTTGTGACGCTCAGGCAGAAACGCGAGCTGGCTTTGCGTGCCCATGCCGAAGCCTTCACCGGTCAGGCCGCCGCTGCCGACCGCGGTCATGCTCTGCATGATCTGGTAGCCGTCCCCGCTGCGGTCGGCAACTTCGCCGCCCAGGCTGCTCAGGTAAATCTCGATGCGCTTCATCTGGTGGTCTTTGAGCACGCCCGCCAGATAGGCTGCCGGAATCACCGAAAGGCCCATCACGGCCAGCGAGCCTAGATAGACGCGGTTTCCACCGGCGGTCCAGACCATGGCGCCCACGACGGGCATGAACACCAGTGCCGTGCCAAGGTCCGGCTGCAGCATGATCGGCACCAGGAACGCACCGCTGATGCCGATGCACCACAGAAACGCGCGCGGGCTGTCCACGCTCTGGTGGTAGCGCAGGTATCCAGCCAGGGCCAGCACAAGCAGCGGCTTGCACAGCTCGGATGGCTGCAGGCCCAGCGGGCCGAACATGATCCAGCTCTTGGCACCATTGACGGTGCGCCCAAAGATCAGCACGGACCCCAGCAGCACCAGCCCCAGGCCAAGATACGCATACCAATGCGTCGCAAGCCAGCGCGGCGGCATCAGCGCGACCACGAGCATCAGGGACAGGCCGAAGATGGCAAACGCCGCCTGCCGGACGTGAAAGTCCCGCGGCTGCGAGATGCCTTCCGCCAGAAGTTCAAAGTCCGTCGAGGCCGAGTAGATGAACACAACGCCAACGCAGACCAGCGCCAGCGCAGGTAATACCACGCCCAAGGGCAGGGCGCGCAGCAGGGACACTCGTTGCTTGATGCGGTTGCGGATACGCACGAACTCTCCCGGTCACTTATCGACGTTCGTGGACTGAATCCTGAACGCATTGAGGCTGGCGCCCACGCGTCACCTTGTAAGTCGCGCGTTCGGGCGTTTAATCGAGCGTTCAGGGGGACCGGATGGCCCGCATCAACGACGCGAACTTCGAGCAGTACCTGAAGGAAATCCGCGAGACGCCCCTCCTCACCGGTGAGGAAGAACTTGCCCTTTCACGCCTGATCCGCGCCGGCGACAAAGCCGCCCGTGAACGCATGATCAAGGCCAACCTGCGCCTCGTGGTCAGCGTGGCCAAGGAGTTCCTGAACCGCGGTCTGCCGTTCATGGACCTGATTGCCGAGGGCAACATCGGCTTGATGCGCGGCATCGAAAAGTTCGACCCGGAGCAGGGCAATCGCTTCAGCACCTACGGCGTGCACTGGATCAAGCAGTCCATCCGCCGCGCGCTGGTCAACTCCAGCAAGACCGTCCGCGTGCCCAGCTACATGGTCGAGCTGATCAGCCAGTTCAAGCAGAAGTCCAGCGAGATGGCGATGAAGAACGGCGGGCACAAGCCCGACACCCGCATCATCGCCAAAGAGATCGGGCTCACCGACGACCAGCTGGACATGATGCGCGCAGCCCTGAACTCGAACACCCAGAGCTCGGACTACCGCAGCGGCGACGGCGAAGCCAGCCTGACCGACATGATCGCCGACGTGCGCAGCCCTGACCCCGCCGAAGAAGTCACCACGGCCAACGAGATTGCGATGCTGCAGGAAATGCTCGAAGGCGTAAGCGAGCGCGAAGCCAAGATTTTGAAAATGCGCTACGGCATCGGCTACGACCACCCGATGACGCTTTCCGAGATCGGCGACGAGTTGACACTCACCCGCGAGCGCATCCGGCAGATCGAGAACAACGCCCTGCGCACGCTGCAGGGCATCTTGTCGCGCAAGCGCGGTTACCAGGAAGACCTGGAGTAGATGATGCCGCAACAGGCCATCCTGGACCTGCCGATCATCGAGTTCGAGCCGTTTCGGGCCTCGCCAGACCGCCTGCACGCGCAGTGCATCGAAACCTACGGCATCAACGGCCTGGCACCACACGCCGACGCCGCGTTTCACTTCGGCGCAAGCCTGTGGCGCTACCGTGAAGCCGAAAGCCCCAAGCAGGTCGCCGGCGTTGCCGCCGGGTACCTGGATGCGCTTTCCATGCAGGTGGCTGCCCGCCGGCGCCTTGCCGCGGCGCGCGCGGGCACGCGAAATGTTGATCGCATTGAAGCCGCCGAGGAAGAACTCGAGAACGCCGTTGCACACCTGGAAGACATCACTCGCCTCGTGCTCGACTTTGTCGGCGACATGCTTGAGCAGGCGGCCACCGAGCCGCAGCGCGCCGGACGACGGCTTGCACAGAACATTGAGGCCATGGCCGAGCCCGGCTGGTCCGACGAGCTTGAGGAATGCGCGGCGGGGTTCATGCAGAGTCGTCCGCGCATCCGCTGGCAGGATGACCTGGTGGATGTGCTGGATGCCCTTGAGGAAGCTGCGCTTCCGCCCAGCAAGGGCAATGGGCACAGCCTGCTGGATGATCGGCTTGTGCAGCGCCTGCACGGCGAGTTGCAGGAATACCGCGAGATCGCCACGACCGCGAGCTCACGGCTGCAAGCGGTTGACTCCGAACGCCGCGAACTCGAACGATTGCTGTCACAAACAGAAAGCGATTTCAGCTCACGTTCGGTTGCGCTGGACGAAGTGCGCGAAGAACTTGAACACACGCTGGGCGAAGCCCGCAGACGTCTGGAAGCACTTGAGCAGATGGGCACTGCAGGCTCCGGACCCGAGCTGGACAAACTTCGGGCCGAGAGGGACCGGCTTGCCGACGAGTTGCTCAACAGCCTGAGCAGCGCCACCGAAACCGAAACTTCGCGCGAAGAACTGATCGAGCACCTGGAGCAGGCCGCCACCGACCGCGTGCAGGCGGCCGACGCCATCGGCAGCCTGAGCAAGCGCCTTGACGCGGTGCAGCGCGACGCCGAGGCGACCGCAGAGCGCGCTGACGCCTATCGCCAGCGGATGAACGAGCTTGAGGACCAGGTCGACGAGTTGCGGCGCGAGCTGGCGGATGCTGAGCAGCGCAACCAGCAGGCCCAGGCGGTGATCGCGGCGCTGGAAAACGCCGAGGGCCGCAACAGCGAGTTCGAGTCTTTCCTGACCGATGCCGAGGCGCGACTCGCGGACACCGAGGCCAGACTTGAGGACTCGCAGCTGCGGGTGGACGCCCTCAGCGGCGAGCTTGACGACACGCGCTACGAGCTGGAAAAGGCGCGCGAAAAACTGACGCAGCAGAAGTCCAACCTCGACAGCATCAGCGGCCAACTCGCTGAGGCTGAAACGCTGGCCGGCGAACGCGACGACCGCATCAACGAACTTGAGCGCGAGAACGAGCGCCTGCGCCGCGACCTGTCAGACGCGCAAACCCGCATGCTCGACGCCAAGGGCGACATGGACGACGCCCGCGCCACCGAGCAGAACCTGCAGGTCGAGCTCAAGCGCCTGAACGAACGCATCAGCGAAGAAAAAGGCAAGGCCGAGCGCGCCTTGCGCGACAAAGAGCAGGCGACGACGGCGCTGCTGGCGGCGAAGAACGAGGTGGCAACGCTCACCCAATCGCGCGACGCGCTGGCTGAGCAGGTCCGGAACCTCGAAGGCGCAGCCGCCGAGTCCGAAAAGAACCTGCGTGCCCGCGACCGCGAGCTAAAGGCCCTGCGCGAGAAGCTGACCGCCGCCGAGGCACAGTCGGCTGCACACGAAGCGGCGCTGGCGCAGGCAAAGAAGGACTTGCGGGCGTTCAACGACGCAGCCGCCAAGGCGGAAAAGACCAGCGCCGAAGCAACGTCGGTGCGCGCCAAGACCGATGCGGAACTCAAGGCCCTGCGTGATTCGGCGACACGGACAAAGGCAGACCTGGCCGACGCCCTGGCTGAACGGGTGTTGCTGCAGAACCAGCTGGCCGAGGTGCGCGAAGAGCTGTTGGCAGCCCGCGACCTGGCCAAAGACCGCCACGACAAGCTGTCTGAGAAGCTGGTGCTGATGTCGGAGCGCCTGCAGCGCCAGGATGATGAGAAGCAGATGCTGATGGAGAATCTGACCACAGCCGAGAACAACCGTCGCGCCGAGAAAGACGAACTGGAAGCCGTCGTGCAGCGCACAAGCGCCGAGGTCACCAGCGCCCGCGCCAAGCTGCAGAGCGCGAACGCCGATATGAAGCGCCTTCAGGACAAACTTAACGAGACAGAAACGTTCCTGATCGCGCGCCAACGCGAACTCGAAAAGTCCGAAAACCGCTTTCGCAGCCTGATCGACGAGGTCGGCGGCGTAGCGGACCTGCGCACCCAGTACGAAAAAGCCGAAAGCGACACCCAGCGCGAAAAGCTCGCGTCGCAGATCAGCAAGCGCATTGACTCGCTGTTCAGCGCGGCTGGAAAACCCGTCCACGCGGACCGCCGCACCGAGAAAATCCTGATCCTGCACGTGAAGAAGAATGACGCCGAAATCGCCGCCGACAGCGACAAGCCCTTTGTCGCTACAAAACGCGGCGACAATTCGAACGCCAACGCGCCTTCCGCAGACGCAGCCGAATAGGCACAATCACTACCCGGTGATCCATGGCCCTGATGGACAACATCCCAGGCTGGAAAGTCTTTTCCGCCGGCATCGGCGTTGCCGCGCTTTGCGTGGTGGGCTACTTCGTGTACGTCTGGTTCATTGCCGAGCCCAATGACCTGAAGCCCTTGCAGGAAGCGGCCGCAGACCATGCGCTGGATCAGCTTGCCGACGAATATGTCGCCAAGGTGCGTGTCGAGGGTCCCCAGAATGTCGTGGTCATGCCCGTCCACGGCGACACCACCAACACACAGATTCGCGCCAAAGTCATCAGCCGGCTGAAGCAGATTGAGGGCGTTTCGGCCGACGTGCCGCGAAGCCCGACGCTGGAACAGCGTGCCGGTGCGCTGGTGCGCGGCTTGATCAGCAAGGACGAAGACCAAACGCAGGACCCGCAGGCGGTGTTCGAGGACGCCGGAGAATCAGACGAGGTGCTTACTGTCAGCGTGCACCAGAACTGGTCCGGCGCGGACAGCGGCATCTTTACGATTGATGTGTACCGCATCGTGCGCGACGACTCTCCGGAGAGACAGGCGAGGGTGCTGGATACCAAGCGCATCAAGGGCCTGAGCGGCACAGCGCGCCCGGGGGACGAGCCCGAAGAGACCGGGCCCGGATTCTGGAGCCACACCGGCGCGTTTCTCTGGCGCATGCTGGTCGTGCTGGCGGCAACAGCGATTCTGCCATTCCTGTCGTGGCCGCTTGCCAAGGCGGCCTTCCGCACCGACAGCAACGCGGCCAACGCGGGCTTGCTGTTCGGACTGACCCTCCTGGACCTTGTGGTGCTGTTCGCGCTGGCAGGTTTTGCGTTCACGACCACGGCTGTGGTAAGCGCGGGCATCCTGTTGCCCGTGGCGCTGATTTACAACCTGCGCATGCTGAATTTCATAGAAGAACAGTAAGGCCGTCGGCGTTCCGTGGCGCAGCATCCTCTCCACGATGGATTCATACAGGCGTTCCGGCCTGAAGGGCCGGTTCAGTAGGCCCACATTCGTGGGCCTGGGTCGCCCGCTACGCGGGCTTGGGACATTTTGCTTTCGTGTACCTGGGGTTCCTTCGGCGCGAAGCGCCTTGGTCACCCCAGGCTACATTCGTAGCGCCGCCAAGGCGGCGCTATCGGCCCGCAGAGCGGGCCAGACGACTGTAGCCTATGGTGACAAGCGCCGAAGGCGCGCGGAACCATAGGTAGAGGCGGCGAATGACTCAAAGCCCGCGTAGCGGGCGACCGAGCCGCGCAAAATGCGGCATCCGTAGGTTGCGTGCAAAGTCTAGGCCTGAATGGCCGGTTCACCATGCTGCGCCAAGAACGGCCCTGTCGAGGCAGCGCGCTGGCGCCTCTCACGCACGAAAACAAACGCGCGGGCCGTTGGGCCCGCGCGTTTTGAACACTGGATCAATCGGCCGCTTAGAAGAAGTACGCCGCGCCGAACGAGAACGTGAAGCTCATGGTCGGCAGTTCGTCGGCACCCCACAGCGAGTCGCCGACATAATTTGCCATGATAAAGTTCAATCCCAGCGGGAAGCTGACCGTCGCGCTCATCCAGAAGCGCCAGTTGTTGATCAAGCCGCCCGAGCGCGAGATGAAGATCGGCGTCAGGTTTACCGTCGTGCCGAGGCTTAGCTGATACGCCGGGATGAAGTTGTGGCGACGGATGGCAATGCCGTCATAGTCAGGCAGGCCGTTGCCGTCCTGGTCTTCCTGCGAAGCGCTGTAGTAATCAAGGTCAAAACTGTCGTTCAGCACGTCCTGGCCAAACGTCGGGCTGGCCGGGTTGCTGTCCACCAGCGCGGTATCCACGCCGAAGCGATAGTTGATCTCAAAGATGGCGTAGGGGCTGATCGACAGCAGGTCTTCGGCGCCCGGGATAGGAATCGGGAAGTCCGCCATCAAACCAAGGTCAAGGCCCGCGGTCGCAAACCCGTTCAGGTCCGCGAAGTCACCCATCAGCAAGCCGGCCTTGGGGCCGACGATCAGCGCCAGGCCCCAGTTGTTGCGGGTGCGGCGGCCGTCGGTCTCAATGAACTCGCTCTTGTAGAAGTTGATCGTGAAGTCAAACCCGAAATAGATCAGGCTCGCGCTGCTGCTGCTTGCGGCGCGATACACCGGGTCAGTGTTCGGGGCGACGGTCAGGTTGTTCGTGCCCGACACAGCCGATCCGCTGGTGCTGATGCTGATGTTGTAAAACTCGATGCCAAAGTCAGTGCCGATCACATCGTTGTCGGAACCGATCTGGAAGTCGAGCTTTGCACCCAGCACAAAGCGGCTGTGAGTCTGTGCGAACCTGCGCCGGAACACGGCTTCAAGGGCACCGTCCACGAGTTTTGACGCCGGGCCTTCGCGGTGAAGTTCACCACCAAAGCCGGTGCCAAAGCCAATCTGGAGCCCCACGCCACCCGTGGCAAATTTGCCTTCGTGGGTGTTCATGTTCAGCACCTGAGGGAGGCGCTGGGCGTTCGCGGCTGCGGCGAAAATGCTGACGCTGGCAGCCATGAGCAAGAAGAGCCACATGTGGCGCATGCCAACTGCTCCTGCGGATAGCCTACAGGCGCGGCAACCCACAGTTTGGGTTGCAGTTAAGCCTGAAAGCGTAACTTCGGGGGTTGAGCAAGATTCAACCGGCAACAAGGGGTGCTGTCAACCGTCAAATTGAGCGCCCGCCGGAAAGATGACAGGGGTGACGCCATGGTGACGAAAAGGGGCGCCCTAGCGGGCGCCCCCTGTGATGCGTTGCGTTTGTCACTTACTTCATGCCGTCTTCGTCTTCACCTTCGTCGCCGTCTTCTGAGTCGCCGTCTTCCTCGTCAAAGGCCTTCTTCAGCGCCTCTTTGTTGTCCTCGGTTGCCTTCTTCTCGGCGTCGGTCGGACCGGTGATGGTCTTTTCCAAGAACTTGCGGGCATTGGCAAGGTCCTTCATCAGGCCCTCAATGTACTCCTTGGCGGCCTTGAACTCTTCTTCCGGAATGTCGGCTTTGCCCTTTTCAAGCTCGGCCAGATACTCCTTCAGACCTGCCTCCTGCTCGTCTACCCAGTTCTTCTTGAACCACTGCATGCGAAGCCGCAGCCCCTTGCGCAGGAACATGTCGGCATCAACGCCGGCTTCCTTGGCCCAGGCCACGTACTTCTCGTTCTTGACCATGTACTCGAAAGCCCTCTTGAGATTCTCGTTGCTCAGCTCTTCCCACTTCGGGTCAGCGTCAAACAACTTCTTTACTGCTTCGTGGTGCTTCAGGTAAGACTTGACGTCGGCGTCGGTGTATTCGGCCTTGTCGATGACTTCGCCGACATCTTTCAACATCGGCTTGAGCATGGTCGTGTAGATCCCATCCTCTTCCTTGGGCTCTTCTTTGCCTTCGCCCTCTTTGCCTTCGCCCTCTTTCTTCTCGCCTTCGACCTTCTTCTCGGTTGACCCGCCCATCTGGGCTGTCACCGGCGCCGAAAACGCGCCAACAGCAAACATCGCCGCTACTGCCAGCATCCACTTCACATTGCGCATACACTCTCCTGGATTCAGCGTCCCTTGGGGACGAAAGGCCCCGTACCTCAACTTTGAGGAAGCGAAAGATGGTATCACCACCGCCCCCCAACAACAATCTGTACGATTAGCGCTCGCCACAAGTTACATCAAAATGTAAAGCCGCCACAGAGCCTTGCTTGCGACGCCAAGGGTGGTTCACTAGTCCTTGTACCCCCGGCTTTGCTCACGGTCTGTGGATATGTCCGAATCGCGCACCAGCAGCCGCCTTGGCGGACTAAGGGACTACAAACTGCTCGCTGAGCAGGACCAGACCGTAGTCTGGCACCCCTACACCCAGATGCAGGAGTATGCCCAGCGCGAACCCATTATCATGGAACGCGGCCAGGGGCCGTATCTCTACGACGTGCGGCGCCGCAGGTTTCTTGACGCGTATGGCAGCATGTGGTGCAACGTCTGGGGCCACAACCAGCCCGACCTCGTCAACGCAATCCAGGACCAGGCTGCCCGCCTGTGCCACACCAGCCTGTTCAGCGTAAGCCACGTGCCGGCGATTGACCTGGCTGTGCAATTGACCGAGGCGATCAAGGAAGACTTCCGCTACGCCGGCGAGCCGCCAAGCCTGAACCACGTGTTCTACAGCGACAACGGCAGCACCGCCGTTGAAGTCGCAATGAAGATGGCCTTGCAATACCAGAACCAGATCGGGCGCATCAGCCGCACGCAGTTTCTGACTTTCCATTACGGGTATCACGGTGACACGTTCGGGGCGATGTCAGCCAGCTCGATCGACACGTTCCGGCGCAAGTTCGCGCCATCGCTGTTTGAATGCCAGAACGCCGACTACCCGATGCAGATTGAAGAGGGTGAACGACCTGACAGCCTGCGCAGCACAGAAATGGCACTCGAGGCCTTGATCGCCGGCAAGTCCGACAAGCTGGCAGCCGTTGTGATTGAGCCGGTAATCCAGGCCGCGGCGGGCATGCGCCCTCTGGCCGAAGACTATCTTGGCAAGATCAAGAAGTACTGCCGTGAGTACGACATCCTGCTGATCACCGACGAGGTGTTCACAGGCTTCTGCCGCACCGGCCCGCTGATTGCCAGCAGCGCCGAGTTGATTGAGCCTGACATCCTGTGCCTGGGCAAGGGCATCACCGGGGGCACACTGCCCATGGGCGTCACGGTCGCCAGCGACAAGGTCTACGACGCCTTTAAGGGCGAGTGGTCAGACATGAAGCAGTTTCTGCACGGCCACACCTACAGCGGCAACCCGCTGGCGTGCGCGGTGGCGCTGCGCAACCTTGAGCTGGTGGCTGAGCACAAGCTGAAAGAAAACGTTCGCGCCCGGGCGCGCGAGTTTCACTACATTCTGCGCCGCAAGTTCAGCGAGCACCCGCGCGTCGGGCAGATTCGGCAGCGCGGATTGGCCATCGGCATCCCGATCAAGGACGCGAACGGCCGCGACGTCAGCGACTACGAGTCGCGGGGCGACGCCATCAAGGTGTGCATGCGCGCGATCGACAACGCGCGAGTGCTGCTGCGGCCGCTGGGCAACATGATCACGATCTGCCCGCCACTGAACATCGAGCGCGAACAGGTGGACGAAATCGTCAACGCAATCGACGAAGGCCTCAAGGCGCTGGACGAAGCCGACGCCGATGCCAGCACCACGGGAAAGGTGCCGAAAAAGAAGGGCAAACGCACCGGCGAGCAGGGCTAACGGCTCAGTTTTCTACTGCTACAAACCCAGCACCGACGATTTCTTGCCAGCGCCCCTTGCAAGTGTTACTGATAAACCATACATGCGCTCTTGCGACACTGACCCTCACCCTAGATGGGGCGCCCTCGCGCCCCTGGCAGAGTCCATCCCGGCTGGCATTGCACCTGCGCCGCGATTGACTGCCCCCACATCGCAACCTGAGAATCGGCATTTGCGGATTGGCAATGTGATGTTGCCATCCGACGCTGTCTCGTTTCACGAGTTGGGGAAGGGGCGATATACTCAGGGCATGAACCGGAACAGGAGCCCCTTCATGCGCCTCACCCGCCGTGCGTTTACTCTTGTCGAGCTGATGGTCGTGATCGCCATCATCGGCTTGCTGGCCAGCGTGCTTGCCACTTCGGTAGTCAGCAAGATGCGCCAGGCAAGCCACGACCTCGACAAGAAAGTCCTGCAGGACATCTACAACAACCTGGGCATGGTCAGCCACGGCACCGACAAGCGGGTCAAGCGCCTGTTTGTGATGGGCCCCATGGCCGAGCTCAAGGGCCGCGAATTCTGGGAGGGCTGCTTCCGGCACAAGGTGTTCAAGGAAGACATGCTGCCCAAGATGGTGGCCACGTCGGGCAACGACGTTGAAATGGACCGCCGCTCGCTCGACAACCTGGACGCCTTTTTCCTTGAGCCGATGAGTTGCTCATGGACCGCACCCCAGGGCAACGAGTCGTTCTACCTGATGAGCGCCCGCGGGGAAAACCGCCGCATTGTCATCTGCGCCAACGAGCGCAACTGGATCAACCACGAGGACGAAGTTCTCAGCGTGTGGTCAGACGGCGAAGTCGCCGAGTATGTGCGCCACGACGACATGCTGGGTTGGGGCTACGAGATTTCTCTGGAGCAATGGAACGCTCCGGGTACTGAGCTTTTCGGCAAAGTGAAGCCGTTTGACGGCGTGTTCGACTAAGTGGTCGGGCATTTTACGGAACTACGGCACGACCTGCATTGCCGGACGCAGGAAACGGCCAAGGAAGGAGGACCAGCCATGTAGCTTAGCGTTCCGGGGCGGCGCATTACTGCGCGACGGATTAGAAACGTGCCCCGGGTGACGCGTGCTTTCACGGACGGTCTGAACAAAAAATCTGGTATCCGACAACGATCGCGCCCCTGCTGCGAAAAAAGCCCTGTCTCTTAGCGCCGACAGAAAAAGCACCGCAGCGGGGGCCGGTCCATTTAAGCTCCTTGTGCCGGGATGCGAAAAGCCATTCGCGGCACACCGAAACAGCCTTGCACCAGAGCCGACTTGCACTTACACTTCGTGCTCCCCCCGACAAGACAACCGTACGTCCGCGCGATTTGGGGGCCGGGCGAGAACCCCTGGCATCCCTGTGCATGAGGATCCTATGCGCCGGATTTTTGCGCTGATTTGCCTTTCCGCTTTTGCCGCCCTGGCGGCTGGTTGCGGAGCTTACGCCAACTCCGTTGAGGGCGATGTTTCTGTGCCCCAGTCCAACGGGCCCAATCCCCAGAACCTGCCCAACGCCAACACCGTACCCAAGCCGGGAACTCCAAGCGGCTACCCGGTGTCGTTGAGCCCCGTGACGATCGAAGAGGTCGCACTCGGTGGCGACTGGCTTGAGCTTTACAATGCCTCGGCGTTCGAAGCCGACATCGGCGGCTGGAAGGTCATGGACGCCCAGAACAGCTACACGTTCCCCTTCGGGTTTCGTGTTCCGGCCAACGCCCGCGTCATTCTGCACCTGGGTGTTTCCGGCATCGATACTGGTGCCGAACAGTTCGCGCCCAGCTTTGGCGCGCTGAACGTCAGCGACGGGTCGCTGGCGCTGGTTCGCGCCGGCGGCGAGCTCATGGACTTTGTACAGTGGGGCAGCGCCAACCACGCTTTCGAAGGCGCCGCCGTGCAGGTAGGCGAGTGGGCCCAGGGCGACTTCGTCACAACGCCAAACCAGGGCGACACGATGAACTACGACGGCTCGGCCAACAACAGCACAGCCTGGCACGCCAACATGCCGACGCCCGGCAACTAACCATGCTTGACCCGCAAGAGGCTCGGGACTTTCCCGAGCCTCTTTTCATTGGCTGCCACCCGAAACACGGCCGCCAACATGATTCTCCAAAGTCGCACGGCCCCTGCGTCCGAAAACATGCGGGGAGAACATCGTGCAGCACACCTTGCGAAACGCCTACCTTCTCAACCTGCTGGCGCTGGTCGGCATCGGCATCGTCATGGTCTTTTCCAGCAGCGCCATTCGCGTCGTCCCCGGCGCCGAGATCGACCCGTTCGTATTCATCAAGCGCCACCTCATGTTCGTCGGCGCCGGCCTGGTCGGCATGGCGGTTATCGCGCGCATGGACCACAACACCTGGCTGCGCTTCGCCAAGCCGCTGTATGTACTGGGGCTGGCACTGCTGGTACTGACACTGATTCCCGGCATCGGCACCGAGTACAACGGCGCCCGCCGCTGGTTGCGCTTTGGCGGCTTTGGCCTGCAGCCCAGCGACTTTGCAAAGCTGTCGCTGCTGCTGTGCGCGGCGGCGTACGCCACGGTACGGCGCAAAGAGCTGGGCAGCTTCCGGCGCGGCTTTCTGCCGGCTTGCGCGTTTGTCGGCATCTACTGCGTGCTGGTAATGGCGCAGCCCGACTTTGGCACAAGCCTGTTTCTTGCCGCCAGTTGCTTTCTGGTGCTGCTCGCGGGCGGGTTGCGCCTGAAGCATCTGGGCTTCGTGATGCTGATCCTGATCCCGATTGCAAGCATCGTGATGTACAGCAAGTTCGACCATATCCAGGACCGTGTACTTGTGTTTCTCGACCCAGCCGCCGACCCGCGCGGCAAGGGCCACCAGGTGAAGCAATCGCTGATCGCCATCGGCAGCGGGGGCATGGAAGGACAGGGACTCGGCAACTCGATGCAGAAGCTGTACTACCTGCCTGAGCAAGAGACGGACTTCATCTTCGCCGTGCTCGCTGAAGAAGCCGGATTCGTCGGCAGCGCCATCACGCTTGCGTTGTTCATATCCCTGATGATCCTGGGCGCGAAGATTGCGCGTCGGGCGCCTGACCGCTTCGGCAGCCTTGCCGTGCTGGGGGTCACGGGCGCCATCGGCTTGCAAGCAGCGATCAACATTGCAGTTGTGACGGCCAGTGTGCCGACAAAGGGTATTGGGCTGCCATTCATCAGCTTTGGCGGCAGCAGTTGTTTCTTCTACCTATGTGCAGTGGGTGTGGTCCTGAGCGTGGCGCGAAAGTGCGTCACCGAACAGGAAGCATTCACGTTGCTGCAGGGCGAGCTCGCCGGCGAAAGACTGGCCGAAAGCGCAAGGCAAAGCGCACGCGCCAGGCGAATCGTTGCAAGTTCGAGCGCTACGGCCTGACGCTTGGCCGAACCGGGGCTAGCCAGCCCCGGACTGAAAGAACCTTTCCCAGGGTAGGCGGGGTGGTGGCTGTGATGTCCGGCCATCCTGAGCCCTGAAGTCGGCGCTAGCGGGTGCGCGATGGTCCGTCCGTCCGTCGGTGCACCCGCGGCGCCAAAAGTGGAATCCACGAGGAAGCCATGAAGGTCGTGATCGCAGGGGGCGGCACCGGTGGCCACATCGCGCCGGCCATCGCCATGGCTGAAGAAATCACTGTGCGCTATGGCCGCGACAGCGTTCACTTCTTGTGCGGAGGCAACGAGCTTGAGCGCAACATGCTCGGCCACGCCGGATACGAGTTCACCGCGTTGCAGGTCAGTCGGCCGCGCGGGACGCTGCGCAGCAAGGCCACCACAGTCATCAGCACGGCGCTCGCGGTGCCCGCGGCCCGCCGCAAGCTGAAAGAGTTCCAAGCCGACGTGCTGCTGTGCGTTGGCGGCTACGCCTCGCTGCCCGGCGCGATGGCAGCCAGCCTGATGCGCCTTCCGGTCTTTCTCATGGAATCCAACGCGGTGCCGGGCAAAGTCACGCGCACGATTGCCCGCTTTGCGCGGGCTTGCTACGCGCACATGCCGCTGACCCGCCCGCTCGACTGCGCCGTGGAAGTCGTGGGCAACCCGGTGCGCGGGGCATTCCTTGCGCCCATCCCCAAGCAAGACGCACGCCGCGCGCTGGGGCTCGACCCCCACCTGCCCACACTGCTGGTCATGGGCGGCAGCCAGGGCGCACAAGCCATCAACGATGCGGCATTTGCCGCGGCCATGCAGCTCGGCGCGCTGCGCGAGCACATGCAGGTTTTGCACCTGACAGGTCAAGCCGACTTGGACAAGGCCCGCTCTGCGTGGCGGGCGTCTGGGCTGCGCCACCGCGCGAGCGCATTCACCCACAACACCGCCACCTGGTTCAGCGCCGCTGACCTCGCACTGACTCGCAGCGGCGCCGGCACGATCAGTGAGCTGCTGGCGTTGGCTGTGCCTATGGCGCTGGTCCCCTACCCAGCCGCAGCCGATGACCACCAGCGTGCCAATGCCCTCTGGGTTGCCGCCGCGGGTGCCGGAGTGCTGATTCAGCAGGATGCCCTGAGCCCGGACCGGGTTCTTGAATTGGCGCGTGGTCTTTTGTTGTCGCAGGACGCTCAGTCTGCCGCTTCGGCAGCCGCCGCCCAGCTTGCACAACCGGAAGCTGCGGCAACGATTTTGGACTCGATTCTCGCCAGAATTGGCGCCAGTGCGTCGCCCAGGATTGACGATTCAAGGAAACGCGCTGCCGCCTAGAAAACCACCCGGTGGCGCCGGAGGCGACCATCGTGAAACTCTCCAACATCCGCTCGGCACACTTTATTGGGGTTGGCGGCGCAGGCGTCAGCGGGTTGGCCCGCATCGCGCTGCAAGCCGGCATTCGTGTCAGCGGCTCAGACAGCACCGAGAATGACCAGACCCGCGAACTGTTGAACGCAGGCGCTTGCATCAACATCGGCCATCACCGCGACCATGTGCCCGCCGACTGTTCTCTGGTTGTCGCTTCAGCAGCAATCAAGGGCGACAACCCCGAGCACCGCGAGGCCCAACGCCGCAGCATTCGACTGATGAAGTACAGCGAAGCGCTGGGCGAGTTCACGCGCAACGAGACCAACCTGTGCATCGCCGGCACGCACGGTAAAACCACCGCCACGGCGATGCTTGCGCAGATCCTGCACGAAGACGGCAAGCAGCCCGGCTGGCTGGTTGGCGGCGAACCATCGTCGTTGCCCGCCGCAAGCGCAGCCGGATGCGGCCTCAATTTCGTCATGGAAAGCTGCGAGTACGACCGCAGTTTCATGCGCCTGCACCCGACGGTCATCGTGCTCAACAACATTGAGCTCGACCACATGGACGTGTATGGCGACCTTGATGGTGTGACCCAGGGCTTCATTGATTTCGCCCGCAAACTGCCTAAGCGCGGTGTGCTGTTCTACAACGCTGACAACAAGCGTTGCTGCGAAGTGGCCCGCAAAGCCGGCTGCCAGACCATCGGTTTTGGTCAAGGTCCCGGCGCGGTGTGGCGCCTGCACGAGCTTGACGCCTCGACCGGGTTTGCGCGGGCAGAAGTTACTTGCCGCGGCATGCGTGTCGGCCAGATGATTCTTGAGGTACCAGGCGCCGTCAACGCCATGAACGCGCTGGGCGCGCTTGCAGCCGCCAACTGGGCCGGCGTGCCGGTCAGCCGCGCGCTGCATGCCCTGCGCAACTTTGGCGGCGTCAAGCGTCGCTTTGAGGTGATCGGCAGCGTGGGCGGTGTGCCGCTGGTGGACGATTACGCGCACCACCCCACGGCCGTCAAGCAACTGATCGAGACCGCGCGTGCCACGTTCGCGCAGCGCCGCATTGTGGCGGTGTTCCAGGCGCACCAGTATCAGCGCATCTTGACGTTCTTCAACGAGTTTGCCGATTGCCTGCGCGACGCCGACCGAGTGCTGATTGCACGCACCTACGCCGCGCGCGAGACGGGCGTACAACCCGGCGAGCCCGAAGAACGGTTGGCCCGCACATTGCGCTACGGCGGAACCGACGCCATGGCCTACGGCGACTTCTCCAGCATCGTTGCGGACCTCTCCATGAAGCTGGCGCCGCGCGACGTTGCGCTGTTCATCGGCGCCGGAGACGTCAACCTGATCGCAAGCGAACTGCTGGCCCGCCGCGAGTTCATCAGCGCACGCCTGCGCGCGATCAACCCGATGTTCAGCACAGGGAGCGTGGCATGAGCATGCTCGCGTTTCCCAGACGCATTCGTGACCGCGTGCAGGGCGGCTTGCCGCTGGCCAAGCTCACTACGCTTCGCATTGGTGGCCCCGCCCAGTATTTCGTTGAAGCGCGTACGCTGCGTGATGTGGCCGACACTTGCGCCGCTGCGCGCGAGTGTGGCCTGCCGCTGCACGTGCTGGGTGGTGGAAGCAACTTGCTGGTTTGCGACGAAGGAGTACAGGGCATTGTCCTGAGCCTGCACGGGATGAAGCGCATCCAGGCCTTCGGGACCAAAGTGCAGGTGCAAGCCGGTGCCAACCTTAGCGCCCTGGTTGCCGCATGCAGCGCAGCCGGCATCGCCGGCCCCCAGAGCCTGGCCGGCATCCCCGGGACTGTGGGCGGCGCATTGGCGATGAATGCCGGCGGCCGCTATGGCGAGATTGCGGACTATGTGGCCAGCGTCATCTGGATCAGCCCGGAAGGTGACCTGCAAAGCCTGTATCGCGAAGAAATCACCTTTGGCTACCGCAGCAGCATGCTGCGCAGCGGCGTCGTGATTGAAACAGTCATCGAGGGCACCGCCGGCGAGCACGCGCAGCTTGTCGCCCGCGCACGCACCGTGCTGCAGGAAAAGCTGGCTGCGCAACCTTATTCGGAATTCAGTGCAGGCTGCACGTTCAAGAATCCGAAAGGACAGAGTGCCGGTCGCTACATTGACCAAGCCGGCTGCAAGGGATTGATGGTCGGGGGCGCCAAGGTCAGCGACCGCCACGGCAACTTCATCGTGAACCGGGGCGACGCCAAGGCATCCGACATTCTGGAGTTGATGCAGCAGGTGCAACGCCGCGTGTTTGAGGCCTTTGGCGTGTCCCTGCAACCTGAGGTACAGATCTGGCCGGGCCGAGTGCTCCTGGCTGCTTGACATAGACACCAGGGCGAAAGCCCACACCAACCGCCCCAAGGGCACGAGGAACGAGTCATGGAAAAGGACGGCAAGGGAGTTTCGCTGGACGAATTCATTTTCCGCAAGCTGCAGCCGATTCGCATACTGCAGGGCTACCTGACGAACGAGCTTGAGCTCGCGGAAGGCGAAAGCATCCGGCTTTCACGCATGGACCTGGACAACATCGTGAGCACGATCGAGATCTTCCTTGAAGAGTACGATCGCGTCAGCGGGTTCCGCGGCCGCAAGAACGGCGACCGCAAGAGCACAAAGTTCATCGACGCCAAGCAGCAGGCGATCAAGACCATCGCCTAGACCCATCGCGGCGGCAGCCGGTTCACGCCGGCTGCCGTACGCACTCCCCACACACGAACTCCCCGAACTATTGAGGTGAGCGATGCCCAAAGCATCCAGCCACCGCGTCACGCTCGACCGCATCAAGCAGAGCAAGGCCCGGACGCGTGTTGTCAGTGACAACAAGAATCCCAAGATCGCCTGTCGCCGCGAGTTCCGGCGTGAGGCGACAAACCAGCGCGTCGAGTTCCGGCTGATTGACCCGGTCGGCGGCCCGGTGGCCATCGGCACCGCCGTGCTGCTGGACTACTCGCCGCAAGGCGCGCTGCTGGGACATATCATGTTCGACGACGGGTTCTGGCCCGACGGCGACTTCAGCGTCAGCTTTCGCGTGACCGGCGGCCCCCACGAGGGCGTCAGCGCCTACGGCACGCCTACCCGCTTTGCCACCAGCCGCGCGAACCTTGCGGTTCGCTTCGATGGCCTTTACGTCAAGCTGTAACCTCAATCGCCGCAAGCTGTTGACACGTCAATAGCCGAGCGGCGATTTCACATTCGGCTAAAGCGCGCCCCATCGCGCGCCCGATACACACCTCACGGCCGCGATGCGGCTGCACTTTCCAGCGACAGGAAACTCACCCATGCTCAACATCGCCCTGCTGTATGGCGGAACATCGACTGAACGCGAAGTCAGCATCAAGAGCGGAGAAGCCGTCTGGGCCGCCCTGGAGCGCATTGGCCATCGCGTAACGCCCTTTGACGTCGGCGTTGACCCGCTGGCTGCGCTTGAGAGCGGCGCCTTTGATTTTGCATTTATCGCGCTGCACGGCGGCGAAGGCGAGAACGGCACCGTCCAGCGCCAGCTCGAAGCATTCAACATTCCTTACTCGGGAAGCGGGCCCATCAGCAGCCGCCTGGCGATGGACAAAGAACTGAGCAAGGCCGAGTTCCTGACCCATCGCGTGCCGACTCCGCCCTACGAAGTCGCCGAGGAGTTCGATGCGAACTACCGCATGCGGCGCATGGCGCGCCGCCTTGCCTGGCCGCTGGTTGCCAAGCCGATTGACCAGGGCAGCAGCATCGGTGTCAGCATCGTGCATGATGCGGAAGGCGTTGACGCGGCACTGTGCGAAGCATTCAAGCACTCACGGCGCGTCCTGCTTGAGAAGGGAATTGTCGGCCGCGAACTGACAGTCGGTGTTGTCGGCACACGCGCACTGCCGGTGTGCGAAGTACGGCCCGCCACCAAGTTCTATGACTTCAAGGCCAAGTACGACAAGTCAGCGGGCACGCAGTACATCGTCAACCCCGACCTGCCGGGGCCGACCGCCAAGATGGCGCAGCACTTCGCGCGCCGCGCGCACCATGCGTTGCGCTGCCACGGCTACTCCCGCGTTGACCTGATGCTGGACGCGCAGGGAGACCTCTGGGTGCTCGAGGTCAACACGCTACCTGGCATGACCGAAACGAGCCTGCTGCCCAAGGCGGCAGCAGCGGAAGGCGTCGGCTTTGATGAGCTGGTGCAGGAGCTGATCGACGTCAGCATGGAACAGCGCCGCACTGCCAGCAACCGCATCACTCGCGTCATCGCAGCCTAGGAGCAACCATGTCACGCCGCCGCACGCGCAAAGTAAACAAGACACGCCCCAAGACCCGCAGCCGCAAACTGGGCGGCGGCGGCGTCATGAAGCAGGCCGGCGCGGCGGTGGCGGCACTGCTGAAATTGATCGCACCCCTGAAACCGCTCTCGCTGCGCGTGCTGGCCTGGGCATGGCAGAGCCGCGACGTGCGGCGGGCTGCGGGCGTTGCCGGAGGCGCCGCTGTACTGGTTTGCCTCAGTTGGGTCATGCTCGGCAACCTTGGCAGCACCGCACGCTACACGATTGACCCGGCACGTATCGAGCTTACAGCCGAGCCGTCGTGGGCAACGGGTGCGCTGGCAGCACGAGTGAAAGCCGAGATTGAAACCGGCCTTCGGAATGACCTGTCTGACCTCACGTCAACCAGTGCCTTTGATGACGACGTGATGGCAGTCGTGAGTGAGCGGATCGAACGCAACGCCTGGGTGCAGCGCGTGGTGCGCATTGACCGCCGCTTTCCCACGGGCGCGGATGGAACTGCCAGTCTGCAGCCCACCATTGAAGTGCGCCGACCGGCGCTGCTGGTGGAATCAGCCGACTGTTTCTGGGTGGTTGACGGCGAGGGCGTTGTCCTGCCGTTGACGATCAAGCGCGATGCCGAAGAGCTGAAGCAGTTTCGCAGCGGCTTGGCGGATACTCTGCACATCGTTCGCGGTGTCGATGGGCAGGCCCCGGCTGCCGGGACCATTTGGAAGAGCGAGCAGTTGCAGGCCGCGCTGAGCATGGAGCGCGTGGTGCGCCGGGCCCAACTTGACAAGAGCATGCCGATAGAGGCGATTGAGCTGGTGGGCGTGCCGCAGCGCGCCGACGAGCGCGGACGTGTGTTCTATCCGCCCGATGGCGCGGTGGTACTGATACCTGACGCGCGCAGTCTGCCTGATACCCGCGTGATCTGGGGTCGTCCGCCGGTGCACGCCAGCACGCTGGAACTGAGCGCTAACGACAAACTCGACGAGTTGAAGCGGCACCTCGACAAGCCCGATAGCCTGCCTGGCGCTCGCATCGACCTGCGACGCCGGGGTACTTAGTCAGCAAACAAGAAGACCCGCGCGCAGGCGCGGGTCTCTTGATTTGTTGAGCGGATCAGTCGCGCATCCAGTGGCAGGTATAGCCGCCCGGGTTCTTTTGCAGGTAATCCTGGTGGTAGCCCTCAGCGCTCCAGAACTTGCCCGCTGGCGCAATCTCGGTCACGATCGGATTGTCCCAGCGGCCGGACTTGGCTGCTGCAGCTTTCGCCCGTTCCGCGGCCTGCTTCTGCTCTTCGTTGGCATAGAAAATCGCGCTGCGATACTGGCTGCCGCGGTCGTTGCCCTGGCGATTCACGGTCGTGGGGTCGTGCATGCGGAAGAACCAGTCCGTAAGCAACTGCTCCAGGCTGATTTTGGCGGAGTCGAAGACAATGCGCACAGACTCGGCGTGGCCCGTGGTTCCCTTCTTCACCTGCTCGTAGGTGGCGTTGTCGAGCGTGCCGCCGCTGTAACCTACTTCTGTTTCGATCACGCCGTCGATTCCGCGCAACAGCTCTTCCATGCCCCAGAAGCAGCCGCCGGCAAGAATGATCGTTTCGGTGGTCATGGTCTTTCCCGCCGCGTAAACGCCGGCCTCGACAAACAGCTTCACGTACTCGCCATATCCTTCTTGCTTGAGCTCTTCGACCGGCACGAACCGGAGAGAGGCACTGTTGATACAGTAGCGCAAACCGCCAAGTTCTGTCGGTCCATCGTCGAATACATGGCCCAGGTGACTGTCAGCCACGCCAGAGCGTACCTCGGTTCGCACCATGCCGTGGGTGGTATCACGTTTCTCCACGATCTCGGTGTCCTTGAGCGGCTTGCTGAAACTCGGCCAGCCGCAACCGCTGTCAAACTTGTCCAGGCTGCTGAACAGCGGCTCGCCCGAAACGATGTCGACGTACAGGCCGTGGCGCTTCTCATCCCAGAACTCGTTGCGGAAGGCGGGCTCAGTGCCGCTTTCCTGCGTGACCTTGTACTGCATCGGGGTCAGGCGCTTGCGCAGTTCGGAGTCCGTGGGCTTTTCGTAGGTCTTGGTTTCCGGCGCCGTTGTGTCGGCAACCTTGGCTGGTTCGTTCACGGAATTCTCTCCTGCCGCGACCTTCGGCGGCTCACTTGCCGCGCATGCCACGAGTAGCAGTGCCGCGGCAGCAAGCGCAATCAGTGACAGTGTTGAGTGCATTGCGACCTCCATGCAAACCCGTGGGCGACGCTATGCTAAACCAACTCCGTCCGCCACGCATTCCCTATTTTTAGCGGGTTTGAAGGCAAATCCGAAATGGCCCGGCGTACGTATACAAGTAACTGGATGGGTACCAGAATCAGGTTGCGGGCTGAGGTCTACAGTCGACGGTCGACAGTTCACGGTAACTGCGGCGGCTTGCAGTAACCGTAGACTGTGAACCGTTGACCGTAAACCTGCGCCCTGACTCTGGTGGTCATGCAATTACAGGTATCGGGGCCGCTACTGGATCACAAGCTCTTGGCAACGGTGTTGAGGATGTCGACGCCGCGCTTGAGCTTCTCGTCGGTGGCTGCAAAGCAAAGGCGGAAGTTGGTGCCCTTGTCGCTGCACGCGCTGCCGGGCACGACCAGCAACTGCTGCTTGATGCAGGCTTCCATGAAGCGCGCAGAGTCCGCTCCCTGTGGCAGGTACGGAAACATGTAGAACGCGCCCTCAGGTTTGACCGTGCGATAGTGCTCGCGCACGCCTTCGTAGACCATGTCGCGCTTGGCCTGATACTCCTGCCGATGCGCGCTGAAGTCCTGGTCGAGTCCCTTAAGCACGGCCCACTGCAGCGGCGCCGGCGCGCACACGAAGCTGAACTGCTGCACCGTGTACATCCGCTCGCTCAGCGACTTCGGCGCCAGCATCCAGCCGATGCGCCATCCGGGCATGCCCAGGCTCTTGGACGCGCCGCTGAGCACAATGCAGTTCTGGGTGAATTCCCGTGGACTGTAGTGCCGCTGCTCAAAGATGAAGTCTTCGTAGATTTCGTCGCTGATCAGCGGGACGCCGGTCTCGTCGGCAAGCTTGGCCAGTGCGCGGGCCTCAGCCTCGGTCAGCGCAACGCCGGTCGGGTTGCTGGGGCTGTTCACGACGATCAGTCGCGTGCGCTCGGTGATCTTGCTGCGGATCTTTGCGGCATCGACGCGAAACTCCGGGTAGATGTCGTAGGTGACAGCCTTGGCGCCGACCATGGTGGCCAGGTGCTTGTACATCACGAAGTACGGGTCAGGCACCAGGATCTCGTCGCCCGGGTTCAGCAGTGCCATAAAGCTCAGCATCAAGCCGCCGCTCACGCCGCTGGTGACCATCACGTCATAGTCGCTTACGTCGCCGAATCGTTTGGCGTAGCGCGCCAGCAAGGCCTCGCGCAGCGGCGGAATGCCCTGGGTAACGGTGTAGCGGTTGCGGCCTTCGTTGATGGCGGTAATTGCAGCCGCTTTCACTTCGTCGGAGACGTCGAAGTGCGCCTGGCCGATCGACAGGTCGATCGGGTCGGTCATGCTGAGACCAAGCTCGAAGAATTTGCGAATGCCGCTGGGCCGAATGTCGAGCACGCGCTGGCTGAGGCGGAATGGCTCTGGCACGTTGAAACCTCCAGCGGGACTGTAGCAAGCGCGGCGGCTTGGCGCAAAATGAACGGCGGCCTCACGCGGAGGCCGCCGTGAGGTTTGGCGCGATTACTTGACGACCTTGGTCTTGGGCAAGCCGGTGACGGCGTCGCCCTGTGCCCAGCGGCGTTCAAGCTTCAGTTGCTCCAGACGCTCGACGCGCTTGAGTACGCTGCGGCGCTTTGAGCCCAGGCTGCTGACTTTCAACGATGAGTGACGTGACATGTGAAACCTCCAACTACAAGGGAGCGGAAGTGTACGGACCACTGTTGCCGCGTCAAGTATGGGTGCGCCGATGACGGCCTGATCGACTGCACCATGCCCCACGCCAAACCGGCGCAACTTCGCCTGCATTCTTGGCTGGTGACGTCGCAACAGTTTCGCCGCAGTGATGAGTCGGCAAGAAGCGAGCTGAAGCTGTGATCAACTGGGAACTTTGAGTTAGCCCTGTGTCTGGCAAATATTTTGCCTCACGAGTCCTCATCCACTAGGGGTGCACGGACTAACAAATACAACATGTAGTATTTATTGGTCCGATAAAGCGGCTCTTGTGCGCAATGCGTAGTGGAATTTCAGGAATTTCGTAATTGACGGAGTGTAATTTACCGAATATACAGTAGCACATTCCTGTAAACCGCGACTTTCACACCACCGGAGCACCCCATGCCTTCCATCAAGACCGACGACAAAGTCTCGGAACGCCTTCTCTCCATCGAATGGGGCAAGCCCGACTCAGAACGCATGCCAGCTGCAGCGCCTGAGCGCGACCTCAAGGGCGCGACAGTCAGCGTGCGCATTGACGAAGTCTTCCATCACATCAACGCGTATCGCGCATTGATCGAGTCCGACGCCACAGGCGAAGGCCTGCTTGCGCGCAGCTTGATCAGCCAGGCCAACGCCATCTTCAACCAGGCATTCGTAAGCCTTGAGAAGCGCCATGCCTTCGCCAAGGTCTATGTAGATGCACCGGTTGGCGCCCGAAACGCTGAAGACATCACCGACCTGGTGATCGCCGAAGTACTTGCCATGCAGAACATTCTCAACGCCTGAACACCCGCACTCTTTCGGGGGGACCACCCAACCACCTGTCCCCAGTTCTCCTGCCCCCCGAAAAAGCACCACGCGCCCCGCCTTGGCGGGGCGCGCTTCATTTGGCCCGCGTCGCATGCACAACTTCAAGCCCACACAAACTTTCCGGCAA
The DNA here is from genome assembly GCA_016712285.1 of Planctomycetota bacterium. Lineage (GTDB taxonomy): Bacteria > Planctomycetota > UBA8742 > UBA2392 > UBA2392 > JADJRK01. Next base: position 594,609 of record JADJRK010000001.1, on the reverse strand, counting down.
ACTCATTCAACTTCTCAGGGCAATCGCGCCGATTTTCGAGTGCCGGCATCAGCGCCGCGCACTCACCCCGGACAGGTACGCCATGCGAAACAATATCCTCACACTGCTTGTCGGCTTTGTCGTGATGCTGGGCTCGGTCATGCTGTTCAAGCTTGGCTTGGACAAAATGACTGACGCAGGGGCCGCACCCGCGGACTCCTACACCAAGCTTGAGGTTGACTTCAACCGCCGCGCGATCCTGTATCGCGTGCAAAGCGGCGACACGCTCTGGGGCCTGGCCGAGCGCTTTTACGGCGCGGGCCGCCGCTGGCCCGAGATTGCAAAAGCCAACAACATGAACGCCGACGCCGGTTTGCAAGCCGGGACCATCATTCGCATCCCGCTGGCACAGGACGACGCCGAGCCCGCACCAGAACCGGAACCTGTCAGCTACGACGAAATGCCCGAGCCGCCAACCCCCGGCAAGTTTGCCATCGACGACAACGCGCTCAGCGTCGCGCTTGCACAGCTTGACGCGAACCTGTTTCCAGCCGGCACGTTGTGCGTGGCACGGGCGACCGAGAATCAGCGTGTGCGTCTGAACCTGTTTGATGCGCTCAGTGGCGGCGAGGGTGCCCCGCTGGCGATCTATGAGGCACCCGATGGCAACGGCCTGCGCGAAATGCGCGCCGAGGACATGGACGGCGACGGCAACCAGGAAATCTGCACCGTCTGGCAAACCGAAACCAGCAACTGCACTTCGCGCATCCTGCGATTGATCGACGGCGAACTGCGCGTCATCAGCGAGACACCGGATGATCCCCTCGCCCTGCTGCGCATGCGCAGCAAGGCAAACCGCTAACGGAGAATCCATGAGCACGATCATGGTTGACGCCACCGCGTCTGAGCGCCTGACCCGCCAGTTCGAAGCCGTCATGCGCCGCAGCAGCCCCCGCGACGTACAGCTGGAAGCGCGCCGCTTCGTCAGCTACCTGTGCGACCGGCTGGAACGCAACAACCACGCTCTGATGGCGGCATCGCGCAACCGGCGTGCCGACCAGATTTTCAGCACCGCCCACGCGTCGCGACAGGGCGAGAGCGTGCTGTTGACCTGTCAATTCCTGCTGAACGACCTGGCTGCGCGCATCGGCGTGGCCCGCATCGCCGACTACCTTGCCGCCACACAGACCCGCGCCGGACGCGCCCTTGCAAAGCGCGTTGGCTCACGCCCCAACGCTGACCTGCGCATCGCCAGCATTCGCTTCGGCAGTGCCGAGACGACGCTTCGCACCCGCGAATTCGTGGCGCAGCCCGCGCCGTTCGCCGGCACAGACACGATTGCCGTAACCTACAAGTTTCGTGGCAACTATCCGGGAACGCTGCGGCCCGCGCTCGTCATTGAGAACACCGGCTGCCGCTCCAGCCATTTTGCGGCAGCCCAGGTGAAGCTCTTCGCGCAGTTTCACGAAAGCGACCCGTGGACACCCACCGGCGCCGATGCGTTTGCGTTTGTCGAAAAGGTGGCGCCCCTGGAGGCGCAGGTACTGGCCTTGCGCGGCTTCGACATCATGGACCTGCTGCAACGGGTTGACAGGCAGAACCGTGACCCCGTCAGCGTGCGCATTCTCGCCCGTTTGATCTGATGGATGAAACCGGAACCACAACCCGGCGCCTAGGCGCCGGGTTTGTCATTCTCGGGCTCGACCAGCCGTTCGGCTTCAACCTCGACTTTGCGCGGAATCAGAAGGCTCAGTGCCACGCACGTCACCAACACTCCGCCAATCACGCTGAGCGACAGCCAGATGGGAGCATGCCAGAACTCGATCAGGCACATCTTCACGCCGACAAACGCCAGAATCACGGCCAACCCGTACTTCAGGAAACGGAAAGCCGCCATGATGCCGGCAAGCGCGAAGTACAGGCTGCGCAGGCCCAGTATGGCGAAGGCGTTGCTTGTATAAACGATGAACGGATCAATCTCGCGCGTCTCAGGGTCCATGGCCACAGAGATGACGGCGGGCACACTGTCGAGCGCAAAGATCACGTCCGTAATCTCGACCAGCACCAGCCCGACAAACAGCATTGTGAACCAGCGCTTGCCGTCTTCCTTGACGGTGAAATTCGGCCCGACATTCAGCGGCTTGAGGGGCAGCACTTTCGAGAGCATGCGTACAACGATGCCCTTTTCCGGGTGCGATTCTTTTTCGCCCTGGAACATCAGCTTCAGCGCGGACAGGATCAGGATGCCGCCGAAAATGTAGAGCACCCAGTCAAACAGCTCAATCAGCGCGACACCGGCGAAGATGAATACCGCGCGAAGCATCAGCGCCCCGAACACGCCCCAGAACAGCAGCTTGTGCTGGTACTCGCGCGGGATTTTCAGGGCCGTGAAGATGATCGCGAACACGAACAGGTTGTCGACCGACAGCGCCCACTCGATCACGTAACCGGCAAGAAAGCGCAGCGCCAGGTCTGGCCCGAACCCGTGATTGCCAAGCAGGGCCAGCGTTCCGCCAAACGACAGCGACAACGCGATCCACACGCCACTCCAGATCAGCGCTTCGCGAATCTTGACCGCGTGCGGGTCTTTGTGCAGCACGAACAGGTCAAGCGCCAACACGATCACGATGATCGCGCCGAAGACCAGCCACATGATGGTATGAGCGTCCAAAACTACTCCGTCGCTTGCGATGGCGGAGCATACATCTAGCATTCCGGCCATGTCTGCACACGCCGTTTCCGACCCTCCCAAAACCGCTGCCCCGGCAGGTGTGCTTTCAGTCGTAATCCCGGCCTACAACGAAGGACCGACGATTGAACGCATCCTCGACAAAGTTCTCGCGGTGCGCATCAACGTCGACATTGAGTTGATCGTTGTAGACGATGGCAGCAAGGACAACACAGGCGAAGTCGTCGCCAACTGGTTCGCCCGCCACGACGGCCTGGATCGCTTCACATTTCGCCTGGTCACCAAGGAAAATGGCGGCAAGGGAACAGCCGTGCGCCGCGGCATCGCCGAAAGCACGGGCGACTGGGTGATCATCCAGGACGCCGATCTGGAGTACGATCCCAACGATTACCCGGCGCTGCTGGCGCCGCTTTTGGCGGGCGAAGCTAAAGTCGTCTACGGCAGCCGCATTCTTGGCCCCGACAAGCACGGCAGCATGAAGTTCTACCTGGGCGGACGGCTGGTCACGCTGGTCACGAACCTGCTGTACTGGGCGAACCTAACGGACGAGCCCACATGCTATAAGGTGTTTGACGGCAAGCTGATTCGCGGCATTGACCTGACGTGCACGGGTTTCGAGTTCTGCCCGGAAGTGACGGCGAAGGTGATCAAACGCGGGCACCGGATTCATGAGGTGCCGATACGCTATTACCCGCGCGGGATTGAAGAGGGCAAGAAGATCCGGTCGTGGGACGGCGTGCTGGCGCTATGGGAGTTGCTCAAGTGGCGGTTCCGGAAATAGACGAGCCAAAGCTGCCGATGACGGTGGATTCGCCCATCATCTGGGCCGAGTACCTGATCGACCATAAGGCCCTGCGCGCCTATTACGACGAACACAACATCAAGTGCTTCAACTGTTGCGCCGCCGAAGCCGAGACGTTTGCCCAGGGCAGCAAAGTTCACCAGGGCGGCCCCCACGGCGCGTTTGACGCTGAGCAAGTGGTCGCTGACCTGAACGCGCTGGCAAAGAAGCACCCGCTCGATCCAGACAAGCTTGAGAAGCCTTCGCTGCTGCGCAGCATCGCGGCCATGTTGTTCCCGAGCTGAATGCACGCGGTTGCCGCGCCAGCCTTCCGCACGCTAAAACCTGTGTCATGGCGGACGTGGCAGCGCTTACCCAACCCATTGAAGAAGCAACGCGCGTTCGGGCGCATGTGCTGTCGGCACTTGCCCGCCTGAAGCTCAAACGCGTCATCGACCTGCTGAACCACTTTCCGCGCGCGTACAACACCCGCTGCGCCATCAAGGACCTGAAGGCCGGCTTGTTCGCCAGCGTCACCGGCGAGGTCACCTCATGCAGCAACAAGGCGACAAAGCGCAGGCGCATGAAATTGACTGAGGTTGTCATCGACGACGGCACCGGCGCCATCAAGGCCGTGTTCTTCAATCAGCCGTGGCTTGAGGACAAGTTCAGGGTCGGCACGCGCGTGCGCCTTTCCGGGCCTGTGGATTACGCATTTCATTCGTGGTCCATGAAGCCGACGAGTTTCGACTTCAATCCCCCACCGCAAACAAGCGGGCTCGAAGCCGAGTACCCGCTGACGGAAGGGGCCAGCAACGAGGACATCGCCGCACTGGTCGGCACGCTGCTGCACCACGCGGCCGCGATTCCCGACCCGCTGCCGGATGAGCTGGCTGCCAAACTGCGCCTGATGCCGATTGCCGAGGCCTACAAGCAGGCCCACCAGCCGTCCCACCCCAAGGCCCTGGACGCCGCGCGGCTTGCATTGAAGTACCGCGAGTTTTTCATGCTGCAGGCGGGTTTGCGCCTGCGCCGCCGCAGTGAAGCGCTGGACACTGACCTAGTGATTCGTGTGGACGACGAGCTCAAGCAGCGGGCCCTAAAATACTTTCCGTTCACGCTGACCGGTGCACAGCAGCGCGTGTGCGCCGAGATCGTGCAGGACCTGACAAGCCCCGGCCGCATGCACCGACTGCTGCAGGGCGACGTGGGCAGCGGCAAAACTGCCGTAGCGCTGTATGCCGCGCTGCTGATGATCGACAACGGCTACCAGTGTGCGATCATGGCGCCGACCGAAGTGCTGGCGCGCCAGCATTACGCAAACCTGGGCCACTATCTTGGCGGCACCAAGGTCAACGTGCGGCTGCTGCTGGGCGGCATGAAAAAGGCCGAGCGTGACGCTCTCTGCGAAGAGGTCGCATCGGGCAAGGTGCACATCCTGATCGGCACCCATGCACTGCTGGAAGATTACGTGGAGTTCAAGAACCTTGGCTTCTGCGTAATCGACGAGCAGCACAAGTTCGGTGTGCGGCAGCGCGCCACGCTGCGCTCAAAGGGCAATCGCCCTCACATTCTTGCCATGAGCGCCACGCCGATCCCGCGGACCCTGAGCATGACACTGTACGGCGCTCTGGACGTGTCGATCATCGATGAGCTGCCGCCCGGCCGCACGCCCGTGATCACCGAGTGGGTGCACAGAAGCCGCGAGGGCGCCGCCATGGAGCGCATTCGCGCCGAGCTGAAAGACGGCGGCCGCGCGTACTTTGTGTATCCGCTGGTTGAAGAAAGCGACAAGGTCGAAGCCAAGTCGGCTGTCGAGTTTGCCGAGACACTCAAGAACAGCATCTTTCCCGAGTTTCGCGTGGGGCTGGCCCACGGCCAGATGAAGCCCGAAGAGAAGGATGCAGCCGTGCAGAAGTTTCGGCGCGGCGACCTCGACATTCTCGCGGCGACCGTGGTCGTCGAAGTGGGTGTAGACGTGCCGGAAGCCAACATCATGGTGATCGAGAACGCCGAGCGTTTTGGATTGTCGCAACTGCACCAGCTGCGGGGACGGGTCGGGCGCGGACGGCGCCAGAGCTACCTGTTTCTGCTGGGCGAGCCCCGTACGCCCGAGGCGATTGACCGGCTGAACGCGATTTGCCGCATCCAGGACGGGTTCAAGATCGCCGAGGTTGACCTGAAGCTGCGTGGCTTCGGCGACTTTGCCGGCACCAGGCAGAGCGGCTTGCCGAAGCTGCACATCGGCGACTTTGACAGCGATGTGGATGCGCTGCAGCGCACGCGAAACGACGCAGCCGTCTGGGGCGAGAGAATCGACGCCGACCTGATTCGCCAGTGCCTGGAGCTTCACTTCGGCCGCAAGTACCGCCTGCTGGATGTGTAAATGAGCCTGCCCGCCTTGCGCACCGGCATTCCGATACTGTGCCCCGCGTGTTCGACGCGATCCCTTTCGATCGTAGCCGATGTCGCGCAGTGCGAGTGCGGCTGGCGCCGTGAGGTCCGCGACGGTTTGTTGGACCTATCGGCCGAGCTCAGCCAGAACGAACAGACGCAGCGCGAAACCTATGACCAGCAACAACTTGGTGCGCTTCAGACGTCGGACCCCTTCCGCAGCTTCGTCAGCCCTGCGGGCCTGCGCCTGACCAGAATGTTGCGGCGCCTGCACTTGGGTGAGGGGGATTGTTTTCTGGAAGTCGCCTGTGCGGCGGGCCCGCTGCTCGACGCGATCGCCAGCAACTTTGGCGCGCGCGGGCTGGGCATCGACATTTCGCCCGCCAGCGTGCGGCAACAGATGCTCAGACGCGGTGATCGCGCACACTTTGATGCGGTGGTTGCGCCAGCTGACAGCCTGCCCCTGCCAGACGAGACCGTGAATGCCGTGACCGCCTTTGACATCGTGGAGCACCTGGAACATCCGGAACGTCTTTACATGGAAGCCGCACGCGTGCTCAAGCCTGGGGGTACGCTCCTGGTTCGGTGCCCGGTTACGGACTTCGGTCTTAGCCTCGACTGGTGGCAGAACCTGCTGACGCCGCGTCGCTGGAAGCAGCGCATGCGCGAGGCCGGCCACTTCTATGAAAACTTCCGAAGCAAGAAGCAGCATCGCGCCATGGCACGGGCCGCAGGTTTGCGCGTGGTATACAGCACTGGCTACGACGTTTTCTGGGACAACTTCATTGAGTACATGTTGATGCCAATGCTCGCACATCTCAGGCCGCGGCAGGAAAGCACAGGGCAGGATGGGCCAGCCACATCAACAAACGGAATCGAGCTGCGCGTGCCAAACAGCAAGATGCACAAAGGCCTGCGGGCGTGGGCCCGCATCGCTGACCTTTGTCTGCTGCCTGAGCGCGTACTCGGTCGGCTGGGTTTCGGCGCCTCGATGTGGCTGCTGGCTGAGAAGCCTGCTACTTCAGCGGACCGTCCCAGGGCATCGGGACCATGATTGTGCGCATGGCTCCGGCTTGTTCGCCGTGGCAGGCCAGGCAAGCCGCGGTCATGCTGGTGTACGCCTCTTTCAGGCCCTCGCGTTTGCGCTTCTTTGACAGCTCCGCGATCGTGCGCGCATTGTCTGCCACGGTCTTCCAGCGGGCCGCGCGCGGCTGGGCCTGCTTGCGCACAACATCTACCTGCTCGCGCACGTCTTCAAGCTTGAACTGTTCAAGGCGCAGCTCAAGCATCTGGTAGTGAAAGAACAGCGTCTTCATGCTGTCCCGGTTTGGAATCAGCGGAGGCGGAACCTCGTCCACCTCTTCCATCTGCCCATGGGTCGGCAGGTTCTGCAGCCAGCGGTCGATCACGCCGTCGGTCACATGCATGTACGAAATCGGCCACGTCGCGTGGTGGCAGCCGTCACACGCTGCACCCATGTTCTTGTAAGCTTCAGTGGCGTTGATGCGGTCGTCGTACTCGACGCACTCGAGCAGCTCAGCCGCTTGCTTGTCGATCTCGGCCCAGAAGCCGCCAATCAGGTCCGCCCGGCGGGCAATGTCTTCCGCGCCCGCGCGTATCTCGTGCCAGGTGGGTTCAGCGTCGCCGCGGCCGGCTGCGACCACCCGGTTGCAGTCCACCCACAGCATGCGCATGTGCGCCTTGTACTGCGAGTTGTGGCGCCAGTTGCGGTCCGCCTGGTCATCCCAGTTTCGTGGTGCAGCCTCGCTCGGCGCGTTGCCTGCCGCGTTGCCCTCCGGACCATTGCCCGCGCCACAAGCGGCGGCAACGCACGCCAAAGTCGCAGCCAGCAACAACATCGCGTAGCGCATGACTCCCCCGGAATGACACGAGGGACGGGGAGTAACCCCGTCCCTCGACACTGTCAAGTTCACTAGTTTGCGGCTTTGCGTGCTGCCGCAATCTCAGCTTCAAGGTCGGTGCCGGCGTATTGCTTGGCCAGCGCGTCAAGCTTTGCCGCGTCTTTGCCGGCGTCTTTCAAAGACTTCCGGCCCGCGTCCATCAACTCGCCGTACAGCTTGGTGGCGCTTTCTGCTTCGCTGTAGCCGGTCAACCCAAGCTTGAAGCCGCTCTTCAGGGCCGCAAGCGCCGCGGTGACTTCACCCTTGTCCTTGGCTGCCTGGGCGGCTTCCACTTCTTTGCGCAACTGCTTGCGCAGCGTGCGGAAGTGCGAGGCAACCTCGCCCAACTTCTCATTCAGCAACGGCTCTTTGGCCGTGTAGAACGGGTTGCCGTATTTGTCAGCAACCACAAACGTATCCGCTTCCTTCACGCCGTAGGCCGCCCACAGGTCGGCTGCATCAAGGCGCGCCTTGGGCACAATGGCTGCCTCAGGGGCCTTGGTGTCGGCTGGCTTGGCGACTCGCAAGCAAATGACGTTCTTGGCTGTCACCTGCTCGTTAAAGTCGGACTTGGCGAAGAACTCGTCGTCGTCTTTCTTCTCGCCGAAGTACAGGATGATTAACTGGGATTGTTCCAGGGCATCGCGATAGAGCTCTGCCGTGGGTGCCTTCCACTCAATGCGGACAGCCTGTCCGCGCTGGGCCTGGCCTCACGTCTGCGCCGAACCGGCGCCGCCGGTACGTCAGGACGCTCAGCCGTGAACCAGGCGTGGCATGAAGCCCTGCACGCCCAAGGCGGTAATCAGAGCCGCTCCGCCAAGAAGTAGTCGTAATTTCATGGCATTTCCTTTTCGCACCGCACACATGCTACGTTTCTAAACGCAAATACTAAACGATAAGTTCATCCTTTTTGCGCGCTGGACCGGACCAATTTGTCAGCCAGAACCCACTCGATGGTCCCGTCAGAAAAGTGCTCTTTCTTCCAAATCGGCACATCTTTCTTCACTTGGTCCATGATTTCGCGTGCCGCCTCAAAGGCGGGGCCGCGGTGCGGGCTGCCGATCACCACGGCGATGCTGGCGTCCCCGATGTTGTGACGTCCGAAGCGATGCACCACCAACACGTTGCTTAGCGCATACGACTGCGCCACCGCATGGGTAATGCGCTGCAACTCTTTCAGTGCCATGGGCTCATAGGCTTCATAGTCGATGTGCGCGACCGACCGGCCCTGGTGGTGGTTACGCACCACCCCAAGAAACAGCACCAGCGCTCCGTCCTGCGCGTCGGCAAGTTCTGCCAGCAGCGCAGGCGTATCGATTGCCTTGGTTGTAAGGCGCGCTTCAATCATTCTTTGGGTTTGTCCGCGTCTTTCTTGTCAGCCGTCAGGATTGCGCCGATGACCTTCGTGCTTTGTCTGGCAAACCAGCCGGCGCCCTTGCCCGACGCCTTCGCCACGGTCCACAGGGCTTTGCCGGCGACGATGCCGTCTTTGGCTTTGCCTTTGAGCTCATCGAGTTTGTCGGGCTCTGTGCTGGCGGAAGCCGGGCTTGCTTGCGTACCCGACGCTTGTTTTCCAGGTTCGTTCACTACTTCGGCGTCGATGATCTTCTCTTCTTTGCCCTCTTTGCGCTTGCCGGGCATGAACTCTGGTGGCGGGCCCACTACTTCCGATGCGCGCTCGACGCCCAGCCTTGCCACGCGGCGCTTCTCAGCCCAGCCGTAGTACAGGCCCATGACCGCAAACACGATAAACAGCACGTTGTACATCACGAGCAGAGACGCCGGGCTGCCGCTGGGCTGGTTGCCCACGAACCACTTGATCGCCGGTGCTAACGTCATCACGATCACCGCCACACCCGCCATGATCAGCCAGAAGCCATGGCTGATCGAGACCGCGCGCACTGTGGCTGCGCCATAGCCCCACTTGGAAGCCATCCAGCCGCGAATCGCGCGCGCGCCGTCTGCCGGCCAGCCGGGCAGCATGTTCAGCGCCGCGACGGCAAAATTCAGAATGCTGACCCACGCCAGAAATCCGTAAGGCGTGGCCATCCCCTGCTGCGAGAACAGCCGCGGCGCCATCTGCTGGGTGAGCGCCATGCCGATGAACGGCGCCGTGGCCAGGGCGATCGTCAGGTTCACCAGCGGGCCGGCAATCGCGATCCAGAACTCGTCGCGCGGTTTGGCCTTGACGGCTTTGAAGAATGTCAGGCCCACGAAAGAAAGGAGAATCATGCTGGGCTGGTGGCCGCGCAGCTTGCACATCATCGCATGGCCAAGCTCATGGCCGAACATGCAGACCAGCATGACTACCAGCAGAATGAGGTGTGCAATTGCAGACCAGATGGGTGTGCGACTGATGTCGGCATCGTTGATGCTGTTCAAAAACAGCAAGCCGATCAGCGCAACGACAACCAGGTCCAGGCGGATCTCAACGCCGGACCACGTCCCCAGATACAGCGTCGGCCGCCAACGCACACGCGCCTCCTGCCGCGAGTCTAACGCCAATGGTTGCGCGGGCCAGTAGTGCGATTGCAGGCGGGGCTGGCTGCCAAAGAAAAAGACGGCCCAAGGGCCGTCGAATCTCTAATCCAAAGCGCGCGCGGCTATTTGCCGGCTTCTTCGCGTTCTTTCTGCTCGTCTTTCATGGTCTTGATACCCATGCGTTCTTTGATGACGGCGCGGCGCTCGGCCTGGCGCTTCTCCTGGCGCTCTTCGTACCCGGGCTTGCGACGCGGCTTCTTGTTGCCGTCTTCGTCAATCCACCATGGGTCGCCCAGCTCGCGCTCGGAGATGTCCACGCTCATGTGCTGGTTCTCGGGCAGGTTGTCGGTCGGGTTGGGAGGCTGGTTGACCCAGCTGTTGTCGTACGTGGTCTTGCGCCCGCCGGGCGGTGGCGGCGCAGAGATGCTCGCAACCCCAGGCGCAGCCATGGAGCAACCGGCGATCAACGCCAGTATCAGCACCAGAAGCGGAATGAGTGCGAATTTGCGCAAGTTCACTGCCGAGGGGTCTGCCGGGGGAGCGTTCAGGGTAAGCGGTTCGGAACCCGTAGTCAACGTGCTTTAGGCTAGAAACCGACACTCCTAAGCCCTATATTGACGCTTTGACCCCGCAGTCGCCCCGCATTGAACATGCCCATGCGCAACTTTCACGCCGTACTGGCTGCGATTTTTCTTGGCCTGATGCTGGCCGCCTGTTCGACTTCGACCGAGTCCGAGGCCGCCGACCTGCGCGTAAACCCGCTGGACCCGGACAACGGCGAGAGCCCGGTCACAGAGCCGTCGATCCGCATCGCCAACGCGCTGCAAGAAGCCAAGCAGTCCTACGACGACGGGCATTACGTCGTCGCCATGCGCTGGGCCGAGACAGCCGAGCGACTGATCATCGAATACGAGTACCCGGTCGAAGATCTGGCCATGGCCATCAATATCCAGGCCTATGTGCTGTTGCAGATCAACCGTATCGAAGACTACTTCGTCAAGGACCACGGCAAGCTTGAAGGCGCGCTGACCAAGTTCGACAAGGTGCTGACCCTTCTTGAGCGCGATTTCCGGGCACGTCTGGGCAAATCGCTCGCGAGTTTCCGGCTTCACACCGACATGGTGCTGAAAGCCGATTCGCTGGGCCAGGGCACGATCAGCCTGCACAGTGTGCGCGAAGATGTGCGCAAGGCGGCAATCGCGCCGACAGAGGCCGAATGCTCTGAGCTGCTGCGTGAAGCCGCGCGCAAGTTCCGCACTTTCACCGCCAACCGCGACAAGATGCTGGCGCTGCACTACATATTCCAGGATGTCTCGCGCTCCAAGATGTTCAACGAAGACCGCGAGAAGAATGCGCCCTGGCTAGGCAAGCTGAGTGAGGGCGAAGAGTCGCTGAAGCTGCTGGATGTCGGCGCCTCGCTGGACAGTGCGCTGCGCGCCAACCAGATGGACAAGGACATCGCCATCGGCATCGACAAGGACCTCGTGGCAGTCACCGGCAGTTGGGACCAGGTGCGCAACTACTGGCGCATCGAGGCACTGTCGAAGCTGCAGACTGCACGGGATGGATTTCTGTCGTTGACCAAGGAACGCCCGGATTACTTCTGGGCCCAGCGCGACCTGGTGTTTGTGTACCAGAGTTTCGGCGCGTTCTTCCTGGACACGGCCATGGAACAGGCGAAGTTGCAGGCCATCAAAGCCGGCACCAAGTGGGAAAACGTCGAGGGCGAAGCCCGCAGGATTTTCACTTCGGACGCTTTCAAGTCCTGGGAGAAAGAAGAGTCAAAGCGCAATTACCGCGACGCGCTGGCTTACACCAAGAGTTTTGTTCGCCGCCACCAGGAGTTCGAAAAGCTGCGCATCACGCGCAAGGACGAAACGGACTTCAACGACGAAAACAGCAACCCGTTTCTCGTGGACCTTGTCGCGCGCTACCGGGCGACGATGGAAGAGCTGATCATTGAAGAGCGCAACATGCGCGCGAGCATGCTTCTGGAGGCAGCCGTGCTGTGCATCGAGCCGCTGTTCCAGAACCGCGACACGCAGCTCGCCGTGCGCTTTGCCGAAGACCTGAAGAGCCTGCGCCCGAACGACCCGGTGCATCACCTGATCAAGGCGACCGCCTACTACAACGACTCGCGCTGGGAAGATGCGAAGTTCTCGTACGAGGCCTTTCTCAAAGACAGCTCGATCACCGAAGACCTTGGCCGGCGCAACCTCGCACGCCAGCGCATTTCGCAATGCGAAATGTGGCTGCGTCGAACCGCGGGCGCCGGTGAATCGACTGACCGTTAGCCCGGTTTGACCTGCTTGCGACTATCAGTTGCCACGCTGGCGACTCCGCTCGGGATACGCCCATGGATTTGAGTCAGGTGAAGGAGCTGCTCGATAGACGAGATGACGAGCTTCGCCGCGCGTTTGTTCGGATTAGTGAGCTGGAGAGTAAGGCTGAGCGCAACTTAGCCGGTATTCAGGAACTACGTAGGTCGGTAAGAAACATTTACTGGTTGTTGTTGGTCGTCGTGTGCATCGCGGCTGTTCATTTCGCGGTGTGGTACTTGTTCGACCCTGGAGCGTTTGCGGCTCTTCGAAACTCTGGCGTACTCAACGTGCCCAGCGACTTTGAGCAGTAGAGAAGATTACCCGATCTCCGCTATTCCCTTGTCCATTTCTGTCAGATGGGCTTCTTTACGGCCCGGTTTGACCCCCACGCACAGCCTGCTATCTTCACGCCCATGGAAAAGGTCGTCATGGCCTATTCTGGCGGGTTAGACACGACCGCCGCACTGCACTGGCTCAAGCGCGTTCGCGGCTTGAAGGTGGTGGCGTTGTCGCTGAACATCGGCCAGGGTGGCGACTTTGACGAAGTCGGCCAGCGCGCCATCGAAGCCGGCGCCGACGCGGTGCACGCAATCGACCGCCGCCGCACGTTCATCAAACAGTACTGCTTCAAGGCGCTGAAAGCCGGTGCTCGCTACGAGAGCGCCTACTACCTGTCGGCTGCGCTGTCGCGCCCGCTGATCGCGACCGAGATGGTGACGCTGGCCCGCGAAGAAGGCGCCCGATACGTCGCCCACGGCGCGCCCCCCAAGGGCAACGACCAGTTTCGTTTCGAGTGCGCGGTGGCGGCCCTGGACCCTGAGCTGGAATGCATCGCGCCCATGCGCGAGTGGGACCTGAACACGCGCGAGCAGGTGATCGGTTACCTGAAACAGAATCGGCTGCCGCAGGGGGCCGGCGCCGAGCGCAACTATTCCAGCGACCGCAACCTGTGGGGCGTACGCAGCAGCGCCGGCGAACTTGAAGACCCGAACGTGCCCGCGCCGGAGTACGTCTACCAGATCACGGCAGACCCGGTAAAAGCGCCCGACGAGCCCGAGGAAATCGAGATTCGATTTCATCAGGGCGAGCCCGTGGGCCTGAACGGCAAGAAGTACCAGGCCGTGGAACTGGTCGAGGAGTTGCAGACCATTGCCGCCCGCCACGGCGTGGGGCGCATGGACACGATTGAGGACCGCATTCTGGGCTTCAAAAGCCGCGAGGTGTACGAGGCGCCGGCGGCCCACGTGCTGCACCTTGCCCACGACGAGCTTGAGACGCTGACGCTGGATGCCGAAACCATGGAGTTGAAGCCGCTGCTCAGCGCCCGCTACGCCAAGCTGATCTATGACAGCCAGTGGTTCACCAAGCTGCGCGAGGGGCTGGATGCGTTCTTTCGCGAGACGCAAGAGTACGTCTCGGGCACAGTCAAGATTCAGTTGTTCAAGGGTGCGGCGCGTGTGCTGTCGCGGCACAGCGAGTTCAGCATCTATGACAGCGCCGCTTCACGCCGCCATATGCAGGGCGGCATCCCGGCTGCCAGCGTCGCGGGCTACCTGGAACTGCGCCGCCTGAACCAGCTGACGCATGCATTCAAGCAGCGGCCGAAACTCTAGCCTCACGAGATCAGGCCGCCTTCGGCCAATGAACGGAAAAGCTCCGGGCCGATCTCCTGCGCGCTGCTGAACTCCATGCACACTGTGCCGGTCGCGCGGCTGAACTCGTGCCACTCCTGCCGGAACTCCGCCAGCATCTTGCGGTATCGCTTCAGTGTTGACCCGTCAAGAACAATGCCGCTTTCCCCGCCCGACTCGGCGTCGATGAACGTAAACTCGCCCCGCAGCCCGGGGTCAGCCTCTTCGGGCGAAAGCACGAGCATCAGGTACACCTCGGTGCCGGCGGCGCGGCACGCGCGGATTGCCGGCTGCAACTCGGCCCGGTCATAGCCGTCGGTCAGGATCACCAGCGAGCGCTTGCGCGGCCCATGCAGCGCGCTGCGGCGCAGGGTTTCACCGAGTGCGCAGGCGCCATCCGGCTGCAGATCATCCAGCACGCGCAAGACCCGACCGATATCGTTGCGCGCCGAAAGCCGTACCGGCTCCAGCGGCTTGCCGCCGGCGAAGCGCCACATGACGGGTGTCGCGTGCAACAGCGAGATCTGGGCCAGTACGCAACCGATGCGCGCAGCCGTCACGTACTTGCTCGGGTCGCCAAAGTCCATGCTGGCACTGGTATCGATCACAACCTCAAGCGGCAGTGTTTCCTCGGCGGCGTACAGGCGAATCAGCATCTGGTCCAGCCGGGCCAGCGCGTGCCAGTCAAGGCGCCGCAGGTCGTCACCGTGGGTGTACTCGCGATGGTCGGCGTATTCGGTGCCGCCGCCCTTGCGCCGGGAGCGCCGCTCGCCGCGAATGCCTGAAGATGTCAACGTGCGCACGGTAAGCTCAAATCGCGTAAGCGACTCAAGCAGCGCGCCGGTGAAAATGTCAGACACTTTGGGCATTGCGTTCTGGGTTCCGAGTTCTGCGTTCCGAGTTCATCGCACTGGGTTCGCAAGCTCCCACTGACAACTGATGACCGACAGCCCCCTACTTCGCCTCGAGCCTCAGCCGCAGCTGTCCGCAGGCGGCTTGCACCCTTCGACCCCGCTTTCGACGCACGTGCACGTTCACGCCCGCATCTTGAAGAATCGCGGCGAACTGGTCGACACTCTGGTCTGTCGGTTCTTTCAAGCCACTGCCTTCGACGGGGTTCATCGGGATCAGGTTCACGTTGGCGCGCGGAAACTCGAACAGCAGGGCCGCCAGCCGATGAGCGTCTGCTTCGGTATCGTTTGCCGCCCCGACCAGCGTGTATTCGAACGTCACTTCGCGATTCGTGGTTTCGAAATAGTACCTGGCGGCTTCCAGGATCTTCTTGAGGCCGCTGGCCACGTTGGTGGGGATCAGCGCGGTTCGCTGCTCGTCGGTCGTGGCATGCAGACTGATCGCGAGGTTGAACTGATAGCCCTGCTCGGCCAATTGGCGAATGCGGTCCGGCAGGCCCACGCTGCTGACCGTGACCCGGCGCGCGCCAAAACGAAAGCCCCAGTCGGCGTTCAGGATGGTCAACGCGCCCATCAAGCCGTCAAAATTGTGCAACGGCTCGCCCATGCCCATCACGACGACGTTGGTCAGCCAGCCGTCGGGGGACTCCTGCCGCACCACGGCAGTCAGGTGAAAGAACTGTTCAAGAATCTCGCCTGCCGTCAGGTGCCGCTTCAACCCCAATTGACCCGAGGCGCAGAACCGGCAACCCATGGCACAGCCGGCTTGCGTCGAGATGCAGGCCGTCAACCGGTCGCTCTCGCGCATCAACACGGACTCGATGATCAAGCCATCGACAAGCCTGATGCCGAGTTTGGTCGTGCCTTCACCGGATTCTTCGCGGGCTACCACTGAGCTGGTCAACAGGCTGAAGCGCGAGGCAAGTTGCGACCGCAGTTCCTTGCCAAGGTTGCTCATCTCGGCAAAGTCCGAGACGCGCTTTCCGTACAGCCATTGCGCGAGCTGTTTGCCGGCAAACGCCTTCCCACCGGCGGCCACGACGGCTTCCGTCAGCTGATCCTGGTCCATGCCGATCAGCGAAACCTGGCTTGTCGCGGCGTCTGTCATGGCGTGCATCGTAACTGCGCGATGCCCATGCGTAAGGGCTCAGTGGCACGCCAGAATCGTGAACGCCACCGTGCCGTAGCTTCGTGAGTCCGCGACACGGAACTCCCCCACCCGCTCCGGCACAGCCAACTCAGCGGGGTGGCCGATGCATGCGAGCGTGCCGCGCTCGGCAAGTGGTGTCTGGTGCAGACCCTCCAGCCATGGCCAGAACAGGCCCGGTCGCTCGGCAATCATGGCATGGGGCGGGTCCAGCAGCAGCACGTCGGCGGGCGTGTGCGGAAGCGGCGGGGTACCCGGCTTGATCAGGTCAAACACGCTGCCCCGAATCAGCATGCTGCGATCTCGCAGCTCAAGTGTCGCCAGGTTGTTCTGCACGACCCTGGCATGAACGGCCGCCCGCTCAACGAACACGCAGTAGCTGGCACCGCGGCTGATCGCCTCAATGCCCAGCAAGCCGCTGCCGGCAAAGCAATCCCAGACAACAGCGTCGCGCAGGTCGTCACCGAGCACGTTGAACAGCGCCATGCGTGTACGCGAAAGCATCGGGCGCACGTCGCCCGTCTGGGGGCACTCGATCTCGCGGCCACGAAATTCGCCGCTGTTGATGCGCACGGTGCCGGCAGTTTCGTCGGGTTGAGGTTTTGGTCGGCGCCTGGGCATTCGGTTGCAGGGTTGCAGGGTTGTAGGCGTGAACTGCGAAAGTCGGGACGGCTAGCCGCCCTCGGGCCTTCGCGGAAACCTGTCCTGCGCGCGTTCAATGTCGCGCACGCTAAGGCTGAAAGGCTCGACGTTGGGCTCGTTCAGCGTGCCGGTCACATACAGCGGAAACAGGATCTGCTTCAGCAAGTCGAGCACTTCCTGCAGCAGCGGCAGCGGGATCGGGCTTCGCGGCGCAAGCGTGAAGAACAGTTTCATTCTCATTTGCGCCGTGCCGTACATGATGTAGTTTTCGTCGTCGCCGCCAAAGGTCTCGATCCGGGCGCCATCCGACACGAAGTCCATCTCGCGAATCGTGATGCGGTCTTCGCCCAGCCAGAAAAACACGTGGCCCTCGTCGAAGTTGGACTCACTGCCCGTGACAGCCGCAATCGTGTTGAACAACGGCACTGGTGCCAACTTGCAGGTGTTGCGCGCCGGGTCGTCGCTGCTGCGATTGAATGGCTGAACGTCTACACGGCCCCGGCCGATCTGGCCATCGGCGTCAGGCTTGGAATAGAAGCGCACCTCGGCGTCCATGGCCCCAAGAAGTTCGCCTGCGTCCGGAAATGCCGTTTCGCCCAGCTGCTTGAGGTCGGCGGCGCGAATGCTCACTTCTCCGGCGTAGTCGTCGCCTTCCATGCCAAAGCGCCCCTCCAGCCAACCGTCATAGAAGTAGCCACGCAAGTTCGGGAACTCAAGGCGGTCGCCGAAGTACTGCACACTGCTGGTCACGCGGTCAAAGCGGGCCTTCTTGAAGAACACCTCTTTGATGAACACCGACCCGTTCATGCGGCGCACATCGCCTTCGATCATGCCCTCGACGTCAAATCGCGCCGTCATGTCGTCGAAGTGCAGGCCAAGGTCCACGGCAATTTTGCGGGTATCGAGCGAAAGCTGGTACGACATGTATTCATCTTTGCCCGAGAGGTGGACGTCCACGTCAAACATGCCTACCGGGTTCAGCTTGCCCAGTGAATTTCGAAGCGCCTCCGGCAGTGCGCGGCGCAGCGTGGGGTTGGTGAAGTCCAGTTCGCGGCCGCTGATCGAGACCCACCACCCGTCCGCATCGGTGTAGCCGGCTTCATGCAGCGTCATGCTGCCTGTCTCTGCGCGGCCGGTAACGTTGCGCATGCGGACTTCGCGGCCATCGATGATGACTGAGCCGTACAGTGCCTCAATCGGCAGCGGGAAGTGTTTGAACTTGAGGCCCGTGCCCTCGAGATTGATCTCAAAGCGCCAGTCCATCTCACCTTTGTCGTCCACGATCAGCCGACCGTTGACGCCGACCGTGCCCACGGTGTTCAGCTCTTCGACAAACTCAATCATGCGCGGCTTCTGCCCCTCGGGTACGCCCTCTTTGAAAATCGGCGTCAACGCGGTCAGCAGCTGCGCGTCTATCGGCAGACGCGTGGCGCGCACGCTGATGTCGACAATCGGGAGTTCGTCGGCGGGTGGCGGCTGAACTTCTTCGGGGCTCTCCGCCGTCTCAGTGTACGGAACGAGCACGTGGCCGCTGATTTCTACAGCGGCCTTCTCGCCGGTCTCGGGGTTCTCGGCCCCCACGCCGGTGAAGTCGCGAATCATGACTTCGATCAGCGACGGCTTCACGGTGACGAACAACCGTCCCTGAACATCGGTCAGCACGTACGGGAACTTGTCAAAGCGAACACTGCCGTTGCGGTCACCGGTGCCCGCCAGAAACGTGATGTCTGCTTTCATGAAGTCGGGCGTGGACGTGCCGCGATTCCCGGTCACCTTGATGCGTACAAACCCGCGGGGTTCAAAACGCTTCAAGACCTCGGCCACGCCTGGTGGCAGGATCGCCTGCAACTCCGGCTTGATGGCAAAGTCTTCGGACTCGATGGAAAACTCGGGTATCCCGTCGTCGCGATACTTCAGGCTCATCAGGATGCGGCTGTCGGCCAGCGTACCGCGCATGTTCGAGAGTTCGACATAACCGCTCTGCTTGCGCACGGTGATGGTGCCCGCAACCTCGCGAAAACGAGCCGGTTCGGCAGCTCCTGGAAACTGGTATTGCGCCGCCACGCTGCGCGCGACCAGTGTGAAGTTGAAGTCAACGCTGTCTTCGCCCGATGGATAGATGGTCAGCGTGGCACTCTGGATGTCCACCTTGCCGGCCGGCGCAAACGGCTCCACCACGTCCCGCACGTTTGGCGGCAGGCGCGACTGGATGCTGTCGTTGAAATCCACGCCTTCCGTCTTGATCTTCAAGGTCAATCGCGGCTCGCGCCCCGGCGAACGGTCATCCACAAACGTCGCCAGCACCCACACGCGCTCGCCACTGTTCTCAAGCGTGCCCGTCAAGCCATCCGGCTGCAGCGCCTTGCCCTCGGCTGCATCGGGCGCCAGTCGCGCAAGTTCTTCGGGCGTGTAGCCGCGCACCTCGTATGTCCCGGCCCGGCTGGGCGCGGTCTTGCCCTCAACGACGCCGTACACGTTGTGCAACGGGATGGGAAAGCCGGGGCCCTGCTCAGGCAGACCCACGAAGCAGGCGGTCGCATCGCGAACAAAGACCTTCCAGTTCAGTTCTTCGTCGATCCGCCGCTTGCCGGTGACCGGGTCAATGCCCTTGACCTGGCTGTTCAGGCGCAGCTCAAAGTCAGCCAGCCCGATCGGGCAGAACGCTCGGCTGATGAACGGAAACACGTCGGCCAGGTCGGGGTACAACAGGCCGCCGTCCCAGGGCGTCGGGCCCTGCCACTCGGGATAGCCTGTGACGCGGCTTTGTTGCTTGGGGTCGAACTCATCGGCCGGGTACGGCAACCCGGTGCTGTAATCCATGTTGTCGGGTTGCAGGCGCGCGTTCAGCAGCGCGAGCCGGAACTCTTCGTCCACCAGCAGGTCATCGATGTTGACCGTCAACCGGATGGTCTCGGTCGCAGAGCCGACGGCAGTCACGTCGGCGACAACGCGCACATCTGCACTGCCGCGACGGCCGATCGCATCGACCGTAATGTTGTTGTTTCGCACCTGCACATCGGCGCTGACGTCGGTAACGCGCAGCGGAAAGCCCACGAAACAGACTTCACCGTCATAGGCATTGATGTCGGCGTCAAATCGAAGGTCCTTGCCCGATTCAATCAACAGCCGGCCGGCAAGTGTGGCTTTGGCGGAAATCGAGAACTGTTCGACGGTCTGGCGCACATCCGGCGCAAGCACCGCCGCATAGGTGCGATCAAGCGGCAGCGGCTTGTACGTGCGGAACAGCACTTCGTTACGCTGGCCATTTCGCGCCACCGAGCCATCCAGCTCAAAGTCCCCGAACTGCTTGCTGTACACGCTGCCACTGATGCGATAGCTGTCGGGCACCAGTGTGTGTGGCAATAGCCCCAGGTTCTCCAGCGTGAAGTCGTACCAGTCTTTGCCAGCCGGCAGGGTCTCCGGCGGAACGAGGATGCCGTCGGCGCGCACGAAGACCTGTGCCTTGCCGTGCAGGATAATCTGTGGCAGTTCCGGGGGCGCGCCACCGCCCTCTGCCGGCTTGAACAGCGTCTGGTCGATCCAGGTGCCCTTGTGGATGTTGAAGTAAAGCGTCAGCCCTTCCGGCAGTTCCACACGGGTCACCGGCAGCGACGGCAACTTCTTGAGGTCAAACGAGATTTCGACACGCGGGACGGTGACAAAGTCATAGTCCAGCGGCGCGCGTGCGGGGTGCGGCGTCGCGCCGGCACGGCGATGGATGCGGACATTGTGGTACGTGATCTTGCCGGTAAGGGCGAGATCGGGGCCTGAGACCGTGGTCCGGTCCTTGTCCCAGATCACATCCGCCACGTTGAGGTCAAAGACCTGCGAAACGACCTCTTCCAGCAGGGTGTTCGCGCTGGACCGGTTTGCGATCGCCTGCAGCGCCACGAAGGGCAGTACCACACCCACCAGGAACATCAACAGCACGATGCGAAAGAACCCACGCCGCACAAAACGGCCGAGAAAGCCGCTGACCAGCATGCGCAGACCACTTTTGCGTCCTTGGGCCATGCGCTCGATTAAGGGTTACTGGATGCCGGACGTAAAGGGACGGTCTTCAGAAGCGGAAGTTGACGCTGCCGCCAAAGTAGAACCCGTCGACATAGTCCTTCTCAAACGCAAGGTAGTAATGAGCCTCGAGCTGGAAGAACACCGGGAAGTATCCGTACTTTTCCAGGTTGTAGACCAGCCGCGCCGTCATCGTCTGGCCCTGGAAGTGGCTTTCGTTTGTCAGGTAGCGATGCTGGTACACCGTTGTCGTTGTGATCTCGAAGTAGTCACCGAACACGGTGAACTGCGGGCTGTCGACAAAGAAGCTGATCGTGCTTTCGATGCGCGAGCCTTCGTCATCCAGGCGCTGGAAGTAGTTGATCGTGTAGCGAAGGTTCGCGCCCTCGCTCTGGATCACGCTGGTAAAGTAGGTCATCGAGATGTGCAGCTCATGCACGCTGGCTGACATCTTGTCGTCCGGAAAGTCTTTCAACGGCTTGTCGCCGAAACCCTGGTCGCGCCGGCCGATGCTGCCGTCGCTGCCGCTGAAGTCGTACCAGGTGTAGCCGATACTGATCAGCGCACCCTCGATCTCGAACTGGTAGCGCAGCCGATAGTCCACCTGGGTCGGCCGCAATTGCTCGCGGCCAAAGTCCCACATGCCCCACACGCTGGCTTCAAAACCGTAAATGTTGACGTAGGCGTCGCCACGAGTCAGCAGGTCGCCATCGAACAGCTTGAAGCCTCGCCAGTAGTAGTCGCTGATGTAGCCGACGCTGAAACCGGCGGTGAAGGCCTCATTGCCCAGAAGCGAAGTGTCATCCTTGTAGCGGGTGTCGCGGGTGCGCTGCACCATGTCCTGCAACTGGCGCAGGCGCGGAAACTGCAAGGTGTCTTCGGCGCGAAGTTCAGGCGACGCAACCACAGCCACTGTCAGGAACAGCAGGCAGAAAAAGAATCGACGCATCAGCAAGGATTCCGAGAGGGGCAACGCGGGGCGCATCTCCAGCTTAACGAGCGAAAGGGCCAAGAGTTAGCGAATTGTCCCCCTTCGGACAAGGGGGGAGCAGGGCGGGCCAACGTCCCGCCCTGGCAACCCGGCAGTGATTATCCCATCAGGTCGTCGCGCATGCGCTCAAGGTGCAGCTTCAGGCGATAGATGATGCGGTGGTGAATCTGGCACACCCGGCTCTCGCTAAGGTCCAGCACGAGACCGATCTCTTTCATCGTGAGTTCTTCGAGATAGTACAGAATCACGATCAGCTTCTCTTTGCGGCTCAGGCCGCGTGTTGACAGTTCGACCAGTTCGCGACGCTCCATGGCATGCGTCGGCGCCGGGACGTTGCCGTCCTCGATCGTGTCTACCTTGCGGACTTCTTTGCCTTCGCCGTCGTACTCGCTGGTCGCACGGTCCAGGCTGACGATGCTGGCCATGTTGATCTCGCGCAGCCAACGATCCAGCTCTTCCATCGAGATCTGCAGCTTGCTGGCGATCTGGTCGGGCTCTGGCACGCAGCCGGTTTCGGCTTCCACATCTTTGTAGGCGCGGTCCAGCCTGTGGCTGTGGGTGCGCACCAGGCGCGGGGCAAAGTCCTGGTTGCGCAGGTCATCAAGCACTGCGCCACTGATGCGCTGCTTGGCGTAGACTTCGAATTTCACACCGCGCTGCGGGTCAAAGCCGTCGATGGCGTCCATCAAACCGAATACGCCGGCCTGGATCAGTTCGTCTACTTCAACATGGGAAGGCAGCTTGGAATGCATACGCTCGGCGGTGACGCGCACAAGCGGCAGATAGTTCTCGATCAGTTCGTTGCGAATGTCGGCGTTGGCGGTGCGCTTGAAGTTGTCCCAGAGCCTCTGGACATCTTTGCGGGGACCTTCGGTTCTGGCGGCAACATAGGCCTTGGGCAGGTACGCCGAGGCGCGGGAGAAACCGTAGCGAGGAAGTGTGGGCTCAGGAGGGAGCTTGTTGGGCATGGTGATACTCCGGGAAGGAAGGGTGTATTTTACACTTTATAATTTACGACATAACCTGCTCCCTGTCAAACTACTTGCGCAGTTTTTCCGACGGTGGGCTTGGAATCGCTTTGCCGGCGCGCCAGCCCCAGGTTGATTCACCGTTGGTGGCACGCGGTCTGGGCCATGCAAACAATTCTCTCTGGAACCGCGGGCCCTCTTACGGCACAACAGCAGCGTGAAGCGCTTCGACCGCTATTTTCTTTGGGTGTTCGTGCAAAGCCTCGTGCTGGTACTGGCGCTGTTCACGACCGTGTTTCTGGTAGTCGATGTCCTGCTCAACCTGGACAAGATCCAGGCCTTTCCTGACGTTGCCACCGGCACCACCCTGTTCTACGCATACAACCTGCCGCCAATCCTGTACCTGCTGTATCCGCTGATGCTATTCACCGCAGGCATGTTTGCCGTGTCGCGCCTGATTCGTTCGCGTGAACTGCTTCTCATGGAAGCCGCGGGTGTCAGCCGCAAGCGCGCGCTGGCTGCCATCATGGTGCCGGTGCTGCTGCTGGGCATTGCGGGCCTGGCGCTAAGGCAGGCTGTGCTGCCGCAGGTGGCGCAGGAAGCCCGCGAATCGCCGTACGGTGCATTCGAGTTCCGCAAGGGACGGCGCATCAGCGTTCGCGATGATGGCGGCAACGTCTGGTTTGTCCGGCGCTACAACCTGGACACTCGCGCGCTCGAAGACGTGCGCATCCTCAGCAAGGACGGAACCCGCCTGGTCGTCGCCGAAGAACTGCAATGGATCGACGATCGCTCGACCTGGTGGTCGCCCCGGAAAGCCGAGATCCACGACCTGGCAGTCCTGACCGATCCCGCCTACACCGGCGACGGCGAGCCCGCAACCTTTGACGGCGACCTGCCCTTCGGCCACCTGTACCCGACGGACTTCGCGCGCAGGCGGCGTAGTTATGCCGACCGCACACTGTTGGAGCTGTGGCAGGACAGCCGCAGCGGCGCCCCTGACCGTGACTTGCAGGTCACGCTCTGGCACGATTTGTGGCATCCGCTGACAGGCATCATTCTGCTCGGCTGTGGCGTCGGCTTGATTTTGACACGCAGCGGCCGCGGCATGTTCATGAGCAGCAGCCTGGCCCTGGCTGCCGTAGTGGGGTACCAGATTCTGGCATTCTGGTTCGAGACGCTGGCCAAGTCCGGTGCGTTTCCGCCGGTGGTCGGCGCCAGCGTGGGACCCATTCTTTTTGCGGGCTTTGGCGCCTGGGTCTTCTGGAAAACGTGACGTGTGGTCGGCTATCAAATGAAAACCCCCGCCATGCGGCGGGGGTGTCTGTTCAGGCGTACATCAGCCTAGATCTTGCCGGCGCGTTTGCGTGCCTGGCGGCGAGCCTCTTTGCGAATGCGCTGGCGCTCAATCACCTTGCGCGGGCCGCCCAGGTGCTTCACCTTGCGCTCGTCGCTGACCGAAAGCTTCTTGCGGCCCTTGCGACGGCGGCGCGACAGCACCTGCTGCCCGTCGGCGGTCTTCATGCGCGCACGAAAGCCGTGCGTGCGGTTGCGTTTGAGGTTACTGTTCTTGGTGCGGACTTTCATGGCGTACCCTTCAATTCAGGGCGCAGAAGGTATTGGTGCGATGCCCTACTGTCAAGCACCGGCTTGTGCAACTTTCAAGCGTTGCCTAAATTGAGACACGCCATGACCGACGCAACCACCCAACCGCTGGACCCCGAATTTCTCTCGATGCTGGTCTGCCCCGAGAGCCACAAGCCCCTGGTCCAGCGCGGCGACCGGCTGCTCTGCAAAGAGTCGGGCAAAGCCTACCGCATCGTCGACGGCATACCCAACCTGATCGTTGACGAAGCCGAGCGAATTACCGACGCCGAGCTGGCAACGCTGTAAGGGCGAACCGCCCCCGGCAACACGCCACTTCGGCCACGTCGTTGTAACCACTCACTATCACAGATAAACACTGAAACCGCTTGGGCGGCTTGAACGGCTGTCTTGAACACGGCATGCCCGACGTAGCCTTGGCGAAATCGGGAGCCACAGAGAAACAGAGCAGTGAATCAGCGAAAGACTCCGTTGCTCTGTTCCTCCGTTTTCAACCGGCAGTTCGCCGTCCGCGACAAAGGAACGCCATGAACGAAGATGTCCTGAAAGCCGCCAAAGAGCGCTACAAGTCCACAGTGTTGCTGCCCAAAACCGACTTTCCCATGAAGGCGGGTCTGCAGGAACGCGAACCTGCGCTGCAGAAGCAGTGGGACGAAACCGGTCTCTACCAGCAGATCCGCGCCGCGCGAAAGGGCGCCAAGCCGTGGGTGCTGCACGACGGCCCACCCTACGCCAACGGCGACGCCCACACCGGCACGGGCATGAACAAGATTCTCAAGGACATGGTCGTCAAGTTCCGCACTATGCAGGGTTACGACTCGCCGTACGTGCCGGGTTGGGATTGCCACGGCTTGCCGATCGAGCACAAGATGCTGGCAGAAATGGGCGGCAAGCTGCCCGAGGGCACAACCGCGCTGCAACTGCGCGAGAAGTGCCTTGAATACGCGACCAAGTGGATCGACATCCAGCGCAATCAGTTCAAGTCAGCGGGCGTGCTGGGCCGCTGGGATGAGCCTTACCTGACCACCAACCCCAGCTACGAAGCCAACGTGCTGCACGTGTTCAGCGAGCTGTTCAAGCGCGGGTTCATCACACGCGCCAAGCGCAGCGTGCACTGGAGCTGGGCGGCGCAGAGCGCGCTGGCCGAAGCCGAGCTTGAGTACGAAGACCGGACCGATCCCAGTGTGTACGTTCGGTTCCCGGTCTCCAGCTGCGGTAAGGACTGCAAGTTTCGCGAGCTGGTAGAGGCCCGCGATGACAGCGATGCAATCTGGAAATCCCTGGCGCTTCTGATCTGGACTACCACACCTTGGACCCTGCCCGCAAACGTCGCAGTGGCGGCACACGATAAGGCCGAGTACGTGCTCGTGCGATACTCGCGCAATGGAAACGTCGAGCACATGGTGCTGGCTGAGGCATTGCTCAAGACCGTTGCCGAAAAGGCAAAACTCGCCGACGTCCAGGTGCTGGAAACGTTCCTCGGCGAAGTGCTGCGCGGCGTTGGTTACAGCCACCCGTTTCTCGACACCGCTTGCCCCGTGGTGTTTGCCGACTACGTCACGCTGGAAGACGGCACCGGCCTGGTTCACACCGCGCCCGGCCACGGCAAAGAAGACTTTGACACCGGCAAGCGCGAGAAGCTGCCCGTGGTGTGCCCGGTCGATGAAGCCGGCAAGTTCTTCGTCGGCGACCGCCTGCGCAAAGACCTTGGCGTAAGCGTCACGTTTGAAGACACACGCAGCTGGCTGAAGATGCTCGAGGGCCAGAACATCTTCAAAGCCAATCCGCTGATCGTTGAGAAGTTGCGGGAAGAGGGTTGGCTGCTTCACGATGAACCAGTCAGGCACAGCTATCCGCACTGCTGGCGCACGCACACGCCCGTGATCTTCCGCGCGACCGAGCAATGGTTCGTGCAGATCGACCACGTGGACCCGGACAAAGCGCTCAACCCGCAAGGCAAGACCCTGCGCCAGCGCCTGCTTGAAGAAATCGCGGCATCGCGCTGGTTCCCCGCATGGGGCCAGACGCGCATCAGCAACATGGTCGAGAACCGGCCGGACTGGTGCGTTTCAAGGCAGCGCTACTGGGGCATCCCGATCCCGGCCTTTCGCGTCAAGGCGACGGGCGAGGTGCTGCTCACCAACGAGACCAATGCGCACGTGATGGCGCTGGTTGAAAAGCACGGCAGCAACATCTGGTTCGACGACGCCAACTGGCCCGCGGAGAAACTGCTGCCGCCGGCATTGGCTGCGAAGTACCAGGGCAAGACTATCGAGAAGCTCGGCGACATCTTCGACGTTTGGTTCGAAGCCGGTTCCAGCTTTCAATCGGTGATGCGCACCGACGCCGGGTTGAAAGACAAGGCCTTCGCCCGCCACGATGGCAAGTCGCCGCACGCAGGCATGTATCTCGAGGGCGACGACCAGCACCGCGGCTGGTTTCAAGTGTCGTTGATCTTGAGCGTGGCGACGACCGGCGTCAGCCCCTTCCGCGACTGCCTGACCTGCGCGTTTGTTGTGGACGAGAAAGGCGAAAAGGGCAGCAAGAGCAAGGGCAACATGTGGCCGATCGACCAGGGCGTCAGGGACCTGGGTGCCGACCTGATCCGGCTGTATTTTGCGTCACTTGACACGTCAAGCCCAGTGCCGGTGACGTACAAGCTGATCCAGGCCGGTGGCGAAACCTACCGCAAGCTGCGCAACACGTACCGCGCGCTGGTCAGCAACCTGTTTGACTATGACCCGAACAGCGATGCGTTGCCGTACGCCGAACTGCTGCCACTGGACCAGTGGGCGCTTTCGCAATGTGCCGCCACGGTCGAGACCGTGACGGCTGCGATGGAACGCTACGAGTTTCATGTGGCAATGCGCGCGCTGCACGACCTTGCCAACGTCACACTCAGCAGCCAATACATCGACCTGCGCAAAGACGTGCTGTACTGCGAAGCCGCGACCAGCAAAGCCCGCCGCAGCGCGCAGACCGCGTACTGGGTGCTGGCCGACACGCTTACACGCCTGCTGTCGCCGGTGCTTGTGCACACCGTCGAGGATATGTGGCAGCACCTGCCCAGGCAGAAGGGGACCGCCGCCAGCGCGCACCTTGCCCTGTGGCCCGTCGCGGGCGAAGGGTACTTGCGTCGGGACTCGGCACTGGACAGCAAGTTCCGGGTACTGTTGCAGGTGAAAGCTGAAACCGACCGCGTGCTCGACCGCATGCGCAAGGAGAAAAAGATCGGCAAAGGCTACGACACACAGGTCGTGCTGGGCGCGGTCGCGGGCGAACTGTTCGCGCCGCTGGGCACACCCGAAGTGCTGGCAGGTGTGCTGCCTGAGATGCTCAACGTCAGCGCGGTCGCCACTGACGCGTCCAGTGACCACGCCGCATTCCAGGAGTTTGAGCCGGCAACGGACGTAAAGGGACTCTGGCTGAAAGTCATTGAAAGCGCCGAAACGGCGTGCGTACGTTGCTTCCGCCGCACCGGTGACGTGGGCAGCATCGCCGAACACGAACACCTTTGCGCCCGCTGTGCAAACGTCGTCAGCCCGGCTGGATAGTGCCGGGCTGGCGGTTTGTTCGTTTTCCCAAATCTTTCCCTTGCTGGATTCCGGCGGTGCATGGTGTACCCTTACGCCATGGCTGCGGGTTGCGGCCTTGTCGAGAAATGCACATGCGCAAGAAGGTTCGTGGCGTCATCCTCATCTCAGGCTCAGGCTCCACCATGGAGAATCTGCTGCTCAAAGCCGCGGACGGCTCGTGCCTGCTTGAGCCCGTCGGCGTGATTGCCAGCAAAGAGGGCGTCCCCGGCATCATGAAAGCGCAGCAACACGGCGTGCCCGTGCAGGTGGTCAACCGCAAGGACTACACCGATTCGCCGGCATTTTCGCGCCAGGTGTTCAAGCTGATTAACGTCTTGCGCCCCGACGTTGTGCTTCTCGCCGGCTTTCTCAGCTACGTTCACATACCTGAGCGCTACCGCGGCCGCGTGCTGAACATTCACCCGTCTCTGCTGCCAAAGTTCGGCGGCAAGGGCATGTACGGCCTGAAGGTTCACCAGGCTGTGCTCAAGGCCCACGAAAAAGAAACCGGCTGCACGGTTCACTACGTC
This sequence comes from Planctomycetota bacterium, assembly GCA_016712285.1. Lineage (GTDB taxonomy): Bacteria > Planctomycetota > UBA8742 > UBA2392 > UBA2392 > JADJRK01. Next base: position 566,052 of record JADJRK010000001.1, on the reverse strand, counting down.
GATGAAGTTTACGACCACGGGCCGATCATCCTGCAGCGCAAGGTGCCGGTCCAGGTCGACGACACACCCGAAACACTGCAAGCCCGCGTGATGGAAGCTGAGCGCGAAGCCTACCCCGAGGCAGTCAACCTGTTCGCCGAGAAGCGCCTGTTGCAGGTGGCCCAGAGTGTGCGCATTCTGCCCGTGAAAGCCGGCGCTGTAGATTGACCGGGATATCCCAACCAGAACGCCCTGATGCGTCCCCTGACGCCCAATCTTGAGCGCCACCGCACACAAAGAGTCGGATGGCTGCGTGCGTCCGTGCTTGGCGCTAACGACGGCATCGTCTCGACCGCCAGCCTGATTCTGGGCGTAGCAGCCGCCGACGCAGGCGTCGAAGCCGTGTTGATCGCGGGACTCGCGGGGCTGGTGGCTGGCGCGATGTCTATGGCAGCCGGTGAGTACGTCTCGGTCAGTTCGCAATCGGATGCTGAACGCGCCGACCTGAAACGTGAAAGCGCAGAGCTTTCGGCCAACCCCGAGTTTGAGACCAAAGAGTTGGCCGGCATCTACCAGAAACGCGGTCTGGAGCCCGACCTTGCACTTCAAGTTGCCAAGGCGCTGATGGCGCATGACGCGATCGGCTCGCACGCTCGTGATGAACTGGGCATCTCCGACATCACAAAGTCACGGCCGATCCAGGCGGCGCTGGCATCAGCGGCTGCATTCGCGGTGGGCGCGGCGCTGCCGCTGTGCATGGTGCTTGTGACGCCGGAGGCTTTCCTGATCTTGACCGTGGCCGGTGCGTCCTTGCTGTTCTTGATCGCTCTGGGCTCAGTCGCTGCATGGACCGGCGGTGCCAGCATCTGGCGCGGCGCATTCAGGGTCGGGTTCTGGGGTGCACTCGCGATGGGCCTGACGGCCTTGATCGGCAAGATGTTCGGCACCGTGATCTGATGCCGAATTCTGAAGAAGTCTGGCTGGAATCCGGAACCTGCCGTCGAGTTTTGGCGTTCTACGCGGGCTACACAAACCTTGGAGTCTGCCATGAATACGCGTAAATCCTTGATGCTACTGGGGTTACTTGCGTTGCTCGGGGGCTCGTTGGCCGCCCAGGGCATCGTCGTTGATCGCCGCATTGACCCCGACATGGAACGACCCCGGCACCGCCCGGTACCCCGCACCATGCCGATTGACGTGCGCTCGCACCAGGTTGAGACCACCATCGACAACCAGGGGGCGACCACCAAGATCACCCAGGTCTTCTACAACCCGAACAACTGGCAGCTTGAGGGCGAGTACCTGTTTCCATTGCCCCTCGAAGCCGCCATCAACGAGTTCCAGATGACCATGAACGGCACCATGGTCAAAGGCGAGCTGCTGCCCGCTGACAAGGCCCGCCAGATTTACGAAGACACCGTGCGCCGCATGATCGACCCGGGCTTGCTTGAATACGCCGGGCGCGGCTTGTTCAAGGCGCGCGTGTTCCCCATTCTGCCCTGCCAGGAACTGACCATCACGTTCACATACACCGAGCTGCTGCCCTACGACAGCGGCCTGGTGCGCTTCATCTACCCGTTGCGCACGCAGGGCTATTCACCGAACGCGCCCAAAACCACCAGCGTCAAGGTCAACCTGAAGTCTGAGCAGGCGCTGCGCACAATCTATTCTCCTACCCACAGCGTCGAGGTCATCCGCAAGGGCGACAAGGAAGCCGTGATCGGCTTTGAACTGAAAAACACGCAGCCCGCGACCGACTTTGAACTGTTCTACGGGTTCGCGGAAGGCGCGATGGCGGCCAACGTGCTTGGCTATCGCGAAGGCACCGAAGCCGGGTACTTCCTCGCGCTGCTGACACCCAAGGTCAAACTGGACGAGTCCGACATTCTGCCCAAGGACGTGATTGTCGTTCTCGACACCAGCGGCAGCATGATGGACGACGGCAAGATCGACCAGGCCCGCAAGGCCCTCAAGTTCTGCATCAGCAAGCTCAATGAAAAAGACCGCTTCGCGATCGTCACCTTCAGCACCGAGGCGCGCAAACTGCACGACGCGTTGACCGACGCCAGCAAAGAAGCACGCGAAGCCGCGTTGGCCAAAGTAGACAAGATCGACGCCACCGGCGGCACCAACTTTGAAAGCGCGCTGCGCATGGCTTACGAGCTGGCGGGCAAAGAAAGCACCCGCCCCTGCTATATCCTGCTGATGAGCGACGGGTTGCCCACGATGGGCGAAATCACTGACGTGCGCGGCTTGGCCAAGCTGGCCAAAGAGAACCGCTCCAGCCACGTTCGCATTTTCCCGTTCGGCGTCGGCTATGACGTCAACACGTGGCTGCTGGACACCCTGGCCGAAGAGAACAAGGGCCAGCGCGAGTACGTAAAGCCCAAGGAAGACATGGAAGTGAAGGTCAGCAACTTCGCCAACAAGATTGCCAGCCCTGTGCTCAGCGACGTCAAGATGCGCATCGACGGCGCCGAGATTCACGACCTGCACCCGCAGGTGCCGGGCGACGTGTTTGCCGGGACGCAGCTTTCCGTGCTCGGGCGCTTCGACAAACCGGGCAAGCACCAGCTGGTGCTGGAAGGCACGGTCAACGGCACCAAGCGCGCATACGAATACACCATCGAGTTCAAGGAAAGTGACAACGCAAAAGCATACCTGCCCCGCATGTGGGCTGTGCGCCGCGTTGGCTACCTGATGGACCAGATAAACCTGAAGGGGCAGAACAAAGAAGTAGTCGAAGAGATCGTCCGGCTGGGCACCAAGTTCGGTATCGTGACGCCCTACACCAGTTTTCTCGTCGTCGAAGACACTCCCCCACCCCGCGCCGGGACGCCAATGCCTGAGAATCGCCCCCGAGGTGGCCGCGCAGTAGGCGGCGATGACAGTGGCGGCGGCGCAGGTTCAGGCGCCCGCGCACCGGCACCCCCGCAGGACCAGACCGGCAAAGATGCAGTCGAGCGCAGCAAATCCAACGCAGAACGCCGCGACAGCGACAACGCCGAAGATGCCAAGGCCGCCGAGGGCGAAGAGGCAAACGCAGCCGCCAAGCGGGCCCGGGACAGCGGATACTCTTCCCGTGCCGACAAGCGCAAAGAAGAGCTGAAGAAGAAGGGCATGGACGACGAGCAGGCAGCCAAAGAGTCCAGCAACATCGTCAAGACCATCGGCACCCGCAGCTTTGTGTGGTCCGACGGCATCTGGCTTGAAAGCGACCTGACAAACGGCGAGTTGTTCGGCGCCGAGACGGTCGAGTACATGAGCGAAGACTGGTTTGCGCTCGCCCGTGGCAACGACAGCGTTTCGAAGATCCTGGCACTGGGCAACGAGGTGGTCCTGCGCGTCGGTAAGAAGACCATCCGCGTGGTCGACAAGAGCGCCCAGGCCGAAGAAAACGATGCCGAGAAGCCGGACGAAAAGAAGGGCGGCTAGGGCCGAACACACAAGCAGCGCTGGGCACGCGGCCCCGGGGAATCTTCCCCGGGGTCGTTCAATTCGGCTTGCCGCAACCCGAAATCGCCGCTTGCTGCCGATTCGTTTCTGATACACTGGGGCACCCTCTGGGCCGAAGGTGCAAAGCTGATTGCATAGCTGCCGAAATTCCAGCCGCTCTCGTTGCCGCCAAAGGCATACGGCAGGCCGGTCTGGCACGAGGGCACGGAGATTGCCAAGTCTGAGGATGCACCTTGGCTGGGGGTCCGTTAGTATCTGCATGTACGGAGGGGGTCGTTGAGGTCCTTCACGCTTGACTGGAAAGGCTGGTGGCTGCTTCGCACGCCGCTGTCGGATGTGCCTGAACTGGGCGCAAAGACGGCTGTGTATGCAGTCATGGCCGCCAAGCTGAAGAAGGTCGGCAACGGCGTCGGCTCATCAGGGCGCGAACTGGTGATGTTCGGCGTGCACAAGGGCGACGAGTCGATTCATGACTTCCTCGAGAAGCTGCAAAAGATGTCGCTAGGCGTGTTTGCCCTGAACCGCTGCCGCGAGATCCGCAAGAGCCCCATCATCTATAGCGCGGCGCTGCCAAACGACATCGACCTTGGCGAGTTGGCCGCGATTCTGGCCCTGCTGTACGAAGCCAACCCGTTTGCGCCAAAGCACCACGCCATGCCCAAGCCCTACATGGGCGGCCAGTTCCTGATCAAGAACGTGGGCAAGAACCCCGGCTTACCGGAGGAGATTTTCCGCGGCACCAACGGGCCCATCAGCAAAGATGGCGACGCCACCGTCGATGGCGAAGCCGACGCTGCGATGGCGCAAGCCATCTCGGCAGAAATGGCGATCACGCGCCGCATGACACCCGAAGAGATGGAGCTGCGCGGCATTGCGACCGAGAAAGTCGCCAAGCCGGGCGCGCACATCCCGACCGAGCGGGTAGACAAGCCGCCGCGCCTGGTTGAGACCGCAAAGATCGGCAAAGACGACATCGCGCACGGGCTCGCCACAGAAAAGGTGGACAAGCCGCCCGTCCATGCCGAAGCCCACCACAAAACCGAGTTCGTGCCCAAGCCCGACGATCTGCCGCAATCGCGCGCTGTCGAACCTGGCGACGAAGACGAGCCCAGCGTGCTTGACGAAGCCGGCCGCGAAGCCTCTTAACTGGCGCGCCGCTGCCAGCACAAGAATCTTGAATTTTCTGCTAAAGCCGCACAGGTCGACTGTCGATAGTCGAATAGGAGACCGTGCATACCATGACCGACGCATACCGACCGACCGACTCGTCCAGAACTGAACGCGTGCAGCGCATTCGGCCCAGCCAGCGCGCCAAACGCACTGAATCCAACGTCTACGCGGCGCCGCGCCGCAGCGACAGCAGCCCGCCGTGCGCGGAAGCCGGGTTTATTGCTGCGGCCAAGAGCATGCCCTCGGTGCGCATGGAGAGAGTCGACACAGTGCGAGAGAAAATCGCGCACTCCGACTATGACGTTGATCGCGAATTTGCGGTGGCCATCGACCGCATGATCAGCGAAGAACTGTAGCATAAGGCTCAATCGAACAAGCCCGCGGCAAGGCCTGCGGGCTTTCCCACTTTTCATCAACTTGCCATTGGAAGCGCCGCCCGCGGTGGTACGTTAACCGCAAGAATACTCTGCGCGGCCCGGTGGCCTGTTGCCCCAGCGCTGGTAGAGAACCCTTCACGCGGTCAAACATGACTCCGCGACCGGCATATAGTTCAGCACGCGCCTGCCGGCCGCGGTGTTTCATTTTCACCGCAGGAGAACCCGTATGGCCAACATCATCCACGTCGTAGGCACCGGCACGATCGGCGAGCCGCTGATCGGCATGCTGACCCACTTCCGCAAGGAACTGGGCGTTGACGAAGTTACGTTCAACAAGCGTACGCCCCTGAAAACTGACCGCTCCAAGGTTGTGGACCTTATCAAGCGCGGCGCCAGGCTTGCGACCGGACGCGACCAGATGGCCGGCTTCGAGAAGATGGGCTGCAAGGCCGTGTTCGAAACCGAAGAAGCCATCATGCGCGCCAGCGTGGTCATCGACTGCACGCCCAGCGGCGCGGGCCTTGCCAACAAAGAGCAGTACTACCTGCGGGCCGCGCAGGCCGGCGGCAAAGGCTACATCGCGCAGGGCAGCGAGTTCGGCTTCGGCAAAATGTACGCACGCGGCATCAACGACGAGACGCTGGTGCCCGGCGAAGACAAGTTCATCCACGTGGTCAGCTGCAACACCCACAACCTGGCGGCGTTGATCAAGCTGTTCGCCACGCACCACAACACGAAGCCCGAGAACCTGGCCAGTGCCGATTTCGTCTGCATGCGCCGCGCCAACGACGTAAGCCAGGACGACAGCTTTGTTGCAAGCCCCGAGGTCGGCAAACACAAGGACGAGGGCTTCGGCACCCACCACGCCCGCGACGCCTACCACCTTTTCAAGACCAAGGGCTGGGAATTCACGAACCTGTTCAGCAGCGCGATCAAGATGCCCACGCAGTACATGCACATGGTTCGCTTCCACATCCGCGTCAAGGAAGCCACGACAGTGGAAAAGTTGATCGGCGCGATTCGCGAAGACGACCGCCAGGCAATCACGTTCAAGAAAAGCGCGAACTCGGTGTTCAGCTTCGGCCGTGACCACGGCTTCTTCGGGCGCATTCTCAACCAGACCGTCATCCCGCACGAGTGCCTGACGGTCAACGGCGGCGGCCACGACATCTATGGCTTCTGCTTCACGCCCCAGGACGGCAACTCGCTGCTCTCGTCGATTTCGGCGGCGCTGTGGCAGATTGATCCCGCCACTTTCGACAAGAAGATCCAGGCGCTCAAGCCGTACTTCTTTGAAGAGGTCTAGCGGCAAGTTTTCGATGGCTGCGACACAACCTGCAAGTCGGCCCGAACGCGTGCGCAGTTGCGTGCGGATCGGGCCGACTTACCATCCTGCGACTGGAGAACACATGAACAGGATCGCTTCTGCTTTGATGTTGCTTGCACTTCTGGTCGCAGGCTGTGGCGGCGTGCCGCCTGAGGCCGAAGCCTCGGTCACGAAAGCCGCGTCTGCCTTTGAGTCCAAAGACAAAGCCGCCATCGCCGCCGTCGTGCTGCCGGGCCAGCGCACCGGCCCACTGGGGCTGCCATCGGGCCTTGCGATCACAGGTGCGGGCAAAATGACCAGCGACCTGACGCTGGACGATTTGCTGGACGTGGACTTCTTTGCCAAGGTCAAGTCCGTCAAGCCGAACCCGGACCTGAGTGATATGGACGACGAGAACACCGCACGCCTTGGTGTCACGTTTGACTATGGCGACAGCGTGACGGCTGTTCGCAGCCTCGTTCTCAAGAAAGAGGGCGACACCTGGCTGGTGGACATCAAGGCCACGCTGGAGTGGTGGGAAAAGCTCAATGGCGCTGACGCACTTTCGGCCATCGGCCTGAAGTAGCGGCCCGCAGCATCTGCGCAGACTCAAAGCACCAAAAAAACGTGACGGGGTGGCTCGGGAGGGCCACCCCGTCTTCGTCAAGCAGCGCTGGGCACCACCGCCTGACGACCAATTTTTTCACGGCCGCTGCCTGCGGGCGCGACAAGCCGCGCCCCTACTGGCCTCCCTTGCTTACGCTGTTGGCTTCGCCTTCGTCCACAGCGCCGAAGCACTGCGTCCAGATCGTGCGGAACTTGCCGCTGCCTAGCGCTCGCCAGTTCGGGTGCAGGATGTTGCGATGGTGGCCGCTGCTGTGGCACCAGGCATCATGGCTGCTTTGCGCGGTCGGGCCGGCGCTGTTCATGTGAATGTTCTCGCCGCCGCCGCCCGGGTAGCCTTCATAGGTCATGCGGTCGCCGGGGGCCGCGCCGCGGGGCTCGCCCTGGATCACGTGGGCAATCTGCCCGCCGTTGTGCTCGACACAATACTTGCTGTGGTGCCACGCGGCCCAGAACAGCTTGTCGTTGAGCTTCACGGCATGGCGCGCGAACATGATGCGGTACTCGTTCGTGATCTGGACTTGCATGCGGCCGTCACCGTCGGTGTGGCCTTCGCCAGTCGGGAAGTCCTCGTTGATCTTCATGACCTTGCGGTTGAAGTTGATCAACGCCTCGTACTTGCCGGTGCTGCCGGCGTACTCGCGAATCGTCAGCTTCTGGTTCGCCTGGTCTTTCAGGTACGTGATGGTCTCTTCGCTGGTCTGCTTGTGGTGGTTGTTTGCCGGGTCAAGCTGGTCCATGCGCTCTGAAATCGCGCGCACCTTCTCGATCACCGCTTCGTACTCGGGGTTGGCCTGGCCCAGGAAGCTTGTGGAATCGTTCCATATCTCGCGCACCGCAGCCACCCGCGTGTCCACCTCGGCCTGAACTTCGGCCTGGTTGGGGCCGTACGGATAGGGGTACTTCACTGCGTCCATGATCAGCTCAAGGGCGAATGCACGGCGCTTGTCCAGCTCGGTGAGCAGGCCGTCCATCTTGGTCTTGTCTGCACCCAGCAGCCCGGCTGCGTTCTGGGCCTTGGTGATTTCCTTTTCCAGCACTTCCTGCAGGATAGCGATGGCGCCGGGCACTGCACGCTCGCCCATTTCCACGAGCTCGCTGAATGCAGCTTCGGCGTCTTCGCGCTTCTTCTTGTCTTTGCTGCTGATGCCCTTTTCGAAGCGGTCCAGCACACCCTTGAGGCGCGTCCTGAACTCAAACTCTTCTTTCTCGACGGGAGTGACCAGGCGGCCGTCATGCTCGACGAAGCCGCCCTCCGGAATCGAAATCTTGCGCTTGGTGGCGATCAGGATGTCGATGCCCTCTTTCCAGTCGTTCTTGGCTTTCCACAGCTTGCACGCGCGGACGGCGCCGTCGTCCATCATTCCGTTGTCATAGGCGTAGATGGTTGCGCCCAGCATTTCCTCGGGCGTCAGGGTCGGCACGCGGTCGTACAGTTGCAGCATGTCGGCGGGCTTGATGTCCTCCCACTTGGCCGACGTGCGGTACGCGAGTTCTTCGCCGGTCGTCTTGTCTTTCGTTGACACGTCAAGCTGAAGGCGATCCTTGGTCGCGCCGCGAATGCGTGCCTTGTCGCCGCGCCACACGAACATGTCGTTGGTCAACTTTTTGTCGATGCAGGCCTGGATCATCCGCCCGTGCAGCGCGGCAATCAGTTTGGCTTCGCTGCGGGCGCCGTCGGCCAGCAACGGGTTCTTGCCCGGCAGGCGCGCTTCGTCTTTCTTGACCTTGCCCAGGATGCTGGGCTTTTCTTCCACAACCGGGTTCTCCGGCGCGCTCTTGCCGGATTCGCGCATCGCCATCAAGCGTTCGCGTTCACGGTCGTACAGCAACTTCATCTCGCGATCCAGGAATGCCCGGCGCGGGATGTCGTCCATGACCTCGGCGGCCTGGTCGAACAGCAGCTCATCGGCATAGCGCCAGACCTGCTGAAAACTCGCGGAAATAAAGCGGTCGTTGCTTTCCATCGCACCCTTGACTGCCTTTTCGATGCGCGACTTGTTCGCCTTGCCGAAGCTCGCCAGATAGGTGTCGCCGGCCAGCCAGCTTTCGAGACCCGTCAATGTCGTAAGCGCCTGCGCATAGCTGCCGTCAGCCAGGTGCACCTCGGCGTTGCGGATCTCGGCTTCAATCTTGGCCACGACTTCTGCATCCAGCTTGCGCAGCAGGCCCTTTTTCAGTTCGTTGATCTCTCCGCGCGCCACGCTGCCGCGCTTGTCCTGCATCTCTTCTTCAAGCTTCTCCAGCCGGCGAATGCGCGACAGCACGTCGCCATCCGAGTCGGCAATCTCGCGCGCCAGCGTGATCGCAGCCTTTTCCTGGTCGCTGAGTTCTGCGTGGCGCTTGGTCGTGTCGCCATCTGCCACACGGTCAGGCTCAGGTGTTGCCCCGCCCATCTGCGAGACCACAAAGATGCCGCCCGCCACCAACGCCACCACAACCAGCGCAGCGCCCACCAGCGCCCCCACCGGGCTCTTCTTGGGCGGGATGTACGCCATCGGGCGCTCGGCTTCTGAGGCACCGGCTGCCTGAGCCGGTGCTGCCCGCCTTGCTGCTACAGGGCGGGCAGGCGCCGGTTTGCTCGCCCCGGGAGAGGGCGCCAAGCCGGTCACTTTGATGCTGCTGTGACCGACCTGGATCACGTCGCCTTCCTTTAGAAAGGCAAAGTTCACTTTTTCGCCGTTGACACTGGTGCCGTTGGCCGACATCTGGTCCACCAGCTTCCAGCCGTCCACGGTGCGCTCGAGAGTCGCGTGCTGGCGCGACGCCGCTTTCTCGGCGGCCAGCGCGATATCGTTGACGTCCGCTCGACCCAGGGTGATGACCCCCAAGTCTGCGCGCGGTTCAAACTCGGTTGTTTGGCCGTCGTGGGTGATGATCAGCTTCATGGTGCAACTCCGTTATCAGCCCTGGTAACCACGTAAACCACGAGGCACCAAAGCCTTGAGAAAGCCCAAGCACATGGATAGAGACGCGTTTGCCGTGCCAATCGACTTTGAGAAAACACAATCGCGCCATGTCGGCGATGGCGGTCAGGGTCACCGACGTATGGCCGTCCGATGTGCGCATATTGTATACGCTTTGAGAGTCTTGTATCCGCAGTACCACCGACACGAGTAAGTGGCGATTGTTGTAAACCTTGATTTCATCGTAGTTACCAATCGTCAGCGGGATCCAGCTGGTGTGTCTTTTTTACCCACGACCCGACTGGCCACAACCGTCCCTCCGTGCGTCCCCCGAATCAGCAAAAAAGCCCCCGCCGATGGCGGGGGCTTTCTTCCATGAGATTGGCGGCTAGTTGCCGAGTTCGGTCTCGGCGTTGGCTGGATCCTTGTCGAGGTACCAGAAGCTGCGTGTCTTCCGGACCAGGTCACGGAAGTTCTCGTACTCGTCGCCAAGCCGCTCATAGCGCACGCGGTAAATCCATTCCTGGCTGACCATGCGCGGCTTGAAGAATGACTTGGTCACCGGGCTGCTGCCATCGACGGGGCTCGGCAGGTCGGGCACGCCCGTGTCCTGCTTGAAGCCCGAACCGCTGACGCGGTCACGCAGGCCGCGGACGTATACGTTGGCGAAGTCCCAGTCGCGGCTGACGCCTTCAAAGATCGCCACGCCCCACATTTCCGACACATAGCGAGTCAAGAAGCGCGGCGCGTCTTTGTCATCCCAGCGCGAGCCCGGGCCGATCTTGTCGGCAAAGCGCGTAATGACCTGCCACTGGCCCTGCTCGTCGCGATACACCATCGGAGGCGGCACGGTCCAGCGTGTCCAGGTCTTGTACAGTTTGTCGAAGTCGGCCCCGTTGTCGCGCCGCTCACTTTCGGCAAACTCGTCGGCCTTGGGACCGGTACCCTCAAACTGGCTGGGGTCCTCCTTGGCCGCGTGATCGTTCCGGAAGCGGCTGACGTAGCCGATGACGTCGCGGGGTTCAACCCGGCCGCCTTCGTTCTTGACGCGCTCTTCGGCTTCGGCCCAGTCTTCTGCTGTCTGGTTGGGGCCCAGCGTCTTGCCTTCGACGAAGATGCCGACGACCACTTTGTCTTCGGTCTTGGTCGTGGTGACAATCTTGGCGTTCACGACCTTGGCCGGGTCAGGCGCGGCGCCGGTTTTCTGTTCATACTCGGCGGCGCTGATCAGCGTCACCTTGCCGGTCTCGGGGTCCTGGTACTCGAACCCGTCAATGATCACCGGCTCGTCCACCGTGCGCGTCTCGTAAATCAGGCGCGTCAGCGGCAGGGCGACTTCGACAATCTCGTCGGTGACGGTGCCGTCAGCGGCTTTCTTGGGCACCTTCTTGGGCATGATTGCAAAGCGCACGCTTTCGGTCACCAGCTTATAGCGCTCGCCGCCGTACTCACCCTTGAAGCCGCTGTCTTCCTGCGACACGGGCGCGAACTCGTACATGTACACGTATTCGTACTCGTACTCTTTCAGGTAGTAGATCTGGTCCTGCATGTCGCGAACCAGGTCGCCCTTTTCGTCGTACAGCGGAATCTCGCTGCCCGACAACTCGTCGACGTAGTTCTTCCAGGCACCGTACTGGTCAAAGGCCGGTACCGGCACTGCGCCCTCTACCGGGTTGCCCAGCGGGGCATAGATGTAGTCTTCGCCGTCGTTCAGCCCGTTGTCGTCAGGCACCGGCGCCTTGCGGTTGGTCGTGAACTCACCTTCCGGGTCGCGCATGAAGTCTTCGGGGCCGATCTCGCGGGCGTTGTACTCGCGCCCGGTATCGAAACCCGGCGCGCTCTGCAGAATCACTTCGCCGTTGGGGCCGCGGCGGCCGGTGTCGATGCCGCGGTCGATCACTTCACCCTTGCGGCCGTCGTCGCCGATGAAATGCCCCATCTTGATCTTGGGCATGCCGACCACCGGGTCGTTGGCTGTCAGCGGGCGTCCCACAATGTTGCCCGTGTCTTTGTAGCGGGCCAGAATCGCGGGCCCAAGGCGGCGCTTGTAGATGTCCCACTCAGCCTGCGTCAGTACGTCGCCGGCCTGGTACGTGACGATGTAGCGCCGAATTGCGCGGCCGCGCTGGTCAACCTGCTTCACCGGCTTGCCCACCACGCTGCCGCCAAACTTCTCGGTGCTGCCGCTGACTTCTTCGGCGGCGCCGAAACGCGGGTCGCCAGGGCCGACGATCTTGCCATTGATGACGTATGTGGCGTTGGGGTTGTCTTTGTGCTTCAGCTCAGTGTTGTGTTCGAACAGCACCTTGTCGCCGTCCTTGTAAACGCGCACGTGGGGCACAACCACCGGCTGCCCGACGGCAGGGTGGTCAGCCTTGAGCATGCCATAGCCCGTGCTTTCCTCGGGGTTGCGTCCGCCGGCAATGCGGGCGTTCAGGTACCCCGGGTCGTTGGCGCGCAACGGACGGCCGTAACGGTCAACGCAGTCGCCGGCAAGGTAGCGCCGGATCGTCAGGTTGCCCCACATCGCGTCGTCGGGGTTGTCCACCAGCCGGGCACCATCGGGCAACGTGTCGCCCTGCCCGAAGAAGCCGGCGAAAGTGTTGTCGCCATAGATGGCGACATAGCGGTTCTCTTCGCTGCGTTCGCCGTCTTTGATCACGACAAACCGGTATGGCAGGCAGCGCGGGCCACTGTAGTCCGGCGCGCTGAGCTGGTGCTGATACCCGATCTGGCGTTGGAAGTCGCTCAACGGGTGCAGCAGCATGACTGGCTCATTGATGTAGTCGTAGTTGCCGTTCCACTCGTACAGCCCCTCGGCGGCCGCAACGCGTTGCAGCACGTAGTGGTCGCTGATCGGCTTGAACACGCGCTTCATGTTGGCGCGCCGCTGTTCAAGGCCCTCGGGCGTAAGGACTTCGTTTTCAGGGTCGGCGGGCCACTCGGTGTCCCATGGGTCGCGCTCGATGTCGCGGTTGAACACGTGCAGCTCAAAATCCAGGTGTGCGTCAGCCGGCACGCCTTCGCGTTCGTCGGCGCCGCCGGTGTTATCGGTGACCTCGAGCGGGTCTTTGGGGTTGCCCAGGTCAATGTCGTCGCTGTGTGTCGTCGGAAGCGTGGTGTCCTTGATCTTGCGCGTGTTGTCGTTGATGACGCGGAACAGCACGTACCAATACTCTTTGGCGCTGCCGTCCGGGTTGTCGATGACAATCCGCTTGGGGTGCTGCATGTCGAGCTTAAGCTGCCACTGCGGGTCGTTGAACTTCATCTCGGACTTCTCGATGAAGTCCTGGAACGACTCGCCGCCATACGGGTCGGGGTTGCCGTCGCGCTTGCCGCGGCTGCCCTGCATGGGGTTGTCAGCGCCCTGGTGGGCCTCGTCGGTGCCGGGCTTGGTCAAGTCCGCGTCTGCGCCGTCAGGAAGTTCCTTGATGGACTTCTGCGCGGTCGCAAGGTTGAGGATGAACCCCAACGTCAACACGATCGCCAGCGCGCGAAAAACATAACGCATGCGAAACTCCAGGTTTCGGAGGCAAACGATGCTTCGGGGGGAGTGCGTATCCTAATCCAACGCAATGCCGGGTCAAGGCTTGCGCTGTCATGGGATTGTGATGTTTAGGGTACCAACTGGTCGCCCCGTTCGGCCCGATCGATCCCGCCGGCCGGCTGTCACCCCTGCACGCGATCGAGAAATCGCTGGCGCTGACACACCGGGACATAACCCCCTGCGTCCATTGCAGTTGTAGCCACAAATACGCCATACTTGCACGCGGGCCAAACATGTCGGTTCAGATTCAAGAAATCCGGAACCACGGCGACAGAACTGCCGTCCCATCCCAAGATCTCGGTCCGCCCCGGCGGCCGTACGCTTTTGAACTTTCGATTCGGAGATCACACATGTCCAAACTCTTGCGAACCAGGCCCTTCTTTGCCGGCTTGGCCGCCATCCTTCTGCTCTCGGTGGGCGGCGTGTTTGTCGGCCTTTCCATGGCCGAAGACAAACCCGACCAGCTGGCCGAAGGCGACAAGCATTTCGCCGAGAAGAGCTACCGCAAGGCCTACGAGGCCTACGAGCAATACCTCAAGGACAACCCCAACCCGGGCAAGTGGTTTGAGATCAAGCTGCGCATGGGCCATTGCCAGGCGCAACTCGAGAACTACGACAAAGCCGAAGTCGAACTGGTCACCCTGACCGACGACAGCCGGCTCACGCCCTTGCAGCGCGGCCGTGCAGCCTATCGCCTAGGCCGGTTTTTTGGCGAACGCCCGCACTACTACTATGAGAACGGCAAGGGCGAAAAGAGCTGGGGGCGCTGGCAACAGGATTCGAAGTACGTTGACCTGTCCACCAAAGACGCGGAAAACGCGTACAAGCGGCTGACGCAGTCCTACGAAAACCTGGGCCCGCTGGCCCTGAAGTCCATCGACAAACTGACGACCGAGGGCAAAGAGTCCGTCGAGCTGGTCACCGAAGCCTTCAACGCCGGCATGGACGCCGCATCGGCGCTTCACAGCTGGCAGTACCACCTGGGCCAGAAGCAGCTTTCCGTGGACTACTTTGACCGCCACGGCCAGAAGCAGACCTACTACTTCTACAAGTACGAGTTCAAAGACCGCGATGACATCATCAAGCAGCACGACGATCTCATTGAACTGGGCATGAAGCTCAGCAGCACTGCAAAATCCATGATCGAGAACGGCCGCTTCGAAGCCGGCGTCATCGCGGTGCTCAAAGACGCACAATCCAAGGGCCGCACGCAGGCTGCATTGGCGACCTACCGCAAGGGCTGCTTCCTGGTGGCGCTGACGCAGATCGACGACTGGTCGATGCGCCAGTTGCTGTATCACCCCGACCTGCAGGAAGTGGACCCGCTGACCGGCGAATTCTCGCCGCTGCCGGTGTTCGAGAAGGTCTACAAGGACTTCCACGACACCAGCTTTGCCGACGACGCGCAGTTCCATGTCGGGTACTGCCTGGCGCAGGTCGGCCGCCACAAGGAAGCCGAAGTTGCCTACGAAGTGCTGGTCAACGACCCCGCGTTCAAGGAAAGCACCGAGACCGCAAGCGCGCGTTACGCGCTGCAGCAGTTGCGCGCCGAGACGCTGCAAGTGCGCACCGAAGTCAGCGACGCCGACATCAAAGACGACAAGCGCATCACCAAGTGGCACGACGGCGTCACCTGGTACTTCCGTGAAGGAAACGGCACCGGCCGCAGCATGTTCAAGAAAGGCGAGCGCATCGGCCTTTGGGTCGAGTCGCGCAACGCCGCCCAGTACAAGGTTCGCGCGCTAACCTTCAACCTGCCCGGCATGATGAAAGATGCCGAGTTCCTGAACGCCCACACCTCAGGCCTGAGCAGCATCGGCGACGCCGCCCTGACGGGCGTGGTGGCCAAGTACGCCGGCGAAAAGGTGTTCGAGAAGGGCTACGAAACCGGCGACGACGGCAAGCACAATTACACGCGCCTCACGTTCCAGTTGCCCGAGACTCTGCCCACGGGCGCGTACCTGGTCGAAGTAGACACCGGCAATGTGGTCAACCGCCGGTTGATCGTGGTGACAGAGTCGCAGCTTGTGGTGCAGACCTACAACCCGGTCGAGAACCTGGCCATCTTCGTTGACTCGGAGACGGGCTCGCCGCTCAAGACCACCGACTTCATTTACAAGCGCTGGCGCACCTACTGGCAGAACGACACCCTGGTCTGGCAGGTAGACACCAGCCGTTACACCGGCGACGCCCAAGGGCGCGTGCGCGTGCCCACCGGCGGCAGCGTCGAGTGGCACGGCTATCTGCTGTACGCCGAAAGTGAAGGACGTTACGCGTTCTATCAAGCAGGATTTGAGTGGTGGCAGCGCCGCGGCTGGAACGACAACACCACCGCCGACGTTCGCGTCTACCCGATGACCGACCGGCCGGTGTACCGCCCCGGCGACGAGGTGCACGGCAAAATCATCATGCGCAAGCGCGACGGCGGCGAATGGAACAACATCGCCGGCACCAGCGCGCACCTTGAGATTCGTGACGCCCGCGGCGAAGAACGCTTCAGCAAGACCGTGTACGCGTCAGACTATGGCGCGTTTGAGTACGACCTGCCGTTGGCCATGGATGCGGCCCTTGGCAACTGGCGCTTCATCCTGCGCAGCGGCAAGAGCGGCAACTGGCTTGGCAGCGGCTACTTCGCCGTCGAAGAGTACAAGAAGCCCGAATTCGAAGTGCTTGTCAGCCCGCCCGACAAACCCGTGAAGCTGGGCGAAGCCATCTCCGCCAGCATCAAGGGCGAGTACTACTTCGGCGGCCCGGCGGCCGGCGCGGACGTCAAGTACAAGGTCTTCCGCGACTTTTACTTCCATAGCGTCTATTTCCCGCGCCGCTACGACTGGCTCTATAACTGGCAATCGCCGGTGTACTACGGCACGCCGGACCAGCAGTTCCATCGCAACCAGGGCAGCGAACTGGTCACCGAGGGCACGGGCAAGCTCAATGAACAGGGCGAGCTCATCATCGAGTGGAACACCGCCAAGGCGCTGGCTGACTGGCCCGAGTTCGACCACCAGTTCCGCGTCGAAACCGAGGTGACGGACGCTTCACGGCGCACCATCGTGGGCAAGGGCGCCGTCAAGGCATTGCGCCGCGCGTTCTTTGCCTTCGTGGACAACAAGCTCGGCTTCTATCGACCCAACGACAAGCTGGACGTCGAAGTCCGCACCGTGACTGCAGAGGACAAGCCGGTGCAGGCAACCGGCAAGCTGGACATGTACCAGGTGAAATTCAGCAAGCGCACCGATGAAAACGGCTTGCCCAAGATCGACGAGACCAAGACCCTCGTGCAGACCTGGGACCTGAACACCGACGACAAGGGTTTGGCGTTCTTCCGCGAAGTGGTCACCACTCCCGGCACCTTCGACCTGGTGTATCGCACCAAGGACGAATGGGGCACCGACATCGAAGGCAGCACCCGCATCATCGTCAAAGCCGACACCTGGACGCCCGGCAGTTTCCGCTTCGGGACGCTCAGCCTGATCCCGCAGACGCGGCTTTACACGCAGGGTGAGACCGCGAAGATTCTGCTCGCCAGTGACTTCAAGGACGCATGGATGCTGCTGAGCGTTGTGGCCGGCCGCGAAGTCATCAGCCAGAGCTTCGTGAACCTGACCGACACCGGCGGGCAGCTTGAGATTGAGCTGACCATCGGGCGCGAACACATCCCGAACTTCCATATCAATGTGCTGACCATCCAGCAGGGTGAGTTGCACACCGACACGCTCGAGCTGTTCGTGCCCGCGGACCACGAGTTCCTGGACGTGCAGGTCACCAGCGACAAGGCCCAGTACCAGCCGGGCGAAAAGGGCACGCTCACGGTCATGGCCAAGGACAAGTTTGGAAACCCCGTGGCGGCCGAGTTCGCGCTGTCGGTGTTCGACCGCAGCGTGACGTACATTGCAGCCGACCGCACGCCGAACATCATCAAGCACTTCTACGGCGACCGGCGCTGGTCGAACATCTCGTTCCACAACAGCTACAACGCTTCGGTCAGCCCGATGCAATGGGACAAGCAGAAGTACGAGGAATTACGCTGGTACGGTGCGCCATTGGGCTGGGGCGTGAAGAACTGGATGCAGTGGGAAAAGAACCACTTTGATTTCTCAGAGGCTGACCAGGACCGCAGCAAGAAGTACGAGAAAGGCTTCGGCTCAACCGCCAAGGATGCGCGCAACAGCAGCGAATCACCCGAAGACGCCAAGAAGTCCGATGGGCTGCGTGACGAAGAGAGCCGCCAGGGCGAATCCATGCGCCGTGCACGCGGCGGCGGCGGCGCACCCGGCGGCGATGCCGGCGCACCGCCCTCGGCTTCACCCGCTGAAGCCATGGACGAGTCCAACGAAGACCCAAGCGACAAGCCGATGAGCGGCAAGGCGGCCCTGAAAGAGAAAAACAACTGGGGCGAAGAACTGGCTGAAGAAGAAGGCGTGGCAGTGCCCCGCATTCGCAGCAACTTCAAGGACACGGCTTTCTATGCGCACCGGGTCACGACGGGCGCCAACGGCAAGGCCACCATCGAAGTACAGTTCCCGGACAACCTGACCGACTGGCGCATCACGGCCCGTGGTATCACCAGCGTGGCCAAGGTCGGCGAGGCCTTCCACAACGTCAAGACCACCAAGCGCCTGATTCTGCGTGACCAGGCGCCGCGCTTCTTTGTTGAGGGCGACGTGGTCACGCTCTCGGGCATCGTCATGAACCGCTATGAGACCGCGATGTCAGTCAAGGCCATGCTCATGCTGAACCCGAAGGACAAGGCCAGCAAAGACGAGATGGCGGGCTTCTGCAGCTATGAACTGTTCCCCGAAACACCGGACGTGCAGGTGATCGACGTGCCGGCGGGCGGCGAAGTACGCGTGGACTGGCGAGTGCGCATGACCGGCGCGGGCAAGTTCAAGATCCGGATGATGGCGCTGAGCGTCATCGAATCCGACGCGACCGAGAAGGTGTACAACTGCAAGATCCGCGGCGCCGAGATGTACCAGGCCCACACGGCGGTCATCAAGGACGGCGAAAAGAGCCAGAGCTTCATGGTTGACCTGCCGCAGCAGATGGACCCGGAACAAACCTACATGGACCTGCAGCTTTCACCCAGCGTGGCAGCACTGGCCATGGACGCCCTTCCGTACCTGCTTGAGTTCCCCTACGGCTGCGTGGAACAGACCATGAGCCGCTTCCTGCCAGCAGTGCTGGTACGCAAGACTCTCAGCGACGCGGGCATCAGCCTGGAAGACGTGGCCAAGCGTCGCGCAGCCATGGACTACGACGGCGTCAACCCGCAGGCCGCATACTGGTACAAGCACAACCCGGTGTTCGACACCGGCACCATGGACGCGATCCTGGACGCCGGCATCAAGCGCCTGGCCTTCATGCAGCACAGCAATGGTGGTTGGGGCTGGTGGCAGAGCGGCGACAGCGACACCTATATGAGCGCCTATGTCGTCTACGGCCTGCACACCGCCAAGATGGCCAATGTGCCGTTTGACCACAACATGCTCGCCCGCGGCGTAAGCTTCATCAAGAACCAGGCCCGCAACGAAAAGGACCTGCACCGCGTGGCGTACATCGCCTACTGCCTCAGCTATGCCGGCAGCCCGGACAAAGAGCTGCTGGACAAGATCTACGACCGCCGCGACGACCTGACGCACCAGTCCCGCGCCATGACCTGCATGGCCGAGTGGCTGGCCGGCGACAAGGAACGTGCCCGCATCCTGATCAGCAACATTGAGGACTACCGCAAGGAAGACCTCAAGAACGGCACCTGCTGGTGGGAAGGCGGCAAGGATTACTGGTGGTGGTACAACGACAAGATCGAGACCAACGCCTTCGTGATGCAGGCCTTCACGATGATTGACCCCACCAACAAGTTCCTTGAACAGCACGTGCGCTGGCTGGCACAGAACCGCAAGGGCTCACGCTGGAACAGCACCAAGGACACCAGCCACGCCGTGGCCGCCCTGATGGCCTATGCCAAGGCCAGCGGCGAACTTAGCCGCAAGTACAGCGTGACCATCAAGCGCAACGGCGAGCCGATTCACACCTGGAACGTCACGCCGGAAAACATCTTCTCGTTGCAGACCAACATCCGCTTGCGCGGCACACAGCTTCCGCCGGGCAAGCACAACTTCACCATCGAGCGCGAAGGTGAAGGCAAGGTGTACTTCAGCAGCTTCGTCAGCTACTTCAGCAAGGAAGAGAAGCTCAAGGCTACCGGCAACCAGATTCACATCGAGCGCAAGTACTACAAGCTGGTCGAGAAGAACGAAGAAGTGACCGTCAGCAAGAAGATGCCCGACGGCACCGTCAAGGAAGTCAAAGAGATGCGCAAGAGCTTCGACCGCGTACCGCTTGAATACGGCGCCAATCTGGTCAGCGGCGACAAGATCGAAGTGGAACTGGGCATCACAGCCGACAACGATTACGAGTACCTGAGCTTCGAGGACTACAAGCCGGCTGGCTGCGAACCGCTGGCCCTGCGCAGCGGGGCAGGCTACGGCGGCGGGCTGTGCCAGAACGTCGAGTTGCGCGACGACCGCGTGGCGTTCTTCGTCAGTTACATGCGGCAGGGTTTCGTGCGGTTGAAGTACCAGCTGCGCTGCGAAATCCCGGGCACGTTCAGCGCCCTGCCCACCCAGGGCGGCAGCATGTACGTCAGCGAAGTAAGAGCCAACTCAGAAGAGTGGAAGGTAACGATCAGCGACAAGTAGCAGCGCGCACGCAGCCCAAAAAAGCCCCCGCATCAGCGGGGGCTTTGTTTTCGAGTGCACCTGTGACTGGGCTTACCTGTACCGGAGTGAGTAGATGTTGGCCTGTTCGGCGAACTTCTGCTCCGGCTCGCCGGCTTCGTTGTAGTCCTTTTCCCACACGCCGGCTTTGGCCAGCTTCCACTGTCCATCCACCTGTTTCATGTGCATCTCGACCGCGGCGCCCCATTCGAAGCGCGGCTTGAACTTGATGATCTTGATGCCGCCTTCGCCGTCAGTCTCTGACTCAATTTCGCGCGCCGGCTCTTCTTTCTCTTCGCCCTTCTTGGCCGACTCCAGCACCTTGTCGGTTGTGGCCTTCTTGAATCCATCGGTCACCAGCGCTTCCATCGCCTCAAACCAGCCGTGGATGCGCAATACCAACCGCTGCTCAAGGCGCTGCTTGCTTGGCATCAGCGTGTCAAAGACTGCCATGGCGCCATTCCGCGCCGTGTCTTGGGCGGCTTCGGGCAGCTTTCGCTTCTCCCACTTTTTCACTTCCTCGCGCATGTAGTACAGAAACGCGAGCATCGACGACTCCTCCTGCCAGGTGTACTTCGGCTCGCCGCCCTTGCCCGCGCCTTCCCAGTCGCGGCGCCAGGCCTCAACCCGGTCAATGCGCCACTTGCCGTCTTCAGCCTTGATGCACGTGAAGCGAAACTTGTCTTCACTCGTCGCTTCGGTCCATTCATCGGTGCCCCACTTCTTCTGGCGCACGTGAACCGACTGCGTCGTCTCGACAATCTTGCGGCCGTCGGCGCCGTCTGTTTCGTTGACGACCTTCATCGGCTGTCGCTTCGAGACGTAGGTGGCTTCCTTGAGGCCCTTCTCAGCCGACTTCGCGGCCTCTTCCTGCATGGCCTTGATCGCTTCTTCAGTGAGCAGCGCCGCTTCCAGTTTGGCCATCGAGCGGTTCAGCGCGTCCTGCCACATCTTGCTGACGCGGTCGTTTTCGGCCTTCAGCTCGTCGCGGCTGTCGGTGTATGCGGCGTACGTCTCGACCAGCAGGGTCGGCGTTGACTGGTCAGCCTTGTGGTTGCTGACAAACTCGGCCTTGAACTCTTCTGCCGTTTCGCCGCTGATCTTCCATTCGAAGGGCGGCTTGGCAGCCGGCTTCTCGCCAGTGTCCTGCGCGCCTGCGACCGCGGCGACTGCCATCAAGGTTGCCGTTGTCCAGGCCAATGTGCTCTTCATGGCTATTCTCCACCCAGGTAGTTGATACGACTGGCGAGCGCGTAGATGTCCGCATACTTGCTGAATACGCGCGCTGTTTTTCCATCCGGCCCGGCCTTTGCGCCAGCCTCTGAAACTGAGGTGCCCGCCTGTGTAACGCGCCAGCCGGCTTCAGTCTTCCGCACATGAACCTCGGCGAGCTCTTCGTCGGCGCTGGTTCCGTCGGCCTTGGCGCTGATTCGCACGACTGTCGTGCCATCGTCCGCGGCGAGCGTTTCGACAACCGTGGGCACGGCGCGCGGCCGCGCAGCATCGACGCGCTTCAATGCGCTGGCCTCGGCTTTGGCTTGTGTCGCCTCTGTGACCAGCCCCTCGACCGCGTTGATCCAGCCGTTCAGGCCCTTGTCCATGACCAGGTCAATTCTGCGCGCGCGGGTCGGGGCGAGCGTGGCAAACAGGCTCAACGCCGTGCTTTCGGCGGTGTCATTCTTCAAGTCGGGAATCACCAGTTCACGGGCCTTGGCGACATCGGCGCGCGAGAAGTAGAAGAAGTCGAGCAGCGTGTCCAGCTCGTCCCACTTGTAGACAGGCTTGTCGCGCGTCGAGAGTTCCAGGTCCAGCTTCCAGAACTCGATGCGCCGGATCAGCCACTTCTCATCACCGCCCTTGACGCATGTGAAGCGCCACTGCTCTTCGCGGTCGTAAATGTGCCAGCTTCCGTCGCGCTGCTTCTCTTTGATCTCGTATTTCTGCAGGGCCTCGACGTGCCGCGCCCCGTTTTCGCCATCAGACTCATCGGTGACGCGCAGCGGATGCGTCGTTTGCTGCCGCTTGGCATCGCCTCGCGGCTCCGCCGCTTTCTCCAGCACCTTTTCCAGCTCGGCTTGGGCCTCGGCGGAAAGCAGCTTGCCCTCCTCGGCGTGCATGGCCTTGCGCACCGCGCCGGCCCAAAGCCGGTTTACCCGGTCAAATTCCAGGTCCATGCCGTAGCGGCCGTCGGTCCAGGCCGCCCACGTTTCGACAAGGGCCCGGGGCGAACTGCGGTCAGCTTTGTGGTTGGAAACGAATTCAGCTTTGAAGGTCTCGAGCGTGTCGCCCGAAACCGCCCATTTGTACGGGTTCCTGACGGCATCCTCTTCGCCGGCGACGACGAGCGCGCCGCATGCCACAAGCAGCGCCGCCAAGCACAGTCTGGATCCCATGTACCTGCTCCTGAGCCCACTAATGTACGAACAGCCGCGAGCTTGTCCCAAGCGAAAGTTCGGTGCGCGCCGGCTGTCACGGACGCCTGCACCCGAACCCGGGAAATCCGCGGCGTCCAGTTCGCAATGATCTGTGCCGCGAACCCGCAGTTTACAGGGGGTCCAGGCCTGTTAACCTGATGTCGATGGAAGAGTTCGTCGAAAAAGAGTACAGCCAGACCGAGCGCTTCCAGCGCGACCCCGTCACGCCCACAGCGCAGACCGTGTACCTGCGCGTAAAGAGCGAGCAGGTCAAGGGCATTCTCGGCAGCAAGTACTCGGTGCCGCAGGGATTCATCGGCCTGATCAAAGAAAAGAACGGCGCCAGCAAAGTGCTGATGCCGGGCGAGGAAACTGCCGGCGAGTTCACGGCCCACCTGGTGCGCGACCGCGACGTGCGCCTGCCGTTCCAGAACACCGAAGCGATCACCAAAGACGGGTACGACGCCAGCGCCAGCTTTGAGCTGAGCGTCACCCCCGACGTCACCCGCAAAGACGCGCTGGAGGCCTTCATCGAGCGCAGCGCCGAAGGCAAGCGCCACCTCGACTGGACGCTGTTGAAGGCTGAGCTTCACGAAAAGGTCAACGCGGCCATCAAGGACGCAATCAAGCACTTCACGGCAGAAGAACTCACTGACGAAGCCGTGCTTGCACGCCTCAAAGACCAGGTGGTCGAGCGCTGCAGCGCCGAACTTGCGGCCCTGGGCATCGTGCATGCCGACATCGAGCTGGGGCGCGTGCGCAGCAGCGGCTTCGAGAAGTTCAAGGGCGACATCGCCGAGGCCGAGCGCGCCAAAGAACGCAGCAAAGCCGAGCAGGAAGTGCAAACCACCATGATGCGCGACCAGATGGGGCAAGAGCTGTCGCGCAAAGAGCTGGAGGAATTTCTGGCCAGCGCCAAGGAAGAAGGCCTGATCAAAGACCACGAGCGCAAGCTCAAGGGCATTGAGCGCCAGGCCGAACTCGACCGCCTCGAGAAAGAGTACCAGAAGCAGCAGCACAGCCTTGAGGGTGCCCTGCGCAAGCTGCTGATCGAGGAGAAGCTTGAGCTCGACGGCATCATGCTCAACAAGCACCTCGAGGTCGTCAAGAAGCTCAAAGCCGAGCTGGATGACGACCGGGTTGAGGTCTACGTCAACCTGATTCGCGACGAGCAGCTCAAGGCCGACTTGCTGCACCGCCTGATCCAGCGCACCATGACGCCGGAGCAGCTCAGCGCCATCGCCGAGATTGAGGCCCAGCGCGCGCGCCAGGTGGAACTGTCGATTTCAAAGCCGCACCTCGACCCGATTCGCGACGAGCACGTCGTCGGCGACACGGACAAGATCAAGGAAAGCAACAGCGTGCGGCTGCAGGGCACCGAAGAGACCGTGCGCCGCGAAGCCCAGATCGACGACGAAGACGTGGCAGAGGCGGCGGCCGTCAAGATGAACGAGGCGCTGGGTACTGCACTCAGCGAAGCGATCCAGCAGGCAACCAAGGTCGACGAAGACGCGCCGACAGACGAAATCCAGACCGAAGAACTGCCCGCCGAGGCGCTGCATGTGGTCGAGCAGGAGAAGGGCACCACGGCCGAGGTCGAGGCACTGGCGCTGGTTGCCAGCGGCCGCCGGGTGTACGCCATTGACCCGCTGAGCCAGACCAACCTCGAGCACCTGGACCTGTCGCTGGACTATGAGCAGGCGCGTCTTGGCAGCCTGCGCAGCGTGCGTGTGCACGGCGACGAAGACGGCCGCGTGATTCTCGCCGGTGCCCGCAATGGCGTGTATTCGACACTGGTGCGGCACCAGAAGGGGCACCGCGAGTACCCGATCGGCCCGGCTGCAGACGCGCGCACCGGCATCAACGCGACGGTCATCTACAATGGCTACATCTACGCGACGCACAGCGAGTTCGGCTTGCTGCGCTGGCCGACGCTGCAGCCGTACAGCAGCGCGGTGCAGGTCATGCCCGAGCTGATCAGCAAGTACAGCACAACGCGCAACCTGCAACTGTTTGACGGGCGCCTGCTGTTCGCCAACGGCCCCACCGTGCTGCTGCTGGAAAGCAACAGCGACGCCGGCAGCGCGCTGCGCGTGGCGGCCCGCTACCGCGGCACGCGCCATGAAGTGACCGCCCTTTCCAGCGACGACAAGTATGTGCTGATCGCGGACACCGCGGGCGACGTCTATGTCTGGGACCCGAAATCATCCGAGCCGCCGGTGCTCGCCTTCTACGCCGGCACCGCGATCAGCGACCTTGCAGCGACCGAGCTCAAGGGCCAGCGGCGCTGCCTGCTGGTCGCGATCAAGCGGCCCGTGGTGCCCATGCTGTTCCGCGACGGCAGCAACGCGCTGGAATTCACGGCGCCCGAGGCGGTGCGCACCTGCGACGTGCTGAACGGCGTGGTGATCGGCCTGTCCCGCGACCGCATGAGAATCTTTGCGTGGCGCGAAACGCGGCCAGAGTGGCCGGCATGGCAGTTCCAGTTCACCGAGCCGGTACTCGATGTGCGGCTGGTGGCGCCCGGGCAGGTCAAGAAGGATGGCGGCCAACACACCCCGCCGCCGGTAAGCGACGACAAGGCACGGGCACAACGGCTCAAGCGCCCGCCCGGCTACTAGCGCCTTACGGGACCATCACGTGACCTCACATGCGATGCAGAACCAGCCGGACGACGAACTATGGCGTCGGGCTGTGCGCTGCTTCGAGATACGCGACTGGTGGATGGCGCACGAGATTCTCGAAGTTCTCTGGAAGCGCCACCCCGGCACCGAAGCCGCGCGGTTTTACCAGGGCCTGTTGCAAGCCGCCGTAAGCCTGCATCACTTCGGCAACGGCAACTTCAGCGGCGCGCGGCAGCTCGCGCGCTCAGCGCTGGAATTGCTCGCGCAGCTTCCCGATGACGGCATGGGTTTGCGCGTGGGCGCGTTCCGCGACGCATTCGAGGCGGTCACCAAGCCGCTGTTTGACTACGAAACGCCGGTCAAGCCGCTGTCGCCGGACGAGATCCCGGCGCTATAGATCAAGCAGCATTACCCCATTGAACATTGCGCATTGAGCATTGATCATTCCGCGCGGAGGCCCACATGCCTGAGATTCCGCCGCCGGTGAAACCCATCGGCATTGAAATGAAGCTGCGCGCGTTGAAGCTGCCCGGCGACGCTGACGAGCTCTACACCGAGTGGATCGGTGGTATTGAGCAACGCATTCGCGCCGGCGAAGACCGCAGCGACATCTGCCGCGACGCGCTGACCGTGTTGTGGGGCGAGCCCAGCGCCAACCCGCTGTTCAAAATGCAACTCGACCCGCGCAACGTGACGCTGGAAGCCGAGTATTATGGCGACTGCGACCCCGTAAGATTCGCCGAGGTCAAACCGTTGTTGTGGCTGTGGTACAGCTTCGACAGAAGCCCCGCGGGCATGAACTTGGAACTTGGCTTTCGCCTAAGGCGCATGCTGGCGCAGTTCATCTTCAAGAAGTGCGGCAAGAACTTCAAATGCTTCCCATACGTCGAGTTCACGTTCGGTTACAACATGGAAGTCGGCGACAACGCGGTGGTGCACCGCTGGGTGCTGCTGGACGACCGCGGCGGCATTGAGCTTGGCGATAGGGCCAGCATCAGCGACTTCGTGAACGTGTACTCACACACCCACGACATCAACCTGCAACAGTACGTCGATAACCGAAAGACCGTTGTCGGCCCGCGCTGCCGCCTGACCTATCACTCCACCGTGCTGGCGGGCTCACAACTGGGCGAAAACAGCATGCTGGGCGCCCACGGCCTGCTGACACGCAACGCCCGGGAGCACGCCGTGTACGTAGGCATTCCAGCCAAGAAGGTGAAAGAGAAAGACCGAGAACTCGCAGCACCCCAGAAGCACACAGAGCAGAGGATGTGAGGCTTCGCCGGGGAAGTGGGAAGGGAAAGTGGACAGGGGCGGAACTGCGTTTGGTTGCTATCGCTTGTCGAGTGCCTTCTTAAGTCCGAAGCTGATTTTGGCAACTTCGTCCAGCAACGCGAGAACAGCCGCGCTGTCGGCCTCAGGCGTGTACCCCAGCCGGCTTGCGATCAGCAGTTGAGTCTTCAACTCCATCAGTGAGCCAATTGCAATGGACACGAAGTGCCTGAACTGGCCGTCCGTGCGCCGCCCATGTCCTTCTGCCAGGTTGGAAGGAACCGAAACCGCCGCGCGGCGGGCCTGGTTGATCAAACCGTACAACTCGTCCCGAGGCCACGCCGTTGTGAGACGATAGACAGCCTCCACTAGATCCATTGAGCGTGACCATGCCATCAGGTCTTCAATCGACCCCTTTGCCGCATCCCCAGCCATCAGCGCCGCCCCTTTCAACTTCCCCTACCCACATCCCCTAGCCTTTCCCCCGATACGCCTTCTTCACCGCTTCGTCCCGCGTGGCCATCAGCTTGGCGTTCTTGCCTGCTACCTTCTGCAGCTCTCGGCTGATCTGGATGATGGCTTCGTACATCTTTCCGGCGGCCCTGGGGCTGGGCACTGGCAGCACACTCAGTTGCTCGACCGTTATTCTGCCTTCAGCTCTCAGGCGGCCTTCCTTGAAACTGTCGCGGTACAGCCGCGCGTAGTACTCACTGTTGAAGACCCCCAGCAGGTAGTCGTCGTCGTAGCCCTGCGCGCCGAAGCAGCCGATCAGGTCGTCCCGAAAGAAAGCAGGCGGGTTGTGCCTTGCCGCGGCGGGTCGTCCGCCATCGCGTCGCAGCACGATCTTGACGCGCTTGAACACCGCCGGCGACGGTATCTTGGCGTAGAACCCGGTGATCTTCTGGACTTTGCCGCGCAGGTAAAGCTGCGGTTTGCGAATGCCGAAGGGGATGACGTCGTTGCTGTCCCGTAGAGGCTGCGCGCCGGGCTCGCCCTTGTCGGTGATCAGCAGGTGCGCCGAGTTGCCGAAGTTGACGCCGATATCCTGAAACGTGCCGGCAGGCAGTGGGCCGTGGCGAAGAATGCTGCTCTGGTAGACCTGTTCCTGCTCGTCGGCGCGGGCCTGCCATGGCTCGCCGCTGACGTCGCCTTTGCCCGCGGTAAAGATGAACAGTGCGGCGGGCTCGCTGACGCCCGGCAGGTCGCTCTGGGTCAAAATCTGGTCCGGCGCCAGCAGGTTGGCCAGCGCGCGCCGAAAGCCCGCATACTCTGGCCGGTCCGCCACCTTGTAGGGCAACAGCGCCCCCACCCGGCCTGAGCGCTTGACCAACCGCCCTGCAAGCTCGGCAAATGCGCCGTGAAGTCCCGGAAAGCTGGCAAAACTGCCAAACTTGCGCGCGAACCACGCGCGCTTGTCCGGCGGCAGGACATTGCCTGACTGCGCCGTGAATTCGACCCAGGGCGGAAACATCAGAATCGCGTCGGCGATCTCGCGCTCGTCGCTCATCAGTGCGTCCGTGGTCAGCACCTTCGGGCGCGCCTCGCCCCCCAGGCACTTGCCGGCTGCTGTGATCACGCGCTTGCAGCCCCCGCCGATTTCGCGACTGACCTCCCAGCCTTGAAGGCGGCCCTGCGCCAGCCAGCCCTTGATCCACATCGGGCGCTGCACGCTCGCCCATTCGATAGCGCCCAGCAGCAGCGAGCCCAGGCCGCACGCGGGGTCCAACAGCACGGGTGTGTGGTCTTTCGGAAACTTGCTCAGCGTTTCGTGGGCGGCACGCAACGCCAGCGCCCGCGGCGTAAAGGCACCGCCCAGCGTGGCCAGCACGCTGGCCGGCAGACGGCGCGCGAACTCATCATGTTCTTTCCATGCGGGTGCAAGGCTCGGCGGCATCTCACGAGATTAGCCGACGACCGCACGCCGTGTAAACGCCGGATCGTTGCCCGCTTTCGCGCGGATCAGCAGCGACTACCCGCTCGGCCCGCGCAATAGCGCGGCTGATCCCATTATGGACTAAAACTGTCCGGTATGCTGTTATCGGTGCATCTGCGCGAGGAAGCATCGTGATTGGTTACTCGGTCAAGCTCAAGGATCACTTCATCAATCCGCGCAACGTCGGCGCTTTGCCCGACGCCAGCGTGGTCGGCGAGGTCGGGTCGTTGTCCTCAGGCCAGGCCATGAAGCTGTTCCTGAAGCTGGATGAATCAGAGAACATCGTCGCTGCAACCTTCCAGGTCTTCGGCAGCCCAAGTTCCATCGCGGCTGCCAGCGCCTTGACTGAAATGCTCAAGGGCAAGCACATCGACGCGGCAGCCCGCATCACCAGCGCCGACATCAGTGCCCACCTTGGCGGACTGCCCGCCGAAAAGATGCACACCTGCGTGCTTGCCATGGAAGCGCTGGAAGTCGCGTACGCCCGCGCCCGCGGCATTGAGCTCGACAACGAACTCGACGAAGACGAAGAGTTCCACGTCTGCCGCTGCTACAGTGTGCCCGAACACAAGATTGAACGCGCCATCCGCGACCACAACCTGACCGACATCCAGGGCATCACGCACTACACCAAAGCCGGCGGCGGCTGCACCAGCTGCCACGTTGACCTGAAAGCCATCCTGGGGCGAGTCCACGCTGAGAAACCCACTGAAGCCAAGCCCGCACCTGCGAAGGCAGAGGGCAAGCCGGCCTTCAGCAATCTCGCGCTTGCCCAGAAAATCCAGGAGGTACTGGACCGCGAGATTCGGCCGGGCCTTGCCATGGATGGCGGCGACATGGAACTGGTCGACATTCGCGACAACAAGGTCTACGTCACGCTGCACGGCCACTGCAACTCGTGTGCCTCAAGCTCCGCCACCATGAAGTTCTTCGTGCAGGACCGCCTGCGCGAAATGGTGGACCCGACGCTGGAAGTCATCGACACCACCGAACACAGCGCCGAGCTGCACGCGCCGCCCATGCGCTAGACAGGCAGGCAGCCGCGAGCGTAAGCTCGGGGCGGAGTCACAGCGCGACACCGAAGCACCCTGCGATCGATCATGAGCGACCAGCCCATCTACTTCGACAACAACAGCACGACGTTTCCGGCGCCGGAAACGGTCGAGGCGATTCTGCCTGTGATCGGCGAGGGCTGGGGCAACCCGAGCAGCACCCACAGCTTCGGGCAGAAGGCGCGCCACGAAATCGAGAAAGCCCGCGAAGCCGTGGCACGCATGCTGAACTGCACGCCCGCCGAGCTCGTGTTCAACAGCGGCGCGACCGAGGGCAACAACACCGCGATCTATTCGGCACTGGAAGGCCTGCCCGAACGCAAACACATCATCACGACGCGCACCGAACACGCGTCGGTGCTTGAGGTGGTCCGCTATCTGGGCGACAGCGGCTACAGAGTCACTGAGCTCAGCGTCGACCGCCTTGGTCACATCGACCTGGATGAGCTGCGCAACGAAATCAGCGGCGACACCGCGCTGGTTTCACTCATGTGGGCCAACAACGAAACCGGCGTGATCAGCCCGATCAGCGCCGCCGGCGACATCGCCAAGCAGTTCGGCGCGCTGTTCCATGTCGATGCCGTGCAAGCCGCCGGCAAGTTGAACATCGACCTGACGGAGCACGCGGCGATCGATTACCTGACTATCAGCGCCCACAAGTTCCATGGCCTCAAGGGCACGGGCGCGCTGTTCGTTCGCAAAGATGCCGGCTACACGCCGTTGCTGCGCGGCGGCCACCACGAGAGCGGGCGGCGCGCCGGCACCGAGGCGGTGCTCGGCATTGTGGCTCTGGGCGCGGCGGCACGCATGGTGAGCGCCAGGCTTGGTGAGTACGCCACCCACATGCAGACGATGCGCGACCGCCTGCAACACAGCCTGCTGAACACACTCGACGACATCGTGATCAACGGCGACCAGCACGATCGCCTGCCCAACACGGTCAACGTCGGCTTCAAGTACATCGATGGTGAAGCCCTGCTGATGATGATGGACGCCGAGAACATCTGCGTCAGCGCCGGCAGCGCGTGCAAGTCCGGCAGCATGGAGCCTTCCCACGTGCTGCTGGCGATGAACGTGCCGCTGAGCGCCATCCACGGCAGCGTGCGCTTCTGCACCAGCCGCTACACCAGCGCCGAAGAAGTAGACGAACTGGTCCAGAAGACAGCCAAAATCGTCAAGCGCCTGGGCGAGATGAGCCCCTTCGGCCACGATCACAAACCCGCAAGCCATACGCATGAGGCGATGCAGCGCCACCGCGATTACTTTGCGCAGGCGAAGTAGCCGGTGAAAACATGCCCACACCCGACGACATTCGCGCTGCCTTTGACGCCGGCGAACGCGGCCACGCGCGGCGCCTTGCCAAAGAGCTCGCAAGCACCGTCGCGGCCGACGTTTGGCTGGCCGTCGCCGAGATCCTGAACGAGCACGGCATGACCGCCCCGCTGGTCGATCTGTGGCGCAAGCGCCGCGACATGCTGGGCCTGGGCGCCGGCGAGCGGGGCCCGTTTGCGACAACCCTCAACTCGTTCGCCATGGAGCACATGCGCGAGGGCCGCGCCGACGAGGCGCTCAAACTGCTCGACGAGGCGCTGGAAGAGCACGATGCGCCCTTCATTCGCCGCAACATCGCGTCGGCGCTGCTGCACAAGGGCGAGTTCGTCACCGCGCTGGCCGAGATTGACAGCGTGCTGACCATCGAGCCCAATGACCCCGACTCGCTGCTGCTGCTGGGCATCGCCCGCTACCAGTCCGGCGACCCCGAACTTGCCGTCGAGCCACTAGAAGCCGCGGGCGATTCGGCCGACGCGCTGCTCTGGCTGCTCAAGACGCTGTGCCTGTTGCAGCGGTTGGATTCGGCGCGCGCGGTGCTGACGCGCCTGAAGCTGGAACACGCAGATCGCGCCGACGCCATGCTGGAAATCGAGTTGCAGGAACCCGGCAGCCCCCTGCACGCGCTGGATGAGTAGGGGCGCAGCACGCTGCGCCCCTGTCATGTGAGGCGCAGCAAGCTGCGCCCCCGTGATGCCGTGCACCGCAGTTACTCGTGGGTCTTATGGAATGGCTTCTTCTTGCCCAGCAGGTCGGATGGCGCGTCCCACTCCGCCTGGCTGACCTCGCTGATTTCATTGATCCGGTCCAGCGGCCAGTACTCGGCCACTTCACCATCTGACCAAGCCGCCAGCGTGCCGCGGTCAAGGCCCTCATAGTTGAACCAGTTGCGTGAGTTGAAGGTGAACAGCACCACGCGCTCTTTACCTGTCAACAGTTGCTTGAACTCGCCCATCTTCGGCGCCGTATAGCTGCATGTCTCGGCGGGCAGCTCGGTCATCGCGTCCAGCTCGTGCTTGGCGACCGCGCTGTCGGCGCCGCCCTTGCTCACGATGCTTGACAGCAGCGAGTCATCCAGAATCTTGCCCTTGAAGCAGGCATACCAGAACGCGCGGCCGGACTTTTCCTTGTTGTCAGACGCACTGAACTTGCGGTTCAGCGACCCGTCGTTGGCAGCCGCCTGCAACTGGGCGTACACTTTGCCCAGGCTGATCGCATCCATGTCGGCACTGGCTCTTTTCATGTGGCGGGTGACAGCCACGGTAAGCACAGCCGCCAGCAGGCCAAGAATGGCAATGACAATCATCAGTTCAACGAGCGTGAACGCCTTGTTTCGGGGTTGCATGGTTTTCTCGGAATTGGGTACTCGCGCCTTGGGAAGGCATCCGACGCTTGAAGTCTCGCCCGCGGGCGTCAGTTCGTCAAGCGCAAATCATCCTAACTTGTTTGTATGAAGGTACTTACAACTTCTCAATGGCTAACAGTTCCGAAGCCGCAGGCCCGGAAAAACGACGACACGCCCGCGGGGCGGGCGCAGCGTGATTGAACGCGCTATGTCGGAGTAACGGAAGTGATTCGGTTTGCAGGTGCAGGTAAGTCAGGATCCATGACAAGGCCCCCAAGGCGGTCAGCGCGCATGGGTATCCGACAGGGTTAGTCTCCCCCACCAAACCAGCGGCGTCCAGTCGATCCCGCGCTTGCTTCGCGTTTGCGCAAGCCGCCACCCAAGGGGCCGTGCGGATTGGTCGCCTTCTGCAAACTGGCTGTCTCACGCAAAGGCGCCAAGGCGCAAGGAAATGCGACAAGCAACCATGGACACATCGGTAAACATCGCACATACCGTTCCGGCACGTACCTCATGTCCACCGATGTTTACCTATGGTTGCTTTGGCAGTTCGCCATTCTTCACCCTCGCCTGCCGGAAGTCTTCTCAAACAAAAAGCCCCCGCTTTCGCGGGGGCTCATGAGTGACTTGCCGGGTGTGAACTACTCGTAGGTCTTATCGAACGGCGGCTTGTTGCCGATGATGTCGCCGGCGTTGGTGTCCCAGGTGTCCGCGTCAATCTGGTACTCGGTGGCTGCGGTGTCCTTGTTCATGTAGTCAGCCGTTTCGCCGTCCGAGAACTGGATGATCGTGCCGTGGTCGGCGTAGTTCAACCAGTTGCGCGCGTTGAAGGTGATCAGCACCTTGCGCAGCTTGCCGGTCTTCTTCATCAGCACCAGCAATTCGCCGCCGATGGGCGCGGTGTACGAGCAGTTCAGCTCGCCCAGCTCCATGTTTTCGTCGGTGATGAACGCCTTGTCCGCCGACGTGTCGCCGCTGTTCAGGCTGACGATCTTGCCCACAAGGTCATCGTTCAGCAGCTTCTTCTTGAAAGCGGCTTCGTAAAACTTGCGGCCGCGCGCCTCTTTGAGCGGCGCCTTCTGAAGCAGGCCGGCCTTGCTTTTGTCGATCGAGATGTTGTCGAAAGCGGTCTTGATGTCACCAAGCTGCTTGATTTCCAGCTTGTTCTTGGCTTCGGTGAGTTTCGGGATCACGGCGACCGCCAGGATGCCAACGAGCAGCCCCAGGATGCCGATGACCACCATCAGTTCGACGAGAGTGAAACCACTACGCATGTTCCGTTTCAAAGCTTTTCCCCTTGTTTGGGTTAACGTAAGGACCGTCCCTAACTTTACAGGGCATCCGACGCATCCAGTATCAGGGTTGGCGCGATGCCCGTCAAGCATGCGTCGCTAGAAGCCCCTACAGCAAAGGCCGTTCCGCACGCGTAAGATTCTCTATTACATCATGTTACACGCGTGTGTGACCAAGGGCAGGAACGCGGAATTCGGGTACGAAAGGAGGTTGGAGGTTGGAGGTTGGAGGTTGGAGGTTGGAGGTTGGAGGTTGGAGGTTGGAGGTTGGAGCGTAGGGTTTGGGGCAACCAACTCGCTGACTCAGGCAGTTTCCCTAAACCCTAGACCCAGAACTCGGCTTGTCCGACGAAGCCTTGGCGAAGTCGGAAACCCCGCCCTCACTCCCTCGTAGGCGGCTTAAAATCCTGTTCCATGTTGCGCAGGGACTCGGGCAGGTTGGCGTCGGCTTCTTTCTTCATTGCCTTCTTGCTGTCGCCTTCGTCGATGCTGCCGTCCACCTTCAGTGCCGGCATCGTCACCGGGCGTTCCAGCTCGGGGTGGCCGCACTTTGGGCACGCGATCGCCATGCCGTCTTTGTAATTCAGCACGTTGAACTTGCTGAAGCACGCCGGGCAGCCCAGGATCGTGATGTTCTGCGTCTGCAGCAGCTCGTGCACCTGGTCAGCCGTCAAGGCCTGCTTGCTGACCATCACCTCGCCCAGCCTGAAAAACAAGTTGAAGCGCTCGAGCTTGGCTTGCTCGCGGATGCACTCGTGAACCTGCATCTCGTTGCAGTAGTTTTTTTCGATGGCGAGGCGGCCCAGCGTCATGCCCATCTTGCGCACGGCGGGCGACATCTCGAGGCGTGAACGGTTCTCGCGCTGGATAGCCAGCACGGTCATCAGTTCTTCGTCGGAAAGCAGCCCAAGGTCCACCATGATCTTGCCCAGGTGGGTGCCGTCGGGCGCTTTCTCTTGCGACTCAACGGCTTTGGCAAGCTGCTCTTCCGTGATGAAACCGCACGAAACGGCGATCTTGCCAAACAGGACTTCAATCTTGGTGGTGGCCATCGATGCTTTTCCGGAGCGACAACGCGGCCGATGATACTACGCCCCAAGCACACCAAAAGTGCGAAGAAGCAGAAAGGCTGCCCAGCATTAGAGACCGACAGCACGCGACATCAGCTGCCAGCCTATGTCGTTGCAGGCAGGCCAGCGCCTGCAACGTGCGATTGGTGATGGCGCTCCGAGCTACAGCCAATCCTGTCACAATGCCGCGCCATCATCATTTTCCGGCCCTGAAGGGGCCGCTCTGTCAGCCCAAGGCGAAGCCTTGGGTTCACGAATCTCAAACGAACGACGGCCCTGTAGGGGCCGTTCATCGCGCGCGACCGTGAACCGGCCCTTCAGGCCGGGGAGCAACATTGGTCCGAGTTCCCAGGCCTTCGGCCTGGGCTGTAGGACCCGGCCTTTCAGGCCGGAACGGCCACATGCGGCGGCCTGCCCGTCGGCGGGTAGCCCAATGCTGCGGGGCCTAAGGCGCACATTCTTCGCATTGCCGTCAGGCGCGGAGCGCCGTCACAGTGTTAGTGCCCGCCGGTTGGCGCCAAGCGCAGCGCGGCGTCAACAAGGCGGGGGTATACCAGCAAGAAGTTCCGAGGCGCGGAGCGCCGGCACAGTGCGATTTGTGTCGGCGCTCCGCGCCTATGTTTGTTTTGATGCTTCTAACCCCCCGGCTCCGCTGCGCTCCGCCGGGGGCTAACTTTGTACCGGCGCTCCGCGCCTGCGCTAAAGCTACGGCGGGCAGGCCGCGCCTGACTGCACGTGGCATCGGCTTCCAGCCGATGTCGTTGCAGGCGCTTCCAGCCTTCGCTGAAGCTTCCGATTTCGCCAAGGCTACGTCGGACGAGCCGGCGTGCAGGCCAGCGTCTGTTGGCCGTTCAGCACCCGGAGGGTGCGGCATGTGTTAGCCCGGCGCGGGGCGCGAAGCGCCCGAACCGCAGGAGCGCGAAGCGGTCCGAGGAACGCCGGGGAATCAGAGCACACACACTGAGCCCCGGAGGGGCGGCATGATTTCCCATCCACCGGTGTGCCGCCCCTCCGGGGCTCTGAACCTCTTTCGTCTATCATCCCGGCGCTCACGCGCCGGGCTAATGTCTTGCGCCCCCTTCGGGGGCTCTTACTGCAAACTGAAGATCCTGCGTCGGCGACGCAGGGAGGCGTGGCCGTAGAGAAGGCAAGGCGCCCGCGTTACGCAAATTGCCACCGGCCCCCGCCCTCGCGCCATGGCGCGAAGGCGGGGGTTGTGGCATCGGCGCCTCGCCGATGTGTTGGCTTTGGGTTGCACGGCGCACGGGCGAGGCGCCCGTGCCACTACGTCATCTTCCGGCCCTGGGGGCAGAGACCTCCGGGCTCTGCGGCAGGGCGTCGATCGACTTGAGTTGCTCTTCCAGCTCGCGCACGGCCTTTGCGGCCGGCTTGCTGTGCGTTGCCGTGATGCGCATCGCGTTCAGCACCCGGGCCGGAAACTTCGGCGCGGGGCCCTGCTGCTCGCTTGCCTTCCAGGCTTGCAGCTTGTGAATCCACTCCTGATGTTCGGCTTCGAACGCGGCGGCCTCTGCGTGGCCGGGTGCTTGCGCAGGGGCAGGCGCCTGCTGCCCGGCGGTCCATTGCTTGAGCGAATCCTCCATCTTCATCTGCTGCTGGCGCAGGTCACGAAAGATGCTGGCCCCCTGCGGCTGCTGGGGCGCGTTGCCGGTCGGCTTGCGCTTGTTGGCCAGCGCGGCTTTGCGCAGGCGCATGCGCTCAGGCTGCGCAAAGTCGGCGATCGAGTTGCGGATTTCCATGATGCGATGCATGTGGTTCACGTCGCCCATCATCGAAAGCAGCACGTCTTCTTTGAAAGGCGACTTGTCACCCAGCAGCGTGTTCGTCACTTGACGCGTCAACATCTTGATGTGAAGCCGCAGGTCGCGAAACATCCACTCGCGGCCCATGGCGCTGACGACGGCTTTGTCGCCCACGCGAAACGGCGGCGGCGCCTTGTTTGCGTTGTAGGCGGTGGTGGCAGCCTCAGCTTCGCGGCGCGCAAGCTGCTGCGTCGCGCGGGCGGCTTCGACAGAGTCGTCAAGGCTGTCGGCATCAAGATCAACCAGCAGCTGGCGAATGATGGCATCGATGGAAGCGTTCATGGTTCGGGTCCTGAGGGGCACATGCTCGCGCCCTTAACCACAGGAACCCACGGACACAGGAATTGGGGCCCAGGAGGCAGGTCGCAGGTGTCAGGAGGCAGGAACTGCAGCCGGCGAAACCACTTAGGCGCGCGAAGAATTTTCAGAATTCGTAGGGGCGACGCTAGCGTCGCCCGGAAATGTGGCGGGGCGAGCGAGAGGACGGAGGACGGAGGTTGGAGGAGGGAGGTTAGAGGATGGAGGTTGGATCAACGGAAAGCAGTTCCTGCCACCTGCCGCCTGCCACCTATCTCCTGAACCCGCCACCTGCCTCCTACCTCCTACCACCTGCCTCCTGAGTACAGCCCAAACAAAAAGAACGGACCCGAGGGTCCGTTCTCTCTCTACCGATTTCCCGTCCGGGGAAAGGGGGTCAAACAGGCTCGCCCGTCTCACCCAAGATAAGCATACCCCACGAAGCCGCCCCGGGCAAACGAAGTCACAAAATGCCCCCCAGCCCGCATTTGCAAGGTCGCCCAGCGTCAAAGCCCTGGGTTACACCTTCACGCGGGCGTTGAAGACTGCTTTGAAGGCCTTGGCGGCGAACCATAGGGCTGCTCGCCTGATCGGGTAGGCGTCGGGGTTGGGCATGAGCCCACGGCACTCTTCCGGCAGCATGATCAGGCTTACTTTCACGTTGGGCGCTATGCCGATCGGCAGGCCCTTTTCCATGCAGCGCTTATAAAAATGCTGAAACACCGGCAGCATGTCTTCCACGCGCGGCGGCTTGCGCTTGCCGTAGGCCGCGCCCAGCACGGGCCGGAACACACACACCGTCGGGATCGCGCCGTGGTCAACAATCCAGTCAATCGCCGCGATGCTTGATTCAACCGGTTCCAAGCCGGCGATGATCTCGCCATTCACGGTGTCAAAGCCCACTTCGTTGGCGCAGAAGTCGATGGCTTCAAGGTAGCGTTTCAAGCCGCCGCGGCGGGCCTTGCCCGGGCCGATCTCTTTGAACAGTTCTTCGTCCATCACCTCAAAGCACAGGCTGACGTTGTTCACGCCCAGTGCCTTGAACTTGCGGTAGTTCTCGAAGTCGGCGTCGGGCGGCGCCTGCAACCCGAGCAGCAGGTTGGTCTTTGATTTCAGCTCGCGGTACAGCGGCTCGAACAGCCCCCAATAATCGTTGCTGTCTATGAAACCCGTGTTCACGTGCACGAACGTGATCTTGCTTTCGCGGCGCGCGGCAATCGCCGTCTCGACCACGTCGGCGACGCTCTTGATGGCCTCTTCCTGGCTGCCCAGGTTCTGGCCCTCGGTGCAGAACTTGCAGTACTCGTTCTCGCCGTTCGGCCCCCAGTTCTGGCAGCGCGGGCCCCAGTAGACGCCCAGGTATGTGCCCTGCAGACAGCCGATGCGCTGCATCAGCTTGCCGCTGCTGGTGCGCTGCTTGTACCACTTGGGTTCTTCGGGGATCGTGACGGTGTCCACCAGCGTGGCGTTGGCGCGGTCCAGCGTGGCGACCCACGGGCCCTTGCCGACCGGCTTGAGCGCGTCGTAGGCGGCGTAGTCAAATGGCTTGTTCTCGCGCCAGATTTCATAGCGCGTAAAGGGGTCTGGCTCCCGCAGGGTGCCTGACCCCTTTGCTGTGCCCAATGAAACGGGGTCAGGCACCGCGCGCGGAGCCTGACCCCGTTTCACAAGCCAGTAAGGCGAGTTCTGCACCCACCACTCGACGACCGGCACGTTGGTGTACATGTCGCGGCCGATCACGACCTCGAGCCCGCTGCCCAGGCCGGCGCGGTTGCGAATGATCTCGCGGGCGTCGTCGCCCAGCTCGCACGACGCGTCGATGCGCAGGCCTTTGCAATAAAGGTCCAGCTTGAGGAAAGCCGGGTTGCAGCTTCCGTTGTGCAGGAACAAGCCGACGTCCATGGCGCTCGCGCGGGGTTTTGCAGGGGCTGCCAGTCTAGTCGATCACGGCAGAGGTGAAAGGGGCCAACCGGCTGTGTAGAATCGCGGCCATGGGCGAAGACGAGATCATGGTGACGCTGGTCAGCGGGTTTGCCGCGCTGGTCATGTGGGGCATCTGGTTTACCAACCGTACCGCGATGGCCGACGGTTTTTACCGCAACGGCAAACTCAAGCAGGGCACGATGGCCGGCGGCCTCGGCGTGGCTGTGCTGCTGTTCGTGATCTTGAAGCTCTGGTCGTCGGGCGACGTGCGCGACGCGCCGCAATACCTGGCGCAGTACTGGCTCATGGGCGCGTTCGTGGCCGCAGTGGCGGGCGTTGTGATCGCGCCGCTGATGGGCATTTCGCACCGCGACGACGTGTGTGAACGCCGCAACCCCGCCGCAGCCTATGCGTGGGTGGGCGCCGTCGGCGGCTTCACGCTGGCCTATGCAGGCAGCAACATCGGCAACGGGCCCGGCTGGTGGGTGGTTGTGTTCTGCTCGATGTTGTCGTGCGGGTTTCTGTGGCTGATCTGGTTTGGTCTTGAGCTTGCATTCGGCATCAGCGAGCTGGTCACCGTTGAGCGCGACGTCTCGGCGGGCATGCGCTTCGGCGGCTTGATGCTGGGTATGGGCATCGTCGCCGGGCGCGGCGCCGCTGGCGACTGGATCGACAGCGCGAACGCAGTGTCCGACTTCATGTCGGTGGTGGTGCCGGCGCTGCCGCTGGTGCTGGGCGCCGCGGTCGTCGAGCTGGCCTTGCGCGCCAAGCCGGGCGCTGAGCCCCGCAACCCCGCAATCTTCGGCGCGCTGCCCGGCATCGCCTTTGCCCTGGGCGG
The DNA here is from genome assembly GCA_016712285.1 of Planctomycetota bacterium. Taxonomy (GTDB): domain Bacteria; phylum Planctomycetota; class UBA8742; order UBA2392; family UBA2392; genus JADJRK01. Next base: position 526,759 of record JADJRK010000001.1, on the reverse strand, counting down.
CTTCTTCTACGTGTGGCTGTTGAAGCCGTGGTAGCCGCGCTTGCGACCAGCCTTGCCGTGGGCGACGCGCTGCCAGCCGCGGAGTTTCGGCAGGTCTGGCTCGACACCGTGTTCGAGTGTTTCAAGCTCGACCCGCAGTTCGGAGACACCGCGACACTCGCGCCATGGCCGCTGGTTATGAAAGCCGACGAGTGGGCACGCCTCGCCCAGACCGCCGAGCGACTGGCCGCCGAGACCCTTGCCGCCGAGCTCGAACTCCCCCACCGCCCCGACTTGCTGCGCGAACTTGCGCTGCCCCGCCAGTGCCGCAACGCCGTCCGCGAAGCCGCCCGCATGGGCGCCCCACCCGCGATTGCCCGCGTGATGCGCTTTGACTTTCACCCCACGGCGCAGGGCTGGCAGGTCAGCGAGGTCAATTGCGACGTGCCCGGCGGGTTCATTGAAGCCAGCGGGTTCACGGCGATGATGGCTGCGCGCTACCCGGGCCTGCGCCCGGCGGGCGACCCGACGGCGGCGCTGGCCAACGCGCTGGCGACGGCTGGTCCCGTGGGACTTGTGCACGCCACGGGGTATCTGGACGACCGGCAGGTGATGCACTTTCTGCAACGAGCGCTCGCAACGCGTGGCACCGAAGCGCTGCTGCTGGGGCCCGACGAAGTGGCCTGGAGAGACGGGTTTGCATCGGCGGGCGGTGTCGCCCTGGGCGCGATCTTCCGGTTTTTCCCCGGCGAGTGGCTTCCGAACCTTGGGCGGCGCAGTGGCTGGCAGCACTACTTTCGCGGCAGCAAGACGCCGCAGTGCAACCCGGCCACGGCGCTCGCGGCGCAAAGCAAGCGTCTGCCGCTGGTCTGGGATCGCCTTGCCGGCAGCTTTGAAACCTGGAAGTCGGTGCTGCCCGAAACCCGCGCGGCCCGGGGCGTGGCGCCGGACGACGTTTGGGTGCTCAAGGCGGCGCTGGGGCGCGTGGGCGAAGAGGTCGGCATCCGGGGCGTGACCCCCGAGAAAGAGCTACGCAAGATTGAGCGCTGGGCGCGCCGCCGCCCGAAACGCTGGATCGCGCAGCGGCGCTTCGAGGCTCTTGCGTTGCCCGTGGCCGGCGGCAGCATCTATCCCTGCATCGGCATTTACACTGTGGACGGCAAGGCATGCGGCGCGTACGGGCGCGCGGCATCGCGTGCACTGGTAGACGGCAACTCGCGCGATGTTGCTGTCTTGCTGGAGGATTGAATGTCGCGGGAACTGTTCGAGGCCTGGGCGCCGCCCGCTTGCGACTGGTCGCAGTGGGCCAAGCCGGCACCGTTCATCGCCAAGGACATCCAGTCAGCCGCCGGCCGCTACGCCGGGCTGCCTCTTGACCCGTCAACAATCAAGCCCGAAAACGACATTGCCGTGATTCTTGAGCTGCCGGGCGCTGAGGCGGTCGCGCTTGCCGCGGCCATGGCGCAGCACGGCTTTCGGCCCGTGCCGCTGATCAACACCACGACCGGCAGCAGCGAAGCCGTGGGCATGGGCACGATTTTAGGCGAGCTGCGCGCCGGGGCGCCGGTCGTGCAGGCCGCCGCGATTCCCGACGACGCGCCGCCGGTGTTTGTGCTGGACACCCAGCGCGAGGGCTTGGGCTACACGCGCAGGCCGCGCACCTACGACAACCGCTGGATGGTGTTCCCGCAGGATTTTCCGTCGGGCAATTACATGGTCGCGCGCGGCATCAAGCGCGTGGTGCTGTTGACGCGCGAGGCAAACCTCAAGCGCGACCTGATGCACGTGCTGCGGCGCTGGCAGGACGCGGGCGTGAAGATCTACCGCGAAATGCCGGGCGACGGCCAGCCGCCGGTAGAGATCACGGTGCCCAGGCCGTCGCAGTTCAAGCTCGGCTGGTACAGGTTTCTGGTGGCCATGGGCCTGAAGAAGAATTCAGCCGGCGGCTTCGGCGGCTGGATCCCAGAACCAAGCCAATCCAGCGGCAGCGGATAGTGTGGGGCAGCGCGATCAGAAGTGAGGGAGCGGACCACCCGCCAAGTGGGGCTCGCAAGCCCACTGCGGATCCATCCCTAGTTCGATTCACCGGAGTAAATCAATGAGGCTTTCCGCAACTGTTCCGTTGAGTCCGAACTCCAGAACTCGATGAGCTCAAGATCTCGCTTCTTTCGAGAACCAGCATATTGGCTGAGATCAAGCATGTAAGCCTCGAATATCCGCCCCTGCCGTTTGCTGACGGTTACTCGCGATCTGATCAGGTGCAATAACTTGAGGTCGACCAACTCATGGATCGCCTCAACATCCGAGCCCCGAACCTCTTTATCCACCAGAAAACAGTTAGAGTTTGCAGTCTCTAAGCAAAAACGCCTAACCGCTTGAAACACCTTTTCCAGTGGTGGTTCGTCCTCACCGTATGTATCCCTCTTGAATTCCTCGCGCTTGGTGGGCTCGAACTCCCCCGCAGCAACGTTTACATCCTCCGCCCCAATACGATCGCCGCGACTCGAACCTCTTCCTCGCTCTCTCGCAGCAACGACTGAGCGACGAAAAATCGCAAGAAAGTCGCGCGCAACTCCGCCGCTTGCAAGCACGAGTCGGTCCAAACCCGTATCTGTGAGGAAGTCGAGGCTGTCGGGAAGACTCGCACTGCGCGAGAGGTTTTGAAGAATCTGCCGCAAGAAACTTTTTGCAATCGAGTATTTTTCGAGCGTCAGGTCCAAGTCAATCTCGTCGGCATCATCTCCCAGTTTCATACCAAGGGGTGGCGAGCCATGAACATACCAGCTGGAACGGTGCTTGATAGTTCCGACCTTGAGCCACAGATTGTTGCCTTTGGCGATCGAGTGCAGATAGTCCAGCACCAAGGGTTGCTCAGATCGCCTGAGGTGATATAGGTCGTCAAGGATTAGGAACGAGTCGCTGGCCGACAGCCTGGCCATATCCTTAAAGACGCGTTGAAAGTTCATTACGTGCCTGCGCAAGAATTCGACCTTCGATCTCTTGTAGGACTCAGCGTGGGTGACGTGAGACGAGTCAGCCAACGTCCCCTCCGCCGAAACCGAAGTTGAAGCACCCAAGCGCACTGCTTCTGCTTTGACGGCTACATCAGCCTTGAGCGACTCTTCTACGGAGTGACGCCGCTCGTAACTGCGTTGAATTGACGCATCGTCGGCCGAGTGCAGCTGTTCAGACAGTGCCTTCAGGTGTTCATCGATTGATGCGATGAGCTGGTGGCACTCGGTCTTATTGAACGGTGGACGGTTTGGCTTGCCGAATACGCCCAGTACTTTGTTCCAAAAACTGGACTTGTTTGCTGGTGCAGTCGCCGCTGTCTCCAGCCACACCTTGAACTCCTCAAGCGTCTTCATCAGGACGCTAATGAGAAGATCGGGGTAACTGTGCCCCTTGAACGCCTCAAGGTCTACCCATGCCACAGGGCGACGCTCTCTCGCCAGTTCGACTTGCACCTTACGGAGAAGTGATGACTTTCCCGATCCGCGCCGACCAAAGATAATGTGATGCCGCTTGCTGAGCGCCCTGCGCAACGCATCTTCCGCTGGCTCGACAAAAAACTGAACACCCTCTTCGGTGGAGCGCGTTGCTTCCTCGATGCGCGTCAGAAGCGTTGTCACCTCTTGAGAGTGAATATCGATCCTTGCCATTCTGTGATAGTAGCAGCCAACCCTCGCTTTGCGAACATCCCAAACTGAAGGCAAGAACTAGTGGCCGGGCATGCGCCGCCTTATGAGATAGTACCGGTGTGGCGGCTCGCCCGATGACACAAATCCAACACTTGCCGCTCTCCCGCCGCGCCGCGCCCGTAGCGGCCGTTCACCAAACTGTCGGTCGGTGTGAATCGGTTTTCAGGCCGGTGGATTTGTTTGAATCCTTGGTTCTCGGCAGAGATGTCGAGTAGCCCCGCCTGGCACGCCGAGCGGTCACTTTGCACGGCTGTTGACATCGGTCTCACACCAGAGTACGAGATCGCAATCACCATTGTGGCGACGATTCGTTGGGAAAAAGGGGGGCTTGTGAAACTTGTCAGCGCAGTACTGGCCATCGCGGCCGTGGTTTTACTGTGCAGCTGTGGGACCACCGGCGCGCACGATCTGGCCAGCAGCCTTGAGGGCGGCGGAGTAGTCTGGTATCGAGCCGATCGCCGCGGGCAGGTAATCGTGCCCGAAGTTGTACGGAACAACGATGGCACAATCGTGATGTCCGGCGACAAGCCACTCATGAGGTACAAGGCGCTGTCCGAGAACCCGCCGGATGTTTCCATCCAGGCATCCATCGATGCCGCGCTGAAGGCTGAGTACGCGGGCGTCAGTGGTGAAGCCCGCCTCAAGTTCGGCGAGACCGCGTTGAAACTTGGTGCGCGCACAGAACGTGTGGAGCTTCTGCGTGACTCGCTGTTTGCCCTCAACCAGGCAGTCTTCAACATGCCGCACATGCCATCCGCGGACTTCATTGCGGCATACAAGACGGTCTTGATTGCTGTTCTTGGTGCCACGCTCTCAGACACACAAGCCGAGGCCGCACAGCTCATTGCAGACGCCGACAGCGAGGCGGAGCGCATCACATCTGAACTCTCGATGGCCAAGGCCGAACTGGCGTCGCTAACGGGGCTTGATATGTCCGTGATGGCTAACGACGACGCCGTGTCTAAGGCGGTAAGCGCGATTGCCGAACCGAATGCGAAGGCAAAGGCGAAAGGACTGCAGAAGCAGGTCAAAGAGCTTGAAGCCGCGTTGGAGCGAGTCAAAGCCACAAAGAAAACCCTGGATGACGCCTTCAACAAGATCACCAGCGGTATTTCGAAGTTCCTTGAGACAGTGGCCCCATCAGCGGGCGGATAGGGGATGACGTCAACAGCTTCTCCGGTTCCGAGGCCTTGGGCCTGGGCTGGTTGAACCGGCCCTTTGGGCCGGTGGATACGCTTGAATCTCTGGTTCCCAGGCCTTTGGCCTGGGCTGTTGGAACCGGCCCTTTGGGCCGGAGTTGCGCCGCGCAAGGTTCGGCTTCTCTGGGTTCGACCGTGTGGTGGCCCTGAAGGGGCCAGTTCTGTCAGCCCAAGGCGAAGCCTTGGGTGTCCTGTCGCCCGCCGCGCCGGCCCTGAAAGGGCCGTTCACCATGCGGTCGCCTGTGATGAACCGGCCTTTCAGGCCGGCTGCGCTTGAATCCCTGGTTCCGGGCCGTGCCAACGCCGCCGCAAGGACCGATGCCGCCCGGCAAGCAGGAGTCAGGCTTCCGAATGGTCGCCATGCTCAGGGGCGGCTGTTTGTTGCTTGAACCAGCCCTTGTGGGTGACAAGTACGCCGGGCGCCACCAGCAGTGCAAGCAGCAACCCGATCGCAAGTGTCGGCCATGGCGTCCAGGCAGCGAGCACGACGGCCAGCGCCGTTACCAGGAACGCGCCGGACAGAATCGAAGTTGGCCTGTGCGGGCGAATCTGCACGGCCCACACGCTCAACAGGAAAACCGCCACCGACACCCCAAGCGCCAGCCCGACCGCAACGTCAGACGCATGCCCATGCCCGGAGGTGTGGTCCGCAGCAATCGCCAGCGAGGCGCCTACCGCCGCCGCCGACATGAAAATCGGCAGGTGCCCGTAGCCCCAGATGAACGCACGTGTTGTTGATGTCAGCAGCCCGGGCGAAGGCATCAGGAAGTACAGCCACCACATCGAAAACATGATCAGCGGCGAACCCGCAATCACGCAGCCCAGCGCGACGCTGATGCCGTCGAGCTCCAGCGCGGCCTGAATCGCCAGCGTGGCGGCCAGCACCGACTCGCCTACAACAATGATCGTCAGCAGCCCGTAACGCTCCGCAATGTGGTGCGGGTGAAACGGCAGCGCAACCGGGCGTGTCGCCCACACCGGCACGGCCAGCTCGGACAGCACCATGACGCCCCAGCCGATGACCCACGCGCCCTCCGGCAATGGAAGGTAGAGCAGGGAAATCCAGCCCACCTGGCAGATGACAATACCGATCGCGAACTTCAACGCCGTGCCGGCCGACTTGCCGCCTGCCTTGGCTGCTCGCACCCACAGCGCCACCAGCCCGACGCGCATGATCACGTAGCCGAAGGTGATAATCGTAAAGTCGCCGCCGTGCGAGGCGCGCGGCACGCCGGCCGCCAGTACCAGCACGCCGACCATTTGCACCAGCACCGCCAGTCGGTATGGCGTATCGTCGTTGTCAAAGGCCGACGCGAACCACGTGAAGCCCATCCACGCCCACCAGATGGCGAAGAACACCATCACGAACCCGAAAATCCCGTCCGCAATGTGTGCCTCAATGAAACTGTGGTGTAGTTCCTGCGCCGCCAGCGCGATTGCAACCACAAAGCACAGGTCGAACAGAAGCTCAAGCGTGGTCGCCGGGCGCTCGCCCTCACTGGGGTCGCGCGGAACCATCGGCTTAAGCCAACGAAATGCGGCGCCTTCTGACATGTCGGACCACTTATGCGAACAGGCGTAGGACTCGTCAAACCAGGCCCGCAAGAAACTCATTGACGAGCCGGTCCTCTGTGCCGACTTTGGCCATTCCCTGGCTGTTTCCCTTGTTTGGCGGGACTGGACGTGGTTTAGCGTTGCCGCCCTTTGCTGCTTGTTGATGCTGGCCAGCACCCTTCTTTTTGTTTGCGACTGTACCCGTGATGCTCTTCGCTGGCTGACACAAATCCAGTCCGTGCCGCTGATTCGCTTTGTACCGGTAGCCCGCCTTGGCTGAAGCTTTCGGCCTTCCTACTGCAACAGCGGCGTGATCGCGGAACCGACGCAATGGTCCTGATTGACCGAGGACGGGATCACGCTACCCTTCGGTGCTCACTGTTTTTCTGAATCAATGGACGGAGGTGATATGCGTAGATTCCTTTTGGGCCTTTCCGTGTTCGCGCTGGCGCTGGGCGCCTGGCACGTCACCACTCTTGACGCGCAAGCGGCCTCCGGGCCAAGCGCAATGGCTGAAGGCATCGAGTTCAAAGACGGCGACCGCTACTGGATCCCGATGAACACCGAGGCCAACTCACTGGCGCTGTTCACCGAGTCGGTGCAGGTCATCACCTTCTACAACAAGACCAGCGCGGAAATGACGCTCAACAAGGTTGAACTCGCGCACGCCGAAGGCGTTGAAACCGAAGAGTTCACGCTGCTGAAAAACGAGATCAAGCGCAGCCCACTCGAGTTCGCGGAAACCAAGCTCGAAGCCGGCAAGGGCACCTTCGCCCTGAAAGTGCGCTTCTATCCCGTCGAAAGCGGCGAGCGCAACGCGACCCTGACCTACACCTACGACACCGACAAAACCTTCACGATCAAGCTCGCCGGCCGCGCGCGCGAAAGCGCCAAGTTCTTCAGCCACGGCGTGACCAGCATGCACAAGCTGTTCGGCGCGTCCAAGACTGACGAGATGCTCAGCACAGCCGTCGGCGACGCCGAGGGCAACATCTACTTCAGCGGCCAGGCCACGCAGATTGTCGACAAGTTCAGCACCGACATCATCTACGGGCGCATCAACGCCGACGGCACGCTCGCGTGGGCCAAGCTGTGGAACGGGCCCTACATGGACAAGAGCCCCGACAGCGGCCAGAACGCCCAGACCGGCGGCACCGCAAACAGCCTGGCGCTCGACGACGCCGGCAACCTGTACCTGGCCGGCACGACCAGCGACGACAAGTCCAACAGCATTTTCGCCGCACTGGTGATGAAGATCGACGGCAAAACCGGCGAGCCCATCTGGGAAAAGATGTGGCGCCCCGAGTGGGCCAAGTCAGCGCTCGGCCGGCACAGCGCCGAGGCCTATGGCCTGGCGGTACGCGGCGGCCGCGTGTTCGTCACCGGCTTTGCCTACGGTGAAGTGCTGGCGCTAGCCTTCAATGCTGAAGACGGCGCCACAATCTTCCAGCGCAGCATCGACATCACCCCCGGCCAGAACGACCGCGGCTACGCCATTGCAGCGGGCGCAGACGGCAGCGTGGTGATCGGCGGCCTGGCAGCCGACACGGCATTCCTGCTGAAGCTGACCGGCTGCGACGGCGATGCACCGAAGCTGGCCTGGGCCAAGCGCCTTGAGCTGGGCCGCGGCAGCAACGTCAACAGCATTGACCTTGACCCGGAAGGCGGCATCTACGCCAGCCTTGACCGTCGCGGCGCGACCACGTTTTTCAGTGCCGCCAAGTTTCTGCCGGATGGCGAGCTGAAGTGGGGCATGACCTACGTCGGCACCGCGGGCGACCGCAACAACACACACATGGTGCGCTACGCCGGCGACACCGTGCTGGTGGGCGGGCGCCTTGGCGCGTCAGGGGTGTATGACACAGCCGGCGGCGACGGCTTGCTGCTGGGCCTGAACTCATCCACGGGCCACGAGCGCTGGAGCGCGTTCTACTACACCGGCACCGGCCCCGACGAAAACGGCGAGCACCGCGTGAAGGGTGCGTTCATCACCGGCAAGACGCTCACGATTGTCGGCCAGAGCTACACCGGAAGCCGCAACGGCGTGCGTTACTGGGGTTACTGGTACAACGGCGTGACCATGCTGGAAGAGTACAAGCCGGAGACCGCGGCGATCGCGCTGGCTGAAGACGTCGCCAAGGAAGTTGCCAAGGGCAGCGTGAAAGAAGGCAAGGACGCCCGCACGATCGTGGACCTGAAAGACAAGCTGCAGTGGCAGGACGCCAAGGACAAGACCGGCGAACCCAGCGACGGCGACATCTCGGTGTGGCAGATCAAGCTGGAGTAAGGTGCGCAGCCGTGCCTGCAACAAACAAGAACCCCCGCAACAGCGGGGGTTCTTTCGTTTGGGATCAAGGCAGCCTAGCTCTTGCGTTCGGGTTCTTTGCGTTCGCGGTTGCCTTCTTTGCGGCGCTCTGGCTCTTTGCGTTCGCGCTCGCCTTCGCGCTTTTCGCCTTCCTTGCGCTTGCGCTCTTCGGCTTCCTTGCGAGCTTCTTCTTCGGCTTCGCGGCGTACGCGTTCGAAGTCTTCCCGCCTTTTGCGGGCTTCTTCGTCGGTCTCGTCGCGTTCGCGCTCTTTGCGGGCGCGTTCTTCGCGCTCTTTGGCTTCCCGTTCTTCACGAGTTTTGCGCTCTTTCTCTTCGGCATCCTTGCGGCGGCGTTCGGAGTTGTCGTCTTTGCCGCCTTCTTTCTTCTCGGCTTCGCGGCGCTTGCGCTCAGCGATGCGCAGCTCGGCTGCCTCGAGTTCTTTCTTCTTGTCCGCGATGGCATTCTCGATGCGCTCAACCTTCTGCTTGCGTTCACGCTCGTTTTCGATGCCGCGGGCGCGCTCCAGCTTGGCCTCGAGGTCCTTGATGTCCTTCCGAAGCTGCTCAAGGTGAGCCTCGGGGCTCTTTTCCTCGCGCACTTCTTTGTCATTCGCGCTGACGTACACGTTGTCGACCCAGGCTGAGCCTGTCAGCAGGCAGATGGCAAGCGCGCCGTTCTGGAACCAGTTCATCGTCATGACTTGTGCCTCCGTAATGTCGTTCTGATAGAGGAACGTGCCCATTGCACGCACCTCTGCCTCCTCGGGGATTTTCCCTACCACGACCACTGCCCTGCCCTGCACGTCTTCTACGCGATGACCATCAATCTCCAGCGCCGGCGCACCCTGCGACACCACATACCATCCGGCGGTAGCATTGACGCCGCCCGATGCCGCCTGCGTGAACTTCGCGTCGGGTGCGGCCTTGATGCCTTCGGGGGGTGCTGGCTTGTGCGCCGTCTCGGGCGTTTCTCGCAGCGTTGACTCGGGGTCTGACGGAATCACCAGCAACAAGAACAAGCCGGCCACGCACGCCGCGGCTGCACCTTCAAGCGCATAGCGCCACCACGGCCGGGCGCTGCGGCGAACGCTGGGTGCCAGTTGCAGCTGCGCGGGCTCGGCAAGATGCTCGCCGGCTGACACGTCGGCTTCAGGCTGTTCCGCGACCACGGCCAATGCGGGCGGGGCGTTGGCGGCTTTGATGATGCGCTCAGCCAGGCCGGTGTCGGGCCCGCCGTGCAGCGCCTCGTCGAGGGCCAGCTCCAGGTAGCGCAATTCGGCTTGTGTGGCGGCATCGCTCACGGCTTCATCCTTCGCTGCACGCAATCGCGCAGTTTCTCGCGCGCACGCTGCAGCAGCGTCTTGAGCCCGTTTTCTTTCAGCCCCATCTGGTCCGCAACCTGCGCCGTCGTCAGCTTGTCGCCGTACACGGCAAGCACTGCGAGGCGCGTGCGGCCGCGCATTGCATCAAGGCAGCGCTTGAGTGCTTCAACGTAAGCGTCGCCGCCGTCTTCTGCGTTGCTGCGCATGACGGCTTCGGCTGCGTCGATGTCTACTTCGCGGCGCGTGCGTGTCTTGCGCTTGGAATGCAGAAACAGGTTGCGGGCGGTACGGCGCAGAAACGTGGCCGTCTGCTCGTCGGTGTGGTGGGTAAACTCGGCCCGCATCACGACGATGAATGTTTCCTGGGTGATGTCGTCGGCTTCTTCGCGGGTGCAACCGAGCAGGCGCAGGTAACGCCAGACCCCCGCGTGGTGGGTGCGCACCAGGGTATCGAGGTCGAGTGCCGGTTCCATTAATGTGGTGTCCATCGGGGGTAAAGTGCGCCACCCCGGACAGTCTATTCAGAAATCCAAAGAAAAACGCACACAAGCCGCCGGGGCAACTGCGATCTCACCCTAAGCCTCTGGGGGGCTTTCTGGCGGCGGTACCGACAGGCCCGCGTCGGCGCTGTTGTGGGCCTGTGCTGCCAGCTCTTTGCGTGTCATTTCGCGCAGGTGGTGGCTGGAACGCCAGATGTGATACGCCACGCGGTCAAGCCAGCGCTGGGCCGCAAGCTCGGCGAGCGCGGTGTCGGGGTCGATCGTTCTAGCCGCCGTCGCCTCAAGAATCGCGGGGCGCGCGGTACGGCGTTCGTCGGCAAGCCGCTGGCTGAAGGCCTGGGCGCGTTCCACATCGGGCTCAATCAGCGGCTCGCGCAGCTGTGTCGCCAGCAGTTCCAGCAGATTTGCCAGGTCGTTGCAGGTGCCGCGAAGGTGGTCGTCCTTGCGGGCAAGCCGCAGGCGGCCCTTCTCGCGGGACTCGGCGACCAGTCGCTCGAGGTGATCAATCGCGTGCAGGGTGCTGATCTGGCGATGAAACTCGTACCCTTGCCGGTCCGGCGGCGGGACCTTGGCCAGGAAGCGGCGGGTCTCATCCAGCGCCACGTCCAGCTCTTCGACCAGCTCGTCCCCCACCGGTTTGCGGTCGCCCCTCAGGTGGTCGGCCAGGTAGTCAAACAGCTCGGAACCGCCAATTTTCAGCGTGCGCCGCACGGCTTCAATGGCGAGTGACGGCACGTTGAGCAGCGAAGCATCGAGGTCGCGCGTGAGGCGTGGGCCCTTGATCTTGACGACGCGTTCGATCAGCCGCGCAAACTGCGGCAACAGCGGCACGAACATGCACGCGCCCAGCAGATTGAACGCCGTGTGAAACGCCGCAATCGTCAGCGCGTGGTCGCCTCCCAGGCCGTCTTCCGCGACCTCGGCCACGCCTGCCGTAAACCACGGCAAAATCACGAAGGCAACCGCCCCCGTCACCACGTTGAACACCACATGGACCATCGCCGTCCGCTTGGCCGCCGGCGAGGCGCCGATGCTGGCGATGCCGGCGGTCACGGTCGTGCCGACATTCTGGCCGATCACCAGCGCCGCGGCCTGGTTCACGTCGATGGTGCCGCCGGCAAGTGCAGCCAACGTAGTCGCCACGGCTGCGCTGCTGCTTTGCATCACGACGGTCATGCCGGCGCCGATCAGCACCAACAATGCGCGCCCGCCCAGCGTCGCCTGTGGGAAGTCGGCGGGGTTGAACACCGCCGAGAGTTCTTTCATGCCGGATTGCAGCACGTCGATGCCGACAAAGATGACGCCGAACCCGGCCAGCGCCATGCCCGCCTGCGCGATGCGGCCTTTGCCGATGAGCTTGGCCAGTGCGCCCACGCCGATAATGGGCAGCATGATCTTGCCCAGCGACAGCTTCAGGCCCAGCAGGCTGACCAACCAGCCGGTGCTGGTGGTGCCCAGGTTGGCGCCGATGACGACGCCCACGGAGTTCTGGAACGTAAGCAGGCCCGCCGAGACGAACCCGATGGTGGCCAGGGTCGTCGCGCTGGACGACTGTACGATCGCCGTAACCGAAGCGCCGGCTGCGATGGCGCTGAACCTGTTTCGGGTAAAGCGCGCCAGCACGCTGCGCAGGGCATCGCCCGCCAACGCCTTCAGGCCGTCGGTCATGAGAATCATGCCGAGCAGGAACAGCCCGATGCCGCCGATCACGGTTGAAATGATGCCGATCACGGGGTTGATCATGGCACGCGCGGGCCGTTGTCAAGACAGGGAAGTTCGTACTGAACCGGGACGCGCCCTTTGCTAAGCTCACGCCCTATGGAAAGCGCCGACGACTTCTTTCGCAAAGAGAAAGACCGCAGCACCAGCGCCATCCGCCGCAGCGAGACTGACTTGCGCCGCGTGCTGGACAGCTCGCCGTTTCCGATCATCGTCAGCACGCGCGCCGACCGCAAAGTGCTGTACATGAACAAGCTGGCGTCAGAGATGTTCCACGTGAAGCTTGCCGACTTGCAGGGCAAGCCGACGCCGGACTTCTTTGTCGATCCCGCCGACCGCGAACACGTGATGGATGTGCTGGAGAAGGTCGGCGAAGTGGACGACTACGAAACGCACCTGCGCGATGGCGCGGGCCGCGAGTTCCCGGCCCTGGTCAGCATTACGCCCGTCGAGTACGAAGACAAGCCGGCCAGCTTCCTGACGTTCAACGACATCACCGGCCGCAAAGAGAAAGAGACCGAGTTGCTGCGCCTGGCCACGGTGGACCCGCTGACCGGTGTGCTGAACCGCCGCGCCTTCAGCGAACAAGCCGAGCGTGAACTTGCCCGCGCGCGCAGATACAGCAACCCGCTGAGCGCGTTGATGCTCGACATCGACTGGTTCAAGCAGATCAACGACACCATGGGCCACGCCGCGGGCGACTACGTGCTGCGCGAGCTGTCGCGCATCATGGAGCGCACGCTGCGCGAAACCGACATCGTGGGGCGCGTGGGCGGCGAGGAGTTCGCGGCGATTTTGACCGAAACGCCGTTGCAGGGCGCGGTCGAAACCGCCGAGAGAATCCGCGAAGCCATTGCAGCCGAAGAGTTCACGTACGAGGGCGGGCCGATCAGGATCACGGCCAGCATAGGCGTCGCCGAGTTCATGCCCGGCGACAAGACGGTAGAAGACACGCTCAAGCGCGCCGACAGCTACCTATACCACGCCAAGCAATCCGGCCGAAACCGCGTGATGAACGATTAAGCAGCACGTCTAGCCCCGCGTGTAAACGCGGGGCCCCGGCACGCAAAACCCTCGAATGACCTCACGCCGAGAAATCGCATATCACCTGTACTTCACGACGTATGGCACTTGGCTGCATGGTGATGCCCGCAACTCATGGGACCGACACGAGCACGTCCAAAAACCGCCGGACCCAGTACTTGAGGAACACCGCCGCCATCAGTTGAAGCACCAACCCACGTTGTTGAGCGACGAAATGCGTCGAGTTGTGGACGCCGCGTTGCGCGAAGTCGGCGACTTCCGCGGCTGGCACACTCATGCGTTGAACGTTCGAACCAATCACGTCCATGCTGCAGTCGCTGCCGTTGACGAACCCTCAAAGATGCTCCATGACTTCAAGGCTTATGCTACCCGGCGCCTTCGGAAGGCCGGATTGGTTACCCCAACGACGAAGGTCTGGACTCGCAAGGGTGGTGTCAAAGGCGTCTATCACCCTGAGGGGTTGGCAGATCTGATCAATTACATTGTTCACGGGCAGTGATTGTGTCAGGATTCGCATGCTGAACATGGCCAGCCCCGCGTTGACACGCGGGGCTAGTCGGTTGGGTTTTCAGGGTGCCTACACGCCCTTGAAGCTTGGGGTGCGCTTGCTGTTGAAGGCGTTGAGACCTTCTTTGGCGTCCTGTGAGTCGAACAGGGCCTTTTGCAGTTCGCGCTCGAGCGCGAGGCCGTACTCGAACGGCACCTCCGTGCCGCTTTGCACGCTGCGCTTGATGTTGCCGATCACCTTGGTTGCCTTGTTCGGCAGCGTGAACTGTTTGCAGTAGTCCAGCATCTGCTCGCGGAAGCTCTTGGCGTCGCCGTCATAGATCTCGTTGACGATGCCCCAATCCAGCGCCTCCTCGAAACTGAACAGGCGGCCGCTGCACATCAGTTCAATGCTGCGGCTCTTGCCGATCATGCGCGCCAGGCGCTGCGTGCCGCCGGTGCCGGGCAGTACGCCCAGGTTTACCTCGGGCAGGCCGCAGCGGCCCGCGTCGCGGCGCGCGATGCGGATGTCGGCTGCCATCGCGATCTCGAGTCCGCCGCCGACGGTGTGGCCGTTGAGGCCGGCGATCACCAATTTTGGCGTCTGCTCGAGGCGGCTTAGCGTTTCGTTGGCGTGCAGGCAGAAGAAGTACTTCCAGTGCGGGTTGCTTTCTTCAAGCATCTTGATGTTGGCGCCGGCGCAGAAGAACTTTTCGCCCTCGCCGGTGATCAGGATGACGCTGATTTCGTCGTCAAAGCGTGCCTCCAGGATGGCGCTGTCCATCTGGCGGAACATCTGGTGGGTGTAGGTGTTGGCCGGCGGATCAGAAAGCTCGATCATCAGCACGCCGGGAATCGGGCGGCTGACCTTGATGACTTCCATCTTCTCGCGTTCTTTGTCCACACTGGGTTGCCGGATTGCCATGACTGTCTCCTGAAGGTCTGACGGGAATATGGCCGCGATTGCCCCAAAACGCAACAGGGTGCGGCTATGTGGCCAAACGCTCCGGCACGATCACGAACCTGAACGGTGATGCCTTGCAGTTGGGGCAGCGGCGCTGTTTTGCGAACTGCTGGCCGTTGGCGCGCATGCGCTTGTTGCAGTTCAGGCACAGGACCTTGACCTCAGTGTCGGGCAGGATGGGGTTGCCATCAACTTCTGTGGCGCGCGGCGGTTTGGGCTCGGCTTCGCGTGCGGCAATCTGCGCCAGCGTTGTGCGCTTGATGGTCTGTTCGCTGGGCCGCGCGCTGCCCGGCGTGTCTCCGATGGGCAGCGCGTCCGGCGTGTACTGCGGCTCAAAGTGGACTGGCGCGGCCTCGAGCGGCTCTGGGTCTGTGCGCGCGCGGCGTTTGCGGCGCACAATCACCAGAACAACAATCACCACAAGAAGCACAAAGCAGACCGCGATGGTCAGCAACACAATAAGGCCGACCGTGGCCTGCAACGGGTCGCCCGGCTGGTTCTGCGCGAGAAACATGATTGCAGGTTAGCGGACGATCACCCGTTCACAAGCGCCGCCAGCAGGCGGTGGAATTGGTGCGTGCCAGTTTCGCGCGCAGGCGAGTAGCGGCCTTGCTTGTAGAAGCGGCCTTTCAAGCCGGCTTGCACCGCCTCGACCACGGCTTCGTCTTCCAGTTCGACACGATCCAGGTCCGCGCCCGCGCCCTGCGCCAGTTTGGCTGCGTCGTGCACGTAGCTAAGAAAGCGCACTCGGGTAAGTTCCGGCCCCTGCGGCTCGATCACATTCACGCTCAAACCCCACGGGTAGAAGTTCAGCATCGTGCAGGGGAACAGCCAGAAGTACCAAGCCGCGACGCGCCGGCCGTGGTCGGGGTGGCCCGGCGGCGGCGTGAAGCAGGGTTCGCCAGGTTTGGCGATGCCGACTTGCAGCACGCCCTGGGGCAGCAGTTCGGTCGTGTACTCGCCGTAGTCCAGCGCGGCATTGAGCGACGCGTGCACAAAGGGCACGTGAAAGCCCTCAAGATAGTTGTCGCAATACAGCGCCCAATGCGCCTTGACGGTGTAGTCGCGGCATCGGGCGGGATCGAGCTTGAATGATTCCACAGGCAGCCAGCCGACGCGTCGCTCAAGCTCGGCGGTCAGTGCCGCGAAGTCGTGCGCGGGTTTCAGCGCGACAAAGCGCAGGCCGCGCCATTCGGCCACCGGAACGTGTGCGAGGTTGTCGGCTAGGCTCGGAAAGTGCTGACAGCCTTCAAACTCGGGCATGTGTTTGAACTTGCCATCGAGGGCAAACGTGCGGCCGTGATACCTGCAACGCAGGGAAGGCCCGGCTGTGCCCGGTGCCTCGACCAGCACCGTCCCGCGGTGAGTGCAGACGTTGGACATGCAGCGCAGCACGCCGTCGTGGTCGCGGGCGAGCAGCAACGGCTCATCCAGGCAGCCGGGCAGCAGTGTGAATGGCAGCACGTCGCCGGGTTTGGCGCAGGCTGTGGCATCGCCAACAAAGTGCCAGCCGCGCGCCAGCACGCGCTCTTGCAGCTCGGCATAGCACGCGGCATCGGTGTAGAAGCTCGCAGGCGGCGTCTGCGCTCGAGTAATGTCAGGGTCGATGTTCAGCGGCATGAGGCCAGCCTTGCTCGCAAAATCCCCGTCGCTTGCGCTCACGCCTTCGCTGAAGCTACGGCGAGCAGGCCGAGCTCTTGTTTCTTGCTACGCGGCGTTGGCTGTGTTTACTTCGGCTGGCAGGGACAGCTTGATGTTGTGGGGTGCCAGCAAAAGGTTCAGGTTGGCTTCGTTTAAATCGGCACGTGAAAGGACTTCGACACCGACCGGGTTGCCCTCGGGATCAATGTCGAGCAACACCGAATCTGCCAGTCGCTTCGTCTTGATGCGCCCCTCGCCCTTGGGTTCGGCCAAATCAAGATACGCCGCGACGAACTTCCCGTGGCGGTAAGTGATGGTGAGTTCCGCATCATAGTCCATCAGTACACCTCGAATGCCGTTACCACGAACAGGCGCTTTCGCGACTCCTCAGGCTCCACGACAACTCGCCAGTCCGCACCCTCGAACGATGTTTCGATCAGCCAACGGCCGGCCTCGTGGCTGGGTTGAAACCCGGTTGCATGTTCCATCATATCCCGAAGTTCGACTTCGTTAAAGCTCCGGCGCCGCATTCGACCGCCCAAGTGGCGACCCGAAACGTCCAGTTCATACTGCCACCAATCGGGCCAGTCCGGCATGTTCGCGCCCTACAACTGCACCCACACGCTTTTCTGCTGGGTCATTGCCATCAGGCCCTGCAGGCCCATTTCGCGACCGTAGCCTGACTGCTTGTAGCCGCCGTACGGCACCGCGCTGTCATACCAGTTGTAGCAGTTCACCCACACCGCACCCGCCTTGATCGCCTTGGCGTAAC
This sequence comes from Planctomycetota bacterium, assembly GCA_016712285.1. Lineage (GTDB taxonomy): Bacteria > Planctomycetota > UBA8742 > UBA2392 > UBA2392 > JADJRK01. Next base: position 509,573 of record JADJRK010000001.1, on the reverse strand, counting down.
GGTGCGCCTTGCTTACGTCGCGCGTCCACACGCCCGCCGCCAGGCCGTACTCGCTGCCGTTGGCCTTGGCCATCAGTTCGTCGAATTCGCTGAACTTCTGGACTGCCAGCACAGGCCCGAAAATCTCTTCGCGCGCGATGGCCATTTCGGGCTTTACGTCGGCGAACACGGTCGGCTTGACGAAGTAGCCCTTGTCGCCCATGCGTTCGCCACCCGCGACCAGGCGCGCGCCTTCGGCTTTGCCCTTGGCAATGTAGTCCATTGTGGTCTTGAACTGCTCGGCGTTGTTCTGGGGGCCGTAGCGTGTTTCGTCGTCGAGGGGGTTTCCGCCCGCCAGCTTTGCGGTGCGCGACCCAAGCTTCTCGACCACTTCGTCATGCACCTTGTCTTCCACGAACAGCCGCGAGCCGGCTGTGCACACTTCACCCTTGTTGTAGAAAATCGCCGCCTGCGCGCCCTTGATGGCGCTGTCGAGTTCCGCGTCTGCGAAGATGACGTTGGGGCTCTTGCCGCCCAGTTCCATGGTCAGCTTCTTAAGTGTCGGCGCGGCGTCGCGCACCATCTTGACGCCTACACCCGTGCTGCCGGTGAAGCTGATGGCTGCAATCTTGGGGTGCTCGACAATCTGCTGCCCGACCTCGCTGCCCTTGCCGGGCAGCACACTCACCACGCCCGGCGGAATCTTGGCGGCCTGGATGCACTCGGCCAGCAGCAAGGCTGTCAACGGCGTCGGGTTCGCGGGCTTGAGGATCACGCAGTTGCCGGCTGCCAGCGCGGGGGCAATCTTGCGCGCAGCCATCAACAGCGGGAAGTTCCAGGGCGTGATGCCGGCCACGATGCCCAGCGGCTCGCGCAGCGTGTAGACAAACAGGTTGTCATTGACCGGGATCGTCTCGCCCTGCAGGCCGCGCAACACGCCGGCGAAGTACTTGAAATGGTCCGCCGCCATCGGCACGTCGATGCTGGCGTTTTCGCGAATCGGTTTGCCCGCGTCGGCGGCCTCGAGTGCCGCAAACGCGTCGCGGCGCTTGCTGATTTCTTCGCCGACTTTCCAGATCAGGTTGCTGCGCTTCGCCGCGGGCATGGCGGCCCATGCCGGGAATGCGGCCTCGGCGGCGCTGATGGCGGCTTCAAGGTCGGCTTTGCCGGCCATGGCGATGGGCGCGATGACCTCTTCGGTGGCAGGGTTGATCGAGTTGTATGTGCGCTTGTCGGCGGCGTCGGTGAACTCACCGTTGATGAAAAGCCGTGTCGGAAAGTTCTCGGGCAGTGTCGCAATGGCCATGATGGTCTCCGCTTTCTGTGTCGGTCAATTCCGGCGCGAGTCTATGAGTGGACGGGCGTTTTGGAACCCTGTTGCGGCACCCTCAGGCGCGTTCGTCGGCGCGCTCCTGCACTGTCTTGGCGAGCACCCGGCGGAAGTAGCGCGGCTCAAGCGGTGCGCGTGGCAGCTCCGCTGCGTCAGGCGCTTCGGCAAGCTGGCGCGACGCCTGCAGTGCGACGGCCGAGGGCTTGAGGTTGAAGCCGGCAATGTCGACCAGCAGGTACTGGTGGTCAAACTTGCCCTCGTAGGGCGGCACGCCGCTACCGAAGACAATCGCCTGGCGCTCCGCTTGTTCATGCAGCTTCTCGGGGGCGACCAGCAGGTCGCCGGTGGCGCGGGCAAGGCGGCCGTTGTCGTACACGATGCGCGCGGTCATGACTTCGTTGCGGCGGGCGTCCAGCACGGGCCAGAGCTCGCGTTTCAGCTCAACGCCGAAATCGTCGCGCATCACGTATTGCACAGCCATCGCGTCAAAGCACTGCACGCCGATCACCGGCTTGTCGAGCGCGTAGCCAATGGTCTGCGCGGCGGCAATGCCGATGCGAAGGCCGGTGTAGCTGCCGGGGCCAATGTTGACCGCGATCACGCCAATGTCAGCGCGCTGCAGCCTGGCATCGGCAAGCGCCTTGTCCACGCGGCTCATGAGCTCCGCGCCGTGGCGGCGCGGGCCGCTGACTTCGGCTTCGGCAATCACTTCGCCGGCGCGCAGGATGGCCGCGCCGCCGCCATCGCCTGAGGTCTCGATTGCCAGGATTGTGGCGTCCATGTTTGTCAGCCCGGCCGCGTGGCCAGTCGGTATGTCCCGGGTGCCTGCTTCAGTGCTGATCCCCCACCCCCGCGGGCGGGCTGAGCCTAGCCAAGGTCTTTCTTTGCCGCCGCTGCCAGTGACTTGCTGACCTCTTCGAGTGTGGCCTGGTCTTCGGCTTCCACCATGATGCGCAGCAACGGCTCGGTACCTGAGTAGCGCACATTGATGCGGCCACGCTGGCCCAGTGCGCGCTCATGCACGCCGCACAGCTTGCTGAGTGTCTTGAGTGTGTTCAGGGGCGGTTTGGCCTGTGTGCGGACGTTGACGATTGTCTGCGGAAACTTGTTCACGCTGCTGCACAGGTCGGTGAGCGACTTGCCGGTGTCGAGCATCACCTCAATCACCCGCAGCGCCGTGTACAAACCGTCGCCGGTCAAATGGCCCTCGTCGCGAATGATGATGTGTCCGCTCTGTTCGCCGCCCAGCACCGCGCCGTGCTTCGTCATCGCCTCGGCCACGTACTTGTCGCCGACGTCCGTCAGCACCAGCTTAATGCCCAGGCTTGCCAACGCGCGCTGCAGGCCGAGGTTGGCCATGCTGGTGGTGACGACGGTGTCGTTCTTCAGTACACCGCGCGTCTTCATGTCGGTCGCCAGCAGCGCGAGCATGTGGTCGCCATCGCGCACCACGCCCTTTTCGTCAATCAGGATACAGCGGTCGCCATCGCCGTCGAAGCACACGCCAATGTCGGCCTTGAGCTCGCGCACAGCCGTGACACAGCCAGCCGGGTACAGGCTGCCGCAGTTGTCGTTGATCAGGTGGTGCGTGTCGGGCTGGGTCGGCGACGCGGCATTCATGAAGTAGATGTCGAGCGCGTTGTCTGCGGCTTCTCCGCCCGCCTGCAGGCTGGCGCCGACGCGAAACTCGGGCACGGTGCGGCCGAACGCAAGGCTGTGGGCCAGGCGCGACACCACCTGCAAGTCGATACTGCGGGCGCCAAACGCTGCGTCAAACACGACACCCAACGGGCGTTTACGCAGGCTGGCGAAGCTCTTTCGGAACGTCTTGACGATATAGTCTTCGTAGTTGCGCTCGCGGCCAAGTTGCAGCCATCCATGCCGCCCATCGGCTGCCGCATCACCCTGCGCCTTGCCCCCGAGTACAGCCTGCTCGAGCTTTCGCTCAATGGCCTCAGGAAGCTTCAAGCCGTCTTTGCCGAAGATCTTGATGCCGTTGTCAGACGCCGGGTTGTGGCTGGCGGTCACGCTGACACCCGCCGAAAACGGGCCGTGTCCTGTAAGGAACGAAACTTCTGGCGTGCTCATCATGCCGGGCCAGTGCACGTCGCAGCACTCGGCGATCAAGCCGGCTGCCAGCGCCGTGCCGACCATGTCAGCGGATGGCCGCGGGTCCACGCCCAGCAGTACCATTGGGCGTGCATCCGGCGCGGCATTGGCGGTCAGCCAGGCACCGAGTGCGCGGCCCAGCGCAAGTATGTTGTGCGGCGCCAAGGGGCCCACGCCTGCCTGCGCGCGAATGCCATCGGTACCGAACAGCCGCTGCGGAACCGCCGAGTTGCCCGACGAGGGTCGACGCGCGCTCTTGGCCGCCTTCTTCACGCGCGGCTTTGCCGGCGTTTTGCGGTTGCTTGTCTTGGGCTGCTTCTGCTTTGCGCGCTTGGCCAAGTTGTCCTCTGTTCGCTGCCGAGTTTGCGTGCGCCGGGGCATGGAATCAAGGCGTGCCGGGCAAGTTACTCGCGCCGGGGCCGCGATGCGGGCACGTGGATCACCCACTCATCGGGGCCGGCGTCCGCCTCTTCGCCGTGTTCCACACACGTGACCACGGCGATCTTCAGGTCGGGCATCAATGCTGCAAGTTTCTCCGGCACACCCAGGCCGCCGGCGCTGTGAAAGTTGCCGTTGATGTGCACCACCCGCGCACCCTTGTTGGCTTTCAGCCAGTTGGCGACGCTTTCAGCCATCGTGTCGTCCTTGAAGCTTTGCGACGCATACATGTTCTCGAGGCGCTGGTTGTGGCCGTCGGCGCCGCCCATCTGCTTCATGAACTTGTCGCGATAGGCCCCCGGTGCTGCGTGCAGTGCGGCCGCGCACCAGGACTTTTCTTCGTCTGTGAACTTCTCGACAACCTCGGGCCCTTCCTTGAACACGCGGCTGGCAAGGCGGCGCGGGATGTTGGCTGCAATCACATGCACTTTGCTTTCGCGGCACAACTCGACTTGCGGCCTGTAGTCGGCGTAGTTGGGCCATGGGCGCGAGTCTTTCAGGAATGCCGCTTCGTCGATTTTGCCCGCCAGGTACTGGTCCAGCAGCGGTTGCACGTCGCGTTCAAACTGTTCGGTGGCCAACGCGAGTTTGCGCTTGTCCGCGACATACCAGCGCAACATCTCAAGCTGCACGCGATGCGCGCCGGCGTTGCCGTGAAGCTCACCGACAAACACCACGTCAAAGTCCTTGAGTTTGGCTGCAAGGTCCGTGGCGCTGGTCGTGGAAGGCATATCGTCCTGCAACACGGTGTAGCCGCGGATGTGGCTGCGCAACTCGCTGATTCGTTCGCCCAGGTTGTCAAAATGCTTGTCGCTGAACTGGATGCGCGCGGACTTGCCCCACGGCCCCAGCGCCGCGACCAGTTGTGTCTCTTCGCTGGCGCCCTCGTTGGCAGAGCGCGGGTGCAACAGCACATCGACGCCCAGCGTGTGTTCGAGGTCGGCAGCAACGTTGATATCCCCCACCGGAGGATCAATCAGCACCAGGCCCTCAACGCCCGTGCCGGGCGCCGACACCACCTGCACCGCCAGCGGGCAAGTCTCCAAGGCACCTACCAGCACGACTCGGGTAAAGTTTCGCCTCAGGGCCGCGCCGAGAATCACGGTGCGCAGCGCCGCACGGGCGGAAACCGCGCATACCACCAGTTGCTCGGCCTTCGTGGCGACGACTCCTTCATTCAGGTTGCTTTCGATCACCGCAACGGACGTGGTGTCGTCGCACGACTCGCGCAGTTGCTTCAGCATTTTTTTGGCGCCGACACTCTCGGGCGCCAATCCGACCCACAGTTCGCGCGCGTAGCCGGCTTTGAGGAACTTGGCTTCGCCCGAGGCGATTTCGTCGCCCCGCGCGGGAGTCGGTTCTTCCTGGGCCAGTGCGGAAGTCAGAGTCAACAGTAGTACGGCAGCAACGCTTAGTACGCGCATAAGTTTCTCCGGAGCTGACCATAGAAATGCCACGCCCGCGGCGAAAGCCGCGGGCGTGGCTTGCAGAAGGGAGCTACTTGGCGACGCTGGAGTGCGGGACGAAGACGCGAATCACCGAGCCCTCTAGCTGAAACTCCGCGCCGCTGGAAAGCAACCCGACCAAGCGGCCCATGCGGCCACCGGGCAGCGGAAAGTTGAAAGCGGGGCCATCCAGCACGAAGATGCGCTCGGCGCCGGCAGGGAGCACCAGGCGATCAGGATGAATCACACTGCCCGCGGGCAGAGTGGCCTCGCCGGTGGAAACATCGCGCAGCTTGCCGTCCACGACAGCGTTGCCCATGCCGCGCGCCCAGATGCATGAACGCTCGGGGCGCTGTTCGCTGGTGATGGTGCGGTCATGGGTGAACGAGATGCTGGCCGGCACGTCCAGGGTCCGGGTGCCGCTGCTGACCTGGGCGCTGCCCTGCAACAGGTTCAAGCTGAGAACTTCGACCTGCTCAGTGTCGCCGACACGATGCGTGGTGCCCGCTTCATACAGCAGGTACTTGCCTTCGCGCTTCACGCCATATTGCGCCGCCGCTTCCACAAAGCTGCGCACGAAGCCCTCGCCGTCAAGCTGCGTACCGAAGAACGTTACGCGCTGGCGCTTCACGGCTTCCGGCAGCAGCGACGCGTCCAGCACAATGCCGTAGGCTTCGCTGGCATGGGGCAGTACATCGGCGATCGAAGTGCGCTGGATTTCCACGACAGCGCCACCATCCACGATGCGCGCATGTTCGCGGTCGTAATCAAGCGACAGCACCGTTCCGGCTGCCATCGTCACCCGGCGGCCACCAACATCGACCGTAGACGGCGCACGGGCGGCATCCACTACCACTCGGCCCCGGTCTACCTGCACCGTCGGCTGTTGGTTCTCGCCATTGCTGAGCAGGCGCACAGCCGCGCCACCATCCAGCAGAATCTCGCCGGTCGCCAGCTTCACGCGCAGTGGGCTGCCGATGCCGGCCTCGACCAGTTGATCGTTAGTAAGGATGTAGCTGCTGCCGTCGGCGCCAATCACCGTCCCGACACTGGGTGCCGGGCCATCCGGCATGTAGTGCACCGCATACCCGACCAGCAGCACGAACAGTGCCGCAGCGGCGATGCGCGGCAGATAGATGTTCACAAACGTCTTGAGAGTAATCACGCGCGCAAGCTGGACAGCTTCGGGGCTGCTGTGGAAGCCGCGCACGGAATTCATCACGCGGTCAACAGCCGCCTGCGGAACGTCGTCGTCGGGCAGGTTGCGCATGGCGGCAATCTGCCGCTCAAGGCTGTCGCGCTGGGCCTGCAATGCGGCGTCGCCGGCTATGCGGGCCTGTAGCGCTGGCGCGTCTTCCGGGGCGAGGTCGCCCAGAAGCATCGCAATCAGTTTTTCACGTTCGCGTTCCATTGTGTTCCTGACTACCCCGACTGATGAAACGACCCGGCTGACAATCTGTTGGCGGCAGTTTGGGCAAATTCGCTGCCCCTGTCATTTCAGTCCCATACGCTCCAAGTGCCGCGCCAGCGTGTTCACGGCTTCGTGAACCCAGTACTTCACCGTGCCTTCCGGGCTGCCCAGGATTTCGCTGATCTCGGCGTAAGGCATGTCCTCATACATGCGCAGCACCAGCGCTTCTCGCTGGTTCTCGGGCAGGCGGGTAACGGCTTGACGCACGGCGTCGATCAGTTCTTTCGACTGCGCGATGTCAGGGCTGTCCGGGTCACCCGACTTGAGCAGCGACGCCATGCTGTGATCTTCGTTGCCGGGGGTGCCGGCATCGATACTGGCGTGCTGGCGCAAACCCTCGCGCTTGAAGTAGTCCAGCGATAGGTTGCGCGCAATCTGCAGGCACCAGGTCGTGAACTTCGCTCGGGGTGTGTAGGTGTGCGCATTCTTCAGGACCCGCAGGAATGTCTCTTGAAAGATGTCTTCCGCGGCTTCGGCTTTCCCGACCATCTTGTACACAAAGTTGTAGACCTGCCTGCGATGGCGGTTGACGAGAGTCTCAAAGGCGGCGTGGTCTTCGTTCTTTACGAACAGCTTCAACAGTTCGAAGTCGGTGCAATCCAGCAACGGCTTGTCGGCCTCGCCCTTGTTGGCCAGGCGCGGGACACGCTCAGTCGCGGAGTGAATTTTTCGCCTGGCCACGTTGCGCCCGCCAAATCTGCAGAAAGAACGGCGGGCATGTTAGGTTAGACGTCCCGAGCCACAAGCCGCGCCCGGTTGGAACGTCCGGGACGCAAACGAGTTGTGCCTCAGTCCGCGGTCGCGCCGAAATATGGACTTTTGGCTATCGCTGTCCATGGCCGGACAGTTAAAGTGAGAAGACCAACGATTGGAAACAATTGGTGTTCGCCTGCGTGTTGGGCGCATGCCTTGTGAGCTAGGCATGTTACACCGATTTGTCAGTAGAGTGTTGAGACCCGAAAGATGCCTTTTTGCTACACGGAGCGTTCGATTTCTGGGGAATTAGCATTACATATTCGCGTTCGAACTTGACACCGCTCGCCCAATGTGTAATATTCCTCAAACGCTTATCGCTGAAAGAGGGGGAAACATGGTCACCCGGACAAACCAACTGCGCGCCACGCGACGCAATGCCCGACGCGGCAGCGCCATGGCGGCTGCCCTGATCTTTTTTGTGGTGGTGACGATTGCAGGCACCGCGCTGATTACGGTGTCGGGTTATCACCAGGTGCAGACCGTGCGCAACGGTATCGACGTGCGCTTGATGATCGCCGCCGAGACCGGTGTTGAGACGGTGCGCGGTCGCTTCACGATTATCCCCGTGATCCAGGAAGACTGGGGCGCGTTGCTTCCGCTGCCTGCCCCGAACTGGAACCCGATCGGCAACTTTACGATCAACGGCATCGCGGTGCAGGTTGATGGGCGCTCAGTCGGCGGCCCATCGGTGCCGACGGCGCGCATTCGCAGCACGGCAACCTCGGGCCTGCGGTCACGCACGGTCGAATACACCATCAAGGTTGCCACGTTCAGCGACTACGCTGTGTTCAACGCCGACGCTGGTACAAACACGCTGGGTACGGACTACAAGGGCGTCGGCAACATGTACTATGGCGGCTCGGTCAACATCCCGAACACGGGCGCCCAGATCTACGGCGACGCGTACATGGTCGGCAGCGTAGTGCAGGGCTACGGCGTTGGCCCAACGAACACGACCACCGGCCAGGCGTGGAACTACCACTTTCCGCTGAATCCGCCATCCATGAACCAACCGGCGATTCCGTTGCCGGTGTGGGCAGCGCCCTGGGCAGCCCTTGAGACCGAAGCCACGGACAACGGCCACCGCTGGGCTGAGAACACGCTGGCGATTGAACTGCGGGGCAGCAGCTACCGCCGCTACTTTGTGCGCCGCACCTCGGCGGCCGGCTTGACGCCCTCAGGCACAAACTGGCTGAACCTGAGCAGCGCGATTTCGGTATCCCCGAGCGCGCGCCTGCTGACAGGCGCCAGCTCGATTGTTGCAAACGCGAACTTTGACCTCGTCTTCACGGACTACGATATTCCCGACGAAAGCGTCATCTACGTAAAAACCGGCAATGCGAACACCGTGGGCCCGCGCGCACTTGGCGTTGCTGTCAGTGATTCGCTAGCAGGCACCAACAACTGGGTGCAAGCCACCGACTGGCGCGTCTCCAACACCAGCGGCGCGGCCATTGCCAGCGGCGCAGGCGACGACTGGGATATTGTCGAAAACAACGGCAGCACCGGCCTTGGCGCAAAAGTGCTTCTGCTCTGGGGATGGCTGGACGACCGCCGCGTCTCGATCGCCTGCGACCACAAGATCATCCTGGCCGACACCATCAGCTACCAGACGCTGTTGGACAACCCATGGATGCGTAACTTCCATGGTGACGGCATCAGCGGCAAAGAATCCAACGGCGCGCTCAACTTCAAGGAAATGCTGGGCGTGATGTCGCAGCAGGACTGCATGCTCACCCCCACTTGGTGGAACGCGATTCCTGTTGCCCAAGCGGCGACCAACCAGGTCGGCGAGCTGGTGCCCGGCCACTATCCAGCGGACTCGAACCCCATGGACGGTGTGTTCTTCTCGCTTTCTGACACGCGCCCATGGCGCTACCGCAACTCGTTCATCGGTGAAGAGTTCTGGGGACACGGCGGGTTGATTGCAGGCGGCAGCTATGCCGCGGGCATGGGCAACCACTTCAACCGCCGTAACTACGACTGGGACTTCCGGCTGGCATTGACCACACCGCCGTTCTTCCTGCGTGCCTACAACTCGTCGGCTGTGTTCATCAACGGCACCTGGCGCACGTACGGCAACTAGAGCCGAACAGGCATCAACCAAGACCGCCGCGGAAACGCGGCGGTTTACTTTTGCGGGAGATGTATAGTTCGCCGTCGACGGCGGTCGCAACACCGGAAGCCAAACTGTTGAGACGCAAACAACGGCAAGTGCCTGGAAACCACGGGTGAACACGGGTGCACACGTGTGGCGCAAGGAGCAGCAGTTGTGATTACCCGTGTTCACCCGTGATTGAAAAACAGGCCTGCTCATGCCGTTTGACTGGTTAGCGACTGGACACTGCCAGGGATTTCTGTCGCAGCGCCTATCGAACTTTCACGATTACCGTGTGATTCGACACCGTGCCCGTGACGTACGTTTGCCCGATTGCCGGGCGGATGGTCAGGCTGAGCGTGTAGTCACCATTCGGCGTCGCGGGCGCTACTTCGATGCGGCCCCACGGCTGCACATCGACCATGCCAGGCGCGGATGAGACCCAGAGATACTCGACAAAACTCGGGCCTGCCGAGTCGCCAAACGGATGAAACTCGGTGCTGCTGCCGAGCTGCTTCAGGGTAATCATGCGCGTCTGCGCGTCGTCGCCCGGGGCAATCGTGTACGCCGTCGGGATGCGCAGTGTCAGGTCGTAGGATCGCACGGCTGTGTCGATGTCGCGCACGCTGTCGAGTGTCGTGATCAACTGGTCCAGCGAGTCGCCGGGGTTGATGTCGCCGCTGTCGGTGCTGATGACGCGCTCGCTGTTGGCCGGGTCCAGATAGTTCACCAGCAGCGCGTTGCCCAGCAGGTTTGCCTGCCCCAGGTCCGGCATGCTGACGCCGGTGTTCGGCACCAGGCCGATCGAGCCGTTCAGTTCGCCGTCGTCGCCGGCATCCTGCGCCATGCCAAGCCAGAAATCCCAGATGTTCGCGACGCCAAGGTCCTTGGCCAACTGGCTCAACCCCGCCAGCACGTAAGCGTACAACGACTCGGTACCGAACCCGCCCGACTTTGCAAAGTCGCGCGGCACCACGCCGCGAATGCGGTCAAGGCCGAAAAACTCCGCCACCTGTTGGCACATCAAGCCGAACATGCCGGCCCCGACACCGCCCGTCACGCCCGCGATGCTGCCGTCAAATGCCAGGCCGCGCATGACCGCGACCGTGGTCAGTGGTGAAACGTCAACTTCGACAACGCTGTAGCCGTCGAACACCGGCACCACGCTGTACAGAAAGTGGCCCGCGCCCATGGCATGAAACTTCTGCGAAATGGCTGTGGCCGGGTTGCCGCATTCACTGGTGAAGCCGGTACGTGAGCGCACCTCAACCAGGATCGCGCCGCGGTAGTCTTCGTCGTACAGGGTCACCTGGTAAATGCCGTTGCTGAACGTGATGCCGGCGCCCAGGATGTCGGTGTCGTTCCAGTTGACCACGCCGTCGCTGCCCACGGGCCGCAGCGTTACAGCGGCGTTGCGCACCACACCCCCGACGCTGGCAACGCCGCGAATGAACACGTCGCCGGATGGGTTGGGCAGTGTCCCGGTGCTTCCGCCGCCGGGGTTGACCTTCTTGGCTTCCTCGACGCGCTGGTCAAAGTCGCCGGTGCAGGCCGACAGGAACAGCGCACAGATTACCGCATACAGACTCAGCCTCAGCACACTCGCCGGGCGGACTCTGTACTGTGGACTCGGTACTCGGTACTCCGAGACACTTGCCACTACTCGATCTCCGAGCGGTTGTTGACGACGGCTTTGACAATGCCGTACTCGACCGCGGCGGGAGCCGGAATCCAGAAGTCGCGATGCACGTCCTTTTCGACCTGCTTGGCGGTGCGGCCGGTCTCGCGCGCGACAATCTCGTTGTACAGCGCCTTGATGCGGTCAATTTCCGCGCTCAGGATTTCAAGGTCGCTGGCCTGGCCGCGCGCACCCATGCTGGGCTGGTGCAGCAGGAAGCGGCTGGCGGGCGTGCAGTAGCGGTTGTTCTTGTCGGCAGCCAGGTGAATCATCACCGCTGCGGAGGCGCAGATGCCGCACACAATGCTGCGGATCGGCGGCTTGATGAAGCGGCCGTAGTCATGAATCGCAAAGCCGCTGTCGGCGCTGCCACCCGGGCTGTTGACGATAAAGGTGATCGGCTTTTTCTGGTCGTCGTCTTCGAGGATGCGCAACTGCGCGATCACCGAGGCGGCAAGTTTGTCGTCCACGGGCCGGCTGATGATGATGGTGCGCGAAGCCAGCAGGCGTTGAGCCAGCGCGCGGTGGTGTGCGCTTTCGCCGGTTTCGCCCTTGTTCTCGTCGTTGTTCTCGTCGTCGTCGTCGCCGGCGAATCGAATGAAATCGTTGTCCGTCATGGCTGCTCCTGGTCAGTGCGAAATGCGCCGCATCGGCGCCACGCATCTAACAACCGCGACTACAACAACAGTCCCGGCAAGGGTCAAGGCGGCGGCTACGCGGGCGGCGGACTTCCCGCGGACGGGCCGCCGTTGCCTCGGCGTGGCCCCCTGCGGCCTGTGCGGCGGCGGCGCCTTCTGTTGCCGCCCTTGCGTGTCTCGTCTTTTTCTCGCCGGTTGCCGGGCTGGTCTGACTTCGCCTGCGGGCCTTGGGGTCGCCGCCGGCTTGGCTTGCCCTGCGGGCGGCCCTGCTGGCGCCCGGGCTGTGCGGGCCGGCTGCCGCCTCTGGCGTTTCGAATGGCGTCTTCGAGATCTTTGCCCTGCGGGTCAAGGTCGCGCAGAATGCGGTGCTTGCGCAGCACGTAGAATTCGTCCTCGACAATGTCGCGGTCCATCACCTCAAAGGTGTTGCGGTCAAGAAACTGCACCAGCACCGGCTTGTCGTAATTCTCGCCGCCCTCGACGGCCACCTTGGCGCGCAGGCGCTTCCAGGCCTCAAGGGCCTCCAGTGCCGTCTCTTTATCCTTGTGGCGCATCCCGTCTCCGCACTCAACATCTACGTCTTCGCAAGCTAACATCAAGACGCTACGCAAAGGGAACCGGCATTCCCTTTTCACGAGGAGGCAACCATGGACCGCGCCCGAAGGCGTTTCCTTTCCACATCGGCTGTTGCCGGCGGCTTGTTCGTTGCCGCCTGCGCTGACCAATCCCAGGGACAGCCGCGCGCGAACCAACCCCTGAAGAATGCACCCCCAGCGGTCGAGGAACCCGGCCAGCCCGTGAAGCCATCGCTGGCCTACGGCGTGCTGCTGTGCGGCGGCAACAAAATCAATCCCGAGACGGGCGATAAGGTGTTCGTCTTTACACAGGTCAACATCGACGAAGTGGTCAAGGCCAAGGGCGTGGGCGAAGGCAATGCCAAGGTCAACACCGAGATCGGCTTTCTGGCCCACGGCGTCATCAAGCACCCCAGGCACGCACACCGCATTGTGGCGTTTGAGAAGAAGGGGCCCGGCGGCTGCGAGATTGACCTGAAGGCAAACACCATTCTGCGGCGCATCGCGCCCTCCAAGGGCTGCGAGTTTTACGGCCACGGCGCGTACTCCGCCGACGCCAAGGTGCTGTACGCCACCGAGTACGACAAAGAAAGCTACGAAGGCCGCATGGTGATTCGCGACGCCGAAGACATGAAAGTGATCGGCGAGTTCCCGACCCACGGCGAGTGGCCCCACGACTGCACGTTCATGGACGACGGCAAAGTTGTCGCCATCACCAACGGCGGCGGCCACATTGAAGGCGGGGCCGAGCCTTGCGTCACCTATGTCAGCGTGCCCAAGGGCGAGTTGATTGAACGCATCACCTTTGACAACCCGCTGATCAACGCCGGGCACCTGCTGGTCAGCAGCAAGGGCGACCTCGCGGTCAGCCACGCCATGCGCGAGGGCTACCACGGCGAAGAGGCACTGGGCGCCATGAGCCTGCGCCCCAAGGACGGAAAGTTCCGCACCATGGTCTCGCCCGCCGCGGTCACAGCCGCCATGAAGGGCGAAACTCTCAGCCTGGTGCTGCACGAAGAGTCCGGCATTGTCGCCGCGACGAACCCGTTTGGCACCAACAGCGGCCTGGTCACGTTCTGGAACATGGCTGAGCAGAAGTATGTCAGCCACGAACACCTTGAGCAGCCGCGAGGCGTAGCCCTGACGCTGGACCAGAAGTTCTGGGTCGTCACGATCGGCAAAGAAAAGCCGGGCGTGGTGCTGTTCGATCGCGAAAGCCGCAAACCAGCGGCGCCGGCGATTGCTTTTGAGTGCAGCAGCCAGGGCAGTCACGCGTACATACACAACTATTGGGGTTAGACGTCGCGCGAAGGCTGAGTGGCATCGCACTGAACGCATTGCCTAAAGCAGACGAAAAATGGGGCGTTGCGCAGAAATTGCTGGCGACGGCGTCCCCCGCAATTACCATTTTTCCGTGTCAACGGCCGACGTCACGCCGCGTATGGACCCGGCGGGCGTCGATCAGTTCAATCGGGAGGCGCACAGCGACCTCCAGCAGGAGCAATCGGTATGGCTACAGGAACAGTGAAGTGGTTTAACGATGAAAAGGGTTTCGGCTTCATCACGCCCGACGACGGGGGAGCGGACCTGTTCGTCCACTACTCGGCGATCAGTGCGGAAGGCTTCAAGTCGCTCAAGGAAGGTCAAAAGGTGAAGTTCGACGTTGGCCAGGGCCGTAAGGGTCCTGCAGCTGAAAACGTCCAGCCCGTCTAACGACCAGAAACCCAAACCGGGCGCCCGCAAGGGCGCCCGGTTCATTTTTTGTAAGCAGGGGAAGTGGAAGTTGGCAGGGGAAGGAACTGCAGCCAGACTCTTGAAGCCGCGTAAATGCCTGCTTCTGTCCCTGTTCCCGTCTACTTTCCCTGTCCTTTCTCCCCTTTCAACTGTGTGTTCAAATTTGCAGAAAACTCACTTTCTGCCAGTTCTCCACAGCCATTGAATTGCTATGCTGACTTCACAACCGATAGCGCGCCAATCAATGTTGAGGGCGGTTAGCGGAAACAACGCTGCCAAAAAGCAGCACATAAGTAGTAGGAGCTTTATGTCAACAGGTACAGTGAAGTGGTTTAACGATGAAAAGGGTTTCGGCTTCATCACGCCGGACGACGGGGGAGCGGATCTGTTTGTCCACTACTCGGCGATCAGTGCGGACGGTTTCAAGTCCCTCAAGGAAGGTCAGAAGGTGAAGTTCGACGTTGGCCAGGGCCGTAAGGGTCCTGCGGCTGAAAACGTCCAGCCCGTCTAACGACCAGAAACCCGAAACGGGCGCCCGCAAGGGCGCCCGTTGTGTTTAATCGCATCTGGCGGGAATCGCACAGGCACGCCCGCAAGCGCGCGTTCAATGAGGGATGTTGGTCTCGACCAATTCCGTCACCGTTTTCGTCGCGGCAGTGTTGGCCTCCAGTCGGACTATCAACCCGGTCTTTCGGCAGAACCAGGTGGTCACTCCATGTTCCCCGACTAACTTCTCACACGCGAAAGTCCCACCCTCCACGGTGATGGTCTCCATCGTCTTGATCTGATCGGTGTGGTCGGCAGAAGGCGCTGAGCCCGAAACGCCTTGCTGGCTTATTCCGATCGCTTGGTCTGACTGATAGGTCTGTTGACGTTTTCCGTCATAGGTGGTCATGCGAACGTTGGCAGTTTCGCCGGTCACCGACAGAACCTCGTAGCCCACGAAACTCACCATCGGGTCCATTCCCTGCAAGTTCATCGTGGACTTATGCATCCAGCGGTTGCCGACTCGGCGATACGGCGCCATGGGGCCTATCGCCCTGGCGGCATTCCCTCCATCTGCAATCAGCTTGAAACCATCAATGAACCTGTCGGCCACGTCCTGTTTGTCGGCCAGGTGATTCTCCACGGCTACGACGTAAACGCGATTGCCGACGCGCACCATGAACATCGTGGTCCGGCGATCGTTTGGCAGGTCGACGATTGCAACCGAACCTTTGTGATTGCCGACCGACCTGGAATTCTGCGACTGGATCCGGCCCTTGGCGCTGTTGGCAACGGCCCTTGCGCCCTCGGCGTAGTCATACTCGTAGTCTGTGGTCGGACCCGTTCCCAAGTCAAAGTAGGAGGCTTCGAAGTTGATAGCGAAACCGGTGCAAGTCGCCCGGTACATCGTCGCGCTCGCATGCTGCATCTGCATGGGCTGAGAATTCTCGGTCGGCGGCTGCGGAAAGTCGATTTCGAACCGGCCCTTTTCGCTGCGGTAGTGGTGCCACGGGCCGCTGTCGTCTATCCCGCCGGATGTAATCAATGGAATCGCCGCCAGGGCCAGCACCACAACCACCAGTAGCACGACGCCCCCGATGACCAGGCCGATCACCAGCCCCCGGCTGCCGGACTTGCGTGGCGGGTACTGGGGCGGGTACTGCATCGGATATTGCATCGGATACTGCGCTGGATACTGGGGCGGGTACTGCGGGCCGTAGCCGGGATAGACCAGCGGCGCCGGCGACGCAGGGCCGCGCTGCTGCGGAAACGGCTGCCCAGCCGGATACGGATTGGCTGTCGCAGCGGCGCCAGGCAGCGCGCCTGTGCGACGATCAACGGCTGTGCCGCAGTGGGCGCAACCAATCTGCGCGCGAAAGTAGTCATCCGGCACCATGATGCCCGCGCCACACTTGGGGCAAGGGAACTGTCGCTGCGCCATCACACACCTCGCGCGGTTTCGTTACAGTGTGGCGGACACTGGGTACGGAGCGAATCACCTGCGCCGACCGATGCTTAGAAAGTACCGCCCGTGAGCGACATGTTCAACAAGCGCGCGAAGCAACTGGCCGCCGAGCAGGCGCCGCTGGCCGAGCGCTTGCGCCCGCGAGAACCCGCCGACTTTGTCGGCCAATCGCACCTGGTGGGTGCAGAAGGGGCACTCTATGCAATCCTGAACCCCGCCCCGGGCGCGACGCCCACAGTCCGCAACATGATTCTGTGGGGCCCGCCCGGTACCGGCAAAACCACGCTGGCCCGCATGCTCGCCCAGAAAAGCGGGCTCGCGTTCGAAACACTGAGCGCCACCAGCAGCGGCGTGAAAGACGTGCGCGAACTGCTTGACCGCGCGCGAGCCCGGCTGGGCGCCGAGGGCAAAGCCACGCTGGTCTTCATCGACGAAATCCACCGCTTCAACAAGGCCCAGCAGGACAGCCTGCTGCACGCCAGCGAAGACGGCTTGATCACCTTGATCGGCGCCACTACCGAGAACCCGAGTTTTGAAGTCAACGCCGCGCTGCTTTCCCGCTGCCGCGTCCACGTGCTCAAGCCGCTCGACGAGCCCGCCATGGACCTGCTGATTGACCGCGCGCTGGCGCAGGCTACCAAGCCTGTCACCCTTGCCGAAGAAGGCCGCAGCGCCCTGCGACGCTACAGCGGTGGTGATGCCCGGCGGCTGCTGATGGCCGTCGAAGCCGGCACCGACATGCTGGCCGCCATGCCCGAAGGCGAACGGGTATTGACTGGTCAAGTGCTGGAGCGCGCACTGGGCGAGCGCCGCCTGCGCTACGACAAAGCCGGCGATGAACACTACGACATGGCCAGCGCGCTGATCAAAAGCGTGCGCGGCAGTGACCCCCACGCGGCGATCTACTACGCGATGCGCATGCTGGCTGCGGGCGAAGACCCCAAGTTCGTGGTGCGGCGCCTGGCGATTTTGGCCAGCGAAGACATCGGCAACGCCGATCCCGGCGCGTTAAACCTGGCCGCCAGCGCGATCCACGTTGTGCACTTCATCGGGTTGCCGGAAGCTGAGTACACGATCTGCCAGCTCGCCAGCTACCTGGCGCTGGCGCCGAAGTCCAACAGCGCGGCACGCGCCCGCATGGCTGCCCACGCCGTGATCGAAGAAACCGGCGAGTTGCCCGTGCCGCTGAACATCCGCAACGCGCCAACCCGACTGATGAAAGAGCTGGGCTACGGCAAGGGCTACAACTACGCCCACGACTTCGAGGGCGGGTTTTCCCCCGAAGCGTTCTTGCCCGACAAGATTGCCGGCCGCAAACTGTATGAACCGGCCGACCAGGGCTTCGAGCAACGGCTGAAAGCGCGACTGGCGGAGCTGGAAAAGCGCATCGCAGATGCCAAGGCCACACCGCAATAGGCGCGGCCGCTCAGACGCCCATCGTCTCGGCCAGCTTCTCGACGTTGCGGCGGTTGCGCCCGAAATCGAGAAACTGCGTCACAAGCGCGCAACTGCTGTGCACGCGCACGGTGTTGTCGGGTTGGGGCTCGACGATCACCGTCTCGCCCCAGGACCAAAAGCTCATGCCGGTGCCAAGCTTCCAGCGAAAACCAACCGGGCCGTAGTGCTCGACAAAAAATGACCAGCCAAGCTGCTGCGAAGCCGCCAACACGCGGTTTGCATCAATCGGCCAGCGCGGGCGCCACATCTCTTCGTGGAAGGCTGGAAAACCGATGGTCATGTGCGATATGGTAGCGGTGTCACGGCTTCTCTCAACGCCGCAGTTTGGGGCCAAATTGCCCGCTTTACTAAGCGATTGTCGTGGTTAGTATCGCGCACCCCTGCGGGGGGAACATTTGCGTCTAAGCCGCGCCAATCAGCGCTTTGCACCAAGGAGCTTCAATGCCAGAGTCGGGTAAAATCGTCCAGATCATCGGGCCAGTTGTGGACGTCCAGTTTGCGGAAAACCAGGTGCCCGAAATCTACACCGCGCTCAAGATCGTTGACCCCGCCCGCAAGATCAACCTGACCCTTGAGGTCCAGCAGCACCTCGGCCGTGACCAGGTGCGCGCCGTGGCCATGGACGCGACGGACGGCCTGACCCGCGGGCAACCGGTTGAGAACACCGGCGCCCCGATCACGGTGCCCGTCGGCAACGAGTGCCTTGGCCGCATTTTCAACCTGCTCGGTGACACCGTGGACGGCGGCCCGCCGGTGACCACGAAAGAACGCCGCGCCATTCACCAGAAGCCGCCCTCGTTTGAACAGCTCGGCACCAAGACCGAGATTTTCGAAACCGGCATCAAGGTGGTTGACCTGCTTGAGCCCTACGCCAAGGGCGGCAAAGTCGGCCTGTTCGGCGGTGCAGGCGTAGGCAAGACCGTCGTGATCATGGAGCTGATCAACAACATCGCCCGTGTGCACAGCGGCTACTCGGTGTTCTGCGGCGTGGGCGAACGCACCCGCGAGGGCAACGACCTTTGGCTTGAAATGAAAGAAGCCATCATCGGCGAGAAAGAAGACGGCAGCAAGAAAACCGTGCTCGACCAGGCTGTGCTGTGCTACGGCCAGATGAACGAGCCGCCGGGCGCGCGCCTGCGCGTGGCGCTGAGCGGGCTGACCCAGGCCGAATACTTCCGCGATACATACGGCACCGACGTGCTGATGTTCGTGGACAACATTTTCCGCTTCACGCAGGCGGGCAGCGAAGTATCCGCGCTTCTGGGCCGCATGCCCAGCGCCGTGGGTTACCAGCCGACACTGGCCACCGAGATGGGCGCGTTGCAGGAACGCATTACGTCAACCGATCGCGGCTCAATCACGTCAGTGCAGGCGATTTACGTGCCCGCCGACGACTTGACCGACCCGGCGCCGGCCACCGCGTTCAGCCACCTGGACGCCAAGACCGTGCTTGACCGCAAGATTTCGGAAAAGGGCATCTACCCGGCGGTGGACCCGCTGGCCAGCACCAGCCGCGTGCTCGACCCGATCATCGTCGGCGAGCGCCATTATCGTGTAGCCTGCGACGTACAGGGCATTCTGCAGCGCTACCGCAGCCTGCAGGACATCATCGCGATCCTGGGCATGGATGAGCTGAGCGAAGACGACAAGATCATCGTCAACCGCGCACGCCGCCTGGAAAAGTTCCTGAGCCAGCCGTTCTTCGTGGCCCAGCAATTTACGGGCATTGAGGGGCGCTACGTGAAGCTGGAAGATACAATCCGCAGCTTCGAGGAAATCGTAGCCGGCAAGCACGACGCGCTGAATGAAACCGCGTTCTACATGAAGGGCAGCATCGACGAAGTGATCGCAGCTGCAAACAAGTAGGATCGCAGAAAAAGGAGCCAGCATGGCAGGCAGCCCACCGCAGCAAGGATACCCGCAGCAGCCCCAGGGCGGGCAGCCGAACGCGCCCTATGGCGTTGACCCGCGCACGGGTCGGCCGTACTCGGACAAGCAGAAGATGATTGTCGGCTTGCTGCAATTGCTGCCGCTGGTGATTGGCCTTGGCGGCATCGGGCGCCTGTATGCCGGCCACACCGGCACTGGCGTTGCCCAGTTGATCCTGAGCTTCTTTTGTGTCGGCAGCATCTGGTCGATCATCGACGGCATCATGATCATGGTGTCGGAAGATGCGACCGACGCCAACGGCTTGCCGCTTCGCCCGAACTAGCCAGAAGCAGGCGTGGCAGATTGCGCTGTGAATTTCATGGAGTCTCAGATGTCCGGCAGCCCCCCACCGCAGGATTACAACCAGCAGCCCCAAGGCTACCAGCAACAGCCGCAGGGCTATCCGCAGCAGCCTTACCAGCAGTACCCTCAGCCACAGGGCAATTACCCCGCAGGCGCGCAGTTCGGACCGGTGAACCCGAATGCCCCGTACGGCGTGGACCCGCGCAGCGGTTTGCCGTACTCGGACAAGCAGAAGATGGTGGCGGGCATTCTGCAGTTGCTGCTGGGTGCGTTTGGCGCCGGTCGCTTCTACACGGGGCACACCAGCACAGCGATCGCGCAGATCGCGGTGACGTGGCTGACCTGCGGTGTCGGCGGCATCTGGCCCATGATTGACGGCATCATGCTGCTTACCGGCAATGACCAGACGGATATCAACGGCTTGCCACTGCGGCCGAACTAGAGAACCAGAACACCATGAGCGACAACAACACGCTGTACGTGGACATCATCAGCCCGGAAAAGCCCGTGTACTCGGGCCAGGCACTTGCCATCACCGCCCGCGCGCACGATGGCGAAGTCGGCATTCGTCCCGGCCACGCGCCGATGGTCACCAAGCTCGGCATTGGCGAGGTACGGGTCACCCGCGGCACGCTCGCCAACGCGGTCACCGACCGGTTTGCCATCAAGCAGGGCTACCTTGAGGTAAGCAACAATCACGTGGTGATCCTCAGCGAAGACGCGCGCGCGATTGCCGACCTCAAGGGCGTCAACCCCGAAGACATTGCCCGCATTCGCAAGCAGATTGACGAGACGAAAGACCCAGCCGAACGCGCAAAGTTGCAGGCCGACCTCGAATGGCTGAAGGCCTCTGACAAGCTGCTCAAGGGCGTCTAGGCGGTCGCCACAATGGCGCAACCGCCGCAGCACCGGCCTTCCCTGACCGGAGGTACCCATGAGCGGCGGGAATTTCTACCAGCAACCGGGACGCTACCCAGGCGAGCAGCAACAGCCAGGACAGCCGCCACAGGGCGGCTATCCCCAGCAAGGCGGCTACCCCCCGCAAGGTTATCCGCAGCAGTACGCGCAACCGTACGGCCAGGCGTACCCGCAACAACCCCAGTGGCAGTCTGGATACGTTCCTCCCGCCTACCTGCAGACGGAAGCCTTTGGCGGGTTTTGGATTCGGCTTGTCGCGTACTTCATCGATGGACTGATCATCGGCATACCCGGCTTTGCGATCGAGGCCGCCATTTACAGCGCATTCGGTGTGCCCCTTGAGCTCATGTTTGACGCTGATCCCAACCGCGGCAGCACGGCGCAACCGGCTGAGAGCATTGCATCGCTGGTCCAGTTCGGGATTGGCCTGGTGTACTGGACGTGGATGACGAGCGCCAAGGGTGGCACGCTGGGCAAGCTTGCCTTGGGCCTGAGAGTCGTCGACGACAACGGCATGCACCTGGGGTTTGGGCGTTCCATCGGGCGATACTTTGCCGCAATTCTGTCGGGCTGCCTGTGCGCGATCGGGTACCTGATGGCGGGGTTCCATGCGCAGAAACGCGGCCTGCACGACCTGATTGCGGGCACCTATGTTGTGCGCAAGGAGTTCGTGAACCCGCAGCAGCCGCAGGCTTGAGCGTTCTCAAACTCGGTGCAAATTGTACGCGCGCGCGCCGTTTCCATGGCGTATGCTTAGGGTCTGAATCGAGGAGAGAACATGAGCGGCGGAAACTATCAGCCGGGCGGAAACCCGCAGTACCGGCCAAACCCACAGCAGGGCCAGTACGGCGCGCAGCCGCAGGGCGGCTATGCACAGCCGGGCGGCTACCCGCAACAGCACCCGCAACAGCCCTACGGCGTGCAGGGCCAGTACCCGCAGCAGGGGGCGTACCGCTCGTACGCCAAGCCCCACCGCGGCGGCATGCTGCTGGCGTTCGGCATCTGTGCCTGGGCCGTCTGCGCGATCTTCGGCATCATTGCCTTCTTCATGGCCAAGACGGACCTGGCTGAAATGCGGGCCGGCATCATGGACCCCAGCGGCGAGGGCATGACCAAGGCCGGATACTACCTCGGCATGATCAACATGATCTTTGTTGCCGTGATCCTGGTATTTTACGGGGTGCTGATCGCTTTCGCCGGCGCCTCGGGCGCCTTCCGATAGCCACGGAGTTACTTGGACTTCGTCGAGCCCACGATGCGACCGATCTGGCGCACGTGGGCTTCGATGTGCATGGCCATGAACGCCGCCAGGTCCGCAGCTGACATCATGTGGCCGCCGCTGTGACGCCCTTTGCGTGCCATCGTTTCCGGCGTCAGCGACTCGATCAGCGCCGTGTTCAGCGCCCCCGTAGCGGAAAGCGCGTCGATCGCCAGGCCGATGTCGAGATGCGCGCGGCGGTACAGCTGCACGCTGGCGCGGGTGTTGACGCCCGCGAGTTCAGGGTTGTCTTCGCCCAGGATGCGGCGCAGTCGCAGGCCCAGCATCTGGTCAATGTCGGCCACGTGGAACGCCACGTCGCGGGCCGACCAGGTTTCGTCGCTTTCGCGCCAGTCCATGCGTTCGCCGGGCACGCGACGCATCGCGCCGATGAATGCCTCGACCGCAGCCAGGTAGCGCTCGGCCAGGCGTTCGGGATCTGACGACGATTCTTCCACGTCGCGGTCTCTCACGGCGTCTGCCGCCGCAGCTTGATACGCCCCTGCAGAATGTTCACCCATGCCCACAATGTGGGGATCACGATCAGCGTCAGCACAGTGCTGCTGGCCAGGCCCGCGATCACCGTGATTGCCAGCGGCTTGCGAACCTCGGCGCCTTCGCCGCCGCCGGCAAGCATTTCAAGGCCGCGCACAAAACTGAACTTCCAGCCGCCGACCAGCGCCCAATCGGCTGGCGCTGTCACGGATCGGCCGATGCCCTCGACAATGCCCACCACTGCGCCATCAACGACGCCTGCCAGGGCTTGCGCCGCCGGCATGAACGGGTCAAGCCACCCGGTCATGGGCAGCAGGCCCAGCAGCGTGGTCAACGTGGTAATCGCAATCGGCCGCAAGCGAATGCGCGCCGCGTTGGTGGCGGCTTCCTTGGCGCCCTGTCCGCGCGCCCGAAGCTGGTTGGCGTAATTGACCAGCACGATCGCGTTGTTCACGACAATGCCCGCCAGCACGATACAGCCCAGCAGCACCATCACGCTGACCGGCAGGCCGAATACGCCCAGGGCAATCACTACGCCGGCTGCGGCAAAGGGCACCGAAACCATGATCACCAGCGGGTCGATCAGGCTTTCGAATTGCACGGCCATCACGACGTACACCAGGAACACCGCCAGCAGCAGCGCCAGGATCAGCCCGAAAATGCTGCTCTCCATCTCTTCGACCTGGCCCGCAAACGCAACCTGTGCGCTGCCGGTGTCGACCCCGCCGCCCTCCAGCATGTCGCGCACGACGCCCGCGGCGCGCGACAGCGCCACGCCGTTCGGCTCGGCGAACACCACCACGGCACGCTGGTTGCCGACGCGCCGGATTTCGCTTGGGCCCTCGGTGACGCGCAAGTCGGCGCCGTCGTTGACCAGCACGTTGCGCAGCCGCACCCCGCGAGCAACCTCAAGGTCTCGCACCTGCTCAAGCGTCTTCTTGTCGGCTTTGGCCAGTTCGACAAAAACGTCCAGCGCCTCGCCGCCGCTGCTGAAGGTGGTACTGATCGCCCCGCCAATCTTGTTGCGCACCTCGCTGGTGACGCCATCGGCGCTGAGGCCATAGCGCTGCAACTGCGCGCGGTCATACGAAAGCTGCACCTGCGGCCGCCCCGCCTGCAGGCTGCTGCGCACGTCCTTGAGCAGCGGCTTGCCGTCAAGCTCAATGGCGCGCAGGGCGCGCACAAGGCGTTCGGCTGCCTCGCCGAGTGTGACGTAGTCATCGCCGCGCACTTCAATCTGCAGGCCGGTGTCGAGCTTGACCAGCGCGGGCGCCCCGAACTCAGTGCTTTCCTGAAACAGTGTTGTGTCATCCGCGCTGTCGCGCAGCGTCTGCTGAACCGCCGGCAACACATCGCCTGCTTCCGCGGCGTGTTTCAACGTGACCACCATGCGCGCGCGGTGGCTGCCGACGGGACGTGAGTCGCCGGCCTGTTCTTCGCCGCCGACTTCAATCGTGGCGCGCGAGACCTGGTCCCGGAAGAACTCGTCCTTGAAGGCCGCCATGGCGACGCCGCTGGCGCCAATGTCGGCATCATTGATCTGCGTGCCATCGGGCGCCGCGATGTCAAAGTACAGCTCGTCCTGCTGGAACTTGGGCAGCAGCTCGGTTTCAAGCGACGAGCCAACGCCCAGAGCAAGTCCGCCCGCGACCATCACGCCCAACACAACCAGCAGCGGCTGCGCAATCGCGCCGCGCAGCACCAGCGGGTAGGTGGCATCAATGACTTTCCAGACCGCTTCAAAGGCCAGCGAGATCGGCTTGAAAATCACCATGAAGACGACTGCGAGGCCCTTGAAGATGTAGCGCGCGACCCAGACCATCGCATCGACCACCAGCACCAGCGACGCGACCCCCGCGATTGTCCCGAGCACCCAAAGGGCGAGTGCGCTCCCGAAGGCCTGCGTCTGCTCTGGCGTGCGTTCGGCACCCGCGCTCATGAACTCTTTGCCAGCCGGGCCAAACCACGCAATCAGGATGCCAAGCGGCACCGCGATCATCAGCACGACAGAGCCGACATAGAACAGGCGCAAGCCGATTTTCACACCGCGCCGCAACCCCTTGGATTCGCCGGTGCGCAGCGGGTAGCCGTACAGCTTGCGCGACGTGGCGAACGCGCCGCCCTGGCCGATTGCGCCAAAACTTAAGCCGAACATCGCCGGCACCACAAACTGCGCGACAATCAACGACGCCAGCAGGCTGAACACGACGGTCAGGCTCAGGTCGCGGAAAATCTGGCCGGCCACGCCCTCGACAAAGATGATCGGCAGGAACACCGCAACCGTCGTCATCGTGCTTGCCAGGATCGCGCCGCCGACTTCACTGATGCCGCGCACCGCCGCCTGCAGCGGATGGTCACCCTCTTCGCGGCAGCGGGCAATGCTTTCGATGACCACGACGCTGTTGTCGACCAGCATGCCGATGCCGAGCGCAAGACCGCCCAGCGACATCAGGTTCATCGAGACGTCGGTCAACTGCATCGGGATGAACGTCGTGACAATGCTGAGCGGAATGGCCGCCGCGATGAGCACCGTGGCCTTGACCGAGCGCAGAAACAGAAACAGCACCATCACCGCCAGAAACGCGCCCAGGATGGCACTGGCGGTTACGTCTTCGACAGCGTCTTCAATGAAATAGCTCTGGTCGCTGATCACTTGAAGGCCAAAGCCCTCCGGCAACTGGTCGATCAATGAGCGCTGGCCGCTGAAGAACGAGCCGCCACCACCGCTGAAACCGCCGCCGCGCCGACCGCCCCGAAAGCCGCCGCGCCCGCCGCCCTGCTGCACTTGCGTCGTGCCGCCCTTGGCTTCCTCGGCATCGACTTCGCCGCGCTTGTCGCGGATTTCCTTGTACTTGGACTCGCCATACAGCGCGATCCACACGCGCTTGGCGGTCTCGACAATGTTCGCGTCGCCTTCTTTCAACACTTCCAGCAGCACGCCTTCGCGCGCCTCATAGCCTGTCTCGGCGCCGATGAAGCGGGTGATCGTCTCGCGCTCGCGCGGCACGTAGTCGATCTCGGTGGCAAGGTCGCTCAGCGTGATGCGCCCCTGGTCGCCGGTGGCGACCTCGAGGTCTTTCAGCACATCCAGCGACTCGTACGTGCTTACTACGCGCAGAATCACGTCGCGGCCCGCCAGCTCGATCAAACCGGCGCTGCTGTCCACCCGCGCCTGCCGGATGCGCCCCTGCACCTGCGCCGCCGTAAGCCCGTACTGGTTCAGCCTTGCTTCACTGAGACTGATGCGAATCTGGCGCTCTTGCCCGCCCGACACCCGCACCGCAGCCACGCCGTCGATCTTGCTCAGCTCCGGCTTGAGGATGTCCTCGGCAAAGGCGCGCAACTCCAGCAGGTCGGTGCGACGGTCGGTCGAGAACAGCATCAGGCGCATGGTCGGGTCTTGCGCCGGGTCATAGCGCAGGATTTGCGGCCGCTGCACCTCGTCATCATCGAAGCCGATGCGGTCAAGGCGGTCGCGCACGTCGGCTGTGGCCGCCAGCATGTCGGTGCCCCACCCGAACTTCAGCAGCACGTCGCTGGATTCGGCGCGGCTGATGCTCGAGCGGTCAAGCAGCCCCGGCACGTTGCCCAGGCGCTCTTCGATGCGCTGCGAGACTTTTTCTTCCACTTCGCTGGGGGCCGCCGCTGGGTAGCCGGTGCGGATAGTGAGTTGCGGGTACTCCAGGTTCGGCATCAGCGTGGTCTTGAGCTTGCCGTAGGCGACGCCGCCGAACACGACGAAGGCGGCGACAACGCAAAGCACAGCCACGGGGCGCGTGGTCACAAGCTGGAAAAACCGGCTGGGCTTGGCAGGTGCCGTGTCGCTCAACGTAAGTCTCCGCAACATGTTGTACGGATTTGTCGGCCCGTGCGGGAGTAAGAAGCGGATTTGCGTAAATAGGCACAGGCGCCTAGCCAACAGGTCTTCCAATCGCCTTGTCGCGTGACGGGCAATCGGGTAAACACCTTGCCCAGAGCGAGGTTATCGATGGCAGATCTGGTCAACATCACGATTGACGGCAAAGCGTACCAGGTGCCCAAGGGTACCAACCTGCTGATGGCGTGCCTGACACACGGCGCCGAAACCAGCGGCGACTACCCCGACCAGAACGAGGGCGGCGAGCACTACGTGCCGCACTTCTGCTATCACCCCGGCCTTACCGTCTCGGGCAACTGCCGCATGTGCTTCGTCAAGACCCGCCAGATGGTCAAGCGCGGCGACCAGATCGTGCCCATGGAGATGATGACCACGTCGTGCACTAACGTCGTGCAGGAGGGCCTGGAAGTCTTCACCAAGACGGATGACGTGCGCAAGGTTCGCGCCGGCATCATGGACCTTGAGTTGATCAACCATCCGCTCGACTGCCCCGAGTGCGACAAAGCCGGCGAGTGCAGCCTGCAGGACTACGCCTTCGACCACGGCCACGCCGCCAGCAAGTTCGACTTCGAGAAAGTGTCGGCGCACATCAAGCCGCTTGGCGACAAGATCACCATCTGGGGCACGCGTTGTATCCAGTGTTCGCGCTGCGTGCGCGTCGCCGACGAAATCAGCGGCACCAGCGAACTCTGCTTCGTCAATCGCGGCGACCGCACCGTCATCGACATTTTCCCGGGCAAGCCGATTGAGAACCCGCTCGCGATCAACACCGTGGAAGTCTGCCCGGTGGGTGCACTGAAAAACCGGGACTTCCTGTACACCGCCCGCGTCTGGAACCTCGACGAGTTGCCGGGCGTCTGCGGCCTGTGCGCCAAGGGCTGCAACAACCGCGTGGACAGCCTCAAGGGCGAAGTTACGCGCGTGATGAGCCGCGAGAACGTTGACGTGAACGGCTACTGGCTGTGCGACCGCGGCCGCGTTGATTACAAGTGGATCAACAGCGCCAAACGCATTGACCTGCCGCTGACCAAGGGCGGGCACGTGTCGTGGGACAAGGGCTATGAATTGGCTGCATCGGGTTTGAAAGCCGCAAGCGAGAACCCCGCCAAGGCCTATGCATTGGCGTCTGCGGACATGACCAACGAAGAGTTGTTCCTGTTCAAGAAGCTGATTGAGCGGCTTGGCATCACCAATGTCGCACTGCTGTCTGAGCCGGACGTACAGCCGCTGGATTTCCCGGGCTTCAAGGCGCCCGCCGACGGCAACGCCAACCGCGCCGGCGCAGCCATTCTGCTGGGCATCAGCGATGCCGAAGCCAGCATCAAGCAGTTTGCAGCCGCGTGCGCAGCCGGCAGCGTTGAGCACGTGTTCGTGTGGGCTGGTCTGCCCCATGGCATTGATCAGCTTGAAGCCGTCACGCGCGCGCTGGCGGCTGAGAAAGTCCGCAACATCGTCGCGGTCGATTTCCAGCGCAGCCTGCTGAGCGAACTGGCCAACGTGACGCTGGCCTGCACCACGTACGTTGAAACCGGCGGAAGCTGGGTCAACGGCGACGTGCGTTTGCAGGCATTCCGGTCAGCGCTGCGTTACCCGCGCGAAGGGCGCATCGGCGTCGAGATTCTGCAAGATTTGCTGTACGTGATCGAGGACGCCCGCGCCGACGAAACCGAACTGACAAGCCAGGGCACACCACTGGGCATCGGCACCGAAGACACGTTCCGAGCCGACGCCGTGGGCCTCGGCTGGGAAGGCAGCAGCACGATCCCGGTGCTGGCAGGCAGCGGCGAGATCGCGGTCAAGAGCAAGAAGACGATCGTGAGCCCGGCCAGCGTGTTTAACCAGTTGGCCGCCGAGGTGCCCCAGTTCAATGGCCACACGCACCTGAGCTTGATCCAGTCCAAGGGCGCAACGCTGGTATAGCCCGGTCCGTCAGGACCGGGTGTGCGCGAGCACTCGCGGTCCCTACTCGTCAATGAACCGGGCGAGTTTCTGGCGAAGGGTCTCCCGGGCCCTTGAGGTCAGGCTTTTTACGGCTGCCACTGTGGTCTCCATGATCTTCGCCACTTCCTCGTAGCTCTTGTCCTCATAGCGGCTGAGAATCAGCGCCATGCGTTGATTCTCGGGCAGCTCGGCGATGGCGGCCTGGATGATTCTGGTGCGCTCGGCGGCGTCCATCGCGTCGATGTCAGTCTCTGCTGTTGCAGCCAATTGCTCCAGCGGGTTGCCGCCCTCTTCGTTGCCGCTTACCAGGCGCAACTTGTCGCGCGCCCTGTCGCGTTTGTAGTTCAGGCACAGGTTGCTCACGACGGTGTAAAGCCATGTGCTGAACTTGGCACTTGGTTCCCACTTGGCGGCGTTGCGGTACACGCGCAGGAATGCTTCCTGCACCAGGTCTTCGGCTGCGCTTTGCACGCCGATGTGGCGGTAAATCACTGAGTAGGCAAGCCGGTGGTGCCGCTCGAACAGCAGGCGAAAAGCTTCGCCGTCGCCTTTGGCGACGCGCTTCATCAGCTCGCTGTCGGGGTCGATGATTTTGGAGGGTTTGGGGGGCATGCCGTTTTCAGGGCCTGTCGGTGTGCCGGGTTGTGTGATCCGCGGGTACCTGTCTGCTATCGAGTGACTACCCGTCGCTTGCGCTCAGGGCTCCTGTTTCCTGTTTTCGCTCGTCTATCGGCCGTAGCGTTGCAGCAGGCTTTCTACCTGCGGGTCCTTCTGGCCGCGCGTACGCCACGCCGCCGCCAGCTCTTTTGCCCGGGGGCTCAACCCGTTGACCGATAGTTCGCAGATCAGGTCCAGGCGTTGCAGTCGCGCGTCGCTGCCTACCAGGTCAGCATGCCGGGCCAGCCTCTCGAGCGCCCACTCGGTATGTTCCAGCGCGATGCATTGCAACGCGGCGTTCTCGAGGTCAAGGGCATCGAACTCTTTGCCGGCGCACAGCTCGTCCAGCACTGCCAGTGTCAGCAGGCCTTCGCCTTGTTCTGCCGCTGCGCGGGCAAGCTGGCGCATGAACGTCGCTGAGCGTTCGCCCCGGGCATAGGCCTCGCGTAACAAGGCAAAGCGCGGCTCGTCTTTCACGCGTTCTGCAAGGCGCAACGCGGCGCGCGGGTCGTCCGGGTGCTCGTCGTGGGCGCGGCGGTACCACTGCTCGGCTTCGTCAGGGCGATTCATCTGTGCAAGCAGCTCAGCGACTGCATAGGCCAGCGGCTGGCCATCCAGCATTGCTCCTTTTTCGGCGCGTTTGCCCAGCAACAGCATGGCTGCGCGCGCGTGCGCGGTGTCGCCGACGGTATTGGCAATGCGATACAGCTTAAGGGCATCGTTGACCGTGCCGGCTTGATTCTCCGCGGTCAGAACGCGGCATACAGCCGGCTGCAGCGCCGTGCTGATGCGATGCGTGAGTTTGTCACGGTCGTCAGCATCGGCAGCGGGCGCGGTCAGCCAGGAGTGGTCCAGATCGGCAAGTGCGGCCTGCGCCATCTCGGCTGTGAACAATGGCGCCAGGTGCAGGATCATGGCATCGGCCAGCAGGCGGCCGCGCTCCGTTTTCATGGTCGCGCGCAACAGCAGCGCCAGTTCAAGCAGCGCCTCCTGCGGTTTGAGCACGGAATGATTGCCGGTGCGCAGCCCCAGGGACTCACCGTTCCATGTGCTGACCTTGTCGCGCAGCCGCAACGCCAGCTCGGGCCGCGACGGGCCGTTGGGCGCAATGGGCAGCGTGCCGTAACTGCAACCCTGCGCCAATGCCTGCACCGTGACGATCAGGGGCAACTGCGACGCACCCGCCGAATACAGCACGTCGCTGGGCAGCACGTTGGCGTTGCTGTCCGCCGGATAGCGCGCCAGGTGCAGCTCAGTGCGCAGATGGGCGACGAAGGCGTCAAGCAGCGGCTTGCGTTCGTCGCGCCACTTGGGTTCAGCCGTGACCACGCCCTGCGCAAAGGACGCCCACTCGGCGCGGGTGTCCGACGGCTTGCGACTCAGGCGCTCGGGCTCAATCGTATGCACGAGCTCTTCGAAGCCGAGCAGCAGGGCCGGCAACTGGTCCAGAACCATGGCCCCCGGCGCGACGTCCAGCGGGTTCGTGCCGGACAGGGGGACCATCACGGTTGGATTGTGCGTGTACCCGGCGGCCACCGCGTCAAAAGGCGCGTCGGGGTCCACCGGAAGATCAGGCACACCATTGCCTGCCGGCAGGTTGGCGGGCGCTACATTTGCCGCAATGTCCGGCGTGTTGTCTTCAATCGCCGCCGACGAGAACGCGCCGGCCATCCACGCCGCCAGGATCGCCACCATGCCCAGCACCGAGATCAGCACCACGGCGGCGAACACGCGGCGCAGGCTGCGACCGGTAGCAGTCGAAGTCGCTGATGATGGCGCCGATGACGCGGATGGAGCTGGTGGGGCCGCAACGGCAGCCGGTGCATGGGGCGGGTCGTGGTCGTTGAAGCGCACGACAGCCACGTCGCCGGACGCCGATGGGCTTGCACCCTCGGAAATCACGATGCGATTGAGCAGGCTGCGCGTGCGACGTGAGAGCTTGGGCAGGTTTTTCTCAAGCTTTTTCTGGTTGATGCCCTTGGTGACCTGCAGGAAGTTGCGGAAGCTCTTCTGGGCTTCGTGGTCGAGCGCGCTGTAACAGAAGACGAAGTCCTTTTCGACCTCGCGGCGCGCGTCGTCAAAGTCCTCGAGCAAGCCGGGCGGGACTTCGCCGCCATCGGCCAGCACCTTGCGGGCAAATGCCAGCACGGTGTCGGCGCGGCGCAGGGCCTCGCGCAAAGCGGCGAGCTTCTCGGTTCCCTGCGCGTTGTCGGCCATGCACTACTCCGCGCGGCGGGGGAGGCGCGCCTAGGGGTGTTTCAGCTTCTCCTGCAGGCGCTGGTCCTTTTCAAGGACCTTTGACGTCTGCGCGGCGCGCCACTTTACAAGTTTTTTCGACAGTTCAGCGTCGCCAGTGGCAAGGATTTGCGCTGCCAGCACCGCCGCGTTCACCGCGCCGTTGATGGCCACCGTCGCCACCGGCACGCCGGGCGGCATCTGCACCGTGCTCAGCAGCGCGTCGAAGCCGTTCAGCGGGCCCGACGCCACCGGGATACCGATCACCGGCCGGGCCGTGTGGGCCGCGACGGCGCCGGCAAGGTGGGCCGCGACGCCCGCTGCGCAGATGAACACGCGGGTACCGGATTTTTCGGACTCGGCCACAAACTCACGCGTCTGGTCAGGCGTGCGGTGGGCCGAAAGCACGCGGGCCGTGCACGAGACACCCAGTTCGCGCAGCGTGGTCACCACCGGCTCCAGCGTCGGCCAGTCTGAGTCCGACCCCATCATCAAGACAACATCGGGCATGGCAGGCTCTCCTCAAACATCTGCTCTACGATTTCAGCAGGTCAATCACTTCACGATAGCGGTCTGCCGTGCGTTGTGTGATGTCGGCTGGCAGGTCGGGCGGCGGCGCCTTCTTGTTCCATGGCTGTTTCTCAAGCCAGTCGCGCACGATCTGCTTGTCAAAGCTCTCGGGGCTGGTACCGACCTTGTACGCCTTGGCATCCCAGAAGCGGCTGCTGTCGGGCGTGAGCACTTCGTCGCACAGGATGATCTTGCCGTTGTGCAAGCCGAATTCGAACTTGGTGTCGGCGATGATGATGCCCTTGGTCGCGGCGAACTCGGCCGCCTTCTCGTAAATCCTGATCGTGATTTCGCGCAGCTGGCTGGCCGCGTCTTTGCCGACTGCTGCGCACATGGTGTCGAAGTCGATGTTTTCGTCGTGCTGGCCCTGCGGCGCCTTGGTGGCCGGTGTGAACAGCACGTGCGGCAACTTCTGCGCCAGCTGCAGCCCTGCGGGCAGCTTGTGGCCGCAGACCGCGCCGGTCTTCTGGTAGTCCTTCCAGCCACTGCCCACCAGGTACCCGCGCGCAACGCACTCGACCTGAAAGATGTCGGCGCGCTTGCAGTACATGGTGCGGCCTTCAAGCTGGTCGCGGTACTTGTGCGTGATCGCCGGCATTTTGGCCACGTCAGCGGTGATCAAGTGATTGCCGACAAGGTCCTGAAGGAAGTCAAACCAGAACAAAGACAGCTCTGTCAGCATCCGGCCTTTGCCCGGAATGCCCTGCGTCATGATGACGTCGAATGCGCTCAAGCGATCGCTGGCCACCAGCAGCAGGTTGCCCTCGAGTTCGTACAAGTCCCGTACCTTGCCGCGGTGAAGCAGCTTCAGGTCAGGCATGTTGGTCTGGAGTAGTGCGGACATGGGATCTGGGTTCCAATTTCTGGGTTGCAGGAACAGTTGTTTCGGGTGATGGTTTTGGTCGATTGTCTTGGCGCGTCAAGTGGAATCGCCTTTCTGTGCGACAACGACCTGTCGGTTGCTTGTGGATTCTTTGAAGACACTTGCATCAAGGTCGCCGTAGCGGGCGCTGACGGTCAGCCCTGCCTGCGCCAGGAAGGCGTCAAGCTCGGCCGGCTCAAACAGGCGCACGCTTTCATGCCAGTGTCGCGGCGGCAAACCCTGCGGAATGTACTCGACTTCTTTGATCACGCGCCGGCTCTGGGTGTCGTAACGTCGCGTCTGGCGCAGCGTCAAGCCGTCGCGCTGCTCGACGCTCAAGGGCTTCAGTTCGCGGATGGTGACTTGGGCGTTCATGTGATCCAGCACCAGCTTGCCGCCGGGCTTGAGCACGCGGGCGACTTCGGCCAGTACTGCGTGGTGCGCGTCGTCGGTAGGAAAGTAACCGAATGACGAGAACAGGTTGGTTGCGCAGTCAAACGTCGCGTCAGCAAACGGAATGGCTCGCGCATCGGCGCGCACGGCGACGCCCGCGAGCTCGCCAGACACCAGCAACTGCTGCGAAAGGTCCAGCCCCCAGGCCTGCAAACCAGCGTCTCTCATGGGCTGTAAGTGGCGGCCCGCGCCGCAGCACAGGTCAAGCACGCAGCCGGTCTTTGGCAGCAGTCCGGCGGCAATCAGCTGCTGCACCTGCTGGCGGCCCTGTGCCGGGCTGCGGTG
This sequence comes from Planctomycetota bacterium, assembly GCA_016712285.1. GTDB lineage: Bacteria > Planctomycetota > UBA8742 > UBA2392 > UBA2392 > JADJRK01. The sequence continues at coordinate 476,130 of JADJRK010000001.1, read as the reverse complement.
GCGATACAGGCTCAAGGTACTCAGTGGCAAAGGCGCGGACGTACCATGGCTCATCCATGCCGGGACTATACCGCCACGTTCAAAGCCATGCACCCTGAACTACCAGACTTGCGCGCGGACCCAAGCTAGTATGCCGCCCATGAATCCAGTTCGGCTTGGTGTGATTCCTGCGCTGCTGGCATGCAGCGTGTTGTGTGTCGGCTGTGCCAGCAGCTCGACCGAGATCTGGCAGCAGCAGGACCGTGTCGACATCAAGACACTTGCCGCGCCGACGTATTCGGAGGACCGCCGCCTGGGCAACCTGACTGTTACCGTACAAGAACAGGTGCAGGTAACGACCACACCAAGTGAACGCCTGTACCTGATGCACGAAAACACCGAGTTCGCGTTTGACTGGGATAGCTTTGGGCTCGTGTTTTTCGGCATCCTGGGCAGCGTGGTAAGCCTGGGCATCACCGTGTTTCTCGTTTTCTTTGCGGTCGACTCCAACGATGACGAGAATGAGTAGGCCCGCGATTGCCGTGTTGCTCGCCGCGGCCGCGCTGCTGGCCGGCGGCTGCACCACGCGGTCATGGACCGAGGAAACCGACACCTACCGCCCCCTGGGACCTACCGAGCAGCGCGTGGAAAACCGCGGCATTGCCGACCTGTGGCTGAAAGCCACGGGCCCGCAGGAAGAGGACGGTTTCCAGATCATTGAGCGGCTGCACACCGGGCCGGACGGCCAGGTAAGCCTGAGCCTGCTGCCGGTAGCTTTGCAGGTGCTGGCGTATGGGCATGAGGTCGTGCTTGAATTCCGGCGCATGGAAGATGACGCGCTTGTCCACACCAGCCGCATCACGGCAGAGAATGCGCTGACAGTATTGCGCGAGTGGCAGGTGCAGGTGCGCCTGGGTGCCAAGACCAAGCTGCGACCTGCCGAGATCAAGCTGCTGGACCGGCTGATTGATGACCTTGGCGACGAACCAACCATCGAGATGCTGACAGAGATTCGGCCCGCAATCAGCGAGCGCATGGAGTGGGAGTGACGCAACGTTGCCAGCCGAACCCGAGAATGTGCTGATTTTGCACAGTTTAGGAATCTGACGCGCGCCTGGGCTGCCTGGGCGCTTTCGACTTAGAAAACTTGCGTAAAGCCCTCTGCTGCCGTAGATTTGCACCTCAGAGAGACAATTCGCGACAGTGTAAGAACGGCATCTCCTGTGGGGCATGCCATTTGCTTACATCCTGTCATGAGAGGACATGCTCGAATCGCCCGAAAGGCCGTCAGCAATCGGCTTGGGTGAGCGCTTCGAGGTGCGGAGGACACATGAAGTATTCCTGGATCGCCAGCGGTCTGCTGATCGCGCTTGCCGTGTTCAGTGCTGGATGCATTGAGAAGGTCAGCACGGTGGGCGGGTCGTTCACGGTAACGCCCGGCACTGGTGGCGTGTTCAACCCCAACATCGTGCCGCGCCTGATCTCGTGTTCGCCAAACGTCGGGCCCGAGCTTTCGAGCACCGATTTCTACATAGAAGGCCAAAACCTGTTGCCACTTACGGCGGTCGTGGTCACGTTCGGCACGTTGCAGTTCAACGGCATGACCAACAGCGTCGGCAACCGTATCGAAAACCCGAGTTCCGGCAACAACATGTTCACGGCGCCGCCGGGCACAGGCTCTGTCGATATCGATGTGTTCATTACGGGCCAGAATCCGCCGTACCTTTCGCTGCCCAACGGTTTCACTTACCTGCCGGCCGGGGCGCCGCCTTTGCCTACGGCAGACACCATGGCGCCGAACACCAGCGATGAGTTCGGTGGCGGCACGATGGTCATGACCGGCACCAACGCCCCCATCGGTGCCAGCCAGTACCTGATCATCATCAGCTTCCTGTTCGCCAGCGGCACCGTAAACGTCGCTGCGACGCAGACGGTGGCTGACACATGGAACGTGGTGATCCCGGCTGTTCCTGCGACCGAGAATTTCACCGGTGGCACGCTGTCCGTGACAGTGATTGCGTACTTTTCAGACCAGGGCATGCCGCCCTTGATCCCGGTGCCGGTCGCCAGCGCGCCGCCGCAGGGCCCGACGGGCAACCCGTTCACATACACACACAGCGGCACGCCGCCGTCACCGCCGCCCGAGGAGTACGTGATCGTTTCGGGCGTTCAGGATAACGGCATCGCCAATGCGCCGGACAGCTTTGTGCGCACGATTCGGAAGTTCGACCCGGCCTATGACCGCATCACATCACCTACCGGGCTGAGCAACCGGTTCATGTACAACGGCTCAACGCTGTTCGCGCCCAACGGTACGCATTCCTATCCCGAACCCTTGATGAACAGCGGCGTGAGCTTCCGCGAAGCCAACAGCATCTTCGCCCACTTTGCGCTGCCGCCGTTCACACGCTCGTACCTGCCTGCGGTGCCCGATGGTGACCCTGCGCCGCCTGCGGTCAACAAGGCTGTCACCGGCAAGCTTTTCCACCACACCAGCACCGAAAGCGGCTCGACGGGGCCGACAGCAACCGGCTTGTCGGACGCGTTCTTCGCAGCCTACAGCAACGGTGAAGTGGAAAACTTCGACACCGGCGGCCAGCCCGTGCATGAAGAGATCGCAATCCATGAGAAGTTCACGAGTTTTCCGTTCTTTGCCGTGGCCCATGACAACGCCACGCCCCGCATTTTCGTGTGCCGCTGCGACGGCACGCCCTGGATTTCAAGCGGCGGCAACGCCAACGAGCTCAACCTCACGGCAGTTACGGGTACGCTCAAGCCGTTGAGCCTGCAGTTCTCGGGCAACTACCTGTACTTCGCCACCAGCACCGGCAACGTATACCGCTGCGCCGTGGACGGCAGCACAGCCGGCACTGCGCCTGTTGCGGCGGCCCAGAACTGGCCGGGCGGGACAACTCACAGCTATGTCTCTGACGAGTTGAACCTTTCCGGCGACGGCAACACGATTGCCTTTATCGCCGGCGACGGCAACCTGCGCTTCACATCCACGACGCAGACTCCGCCCGCTTATTCGGTGCACAACGTCTTCGCCATCCAGAATGCCAACACCGGCAACCCGAACATCATTGCAGTGACGGACTTTGCCGGCGGCGGCGGCGCGAAGCAGATCGTGATGTGGGACCTGGGCAGCAACGCCACATACGGCAGCGGCAACGTCGACAACGGCGCCAACGACCGGCGTGTTTACATGGCCGGCATCAACGCGTTCAGCGGCACTACCAACCTTGCCGGCTCTGACGTGACCGTGAACTTTGATGGCGAGTTGTGTGCCTTCGTGACCCGCGAGAACCGCCAGACGGTGGACGGCACCACGCCAGCCGCCGTCGTGTACTACCTGTATGTGGCGCGCATTGGCCAGGGCACAAATGACTGCTTCCGGCTCAACAGCACGAGCACCGGCAGCTTCGGCGTTGGTGCGGTGTTCCACGCCGACATGACGATCATCCCGGGCTTTTTCTTTCCGAAGGTTGCCCCCAACGCCGGCATGCGCAACCGCCTTGTCTTCAGCGTTGCCACCGTCAACGGCACTGGCGTTGACGGGCAGAACCAGCACCTGTTCACCGCCAATATCATCCTGACCGGCACCGGCATCGCCACGCCCAGCATCAGCAACCGCACGGAAAGCGGCGCACCGCAACCATTCAACTCAGGGGCGGCCACGAACACAGACAACTACTTCGGCGGCTTTCAGTCCCGCGGCGGCCACGTGCTGTTCCTGATCGATGCCGACAACGGTGACTTGCTGTACCTGGACTTGCGCGACGGCGTAACCACGATTGTCGCGCCGGTGCAGCGCTCACACGACAGCGCCAACATGAAGCTGCCACGCAACAGCACCGCCGCTTCGCCCCTTGAAAACACGTACCTGCCCCCGGGCTTCGCGCCCGACCCGGCTGGTGCCGTCAACCTGGAGCATTGGGGCGGCCAGTTGCGCAGCCTGCACGGGCCGGGGCTTACGGCATTTACGTCCGAGTACCTGATGTTCGTGGCCGAGGAAAACGCCGGCGAAGAAGACGTCTACGTGCTGCAAATGAACAGCCTTTCCAGCCCGCTGCCCAGCCTGGCGATCAACCTGACCAACATCCCGGGTGCGGGCGTCATCAAGGTCGTTGAACCATCCCGCGACGGCGCTGTGCTGGCTGTGGTGAAGGGATCGACCGGGTTTGCCGAAGGCTACCGCTTCTCCGGGGCAGCCGGCGGCTCACTCTATGTGGTCAACGACGTGGTGCAGTCCCTGGCCGACAACGAGACCGCACTGACTACTTCGGCGCAGGTCGTCACAACCACAGGCAACAAGATCACCCGCGGCATGGGGTGGTACCAGGACCCGCTGCGCTTCTCGCTGTACTTTGGTGAGGGCTCAACGGCGTACACGGGCTCGCCGATCCCGAACGCCAAATCCTACCTGCGCTTTCACCGGCTTGACCTGGACCGCACCAACGGCAACACGATTGGCACACCAGTCCACATCGACGTGATCGGGACCGAGACGCTGATCGACGGCGCCGTGTACGTCTACGGTGTCGGCAAGCAAGAGTAGGCGGCAGGACTCGTTCACTGCAAAGCAAAGAACGGCCCGCTGGGCCGTTCTTTGCTTTTGTACCTATTGCCGTGCCTGTTTCCGTTTAGTTTATCGGACCCATCTGCCGATTTGTTTCCCGGAGATTCCATGGCCGGTGACATCCTGATTGAAGAACTGCCGGACCCCCGCCGCAGCCCCGACTTCCTTGACCTGCCGTGGCGCGTCAACCAGGGCGACGCGGACTGGGCGCCGCCGTTGCGCATGGCGGTCAACAAGCTGCTCGATCGCAAGAAGTACCCGTTCTTCAAGCATGGCGATGCCGCGTTCTTTCTTGCCAAGCGCGACGGTGAAACCGTCGGGCGCATTGCCGCGATTGACAACCGCCTGCACGCCAAGAAGTACAACGACAGCACCGGGTTTTTCGGCTTCTTTGAGTGCGATGACGACGTAGCCGCCTGCAACGCGTTGCTGCGCCGCGCGGCCCAATGGGTCAAAGACCGCGGTTACACGCGCATGCTTGGCCCGGTGAACTACAGCCTGAACGACGAATGCCCTGGCGTGCTGTATGAAGGTTTCAATGGCATCCCGCTGATCCTGATGTCGCACAACCCGCGCTATTACAAGCGCCTGTTGGAAGACGCGGGCTTGCGCAAAGCCAAAGACCTTTACGCCTACCTGGTCACGCGCGCCACCATGGCTGACGAGCGCTTTCAACGCCTGATGAAAGCCGTGCGGCGCCGGGCGCCCAAACTGGACCTGCGCCCCGTGCGCCTTGACAGCAAGGGCTTTCGCGCCGACATCAAGACCATGCTCGACATTTTCAATGAGGCCTGGGCCCAGAACTGGGGCTTTGTCGAGGTCACGCCGCCCGAAGTGGACGCGATCGCCGCAGACCTGAAACCGATCGTGCGCCCCGAGATCACCTCGGTGGCCAGTATCGACGGCAAACCGGTGGGCATGATCGTCTGCGTGCCCAACGTCAACGAAGTCCTGCACAAGATCCCGGATGGCAGGCTTCTGCCCTGGGGCTGGTGGAAGCTGCTCAATGGCCTGCGCATGGTCCGCGGGTTTCGCACCATGCTCATGGGCGTCGTGGCTGAGCACCGCGGCAAGGGCGTCGATGCCATGATGATCGACCAGGTCATCCAGAACGGGCAGGCCATGGGCTACCAGTACTGCGAGCTCAGCTGGGTGCTCGAAGACAACGAACCAATGGTGTCTCTGGCGGACAAAGCCGGGGGCGTTCTCTACCGCAAGTATCGACTCTTTGAGGCCAACACCAATGACCTTCTCCCGTAGCGCATTCTCCGTGCTGTTCACATTTTCGCTGCTTCTAACGGCCGGCGTCGATGCCCGCTCCGACGGCAATTCGCTGCCGGCAGATGCGGCAAGCGCCATCAGGCTTCAACTCGACAAAGCCGAGGGCAAACGCGGCACCGCCGGATGCGTAGTGCTTGACCTCGATTCAGGCGACACCCTCTACAGCCACAACGCCGACAAGCCCCTCTCGCCGGCCAGCAACATGAAACTGGTGACGACCGCGGCCGCACTCAAGCTGCTGGGCGGTGACTTCGAGTTTCGCACGCTGTTGCTTGGCGAAGGCCGCAATGGCGGGCCACTGTACGTGCTGGGCGGCGGCGACCCCAACCTCAGCGGCCGCTTTCACGACGGAGACGTGCTGGCCGTCTTTCGCGGCTGGGCCGAACAGTTGAAGAAAGCCGGGATCACCGAGATCGACGGACTGCGCTACGACAGCACGGTATTCGGCGGCGAAAGCTACTGCGAGGGCTGGCCCAAGGACGACCAGTACATCCAGTGGTACTGCGCCGAGGTCAGCGCGCTGGCCTTCAATGACAACTGCGTGGGCGTGCGCGTTGTGCCCGGCAAAGCCGGCCAGCCCGCGAACATTGAGCTGACGCCGCCGACGGCGGCCGTGAAGGTCATCAATGAAACCACCACTCTGCCAGGACGCAAAGGCGCCGAAATCGGCATCGTGCGGCCGCGCGGCGAAAACACCATCACCGTAAAGGGAAAGGTGTATGAGCAGGCAACGTGGGGCTACACCATTGACGTGACGGTGCACGACCCTGCCCTGTACGCGGCGACAGTGCTGCGCGAAACGCTTCAGGCGCAGGGCATCACGGTCATTGGCACCATCGAGCCGGTCACCCTGGGCATTGAAGACGTCAAGCGCTGCACCGTGCTCGTTGAGCACAAGTCAACGCTGCTCAGCGCGCTGCCGCCGATCAACACCAACAGCCAGAACCTGCACGCCGAGTTGCTGTTCCGGCAACTGGGCCTGCGCTACAGCGGCAAGGGAACCTTCAAGACAAGCCGCGCCGCGGTTGAGGCGTTCCTGCGCGAACAAGGCTGGTGGGCTGATGGCGTGAACATCGTCGATGGCAGCGGCCTTGCCCGCGACAACCGCGTCACGGCGCACATGCTGACCAAGTTGTTGCAGGCCATGGCGGCTGGCGCGAACTTTGAAGCCTTCCGCGACAGCCTGGCGGTTGCGGGCGAAACCGGCACCCTGGAGAAGCGCCTGAACGACAAGTCGATCAAGGGCAGGGTATATGCCAAGACCGGCTACATTCGCGGCGTGCGGGCGCTATCGGGCTACATTCTGACCGACAACCGCCGTGTGGCCTTTTCGATGCTGATGAATGACTGTGTCTACACCAAGGAAACGCAGGACGAGATTGTCACCATCCTCGCGCGCGCCTTGAAGTAGCGCGAATCATGGCTGCAGCCAAACCGAACCCCGGCGGCAACGCTGGGGTTTGCATTTCGCGCCGGGAACGACACCCGCGCGCAGCCGCTGGTCATGCGTCTGGTGTTTCGGGGCCGCTGTGGCAAAACTGTTAAGTGATCGCGCGCAATGATATGGATTCCAATCCTCGTCTCGGCGTCGTGCTGCTGCTGGCAGGTGTCGCATCCGGTGTGCTGCTGCTGGTTGAGGGCGCCGGACGGCCGATGGCGGCGGCCCTGACGGGCCCCGACGTCCCCCACCTCGACAAGCTGCTGCACGCGGCTGCCCATGCCTGGTTGGCAACGCTGTTCTTCCTGGGTTCCTACCTGCTCGGCAAACCGCGTGCGCGGCTGCCCCGGGCGGCAGCCTGTGCCACGCTTACGTTCGCACTCACGCTGCTCCTGGGTACAGCCGTCGAGCTGGTGCAGGCACAGCTTGGTGCACCACATGGCCGAGTGTTCGACCTGTGGGACATTGCGGCGGACGCCCTTGGCTCAGGCCTTGCCATACTGTTCTGGCTTGTGGTGGTCTGGCGGGTGTCGCGCCTCTACACTGGCGGGAAATCCGGCCGTTGATGCGCCGCTGTGCGTACTAAGGTTGGACTGGAGAACCCATGCGACGCATCTTCGCTGCCATTGCATTCGTTGCTTGCGCGATTGCGTTCAGCAACGCCCAGATCATGCCGCGCAGCTTCACGCCGGACTCTGACCCCACCGCGTTCAGCATTACCACACAGGCTGACCTTGAAGACGCGTTGAACCGCATTGCCCGCCTCAAGGCCTCGCTGCGCACGGCCCCTGACGCCGAAGAGCGCCGCTTCTTGATGACCTCAATCCTGGAGATCTGCCAGCGCGAACTGAACCGCGAAGCGAACACCTCGGGCGTCGTTGTCGTCGAGCGCGCGCCTGACAACGCCCGGGTGCCCGGCCTTGCACTGCGCTGGCAAGGGGCGTTCAGCTCAATCGAAGACCAGATCAGAAGCCTGGGCCCCGACGGCATGAAGCTGTACGAAGAACTGTTCGGCCCACGCGTGCGGCTGCTGCTCGCCGATGCCATGCAGACGCGCGACCGCAACCGCATGGGTGACCTGAACCGACGCTTCGGGCTGACACTCGGCGGCGCTGAAGCCGCGGCTGCACTGGCTGCCCTGCACTGGGAAGAGGGTTCGCTGGCGCAGGCCGCGCGCATGCTTGAGCGCTCGCTCGAGAATGCAGCCACCATCCCCGCCGCGAACCGCGCGTACCTGTACGCGTGGCTCAGCCACTGCTACCGCGAACGTGGCGAGCGCGCCGCCCTGCGCCGCATTCTTGACGAGTCGGCGGCCATCCACAGCGAACCTGTGAAAGAAGGCGAAACCAGCCTCACGCTGGGCGACCTGCTGGCCCGACGGCTGGCCGAGGCCCGCGACGGCGCCAGCGACACGATTGACCGGCGCGGCGTGCATTGGCCGGGCGGCAATTACGCCAACACCGGCTTGTACGAGAAACCGACCAACTACTCCAAGGCCGCATGGGCGCAGAACCTGCCCGCGCTTTCGGCTTCGGCCCACAGCAGCCGCTTCATGAACTACAACCCTCCGATCGTGCCGCCCCATCTGCCGATCTTCGACGGATCAGTCGTGTATGTGAACCAGGGTGACCAACTGGTGGCATACGACCTCGTGAACGGCGCGCGCGGGGCCATGTGGTCGTGCAAGCCGTTTCCGACCTTCGGCCACAACTGGCGCACCATTGAACCTGACCCGTCGTTGATTCTGCCCGTCAGTGTCCACCGTGGCACTGTTTACGCCGCACTGGAGAACCCGCTTTCCACCGCGTACCACAACATGCATCCGGACCCCAACTTCCGGCTTCACAGCCATTACCCGAAGGTGCGGCGCGCGTTGTGCGCCGTTGACGGGTCAACAGGGCGCCTGTTGTGGAAAGTCGGCGGCGAGTATGAAGGCGATGCGCTTTCGACAACCAGCTTTCTCAGCGCGGTGGTGTATGAGGGCGTGCTGTACGCGATTGCCAGCAAAGTGGAGTCGCTCTCTGACGTGTTCCTGGTCGCGCTGAAACCCGATAGCGGCGACGTACTTTGGAAGCTGCGACTCTGCTATGGCCAACAGGAAACCACCATGTTCGGTCGTCCGGCGCGCGAACCGCTGGCCAGCCTGCCGGCAATTTCGGGCAGCCTGCTGTACCTGTGCACGAACATCGGTGGCGTTGTGGCCGTAGACCTGAACACCCGGGGCATACGCTGGGTGTCGCGCTATGAGTACATGCCGCGGCCCGTCAGCAAGTACATCGAAACGTTCTATCGCGACGTCACCTGGTACAACTCGCCGACGATCTATGCCGAGCACCAGGGAAGAGCCTACGTCATTATCGCCCCGGCTGATGCCGACTACATGTTTGCCTTCGATGCCGCGTCGGGCAAAGAAGTATGGCGCCTGGCACGCGAGGGCCAGCCCCTGTACGGCGGTCGCGCGCTGGTCGGGCTTCGCGACGGCGTAGCCTTTGTTGCCGGCGACGGCGGGGTTCGCGGCGGCGGCGCAAGCATGCTGCACACGGTCGATATCGCCAGCGGCCGCGTCACCAAATCGATTCGGGTCACGCGCGAGGCCAACGGAAGCGGCACGATCACGCTCGCGGGCCGGCCCTGCATGGCCGCCAACCGCCTGCTCTGGCCCGGCTTTGACGCGGGCGGCACCAGCGTGATCGCCGAGGTAGAACTTGACTCGATGCGCGCCGTGAATTCGGCGACCGTGCCCGCAAGTTACGGCGGCGCCGGCTTCTCGGTGTTCGCCCAGCACGGCGTCGTGTTCACGGTGGCTGGCAGAGACTATTCGCGGGGCAACTCGCAACTGGCCGTGCGCTTCGACGCGGAAGAACTGTTGCGCACTGCGCGCAAGGAACTCGAAAGCAATCCCGACGACGCCGACGCGCACCTGCGCCTTGGCCTGCTGACACTGCGCCTGGGCAATCGCGCCGAGGGCATGAAGTCGATTCGCCGCGCATACGAACTCGCGGCTTCGCCGCCGCCCAACACGCGTGTTCGTGACCAGGCCAGCCACGCCCTTGTGGATGAGTATCTCGGGCAGGCTGACGCGGCCCTGTTGCGACGCCAGTACATTGAAGCGATGGGCCTGGTTGCGCAGGCGCGCGGGTTCGCCGTCACTAGAAACCAACGCACCGAATGCTTTCTGCGCGAAGAGAAGGCAGTCCTGGCCAGCGGAAACGCCGGCGACGCGCTGGAGTTTTACCGCGCCATCATCAAGGCCAACCCTGACTTCGGCATCGGCGCTGACCCTGAATTGCCGGCGCAACTGTACGCAACGATTCGCGTGGCCGGCTTGATCAGCGAGAGCGCGCCCGCCGAAGCCGTTGAGCTGTATCACCGCCTGTTCGACGCCAACCAGCGGCTGGCGTATCAGGGCACCCCGGTGCGCGCGCTGGCACTGGGCAAACTGCGCGAGATTCTGGTGCGCAGTGGCCGCGACGCGTTCACGGTGACCGAGCAGGCATCCGCAGCGCTCATGACCGCCGCCAACGCTGACGCGTGGCGCAAAGTGCTGGAAAAGTACCCGCTGAGCCGCGCGTCCGACGACGCGGCTTTCAAGCTGGCCGAGCACGAACTGTTCAACTTCCGGCCGGACGCCGCAGCCGAGGTCGTGCGCGCCGCGCTGGAAGACTTCAGCGAACGCACCCGCCGCGACGACCTGCACGTGGTAATGGCCGTGGCCTACAGCCGCGCAGGCCAGACGCTGCGCGCACGACTGGTGGCAGGCCGCGTGCTGCGTGCAAGCCCCGAAGGCAAGCTGACGCTGCTGGGCCGCGAGCAAACGTACAAGGAACTGCTTGAGCCCCTGCTCAAAGACGGTGATCGCGACAGCGCCAATGAAGCATTGCCACGCCTGCCCGTCAGCATGATGGAGTTGTGGCGCAAACCGTGGGAAGTCGGTGGCTTTACACGCCTTCCGCTGCAGCCGACGGCGTCGGGCGGCAAGCTCTTTGTGGGCCAGCGCACGCGCAGCGGCACTTCACTCGTGGCCATCGAGGCTGCCACCGGCAAGGAACTGTGGGCGCGCGAGACCGAGGTGACTGTCACGGACACCCGGCGCACCAGCCGCGGCACGCTGTTCGTGCTGAACCAGGGATTTGCGCTGCACGACGACGAAGGCAATGAAGTCTGGACCGCAGCAACCGGCGGCACGCCTGACCCGGTCAGCCTGCAAGCAGGCATGTTGATTTACGGCACGCGATTCCTGAATACGCGCACCCGCCGCAACATGGTGCGCATCAGTGCGCGCGACGCGGCCAGCGGCGGCGAGGTGTGGGAAACACCGCTTGAGGCGGTCAGCGTTCGCTGGATCGGCCAGTCCGTTTCCGGCATCCAGGTGCTGCTGATGGGCGACGAGACGCAGCTTGTGCTGCTTGATCCCGAAAGCGGCGAAGAGAGCGCGCGCACCAGCGTGCCCACCGACGGCCGCATCACCGTGTCGCCGGTCGCCACGGACACGCACATCATTGTGGCTGATCGCGACGGCAAGCTGCACTTCTTCGGTGCCGACACGCTCAAGCCCGGCGTCATTCACGACACGCGGGTGCGCTACCCGACGCTTCTGGAATCCCGTGGCGACAAGCTGGTTGTCGTGGGTTTGAACAGCGTCACGCTGTATGACCCAGGCGCAGCCAGCACGGTCTGGCGCGTGGACAACGCGCAAACCGAAATGGTCACGGGCAACCTGCTGCTGCCGGAACAACTCATTCTTGCGACGCGCTCGCCCGGCAACCTTGCGAAGGTAACCGGCTACAGCCTGACCGATGGAAAGCAGACGTTCACGTACTCTCTTTCCCGCGAGAATGACAATGACCGTGTTGAGCTGCAGTCTGCGGCCCTGTTTGAAGGCGGGATCGTAGCCGTGTATTCCGAGAACCGTATTGTCGATGGACGCCTGCGGTTATGGGGGTTTCGCGTGCTGGTTCTGAACAGCGACGGCACAGAACGCTTCAAGTGGGAACATCGAGTCGAGGACAGCCCGCTGTTCGTGCAGCTGGCACTGACGGAAGACTACATCGGGTTGACGTGCGACAACACCACGTTTGGCTTCGGACGTGCAAAGTAGCGGCAGAACAATGCGCAACGCGCTATAACGGTGCCATGACCGAGATTCGGGATTTTGCTAGATCCGTCCTGCAGCAAGAGGCCGACGGCGTGCGCCGCCTGGCCGACCTGCTGGATGCCGACTTTGACCGCGCCGTTGAAGCGGTGCTAAAGTGCGACGGGCACGTCGTGGTGACGGGAATCGGCAAGCCTTGGCTGATCGGCCAGAAGATCAGCGCCACGCTGGCAAGCACCGGCACGCCGAGCTTTGCGCTGCACCCCAGCGAGGCCATGCACGGCGACCTGGGGCGGCTTCGCGCACAGGACGTCGTGATCGCGCTCAGCAACAGCGGCACCAGCGAAGAAGTGACGCGGATGCTGCCCGTGGTCAAGCGGCTGGGGTGCAAGTGCATCGGCGTAACCAGCAACGCTGAATCCCCGCTTGCGGCACACAGCGATATCGTGCTGAACCTCGGCAAAGTCAGCGAAGCCTGCCCGATCGGCATGGCGCCCAGCGTCAGTACCACGGTGATGCTGGCCATGGGCGACGCGCTGGCGTTGGCTGTAATGAAGGCGCGCAATTTTACGCGCGAAGACTATGCCCGCTTTCACCCGGGCGGCGCACTCGGTCGCAGCCTGATGAAGTGCAATGAGGTCATGCGACCGATTGAAGAGACCGCGGTGGTCGGCGTCACCGCGAACATCGGCGACGCCCTGCATGCCATTACGCTGCACAAGACCGGGGCGGCTTTCATCGTGGACACCGGCGTGCTCAAGGGCGTGTTTACGGACGGCGACCTGCGCCGCCATGTGGACGAAGCTGACCTGCTGACGCGCCCGATTATTGAGGTCATGACCAGCCCGTGCCTGAGTATCCACGGCGACAAACTCGCGCCTGAGGCGGTGCTGCTGATGCAGCAGCGGCGCGTCGGCGAGTTGCCGGTGGTTGACGGCAGCGGCAAGATCAAGGGCCACATTGCGATCAAGGACCTCGTCGCGATGCACTTCGTTTGAACCTGTGACAACTCGACACAGATGCCCGTACTGACGATTGGCGCCGGACCATGACCAGGTCATTCACGTTCGACGTGCACTTCGAAGCGCCTCTGACCGAGGTCTGGCGCGTGGCGTCTGACACTGACCTGATTGACGGCGCCGCGGGCATGCCCGCAATCGACTATCGCGACGAGCCGCAGCCCGACGGCACCAGCCGCCGTTACTGCAGCTACCGCAAGACCATCAACTTCGAGTACGAAGAGCTGCCATTCACCTGGATTCATGAGCAGTCCTATGAAGTACGCCGTGTGTTCAGCAAAGGGCCATTCAGCTCGTTCCGCCATGCCTGCGAACTGATTCCGGACGACGCGGCCAATCCCAACGCGGGTTGTACCGTGCGCACAACTTTTGAGTTCGTACCCAGCGGCGTGTTCGGGGTGTTTGCCGCCAGCGGCACGCGCAACACGGGCGTGAAGCCGTACCAGCGCGTGTTTCGCGAAGCCGCCGAGAGACTGAAGCAGAAGCAGAAGCGTGAACGCTCGCACAGCGCGATCCTGTATCGACCCGTGGAACTGACCGACGAAGCGCGCACAGGCAAGGCCGAGCCAGCCGTGCTGCGCGACTTTGTAGACCGCACGCGCAAGTTGTTCGACACCTCGCTGCTGAACAAATTGTCCGAGGCTGTCTTGAACGCACCCGACGAAAAGCTGCGGCGCATGCAGCCGCGCGCGTTCGCCCGCAAGTGGCGCAGCGACTTTGCCGAAACGCTGAACCTGTTTCTGGCTGCCACGCGCGCCGGCATGTTGAAGATGCGGTGGGACGTGATCTGCCCCCACTGCCGCGGCGACAAGATGAACCTGTCGTCATTGGGCGACGTAAAGGAAACAGCGTTCTGCCCAAGCTGCAACGTGGACTTTGACATTGACCTCGACCGCAGCCTCGAGGCTGTGTTCACGCCGCACCCGCAGGTGCGCGAGATTCCGGAGTTCCACTACTGCCTCGGCGGCCCGGGCACCACGCCGCACATCGTTTACCAGCACCTGTTCAAGCCCGGCGACGAACACGCGTTCACGATCCGGCTGGCCGAGGGCCGCTACCGCTTGCGCGTCACCGGCGACAAGAGATACCGCTGGCTTGAAGTCAGCCAAGGCGGCACTGGCGGCACCGAGATTGCCTACACCTGCCGCAACGAAGCCATTGAGGGCGGTGACCAGACTGCCCCGGCCGGCAGCGCCTTTCCAGTTCGCATTCGCAATGAAAGCACACGCAACGTGGTGGCGGTCATCGAGTCGGTCGAATGGGCCAACGACGCGTTGTCGGCTGGCGAGCTTGTCGCTGACCAGCGGTTTCGGGACCTGTTCAGCAACGAAGTGCTGGCACCGGGCATCAAGCTGGCCGTGGAGGATGCCACGATTCTGTTCACGGACGTCGTGGGCAGCACGGCGCTTTACAACTCGCTGGGAGATGCCAAGGCCTTTGCGCTGGTGCGCACGCACTTCGACATCCTGCACGAAATCGTGGAGAAGTTTCGCGGCGCCATCGTCAAGACCATCGGCGACGCGATCATGGCAGTGTTCACGCGCCCCGATGCCGCGCTGCAAGCCGCTGCAGAGCTGCACGCCCATGCCAACGCCTATGTGCGGCAACAGGGCCACACAGCGGGCGTCCAGCTCAAGGTCGGGTTGCACGTCGGCCCGTGCATCGCCGTGACCCTGAACGAACGGCTAGATTACTTCGGCACCACAGTAAATCTCGCGGCGCGGGTCCAGCACCTGAGTGAGGGCGGCGACATCATGGTCAGCAATGCCCTGGCTGAGCGCACAGACAATTGCGCGCCATTGCGCGAACAGCAGTGGCAAAGCCGCAACGAGCAGGCCTACGCAAAAGGATTCGCCGAGCCGGTGCCCGTGCTGCGCTGGACGCGCCGCAGCTAGAAACTGTCTTCGTCGCCCGGCAGCAGGTCGTTGATGTCGATCCGCTCCATGAACTCGCTCAGCAGCGTACCGGGTTTGCAGGCGTTGTAATCCAGGTCTTTCAGCCACGGCAGGATGCCCAGCACCGGCACGTTGCCGAAGTGCTGAATCTCGTCGGGGTTCGTGCGCTCGGGCAAGCCGATCACATCTTTGCCGAAACCGTTGACGATCAGGCCCTGGACCGAGATACCCATCATCTTGGCCATGTTGATCGTGAGCAGCGAGTGGTTGATCGTGCCCAGGCCCGGCTTGGCAACGATAACGGCCTCCAGGCCCAACTGCAGAATCAGGTCGGTCACGACCTCATTGTTGTTCAGCGGCACCATCAGCCCGCCGACGCCTTCGACAACAATGATCTCGTGCATCAACGAAAGCTGGAAATACTGGTCCACGATGTACGAGATGTCGACGTGGATGTCTTCGAGGCGGCTGGCAATACTGGGTGCGGCTGCGGCCTTGAGCCGGTACGGGCACATCAGGTCCATGTCGTCGCGGATGCCGCAAACCTCGCGCACGAAGCGCACATCCGACGCGACCACTTCGCCATCAAGCACCTGGCACCCGGATTCAACGGGTTTCATGTAGCCTACGTTGAGCCCGCGCGCCTTCAGCGCCAGGATCAAGCCGGCCGAGACGATGGTTTTGCCAACGCCGGTGTCCGTGCCAGTGATGAAAATGCCGGTGCGCATGGGGCGGCGACGCTACCAGAGGGACGGGCAAAATCCAGAGAGCACTGCAGCGCAATCAGGTGCGGAGTTTCGGGTCCAGGGCGTCACGCAGCGCGTCGCCGAACAGGCTGAACGCCAGCGAAAGCACGAACAAAGCCACCGTGGCAAAAGTCAAAGGCCACCACACGCTGGGGTCGCGCTGCAGTTCGGTGCGGCCGCCGCTGATCATCTGGCCCCAGGTCGGCAGCTTGGCTTCGACGCCGATGCCGACGTAGCTGAGGAACACCTCAAGGCCGACAGCGCCCACGAAACCGAGCGTGAAGAAAATGATCACGATATGGAACACGTTGGGCAGCAGGTGCTTGAACAGGATGCGCAGGTTGCCGTAGCCCAGCGCCCGCGCCGCGTCAATGTACTCGCGATTCTTGTGTTTCATCACCTCGGCGCGGACAAGGCGTGAAAGGCCGATCCACGTGGTCAAGCCGATCACGACCAGCACAAGGATCATGTTGCGCCAGTGCTTCTGGTCTTCCCCCAGGCCAAAGAATTCGAACCACTGGGTGATGGCTTCGCTGTTGCGCACCGCCTGGATGAACGCAATCAGCAGCAGCAGCAGCGGGATCGACGCCATGGTGGAGATGATGAACACGATGATGTCGTCAATCAGCTTGCCGAAGTAGCCGGCAATCAGGCCCATCGTAACCGCGATGATTGAGCTGATCACAGTCGGGATGATGCCGATGATGAACGCCAGTTGCAGGCCGCGGATCAGCTTGGCCAGGATGCTTACGCCCTCGACATCGCAGCCCATGGGAAAGCGCCACGCCTTAGCGCTGAAGAACCCCCAGCGCTGGTCGGCCGCAAGCGCCTCATCTTTGACGGCGGTTTCTTTCCAGTGCGCGTGGTCGGCGTTCAGGGCCAGTACCCACGTCGGCGGGTGGTAGCTGCGCTTGAGGTTAGTGACCGTGAGCGTGTCTGCGTCCAGATCGGCTAGCACTTCCTTGTCGGCCTGCGCACGCGCCTCGGCTTCGGTCATGTCGGGATGTTCGTCCAGCAGTTCCTGTGACCGCAGCAGTTGCTCGCGCTCGATTAGGTTGGCGGCTGTGTCGACACCGGGATTGGACTCAAGGTCGGAATCCGCCACCCACAGCTGCGCGGTTAGCGCAATGAACGCGCAGATCACCACGACGGCAAAGCAGGCCACGGCCAGCTTGCGCTTCAACAGCAGTCGGATGACCTCTCTCCAGGGCATGGCGTTGTCCTAGCTCAGTTTCACGCGCGGGTCGACCACGGCGTACAGCACGTCGGAGAGCAGCGCCGCCAGCATGAAGCTGACGCTGCCGAAGACGACCACGGCGCGAATCACATTTGCGTCGCTGTTGGCAATCGCATCCACGGTCATGTAGCCGAGCCCGGGGATGGCAAAGAACGTTTCAAGCACCAGCGAGCCCAGGTACAGCGACGGAATCGCCACCACCCAGCGCGTGATCAACGGGATCAGCGTGTTGCGCAGAATGTGTTTGAACAGGATCCGGTTCTCGCTGAGCCCCTTGCTGCGGGCGGTGCGCACGTAATCCTGGTTTGTCTCGTCCAGCATCACGATGCGGTTGAAACGCACCCGCTCGCCGAACGTAATCGTGATGTACAGGATGATCGGCAGCACAAGAAAGCGCATTGCGCCAAAACCCTCGGCGTATCCGGTGATCGGGAAATAGTTCAGGTCCGCCGCCAGAAACTTCTGCCCGAACATGATCAACGCAATCGCGTTGACGCTCATCAGCAGAATCGAGCTGACGACGATCACGTGGTCAACGCGCGTCTGGCGATACATCGCGGCAAACAGGCCGAAGAACACACCGATCAACTCGGCAATCAGGAAGCCCGGAATCGCCAGCGCCAGGCTGGGCCACATGCCTTCCTTGATTACATCCATCACCGGGCGCCGGTTGTTGGTGTCGCCGAAATCCAGCGTGACGATGTCCCACAGGTAGAAGGCAAAGTTCACGGGCCAAGCGGTATACTTCAGGTCGGGCTCAATGCCTTCCACGTCTGCCAGCTTCGACCGGATGTCGGCGCACGCCTTCCAGTCGGCGCGCAGAAAAGACGGACCTGAAGAGTCCGGACCCACAGCCTCGGCTTCGTGGTCTGCAATTGCCTTCTCGATGGCGGCATTCTCGTCGGTGACGGCTTGCTGGGCGACGGCAATCGCTTCTGGGGGAGCCCCCGCCTCCTGGAGAATTCCCAGGTCCTCGGCCAGAAACTTCACTTCTACCTGGTGCGCATCGACACCCTGCAATGCAGCCACCCGCGCGGTCACCTGCTGTTTCAGCGCCGGGCCACTCAAGCCGCTGGCAGAGAGTTTTTGGCGAAGCATCAACGTCTGCGACACGCGCCGCGCGTCCAGGATGGCCGCGCGGATCTGGATGCGGTTCTCAAGTTGCCATTTCAGCGCGCGCCCGAGTTCCTGCTTGAGTTTCTTGAGGTCGTCGGACTGACGAAACGGCTTGTCGGCGTCGCCCACCAGTTCGGCGTGGGCAGCCCGCTCCTCCGCCTCGTCTTCGGCAATCTCTCGTGCCAGGTCCACGATGCGTTCGCGCAGGTCGTCGCGCTTCTCGACCATGTCTTCAAGCCGGCCGGCCACGAAAAACTGCGTGCGCTTGTTGTCCAGCACGCCCTGGCCCAGCAGCGCGCGCTTGTTGTCGCCAGCTTCGGTCCAGGAGACCTGGCCCTTCTCGTTCAGGTACTCGTAGATCTGGCGGGCGCTGGCCTTTTCGCCAAGCTGGATCTTTGCCAGCGACTCGGGCGTCGTGGACATCTGAAACAGCACGAACGTGATGAAAATGACCCCCAACAGAATGAAGGGCATGTACATCAGTTTTCGCAGGACGTACGAGAGCATGCGTGCCTTGGCCTTCTAACCCTGACGCGAAATCTTGTAGCCCATCAACCCCACCGGGACTAGCAACACCAGAAACAGAATCAAACCCGGCAGAAACGGCGCATCCGTCCAGGTCTGGGCCTTCTCTGCCCGCTGCCCTGAGTCGGAGTACGCAAATTTGAAGTACGTGTAGGCAAACGGGTTCGGCTCGTGCGATGGCAGGTACCACTCGTGGTACAGCGCGTAAATCACGCGAAACTCCATCAGCACCCACGGCACGTCATGGTCCAGCACCGCGTGCATCTGCCGGATCAACCCCATCTTTTCGTCGCGCTGCGCGGGCGAGGCGTCGTCCAGCTTGGCCATCGCCTCATACAGCTTGTCGTACTCGGCCGACGCATACGCGGCACTGTTGATGCCGGGCGGCTTATTCGGGCCGTACAGCAGCTGCAGCATGTTCTGCGCGTCGGGGTAATCCATCACCCAGCCTGCGTCGTAGGCCTGGCCTTTGCCGTCGTCCTGGCGCTTGAGGAACTCGCTGAAGGTCAGCAACTCAGACTGCAGCGTGATGCCCACCTGCGCAGCCTGGCCGCCCAGAAAGTTCGCGTACTGTTTTGTGGTCTCGGCTGTGCTGCGGTAACTCACCGTCACGCTGACCACTTCGCCCGTGGCGGTGTCCACGGCTTCATAGCGGGTACCCTTGCGCCGCACCTCAAAGCCGGCTTCCTGCAGAATGCGGCGGCCCTCTTCAGGGTCAAAGCGCTGGCTCTTGAGAATGCTGTCTTTCTGGTAGCCGGTAACGCTTGGCGGCACCAGTTGCAAAGCCGGGCTGCCGCGGCCGTTCATGTAGCGCTCAATGTAATCTTCACGCTGCACGCACAGCGCCAGTGCGCGGCGGATGGCACGGCCCTTCTCGCCAGCCGGGGCGCCGACGGTGGTGTCGTTCATGTTGAAGCTGATGTAGTGGATCGTCGGCTCTTCGTACTTCTGCAGCTTGATGCCCTTGGCAGCCATGTCGGGCGTGAGCTCGCCCTGCGCGATCACGGCGGCAAACTGGTCCTTGTCGAGGCCAGACGTGTCGATATTGCCGGCCAGGAAGTTCAGGAAGCTGGCCTGCGACTCTTTGATAATCCGGAAGTCCACCCGGTCCGCGATGGGCAGGCGCTTGCCCATGATGTCTTTGTACATCGCGTGCTCGGGCTTGTCGGACACCGGGAAGAACTCTTCGCGAAACGTCGGGTTGCGTTCCCAGACGATTTCCCAGTTGGCGCGCCAGCTGGTAAGCACAAACGGACCGGTGCCCACGGGCTTGCGGAACAGGTCTTCGCCGTAGTACTCGGCGGCTTCACGGGCGACGGCGGCGCCGTAGGAAAGCGTGATCGCATACAGGAACTGCGGGTACGGCTGGTTGAGCGTGAACTGGATGGTCAGGTCATCGACCACGCGCAGGCCTTCAACGACGGCTGTGTTCAGGTGCTCGCGCCAGAGCTTGTCGGGGTCTTCAGGCGGGCCCTCTTTGGACTTGTCCAGCGACGCGTTGCGAAACTCATCCAGACCCTTGATCTGGCCCTCAATCACCCAGAACCCGCCGCTGTCAGGCAGCGCAGCCAGTCGCTTGAAAGAGTACGCGATGTCGTTGGCGGTCAGTTTGCGGCCCTTGCCGCGATCGGACTGCTTGCCCTCGCCCTCGTCGCGGTATGACTTGCCGCTCGCATCTTCATGGAAGCAGCGGTCGTCCTGGAAGTAGATGTCGTCGCGCAACTTTACCGTGTAAGTCAGCGTGGCCGGGTCATAGTCCGGCATCTTGGCCGCCAGCGCCGGGATCAGCCGCGCCGGGCGATCAAGATAGTCATACTGAAACAGGCACTCGTACGTCATGCCGCAATGGCGGCTGCTGACCACGTCGCCGGCCTTGTGCGGGTCCATGCTGCGGGGGTCGCCGGCTTCGTCACGCCGCACAACGATTGCGCCCTTGTCTTCGGCTGCGTTGGATTCAGCGGTGCTGCCGCATGCAGACGTCCAGGCCAGTGCGCCGAGCAATGACACCAGCAGCGCCAGCGCGGGAAGAGTTCGCTTCAGCCTCATTCCGACTTCTCCCGGGTGAAGCGGGCGGCGTTGTACGTCTGCACCGCAGCCGCGGGCCAGTCAATCGCGCCGCGGCGCACGTGCACATGTTTCTCGTGCGTGAGGGCAATGGTCGGCTGGTCTTCGGCAATCAGCTTTGTCATGGTCGCCGCGAGCTCACGCAGCTTGGGCAAGTTGGCCTCGTTCGGCGTCAGGCTGGCGTAGGCGTCGTAGGCCTTGTCGAAGTCGGGGTTGGCATAGCGCGAGTTGTTGCTGAACTCAAGCTGCTTGCCCGCGTGGGCGCTGTAGAACAGCTGCAGAAAGTTGATCGGGTCCGGGTAGTCAAGAAACCACCCGCCGATGAACATCTGCTGGTCTGCATCGACCATCTGCTCGCGGTAGCGCGTGCCATCGACATCACGCACGGTCAGGCGCATACCCAGCGAAGTCAGCGCCTTGCGCAGCGTGGCGACAATCGCGTTGTACAGGTCAACATCGCTGGACAGCAGGTCGAGCACCAGCGGCTTGCCGGTGGCCGGGTCTACGCCGCCTTTGAACTTCGTTTCGTCGAGCAGTTTCTTGGCAGCGTCGAGGTCCTGCTTGCCGTACTCGTTCTGCCCTGCGGTGTCAGAATAAAGCGTGCCGGCGGGCAGGATATCGAGTTGCGGGGCATACCACTTCGCGTCCCAGCCCACGCTCTCCATGAACGCGGCGCGGTCAACGGCCAGCGACAGCGCGCGCCGCAGCTTGCGGCCGTCAGCGTCACGGGTGCCCCAGGTCGGGTCCTGCATGTTGAACGCCATGAAGTAATAGCCGTGCTCGTTTACGTTCAGCACTTCGCCGCCGCTGTTCACCAGTTCGCCGGCGGGCTTGTCGTCTTTCACTACTTGATCGTAGTAGCGCGGAAACACCTGGATCTGGCCGTAGGTGCCGTCGGCCAGGCCGTTCACGAAACCTTCCCAGTAGCGCACGAAGCTGAACACGACTCGTTCATAGGCAGGCTTTTCACCCCAGTACTCGGCCACGCGCTTGAGCACCACCAGCCGGTTTTCAGCAAAGGCGTTCAGTCGATAGGGGCCGGTGCCGATTGCACGCTCGCTTAGCGCGCCGGCGTTGCCGTTGATCGCCTCGCGCGGAAGAATGGAAAACCCCGGGTGCGCCAGCATCGTCGGAAGTATCGCGTACGGGCGCGTTGTTTCGATCACGACCGTGAGGTCGTCGCTGGCCTTCAAGCCTTCGACGGCTGTGTCGTTGGCGCCGTAATCCAGCTCGCCGCGCGCCGTTTCAGCGTACTCATCAAGGCCGGCGATGAGCGTGTACATCATCCAGCCCATGCCTTCTTCGCCGCAGACGGCCACGCGTTTCAGGCTGTCCACGACGTCGCGCGCGGTGAGTTCGCGCGTGCGATTCTTGCCGAAGCACGCGTGGTTGTGAAAGCTCACGCCTTTGCGCAGCTTGATCGTCAGCGTGAGCCCGTCTTCGCTGACTATGGGCCAGCCGTCGGCCAGCGCGGGCACGACGCGCGCGGGCAGCTTGTCTGTCGCGGGCATCCACATGTAGAGCGTGTCGTAAATCAGGCTGGCGGCTTGAAAGCTCTCGGCGTTGCGGGCGCGGTGCGGGTCAAGGACAGGTGCCGAGCTTGCGAACGGGAAACGAAGCGTCGAGACGCCTGCGGCAGGCTCAGGGACAGGCACCGGCACAGGAACAGCCTGCCCGGATGGGGAAACCCCCATGCAAAGGGCAAGCAGAACCAAAGCCGCAGCAAGCCGCAAAAGGCGCATCAAGTACTCCAGGAGGGGACAGGAATCATACCCAACACCCCCCATCTTTCCAGCATCGCTAACGGGCTATGTCGCAAGCCCACGTGCCGCTGGAAACGTTGAGATCACGCTGATACGCCCGCAAAGCCCCCAACACGCAAAGTTTCCGGCCGGACAGGGAGCGACGACTGACAAGCGTTGGATTACCCTAAGCGCCGGATTTGGCCGCCTGGGTCTTGCGGGTTTGGTGCCATTTCAGATAGGCCTCGATGAACGGGTCTATGTTACCTGCCAGCACGCTGTCTACGTCGCCTATCTCTACACCGGTGCGGGCATCCTTTACCAGCCGGTACGGGTTCAGCACGTAATTCCTGATCTGGTGGCCGAAACTTACTTCGCCCTTTACGCCATACAGCTTGGCCAACTCTTCGTCGCGCTTGGCGCGTTCCATCTGGTACAGCTTGGCCTTGAGCATCTGAATGCCGATGGCGCGGTTCTGGTGCTGGCTGCGCTCGCTGCGGCAACTTACGACAATCCCCGTGGGCACGTGGGTGATGCGCACCGCGCTTTCCACCTTGTTGACGTTCTGGCCGCCCTTGCCGCCGGCCCTTGAGAAATTCAGCTCCAGGTCGGCTTCGTTGACTTCAACGTCGATCTCGCCGGCCATGGCCTCGGGCAGCACGTCCACGCTGGCGAACGCCGTCTGCCGCTTTCCGGCTGCATTGTAGGGGCTGATGCGCACAAGCCGATGGGTGCCGACTTCGCCGCGCAGCATGCCCGCGGCAAACGGCCCCTTGATGTGGGCCGATGCACTGCGAATGCCGGCGACTTCGTCTTCTTGATAGTCGACGATGTCGATGTCGTAGCCCTGCTTGCGCGCCCAGCGCATGTAGACCTCGAACAGCATCTGCGCCCAGTCGCAAGCGTCGGTGCCGCCGGCGCCGGCCTGTACGCTCAGGTAGCAGTTGCCCTCGTCCCCCACCTCGTTCAACAGGGCCTGGTTCTCGAGCTTGTCGTAAAGCTGGTCGGCGACCTTGAGTTCGTTTTCGGCTTCGGCAAACGTGGCTTCGTCGCCCGCTTCGTCGGCAAGGTCGAGCATGGCCTTGATTTCATCGAGCTTGTGAATCAGCTCGTCGATCGGCTCAAGCACGGCCCGAAGGCGGCGCGACTCGGCGACGACAACCTGGGCGGCTTCCTGCCGCTCCCAGAATCCGTCAACTTCAGTCTGTTTTGTGAGCTCGGAAAGGCGCTGCTTCAACGAAGCGTAGTCAAAGCGACACCTGGAGATTGGTTGTGCGTTCGCGCAGGTTGGCAGTCTTCAAGAAAAGGTCTTCACGCATCTCTTTGTACCTGGTAGCAGCCGGTTCAGCACAGCCCGCAGTCTAACCATCTCGCGTCGCTGTCACAGGGGCCGGGTCTTTCGGCATCCGGCCGCGCGAATTTGCATTTCGCTGCTGACAGCCCAATGGCAGGCGTTAACATTCCAGCTACCCCGCAGGACCCCTTGCGAGGATACACATGAACAAGCTCATCACGATGGCCGCAGCGTGCGCGCTGCTGGCCGGCTGTGCGTCGCAGTCGAAACTACCCTCCGTGCAGCTTTCGGCCGCTCCCGGCTTTGAGGTCAGTTACTCGGGCGGTATTGGCGAGCCGGGCAACGACCTGCTGGACAACCTGCCCGTGTTTTCAAGTGAGGAGCACAACGAAGACGCGGTGGTCTTCACCATCGAAACCCGCATCGTCGAGCTTTCCGCGCAAGCCGCCGAAGAACTGTTCGGCACGCGCGCGGGCGGCATGGTTGGGGCGTTCTCGCTGGATGACGCCGCCATCGACGCGGTGACGGCGGCGGTAGAGCAGCGCAAGGATTGCCGCCTGCTCAGCGCGCCGCGGCTTGCGGTGTTCGAAGGGCAAACCGGCACGATCCAGTTGACCAGCGAAGTGGCTTACATCAGCGGGTATGAAATTCACGCCGGCAAACCTGTACCGAAGATCGAGGGCAGCAATTCCGCCAGCCGCATTGCCGACCCCGTGGTGAGCGTGATGAGCGACGGGATGGTGCTGGGGCTTAAAGTGTCAGACGGCGCGAAACTCATGTTGGAACTGGACCTCACTCTGGCCGAGCTTGCGCGGCCGATCGCGACGCAGCAGATCGAAGTCTTCGGCGCGCCGATGACGGTGCAGGTGCCGGTGCTGTTCACCCAGCGCATCAAGGGCTCGGGCGCGATTGAGCCCGGCAAGGTGCTTGCGCTCACGGGCATGGTCGGCAGCGGGCAGCAGGTGGTGCTGGTGTTGGTCAGCGCGCGCCAGACGGAGCCGGCTGACATCCCCCCCGGGCCAGCCGAGCCGAAGAAGGATTGAACCCCGACTCCCCTGCTGCGGAGACCACTTATGCGTGGCTTGTGTGTCATTGTGTTGGGGGTGCTTGGTGCGTGCGCGTCAACACCGCCGATGCCTGAGGTCGAGGCTGAGAAACCCGCAAATGTCGTGTGGGACGGGCGCGGGTTGGATTATGCGACAACTCGGCCGGCGCTGTTGATCGCGCCGCCCGGCAGTGTCATCGCGGACCTGACGCTGGTTGACCTCGATGCGGCTGTGGCCGAGAAACTGCTGGGTATCGAGAGCGCGACCGACATCGACTCGCGCAGCTACCGCGAAGCCATGGGCGAAATCGCGGCGACAACCGCGTGCGTCGGCAACGGTGAGTTGCTCGATCGACCGGGCATTGCCGCGCGCATCGGCGAGGCCGAGTTGTACGAGTTCAAGCGCGAGACGCCCTACCTCAAGGATTGGGAACTTGCGTCGAAGACGGCTTCGCCCAAGTTCGGCATTTGCATCGACGGCGCGGTCTGCAAGCTCAAGGTCAGCGACGCCGACGGCGCCTTCAACGTGCAGGTGGACAGCGTCTCGTCGCAGCTTGCACAGCCAATCGGGACTTTCACGACGTCCGGAGCTGGCCCGTCCCTGACGATTCAGACTCCGACGACGTCAGTCATGCGGCGCCTCGCCGTGGAAACCATCAGGCCCGGCGAGACCGCCATGTTTCAATTGGGGCGCGGCGCGCACAGCGGCGGCACGCGCATCCGGCTGTTGTTCGTGAGGATTGGCTAGGGTGAGAGCGGATCGCGGGTTAGAATGCTCGCATGCGCTACTTCCTGCTGAGTCTCGCAATGATGCTGGCAGCCTGCACGCAGCAACGGGCGCCAAGCCAGCAGTCTCCGGCGACAGACCAAGCGCCGGCCAACGCCCCAGCTGCTCCACCTGCCAACGCCCCCGCCAATGAACCGGCCGCAGATGCCGGCAAAGAAGTGCACGAGGAAAAGTCGAACGGCGGCTGGCAAGTCCATTCGGGCGGACGCACCAGCGGTCCCTTCGCCCGGGACTTGAAGGTGCTGTACCTGGAAGGGCGTTTTCGTTACCAGGCCCGCTATCTGAATGAGGCACTGAAACGAGACACCCGCCTGCGCTACCAGGGCTACTTCTTCGACGCGCAGGAAGGCTGGACACAGCCTGCATCACGCCACGAAGATGCCGCCGGACGGCGCGTGAAGCCGCTTGTGGCGCCGTTTTCCCACGACGGGCGTGTGCTCACGAAAGTAGACAGCTTTCTCGCCCTGGGCTACGACGTCATCATCCTGGGTGACATCGACGCCGGCGATGCGCGCATGCGCGCCGAGCATTGGGACTGGCTTGAAGAGTACGTCCGGCGCGGCGGCGGTTTGATTCTGGCTGCCGGGCAGGCGCACCACCCCGACGCTTACCCGGCCATCCCGTCGTTTGCCAAGCTCTGGCCGCTGACGCCTGTCGAAGACCAGCCGATGCCGGACGGGAAGCAGCTCCGGTATTGCGGACTGACCGCCGAGGGTTCTTCGCACAGCATTCTCTCAATGAACGATGACGCAGACCGCAACGCCGAACTGTGGGGCGCCGAAGTGGACGGCAAGTACGAACCGGGCCAGCTGCACGGCTTCTACTGGCACGCATCGGGCGAGGCTCGCGAGGGCACGACCGTACTGGCGCGCAGTGTGATGCCCGGCGGCAAAGTTGCCGATGGCGCGCCCCTGATGGCCGTGCGTGAGCACGGGAAAGGTCGCATCCTGTGGGTCGGCAGCGACGACACATGGCTGTGGCGCGAATTCGTGGGTGACACCTACTTCATGAAGTTCTGGCGCAATGCCATGGCCTGGGCGGCCGACGCCGTCGTGAAATGAAACCGGGCGCATCTTTGCGATGCACCCGGTGCTCGTCTTCGTTCTCTCGCTACTTGCTGCCGGTCGTTACTTTGCGCCTTGGCGGCACAGTGCCCTTTTTCAAGAACAGCAGGGCAAAGCAGGTGTCAGGCGTGGAGCCCCACCCGCCGTCTTCGGCTTGCGTCACCACCAGCACTGAAGCGCCCTCGTTGTACCAGTTGTGCACGCCGAGATAGCGCACCTGCGCCAGCATCATCACGCGTTCAAGGCCGTACATGTAGTACAGGTACCAGGACCGCCCCTTGTTCGGGTTGCGCGTCACACTGAACCAGTGCTCCAGCCACGCCAAGCCGCACTCCAGGCTTTCCTGGGCTGCCTTCTCCCACTCCTGGTGCACCGCCTTGTTGCCGAACTCTGCCTTGAAGGTCTCGGCATCCATCGACTGCGCAATGTCCAGACCGACCAGCAGGCAGGTCAGGCCCGCCGTCGTCATCGAACCGTAGGCGTCGCCCACTTCGGTGTACTTGTCCCACTTTGATTTCGTCGAGTAGTTCCAGCCGCGCGCTTCAACCGGCTTGCTGGCGTATGTGCTCTTGCCCTCTTTGCGCTTGTCGGTCGGCGGCTTGTAGCCCACGACCTTCTTCACCTTGGGCCCGTAGGGCTGCTGGTACGCGATCACGCCTTCGACCAGCGGCTTGATGATGCCGGCCGGAATCTTGATGTCGCAGCGCAGCGCCGCCGCAAGGCCCAGCAGGGCGTACTGCGTGTTGCTGAAGTCAAAGCGTTCCTTGCCGCCCTCGCCATTGCGGGTGTAGTTGTAGAAGGGGTTGATCTCGTTCTGGTTGCCGCGCATCCAGGCAATCAGCAACTCCATCTGCTCGCGGTCTTCGGGCGTTACGGCGCGCTTGAACTCGGGTGGTTTGTCCGGGTTGCTCAGGTAAGCGCGCTTTTCGGCTTCGGTGATGTAGCGTGCCTCATAGGCCATGAGCGAACAGGCCACGCTGTACGTGGTCTCCATCTCCATGCCCTTCAGCAAGTCAAAGCCCTGCTTGATCCGTTCGTCGCTGGCAGGTACGTCGCACATCAGCAGCGTCAGCAGGGTCAGCGCCGTGCCGCCGCGCTTGTTGGCGCCATAGGGCCATGTGCCTTCCGCGCTGCGCAAGGCCCACAGCCGCTCTACGCCTTTGTCGATGGCGCTTTCGACGCGCTCGTGCAGGTAACGGTCGGCTGTGCTGTCGAAGTCGCGGCTGAACTCATAGCGCACGTACCAGTCGTAGCACTCGGTCGCGGCGGGCGTGGTGGTGACCGCCGGCCGGAACAGCGAGGCATGCATCTCTATGGCCGATGCCTGCACGCGGCGTTCTTCAATGTTGTACCAGGTGGTGGTCGTGCTGGTGTAGGTCAGCCAGCGCAGCGCCGTTTCAAGCTCGGGCTTGGCCGGCTCCACGCGGGTGTGGGTGCCGATGATGACCGCGCACTCCACGCCGTTGAAGGTCTCGGCTTCTTTCACCAGGTAGCTGCTGGAAAGCGTGATTTTTGGGTTGCTGACCAGGTTGTCGAACTGCCATTCGCGGGTCCAGACGCCGCCCGGCTTCTGCTTGTCGCCGGACATGCCCATCGCCGGCTGAAACAGGAACTCGTCCATGACCAGGGGTGCAGCCAGTCGCTGGATCTCGCCGATCTGGTTGAACTCGTAGCCCAGGAAGTGCACATGGCCGAGCGCGGGATCCATCGCCTTGGCGCCGTCGGGCAGGGGTTGCAGCGGGTCCAGGCGCTTTTGCTCGGCTGCTGTGTAATGAAGGTAGGTCGTGGGAGGAACGTCCCACAACAGCTCCCAGCGCTGCGCCGCGCGCTGGAGCTTGGGGCCCTTGGGCAGATCAAGCTCTTCGCCCGTGATACCGGCCGTCAGCGAACAGAGAACAATGGCGCAAACCACGCACCGAGTGGCTGAGCGCATAGATTTCCTCTCCTGTGCCGTGCATGGGTAGTGATAACAATTTCTTTAGACCTAAACAATCGAATAACCCCGCCCAGTGGTGGCCTTTCTCGAAAGTGCAAATGCCGGGGGCGCCTTCTCGGCATGCCAAGCCCTCCGGGCCTAACGGTGGTGCCACAAGCCAGCAGGCGCGACCCGCCCGCCGGCTTGCCCGCCGACCTGTCCGTCGACCTGTCCGTCGACCTGTCCGTCGACCTGTCCGACGAAGCATTCGCGAAGTCGGAAGCCGTGGCGAAGTCGGAAACCGGCGCAAAATCGGAAGTTTGTCCGACGGCGGGAGCACCAGCACCACCCGCAATGGCTGGATTTGTCTCAGCCGCCAAACAGGATCACGGGTATCATCTCAAGGGTATGGCAGGCGACGATTGAGAAATCCAAACCAAGTCCCACCCGGTCACGTAGGGATGCGGCCAAGGAAAGGCTACACATAGAGCTTCAGAATCTAGCCTGACCTCGTTTACGTTGAGCCCGTTTCCGTTTTGCGCAGTCAGAAGGGGAGAACATTCCCGCCTCACTCATAGGAGACAACACGATGTTGAAAGCCATCGCCATGTTGTTCGCTGTTCTGAGTTGGGCTCCTGCAACGGCTCAGCAACTAAACATGACACCATCCCTGTTTTCGCCCGGTGCCTACGGCCAGGAGTACGTAGCAGGGGTCGATTTGCCGATTCTTGCCTGCGACATGAGTGCTGCAGGTGGCGACGTTGACATACTCAGCTTGGAAGCTCAATTGAACGGCACTGCATCGTTTTCGCAGGACTTGGATGCGACTTCCCCTGCGGCGCTCTGGATTGACGATGGAGATGGAGCGTTTGATTCTGTGGCAGATCAACCCGTGGCATCGGCTTCATTGTTGGGCAGCACGCTGACATTTACCTTGTCGAGCAGTTTTGTTGTCACTAGTGGCAGTAGTGCAAGTGTCTGGCTGTCACTCAGGCCTTCGACAAACGCAGGTGTTGGGCCAATTGACACGTTTTCGGTTGTCATCGCCGGGCCACAGGCGGTGGGGATTGCTTCCGGGCAAGTGTCGCTGTCGCCGTCGCCAATTCAGTCGAGCGTGCTGACGATTGTCGAGTTGACTGTCACCAGTTTCTCTCCTTCCTGCGGTGGGAAAGGCGACGCAATAACCATCCGTGGCAGCGGATTCACGGCACCGCTTGAGGTACGCATAGATGGTGCTCTCTGCCTGGGATCGCCATCTGTTTCGGGCGACGGGACTATTATTACTGGCCTCAGTCCACCGCCGCAGCCGGGGCTGCAATCAAAAGATTTACCTATCACTATTCAGACAAGCATTCTGCCCACTCGGTTAATGCCCCAAACATTCTCATACTGCTTGAATCACGGCACCGGCAATGATGGGACTTGCTCAACATGCGCAGTCGACGCTTATTGCTCGGAAAGGTGGGTTGTAGCAATCATTGCGCTCGTGGTCACGGCGCTACCATGCCGGCTACGGCGCTACTCTGCCGGCTGAGGAACGGAAACGCGGTCAGGCTACATTTCTTCGCCCTTCGCTCATGTCTAGGCGCTTGACCAGCGGGACGTTCACCGCCCTAACTGCTTCTCTATGGCTTCTCGGGTGGACTTGGAGCTGGCTTGTGCCGTCTGTACTGACTTGCGGCGGGCCTCCAGCGATGTCTTCAGCGACTTTGCTTCGCTGGTCAGGCTGGCGCCGTTTTTCGCGGCTGCCACGTTCCAGCCGGCCAGCTTGTCGGCGGCTTTCACCTCGTTGTCGATCCGCTTCAGTTCAGCTTCGGCCCAGCTTTCGTAGTCCTTGAGGCGGCTGATGTCGGTTTTGCGGAAGGCGTCGCGATCGTCTGCGGGTATGCCCGCCAGGTCGCGGGCCTGCGGCGCGCGCGGGATCTCGCCGACCGCTGCCTTCCAGTCCGCGATCGCCGTGCGCGCGCTGTCTACCCGGCCATCCAGCGCGCCGGCGGCGCTTACCTGCTTGGCTGCCTGTTCGCTGGCCTCGTTGCGCAGCTCGCCCTGCTTGGCGGCAAGCTTCTGCGCGGCTGCACGGGCATCTTCACTTGTGCGGTATGCGGTGCGCGCGAGCGCCTGCGCCGACTGCTTCAGCGCCTCGAGGTCTTTGCCCTGAGCTGTCTTCTGGGCGTCCAGATTCTCGCGCAAGGCCTTGTCGGCTTGCGACTGTTTGGCCTGCGCCTCGGTTACTTCTGTTTTCAGGGCGTCGATGTCGCGCTTTAACTGCTGCATGTCGGCGCTCACTGCGCCCAAACACAGCACCGCGACCAGCAGCGCGCACAACAGCCTAATCACTCTTCTTGAGACCATATTTCTTCATCTTGTATTGCAGCGCAGTTCGGCCCACACCCAGGATCCGCGCCGCGCGCGACACGTTCCAGCCGGTATCCTCAAGGGCATTCATCAGGGCGTTGCGTTCGTGGCGCTCAAGGTCGCCGACCAGCCCCTGCGGCGCGGCTTCACCGGGCGGCAGGCGCGTGGCTTGCAGAATCTCGGGCGGCAGGTCCTCGGGCTTGATGGCATCGCCCCGCGCGAGCGCCACGCAGCGGCGAATGACATTCTCGAGCTCGCGCACGTTGCCCGGCCAATGATAGTGCTGCAGGCGCGCCATGGTTTCGTCGGGCACCGCCAGCTGCGAGTTCTCGCTTTTCATGAAGTGGTGCACGAGCGCCGGCAGGTCGCCCGCGCGTTCGCGCATGGGCGGCAAGGTCACGGTGACCACGTTGACGCGATAAAACAGGTCTTCGCGGAAGGTGCCCTCGCGCACCATCTCGCGCAGGTTGCGGTTCGTGGCGCACACCAGGCGCACGTCGCTGCGCAACTGCTGGCTGCCGCCGACACGCTCAAACGTTTTGTCCTGCAACACGCGCAACAGCTTGACCTGCACGCTGGGCGGGATCTCGCCAAGCTCGTCGAGGAACAACGTGCCGCCATCGGCGGACTCGAAGCGCCCCTTGCGCTGGGCGTCGGCGCCGGTGAAGGCGCCCTTTTCGTGACCAAACAATTCGCTTTCAAGCACGCCCGGCGCCAGCGCGCCCGCGTGCACGGCGATGAACGGTTTGTCTTTGCGCGTTGACAGCTGGTGCACCGCGTGGGCCACGAGCTCTTTGCCGGTGCCGCTTTCACCCAATATCAGCACGGGCACGGTGCTGCGCGCGGCGCGGCCCACGATGTCGGCGACTTCGGCCAGTTGCGGCGCGGTGCCGATCATGCCCGGCAAAACCTGCGCCCCGGGCGGCCGTGACGGCTCAGCGTGCTTGCCCTCTTCGATGGCGCGCTCGACTTTGAACTCAAGCTCGGAAAGGTCAAACGGCTTCTCGATAAAGTCTGCGGCGCCAAGACTCATGGCTTCGACGGCGTCTTTCACGCTGCCGTGTGCCGTAATCATAATGAATGGCGGCGGCTCGCCCCGTGCGCCCAGGGCCTTCAGCAGGCCCATGCCATCAAGCTTGGGCATGCGCAGGTCGCTGACAATCGCGTCAAAGCCGGTTGCGCCCGCCAGTTCAAGCGCCTTCTGTCCGTCGGGCGCCTGCGTGACATCCATGCCGCGCGCGGAAAGCGCCATCGCCAGCATGTCGCGCATGCTCGCCTTGTCGTCTACCACCAGCACTTTCGGTTTGCTCACTCCTGTGCCTCCCGCAGAAATGTTGCGCGGAACATCGTACCTGACGCGCCCGTCTTAATCAGTTCCAGGTCGCCGCCCATGTCGCGCAACAGCCGCCGCGCAATCGGCAGGCCAAGGCCGGTGCCGTCTGCCTTGCCAGTCACGAAGGGCGTGAACAGCCGGGCCTTCACATCGTCGGGCATGCCGGGGCCGTTGTCTTCGATCTCGAGGCTCACCTGCCTGCCCGTGGCTGTGGCCCGCACGCGCAACTCTCCGCCTTCGTCGCGCATGGCCTCGGCTGCGTTGACCATGACGTTGCTGACGGCTTCGCGAAGCGCGGTGCTGTCTACTTCGACTTCGATTTCGGGCAGGTCGGGGTCGTGGACTGTCACCTTGTCACCGCCGGCGGTGCGGGCGGCATCCAGCACCGGGCGCAGGGCCTGGCCCAGGGTCAGCTTTTCGACACTGCCGTGGGCGCCGCGGCTGAATTGCAGAAAGTCGCGCACGACGCGGTCCAGGGCGCTGATTTCGCTGACCAGCTTGTCGGCAATCTGGCGCTGCATTGGCTCGGTCAGGCTGCGCGCCAGCAACTCGACGTAGCCGCGCAGTGCAGCCAGCGGGTTCTTGATCTGGTGCGCCATGCCCGCGCTGAACTGCGCCTGCTCAGCCAGGCGGGTCTGGCGCGCAAGGTCGCGCTGCATGCGGTTCCAGGCCCGCGTCAACACGGCAGCAGCACCCAGTGTCACGAAGAACACGCCCAGCACCGTGAGAATCATGGTCAGGCGCACGTACCCGAGTTTCTGGGTGTAGTCGGCTTCAAGCTCGACGGCGACAGCGTAGTTGCTGATCGCGCCGTCGCGCGTCACGACTGGGGCAAAGGCGTTGCGATAGGCGCGGCCAGAGTCGTCCTCGTACATGATCGTCACGACCGGGCCCTCTGCAAAGCAGCGCTCAAGCTCATTGGCGTCGGCGGCAAATGAGTAATCTCGCTGGCCCCAGACACCGTCCGCGGTGTCGAAGATCAGCACGCCGTCGTTGCGCAGCACCGCGGCGCGGCGCACTCCGCTGGCGCCTTGCAGGCGCTTCAGGCGGCCCGAGTACGAATCCAGAATCTCGTCGTCGGGGCCGTCAATCGCCTCAAGAGAGTTGGAGTTGAAGGCAGAGGCAGAAGTCGCGGCATAACTCTTGAGGCGGCGCTCAAGCTGCTCTTCGTATCCGGCGCGAATGAACTGATAGGCAACGAGCGCGCCGACCAGCAGCGCGCCCGCCATGATCATCGAGAATGCCCAGCCCAGCAGCAGTCCTGTACCTTTGCCCGGGCCTTTGACCATCAGAAGCTGATCCCCAGGAAGATGCTCAGGTCGTGGTCAGCATAGCCGCCGTTGTTGAGCCCGCTGATGCGCCGCGAATAACGGTAGCGCGCACCAAGGTCCATGAACTCCCAGAAGTTCCACGAAAGTTCGACCCACGCTGAGAAGTAACGCTCGAACAGCGTGGCCGGGTCGCCGGTGTTGATGTCAGCGCGGTCGTCGTACTCGCGCGTCCAGAAGTGGCCGCCGGCAGACAGCTTGACGGCGCCGACCATCATGAAGTCGATGGCGCCCTTGATGCCGTATTGCCAGTAACGCAGAAAGCCCGCGGCGCTGTCGTCCTGGCGAAGGCTGTAGACTCGCGCCGAGGCGCGGATGAACCCGAAGTTCAGGTCCACATCGGCGCCATAGTCGAACTTGAGCAACTGCACTTTGTCTTCGCCCGAAAGCGGTGTGCCGTCATCCTGGATATCCAGCTGGTCGCGAAACCACTGGTAGTCGAACTTGATGTAGGGCTTGATCGCAATCACGTCGAAGAAGTTGAACCAGACGGAAAAGTCCGTCCCGATCTCCCAGTTGTCGACGCTGGTCAGTTCTCGTTCCTCGGTGAAGTCTTCGGCTTTGCCCGTGAACCCAAGCTCAAGAATCAGGAATCCGCCCCACTTGTAACCAACGAAGGCGCGGGCAATGGCGCCTGCGGCGCGCAGGTCGTCCTGGCGCGTGATCGGGCCCAGCAGCTCATAGGTCTGCAACTGCTGGTACAGGATGTCACCGCTGATGCCGAAACCCCAGCCGCCGCCGCCATAGGGCAGCTTGACGAACCCGCCCAGCTTCATGTCCCACATGTCGGCATCGGTTTCGCCAAAGTGCAGGCGGCCAGCCAGCATGCCGCGCGCACCCAGGGCCACGGCGCCGAAGTCAACGCCGACGTAGCCGAAGGCCGCGCCATCCAGGTAGAACGCGTTGTCTTGGTTGCGGTCTTCTTTATAGACGTTGCTGTCCCAGCCGAACGACATGCGCGTGCGCAGGCCAAGGCCGGTGCGGTCGCGCCCGAGCGTCAGGGGCAGGTATGCGCCGTCGGTCTTGTCACCGACTTCGAAGTCTTCCCACGGGTCGATTGGTTCTTCGCCGTCTTCGGCGTTGTCGGGTGGTGTTTCTTCGGCCATCAGCGGCGCCGCCGCCAGCAGCGCGATCAAGAGAAACCAGGTCTTCATGTCTTGAGGCTCCCAAGAGGGGTCAGGGTAACCAGACGTTAAGCACTGACGCCCATGCTTACAATCGCGTTGACAAAGCAGAGCCAGGTGCGGGCGCCGGTGCACGGAGTGAATCGGAAGTTCGCGGCGCTAATCTGGAAAGCAAACTCACGGCTGCCCGCACCTGTCCCCGGAAATTCGTGGCAGCCGGTCGGTGGGGCCATACCGCCGGCTGCCTCCCTCTTGCCCGAGAAACCGTTTCTCAGACAAATGGGATAAAGCACCTGGCGTGCCAATTCATCGGGCCGAATGGCAAAGCGCGCCATAACCCCTGAATATGTGGGTTGGCAGCCGACGTGTACGATTTGCTGCGCCGAAGAATCGCCAGTTGCCAAGCAACTGCCAGTGGCGATGTGCCAGTTTTCAGGCAGCCAAACGCCTGTCCCGGGCCGGTTTGTGACGAATCTGGTGGCCGACCTGTGTTTCTGTCCCAAAGACCCGACGCCAACGAGAACTCCCGCGCATTCTTGAGTGCAGCGCACCCACTGGGCCATGACCGGCGGCCCCGTCTCTGCTAGACTGCTCCGTTCGATTTTTCGCCCAAGGACACTGCCTTGCCCGACAATCGCGGACCTGCAATCGTTCAAGCCGACCTGACCATCATGCTTGAGGTGGATCACCCGGCCTATGAACAGGCCCGCGACGCGCTGGCTGCATTTGCCGAGCTGGTCAAGAGCCCCGAGCACATCCACACCTATCGGATTACGCCGCTTTCGTTGTGGAACGCAGCCTCCAGCGGCATCACCGCGGCGCTGGTGCTGGAACAGCTTGAACGCTACTCGCGCTATGCGGTGCCCGACATCGTGCGCAGCGAAGTGCTTGAGTACATCAGCCGCTATGGCCGCCTGGTGCTTGAGCGCGACGACAAGGGCTTCCTGCTGCGCAGCGACGACACCACGTTGTTGAAGATGCTGGCGCACCAGAAGACGGTCGAGCGCTACTTTGGCGAGTTCGTCGATGAACACACCGCGCGCATTGACCAGTCAGCCCGCGGCTACCTGAAGCAGGCGCTCGTCAAGCTGGGCTTTCCGGTGGAAGACCTGGCGGGGTACACGCCTGGTGCTCCGCTGGACATTGTATTGCGCACGACCACCGTCGGCGGCCGCGAGTTCGGATTGCGACGCTACCAGAAAGAAGCAGCCGAGGTCTTCTACGCGGGCGGCGGCGTCAAGGGCGGCAGCGGGGCCGTCGTGCTGCCGTGCGGCGCAGGCAAGACCATCGTGGCCATGGCTGCCATGGCGCTGGTGAAGGCACACACGCTGATCCTGACCGCCAACGTGGTGGCTGTTCGCCAGTGGATTCGCGAACTGCTGGACAAGACCACGCTGCGCGAGGACCAGATCGCTGAGTACACCGGCGAGCGCAAATCGATTGCACCGGTCACGGTCGCGACATACCAGATTGTCACTTACCGCAAGCGTAAGAGC
Organism: Planctomycetota bacterium; assembly: GCA_016712285.1. Classification (GTDB taxonomy): domain Bacteria; phylum Planctomycetota; class UBA8742; order UBA2392; family UBA2392; genus JADJRK01. The sequence continues at coordinate 439,676 of JADJRK010000001.1, read as the reverse complement.
GAAGAGTTCCCCCACTTCGAGATTTTCAATCGCGCCGACTGGGGCCTGATCATTTACGACGAAGTTCACCTGCTGCCAGCGCCGGTGTTTCGTGCCACGGCCGAAATCCAGTCGCGGCGCAGACTCGGCCTGACCGCGACGCTGGTGCGCGAGGATGGCCTGGAAGAAGACGTGTTCAGCCTGGTCGGGCCCAAGCGCTACGACGTGCCGTGGCGCGAACTGGAAAAGCAGGGCTGGATCGCCGAAGCCGACTGCACCGAGGTGCGTGTAGACCTGCCCGGGCCGCAGCGCATGCCATACGCCATGGCGGGCCAGCGCGACCAGTACCGCATTGCCGCGGAGAACCCGGTCAAGCTCGATGTGGCAGAAGCGCTGATGAAGATGCACGAGGGCGACCGCATCCTCGTGATCGCGCAGTACCTGGACCAGTTGCACGAGCTGGCAACGCGCTTCCAATTGCCGCTGATTGAGGGCAAGACCGCAAGCCGCAAGCGCGACGAGCTGTACACCAAGTTCCGCGCCGGCGAGATCAAGGCGCTGGCGGTAAGCAAAGTCGGCAACTTTGCCGTCGACCTGCCCGACGCCAACGTGATGATCCAGCTGAGCGGCACCTTCGGCTCCCGGCAGGAAGAGGCGCAGCGGCTGGGGCGCATCTTGCGGCCGAAAGGCGAGGGCCAACTCGCACACTTTTACACGCTGGTCACGCGCGAAACCCGCGACCAGGAGTTCGGCGCCAACCGCCAGCTCTTTCTCGTAGAGCAGGGCTACCGCTACCGCATTCTGGAAGCCGCCGACGTGTTGCAGGGCCGCTTCACGCCTGCGCGCAGCCCTGACCTCAGCGCTGTGCAGAGTGCAGAGGTGCTGCCATGAAGTTCCATCTGCACGTGGGCGTCGTCCAGTGTGAAGACGCCGATACCCTTGAGCAGGTGCTTGCCTCGGCCAACTGTGCCGGGCGCGTTCTTGCACGGCCCGCGCCCAATGTCGCGGTGCTTGAGACCGAAGATGCCGCCCGGCTTGTCGAGGCCCTGAATGAACGCGGCCTGCACCCGAAGGTGTTGAAGTGAGCTACGCGGCAGCCAATGAGTTGCGGGGTTACGCGCAGGGCGAGCTGGACTTGCTGGCGGTGCTCGAATGCGTGATCAGCCGCCAGCCGCGAGTGCTGAAAAACGGCTTGCCCAACCTCGCGTTCTTTCGCGCGTGCAACGACGCGCTTTCGCAACCCGATGTCGAGGCCGAAGGCGTCGCCTACAGCCAGGTCGAATTCTGGCTCGCGCTGTCTCGACAACTTGGCCTTGTGCATGAGGTGGACAGCCGCCTTGAGCCGGATGACTCCGCCGACCGTTTCTTTGACGCGCCGCTGGTTGAGCGCCGGACACGGCTGCGCGAGGCATGGTTAAACGCGCGGGACTTCAACGAGTTCAGTGTCACGCCGACGCTGGAATTGCCGGGCATGCGCAAGGGCCGCACCGTCGATGTCGGCAGCGACATTCCGGGTCCTGCCACGCTGGTCGACGCCCGGCGCGCCATGGTCGAGCTGGTCACGACGCTGGGCCAGGAAACAACGCTGGCTGCATTGGTGCGCCGCGTGCACGACACGCTGCCCAATTTGTTCATTAACCACGACGACGACAAAAGCTGGCGCAACGTCTATTACCGCGGCATCCGTGAACGCGGCGCGCGCGAAGATTGCGAACGCAACGGCAACTGGGAGACCGTTGAGGGCGCCGTGATTGCCCTGATCTGCGAGCTGCCGTTGTCGCGGCTTGGCTGGGTCGACTACGACCCGCGCGGCCAGTTATTGCGGCAAGCCAGTGACGAGCCCGAGGCATCGGCATTCGAGGTCGTGGTGCAACCGAACTTCGAAGTCGTGGCCCTGGGCGACCGGCCCGACGCCGCAACACTCTGGAAGCTCGCGCGCTTCACCACCCCGCAGCCCGAAGGCCGCGTGCGCAAGTACCTGCTTGAGCGCGCGCCATTCGCCGCGGCTCTGGGCCGTGGCGCGGGGGCTGCCGGGCTGACGGACTTTCTGGCCGGCCTCAGCCGCTCGCCACTGCCGCAGAACGTGCAGTTTTCGCTCAAGGACTGGGGCGCGCTGTCTGAGCGCATCAAGATCTGGCCCGACGCGCTGTTCATTGAGGCGGAGGGTGTTGACGACCTGGCCAAGCTTTTGCCGGCACGGCTGGTCGAGACGCTGACGCCCGAGACTTTGCCGGGCGGTCATCGCGTGTGTGTGGCGCCCGATGCCGCGACGCTGCGCGGCGTGCTGCCGCCGCGGCGAGTGCCGCTGGACTATGCGCGGCGCCTGCCGCCGGTGATTGAACCGGGCGATGGCGCGTCGCTGCGGGCCCCGCGCGAAGAACTGCATTTGCGCGCGCGCCAGTTGCTGGAACTGCTCAGCACTAGCCGCGGCACTGACATTTATCAGCTTGACGCCGAAGCCGTGAAACGCAGCGCCGCGGTGCTTGGGCCCGACGAGCTGCTGCGCCGAATTCGCGAAGGGCTCAGTCGCCCGCTTTCGGCCACTGTGGCGCTGGCGCTTCGCACCTGGAGCGGCGAGTTTGCCCCGCCGATCGCGGACACCGCCGAGCTGCTGATTGCAGACAATCCCGAACAAGCCGACCTGCTGGAAGAACTGGCCGAGCTGCGCGGCTGGATCGAGCGCAAGCTGGCCCGCGGCGTGTTTCTGTTGCGGCCGGGCGGCAGTGAACGTGTACGCGAGGCACTGAAGCGCCTTGGCCTCGGCGTCACCGAGAGGAAGAAGAAATGAGCAAGGCCGAGTCCTTTCGCCAGCGCCAGCACTTCGCGTCGCCGCGCCGCACTTTTGCCGCTGTGCTGTTGTGTTGCGCTTGCCTGCTGGCGGGCTGCACACTCGTGCCTGAGCCGCCCGAAGAACCGGGTGAGGTCGTGGACCAGAAGCAGGAACTGGTCGAGCGCATCAAGGATACGCCCACCGACATTGAGGCCCACGCCGACCTGCTGCGCCTGCAGATTCGCGACGGCGACGTCGAAGGCGCCGAGGCAACAGTAAGCCACGCGTTGAAGTTCAGCGGCACTGACTATCGTTCGCACCTGCTGGCCGCACAGTATCACCGCTGGCAATCAGACCTGCTGAGCGCCGAAAAGTCCCTGTTCACGGCCCGCGACCTGGCGCCACAACGCCTGGAGCCGCGCGTGGCCCTCAGCGGCCTGTATCACCAGACCTATCTTGAAGCCGAAGAGCTTGAGCAGCGGCGCATCACGCTTGAACTTGCCGACCCTTCGTTCCGCAACGAGTTCATGCTTGACCTTGCGTACGCCAACGCGCAGCTCGGGCGCGATGCCCAAGCCGCCGAGCTTGCAACCCAATTGGTCGCTAACACAACCGCCGCTGCCGAAGCGCGCAGCCGCGCCCACGCACTGCTCAGTGAGATCGCGCTGCGTGCAACCGATGACAAGGCCGCCATTGAACATTTGATCGCGGCCCGGAAGCTCCGGCCCGCCGAAGCGGGATTGGTCCAGTATGCGGCACGGCTTGTCACTGCGGTGGCCGACCCGACGGGGCTTGACGCGGTGTTTGACGACACATTGGCGACGCAGGACGTGCTGGAGGCCCGCTGGGCCGCGCTGTTCGGCAAGTGGATGCTTGCCGTACGCAGCGCGGAAGCGGGCAAGAAAGACCCGCTGGCCCAGGACACAGACCAGTGGTACCTGCGCATGGAAGCAATCGCGCCGGGCCACCCCGACACGCTTACGCGACATTACCAGTTGCAGCGCCTTGACCCCGCCCGCGACCGCCAAGCTGAAGAGACGCGCAAGAAGCTCGAAGCGTCAGAGTTCGGTGTGCCCGATTCGCCGACCACGCTGACAGCCGTGGTGATGCTGTGGCGCGCGGAAGATGCGTTGCGCATTGGCGCGCCCCAGGTCGGATTGCAGCAGTTGACGCAGCTTGAAGCACGTGAGCCGGGGCTGCCCGGCTTGCGCGTCTTGCGCACGATTGCGCTGTTCAAGGCACGCGAAGATGACGCGTGCCTGGGCAGCATTGAGGCCTGGCAGGCCGAAAACAAAGAGCCCGACGCACTGCTCGAGAGTATACGCTGGTGGATCCTGTTGCGGCGCGGCAACGGCAAGCAGGTCATGGTTGAAGTCGAGAAGAACCTTGAGGCGCCGAACAATGCCACGCTATGGATTCAGGCTGTGGCGCGCTTTCATGTCTATCGCGCGGGTGCTCCGAAGAACGGATAGGCACGATCAGCTTGCCTGCTCGCGCGCCCAGCGGTCGGCTTCCAACACCTGTTCCAGTTCAGGCTGGCTGATGTTGTTGTGGGCGTCGCACACGCGGGCGACCGTGCGGAAGATGTCCAAGTAGCCGATGTTGCCGCCCAGAAAGCGCTCCACGGCAACTTCGTTCGCGGCGTTGAACACCGCGCCCAGTGTGCCCCCGGCCTCGGCCACTTCAAAGCCGAGCTTCAACGCGGGAAAGCGCTGATAGTCCAGCGGCTCAAATGTCAGCGTGGCCATTTTTTCCCAGGGCCAGGTCGGTACCGGCTGCGCGATGCGGTCTGGGTAGCTGAGCGCGAATTGAATCGGGATTTTCATGTCGGTCGGGCCAAGATGCGCGATGATGCTGGCATCGACGAACTCGACCATGCTGTGCACGACGCTTTGCGGGTGAATCACGGCGTCCAGCTTTGAGCGCGGCACGTCAAACAGCCACTTGGCCTCAATCACTTCCAGCGCCTTGTTGAACAGCGTGCTGCTGTCGATAGTGATCTTGGGGCCCATCTGCCAGGTGGGATGCTTCAAGGCCTGCTGCACGGTGACGTTCTCGAGGTCAGCCAGCGGCGTCGTGCGAAAAGGGCCACCGCTGGCCGTGAGGATGATCCGCTTGATCTCGGCGCGTTTTTCACCGCGCAGGCACTGAAAGATCGCGCTGTGTTCGCTGTCCACGGGCAGCAGCTCGGCACCGGTCTGCTTGCAGATGGCGGTCAGGATCGGCCCGGTCATCACCAGCGATTCTTTGTTCGCCAGCGCGATGCGCTTGCCGCGCCGGGCGGCCTCCAGCACTGCCGGCAATCCGGCTGCGCCCGTGACGCTGGCCAATAGGACGTCGTAGTCCATCTCGCGGGCCATGGCGGCCATGGCGTCTGCGCCGTCAAGGCGCCACTCGGTCTTGATTCCCCTGGCTTTCAGCTCGTCGATGGCGCCCCGTGCCTCGGTTGCCGCTTGCGGGTCACACAGGCATGCAACTTGAGGCTTGAACTCGCGCACGGCATCCAGCAGTTGCACATAGCGCTTGCCGGCAGATACGCCGACGATCGAGAAGCGGTCGGCGTGCTGCCGCACAACATCGAGTGTGCTGGCACCAATGCTGCCACTGGCGCCAAGCAGAAGTATGCGGGTGCGTGCCATGGGCTTGTTCTAGTACAGCCCCTTGAGCGTGCAAGACACACAGTACTTGGCGGCATGTCCTGGATTGGTCGCCGGTCGCACTGCTCTGCAGCCACCATGCATGCGCCGGCCCTACGTCAGCCGCATCAAGGCATACTCGCCTTCAGACGACTGACCGCGCCCGTACTCGTGCCAGCCTTGGGCCAGGTAGTACGCCATTGCCGGCTGGTTGCGCGTGAGGCACTTCAGCTGCACCGGTCGGCCCATCTGCGCCAGCGCGGCCTCAAGCAACTGCGTGCCGATGCCGCGTCGCTGAAACCCCGGCTTGACGTACAGGCTGTGCAGGAAGTTGTCCGGCGGCCACCAAGCCGCAAGCCCCACCACCTGGCCTTCGTACTCGGCCACCAATACCGACTCGCCCGCCGACTCGCGGTCAAAGTCATCGAGTTTCATGGCGGAGCCGTCCAGCCAGTGCAAGGCCGCACGTCGCGAATCCAGAAACACCTGCCGCAGCGACGGCGTATCAGCTTCGCACGCGTCGCGGATTACATGAGGCGTATAGCGCCCCATACTTCAGCGCGCTTCCATCGCCACAAACGGCTTATCGACTTCGCCGATGTAGTTGGCTGCCGGGCGAATGAGCTTGTTGTGCGTGATCTGCTCAATCACGTGCGCAGCCCAGCCGACAACGCGGCTTACGGCAAAGATCGGCGTGTAGATCTCCGGCGGAAGGCCCATCATGTAGTAGGTGCTGGCGCTGTAGAAGTCGACGTTGGGGTACAGCGGCTTCTCGCGGCCCTTCATCATCTGCTCAATCTGCTCTGACATCTCATACCACTTGGTGGTGCCGCGCTCTTCACCTGTCTTCTTGCTGTACTTTTTCAGCACAATCGCCCGCGGGTCCAGCGTCTTGTACACGGCATGACCAAAGCCCATCAGCCGGAAGCTCTTGTCCTGCATCTTCTTCTCAAGCCACGGCTTGATGTTTGCCGGCTCACCGATCTCAAGCAGCGTCTTGATCACACCCTCGTTGGCGCCACCATGCAGCGGGCCCTTCAGGGCACCCACCGCTCCCGCAACCGCCGAGTACATGTCCGACAGGGTCGCGGCAATCACGCGGGCCGTGAATGTGCTGGCATTGAAACTGTGCTCGGCGTGCAGTACCAGCGCGACGTCCATGGTGCGCGCGGCGTCTTTGCCCGGCTCTGTGCCGTGCAGCATGTACAGAAAGTTGGCGGCGTGGCCCAAGTCGTCGTGGGGCGCCACAGGCTCTTCGCCGCGGCGCACGCGATAGTCCATCGCAACGATTTCCGGAAACTGGGCGATCAGGCGAATGGCCTTGCGGTATCGGCCCTCGTCGGTGTCGTCTTTCGGGTCCGGGTCGGTCAGGGCCAGCGCACTGGCGGCTGTGCGCAGCACATCCATCGGTATGCTGGTCTTGGGCGCGCTCTTGATCACGTCGCGCACGCCATAGGGCAGGCCGCGCGCTCCCTTGATGTCCTTGATGACCTGCGCCAACTCGGATTTGTTCGGCAGGCGGCCCTTCAACAGCAGGTGCACGACCTCTTCGTACGAACAACGCTCCGCCAGCTCAAGAATGTTGTAGCCGTAATAGTAAAGCCGACCCTCTTCGCCGAAGATCTTGCAGATGCGCGTGTCGTCAACGACTACGCCCCTGAGGCCATACGCTACGCCCGGTGTGCCTGCTTCCGCCATGTCCGTGTCCTTGGTGTCAAGCCGGTCCGGCGCGATTCTATCGCTGCCCCCCCGCCACGCAAGCGGCCCTGAAGCCCCATCTGAGGCCTTTGGCGCTCGTTGCTTGCCGACGGTCGCCTGACGCGATACAAGCACGGCATGGCTGCCAAGGTGAAATACGCGCGACCGCTGCTGAAACTTTCCGGCGAAGCATTTGGCCCGCTGAACGGCATGGGCATCGACGGCGAGCGCATGCTCGCGATCGCCATGACGATCAAGGCCATCCTGGCGATACCTGTGCAACTGGCTGTGGTTGTAGGCGGCGGCAACTTCGTGCGCGGTGCGCAACTGAACGTCAAGTACATCAACAAAGCCACGGCCGACTACATGGGAATGCTGGGCACGGTGATGAACGCACTGGCGCTGCAGGACACCTGCGAAAGCGTCGGAATCGAAACCCGCGTGCTCAGCAGCCTGGATGTACCCCGCGTCGCCGAGAAATGGGTGCGCCGGCGCGCGATTCGGCACATGGAAAAGGGCCGCGTCGCAATCATTGCCGCGGGCACTGGCAACCCGCACTTCACGACTGACACGGCGGCGGCCCAGCGCGCCATCGAGATCGGCTGCGATGTCATTATCAAGGCCACTAAGGTCGATGGTGTGTACGACAGCGACCCCAAGCAGAACAAGGGCGCCAAACGCGTCGCCCGCCTGACCTACCAGGAAGCACTCGAAAAGAACCTGCGCTTCATGGACCAGACTGCGATCGCGCTGTGCAAAGAACACAAGATGCCAGTGCTCGTCACCGACATGAACCAGCCGGGCAACATCGAAGCCGCCATCCGCGGCAAAGACGTCGGCACCCTGATCGAGAGTTGAGCCGCAGCAACGGCCGGGGCGGGGGTGTATCCCGCCCACGCCTGAATCTAAAATCCAAATTTGCCCCGCTTGCCTTTGACGCTGCGCATAGCGCGGGTAGATTCCGGCCCACCTGACACAGGAGAGCGCCATGTCGAAAGACTACGACACCATCATGCTTGAGACCGAAGAGGCCATGGACAAGGTGATTGAGCACCTGCGCCAGGAGTTCATCGGCATCAGCGCCGGCAAGGCCAGCACCGGCATGGTTGAGAACGTCAAGTTCGACTACTACGGCGCACCCACACCGTTGAAACAGGCGGCGCAGATCAGCACGCCCGACGCCAGCACCATCACGATCAAGCCGTTTGACATGAGCCAGGTGAAGAACATCAGCAAGGCGATCATGGAGGCCAACATTGGCCTCAACCCCAGCGACGACGGTAAGGTCATCATCTGCCGCGTGCCGGCCATGACGCAGGAAAACCGCCAGCGCATCGCCAAGCAACTCAAGGATATCGCCGAGAAAAGCAAGGTGGCCATCCGCAACGCGCGCCATGAGGCAATCAAGCACGGCGACGCGTCGTTGAAAGAAACCATTCTTACCGAAGATGACCACCGCGGCTTAAAGGAAGAAGTCCAGAAACTGACGGACAAGAGCAACAAGTCCATCGAAGAGCTGCTCGAGAAGAAAACCGCCGACGTCATGAAGGTCTAGCCCAAGCCGTCCAAAGGGGGTACCCATGCGAGTCTGCTTGCTTGCATTCATGCTGCTATGCGCCGGCGCATGCGCCGCACAAGTCGAAACCCAGCTCGGAAAGACCGGCTTGCGCGTGGCGACCGAGGACGGCGCGTTTGAATTCAACATGACCACGGCAGTGCAGTTCCGGTTCACGTACCACGACGTGCGGGCCGAGGGCGGCAACGGCGGACAAAACGGCGCTGACTTCAACAACTTCCGCAACGTGGGCGTGCGCAGTTTCCTTACCGGTCACCTGTTTGCACCCGAGTTTCAGTACCGCGTATGGCTGGCCTGGGGCGGGCCCGGCCCCGGTTTTCGCATTGAGGACTGCTTCTTTCGCTGGGCCCCGATCGCGCTGTTCAACATCACCGTCGGCCAGGAGCGCGTGCCCGCCAGTTGGGAGTACCTTGTTGATCACGAACGTACCGGACTGTCCGACCGCGCCGTCGCTGACGAAGCCTTCAGCCAGGGTTGGGGCAAGGGCGTCAGCATCAGCGGCCGCGCCGAGCTTTGGGAAGGCGCCTTTGACGCTGCCCTGCTGACCTGGCAAGTCGGTGTCTACAATGGCGTTCTCGCAAGTGCCGACGGCAGCCAGGGCCGCGGCATGATCACGAACCGCGGAGTGCAGGTCACGGACCAGGGCCGCACCGAGCATTTCGTGGGCGGTTTCCGGAACAGCGACGTCAACGTCAATGCCGAGAACTTCAGTCAGCTCGTGGATGGCCAGATGATGGTCGCCGCGCGCGTCGAATTTCACCCCATGGGCGAAGTCGCTCGCCACATGGTTGACCTTGGCGCACTCGAAGATACAGCCGCGTGGTTCTTCATGGTCGGACTTGCGGCGAACTGGATGAGCGCGCGAGTCAACGGCGCGGGCACGTTCCTGGATAACATCTACTATGGCGAAGCCAGCCCCTCGGGCACGCCCGTGCCGCCACCTGCAAGCGGGCGCGAACGCGTGGATGCCAGCATTGTGCACCTGACGGCGGATGGGCACTTCCGCTGGATCGGCTTTTCACTGAACTGGGCACTGCATTTCCGGCGGATCAACTTTTCAAGCACAGGGCGACTTGCAGAGGCCAACCTTGCGTCTGACAAAGCGCTGGTGCACGGCGCTGAAGACTATGGCGTTACCGTTGACGCGGCGTACTTCATCCTGCGCGATGTGCTGATGGTCGGAGCCCGCTTTTCGCTGGTCGAGTTTGACGACTTCAAGAGCCGCCAGCCCATTACAGCCGCGCAGGTTGACGGCGATGCCTTCGGCGCCGACAGCTACGAGTACGGCGGCGGCGTCACCTGGTTCATCAAAGGCGACAACCTGAAGCTGAGCCTCGATTATCGGGTGGTCACGCAGCAACTGCCCCATGGCCGCAGCCGAAGCGGCGCATTGAGCGCCACGGAAAGAATCAGCGACTGGCGCAACATGCACGAAGTTCGCGTTCAGTTGCAGTGGATTTTTTGAATCCCAGCAGTACTGATCTGTGGCGAGTTGTGTCCGTCACACGATGTGCGGAATGCCGCCTGCATCGCAGCAGCGACTGAGTTGGCGCTTACGCGACTCAATCTCGGCGTCGCGCACGGAACCTGCGATGCGCTCAATGCCGGCTTGCCAGTCGTGACGCGCCTCCGCTTCGTGGCCCAACGACGCGTGGATGCACGCCAGGTCGCAATAACACATCCCTTGCAGCGTGCGGTCGGGCGGCATGCGGTGAGCCATGAAGTCCTGTACTAGGACACGTGCCTCACCGGCGCGTCCGGTGTCGCACAGCATGTTGATGTAGTTTTCGAGCTTGCTGTACTCTGAACGAGCGTCACCGATGTTGCGCGCGATACGCAACCCGTCCAGGTAATGCCGCTCTGCTTCTGCATGGCGGCCTGACTCTTTGCAGAGGTTGCCCAGGTTTCCCAGCGTGACCGAAAGCGCGTGCTGGATACCGCAGCGCTCGTTGATTTCGATGGCGCGGGTGTAAAGTCGCTCAGCTTCTGACGTGCGACCCTCTTCAGCGGCAATGATGCCCAGGTTAGACAGCACCATGCCTTCAACGCGCGGTTCGCGGCCCTCTTGCGCTATGTCAATCGCCTGCTCGTAATACGCGCGCGCCCGGGCGTTGTCGCGCCACATGTACAGACTGCCATAGGCCGCCAGCGTCATGGCGTGAAAGTACACATCGCCCGAATCACGCGCGATCGACAACGCTTCGTCAAACAGCGCTTCAGCTTCGCTGGCAGAGTCCAATCGCAGGTCGCGCACCCGCCGCGAAAGCATGATGGCGAGCGTGCCGGTGGTCGTGCCGCGCAGTGGCTCATCGTTGACGCTTGCCGCCAACTCGATGGCCCTGCGACAGTACTCGATCGCCTTGTCTTCTCGGGCCGTATACCAAAACACATTGGCCAGCTCGCCCAGCGCCATGGACTCATGCCGCGTGCTGCCTTGCGCAACCGCGTCGTTGAGCGCGCGCGTCAGCAGCTCTTCACCCCGGGCAACGTCGCCCATCAGAACAGCCATGCAGCCCGCGCGGTGCGTACCCACAAGGCGCGCCGCATCGTCACCGACCTCGGCCAGACGCAGCCACCACTCAAGGGCCTTGCGATTGGCGTAACCCCGTTCGGCATGCGTGCCGGCAATGTTCACGAAGCGTGCCTCGCGCGCTGCAAGCCCCGTCACCGAGCGGCTTGCAACGCGAAAGTGATGTGCAATCTCGGCTGATCGCAACGCAAGTTCGTGCTCGTCGGCGAACAGCGATTCCATGGCATTGCCTGCGATCTCGTGCAGGGCGTCGCGCTCGGTCGGCAGGATCAACTGGTAGGCGGCGTCGCGGGTTACCGCGTGACGAAAGAAGTACTCGGTCTCGGCGGCAGGGCCATCCATCAACCCCAGAGTTACTCGCCCTGGCCCGGGGTTTCAACTTCGGGCTGCTCTTCCGGCGTTGGCGCGGCTTCGGCTTCTGGTGTGGTGTCGGCTCCCAGCGGCAGCGGGGCTTTCATTTCGCGGGTGTCTGTGGCCTTGAGCGTGTCTTTCTCTTCTTCCAGCGTCATGCCGAACTTGCGTTTGAGCTGGATCAGCCCGTCGCGGATTTCCTTTACCTGTTTGATCGCGTCTTCGACCGTGCCCGTCGTGCGGCCCACATAGTCAAAGAACGGGCCGAAGCTCTCGCGCACTTTCTCGACTGCCTCGCGGGCTTCTTTCTTGATCTGGGCATCGAGCACTTCGGTCAATGCGGCGCGCAACGCGGTGCAGCGGTCGCTGAATTCGGCTTTGATCTTGCGGCGTTGCATCGGCAGCACCAGCATCGACCCACCAAGCAGTGTCAACCCGCCAAGAATGCCGGTCACGTCAATCCACGTGAAACCCGCCGCGGTTGTCAGCGCCACCACCGCCACACCCGCGCCCACGCCGATCAAGCCGCCGCCGATTGCGGCATTGACGCCCGTGCCGGCGCGGCTCATGAACTTGCGGACCTGGTCGTCGTAGTCGAATCCCTTGATGCGGTCCTTGCTGTCGGCGCGCACGAGATCGTAAATCTTCTCGCGGTTGTACTCGAACTTGGTGCCGACCTTTCCGACCATGCCCTCGTGGGGCCGCTTTGCGGCCTGGTCCGCAAAGTACTCGGTGGTGTCCTGCCAGACCTTCAGGTACTTCTTCATGAACCAGTCGACGGCGCGGTTGAGCGTCTCGTCGATCTTGATTTCGTAATCCTTGATCACTTCTTCTTTGAAGCGCGCGCGAAAGCGCTCGGCGCTGCGCAGCAGGCCCATGTTCGTCAGCTTGACGGTGTCATCGACCCAGTTGCGGCCACGTTTTTCCATCTCGTAGACGATGTTGTCCACTTCAAGAATGAAGCGCCCGAAGTTCTCGGACATGTCGGTTTCAGACTGGTCGAGCTGCGCGCGAATATTCTCTAGCACGCGCCGGTCGTCCTTGAGGTTTGTCATGCGCGCCGTAAAGGCTTCGGTCGCGCGGTCTGAAATCGCAATCGCACTGTTGATCGGGCTTTCCAGCTTGAGTTGCAGTTTCTCGCCCTGGCTCAGTTGCGTGAACAGGTAGTCTTCCAGCGCCTTGAAGCCGCTCTTTTCGTACAGCGCGTCGTCTTTGTCCGCCTTGGCCTTGCGCGCCTCTTTGGCGCTGACCATGAAGATCTTTGGCTCAAAGTCGAAGAACTTGAGCGCGCTGTCGGCCACAAACTTGTGAATCTCTTCAAGCTCGTGGGGTTCCTTGATGTCCTTCTTCGTGATGATGAAGATGATTTTCTTGGCCCAGCTCTGGATGATGTAGCTGAGAAACTCGCGCTCGGTTTCGCTGAACGGCCGGTCCACGCTGGTCGTGAACAAGATCAGGTCGCAGCGCGGGATGAAGCTTTCGGTAATCTCGCCGTGGCGCTTGACGATGCTGTTGGTGCCCGGCGTGTCGACGATGTTGATGTTTCTCAGCGGCTCAAATGGCAGCTGCTTCTCGATCAGGTATTCTTCCAGGATGCGTTCGCGCTCAACGTCGCCGTACTTCAGCACGTGAATCTTGTCAGTCGTCGGGATCGCGCCGACCTTGCACACTTCGGCGTTCAGCAGGCTGTTGATGAAGCTGCTCTTGCCGGCTTTGACCTCGCCCACAATCACCAGCAGAAACAGTTCTTCGAGGTGCAGGACCAGGCCGCTGACCTGGTCGATCTGCGTGTCTTCGAACTGCTGCCGAATCAGCAGGTCGCGCAGCTTTTTCAGCAGGTCGCGTTCTTCGCCAAGGCCCTCAGCGATTTTCGCCTGCAGCCGCTGGTTCAGATCTTCTGGTTCGCCTGCGGTCACTCAACCCTCGCTACGGTCTGGGATTGCAGCTTTTGGACCTCGGATTGCTCCGCGGAGACAATCCGCAATCCGCAATCCAATTTCCCTAATGTGTTGGTATCCTGCTGCATTGCTTCACTGTCAAGGTCATGCATGGGGCGGCGCCAACTGCTGATCATCCTGCCGGTGCTGGCTGTCCTGCTGATGGCCGGCGCCTTCCTGTTGTTAGTGCCGGATGCCTCGCCGTTTTCACTGGTGGGCGACACACGCGACAGCCCATCTTCGCAAATCGCGCCGATACCGGAAGACGTCACCCTCGATCCTTCTGAAAAATCCGGGCCCGACGCGGCGGACTCCGACTCCCCCACCGGGGCGTTTGAAGAAGCCATGCGCGCCGAAGCGGAACGCATCAAGGCCGAGCGCGCCAGAAACCCCGACCCAACGGGCGAAATCGGCAAGGCGTCCGACAATGGCGACCCCACACAGCCCAGCCCGCCAGCGCAGGCAGAAAATGGCAAAGCAAAACCGGGCGAACAACCCGCGGCGCCCGCAGACCCGAAACAAGCCGAACGGGAACGCAGAATCAACCAGTTGCGCGCCATCAGGCGCCCACCCAACCAGACGCTCGGCAACGCGCGGCCGGCCACACGCCGCATCAAGGACCCGATCGGCAAGAAGAACCTGGATGACGTCAGCAAGCAGTTGATGCAGGACCGGCGCGGCTTGTACGCCAAGTACTACGCGTTCACGCGCTCGCCGATCGAGGAACTGCTGGACCCCGAAAAACCAACCCTGGACCAGCGCACGCCCGACGTGACGCGCATCGACCAGCGCGTGTACTTCGAAAGCAAAGCCGACTGGTCCGACCTGCCCTTCGACCTGGCCAACTTCATGGGTGTCTGGGAGGGTTTTCTCGTCATTCAGGAAACGGGCGACTACTGGCTGTATGCGGGTTCGGACTGGACGATGCGGGTCGTGATCGCGGGCGACACAGTGCTGCTGAACGACATTCGCGATTACACCGAAGTCAGCACGGTGATCACGCTGGAGGCGGGTCTTCACCCGCTACGCATCGAATACATGGAAGGCCGCAATGGCAGCGTGATCGACCCCATGGGCGCGTGCAACTTCATGTACGTGCCAGAGGGCCAAAGCAAGCCGATCCCGGTGCCGCCCGAAATGCTGCTGCTGCCAGAACACCTGTGGAGCAACAACGCCCCGATCATTACAAAGCTGAGCAAGGACGAAGGCGAAGTTGGCGATGAATTAACCATCCACGGCCAGCATCTTGACGGCTCTTCAACAAAGACGACTACGTCGACGATGGACGAGATGTGGAAAGTACCGCCGTACATTCAAGTTAGTGTTGCCGGCCATTTCGCCACGATCATTGACCACAGCGACATCGCGCTGAAAGTGAAGGTGCCGCTTGGCGCTGTTACCGGCAAAGTCACAGTCCACAAGTCATTCGCCGCTTCCGGCGCCGGATCTGTGGGATTCGTTGAGCTGAGGTACAGCCAGCCCATCCCCTCTAACTCAGCAGATTTCAAGGTCAGCACGCAATTCGGGCTGTTCGCCGGCTGGCACAACCTTGAGGGTTGGTCGAACTATGACTTTCTCGAACCCGGCTCGCGCGAGCCTGAAGTCCTGCGGCTTGAACGCGAGTTCATGTTCGATCAACGCAGCAACCTTGACCTGCCTTTCAAGAACAACCCGCTCGCCTGCCGCTGGGATGGCAAGCTGGGCGTGCCCGCAGACTGGGCCGCCGACGGGCCGCGGCTGATACGCTTTCAAGCCAACGGGCGGCTGCGCGTGACACTGGGCGAGCAAACCCGCGGCAGCGAGGGCCTCACTGGCGACGTCAACTCGCAGACGATTCTCGACTTCGAAGTGCCCAAGGGTGAAGAGCGCTACCTGCCGCTCAGCATCGACTTCACAGGCGAGGGCCCCAACGCGTCGCTGCGCATCACGGAAATGAAGCACGGCACGCAGGCCAACCCTGACGGCAGCATGATGTGGGAAGAAGTGCGCGTGCTGCCGTACCAGTACTTTTTTCCGCCTGTTGTGCCGCCCAAGCCGCCGCGCATCTTGGGCGCCAAGGCGATTTACCCCGAAGGCGAAACACCACCCGTGCTGCCCTTTACCCAGCCTTCAACACTGCCCAGCATTCGCGAGGGGCAGGAATTTGAGTTTGAAGTTGAAGTCACGGGCGACGCCGAAGTGCAGGGGGCTGAGCTCAGGATGTCTGTGGACGGCAAGCCATTCAGTTTCATGGTTGAGTCCGTCGTGCAGGTCAACGCCACGACGCAGCGCCGCAAATGCCGCGCCGTGCTGCCGGCAGGCCTGGGCGAGGGCCGCATGGTGGCGCGCCTTACGATTGTCACCAGCGAGCCGTTTCTGATCGACGTGACGAACAAGGGGCTGATTGCCTACTTGTTCGACCTGCCCAATCCCGGTGGCTACGGCAAAATGCCCGACCTTGAGCCGCTGATGTGCTTTGAAGTGCGCAAGAACCCGTGGGTCAACTACGAGAACGCCAACGACTTCAACTTGCCCTTCCCTGCCGAGACCTTCGCCGTGGCCTGGTACGGCGCCCTGATCATCGAGCAGGAGGGCGACTACATTTTCCATTGCCGCAGCGACGACGGCATTCTGGTGTGGCTGGATGGCAACCTGGTGCTGGAGGACGACAACCTGCACTACCAGCGCACGAAAAGCAGCGCGCCCATCCACCTTGCGCCGGGCGTGTACCCGTTTCGCATGGAGTTCTTCGAGAACAACGTGCATGAAGTGTGCGTGCTGGAATGGGAAGCCAAAGACGGCGAAACCGTGATCGTGCCCAAGCAGGTCATCCCCAAGCGCCACTGGACGTGGGACCAGCACCCGCCACTGCCCGGCAAGGTCGGCACCGGCAAACGCACCGACGGCAGCGACCCCGAGTAATCACTCAATCACTGGCAATGTCAGCTTAGGGGCGCGCTTTGCGTCATGGTAAATCGTCACCGCAACGTCCAGGGCCTTGGCTTCATCCCACGCGTCAGCACCGGTATGCGTGTTGCGCTCATAGCGGGGTGAGTTGCCGCCCGTGATGATCAGCTTGAGCTTGTGCCCCTTGGCCCAGGTGTACGCGTGCGGCGCAAATTGCAGCGTCAACTCATAGACCTCGCCCGGTTTCAATGCTTGTGTTGCCTTGCCGTCGCGCAACTTCGCGCGCTGGATAGTCTCCCCCACCAGATAGGTCTTGCCGCTCTCGTCCGTGTCGCACAGCCGCACGTGAATGTCCGTATCCACGCGGTTGCACGAAAGAGGCACCGTCAGTTCGATTTCTCCGCGCACCCGCAGCGGTTTGTCCAGCGCGGCGGTCGTATATGCCAGCACGTCGGCGCGCTTCTCGAGCACACTTAGCTCCTTGGGGCCATGGTCGAGAGGCGGCAGGTTCTGCCCGCCGATTGTGGGCGACGGCTTCTTCGGGTCGTAGGTGTACTGCCGGGTCAGCGGAGCCTCCGTAGTGGGCTCTGCCGGTGCACTTGCGTCGACCTTGCCGTCGGCATGGAGGTGCATCGCGACCGCTTTACCGCGCAACTTGGCCCAACTCTCGCCCGTGGCCCAGCCTTCGCCGCACTGGTAGGCGTGTACACGCGGCTGCTTTTCCCAGCCGCTGTCCTTGATCTCACGCAGGTAGAAGTCAAAGAACTGTTTGGTGATCTTGGTTGAGTAGTCTTCAGCGTCTTTGAACATCTGGTCGCCCTGGTTCGGCACGTCGATCGCGGTGTGCGACCACGGCCCCATCACCAGCTTGCTTTCCTTGGCGCCGGCCGTGCCCTTGGCCAGCAGGTCTTCGAATTGCTCAACCACTTCACGCGGATAGTTGTCCCACCAGCCGCTGACCATCAGGCACGGCACCGCGATCTTGTCCGGCTTGTAGCTTGTGCTGCGGACGAACTGCCAGAGCCGGTTGGGAAGCGGGTTAGCGGCAACCAGTTCGCCAACGCCAAACCCGAGGCGGTCGAGCGACTTCACGTGAGCTTCCAGGGCTACGCCGCCTTCATAGTAAGCCTCGTAGCGATTGCCCTGGTACGCGATCAGCGGCGCGCAACACACCAGGTGCGGCGGCTGTTCTGCGGCGGTATCGAACTGCTGTTTGCCGAGCGCACTGCCGCCCCATGTGCCGACTTTGCCGTTGCACCAATCCTGCTTGGCGATCCACTCGACGCAGTCATAGCCGTCCTGGCCGCGCTTCCACTTGCCGCGCTGCACGCCCTGCATGGCGGCTTTGCTGCCGTAGAACCCGCGCCAGTCAACAAACGCATAGGCAAAATTGTCGCGGTCAAACTGGGCGAACGCCTTTTCGCTGCCCCGGCCGCCTTCGCTGGATTTGTCGCCGTACTCGCGGCCCAGGCGATTCTTGTCGTAGGGTGTCTGCACCAGAATGCACGGATACTTGCCCTGCTTCTTGGGCAGCAGGATGTTGGCCGCCAGAGTCTTGCCGTCGCGCATTGGCACCTGCATATCACGGTGCTCAACTTTCCATGGCGCCTCAGGCGCATCCTGCGCGGTCGCCAGCGAGAAGCAGAACGTGAGAGACGCCAGCGCGATCAACTTGTGCATGTTGGCCTCCGAGAATATTCAACACCCTTGAACATTCGTGGTTCCGATTGGCTTTGCAACGATTGCCCCGGCAAAATGCGTGAGGGGGCATATGCAAAAGATCAAAGCCGCATGCCTGAACTGCCGCAAGGCGTTCTCGGGCTCGCCCGAGAAGCTCACCGCGACCAACGCTTGCCCGGCCTGCGGGGCAACGGGCAACTGGTGGGGCCAGATTGAAACGCGCTTCATCCGCAAAGAGCGCTTGCAGGCGGAACAGCAGGCACAGGTGCAGGGCGCCCCGCCGCCGCAGTGGCAACCGCCCCCGCCCATGTACGGCCAGCGTTGGGCGCCGCTGACCTATCCCAGCAACCGCGTCGCTGTGCTGGCACTGGGTGTCGCCAGCGTGTTTCTGTCGCCGATCGGGTTGATCACCGGGCCGATTGGATTTCTGCTTTCGCGCAAGGGCTACGGCGAGGTCAAGCGCGGCGAGGTGCCACCGGATAGCGGGTTCACGATCGGCTGGATCTTCTGCGCCGTCGGCTTCTTCATGAGCATCTTCGGGGTGCTCTACATCTGGTGGGTGATTGATGACTTCCAGAGAGAGCAGGCAGAACGCGAAGAGTTTCGCCGAAAGCTTCAGCCCTACGAGCGGCCGCGCTCTCCATATGGGCATGCACCCGATGACTGGTTTCATCCGCGCTGGCCATAGCGCGCGCGGCTAGTCTTGCCACCACTGAAGCCGATACTTGGCGGCCTTCGGCCATGTTGACTTGCCTTCGTCTTCGTCAGCGCGGGCCGCAAGTTCAGCGTACTTCTTCTTTGCTTCGCTGCGTGAGTCTGGTTGCGATTCCAGCCGCAGGGCATCGCGCATCATTTGTTCGCGTTCGCGCTCGCGCCTGGCAGGCGCAAAGTCGCCCTCAAGAAGCGCAAGCCGTTCGTCGTAGCCCTTGCCCACAATCCATGTCTCGCTGGCCCAGGCCATACAGATGGCTCGGACACGCCTGATCTGCCATGCCTCGGGCATCTTCTCGGATTTCATCGCTTCAGCCATCAGGTCGTCCACGCGTTTCACTTCTTTCTTGGCGACCTTCTCGATCTCCTTTGCGAAAGACTTTAGCGCCCGCTTTTCTTTGCCTGCGATCGACTTGTCTGCGTCAATCGCCTGTATGCGGGTCAGTGCTGCTTGCCATTGGTCTGCGTTACAGAGTGCAGCAGCTTCTTTAACGTAGGGATCTTCGCTGGCTTCGAATGGCAGCGGCTCGGGCACCGCTGCGCCATTCTCGGTGGCATAGGGCAGCATGCCTGGCCCGCCCAGCTCATTGATCACGTCGCGCGTGATCTGGTGGCAGCGCCCGTTCACCGCATGCCCCATGCCCGGGATTTCATGGTACTGCACCGGCTTGCCCCATGCTGACAGCACATTGCAGAACTGCCGAACCGCGGCCACCACATTGATGCTGCCCAGCACCGCAGTTTCTTCAGAGCCGACGGTGCAGATGAACGGAATTGGCGGACAGGTTTCTTTGGTCACGCTGCCGCCGCTGCTGTACAGGAACACTGCCCGAAACGGCATGGCGTCCGGGTTCTCGGCCCATTCGCGGCGCGCCCAGCCGCTGGCGTAGCCGGTACCCATGCTGAATCCGCTGACAAACACGCGCTCAGGGTCAACGGGGTAATCTTTCACAGTCTTGCGCAACAGCCAGCGGAAGCCTTCAACAAGCTTGTCGGCCTTGGCAAGGATCGGACTGTTCATTTTGCCCTTGCCGTCGGGCTCCAGCTGCTGGTACTGCACGCCGATTGTGATGACCGGGTCGCGCTCGGTGCTGCATGCGCTCACGTTCTTGACGCGGCCCTCGCCTTTGTCGCCGTTGCCATGGAATGTGAACATCAGCGCCACTTTGCGGCCCGACGGCAGTTTCTCGGGCAGCATCATGTAGCCCGTCATGGCTTCGCAGCCTTCTACGTCGATCGGGATCTCGCTAAACACGCGCTTATCGGGCGTAACCTTGCCGGCGGCGTCACCCCCGACCCCGCGTTGCGGCAGCAGCAAAGCCACGTCGCGTTCAGCGCGTGCGATAACCGCGGCGCCGGGCTTGGGCGCTGTTTCCTGTGCCAGTTGGATGACGGCGAGCAGCGGCAGCATCACCGCAACAGCAGCAAACTTGTACATGCTATGCTCCGGCAGCTGCGGCTGGGCGTGGGTCACCGCGGCTGGTGCAGCAGCATGCAGCCATGGAAGCGGGGCTGCAAGCGCAGCCCCGGATTCAACACCGATGTGACAATCCGGTGGCGCCTAATCGACCCACCAGGTCAGCCGGTACTCGGCCGCGTATGGCCAGTCAGACAAGCCGCCGTCGGCGTCCTTCTGCTTCGAGATCTCCAGGTAAACCTTCTTGGCCTCGGCTCGCTTTCCTTCCAACTCTAGCTTCATGGCAGCCAGCAGCTTCACTTTGCGTTCCTGGTCGCGCTGGGCGGGGCCGAAGGTCTTCAGCTTCTCGATGTTGGCGCCATACGTCTTGCTGGCGGCCCACTTCTCGTCCTTGAACGCCTCGTACATCCCCTTGAGCCGCTGGTGGTGCAGCCAATGGGGCCACATTTCGGCCTTGATGCTGATCTCGATGGACTTGTTGCAGCGTTCCATCTCTGCTTTGACGTACTTGTCGAAATCTTTCTGGAACGCCTTGATCGCCTTCTTGTCCTTGGCCGAGATGTCCTTGTTGGCGATCACGCGCAGCATGTACTCGTTGGCCTTTTTCCACTCCTCCTGGCGGGCAAGCTCAATCACCTGGTTGGCATAGCGGTCTTCGTTGTCCTTGAACGGCACTTTGTCGACTTCGGTGACCACGCCGGGCAGGCTGCGTTCGCGGGGATACTCGGGCGCCGGCGGGCCGCCCATGATGCCGATGGCATCGCGATGGATCATGTACATGCGGGCCGGGGCGCCCATCATCGGCGCCTTGTATTCGTGATACTGGACCGGCAGGCCCTTGTTCAGCAAATCGGTGCAAAAGTGCTTGGTCAAGCGCTTGTTGCCGAACTGTACGTTCATGTCGATCAGGTCTTTGTCGGCGCTGACGATGTATGGCACCGGCGGCAGGTCGTCGAGGCTTTCGCTGTTCACCAACCCGTCCAGCAGGATCGCCCGGAACGGAAAGGCGTCGGCGTCTTCCGTCCAGAGCATGCTGGCGTATTGCAGCGCGTCGTCGTCACCGCCGCCCATGCCCATCAGAAAGCGACGTTCGGGGTCGATCACGAAGTCAGTTTCCATCTTCTTTAGCAGCCACGTGTAGCCGGCCATGATCTGCGCCTGCTCGGCCAGAGTGACGATGCGATAGCTGTTGTCGCCGACCTTTTCCTCAGCCCGGTACACCATGGTGCAAATCACCAGCGGGTCGCTGCCGCCGGCAATCTTCGCCAATTCTTTCATCGCCTCGGCGTCAACCAGGCCGCCCCAGGCAAAAATCACCAGCAGGGCTGCCTTGCGGGACTTGTCCATGCCGATCATGGAGGCAACGCGACCTTTGCACTGTTCGCAGCCTTCGGCTTCGATCTTGATCTCTTTGATGATGCTCTCGACCGCCTCAAGTTGAACCTTGTCCGAACCGCCGCACCCGAGCTGGGGCATGAGCGCTTCAACATCCTTGGCCGTGCGGGCCTTGATCTTGTCGCCCGGTTCAGCCTCCTGGGCCGCTGCGCCGCCTGCAAACAACGCCGCGCATAGCGCGGCCATGAGCAATGTCTTGTGCATATTGAATCTCCCGCCTTGCGTCCGAATTTCGGGCCCGGTTGCTCATTCGTGAGCCGGCATTATTCATGGTTAACGAGTCGAAGCCAAGCAAGAGACGAGAAATCGCTCGTGCAGGTTCCGGGACGCTTGCGGATTTTAGAGTGGCTTCGGCTGCTCGCTGATGCGCGATTTCAAGCGCGGGTTAGGGTAGTCCTGCAGCCATGCGGTCAATTGCTCAGGCGACGGGTGACTGCCGCGACGCACAAGGTGCGCCCACGCCAGCACAAGGATCGGCGCCATGATGAACGTGCCGGACAGGAACAGCTTGCGCGTCTCGGCAACAAATGATTCGCGCTGCGCCACCGCCACACTCTCAAGGTCGTAGGCCCAGCCCAGCCACGCCGTAACACCCAGTGTGAAAGCCGCAATCCCGAACCAGAACAGCGGCGCAAATAGCCCCTTGGCCGGTATGTGGCGCAGTGCCACCGGCTTGTCGCGCGCCAGCTCGCGCTTTGACAGCAGCCAGTCGATGCGCTGGTTAATGAAGATGATCGCCCACCCCACGACAAACCATCCCGCGTAATTGGCCAGCGTCACGTCAAAGTGCCAGCCGGGCTCGGGGTAGTGGTAGATGTCGCCAAGAAACCAGTGCTTGCCCAAGTGCGCAACGGGATCGGTGACCAGGTCAAGCACGGTCATGAAGAACGCCCCCATGAACAGTACGGCGCCGGAGTTGCGGAGGTTGCGGGACGTGACGCGCTGGACATCGAGGCCGCGGCGCCAGTGCGGCGACAGGAAGAACTGGGCAAACGAGAAGCTCACATAGCTGAGGAAAGCAAACGAAAGCGAGTCAAAGAACGGCACGCCGAAAACAACCAGGTCATTCTCAAGCACATCGTAATGGTAGGTGTAAAACCCGAACGGAATGCCGTGGTTGATGCTGCCCCACTCGGCAGAGAGTGCGACCAGATAACCAGTCATCAGCCAGATTGCGGTGCGAAGCCGCCCCTGTTCCAGCCAGCTCAACGCCAGAAACCCCAGCAGGAACGCTGTGACGTACGGGCGGAACACAAAACTATGGAACAACTCCAGCATGCCCGATTTATACGTCCAATCGGGCCGCAATCGACCGCGAAAGCGCAACGCTTGCGACCGACTGGCGGGCAGCGCTTCACTTAGCTTGCGGCTGGCCCGGGCCGACTGCCGGCACCGGATGTTTCACACAGCCAGCCTTGCCTCAACTGCGCTTGCCTGCGGCTAACTCGATCGCGAGTTCCTTTAACAAGGCGGGCTCTACTTCGTTGGGCGTGTCGATCATCAGGTCGCGGCCGGTCGCTGACTTCGGAAATGCAATCACGTCGGCGATGTTGTCCAGGCCCAGCAACAGCATGAGCAGCCGGTCAACACCGCTGGCGATGCCGCCGTGGGGCGGCGCGCCGTGGTCCAGCGCGCTCATCAAGAAGCCGAACTTCTTGTTCGCTTCTTCTTTGCTGATGCCGATCAGTTCAAACACGTCGGCTTGCCAGTCGGTGCGGTGCATGCGGATGCTGCCGCCGGCAATTTCGACGCCGTTGCACACAAGGTCGTACTGGTTGTTGCGCAGGGCGAGAATCTCCTCCAGCTTCACGCCCCCGTGCAGCATGCGTGCCACAGGGTGCGGTTCGCGGCCCTTTCGGCTGATCTCGGCCAATTCATGTACGCGCGCGGCCTTCTGCGGCAGCGTGAACGGATGATGGCTGGCGAAGAGTTTCTCGTCCTCCTCGCGATACTCAAACAGCGGAAAGTCCACGACCCACGTGATCGCGAACTTGGCCGGGTCGCTCAGCCCGAGCTTTTCGGCGATCAACACGCGCATGTTGTGCATCACGGCGTGCACGATCTTGTGCTTTTCGTGGGCACAGATCAGCAGCAGGTCGCCGGGTTGGGCATTGAACGCAGCGATCATCGCCTTCTGTTCGGCTTCAGGAATGAACTTGGCGATGCCACCCCCTAACGCTCCGCCATTGCCGGCGGGGTTAGACGTAACCTTGAGGTTGGCCAGTCCGGTGGCGCCCATACCCTTGGCGTCGCGTTCGAGGTTCTTCAACTGACCGGTGCTGAACGCCTCCGCCATGCCGGGGCAGCGCAGGCCCTTGACCAAGCCGCCGTTTTCGGCTGTGCCTTTGAACGCGTTGAAGCTGCATGTGCGCGCCCACCCTGTCAGGTCAGTCAGGCGCAAGTCGCGTGAACGCAAGTCGGGGCGGTCGATGCTGTAGTCGCGCATCGCGGTCTCATAGTCCATGCGCTCAAACGGCAGACTGAGCTTGCCGGCTTTCAACACCGGCCAATCCATGTCGCGCAGACGCGCGTCGCTTTGCAGCGCGTCGACAACGGCGACCACGACCTTCTCGAACAGTTCCATCACGTCGTCGCGCGTGGGAAACGACATCTCCAGGTCGATCTGCGTGAATTCGGGCTGGCGGTCGGCGCGTTTGTCTTCGTCGCGAAAGCAGCGGGCAATCTGGTAGTAACGGTCCAGGCCGCTGATCATGCAGAGCTGCTTGAACAACTGCGGGCTCTGCGGCAGCGCGTAGAACTGCCCCTGGTGCGCGCGCGAGGGCACGATGAAGTCGCGGGCGCCCTCGGGCGTGCGCTTGTAGAGAATCGGCGTTTCGATATCGAGAAAGCCTTCGGCCTCAAGCGTCTTGCGTGCAGCCGCTACCAGCGCCGCGCGCGCCTGCAACATGGCCTGCATCGGCCTGCGCCGCAGGTCAATGAAGCGATTCTTCAGGCGCAGCTCCGGGTCGCACTTGAGGTCGTCGCGCACTTCGATGGCCGGCGTCACCGCGGTGTTCAACACCTCGAACGACTCAACCATGATCTCCACTTCGCCGGTCGCGAGTTTGTCAGTGCGGTTCTCGGCATCGCGTTCGGTGACCTTGCCGGTGGCACTGATCACGTACTCGTGGCGGGCCTCGCGGGTCTGATCGACCAGCGCCTTGTTGTGCTGCTCGGTGAACGTGAGCTGCACCTTGCCGCTGACGTCGCGCAGCAGAATGAACACCACGCCACCCCGGTCGCGCTTTACGTCTACCCAGCCGCAGACCGTGACGGCCTGCCCGATATGGGCCTTACGCAACTCTCCGCAGCGGTGGGTACGGGTCTTCATCTTGTTCTCCATGCAAACGGCAAGCAAACGGCCCGGTGATCCCGGGCCGTTGGTTCTAGTTTGCCCGTGTGGCTACTCAACCAACGTATCCGGATCGTCTTTTGATTTGGCTTTCTTCTCGGGCGGCAGGTTGTCGGTTTCTTTGTGAAAGTCGTTGGCGTCAATGACGTCCGACTCGGCCTTGGCCTTGGCTGCCCCACGGCGTGTCGGGGGCGGAGGCGTGAAGAAGGCGTAGCTGTCATCCACGATGAATTCTTCGTCTTCTGCTTCGTCGGTTGGCGTGGTTTTGACCGTCGGGTGGTCGCCGATCGTTGACACTTCTTTCTTCGCTTCCTGGCGCTTGCCCTTTTCCAGCTTTTCCATCTCGGCACGCAGGTCGCTGGCCATGCCGGGGGGCAATGCCACGGTGTCGCCGCCAGGACCCTCGCCCATTTCTGCCAGGCTTCGGCGTTCTGCGCGTTCTGAAAGCCGCTTGGGCACACCGGTGTCGTCTTCATCGACAATTTCGTCGTCAGTCCCGGCTTTGTCTGCAACGTCGCCCGGCTTCGGGATGAACATGGTCTTGGCGCCCATGGCAATCGGCTGGTCGCCGGGCCGGGCAATGAACTCGGTCTTGGCGTTGTCCGCGGGTGGCGGCGTCTGATGCGTTTTGTCGGTCTTCTTTTCCAGCGCCTCGGTGCGGCGCTTCATGAGCTTGCGTGTCTTGCGCGGTTTAAACTCGCGGTCTGCGGTGGCACCTTCGCGCGTCACTGGTGGCGGCGTCACGTGCTCTGGCGTAGGCACTTCCTGCGACGCGGGTTCTGGTTCTGGCTCGGGCTCTTCCTTGATCGCCGTCGTGTGGCCCAGCATCGACGTTGTCGATTCGACAACCTGCCCGTCTGCCGATTCCTCTGCAACACCAGCAACATCTTCGGCAACCTCGTCGGCAGCGGCGCCGGCATCGGGCACGCCATCAATGTCAAACTCGTCGGCGCCCTCCAGCGATACCTTTGCAGACCCGAACACGGCTTCGCCCGCATCGGCATCGTCGTCGCTGCTCTTGCCGGATTCCCCGAAGTCAACTTCGTCGTAGTGGCCCGACGCGCTGGCGCCGAGATAGTCGGCGATCTGTTCATCGGTCAGGTCTTCATCATCGCTGACTTTGCCGCTTTCCTTGCCACCATCGCTCGCTGCCGGCTCAAACTCGGCAGGGGGTGCCTCGTCGTCCAGATCCTGCCCGGGCAGCACGGTCGGCGGTGCTTTGCCGATCTGCGGCTCCGGCTCTGCGGCATCATCGGCGGGTGCTGCCGGCTGCGGCGGTCGCAAATCGACTTTCGCGGTCGGTATCTTGGGGGCAGGTTCGTCCGATTCCGCGCCTGCATCGGCGGCGTCTGCGTCGCGCGCGTTGCGCCGGTCCTGCACGGCGGGGCGCTCAAGTCGTACTGTGGGCATGCCCATGCGCGGGCGCGGCTCTTCGTCTTCCTCGATCCGCATTTCGCCATGAAAGGCGGCCGGCTTGCTGAATGCCTCTGAAGCCGCAGAGATGGGTTCGCTGTCGGCGTCGTCGGCCACATCGGCCTCGCGCGTTGACGGGGTGGGCCGACCCTGGGCCGGCGCTTGCTTCGGCGCGGGCGCGGGCGGCCTTGCCGCCGCGGCCGGCGGTACCTCTCGCGGCGGCAGCGGGCTGACCGGTCGCGCAGATGGCGGCAGTGGGCGCGGGCCAGAAGCCGGGGGCGCCCCGGGAATGTGAAAATTGCCGTGCTCGTCGATCTCAGCCGACTCCATCTGTGGAGGCGGCAGTGCCTCACCGCGGCGCGTCGGCGGCGGCACGGTCAGGCGCTTCTGGCCGGGCGCCACTTTGCCGCTTTCACGCTTGTCCCATGGCGCCTCGACGATGCCGGTGTCCCGGCGCTGAGTCGTGGACGACGGCGGCGGACCCTTCTTAGCCGGCGCTGCAGCCTTTGCGGGCGCAGCGGCCGAGCGCGGTGCGTCGTCAGCAAAGTCGTTCGGGTTGATCTCGGGCGGTGGCTCAGCCGGCCCGCTTTGTGTCTCGGGATCAACTTTGTCCATCGCCAGCACAGTCTGGTCGGCTTCAAAGTGCCGTTCACGCGGGTTGGTGCGGATCAATCCCCGTGGATGGCTCTGGCTTGGCGGGTCGGTGGCGTTCACCGGTGGCTCAGCGTCGTAATAGGTGACGCGGGCATCGCCGATGCGGACCTTCGAGCCATCTACCAGGGGTGCGATCACGCCTTTTCGCAGGCGCTGGTTGTTGATCGAGGTCCCGCCGCTGCTGCCCAGATCACGCACAAACGCGTTGCCGCGGCTGTCAATAAACACCTGCGTGTGCAGCCGCGAGACCTTCATGTCGCGCAACTGCACGTCAGCCCGTGGCAGACGACCGAACGCGTAGTCGATGCGACCAACAAATCGCAGCAACAGGGTGTCCGGTCCCAGTTTGATCTCAAGGTACGGCATGCTTGCGAGGCTTCGGGCTGAACCTCCGGTAGCCGGTGTAAAGGGCGGTATAAGGCCGGTTTAACCGCTTTACCGGCAATTACAAGGCGGCTACTGCGCCTCGATGGTGAACGCCGCTGGTGCTGACTGGGCCTGCGTTTGCGGCAAGTGCTGAACCCGGACGATGTAGGTGCCTGCAGCCAGACTTGGGGTGGCTATCTTCGTGACCCCAGTCCCTGTTTCGGCAGCCACGGCGTTGCGGGAAAGGTCCCAAATCGTCAGGTCCAAACGGTGACTGCCGGCGGAGTAACCGACTGTCGTGTTGACCAGCGTGACCGTTACCGATTGTGCAGTCGCAAGCTCAAGGCGATACACGGCGTTGGCTTGGGGCCCCAAAATCGGGTTGGGCGTTGCACCTGACCACGCGTCCAGGCTGCCGGATGCGGGGCCCGCGCCAATCACCAGCGCTGCGGGGAATGGGTCCGCGCCGCCGGCAGGCGGAAACTGCGCGCCCTGGGACTGCATCAGCGTGTCGGCGTTGACCTGGCTGAGGAACGCGTCGTCAATCAACTGCTGCAAGAGGCCCGCCAGCCATGCAACCTCGTAAGGCGCGCCGCGTGCCGCCAGCGCGTCAAAACTGCTGAAAAAGTCGGCAATGTCGACTGCCACGGGGTCAGTGTCAAAATCGGCTGGGCCGCCAACGCCGCCGTCGATCAGGTCCCACACCACACGAGTCACGCGGAACTCGCCGCCATAGCCCATACCCGTGCCCGGTAGCAAGCCGCTCTCACAATCAAACTCGAACTGCACGCTGGTCGTGCCGCCCGGGTAGCCGGTGGTGTCGCGATAGGTCTGAGTGCCCAGTAGCGCGCAGCCGATGGCCGTCACTACGCCCTCACTGTAAGCCGCCGAAAAGATCAGCTCTTCGCCCGCATGGGGCCCGCCGAAGTTGTTGTCGCGAGACTGGGTGAGCTGCAGAAAGCTGGCCCATTCGTGGGCAATCACCGTTTCGTCGAATTCGTCGTGGTCGGTGTTGGCCGGGTCTGCGCTGCTGCCGCCCGCCAGACGGATTGTGGGGCGGCTGTTCGGCCCGTCCGGGTCAGTGTCCGTCACGAGATTGCCGCCGACCGACCAGAACACGTCCAGCGGCCCAAGGCTCGGGTAACTGCCGGCCGCCGCTGCCCGAAGGCGGCACACGGTATCCAGAATCGAAAAGGCACCGCCGCGGTTCATGGCAAGCGCCGTATCGGCGTGCAGGTTGGCGGTCTGGTTGCCGGCTGCGCGGTTCAGGATGGGCCCCACGGCGGCGTGCAGAATCGGCGTGGATGTCTGGTTGTGGTACACGCGGTCAATGTCCATGCCCGTGCCGGTGATCGTGCGGGCGCGCACATAGAAATCGTGCGCGAGCAGCAGGTTCAGCGTGTAGCTGCCGCTTGCATCAGTGTTTGTCGTCCCGACAACATCGAACATGTCGTCGTGCCGCACGGCTTCGATCAATACGTTCACGGCTGGCCCGGTGGTTGGCATTGATCCCAGGCCACTTGCGGTGGCTGGCAACCGGTCAAACGTGACCTGGCCGCTGACCGTCAGGGCAACGGCTGTCCCGCCGTCCGGGTCGGCGCTGCCGCCAAACGGCCCGATGACCAGCAGCGGGTTCACGCCAGAGGGCTTGGGCTTGCTCTTTGGCTCGTCTTGCGGGCAAGCAGCCAGCAACAACGCGCAAACAAGCATGGCAAACGAAAGCCGCATGGCGGAACCGTGCCGGGGTAGATCGGGGCCTGTCATTCTAGCAAGTGGCGCGGCTGCCCGGCAGATCACTGACAACCGCCTCGCGAAAACCTAGAACGCCCGCATGCGGCGCTGGTTGTTCAACTTCGGGTACCTGTGGGTCGCGGCCTGGATCTGGCCGTGGTTCGTGTACAAGTACGCCACGACCGGCAAGTATCGCGCGGGCATCGGGCAGCGGCTTGGCCGATTGCCGCCGCGCGAAGGCAAGCGACAGGCCATCTGGGTGCACGCGGTGAGTGTCGGCGAGCTGCTGCAGATCAAGCCCCTGCTGAAGGCGCTGCGCGAGCGGCACGTCGATTACGACATCGTCGTCACGTACACGACCAAGACGGCGGCGGAGATTGCGGCGCGCGAGCTGACGGACTACTACCACTGTTACTCGCCGCTGGATTTGTCGTGGGTGGTCGCGAAGTTTTTTCGTGTGCTGAACCCGGCGCTGATCGTGCTGGTCGAGCTTGAGCTCTGGCCCAACTGGCTGATGCACGCCCGGCGCAACGGTGTGCCGGTGCTGCTTGCGAACGGGCGCATCAGCGAAAAAAGCTTTCGCAACTACAAGCGTTTCAAATGGCTGTTACAGCCGGCCTACGACGCGATCCGCGTATGGGCCATGCAGGACGAAGCGTATGCCGTGCGGGCACGCAGCCTGTGCGGAGTTCGCAGTTCGGAGTTCGGAGTTGAAGGCAGTCCGACTCAGAACTCAGAACACAGCACTCAGAACGTCCACGTCACCGGCAACTTGAAGTACGACTCGCTCAAGGCTGAACCCGACGCCGACAAGGTTGCGTACTTCCGCGCCGCGTTCGGCATCGGCAAAGATCAGCGCGTTCTCGTATGCGGCAGCACTCACCCCGGCGAACACGAACAGCTAGTCGCGATGATCCCACGTCTTGAATGCCGCGTCGTGATTGTGCCCCGCCACCCTGAGCGCTACGACAGCGTACGCGAATTGCTGAAACGCGCGGGCATCAAATGGCGCAACCGCAGCGAGCTTTCGCCCGAGAACCCGGCGACCGCCAACGACGTGATTCTGCTCGACACCATGGGTGAACTCGCCGCGATGTATGGCATTGCCGACGTCGTGTTCATTGGCGGGTCGCTGATCCCCCACGGCGGCCAGAACATGGCTGAACCTGTGGCACTGGGCAAAGCCACACTGTTCGGGCCGCACACTCATAACTTCAAGGCGACAGTCCGCGAACTCAACGAGTGCAGCGGCGCGCTGGTCGTTCAGAATGCCGTTGAACTGGAACGCGAAGTCAAACGTTTGTTAGTGGATGGCCAAGCACGTGACGCCATGGGCCAAGCCGGCCAGCAGCGGCTGCTCGCGGGGCGAGGCGCGCTGGAACGCCACCTGAGTCTGGTTTCGGATTTGCTGAATGCCCGTTGATTCCATGCGACGCAAGTCGAACTGGCTGGAGATGTGGTGAGCGACCTCAGTGCCGAGAAGTGGCAGGAGCTGCAATCCAAGCTGGAAGTTGAGCTGGGAGTGGCAAGTGCGGCTTTGCAGTCGTCCAGCCGAAGGTTCCATCGGGCAGTGCTGATCTGTGGCGTCGTGCTGGCGGCGGGCATCGGGGTGGTAGTCGCCGGCCTGTTTGCGTTTCCTGACCAGCGTTACTACGTGGCATCTCCGCTTGGCATCCTGATCGCGGTGCTGGTCTTCGCGCTGTTGCAGGTGCGCCGCGGCATGACTGTCTCCGGCGACGAGAAACAGCGCATTGAGCGCGACATCCGTGCCTGGAAGAAGCGCAAGCCCGGCAGCATCTTTGACAAGCAGGCGAAAGCCTAGACCAGCGTCGTTGCGCCGCCCTTGACCTGTGTGTGCTTGTGCGCCAGGGCCGCGTTGTGGTCTGGAAAGTCGGTGCGGTAGTGCACGCCGCGCGACTCGTTGCGCAGCAGCGCGCTCGTCGCCATCGCCGTCGCAACCTCGAGCATGTTTTCGAGTTGCCACTCACTTGGAAAGCGCCGCTCCTGCTCGCGGATCATGCGCTGCCAGCCTTTGAGCTGGCGCAACAACTCCTGCATGCCGCGCTCTTCGCGCTCGACGCCCATCCAGCGCCACATCGCGCCCTTGACCGAGTTAATCATGTCCCAGACGTCGATGCGTCGCGTGTCACGCATCGGCCGCTCGCTCACGATTCGCGGGTGGCCGCCCTTGCTTCCTCCCCGTGACACCGCGTGCTTTCCTGCACGCTCTCCGCACACCAGACCCTCCAGCAGGCTGTTGCTCGCCAGCCGGTTCGCGCCATGCAGGCCGGTGCTGGTCACCTCTCCGACGGCAAGCAGGCCCTGGACGCTCGTCCGGCCGTCGAGGTCAGCATGCGCGCCGCCGACCATGTAGTGCGGGCCTGGACGCACCGGTACCCATGACTTTGACGTGTCAATCTCGGCGTCGTCGCACGCCTGCATGAAGGTCGGAAACTTGATGCGCAACTCGGCTTGATGGAGGTGCGTGACGTCCAGAAACGCGGCCGCGTCGCCGGTGCGGCGCAACTCTCGGCCGATTTCGCGGCTGACCACGTCGCGCGGGGCAAGCTCCGCGAGTTCGTGCTTGCCGACCATGAAACGCTCGCCGTTGCTGTTGCGCAGGTATGCGCCATGGCCGCGCAGCGCCTCGGTGATCAGTTTGCGCTCAAGGCCGGCCACGTACAGCAACGTCGGGTGAAACTGCACCATTTCCATGTCGCGCATGACCGCGCCGGCGCGCAATGCCATGGCGTGGCCGTCGGCGGTCGCGACTGCGGGGTTGCTGGACTCACGGTAAAGCTGGCCGGCGCCGCCGCTGGCCAGGATCGTCGTCTGCGCCCACACGACGTGCGGCTCGTTGTGGCGCATCATGACCGCGCCCACGCAAAGACCCTCGTGCGTCAACAGATCCAGCACAAACGTGTTCTTGTACGCGCGCAGGCCCGGTGTCTCGCGGCATGCCGACAGCAGCGCGCGCGTGACTTCGGCGCCCGTGGCGTCGCCGCCCGCGTGCAGGATGCGCCGGCCGGAATGCCCTCCCTCACGACCAAGGTCGATCTCCCCGACTTCGTTGCTGTCGAACTTCGCGCCGCAGGACTTCAAGAAATTGACCGCGGCGGGCGCGGCTTCAATGATCGCCCGCACCACCGCTTCGTCGCAAAGCCCGTCGCCCGCCACCAGCGTATCTTTCACGTGCGCGTCAAAGGTGTCGTCACTTGCAACCACAGCCGCGATGCCGCCCTTGGCTGCGCTGGTGTTGCTGTCCTCCAACGCCGCCTTGTTCACCATCAGCGTGGCGCATCCACCGCGCGCCGCGCCAAATGCAGCCGTTAGACCAGCTACGCCGGTGCCGATCACTAGCACATCCACAGTTTCCTGTGAAAGGCGCTTGGTGTCGAAAGATGTGAGGTAGCGATCCATGTCGGTTCTGAGTTCTGAGTTCTGTGTTCCGAGTCCAGTCTTAGTTGACCCTGGACACGGGACTCTGCCCCCGCCACTCCCTTACAGCCACTCGTTGCCATAGTAGGGCTTCAGGGCTGTCGGGATGCGGACCTTTCCGTCCGCTGTCTGGTTGTTTTCGAGAATTGCGATCATGGTGCGGGGACACGCCAGGCCGCTGCCGTTGAGCGTGTGAGCAAGCCGCGTCTTCTTGTCCTTGTCTTTCACCCTGATCTTGGCGCGTCGGGCCTGGAAGTCGGTGAAGTGGCTGCAGCTGCTGACTTCGAGCCATTTGTCGACGCCGGCTGAATAGACCTCGAGGTCGTAGCAGCGCGCAGCCCCGAACCCGATGTCGCCTGTGCAGAGTTCCAGACGCCGGTACGGCAGCTCAAGTTTCTCAAGCACGGTTTCGGCGCAGCGGGTCAGGCGCTCGTGCTCGGCTTCGCCCTCTTCGGGCGTGGTGACGACCATCAACTCCACTTTCGTAAATTGGTGAACACGCAGAATGCCGCGGGTGTCTTTTCCGGCTGCGCCCGCTTCGCGGCGGAAGCAGGGTGTGAACGCGCAATAGCGAATGGGTGCCTGCTCGTCGGGAATGATCTCGCCGGCGTGCACGCTGGTCAGCGGCACCTCAGCCGTCGGGATCATGAACAGGTCGTCGCGTGCATCGGTGCGGTACATTTCGTCAAAGAACTTTGGCAACTGGCCACTGTTGCGCAGCGTTTCTTCTCGCGCCATGAAAGGCGTCCAGCACTCGGTGTAGCCGTGCTCGCGTGTGTGCAGGTCGAGAAAGAAGTTGATCAATGCGCGCTCAAGCCGCGCCAGTTTGCCGCGAAAGAACGGAAAGCCGCTGCCGCTGATACGTCCGCCGATCTCGCTGCCAAGGTCGGCCAGGTCCCAGTGAGCCTTGGGCGTGAAGTTGAATTTCGGGGCTTCGCCGCGCGTTTTGCGCACCACGTTGTCGTGCTCGCTCTTGC
This sequence comes from Planctomycetota bacterium, assembly GCA_016712285.1. Lineage (GTDB taxonomy): Bacteria > Planctomycetota > UBA8742 > UBA2392 > UBA2392 > JADJRK01. Next base: position 406,179 of record JADJRK010000001.1, on the reverse strand, counting down.
CGACCGGCACGTGGTTGCTCGGAAGATTCGGCAGAAACAGCAGCTGCACCTCGATCTGTTGTTCAAAGCCGGCGGCTGCCTTTTCGTAGTGATCCTGCTTCTCGCCCAGCTTCGCGAGGTGGGCTTTGGCGTCGTCGGCATTCTTGGGTGCTTCGCCCAGAAAGCTGGTCAGGTCTGCCGGTGGCGGCGCTTCGGCGTTCTTCTTCAGCGCACCCATCCATGCGCCAAAGGCCTTGCTGGCTTTGTTCAAGCCACCCTGCTGCTGCTCAGCTTCGAACTTGATGGCGCGCCACTGCTCGTCGATCTTCAGAATTTCGTCGATGGTCGCGGTGTCAACGCCGCGTGTAGCGAGCCTGCGTTTGGCTTCGTCGGGGTTCTCGCGGATGTACTTGATGTCCAGCATTGTCGCCTCGGTATCTAACGCAAACCAGTTGCGCCGGTATATGGCAACAGGGGCTGCACATGCAATCCATTTGGGCGGGTCTGCCGGTCGCTGGCGCTCGCGGCTCCTGTTTTCTAGATCGCCCGGGCCGTCAACTGTCCCTGGCTGAAACTGGCCAGCAGGCGGGGGTGATTGCCCACGCACAGGTTCAGGAGCTGTTCCAGCTCCGGTTTCTGAAAGCCCGTCGGCAGCTCCCAGATCGCAAGGTCAGCCACGTCGTCGGCCAGACCCAACGCGCGGCGGCCGTTGACTGTGGCCATGCGCAGCAACTCGGTGCGCGGGGCGTCGGGATGGGCCAGAGCTGCTGCGGTAATCTCGCCCCACATGTCCAGGCCATCGTTGCTGGCCAGGCTATCGGTGCCGAGCACGAGGTTGGCGCCGCTGTCGAAGTATTCGCGCAGGGGCCACGGCTCGTGGCCGAAGTACGCGTGGCTTCGCGGGCACCAGCAGATTGTGGGCTGCGTGCGCTCAATCCATTGCAGGTCTTCACCCGATGGATAGTTGCAATGCACAAGTACGAGCAGGGGCGCAGCGCGCTGAGCTCCTGCCGGCAACCATGGCCCGAGCCAGTCGCGCAGCAGCAGCGTGATCGGTGTTTCGCCGTAGCCGGCAAAGCTTGACAGGTCAACACCAAGGCTGGACAGCATGTCATGAAACGGCCCGCTGCCATCGAGCACAAACTGCAACTCGTCGCGTGTTTCGGCCACGTGGGTGGTGCACACGCGGCCTTCGCCAAACGCGCGGCCATAGGCCAACTGATACAGCTCAGCACCGGTCGAGTAAGGTGCGTGTGGCGAGTAACCGTAGTCAATGCCCGCCAGCGCGGTCGGCGCGGCGGCCATACCGGCGTCGCTGCCAAGACGTTCGATGTCTAGCTCAAATCGCGCTCGAATGATCTCGTCGCAGCGCTGCATGGCGCGGCCGGGCTCGCCAAGTACCTCAAGGGCCAGCACGCCGCGTATGCCGTGCCGCGCCAATGCGGGCGCCGAGTCGCCACCCACGCTGATATCCAGCACAGCCGTCGTGCCCGTGGCCGCCAGCATGCGACAAGCGTCGTCGATGCCAGCCTGGATGATCGGCTCGGGCAACTGCCGGCCCGAGATAATGGCGCGGGCCCAGTCGGTAAACGCCAGGCCGCGCGGGACCTGGCGGTGCAGGTGCGAAAGGTCGAGGTGCGCGTGCGCGTTGACGAAACCCGGCAGGCAGACCGCATCGCCAAGGTCGAGCGTCTGTTTCGCAAGGCCATCCAAGCCGCCACTGACTTCGCCGCCCGTGATGACCTCGGCCACGTGCCCGCCGGCAAGCAGCAAGATCACGTCGCGAGAAAGCTCAAACGTGACAGGGTCAAGGTAGTGGCTGACACGAACGGCATAATCCATCGCGGCGGTTTACCGCCAAAGCGCCAAAGCGCCAATGGGCCGATGATAAACGCCACGAACGCCAACTCGCTATCACTTCAGTTCCACCTTTGATGAACAGGCACGCGCCACGGAGTGGCGCGCGGAGTCTGGCCCACGGCGAAGCCGTGGGAGAACAGTGCGAAGATCTCTCGCGCCCCAGCGGGGCGCGGGAGAGCGCTCAATCCCACAGATACTTTTCGTCGTACTCGACCTCGTAGCCCTTCAAGAACTCCAACAGTTCTTCCTTGAAAGACTTGATCCGATGGTGTTCTGCCTGGGTTTCAATGTACTTGATGGTTTCGGCGACCTTCGTCTGGCTTACGCTGAATGCGGTGAATCCCGTTTGCCAGGCAAACTTGGGCTCGTGCTCTTCTTTCATCCACCTGGACGAACCGGATTTGATCTCGCGCATCGTGTCAGACAGGGCAAGACGCGGAGGTAAGATCACAAGCAAGTGCACGTGGTCTTCAACGCCACCGGCCGCAAGTGCGCTGCCGCCGAGATCACGCACAATGCCGCCAAGATACGCGTGCAGCTTCGGTTGAACTTCAGCGGCAATGGTTCGATCGCGGTTCTTTGTGCTGAACATGATGTGTGTCAGCAGTTTCGTGTAGGTGTGCGACAACGCGCGCCCTCCCGCGCCCCGCTGGGGCGCGATTGATTTGCGCTAAGGTATCCCATGGCTTCGCCATGGGCCAGAGTCCCGGCGCCACTCCGTGGCGCTGGCAAGTTCGATTCCGGGCCATACTTGGTTATCAGGATTGCTTGCGCCTACTTCTCAAACCACACAAGCTTCCAGCCGTCGGCCTTCATTACATAGCACAAGATCATGTCCGCATCGCTGGCATCACCCTCAATCTTCTTTGACTGTAGCGACTCAAGGCCGGCGCGAACGAGCACGAGACAGCAGCGCTCGGGATGATCCTTTCTGACGGAAAGGAAGCGCTCAATGTTCTGTTCAGTGATTCCGTGGTCCTTCGGGTTGATCAATGACGACTCGCCATGGTTCAACTCGAACAAAGTGAGTTTGTGGATGACAACGCTGTACTGGCGTAGCTTGTTCTTTTTCTTACGGCCTTCGCGACGTGCCTCTTCTTCAAGCATCGTGTTCTCGGTGGAGTCATCTTCTGCGGTCTTGACGCGCGAACCATTGTTATTGAACGGGTAAGCGATGTCAGCCAAGTCGGGTTCGACCTGATACGCACCCTCAAAAAAACTCCCCGACTTTCTTGACCACCTCGAAGTTGCCCGGTCGCCGTGCCAGGCGTTCTTTGTTGTCGAGACTCGATTCTGGATAGTCTTCCCAGACCGACTCATCTTCAGGAATCGGCTTTCGCTCCTGCTCATGGCCCTCTGGAGAGTTGCTGTAGGAATAGTTGCCGCGCGGCTTGTTGCGCGGCGGCGTTGCGGAGTTGCCTGCAGCGGGCGGGCCGAAGGATTGGCTCAGGCCGATCTGTGTAAAGTATCCGACAGAACAGAGCAGGGCGAATGCGGCGGCGGCGCCGACGACTGTACCTACCCTGGCGAACAATTTGTTCATGGCGATCTCCGGTCAGTGATTCAGCTCGTACAAGCCTGAATCGCAGTGCACTGCTCTGCAAGCGACAAATCTGGCTGTGTTGCACGAAAACCCCAGACTTGCGTCGGGGGCACTTGTTCAGCCAGTTCGATGGATATCAGGTGATGGCTCGCGGGCGACGCTAGCGTCGCCCCTACTCTATCCCGCGGTCTTTGCGGGTTTTTTTGTGGCGCCCTGAGTCTGTGGGCAGCTTCAGGATGTGCCCCAGTTTGTCGCGCTTGGTAGCCATGTAGAAGTTGTTCTCGGCGTTCGTGGGCATCTCGATCGGCACGCGGTCCACAATCTCGAGCCCGTACGCGCTGATTGCGCTGCGCTTGCTGGGGTTGTTCGTCAGCAACTTCAGCTTGCGCACACCCAGGTCCATCAAGATCTGGCAGCCGGTGCCGTATTCGCGCTTGTCGGCTTTGTGCCCCAGCCGCTCGTTGGCTTCCACCGTGTCGTAGCCTTCGTCCTGCAGGGCGTAGGCCTTGACCTTTTCGGCCAGGCCAATGCCGCGCCCCTCCTGGCGCAGGTAGACGATCACGCCGCGGTCGGCGGCCTGGATCTGCGTCATGGCAGCATGCAGTTGCATGCCGCAGTCGCAGCGCTGGCTGCCGAAAACGTCGCCGGTCAGGCATTCACTGTGCACGCGCACAAGCACGGCTTCGTCGGCGTAAGTCATGTCAGCCGGGCGCATGTCTTCGGGCAAAACGTTCTTGCACAGCGCCACGTGCTCTTTGCCGTCGGCCTGCGAGTGGTACAGATACATGTCAAAGTAGCCAGCGGCGGTTGGCATGCGCGCGGCGCTGACGCGCTTGACGATGCGCTCGTGCTGCAAGCGGTGGCGCACAAGGTCGGCGACGCTGCAGATTTTCAGCCCATGCTGTGCCGCAAACTTCTGCAAGTCGGGCAGGCGCGACATGGTGCCGTCGTCGTTCATGATCTCGCAGATCACGGCGGCTGACTTCAGACCCGCCAGTCGGCACAGGTCGACGCTGCCCTCGGTTTGCCCGTTGCGCACAAGCACACCGCCGTCACGCGCCCGCAGCGGAAACACGTGCCCGGGGCGCACCAGGTCGCGCGCCTTGGCATGGTCGGCAATGGCCGTGAGAATGGTGTGCGCACGGTCGGCAGCACTGATGCCGGTAGAGACACCCTCGCGGGCCTCGATGCTGACCGTAAAGGCCGTGCCCAGTGGCGCCTCGTTGTTGCGGGTCATCGGCGGCAGGTCAAGCCGGTCGGCCATTTCATTGGTCAGGCTCAGGCAGATCAGGCCGCGTGCCTCTTTGGCCATGAAGTTCACGCCCTGGGGCGTGATTTTCTCGGCGGCGATGACGATATCGCCCTCGTTTTCGCGGTGTTCGTCGTCCACGAGGATAATCGGCTTGCCGGTGCGCAGGTCGTCCAGCACGTCTGTAATGGGCGTAAGCATCGCCCGGGATCATAGCCCGGACAGCCCGCGTGGGAATGACGGGTAGCGCCGGCATCCTGCCAATTGACAGGCAACAGAAATGGTACGAAAGTGCCGCCTTCATCCTGCGCAAGGCATAGCCGGACCGGGACAGCCTGTGGTCCGTGTGTTGCGTGCAAAGGTTGACTGCGATTTCCCAACCCCCGCGGGGAACGCACCCAACTAGGTCAGGAAGCAAGATGCCGGCAGCAAAAGTTGTCATGTTCACCGATGGCGTGTCGGAATCCAACCGGCTTGCCAAGGATGTGCTTGAGTCCAACCAGTTGTCATGGACCGAGCGCGACATCAACAAGGATACCGAGGCGAACGCCTTTATCCGCAAGCTTTGCGGGGCGGCTGTATCGCCGGTTCTGTACATCAATGACGAGTGGTTTCCTGACCCGACGCAGGAAGAGATCATTGAAGCGACGGGTGTGCGCTACGACGTCGAACGTCTTGAGTCGCGCGGGCAGACCATTTTTGACGTGATTGTTGTCGGTCTGGGCCCGGCTGGACTTGCGGCGTGTCACGGTTGCCGGCTGGGCGGGTTGTCAGTGCTAGGCCTGGATGAATCCGAGCCGGGCGGTCACCTGCTGAAGCTGACCGAGGTCGACGAGTACCTAGGCGTCGGGTTCGATGAGCCTGTGCCGGGCAGCGACATTGCCGCCAATTTCGCCGAGCATGCCCGCCACGTGGGCGCCGTGCTGATGCGCGGCAAGGTCAACAGCATTCGCATCCAAGGCGCGTTCAAGCGGGTGCACAGCAGCGGCGGCAACTTCTGGGGCCGCGCCGTGATTATCGCAACCGGTGCCGCGCAGCGTGAACTGAAGATTGACGGCGTCGAGAAATTCGTGAACCGCGGCATCCGTTATGGCGCGCAGGTTGACGCACAGATCTACAAGGACCGCCGCGTGGTTGTCATCGGCGGAGGCGACGAAGCCATGCACGCCGCAATTTTCCTGAGCCACCACGCCAAGTTCGTGACCGTGCTGTGCCCCGAAGACGAACCCACCGGCGAGCCTCTGCTGGTCGACCGCGCCAAGCAGAACAAGGTGCGCGTCATCCCCGGTTCCAGAGTAGTTGCGGTCAAAGGCGAGGACGCGCTGGACTACGTATTCTTCGTCGAGAAGGGCATCCCCGAAGAGCAGGGCATTCCTACCGACGCCATGGTCGTCGCGCTGGGCCCGGCGCCCAAGCAGCCGGTTGCGGGCCTTGAGCGCATGCCGCAGGACAACGGCTATCTTGCGCACGGTGAAGGCGGCAAGACGATGTTCGGCGGCATCTATGTTGCCGGCGACTGCACAAACATCGAAACCCGCACGTTGATGAGCGTGGTTGCCAGCGGCAGCCTGTGCGCTAAACGCCTGTGGCAATGGCTGGCCAGCCACCCGCTGCCCAAGCTGAAACTCTAGGCCATCAGTCGATCCAGCCGCCGCCGAGCACTTCTTCGCCGTCATAGAACACGGCGCACTGTCCTGGTGACGCGCCCTTGATCGGCTGATCGAACGTGATGCGCACGCCGTTGTCTTGACCGGTCAAGGTCGCGGGCTCGCCCTCATGGCGATAGCGCACCTTCACCGTCGCGCGCACGCTTTCGCCGGGCGGCAGCGACGTCAGCCCGATCCAGTTGACATGGCTGGCCGTGATTTCGTGGATCGCTAGCTCATGCTCTTCCCCCACCACAACCGTGTTCGATTCCGGCTCAAGGCGCACGACGTACCACGGCTTGGGCGCGGCAATGCCGAGGCCTCGACGCTGGCCGACAGTGAAGCCGGCGACGCCGCCATGCTCGCCGAGCACTTCACCGCTCGTGGACACCACCGGGCCGGCGCGCAGCGCATCAGGTTCGTGCTGCGCGACCACCGCGCGGTAGTCACCCTCAGGCACGAAACAGATCTCCATGCTTTCGGGCTTGTCGCGGGTCTTCAGGCCAAACTCGCCGGCCAACGCCCGTACTTGATGCTTGGTCATGCCGCCGAGCGGAAACAGGGCGCGGCTTAGCTGTTCCTGCGTCAATCCGAACAGGTAGTAGCTCTGGTCCTTCGTGCGGTCGATGCCGCGCAGCAGTCGCCAGCGGCCATCACGCAACTCGGTGCGCGCATAGTGGCCGGTGGCCACCTTGTCGGCGCCGACCATGCGCGCGTAATCAAGCAGCTTGCCGAACTTCAGGTCAGTGTTACAGACCGCGCAGGGGTTGGGCGTGCGGCCGCGCTTGTACTCGTCGACGAAGTAGCGAATGATGCGCTCGAAATCTTCGGCAAAGTTCAGCACATAGAATCGGGCACCCAGCTGCGACGCAACAAAGCGGGCATCGTTGCTGTCTTCAAGGCTGCAGCAACCCTGCTTGTTGGACTTCGCGGCGCTGCCCGCGGTGACACCGTTGCGCATGAACAAGCCGACAATGTCGTGCCCGTCGCGCTTGAGCAGCGCGCCTGTCACGCTTGAGTCAACTCCTCCGGACATGGCAACCAGGATCATTCTTCCGCTGCTTTCGGGGCAGGCACGATGCCGCCCATCTTCCGGGCATAAACGATCAGCAGCTTCGATGACAGGCGGTAACTCTGCACGCCGCCCTCTACCTGATTCGCGGTCAGGTATGCGTGGTTGACCGCGGTGCTTACCTCGCCTACGGCGCCGGCAACGCCCTTGTCAAACCTCGCCCAGTAGTCGTTGACGTTGTTCACGTCGCGCTGCACGCCCGCGTGCCGTTGCTTCACAAGTTCTTGCGTGCGCTTAGGGTCAAGCCGGTGCAGCTCACTCAGCAGTTGCCGCTGCGCGAACAGGTAGCCCGAGTAGCGCACGTAGGGGTCGCTGCAACGCACGCACGCCGCGAAGCCGATAAAGTTCGCCTCGTCCTCGCTGGTTACGCAACGCTGGTGCGCCTTTTCATGCGCGATCACAAACGGGATGCTGCTGAGCGGCTGCAGACGGTGATAGTTCGCTTCGCCCGTCCACGGAAAATAAAAGCCGCCGATCTGCAGATAATCCATGAGAAACGAGGCAGCCACCGGCTTGGCCGGCCCGCGTGATGCACCGAATCCTTCTTCGAGCGCCAGGTCTTCCTCGACCAGCAGAAAAGCCTTCTCGATCTCGGTGTCCAGCACACGCATCTCGGCCAGCGGCTGGCTTGGCGCGCCGTAGTCTTCGCTGCCCATGGCGGCGTGGTACTCGGCATTGGTGGCCACGACCAGTGCCTCGCACATCTGGCTGAGCTCGGCGATCTGGGCCGCACGGTCGGCCGGCGGCTGTGCATGTGCCTGCCAAGCCTGGCGTTCGACAATGCTCGGCCGGAAGTAGTTGATGCCCCACAGCACGTAGAACAGGGCAATCAGGATGGCGGCGAACGCCCCTACCTGCAGCCCTCCGCAGGCCAGCGCGTTGAACGCGCGGCGCTTGCGCCGGATCACGTACCAGCTTGCGCGGCCCCACAGGAACAGTGCCCAGCCGGCGACGAACACGAGCAGTAACTCGCCGACACTGGTTGGCAGCACGCCGGTAACGAACGCCAGCCCGCGTCCGACGTTCTGGCCGAATCCACGGGCAAACACGTTCTCGGCAAAGCTCTGTGACTGGCCCAGTCCCCAGCAGATCAGGATAACGACCAGGCCGACCATCATCGTCAAGCCGCGCCGCTTGACGTACAGGCCGCGGTCTTTGGGCATGGCGTCGTCGGGCGTGAACAGCGCAAACCAGCCAATGGGCAGGGGATTGCCCTTGCCCTCGAGCATAGAAGCAGTCTCTTCGCCCGGTGTCGCCATGTGCGCAGTGTAACTCAAACCCGCCGCAGCGGGATGCGCGGGCTTGCGCAACCGTTAGCTCTTTACGAAGCGGTCCCAGCTGCTGGGTGCACGTTCACCGAAGCCCACGCCGTCATTCCAGTTCGGCTTGCCGGGCTCGGTGCGCAGGGGCATGTTCGCCTGCTCAGGCGTGCGGTTTCCCTTGCGCGTGTTGCAGCGCACGCAGGCGACGACGCAGTTCTCCCAGTTCGTCACGCCGCCCTTGCTGACCGGAATCACGTGGTCGATGCTCAGGTACTTCAGGCCGGGCTTGTTGCCGCAGTACTGGCACTGGAAGGCGTCGCGGCGATAAATGTTGCGCCGGTTGAAGGCCAGCTCGCGCCGGGGCACACCGTTGTAGCGGCCCAGCACGATGACTTCGGGAATGCGAATCATCAGGTTGGTCGTGCGCAGCCACACCTGGCCCGGCGGCAACTGGTCACGGGTTGAAAGCGAGTTGTCGACCAGCCAGCTCTCGAACGTGTGCATCTCGTATGTTTCCGGATGCACGATGTGGGCATGATCCTGAAACACGAGGCTGAACCCACGCTTCACGGTTGTGATCGCAATGGGCGTCCAGGACTTGTTCAGCACGAGAACGGAACGATCCAGCATAATCCACCATTCAAGAAACTCGGCCGGGGGACCAAGTCCCCCGGCCGAGCCGGCTAAGCACCATTCATGACGGGCATGCGCCCTATAATCGGCTGGGCGTAGCGCCTGACAGCGCGCACAGCCCTGGCCCCATTTACAACCCCTATTTGGTTACTGACAGTCATCTTGCGGTCAGATTGTAGGGGGATTTTGCAACGGTTCAAGCCGGCGGCAGGCCAAGTGAAGCCTTTGGATGAATCTGTGAAACAATTGTGGGCAATCATTGCGGCCAGACGCTTCCGTAATGCACGACCAACAGCATCCCGAATGCTGCCAGCGGCACGCCTGCCATTCCTGCTGCGACGTAAGCAACGCGCCATGGCGCACGGTGAAGCCGCAGCCTGCGGTCTGCCAGGCCCTGCAAGCCCAGCGTGCACGCGCAAACCAGCAGAAAGACGCCGCACCCGTACCCCAGAACCAGCGCCGAAAACGGCGATGGCGAAAACCGGGACGTCACCGCGTCAGAAGCCGCCCCTGCCATGAATGCCAGCGCACTGAACGTCAGCAGGCGGGTTGTGTTCCGAAAGTACACCCCCACCAGCGCAGGCACGGCGCGGTCCTTTTCGGCCGCCAGCTCGCGCAGTCTGGCGTACTGGCCGGAAAGCGCCGCGGCGGCCTGCAGAGCAAGCGACGCGACAACGCTGCCCAGGGCGGCGTAAGCTAGTGCCAGCGCCATGTGTTCGGTCATGGCCACACTTTATGCTTCGGCGCATTCTCCACAATCGGATCACAGTGCCCGAGATGTGTCGCAACCCTCGATATTCTGGGGGCATGCGCAAGCAGGGCTACAACTTGACCGACGACGTCGCCCTTCTGGTGCACCTGTTGTCGCGGCGCGTGGAGAGATTGCAGCACATCAAGCCAGGTCAGATCCTGCACGGTGTCAGCCAGGCCCGGTCGCGCTCGCGCTATGGCGTGTACGCGCAGTGCCATGGGTTGCGCTTCAAGCACGGCAAGCGCGAGCACCTTACGCGCGACGGATACGCCTGGGTCTGGCCCGAGACCCGCGTGCGCGGGCACGAAATGCTGTATTACATCACATACTTCCTGCCGCGATTTCTCGACCAGCAGCCGCGGGAACGGCTTCACACCCTGCTGCACGAGCTGTACCACATTCATCCGCAATTCAATGGCGACCTGCGGCGCTTTCCGGGCCGCAACGAGTTTCACGGCAATCGCCATGAGGACTTTGATGGCGTGGTCGACCGCATGGTCGAGGAAAGCCTGCCGCACATTGAACTGGAACGCTTTCCTTTCCTTACGCTGGGATTCGATGAGCTGGTCGCGCGCCACGGCAGCATCGTCGGCAACAAACTCAAGCGCTTCCAGCCCCGGAAAGTCCGCGCCGAAGAACTGACGACGGACCTCGCCCGGCCCATCCACGCCCCGTCAGGGCAACGAAAACTGTTTGCATGATTCACCAGTCCAGCGGCAAGCCGCGCCACGATGCACGACTTCAACAACCTTGCCACACACTCGACCTTGCGCGCGTGCGGGGCTAGACTCCCGCCGCCGAAAGGAACACATGCAGGTTTATGTCGAGTGCATCTGCGGCAAGAAGTTTCACGTTGACCGCGAACAAGTCTCTGAATTCGACTGCGAAGGCTGCGGCCGCAAGCTGGTTGTGCCGCCCGAGGCCCTGTATGCGAAGCTGGAAAGCCTGCGCAAGCGCATGAAGGACGGCGAACCCGGCATGCGCGAAGCCATGACGGGCGCCGCGGCCCTTCGCAACGTGCATGCAATTCCATTGATGAAAGAAGGGGCACAGTCCGGCATTCGCGAAGCCGTGAACACCGCCCTTGTGGGCCTGTGCGACTTTCCCGGACCGGGGCACGACGTCGTTTCGGACTGGATCGGCTCGGGCATGCTGAGTGTCACGCGCCTCGTGGCCGCACTGCGCGAAGGCAAATACGATTCCGGCGCCGACTTCATCTGCAGCCTCGTGGCCCAGGACAAGCTGAAAGAGAGCCACGTAGCGGAAGTTGCCCCCTACCTCGGCGACTCTGGCAGCCAGCGCGCCCTGACAACCCTGAAAGAACTGCGCCGCAAGTACCCGAACCTTGGCGGCATCCTCGACTCCGCGCTGGCCAAGCTCCGCCACCTGGACGAGAACGCCGGCACCATCCCAGATGAAGCCAAACGCATTCCCGGCCGAGAATCCCAGCGCGAACCCGCCGCCAAAAAGGGCTGCATGGGCCTGCTGCTGGCGCTGGTGGCGGTCCTTGGCATGCTGGCGGCACTGCTATGGCGATGATTGCACATGCCCGCCTTTCGCTGCCCGTGCTCCGGGTTGGCCTGCCTGCGCTGCTGCTGGCGCTGGTTGCGCTTTCCGGCTGCGATGACGTGAATCGCGAGGCATTCGGCGGCATCAAGGGCCACGTCGGGTTTCCGGCCATTTCGGACTGCCGCGTTGAAGTCTACAACGCGCTGCATTTCAGCGGCCTCGACGCCGCCGATGGATTGATTGCGACCGGGCGCACCAATGGCGCCGGAAAGTTCTCGATCAAACTAAAAGAGCAGTACCTCGGGCGCCCGCTGATCATTGTGGCGCGCCCGGGCCCGTCATCCATGTACCGCGATTTCGGGGCAGCGGGCACGCCGGACGTCGTCTTCGACGCCCCCCGCCAGCCATGGGTGGGCGTGCTGAACGAATGGCTTGGCGGCGAAGACATCGTCTCGGTCAACCCGATCACCACGGTTGCATTTCACAGCCTGATGCGCCAATCCAGCGAACAGGTGGGTCATGTAAACCTGCGCTTTGACCGCAACAACGTAAACGCCGTGTTCAATGCCACGGCTGCCAACTTCGGGATCAAGTCACTCCCGTGCGCGGAAAACCCTGCGCCGCCCGACGGGCCGATGTTCGACGAACCCAAGTTCTTCTACCTGGAAGAGAACAGCCGCTCGATTTCGTACACATACGCCTGCCTGCAACTCGCCAAAGCCGCCAACGAGTTTGTGCTGACCACGGCCACCCCCACCGACACAGCCCTGGACTTCTATGAGGCGCTGTTTCGCGACGCGCACGATGGCGTGCTTGATGGCAGTTACTTTGGCGTGCCCGAAACCTTCCTGAACGGGGTGCCTTCCGTGGTCGGTCACGACACCGACGGCGCATCGCTGCTGTTTCGCTGGATAGCCACAGTGCCCCTGAGCACAGCCGAGGAAGGCTACGCCGGGGCCGGTGATGACGGCAACTTTGATCCCAGCGTGAGTGAAATGCTCGACATACAGGACTCCGCGACCGGGTCGCTGCGGCCCACGCGCATCGAGCGCTTTGACGTTTCCAACTTCCCGTACTCGGGCAACGTGGAGATGACCATTCGCGGCCAGGGCTTCCGGCGCACTGACCGGTTGCTGTTCCGCAACGGCGACGACTTTGACACCGACTTTGTGGTGACCCGTGACTCGGTCGGGGTAGACGGCGAATTCACGTTTCACAGCGACACCGAGTTGCGCGTCCGGATTCCAGACTTTGCCGTGACCACCAAGACCGTGCACCCCGACCTCAAGGTGCCGACCAATGCAAGTTTCCGGGTGTTGCGGTTGATCGTGCGCAACATGCCCGAGATCGACAGCAACAAGCGCTCGATCGAGCATGTGGTCACCAGCGATGCGCGCATGACCAACCGGACCGAGCCGCTGCTGGTGCACGCCGAGATTGGGCGTGTCGCTGCATCCGGCGCACTCGAACCCGTGGATGCCGGCAACAACGTCTACCCAGCCGCGACGGACCCGGCCACGCTGAACCCGGCGGTGGATGACGTGTATGAGTTGCGGGTGCGAGTCGCCAACCCGGGCCCCGATGCCATCGACAACGTGGCGTTGAACTTCTCGCTCAGTGCCTTCAGCCAGCTTGGCGTGCCTGTGGTGCCGGAAGTGTTCACCGGCGCGCCCACCGCCGGGACTTCGGTGATTCTCGGCAGCCCGCTGCCGTTCATCGCCACGCTGAACCCCGGCGATGTCGTACGCCTTGACTACCGGTTCGTGTTTCTCGACAGCGCCTTGGGCACCACACTGGCGGCTGGCGCGCCAGTGAAGTTCACACCCGTGCTTGAGGGCCAGAGCCAGGGCGCCGGCAACCCGTTGGTCAGCACATCAGACGTGGTCGGGTTCAACCGGACCGTGGAGCTTGCCCCGGTGGACCCCGCCGCAACGCCGGTGTTGGACCCGCTGGCCGCGCCCACGCTGCCTGTGAGTGTTACCGCCGGTGATTCGTTTGAACTGGCGATGGACCTTGCAGCGTCGCCACTTTCCGGGGCCAGCATGCGCACGCTGCGCATCGACAGCATTGACGCCACGATCACCTTTGACGGTGAAACCACCGAGCTGCACCTTGCCGACTCGTTCTTCCAGACCTTTGCCGAAAGCGGATTGTACGCGACCACATTTACGCTCGGCACTGCGGGCGGGCTCGCGTTGCCACTGACCCTGACACAGGTCGCCGATACCGCAACGCTGGTGCTGACCATCCGCACCGAAGCCGGGCGCACCGGCGTCTTGACCGCAAGCTTCACGGCCCGCGCCACCGACGCCGCCACAGGCGTCGTGTCTTCGCAAACGTCACCTGCTGCCAACACCAATGTCGTGCCCTAAGCTGGCTGACGTTTCCGCCCGCCCTTTCGGTGTGCTACGCTTAGGGCGTGAAGGACGAAGCCGACAAACTTCGCAACGCGCTTGACCTATACCGCGAGGGCGACCTGCCCCGCGCGCAGATGCTGCTTGAGATGCTTGACCTTGAGCGCCTTGAGCCGGCCCTGCATGTCGAGGCCAACTACCTTTGGGGGCTGGTGCTTGCCCGGCGCGGCGACCCGCTTGAGGCAGCCCATCGGTTTCAAACGTGCATTCGGCTTGACCAGCGCTTCTTCCCCGCGCTTGACGCGTGGGGCAATGTGCTCGCGAACCTGGGCGACGCGCGCGGCGCAATTGAAAAGTACAAGCGCGCACTGGGCGTGGCGGGCCCGGAGCAATCGTCGCACATTCTTTACAACTACGGCCAGGTACTGATGAAGCACGGTTACGTGCTGCGTGCGTTGCGCAAGTTTCGCGAAAGCTACAAGCGGCGGGCTGGCAGCGACGCCGCCTACATGGCCGGCGCGTGCTTTCTGCAGATGAACCGGGCGATGGGCGCCCGCAGATGGATGCAGCGCGCACTGGCCATTGAGCCCGCCCGCGCACGCAACGTGGTCGGACTGGGCTGTGCACACGCGCTTGAGAACCGTGGCAGCGAGGCCATTGCCAGCTTTCAAGAGGCGCTGGCGCTTGACCCCAATTGTGCCGAGGCGCACTACAATTGGGCGCGCGTGCTTGCGACACAGGGCGAGTACGCCAAGGCCGCCCGCCGCTGCAAACAGGGGCTGCGGATCAACCCCGACGGATTTGAACTGCTGGCGCACCAGGCCTACTGCCTGCGCCAGATGGGCGCCTACGATGCGGCCCTGCATACCGCGCGGCGGATGCGCCAGGCGCTTCAGCGGGCCGGCAAGTCCGACCACAAGGCCGACTTCATCGACATCGTCACCGCCAACGAAGCCGCCTGCCTGCGCGCGCTGGGCCGCACACTGCAGGCACGCAACAAACTGATTGAGCAAGTGCGGCAGGCCAAGGACCCCAGCCCCGAGAGTCTGGCTGAACTGCGCTATCACGACATCAAGCGCCTGCGCGGCGCGCACCGCTATGAGCTGACGCTGAGCGCAAGATTGCCGGGCCCCGAGTTCGGCACCGACGACGAAGAACCGCCGCCAAGGCAGTACCAGCGCACCTATTGGGTAGTCGCCCGCAGCTTGAAGGAGGCGCGACGCATTGTTCGCGAGCTTGAGCCACCTGAGGCCGAGATCCGGTTTGACTCAGATGTGGTTGTCGGCGAAATGCTGGAAGAAGCCGACCAGGGCGTCACGGAACGCAGCCCGGCGATCCCCGTTGAGTGATGCCGCATGGCTTACGCCAGGCTGTCCATCACTTCATCCAGTACCGACTTCGACGGCCGCAAGACATCTTCTTTCAGCGAACTCAGGGGCACATCCACCATGCCAAGGTGGTCAACGAAGCGCGGCGTTTCGCCCGCCAGGTAGATCACGCCCGTGGGCACTTTGCCGCTTTCATGGTGCTCGGCCAGTAGCTGCAGCGCGCCGGTGCGGCTAGCTGGGTCGTAGTCTTTGTCCAGGGCCTTGATCGTGATCTTGCTGCCATCGCCAAGCTTGATCACGCGCTCATCGCCGTGGTCCATTTCTTCATAGTGCGGGTCATACGCGGGCACAAAACCGATGTCCTGCATGGCCAGTTCGTTGCTTTTCATCCACGGGAATGACTTGGTGCTGCCCTCGTGATTGTTGAAGGTCACGCACGGGCTGATGATGTCCAGGAACGCCGTGCCCTTGTACGCAAGCGCAGACTGAAGCACCTGCTTCATCATCTTGGTGTTACCCGCAAACAGGCGCGCCACAAAACCACAGCCCAGTTCTACGGCCAGCGCGCACAAATCAATCGCGTGCATGTGGTTGACCTGCCCGTGCTTCAGTTTGCTGCCCTTGTCGGCGGTCGCGCTGAACTGGCCCTTGGTCAAGCCGTACACGCCGTTGTTTTCGACGATGTACACCATGTTCAGGTTGCGGCGCATCACGTGCACGAACTGTCCCATGCCGATGTTGGCAGTGTCGCCGTCGCCGGAAACGCCGATCATCTTCAGGTTGCGGTTTGCCAGCGCCGTGCCCGTTGCAACGCTGGGCATGCGGCCGTGCACGCTGTTGAAGCTGAAACTGCGGCTTACGAAATATGCCGGCGTCTTGCTGCTGCACCCGATGCCCGAAAGCTTGACCAGGTTCTCGGGCTTGATGCTGTTGTCGAACGCCGCATCAATGATGCGCGCCGTGATCAGGTCGTGGCCGCAGCCGATGCACAACGTGCTCTTGCTGCCGGCGTAGTCCTTCTTCTGAAGGCCGACTTTGTTGGTTGAGGGTGCTTCTGCAGTTCCTGCCATTGCTTCGTCTCCTGCGGGGCAAGCCTGGGTTGTGGCCCGGGCGAATCCCCGATGCTTACTTTTCGCGTTCCATCGACACGACCTGCTGCACGACGTTGTCGGCTGTCAGCGGCATGCCGTCGTAGTGCAGCACACTGCGCAACTTGCCTGCGAACCTTGGCAGCTCGGCGTTCAAGGTCATCCGCATCTGGCCGTCGCGATTGAGCTCGACGACATAGACACGTTCATGGCTGTGCAGAAAGTCTTCGACTTCCTGCGTGAACGGAAAGGCGCGCAGCCGGCACAGGTCAAGCTTGAGGCCGTGCTGGTGGTCCAGCGCGGAAAGTGCCTCGCGCACCGCCTCAGTGGTTGTACCAAAGTAGATCAAGCCGGCGGCGTGGCCGTTGCTATGGATCTCGGGCTTGGGCACGCGCGTCTTGGCGGTTTCAAACTTGCGCGCCAGGCGATCCATGTTCGATTTCCAGTGCTCGGGCTTTTCGCTGTAGGCTGCGTCGGGCGTATGGCCCGTGCCGCGCGTGAAGTACGCGGCCTTGGGGTGGTCGGTGCCGGGATAGGTGCGGTAGGCAATGCCGTCGCCGTCCACGTCGCGGTAGCGCCCCCACTGGCCGTTGAGCTTGTCCAGCGCTTCTTTGTCGAGAACCTTGCCGCGCCGGAAGGGCTCGGTCGGGTAATCAAAGCGGTCGCTCATCCAGTAGTTCATGCCCAGGTCAAGGTCACTGAGGATGAACACCGGTGTCTGGAATTCCTCGGCCAGGTTCAATGCCTCGCCGCCCATTTCAAAGGCTTCCTTGGGCGTGCTCGGGATGACCACAATGTGCTTGGTGTCGCCGTGGCTCGCGTAAAACAGGCTGATCAGGTCGCCCTGCATTGTGCGCGTCGGAAGCCCCGTGCTGGGGCCGGTGCGCGCCACGTTGCAGATCACGAACGGAATCTCGGCAAAATAGGCCAGGCCGATAATCTCGTTCATCAGGCTGATGCCCGGGCCGCTGGTGCTGGTAAACGCGCGAGCACCGGCCCAGCCGGCGCCGGCCAGCATGCCGACGGCGGCAATTTCGTCTTCGGCCTGCACCACGGCAAACGTGCGTTTGCCGTCCTGGATGCGGTACTTGTTCAGGTATTCGTCCAGGTACTCGCACAGGCTGCTGCTGGGCGTGATCGGGTACCACGTCACGACCGACACTCCGCCGAACATCAGGCCCAGGGCCGTCGCGGCGTTGCCTTCGATGATGATCTTGCCCTTGTTGCCATCCATGCGCTCGACGCGGTACGGGTCGGCTTTCTTGAGGTTCTCGGCGGCCCACTTGTAGCCGAACTCGACAGCCGGCACGTTCAGGTCAATCGCCTTCTGCTTGCCGGCAAGCTGCGTTGAAATCGCCTTGCGCACTTCTTCCATGTCGAAGTTGAACAGCTGGGCGCACACGCCCACGTACAGCATGTTGATCACGAGCTTGCGCAGGCGCACATCGGGGCATGCCTCGGCAATCAGCTTCTTGAACGGCACTGCGTAGTGAATGCAATCCGGGCGCTTGTCGGCAAGGTTCAGCGTCTCTTCGTAGATCAGTATGGCGCCCTTGCGCGCCGTCTCGGCGTCTTCGTCGCTGGTGTCGGGGTTCATGCACACGACGATGTCGGCATCCTGCTTGCGCGCGATCCAGCCGTCTTTGTTGGCGCGAATCGTGAACCAGGTGGGAAGGCCCTGGATGTTGCTCGGGAACAGGTTCTTGCCGCTGATCGGAATGCCCATCTGGAACAGGCTGCGCAGCAGCACCATGTTGCTGGTCTGGCTGCCGCTGCCGTTTGCAGTCGCGACGTGAAGTACCAGGTCGTTGACGATGGTCCGGGTTTGGGGCTCTGCGGCCTGTGCTGTGGCCATGGTGATACATCTCCTTGCGCGCACGGCGTACGCCGCGCCCATCTGTGAAACGCCGGTTATAGAACGCACGTCCCCCGCCGCAACGGGACAGAGACTGTGGAAACCCATTGGACAAAAGGGTTGGCGTGCTTCAGGTCGCCTCAGGCGGAGGCCCGGGCGGCGCGTCCACCTTGATCGCCTGCAGTGTATCCACGTGCAGCAGGTCACCATTGGCAGACAGGTGAATCTCGAACGTCCCCTCTTTCGGGAACTGCAAGCCGGGCAGGTTGATGCCGGTCTCGAAGTCTTCCAGCGGCTTGCTGTGCTTCAGGCCGCGCAGTTCAGCCTTGCCCAGCGTGGCGCCCTCGACCGGGTCGGTGAATTCGATGGTCAGGTCGTACGCCCCGTTCATTTCGCCCAGCATCACGTAGACGCCAAAGCGGGCATGAAACACGGGAAACTGCGGCGCATGCACGCGCCGGAAGATCCCGATGATCGAGTACTTGCCGTCCGTGCTGCGAATCACCTGGTCGCAGATCAGGAAAGCCTTCACCTTGGGTGTCGTGCCCGCCATGCCCAAGGTTTATCGCAAGACTGCCCCCCTGCCAAGGCTGCACCCGCGCAGCGCCTCACAAATCAGGCGGGGGCGCCAACATGGCGCCCCCGTTGTGGGCTGCATCCCGGTTGCTTTACGCGATGCGCCTGCGGCGGTACACGGCAATGCCCGCCAACAGTATCAACATGCCCACGAGGCCGACCGGGCCCCCTGTTTCCACATTGCAGCCGCCACCGCCGCCGCCGCCCGAGCCGCCACCGGCCACAGGCATGAAGACGTCGTCAGGGTCTGCGGTAATCGTGACCACCGAGATTACGTCGGTGCCCAGTACACAGTTCACCGGGTTGCTAAGCGCAACCTGGAACGTCTCGTCAATCTCGTTCAAGGTGTCGTCGTGAATGCTCACGGTGATCGTCTTCGACACCTGCCCCGGCGCAAACGCGAGCGTTCCGCTGGTCGCGGTGTAGTCGCTTGTGCCGTCGGCACTGACGTTGATGGTTGCATAATCCACGCTGGCCGCAAATGCGCTCGGGTTGGACAGGTTCACGGTCAGCGTGACTGTGCCGCCATCTTCGCCCACCGAAGTGGCGACCGGCGTGATCGCCACCGTCGGCACGGCATCGTCGTCCACGATCGTTACCGTCGTTGTCGCCAGGGCGCCGAGCTGTGCGTTAGCCGGGTTGCTCAGCGCAATCGAAAGATCGTGGTCGGTTTCGTGGATGTTGTCCGCAGCCGTCACCAGCGTGAAAGTCGCGGTCAATTGGCCGGCCGGGATGGTCAACGTTCCGGCGTTGCTGGTGTAGTCCAGCGGTGAGGTGGCTGTGCCGTCGGCCGTGGCGTAGTCCACGGTCACCGCAAATCCGCTGGCGTTGCTGAGTTCAACCGTCACCTGGACGTTGCTGCCCTCCGCGACGGTTTGCGTGGCGGTGTTGAAGCGCACGGTGGGTTCGCCGTCGTCGTCAAGAATCGACAGCGTTGCCGTTGCACCGGTGGCCAGCAACGCGCCGGTCGGGTTGCTGAGCGTCAGGACAATCGTTTCGTCCGTCTCGTCCAGCGTGTCGTTCAGGATCGTGACATTGAACGTGCGGCTGGTCTGGCCAGGGTTGAACGTCAGGGTGCCGTTGTTGGCGTTGAAGTCCGCCGCCCCAGCCGTGCCTGCCGTTGCCGTCCAGTTCACGGTCACTGCCTGGATCGGCGAGCTGGAGAGCGTGACGGTGATCGTGGCCGTGCCTGCTGACTCCTGCACGGTGTACTGCGCCTGTGAGAATGCAGCCGTCGGCCACTGCTCGTTATACGCGACCTGGTCCTGCGCGCCCGGGCGGGTGAACAGGATGTCGAGGTCGTTGTCATTGTCGAAGTCAGCGGTCAGCAGCGAGGACATGTTGCCCGCCGACGGGCCGAAGTTCGCACCGGCAGAGAATGTGCCGGCCCCGTTGTTGATCAACAGCTGGCCCTGTGTCGCGGCGTACCCGACCATGACGTCAAGGTCGCCGTCGCCGTCCATGTCGCCCAGTGCCAAGGCGCGAGAGTCAGTGCTGCCGGTGGTCAGCGGGTAGTTGCTGGCGAAGTCGCCGGCGCCGTTGTTCAGGAACAGGTTGTCGGCGCCGCCGTGGTACGCGCACACGATGTCGGGGTAGCCGTCGCCGTTCAGGTCGTCGGCTGCCACGGCGCGGGTGTCGTTGCCGCCGCCCGCGATGGAGCGCCGGCCGTTGAGCGCACCGCGCCCGTCATTGAAGTAAACGGCGTCGGCCTGGCCGGAGTTGCCGATTACGATGTCCAGGTCGCCGTCGCGGTCCACGTCGGCCAGCGCGACTGCGACGCTGTTGTCGGTCGCTGCGCCAAAGCTGACAACCGTAAAGCCGCCGGCCTGGTTGTTCAGGTAGATTGCATTCTGCTGGCCGTTGTGGGCGCACACGATGTCGAGCCAGCCGTCGGCATTCAGGTCTCCCAGCGCAATCGCGTGGGTGTTGTCGGTCGCGGACCCGAACGTCGATGCACCGCCAAAACCGCTGCCGGTCCAGGGGTGAATGACGTTGGCTGCGCCATGCACGCCGATGACCAGGTCAAGGTCGCCATCGTTGTCGATGTCGCCAAGTGCCAGCGCACGGGTGTCCAGTGTTGACGTCGAAACGTCGTTGCCACTCGCACTCCCGATCGAGAACCAGCGGTCGCGGCCGTTGCCCACGCCAAGCACAACCTCAAGCGTACCGTCGCCGTTCAGGTCGCCCGTGACGGATGCGTTGGTCCCCAGTGTTGCTGCCTGGAGATTCTGCAGCTTGTGGCCGAACTGAAGCGGGCCAGCCGAGGCTGCGGCCCGGAAGCGCACGACTTCGCCGCGCACCAGCGGCTGGTTCGTGGTGTGAGACACGGTGCTCGTGGTGTAGTCCGTGATGGTACTTTGAGAGTTGAGGCCACGCACCGACAGCTCAATCACTTCGCCCGGCTTGAAGTCGGCCGTGGGGTTGAGAGTGAGCGTGGAAGTGCCGTTGCCTAGATAGCTGCCGGCAATGGCCCCGCGCAATGAACCGC
Organism: Planctomycetota bacterium; assembly: GCA_016712285.1. GTDB lineage: Bacteria > Planctomycetota > UBA8742 > UBA2392 > UBA2392 > JADJRK01. The sequence continues at coordinate 384,986 of JADJRK010000001.1, read as the reverse complement.
GCGCCGAAACCGTGGAAGCGCCGACACCCAGCATGGACTTGTTGAAGCTGGCGGCCACATTGGCCGACCGCGCAACGCTGACCGAATGAGCGGCAGGCGAAGTGCTGGTCAGGGACGGGTCGAAGCCTGTGTGCTCGTAGGTCCAGGTGTCGTTGGTGTCGTCGTACATCTTTGCGCCATTCAGCAGGTATGCGGGCCCCCGGCTCCAGTGTCCCCAGAACACGTCAAGGTCGCCGTCGCCATCGAGGTCAACCAGCTGGATGTCCGGGCCCCAAGTGCCGCCGCCGTTTGCCGGGCCCAGGTCGGCCGAAGTGGTGAACGTGCCGTCACCATTGTTGAAGATCAGCTTGCTCTGGCCGGTGCTGCCTGCGTCGCCGGCGCCGAGCGCCATGTCGAGGTCACCGTCGCCATCCAGGTCGCCCGCCGCCAGGGCGCCGATCGCGACTGCCACTGGAGGTGTCGCAGTGTTCATGATGGTGAAGGCGACACTCGAAGTTGAAAACTGGCCGGCGCCGTTGTTGAGGAAAAGTCGAACACCGTCGCTGTACGTTGAGACCGCGATGTCCACCGCACCGTCGCCGTTGAAGTCGCCCGTCACCACGCCAAGTGAAACCGACGAGGTCCCCAGGGTTGCCGACGTCGGAAAGCCGCCGGTGCCGTTGTTGTAAAACACCATGTCGTTGGGATTCATCGCGCCGCTGCCGTGGACGAACACGACGTCGAGGTCGCCGTCACTGTCGAAGTCGGCAAAGGCCACGTCGGAACCCCACGAACCCGAGCCCGTGAATGCGACCGAGGCGTTGAACCCGCCCTGCCCGTTGTTCAGGCAGTAGTAGTTGGCATGGCACACGCACACGACGTCCAGCAGACCGTCGCTGTTCAGGTCGGCTGTCCGGATGCCGGTGTGGCCGGTGTTGGTGCCGAACTTGACGGGCGAGTTGAACGCGCTGGTCTGCGGGTTCCAGGTGAACAGCTCAGGGCGGTTGTCGCTGCCGTTCTCGAGCGAAAGCAGCACGTCGCCGTAGCCGTCAGCATTGATATCGCCGATCTCGACGCCATAGACGGTGCCGTTGGTGCTGGGTGTCAGCGTGATCTTCGAGGCAGCGAAATCGCGGTGACCCTGCACGGCATTCCAGTCGCTGAGGTTCGAAGGCGTCAGCCAGACATGAACACCGCTGGGGCTGAAAGCGCCGCCGACCGCAACGTCGGGGCGGCCGTCGCCGTTGATGTCGCCGCATGCGCTGCCGTAGTAGTAACCGCTGTAGCCGGCGGTGAGGCGCCCCGGCAACGCGTACCCGATGGACGCGTCCACCCAGACCGACCCAAGAATGTCGTTCTCAACAGTGCCCGTGGAACGGTTGGCCCGGGCCAGAAAGCTGAATTGCTTCTGCTGGTTCAAGCCGCTGATGCCGGTGGTCATCGTGACGTCTACGCGTTCGCCACCGCGAAAGCCCTGGTTTGACTGGAAAGTCAAACGCGCGCTGCCATTGCCGCTGTAAGTGCCGGTATGCAATCCGCTGTGGCGCCCCCGCACGAAGAAGTTCGAGCTGTCGGCGTTACTGACCGCCGAGGAAAACTCAGCGCTGATTGTCGCGCCGCGCTTCACGTGATGTGCGCCGCTGCTGGGCGACGTGCGCTGCAATGTCGCAAGCACCGTCGACGCACTCAGCAGCACCACGGCTGAAACGGCGCTAAGCCGCAACAGCCTTCGCAGAAGTCCTGCTTCCGTCCTGGTCTTGATTGCACTCATCGTTTGCCTCCGGTCTCGAGTCGTGACCAACTCCCCCGCACCGTCGGGAGTCAGGTCTTCGTTGGCGGCAAAGGTAACAGGAAAGATGACTGGACTCGCGGCTATGTCATATTTAGTATCCCTGAATAAGGAACTATGCCATGACTGACTCCCAGATTCAGGATGACGGCTTCCGCGAACGCCTGAAAACCGTGGCCGCCCAGCACTCCCAGGCCACCATTGCCCAGCGCACTGGCGTGCCCCTCAGCAACGTCAACCGCTATGTGCGCCACGGCAAAGTGCCCACCGACTTTGCCGTCGGGCTGATTCGCCAGTTCAAGCTGAACCCGACCTGGCTGATGCTGGGCGAGGGCGCCCCCTACCTTTCCGACGTGACGATGTCGTCGGTATCGATGGGCGAGAACATTCTGGCGCTGGTCAAAGCGATGAGCGCCGTGTCCGAGATGCGGCTTGGCGCTCTGGCGGGCAAGAGCCACGCCCGCGTGCTGCGCGAACTGAATGAGGCGCTGCGACGCTATGAAACCCTGCGCCAGAAACTGAACGAACACACCGCGCCGATTTACAACGAGCTGGTCACCCAGCTGCAGGGCGCCATCCGCAAGCGCAACGTGGACCTCGCCCTGGAACTGCGCGAGGCGATTGTGCAGATCGCGCGCCTCTCAGACAGTCCCGAAGTAGACCTGCGCTTTGACTATGCCAACGCCAGCCTTGAGCACGTGCTGAACAACTTCGAGAACGCGCTCACGATCCAGCGCCGCGCAGTGCGACGCCTGCTGGCCACCGGCGAATTGCGAGACCCGCTGCAGATGGTTCATATCGGCAACCTGAGCGTCGCCCTGACCAGCATGGGCTATATAGAAGAAGCGGTGCGCGTGCTTGAGTCCGCGATCAGCCTGACGCACCCCGACGCCAACGGCGACCGCTACTTCCAGTCCCTCAAAATGCGCCTGGGCGCCTTGCACATGGAGTGCGGACGCGTCGACCAGGGGCTGGCCATCGTGCGCTCGATGTATCACGAGATAGCATTGACCAATCCCGACGCGCTGCCGGCCAATGCGCTGCACTATTACGTTACTTGCGTATCTGCCGGCCTCGCCTCGATCCGCGATGCCATCAACCCCGAGTACTTTGGCGCGGGCATGGAGTCCTTCGTGCTGAAGTATGCCTCCTGGAGTGAAGACCTCGCGCTGATCGCCCACGTGCGCAAAGTTGTTTTCGAGAGCGACAAACCGTACGAAAGCCCGCAGGTCTCGTGGGCCTTGCAGATGCTGCAACTGGAGACCGCGCTGCGCAAACAGGACTACGATACGGACCTGGTGAATGAAAAGCTCGGCAGCGTCGGCACCGGCAAGGTCGCCACTTTTGGCGCACTGGTCATCCGCACCCAGCTTGAACGCGCCTGCAATCGTGCAGAAAGCGCGCGGCGCCTGCTGGACCAGGCCGACCAGACCCTGCGCGAAATGCCAGCCACCACGCACCCGCGGCTATACAACGCTGCCATCCACTACCGCAATGCAATCATGCTGTGCCCGAAAGAATCCCGCAGTGAATCCACGCGCGAACTTCGCGCCCGGGCAGTGGCCTTCTTCGTGGATGGCTTCCGCAAGGGCTTCGGTTTCATGCGCGAGCAGGCCATCGCTGTGCGCGCCGAAGCCCGCACGAACTGATCGCCCTTTGCGCACGCCGCCTGTATACTTTTGGGCGTTCCATGAACGATTCCGCGCCCCAACCGGACGCCCGTCACAAAGCCGTGCTTGCGGCTGTGCTGGCTGTTCAACGCGGGTTTCTCGCGCCCGAAGAGGCTGTGCGCGTGCTGTCGGAGCTCGCGCCGGATGCGCCGGTGCAGAGCGTGCTGGCCGTGGCACCCGGCAACGCCGCTGCCGAAATCAGCACCGAAGCCGAACTGCTGTCGCGCAACCCCGCGGCGGCACAGTCGATGCTGGCCGAATACGGCATCGACAAACAGGCCCAGTCCACCCTGTTTACCTTCGACCCGAAACAGGAATCCGAAGCTGCAACTCGCGTGCTCGCCACCATGCTGGAGACCGCCCGCACCACCGGCGCCGCAGACCGCGTGAAGGGCATGTCGTCGCACCTGCCACGAGTCGGCGAAACCGGCCGCTACACCGTAAAGCGCGAGTATGCCCGCGGCGGCATGGGGCGCATCTTGATCGCCCTGGACAACGCCGTAGGCCGCGAAGTTGCGTTGAAAGAACTGCTGCCCCAGCCCGGCGGCGGCACCTCGGGAAGTTCCACGGCGGGGCTGGTCGAGCGCTTTTTGCGCGAAGCCAAGGTCACCGGCCAGCTCGAACACCCCAACATCGTGCCGGTGTACGAGATTGCCGCGCGAGACGATGGCAGCGTTTTCTACACGATGAAGCTGGTGCGCGGCAAAACCATGGCGCATCGGCTGCAGAGCATCCAACGCGACGGATCTCTGGGCGAGCAGCAAAAGCTGTCGCTGCGCCTGCAACTGCTCGATGCGTTCAACGACGTCTGCAATGCCATTGCCTACGCGCACTCGCGCGGCGTGATCCACCGAGACCTCAAGCCCGCCAATATCATGCTGGGCGACTTCGGCGAAACCCTGGTGCTTGACTGGGGGCTGGCCCGCGTGCAGGGCCAGGAAGAAAAGACCGTGCAGCGCAAGGGCCTCGCCGAGTTCAGCCCCAGCCTGCTGCAGGACGACAGCAGCGCCCGCACGCTCGATGGTGCCGTGCTGGGCACACCCGCCTACATGCCGCCTGAGCAGGCCAAGGGCGAACTCGACAAGGTAGATGAACGCAGCGACGTGTACGCCCTTGGCGCGATCCTGTACGAGATACTCTCGGGCCGTCCGCCCTTTGAAGGCACAAACGCGCAGACGGTGCTCGCGCGTGTACTGGTACTCGAGCCAGAGCCACTGAAGCAGATCGCCCCGCTCGCGCCGCCCGATCTTGTCTCGCTGGCCGAAAAGGCCATGGCCCGCGATCGTGCCCAGCGCCTCGAAAGCGCGACGGCGCTCGCTCGCGAGGTCACGGCATTCCGCGACGGGCGCAACCTGAGTGTTTACCGCTACAGCCGCGGCGAACTTCTGAGACGCTTCGTGCGCCGCAACAAGGCCGCCGTCGCAATTGCATGCGTTGCGCTGGCTGTCATCGTTGGCGGCGCGGCGTATGCCTTTGACAGCATACTCGGCGAGCGCGACACGGCGCGGGACGCATTGGCTGCCGCGGATTCTGAGCGCGAAGCCCGAGAAGCCATGGAGCAGCGCCAGAAGCAAGAGCGGGAACGGTTGATCGAGCAACGCCGTGCGGAAATCAACGCGCAAGACTCCCGCGCCCGCGAGCAACGGGGTGAAAACCTGGCCCACGAAGCAAAGCAGCGCATCAGTGAACTTCAACGGCGCGGCACCGACCAGGGTGGGCTGTCGCCATCGGACCGCACCGAAAACGCCCGCATCGTTTCGGGCCTGCTGGCAGCCGCGGGAACTACCCAGGAGCTGATACGGTTGTGGACAGAGCCGGTGGCCGGCGTCAGCCACGAGTTTGTGCCGGAAGCGGAACTGGCAGCACGCCGCGAAGTGCTGAACGCGTCGCGCTATCTTGCCGCGGAGTTGGCGATGCTGAATGAAGACTTCGCGCTGGCGGCGTTCATCATTGAGGGCACCCAGGATGAAGACGCTTCGCGCAAAGCATGGAAGGCGCGTGTCGATGCCGCCCGCAACGCGTTGCTGGCCCGGCAGAAGCAGGTGATTGAAGCCACGCTGGATGACATCCGCCGGGGTTTGGCGCGCGGAGGTCGCCCGCGCGGCAACATTCGGCTTGATGACTACGTCGTCCACATCAGCGCACTCCGTGAACCCCAGACGGTCGAGCTGCTGGCAGCCGCGCTGGCGCCACATGTAGAGAAGGCGCGCGACAAAGACCCGGACATCCTGTGGACACAGGCCGAGCGCGACGAAATCACTTTGCTCTGCCGGGTGCTGGGTTACATCGATCTGCCAGAGCGTGCCGTGCCGCCATTGGCGGCGTTTCTGGCCGAGATCAATGACACGCGCCTGGCCGTGGAAGCTGCCAGCGCACTTGGTTTGACGGCACACTCGCTGGCTTACCGGCCGCTTCTGGAGGCTCGCAAGCGGTTCGGCGTGCGCAGCGTCGTCTGGATGCAGGCCAAGCGCAACTTCAACCGCGTGCCCGAGCCCACGGATATGCCGGAGCCGGTCACTGCGGCGGAGTTTCTTGCAAGGGCCTCAATCCGCATTGAGCAGGGTCTGACGGCTGCGGCCAATGGGGACAGGCGCCGTGCCTTTGAACTTGAGCCGGACAATTCGGCGGCAATCACCGACTACGCCGATTCACTGGGCAACACGGAAGCCGCAATCGAGATGCTGAATCGGGCGCTGGAAATCGACCCCGATAACGCGATTGCATACGGCCGACGCGGGCTGATACGTGGCAGGATGGGAAACCATGCACTCGCCCTTGAGGACTTGAACACGGCGGTGACGCTAAGCCCGAAGGACCCGATCCTGCTCAATTCGCGGGGCTACGTTTACAACGTCTGGGTCCGCGACCATGAAGCCGCACTGCGCGACTACACGAAGGTCATTGAGCTCGAGCCGTACTGGGAAGTCGGGTATGCCAACCGCGCAGCCGCGAACATCCATCTGAAGAATTACGAGCTTGCGATAGGAGACTGCTCGCGCGCTCTCGAATTGAACCCCTATCACCCCGAAGCCTGGATCAACCGCGCCGCCTGCCGGAACATGCTGGGCGATGTGGAAGGCGCCATTGCCGACGTCACGCGCATGCTTGAAATTTCGCCGGGGCACGCGTGGGGATACAACGGACGCGGCGTATACCGCATGAAGCTGAAGCAGTATCGCGGCGCAATCGCTGACTTCACGCAGGCCATCAGCACGCACGGCAACTTGCTGGTCCAGTGCTGGGCCTTTCGCGGTGAATGCCATGAGGCCTTGGGCGACAAGGCCGCCGCCCTTGCCGACTATCAGGAATATCTCAGGCGCGCACCCGAGGCAGAGAACGCTGAAGACATCAAGGCAAGAATCGCGCGCCTCGAAAGCGAATAGCACGACCATGCCCCCAGCAGGCGCACGCTACTTGGTCAGATCTTTCCTGATCCGTTCCAGCCAACCCTTGGGGATTGAATCCACCGGCCTGACATATCCCAGCGACTCCAGCGTGTCCGGATCGTGCAGGCTCTCTGTGGGTATGCCGACCAGTTCGTAGCCCGCGTTCAAGGCCGCGCCGCCGCTGTTGCCAGCCGAAATCAGGCAATCGGTCTTCAGCCATTGCAGCACGTTCTTTCGCACGGCAAAGCCGCTGACCACGCCGCTGGTCATCGTGATGCTGGCGACACTGCCCGAGCCCCCGATTGCGGGATAGCCAAGGCAGCGCAACTCGTGGCCGAACTCGGGTCCGCTGTGCGCCAGCGGCAGCCACGCGAAACTGGGGTTCTCGACAGGCCTGCCGTTCAAGTCCTCGGTGATGCGCAGCAGCGCGAGATCCAGTTCGGCACTTTGGTCGATCACCACGGCTGTGTGCGTTTGCACGGGCAGTCCGCGCGGGTCGCGCGTGAAGCTCACAAACACCGTTGCCGCAAACGACCCGTCTTCGTTCTCTAGCACGTGCCGGTTGGTCAGGATCAACCCGCCGGGCGTGACGACCGTGCCGCTGCCGCCGCCTTCGTCTGTGTTCAGGGCCACGCAGGCATGCACTGCGCGCTCGGCGGGCGACAACTGCTCAAGTGCCGTGAACGGCAACGCCGGCAGCGCCATCGGCGGCGGCGCATCGTTCAAGCTGATCAGCAGCTTGAAGCTGATCTCTTCGTCGGTGGTTGCCGACAAACTGCCCGCGTACACGTAGTAAGTACCCGCCCGCAAGCCTTCAGACACTTCCATCAACTCGCTCAGGCGCCCAGTCGCTTTCTCGGCCTCTGCCTCTTCCAGCAGCGTGGCCATGTCCTTGGCGCGCTCGCGCGTCAGCCACAGATCAATGTCAGCGCTGGCATCGGTCACCTGCGCATAGACTTTCTTGGTGCCCTCCGGCAGCTTGAAGCGCACACCCTGCAAACGCGCGCCGTTAGCTGGCAGTTCAATCGTCAACGCCGTGCCCGGTTTGGCTTCCAGGACTTTCTCGGCGATGGCCACGTCCCATTCTTCCGGCACCGGCTGCTCCTGCGCCGCAACCCAAAGGCCAAGACCAAACAGCACCAGAACAGCCGTCAACACACGCAACCTGGCATCCATGATCGTCTCCGAGAAGCCGCTATCCGATTACGTCAAAGCATAAGCAAGAATGGAAGGCAGGCGGTGCATAGACAAGCGGTTCAGGCACCCGGACCGCATGCCTCGGAGTCAGCTGGGGGCTTTGAATGTGCGGCAAACAACGCATGTTGCCGGCGCCGCCCCTGCCGAGGCTCTGAAGCTTTGACCCCGAAAATCCCGGCCTTGCAGGGCCGGCGAGTTCCCGACCCGATGGGCAGGTTCAGTCAGCCAGGCTGAAGGCCCAGGAAACATGGAATCATGGGTATCCGCCTGCCTGAAAGGCACGTTCATCATGGCCGAAGGTTGGGTGAACAACTCTGTCAGGGCTGGCGCCGACGACGCGCCAATCCTGATGTCCGCACAGTCAGGAGGAAACGCCGGTGGCTCTGGCTGCACGCCTGCTACTTCTCACTCAGGCTTGTGGTCTCTACCAGTTCGCAGGTCTTGCGCATCCAGCCCTGCACGTCGAAGCGCGCTGCTACTTCGGTGCAACCTTGCTTTACGGATGGATCGCCCGTGAGCGCTTGCAGCCGGTCGGCAATCCAGCGGGCCTTGAAGCGCTTCGGTGGTACGCCGGCGCCAACGCCGAGGTCACGCACCCGTGACAAGTTGTCCAACTGGTCGTGGGCCATATGCATCACGAGGTGCGGCGTGCCGGCCCGCAGCGCCTGCGCGCATGTGCCCACGCCGCCGTGATACACCAGCGCGGCTGCCCGCGGCAGCAGTTCGCTGAACGGCGCCCACTCGAAGTGACGCACGCCTTGCGGCAACTGCCTGGGCACCGTCTCGGGATACTGGGTCATGAGCAAGCCGCGCCGGCCCAGCAGTTTCATGGCCTCGGCTGCCTGCGCGAAAAACCTGTGGCCGTGCGCCATTGCGCTGCCGGGTGTGAACACCACCGGCGGCTCGCCCTGCCCAAGCCACTCCGACAACTCGTCGGGCATGCGGCGGGCTTCGCGCTCGTCGAACATCGGAAAGCCGGTCAGTTGCGTTTGCGGCGGCCAGTCAGGCTGCGGCGGGCCGAACCAGTCCGGGAACAGGCCCAGCACGCGGTCTGGCGAATGCCACCACTGCCGGATGATGCGTTTGGCCGGCGCCAGGCCGAGTTCGCGCCGAAAGCGGTTGAGGCCGGGCAGCACAGCCTTGTCGGAAACGCGCGTGGCGATCTTCCATTGCAATTCTTTAAGCCAGCGTGGCGCCCATTGCGGTACCGGCGCCCCATGGAACAGCGGCATGTGATAGCTGCTGATGAATAGCGATGGCGCCAGGTGAATCGTCGCAAGCGGAATGCCCAGCTTGTCGCGCGCGTTGCGGGTCGCCCACGCCAGGCTGCCGGCTGCCATCACGGTTTCGCCGGGTTTATTCAGGTCGGCGGCGTGCTGCATGACCGGCTCGTAGGAGTGATTGACGGCTTTCTCAACCAGCGTTTCAAAGGCGCGCGTGGGGTGCCACAGGTTGGGGTCCTTGGTGACGCGCACGTAGTCGTCTGCCGTGCCGACGGGCCTGAACTCAAGGCCAGCGGCGCGCACGGCGGTCTCGAAATAGGCGCTGGTGATGATGAACACTTCGTGATTGCGCGCCTGCAATGCGCGACCCAGCCCCAGGAAGGGATGGACGTCACCGTGGCTGCCCATGGGGAACAGCAGAATGCGCATCGTGATTCACTTTCAGCCGGGCCGGTCCGCACGCTATAATCAGGGTATGCCCGATGACAGCCCCACGCAGCGCGCGCCCGAAGAAACCCGGCGACCGTCCGAGTCCACGCACGGCGAGGACCTGACTGCCATGGCACCGAAGTTCGGAATCGTGTTCCACGACGACGATGCGACGCCCGCGGACTTCGTGCTGTTCCTGCTTGAGACGTACCTGGGCTACGACGAGCCCGACGCCCGCAAACTTTGCGAAAGCGTGGCTGCGAACGGGCAGTTTCAGGTTGCGGCGTTGCCGCGCGCCAGCGCCGAAGCACTGATGCAGCGCATTCAGCGCGCGGTGCAAGCCGCCGGCTACCCTTTCAAGGTGACATTGGCTGAGCATGCCTGACGGTTGATCGCGTCCGCCATCTGCTACAATACGCCACATGCCTGACACCAAGACACTTCCAAAGCGCAGCACCGAAACCGATGCGAAGTCAAAGCGCGCGCCGATGTGGAAAGTGCTGCTGCACAACGACCCCAAGACCACAATGGATTTTGTCGTCTGGGTGCTGATGCGCTTCTATGGCCACGACATCGACAAAGCCAAAGCCGTGATGCTTGAGGTCCACAACACCGGCCAGGGACTTGCCGGCGCGTACCCGCAGGAAGTGGCAGAGTTGAAGAAAGACCAGACCATCAGTGCCGCGCGCACGCAGAAGTTCCCGCTTGTCGTGACGATTGAGCCCGACGAATAGGCAACAATCGCTTGCCCGCCGCGCAACGCCGCGCCATCATGGTTGCCCCTGCAATGAACCCGGAGCACGCCATGCGCCCATTTCTGTGCCTGTGCCTGATCCTGCTGAGCGCAACCACAATGCTGGCCCAAGACCCGCCCGCCGAAGGCGAAGACATCCCGGCTGCCAAGCCCGCCGCCAGAGTCGGCGAGTTCTGGTACGGCATGTACCTGCCCGACGGCACGCCCGAAGGCTACGCGCGCATCGTCACGACGGAAACCAAGCAGGGCGGCAAGCACTTCTATTGGGAGTTGCACCTCGCGTACGAGGGCGGCACATACGAAGAAGAACGCAAGATCACTTTCGACAAAGAAGGCGAGCTGACTTACTCCGAATTCAAGTCGGGCTTGACCCACATGCTGGCGGCCCGTGCCGGCAACGTCATGGTCGGCAAGTCCGGCGTGGATGACCTGCGCGTTGAGATTGTCGAGGGCGCAGTCACCGGCATGGGCTTCCTGATTGCAGCCAGCATGCCCCACAAGCAAGGCACTGTGGTCAAGCGCACCGAGTACAACGAGGCGGACAACCTGAAGCTGCTGGGCGAAACCACGTTCACCGTCACGGGCGAAGAGAAAGTGAAACTGGCAGAAGGCGAGACCAGCGCCTGGCGCATCGACATCACGCGCGCCAACGGCAGCAAGTTGCCGGTCTGGGTGAACGAAAAGCACGAGATCGTGCAGATCGACTGGGGCACCAACAACCTGATGAAGCTGCACCGCGAAAGCACGAAGCACCTGTTCAGCCCCAAGCCGCCGACGCTGGACCAGCTCGAGCCGGACGACAAGTCGCGCCTCGTGCTGTCGGGTAACCTTCCCGGGTTTGACCTGGATGAGATGTGGAAGTTGTGGACCACGACTGAAGGCCAGGCCAAGTGGTGGGCGCCGGAGTCTGAAATCGGCACCAAGGTCGGCGACAAATACGAACTGCGCTGGCCTGACCCCAAGAACGAAGGCAAGTACGTGTACGAGTTGCAGGGCAAGATCACGCACTGGGAAGCCAACAAGAAGCTCGGCTATACCTGGCACTGGTCCTATGAACCGGCTGAACAGGTCTTGAACGTCGAGATTGAGTTCGAGGCGATCAAGGGCGGCGTGCGGCTTAAGATCACGCACGGCAAGTTCGATGTCGCCAACGACGACCAGGCCAACCGCCAGAGTCTCCACCAGGGCTGGGAGTGGTTCTGCACCAAGTTGAAGTCGCTCAAGAAGGACTAGTCGGCAGGTGCGCGGCGCCGATCACACCCGCGTGCTCGCCGAGTTGGCTGATCAGCAGCGGGATTTGTGACAAGGGCGGCGCAAACGCGCGCTCTGCCAGCGCCCTGCGCACGTGGCCCTCGATCAGGTTCAGGCTGTTGCTGATGCCGCCGCTAAACACGATTGCATCAAGGTCGAGCGTGTTGTTGATGCTCGCCAGCCCCTTGCCCAGCGCGTCGCCCATCTGCTGCCAGACTTCTTCTGCGGCTGGGCCGCCGACATCCGCAATTTCTTTAACTGAACTCAGCGGTGGCGCGAGCTCTGCGTACTTGCGCAGCAGGCCCGCCTTGCCGGCATACGCCTCCATGCATCCGGCGCGGCCGCAACCGCACAGCCACGCGTCGGGCGAACTGTTGACCAGCACGTGCCCGATTTCGCCGGCAAAGCCGCCGGCCCCTCGCCGCAGGCTGCCATCCAGCACGAGCCCGCCCCCCACACCCGTGCCCAGTGTCACCAGCAGGAAGCTTTTGTACTTGTTGCCCCAGCCGAACAGGCGCTCGGCCAGTGCGGCTGCGGTTGCGTCATTCTCGACGGCGACGGGGCACCCGATGCGTCGCTGCAACTCCGTGCCGATGTTCACGTTCTCGAAACCGGGCACGTTCGGCAGCCGCCAGCAGCGGCCGTCGTCGCGCACCTCGCCCGGTATGGCAACGCCGACCTGCGCGGGTGCGGGCGCCAGTTGCTTTACCAAGGCCGCGATGTCGTCGAGCGCCGAGGCGGCATGGGTGTCGGCGGTGGCGTGGGCGCGCACGTTCGCGCCATCCACGATGGCGGCTTTGATGTGCGTTCCACCCCAGTCCACGCCGATCAGCATGCAATTGCACAGAAATGTAGTTTGAGATTGACGCAATCTCAACGAAAGGAAAGCAGTCTAGCCAAGACTTAGCTCAGGGGACAACACGCCCGGCGAAGTGCAACTGCCAGGCGTTTCACCGCAGAGGCAACGATGCAGACGGTTGTGCTGAAAATCGAGCAGATTGGCGACGAGGGCTACGCGCCCCTGCCGCGTGATTTGCTTGAGCGCCTGGGCATGAAGATCGGCGACGCAGTCGAAATTCGCATCGAGGACGGCAAGCTGATCCTCGAGAAAATCGCCGATCGCGGCATCAACCTGAACTAACCCGCCCGCTACGGCTCAGTCCTCAAACGCCTGGCAAGATAGTTGTGGGCAAACATGAGCTGTCAACGCTGATCCGCAAGTGGCGCAGATAGAGCTGCCGCAAGCCAAACCTCGCCGCGAGGCGAGGTTTGGCTTTCCTGGCTTCGACAGATCGGCCCTCACTTCAGCCACCCACACTGCAACCGCCGCCAGTGCTGCACCCGCTGGCTGCGCCGCCTACGCTGCATCCGCCGCTGGTGCCGCCGCCTGGTGTCGGGGCGACTTTGTTCCAGGGCATGCGCAGCAGGATCGTCGCCATGCCGCAAAACCCGGTGCTGCCTGCAAGCGTGAGGCCCGCGCCCACAAACGCACTGAGCGCGTAGAACCACGGATTGACGAACGTCCCCAGCGCCATGCCGACCAGCACCAGCAAGCCGGCGCCGAGCTGCACCTGCCGCATCACCGGCAATACTTTCTTGCCCTTCTGGTACGGCAGGGCGGCTTTGATCCAGCCCTTCATGCCGCCGTCCATGATCTTGAAGTTGCTGAATTTGCGCCGCTCAAGAATCTGCGCAGCCATCAGAGCCCGGTTACCTGTCTGGCAGTTCAGGATGACCGTGCCCTTGGCCTTTGCCAGTTCGTGAATGCGGTCTTCCAGCTCTTCCAGCGGGATGTTCCATGCGCCGTCGATCGCTTCGCCGCTGACTTCCATGGGCGAGCGCACGTCCACAATTTGCACCGCGTGCGGGTCGTCCTTGAGCATGCCGTACACGGTGGCGCAGTCGATGTGCGCGCCCGGGGCGCTGCCCTTGCGGTTGAAGGTCAGGATCTCGGCCATGCCCTGCGGCAGCGGGCCGCGCACAGACAGCTTTTCCACAACGGCTTCGCGACCGCCTGCCGTGAAAATCATGTTGTGGGACCGTTCTTTGCCGAGCGTGCTGTGGCTGCGGCCCTGGTAGTCGTGGCCGGGCCATACGATGGCGTGGTCGTCGAACTGCGCGAACTTCTGAAAGCTGTCGAACAACTCGCCGGGGTCGCCGCCCATGAAGTCGGTCCGGCCTGAGCCGCCGATCAGCATGGTGTCGCCGGTAAACAGGTTTCCGTCCAGGTGAATGCTCAGCGAGTCCGGTGTGTGGCCGGGGCTGGCGATGACATCCAGCTCCAGCTCGCCAAGCCGGATCTTCTCGCCGTCGTGCAAAGCCCGGTCGGCGGTCTTGACCAGCGTGCCTTCCAGCATGCCGTAGGCTACGCCGGTGCGGCGCTTGAGCTCGGCGGCGCCGGACAGGTGGTCGGCGTGGGTGTGGGTGTCGATGACCAGCGCCAGCTTAAGGCCTTCTTTCTTCAGCAGGTCCTGGTACTCGTCCACCTGGTCGTTGCGGGGGTCAATAATGACAGCCTGGCGGGTTTCCGGGTCAGCAATGACGTAGCCGAGGCATCCCTCGCCCTGCTTCTTCATCTGGTGGATAAACGGCTTGGTTGCGGTGCGCGACATGTTCTCTCCTTTTGGGTGTGCTACCGTAATGGCATATCAACAGCCGGGCACATGGATATATTCCGGCATAGTTATATAGTTATGATCGTTATATTGGCAAGGAGCCGCACATGAGACGCCGAAAACCCAAACCCATGACACCCGCCGCCCTGTCCATGGTCGCCACACGCTTCAAGATCTTGGGCGAGCCCGCCCGCCTTGCCATCCTGAACGCGCTGATGCAGCACGACCTGAACGTCAATGAAATCGTCGAGCAGACCGGCCTGTCCCAGGCCAACACCAGCAAGCACCTGTCGATGCTCGCCGATGCAGGGTTTGTGTCACGCCGACGCGACGGGTTGTTTGCCGTCTACAGCATCACCGACGAAAGTGTGCACCAGCTGTGTGACCTGATGTGCGCCAGCATCGCCCGCAAACTGGGCAACCAACTTCGGGAAATCGCGTAATGTCCGGCAACGGGCCCATTCGCAAGCTGCTGCCGTTCACCGACTGGCTGTTCCGCTATCGGCGCGCGGACCTGCCCGGCGACCTGCTCGCCGGCGTGATCGTCACGATCATGCTGATCCCGCAGAGCCTGGCCTACGCCATGCTGGCCGGCTTGCCGCCCGAATACGGCCTGTATGCCAGCATTGCCCCGCTGTTCATTTACGGACTGTTAGGCACAAGCCGCACGCTGAGTGTCGGCCCTGTGGCCGTGGTCAGCCTGCTGACCGCCAGCGCGTTGACCCCGCTCGCAGCACCGGGCAGCGAGCAGTACGTGCAGCTGGCGATTCTGCTGGCGTTGATGACCGGCGTGGTGCAGCTCGTGGTCGGCCTGGTACGCGGCGGATTCATCGCCAGCCTGCTGTCACACCCGGTCGTCGCCGGCTTCATTACCGGCTCAAGCCTGCTGATCATCCTGAGCCAGCTCAAGCACATGCTGGGTGTGACCGCCACATCGGGCCACCTGCCGTACGAAGCCGCGGTCAACTTGGCGCAGGCGTTGGGCGGCACCAACATCGCAACGCTGTTGATCGGCATTGGCGCCGTGGCTGTGCTGCTGTTCTTCCGCATGCCCTTTCGAAAGCTGCTGGAGAAGCTGGGCCTTAGCAAGGCCTTGGCCCAGACGCTCGCACGCACCGGCCCCGCGGTGCTTGTGCTTGCCGGCATGGCGCTGGTCTGGCTTGCCCATGCGGACACCGCGTGGGGTGTGGCGGTGGTCGGCGAGTTCCCGTCCGGCCTGCCCGGGTTCTCGCTGCCTTCGCTGGATCTGCCGATCCTGAACGCACTGCTGCCCGCGGCCCTGATCATCGTGCTGGTCGGATATGTCGAAAGCGTGTCCGTCGGCCGCTCGCTGGGCGCGCGCCGCCGCCAGGTCATCGACCCTGACCAGGAACTTGTCGCGCTGGGTGCCGCAAACATCGCAGCCGGTTTCACCAGCGGCATGCCGGTCACGGGCGGGTTTTCACGCAGCGTGGTCAACTTTGACGCCGGCGCGCAAACCGGCCTGGCGAGCATGATCACAGCCGTGTTGATCGCACTGGTGACGCTGTTCCTGGCGCCGATGTTTGCCAGCCTGCCGCAGGTGGTACTGGCCGCCACGGTGATTGTCGCCGTGTCGGGCTTGGTCAATTTTGGTGAAGTCGCCCGGCTGTGGCGTTACAGCCGGCTGGATGGCGCGCTGATGGCGCTGACAATCGCCGCGGTCTTGGGCATCGGCGTTGAGCTGGGTGTCGCGGTCGGCGTGGGTGCTTCGCTGCTCCTGTACCTGTGGCGCAGCAGCCGCCCGCACATCGCGATTGTTGGGCGTGTCGGCGAAAGCGAGAGCTTCCGGAACGTGCTGCGCCACAAAGTGACGACGTACCCCGGCCTGCTGCTGGTGCGGGTGGACGAGAACCTGTTTTTTGCCAACACGCGCTTTCTGGAAGACCGGCTGCTGGCGATGGTCCTGCGCGAGCCTGACTTGAAGCACCTTGTGCTGATCTGCAGCTCGGTCAGCGAGATCGACAGCAGCGCGCTGGAGTCAGTTGAGGCGCTGATCAGACGGCTGCGCGACGCGGGCGTAACGCTGCACTGCGCCGAGATCAAGGGCCCGGTGATGGACCGGCTTCAGAAGGTAGAGTTCGAAAAGCACCTGGCACCAGGCCGAGTATTCCTGAGCACCCACGACGCGGTGGTCGCGCTGCACAAGGAGCCACGCACTGTGGAAACAGCGGCGGCATAGAGTGTGGCCAGCCGGGCGCGATTCGTTGCCCATCAAGACACAGAACTGCGCATGCCTTCGCGCGTGACGTACACGGCTTCAACGCCGGGGTGATCCTTGACCCATGACAGGCCCTTGTCGGGCCCGATCACAAACAGCGCGGTCGCCAGCGCGTCGGCCATGGCACAGTCGCGGGTGAACACTGACACCGAGCCGTCGAACTTGGCAGGCCAGCCCGTGCGCGGGTCCAGGATGTGCCCGTATCGCTTGCCTTCAATCTCTACATAGCGCAGATAGTTGCCCGACGTTGCCACTGACCCGTCGCGCAACTCGAATGTGCCAGCGACACCCCCGGGTGCGTACGGGTCTGTGATCTGGAATGTCCAGGGGCCGTTGGGACCCTGGCCGGCGGTGCGCAGGTCGCCGCCGATGTTGACGATCAGGTTGTCGTACCCGGCATTCTTCAAGTGCAGGAACACCGCATCGACAATCCAGCCCTTTGCCACACCGCCCATGCCGATTTGCGTCAGCGGGTTCGTGAAGCTGACAAACTCGCCCTCGACGCGGATGTTGCCGCTGCCGATGGCCGCAAGCACGGGCGCGAGGGTTGCCTCGTCCGGCAGACGACCATTGGCAGCGGCATCTTTCCACACCGTGGCAAGGGGCAGCCAAGTGATGTCGAACGCACCGCCAGTCGCACGGGTGACCTCAATCGAGGCCTTGACCAGGTGCAGCAGGTCGGCGTGCACCGCGACGGGGCCGCTGCCACCCTGCTGGTTGAGGCGCGAGATGTCAGAGTCAGGCTTCCACTCTGACAGGTGCGTCTCGGCCTCGTGCACAACTTTGCGCGCCTGCGCCAGGTCGTTTCGCGCCTGGTCAGGGTCTGCGGCCATCACCACAACATCGTACGTCGTGCCGATCTCTGTGCCCGAGTCCACCACCGCAGACAGGGCGCGCGGCAGCGCCGATTCCGATTCAGGGGGGATGGCGTCGATGCTGTCATAGGTGCCCGTTTGCTTGCCGGCTGCGTTCAACGTGATCAGGGTGGGCGTGACCTCCACTCCGAAGTGCTCCGAGAACGCGCCGTCGGGGTCTGCGTACACTGGGGTCTTGAACTTGCGTTCCTTGGCGAGTTCCGCGGCACGCGTCGCGTCGGTGCCTGCAATCACGTAGATGACCCGCGTATCGCGTTCGTGTTCGGCGGCATAAGCCTCAACCTGAGGCTGCTCATCGATGCAGGCCTGTCACCAAAGCGTCGAGAAGACAAGCAGCGTGCGTTTGTCAGTTGCGCGAACTTTGTCCCAGGGCACTGTGTCGCCCTGAAGCGTGGTCAGCGCCGGCGCTGACTCGCCGGCTTCGGGCTGCGGTTGCGGGTCTGGCGCCGGTTTGCTGGACGCACAGCCGACAACGAGCAGCAGCGTAAGGAAGGCGAAAGTTTTGCGCATGATGGGACCTCACCAGGTGAACTCGGTGCCCAGCAGCGCGCCGATGCCCCAGATTCCGTCGCTGCGGGAAATCGCATACCCCGAGACGCGGACAATCCAGTGCACCGGCCCCCAGTGGGCAACGTCGAAGTAGAACAACGCCCCGCCGCCGTGCGTCGTGAATGAGCCGAGGTCGGGGTCGTCGGTCTGGAACTTGAATTTCTGCTGCGGGTGGTCGCGCATGAAGCGCGTGCCATCCTGGTACGAGAAGCGGTACCAGACGCGCCAGCGGGCGATGTCGCGCACGAAGAAGCCTTCCGCGCTGGGCTCGGCGGCGAGGTTCAGGATGCCCCAGTCGTCGAAGTAGGCGCTGTGGTCCACGCCGAACGACAAGCCGAGCAGCGGCGAGTACTTGACCCGCAGGTTGAACTGGAAGCGATTGCGGTAGTTGGGAAGGCGCTCGTCAGAGAGCAGCACCGGCGTGTCGTCGTCATACAGGGTGACCACTGCGTTGGGCGCGCCAAGGTACCCGTCCTGGCGCGTGTACTGCACGCTTGCGTTGAGCCGCCACTCAGGAGAGATGATCTGCGTGAACCCGAGCTGCACGTTGTGGGTGATGCGAGTGCGAAAGCCCAGCATCGCGGTGCGGGCGCCCTCTTCTTCGTCTTCTTCTTCGCCCTCGTCCTCGTCCTCGTCTTCATCCTCGTCGTCTTCGCCGTGGTCGTCGTCGCCGGCGATGCCGAAGATGCCCCAGAAGCCGATCGTGTCGGAGGTCAACGTGTCGTAGCGCAGGCCGTAGCTGAGCGACGGAATCAGGTTGCCGTTGAACAACTCGATGCTGGCCGAGAAGTCGAGTCCGCGCGAGACGTAGTTGTCCTGGTACGAAAAGAAGACGCCGGGGCTCAGGGTCAGCTTGGTGCCGGCTGGCTTGATGTCAAAGCCCATCGACGTGGTGATCGGTGTGTACTTCGTCGCGCCGCCCGACGCGCTGCCCTGCTGAGAGGCCGAAGTGACGGTGGCATTGGTGACGGTCGAAGGCGTATCGGGCTTTCCGCCCGCCTCAATCTGTGCCACGCCGATGGTGGGCCGAAGCGTAAGGGTATCGCTGACTTTCAGCCTGGCAGCGACACGCGCGCCGTAATACAGCAGGTCTTCATTCTGGTAGGGATTTCCGCCGTCGTCCTGCTGGCTGAAAATGTACAGGTCGAGGCTGCCGCTGTTTTCTGGTTGTTGCGCATACAACGATGCACAAGCCAGCGTACACAGCAGCCCGAGGGCTACCCGGTTGATTACTGGCATCCGCACCCTCCGGCTTCCGCGGACCCGAACCCACCAAGCGAACCTTCGCGTGCGGCTTCGATTTTGGAACGAACGTAGTTGACCCCGCCATCCTGGTCGAACTGCATGGCGCGGTCGTTGAGGCTCTCGCGCTCATAGAACTGCGTGGCTGCGCACCCCTGGCAGCACAACGCGGCCCAGACCAGCACCGACGGCATAAGCGCCCGCAGACCGCACTCCAGCAGGCGCTGGCGGCGGGATTTGAGACAGGGCAAGAGTGGAAGCCGCGATGAAGAGTGCCTGCGCATGATGCATGTCCGAAGTGCAAAGCAACTTCATGCTATCACGCCGAAAGTCGACCTGCCAACAAACGCTTGAAAATAGGGCGTTGGCGGCCAGTGGCCGGTCTCTTTAGTCACGCCGATAGTGGTCCGGTTTGGTCCACATTGCGGGTGCCGGCAATCAAGACATCCAGCACCGAATATCACGGACCGGGTCGTGCAAAGCCGTAATCAGGTTTCCCCTATCCGCACATCATGATGTAGCACGAGCTTTGCGAGTTCGCTTACGGCGGCTATCTTTCTGGCATGAACCCCGGAGGCCCCGCCATGCGTGTTCTTGCCCTGCTCCTGCTGTTCCCCTTCATCTCCTGCCTATCCGCGCAAGACACCGCGGCTGTGCCGCGGCGCACCATCCCCGCCGGTTACGCCCACACGCTGGCTTTCCAGGTTGACCAGGGCGCGACCGCGACTGCGGTGATGTGCTCGGTCACGATTCACTGCCAGTCGCAGTCAGGGGTGAAAGTGCGGCTGCTTGACACCGACGCCAAGACCGTGTTGGGTTCGGGCACGGAACAGGAAGACCAGGTCGGCGGCGCCGGCACCGTCGTCGTCAACCTGCAAATGCCCGCGCGCAGCGGCCGCCACCCGCTGGTGGTGATCCTGCAGCCGGTACTGCCCGGCACGATCTCGTGCTACGGCAGCGTGAACACAGACGCCGGCACGCTGGCGATGGCTGGGGCCGAAAGCACCAAGGCGCTGGTGCACGGGTTGACCGCGCCGCTGGACATGTTTGCGGTGTTCCGTCAGGACTTTGACGTGCCGGCCGATTTCACCAGCACCGTGGAAGTTGACTATGGCCCGACGACTGCCCCGATGACATTTGCGATTGAGGGCGCGGGACGCGGCCTTACCGAAATCAGGGTCTACGACGTCACCGGCGGCGACGTGCTGCTTGGCAGCATCACGGCAGCACCCAGCGGCATCATGCAGACCTCGAATTCGTTCACAACTCCGGCCTATGCGGGCAGCGTGACGCTGCGCGTGCAGGTGGTTGGCGACGGCTTTGCCGGGGATGTGTTCTGGGCGTTGTGGTTGCCGAATGACCACCCCGTTACCGGCCTTGGCGGCAACGGTGTGAGCAAGCAGGTAGGTGGCGCCAAGAAAGAAGGCGGGAGTTGCGCTGCAGCCAGCGGCGGTGGTGCAGCCTGGATTGCGGCGATCGTGTTTGCCTTGTTCCGGCGCCGCAAGCGGCGCTACACGCCGCGCCGCGACTGAATCATCTGCGCTAGCACTACAACGCTGCATTTGTGTTGCGGCCGTCTCGGCCGCACGTGTTGTGCGCGTCTCGCGCGCACGTGTTGTGCGCGTCTCGCGCGCACGTGTTGTGCGCGTCTCGCGCGCACGTGTAGCGGGCCTCCGGCCCGCTGTGGCGCCCGGGACGGCCGCAACACGTGCAGGCCAGAGGCCTGCAACACGTGCGGGCTGGAAGCCCGCAACACGCAAAGCAGCGTTGTAGTGCTAGACGCTGCCGACGTCGTGGCTTTCGGCTTGCTTGTGAATGCCACGCCATAGCTGGTCAGGGTTCAGACCTTTTGCGGCGATGATCAGGTCAGCAATCTCCCGCACGGCGCCCAAGCCGCCCGGCAGGCTGCACACATGGCGGGAGCTGTCGCGGGCGAACTCGGTGGCGTCGGCGGGTGCGCAGGAAATGCCGGCAATCTCAAGCGCCTCGGAATCATTGACGTCATCGCCGACAAACACAGTCTCAGCGGCGCTCGCGCCAAACTCGCGCATCAGCGCGCTCAGCGCTTCGCCTTTGCGTTTCATGCCCGGCTTGTAGGCGCTCAGCATCAGGCGTTTTACGCGGCTGCTGACCACGGGGCTGTCTTCTGATGTGATGACGGCGACCCTGACGCCCGCCGCCTCAAGCAGCCGCAGGCCCATGCCGTCGCGAATGAAAAAGCGCTTGGCCAGCTCGCCCTGCTGGCCGTACAGCACGGTGCCGTCGGTCAGCACGCCATCGACGTCGGTCGCGAACAATTTGACGGCTGCCCATTCTTCCGGTGTGACGCTCATTCGTGGTCCCCGTTTCGGCGCTTGAGTTCGTGTTCGATCCGGTCCATCCACGGCCGCAACTCGTCGTCCATAAATTGGCGCAGCCGCTGGCTGATGCGGTCGTCGATGTAGCGCGCGGTCTGTTCGTTGACGTTTTCGTCCCAGGGGCGGTCGGGAAAGTCTTCCTTCGGGGCTTCGGCCGGCGCCTCTGGCGATGCTGCCGTCGCCGTGCTGGTCTCGATGTCGAACTTGGCATCGTGCAGCTGGTCGGGCTTGACGTCGGTTGGGCGTGGCGGCTTGGGCTTCAGCTTTACTTCGACGGGCGGTTTCTCGCCGTCGGCGTAGTCATCGTCGAAGATGCTTTCCACCTCTTTGCCGCTTTCCTTGAAGCCGGACAGGAGTTCCTGCGCGAACTTGCGGGCGCCGCCCTTGCTGAACTCTTTGAGGCGCTGCTCAAGGTCAATCGCCAGCCCGCCCGCCAGCGCCTCGGGGTCGATCTTTTCGCCGCGTTCGGCAGCGGCCAGTGCGGCCTTTTCGGCGGCTTTGAGCGCCGAGCGCTTCCAGATGCGGCCCAGCCAGACACCGCATTCGACCAGGAAGAACACGGGCGCGCCGGCCAGCACCATGTCGATCGGGCTGCCGGTGGGCGAAATGATCGCGCCGATGACGATTGCCACGAGCAGGGTGTAACGGCGCTTAGTGCGGAAAAACTCGGGCGTGAGCAAGCCAAACCGAATCAGCGGCGCCACTACCAGCGGAATCTGGAACACAAAGCCCAAGCCGAACGTCAGCGTGAACACAAGGCTGAGAAACTGCGCCAGCGAATAGGTCGTGGTGACGCCGAACTCTTCGACGTTGAAACTGAGCAGAAACGGAATGCTGATCGGCATCAGTACATAGCGCCCGAACGCCGCGCCCGCAAAGAAGAGCACGAAGATGGCGGGGATCGCAAACTGAAAAAAGCGCCGCTCATGCCGGAACAAGCCGGGGGCAATAAACAGGTAGGCCTGAAACATCACCCACGGATACGCGAACACCAGGGCCGCATACAGGCTGACGCGCATGGTGGTGCTGAACGTTTCCAGCGTGGCGATCACGGTAAGCTGGATTTGTTCGCGGTAGGGCTTGAGTTCGTAGCGGACCAGCACGGACTCGAACTCGCGGCCCTCACTTGTCTGCACCTGCTTGACCAGCAACCCGCCGGTTCGGGCAATCCAGGTCTGCGTGCGCGTGCCATTGCTCGTGAGATCGAGCTTGAAGCAATCGAACTCGCCGGCGGGCACGGTGATCGACTCGGTCGATTGCGCCGGCAGTTCAGGCTCATTGCCCGGCAGCTCAGTCACCGGCGACGCCCCGGGGGCCAACAGCGAGTGCCGGATTTCTTTGGTCTCAAGCGGATTTTCATCGGCATCGAATTGGGTACGCCGCAACGTGGACCCGGCGGGGCCCGCTTGCAGCACCTCGTAGCGGGTGAACGTGACGCTTTCGGTGCCGCCGCCGCGCGTGGTGTTGCGCAGCGTCCACTGGCTGCCCTCGGCGCGATAGGGCATCTGGCTGGCAACTTCGGGGCTCGCGTACTCTTCGTCGGCGATGTTGCGGTCAAGCACGGCAATCTCGCGCAGGTAGCGCACGATGTCGTCGGCCCAAAGCGCGAACACCACGCTGAAGGCCACGAACACGCCCAGCAGCGACCAGATCATGCGCCGGCGCAGCTCGTTCAGATGGCTTGAGAACGGAACGGAATCTTCTGTGGAATCACTGTCGGCCATGCCGCGAGGTTAGCGGTGGGCGCGGCGAAATGGGAGTGTCGGGGTTGAAACTAGCGGCTGGATTTGGCGGCTTAGGGCTTGGCGCTCGCGTCGCCCGGAAGCGGCGGCGGGTTGGTCTCTTCTTCAGGCTCGTCTGGGGGCTCGTCCGCACTCTTCTTACCGTCCGCTGCGTCAACCTTGGTAGAGTCCGGCTCGCGGTCGGTTTCGTCGAGTTCGTCTTCGTCGTCGTCCTCGACGCCGTCGCCTTTCTCCAGTTTCGACGTCTCGGCCCGGGCGCGGGTTTCGCGCTCAAGGATCACGCGGGCAGTGTCTTTGCCGTCATCGGTCAGCGCGACGTTGTAGATCGAGTTCGGGCTTGTGCGCCCGGCCATGATCGCGCCGCTGCCGTACTTCACGCTGATCAGGCCAAGCTCTTCGAGCGTATGGATCTCCTGCGTGAACACCGCCTCAAAGCCCCAGTTGAAGCGTGCCTTTTCACGGTTGCGCTCAAGAATGCGCAACAGCTCCATCCGCGCCTGCCGGTAGCTGGCCTGGTTCATGCCCAGGTCTTCCAGCCGCTTGTGCAGGTACTTCAAGAGCTCACGACCCACTTCCGTGATCGACTTTGCTTCTTCTGAACCTTCGTCCGTCACCGTTGCTCACCAATCGCCTGGTCCAGAAATCGCTTCGCCTGGGCAGATGTCTCCACGGCGTTGCGGCTGGCTTCACTCAATTCAACGCATGCCGGGCCGGTGTAGCCGATGTCTTTCAGCGTCTTGAACACCGCACCGAAATCAACGCTACCTTCACCAAAGAAAAGATGGCGGTGCCGCCCGGGCAACATGTCGTCGAGCTGAAGATTGTATAGGACGTCAGCATATCTGCACAGATGTTCCGACTCAGGCTCAGATTCCATGCACTCAAGATGACCAATATCAAGCGTGAGACCCGGCCGAAACCCGAGCAGCCCTGACAACTTGTCATAGTCCGCCATGCGTTCAATCAGCATGTCAGGCTCGGGTTCAAGGGCAGCGCGCACGCCGTGTGTGCTGCACACCATTTCCAGCTTCTCCACGTGATACGCCAGGCGCGTGAACAGCTCGTCGTCGTCACCCTGCCAGCCCACGGGCCGCGCGCCGGACCAGTAACTCAGGGCCAGGGCGCCAAGGTCTTCGGCGATCTCGGCTGCGCGGTACAGAAACTGCACACGAAAATCGGGCTCGTCGTCGAGCAACGTCGGCCGGTGCTTGCGTCTCGCATCAAGCAGATAGCGCGAGCCGGTCTCGATCACGCACGAAAGACCCAGCCGATCCAGCTGGCTGGCGACGGCGCCCACTTCGCGGGCGGTGCTGGTGAACGGGTTGAGGTGATGCACATCCAGCGTCAGCGCGATGCAGCGGTAGCCCTGCTCGGCCAGGATCTCAAGCGCGTCTTCCAGCCGGTGATAGCCATAGCCGTTGGTGTTGTAGCCAAGCTGCATCACTGCTCCCACGGCGCCAGCTTCAGGGCCTCGCCGCGACGCATCGCTTCAAGGTGCGCCTGAGCGGCTTTGGTGTCCGCGTCGGACAGCTTGAGTTCCTTGATCAGCGGCGCGGCAGCTTCGGCCACCTGCGCGCGGTCTTCGGTGGCTGGGTCGCGATACATTGCCAGCGCCGCAAACCATGCGATGCGCGGGTCTTTCACCCGGACGGCAAGGTCTTCGGCTGCCTTGCCATCGCCAAGCCAAGCCAGCAGCAGCGCGCGGTTCAGGTCTGTGGCGCGTTCGCCCTCGGGTTGTCCGTGGCGCGATGCGCTGCGCGACGCTGACGCCAGCGCTTGTGCGGCTTCGCGCGTAAGCTCGATGCATTTCTCGCGCCCGATCTGTCGCCAGTTCGCGCTCACGATGCCCTGTGTGACGGCCGCCAGCAGCCGCTGCGCCATGGCAAAGTCGGGGTGCTGGACCAGCAGCCTGCGCAGGCTCTCGGCGCACGACTCGAACTTCTCTTCGTCATATGCCAGCTCGGCGGCCTGGTACGCCCGCAGCACTTCTTTCATTGCGTGGGGCGACGGCAGGTCGCGCGTGTCGTTCAAGCTTTCCGGGTCGAAGCTCTGGGCCATCGGCACCTCACCCGGGTATGGGCTGCCGCTGGTTGACTCTCGCGGCTTGGCGCTGCCCTTGCGCGGCGGCACCCATGCACCCATCAGGCGGGTGATTTCGTCGCGCGCGGCCCTGACCGCGGCGGGGTCCTCAGCTGGCTTGCCCCCACGCAGTTGCACGACATCGTTGCCGCTGAACAGCGTAAGGTCGTCGTCAGTGCGCAGCCCGCGAATCTTGGACCAGTTCGCGTTCAGGTACGCGTAATGGCTCTCGACAAATGCCGACAGGCCCGGGTCCACGGTGGGATCTTTCATCTGCGGCACGAGGCTAATGCCGTGGGCCTGATTGCGAATCACTTCCGACTTGAGCTGCATTAACTCTACCAGCGTTGGCGCAAGGTCATAGTTCCGCACAACCCAGGGCACGCGCGTGCCCGCCGTGATGCCGGGTGCGCCGTGGACAATCAGCGGCACGTGCGTGGTGGTGTCGTAGCAATAATAGCCGTGGGTCAGCTCGCCGTGTTCGCCCAGGCCTTCGCCGTGGTCGGCCGTAATCACAATCAGCGTGTCCTTGAACACGTCCAGCTTGCGCAGCCTCTCAAGGAAGCGGCCAATCTCGGCGTCGGTGAATGCAATCTCGCCGTCGTAGCGCGCGGTGCTGTCGTCGCCTTCGGTGAACCCGCTGTGGGTCTCATAGGGCGCGTGGGGGTCAAACAGGTGAATGAAGCAGAAAAAGCGCTCCGCGCCCTGCTGTGCAATCCAGTCGCCGGCCAGTTTCAGGGTTTGCGGCGCCTTGCGCTCGGCAATCGTCATGCGGCCGGGCACCAGTGTGCGCACGTCGCTGTCGTCATACACGCCAAAGCCACGCTCGAGGCCGCTGCCGCTTTTCATGGTGTGCGCCGACACAAACGCGCCGGTCTTGAACCCCTCGCCCTGCATAGCCTCGGCAAGGGTGCCCAGTTCGTCGGGCAGGCGGTGATACAGGTTGTCGCGCACGCGGTGGCCCAGCGTGCTGACGCCGGTGAACTGCGTCAGGTGCGCGGGCAGCGTCAGTGGATAGCAGCTGTAGTGTTGCTCGAATAACACGCCCTGCTGTGCCAGCGCGTCAATGTTCGGCGATGTTTTCTTGCTATAGCCGTAACTGCCAAGATGGTCGGCGCGCAACGTGTCAATGCTGATCAGCACCAGGTGGCGCGGTGCGGGCGGGGCCGGGGGCACTGTTTCAGGCGCCGGCTTGAACCATGTGTTGTACGCCCACACTGTCGCCATGCCGGCCACCAGCGCCAGGCCGACATAGGTCCAGATTCCGCCCTTGCGCCGGAACAGGCTTGGTTGCGGTTGCGACGCTTTCGGCAGGTCAGCCATCGGTCGATTCTGGATTCAGGATTCCGGATCGGGACACAATGGGGCACAGTTCAATCTGAAACCTGCAATCCAGAATTTCTACACCCATTTTCGCCAGAACACGGTGACCAGGTCGTTGGCCAGCACGAACACCATCAGGCCCAGCACCGCGATGAAACTGGCAAGGCTGACCCAGTGCATCGCCCTTTCAGGTAAAGGTTTGCCGCGCACAGCTTCGATGGTGACGATCAGCCACTGGCCCCCGTCCAGCACAGGCAGGGGGATCAGGTTCACGATGGCAAGGTTGATGCTGATGAACGCGAGAAAGAAAATCAGCGTGCCGGTCCCCCACTGCGCCAGGCTGTAGCTGCGCTTGGCGATGACCACTGGGCCGCCCAGGTGCCAGATCTTGACGCGGCCGGTGAACAGGGCGCCGAGGGTCATGATGATTTTGTACCCCACCTTCTTGCTGTGATAGAAACCCTGCTTCACGGACTCCAGCAAGCCGTACGTCACGGGCTCGCTGCGCTGCTCGGCCGTGGCCATCAGCAGGTAGGCGCCGCTGTCAGGCCCGTTGTCGTCGGGCTTGACCGTCACATCAACTAAGCCGGTATTGCGCTCAACTTGAAAAGTGATCTCGGACGGCGGATCAGCCTTTGAAGCCGCAATCAGTGCCGCTTCCAGCGCTTCGCCATCCACCGCGTCGGTTTCGGGATTGCGCTTTTCAACGTCGCCGACCTTGATGCCTACGATCTTGTCGCCGGGCACCAGGCCTGCCAGCGCCGCCTGGCTGCCCGGGCGCACGCCATAGGCGACCAGTTTGCCCGCCAGTTCCGCGATCTTTTCTGCTTCCTGCTTTTCGTCCAGACCTCGCGTGTCAATCGGTGAGATCGACAGCCCCAGCTGAAAACGACCCGGCGAGCTCTCGCGCGGCTCGGGCCGAATGTCCACTTTGTGCTCGGCGCCATCGCGCTCAAGCACCAGCGTGATCTGGTTGCCGTTGCTGGCGTCCACCACCCGCGTCAGGTCGCCGAAGCTGTGCAGCTTCTCCTGCCCGTTGGGTCCGGCGACGGCAACGAACTTGTCGCCTTCGCGCAGCCCGGCAACGTCGGCTGGCCCGCCCTTGCGCACCCGGTTCACGTATGGCGGCGGAATGATCGAGATATCGGCGGCATAGGCCCCGCTATCAGTGAAAAAGTGGCGGCGCGGCGTGTAGGGCACCTGCCACTCGCGCGCGTCTTCACCGAAGCCGCGTCGCAGCGTCAGCGTGACAGCCCCGCGCGACTGCTCAATGAAGCCCTTGGCGTCATACACATTGCGGATCACACGGCCGTCCACGGCCACCAGTTCGTCGCCGTCCTGCGGGCGGTCGTCACCCAGGGTCTCCGGAAACCGGTCGGCTTCCTCGCCCGTGAGCACAACGCGATGCTTGGCCTTGATGCCCGGCATTTTGATGCCGAAGACCGGGTCTTCGTCGAGACTGAGAGTGACCTTTTGGCGGACCCTTTCGCCACTCACCTCGCGCTCGATCAGCAGCTCAATGCTGTCGCCGCCATCGAAAATGCCGGCATACACCACGTCTTCGAAGTCCACGACCTCGCGGCCGTTCACTTCAAGAATCTTGTCGCCGACCTGGATCTCGTTGTTGGTCCACGCGCTGCTACGGGTGTCCACCATGCCCACGGTCGGCTCGATGAACGTAACCCCAAGCTGGAACGCGAGAATGAAGCCGATCACGGCTGTAATGGCGTTCATCGTCACGCCGCCCAGCAGCACCTGCGTTTTCTGGAAGTAGGTCTTGTTGCGATAGTCGCCCTTGTCGTCTTCTTTGGCCTTGTCGATCTGCCCCGGCGAGTCGCTTTGACCCTGCATCTGCACGTACCCGCCGAACGGAATCCAGCCCAGTCGGTACTCGGTGCCGCGCCACTTGAACTTGAAGATGTTGAAGACCTTCCAGCCCTTGGGCGTCCAGATCGGCATCGGAAACCCGATGCTGAAGGCGGGGCAATTGATGCCCACGCGCTTGGCGGCAAAGAAATGCCCGGCTTCGTGAATCGCGATCACAAAGCCGAAGCCAATCAACACTTGCAGTACATAGAGCACATTCATGCGGTTATCGTAACGGCAGCCCCATCAAAAGGAAGGACGGTACGGCGGGGACCTGTCGGCAATCCGCACTTCCCCCATGACCGGCGGGGGTTTCCAATTCATAATCCGGCCAGCTCAGAACAGGTGGTTCCAGGGACCCGACGGTGTCGGGTCGCCGTGATGTGACTATAGAGGAAAGCAATGCAGAATTTCCTTCCCGCGTTTATCGAAGCCCAGCACGCCAAGAAGAAGACCCACGGTAAGCTCGAGGGCACCGTGCTGTTCGTAGACGTCAGCGGTTTCACTTCGCTGACCGAGGTCGCCTTCAAGCTGGGTGACGCCGGCGCCGAGCTCATGAGCCGCGAACTGACCCGCATTTTCGACCCGATGGTCAATGCCGTGCACAATCGCGGCGGTTTCATCGCCAACTTCATGGGCGACGCGTTCACGGCTGTGTTTCCTGAGGGCAAGGGCAGCGCGCGCCGGGCATTGGATGCCAGCCACGAGATCATCGAGTGGTTCACGGAGCATGGCACCAGCAAGACACGCCACGGCGACTTCGAGTTCGGTGTGAAGATCGGCGTCGAACACGGCGAAATTGAATGGGGCATTCCCCACGACAAGAAGTTCAAGGCGCGCCAGTGGTACTTCCGCGGGCCCGCCGTTGACGGCGCAGCCGCAGCCGAACACAAGGCCAAGCGCGGCAAGATTGAACTGGGAAAGGTCATCAAGAAGAACGACGACCGCAAAGCTGAGCCCGGCCGCCCGCGCAAGACTGCAGCCGTTTCGGACCGCAAGAAGCTGAAGCTGTTCTTTCAGGACCCGATCATTGACGCCGGCGAACGCGCCGAGTTGCGCCACGTGGTCAGCCTGTTCCTGCGCTTTGACGGCGCACAAGACCACGCCACCGTCGAGAAGGTGTTCAGTGCGCTGCTGGCCGCCGCTGAGCGCCATGGCGGCACGATCAACAAGATCGACTTTGGCGACAAGGGCTTCACCGCACTCGTGTTCTTTGGCGCGCCGATTGCCGCCGAGAACGCTGAAAGTGCAGCCGTGGCATTCGCCCAAAGCCTTCCGGTGAACGGGTTGAACAACATCCCGGGCGTGAAGATGACCGCGGGCATCGACGCCGGCCTGGTGTACTCGGGCCTGCTGGGCGGCGAAAGCCGCAATGAGTGGACCTGCATCGGCGATGCCGTGAACACCAGCGCCCGCCTGATGACCGAGGCCGAGGTGGGCCAGACGCTCGTGACCGACCGCGTGCAGAAGTCGGCCGAAAAACGCTGGGAGTTCCAGGACAAGGGCACACGCATCCTCAAGGGCAAGGCCAAAGAGACGCGGGTGTTGCAGCCCACGGCGCTGCGCGGTCGCATGCGCGGCTTCACATACCGCAACCCGATGCTGGGTCGCGACAAGGAGCTGGCGGCACTGGTTGCCTTTGTTGACCCGGCCTACGCCGCTGAGCCGAAGTTTGCGGGCGTCAAGCGCATCCTGGGCGAGCCGGGGCTTGGCAAGACCCGGCTGGTGGCGGCGCTGCGTGCCAAGCTGGAAGAGCGTGGCCGGCCATTCCATTGGATCACCATGCCCTGCGACGGCGTGCACAAGAGCGGCTGGAACGCCGTAAGCGCCTGGCTGCGGGCATTCTTCGCGATTGCCGAGTCGGCAACGCAAGAGGCCAAGCGCAAGGCGATTGAAGACAAGTACCGCGAGTTCGAAAACGACCCGCGCATTGCCGAAAACACCCGCAGCGAGCTCAAGCGCACGCTCAGCTTCGCCGCCGACCTGGTGGACTGCCACTGGGATGATTCACCGTTCGCCAAGCTGGACGACCCCAAGCTGCGCCACGAAAACCGCATCATCGCAGTCAAGGAGTTGCTGCGCGCGCTTGCGTCGATCGCGCCGACCGTGCTTGAGGTTGAGGACACCCACTGGATGGACGCGTCAACGGCGGCCTGGTTGACGGCCATGACGCGCAACATCGCGACGTTGCCGCTGGCGATTCTCTGCACCAGCCGCTTCTCGGACGACGGCAGCAAACCCGAGTTGCAGATTGCCCAGGACGTTGAGCTGCAGGACTTTGAGCTGCAGCCAATTTCGGGCGACGAGTTCACGCAGCAGATGGCCAAGGTACTGCTGGGCGATGACAAGGAACTCGACAACGACACGGTCAAGCTGATCAGCGGCAAAGCCAAGGGCAACCCGTTCTTTACCGAACAGCTGATCCTGCACCTGCATGAAACCGGCGAGCTTGAGAAGGTGCAGGCACCAGCCGCGTCCGCCGATACGGCGGCACCCCGCACGCGCCTGAAGATGAAGAGCACCGACACCGC
The DNA here is from genome assembly GCA_016712285.1 of Planctomycetota bacterium. Taxonomy (GTDB): domain Bacteria; phylum Planctomycetota; class UBA8742; order UBA2392; family UBA2392; genus JADJRK01. The sequence continues at coordinate 353,890 of JADJRK010000001.1, read as the reverse complement.
CCGCCTGCCGGGCAGCCTGAGCAGCCTGGTGACGGCGCGCATTGACCGCCTGAGCCCTGAAGTGCGCGAGACCGTGAAGCACGCCAGCATCCTGGGCGTGCGCTTTCTGTCTCGCGTGCTGGGTGAGTTGCTCAAGCGCAGCGGCAAGGTCACGCGCAGCCTGGAAGAGTTGCTGCTCGAGAGTGAACGCGAAGGCGTGCTGATACCGGCCGAGCGCGCAGAGGCGGCCGCGGATGAGGCCAGCCAGGCGCAGCAGAAATAGGTCCCTGCTTTCCGGCGTGAACACAATCGGACGACGCTCAGCTTGGCAACGCCCACTCCATTTCAGCGCGCGCTCGCGGCACCGGTCATGGGTGTGGGCCTCGGCATAGACATTTTTGACACGCAGCCTGACTTTCGAACGCTGATCGCGAACCACCGCGCCGGGTTCGACTTTCTCGAAGTATATTCGCGCGGCGACGCCGACCACACCGACGATCCCTTTGCCCAGATTCCGGACGACGTGCCGCGCACGTACCACCACGAGGGTCTCGACCCGGTCGGCCCGGGCCTGTGCCCTGACGCGCCGATTGCCGGCTGCGTGAAGAACCAGCAGTTGCTTGCGCCACCGTGGACCGTCGAAGAGCTTGCGGTGCGCCACATTGACGGCAAGTACACCGACTTCTTTTTCCCGGCCATCCTGAACACTGAGTGCGCAGCCGCCACCATCCGCAATCTCAACGCGTTGCACTCGATCCTGCCGGCACCTCTGTTGCCGGAAAACGCGCCCTACGAGTTTGTCGTGGGCGACATGCACCTTGCTGACTTTTTGACCACCGTGGCCCACGGGGCTGATTGCGGGCTGGTGCTCGACCTTGGCCATTACTGGAGCTACCAGCTTTGCGTCGGCAAGGGCGAACAGCCGGACCACGGCCTGGAGCGGCTTGACCTGTCAAGAGTGCTTGAGGTTCACCTGGCCGGCGCCCGGCTTGAGCCGTACGCAGGCGGCCAGATTTACCGTGACCTGCACGGGGCGGGGCCGATCCCGGAAGCCTCGCTGTTCTTGCTGCGTGAGCTGTTGCCGAAGCTGCCCAACCTGAAGGCAATCACCATCGAGGTAGAAAACGCGACGGAACGCGCCGCGATTGCGCAAGCGGCGCAGGTTCGCGAGGTCGTACGCGCAACCCTGCCCGCCTGGCTGGAGGCTGCGAGTGTCGCTTGAAGCCCAGTACTCGGCCTTGTACGCGCTGTTCTACAAGCGCCGCGCCCGCGATGCGTTCTTTCAGCCGGGCCACGCGCCCGTGGCCGGATTGACCGACGCCGAATTGCGACAGTTGCAACTCGTCGACGGCCTGCGCTTTGACACCGTCGTCGGGCTGCACCAGGGCGACCTGGCGCACCAATGGTACGCGTCGCGCGTGCCGGCAAGCTGGCTGGCGTTGCAGGTGGCGCTGGACACCGATGACCGCGAACTTGTGGCCAGTTTCACCGGCAGCGATGCGTTTGAACTGCGCGTGGACGATGACGCCGACGGCCGTGCGCTGCTGGCCTGGGTCGATGCACTGGTCGACAGCGGCAACCTGCCCGACGCGCCCTGGCTTCCAGATCTGCTGCGCTACGAGTTACTGCTGAACGCGCGCTGGATTGGGGCCCACACGCCGCGCGTCGAAGAGTTCAAGTTCGAAGTGCCCGGCATTCGCGAATCGCTGATCGAACGCCGCACCTTCCCCACCGAGGAAGACCCTGTGCGCTACGGCGCGCTGTTTCACAAAGATGAGCGCGGTGTCGGCGAAGTCGCCCTGGATCGCGATGAGGCCCGGGCGATGCGCGCCGTGCTGGCCGGCAGCGACACCAGCGGCGAGCCGCCACGGCTGCTCAAGCGCTGCAAGGCGCTGCTGCGCGAGATGTCAGGCTGGTAGCTCAGCCACAAACAAGCGCGCCGAGCGCGCCCGCGGATTGTCGTAAAGCTCGTCCTTGCCCGCGCGGATGCCCGTAAGTTCGGCCCTGGCAAACACGCCCGAGGCAAGCAGGTCTTTGAACGTGTCGCGGACCTTGCGCTCTTCGCCGCTGTGAAACGTAAGGATTGCAACGCGGCCGCCCGGGTTCATGCTCGCGGGCAGCACGCGCAGCAGTTCGGCCAGGTTTGCGGGCTCGCGATTTACCGCCATTCGCAGCGCCTGAAACACGCGCGCGGCAGGATGCTTGTCGCGGGCGTTTTCTTTGCGATAGGTTTCGGGGTTCAGGCCGTGCACCCGCAACACCAGCCCCGCCAGCGCGTGCGTTGTTCTTGGCGTCTCGCGTTTCAGCACGTGGGCCAGCGCGTCAGCCTTGGGCTCATCGCCATACTCGCGCAGCAACTCGGCCAGCGCGGTTTCTTCCGTGGCGTGTATGAACTCTACCGCCGTGCGGCCCCGCGTGCCGTCCATGCGCATGTCCAGCGGGCCGTCGTGCTTGAACGCGAAACCGCGGCTTGGCTGGTCGAGCTGCATGCTGGAAACGCCCAGGTCGGCAAGCAGGCAGTCCACGCCGCTGAGCTGCTCTGCCGCCAGCACGCCGGCGATGCCCGCAAAATTCGTGTGATGCGGCGAGATCGTAAGCCCCAGCGTCGCCAGCCGCGCTGTGGTGCGCGGCAGCTCCACACCATCGATGTCAATGCCGATCACGCGCGCCCCGGTGCGCGCAAGTGCCTCGGCGTGGCCACCATAGCCGACAGTGCAGTCGAGCACGGTCTCGCCCGCTTGCGGGTGCAGTGCGGAGAGAATCTCGGCCAGCAGAATCGGCACATGGGTACCCGCAGGCGTGCGGCCCTGCGCGCGCACTTTCTCCTGCTCGTCGGGATAGTCCGCCGGGTTGAGTTCTTTGTACTTGTCGTCAAATCGTTTCGGGTGTGTGCCCGGGTAGCGCTTGCGACGTTGCGGCTTGTTCTGCATGGCGCCGAGATTAGCGGTTTTGCGGCAAAGAACGACCCGCCCTCATGGCGTGGAAGCGGTTTTGTTATGCTCGCGCCCCGGAGAATCCCATGACCCACGAACTATTGGCCGCCGCGCAATCGATGCAGGAATGGCTTACGCAGCAGCGCCGCACGTTGCACATGATGCCGGAACTGTCGCTGAACGAGTTCAAGACCAGCGAACATTGCGCGCATGAACTGACAAAGCTCGGCTTCAAGGTAAGCAAGCCCTGGGGCGAGGGCCTGATCGCCGACATCGACGGCCCCAACGCCAAGGGCCGCATCGCGCTGCGCGCCGACATGGACGCGCTGCCGATCCAGGAACTCAACGACATCCCCTACAGGTCAAAGCACGACGGCATCGCCCACATGTGCGGGCACGACACGCACATGGCCGTGCTGCTGGGCACCGGCAAGCTGCTGGCCGGCATGCGCGACAAGCTCAAGCGCAACGTGCGCCTGCTGTTTCAACCCAGCGAAGAGCTGCCCCCGGGCGGCGCGCCGGGCATGATCGCCAGAGGCGCGCTGGAAGGCGTGGACGAAGTCTACGGCCTGCACAACCTGCCGACGCTTGAGGTGGGCCAGATCGCCACGTGCAGCGGGCCGATGACTGCCGCTGCCGACATCTTCGAGATCAAGCTGACGGGCCGTGGCGGCCACGCGTCGCGCCCGCAGGATTCGATCGACCCGATCCCGGCGTGCTGTGAGCTGGTGGGCATGCTGCAAACGCTGGTGTCGCGCCGTGTCGCGCCCTTTGAGCAAGCCGTGCTGAGCGTGACCAAGGTGAAAGCCGGCACCACGCACAACATCATCCCCGACGACGCCGAGTTGATGGGCACCGTGCGCACATACGCCGAGCCGGTGCGCGCGCGCATCATCAGCGAGATGGGCCGGATGGTCAAAGCGGTCGCCGACGCCCATGAATTGAAAGGCGAGTTGAACTACATCCGTGGCTACGACAGCATCGTGAACCACGAAAGCGGCGCAAACACCGTGTGCAAAGCCGCCAGCGAGATCGTCGGGCAAGCCAACGTCGACCCGGCCTACGAGCGCCAGACCTGGGGCGAAGACTTCGCCTACTATCTGCAAAAGAAGCCGGGCGCGTTTTTCCTGCTGGGCAGCGGCAACAAGGCCAAGGGCATAGTGAACCCGGTGCACTCAGCCCGCTTCAATGTAGATGAAACCTGCCTGCCCATAGGCGTAGCCGTAATGGCCAAGCTGGCGCTGTAGGGCTGCGCCCCAAAGGGGCGCCGGTGATGGGAGCGCAGCCGTCCCGGCTGCACTGGCCGCGGACTTCCAGTCCGCGGTTTGCCGTGCGCGGGACGCGCACGGCCGATGCAGGCGGGACGCCTGCGCTCCCACCACTTTCACACTTGCATCAGTAGTGTGCTACGGAATGATGATTCGCTCATGCGCTGGATCCTGCTTGCGTTGATTGCCCTCTGAACACCGCTGTTCGCGCAGCCGGCGGCTAGCGTGAACATGACTGAGCCTGAGCCGCTGTACTCGGGCGGGTTGCAGCTTTATGCCGCGCACCACCATTCGTTTGCCACGCGCCGCTTTGACGACTTTCGCCCGGTGCGCAATGGCGACTCGTTGTTCGTCAGCGGCCACACGTTGGGCTTGGGCGCGAATTACTCCATCCCGCGCGTAATCCCCGGCGAATGGACCATTTCAGGCTTGTTGCCGCTAAGCTGGCGCGAATTCCGCGCCCGGGTCAACGACCGGGTGATCACGGACCGCGTGCACGGCTTCGGCGATGCAGCCCTGGGCGCCCGCGTGCGCTGGCTGTGGTGGGTGCCGGGCGACGCAAGCCAGCGCGGCGCCAGTCTCACAGCCGGGTTGATCGTGCACTTTCCCACCGGCGAAACCACGGCGCACCGCGACGGCAAGCCCGTGCCGCGCGACTTGCAGCTTGGCGACGGGGCGTTTGGTCTGACATTCTTTCACAGCGCCATCTACAGCGACAACCGCGTTGAGCTGATCACCCACACCAGCTACCACTGGCGCAGCATCGGCATCGGCGGCAGCAACTACGACTTCGGCGACGAGATCAGCACCGACTTTGAGTTCAAGTACCGCGTGATCCAGGAGAAGTTTCCCGGCAACACCATGTTCCTTTCGCTGGCTGTCAACTTTTCGCGCAGCGACTTCGACCGCGACAACGGCGTTCGCGTGAAAGACAGCGGCGGCTGGCGCGTGCAACTTGAGCCGCGCGTGCAATGGCACCCCAAGCCGTGGTGGCAACTGAAAGCCGAGTTCTTCGTGCCGGTTTTCCAGAACACCCACGGCGAACAGCTCGTTAAAGAGGTAGCATTCAAGGTCAGTGTGGCCTGGAGATTCACCACATGAGCGGTCGCAGTTCAGTGTTCGTGGTTGCCTTGCTGGCGCTCTCACTGCTGCCGGCATGCCGCATTGGCAGCGGGTTCGACACCGCCGAAAAGCGCCGCAACCTGAACTGGGATGACACGCCGCTGCAGGCCGCCAGCGCGACGCCCGAAACAAAGCCCGACAGCACAGCCACACCCGAGCAGCAGGCCGTCGCGCGCCTGAGTGCGCCGATTGTGTACCTGCTGGTCGCCGGCTGAGTGTGATGAGAGTGAGTCGACGGGGTACGGTCCGTACTCCAACGCCGGTTCGGCGCAGAAATCCAGACAAGCATGGACGACCAGGTACTCTGGTTTGAGTGGACGCGCAAGACGCCCATCGACCTGCCCGAGCTGCACAAAGCCGTGCAGGATGGTGGCATGGGCCTGGCGGGCATGCGCCTGTTGGGCGAGTTCGAGTTCGGCAACGGGTTCGCGCAGCTGAAGGGCAACATGGGCCCGCGCCTTGAGTACGGCGGCACACGCCCGGCCGACGGCAAGTGGGACATTGAAGTCGTCGGCTATGAATCCGACGCCAAGCCCGCCGCCAGCGGCATCCGCGAGTACAAGCGGCCCGAGGTCTATCAACCGTGAGCGCCCCCAAGGTTCGCAACGCTCAAAATCCATTTGCGGATTGGCATTGGATGCGTCAGCAAGAGCTTCGCTGAATTTGCGTCTGCGATTACTCTGGTCTCCGTACACCGGAGATCACCCATGCGCGCCCTTTTGCTCCTCTCACTCCTTCCACTGCTCCTGCTCGCCGGTTGTGGCGGCAACCCTGAAGGTGGCGATTCCGGCTTCAAGCAGCCGCCTGACCCGCTGGCGATCAATTTCTGGACGGTCAACCTGCCCAACGGCCGCGTGGGCCAATGGTACGAAACCTACTTCAGCATCACGGGTGGAGTCGGGCCGTTCACGTGGTCGCGCAGCGAAGGCTACTTTCCGCCGGGACTCTACTTGGCATCCACGAACACCTCGACGGTGGAGCTGTCGGGCACACCGACCATGGCCGGAACGTGGATCTTCACGATCCAGGTGATCGACAGCCACGGGCGCAAGCGCAGCGGCGACTTTGTGATCACCATCGACGCGTTCGCGGATTACGGCATGCCGGCTTCGGGCGACGTGGTATTCATCATTGACGCATCACTGGAAAGCTCGTACGCGGGCGGCGGGTATACATCGCAACTTGATGCCGAGCGCGCCAAGTGGGACGAATTGAAATTGCTGCTGACCACGGCCCACAACTTCGACGTGATTCGCATCGGCGGCGTCAACGAGTACGACGCGCTGTTTGGCAGCCTGCAAGTCGCAAGTTCAACCAACCTGTCCACCGCCGACTCCAACATGCTGGCGCTGACTTCGTCGGGTGACGCGGCTTTCTATTCGGCGCTGCAAGCGGCGGTCACACAGTACGGCACCGGGACCCGTGTGATCATTCTGGGTGGTGCCAGGCCCGGCGCGGACAGTGGCGCCCCGGGCGGGTTTATCGAGATCCCGGAGATTCATGCCGGGCTTGAACAGTGGCTTCAGGCCTCGCCCAACGTGCGGATTGATGCGCACCTGTTTGGCGTGAACAGCGAAGTCGAGCTGTTGTTCCAGAACCTCACGCACCGCACCAACGGGGCCTGGTACTGGCACCAGTAACCATCCCGCTTGCGCGCTGACCTCACGCCGCCATGATGCGGCCTGTTAGCGGACGAGCGTGGGGATTGCATGAAGTGTCTTATCGTCGTCGCATTTACATTCGTGTTGGCGGGCACGGTTATCATCGGGCAGGACCCGCCCGCCGAGCCGGAAATCCCGGCGAACGTGCTGCACGAGACATTTGATGCGCGCGAGGGCGAGCCGCCCTGCGCGTTGCGCAAGCACGCCGAAGGTCATGCACCCGAGATCAAGGACGGCAGCCTGCGCCTGCTGTCGGGTGACGGCGGCGAGAACAACTCGGCGGCATTTCCTTTACACGTCAAGGGCGAGCACCGGCAGATCAAGGCCGAAGTCGTCTTTGCCATGGGCAAGGGCGGGCGCGGCCTGTCGTTCATGCTGTTGAATACCGCGCACTTCGCAGATGCCGGCGCGGCATTCTACCTGTACAAGGCCAGGGGCTTTCCTGACGAACCCACGCCAAAAGAACCCGAATGGGATGAACCCAACCTGTGGGGCAGCTTCGCGCTGGCGCTGGACACGCACAACCCGCCCACCGACGACCCCTTCAACAAGTGGGGCAACATCCACAAACGCGAACAGCGCGAACTCAGTCTGCACTTTGACGGGCGCGAGATTGCCAATCGCTTCGTGGCAATCGACTTCGTGAACAGCCAGGCCTGTGTACTGGCTTTGCAGGTCGAGTTCGTCACTGGCGGCGCGGAAGTGACCGTCGGCGTCGGCGGCCAGGCGGTTTATGACCGCCACTTTATCCCGCACATGCTGCCCTATGAGTCCCGCGCTGCGATGGGCGCCTTTGGCCCTGACGGCGGGGTCTGCTCGGTCGATAGCGTGCATGTCGAGTGGAACAAGCCGGCAAAGGCCTCGCCGGGCGCGCTGACATTGCAGGCATTTCGAAGCACATGGTGCAAGCGCGGAACGGTTGAGCGCGAAGTTGAGTTGCTGCCCGCCGACGTCGAGTTTGAGCGCGTGGTCATGACACTGCGCCTGAGACCCATGGTCGAGCGAGACGAGTGGGACCGGCTGGGCCACGTCTGGATCTGGGATGGCGACACGCGGTATGAGCTGGCGCGGATTCTCACCCCGTTCATGCTGTGGGGCGCCAGCTACGAGTACGTTTGCGACGTCACCAATTTTGCGCACCTGCTTAGCGGTGCGCGCAAGATCGGCGTGGGCCTTGGCGGCAACGTCGGCAACGGGTTCACGTTTGACCTGGAATTCTCGTACTACCGGCGACCCGCTGATGTGGCGGCATTGCCGCGCGTGGTCGGCGTCGCGAACGTCTGGTCCGGTAACGCCCACTTCAACCAAGCCGACAGCGTCGCAAAGACTTTCGGCAAGCGCACGGTCGGTGTCCCCGACGGCGCCAAGCGCGCGCTGCTGCGCATTTGCGTCACCGGCCACGGCAGCCTGGAGTTTCACCCGCTCACGCGCACAGTGAAGATCGGCGCAAAAGAGTACACTGACCCGCTGCGCACCGTTGACTGCTATCTGAATCCCTGGCGGCCGCAGTTTGGCACCTGGAAGTACGACCGCGCCGGATGGGGCCCGGGCAGCTTTGGGCGCGTATGGGAAATCGACATCACCGAGCACCTGAAGCCCGGCGAAGCGCTGCAGCTTGAGTACACCAGCGAAGCCTACGAGTCCAAAGACTGGGCCCAGCACTGCATCGAGAGCCAGGTCATCTTCTACGGCCAGTGATGGCATCCAACCTCTTTCCTTTGCCGGAATCCCATTGCACCGTGGCGGCGTTGAGTCCGCGGGGGCGGCATGGCCAAGCCGGCGATTCTTGTTGTGGATGATGAACCTGAGGTCCTGCGTGCCATCACGCGCGACTTGCGCCGCCATTACGGCGAGCAATACCGGGTGCTGCGCGCTGCCTCTGGCCAAGAAGGACTTGCGGCGCTGGCCGAGTTGCAGCAGCGCCTGGAGCCCGTGGCACTGCTGCTTTCGGACCAGCGCATGCCGGGCATGGAAGGCACGAAATTTCTTGCGGAATCGCGCAAGCTGTTCCCGACCGCGCGCCGAGCATTGCTCACCGCCTATGCCGACACCAGCGCCGCCATCGCCAGCATCAACACCAGCCAGATTGATTACTACCTGCTGAAGCCCTGGGACCCGCCCGAGCAGCGACTTTTTCCGGTACTGGATGAGTTGCTTACGGGCTGGCGCGACACCTTCAGGCCCGGCTGGGGCGGCATTCGCGTTGTCGGCCACCGCTGGTCGGCCAGCACGCACGCGGCCAAAGAGTTTCTGGCGCGCAACCAGGTCCCCTACGAATTTCTGGACATCGCGAGTTCCGAGAACGCACGGCAGCTCGTGGGCTCGGTGCCGGCGGGCAGCGCACTGCTGCCGCTGGTGATCATGGAAGACGGTCGGCGCCTGTTTGCGCCCGACACGGAAACGCTGGCCCGCGAGGTCGGCATGCGCACACAGGCCACCGCGCCGTTTTATGATCTGGCCATTGTGGGCGCTGGGCCAGCTGGTCTGGCGGCAGCCGTCTACGCATCCAGTGAAGGCCTCAAGACCGTGCTGATCGAGCGCCAGGCCCCGGGCGGGCAAGCCGGCACCAGCAGCCTGATCGAGAACTATCTGGGGTTTCCGAACGGCCTCAGCGGCGCCGAGCTTGCACGCCGGGCGCTGACCCAAGCGCAGCGTTTTGGCGTAGAGGTGCTGACACCAGCCGAGGTCACGGGATTGCGCGTAGATGGCCCCTACAAGCGGCTCACACTGCGCAACGGAAACGAGATCGCCTGCCACCTGCTGATGCTGAGCATGGGTGTTTCGTGGCGGCAGCTCGACATTCCGGGCGCCGCGGAACTGATGGGGCGCGGCGTCTACTACGGCGCAGCCATCACCGAAGCCGCGACCTGCAAAGACGAGCACGTCTATGTGGTGGGTGCCGGCAACAGCGCGGGGCAAGGCGCGATGTTTTTTGCCGAGCACGCCCGGCGCGTGACGATGCTCGTGCGTGGCGAGAGCCTGGCAGACAAGATGTCGCAGTACCTGGTCGAGCGCATCGAGGCCCACCCGAACATTGAAGTGCTGACTGAAACCGAGATCGCGCAGGCGCACGGCACTGATTCACTGGAGGGCCTGACCCTGCGCAACCGGCGCACTGGTGAAACCATGCGTGTCGATACCTGCTACCTGTTCAGTTTTATCGGGGCGTCCCCGCACACCGACTGGCTTGCCGGCGCAATTGCGCGCGATGAGCACGGCTTTGTGCTGACTGGCCCGTCGCTTCAGAAGGGCGACCTTGCGGACTGGCCGCTGGAGCGCGAGCCCTTCCTGTTTGAGTGCAACATTCCCGGCGTGTTTGCCGCCGGTGACGTGCGAAGCCAAAGCATCAAGCGCGTTGCCAGCGCGGTTGGCGAAGGCAGCGTGTCGGTTGCATTCATGCACCGGCACCTGGCGCAGCTGTAACGGAGCGAGCATGCAGATCACTCCCGGCACATCGTTTCAGCGCGACGAGCTGCGCGCGCTGCCTGTATTTGAGGGCCTTTCCGATGACCAGATGGACTGGCTGCTGCAGAACGGCGAACGTGCAATCGCCGAACAGGACGAAGTCATCGCTCGGCCCGGCGACCCTGTCGATCACCTGTACGTGATGACATCCGGCGTCGTGCAATGGACATTCGGCGTCGCGGGCGGCACCACCATCTTTACCGAAGAGCGGATCGGGTTCGCCGCAGGCGCCCTGCCTTACAGCCGCGCGAACCGCCAGGGCGGCAGCGCCCGCGCGGTCAAGACAACCACCGCCTTCCGGCTGCACAAGCAGCACTTCCCAGAGATGCTGGCGCGCATGCCTGAGTTGGGTGCCCGGCTGGTGCAGACCATGACCGACCGGGTGCGCAACAGCACGCGCATCATCGACCAGCGCGAAAAGATCGCGGCACTGGGCAAGCTGGCCGCGGGCCTTGCGCATGAGCTGAACAACCCGGCGGCCGCACTGCGCCGCAGCAGCGCGGAATTGTCTGAACGCTTCAACAAGCTGTCGATGCTGGGCCCCACGCTCATGAAGCTCAACGTCAGCCCCGAGCACATCGACACGACCGTGGCCTTTCGCACCCGTTTGTTCATGCGAGAGCCCGTGGAATTCTCGACCGTGCAACGCGCCGAGCGCGAAGACGAACTCACTGACTGGCTTGAGAAGCATGGCGTGCCCGAGCCGTGGGTCGCCGCCGAGACCTTTGCCGAGCTTGGGGTGACGGTCGATGAGCTAGGTAAATATGCAGCCTCCGTGCCCGCCGCGGTGCTGCCCCTGGGGTTGCAGTGGCTGGAGGGGACAGCGGTGTCGGGCCGCATGATCCGCGAAATTCTGTCAGCGACCGAGCGCATTGCGCAGCTTGTCGGTGCGGTGAAAGTGCATGCGCATCTCGACAGTAACCCCGACAAGCAGCCGGCAGATATTCACGCCGGCCTTGACAGCACGCTGATGATCCTTGGGCACAAGCTGAAAAAGAAGCAGATCATCCTCAAGAAAGAATACGCGCCCGCGCTGCCCATGCCGCCGGCCCACCCCGGAGAGTTGAACCAGGTGTGGACCAACCTGATCGACAACGCGATCGACGCCATGGAGCAAGGCGGGACGCTGACCCTGAAGACCACCACCGAAGCCAAGTGCGTCTGCGTGCGCATATGCGACACCGGCCACGGCATTCCGCCTGACGTCAAGCCGCGCATCTTTGACCCGTTCTTCACGACCAAGCCCATGGGTGAAGGCACCGGCCTGGGCCTGGATATCGTGCACCGCATCATCACCCAGCAGCACAACGGTGACATCGAAGTCGACAGCGCGCCCGGCAGCACGTGCTTCACGGTGTGGCTGCCCTTGAACCCTTTGGAAAAGTGAGCCCGTGCTTGCCGGACATTCCGGCCTCGCACTTGCGGGCGGGGCGGTGCCGGGGTTAGCGTGCGCCGCCTATGGCCGGCGATATCCGCATTCGGCAGTACGACCACAAGCGCGACGCGGCATCGTTCCGGGCCCTGAACTATCGCACGTTTCGCGATTCCATCCCACCCGACGAGAAGATCGACGAAGCCGACTTTAAGCGGCACTACGAATGGCTGATCAGCCACTTCATGCCGCACGACCAGACGCGCAACACGGTCTTTGTGGCTGAGCTCGACAAGCGCTACGCCGGCCACATCTGGCTTGGCACACAGACCGACTTTTTTACCCGTCGGGTGGACCCGTGGGTGTTCGACCTGAGCGTCCTGGAAGAGTTTCAGGGCCGGGGCATCGCACGCGCGCTGCACGAACATGCCGCCGACTGGCTTCGCGAGCGCGGTGCGATCGTGGTGGGCCTGCAGGTGATGGCCCATAATAAGGAAGCAAGCGAGGTCTACCTGAAGCTGGGATACGTGCCGCGGGCCACCAGCTTGAAGCTTGACCTGTAATCACGTCGTGCTTGCGAACCGGTGATTTCTGCCATACCATTAGGCGGTCACTTTGCCCCAGAGAGTGAAATGCCGCCTGAAGTTCCACGTCACATCGCAATCATCATGGACGGCAACGGCCGCTGGGCCGAGGCGCGCGACATGCGCCGCGTGAAGGGCCATGAGTCGGGCATCGACAGCGTGCGCGAGATCAGTGAAGAGTGCGCGCGGCTTGGCGTCGGGCAGCTCACGCTATACGCGTTCTCCGAGGAAAACTGGAAGCGCCCCCGCGTCGAGATCCGCTTTCTGATGCGCATGCTCAAGCGCTTCCTGGTCAAAGAACGCGACACGCTGATGCGCAACAACATGACCTTCGGCGCCATCGGTCGCATCGACCGCCTGCCGCCCGACGTGCGCAAAGAACTTGAGAAGACACGCAAGCTTGCGGAGAAGAATACCGGCACGCGTCTGTGCCTTGCCCTGAGCTACGGCGGCCGCGCGGAACTTGTCGACGCTGCCCGCGCACTGGCCCAGCAGGTTGCCAAGGGCAAGTTGCGCCCCGAAGACATTGATGAAGCGGCAATCTCGGCCAGCCTCTACCAGCCGCACATGCCCGACCCGGACCTGGTGATTCGCACAGCCGGCGAAATGCGCCTGAGCAACTTCCTGTTGTGGCAGATCAGCTACGCCGAATTCTACGTGACCGACACGCTGTGGCCCGACTTCCGCGCCGAGCACCTGCACGCGGCCATCGAAGACTTCAACCGCCGCGAACGCCGCTTCGGCGGCTTGAAGCCCGCAGAAAAGCCCGCCATCTAACGCTTTGCTCAGCAATCAACGGGCAACGACCACAACGCATATTCGCCAGTTCTGCGTTTTCCGCTGCGGATTGCCGATTCGATGGTGCCTTGGTAGGAAGCGGCCATGAAAGCAGTGATCGTTCGTGAGCATGGCGGCTTTGACAAGCTGCGCATCGAAGATGTTGACGCGCCGAAGATTCGCCCCGACGAGGTCCTGATCGCCGTGAAAGCCGCCGGCATCAACCACCTTGACCTGTGGGTGCGCAAGGGCGTGCCCGGCCACAAGTTCCCGTTGCCGATGGTGCTTGGCACCGACGTGGCGGGCATCGTGAAAGAAGTCGGTTCGCTGGTGCGCAACGCCAAGGTCGGCGACCGCGTGGCTGTCATGCCCGGTTTCGCCGACGCCACCAGCGACGAGGCCCTTTCCGGCAACATTCACCTCGCGCGCGACTACGGCATCTTTGGCGAAACGCGCAACGGCGGCTGTGCCGAGTTCATGGACGCTCCGGCCGTGAACCTCATGCCCATGCCCGATTGGATGAGTTTCACTGACGCGGCGGCGTGCCCGCTCGTGTTCCTGACCGCATACACGATGCTGCGCAAGGCGAATCTGCAACCCGGCGAAACCGTGCTCATGCACGCAGCCGGCAGCGGCGTGACCAGCGCGGGCATCCAAATCGCGAAACTGCTGGGTGCCACAGTGATTACCACCGCGGGAAGTGACGACAAGCTCGCCAAGGCCAAGGCGCTCGGCGCTGACCACGGCATCAACTACCGCACGCAGGACTTTGTCGAAGAAGCCAAGAAGTTCGCTGGCCGCGGCGGCGTTGACGTGGTGTTCGACCACATCGGCCCGGACACGTTTGCGGGCAACATGAAGGTACTGAAGTGGGGCGGCCGCCTTGTAACCTGCGGCAGCACCAGCGGGGCCGAGGTGCCACTGAACCTGCGCGCGGTGTTCTTCAAGCGCATCAGCATCATCGGCAGCACGATGGGCCCCAAATCCGACCAATTGACAGTGTGGAAGCTGCTGTGCCAGAAGAAGCTTGCGCCGGTCGTGGATCGGGTTTTCCCGGTTGCCCAGGTTGCCAATGCTCACGAATACATGGAAACGCGCCAGGCTTTCGGAAAAGTAGTGTTAGACCTGGGGCAGTGGTAGCGACTATCAGGTGTGGGGAACGAATGTACTGCCAGATGATCAAAGTAAGCTGCAAACCGGGCGAAGAGACCGCAACGCGCGAGTCGCTGGACCGCTATCTGAAGGCGGCCAAGCTGAACCCGGGATTTGTGCACGGCAGCTTTTTTGTCCCCGAGTCATTGCCCGGCGGCGAGACTCCCGGCGGGTTCAGCATCAAAGACCGTGAGCGCACGTTCATCATCTACCTGGCATTCCGCTCGCCGCGCGACATGCTCAAGCACGTTGAGCTGTACCACGGCGACGACGTCAGCATGCTGCCCAGCCCCCACGACTACCTGCTGGGCGCGTACACCGAGAACAACGACGTTGAGGTCCGCGACCTGTACCAGCAGGAATAACGTGCGCGTCACAACCATCGACCATGTGCAGGTTGCCTTTCCGCCGGCGCTTGAGGCGGCAATGGTCGACTTCTATGCGGCGACCCTGGGTCTCAAGCGCCTCACCAAACCCGGCGGCACCGATGATTCTCGCGGAGCGTGGTTCGACGCCGGCAACGTGCAACTGCACCTGGGCGTCCAGCCAGACGGTTTCGTGCCGGCCAAGAAAGCGCACGTTGGATTCGTTGTGGATGACCTTGCCGCGCTGGCAGGGGCCCTTGGGTCAAAGGGTCTGCCTTTGAAAGCCGGCAGCGACCTGCCCGGCTTCACCCGCATCTTCAGCGAAGACCCCGCCGGCAACCGCCTCGAGTTTCTGCAACGGGCGCCGTAACTGTTGCAACCTCGCCGCGACAACCCACAATCCCTTCAAACGTGAAGCAACGTGAAGGAACCGCCATGGCATACAGCCTGATCTCGGTCGAGCGCGACAAGGACGTTCCGCGTATCGTGCTGGTGACGCTCAAACGCCCAGCCGTCAAGAACGCCATAAACAAGGCCATGGTGGCCGAATTGCACTCCGCGTTTGACGGGCTGCGCGAAGATACCGAAATCGGCTGCGTAATCATCACCGGCGAGGGCAGCGACTTTGCCGCTGGCGCCGACATTGGCGAGTTGCGCGAGCGCAAGGCTCTGGAAAGCCTGGCTGCCATCAACAGCGCGTTGTTTGCGAAGATCGAGAATTTTCCCGCCCCGGTGATCGCCGCAATCAGGGGCTACGCACTGGGCGGCGGCTGTGAACTGACGCTGGCGTGCGATATTCGCATCGGCGGCGAAAGTGCGCAGATGGGCCAGCCCGAGGTCAACCTTGGCATCATTCCAGCCGCGGGCGGCACGCAGCGCCTGCCGCGCATCGTGGGTCTGGGCCGCGCCAAAGAGCTTGTGCTGACCGGCTGGACCATCGACGCCCGCGAGGCACACCGGATCGGCTTGCTGAACCGCGTGGTGCCGGACGCCGATCTGGTTGCCGAGGTGAAGAAGCTGGCAGGCACGATCTGCAAGAAAGGCCCGCTGGCGATTCGCATGGCCAAGCAGGCGCTGAATCAAAGCGCGCGAGTCGGGCTCGATGCGGGGTTAGCGTTCGAGAGCACAGCCCAGGCCCTGCTGTTCGAAAGCGAAGACAAGATGAAGCGCATGACCGACTTTCTGGACCGCAAGAAGTAGTAGTCCGGCGTTCCGCGGTTTGAACTGCGCCACGCAAAGGCGCGACGAGCGCCACGGCGCAACGACTGCACCGCTGGAGCCGCTGCAAAAAATGCAAATGGGGTGCGATGTGTTGGATGACGACTTTGAGGGGTTCGTTGACAGCTTGGAACTACTAGTCAACGGCACGCCGGCCTGACGTAGCGTCGTTGCGCTCGTCGCGCCGTCGCGTGTGGCAGTTTTTTTGAGGGCGAACATGTCGATAGAACGAATTGCTGTGATTGGTGCTGGGACTATGGGCCATGGCATTGCGCACGTGGCTGCACAGGCGGGGTTCAAAGTCGCGCTGTTTGACATTCAACAGGCCTTTGTGGATCGCGGAATCGCGAGCATCACCGCCAACCTCGACAAGGGCATCGAGAAGGGCAAGGTCAGCGCCGAACAGAAAGCCGCCACTCTCGCCAACATCACCGGCACTGTTGACCTGTCAACTGCGGCACAGCCGGCGCAACTGGTGATCGAGGCCGTGCCCGAGAAGCTTGAACTCAAGCAGGACCTGTACGCGCGGCTTGATGCAATCTGCGCGCCGGAATGCATCTTCGGCAGTAACACCAGCAGCCTGAGCATCGCGAAACTTGCGGCGGTCACCAAGCGGCCGGCGCGCTTCATCGGCACGCATTTCTTTAACCCAGTGCACATCATGAAGCTGCTGGAGATCGTGATCGCGCCGGGCACTGGCGACGACACGCTGGCGGCTGTCAAGGCGTTCGGCGAGAAGCTGGGCAAAGACTGCATCGTGGTCAAGGATTTCCCGGGCTTCGCCACAAGCCGCCTTGGCGTGTGTCTGGGCCTCGAAGCCATCCGCATGGTCGAGCAGGGCGTCGCAAGCGCCGAGGATATCGACAAGGCGATGACGCTGGGCTACGCGCACCCGATGGGCCCGCTGCGCCTGACCGACCTCGTGGGGCTGGATGTGAGGTTGAACATCGCCGACTACCTGCACAAGGAACTGGGCAGCGAAGTGTTCAACGCCCCCGAACTGATGCGAAACATGGTCGCAGTAGGAAAGCTCGGCAAGAAGTCCGGCCAGGGCTTCTATAAGTGGTGATTCTGGCCACGGACGGCCTTTGACATTCATCTCGCGTAGGCTCAGACTGCTGCCGGGCCAAATCACGGGGGTAACCATGTTCTCGACGTTCGTTGCAAGCCGCGTGTGCGCGGTTGTGTCCTGCTTGGCACTGGTCGGTTTGCTCGCCGGCTGCGGCGGCGGGCTTCGTGTGATCAAGCCTGAGATCGACGACGCTGCGGCTCTGCGCTCGGCTTCGGCATTTCACGTCAAGCCGGTCACCTACGACTTCGACCGCAACCCCGAGTGGGAGATTTCGGATTCGGATTGGCCGATCAAGCACGGCGAATGGAGCAGCGCGCTCAACACCCGCACCGCCGACGCCGCCAAGGCAGTCTACGCGCTGGGCCCCGGCGCCGAAGCCAAGGAAGGTGCCGTGATTGAGTTGACCGTCACGAGCATGAACCTGGGCACGTACGCATTCTTCTACAAGCACCCGGGCAACATCATCGGCATCGTCACGATCAAAGATGCGAAATCCGGCAACGTGATGTTTCGCGGCAGCGTCGAAAGCGGGGGCACCACGGAAGGTCCCGACCGCTTCTCGTACGAAGGCCGCATCAAGGTCGCCCATGAGCGTGTGGGCCGCGACCTTGCCTGGCTGATCGACCGGCAGGAGTAACTCAACCCGACGCAGGCCGCCGCGCTGACAGCTTGCTGTCGCGCTGCGGCTGTGCGTCCAGCCGCTCGGGGTGAATCAACGCGCCTGCGCACGCCGCTGCGACGGCTGCGGTCACGCCGACGCGCCACTGTTCCCGCGCGGCGGTCACGCCGTTGATCACGCCGGCGCCGAATGGAGTGGCTGTGCCCGGCGGATGCAGCTCAACGCCGGCATCGAGCAGATACCCGAACAGGTCTTGCGCCAGCGCCGCCGCGTAGACCTCAGGCGAATCCGGCACCACCACGCAACGCACGCCGGGTGACAGTTTGCGGGCCTTGATCATTTCCGCGGCGACGCGCATGGCCGGCAACCCGCCGCGAATCACCACCAGCGACGCGCTTTCGCCTGCCGCCTCGCCGATCGGCACGCTGGCAAGCTCGCCCAGCGGCGGAAGCGCAGCCATCGGCACATGCGCCGCGTCCATGGCGTGATTGTGCGCCCAAGCCGCGCCCGGCTCAGGCTCTAGAGTTGCGTACTTGCGCGTGACGCGCTGGTTCAGCTCCTGCACAGCCGCACGATCCAGCAGCCACAGCGCGCCGAGCAAGCCGCCGTGGCTTGCGTACATGGCAAACGCCGTGCGTTCGTGAAGGGCAAGCTCGCCCGAGACTTCGACAACTCTGCCGGCCATGCGCGCGCGGCCCAGCTCGCGGCGCAGGGCAAAGAACAGGTCAAAGCCGCCCACGCCCGCTTGCGGTTTGCCATTGATGTTCACGCGAATCGCATCCGGCACCGTGATCGCCAACGGCATCCCGGCAAGCAGCGCTGCCATATCACGGGGCGTTGCGCGCAAGCCCAGCGCGCCGATGCCGCCCAGTGCCGCGATCTCGGGCAGGCCCGAAACCGCACACTCGCCGGGCACGATCAAGCCGGCTTCCAGCAGGTGGGCAGCCTCGCAACCGGCCAGCGGCAACACGCGCGTGATGCCCGCCTGCCTTGCGGCCTCGTGTAGTTGCGCGCGCCGCGCTGCAGCCGCCGCATCGGGCGCAGGCAGATTGTCGTCTACAAACAGCAGCACGCGCGCGGGGTCGGCCACCTTGTCGCCGCCCGCCACGCGAAACGCCCGCAGGGCCGCAAGACCGTCACGCGGCCCCAGAACAACCAGGTCAGGCTTGATGCCAACACGATCACCCGGCGCAATGTTGCGCGCATCCGTGAGGCCCTGCAGCAGGCGAACAACAGCGGTTTGCGGTGTGTGGGGCATAGTTCCGGGAATGAACAATGAGCAAACGACAATGTTCAATGACGCCTGTCTGACATGGCAACCCTGTTCGCGAAGTGCATAGCCAATTGTTCATTGCCCGCTGTCAAATTGCCATTCACCCCGGCGCGGTTTCGCCGAAAGCCGCGTAGATCGGCTGCCGCCATGTGTCGCGCAGCTCGGCGACGTCAGCATCGATCGGCACGGTGCCTTGAAGCCCCTCCACCTGCAGGCGCTGGCCTGAAACAACCTCGCCCAGCTCAAACAGCGGCAGGCCGGCGAACAACTCAAACACCGCGGCCTCATGCTGCGGCGCAATCTCAAGGACCAGGCGGCTGTTGCTTTCCGCGAACAGCAGAACGGTGTCGTCGATGTCGGCATCCGTGGCCGCCATCTCCTGGCGCAGTCGTACTTTGGCGCCGAGGCGGCCGCCGATGCACATCTCGGCCAGTGCAACCGCAAGCCCGCCCTCGCTGCAATCGTGCGCGCTGGCAACAAGCCCTGCGCGCTGGGCGGCGTTGATTGCCCGGTACAGTCGCAGCGCAAGCGCCGCGTCGACTCGCGGCGGCAGATCGCCGGCAAGGCCCGTGATCAACTCATGGTGCGAGCCCGCGAACTCGCGCGCCGTGAAGCCGGCCAGCAACAGCTTGTTGCCGGGCTTCTTCAGGTCGCTGGTGGTGAGTGCGTCGATGCTGACGGCTTTGCCAATGGCAGAAATCAGCAGCGTGTGCGGAATGGCAATGCTGACGCCGGCGTCCGTCTTGAACTCGTTGTTCAGGCTGTCCTTGCCGCTGATGAACGGTGTGCCGTATGCGCGCGCGGCGTGCAGCGCGCCATAGCATGCGCGCACCATGGCGCCCATGCGATCGGGCTTGTTGCAGTTGCCCCATGAAAAGTTGTCCAGGATCGCGCAGTGGTCGATGTCGCCGCCCGTGGCGACATAATTCCGCAGCGCCTCGTCGATGTTGCTTTGCGCCATCCAGTACGGGTCCACATCGCCATAGCGCGTGTTGAGTCCGTTGCTCACTACAATCGCGTCTTGGCCGCCCGGCTTGGGCACCACGGCGCAGCCGTCGCTGGGCCCGTCGCGGCCGGGGCCGGTGAACGGCTTGATCGCGCTGCCCGCCTGCACTTCATGGTCATACTGGCGCACGATCCACTCTTTGCTGCACACATTCGGGCTGGCCAGGATCGCGCTCAGGACATCCATCGGGCCGGCCTTGGCGTCGCCCTGCGGCACGTGGCGCCTGGGCGCCTCGTAGACGGCTTCGCGTTCGACGCGCGGCATGCCGTCGTGCATGAATTCCATCGACAGGTCGCACACACGCTGGCCGTGCCAATCCAGGTGCAGACGCCCGTTGTTGCCAAAGACGCCGATATCGGTTGCCTCAACATCTTCGTCGCTGAAGAGCCGCAGAATGTCGTCCACCTTGTGCGGCGCCACGGCAACGACCATGCGCTCCTGCGCCTCGCTGATCCAGACCTCAAGGCAGCTCAGGCCCTCGTACTTGAGTGGCACACGCGACAACTCGACGTGGGCGCCCAGTTGCTCGCCCATTTCCCCCACCGCCGAGCTCAAGCCGCCGGCGCCGCAATCGGTGACCGCGTGATACAGGTGCAGGTCGCGCGCCTTCAGCAGCGTCTCGAGCACCATCTGTTCCTGGATCGCGTTGCCGATCTGCACCGCGCCGCTGGAAACGACCTCGCTTTTGCTTGTCAGCTCGACGCTGCTGAACGTCGCACCGCCGATGCCGTCGCGGCCCGTGCGCCCGCCGACCACGATGATGTGGTCGCCCGCCTTGGCTGCCTTGGCAATCTTGTCGCGCGGGATGAAGCCGACGCTGCCGGCATACACCAGCGGGTTGCCGGTGTAGCGCGCGTCAAAGTGCACGCTGCCGTTCGTGGTCGGGATGCCCATGCGGTTGCCGTAATCGCGCACACCGCTGACGACCCCGCGCATGATCTTGCGCGGGTGCATGGCGCCGCGGTGCACATGGTCAGCCGGCAGGTTCGGCGGCCCGAAGCAGAACACGTCGGTGTTCATCACAGGCCGCGCGCCAAGGCCCGTGCCCATGATGTCGCGTATCACGCCGCCGATGCCGGTGCCCGCGCCGCCGTATGGCTCAATGGCGCTGGGGTGATTGTGCGTCTCGACCTTGAAGCAGATGGCGTCGTGCTCGTCGAAGCCGATCACGCCTGCGTTATCCACGAACACACTCAGGCACCACGGCCTGGCAAGTTCGTCGGTTGCGCGCTTGATGGTGGCTTTCAGCAGGTTGTCAATCTTGCCATCCAAGGGCATGTCGCCGAGTTCAAACAGGCTGTCGGCTTCAAGCTCGTCGGCGTTGCCCGGGCCGCGCTCGCGGTAATGCACCATGCCCGTGAGCGTCTTGTGCTTGCAATGCTCGGACCATGTCTGCGCGATCGTCTGCAACTCAACGTCGGTGGGCTCGCGCCCCGCGTCTTCAAAATACTTGCGTATCGCGCGCATCTCTTCAATGTTCAGTGCGAGGCGATGCTCGGCATTCACCCGCGACAGGTGCGCGTCGTCAAACGCCCGCACCGCCACTTCGACTCGTTCGAACTCGTGTTTGCGGCCCCGCGGCAATGCTTCCAGCTTCAGCGCGCCTGCGTGGGACTCGTCCACGACGATGTTGCCGAGTGCCGGCGCGGCTTTGCTCAGATCCTGCGCGCTGGGCTTATCGGCGAACAGGTACTGGTCGGCGGATTTGACGCCCGTTGGATTGACGCCAATATCGCGCAGCGCGCGCGTCAGCGACGCTTCAACCGGGTCCATGACGCCCGTGCGGCGCATCACATGAAACAAGCGCTCGGCGTGGGGCTCAGCCTGTGTGCCCTCATAGACTTCGGCGATCTCGAGCACCGGGTCAGCGAGCAGCGTGCCGCCAATCCGCAGCGCGGTCTCGCGGTCAAGCTCGCCCTCGATCAGGAACAGGCGGTGATGCACGATGCCAGCCGCATTCACGCCTGCATCGTTCAGCGTGCGCGCTACACGCAGCGACTCGGGGCTTTGTGCCCCGGACCTCGGTACCAGTCGAATCTTCCACAGCATCGCAATCCTCGCGCGCGACAATACAGGCGTCGCGCCGCGCGGCAATTGCGTGGATTGCTGTGTGGGAAGCTGTCGGAATCAAGCGGCTAGAGTACCGGCCCGGTCTTGGTCATGCGCTGGATCAGTGCGCGCTTGCGGTACTCGCGAAACTGGCTTGTCTCGCGCAACGGCTCAAGGTCGGGGTCGCCGGTCATGAACTCGAAATCGTCAAACCCGCTCTCGACGGCACGGCGCAGGTCCTCAAGGGCACCGCCGGTTTCGCCCAGGCAACTCTGTACGCAAGCGCGGTTGTAAAGAAATCGCGGGTTGCCCGGCTGCAGGTCAATCAGTTCATCCAGTGTCTGCAAAGCCTGGTTGTATCGCCCGAGTGCGCAGCGACTTATGGCAAGTGAATCGAGCACCCGGGTATTGCCGGGAAACAGGCTTCGGCCGGTTTCGTAGACCGACGCCTCAAACTCGAGCGCGATTCTCTCGTAGCTGTCCAACGGCTTCTGCATGGGGCGACACCATATCATGGCCCATGCCGGCGCTGCAAGTTCAGGATTCGTGAGAACTTATGCCGTCGGCCCGGGACCGGCCATAGAGCCGGGCCGGAGCCCGGCTATGATGCACTCGGGCCGATACGTGTCTGGACTTGGCCTGAACACTCAACAGCGTTCGCCGCCTCTTGCCCCAAAGCCCTCGCAGGTGTAGGCAAAAGCAGGAGAACCAACATGACGATCCGGGACACCGCCCGCGCAGAAATCGACACGCCTCTGGGCCGCAAGACCATCTATCGACTCGATACCCTCAAAGGCGCCGAGACGCTTCCATACTCCATCAAGGTGCTGCTGGAAGCCGCGCTGCGCAACCTTGACGGCGCCGCCATCACAGAAGAGCAAGTGAACGCGCTGGCCGCCTATGACGCGCGCACGGTCGGCGACACCGAAATCAACTTCATGCCCGGCCGCGTGGTGCTGCAGGACTTCACGGGCGTGCCCTGTGTCGTTGACCTGGCCGCGATGCGTGCCGCGATGCGCCGCATGGGCGGCGACCCGCGCAAGGTAAACCCGCTGGTGCCCTGCGACCTGGTAATCGACCATAGCGTGCAGGTGGATGTGTTCGGCACGCCCGGCGCCCTTGCCGAGAACAGTCACATGGAGTTCACGCGCAACCGCGAGCGCTATGAGTTCCTCAAGTGGGGCCAAACCGCGTTTGACAACTTCCGCACCGTGCCGCCGGCGACGGGCATCGTGCACCAGGTGAACCTTGAGTACCTGGCCAAGGTAGTCTGGGAACGCGACGGCGTGCTGTTCCCGGACAGCGTGGTCGGCACCGACAGTCACACCACCATGATCAACGGCCTGGGCGTGCTGGGCTGGGGCGTCGGAGGCATTGAAGCCGAGGCCGTGATGCTGGGCCAGCCGATCCCGATGCTGGTGCCGCAGGTGGTCGGGTTCAAGCTGACCGGCAAACTGCCGGAGGGTGCAACGGCCACCGACCTAGTTCTGCGCGTGACGCAGATGCTGCGGGCGCACGGCGTCGTGGACAAGTTTGTCGAATTCTTCGGCGACGGCCTGGACACCATGCCGCTGGCCACTCGCGCGACGATCGCCAACATGGCGCCCGAGTATGGCGCGACCTGCGGATTCTTTCCCGTCGATCAACTCACGCTCGACTACATGGCGCTGTCCGGCCGCAGCGACGAGTTGATCAGCACCGTCGAGATTTATTGCCGCGAACAAGGCCTGTGGCGCGACGGCTCACGCAAGACGCACTACAGCGCCGAGTTGCAGCTCAACCTGGCCGAAGTGACACCCGCATTGGCGGGGCCCAAGCGCCCGCAGGACCGGATTGACCTCACATCGATGAAGTCCCAGTGGCACAAGGACCTTGCCGACAGCTTTGGCATTCGCACTGCAGCCGCTGCGGTCAACAAGGGCTCCATGGCCGACGAAGGCGGCGCGGCGGCTGCAACGCAAACAAGCAGCAACGCACAGACGCTGACCGAGGAAGCCGGGGTGCCGGTCAACTTCAATGGCAAGAGCTTTGCGCTTACGCATGGCGCCGTAGTCATTGCCGCCATCACGAGTTGCACCAACACCAGCAACCCCGGCGTGATGCTTGGCGCCGGGCTGCTGGCCCGCAAGGCGGTTGAGCGCGGCTTGACGCGCAAACCATGGGTCAAAACCAGCCTGGCCCCGGGCAGCCAGGTCGTGACGGACTACCTGAACAAGGCGGGCGTGACGCCGGCGCTGCAGGCGCTGGGCTTTTTCGTTGTGGGTTACGGCTGCACGACCTGCATCGGCAACTCGGGCCCGCTACCCGACCCGATCGGCAACGCGATTCGCGAGCACAGCCTGGTCGCCGCCAGCGTGTTGAGCGGCAACCGCAACTTCGAGGGCCGCGTGCATGCCGACGTCAAGGCCAACTACCTGGCCAGCCCGCCGCTGGTCGTGGCGTACGCCATTGCCGGCACCGTGGATATTGACCTGTCAACAGAGCCGCTGGGCAACGATCAGAAGGGCAAGCCCGTCTACCTGAAAGACATTTGGCCCACGCAGGCTGAAATCGAGAAGACGATCCACGACTGCGTCACGCGCGAGCAGTTCATGGCGCGCTATGCAGACGTGTTCAAGGGCGGCGGCGAGGAATGGCAGAAAATCACGCCGCCTGTCGGCGAACTGTACAAGTGGGACAAGAACAGCACCTACATCCAGGAGCCGAGCTTCTTCAAGGACATGAAGCCCGAGCCCGACCCGATCAAGCCGATTCGCAACGCGCGCTGCCTGCTGAAGCTGGCGGATTCGGTGACCACGGACCACATCAGCCCCGCCGGAGCGATTGACCCCAAAACGCCCGCAGGGCAGTACCTGCTGAAGAATGAAGTCGCGAAGGAGGACTTTAACAGCTACGGTTCGCGCCGCGGTAACCACGAAGTGATGATGCGCGGCACGTTTGCCAACAAGCGCATCCGGAACCAGCTTGCCCCGGGCACAGAGGGCGGCTGGACCACCGACTTCCTGGATGGAAAAGTGAAGTACGTGTACGAAGCAAGCGTGCCGTACCAGGCCGAGGGCATTCCGCTGCTGGTGCTGGCGGGCAAAGACTACGGCATGGGCAGTTCACGCGACTGGGCCGCCAAGGGCACACTGCTGCTGGGCATACGCGTCGTGCTGGCCGAAAGCTTCGAGCGCATTCACCGCAGCAACCTGATCGGCATGGGCGTATTGCCGCTGACCTTCGTGCCCGGCGAAACCGCTGCCAGCCTTGGCTTGAAGGGCGACGAAGTGTTTGACTTCGAGATCGGCGACGACGTCACGCCCAAGCAGCGCATTAACGTCACGGCCACTCACAAAGACGGCTCAACGAAGGTGTTCCAGGTAACCTGCGCGCTGAACAACACCGTCGAGATTGAGTACTACCGCAACGGCGGCGTGCTGCACACGGTACTGAGACGCATGGCGTAGCGGCTGGGCTACACCCATGCCGCTGGGTCCTGTTTGAAGTAACGGCTTAGCTGCTGGTACAGGGCTGGGTGGTGCTTCTGCATCTGGTGCGGCTTCTCGAAGAAAGTCTCGACGCAAACGGCAAAGAATTCGGCTGGGTTGGTCGCGCCGTAGTCATCGATCAACTGGTCGCGATCGTGCTCAATGTCGTCGAGCAGCTGCTCATACTCGGCTTGCATGACTCGAGCCCACTCCTGCCTGTCGGCGCCGGTATCCATTACGGGAGCGCCCTCGGTGCGGCCGTCCTCGGCATCTAGTTGGTGTGCGAATTCGTGCAGCAGCACGTTCAGGCCGTCGCGCGGGTCCAGCGCGCCGTGCTTGGCGACGTCCCAGGCGACGATGACGTTGCCGCGGTCCCAGGACTCGCCGGCGTTTTCCATGTGCTCGTCCCACTCGAACCCGTGCTCGTCTACTTCTTTGACCTTCACGATGAAGGTGCTGGGATAGACCAGGATCGTGACCAGGTGCCGATAGAAGTCGGTCTTGCGGTGCAGCAGCAGCAGGCAGGCGTGAGCGGCAATCGTGACGCGGATTTCGTCGTCGATGACGACGCCCCGGCAACCCTCAAAGTGCTTCTCGTCGAGAAAGACCAGCATCTTGCGTTTCAGCTCGTCACGGTCGGCGGCGGGGAAACGCGCATAGAAGCCGCAGTTCTGTTGCAGGTGACGCTGCCACGACGACGGGAACTCCCCCGCCATCACCCTGCCGCGCCGCCAGCGTTTGATCAGTCCGAACATGTGGGGATGGTACTTCGGAAAAATTGGACGCGAAGGCGGGAAGAAACTAGAGGTGCATCGGTTCAGGCCGTTGCCGTTTCCGGAGCCAATGCCTGCTGGGCAATTGTGCGCACGGCCCTCAGATCCATCTTGCCGGTGCCGAGTACTGGCAGGGCTTCTACCTCAATGAAGTCACGCGCCTTGGGCACGAAAATGTTTGGCAGGCCATTCTCCATCAGGCGCGACACTAGCACCTCGACCCCGACCGTCAGCTTGACGTGTACCACGGCAATGCGCTCGCCCTTTTTTTCGTCGCGCACGGCTGTCACCGCGAACACCTGCTCGCTGGCTTCGATCACCAGGTGCAGGGCGTCTTCAATCTTGCAGTGCGGCACCATTTCGCCGCCGATCTTGCTGAAGCGGCTTAACCGGTCCGTAATCACCAGGTGCCCGTCGTCGTCTACTTTCACGATGTCCCCGGTGCTGTACCACCCGTCCTGCAGCACCTCGGCGGTCTTTTCGGGTTTGCCCAGGTAGCCCTTCATCACGTTCGGGCCCTTGACCTGCATCAGGCCTGCTTCGCCGCGCGGCAGCAACTCACGAGTGTCAGGGTCGACCACACGCGTCAGCACGCCGGGGAACGGCCGGCCAACGGTGCCCGGCTTCAGCCCAGCCTGTTGCACGCCCGGCGCGCGAATGTCAGGTGTGCTGCACGAAATCACCGGCGAGCATTCGGTACAGCCATAGCCCTCGTGGATGCCCACGCCGAAATGCGCCTTGAAGGCCTCAGCGAACTTGCCGTTGAGTTTTTCCGCGCCTGCGACCACAAGCCGCACACTGCCAAACTTTCCGGGTACCAGGCGCTTCATGTACATCTGCATGAACGTCGGCGTGGCCACGACAATCGTCGCCCCGTAGCCCTCGGTCATGTCGCCGACGGCTTCTGCGTCCAGAGGGTTGGGCAAGAACACCAGTGCTGCTTGCAGGTGCACACCAAGCCACAGCAGCAGGTTCCCGAACGTGTGAAAGAACGGCAGCATGTGCAGTATGCGGTCGTGGGCGCCCAGGTGAATTGCGGCCTCGGCGCCTTCGATGTTGCTGAGCATGTTGAAGTGGCTGACCTCAATGCCCTTGGGCTCGCCGGTGCTGCCGCTGGAAAAGATGACCGCGACGGTGTCATCCATGTGCCAGCGCCGCACGGCGCCGATCATGCGGCGAATCAGCCACGGCGGCGCCAGCATGGCCAGCGCCAGCGCCACGATGCGCGCGCCGCCGCCGATCGTGCGGGCAATGTCTTCGAGTTCAAGCACCTCTAGCCCGGCGGGTGCCTCAATCTTGGCCTTGTGCAGAAACGTCTTGCTCGTCACGACTGATTTCAGCTCGGCTTGGGCACACGCGCTTTCCATGCCCGCGCGCCCAGTGGTGTAGTTCAGGTTCACGACCGTGCGCCCGCCCAGCACAGCCGCCATGTTCACCAGCGCGCCCGCAATGCTGGGCGGCATCAACAGGCCCACGCGCTGCTGCGCCCCCCACTTGCCGGCCAGCGCACGCGCCAGCGCAATCGCGCCGGTCAGCGCCTTGAACCACTTGACCGCGCCGCGCACAGGATCGGCAAACGCAAACCCGAAGCGGTTGCGGCGGCAGCCGTGCACGATGCTGTAGTCCAGCGGCTGCATGCCCTGCTTGCGCAGCATCCAGGCCTCGTACTCGGGGGCCGCGGTGGCCTCTTGCAGCAGCTTGCGCGTCACGCCGGGGGCCAGCGCTTCGCCGACGGCAACGACCACGTGCCTGCGGCCCTTGCGCAGAAACAGGTTCCAGTACAGCGCTGCCCCGCGGTGGTGGGCGCTGCCCCAAGGGCCGGCCAGGATCAGCGCGTGGACCGGCGCCTTGGTGTTGCGCTCAAGCAGCCGCTCGATGTCCAGCACGCTGCCGGATGCGCGCAGCACGCCACGCGTGAACAGGCAGACCGACTGGCCCTTCTCAAGGCAGGCGATGGCGGCATCGGCGGCAGCGCGAACGCCGTCCGGGCCGGCGTTGCCCGGAATCACGGAGCATCCAAGCAGCTTCAGCGCAAGGCGCTTGAAGAACCCGCCGGCAAAGGGCTCGTGCACGAAGCACTTCACCCGGCCCAGCGCTGCGCAGACAACTAACACATCGAGGGTCGCCACATGCGACGCCAGCAGCAACGAGCCGCGTTGTACGCGCTCACGCCCCGCGCACTCGATGCGATAGAACGGCCAAAGCAGCAATCGGATCAATACAACCATGTCCCGCCACCGGGATTACTATATAACGTCATTATGTGTGTAGCAAGTCGAATCGGGTCTGAGTCTAGAACTGCACGCCCGAATCACCAATTTCCATTGCCCGGTTCACGACGATTGTTCCCCGGCATCCGGTGTAGCCGGGCTGCCCCACGAACCCAGTTTCAGCGGCGGCTGGGGCGCGTACCCGTGCTCCACGAACCATGCTGCGGCGCGGCGCAGCGTTTCGCGCACCGGCCGCGTCGGCAGCCCCAACTCCGTAAGCGCGCGCGCGTTGTCGTACCACATGGGCTTGAGCGCCATGCGCACGCCCGCAAGCGGGATCACCGGGGCGCGACCGGTAAAGCGCGCCTTCAGCTCGCTGGCTGCCGCTGCCATGATGGCGACAGTCTTGGGCACCTTGAACTTCGGCGCCGGCATACCCGTGAGGTCGGCAAGCATCTTGAAGATCTCGATGATGCGCAGGTTGTCGTGGCTGAGAATGTAGCGCTCGCCGACCTTCCCTTTCCGGGCGGCGCAGATGTGCCCGCGGGCGCAGTCCGCCACGTCGATCACGTTCAGCCCGGTTTCCATGTAGCCCGGCATCTTGCCCAGCAGGAAGTCCAGCACCACGCGCCCCGTTGGCGTCGGCTTGACGTCAAAGGGGCCCATCGGGGCGCTGGGGCTTGCAATGACGATCGGGGCGCCGCCTGCAGCCAGTTCCAGCGCCTTCTTCTCGCCCAGCCATTTGCTGCGCTGGTAGTGCACCGTCAGCTCATCAAGTTGCGCGAGGTCGCTTTCGTTGCTGGGCGTGCCATCGGGCCGCTGCGACAGCACGGCAATCGTGCTGGTGTGCACAATGCGTTCGCAGCCCGCCTCGGCCGCGGTGCGCAGTACCATGGCGGCGCCGCGCTCGTTGGCCTCGTAAATGCGGCGCACATCTCCTCGCCCGCGCAAAGAAATGGCGTTCATGCCCGCGACATGAAAGCACACGTCGCTGCCGACCAGCCCCTTGGCCAGCGCAGCGGCGTCTACCAGGTCGCCCTCGATCACCTCGACGTCCAGGCCGTCAATCGCCTTGTGGTCGGCCCCTTTGCGCATCAGCACGCGCACAGCCACGCCATCGGCCAGCAGTTCGCGGACAACCGCGCTGCCGATAAACCCTGATGCGCCAGTGACAAAGGCAAGCTTCATGCCGCGAGCATAGCAGCCCGGGCCGGCTTCGCGATTCAGCGCGCGCGGCTGTCTGCAACTTTGCCAATTCAGAATGTGCGGCCCCTGACCACGCGCGCCGAACGCTTCTAGATTGCGCGCCGTGAGTGACGCACCGGTACAGGGTCGCAGGCAGCGCGCACTGATCGCCACGGCGCGATTTGTACGCGCGCGGGCACTGTGGATCGTGCTGGCCGCGCTGGTCCTGGCCACGGCCTCGGTGGTCTACACGGCTCTGCGCATCGAGTTCGTCACCGACCGCAACGCACTGGTCGACCCGGAAGCCGAATACAACCAGCGCTTTCTTTCCTTCATGAAGGCATTCGGCGACCAGGAACTGATGCTGCTCATGGTCGGCGAGGCGCCCGGGCCCGTCGGCAACCCGGGCTACAACCCGCATATCCCGGGTGACTTCACGCGCACGCGCATGAAAGAAGCCGCTGCCCGCGTAGTGGAACGCCTGCAAAAGCGCCCGGACCTGTTCCCGCAGATTGTGCAGCGCGTGCCCCCCGACGAGTTCGGTGGCACGCGCATGTTGTATCTGCCTGAGGCGGACCTCGACGCAATCGCCACCCAGGTGGAGGACTCAAGGCCCGTGGTCGAGAGCATTGCCCGGGACCCCTCGTTCAAAGGCCTGCTGCAAGGCATGCGCGACGGCATTGAGCAGGGTGCCGGCAGCGGCGACGACCAACAACTCAAGCAAGGCGGTGAGCAGTTGCGTCGCCTGCTTGCCGAGATCCGCGAAAGCCTTGCCTCGGCCCAGGAGTCGCCGGCACCGGGCCAGCTGTTTGCTTTCCGCAGCAGCGACCCGGCGATTGACCCGGAGGGCTATCTTTTCCTATGGGACGGGCGGCTGCTGTTCGTCGCGATTCTGCCCAAGCGCAACCCCGGCGCGCTTAACCAAGTAGAAGAACCGCTGGCCTACGCCCGCGCCGCCGTGGCCGAGGTGCAGCAAGACTATCCTGAACTCGCGATCGGCCTTACCGGCCGGCCCGTGATCTACAGCGACGAAATGGCCGCCAGCAGCCGCGACATGACCTGGGCGACGATCTTTGCCGTGGTGGCGGTCGGCTTGATGTTCATCTTTGCGTTTCGCAGCTTTGTGCGGCCGATGCTGGCCGTGCTTTGCCTGGTCCTGGCGCTGGCTTGGACGTTTGGGGCAACGACGCTTCTGATCGGACACCTGAACATCTTTGCCATGGTCTTTGCCGTCGTGCTGGTCGGGTTGGGCATCGACTTTGGCATCCACCTGCTCAGCCACTATCGTCAGGGCATCGCCCACGGCCTTAGCGTTCGCGAGGCCCTGACCGAGACGTACGCCGAAATCGGCATGGGCACAGTTCTGGGGGCTGTGACCACCGCCGCCGCACTTTCCACCGCCGCGCTGACCGACTTTCTGGGGCTGGCTGAGCTTGGGCTGATCTGCGGCATGGGAATCGTGTGCTGCCTCGTTGCCATGCTGGTGGTGTTTCCGGCCATGCTGGTGCTGCTGGATTCGCGACGCGTCGGCCAGGGCAACCCCGCGTTGCGCGCCACCATGCGCGACCAGGACGCGCAACCGGCACCCAGGCCCGCTGCAAGCCGCGGTGCGCGGCTGGCCGCACTCCTGGTCGTGCTGCTGGTCGCGGGCGGCGTTGCCGTCAGCGCGGTGGGCATCGCGGACGGGTATGTGCCATTTGACTACAACCTGCTGGACCTGAACGACCCGGACGCCGAGGGTGTGCACTGGGAGAAGCTGCTGATCGACCACGACCAGCGCGCCAGCTATGCCGTCAGCATTCGCAACAGCCCCGAAGAACTGCGCGAACTCAGCCTTGAGTACGATAGACTGCGCGGCCAGGGCATCGTGCGCGCCACCGAGAGCATGTTGCCGCCGAATGAGTCGGCCCGCCGCGCCCAGCTTGCGCGCATTCACGCAGCTTTGCCCGGCGAGTTTGCCGATCCTGCCACGCCGGGGGATGCCGCCGGGCTGCGCACTGCCGCGCGGGGACTGCAGTCGGCGCTGCGTCAGTTGGCGACCCGCGGGCTGAGTTTCGAGGCGGCGTTCGCCGACGCGACGATTGAGGCCGGTGCCCTCGTCGAGCTGGCCCGGCAGCGCCCCGAACATGTCGATGCCCGCCTGCGCGAGGTTGAGCCGCAGTTCTTTGGCGCGCTGGTGCGCCAATTACGCGAGTTGCAGCGCGACGCCAACCCGCCCCCTGTCACGGCAGAGACGCTGCCGTCGGTGCTGGCTTCGCGCTACGTCGGCAGTGGCCCCGATGGGGAAACCCTGTACGCCTTGTACGTGTACCCCGCCAAGAATGCCTGGATTCGCGAGAACGCCGGCGAGTTCAATGCGGCTGTTCTTGCCATTGATCCACAGGCCACCGGGGTCACGGTCCAGATTCACGAGAGTGGCAGCCTGATTGTCGACGGTTTCGGCAAGAGTGTTGTTTACGCATTGATTGCGATTCTGCTGCTGCTGCTGCTGGACCTGCGCCGTCCGCTGGCAATGCTGCTTGCCCTGTTTCCGCTATTCACCAGCCTCTCTGTGCTGCTGGGCGTGATGACACTGACCGACCTGTCGTTCAACTTTGCCAACTTCTTTGGTGTCCCGATCCTAATTGGTACCACGGTGGACGCCGGCGTGTACCTGGTGCATGCGCAACGCCATGGCGACCCCCGCCGCACTTTGGCGCAGACCCGCGGCGCGTGCTTGCTGTGCGGTCTGACCACGCTGTTCGGGTTCGGCGCGCTGGTCAGCGCCAGCCACACGGGCATTGTTTCGCTGGGACTGGTGCTGGTGATCGGCAGCGTCGCAAGCATTCTTGCCAGCTACTTTGCTGTTCCGGTCGCTCTTGCCTGGTTCAATGAAAGTGGAACACGAATCTAGGCGTTAGTGCTGTGACTGTGGCGGCAGTGCCGGAGGATTGGCAGCGCCCGCGGGCAGTCCGGCTCGCTATAATGAATGAATGAGAGTTGTCATGCGCGTTTCTACAATCTGCCTTGCTGTAACCACCGCGCTATTGTTTGCGGCTGCGGCCCCGTTTGCCCAGGACAAGCCCGCCGAATTCGGGCTGGCCGTGTATAAGCCGGGCGAGAAGTACGCCACCGACGAGCAAGCCGGCGAAGCCATCGACAAGCTGGCTGGGCACCTGTCGGGCGAAAAGGCAACATTTAAGCGTCGCGGCGTGCGCAACAACCCCGCGGATGCCCTGAAGTTATTCAAAGATGACAAGCAGCCGGTGGCGGTCGGCATCGTCAGCCCGGCGTTTTACTTTGCGAACAAAGAAGCGCTCAAACTGACGGCACTGGCCGAAGCCCGGCGCGGCAACGCAGACGGCGCGCGCTACACCCTGGTCGGCGCAACCACGGCCGAGAAGTATCCTGAGGGCAAGCGGATTGCCACTTCCTTCTCTGTAGAGAAAGAGTGGCTCAACCGCGTGGTCCTGCCCGCGCCCGAAAATGCCAAGCCCGTCCAGTGGGTGCAGTACGACAACCTGTTTGACGCAGCCTACGAAATCATTGACGGCGAAGACGACGCGCCCGACTTTGTCCTGGCAGACAGCATTTCTCTGCAAGCGATGCAGAAAGACGCTGATCTCAAGGTGCTGAAGCACGGGCTGCAAAGCGAACTGCTACCGCAGGATCTCGTGGTAGAAGTAGACAGCCGCCTGGGTACAGCACGCGACTCGCTGCTGAAGGCGCTGACCGAACTGGACAAGTCGGAGGCGGGCAAGAAGGTCGGCGAGTTGATCCAGTCACCAACATTCCAGAAGCCTGACGCTGCACGCCTGGAGAAGGCAGGAAAGTTGTGGGCCGAGAAGTGAACAAGGCGCAGTGGCTTGGCATGTTCGCGTTCTTGGCGCTCGGGTTGCTGTTTGTCGCCTGCCGCCAGGTTCCCAACGACACGCTGAATGGCAGCAGCGGCGGCGAACACGTGAAGTATGCGCGGCTGGTGCAGGAGGCAGGCGACGCCTTCGAGCGCAGTCCGCGACAGGTCGCAGACGTTGAACTGGCGGCGGCGCGTTATGCCGAAGCCTTGGGCATCCGCTCGGATGAGTATGCGACGTTGTGGCAGGCGGCGCGAGCATCGGCGTGGCTGGGCGAGTACGGCGGCGACGACAAAGTGCGCGAAAGTCATGTACGCCGTGGCCTGACGTGGGTGAACACGTCGCTGAAGGCTAACCCGGACGGCGTCGAGGGCCAGTTCTACCACGGCGTGCTCAGCGGGTTGCTCGGTGACCTCGACAACAGTTACGGCATGGACGCAGTGAAGCAGATTGAAGAGCGCATGACCGCACTGATGGAACGCGACACTGACATCGCCCATGGCGGCCCGCAGCGCGTGTTTGGGGTGCTGTTGTTGCGCGCGCCCGGCCCGCCGGCCAGCATCGGCAGCCTGCGCAATGCGCGCAAACACCTTGAACGCGCGGTGGAAATCGCGCCGAATTGGCCCGAGAACCAGCTGTACATGGCAGAGTGGGAATTCGCGTGGGCCAGCGACAAGGACAAGCCCGAGTTCGCCACACAGGCACGCGAACGCCTTGAAAAACACCTGCTTGGCCCCGACGCGCGGCCGCCCGCCGGCGTCGGCTATGAGTGGGACGTCTGGCAGGCCAACGCCCGCAAGCTGCTGGCCGAGAACTCCTGACGCAGGTCCGCAACACTGCGGGCGGTGGCAAGACCCGCCACTTCGGGTAATCTCTGGACACTGACCTGCTGCCGGCCGCCGATGCTCTTCGACACCCACTGCCACATCAACTTCGCCGATTTCAGCGCCGACTTCGACGCCATGCTTGAGCGTGCCGCCGCCGCCGGAGTCTCAAACATGCTGTGCATCGGCATGCAGCCGACCGGCGGGCGCGAAGCCATCAACCTCGCGCGCCGCTATCCGGGCCGCATTCACGCCAGCGTCGGGTGTCACCCATACGATGCGATTCATTACACGCCGCAGGTCGCCCGCGAGTTTCGCGAACTGCTTTCGCAGCCCGAGGTCGTGCTGTTCGGCGAAATGGGCATCGACGCCGTCAAGTCGCCGTCGCCCATGGCTGAACAGGAACGCGCGTTTGAGCAGCAGCTTGAGCTGGCTGGCGAGCTGGACCTGCCCGTCTGCATTCACAGCCGCGAAGCCTTCCCAATCTGCGCGCGCATCATACGCAAGGTGCATCCCCGCGGCTGGAAGGGTTTCGCGCACTGCTTCTCGGATGGCCCTGACGAAGCCCTTGGCTGGAAAGAGCTGGGCTTCAAGATCAGTTTTGCCGGGCAGATCACGTTCAAGAACAAGTCCTGCGACATCATTCGCGATGCCGCGCGCGCCATTGCGCCCGATGATGCCGTGATCGAAACTGACGCGCCGTTTCTCGCGCCACAGCCGCAGCGCGGCCAGCGCAATGAGCCCGCATTCGTGCGGCACACCGGCGAAAAACTGGCCGAACTCTGGGGCATCACGCCGCAGGAAGTGTTCACGCGCACCACGGCCAATGCCCGCGCTGTGCTTGGCCTGTAGGCTGGGACGTTCAGCGCCGGTGAAACAGTTTCTCGAGATCGGTGAAGCTGAGCTTGTATGTGGTCGGCCGGCCGTGCGGGCACGAAAACGTATGCGGCACGGTTTCGCCCAGGCGCAACAGGTCCAGAATCTGGCGCGGCTCAAGCGAGTCGCCCGCCTTGATGGCGGCTTTGCACGCGACCATCTCGACCATCGCCTTGCGCAGGGCCTGCGGCGTTGGCGGCGTCCGATCATTTGCAAGCTCTTCGAGGATTTCCTGCACGACTTCGTTGTGCCGGCTGCTCACGCTGTATTTCGGCACGGCCACCAGCGCCCAGGTGTCCGCGGCTTGCACTACCTCAAACCCGAACTCGCGCAGTGTTTCGCGGTTTGCATCGACCAGCGCCGCAGCCGCCAGTGAAAGGTTCAGCGGCGTCGGCACCAGCAGCCTTTGGCGCTCAAGCGGCTGAGTGGCGATGCGGTGCTCCAGCAGCCAGTACAGGATGCGTTCGTGGTAAGCATGCTGGTCAATGATCACCATGCCGTCGGGGGTTTCGACGACCACGAACGTCGCCGCCACCTGGAACAGCGCCCGGGCGTTGGCCAGCAGGCTGTGTTCGGGAGTAGCAGGCTCGGGGACTGATGCTTGGGATTCGGAGAGCGGTGAAGCCGCAATCCCGGTGCCCGAATCCCGATTCCCGCCGATCGGTTCGCGCACTTCAAACCTCGAAACCACCGGGCCGATCGCCTGCTCCAGCACGCTGCGGGCCTGGCTCCAGCGGTGCTCCGCTTCGCGGGCCTTGGCCTCGCTTTCGCCATCAAACAGGCGCTGCTCCAGGTCGTGGCGCGGCTCATAGTCTGTGTCAGGCCGGGCCTGCGGTGCATGCACCGTGCCCGGCTTGAGGCTCGGCAGCACGCCCGAGCGCAGCAGCTTTTCGGTCAGCGCGCTCTTGATCAGCGAAAAGATGCGGTTCTGTTCAAGCAGGCGCACTTCCGTCTTGGCGGGATGCACGTTCACGTCCACGCTTTCCGGGGGCACGGTCACGAATAGCACCGCAATCGGGTAGCGACCCGGCGGCACAAACTCGCGGTACGCCAGCAGCGCCGCCTGCACCAGCGAACGATCCTTGATCAAGCGCCGGTTCACGTACAACAGCAGGCCCTTGCTGTTGGGGCGATTCACACCCGGCGGCGAAAGATAGCCGTCAAGCCGCCCGTACACCTCATGTTCGTGGACCTCCAGCATGCCGTCAGGAAATCGGTCGCCGAACAACGCGCGAATGCGCTCGGCGGGTTGCTGGCGTGGCGGCACTTCGAAGGCCTTGCGCTCGCCGTGGCGCAGGCTGAACCCGACTTCTGGGTTGGCAGCCGCAAGCCCGGTCAGCCATTCGACCACGTGGCTGAACTCGGTGCTGTCGCCCTTGAGCCAGCGTCGCCGCGCAGGCACGTTGTAGAACAAGTCGCGAATCTCGACGACCGTGCCGAAGTCGCCCGCGGCTTCGCGCACTTCGGACTGCCTGCCGCCCGCGCAGTCCATGTGCAGTGCAGCCGGCGTGCCGCGTTGGCGCGTGGTAATGCTTGCACGGGCCACACTCTGGATGCTGGCCAGCGCCTCGCCGCGAAAGCCGCAGGTTTCTATGTGAAACAGGTCGTCCGCGTCGGCGATCTTGCTGGTGGCATGCGCCTCGAAGGCAAGCGGCAGATCTTCGGCGTTCATGCCCTGGCCGTCGTCGGCAACGCGAATCAGCGTCTTGCCGGCGTCGATCAGTTGTACGTCAATGCGCGTCGCGCCGGCATCAAGCGAGTTCTCGACCAGTTCTTTGACCACGCTGGCGGGACGCTCAACAACCTCGCCGGCGGCGATCTTATTGGCAAGTTCTGGCGGAAGCAGACGAATGCGGGCCATGGCGCGATACTAGCGAACAAGCCGACACCACAAGCCCTGTCGAGAGGATGTTAGCCCGGGTGGATAAGCGCGGGGTTCGTGAACTGGGGGTTGGGGCTCGACGAATCACGCTGCACGCGATTTGCCACGCCCAGCCCGTAAGCCTGATGCCTTCCGATGCACAATCCTGCCTCTTGGGGCCGCACAATCGCCACCATCGATTGGCGCCGACTTCGACGCGGCTTTCCCCATAAAGAATTCCATGAATTCATCCCAGTGTCTGCGCCAGCGCCCAGCGCCCTGAAAGCCGCTATGCCAAAAGATTCAAACGTGGCTGGCGGCAGTTCAGGGACGGCTGGCGCCTGTGCAAACTGGCACTTTTTCATTGACACAATCGAGATTTTTCGTATTGGCGTGAAGTTCTATACCGGTCTGTCGGAAAGATTCGGAGGTAATCCATGGCTGCAAAGACTGCCAAGCGCAAGCCCGCCAAGACGGCAAAAGCAGGCAAGAAGTCTGTCCGCAAACCGGCAAGAAAGTCAGTGAAGAAGGCAAAGAAGCCCGCCAAGTCAGCAAAAAAAGCGACAAAGAAGCCGGCAAAGAAAGCTCCGAAGAAAGTCGCCAAGAAGGCAGCGAAGAAGACGGTTAAGAAGGCTGCAAAGAAAGCCGCAAAGAAGGCAAAGCCGGCGTCACGGAAGGCCGGGAAACCCCAGAGCGTTAAGAAGGTCGCAAAGCCAGCCGCAAAGAAAGCAACCAGCACCGCACCCAGGCAAGTAACCGGAAACAAAAACTCAATGCCCGCAAAAACTCCGCCAGCGGCCCAAAAGCCCGAGGCCAAGCCAGCAAACAAACAAGCCAAAAAAGAACCCGTGGGCGCTGCCGCATTCCCCACCAATCGCCAGCCCGGCGCTGCACTGCCCGGCGAGCCCTCGGACGTCGACGATTACGAAGCCATGCGCCAGGCCGCGGTTGAGCCGTTCAAGCGGGCCGGCCAGGCACCCAAGCCAAGCACCGCGGGCCGGCTTTTCGACGACGAGGCAGAACTCGAGAACTACGACCCGTTGTTCGACGAAGTCTCGGAAGAGAACGACGAGTAGTTGGCCGCCGGCACCTGACAGCAACAAAGAACTCACAAGCTGAACAATGCCGCACTTCGCGCCAATCGCTGATCAGTTGAAAGACCTGCTGCGCGGGGTCGCGGACTGCATTGACGAAGCCGAGTTGCGCCAGCGGCTTCGTAAGTCCATTGAAAGCGGCGTGCCGCTGCGCGTGAAACTGGGCATCGACCCCAGCAGCCCTGATATTCATCTGGGTCACACGGTTGTGTTGCGCAAGCTGCGCGCCTTCCAGGAGCATGGGCACCACGCCGTGCTGATCATCGGCGACTACACAGCCATGGTCGGCGACCCCAGTGGGCGCAACAAGACGCGGCCGCAACTGAGCATTGAGCAGGTTGAGCAGAACGCGCTGACCTACATCGCCCAGGCTGCCAAGATTCTGGACATGAAGCAGACCGAGGTTGTTCGCAACGGCCAGTGGTTTCATGTCATGGAGTTTCTGGACGTTCTCAAGCTCAGCGCGCGCACGACCGTGTCGCAGATGCTTGAGCGCGACGACTTCACCAAGCGCTTTGACGCCGAACAGCCGATCAGCCTGCATGAGTTCCTGTACCCCCTGATGCAGGGATGGGACAGCGTACAGGTGCGCGCCGACGTCGAGCTTGGCGGCACCGACCAGTTGTTCAACCTGTTGATGGGGCGTCGCCTGCAAGAGCAAGAGGGCATGCCGCCACAGGTCTGCATCACCACGCCCATCATCCCCGGCCTCGATGGCGAACAGAAGATGTCCAAGAGCCTCGGCAACGCGATTGGCGTGACGCTGGAGGCCAACGACATGTTCGGCAAGGTGATGAGCATCCCCGATGCGCTAATGCCGCCGTGGTACACACTGCTGACGCGCGAACCCGAGGAAAAGATTGTCCGCCTGTGTGACCCGGCCCAGACCCACCCGCGCGAAGCCAAGCTGGCCCTGGCGCACCTGATTACACAAGAAATGCACGGCGCAGAGTCTGCCGCCACCGCGCAACAGGCATTTGAAAGCACTTTCAGCAAGGGCGAGTTGCCGGCCGACATGCCGGAGTCCGTCGTGGAATTCACCGACGGCAGCGTCGCGGCCTGGGCCTTGATCAAGCAGGTGCACGGCGGCAGCGGCGGCGACGCGCGCAGGCTGGCGACTCAGGGCGGTGCAAAGCTGATCGGTGGCGATGGCGATGAAGAGCGAACGCTCAACGACCCGAATGCCGCGTTCGCGCCCGCAGACCTGCAGGGCCGAGTTCTCAAGGTCGGCAAGCGCCACTTCTATCGCCTCAAGACCTAGCGCAACCCGTCGTTAGAAATCTGCAGGCATATTGGAACGCCGCCACCCCTGTTTCCGTACTATCATGTGCGCGTATCGGGACGTGGCTGTATCAATGTGCCGGGAGGGGCCATGCGTCAATCCAAGCTGCCGCTAGTCGTGCTGGGTATTCTGCTGCTGGTGGGCGCCGCAATCGGCGCCTGGTTCGTGCTGGACTCGGCCAAGGCGCCGGATTTCACGCACAACTCAGACCTGGCGGCAGATGCGGGGCCGCAGGATAACTCCGGGCCGGATGCGAACGCCGGCAATCGCGCCTCAACGACAAACACAAACACCCCGCGCGCAAACAACAGCCGCCAGCCCGGCAACGGCCCGGACCCCGACAAGCCCGACCAGCCCAAACCCGAACCTGACCCGAACACCAAGCCCGATCAACCGACGCCCGACAGCATGTGGAAAGAGCAGAGCGCGGACTTCACCATCACAGGCACAGTGCGGTTCAAGAGCGACAGCCGCCCAGCCGCGGGCGCAACCGTCAGCGCACAGCCAGCAGAGCGGAACCCCTGGTGGGGCGCCGAAACCGCAGCCGAGAGCGACAAGCCAGGTTCGCAGCAGCCCGCCATGAAATTCTCCGGCGAGACGACCACAAATGGCGCGGGCGAATTCAGCCTGAAGGTGAACATTCACTGGTATGTGCGCGAGGGTTCAGACCGGGAGTCGTCCAACCGCGACGCGCAGGCATGGAACCCGCAGCTCAACTATCAGGTGGTTGCGCGCATGACTGGCTATGCCCCTGCGCGCTCGCAGCAATTCTGGGTCGGCACGCCGGGCCCCCATGCGATTGAGCTGGAATTGGCCATTCCCGCAGCGGTCACCGGCCGCGTGATTGACGGGGCCACACGAGCCGGCATTGCGGGCGCCAACGGCAACTTGTGGGACGTCGATGGCGGTTCAGGGCGCGGCTTTACGACTGACAAAGATGGCTACTTTTCGATCAATGACATGGCCGCCGGCATCTACGTGCTGAACGTTTTTGCCACCGGCTACAACCAGTACAACGGCTGGCAAAGCGGCGGCCGGATCGACCTTTCTCGCGGCGGTGAAACCAACCTTGGCGACGTCCAGATGTCACGTTCGTCGAGTGTTATGGGTCGGGTCGTCTCGCCCAATGGCGAGCCCATGGCGGGCGTCACGGTCCGGCTGGAAACCAAAGGCGGCGATTGGATGCGCGGGCGCGGCAACTCAAGCGTCACCGGCGAAGACGGTAAGTTCCAGATCGGCGACGTGCAGTCGGGCAGTTACAGCCTGATGGCGCGCAAAGAAGGCGTCGGCATTGCGACGCTTGAGGACGTCAGCGTCGAAACGGGCGCCCAGCGCGACCTGGGCGACATCACGCTCGAAAAAGGGCTGGTGCTGACCGGTATCGTGGTCAACGCGCGTAACGAAGGCGTTGCCGGCGCAAAGGTGAGCATCCACAAGCAGGGCGAGCGCAATCCATTTGCAGGCCGCATCCGAGGCGAAGCCATTTCTTCTGCGACTACCGGCAAAGACGGCAAGTTTGAAGTCGTGGCGATGATTGAGGGCGAGTTTTACGCAGACGTCACGGCAGAAGGCTACGCTGCCCTCGAACACGACTTCGTCTTTCCGATCGACAACCTCAAGCTCACCCTTCGCCGCGGCGGATCGATCGCGGGGAAGGTTGTGGACGGCGCGGACGCTGCCGTCGAGGGCGCAAACGTGATGCTGCTGAACCACAACTCACCCGCATACTCATTCTTCAAAGCCGCCCCCGGGGCAAGTTTCGGTGGATTTGGCGGCGGAGTTGAACTGTCCGCACAGACCAAGGATGGCGCGTGGTTGATTGAAAACGTGCCGGCTGGCACGTACGTCGCGATCGCCGCCGCGGGCGAAGGCGAGTTCGGCTGGGTCGACGATCTCGTGGTCGAAGACGAAAAGCGGACCGAGGCCGGGGCAATCAAGCTCGGCGGCAAGGGTCGCGTGCGCGTCACCGTCACCGAGGACGGGCAGCCCGTGGCCGACCTTGAGGTCGGGTTGTCACGCGGGTTCAACATGGGACGCCGCGAGTTCAAAGCCAATACCGACCAGAACGGCGTGGCATTGCTTGAGGACGTACCGGCCGGGGCCTGGAGCGTGATGACTTCGCGCGAAGACCGGACGTTTGACACCGAGGCCATGAAAAAACGCCTGGTCAACGTCAAGTCCGACGAGACCGTCGAGTTTCAACTGGAGCTGCGCCCCAAAGATGGAGTGCGTCTCCACGGACGCCTGACGATGAACGGCAAGGCCACGATCAACGAGATTTTCCTGGTCGGAGTCGGCGAGCGCGAGAGCATCATCAAGAACACACGCTGCAACGAGGGTTACTACGAGTACCTGTCCGTAACGCCGGGCACGTACATGATGCATGCGCGCGCGGGGGACGAGACTGTAAGCGCCCTGGTGCGCCTTGAATTGAAAGAGCCTGGAGAAGTTGAGTTCACGCGCGACTTTCAGGGCTTCGTGGTTTCTGGTCGCGTGGTTACGCCCGAGAATTCGGCTGCCCAGAACTCAGCTGTCAGCATCACGCTGCAGCACAGCTCACCCGATGCCGGCAACGTTGCGCAGTTCCTGGTCGGCCGCGCGACCTGTGACGCTGAAGGGCGCTTCCGGATCGAGTCTGTCTGCGCGGGCAGTTACATGCTGTCGGCCAGCCTGCCCGGGGTGGGCAACGCCCGTCTGGCCCTGGTGGTCGAGAGTGCGGACCGCAGCGGCCTTTCGCTGTCCATCGACGACAACGTCGGCAGCGTGCGCGTGCGTGTCACCAAGCTGCACGGGACGCCCGTGAGCGGCAACAGCTTCGGGTATGCGCGCATGATCGACGCGCAAGGCCAGCCCGTATCCATGCCCGACCAGAATACCGGGATGTTTATGGTATCCGAGGGTGCCACGGTGGAATTGCCCAACATCAGCCCGGGCACATACACCGTCGAGATCCAGGCATCAGGATACCTGCCCATGAGCAAGACCGGCGTGACGATCACCAAGGGCGCGCGCGCAGACGCAGACCTTGAACTCACCGCAGCTGCCGAACTTCACCTGACATGCACAAACCCCGAGATCACACAAGGCATGCTCGACTCTGCAAGCGTGCGATATCTAGATGCCACAGGCAAAGAAGTGCCGGCCATCAGCAACATCTTCGACGCCTTTGGCGGCGGCGGCATCGTACCCGAGCGCCCAACACTCGAAGTTGCCTACATCGGGCCATCGGTCGTGGAAATCCGAGTGAAGGTTGCCGGCTACGCGGAGTTGTCAGTTCCTGTGCAATTCGCGGCTGGCAAGAAGATCACCCAGGAAGTGACTTACGTGGTTGAGTAAGCACATGCCATAGCGCACCGGCGCTTTGCCACACCGGGGGAATAGCTGCACTGTCCTTGATCGTTTCCGAGAAGAGGCCTGCCCGTTGCACGGTTTTCGCCGTGCAACGGGCGGCCACCTTCGTACATTGGCCCTTTCGGGTGCAGCCAACCGCGACCGGGAGATTGCAGCATGAAAGAGCAGTTGATTGATCTTGCGAAGAAGTCGGGCGCCGACTTCTGCGAGATCCGCATTGAAGACAGCACCCAAACCAGCATCAACTTCCAGGGCCCGGAACTGGAGAATGTCCAGGAGTCCCACATGTACGGCGGCAACGTTCGCGTTGCTGTGAACGGCACATGGGGCTTTGTTACTTTCAACCATCCTGACGACCTTCCGCGCCGCATCAGCGAAGCCGTCCGCAACGCCCGCGCCGCATCGGCGCGCAGCACAGTCCGCAGCGTGCTTGCGCCCGTTGAGCCGGTTCAGGCTGAAGTCCGGCTGGAACTCAAGAGCGACCCACGCGCAGTCAGCCTGGATGAGAAGATTCGCCTGTTCGGCGGCTACAACCAGCGCATGCTGGATACGCCGGGCATCACCAGCACCAACGTGCGGTATTTCGACAAGCTGTCCAGCATCCAGTACGCCAATAGCGAAGGCACCTGGATCTCGCGTGAATGCGCCGACATGGGCATGGGCGCCAGCGCGCTGGCAAAGAAGAACGGCACCACCGCCCGCGGCAGCGCGGCGCAGGGCGGCCGCGACGACTTTGAGCTCTTCCGCGGCATGGATGCTGAAATGGACAAGGCAGCCAAAGCCGCCATCGAAGCCGCCGACGCGCCCGTGGTTGAAGGCGGCACCTACACGGTGGTCTGCGACCCGAACCTTGCAGGCGTGTTCGTGCACGAAGCGTTCGGGCACCTGAGCGAGGGCGACAACGTCGCCGAGGACCCGCGCATGCAGGAAGTGCTAAAGCTCGGGCGCCGCTTTGGCGAAGATTACCTGAACATCTACGACACCGGCCTTGATGTGGGTCTGCGCGGCTATCTGCCCTACGACGACGAAGGCGTACCCACCGAAAAGACCTGGCTGATTCGCGATGGCGTGCTGGTCGGGCGGCTTCACAGCCGCGAGACCGCGGGCCGCATGAACGAGAAGCCAACGGGCAACGCCCGTGCACTGAGTTACAAGTTTCCGCCCATTCCGCGCATGCGCAACACCTGCATCGCCAACGGTCCGCACGGCAAGTTTGAAGACCTGATCAAGGACATCAAGCTGGGGATCTACGCGATCGACAGCGCGGGCGGCCAGACCAACGGCGAACTGTTCACGTTTACAGCCGGCCAGGCGTTCATGATTCGCGACGGCAAAGTGGCTGAGCGCATCCGCGACGTGACCTTGGGCGGCAACGTGTTCGACACGCTGCGCAACATCACCGGTGTCGCGGGCGACTACAACGTGCATGACAGCAGCGGTGGCTGCGGCAAGGCCGGCCAGATGCCCTTGCCCGTGAGCCATGGCAGCCCGCACATTAAGATCAAAGACGTCGTGATCGGAGGGCGCTAACCATGGGACGAGACTTCGACAGCGGCGCGCCCGGTGCGTCCAACACAGGCAAGGCCACAAGCAGCGAAGCGGATACCGGCGTCTACGAGAAGCCGGCAACAGCAAAGTTTACCGAGCGTCTGGGCTCACTGGCCGACGCATACGAGATGTACAAGTCTGAGGGCACGTCGCTCAGCGTGTCGTTCGAAAACGACCGCCTGAACGAGATTCGCCAGGGCGAGAGCTATGGCATCAGCATTCGCGCCGTGAAGCAGGGCAAAATCGGGTTTTCGTACAGCAGCAAGCCCGACGAAATCGACCACGTCGCGCAAAGCGCCCTGCGCATGGCGCCGTGGGGCAAGCCCTACGACTACGAGTTCGCCGCCAAGGCAGACAGCGGCCATACACGGCCCTACGACCCCGCATGCGGAGAAATCTCGGTCGAGCGAAGCGTCGAACTTTGCGAGAACGTCAAGGACATCATCAAGTCGATTGACCCGGAAGCGACCGCCGACGTCAGCATCCGTGGCGGCTTGAACGCCACGCGCATCGCCACCAGCCGCGGCCAGGATTGCCGCGAAGACGAAAGCGGGTTCGGGTACTTCGTGTCCGCCCGCATCTCTGAGGAAGGAAACTTTCTCACGGTGTATCGCGGGCGCGGCAGCGCCAGGGTCATCGCCGACGAAGAGATTCTTGAGCAGGCCCGGGAAACCGGGGAAGAGTTCAAAATCGCCCGCAA
The DNA here is from genome assembly GCA_016712285.1 of Planctomycetota bacterium. Taxonomy (GTDB): domain Bacteria; phylum Planctomycetota; class UBA8742; order UBA2392; family UBA2392; genus JADJRK01. The sequence continues at coordinate 308,968 of JADJRK010000001.1, read as the reverse complement.
GTTGCTGCCGTTCTCGCGCGGCAAGTACCGGGTGCTGTTTGCCCCCCACGCCGTCGCCGACTTGCTGTTGCCGATTGCAGTCGGTGTCAACGGCATGAACATTGCGCGCAAGACCAGCCGCTTTGTCGACTCGCTGGGCGAAGAACTGTTCGACAAGCGCATCAGCCTTGAAGACGACCCATTTCACCCGGATGCGCCGTCTGGCGCCCTGTATGACGGCGAAGGTGTGCCGGCGCAGAAACGCCCGATCATTGAGAATGGCGTCCTGAAGGGATTTGTGCACACACTCAGCACGGCGCAGAAGTGCGGCCACGCCCCCACCGGCAACGGCCAGCGCTCGGTCTCAAGCCAGCCGTCGCCGGGGCTGCACAGCGTCATCATGGCAGCCGGCGACACCGAGCTTGACCAGATGTATCGCGACGCCGAAGGCGGCTTGTGCGTGAGCCAGTTGCTTGGCACGTTCACCAGCAACTTTCTCGCTGGGCAGGTCAGCGGCAATGTTTCGCTGGGCTTCCTGGTCAGGGACGGGCGGCGCGCCGGTCGCGTCAAGAACTGCGCGCTGAACGTGAACAGTTTCGACGTGCTGAAGTCGCAAGTGGTAAGCGTCAGCAAGCAGCGCGAATGGGTCGGCGGCGAGTACCTGCCGTGGCTGTTGATTGACGGCATCGGCATCAGCGCGCGCTAACGCAAGTTGGCTGCGAGATTGAAAAGTGACAATAAGGGCTCGGACCACGGCCACAAAGTTGACACAGACGCACTGACGTTGTCACAAGAACAGCCCATCGCTGTAGCCGCGAAGAACGGCAAAGCGATTGAAACCACGGGTGAACACGGGTGCACACACTTGGCGCAGGCAACATCAGCTATGTTTACCCGTGTTCACCCGTGGTTGCTTTTGCAGTTCGAAAAACGCAAACGCCGTGGCGCCACAGCATACCGACCGTGAGCATGCGCGAACGCCATGAGTAACTACGTTTCAGCGGCACGCATACGGGACGCTGGCTCTGGAAAGAGTCAGCGTCCTTTCGCCTTCTTGGGGAAGCCACTCATGCTTGCCCCGCTTGCCTGCGCGCTGTGCATGTTTGCGGCCTGCAGCAACCCGCGCGCGAGCCTGCCACCGCCGAACAACCAGCCGCCGGTCAATGGCTGCTCTGGCGAAGTCAGAGAGGCCGAGAGCGTGCGCATGAAGGTGGCATACACCTCCGGTGCGAAGTTCCGGACCAGGCGAACACTCATGGTGTCCGAACGCGCCCGCAACGACGATTACTTAACCACATCAGAGGAAGTCACGCTAACCACGGTTCTTCGCGTAGACGAATCCGGGCGCATGCTGGCCGTGCGCAGAAGCTGGGAGTTCTCCGGCTCGACGCTGACTGTAAGCGGCGGCACGCCACAACAAGTCAAAGGTGAGCTCGACGGATGCACCATTGAGCTGACGCAACGAAGCAGCGGCGTTGACGCCAAAGTGGTAGTCGGCGCCATCGACATCGGCCGCCAGCAGTTCGTGCTTGAGGGTTTTGACGCGGCGCTGCTGCCCGCCGACCCCGTCCGGCGCGGCGAAACCTGGACGATTGAGGGCAACCAGCTTGCCGGACTAAACCGCCTGATTGAAGCGCTCGAGTTCAAGGTCGAAACCAACCGCCTGATCTGCGCCGTGGCCGAGATCAAGCCCGATGCCGTCTTCGTCTCACTGGATTGGCGTGTCACCGCCGAGTATGCGGGGCAGCCGGCGGTGTTGCGCTTTCGGGGCGAGCTCAGTTACGACCGCACGAACCGGCTTGTCAGCCGCGTGGCCCTGAGCGGCGGACGCCTGGTTGAAGACGGCACGGATCAACAAGTCGAGATCAGTGTCGAGCGTGAGCCGGTCAGCGGCTGGCTTGACCTGGGCGATTGATCACTTCTTCTTGCGTTTCTTGCCCGGCGCGGGCGTCTGCCTTGGCACGCGCGGCGTGTCTTCCGACATGATCGGTTCGCGGTTGTTGAAACCGATGGCGCGCTCGTCGTGCGGCTTGGTGTGCACGTTGATGCGATAGATCGTGATATAGCGGATGAACGCGTTGTAAGTGTTCTCGCAATCGCGGTTGTCGACAAAGACGTTCACGAGCATGAAGTCGCTCTTGAGCTCAATGATGTGCGCGACATCCAGCACCTGGCCCGATGTCAGGACAATCTCGAGCACCGGTGTCTGGTCATCGACCTGGCAGACCTGCTTCATGCGGTCAAAAAAGTGCGTGCGGAAAAATCGCGGCCCGAAGGCATCCTCTTCCATGCTGCCACCAGCCGGGTTGATGGGGTAATAACCGATCACGGGTCTGCCTCCGAGAATCCACGACACACACCATGGCAAGTGCGCCCGCAATCTCAATGACCAATCCGGGGTGACAATGCCGCCCCTTGCGCCTGTTGCTTCCAGCGTTCGAATAGCTCAATACAGACCGCTCGCGGTTCGTATGCTCGCAGACCGACGCAAACATGAAGATCGCGCTGATACAGTTCAACCCGATCATTGCCGACTTCGAAGGCAACGTGCGCCGCATTGAAAACCGCGTGCGCACCGCCGCCGACCATGACGCGGACCTGTGCGTCATGCCCGAGCTGGCACTGCCCGGCTATCCGCCGCACGACCTGGTGTTGTACGGCGACTTCGTCGCACACAACCTCGCCGCGCGAGACCGCATGCTGCGCCTGTCGGCTGAACTTGGCGTCGGACTGCTGTTCGGGCTAGTGCTTGCCAACGACAACCCGACCGGCAAGCCGCTGCGCAATTCGGCGGTGCTGTGCGACCGCGGAAAAGTCATCGCGGTGAAGCACAAGGCACTGCTGCCGACCTACGACGTGTTTGACGAGGCGCGCTACTTTGAGCCCGACTCGGCACCCTGCGTCGCCGAGTTTCGCGGCCGCAAGCTCGGCCTGTTGATCTGTGAAGACATCTGGACCGACGCGGCGTTGCTGGGACGCATTGAATATGGCTCTGACCCGGCGCAGTTGTGCGCCGACGCCGGCGCCGAGCTGCTGATCAATATCAGCGCGTCGCCCTGGGGCTCGGGCAAACACCGGCTGCGCGAGCAGCTGGTGGCTGCAACCGCCCGGCGCACGGGCCGGCCCTGCCTGCTGGTCAACCAGGTAGGTGGCCAGGACGACCTGATCTTTGACGGCGCCAGCGTCGTGTGTGACGCGCAGGGCAAAACAGTCGCGCGCCTGCCCCTGTTCGAGGAAACGCTGTTCATCGCCGACCCCGAACGCGGCCGTGCCGAGACCTGGGCCGACGATGACATTGCCGACGAAATCGACGCGCTGGTCTTGGGCATCCGTGACTACTTTCGCAAAACCGGCCACAGCCGCGCGCTGGTCGGCATGTCGGGCGGCATCGACAGCGCCGTGGTCGTGTGCCTTGCCGCCAAGGCGCTTGGGCCCGCGAATGTCACAGCCATCAGTATGCCGACGCGCTTTTCCAGCAAGGGCAGCGTGGACGACAGCCGCGAACTGGCCGAAAAGCTGGGCATCAACTTTGAAGTTCTCAACATAGACGAAGCGTTTGAGCTTCAGCGCAAGCTCAGCGGGTTTCCCGGCGGCATCGCGGAAGAGAACATGCAGGCGCGAATTCGGGGGCTGGTGCTGATGACGCGCAGCAACGCCGAAGGCAGCCTGGTGCTCGCCACAGGCAACCGCAGCGAACTAGCTGTGGGGTACAGCACCCTGTATGGCGACATGTGCGGCGCGCTTGAGGTGATTGGCGACGTGGCCAAGACCCGTGTGTATGAAATCGCCGCGCGATTTGGCGCCATTCCCAAGGCAATCATCGACAAGCCGCCCAGCGCCGAATTGCGCCCCGACCAGACCGACCAGGACAGCTTGCCGCTCTATGCGGTGCTGGATCGTATTCTAGAGGCGTACCTCGACGACCACCTGGGCGCAGACGCCATCATTGGGCGCGGCGAAGACGCTGAACTAGTGCGCAAGATCCTGCGCATGGTCGAGATCGCCGAATTCAAGCGCCGACAGGCGCCCATCGTGCTGCGCATCGGCAAACGGGCCTTTGGCGCAGGCAGGCGCATCCCCGTCGCCAAGAAGCTTTAGAGGCTGAATCCGCCAGACGTTTAGGCCTAACCCGAAATCACCGAAAGGCGCGTCACCGTTGATTGCCCACCCACTCACACGGTGCTACCCTGCCGGACTTCAATGCCGGGCTTGATTGCGAGAGGACTTCAGTGGCTTTAGAGAACTACACACGCGGCCAGAAAATTTTCATGGTGACGCTGGTTGTGCTGCTGGCGGCCATGTTCACCGTCACAGGCGCAATGATTTCGCTGTTCGGCCAGGGGGGCGAAGCCGCCCCGTCAGACCACGGCCGGATCGATGACCAGGAAATCCGCCTGATGGAGTGGCACCGCAAGCGACGCGGCTTGAGCATCGTCGCCACGCTGGATTACCGCGCCGCCAACAGCTTTGGCGACAAGAAGCTTGAGCACATGTACGCGCGCGTGCCCGCGATGTCACCCCGCCCCGAGTACGGCCACGATTATCCGTATATTGCGGTCAAGCCCACCACCGTAAGCCTGCTGGAACTTTGGCCGCGCTACCAGGATCAGGACCTCTGGTGCCATGTCGTCATGGCCCAGAAGGCCCGTGAAGCGGGCATCTTGCCACCCTCGAACGCCTACATCGGCGCGGTGCTTACGTCGCTGATGAACGAAGGCATGCAAGATCTGGAGAAGTTCGAAGGCAAGGACCTGAAGAAGAAGTTCGAAGAAATCTATGGCACACCGGTCGACGACCTGATGGGGACATTCCAAGAGGCGTTCATGGTGCGCGACTATGTCGCGTCGCTGCTGACCGAGGAGTCGGCCCGGCTTGACCAAGTTGCCCAAATGTCGATGGGCAACGTCAGCCAGTTCCAGGCCGAGTACATGCGCCTCAAGACCGACCCGTTCATGGAGCAGGCCCGCCGCGACGTGGCCAAGCAGAATTTCATGTTCCGGGCATCGCGCGCCGCGGGCAACTTTGGCGCCGCGTCACTGGCACCGGGCTATGACCGCTTCGAAGAAGCCTACGACAAGAACCGCAACAGCGAGTTGCAGGCCGAGGCCGAGTTCGAACTCGACATCGTGCGCGCCTTCCCGACCGACATGGTTGCCAAGGGCCAGGTCCAGATTGAAGAAGAGCTCGCGCGGCTGATTTACCAGGCGGTGCGCGAGAACGTTTACAAGGCCACGGAAGACGACAAGAAGAAAATCGAAGACCGGCTCAAGCTCGCCGAAGACCAGTACGCCCGTACCAACGCCGAAGAGACCAAGGATTGGGACGACACCCGCTGGGCGAAGTGGCGCGAAGAACAGCGCCCGATTCTGCTTGAGCACCGCGCCTTCTTTGAGGTTCGCGAAGAAGTTTTCACGTCCCTGATGCAGAAAGAGTCGTTGCGCGCCGCGCAATCGTCGGTGCTGCGCCTGCTGCGCCATCTCGATGACCTGCGCAAAGAGCGTGAACGCGAACTCAATGCCAAGCTCGATGTTGTGCGCAAGGAAAAACAGATCTGGGACGGCAAGAAAGGCTATCTCGAGACACTGCGTTCGCGCTTTGACTCGGTTGAAACGCAACTGCACGCGGCACTGCGCAACATTGACCAGCGCATCCGCACGCAGGCCGAAACGGGCGACGCCGTGGCAAGCGCCCGCGCCCTCGACCAGATCGCGCAGGACTTCGGGCGCGCGCTGTCAGACATCGACACCAGCCAGCTTGAGGGCTTGACCTCGGCGGCGGCGGTCTCAACGCAGAACCTCGAGCGCAGCCTGAATGACAAAGAAGCCGAGCGCGAAGAGTTCACGCTGAAAGAAAAGAAGACAAACGCCGACGGCACAGAAATGACCGAAGACGAAATCGCGGCCAAACTGCAACAGTTTGACCACGAAGTCACCGCACTCAAAGAACGTATGAAGCTGCGCGACGAGTTGCTGCCCAAAGTAGAGGCGTGGGCTGAGGCCATGCGCGCCGCGCTCAGCGCCTATGAGTTGCAGGCCCGCAGCGCGTCTGATGGTGACGTTGACCTGCGCCGCTTTGTGCTGCGTGAACTGCTGGTCGAGATACCGGCTGGCCTGGGCAAGCTGATCCGCGACAGCCGCGACGACATCGCGCCGCTCACACGAGTAGAGGAGTTCGGCGGCAGCGCCGAGCTGATCCAGGCCGACATTGAGGCACGCCAGAACAGCCTTCGCAAAGATGCCGCCGACGCCAGCAACCTGGACATCGGTGCGTGGATTCGTGAGAAGGCCGCCGACAACGTCAAGATCGGCCTTGAGATCGTCACCCCCACCGGCAAGCGCACCTGGGAAACCCTGATTGGTGACGAACGCTTTGCCTGGCTTGAAAATGTCGATGGCGCCAAGCAGTTCCTGGAAGACCCGATGAACGCCAAGGGCGCCACCAGCGGCATCATGGCGCTGCCGGGCAAGGGCTACCTGCTGCTGCGCCTGCTGGCCAAGACGCCCAAGTATCCGCAGGGCCGCATCGAAACCTCAGATCGCGTCACGACGCTGGCGGCAATGCTGCGCGCGCGGTCGCTATGTGTGGATGCGCTCAAGGACATTCGCCAGCAGGTGATCGACAAGGGTTGGGACGCAGCGGTCACCGCAGCCAAGGCCAAGTACGGCGCGGCATTCACCGTGCACACCACCGCCTGGTTCAAGGAAAACGAAGACATTGCTGACCTGTACAGCCACAACGACACCGACGTGCTGTCGTACAATACATCGCCAAGCCCGTCGTCACCGGACGCGCCATTCGTCACGCGGCTGAAAGACATTCGGCCCAAGGAAGGCGTCAGCGAGCTGATCCCGGAAAAGTTCAATCCGGACCTGTTCCGCAGCCCGGAAAAAGAAGAGTGGTCGTACCTGCTGGCCCGCATCAAGGACCGCAAACCGCTTCAGACGCGCATGGAACCCGACGACCTGAAAGAAACGGGCCAGTCGTGGGCACCCGCGCCGTCGCAGGTATGGCGCGAGCGCCATCTTGCCGCCTCTGAACTTGTGCGCAGCCTGGTTGAGCCGGCCAAGCTGCTGGCTGGCCGCGACATCATCGAATACAAGGCCAAAGAGAAAGACGCCGACAACAGCGCTAACGAGGAGCCCGCGTCGTGAACCTGAGCGGGATCGTCCTGGCGGGGGGCAAAGCCCTTCGCATGGGCGGTGAGAAACCGCTCAAAGAACTTCGCGGCAAGTCCCTGTTGCAGCACGCCATCGACCTCGTCGCGCCACTGTGCGGCGAGGTTGTCGTTTCAGCGGGCGACCGCGAGTTGCACCTTCCCAAGGGTGTGGTCAGCGTGCCTGACCCCAAGGCCTTCGCAGGCATGGGGCCGCTTGCCGGCATCCTGGCTGCGCTGGAAGTGAGCAAGGGTGACATGTGCCTGATCGTGCCATGCGACCTGCCGAACCTGCGGACACAACTGATGGCGGAACTGTATGAGGAACTCGGCGACAAGGACGCCGTCTACTGCCGACTCGATGATGGGCCGGAACCGCTGGTTGCGGCAGTGCGACGCGTGGCAGCCACCAACGCCGTCCGCGCCAGCATGAACGCCGGCAACTTCAAGGTCGTGCCGTGCTGGGACAGCATGGGCGCGCGTGTGAAAGACTCGACCTGGGTTGCCACGTTCGGCCCGCCTGCCGACCTGTTCGCCAACATCAACACCGATGCGCAACTGAAACGCCAGCAACAGCGCTGATTGCGCTCTTTGCGACAAAGTGACGCAGCCCCGCGGGCCGTTGTTGCGCGTTTTGCGCCTTGCTAATGTTCAAGCATGGTCCCGAACCAGAACAGTTCCGCCGATTTCGCCGCCGATGCCGCCAGGGTGATCCTGGGGCGGCTGTACGCGCCGATACGCAGCGAACTGGCACAGGTCGAAACCATGTACCGAGCCGAGCTGAGCAGCGACGACCCGTTCATTGCCAACCTGCTTGAGTACATTGAAGACTACAGCGGCAAGAAGCTGCGCCCGGCGCTGCTGTTGCTGGCAGCACGTGCCTGCGGGCGCATCACCCACGACCATATCGTCCTGGGCACCGTGGCCGAGATGCTGCACACGGCAACATTGGTCCACGACGATATCCTGGACGACGCGCTGCTGCGGCGAAAGCGGGCCAGTATCAACAAGCTGGCAGGCAACGAGGTCAGCGTGCTGCTGGGCGACCACATATTCAGCCATGCCTTCGAGATCAGCCTGCATTGCACAACGCCCGACGGCGCCCGGGAGTTCAGCCGCGCCATGGCCCGCACCTGCTTTGGCGAGATCATGCAGGTGCACAATCGCAACAACTATGAACTCAATGAAGCCCGCTATCTGCAGATCATTGAGTGCAAAACCGCCGAGCTGTACGCCACCAGCGCCATGCTGGGCGCGCACTACGCCGGTGCCGACGAGAAAACCTCGCGCGCGTTTTATGACTACGGCATGAACCTCGGCCGTGCCTTCCAGATCATGGACGACCTGCTGGACCTGCTGGGCGAAGAGGCACTGGTCGGCAAGACCTTGGGCAGCGACGTTGAAAAGGGCAAGCCCACGCTGCCGCTGATTCACCACCTTGAGATGGCCAATGCCGAGGCCCGGGCCGATGCATTGCAGGCCGCGGCGTCCGGTAACCGCAAGGCGCTGCTGGAGCGGCTGCACGCCACGGGCAGCTTCAAGTACGCCGCCGGCAAGGCGGCTGCATACGTCGAAGCCGCCAAGCAGGGGCTGAGAGTCCTGCCGCAGGGCGAAATGCGCGAATTGCTCAACGATGTGGCCGACTTCGTGCTTTCCCGCGAACTGTAAAAGCGTGACCCTTTACTCACTCAATCAGCGCTTTTCCCCCACCGCCGGGAAGCTAGACTCCCGCGTCGGTACTGAGGGTGTAAGCCATGGCCGAAATCGGCGTACAGCGGCCTGACATCGAGGCAGGCGAAGACATCACCACGCGGACCCTGAACATCAACTTCGGGCCGCAGCACCCTGCCACGCACGGCACCCTGCGCGTGAAGATGGAGCTGTTGGGCGAGAACGTGGTCAACGTCGACCCCGAGATCGGTTTCCTGCACACCGGGTTTGAAAAGTTGGGCGAATACCACACCTTCAACCAGTTCGTGTGCACCACCGACCGCATGAACTACATGAGCCCTCTGTGCAACAACTTCGGGTTCGTGCATGCCGTCGAGGAGCTGCTGGACATTGAACTGACACCGCGCTGCCAGCACGTGCGCGTGATTCTGTGCGAATTGACGCGCATCGCCGACCATGTCATCTGCTGCGGCTTGCAGGCCATGGACCTTGGCGCGTTCACCGTGCTGCTGTGGTCGTTCATTGAGCGCGAAAAGCTGTATGACCTGTTTGAAATGGTCACCGGCGCGCGCCTGACCACCAGCTATGCCCGCGTTGGCGGCATGCTTCAGGACGTACCGCCCGAGTTCGTGCCGCGCTGCCGCAAGTTCATCCGCGAGTTCCCGCTTGCGCTCAAAGAGATCGAAAAGATGCTGAATCGCAACCGCATCTTTCTCGACCGCACCATCGGCATCGCCCAGGTCAACGGCGAAGATGCCGTCAGCTACGGGCTTTCCGGCCCGTGCCTGCGCGCCGCCGGCGTCGCCTACGACGTGCGCCGCGCGCGCCCCTACTGGGTCTATGACGAGCTGGACTTTGACGTCATCACCCGCGACGAAGGCGACGTGCTGGCGCGCTTCAAGGTCCGCATGGACGAGATGCGCGAAAGCGTCAAGATCATCAGCCAGGCGCTTGACCGCCTGCCGTCAGGCCCCGTGAATATCGACGACTGGAAGATCGTGCTGCCCGAAAAGGCCGCGGTCTACACGCAGATGGAATCACTGATCACGCACTTCAAGCTGATCATGAAGGGCCACGGGCTGAAAACGCCAAAGCGCGGCAAGATTTACAGCTGCACGGAAAGCCCCAACGGCGAACTTGGCTGGTACATCGAAACCGACGGCACCGCCGTCGGCTACCGGGTGCGTTGCCGTCCACCGAGTTACCTGAACTATTCCGCAATGCCGCAGATGGTCAAAGGCGGATACCTCGCCGACGTCGTGGCCTGCCTGAGCAGCCTGAACGTAATCGCCGGCGAGCTGGATCGATAGGAACACATGTCCACCGAAACCAAAGACACCACACTCAAGCCTGAAACGATTGAAGCCATCAAGGCCCACACCAAGCGCTACCCTAAGCCGGACGGTGCGCTGCTTACCGCGTTACGCATGGCCGAGCGCGACGTCGGGTTTATCAACCCGCATGTGTGCGAGCAGGTGGCCGACGCTATCGGCATGCCGCCGGCCAAGGTCTGGGGCACCGTCAGCTTCTACACCACGTTTCGCAAGCAGAGCGACGGCAAGAACATTGTGTATGTCTGCGCCACTCTGCCGTGCGCGCTGCGCGGCGCCGAAAACGTGTTTGACTACCTGTCCGACAAGCTGGGCGTCAAGAAAGGCGAGACCACACCGGACGGCCAGTTCACGCTATACAAGGCCGAATGCCTGGGCTCGTGCGACACCGCGCCCTGCATGCAGGTCAACGAAGACTACTACGAGAACCTGACGTTCGAAAAAATCGACCAGATCATCGATGACCTCAAAGCCGGCAAGTCCCCGGCCCGCCACGTCACGTTGTAGGCAGTCCGCGCTACAATCCATCCATGAGCCTTCGATCCTCGGCACGCAGCGCCCGCGCCCGCAAGCGCGCCTTTGATGACGCTGTCAAGGCGTTTGCCTGGTATGCGGGCTGGGTCGGTATGGCGCTGCTTGCGGCCGTCGGCCTGCTGTGGCTGTTGCCCCGCGACTCCTGGGACGGCACCGCCGGTCTGCAAGGCGGGCACCTGCCGGTTTACACACTTGTGGCGCTGCTGATGGCCAGCCTGGTCGGCTGGTGGTACGTCAACAAGGGCGAAGACCGCATCAAGCGACGCATTGGCAGGCCCCTGCACACCGTTGCGTTTGTGGTGCTGCCGCTGGCGTGCATGGCTGCGGGATTTCTTCAGGACAGCGTTGCCGACGCCACGAACATGCAGCCGCCGGGGCACCCGTTCTGGCTGTTCGTGCGCTGGTATCCGCCGGTCCTGGTGATGGTTTGCGCCGTCGTGTTTCTGGCATGGAAGGCCCGCCCGCGCAGGCACGTGTACCTTGACCGGGGGCTGGGATATGCGCTGCTGTTTCTGCCCTACGCGCTGCTGTTTGCGTACATCGCCGTGGGAGTGTATGTGGACTGGCTGGATGAATCGCTGCACGACACGCTGGCCTCGGCGGGCGGGTACGCAATCGTGATTCAGCTTCTGTTCGCCTACTTTATCGGCGGGGATTAGTTCGCCACCTGTGCCCCTTGTCGGGGTTTGATGGGCACGGAGGCATCCATGAGGGTCTTGTTCTGCGTTGCGGCAGTGGCGGTCATCATGATGTTGAATGCCGATACGGGCCCGCAAGCCCAGCGCAACAAGGGCGGCAACAGCCCGTTCAGCCAGTTTCACGACAAAGCCGAACTCGCCATCGGCAAACCGGCCCCGCGCATGCATTGCCAGGATTCCGACGGCAAGGAGACTGACCTGCGCGAATACCTGGGACGCTGGGTGTTCATTGAATTCGGCAGCTACACGTGACCGCCCTGTGTTTCCCATTTCGGCGAAATGGAAAAGTTTGAGAAAGAGCACGGCAAGAACGTGGCCTGCCTGTTCGTCTACACGAAAGAGGCCCACCCCGACGACGGCCCCGAAAACCGCAACGAGGCATCGCCGACCGGCGGTTGGAAGATGAAGGGCAACAAGGTCAAGATTGACGAGCACAAGAAGTACGCCGAACGCCTCAAAGCCGCCAATGACCTGAAGTCCGCGGGCAAAGACGAGTGGCGCGTGCTGGTCGACGGCATGGACAACGCCATCCATAAGGCTTGGGGCGAGCTGCCGAACATGGCCTGGTTGATCGACCCCAAGGGGCGCATCGCGCACAAGTGGGCCTGGGTCGCCAGCAGCACCAGCGACAAAGGCAAGCGCAACGGCGACGACAAGACCGGCAACGTCTACACACTGCTGAAAGCCGCCGGCTCATTGACGCCCTACAGCATCCAGGATGACACCAGGCTGCCCTTGTGGGGCGTGCGTGGCGGAGAGTGGCTGAAGTACCAGACGCCCGACGGAAACCTTGAGGTCAAGTTCGACCTCAAAGATGCCATCATGGTAAAGCGCACGGCCGGCAAGGAAGAAGCTGAGCTCAAGCTGGCAGTCGCCATCCCGGAAAAGCCTGCCAAACCCGACATCCGGGTGTTCAAAGTCGGCAAGCTCGAGTTCCCCTGCTATGTGGTCACAAATGGCGACACAGAAAGCTGGACCAGCCCATGGCTGCCGGGCGATGGCGTCGCAAAGGTCCTGCAGGACGGGAAAGTCACGTTGGAGTTGACCGACGCCGGCTTTGAGAAGGGCAAATCCTGCCTGAACGCATACAAGCCCGAATAGCCCGGCATCCCACTCCGTCGGTCCGCACGACCCGGTCCCCCAGGACCGGGTTTCGTGCGAAAAAAGCCAGCGCGGACTGTGTCTCGTGCGTATCATGGGCAGCAGCCAGTTTCATACGAACCAAGGAGCAGCCACCCATGCCGCAACGCAAGACACGCCGGGGCTTTACGCTCGTCGAGTTGATGGTCGTCATCGTCATCCTCGGCATTATCGCCACGATGGGCTTTGTCTTCCTGATGGACAAGCCGGACGACGCCAAGTGGGACACCGCCAAGACAACCATGAGCGAAGTCCAGAAGGCTTTGAACATGTACAAACTCAACGACGGCGGTGAGTACCCCGACTCGCTTGAGGCGCTAAGCACGCAGAAGTATTTCCCCAACGGCGTGCCGAAGGACCCGTTCTCAAAGGACGACTTTGTCTACGAGACCACCGAGACAGGATTTCTGCTCAAGTGCCTTGGCAAAGACCAGGCCGAGGGCGGCGAAGGCAAGCCCAATGCTGATATCATCTTCAATGAAGCGGGCGAAGTGAAGGAATAGCCGGTGCCACGACCAAGCCAGATCATCAAGGCGAGCGGCCGCATGGCCGCTCGTTCCGCAAGGCGGGCGTTCACGCTGGTCGAGATGACCCTGGTCGTGCTGCTGCTGTCGTTGATGGTGTTGGCCGTCGTCGTTGCCGGCAACCTGGCTTTTCGCGACAAAGAGCAGCTCAAGAGTGAGGCACGCTTCCTTGCCGGCTTCCTTGAAAACATCCGCGGCCTCGCGGCCTTTCACGGCAAGACTTATACGGTGCAGTACGACCTCGACGAATCTGAGCAGCGCTTCTTCGTATGGGAGCCCCGCCGCGTTGAAGAGGGCGAGATCTATGAAGAAGACGGAGAGGAAACCCGCGTCGCCAGCGGCTTTCACCAGATGCCCAGCCGCTATGATTCGCGCGGCCAGATGTACTACGCGGTATGGATTGACCGCATCGCCTACGGAGACGGCACCGACAGCCGCGAACGCAACGTGAAGATTGACTTCCTGCCCAGCGGCGGCAGCCACTGGCACTACGTGTATCTCGCGAACGAAGCCGGCGACATATACACCATCGAGGTCAACCCGTTCACGGGCTACGCAGAGGTGTATCCCAACGAGTTGAAGCCCGAGCCGCCCCAGAAACCGGAGCGCTCATGACGCGAACCGGCAGATCGGGCTTTGCACTGATCGAGGTGCTGATTGCCGTGGTGATCATCGGCGTCTCGCTGCTTGCGTTGTTGCAGGTGCGCAACCAGTCGATTCACCAGTTTTTGACCATCGGCGACCAGCACACCGCGTCGTGGCTGGCTGAGCTGAAGATGAACGAACTGGTCAGCCAGGACCTGCCGGACCCCCAGGACGAAGAGACCTGGGAAGACTTCGACAGCGGCGACTTTGCATACCTGGACAAGCGCGCGAACGAGCTGAATGCCGCCTACAACCAGGACTGGGTCTGGCGGGATGAGTTCGCGAAATTCGAGTTCGAGTGGAAGAAGGAAGTTGTCTTTATCGGGCGCGAATTCATTGGCGACCAGTGGGACCTGGAAGGCTGGGAGCCCGCTGTCGACGAATTTGGCGAAACGATCGACCAGGAAGACCCGCACGAGAACCCGGCAGTCCGCGTAGTCCGCGTAACCCTGACCGTGTACCTGCCCGAGGACAACAGCCGCCCGGCAGGCGAGGGCGCGAGCACCAGCGAGCGCAAAGTGCAGATGGTGAACGGCCGCCCGGCGATCCAGCTTGTGACCTACGTGGACCCGAGCGTTCTTTTTGCCGCAGAAGACGAGGAAGAGACTGAGACTACGACGCCGCCACCTGCACCGCCGCCGGCACCAGCGCCAGGGACGGGTGGATGATGCGCGAACGCGGCTTCACATTGATTGAGGTTGTGATCGCGATCGGTATCGGGGCGCTGATCATGCTCAGCCTTTCCATGATCGTGCGCTCAACGGTGGACGCCAAGATCTCGATTGAGTCCGAGGCGCGGGCCCGGCGGCTTGGCCCGACGTTGATGGCCACCATTTCACGTGACCTGCGCAACACCTGGGTGACAGGCATCGACGAAAACGTCGAGCTCGAGGGCATCTGGTTCGAGGGCAAACAGAACGGCAGCGACGAAGCCGCAAGCGACGAAATGTGGTTCGTCACTTCCATCGACAGCTACATGAAGTACGAAGGCATCTCGAGCGACCTGACCGAGGTGGGTTACTACCTCAAGCCGAACGAGGCGCCGGACAACAGCCCGCTCGCCGGCCTGTTCAGCCTGTACCGACGCGAAGACTTCCTGGTGGACAAGCGCCCCAGCGAGGGCGGTTTGGCGGTCAAGCTGCACGACCGCGTCATCAGCTTCCGCGTCTGGTTCTATGAAATCCCGCACGATGCGGTCACCGAAGAGGGCGGCATCGACCCCGCAGCCCTGGAAACCGTGGTGGAAAAGGGCGGCGCAACCGAGCTCAAAGAATGGGATTCCAAGGTCAACGAGCACATCCCCTACGCCGTGCGAGTTGAGCTGATCCTCGATGTTACCCCGATCGATGCCTACAACCGCCACGAGAAGCGCCGCATCGCCGTCTACGAGACGCTGGTCCGCCTGCCCGATTTCCCCAAGATCGACGACAAGTTCAAGCTGTTCAGCGTGCAGGCCCCCGCTGCACCAGCCGCGACTCCAACCCCGCCGCCGGCCCCTGCGCCGGGCGGTTAGCAGCTTCTGACGGCTCTTCCACAAACTGTTCCGAAGCCTCAATGTTGTCGCGTTACCCGCTACACTGCGCGGCATGTCCTTCGTTCATCTACATGTCCATTCTGACTACAGCTTTCTCGACGGTGGCGCCACCGTCGCGGGCCTGGCCAAGCGTGCAGCCGGCTTGAACATGCCGGCGCTTGCCCTGACCGACCACGGCAACATGTGCGGCGCGCTGGACTTCTACGCCGCATGCCGCAAAGAGGGCGTAAAGCCGATCATCGGTTGTGAGGTCTACGTCGTCTCCTACGACATGCACGAGCGGCGCAACCCGGAACTCGAAGGCGCACCGGGCGGCGATAAGGGCTCGAAAGAAAACGCCCACCTCGTGCTGCTGGCTGAGAACGAACAGGGCTACCGCAACCTGTGCAAGGTTGTCAGCAAAGGCTTCACCGAGGGCTTTTATCGCAAGCCGCGTGTGGACTACCGCACGCTGACCGAGCACAAGCAGGGCCTGATTGCCTTGACGGCCTGCCTTGGCGGCGAGATTCCGCAGGCCATCATGCGCAGCAAAGACGCCGAGCCCGCACTGTGCAAGATCGACCAGTACCTCGAAATCTTCGGCCGCGAAAACTTCTACCTCGAGGTGCAGGCGCACCGTGACTCGCGCACCGGCCCGCTGGAAGAGACCGTTGCCAGCCGCATGTTCGAGCTGGCGGCCAAGCGCAACGTCAAGCTGGCACTGACCAACGACAGCCACTACCTGAACCCGGACGACTACGAGGCCCACAACGCGCTGCTGTGCATCAACACCGGCCGGCTGCTCAGCGACGCCAACCGCATGGATTACGGGCCCGACTTCTACCTGAAGAGCCCGACCGAAATGGCGGCCCTGTTTCCGGGCCGCGAGGACCTGGTCAAGCACACGCTGGAAATTGGCGACCGCTGTAACCTG
Organism: Planctomycetota bacterium; assembly: GCA_016712285.1. Classification (GTDB taxonomy): domain Bacteria; phylum Planctomycetota; class UBA8742; order UBA2392; family UBA2392; genus JADJRK01. Next base: position 292,846 of record JADJRK010000001.1, on the reverse strand, counting down.
GAACTGAAGAACGAGGGCTACCACCTGCCCGACTTCGCGTGCCCCGAGGGCCTGACCAGCAAGCAGTTTCTGCGCCAGCAGTGTGAACAGGGCGTGCGGCAGCGGTACGGCGACAACGCGCTTGCGCAAGGCACGCCGATTCGTGAGCGCCTTGAGTTTGAACTCGCGACCATCGACCGCATGGGCTTCAACAGTTACTTCCTGATCGTCAGCGACTTCATCGGCTGGGCCAAAGATCGCGGCATTCCGGTCGGCCCGGGGCGCGGCTCCGCAGCCGGCGCAATCGTGGCGTACGCGCTGGGCATCACCACGGTAGACCCGTTGCGCTACAACCTGCTGTTTGAGCGCTTTCTCAACCCCGACCGCGTGTCGATGCCCGACATCGACATCGACTTCTGCGTTGAGCGTCGCGGCGAAGTCATTGAGTACGTGCGCAAGAAGTACGGAGAAGAATGCGTCTGCCAGATTGGGACGTTCGGCAAGCTGCTGGCCCGCGCAGCGCTCAAAGACGCCGGTCGCGTCATGGCTGTGCCGCTCAAGAAGGTGAACGAGCTGACCAAGCTGGTGCCGGTCATCCAGGGCAAGGTCAAGAAACTCGCCGACTGCCTGAAAGAAGAACCGGCGTTTCGTGCCCAGTATGACGACGACGCCGAGATCAAGAACCTGGTCAACCAGGCCATGCGCCTTGAGGGGCTGAATCGCGGCACCGGTGTACACGCGGCAGGCGTAGTCATCGCCGACCGCGATGTGACCGAGTACTTGCCCGTCATGCGCCAGGAACAGAATGAGTGGGCCGACGAAGACGTTGCCGACCCCGACGGCGGCGAAGTTCGCAAGAGCACGCTGCCCAAAGACCGCGAACGCAAGTACGTCATCGCCACCCAGTACAACATGAACGAGGTCGAAGGCGCCGGCCTGCTGAAAATGGACTTCCTTGGCCTGCGCAACCTCACCATCATGCAGCGCGCCGTCGAGTTGATTGAGCAGACGGGCGGCCCGCGCATAAACCTTGACCCGGTCACGACGCCTAAAGACGCGCCCTACGCAAGCCTGCATACCCTCGACGACGAAGCGACCTACAAAACGCTGGCCGCCGGCGACGGCTTCGGCGTGTTCCAGGTCGAGAGCGAAGGCATGTGTCGCCTGCTGCAGAGCATCAAGCCCAGCACGTTCGAAGACATTTCGGCTGTGCTGGCGATCTATCGCCCCGGCCCCTTGTCCGCCGGCGTCGACAAAGACTTTGCCGCGCGCAAACACGGCAAGGTCAAGGTCAGCATGCCCGGCGAGCGCGAAAAGTTCGCCAACGCCGACGCCGTTGCCGCGCTGCACAAGATTCTCAGCGACACATACGGCACGCTGATCTACCAGGAACAGGCGATGCTGATCTCGCGCCAACTCGCCGGCTTCACGCCCGGGGAAGCCGACAAGCTGCGCAAAGCCATCGGCAAGAAGAACCAGGCCGAGATGGAAAAGCTGCGCCCCAAGTTTGTCGAGGGCGTCGAGAAGTCCGGCTACGGCGCGCAACTGGGCGACCTGCTGTGGGCGCAGATCGAGGGCTTCGGCAGCTATGGCTTCAACAAGGCCCACACCGTTGCCTACGGGCTGATCACGTACCAGACCGCGTGGCTGAAGACGCACTATCGCGCGCAGTACTACGCGGCGTTGCTCAGCAGCATGATCGGCAACAACGACAAGATCGTTGAGTACATGCGCCAGGTGCGTGCCGCCGGCATGAAGGTCGTGCCGCCGGATATCAACTTGAGCGCCGCCGAGTTCACGCCGCGCGGCGACACCATCGTGTTCGGCCTCAGCGGCATGAAGGGCGTCGGCACCAAGGCGGTCGAGAAGATTATCGAGGCGCGCGGCAAAGTCGGCGTCTTCAAGGGCTTCATGCACTTTCTCGACAACATCGACCTGTCCAGCGTCGGCAAGCCGGTGCTTGAGTCCCTGATCAAGGGTGGCGCTTTCGACAGCCTTGGGCTGAACCGCCACTCGTTGCTCGAAGGGCTGGAGCACGCACTGCGCGTGGCCGCCGAGGGCGCGCTCGATCGTGCCCGCGGCCAGAAAGGCCTGTTCGCCGCAGCATCCGGCCCGGTGGACGAGACTGCCCGCGACGCCAGCGTGCTGCCGCAGATGCCGCCATTCAGCGAAGCCGAACGCCAGCGCCACGAGAAAGAAACCTTCGGCCTGTACATCTCAAGCAGCCCGCTCGACTCGTACCGCGATCTGTTCGAGAAGTTCGCGCGCCACCGCGCCAGCACCCTGAAAGAAGGCGAAGTGCAGGGTGCCGTTGTGCTGGGCGGTTTGATCAGCGGGCTGAACGTGACCACCGTGCGCAACGAGGCCAGCCGCTACTCGGGCCGCAAAATGGCCAAGTTCGAACTGGTGGACGACACCGGCATGGTCAAGGTGACCGTGTTCCCTGACACCTATGATGCGCATATCGACATCATCCAGCCGGATGCGCCGGTGTTCATTCGCGGCATGGTGGAATTCTCCGGCGAAGGCGAGCCGCCGGGAATCCTGGTAAGCAAGATCGTGCACGTGCGCGACGCGGAAGCCGAGTTCGAACATGACCAGGGTTTGAAGTTCGACAGCGAGTTCCAGCTGTTCACGACCGTCACGCCCGACGAGTTGCCCACTCTCGACCAGAACGCCAAGGTGCGGGTCGGCGGTGCCGTGGCCGGCTTGCGCGCCGGGAAAAGCAAGCGCGGCAATGACTTCGCGACGTTCAATGTCGCCGGCCCGCGCGGCAGTTTTCGCGTGGTGGCATTCGGCAGCGTGGGCGAAACATGGGCCAAGAAGCTGCAGGAAGGCATGGGCGTGTTTGTTGTCGGCTCGGTCGACCCTGACCGCGACGGGCGCTACTCGATCAAAGCCGAAGAAATCGTCCCGGCGGCCGCGGCGCGCAGCAAGTTCACCAGCGGCATCTGCCTGACACTGACCACCGGCGAAATCAACTCCGACCTGCTGGGGAACCTGAGTCAGCTCGCAATGCAGAACCACGGCAGCACGCCGCTGTACTTCAAGATCATTGGCGAGAACGGCGAGCCGATTGAATTCGTCGAAGCCGGCCCTGACTTCCGTGTCGCACCCAGCAAGACGTTCGAAGAGAAGGTCGCCACGCTGCTGAGTTTTGACCGCATACAATATTCAGCTACCTGATGCCCCGACTCTTCATCGCCATCGACCTGCCCGACGCGGCACGCTCAGCCATCGCCCAGGCCTGCACCGGCATTGCCGGCGCCCGCTGGGTGATGCCTCACCAGCTCCACCTCACTTTGAGATTCGTCGGTGATGTCACCGACGATGCGACCGCCCAACTGCAAGCCGCACTCGGCGCCATCCGGCAACCCCGCCTGTCTTTACAGGTCAAGGGTGTCGGCACGTTTCCCCCACCGGGCCGCAAACCCGCGCGCGTCCTCTGGGCCGGCATCGCGGACAATCCGTTACTGCGGGCGTTGCAAGAATCTGTAAGTGCCGCGCGGCCTGATATCGGGAATCCGCCCGAACACGCGCCGTGGTCGCCGCACATCACCCTGGCCCGCTTTGCGCGCAAGCCCGGGCCGGAACTCGCGGCATGGCTGAAGGCGCACGCCACGTTGGAGCTGCCGCCGATCGAGGTCGCCGGCTTTCACCTGTTCAAAAGCGAACTGCGCCGCGGTGGCGCAGTTCACGAAATCGTGCAGTCCTTTGAGCTGGCCGGGTAGCTATCCGATCAACTCAGCCAGCTTCGCCTCGGGCCGGGCGCCAACGTGGCTGATGATCTCGGCTGCGCACACCGCGGCAATCCGCCCGCACTCGCCAAGCGGCTTGCCGCGCGTCAGCCCGTACAGGAAGCCGGCTGCGAACAGGTCGCCGGCGCCCGTGGTATCGACGACCTTCGCGATGGGCTGCACCTTGACCTCAACGGTGTCGTGGGGCGACACGATGACCGCGCCCTTTTCACTGCGCGTGAGCACAGCCACGTCGCACTTGCCGCGCACCGCCGAAACGGCTTCGTCGAACGTTGCGGTTTCGTACAGGGCCATGATTTCGAGTTCGTTGGCGAACAGCACATCGATGTGGCCGTGCACCAGGTCAACGAATTCGGCGCGGTGGCGGTCCACGCAGAACTTGTCGCTGAGCGTGAGTGCCACTTTGCGCTTGGCCTCGTGGGCGATCTGCGCTGCCTTCAGGTAGGCCTGCTTGGCCGGCGCGGCGTCCCATAGATAGCCTTCGAAGTAAGTGATCTGCGCGCGCTTGATCAGCGCGGCGTCAACGTCGTCGGGGCCGACTTCGCCGGCGACACCCAGAAACGTCTGCATCGTGCGTTGTGCGTCGGGCGTAACGAAGATCAGGCAACGCCCCGTGGGCCGGCCCCCGCGCGCCGGCGCGGTGATGAACTCAACGCCCAGGGCACGAATGTCGTGGGCAAAGATGTCGCCAAGCTGGTCAGCATTCACTTTGCCAATAAAGCCGGCACGCCCGCCCAGCGAAGCAATGCCGGCAATCGTGTTCGCGGCGCTGCCACCCGAGACTTCAACCGCGGCACCCATTTCGCTGTAGAGGCGCTCGGCGGCTGTAGCGTCGATTAGCTGCATCGACCCCTTGGGAATGCCGCGCGAGGAAAGAAAGGAGTCGTCAGAATGCGCCAACACATCGACCAGCGCATTACCGATAGCCACAACATCAAGATCAGTGTTCATCGCAGCATTCAACCAGCCAAACCAGCCCAAGCAACCAGCCACTTGACCACCCCAGGCCCCCGCTATCCTGGACAGCATGGCCCAGCGGGAATGGACAAGAGACGAGATGCTGTTGGCGCTGGCACTGTATTGCCGTCTTCCGTTCGGCCGCTTTCACAAAGGGAACTCAGAGGTCAAGCGCATCGCCGCCCTTATCGGCCGCACGCCCGACGCGCTAGCAATGCGCCTGTCAAACTTCGCCAGTCAAGACCCGATACACCGTGCGCGTGGCGTCAAAGGACTAGACGGTGGTGGGAAAAAAGTCGCGCAATTCTGGGCCGAAGCCACCGCCGAATGGAACAGCACGGCCGTGGAAACCGAATTGGTGTGGCAACGGGCCACCGGAGAACTGCCAACTGAACGGGAATGCGAACTTGAGCCACCTGGGGGCCCCACGGAAGCCACTAGGCTATCCAAGGTTCGCCTGGTTCAAGGCTTCTTTCGTCGGACGGTGCTGGCGAGCTACGCGTCCGCATGTGCGGTGTGCGGTATCAGTCCGGAGCCGCTGCTGGTTGCGAGTCACATCATTCCTTGGAGCATCAACGAAGCCCGCAGAGCCGACCCGACCAACGGACTGTGTCTCTGCGCCCTTCACGACAAGGCTTTCGACAGTGGACTGCTCTCCATCGATGAAGGCATGCGAATTCTGGTGTCGAATAGGTTGCAACAGTCCGGCCGCGAGCGGAACACGCCCGTTAGCAAACTACATATCGCCGGTCTGATTGAGATCGCCGGTCAGGAGCTTCGCCTGCCCTCGCGCTTTCCGCCAGATGCGAGTGCCGTTGCCTGGCATCGCAAGATGCGGTTCGTGGCGTGAGAAGTCTCCGGCGACTGAAACCCCACGCCATTGACGTGCGTTACAATGTAAACCCGGTGCACTGGTTCTTGAACGACCGCGACGACCCGCGTTCAAGCTTCTACCTTGAGGATGCAGCCACCGAGTTCCAGGTGCAGGGCCTCGAACTGGACTGGGCCTGCGTAACCTGGGACGCGGACCTGCGCGCGACCGCATCCGGCTGGCAATACCATGACTTCAGCGGCGACCGTTGGAAAAACGTGAAGAAACACGACCGGCAACGGTACCTGCTCAACGCCTACCGCGTGCTGCTGACCCGCGCCCGCCAAGGCATGGCGATCGTGGTGCCGGCGGGCGACAGCCGCGACCACACCCGCAATCCCGCCTGGTACGACGGCACATACGAGTACCTGCAGGGTCTTGGGCTCAAGGAGTTGTAGCGCAGCTGGTGCAGGCGCGCCAAGCCCACCGGGCGGACCCCGCCTGCGCTGCCATGGACAATAGATGAGACCGTGAATCCGCGAGGCGCTCCAACAAGCCAGATCGCGCCAGCCCGTTGACGAAAGAAACGGCCATGGGATATTCAAGCTGGGTGTGCGCCAGCACCAGGCGAACGCGCGGCCCAAACAACTTGGATCAGGCACCGGGGCGGCGACGAGTGAGTGGGCCAAAATCCACCAGCCGACCAAGACAAAGGAACCTGCCACCAAAGCCAAAGCAGTAAGCCAGGTCGCCACAAAACAGAGAAAGCCAGACCGGCAGAAACGAGAGCAAGCCAGACCGGCAGAAACGAAAGCAAGTCAGATCGCCAGAGAGCAGAGCAAGCCAGACCGGCAGATACGAGAGCAAGCCAGACCGGCAGATACGAGAGCAAGCCAGACCGGCAGAAATGAAAGCAAGTCAGATCGCCAGAGAGCAGAGCAAGCAAGACCGGCAGATACGAGAGCAAGCCAGATCGCCAGAAACGAGAGAGAAAGAGCGGGCGTAGCTCAGTGGTAGAGCTCCTGCTTCCCAAGCAGGTGGTCGAGGGTTCGAACCCCTTCGCCCGCTCCAGACCCAAACCCGCCCGGAGAGCTAATCTTCGGGCGGTTGTCGTTCTGACAAAAACGTACCATCAACGCACTGTACCGTGAATTGTACCAAAAACCAGATAGCACATCTTGTGATAGGGCGTGACACGATCTACGTCGCCGCCTCTCGCGCAGGAGTAGCACACGCAGACCTATCGCTGTCAGTTCTCTAGCACCCGCAACGAAGCGCCCCGCGCGATCCGCAAGCCGCACATGCTACTCATAAGCTGTAGACCGATAGGCATCACCTATCGATCCTGGAAACCCGTGAGCAGCGCCGAGCTAAAGCTTTTTGGCCAACGCATCCGAGCCATCAGGGAGAGCCTCGGGCTCTCTCAGGACCGGCTCGCTGCCAAGGCTGGGTTGCACCGCACGTACCTCGGCGGGGTAGAGCGCGGAGAGCGCAACATAGGGATCCTAAACGTGTTCAAAATTGCTCGCGCACTTGGTGTTGACCCGCGAGACTTGTTTTCAGCCAAGGGCCGCAGTAGCGCGAAGTAGCAAGTGTTTGGGCCACCGGTCTAAATCGCCAGCGATGAAGCACAAGTGGCATCATTGAGGAAGGCAGACACCTTGCGTCAGATTTTTGATGCCGCAGTTCAGGCGGACTCTTTCCGCGGCAAAGCGCTCTTGAACGCGCTCGTGCCAGCCTTGCCAAAGGGCAATGACCTTCAAGTCGCCCTTGAAGCTCTTACTGCCGCATGGCCGGGCACTTCAATTGGTGCCAAAGTCTTCCTTGGGATCGTTCGCTGGTCATTTCTAATCGAGCTGGTGAAGAAGCCGAAAATCGAGACCACTAAGTTCGAGGTACGGTGGGCAGAACGCGTAGGAGACACCGATCCACGCTTCGCAACATATGACGAGTGCTTAGCAATGTGCGAACTGCTTGCAACGCAGGCGGCGAAAGCAATTCAGGACAAGGCTGTTCGCGACCTTCTCGCCGCCTTCGCAGGCACAAACCTAGTTCCATACGAACTCCCGCTCGACTACAAGGAACGCGTCATCGACGGCCCACTCCATGCCGCCACCAATGTTCATTGGCTTTGGGGCGCACTTGTTCACAAGACAATCATTTTGCGCGCCTACTTGTTAAGCAGCGCCACTGGAACGCATCGAACGACATTCGACATTGCCTACAAGAACAAAATCGAAGTCAAGACTTACCTGACCGACCGCGTCCAAACTGGGGACCATAAAACGAATCGCGAAAAGCGCTGGGAGACGCACCCGGCATCCGTCCACTATGCGCTACGCGCGCAGTGCCTTGAGATTGAGCACGAACTCATGCACCAGGTGTGCCGTTTTGAGGGGTTCCCACCCGAAATCCGAAAACAACTTGAAGACAAAAATCTCTTAGACAAAAATCAAGATCACTTCCGCTGTCCGATAACGCTGGACAAGCTGTCCTTCAAGCAGTTCGAGCAGGAACTCCAGAATCCGGTGGCGGGTAGGTCATCTTTCCAAGTAGGACACCTCAACCCGCTCAAGGCAGTGAACAACGATCCCAAGTCCGGCCACACGGCCGCAAACATCTCTTGGGTTTCTGCCAATGGCAATCGGATACAAGGGTCCTTATCGCTTGCAGAAACACGCGCGATGATTCGCCACATCGCCTCGAACTATGAGGCCTTCAAGATCGCGTAGCAGCCACGTGCCAGTCTGCGCGCACCACGTCTACGCAAGCTTTCCTCGCCAGTTCCCGACTAATGACGCGCTCGCTAATTGACTTCTCAACGGTACTTTCAATCTGCTTGCGAATCTTCGTATCCCGAGGGATTGGCAGGACCAGCTCCGAAATCCTGTCGCCCAGGGAATCGATGATGTCTTGCGTAAACCTCTTCGCCTCAATCTGACGTTGCACTGGTTCTGAGCTAAGCACGGCCAGCAGCAAGTATGGCGACAGTGCTTTCCTATCCTTCACACGTATCTTGTACATATGGCTTTGGTAAACAATGCGCGTATCGTACTCGGTCACGAAGGCGCACGTGCCAATAAGGTAAGTGCCATCACGGACCATGAGGATATCTCCGGCTTGGACGTCTTGCTTCTTAGCCAGGGACTCAAATACCTCGTCGCTCACGCAGTGTTTCGGATCCCGCTTTACTTCCCAATTCGAGATGTCGGAAGTACGCACAAAGGGAACAGTTCCTCCTCCATACGACAACTTGCCAACCTCATGTCCTGTTGAGATTTCTATGGTCCCGCGCTCCAGCAACTCCTGAACCGATATCAGTTCGTGGCTGCTCGAAAGACGTTCAAGCGCCGCCTGCACCTCTGGGTCATAGTACCGAGGTGCCAATATGTTTTCCCTTATCTGGTTACTCTTCAGTTCATACCCCAGGCGGCTGTATTCTCGCAGCTCTCCAGCCGCAGACGCTCGGAAGCGTTTCCCGATCTCTGGCAAATCATCTCGATCTATTTGTCGACCTCGACTGTCGTTCCCACACCACTCTGCCTCCGCAAAGAAGACGCTTGGGTCTTTTCGTGCTGTCGTCTCTTCACGCTTTTCGAGCAGCAGTAGACAGACCTTCGTATGGGTTCCGCCCTTCCCCGACGTCTTGAACAGGTCCTCCGGCATTCCGGCAACAGCCCGCAATCTCGCTTTATCACGCATGTACTGCACAACGTGCCTATAGCTCTTGCCGGAAAGCAGGCTCTCAGGCAGCACGACGCCGACCCGACCGCCGGGTCTTACCAGGGATAGTAGACGTTCCACGAACAGTATTTGCGGTGAAACACGATTCTGGAGTTGCGTGGTCTTCTTCCACCGTCCATCACGGTCCAGCTTCCACGAATATCCCAACTCGAAGCGACTTTGAACTTCTTCTGACGCAGCCACAATTTTCGCGCCGAATGGCGGATTCGCCAGTACAACGTCGAAGGCCCCCAATTCGCATTGCCCAGGCATTCCCGCACCGTCAGACGCAATCCACGCGAGTGAGTCGGCGCAATAGATGTGCGCATCACCCAACGTCACCAACCCGACGTGAGCCTTCGCGAGCTTCGCAAGATAGGAGTCCTTGTCTACGCCAATTAGGTCGCGACAAAGCTGTTCGGCACTTGCACCATTTCGCCTCAGGCGACGCGCCGTGTAGCTGAGAAAGCCGCCCGCTCCGCACGCTGGATCAATGACCTTTTCGCCGGGCTTGGGGTCAGCCATTTCAACCAGCAGCTGCACCGCGCGTTGAGGTGTGAAGAACTGCCCTTCGGCGCCACGCTCCGCGGAACCGATAAACGCTTCATATGCATCACCGACTGCGTCCGTCTGAGGATCCAGGAAATCAATTCCTTTGAGTTGTTGGTCAACAAAGCGGAGACTCGTCGGATCAAGCAGAATTTCAGCACTTGGCTCGAACACCGACGGCAGCAACGTCTTTAGTCTGCCGAATTGATTCCTATAGAACTTCGCCAACTCTAAGGGATCATCTGGAACGGGGCTCCCATCACGCAGTGATAGTGCGCGACAGAAAATGCACTTAAGGACCTCGTCGACCAATGCCGAGTCCCTAGTCGCGCCCACCAGGCGACCCGCCAGGAAATTGCGTATTCGGCTATACGCCTCCCTTGTGTCCCCTCCCCCGGCCAGCGCCAACGTCATCTGACGGTCAACTCCTTTGCGCTTCATGATCTGACACCCCTCTCCACGCCAACATCTGCTGTTTCGCTGATAGCCATATACAGGACCTGCGTGCAAATTCAACCGCCGAGATTAGCAAGGGCGGAGAGCCTTGACCTGGGTCCTTAACCAGAATCGACAGGCGCACACTCCGCATCTCGGAAACTATGCTAAAAGGCCTCTTTCCGCTGATCCCGGGAGTCGCAAAGTGAGAGCTGACGCTGTTTCCCTGCTAGACCTTTTCGAAAAGAAGATGCGCCTTGAAGTACCGCTCTTTCAGCGCCAGTACGTCTGGAACCAAGCGAAGCACTGGGAGCCACTATGGGAGGACATCGCCCGCAAGTTCAGCGAGTACCTAACCGGCCGTAAAGAGGCACCCGTCCACTTCCTGGGCGCAATGGTCCTCGACATGAAGCAGACTCCCGCAACACATGTTGAGAAACGCCAGGTCATCGACGGTCAGCAACGCTTGACCACGCTTCAAATCTTTCTCGCCGCCCTGCGGGACTTCTGCCGCGGGAGAGAAGGCTGCAACGAGCTGGCTGACGAGATTCAGGGCTTCACGCTTAACACTGGCAAGATGCCCGACCCCGAAACGGACAAGTTCAAGGTTTGGCCCACGCAGCTTGACCGCGCCCAGTTCGTCGACGTGGTGACGTCAGGTTCGCGGGAAGTCATCGAGGCGAAGCACCCACGGGTGCGCCAATATCGGAAGAAGAAGTACGATCCGCGCCCTCGCATGGTCGAGGCGTATGTATTCTTTTCCGACCAGATTGCGGACTTTTTCGTAGGCAAGGCCGACGAGCCGCCGCTGGCTGTTGACACTCCGCTCGAAGCCCGCCTAGACGAGTGCTTCCAGGCGTTGAAGCATTCCCTCCAAGTGGTAGAGATCGACTTGGAGCCAGGCGACGACGCCCAAGTCATCTTCGAAACGCTAAACGCACGCGGGGAACCACTCTTGCCCGCCGATTTGCTTCGAAATTATATTTTCCTGCGCGCCGCAAGAGGTGGTGAAAACCAAGAAGCGCTTTACAACAAGTATTGGCGCGGCTTTGACGACCCCTTTTGGCGAGTCGAAGTGAAACAAGGCCGACTGAATCGGCCGCGCAGCGACTTGTTCATGCAGCACTACTTGTCAAGCCGGTTGTGCGTCGACATTCCCGTGACGCACTTGTTCGTCGAGTACAAGTTTTGGATTGATCACCAGACGCCCTTTACCAACGTCACTACCGAACTCGAAAGCCTTTCCACACAAGGCGCAGACTTCCGCCGCATCATGGCCCCCGAGAAGGGCGACGAAGTTTTTGAGTTGTCAAACTTCTTAAGAGCGTTCGACGTCAGCACCAGCTACCCGCTATTGCTCGCGATGATGGACGCGAAGGTCGACGATGACGCTTGGCGCTCGATGGCTTCGCTTCTTGAGTCCTACCTTGTGCGACGCGCCGTCTGCGGCCTGACAACGAAGAACTACAACCGTGTTTTCCTCACGGTTACTCGAAATCTTCGCCGCGGCGGAATGACCCCGGAGAACCTACGCAAGGCGCTATCCGAACAATGGGGCGAGTCGACTGAGTGGCCTTCGGACGAGAAGTTTGCCGAAGCTTGGAAGACCTGCCATGCATACAGTCGCCTGAATAACCCCAAATTGGTGCATGTACTGAAACGCATCAACCAGACTTACATGAGCAGTAAGACCGAGGCCCTGTCGTTTGACGAAGCACCAACAGTTGAACACATCATGCCTCAACAATGGGAAGACCACTGGCCCCTTCCAGACGGGCAACAAGGTATGAAGTGGGAAGTACTCTACCAAGCCCCCGAAGGCGACCTCCGCGCTGAAGCGACGCGCAAGCGCAATGCCGCCATGCAGACCATCGGCAACTTGACTATCCTAACCCAAGCGCTCAACTCAGCAGCGTCAAACAGCGCATGGAAAGAGAAGAAGCTTGCGCTCATGGCCGCCTCGCTCTTACCGATCAACCTTCAGCTCCAGGCCGTGGAGGCTTGGACTGAACAGGCCATAGAACTACGCAGCAAGGACATGTTGACCAGAGCCTTGGAGGTTTGGCCCCGGCCCTAGGCAGCGCCACAGCCCAGAATACCAATGCCTGGACAGATTGACGCTTGAACCGGGTAAGGACTCGCCGAGACCACACAGGGGCAACAATGAAGGTCTACTTTTCTGACTGGTTCGACGTTGAGCCCTCCCTTCTCGAGAAGCATGGGGCGTTCAATGTTTCGCTCATCAACGACTTGCCGCTTTTCATCGACCCATTCTTGCTCTTCGCCAGCACCAAGCCGGAGTACCAGGCACTACATGATGAAGTCATCAGGTACCTCGCCTACCTCCGAGACTTTGCGAATGATGGCGAACTATCGACCGACCAACTTAAGCACTGGTTTCGCTTTCCGGAGGTCAGGCAACTCTGGTTAGGCTTTAGTGTTTCCGGCAATGGTGGTACGGGATTGGGCCTAGACTTCGCGAAGGCTCTACGCCGCAATATGGGCCGCCTATTCTCCGACTCGACAAGGGAACCAGTCACCAAAGCCAAGCACCTAGAGAAGCTCTGTTTGTTCCGCGAAGGCGTTGGCCGCGATCACGTAAGCGACTTCACCGCCAACCTGATCAAGAAGTTTCTTCTCGATTACACGTCCGCTTTCGCCAAGGCTCACATCGCAAAGAAGCACCGCGCCACCGTCGCTGTGGATAGGGTGTACTTCGATTATGACAAGGGGCTCTGGATTCCAAAGAATTACAACTTGCCCTACGCCAAGGGCGACTATGTTCTTCTGACACCGAAGGACATCCTGACCAAGGACGACAACTGGATTAACCGTTCTGATATGTTCCATGACCTAAAGAAGGTCATCGCAGCTCTGCCAGACGCGGAACTCAGGACGCGAGTGAATCATTACGTTCAGCAGCAACTAGCAAAGGTTCCGAAGTCCGGCAAAGGTAAGGACAAGGTCCTCGATGCCTTAATCCAGAAGTACCCGATCGTGGTTGACTACTTTATCCGTCGCAAGGAGAACACAAAGAGTCAAGCCGTGCAGCAAAGCGCCGACCGGGTCGAAGAGTCCGATACGCGGTTCGTGGAACAGCTGCACCAGCTAATCACCAGGCTTGAGAACGACACCAATTTCTACGAAACACCAGCGACAACTTTTGAAGAGTGCATGACTCGACTGCGTTTCCTAAAGGAAGAAATAGAGGACAATGACGGCTGGCGTCTATTCTATGTAAAGGGAGAGCCAGTGGAACGAGAACTCGACTTCCGCGTTCTGTTTCGATTGCTTTGGCGCGATACAGTATCCGACTTCAATAGCGAAGTGAACAACGGTAGAGGGCCCGTTGACTTCAAGGTCTCCAGAGGGCGCAAAGACAAGACTATCGTAGAATTCAAGTTGGCAAGCAACCGCAAGTTGGAGCAAGGCATCGCGAAACAGGTGCCCATCTACGAGAAAGCGAACCGGACTAAGTCATCGATCATAGCCATTTTCTTCTTCACTTCCCAACAACACAACACCGTCAAACGCATTCTCCGGCGCCTCAAGCGCGAGAAAGACAGGGGCATCGTCTTGATCAACTGTCGCAAAGACAACAAGGCTTCAGCGTCCAAGGCCTCTGACTCGGACGAGTAGCACAGCCAGCGCAACCGATCCAGACCATTTCGTTCTACTTCACAAGCCCAAAACTGCGTCTCGAGTGGGCGGCGGGTGAGCCTATGGGGCGATTGCGAAGACCCTGGGGACCCGGACAGGTCGAGAGGGTCCGAGCCTGCCTCCGGCCGCAACGTCGGCGGCGGAAACCTGCTTTGGCGAGGCCAGCCGCGCGCGCCATCGGCGCGCCTCGCCAAAGCAGGGCCGCCAACGGGCCTACATCAGACGCGCAGAGGTCAGCGCGTTGAAAGCACTCATGGGCGAGGTAGCGCCCCGCCCATGAGCCTTGCCAAAACAAGCCACGTCTGGCTACTTGCTGGGCGGATTGTTGCCCCGACCACCGCCCGACGTGTTGCCCGTGGTGCTGGGTCCATTCGCCGGGCGACCACCACCACCGCCGCCGCCACCCTTACCGCCACCGCCTTTGCCGTTACCCATGACTCTCTCCCATCGCGTCGTTGGCCCCGTTCGAGCAAGAAACGTACCCTGCGACCAAGGCAACGCCAACGCAACAATGCAGGCACCCCTGCCAAGAATCGGGCAACCGGCCCGACCGCGAAATGACAACTTCACAGCGCTGACTTGTTTGCGAGTCCTGCCTCGTGCGGCGACAGTGCAACTTGCCGACTTCCTGCAATCTCACTTGCCCAGCGATTGAGGCCGGATCGGCTGAGCAGGATTCGGCCGTTGCACGAGTTCCTAGCCCGCATGCCGCGTATTCGGCCAGCCAGAAACTCCTTGCGCAAGCTGCTCACGGAGACCAGCGGCTTGCCACTGTCGTCGGTTCCAATCCACTGTGCCGCCTGCTTCAGGGTCAGCCACTCGTTCGCAGCCGGAACGACGCCGGAGACTATGGACGCGGGTTCGGCGATGTCGGAGGCGAGCCGGGGACCGTCATCTGCACTGCCGGCACTCTGCCCCCACCATTCACTCACGAAGTCCAGCAGCCGGCAAACGCGAGAAACTGCCTTCAGCTGGGGCGTATCCAGCCGGTTCAGCCCGCGGGGTTCCCACAGCGCCAGCCACGGTTCGCCCTTCGTGTCACCTCGCAGCAGGTAGTTCAAGGCCAAGGTCGCGAGCGCGACAGAAGTGCGTTGCGCCTCCATCGCCGCAGCCAAGGTCCTCGCGGCCTTGAACACGCTTTCGTCAGCCCCCTCCACGCATGCACTCTGGATGCGCTGCAGCCAGCTAAGCGGAAGCGGAAAGGCCAATGCATCTTGCTGCAACCGGGCCAGATCCCGCGCGCGCACATGGCGCCCCAGCTGCTCCCGAACCGTCTCCATCGCTCGAACAGCCTCTTCGCTCACTCTGCGCAGCCATCGATCCTGATCCAACAGCTTGTTCGCAATGTTCGGCTCCCAGTGAACGCGCGCATCCCTCAGGAACTCAGCCGGCTGTAGCCAAACAGAGTCCGGCACTGCCGCTTGCCTGAACCAAAGAATCAATGAGTCGAGTTCTTTGAACAACGTCAAATCCTCCGTTGGTGCACTGCAAGGGCCGCGCACACACAACCCTACCACACCAAGTCGAAGGACGACAAACCAAAGCACCCGGGAATCAGCCAGTAGTAAGCGCTTGCGGCGCAGTTCTACCAGTTAGCACGTTGGCGCTATGCAATGCGGGCGCATTGTTGCCGAACGAATTGGTGACCAATCGCCAAAACACGAACGTGCGCGCATTGTCCAATCAACTGATGGGCAGTGGCGCACAGTTCCCATCACGCGCAAGGTTGCATTTGTATGCCGTTCAGCGTTTGCAAACAAACAGCGCTGATGCGTCCGCGCTACGACTGAATTTTGAATCGCGGACGTGAGCTACTGGCAAGTCGCAGACAACATGAGTTTCGCGGTGCTAAGGGACCCCATGCTCTCGCATGTCTGTTGAGTTCTACAGGCATCTAAGCCACACAACGATCGCTTTCTAAACGCAATTGCCAGTCGCGTCCTCATTAGAAATGCAACAAGTCTAGCGGCGTACTGTGAAAGACGGCACAACACGGAACACTGGTCCTCATAATGGGAAGGGTTTTATTGCAGTTCGACGGGTAAAAAGATGCCGTTTCCGACCCAATCTCCCCAAGCGAGCAAGCCGCGCTAACGTTCCGCCTGTCCCCATTGCACCGCAATGAATGCGGCCGAGCGCATACGTGGTTCAGGTCGCCATTCACAAAAGCGTGTGTCTTGACCGAAGCGACGACGCTAGGCTGCCCCCTCTGCCATACCAGCAATCTCTCGACGACGGCTATGCCGCCGGCAATGCTTGCAGGGCGAGTACCGCGAACCTCCGTGGTAAACAGGGGAAACGAAGCCGTTCCCCTGCTCAGCATCTGCTCAACGAGTTCGTTGGCGCTTTTGAGTTTGGCTAGCTTCGGCAGCCGCCGGCACGCTGCCCTCGAAGAGGACGCGCTTCACCGGCGTGTGCAATCAACTCTACAGAGTCCCGCGCCAAGCACCGGACTTGGTGTTGCCCGTCGCCAGCCTCTTGGCCAACTGTCGGTAGACTGTTTCAAGGCTATGCCATTGCGATTTGGCTTCGGAAAACCCGGCGGACTCTGAAGGCCAGATGCGCATTGAGGGCACCTCTGGAGGCGCCGCGGACGCTGTGCTGGGCTTGGTAGCGGGGGCCAGTTCAGCACTTGAGTACGGCGTCGAGTTGAGATGGACTTCTGGAGCGCGGCTTTCGGCATAAGGGCCTACTGTAAAAGGCTTTTCGGGCGACTGTGGTGGCAACTTTAGGAAGGTACGCCGGCTTGTTCTTCGCCCTTCTCTGCAGCGGATCACTTGCCGAGCTACGCAACTCGACGTCGATTCCTGCCAAGAAGGCATTTTCGGTAACGACAACTTTCTGCCGGCGTGCTCTGTTTGCAAAGGGCGACGACGAGGAGCTTCGAAACTGCGCTCTGGCCGCGTTGTCGGCAATGGAGCAACGGTACCGGCGTTGACGCGGACTTACCGTTGACCGCCACGAGACCAAGCCAAGCCAATCAGCGTGATGTTGCACCGCCGATTCCCGGGGAACCTCGCGACTAGTTGAACGTCGGCTTGATCACCTCGTCCCACCAACGCTCGTAATCGATCTCGCCTTCGGGCTCACCTGCGTATGCGCCATTTGCATCGCGGGCTCGCAGCGGCACGGGCACTCGCTTCGTTTTGCCTGAGGCGTCGCGCACTTCATGGTATCGATAGCCCTCGAACTGGTCATGCCAACGTCGAGCCAGAATCTGCACCTGCTCTTGGACAAGGCGCGTCCGGGACTCGCAGTAAGTGCGCCAGAGTCCTTCTGCGCGCGGCGACATTCGGCGGGCACCAAATGCGCGAAGGGAAGTGCCGGCTCGTTCAAGATATGCGGGCGCCGCGGGGTCGGCCCAGGTTCCGCCGCTGCCTGGCTCAATGGCACGCGGGTCGCGCAATTGCATTGCCTGTGCGGCATCTAGCCGCAAGCGTGTGACGCGTGAAACGAACGCGGCACGGTCATCGCGCGGCACCTCGTCTACCCACGCCCGGACGGACACAATGCGGGCCGTCTTGTCGTCACACGCGATGAGCACTTCGTCGCCCGCCTTGCTGAAGCGTACTGAGTGGAGCGCACCGCTTGTCCGTTCCTCATAGACGATGAGCAAGCGGCCCGTCGGCAGGTCCCAGACTCTCGCCATGCCATCGTCCCCGCCGCATACCAGTTTCATGTCGTCGGCACTGATGTCCACCCAGCGTGGCGCGGCGTGGCGATGCAGCGCGAATCGGTGCCGCTCCGCGCCGGATTCAAAGTCCCAGACGCGTGCCGTCCTGTCGTAAGAACACGTCACCAGAGTCGCCCCGTCGCGGGAGAGCTTCAAGCCGCGAATGCCCCCGAAGTGTCCTTCCATGGTTCGCAACAATTGGCCCGAAGCGCTCGCGAATACCTTGATGGCGCCTTCCTCCCCGCCGCTAACGATCTGTGCTTCATCCGGCGTGAATGCAATTGCCCATGGCGCTTTCCCTGCGTCGATGCGAAGGCGCTCGGTACCGTGCGGCAGACTCCAGATCCGGATTGCACCGTCGAAGCCGCAAGAGGCCAGCTCTGTTCCACGCTTGTTGAACAGCAGATAGTTGACACAGTCGCTGTGTCCCGTGAGTTCCAGGGTGACACTCAGAGTGCCGGGTTGAAGCAGGTATATTCGCCCCTTGTCCGTGGCACAGGCGATGCTGGTGCCGTCCGGCGCGTACTCCACCCGCGTTACTTCCTGGCCCAGGTCAGCGGACTCCGCCAATCTCTCGCCAGTCGTCGCATGGAAGGTCCTGATGCGGCCGTCCTTCCCGCAAGTCGCGACTTGCGATTCATCGGGGCTGTAGGCGGCACTACGCATGTAGCTGGTGTTTGCATCGAACGACTTGCGAACGGTTGACGGATGCACTTCCCACGACGCGACGGTCTTGTCATCGGAGCAGGCGATGGCGAAAGCACCGTCAATGGCAAACGCGACGTGACGCACTTCTCCGCCGGCCCCGTCGTATCTGCGCACCTCCTTGCCATCCCCCATCGCGATCACGCGCACCGAACCGTCCGAAAGAGCGGCAAGCACGAACGCGCCGTCAGGGCTGATATCGACAGCATTGACCATGACGATGCCGGAAACGTCAATGCGCGTGTATTCTTCGCTTTCATCCAGCTTCCAGACGCGAACTGAAGCACCGTCACTGCCGCTCACCGCCCACACACCGTTAGGTGACACACTGACTCCACTCAGCACGAGGCTGCCGCGCTGCGGATATGCCCGCAGTTCTTTCCCGTCCGATATCCGGATAAGCCGCAAGTGAAGGTCGTCGCACGCGACCAGAACGGCATCGCCCGGCGGCAGAAAGTCCATACCGGTAATGCTGGCAGGAAGGGGTCCGATGCGGCCGACACGTTGCCAGGTTGCGACGTTGATTCTCACGAAGGTGTCATCAGCGCAGCCGGCGAGCAGTTCGCGGCCACTGGGACTGAATGCAAGGGCTGCCACTGCGCCGCCTTCGCTCGCAATCTCCGCGGTCAGCAAGCCGTCGCGAACACCGTACATCAGGATTTTCCCGTTGCTCTGGCCCACCGCGATCCATCGCCCATCGGGGCTCGCGGCTACGCTGCGCGGTGTATCGAAAACCGCTGAAACACGCCAGCGAATGGCACCCGTGGTGGTTTCCAGCAGGGTCACAGACCCTTCCAATTCGATGACTGCCACACCTTGCCCGCCAGGCACCACGGCCATCCCGCAGAGCGGGTGCTGCAAGCTATCCAGCGTGCGACACTCTTTGGAAGTTTCAGAATTCCAAAACCGCCATGTACCGTCCAGCGCAGCCGAGATGACCAAGCCCCGGTGTGGCGTGAAACGGACAAAGTTGATGGCGTCCCAATGGCCTTCCAGCTGCTGCCGCAGCGCGTTCGCTGGAACGTCCCAGACCCGGAGTTTGCAGTCGGTACCGCCGGACAGCAGCTCGCGCTCGTCGCCACTCAGCGCAATGTCCAGAACCTGTCCCTCATGCCCGACAAAGCTCCCATCCAGATCGCCCGTTGACGCATTCCAAACCAGGATCTTGCCATCATCTCCGGCGGTGATGATTTGCCGGTCGTCCTTGAGCCACACCAAATCGCGGATTTCGGCTTCGTGCGCCTTCCAGTGCGCAACTTGGGTACCGTTGACGGCATCGAAGATCGTCACCGAACCCTCGTGCATTCCCAGTGCCAATAGGCGCCCGTCGGCGCTGAATGCCAGCGCCCGACCGACCTGAGGTGGCGCGTTCCATTTGGCAGTGGTTTTCAGTGTACCGGTGTCCCATATTCGAATGGTGCGGTCAGCCGACGCGGTGGCGAGCAATCCGGCAGCCTGAAACTCGGCCATCGCCAGTACGTCGTTGGCGTGGCCCTCCAGGCTTGCAATGCGCTCAGAGGTTTCAACGTCCCAGACGTCCAGGACATGGCTCGCGCCGGCGGCAAAGATCTTGCTGCCATCGGCCGAGAATTTGGCGTGGTAGTAATCGAAACCCGAGTACTGAAAACCCAGGCTTGCGACCGTGTCGCCCGTCAGCACATCCCAGACAACCAGACCATCGAAGACGGGTTCAACCGCGAGGCGGCCAGTCGCATCCAACGAGATACTGCCGTAGTAGTCCCCAAAGTCCGGCGAAGCTGCCCCGTTGAGCCCGGCAAAGACCGAGCGGGTACGCCAGAGCGGACCTGTACTTTCGCGCAACGTGTTGTCCGGGGGTTCACCCTCCAGGTCATCGCTTAGGTCGCGCGCCGCTTGGATGTGCAGCAGGGATGCCTGCCGGCGAAGCTCTTTGCGCGCCGTCTGTGCCAGATTGACCTGAACGCGCGCCGAGTTGCGCCGCGACTCTCGCAGCCTGAGCTGGGCCTCCTCCTTGGCGCGCTGTTCACCTTCGGCGCGCTCGCTTGCGAGTTTCTCCATGCGCTTGGCATCGGCTTCGTTCTCCTGCGCGAGCTTCCTGGCCGCTGCTTCCTTGAGCTCGTTCTCCCGCGCAATGTCGCGCTGTTCCGCCGTACGTGCCTGCTCCTCCGTGATGTTCCAGATGTAGGCGGCAATGCCCACAATCGCACAGGCCACAAATGCCGCAACTGCATTCCACAGCAGCGGATTGCGCCGGTACGCCAGCTGCACGCGCCGCGCCGCGCCGGGCGGCCGATACAGGATCGGGCGGCTGGCCAGTGCGAGCGCAACATCCGAAGCCAACACGCCTGCGCTTGGGCGGTCTTTCGGTTCAGGCTCAAGTCCGCCCTGCAGCAGCGCTCGCACCTCAGACCCGGCCCTGGGCAAGGCTATGCGCGGGGCTATCGGGCGCTGCGCGTGTTCCCGCTTGTAGTGCGAGGTCTCATCAAGTTTGCCTTGTGAAATCCGCGAGTCATCCAGGTCCCACTCAAAAAGGCGCGCGCCGCTGTAGAGTTCGTAAAATGTCGCGCACAGCGAGTAGACGTCGGTCGGCGATCCCACACCAGCCTCGGAGTGTCGCATGCGCAACTGCTCGGGCGACATGTATGCCAGCGTTCCCGGCGCTTCGCCCGAGCGTGTCTGAATGGTGCGCGCCGCGCTTTGCGAGCGCGCGATGCCGAAGTCCATCAGCTTGAGTCTGCCATCGGCCGCCACCATCAGGTTCGATGGCTTGATGTCGCGGTGAATCAGCCCTACGCCGTGTACCACATCCAACGCGCGTGCCGCCTGCTCTAGCCAGTGCGTGATCTCGCGATGGCTGGGCGCCTTGGGGTCGCGCGAGGCGATATGCCTCCACACTTCCTCCAGCGTGCGGCCCTCAACCCACTCCAACGCGATGAAGGTCTTCGCCGGTTTGCCGCGTGCAAACAATGGCTCGAACCAAGCCTCTCCCGAAAGATCGACGTTTCGCGGCAAAAGCCATGTGCCCTCACCATATCCGATAACCTGCACGATGTTCGGGTGGTTGAGCAATGAAAGAAACTCTGCCTCTTTCTGAAATCGCGCGGCATCCTCGGCAGTTGCGGTGTCACGCAGAATCTTTACTGCAACGCGGCGGCCCGTCGAAAGTTGGCGCGCGAGGTGCACTGTGGCGAAGCCGCCTTCGCCGACCGGTCGGCTGACAAGGTAGTCGTCGAGTACCACGCCGCGCAGTTCCTCTGGGGCGAGGCGCTTGAGCAGCTTTTTCAGTTCGCGCTCGCCGGTGTCGGCCTCACCCAGCATGCGCGCGATTGAGCGCAACACCGGCCCTGCCATCTCCTCGTCCAACAGAGGGTCACCGTCGTCACCCGAGTAGCGCGCGGCGTAGTCGTGTGTCAAGCCGTTGAATGTCAGCACGCGCTCGTCCCGCACGACAAACCAGGGGGCAGCGGGCGACAGGGACTGCAGGTGTTCCCGCAGGCCCAGCAGGCCCGCCTTGTGGAGATCTACGAGCGGCAAGAGTGCTTCAGCAGCGCGGTTCCAGAATGGCGCATCCGGTGCAGGCGTTTGGTGCGCAACGTCGTTGCGCAATGCAATCGGCATGGCCAGCAGGCCCAACAGCGTCAGGCCCGACGCCTTGGTGCGGCACATCTCTGCCAGCGGGCGAAGTGCTTCAAGCTCCTCGCGTGCAGGACGCTGGTCAAGCAGCTCAAGCAGCCTCCCCAATTCCGGTGCGACTGCCGTCTCCTGTCCGCGCGAGGCCGTCGAACGCGCTTTGCGCAGGGCGTCAACGAGACCCTTGAACGAGCCGAAGGAGGGCCTTTGCAGGTTTCCCAGAGCCTCAAACAGCGCCGGAGAAACCGCGCCGGACACTTCCCACAGCGCTAGCGCGTGCAACGCCAGCGAACGGAAGTCAGCCTCGAGCAAGGCAAGCACGCGGCGTACAAATCTCTCCGCGCCATGTTGCATGGCAGGCCACTTCGCCCCAACCTGAGACATGCGAACCTCCCGTGCCGCTACAAGCACATGGGAAACAATCGTACAGCAAGGCCTGCGTGTCGGCACAGCCCAACTGACGATGCCGGTGGGCCCACATCACGTCGGGCGAGTCGGGTGTCGGTCAAAAAGCTTCTCTCATTCGCAGGCCCGACTCATTGTCCAGACCGAAAATTCCGCCAGGTCTATTTCTAGGCATTCCCGGCCGTCGCCCCACCCGGCCGACACTGTAGCAAACCGCAGTCTTTCTGGTGTTGTCCGTCATGCCTGGGGCTGAGCTGTGCCGGCTCGCAGCTCCACCAGGGAGCTTCTTGCACAGATCGACCACTCTGCAAGGCGCCAATCGGGCAGTTTGAACTGGAGAAGTGCCGAGGCGAAGAATCTACATTTGAGTGGTGCGACGGAACATCGGTAGGTACAGGAGTTTAGAAACAACTTGGAAAGGCATCTCGCGAGCGAGTGATGCAACGTTGACTGCTCGTGGTAGGTCATGAGAGTGGGTACAGCCTCGACGTCCGACTAGGGGCATTATGTGCTGCTTGCCCGGGGGCGGCACATGCTTCGAATTGCAGTTAGACGAGCAACGCCTCCAGCCGAGTCTTTCTCTCAAGCCAGTCAGGCTGAACACGATCCAGCAGACGAAAGAATGCGGACGAGTGCTCCGGAACGAGCAAGTGGCACAGCTCGTGGGTTATGACGTAGTCGATGCAGTTTCTCGGGGCCCGAATCAGGTCAAGGTTCAGTAGTACGCGCCCTGACTTGGTACAGCTTCCCCAGCGTTTGCGCAACCTCCGAATGCTCATCGGCGGGAGTGCCAAATCCCGGAATACGCGATGGTCGATGCAGGTCTCTAACCGCTGCTGCATTACTCGCACCGCTTGTTGCAGATACCAGTCTTCCAGTAGCTGCCTCTTAGCATCAAGAGCGCCTGCATACCTGCAGTAGACATGCAGATAGCCACCAGCAAGTTTGACAAACTGGGCGCCGTCGACGGTGTGAACTTTGAGACGGTACCGCCGGCCCGCATACAGGTGTGTCTCGCCGCTGACGAATCTTCTGGGAGGTGTACGGGGCGCAAACTGCCCGAAGTATCGCTGTTGGCGGAGTATCCAGCGTGCTTTCTTACGCACAACGCCCAGCACGGGTTCAAGTTCAGCGGTCGTCGGAACTTTGACAAGCACACTCAAGTCAGGATTGACCTCGATGGCGACGCGCTTACGATCGGTCCGGAGCAAGCTGAACTCGATGACCTTGTTGCCCCATTCAACGGTGTGGCGCGTTGGAGTCACGGACGCCTCTTGGCTGCAACGGTGAGGATTGTTTCGGCAAGCTGGTCGAAGGCGTCGAAGTCCAGCGTCAGGTCGCGTTCCTTGCAGAACTTGTAGAGGGCGTCGTCAATCTCTACGCGCATCTGATTCTTGACGTCTTCCCGCTTCACCCAATCTACGCGGTACTTTGATTCGATCGCTGCTTCAACCGCAAGCGTCAAGGCAACAATCGCGTCGTCGTCATTGATGCCTACGCCCAAAGCCCAAGTTCCCAAGACACGGTAGTAAGCCTGGGCCGTCTCCCGAGGTTTCAGTGGCGCCGGGATCTCGTCCTTGGCGCCAGCATCAACAGCTTTCGCCACTCCCTGGACCTTCGACAGATACGCAACTTGGTCGGCCTCGGTGAGCACGCGAGCGCGGAACTCGTCGATCACGTCCTGCAACATCTTTGAGAAGCGCTGGTAGAGGACCGGATCGCGGTCTTTGAGCTCTGCTTCGATCTTCTTCTTTGTGACACTCGCGATCATGTCGGCTTTGGCTGCAGACGTGCCGAGCTCTTCGAGCGCCTGCTCGATCGCCGCGTTGTCCAAAATGTCCACTTCTTCCTGCAGCTTCACGATGTCCTTGGCATCCACGTACTCATCGAGCAGTTTCTTGATCTGCGGCTCCAGTTGCTTGAAATCAACCTTCTCCTGATACCGGAGGGCGACTGAGCCGCGAAGCTTGATGAAGTTCTTCAAGTCGCTTTGGTACCTCTGGATGTCCGCATCGGCCACGTCGTCGAAGAATGTCTGCGTCGAAAGCGCCAAGTGAAGGTTCTTGCCGAACTCGCGCAAACGCTCCTTGAATTCTTCCCTTCGCGCCTCATCGCCGAGCCACTGCTCCATTGACTCCGAGTCGTTCTTGTTTGGGCAATCCTTGAAGACGCTAAGTAGAGCGGCGTGGCGTTGCGGGAGCTTTTCGATCTCTGCACGGACGTCCAAGACGGCATCACGCACATCGTCGGGCTCATAGCCCTCAAGTGCGGTGTACACACCTAGCGCAGCATTTAGGTGTCCAAGGTTGCCCATGTAGTCGATGATGTAGCCGAATTCCTTGCCTTCTTCCAACCGGTTGACGCGGGCGATGGCCTGTAGAAGCGTGTGTTCCTTCAGCGTCTTCGCAACGTACAACACCGTGGCCTTGGGGGCGTCAAAGCCCGTGAGTAGCTTGCTGACAACGATCAGGATGTCGATGTCATCGCTGTCACGGAACCGGTCTCGTACTGAGTCGTTGTAGTCGTCCTCATCTTCGTACTCGGCCATCCGTTGCTTCCAGAAGGCCTGGACACGCTTGTTTGTCGACTCGTCTGGAGCATCTTCGTCCTCACGGTCACCGGGTCCGGAAATCAACACCTCGCACGTGATCGGCTCCCTATCGGCCTCGAGACTGGTGAAGTGCTCAAGATACTCTTTGAACAGAATCGCGGTCTCCTTGCGTGCCGCGACGAGCATTGCCTTGAAGCCCGTGCCCTTCCAATTCCGTTTGAAGTGGTCGTACACATCCCACGCGACGAGGCGGACAAACGGCTGTGTCTGCGGCAGTACATCGGCGCGACTCCATTTCTTCTTCAGGTCGGCCCTCTGCTGGTCGTTGAGGCCGCTTGAGTAGCGTTCGAACCACTTGTCGAGAGGTTCGCCCTTCACTTCCTGCTCGACGAGGCGGCCTTCATAGCGCAGAGGAACAACCGCCTTGTCCTCGGTTGCCTGGCGAATGCTATAGACATCGATGGAGCCGCCGAACTTCTCGAACGTGCTCTTCTCGGCCTTCAACAAGGGTGTGCCTGTGAAGCCAATGTAGCAGGCGTTTGGGAACACTTGCCGGATTCGCGAATGCATCGGCCCGTGTTGCGACCGGTGCCCTTCGTCCACAAGCACGAAGATGTTCCCCGATGGATCGCTGAACTTCGCCTGCTTCAAGGCCGTCGAAAACTTATTGATTACGCTTGTGATCACCCACGATTTACCGCTCTGGATCTTCTCGCGCAGATCGGCACCGGTGGTCGCTCGCGTCACTTCGATGCCACACGCCTCGAACGTGCCCTTGATCTGCTTGTCGAGGTCCTTGCGGTCGGTGACCAGGATGACGCGCTCGTTGACGATCTTCGGATCGTCTGCAATCGCTTTCGCCAGCATTACCATCGTCAGCGACTTGCCACTGCCCTGCGTGTGACCGACCACGCCGCCAAGTCGCTTCCCGTCAGCGTCGGGCACAGTCAACCTTGACAGCGCTTTTTCGACGGCCCGCACCTGTTGATAGCGAGCGATTTTCTTGAGGCCGGCATCGAACACAATGTACCGCCGCACCATCCGCAGCAATTTCTCGGGGCGCAGCAGGTGAAAGATAGTGCGGTCCTGCTCGGTAATCTCGCGCATCGTCGGGTTGCGCTGGAAGTACTCGCCTCGATACTCCCCGAAGTCCGTAAACAACTGGCTCGCTTGCGGTGTCGTAAGCGGGCCGCGGATGTACCCCAGCACTTCTTCGTCGGTTCCAGTTTCGGCCTTCCACTTCGACCAGAACTTCGGCGGTGTTCCGGCGGTCGCGTAGGTTGCGTCGTTGCCTTTCATGCCAACCACGATCTGGATGTATTTGAAGAGCTCTGGGATGCCCTCGGCCCGCTGGTAGTCACGAATCTGCGTGACGGCGTCCTTCAACTCCTTATCGCGGGGCTTGTTTTCGATGACCGCGAGGGGAATGCCGTTCACGAACACAACGATGTCGCACCGGAATGTGTCGGCGCGCCCGGAACGCGTGACGCTGAACTCGGCAGTCACATGGAAGTCATTGTTCTTCCAATCGGACCAATCGATGTACTTCAGGCTGAATGCCTTGGTGTCGCTGTCAATCTTCTCATCAAAGCTCGGGGGTAGGGTAAGGAGGTCGTAGACGCTTTCGTTAGCCTTCTGCTGGCCTTGGATCAGGCTTACATCCTTGAGCATCTGCACGGCCTTGGCGATTGATGCATCCGAGAACCCGCGCTGCACTCCCTTGTATGTGAACTGGTTGATCCGCTTGAGTGCTTTAGTGAGCACCGGCTCCAAAAGCAGTCCACGCTCCTTGCCACCGCGCCATTCCAGCGCCTGGGCACGCCGGACATACTCAAAGCCAAGCTTCTGCAACAATACAAGCGCCGGCAGTTGCGATTGCTCGACTTCGTTGATATCGGGATTGATGGAATCCACCATCGCCTAAAGCCCCCGCTTCTTCCAAGCGACGTTCTTGCTGGGAAGCACAGCCTTCAGGTGGTCGACGGTGGCATTGTCGGTTTCAACAACTACCTGGTAGATCATGTCGCGGGCTTCCACCAACCGCTGGAAGTGGATGTAGGCTGCCCCGGACCCTTTGTGCGCGATTTCCCCCCGGTCAGTTACGAACTGGTCAACTACCGTGGCGCCGGCAGACCACTTCCCCGATAGTAGATTCAAACCAATGAACTGCAGAAAGAGCACGTCAAGCGGCCCGGACTTCGGCGTATTGAGGCTTGCCGCTTTGGCTGAAGCAAGCTCGCAGAGCAGTTTGCGCCATCCATCTCCGGCCATCTTGAGGGCCGCTAACTCATGCTTGTCGTTCTTGACGGCCGCTCCCAGCGTCTTTTGCACGTCCAGAGGTAGCTCATCAGTATTGCTGGCTCCTGACGCCAGAAAATCGACTGATTCAATGAGCAAGAGCTCGACATATCGCTCCCACGCGGCGCACAACATGAAGAGTCCGCTCCGCGTCAGGTGACCAAGTCCGCGTTTTCCGGGGCCCCCGCCTTTCACCAGCTGCTCATGCGTCTTGATAAGACGATCTGGATCATTGAGCAGAGTGTTTTCGAAGAAGCCTAGTGCGTCGGATGGCATGCGGTCCTCCAAGAGCGTTTGCGGGAAGAGCAAGTCGGCCATTACTTTGCCGGGGGAGTGCCGTCTTTCGGCGGCGTTGGCTTCGGTCCATTCTTCGGCTGGTTCGGCGGCGGGATGAACGTTCTGTGGGGGCGCTCGTAGGCTCCCTCGTGAACCGGTCTGCTTGGTGGCGGCTTAGGCCTTCCCTTGTTCGGGTCCGGTTTGGGCATGGGTTGCTTTGCCATCTGTTCAATCTCCCTTGGTCACTCGGTCGCTTCTCATAGCATGAGTCCTACGGCAACGATAATCGTGACTACGCCCGCACCGAGCGCGAAGCACGCACCAAGAAACACGCGTCGTGCCCGCGTGAAGTGCCCCAATGCTTCCACGTCCTTGTCCGACAACGCATCGGCAAGCATTTCTAGATTCAGCCACCGAACGAATACGAGCAATACAACGGACAGGCCAAACGCTATCCACGCCAAGATCAGGAACGCGAGCGAACATCCCGACGGCGTGATGGACTTCGACAAGAGCGGGCCAGCAACGCTACCGCCAAGGAAGAGTGACGCCACTTTGGCCATGAACGAGTAAGTTGCACCCGCCTCCGCGATCGCGGCCGACCATATCTCGCCCCGGGGGATCCTGTTTTCGGACTCGCTCTCCATGCTTCCCTACAGGTCACGGCCGATGAAGTGGAGGTCGTGGCTTGAAGTGCCGGCAGCGCTACAATATTGTTCGCGCATTCCACGGGAGCCAACACTGACCGCACGACCTCCGGGTTGTCGATCCGGCTCCTGCTCGGCGACCTGAGGTTACAGCCTCGGGTCGCTCTGCTTTTTCAGAGCCGTCAAGCTTCATTGCTTCCCGCCGAACGCCGGCGAGCACTCTTGCTCTGGACTAACCCGGCGTCTTCCGCGGGTCGTTGCCATGGCTGTCCTTTTCGCCGATCTGGCCGTTGCGTTTCTGGATCACCAGCTCCGCCTGCTTGTTGCGGCTCAGTTCGCGACCTCGCTCAACAGCGTCTGCCTTGTTCTCGTGGATGCTGTCAGCCCGGTCACTGTCCGTGCTCTTGACCTTCCACTGCTTCGGAGCGGTCGGCGACACGAACACCATCGGTTTGGCGCTTTTGCCTTTTCCCATTTCCATCACCTCCTTCCCGGCCATTGTGGCCATTAGTTTCCGCCACACAGAATCTAGTCCGTTGGCGCTGCTCTTCAGCATAGTGACTTCTGCGACATCGCAAGCTTGTGGAAAGGTGTCAGTTTCAGTCCTCTTCTGCGACATCTGATTCGGCCTGTTCCGAGTCGTCCTGGCTCTTCCCAAATCTCAAGAGCTCTGGCTTCGCAGGCAGTCTTCTTTCCAGAGCGGTATCCAGTGCTTCTACAAAGGCCCTTGGCGTGCGCCCGGTCTGAGCACCAAACTTCCCGTCCCCGGTGAGGTAGACGTAACCGTGACGCACCAACTCCATTGCGCGTTCTATGGCAAGGTGCATGTCCGCCATACCCTCCTGCAATTGCACCTGAAGGGCGCTAAGGGATTCTTCACTTCTGTAGTCGCGGCCGCACAGGCGCACAGCGTCGTGCTCGATGGCGAACAGAAGGGGCACAAAATGCTGGTCCAGGGCCGAGAGCGCTGAGTGGAGCCGCTCGCCGTTTGTTCGACGCAGGAGAATGAACTCACGGAGCCCTCTGGCCTGATGCGCAAGTTCACGGCTCGCCAGGAGCAGCGACTCGCGGCGTGACCCAAATGCCAGTTCCCACTGCGCCTCCGCCGTCTGCTTCATTTCGGCCAGTTGCAGGTCGATGTCTCGGCGCTGCCAGATCACTGCGACTGCCGTCAGACAAAGCCCTATACCGGCCGCAAGCGTCCCGACGTAGGCCAAAGAATCTCCAAACAACCCTCGACGAGCAAGCGCCTCATCTGCGTCGGCCCCAGCCGCAAGTAGATCGCGGCCGTCGGCGTACCAAGGCCACGCGACAAGGGCGACAAACGCCGCGATCGATCCAAGGACAACGAGAGTAAAGCCCCAGAAGAAGGCTTTCTGCGTTTTGCTCAACGGCGAGTTGCGGGGGGCCATTTGTCCTCCTCAGCTGTCTAAGGCGTTCGGCCTCAATCGGACTTGACCGGTCAAGAGTTTCTGCGCCGGGCCGTGCTTCTGGTTGGTCTGTGCAATGGCACGTGATTGCGGCTTACACATCTTATGGCCCCCAAGAGCGTCTCATGTCGCGGTCGGTCTCAAGCATGTGGTCGATCCATCCGTAGCAGCCATCGAAGAAGCCATCGACTCGGTCCATCGTCTCCTTCAAGTGCTTCAGGTCGATGCGTCGAGGCGCTTTGTCCAGGCTTTCCTTGGTCTCAATGGGCTTCCTCTTGATGATGGTCGTTTCGTACCGGAACTCCTGCCCACTCTTGTCGATCTCGTGGAACTCGCGCACGACGCCCTCAACACTGTCGGCCGGCTCAGGGTTGGCATTGCCTGCAAGCTGTTGGAGGTAAGGGCGTAACTGCTTCCACAGTTCGAGAAGCGTGTGCCCGTGTGGCTGGGCAGCCTTGCCATCAATCAGCATCGTCGCGTGACTGATCAGCCGCTTCAGTGACAGCTCAATGTAGTGCCGGTAGAGAAATGCGGCCGGATAGAAGTACCAGTCCGGGTGGCCGACGGCCTCCGTCGCGGCATCTACCGTCGCATCGGCGGCGAGTTTGAAACCGGTAACGTAATAGCTCGTCAGGTAGGGCTTACCCCAATCCAGGTCCACGAACTTGCGCTCCCCGGACTGTGGGGGGGCGAAAGCCTTCATACCTGCATACGGCCAGCGTTGATCATCGTCAGACATCGGCAACCTCCTGAATGTCAACGCGGAGACGTTTCTTGCCGGTCAAGAGTTTCTGCATTAGGCCGCGCTTTTGGTCCTCTAGAAGGTTGTTAAGCTTCTCCAGTCGCTGAATCTCAGCCTCCAGAGCGTCGAGCATGTCGACAACTGCCCGAAGCTCCTTCGGATCTTCCGGAACGAAGATCACGAGTTCGGCCAACTCAGAAGCGCTCACCGCAGGGAAGTTGGACCCTGCAAGCCCCTCCATGTACTGGCGCTTGAAATAGGGCGCGTACAGCGTGTGGTACAAAAGACGCCCGACACCTTCGTCCTTAGGTGTGAGCACGGCATATCCCGTTGAACACACGACGTCGGATCGGTTGAAGTCGACCCGGGCGAATCCTTCAAGATAAGGCCGTACGGTGGAGAACAGTACGTCTCCATGCTTGACCATACGCCTTGCCCTGGAAGGAGCGTCGAGGAACCGTGTCTTCACCTCGGGCATTTCAATACATCCGGCTTTGATGGCCGAGACGTCGAGATACCAGAACTCGTACTGAGGGTCAGTGCTCTCGGGAAGCGCCGCCACGTTTACTTCCGCAATGTCTGACACGCGCATCTTGCGCCATCCTCCCGGAACACGGTGGCCGAAGAGCTGGTGATCCGTCAGGTCACCGTGGAAGTTCGGGAAACGGCGCGCCGCTGTCAGGACCGACTGGTTTAAGCCACGTTTGAGTTTCTGCTGGGCCTCAATGAGGCCTTGGACGTGTTTGAGGGCGGTATCCCAGGCCGTAAGGACCTCTACGACCCGCCTTTGCTCGGACAAGGGTGGCATCTGTACCGGCCATCGCAGCCAACTGTCCAGCCTGAACACCATCTTCTCGACATGAACGCCGATGCTGGAGTGGAAGCACGTTTGCTGGAAGTAGACGGTGTTTGAGAAGTAGGCCAGAAACGTCGGGTCGAAGCCAGCACGGACCGTCAAGGTCGAGTACTCGTTGGAGACAATAGCGCCGTCCAACCTGGCTGGCACGATTCCGCAGGCGCCGTGGACAATTTGGCGTCGCGAGATGAGGAAGTCCCCGGCGCATGTCCGGAACTGGGTAGTAGTCTTGATGTCCGCACCCCTCTTGGTTTCCCGTGCCACAACACCACCGCGACTTCGCTTGGCGTTCACAAGTTGGTAGGTCGTATTCGGCGCAAGCTCGACAGGCCGTACAGCCTCTTCGAAAACGTCAGCGAACGTCACCGATTGCCAGCCCGTAGGCAGTGAACTTAGCCTTGGGACACCAGGCTGCACGCTTGGAGGATAGAGGCCATCCTTCATATCCCGAGTTCCTTCAGGTAGCTGTTGAGCTTCTCACGGGTCTGAACGAGTTCGCCTTCAAGTCGCTGAATCTCGGCCTGTACGGCCTGCAGGTCGATCTCCTCTTCTTCTTCGAAGGTGTCCACGTAGCGCGGGATGTTGAGGTTGTAGTCGTTCTCTGCGATCAACTCGGGCGTGGACAACGCGCTGTATTTGTCGATTGGTTTGCGCTCGTTGAACGTGGCGACGATCTTGCTGATGTGCTCATCGGCCAACTCGTTCTGGTTCTTGCCGGGCTTGAACTCGCGGCTGGCATCGATGAACAGCACGTCCTTGCGTTTGTGGTACTTGCCGCCCTGCTCACGGCTGCGGTCGAAGATCAGAATTGCGGCCGGGATGCCGGTACCGAAGAACAGGTTCTCGGGCAGGCCTACCACGGCGTCCAGCAAGTTCTCTTCAAGGAACGCCTTGCGAATCCTGCCCTCGCTCCCGCCGCGGAAGAGTACGCCATGGGGGACGATCACGCCGACGCGCCCTTTCTGAGGTAGAGCCGTCTCGACCATGTGCGAAATGAACGCGTAGTCGCCCTTGCTCTTGGGTGGAATGCCGCGCGTGAAGCGCTTGTACTCGTCGTTCTCAGCGTGGTCCTGGCCCCACTTGTCCAGGCTGAACGGCGGGTTGGCGACGACCACGTCGAAGTGCATCAGCTGGTCGCCCTCAAGCAATTGCGGATTGTTGATCGTGTCGCACCACTTGATGTCGGCGCCGTCCTTGCCGTGCAGAAACAGGTTCATGCGCCCGAGTGCCCATGTTGCGCCATTGCTTTCCTGGCCGTAGAGCGCGTAGTTGGTGCTTGGGTTGCCGGCGCTGTCGCGGACTTCGTCGGCCGCGCGAATCAGCAGCGAGCATGAACCACACGCTGGGTCGCAGATTCGGCTGCCCTCCTGTGGTGCCAGCAGTTTCGCCAGCAGCTTGGAGACGCAGGTGGGCGTGTAGAACTCGCCGCCCTTCTTGCCGCTGTCGGCCGCGAAACGCTCGATCATGTACATGTAGGCGTTGCCGATGACGTCTTCGTCGATGACGCTGGGGCGCAGGTCGAGCTTGGGGTCGGCGAAGTCCTCGATTACGGCCTTGAGACGGCGGTTGCGGTCCTTTGTGTCGCCAAGGTTGTCGCTGTTGAAGCTGATCTTGCGGAAGACGCCGTTCAGTTTGGGCGTGTTCTCTTCTTCGATGGCTTCCAACGCCTGGTCGATGAGCTCACCGACGTTGTCGGCCTTTCGGTGTTCGTAGAGGAAGTCGAACGTGCAGTCGTGCGGCAGGCGGAAGCGCTCGCGCTTCAACTGACGCTCGACCATCTTGGGGTCGTTCGCGTACTTCTGCTCAATCTTGGCCTTGTGGTCCTTCCACACATCCGAGATGTACTTGAGGAACAGCATTACGAGTACGTAGTTCTTGTAGTCGGATGGATCGACGACGCCCCGGAAGGTGTCGCAGGCTCTCCAGAGCACGGCGTTGATTTCTGATGAACTGACGGGCATCGCTACTCCTTGTTCCAGCGCCGAACGGATTGGCCCAGCGCTGCGTTGAAATGCTTTTCGTTGAGTTCAAGAAGCCGGCGCAGGATCTCCTGCTGCCTGGCACCTAGTGCCGCTGCTTCGAGGACAAGGTTCTGAGTCTCTACAGGTGGGACCGGTACTGCGATCTCCGCGATGGTTCTGCCTGCCAGGGAGGGTATGGTGTGGTTGGCCGCGTTGCGGTCAACCTGACGGCGGGTCCCGGGGTCGTTGTTTAGGAACCAAGCAAGAAAGCCGGCTTGAAGAGTGGGGTGGGTGACTCGGATGACTACTAGGGGCGAGGCTGCGACGGTGGCTACGCCATCGTTTTGATACATTGTTGCTTCGAAGCGGCTGCCGCGAGTGCGAAAGATCAGATCGTTGTTGAGCAACAAGTGGCGCGGGTCGATGTCGACGGGATTGGTGTAGTCCGTGTTGTCGAGATTGATGCGCGGGCCGGCTTCGAGGCTCCTTGGCTGGATAACGCGAACCGGACCCTCGGTGAGGTTCGCACCACGGGTCCGGACACTGTAGCCCAACTTGACCTCGGCGAAGTCAGACAGTGGGCGGAGATTTATCGCTGTAGTGTTCATCACGAGCATAGTTTACAGCGAAACCGAGCTAAATCAACATCAATTATGTTGTACTCACGCTACAGCATAACAAATACGTGAACTAAGTCCTTCTGCTGCTGGGTCTTCCGCCACCCGCATCGCCACGATTTTTTCTTTTCTGCTGCCGGCGTTACTAGAAGTTCTGGAACTCGTCGAAGCTCCATGTGCGCTCTATTGGCGGGTGACCGTCCACGTAGAGTTTGACACGCACTGGCAAGGGGTAGATGCGCTCTTGGTCGTCATAGACCTGAGTGTTTACGAAGTACTTGATGAGCGGAAGCGCTAGGCGGCGCTCGCGCAGCAGACGGTATTCCCGCTTCGCGTCCTTGAGCATGTCGCAGTCATACTGATACATGCAGTGCGAACGGGCCAATCCAGAGGACGCCGGAGTTGGAGCCTTCGGACGGAGCTGCGGGAGGACGACTTCAAGCGGCACGTACACCTCGGCGCGCCATCGATCCATGTCGTGCAGGCTGTGGTTAGTCAATGCAATCTCAAGTCCGTAGTCATGATGCTTCTGGTTGAACGTGTTGAGCCTCTTGAAGGCGGAGCTGATGTCCACCGCTGGCGGAGGAGCAACCTTAGGGCGCACAACCGCGCCGTTTCGTTTCGGAGCGATGAACGCGCGTAGACGGGGCGTGTTCTCAATGACTTCCTCCCACGCCGCCAATGCGCGTCCGACGGTGTCTACGGGCCGAAGTACTCGGAAGCCGTTGTTCTCCGCCAGCTTTCGCTCCGCCGAGTAAAGTTCCTCGTGACAAAGCAAATAGTGCGGAAGGTCGATCGACTTGAAGGCCTTGAATCCTTCGCGTTCGTCAGCGTTAGGCGTGTCCCAGCAGGCGTCCGCGAGTAGTACGCACTTCCCGTCCTCCCAATCGATCTCCCTGCCAGTCTCGCATGGTTCTTCCGCGATTACGGCAAGCAGTGCCGAACTGTCTCTGGCGTTTGTGGAGAAAAGGGGATTCAGGTAGACGTATAGTGCATGATTGCCGCTAGTAAGCCTGGCAAACGGCAGGTCGCAGTTGAAGTCTTTGGTCTTATCTCGAAACCTCCCACGCTTGAACGTGTCAACGACGAGTTCTCGGTCGTAACTGCCCGGATACCGCGAACCAAGCACTTCCATCGGTCGAAGTGCGACGAGGAGTGCCAGGACAACGTTCAGGCGATAACGCCGCTCCGGGCTCGGCCGCTTGTCCCAGTCAACTTCTATGACTATGTCGTGCCGCCGGCGAAGTACCGCCTCCAGCGCCTGTGTGCCTTCGTCCTCGTCCAAGGCTGCGCCCGTCTTGATCGGCGCGCGATCGTCACGAGGGCGCCCAACAATCCCTGTAGGCGCAGTTTCGCGAGGCGAATTTGCCTTTTGCTGCAGCTTTTCGTTAGCAAGTGCGAGGATCCGTTGAAGCCCTTCTTTGCGGTAGTCTAAGTAACCAATCGTCGGCAGGAGGCCGGGGAGTTTTGAACCGTCTATGGTGACAGCCCAGACTGTGTTTTCGCGCTCGTGGAGCGATCTTGCCAGCGCTGCTTGCCGCTCGTGGTTCGGCCACTCCTTTTCGAGGTACTCCCTAGACACCAGCACGATGCAGAACTTGGCTTCCTTCATGTAAACATCAAGAAGCTCTTCCTGCATGTTGGAACCCCAAAGTCTCGCTTGCTCGTGTTCGTCGTAGAACACGTGCCAGCCTTGGGCCTTCATTCCGGTCGCTAGCGATTCGGCAATCGGGCGCTGTTCCCCTGCAAACGAAATGGCTATGTCGTAGTGCTTCTGGCTCATGGTCTTCCGCGATCTAGTTTGCACGAAAGCAGGCGGGCGACGCGTGCCAGCCAAGGGCCGAGAACTCCGCGGTTCCCGATTCGCCTAGCGATACTATTACCCACCGGGCATCTGGTTATACCTGAAGTTCGGCACCAAGGCCAAAGCTTGGTAGTACTGACAGCATATGCCCCCAAAGGCATGCTGCATCCATCCCCGGCATCCCTCTTGCTTCTTCCTGGGGTGCAGGTGCCTATCGTGCCCAAGAGAGACAAGTTCGCATTCCTCAATCTGGCGAAATTGGCTGCCGGCTTGCCCTGGCTCCGGCCAAACTGCGCATGGCGTAAGCGTGTTACGTAAGCGCTACCAAAGCATCTTCGCGCCGGTGCCCTGGTGGGCTTCTAGGAGAAATCCAAGAGCCTCATACCCGGCACGCTTACGTGGGCCAACTGCAATCTCGTGCCCCTGAGAACGCGCTCGCAGCCTTCAGACCCACACCTGATTCCCGCCGGCCAAACATGGCGCGTGTGTCGGACTCCGGGGCCTTTGCTGACGCCTTCTGGAGCCCTTGGCGGAACTCCGTGTGTCACTGCCATGCTGCGGCGGGTCCATTCGTCAGCCATGCTTTGACTCGTCAGACGACGGGACGAAGCCATGGCACCGCATCCACAACTACGCGAAACCCTTCACCCGCCGACAAGCATCCTCGGTGTCGCGGCGAGCGAGCCGACCGATCTTGTTGCGAACGGTGTCCCCCGCGGTTTGCCCGGTTCCTTGCTTATCCCTCCCAACCCAAAGGGTGCCAGCAGCAGCGACGCACCCTCGAGCCGGGCAGCCGCGATCCCCACAGTAGCAGAGAACGAACTGAGCCAGGCCGCGATCGTAGACCTGGCGTGGGTCGCACTGAAGATAGCGGCCAGTTGCAGCGTGACAGTGAGTGAGCTGCGAAACGGGAAGCCCGGGGCCGGGCGCCTGAGCAGGGCGCGAATCGTGTTCACGCTCGTCTGCACAGAGCTGACATCTCTTCGGCGCGACGAGATGACGACCTATCTCGGCGTCGCCGAAAGCGCAGTTGCGCCCGAGATCGAGCTCGCCTCGTCGGCTGACAGGCATCTCGCACAAACCATCGCGACAGCGCTTGTGAAAGAGCGTCGTCGGACAGGAGCTAAGCCATGAACGCAGCTATACCCACCGTGCATGACCCACAACTGGCGGCGCGCCGCTTTCTTCGCGAGCAGCTACCCTGGCGTCGCCACATTCAAGACCCGACAACTGCGCGCACGCCGTGCTGGATACGCCACGCGGAGCGGGTACGGCTTGCGCTTGCCGCCGATCAAGCGTGCCAGGTTGAAGGCCTGCCCCACGGGCGGGGTGCCTCGCTGGTGATTCACGAACTGCACGGCGAACGCGACACCAACGCCGCGATCCTGGCGTGGATGGAACGTGTCGAAGTTGAAGTCCGCGAGATCGCTCTCGCCCCCGACGGCTCAGCCACACTGTCCGGCGTGATGCGCGTAGAAGCGCGCTACCGGCGTTTGGACACCCTTCAAGTCAACGGCCGGCGGGACCGTGAATGCTCCCGCCCCGGCACGTGCCCGCTGCACGACGGAGATTTGCCATGATTCGCTATAACCCCAACGACAACCGGTTCCTGTGGCCCGACGGCGTCTACAGCGCGCATATCGAGCGCGCGGAGGAGAAGAAGTCCAGCGCCGGCAACCGCATGATCGAGTTCACCTTCTTGTGCTTTGACAGGTCCCGAGGCCGGGTCCGCGTGTGGGAACACGTCGTGGTCCCCAAAGGCCTTTGGAGGCTCAAGCGCATTGCTCAGGCCGTAGGAGCCATGAAGGCCTTTGAGTCCGGCAGGTTCTCGCCGCGACAGTATCTCGGGGCGCACCTTTTGCTGGAGTTGAACATCCGGCGTTCGCCGGGTTATGCGCCAAGGAACGTGGCCATCGAGTACCTGCCCGTTGAGGAGTTCGCAGGTGCACTCGCGGTCTGACATTCACCAGTTGCTGCGCCAAGGACTGAACGTCGCAGCCATTGCGCGGGAACTTGGCATCCAGGAGCGCTCAGTGCGCCGCGCCTTGCTGCGCGCCGGGGTCCGGTTTCGGAAGCCAAACGCGATGCCGCATGTTTCCGAGTGCGATCCCGGCGCGCTGGCCACGCTGGTGCAACTTCTTGAGCAGTTCTGCGGACTGGCCGGCGAAGTGCGTTCGCTTGCCGAGAAGTTGGCCGAGGAAAGGCTGGGCGACCTTGCCGCGCAGGAAGCGCATCTGGCTGCGCGCCGGACGCGCCAGGAAGCGGGGGATTGCGTCTACTACCTGCGCCTCGTGCTGGAGAGGGAAATCAAGCGATCCGCGCAGATTAGACCGGCTTCTTAGAGCCGCAACCCGCCATACGGGCCAATCGGTCGGCGCGGTCGCAGTTTCTGACACAGCCGCGGGTCGGAGCCTTGTCGCATCCAGGTCTAAGTTAGCGGGTGAACCGGAATGGCGGCAAGGACTCAACCTTGCCGCGCGATACCTGAAGGTAGGTCCAATGGACGGCAACCAGGAAGAGAAAGCACGGCAGCTTGCTGCGCTGGAGGCCTCGCTGGCGGCTGAGCTGACGCGCACGCGAACGATGATGCTGGCGGCGGCTTCCGTCGCGCGACCAGCGGAGTTGGAAGCGGCTGTGTCGGCGTGGATATCCGATTGGGCCGAGTACCACACCTCGCTCACGGAGAACGCCATCCTTCGTGACATCATCCCCGTGGCGATCAGCCGAGTAAGCGTGCAACGCGTGGCCGCGACCGTGTGGACCCGCTACCAGCATGAGTGGGTTGAAGAAACCGCCGTGGAGTTGCGCTGCGCCGTGGGCGCCGAGGTTTCGCGCGAGCCAGGAATCTGCCCGGTGCAACTGGTGCCGATCCACCTGCCTGCCAGGTTCTCGCTGCGGCTGCCAGTGCGGATTCAGCTTGGCGAGGACATGCGCAAGGTTCCGCCGTCGGTGGCGCGGGCGCTCCAGGAGATTGCCGAGGGTGCTGAGTTGGTGCGCTTTCGCAAGGAGACACACACTGCCATTCTTGGCGCTCTTCCTGAACTCGCGCCGCACCTTGTGCGCCTGGATGACCGGAAGGTAATCGCCAACAAGCACGTGTACCGGCCCAGCGACGAACTGCGGCGCGCGATCCGCAGCGAGTGAATGCTATGAATTTCCTTGGCACCCAGGACGGTGGTACTCACGTGCGGTTACGGGCACTCGACAAGGGCGGTTTGTCCTGACGGATCGCAGTTGGACCGACTGTCGCATCAAAGTGGTATCCCAGTATTAGCGGCATTGAGCATCTGGCAGTGGCCGTTGGCAGGCTCACAAAAGACATGGGTTTGAGCAATGTGCGTAAGAGGCGTTCATTGCGAACCGCACAGCTCGTGTGCACTCATGTATCTAGTTAGTTAGTTCAGAGAATACTTATCCATTAATGACCAAATTGAAATGGAACTGCCATGGGCCGTCTACTACCGTTTCCGAACTCTCACTTCCTTGCTGCTAACCCGACAGTTGGGATTGCTTCGATGAGACCTACACCGGAACACGAGCCGGCAGAGCGGCGGCAGCATCGCGCAGCCACATCTCAACTTCCGTCCGCGTCGCCCCACTGGGGCGTCGGCGGCGTCCCAACCGCAAACACATCGCAACGCGCCATAAGCCCGTCGCTGCATCCCGCGCGTCGGGTCAAACACGTCACCGATCTGCCGTTCAACCTTTTGAGGAACATCGCCATGCAACCCAAGCCGACCGGCCTGCTCGCGTCATTGATCCTGGCATTGATCTGTGGCGCCCTAGGCGCCCAGCCGGCGAGCATCGACACGTTTCCGTACACGCCGGACAACACGGCTGAGGGTGCGGACTTTGTTGCCAACTACGGCACCGGGCCGACGACAAGCGGCTCAACATGGACGCAGGGTTCGGTTTCCAGTCCCCGCCAGGGAAGCAGCGGGGCGGGTTCGACTGCCTGGGCTTGCCTGCCGACTTCGAACTACGCGAACAACACTGTCACTTGGTTGCACTCGCCGATCTTTGACTTCACTGGCGTATCCGGCATGCAGTTGCAGTTTGAACTGTGGGTGAAAGTGCGGAGCTACGACGGAGCTAAGCTGCAGGTCTCGACAAACGGCGGATCCGCCTGGTCTGACGTGTCGGCGCTGTCGGTCTCTTACAATGGAACGTGCGCGCTCATCGCGACCAAGTTTGGTGGTTCGAGTAACTGCTGGACCGGCACCGGTCTGGGCGGCGGCAGCGCCAGCACGTGCTCGGTGAATCTCAACACGTGGAGCGGGCAGTCGGACGTCCGGTTTCGTTGGTGCTTTGTAGCTGAGGACACTGAGAAGGCATCTCCCGACAACGGCCCCGTCGTTGACAGCCCTCGCGTTGTTCCGGTTACGTCTTCCGTGGCGTATGCCAACGGCTTTGCGGCTGTGCCGCAGGGCGAAACTGTGGAGGCGACGATTACCAAGGTTGGCGGCGACGACTTTGTTGGTGGCATGACGGTCGACGTGGCGGGCAGTGGCGTTACGGGCACTGTCACCTCAGTGAACAGCGTCAACGAGATTGAAGTGGACTTTTCTGCCACCCGTGTCGCGGACGTCGGACCCCACACGTTCTGGATCAAGAACGGTTCGACCAACATCTGCCAAGGCACGGTCGTGGTGTATCACCCGCATCAGCGCGTGCCGGCGCGCGACGGCTCTGCCCAGGAACCGCCCCAGAACGCATCCATGGGCGCCAACGGCGTCTATCTGCACAACGGCGAGTTCCGCCATGACCTGCCCTTCGTGTCCATCCCGGGCCGCATGCTG
The DNA here is from genome assembly GCA_016712285.1 of Planctomycetota bacterium. GTDB lineage: Bacteria > Planctomycetota > UBA8742 > UBA2392 > UBA2392 > JADJRK01. The sequence goes on along the minus strand of JADJRK010000001.1, from coordinate 252,601 downwards.
CCGTTGTCGGCGGGCGGCACCTACCGCAGCCGCTACGAGTCACTGGGCTGGCTTGGCGCCGGCTGGACGGCCTCGTTTGACCAGCGGCTCTACTACCAGTCCGGCGACGACGAGATCGACCTGTACTCGGGCAGCGGGCGCATTGACACGTTCGAGCTGGCATCTGGCGGCACAGCGGGCGAGGGGCCGTATGTCCAAGCCGGCTTCTTCTTTGAGATTGCCCGCGACGACCTGTCGGACGCCGACCCGAGCAACGACATCTTCACGATCACCTATGCCCACGGTTCCACTTCGACCTTTGCGGCGATCCATAAGGACGTGGCCGACGACTGGGTGTACCGCATCACCGAGTTCGCCGACCGCTACGACAACGCGGTCGAGTACGTCTACGACGGTGATGGCTACCTGACCGAAATCCGCGGCGACATGTACGACTCCGGCGACCCGGACCTGTACCGCCTCGTCATCGCCTACAACGCTCATGGGCGCGTCGAGAGCATCACCGACTACGCCGATTATAGCGGCCAGTCGTCGGTGATTGGCGGCAGTTACACCGACGAGCGCGTGTGGGAGTTCATCTACAACAGCGACGCGCAGTTGACCGAAATCAAGCTGCCGAAAACCGAACGCTACGACAGCGAAACCAAAGGTAGCGACTACCGCACGCGCGTGCAGTTCACGTACGTGTCATCAAGCGACCGCATGGAAGAGGTGATCGACGCGCGCCAGGCGAACGAGTCCTCGCCGATCGGCTGGCTGAAGAATCACTACGACGGCAGTTCGCGTGTGGACTATCAGGACATCGGCCGCACGTCAGGCGGCGATACGACGCATCGCCAGTTCATTGTGTACGCTAGCACGAATCCCTCGCATCATCAGATTGTCGACGTGGTCAATCCCGAGGGTCTCCGGACTCGATATGACGTGGTTCTGGAAACTGACGGGGTGTCGCCTGAACCGCTCGGATATCCGGCTGGGATCCGTCATTACACCGCCTTCTGGAGCAGCTCACTCAGCCAGACTTCGGGCAAGTTGCGCTCCGGCGACCCCGACTACTACGAAACCACGTTCGACTACGACAGCGAGTTGAACACCATCGAAGTGACCTACCCGCGCGGCAACCGCAGCGAGTTCCGCTACGACATCACCGGCGACCAGCGCGAACGGGGCAACCTGCTGCGGGCACTCTCGCACCCAGGCTCGATCAGCACATCCGGCCTGCCCGCTGACCAGGTCAACGGCCTGCTGGCGACATTCACCTACACAAGCGACTTCAACCTGCTCGCGACAAGCGTAAGCCCGCGCGGCTACAACGTGGGTGCGAGCTACGACATCTCCAACCACAGCGGCCTTACCACCGACGACTCGTCGCGCTTCACGACAACTTACACCTACAACGGCAACGGTACGTTGCAGAAAGTCACCAGCCCCGCCGTTGATGACTCCGATTCGCCGGACACGCTCAACGACACCCAGGTCATCGAAGTTGACTACACGTACAACTCGTTCGGGCAGCTTGAAACTGTCACCGACGAAGCCGGCGTCGAAACCACCTACGTGTACGGCACCAGCGGCTTCGGCAAGGGCTATCTGGCCGAGATCCACGCCGGCAGCCAGGGGACAGCGCTCGAAACCGCGTTCACCTACAACTCGGTCGGCCGCGTCATCACCGTCACTGATCCTCGCGGCTTCACGTACACCAGCTACGTGAACCAGCTGGACCAGGTCGTACGGTCTGAAACACCGCAGGTGAACTATCACGGCAACGCGGTGTACTACTCGATCACGGACTACGACCTCAACGGCAACGTCGAAACGGCGGGCGTCTCGAACTTCGACAAAACCGGCACCTTGCAGTCGCCCAACGTGATCGAAACCGCCTACGCGTACAACATCCTCGACATGGCCACCAGCATCACCGAGGACATCGACGTCAGCACCACGCGCACCACCACCGTCAGCTACGACAAAATCTACCGCGCAACCGAAACCGTGCTGCCCGAGGGCAACCGTTCCGGCACCGACTTCGACGAGCTCAACCGCGTGTTCAAGACTTACTGGGGCTATGACGGCACAGCCGTGACCCGCGCCAACGCGTTGACCAAGACGCGCACGGACTACGACCTGAACTCAAACGTGACCCGCGCCGAAGACGGCCGAGGCAACGACAGCCATTACACCTACGACGCCTATGACCGCCTGTCCAAAGCCGAAGACCGCCTGACAAGCGACGCCAACTACACGACGTTCGTTTACAATCGCGCCGGCCAGACCCTTGAAACCGCACGCTACGGCAAGAAGCGCACCCATAACCCGGGCACGGACACTTATGGCTGGACGAACGATCTGCTGCTCGCCAAGGCTGAATCCCGCTACGACAACATGGGCCGCGCTTACTTCTCGCGCACGCTCGCCAAGGATGCGGCTGGCACCGCTGACCTCGACTACTCCGCATACGAGTCCGTACCAACAGGCGCCGACGACGGCTGGTCCACAAGCCGCGTGCAGTTCCGGCAGCAACGGCCAGGTTGAGTTCACCGAGGGCGACCTGCGTTACCAGACCAAGTACGAGTACGACGACTACAACCGCCTGGAAGCCGTCATCGACGACCGCGACGGCGGCGGCCCTGATAAGCTCGACTACGACAACTACGACTTCTACGACTACGACCTGAACGGCAACGTCGTCGGCATCACGGCGTACCTGTACGACGACGCGGGCAGCGGTGGCGACAAGGTGCTTGCTACCAGCTTCACCTACGACAGCCTGAACCGGCTGGTCGAAGACGAAGCGCCCTACCCGTCCGGCAGCGGCTACACCCGCGAGTACCGCTACGACTCGCGCGGCAACCGCGTATTCACCGTGGACCGCAAGGGCGTTGAGCGCGTGTATGGCTACGACCTGCTGGACCGCCCCATCCGCGCCGAGATCAGCGACGTGGAGTACCGCGACATCAGCCCCTCCACCGGCTATGTCACCACGTCCACCCGCGACATCGTCAGCCGCACCGTTTACGACAAGAATTCCAACGTCAAGGAAAGCATCGGCCCGACCGGCAGCCGCAGTTATGTGCGTTACGACCTTGCGCACCGCTGGCTGCAAACCCAGTACCCCGATGGCGGCACCGGCACGCCGCTGAAATCCAGCGCCGGCAGCGGGCATTCGCTGACCACGGTTTCGGGCACGCCCTACTACACCAAGAGCGGGGCTTACGACGGCAACGGCAACCTGCTGCTGTCCACCGACGCCAACGGCACCGAGATCGCCTTCACGTGGGACAACAACGACAACCTGCTTGAAGAAACCGGCAGCGCCGCGGCTGGCAACGCCTTCGGCATCATCGGTGAAGCCGGCATGGAGTACGAGTACGACGGCATGTACCGCGCAGGCCGGGGCCGCACTAACGACGGCAGCGACGACCTCACGGAAGTCAACAGCCTGTTCAACACGCTCTCAGGCATCGAGCGCCAGCAGCAGATTGTTTATGACGCGCACCCCGGCTTGAGCACGCCTTACACCAGCACAGGCACAGTCCAGAGCTGGTTCGACGAGTCAGGCCGCCGCTACCAGCGCCAGAACCCCAGCGGCGTCACGCGCACAGCCTGGCACTTCGACCGCAAGCACCGGCCGGTTGAAACCTGGCGCAGTGTCAACACCGGCGGCGGCTGGGTGACCGATTCTGATCCTATCTCGGAGTACGACTACCTCGGCGGCGGGTTGCTGCATTCGCGGCACCTCAAGCGCCACCCGCAGGACCCGAACCGGCCGATCATCAGCGAGTTCAAGCGCGACGACTTGCTGCGCGTGATCCAGGTGCGCCATACGCGGGATGACTCGTCGGCCAGTTTCGGACAACGGTTGCTGGGACGCTTTGACACCGCCTACGACGAAAACAGCATGATGCTGTACGAGGCGCGCTGGTACGAAGAGGATGACGACGGCAGCAGCACCACGCCCGACGCCACGGACTTCTACTTCTACGACAGCGCCAACCAGCTTGAGAAAGCGACTTACGGAGTCACCCAGGACGACAGCGGCGGCAGCGCGCCGCTTGACCTGTCGAGCATCCACTGGCCCAACGTCAACACCAACGACGTTACGCACAGCGACCGCGTGATTTACAGCCGCCGCCACACCGGCACACGCGAGCGGGTCAACTGGTATCGCGGCAGCGCGGACCCCACCGATCCCATCCCGGGCCAGTTCGATGAGAGCAGCAACCCGCCCACACAGAAGACTGATTACGACACCAGCGACGACCCGGGAGCGGATCCCGACAACCCGGCCAGCGACGGCGAGGGCTCGCGCAACAACTACACCGGGATCGGCAACGTCGGCCTTACGTACGACAACAATCGAAACCTGCAAGCCGACGGAACACGCGAGTTCCGCTACAACTACCGCAACCAGCTGCGCAAGGTTTGGCGCAAGAGCGACCGCGACCAGGACGGTTTGATAAGCCAGTACCGCGAAGACGCCTTTGGCCGCAGAGTGCTCACGCACTCATGGTGGGAACTCGCAAGGCGCGTCTACTTCGACACAAGATTCGAGCTCGACGTAAACATGGACGCCGACGGCGATTCCTCGCCAATGGATTACATCAACGGCGGCATCACTAGCACAGCATCCGCTCCGATGAGCCACCCGCACCAGTTGGCCGAATGGGAAAGCCGTATTCACCGCACGCACGCCACGCTGGAGAGCCACTACTATGACTTCCTGTTGTACGTCCCCCAGGATCATGGCGAAGACGTTTACCTTGGCATGCTCGGGGTCTACGGCACCACGGGCGACTGCGAATTGCACATCTACAGCGACCGCTACGAGCTATGGGACATGACCGGCCCTACTCTGCTCGATGACCATTACGCCACCACTGGCGGCTGGCGCAACATTGGACTGCGCGCCGGCATAGACGCGGGCGTGTGGCTGGATGGCGAGAAAATCCTTGATTACGGGCCCGTTGCCGAAACCGGCACCATCGTCAAGTTCGGCACCCTGGCACCCGGCGACGAACAGTCCGGCATCGAACTCTACGAGAACCTCAACTACATCCGCTCCTACAACCGAAGCCAGGCCGACATGTCCCAGCCGCCGGGCGCTGAAACCGGCGGTTACCCCGTCGGGGGCCCGCGCGTCACGCACACCGAGTATGACGGCCCGACGATGCTCGACGCCAAAGAAGTGGACGACAACGGCAGTGGCGCGGCGGCTGTGTATCTGGCATGGGAAAGTGAAGAAGATGGCACGCGCATCCGGCATGAGCACTCGGGCGGCGAGTACACCGACCTGCACCTGCCCAACCCACGGCGCCACGGCGCGCTGATCATCCGCGACGCAGCCGACCAGTGGGTGAACGATGAGGGCACGCTAACACTCGACGATGAAGCTAGGCCGGGTGTGGCGGTGAACATGCTGGTGGATGCGGTTGGGCAGCCAACAGCCTGCGTACAGGCGGACCCGGCGCAACTCACGTTCTGCTGGGGCCCCGGCGGCGACGCAAACATATTCGTCGCGCCGGTGTACAGCCAGGACGGCCACACATTTGCGCACGGGGTAGGCGTTGACCGCGCGCCGGACCAGACCACGCACACGGATTCGGGCGTATACCTGGTCGGAACGGTCGGAGGCAACGCCGAAGCAGATGCGGGCGGGGAAGGCGCTAACAACACCGACGCCGGAGACTGCTGCTTCAGAAGCCACGACTCAAGCGTGGCCAGCGACACGGCCCAGGTATGCGGAAACACCGGCGGCGTCCACAACGGCAACGGCGGCAATGTGTATGAATATCCGCCGGATGTGATGTTGAGCGGAGGCTATACCGGCCCGACAATTGCGGAGGTTTTCGGCGATGACACCGAAATCGGAATTCCCATGGGCGAGATCAACGGGAAGCCCATCACTTGGCGGCCTAACAGAGGAAACGGCGGCGAGGCGGTAATCGAAGGCGGTAACGTCAGAGAGCTTGAGGAAGTGGCAAAGAAAACGGGGTTGCCGACGGACAAGATAGACATCGCGCGCCCAGCGGGGTGCGTTGTTGGCGGCGGAGACAGTGAAGCCGGAATCATCGCCGGAATAGTCTGGGAGTGGATTAAGGTCACTGGCGTCGAGATCGCGAAAGATATCGCCATTGACGTCGCGATTATGATTGTCACCGCGGGACTCGGCGGGCCCATTGTCGCAGCTCGGCACATAGTAGACGCCGCCGAAACGACTGGCGAAGCAGTGGAGGGTGCCGCAATACTCGCGGAGAATCCAAGTCAAGTGGCGTCCGACCTCAAGCAGTTCATACAAACGCCCGAAGGGAAGGCGGCAGTGGTAAAGTTGCTCATTGTGGCGGCTGTTGTAGCCGCGACAACTCGGGCATTATCGAAGTTCACGTCGTGGAACTGTTTCGTGGAGGGCACACTGGTGTGGGTGCTCCGCGATGGGTGGACGCTAGAAGAAGCTCTGGCGCTTCTGGCGCGCGGCGCGCCTATCTGGCTGGTAGCGGAGCTTGTACGGATCGAGCAGATCATGGTCGGCGACCACGTCCTATCCCGCCACGAGTCGAGTGAGTCGGCTCCGGTCACCTTCAGCCGCGTCGGTGAAACTTATAAGCGCACGGCGTCAAACCTTGTTCAGTTGACGACAACGTCCAGTGAAAGTCGCTCAACCGGCACGCTTGTGGCCACCGAAGAACACCCGTTCTGGGTGACATCAAGCGGCGGCCACTACTTCGCACCAGCGGAGCCGAAGGCCAGCGGAGCGACGCACACCAGAGTGTATGCAGCCACGACCACGGCCCCAGCAAGCTTGGTAAGGCACGGCTGGGCGTTTGCCGGTGATCTGCAACCCGGCCACGTACTGGCAACGCCAGATTGCACAGAAAGGGTGGCGGTTGCGTCAAGCCAACAGCTTTTCAACGGCCCAACCACGGTTTACAATCTCGCCGTAGAGGGCACAGCCACATACTTCGTGTCACCCCCGGACGCGCCAGAACAGGCCATCTGGGTCCACAACGCGAAGAAGTATGGACCAAAGGGCGGAGAGATTCCAGATGCGCACAAGAAGATAGTGGAAGCGCGTGAGAAGGCTCGAGCGGAGCGACGAAACGCCCAAGCCCGCGCCGCGCAGCCGACGGAGTGCAGACAGAATCCACAAGGCAGCAAGAAGGCAAAAGGAGCCCAAGATGGCCCAAGTGGCGAAAGGCCATCAGCACGGCGATGGCGCAAGCAGAAGGATGCCGGTACTCGCGAACGCAACATTGGTATCGACGAAGAACACAGCAAGCGTCCAAAGAGCAACCCCGGTGGAGCGGTAGGTGGATAGTGAAGCAATTGAGCACACCATTACAGAAGTGCATCCAAGACGCGTTTCGTGCGAGAAGTAAGGCAATTTCTTACAGTGGGGGAGCACTTACTGTCAGGCAATGTCACGATGAGAGTAGCGAGTTGGAGGTGTGGTATAGGTATGAAGTGGGAGGAGCGGCATACGAGGTCGTGCTGTGGGTCTTACATAACTGGTCGGCCCTTCTCGAAGTAAGAAGTCGAAAGAGAAAGGAGTTTGGAAGGCTCTTGTTCGAAGCGAAGGCAGACCTTTCGCGAATAGTGAGTGGCCAATCGGGAACTACTTCGTTGCGGGTCTTCAGTGAGCGCATCCTTAGACTGGTTGATGTCTTTGAGAACATAGTGGATGAAGTACTGGTCACGACCGAACGCGACAAATTGAGATCCAAACTGGCGGCGATCTGGCTGACTTTGGAAGCCTCCTCGATGACTCAAAAGTAGCAAGTTTGTGGATGCCGACACAGTCGGCATGAGTGTCCTTGTCGAAAACCTGTATGTCACATTGCCGGCAACGAAAACGAGCATGCAGACGACCTGTCCTTACCAAGAACTGAAACGGAACTGAAACGGGGTCAGGCTACTTTTTGATACTCTATTTATAGGCACTTGCGGACATGTCCATCGCTCGTACAACCGAAGCCAGGCTGACATGTCCCAGCCGCCCGGCGCTGAAACCGGCGGCTATCCCGTCGGCGGCCCCCGCGTCACGCACACCGAGTACGACGGCCCCACGATGCTCGACGCCAAAGAAGTGGACGACAACGGCAGCGGCTCGGCGGCTGTGTATCTCGCGTGGGAAAGTGAAGAAGACGGCACGCGTATTCGCCACGAGCACTCCGGCGGCGAACACACCGACCTGCACCTGCCCAACCCGCGGCGCCACGGCGCGTTGATCATCCGCGACGCAGCGGATCAGTGGGTGAACGATGAGGGCACGGTAACACACGACAATGCGGCCAGGCTGGTTGTTGTGTTGAACCGGGCAGATGGGTGACAGTTTAGACCGGGCGCATGGGTGACACTCGTTGTTTGTACTTCTTACCCTTGCTGCTTGCACGTGCGCTTCCGCCGATCTGCTTCATCTCCTTGGTACGCTCATTGCAACTCGCCAGCTCGACGCCAGCGAACTTCACTCGCCACTTGCCGTCCGCCACCTCGACCAGCCCTACCAGTTCATTGCTCAGCGCCTGGCTCAGGTACACCGTCACCAACCTAAACTTCATTAGTCCGTCGCTGCCAACCCTGGGTGTTTCATAGTGCCCGGGATACTCAGGATCGCCGACTTCACCGGAATAAGCGTGCTCGGACAGCTCGTACGCAGAAGCCGGCGTTGAACCATCTAACGCCTGGTGCGGCCGCTCAAAGTTGAACTCTTCAGTCCACTGCTCGAAGCGCCTCTGTTGACGCTGCAGTTTCCTTGCCGGCGGGTTCGCCGTCTCGGCTTCAGAGTTCGGTGCATGCCCTCGTGTCGGCCATCCTCCTGCGGCTTGCCCGGCGTAGTGCGCTGGAACTCGATGCCCACAGACGCTCAAGGCCGTCAGCCGGCCCGCACCGATGCTGGCGAAGGGCGTGCCGTTGTCGCTGCGGATCGCGTGCGGCAGGCCGTACTCTTCGAATACCGATTCCAGCGTCGAGCGGGCGTCGGCATCTCGCGGGCCGGGGTGGCCTTGGCAGCACAGCACCATGCGGCTATGGCCGTCCGTCACGGTAAGCGGGTAGCACTTCTGCCCGTCTCCCAGCCTGAACTGACCCTTGTAGTCGATGCACCACACCCTGTTCGAGCCATCGTTGTCGGCCACATTGCCCTGACCGCCATGCAGACGACGCCCGCGTCGCATGGCCCACTCCGTTGGAATGTTGGCTGAATCGCCAAAACTGAGTAGGATGCCGACAATCCAATCAGGTCCAACGAGAGCGCACCATGGCTGCGGATGTGAAGCAGTGGCTGCAAATCCTGCCCTTGCCGCTGGCGAACGCGCTTAGGCGGGCCCACAACGACAAGACCGCCCTGGGTCGCCACAACGGCGCGTACTACTTTTTCGAGTCCAGCCTCAAGCTGGCAGCCTGCGCCCAAATTGGTGTTTACCTTGCCCACGACGGCCATGACCCGAAGCTGAATGAAGAACTCAAGCAACTGGCGCGTGCATCCGCGGGCACGTGGCTTTACCTGCTGCATACGTTCTCGCGCTACACCTCGCAGCGATCGGATGCTGCGCTTCTGCCGTTGTCCCGCATCCACGAGCGACTCACCAAGCCGGCACAACTGCCGGCTGCGCGCGCGTTCGTCGACCGCGATGCGCCGGAGCCGGCCAATGGCAAGCTTTCGGTGCAGGATCTGTTTGCTGCGCTTGTTGCACATCGAAACGACGAGATGGGCCACGGAGCCCAGCGCGAGTCGGGGTTCTATGAGAGGATTGCCCCGCTGATTCTGGACGCGACGCTTGAAGCGCTTCAGCTTGTTCAGCCATTCGAGAACCTCAAGCTCGCCCTGACACGCGTTACACCCGACGAGAAAACAGGCGAGGCGCGGCATGGGTTCACAGTACTGGACGGCACTGGCATTCATGGCTGGGAAGAGGACGAGGCACAGTTGCCCGCTGGCCGTCTTTGGCTTATCGGCGGCGCGGTGCGTGTTCCGCTGCATCCGTTGCTAATCTATGAGTCCGGCGAATACGACAGGATTGGTTTCCTGAACAAGGTCGTCGGGCGGCCCAAGGCCGGCGCGGTCGTGGTCAAGCGTTGCGAGTATCTTGACTACTATTCTGGCGAGCGTTTGCAGTCGCGCGACGCCGCCGCTGAGCTCGCTGCCCTGTTCAGCCGCCTGCACAAAACGACTGTTTCAACTGAAGAAGTCGAGAGACTGTCCCTTGAGGATGGCTCTGAAGCGGACACTAGAGTCGCGGTACCAGCGCAGCCGAGCACGACAATCGGCGATTTTGAAATCTTGGGTGAACTCGGCCGCGGCGGCATGGGCATCGTGTACAAGGCACGGCAGCTGACACTGGGGCGCATCGTGGCGCTGAAGGTGTTGCCGCCGGCCATGGCGGGGGATCCCATCGCCGTGGCCCGCTTCAAACGCGAAATCAAGGCTCTGGGTCTATGCGACCATCCAAACGTGGTGAAGGTTCTGACGGCCGGCCAGGACGGCGACCGCCACTTCTACGCCATGGAGTACGTGGACGGCTGTGATCTGTCGGCGCTCTATGATGTGCTCAGCGCCTGGGGCAAAAGCTCATCCAATCTGCGCGAGGGTCACATCGCAGAGGCCATTTCATCGGCCGGCAAGTTGTCCGAGGCCCGCAAGCAGATCAGCGACAGCGGGCATGGGCTCTCCGAAGAACAGGTGCGCGAGAAGCTGGCACAGGAGATTCCCCAGGTGCCACAGCTAAGCGACGGCCGCGCCGCCTATGAGCGCCTGGCTGAGCTGATGGCAGAGGCCGCCGACGGCCTGCAACACCTGCATGACCGCGGCATCATCCACCGCGACCTCAAGCCGGGCAACCTGATGCTGACGGCGGACGGCAAACGCATCGTGCTCATGGACTTCGGCCTGGCACAGCTGGAGAACGCCAGCCTAAGCCTGACGCGCAGCGCCGACAAGATCGTGGGCACACTGCGTTACATGGCGCCCGAGCAGGCGGACGTGCAGCTTCGGGGCGAACTGGTAGGCGAGCGCAGTGACATCTACTCGTTCGGCGCGACGCTCTATGAGTTGACGACTCTCAAGCCGATTTTCGAAGGCTCCAGTCAGGTACAATTGCTTGAGCAGGTGCAGCGCAAGGAGCCCGAGGCGCCCAGCAAGGCCAATCCGAACCTGCCAAAGGACCTCGAAACGATCATCCTGAAGGCCACGCAGAAGGACCGCGACCTGCGCTACGCCAAGGCAGGGCCCTCAACGGAAGCAGGCACGGTAGGCGCAGACCTGAAGCACTTTTCAAAGGGCGAGCCTATCAGCGCCAGACCCCTGTCAAAGTACCACTACCTCAAGCTCTTCTACCGCCGCAACCGCGCACTGGCCAATACGGTGGCAGCCGCAGCCATGATCTTCCTGCTCGCCACATCCGGCTTCATATACGCGCTTGAACAACGCCGACACGAAGCCGAAGAAGCGCGCAATCTAAAGAGCATTGCCGAGGCTGAAGCACAAGATCGGCGCGCTCTGGCGGAGCGGGCGCAGGAAATGGCTGAACAGGCAAGGCGAGATGCCGAGCTTGACGCTCAACGCGCTACTGTGGCACGCCAGCGAAGCGATCGCATGTTCGCCGATTGGTATTCGTACCTAGAGAGCGTGGCACGCCTTGACTTGCTTGTGGAACCCGCCATGCGGGAACTCGCGTCATTCCGGGCCGCTTCTTCAGAGTCGACTTCGGAACGACGAGAGGGTCAATGGCAACAGCATCTGCTGATGATTGGCACCATCTTAGAAGAGTATGGCGACTACGACTCGGCTCAGGATGCGTTCGAACTCGGGCTGGATTCGGGAGAGGCTGGCCAGGCTGATTACGCGATGGGTGTTGAGCTTCGACTGCACGCCTCGAATTGCATGTTGCGTAAAGGAAACATTGAGTCCGCCAAGCGAGTACTGCACGAGATGGACCTTTCCGAGGCTTCCGGTCCCGCGCCGCCAAATGATGGTTTGCGCCGTTCGCTGGCCGTCCCGCGCTGGCACATGCAGCAGGGCGACGCGGAGCGCTTAGCAGCCGAAGGATTGCCCACCGAGAGGGCCAAAGAGGCTCTGAGCTCAGCGCTCTCTCAGTACTCGCTCGCACGAAAACAGCTTGAATCCCATACTGGTGTAGTAAGCGCAGATCTCTGGTCTGATCTCCTTGCGGCGCTTACTCAGCGAGAAGCAACCACCAAAGTACGACTCGGCGACAGTGCCAGCGCGATCCACATTTACGGGGAAGCAATCAAGATTATTGACGCTCAGCTTTCGTTTCAAAGCAAACGTGACCGCACGTTCCTGATCCAGAGGAGAGCCAACCTTTTGGCTCGGCGAGCATTTGCCCAATGGGATGGCCACGGTGCACCCACCCAAGCACTGGCAGATGTTGAAGAGGCGGATCGCGACCTCGAATCATTGCAGCACGAAGCGGCAGCAACACTGAAGTGGAGCTTGAACCGCGCGGGCGTGCAGATCATGCACTCTCAGTTACTGTGTGCGGCACTCCGGTACGAAGAAGCCGCTCTTGTTGCCCGGAACGCAGCTCACTTGCTGCGGCCCTTGCGCAGCCACTTTCCCTTTAGGACAGACATTCTTCGTGAGTGCTGGCGGGCATTGGACTGGCAGGGAATCGCCTTGGCGACTAAGGCTCGCAAGAATGATGAACTGGACTCGGCGCTGCTGTGCTTTCAGGAGTCCTGGGATCTAAAAGTGGTAGCAAGTCAGATGCAGCCTCCGGTCGCCGGCAAACGTGACCTGCTGGAGGGTGCCGCAAACCTATCCCGTTGCCTAGTATCTTTAGGGCGCCGCGAACAGGCTATCGCAAGCATGCGCACAGTCGAGGAAATGTATCCACTCGATGGCGCAATCGCAACTGCCAAGCTGCACGTTGAACTAGGCCGAAACGCGTCGAGTGAACCACAAAGGAAGCTCGAATACGAATCTGCGTGTGAGGCGCTTGCCAGGGCTCGGTCCAAAGTAACGGACTTGGATGCGTGGCGGCAGGAGCTGGAGCAGAGGTCCTTTGATCCCTTGCGCGAAATGGCACAGTTCAACAAGATTCTGGGGCAGAAAGAACAGTGACCGATTGGGAGACTTGCGATGCGACACACGATCTGCTTAGCAGTCTTAGTCCTGAGTGGGTACTTGGATGCCCAGTCCTTCGATTGGGCGTTTAACGTGGGAGACATGGGCAACGAGGCAGCACATCGCGTAGCGATCGACCAGAATGATGATATCTACGTGACCGGGTACTTCGAAGATACTATGGATTTTGATCCGGGTCCGGGCGTCGTCGGCCGCACAAGTGTTGGCCTCCAGGATATCTTTGTCGCGAAGTATGACGCTGCGGGTGCTCTCTTGTGGGTGCACGCGTTTGGCAGTGCGGGCGACGATCGAGGATTTGACATCTGCGTCGATACATCGGGCAATGTGCTGGTCACAGGGCAGTTCTGGCACAGCATTGACTTCGATCCCGGCGCGGGGGTCGCAACGCTGACGGTGACGTTTCCCGGCGGAGGAGGTGCCCCGGATCCCTTTGTGCTCAAGCTGGATTCTGGCGGCAGTTACCTTTGGGCCCGCAGTTTCGGCGGAGCCTCCAACGATGAAGGCCGGTGCATCGCCACGGACTCCGCAGGAAACGTCTATTCTACCGGGCTCTATTACAACTACGTTGGTATTCCCAACGACTTCGATCCCGGGCCTGGCACACTCACCTTGCCAGCAGCGGCCACGAGTGGCTGGAAGGACATTTACGTTTCCAAGCTGGATGTAAACGGGGACTTGGTGTGGGCGGCAGGCATTGTCGGCGCCTGGGTCAAAGGCGTGGCGGACCTGAAGGTCGATACGCAGGGGGCAGTGTACCTGTGCGGCGATTTCCAGCAGACCGTAGACTTCGACCCTGGAACAGGTACGCACTCCCTGACAGCGCTGGTGCAAGACGGATTCCTGTTACGGTTGACCCCAGCGGGAGGCTTCGACTGGGTCCAAACGCTCGGCGGAACGTCCACCGGAGCAGTCAGCGTTTCCTGCCTGATACCCCAGAGCGGCGGGGGTATGAAGGTGGCGGGTAGCTTCTCGAACGGGCCAGTCGATCTCGACCCGACGGCTGCGAGCAACCTTAACACGGCTGTCGGGAGTTGGGACATCTTCATTGCAGAGTGGGACGCTTCCCACAACGTTTCGTGGCTTCGCACCATTGGCGCGTCCAGCGTGACTAGCCCCGAGTTCGTCAACGACATGGTGGGCGACCCGACAGGCAATCTGTATTTGGTTGGGCAGTATCAGGGGAACACGGACTTCGACCCAGGCCCGGGAACGCACACGTTGCCGGGCAACACAGACTCGCAGTCGTTCTCCTTGATCTTGGACCCTAACGGGGACTTCTTGTGGGCGGGCTGCTACGGCAATCCCTCCGACAGCGACAGCGCCACAGGAGTCGCACTGGACACGGATTTCAACGTTGTGGTCTGCGGCTCCATGCGCGGCACAGGCGACTTCGATCCGACTGCCGGCGTGCACAATCTCACGAGCGCCGGCCCCGGCGGTTCTGGGGCTCCGGTGGATATTTACTTGGTCAGGTTGATCCAGGACTTTCCACGCGTTGAGTTACGGGAGACGGATCCTGCCACTGGAGTGCAGATCGCTGGGGGCGCAGCGGCGGCAAACGGCAGGGACTTCGGAACTTGGAACACGGTGGCCGGGCCTACCGCAGCCCTCGTGGTTCATGTGAAGAACGTGGGCAGTGCCACAATGACGCTGTCCACACCGGTGTTGTCCGGCGCCGACGCCGCACACTTCTCTTTGGACACGACTGGCTTCACCACGACTTTGGCCGCCGGGAGTTCAACGAGCTTCGCCGTTACGTTCGATCCGTTCAGCTTGGGCGCGAAGGCTGCGCAGGTGGAGCTGGGGCACGATGCGATCCAATGGGATGCATCGCCATTCACGTTTGGCATCGCGGGCGTGGCGGTGGTGCCGGATATCCAAGTACCGGGGACGTCCTTGGTGTTTCAAACTACGGCAGTTGGCGTGCCATCGAGCGTCCAGTCCTACAGCGTCACGGCCAGCAATGTGATAGGCAGCATTTCAGTGACCGCTCCAGCAGATTTTGAAATCGCCGACAACGCCAGCGGCCCATGGTTACCCTCCATCGTGTTGCCAGCCACTGGCGGCGCTGCGTTCGTACGCTACTTACCCGGTACGCCCGGTCCGCATAACGGCCAGCTCAGCCATGCCGCTACCGGTATAGGGCCGCTGACGCTCGCGGTAAGCGGTGACATCGTGCCCTCGGGAGGCAGCGATGGCGGAGACGACAATGGCGAAAACGATGGCTGTTCGACGGGGGTCGTCGAGTCTCCGAGTGGACTGGCACTGGCCGCGCTGCTGGCCATGGTCATCGTTGTACTACGGTTCAAGTCGAGGCTCCGCCCGTCGCACATCACTTGCACCGACTCTCCAACGCCGAAGGACGAGTTCGGTCGATATCTTGGTGAACCTGAAGGCCTTATCGACTGCGCCCGCTGGTGGCAGGAAACTCAGGCACCCAAGTTCAACCCGGCTGGAGCAGATGGGGGACAGACCGACGACTAGCTGATCCTCGGTTCGCTATACACGGATTCAGCGCGCGTGGCTTTTTTGAGGGGGGTCATGGCATTCGAGCATGTCAACACCGGGCGAGTAGAAGGCGAATCGGCAGAAACTCGCGTTCGAGCCGTGCTGGCAGCGCTTGAGGCTGATCATCGCCGGCTGGCCTTGCTCGCCCTGTCGGAGGTTGAGGCAGCCGTCAAATCGCAACCGCTGCTTGCTGAACCTGTCGCGAAGGGACTCTTTCACGTGCTCGGCGGGCTTCAGGTGCCGTCCTGGGGTTACTGGCGCGGCCTTCTGGATGCGATTCGCAACACCCGGATCCGAGTGCTGCGGGACCTTGACGCCGACCTCACCAAGCCGCTTGCCCAGTCCGCCCGGCTGGAGTCGTTGTTTGAAGTGCTCGATCGAAGGGTTGAGCCGGAGGTGTTTCGCAGGCTCTCGGGGCTGCTTGAAGCCTGCAAGTTCTCGGGAAAGAGCGCGACAATCGGCGCCCTCGTTGGTGTCCCCGTTCGGCTGCGCAATTTCGTGGCACACCAACTGCCAGCGGCCGGTTCAAAGTGGTGGAAAGACGCGGACGCCGCGTTGCAGCCGCTGCTGGAAATTCGTTCAAGCGATGCGTTTGGCCTGCGTCAATTCCTGGAGGCCGGTATTCCGGGGCCTTGGTGTGTGAGTCGCGACGGCAGGCTGTTCACCTACAACGGGCTTGGCACGGACAGTTCGGCTCATTACGTCCCCGACGAGCCCATGCTTTCGTCACTGGAAGACGCAGAAGGTGGTGCAGCTGTCCTGCGGGCCATCGCGTTGCTTGCCGCGAAGCCGTTGCAGAATGAGCGCGACATAGGGCGCTGGCTGCGCAAGCTAGCTCCAGAAGAGTTCAAGGGCGTAATAGTTGATGACTATCTGGTGGGACGCCCCGTTGGCGTGGGTGGGTTCGCCACGGTGCACGTGGCAAGACAGCTCAGTACCGGCCGCAAGGTGGCGCTGAAACTTTTGCGCGACAGCGTTGCAACAGAGGACTTAGCCCGTTTCCAGAAGGATGCCGAGTACCTCTCGTTGTTCAATCACCCGAATGTCGCCCAGGTGCTGGCGTACGGCGAGGACACCTGGCTGGAATCCCGGCAGTCGGACGTTACCGGCGAGCGTTGGTACGAAGTGCTCTTCAAAAAAGGTAAGCCGGTCAAGCACTGGATTGCGTTGGAGTGGATCGATGGCGAATCGCTGGAGCACGTCTATCGACGGCTGAAAGGCGGCTTGGAACCTGCAGTCGAGAGTGAAGAAAGGGCCCTGATGGAGGAGCTGGGGCTGGCTGCCGTAGTGGTGCCCGACGCTTCGCTGCTTCCTGACCATGCCACGCTGATTGAGTGGATGCGCCAGGCCGCAAACGCGCTTTCTGCCGTCCATGCCACCGGCCTAATCCATCGCGACGTCAAGCCGTCGAACCTGATGGTAGGCATAGACGGAACCGTGAAACTGATCGATTTCGGTGTCGCCAGACGGCAGCACGCCTTGCGAACAATCCTGACCGCCGCAGACCAGAACCCGGGAACGATGGCGTACAAGGCGCCGGAGCAGCTTAGCGCGCTGGGTGCCGAACAGCGAGTCGGCCCCGCCAGCGACGTGTATTCGCTTTGTGCCAGTTTCTACGAACTGTTTGGTCGGCGCCGGTTGTTCGACTGGCCGGAAGATGCTGCTCGCAGCTCAGAGGGTCGGCTGGACGAAACGTCTTTCCGCAAGCGCGAAAACAAGCATCGCCCACCGCAAGTGCACATCGACGATCCAAGCTGCGGTCATGAGCTGGAAGTGCTGGTGATGGGGGGCTTGGAGCCGGAACCAGGTCAACGCCCGACTGCGCAGCAATTGAAAGAGGACATAGACCGCGCAAAGGCCAATCGCCCGATCGACTACCAACCCCCAGCCACCTGGCGTCGGCTCCAGCTCGCATACCGCCGCCACCGAACAGTTGCAAATTTGGTGGCAACGTTTGTCGTGTTGATATCGCTTGGTTTGGCTTTGTACATCTACGCGATTAATGCCGAGCAACAGAGGACACTTGAAGAAAAGCAGCGAGCCGACGATCAGGCGCTTCTAGAACAGGTCGCGAGAAGAGAAGCTGACGCCCAAAGGCTCAAGGCGGACCAGCGAACTGAGGAAGCTGAAGAACAGAGAGCTATAGCGAAACAAAAAGAGCAGGAAAGTAGCGAGAGTCTCTTCCGCGCGAGACAGAACCTGGCGCGGGCTCACTTGGAAAAGGCCGAAACTGCGCGACGCGACGGCAGGCTTCAAGCCGCCGCTGCGTACTCAGCCGAAGCATATTGCAACGACCCAAGCAGTGTGGAAATCGAAACCGTTCAGCAGCGCCTCTGGGACGGTCGGGGGCCCATCTGGACAACGCCAGTCGCTTTTCCTGGCTTTGAGGGAAAGTTCGCGCTCTCACCTGATGGGAAACAGATAGTTGGTCCAAGCCACGACCTGTGCCCCGGCAAGGTCTGGGATGTGGCCACGGGCACTGAATTGCGGAATTTCCATGGTGTCAACCAACAGGTCTTCAGCGCGACCTTCAGTCCCGACGGGCGCTTTGTCCTATTCGGCCAAAGCAAGAATCTCAGTCTATGGGATTTGGCCACGGGTACTGAAGTGCGGAGACTCCAGGGACACTCCGGCGCAGTCCTTAGCGTAGCGATCAGCCCCGACGGGCGCTTTGCCCTTTCCGGTAGCGACGACAACACCCTGCGCCTATGGGAGTTGGCGACGGGAAAGGACGCAATGAAGTTCGAGGGGCACAGCAAACCGATTCACACAGTAGCCTTTAGCCCCGACGGGCTCTTTGCACTATCTGGTAGCAACGACCACACCCTGCGCCTATGGGACTTGGCCACGGGTACTGAAGTGGGGAGATCCCAAAGACACACCCGCAATTTCGTGAGCGTAGCCTTCAGCCCCGACGGGCGCTTCGTTCTGTTTGGAGGCGACGACGGCCTCAGTCTTTGCGAGGTCGCCAGGTTCGCCGAAGTGCGGAGCTTCCAGGGACACATGAGCGGGGTCGTGAGCGTAGCCATCAGCCCCGACGGAAGTCTTGCCCTTTCGGGCAGCTACGACCGAACCGTGCGCCTGTGGGATTTGGCCACAGGCGAGGAAGTGAGCAAGTTCGAGGGGCACAGTCATTGGATTCGCACAGTAGCCTTCAGCCCCGACGGGCGTTGTGCCATGTCGGGAAGCATTGGCGGGGAGTTGCGGCTTTGGGATTTAGTCGCGGGCAAGGAGATTCGCCGCCAATTTGATGGTCACTCCCGCCGGGTTACAGCGGGGGCCATGAGTCCTGACGGGCAGTTTGCCCTTTCTGGAGGGGACGACGGCCTCCGCCTGTGGGATGTAGCCACCGGAAAGGAAGTGCGGAGAATCGAAGGGCACGCCAACGGGGTGAACAGCTTGGCCTTCAGCCCCGACGGGCGCTTCTTCCTGTCGGGAAGCGACGACGGCCTCCGCCTGTGGGATGTGGCCACGGGCACAGAAGTACGCAAACTCGATACGGTGCGTTTCGACAGCGTGGCCTTCAGCCCCGATGGGCGCTACGCCCTTTCAGGAGGAGGGGACACAGTGCGCCTGTGGCACGTGTCTTCTGGCAGGATGGCGCGTGAGCTCGAAGGGCACACCACTTCAGTATGCCGCGTTGGGTTTAGCCCAGACGCACGCATTGCGCGTGCTGTCGGCAAAAACAAACTCTTTCAATGGGAAGTTGCAACAGGAAACATGCTCCTGGAAGTCGAGGTCTCCGGGAACGCGATAAAGAGCGCTGACTTTAGTTCGGACGGACGATTCGCGCTGGTAGCGACGCTCGACATGTTGAGCCTATGGGACATTGACAAGGGCGAGGAAGTGCTGAGGTTCCACACAGGGAATGATCAATTGCTTGCAACCGCGGCGCTGAGCCCCGACGGGCGCGTTGCCCTATCTGGAAGCCGGGACGCTCTGAGTCTTTGGGATGTGGCAACCGGCAGAGTCTTGCGCGAACTTGAAGGCCATCGCAGCACCGTTTTCGATGTTGCTTTTAGTCCAGACGGACGCTTCGCCATCTCGGTCAGCTCTGACCGTACCCTGCGCCTTTGGGACGTCGCTATGGACGAGTGGACGCGGAAGTTCAAACACCCTCACAAGGTGTTTGGCGTCGCCATCAGCCCTGACGGGGGCATGGTTTTTTCCGGCGGTGAAGACAACAACCTGCGCTCTTGGAGCGTGAGTACTGGCAAGATGGCGTGGGACTTCGAGGGGCATACCGACTGGGTCACCAGCGTTGCCGTCAGCCCCGACGGTTCCTATGCCCTTTCCGGAAGCCTAGACAAAACCATGCGCATGTGGGATGTGTACGAGGGCAAGGAAGTAAGAAAATTCGAAGGGCATTCGGAGAGCGTTTACGGCGTGGCCTTCAGCCCCGACGGCGTACTGGCATTGTCGGGCAGTTGGGACAAAACGCTGCGACTGTGGGATGTGGCTACGGGTCAAGAGTTAAGGAAGTTCGAGGGGCATGTCCAACCGGTGACCAGCGTCGCCGTTAGCTCCGACGGACGCCAGGCCCTCTCGGGCAGTACTGACCGAACCGTGCGCCTATGGGATTTGGCCACGGGCGAGGAAGTGAGAAAGTTCGAGGGGCACAGAGGTTGGATCCGCAAGGTAGCCTTTAGCCCCGACGGACGCTTTGCCCTTTCCTGTAGCGACGACAAGACTCTGCGCCTTTGGGACGTAAACTCCGGCACAGAAGTGAAGAAGTTTGTGGGGCACACTAGCTTTGTTATGGACGGTGCCTTCAGTCCAGACGGACAGTTCGTGCTGTCATGCAGTCATGACCGTACTCTGTGCCTGTGGGCCGTCGCCACGGGCAGGCAAGTGCGAAGGTTCGAAGGCCACAGTGATTCGATCCGCGGCATAGCCTTCAGCCAAGACGGACGCTTTGCCCTTTCCTGTAGCGACGACAAGACACTGCGTAGTTGGGATGTAGCCGCCGGCAAAGAAGTACGCCGTTTCACCTACTATCACCAATTATACAGCGCAGTCTTTGCGCCCGACGGGCGATTTGCCCTTACCGGTGCTGAAGACAAGAGTTTACGCCTTTGGGACGTTGCTACGGGAAAGCAGGTTCGGCAGTTCAAGGGGCACACCTATAGCGTCCGCAGTGCAGTGTTTAGCTCGGACGGGCGTTTCGCCCTTTCCGGTAGTGACGACAAGACGCTACGACTGTGGGACATCGCCACGGCCACAGAAGTGCGCAGATTCGAAGGTCATACCGACTTCGTCAACAGCGTGGCGTATAGTCCCGACGGGCGCTTCGCCCTTTCCGGTAGTGCCGACGAGACCCTCCGACTTTGGGACATCACCACAGCCAAAGAAGTTAGGAGATTCGAAGGGCACTCTGCGGGAGTCAACAGTGTGGCCTTCAGCCCGGACGGGCGCTTCGCCCTTTCCGGTAGTGCCGACGAGACCCTCCGACTTTGGGACATCACCACAGCCAAAGAAGTTAGGAGATTCGAAGGGCACTCTGCGGGAGTCAACAGTGTGGCCTTCAGCCCGGACGGGCGCTTTGCCCTTTCTAACGCCATGCGTCTTTGGGAAGTCGCCACGGGCAAGGAAGTACGCGTATTCGATGGCGGTGGGTCTGTCTTAAGCGTGGCTTTCAGTCCCGACGGGCGCTTCGCGCTGGCCGGCGAAGCCCATGCGCTGCGCTTGTGGGACGTAGAGACA
This sequence comes from Planctomycetota bacterium, assembly GCA_016712285.1. Lineage (GTDB taxonomy): Bacteria > Planctomycetota > UBA8742 > UBA2392 > UBA2392 > JADJRK01. Next base: position 231,291 of record JADJRK010000001.1, on the reverse strand, counting down.
GGAAAGGAACTCAGGCAGTTCTTGAGGGACAATCGGACAACCCGTACTTCAGCGTTCGGCCTCGGCGGGGTCTTTGCGATAACGATAGCTGGAGGCTTTGACACGTCCCTGTACATATGGAGTGTCGAATCGTTGCCCCAAGTTGCATTCTGCGATGGCGACTCGCGGCTGATCTCGTGCAGCCTGTGCGGCATTGATGTCTACGGCCTTGACGTCGTGCTGAGCCGGCTGCCGGCGCCCGCGGTGCTGTGGCTCACCCTCGACGGACTACCACCCGCATTTCTGCATAGATCATCGCCAGAACTAGATGGGCTTAAATCCAGCGACTGCCTGGCCCTTGAAGCATGGGAAGCCCGCCGAAATCGCAGCGTTCAACAGCTACTTGCATGGAACAGCATTGCGTGGAACGAACAGTTTGAAGGCTATCGCTATCGCGAAGAACGCGATGCCGACGGCACAATACGCCGCGTTCCTATCCCCCGGCGCAAGAAAGGCGAGCTCGGCGCCTACGTTGGAGAGCCGGAAGGCCATGTAGATTATTCCGGCTGGTGGGAAGACACTCAGGCCCCCAAATTTGTCCAGCCGGACTCGGGGGAGGACGATTGACTGGTAAGCCGTGCTATGAATGACTCCGAATGAAGGCGGCGTTACCGGCATGTGAGGTTCCAGAACCGATCAGGCGTCACTGTTCTTGCTGGACCCCTTGCAGACGCCCGTTTGTGGCCGTTGAACTGCGATGCTAATGTTCGTGTCACAACGTGGGAGCCCCATGCGTATCGAGTTTCGGACACTGGACAAGGCCGCGTACCCCGCTCCGGGCGAGATCATCGTCCAGCACGGCTTGGATGTTGCTGGCGAGCACCTGGGACTTGCCACCGTCGTGCAGGCCTTGGGCGTTGCCGCACTCCCACACGGAAAGGGTGACCCGGCCCTTGTCGTTGTGCCGCTTTCCGCAGTTTCGCCCTCATTCGATCATTTGCTGGCAGCCGAATACGCTCAGCGCCTGATTGCCGGCGAGACCCTTCCGCCCTGGGCGGCAATCTTTGCCAAGTACGCGGGGCTGGTTCGCGAGGGTCTGAGTCCCACGGCGCTTCCGGTTGCGGACACGCTGGAGGCTTTCTATCTGGCTGTGCTGAACTCCGAGGGTGCTAACCTGAAGCAGCCTTCTGTTGCTGAAAAGTTCCTTTTCGATTGGCGGCGCCTTTATGCCGCCATCTCGAAAGCCGGCGATGATGGTGTTGACCCCTTCAAAACGGCATTCCTTGCAGGCAACCCACAGTTCTCGCGAGAACATGCGTTCTTGCTGCACGACCGGTCAGCGTATCTGCAGGACGTCGCGCGGGGAGAGCGCTGGATTGCCAGGATTCCGGGCGGTCCAGCGAGTTCATCCGCCCTGATCCTGCAGGATCCCAAGAGCCTGCTGTTTAAATTCTGGGCACGGTCAGACAATGAGGCCCCCACGGGCGACATGTACCTTTTGCTCGCCGTAAACTGGGGCCGCGGGAAGTGGGTGTTTTCAACCGATCCAGTCCAGCGTATTCCCCTACGAGACTTGGCGGCAGCATTAAGGCGTGCGGAACAACAGAACGACCCACTTGCGGCGGGGAAAGACCCGTGGGACGACGGAGCGGAGTTCAATTACACGCTCGTGAGTTCGGCATCCGGCAGAACCCGATTGAGTGATGAGCAGGTCCTGAAAGTCCTGCGCACGTGGTGCGCCGGCCAACCGCGACTGCGCACCAATGGGTAGCAACTCAGTGACCAGTACGTGAGTCAACGAACCGCTGTTCAAGGCCGTGTTGCCCTGCCAGAGGCGTGAGTCCAATTGGACTATCCAGACACACGAGGCCGAGAGACATGGAACTGGAAGCCTTCCATTCCCGTCAGGCCCATTGCTTCTTCGATGGTTTTTCCGGGGTTGCGGTCCAGGACTTGGGCTCGATAGTACCTTTCAGCTACGTCTGCCGCGTGGCCTTGCCACATGGCTGCAACAGACGCGGGAATGCCCATTGACGCGGCGTAGCTGGTGAAGTTCTGGCGTAGCGCCTGCGGCCCGATCTTGGCCCCTTTGACCAGTTTGGCCACCTCCTGCCAGCCCGACTTGGGAAACAACGGCTGTGGCAGATCATCGTGCGGCAGCACATATTCGCGCTTGCCGGCTTCCAGCCGCCAGCGCCTGAGGACGTCGACAAGGCTCGCCGAAATGTCACCCTCTGGAGCTCCTATCAAGGGCAGGATTCGTGTCCTCCCGGTCTTCTGGGCGCGTATGGTCAGGCGTCCACGTTGGAGGTCCACATCGTCCCACTTGAGCCCCAAAATCTCCCCCACCCGCGCCCCGGTCAACGCCAGCATCAAGAACAAGCGACTCACCGGAGTTGCCGCGTAGGCCGTGGCGAGCTGCTCGAAACGTTCCTTCTCGCCACGAGGCTTGAACCGAACGATGACGACTCTGCGCTCCGGGTCTTCGCGAACCAGGGCAGCACGCAGAAATTCTCTGAGCTGTTGCGGAGTGAAAACACGTGGTGGCTCCGGATCGGCACGTGTCGGCTTGAAAGCCTCCGAGAACCCTTCGAAGTCCGGGAATCGCGGGGGGCGTGCGCGGTTGATCCATCGCAACGCCGTGCGGATGTTGCGGCGGTACTGGTTGACTGTGGTCGCCCGCCGTCGCACTACGCGATTGCCCAACTTGGTTTTGGCTGTCGCAACGTAGTCGAAGAACTTGCTCAACATGAGCCCGTCAAGTTGGCCTGTCTTGATGTCGGCTAAGCCCTTGGCAGTAAGCCAGTGCTTGAACAGGTTGACCGACTGGCACAACAATTCCAACGTCCCGGCACTGATACCGTTGCGGGCTTCAGGATTCTCGGCGCGAACTTCCGAGCGCTCCTTAGCGTTGGCCATGAACTCATCGAGCGATACAAGCACGCTATAGTCATAGGCGAGTCGTCCGCCACGACGGGCGACTTCCACCGTGTCAAACTTCTCCTGAAGCATGTAGCGCTTGACCAGCTCGGCCCGGGCAGTGGCATCGTGAGCCTCCAGTGCAGCACAGGACTTTCGCACCTCGCGGGGCTTCGCACCGGTGAAGTCTGTGTACACCAAGTAGTGCTTTCCGCGCCACATTCGGATGTGGGCTGGTGCTCTCGTCCTACCCATACACTCTGCTCCACGATTGCCGGTACATTCCGGTACATTCCTGCACATTCCGGTGCAGCCTTCGCACCACTGCGCCTGTTTGGTTCACTTTTGGCTGACTGTACCGGAATTGTACCGGAAATCCCGAGCAAGTCAGCTTAAGTCAGAACAAGCCAGCGCAACACCAAATCGCCTGCAACCCAGCTTGCCTAGCGGATTCTATGGTGATTGGCCGTTCAGTTCAAGGCTTGTGTTTGAGCGGGACTGGGCACGTTCCCAAGCAGGTGGTCGAGGGTTCGAACCCCTTCGCCCGCTCCAGCTTCAAAGCTGCTCAGGACAAGGCTTTTGGGCCATCCTGAGCAGTTTGCATTTTCAGCAAGAAACCAACTCCGACAACAATTGCCACCAAAACTCGCAGTCTGGACGCACCCCGCCAGCAGAAAACTTTTCTGCATTTTTCGGCCGGATGCTCCGTGTACCGGACGCTCTCGACTCCATCAATGAAGGAGAAGCCTAATAGGAGCTTGAGATGGATTCAACAGTTGCGGACATTGAACGAGACCTTCAGGAGCTTGGCGTCCCCGCTCTCGCTGGAGTGAAGCAACTAGCAAAGCTCTTGGGAATATCTCGCGACAGCCTCTACCAAGCCATTCGATCCGGCAAGCTGCGGGCATTTCGCAACGGGAGCTTCACAGCATCACTCCGAATTCGTCGGGCAGATGCAGCAAGATGGATAGCTGCCCACCCGGCCAATTAGGTGGCTCCCGAATGGTGTGCCTTGTTGTTGAGAATGAGATGGCGCAGGAGAACAGTCAGCGGAGGTGAGCGAAGCGAGCCGGAGCGGTGAGCCCAGCGGCGACTGAGCGCGTTAGAGAGAAGCTAGTAAGAAGATAGGTAATGAAGAATGAGCAAATGTTGCTCAACCCTGGCGCAGAAACTGCTCAGGCCGTGAGCAGATGTTGCTCAACCATCAGGATGGAAAACCAGGAGATCTCATGCCTAAAGGCTACGACCAGCTCACCGACAGCTTGTTGGCGTTTGTCGCGCAATTGGGGGCATCTGGTTTTGTCTTGATGAAACTGAAGCGCTACGAGTTTGGATACACCAAGTACGGCAACTCGTGGCCATCTCAGAAGAGGATGGCAATGGAAATTGGCATGTCTCTAAGGACCTTTGTTGCCGCGATTGCAAAGCTCCAGAAGCATGGCTACGTCCAAGTTGAGAAGAAGACCGAGGGCGGCAAGGTCAAGACCTACTACGTGATCAGCATTCCGGTTTCTGATGTGCCTGAAGGTGTCGACGAGGTCGACCTGGAGTTGTCTGACGCAGAGCGAGTGGAGGCCGAACTGGACCCGGCCCCTGTTGAGCCGATCAAGGGAAACAAGTCTGTGAAGGAGCAGCTCTTCGCGCAGTTCGTCAAGACGTGCGCCCCGGCGCTGAACCCCATGTCTGCCCGCAAAGCATTTATGAAGCTGGCCCACGCCAAGGCGGTCATCGCGGTTGACCGCGTCGGGGTCTACACCACCATCTTCAACGCGGCCCCCAACGACAAGAAGCGCTACTTCAAGCACATCAACTCCTGGCTGGAGTCAGGCGAGTTCGAGGCCGACGAAAGTGTGTGGCGTCAGCGGGCTGGAATCACGCTGCGCGCATCATCTTCGAAGCAGCATTATGGCCAGAAGGCCAAGGAAAGGCGGCAAATCGTATGAGCGATATTCGCGAAGCCAAAGATTATCTCAAGGAGTGGGGGTTCCCGGCACAGGTCAGCAGCGACCCGATTCACCTCCATAGGCTGCCCGAGGTCGACAGCATCGACTGGAAGCCGTTCATGTTGATCTTCGGCGACTACTGCACCGGCAAGACCACGCTGGCCGCCAACAAGCTGTACCACGACTACGTTGCTGCCTGCTCCGTCGGCAAGCACCTGATGATGGGCAGCCGCTTCGACACGCTGGACTTGGTCGAAATCCTTTGCCTGGCTGACAAGATCGGCTTGGCCCGCGCCTGTGATCAATCCATGGGTGGAGAAGGGTCAGGTGAACGCCTTCAGAACGACATCGAAGGCGTGCTTGAGTGCCACTGGGGCGAGCTGCTGATCCTTGATGACTTCAACATCGACGCGGTGAGCAACGAGCTACAGCTGAAAAAGATCAACAAAGTCGTGATGGCCAGGTTCATGCAGAACAGGCCGACCTGGTTGATCACCAACGAAACACCTGAAGCCTTGGCGGAGGTGTTCCCCAGGCTGATGAGCCGAGTCGATCACGACGACAAGTGGGCGATGGTCGAAAAGACGCACTTCGCGTCCAAACTCTAGGAGGAGGACGACATGAAGAACTACAAGACGGAACTGGCGGCGCTTGACCCCGAGATCACTTTCCTGGAGAGCAAGCTGGAGGTGCTGAAGGCTCGGCGCAAGCTACTGATTGCCCAGTGGAGGCACGAAGGACGTCAGCGCGAGCTTGAAGGCCCCGTCGATTTTGGCTGTGCCCAGCCCCCTGCCGCATCGGAGAGCATGCCGCATTCAACCAAGATGGCGGAAGTGTAGTCGGCGCAGGGGAACGAAGCTGGTGGGAGTCAACGCAAGCATCTGGAGGTCCCTCGCCGAGGAGCCTCGCACCTTTTGGCTCCTCATCCTAGGCTCTTTGACAATTGACGTCACGGCGCGCCTTAGCCCAACTCGTTTCAGCCTTCTCCGAGTTGGGCTAAGCGCTGTCGGCCACCTTCTCTGGCAGCGGTTGGTGGAATTCGCATTGGATTAGGGGTGGTGACTGCCGTCCTACGAACCCAGCCAAGGTGGTTGGTGCAGTCCAAGACCTGGTGGCCTCAGTCGAGGCGGTTCTTGAGATGCTGAAGATGGATACAGTGACTGTTCGACCGCCTCCAGAAACGCCTGACAATCCAACTGGCCCTGGCTCAGTAGAGCTCGGGCGACCGAATCCACTGCGGGCCAGTGAGTGAATTCGTTGCTCAAGATACCGAGGCATCGTGTTGCGTGGTACTCCAAGCAAGTGTCGGCTGGCGGCCCCAATCCGACTGTGTGCTGTGCCCAGTGAATTGCCTGGTCAACATCAGAAGCCCCGTCGTCAAGGAAGTCGCGCCATGAGCCTCCGTATTGCAAGGCTTCGGCAACCATTCCGGCCATGAAGCACATCACTGCCCAACTCGCATGCCACTCCTGCTCCCAGATGGGCAATTCACTGGACTGGGAGTCCGGTGCGAAGAACTCGGGGTAAGCATGCTCTGTCACGCCCGCTACGTCTCGATAGTGCTCGATCGATATGTGCTTGATAGGGCAAATGTCCAGTGCAGTCTTTTCGAATAGACCTGCCGTCGAATCCCCAGCGCTCCGCTGCCGTTTGCCACGCAGTTGGGATCCGTACTTGGTCTGGGAAACGTACTCGGCGTCATGCGCTTCAATCGCATGTAGGTGAGCAATCATGGCGTGCCCGGCCTCATGGTAGGCAGCCCTTTCCCTTGTGTCAGGCTTTCGCATGTGCGGTCCTATGTGCGCAGCCTGTCGCCAGCCCGGAGGCATAGTGCCCGAAGGCGACTTACTCGTCGAACTCGACCTCTTCGAACTTCAGCGTGCGGGCATTTTCTTTGATGATGCGCTGGATGTCCTCACGCACGCCGTCGGGAAACTCGCCGTCTATCGTCAGGCGAACCGTTACGTCGGCACCCGATAGTGCGGTTAGGTGGGTTAGGATCTCATCCGCAATCTTCGCTGCCTCAAGCCCGACCTTGAACGAGTTTAGGGTCTTGGCAGCCGTGAAGTGTCTGGGGAGTACCGGTTTGGGTGGACTTGGAGGTTCTCCGCCCCCAGGTCCTTTGTCCGGCCCGTCATCTGGCTGGGGGCCCCCGGTCCCTTCCTTCGGCTTCTCGGCTTCCTTTTCTTTTGCTTGCTGGGCAAGCGCTACTTCGGCCTTGACGATCAGGGCATCGGGATGATTCCCGACGTGGCCAGGCTTCGTTCGCAAACCCTCGAACCGCTGCTTTACCTCGTCGTAGCCCTCAGCATACGCGAAGAACTCGCACATCATGCCGTTGCCTTGCAGTCCTGCGCGAATCGAGTCAAGCAGCACCTGCTCGTCCGTTAGCCGCGGGAGGTACACGTAGCGCGTCAGGTACTCTTCCCAGAGGGCCTTGATACCGACTGCGCCGCGTCCGCCCCAAAGATTGAAGTTATCCAGCTCCATCTTCAGGCGCTTCGGTCCCAGTTGCTCGTAGATCAGGTCACTCTTCGCAAGATCCTGCGCTACTCTGGCAATCAAGGAATCGCCCTTTACTCGCCGTTCTTCCAGGCGCACAGGCCCCGTTGGATCAGGTTGGTGCGGCACTATCGCCCACACCCAGGCCTCCTTGATCCGCAACTCGCACGTTCCGTCGAACTCCCCCTGCTTCGTTTCAGCCTGTCGAAGCAGGTGTGCTGACAAGTTCAACTTCTCACGGTCCCGTACGATTGAGTCCCACGCCTTGTATCGCCGTGTCGCGTCCAACAACGGCTCAATGCTCTTTTGGTCGGCAGCCAAGAAAACGACCGAGTTGCGATGCAGCCTTGGCGAGCCGCCACGGTTCTCAAAGTACTCCTTCGCCTGGCGCATCGCGGGACTATCTTCTTTACCCTTCGTGTGGGCCGCATCCGCTCCCAACACGATTAGGCGAACCGGCGCTTCATCTGGCACTTCCGAGCTATCAGCGGGGCACGCATGCACTGCGGCAAAAGTGCCCCGGGTCTTGCATGCCTTTCGAAGCCGCTCACGAATCTCATGGACCACATCGTCGGGCTTCTGCTGTGTTGCCCGCTCGTCGGCAATTCGGGCTACCGTCGGCTGTGTACCAAACCAGTACCGCTCACCGTCGTTGTACAGGTAGCGGGCTGCGTGGTCGTAAAGTCTGCGAACCCCATCTGCAAAGATGTCGGGGATCTCCCCCGGTTGAACACACGCCAGTCGGATCTGGTCGAGGCCAATTCCGAGGGACCCTGCCTTCTCGGCCGGGGCCGTACCCAGGAAAATCGCACGGGCTACCCTTCGGCATGCTGACGACCGGCCTAAGCGCTCAACTTCGTTGTCCACTCGCCTTGCCGCGGAACCCTCGCCGTCAATGTCGCTGTCAAACACCGCCTCCCAGGTCTCTTCCAGATAGCTGCTGAGTTCCTGCTTGACCTTGTCGGCGTCCAGCGGGATGGAGCAAGGCATGATCATCAGCTCTTTGTCGCCCGCGTCCCAAAGGCAATGGATCACGGCGGCCATGAGCCTCAGGACGCCTCGGGTTCGCTGGAATCGATCTAGCGTTGACCACTCGCCGTAGAGCCGCTCAAACAGCTCAGGATGGAACGGGTACGCGGCCTCCATCCTTTTGCGGTATGAGTCCTCGGAGCATTCAAATGGGAATTGTGTCTTTTCCTTCTGGTAAAGTTCACTGAAGGCCTTCACCACAGCGTCCCGGCTCGGAAGATTTTCTACTTCGATGTCCTTGAACAGGCGGCGTCGGACGATCTCAAACCCTTCGCGGGCTGTCGCAGGCCGCCAAGGCGTCTCCACGCGTGCGAAGACCTGCTCCAGCTTGTTCAAGACCTCTTTGCCCTTATCCCCGCCGATCTCGATCAACGATTGTGGCAAGCTGGCGACGAGTTGCGTTTGCTTGGCCGACTTTGCCCCTTCGGTCAGGGCCTGCACAAACGTCAGGTTTGAGTCGAGCGTCCCGGCAGGCGAGTCGTCATTGATGTTGCGCAGAAAGGCCACCCACTCGTCGATCAAGATCAGGCACGGGGCGTACTCGTCAAACAGCTTCTTGAGGTCGCCAGAACCAGGGCTGGTCCCGTTTTTGTCGAGCTTCTCAAGCAGCTTGTAGCCCTTCTTGCCGCTGCCGCGTGAGTTCCCAAGCTGCCAGGCAAGCTCACCCCACATCGTGTGAACCTCAACACCATCTGGCTTCTTGTGCGTATGCCCGGGGCTGAAGTCGGTGCCCACGATGACAGCACGTGCACACTCCGGAGCGTTGGCGACGTCGGCCTTCTTCAGTACGGCTTCGACGTCGGGTAGTTCTGTTGTCTCCGTCGGCCCAAACAGGTGGTACAAGGCCAGCATCGAGTGGGTCTTTCCGCCGCCGAAGTTGGTTTGCAGCTTCACAACCGGATCGCCGCCTTTGCCGTTGATCCGCCGCAGGGACCCAATGAGCAGTGTTCGCAGCCCGTCCGTAATGAACGTACGGCTGAAAAACTCCTTGGGATTGCCGTATTCGGGGCTGGCATCTCCGCGGTGCACCTGGGCGAGGTCGGCCGCAAACTCGGCCTGGCGGTAGTTCCCTTCGGCCACATCCTGGTGCGGCGCAATGATGTCTCGCCACGGCTTCAGCCCCTTTTGCGGGCTGATGTCCAATGCTTTGATTTTGCGCGTGATCCCTCGCCGCTGTTCGGTGAAGCGAACCCGCATCACTTCGTCGGCCAGTTTCTCCAGTTCCTTGGCGGACTCGCCCGCCGAAGCGGTTTCAACCACGCGCTTCATCGTATCCAGTGCCCGATACGCCTGGTCGTAGCTAAAGGTCTCGTCGTGTGCCCAGCCGTTGCGGATGTCCCGCAGTTCGTGGATGTACGACCTGTGACTCTTGCTCAGCTTGGTGCCGAATGCAGCCCAGTGATTCAGAAGCGCATTGATCAGGTTGGTGTTGTCCCACTGAGCACCAAGCTGCCCCTTCTTCTTCATGGGTGATTTGAGGTCGGCGTTGACCCTCTTCAGCCAGTCGTCGCCATAGGCGTCGATGAGCGTGTCCTCGACGAACGGAATCATCGCGTTGAGCACAATCTCAAGACCCTCGCCGATGCGCTGCCGATTGCTCTTCGCCACTTGGATGCTCCGATTTCGGTTGAGGCAACAGCCTACTTCCTTAGGCGACAGCCTGCGATGGCCGCCGACCAACGTCTTTTTCAGTGCGGACTTGCACGAAATCGATCATATTGCCACATTCGATTGCTCCGCAACCGGCCAGTACCCTTCAGATGATCGATCAAGGCGACATCGCGACGTTCAGTCGATTCGTCCACCGGGCAGAAGGGATGCTCCGGTCCGGCTCCATGGAGCCGCCCGTAGCGTCGTTTCAGGCGTTCATCGAACAAGTGACGCCGCTGGCCATCGGCGAAGTGCGCAAACAGTTCGAGCGGCTGCGTTCGATGGCGAATCAGCTCGCGACCTGGTGGACGGAGCACGACCTGGTGTCAGTCCTGGGCGTGCGACACGCTGAGGACCCCTATTCCGAGCTACTAGCCTGGATGATCCGCCGGGAAACCCATCCGCCCAGCTTTGAAACCCGCGTCGGCACAGTTCTGGCGCTGGTATCGCCCGAGCTGGCAGGTCGCGCTGGCGATGTCAAAGAGATCCGCACGCAGGTCGCGACTCCAGGGGGCGGCGTGCCGGACATCGTCATCCGCCTCAGCGACACGGCCGCGATCATCGAGGCCAAGACCGGCACCGGCGAACATGTGACACCAGCGGGCAGAATGCAAACGGTTGGTTACCCGGACGCCGTGCAGCAGCTGTTCGGGCTGCCGAACAAACCCAAGATCGCCTTCCTGACGCTGGACCGGACTGCCGCCGAGAACCCCGAAGCCACGCTGCTGACCTGGGCCGACTGTGCCGCTGCGTTAGCCAAGGCCCTGTTCAAGAAAGACGTCGACACCACGTTCGGTGCCATCCTCTCCGTGGGGATCACGCACTTTGTACGCGCCTGCCTCTCGGTCAACGCCGACGCGCTGCTCGCCGAGGTCATGTCAGGCGGTACTGGCCGATGGACGGATGCACGCATCCTGCAACGCATGGCTGAGATTGAGGAACTGTACTCGCGCCTGGAGGCCGCCCTATGACCACCCCGATCACATTCTCGGAGGCTGCGCAACTCTATGCGCGCAACGCAGCCATAGTCGACGCCATGTACCGCGCCTACCGCGATGAAATTCTGGGTTTCTGGCAAAGCGTGTTCGACCACCTGAAGGAGCTTGAGCCGGGCTGGAAGCTCCATGGCGATCCAGGCAAAGGTGGCTGGTTTCAGTTCCTGCGCCCCACGTCCCGAAAGAACAGCCCTTACTTTGCCCTCGACTCGTGGGAGTCGCCGGAAGTCATCACACATGGCCAGATACGGCTCTACGCCGCGCTGGAGAACGCGAAAGAAGAAGAAAAGGTGGCACTTCGCGGCATGGCGTCATTGCCAGGTTGCAGCGAAGGCAAGGGCGGCACCCACGACCTGTTCCGCATCAACCTGAAAATTGAGCCAGGCACGACGGCCCGCGAAATCGCCGAAAAGATCATCGAGTTTTCAGGCAAAATGCAGACGGCGGTCGAGTCCGTAGCAAGTTGACGCGACCTAGCTGCTAGCCTTCGGGTGCCGGACGACTGGAAACCCCAGGGCCAGAAGTCGCTGGCACACGGGGCTCCTAGGCGGCTCATACGGAAACTTCTGGCGAAACTCGTCGGTCGTGGCCTGCACAATCACAGGCCAGGGCTGGTAAAGCTTGCCGTCATACTTGATCACGAACGGGGCCTTTGCCGGGTCATCGGTGGGCAGCTCATCCCGTCTGTGAAGCTCGTAGTGAAGCAGCGCCTCCTTCACCGCCGATTCCGTCAGGTCTGACAGGTTTGGGCCTGCGAATGGACCAGGCTTCGACGACTTCCTTCCCTTCCGCGTCCGTCCAGGGGTCTGCTTTGCCTTGCTGAAGTGCTCCGGTGCGTCGGCCTGTCCAAGCCAGTGCAGGCCGTGCTTCATGGTCACAGCCGAAATCGTGGCCCGGTAGTTTCCGTCGAGTTGCCCGTGCGTGTTCCTGGGTGGGCCGTCGAACGGAATCCACTCCTCAACCTCCCGGTAGTTTCGCAGCGACTCAAAGGCACCGTTCCGTCCAATCGAATCGTAGATGCGTCCTGACTGTTTCTGAAGCCGCTCCACGCGGGCGTTGAGTGGATGCTTCTTGTCGATGTAGCGAAGTCGGTCGTCCTTCAGATAGCCGTAGGCCTCAATCCAGCCACGATTGCGGCCCAAGACGACGAGATCGCCCTTCTTCATTCGGTGCGCGAACCAATAGACCAGCGGTGGATAGCCGGTTGCCGCTTCGAATTTCGGCCAGGTGTCGGGATGCTTCGTCAAGCGTTCATCCGCATACCCCAATGCCATCAGCCGGTTCTCACGCATGAACGCGATTGCGTCGTGGAGAAAGGGCTCGTTCATTCCCGAGTGAATCTTTGGCGAGGCTGCCCAGTACCGCCAGGCTACCAGCTCGCCTCCTCGAAGTTTGTTCACGCTTACGACGGCCATGGGACTTCCCCCTACGAGCTTCCGGCACGCCTACTTAACTCCCTTGCGGCTTAGAGCCCGACGTAGGCACATAGAACAGCGCGTCCAGCATAGCAACGCGTGCGCGCCACACTCTGAGTTCCAGCCCGCTGGCTGGCTCCGGGGGGCTGAACCAAGGCATTCGCCAGATGGTCGCCAGAATCTCCATGTACTTCTTCGGGTTGTCGGGCTTTATCCCGAAAAACAGCTTCTGTCGCTGGTAGCTGGCACCGTTCGCTGGCAGGAACAGATCCGGCCGCTTCATGCACAGTAGCCTTGTCGCTCCACCCATGCCGCAGCCCTTGATTCCGTTCAGCTCTTCCAGCAACTCAGCGGCCTGCGCAAGTGAGACGTCGCCTTCCAAAGGCAGCCGGTCGAGTATCTCCCCTACGACCTCAGGCCTACGACCGGTGATCGCTTTGAACTCTCCCGCTCCGCCCATCCGACCAAAGTAGCCACTGCTGAAGTTCGGCCAGCCTGCGATCAACTTTCTGTCTTCGTCCGCGAACTGCTGAAAACTCCCCGTGATGTGGGTGTGGAAAGCAAACTGGCACGCCTCGACTTCCCTAAGGTACGAGTCTCCGGGATTTGGAAGCACGCGGACTTCGTAGCCGTACTCAGTTACGCGCCTGTCCTGATCTTTGATCAGTTCGAAGTATGCCTCCCATTCGACTTGGAGGTCTTGCCCCTTCTCCGGCTGCGCGTGGGTACGTTGGCGGAATGAAGGGACCTTTGGCGACGACCGCGGCTGCTTGTAAGCGCGTTCGTAGTCCGCAAGCCATTCGTCAGTCGGCTCATGGGCAAATGCGCCTTCCCACAGTTCGTCGACAAAGTCGATGAGCGCCCACATCTGGGACCCAGTGTGATGTTGAATCAGCACGTTTGCTTCGGTGTTCCTGGCGAAACCCCCGCCGGTGAAGTTGCTGGAGCCAATCAATGCCCGCCAACCGGCTTTGCCCTCGGCCACGAGCAGCTTTGGGTGAAAGACGCTGTTGGGAATCTTGATGATCCGAAGCGCACCCGTTGCACGCAGCTTGCGGATGATCGCAGGATCCGTCTGACAGAAGTCCACGCCGAGTGCCACCCGTTCCAGCTTGCGCACGTCCAAGGCCTTCATGTGTGCAGCGGATTCGTCTCCGCTGGCCCAGGCATAGGCCATCCAGATGCGCTTCGCCCACTTCACGGTCGAAGTAAAGGCCTCTCCCAGGTCGGCGGACGAAAGAAGCACCTTCACGTGGAAGTTGTCGTTGGGCTCGAACGACGTCACGGGCGCTCCTCGGCCTTACTTGAACAGGTCTTTCTTCTCTGGCGTAGGTGGTTTGCCATGGCCTTCTGCCAGGCGTTCGATTTCGGGCCAGCTTGTTATTAGGCCGTTGTAAGCCTTGGCTTCGGTGGCGTCTTTTTTGCGCTCGCAGGTGGTGTACAGGCGGTAGGCCAGCTCGCGGGCGAGCGTCCTTTGGTGCGGCGTTAGCTTGGCGGCCAGGTTTGCCGCTCCGGCCTCGCCGTGTTCTTCCAGTTCGCGCACCAGGTACTGCAATGACTCCCAGGCCACTGGGCGGTCGTCCGTGGTTGGGTCCCAGTCCTTCAGCAGCTCGCTGCGGCGCAGCAGGCGGGCCTTGCCCTGGCCCTGCTTCAGGATGCCTGCCTCTTCGACGCCTTTGACACTGACGTTGCGGGCGCGGGCCAGGTTGTCGGCCTCGCCGAAGGGGCCGTCGTTGAACCCGTGTTGGTCGAACCAGGTCAGGGCGAAGCGCGTCTCGGCGTCGTAGTCGGCCTCCTGCTCGCTGAAGAAGTTGTCGATGGCCTCATTGATGAGCTGCAAGGCCTCACGCACCTTCATGGGCGAGTCGTCTTGGTTCAGGATGGCCTTGTAGCGAGTAAAGATGCCCATGCCGGGGCCGATACAGGACTGGGGCAGATCTACGGGCGCGATGTTGGCGGCCTGCATCTCGCGCAAGGCCGCAGGCATTTCGTTCTGGAGTACACGCACAAAGGCCCCGCGTGTTGTGGACGATGCCTCGGCGGTGCGCGGGCGACAGACAAGAACGATACTGGAAGCCAGCGAGTTGATCGTGGATTTCAATGCTGCTGACTGCTCTGTCCGCATCGGCCAAGTTCCGCTGATCCCGAAGCCCGCATCAATCACGGCCGCTAAGAAGGTCTCCCATCCAGTGCTGGCTGCGCCGCCTTCTCCCTTGTCCTCCGATTGCTTGAACGCGTAGTAGATGGTGACTGGTGCGCTACGGTTGGCGCGTTCGACAAGCCGATGCATTGCACCGGTCATTCCTTCAAGGAAGAAAGTCTCCGCCTTCTCTTTGCTGCCGTGACGGTAAGGTGTTGCGATTAGCTCATCGGCCTTTGGTACTGCGACAGTGGCACAGAGATGAGGGAACACGGATTGAAGCGACCGACGAAGCCAGACGTAAAAGAAGTCCGACAAATCCGCATAGCCGATGTTGTCGTAGTAAGGAGGGTCCGTTCCAACGATTGCGTCACTCGCCCAGAGATCGGTTGCTGAACCCTGTGCGGGCCGTTGTTGACTCTCCCCGGCCGACGCCGGATCAAATCCGCGGAGCACTTTCGCAGCGTCGTTGCAGGCACCGAGCCAGTCTCCGCCGGCTCCGGCGTACGGATTGCACTCGGGAAAGTCCCAGACCATGGGTACCGCCTGCCGACCAAACGCCCTGCCGCTCTTGTCCATGTTTGGCCGCCAAAGTCCGAGTGTGCAGTGATAGGCAGTCAGTTTGGAAACGCATGCCCCCAAATACGTTGCGACAGCGTCGGAGTAGGCTTGGGGGCCTTGGCCTGCTTCACTTAGGGGGCGGTTGTCCGCCTTCGCCAAGGCTACGGCGGATGCATCGTCTGGGAGGTTGGTCTTGGCGGCGTCTTGTTTGATGCGTTCGCGGGCTTCCTGCACCAGGTCCGAAAACGTCGTCAACGCCACCAACTGCCGCGCCGTGAACAGGTCGCGCCACTTGGTCATGCCGTATTCCTGCACACGGAAACCGAGCGCCTTTGCGGGCAGGTCAGTATCGGGCACATCCTTTGGCTCGGCGCTTAGTGCTAGAGATTCCATCTCCGCTGTCGGCGACAGGTACACACGCCCACGGTCGCCCTCGGCCACAACGGCCATGAGCTTCGCGCCCATGCGCCCAGCCTTGGCTTCGCCGCGCAGGTAATCAAAGGCCATCGGGGCCTTCGATAGCATGCATAGGAAGGGTTTGCCGCTGCCGCCCGACTTGGTGCCGATCTTGGCGGCTTCGGCGTTTCTGGGCTTGCCGACCTTGACCGTAAAACGGTACTTGTCGCCCTCGATCACCGGCTCGACGTAGGCCTCCTTGCCCGGCTTGGTGGACAGCATGAAGGTGCTGGCAAGCGGCACGTCCACGTGGCTGTAGGCCGGGTTCGGGCTCTTCACTGTGCGCGCCCACAGCCAGGCGATCACAGTGAGCTTACGACCGACGTAGGGTTTCAGGTCGGGGCGGTCCTTGGCCATTTCGGCCGTGACTTCGACTTTGGGGTACAGGTGGCCGATGCGTTTTTCGGCCTCATCGCGCATCCACTGGCCGTAATAGCGCACGTCTTCAGCAAGGCCCTGTGCGCCCTTCCATTCGCGTGTGGTGTAGGCCGCGAACTCCTTGCCCTGCTTGCCCTTGCCCGTGGCGGCCTGTATGGCCTTGCGGGATTCCGGGTTCACGGGCGGCTGACCCGCGAACTTGGGCGGGATCTCGATCATGGCCTTGTTGATGAGCACGGCCACGGGGTTGAGGTCGCTGGCGTAGGCTTTCCAGACCCAGGCGCTGGGCCTCCAGCGGCAGGGCTCCGCCACCGGCAAAGGGATCATGGAAGCCAGGGGCAAGCTCAGCCAGGAAGTGACGGACGGCCTCGGGCTTGGCGGCCCGGCGGCGCAGGTCCCATAGAACGGTCTTCTTCTCGTCGCCGAAGCCTCGCGGCGAAGTCGGCGCGGCGTCGAAGAAGGGCGTGTCTTTCGCCATTTCACCGGAATCGAGCTTGTCCTGCGCAATGGAACGGGCGATTTCAGCGCGGGCCGGTGCCAGCACCTCTTCCTTTGTGGTGCTCTCCCACAGGACCAACTTGCGGATCAGGTCATGCAGCGCAGCACGCGCCGTTGCCACGGCGTGCTCACGTTCTTCACCCTTGTAAGCATCAAATTCCGGGTCACTGGATGGGTCATCCACGATCTGCGAGAAGATAACCGCCCGAGCCGCCGCCAACGGCCGCCGAGCCCACCAAAGGTGCAGCGTGGACGGGTGCCCATGCCGAATCGACTTCTCCCGAGCCGAAGCCGCATTGATCGCCTCAAGCGGCAAGGCAACCTCGATGAGTTTCTTGCGATAGGTCATGATGCAGCTTCTACCATTAGCGTGATGTTTTCGATCCAGCGTTGCAGGATGATGAACGTGGTCGCGAACTTGTAGACGTCGTCGGGTGACGCAATGAAGGTCTTGGCATGAGCGATGTCGTCACGAAGGGCCTTGATGCGCTCCAGTTCCTCCTTGCTGTCGTCCGGCATGTCGGGCTCTGCCAGCACAATCTGGATCAAGTGGGAAAACGTCGTGAACTCAAGCGGGTCCGGCTCTAATCGTTGCTTTCTGAGCCTGCGCTGGTCCTTCGTCACTCGGCTCCTAGCTGCCGAGTTCAGTCGGTCCAGCCACTCACTCTCTTTCAGCCGAGTGCGAATCAGCGCCCGCAGGCACAGTTCGAGGTGGTTCACGAGGCCAAAGACTAGAATGCGTACTGGGAGCTTCAGCAAGTCCGACTGCGTCACCAGGCCCTCGATGCGAGCGTTGCGCAGGATGAGTTTGGCGTGAAGGATCTGAAGTTCCGGAATGAGATCCGCTATGGGCATCGTCGACGAAACAAGGACCCCGTCACCCGCGTCATTCATCACGTCGGCTACGCTCCAGCTTCGATCATAGTCGCCACGAAACAGAATTCCGACGATGGAGTCGTCGTGGAGAACCGGGAATTGGTCGAAGTCCTTCCCCTGCTCAAGTTCAAGCGCGTGCGAAACGTTGTCGTCGCGACGAACGCAAACCAAGTCAGGCCTGAACGTCCCGATAAGACCAACGTGGAAGCTCGCTTCCATGGCCTTCATGGCTGATTGAAGCTCGCCGTATAGTTCGGACATCTCTGAACGGTTCCATTGCGTATTGCGCGCCCATCAGGGCCGCTGGAGCAAGTCCCAATTTTCGAGCCAGCGTGTGAAGTCGCGAGCCCTGTCCTTGACGCCACAGTCCAGGGCGGCTACGCGGTCCTCGTTGCAAACGTCGCGCATGTTGTAGCACTTCTTTCCGGGGTAAACCCACAAGTACAAGTCCCAGCGCTTGCCGCACTTCTTGGGGATGCGCTTGGCCAGTTCGCGGGTCGGAATCACGACGAAGTGCTGCTTGTGTTTGAGCGTGATGATGACGAACACCCATAGGTCGGCAGTGCTGTTTCGAATCTTGGCGGGATCCAGGCGGAACCAACTGGTGGCTTGAACTTTGCCAGCGAGTTCCTTGATGAACCAGTAGCTGCGCGAGAACTTGACCTGAAGGCCTACCGGGCGGCCGTCGCGCTTTTTGCGCGTGACCAAGAGGTCCACACCCGAGTCCTTCGTCGGCACCCACACGTTGAATCGCTTGGCGAGGTGCTTGTCTCGGTTGATGTGCTCACCAACCAGGAACTCACCCTCATGGATGGTGAAGATTGGTTTCATAGAGCGGCCTTTGGATGCCCCGGCGTGACGCTAATTGGACCAAGTGACGCTGCAATGCGGATTTGGTGGTCCACATAAGCCCAGTTTTTGGCAGCAGTTGTGTTAGCGATTGACCACGGAATTGGACCAAACTGACATCAATCCACAAGCTGTCCACTCAAGTGCTTTCCGGAGGTTTGATGACCCACTTGGCCGCCCGACCCTGACCGGCCTGATGGATCAGACCCTGCGAGCGGAGGCTGGTCAACATACGCTTCAGGCTGGTCCGTGGGATGCCGGGGACCACTTGGGCGATTTCGCTGATTGCGCAGCCTTCGTCACCGCAGGCTCGGAGGTGTTTCAGGACCAGCGTCCGCTTCTCGTCATCGTCAAGGCCAACGCTGCGGGTGTACGCCGCACGTTCGCCCATGGCCTCATAGAGGCCCCTGGCGAGAATGTAGCGGGTGCCCTTGCCGCGGCCTTTTGTTTCTACCACTCCGACATCGCGCAGCTTCTGGAGGGAGTCGCGGAGTTCTGGCGGAATCGGTTGTAGCTGATGCAGGCGTCGGAGCACGAGCAGGTCTTTCAACTCAAAGGCCCTTCGCTGGTTCTGGCTGATGCGGTTGAGGAACGTGAGGAAGCGCGGCTCGACGGTCCCGGAGAGCTTGACAGCGACCTGGTGCTCATCGCTGCCCGTGTAATCGGGGGGCTGTTTGCCCTCGACAATCGACTTCTGGAACATCAGCTTCGCGCCCTGGTTGCCGCGTTCAACCAGGCCGCACTTCTGGAGTGCTTCTGAAATCCGACGGTTTCGCGGGTTTTGGCGGAACATGACGTTGTCGGCTGAGATACCGGGTGGAAACCCACCCGGACTCGTGATCTCAAGCTGGTGGGGCGACTGCCTAATCCAGATTGATCGGCCGTCACGATAGTCACGGTGCGCAAATGCGTTGAGCAATGCCTCGCGAACAATGTCTTCATCCAGGTCAGGGACGGCATGGACGAAGAGGCCTTGCCGGAGCTGATGCTGCTCGTTGCGCAGGTTGATCAGTTGCCAGAGTTCATCCAGATAGCCGAAGAACCCGCGGCGAAACTCCTTGCGTTGCTGGGGCTCAATTGAGGCGGGATCGTTGCGATACTCGAACACGGTTTCCGACTGAGCGAGGAATCTGCTGGCCGCCTTGGCCGTGCCGAGCAGTACGAGTGCCGCGACGGTTACTTCGCCGTTGCGAGTCAGTTCGGCATCATCGAGGACTTGATTAGGTGACACGCGATCAAGGGAGGTCTTGCCGGACTTCTCGCGCCACCTTGCACGGAATCGGGCAATCAGTGCATCGTCCAGGTCACCGGGCGACGCACCCTTTACGAACTCTGCGGAGTAATCGGGGGCGGTCTCGTTGAGGATGGCATGGATGTGGTCAAGGGTCATTTCGACAAGACTTTCGCCGGACCTCATGTAGTAGCGCCCGTCAACGTCGATCGGCCTGCCGGGGGCGCGGGTAGGCACTTTGAAGACAACAATGCGCTTGGAGTCAACTTCAATCTCATCCACGTCGATGCGAACGCGCAACTGCTGTAGCAAGTGGTTTTTGACCTGGTTCAGGTCGAGGAACGCACGCGTGCCCTGAATCGTTCTCGGGACCACGTTGGTCATGCCGAGTACGAGTTGGCCGCCGCCCTCGTTGGCGAGTGCGGCGCAATACCGCAGCAGCTTGCCTGTGTCGAAACCGGCCGAGGCTTCCTTGAACTCCAGGTGCTCTGACTCAGCGGCTGTGCACCATGCCTTGATTTGTTCCTCCAAGATCACGCCGGAGCCCCCGAACGATTCCAGAGTTCCTGCCAGGCATAGTTCACACTGGTGACGCCGAAGTCAGGCTCGTTGCGGAATGGTTCGCGCAGGTACCGCAGTACTACGTCGTCGCCGTCCACCTGAACCAACGCCAAGATGAATGAATCGGGCTCGTTCAAGGCCTGTAGGATCTCATTGCGCGTGACGGTGACTGTGTCGGCACCCTTGGCGCGCCCCTTCACCTCAATGAACCGAAGCCGCTTCGTCCGCCCATCACGGGACTCGACGTCCCACCCAACATTTTCGGAACTTACATCCCGCGGAACGTTGCCCAGCGACAGTTCGGCCGCGATCACCGCCTTCATGGCTGCAAGTTCGACAGCTTTGCGGGCTTCCGCATCCGGCATATGCGTGTTGGGTGACCCAGCCTGGCGAAGCAGTCCGACGGGTACAACCAGGCAGCCACCCTTGATCACTGGTGGCAGGGCTTTGATGTTTTGCTGGAGGGCGATTTCAGCGAGCCGTTGCTCCAAACGCCGAGCGAGGTTTTCGGCGCGTTGTTTCGCCAGGGCTGAGTTCAGCCGCGGCTTCTTGCCAGCCTTCTCTTTCTCTTCCAGGTCGGCTGCCCGATAGGACCAGTGGTTGATCTCACGAGTCAACCTGGCCTGAACTTGCAGCTCGGTCTTTTGAAGCAGCGGCAGGTGGAATGACTTGACCCGTTGCACCATGCGGGGCACTGAATGCTGGATGGCATGCCCCATGATGCGGTTCTCCAGTGCGTCACTTAGCCACTCGGCATTCAGCGCGCTCGCAATCTTCGCCTTCTCGTCGTCGCCGATTTTGCGGTAGTTCAAGTACGGCGCAGGACCGGCATCGCGGACGTTCCCGTGGCGGTCGATCTCCATGAACAGCAGCTCGCGGGCGATGACCTGTTGCTCGCCGCGGTGGGTGCGCATCCCGTTCTGCACGCTTTGCTCAAGAAAGAAGAGGACTCGCAGTTCGTTGCCTTCGTCTTTCTCGTCAACGAGTGTTGCGCCAGTCTTGAGCACGTCGCGGTGCAGCTCAAGCGTGATGTCGATGACGGACTCAAGCAGCGGATGACCAGGTGCCAGGTAGGCCGCTACCGGCGACTGGTTGACCAGGTTCCTCTTGAAGCACATCCGTTCGTACTTTGGCTGTACGGCCGCACCGGTGCCGATCTGGCGATCGCGGCGCATGACGCGTGCGGGCACCCTTGTGACCTCCCAGCGTTCGGGCTCACGTTTGCGCGTGTGGCCGCCGAGACGGTCGAATGCCTCCATGAAGAAGCTTTGGATGAAGTGAGGTTGCAGGCGACGGGCCTCGGCGCGTTCCATCTCGTCGCGGATCGTTAGCACTTTCTCGGCGCTCATCGTGTCCTTGACCAGCGCGCGTTCCTCAAGCAAGGCGCGAATGCGGTCCAGGTTCACCGCGCCGTCGATCTTCTGCTCCAGCTTGGCCCTGACTTCCGGATCTTCTCCGTAGCGAATGGCGCGCATGAGCAACTCGCGCAGTGGCTCGGCTTCGAACAACTGGCCGAGGACGTCGTACACGCGACCTTGCAGCGCCTTGCGCTCTTCTTCGAGCTTCTCCAGCAGGCGGTGAAAGACGTGGCCTTCACGGGTGTCGATCGCGACAAGATTCCAGACGTGGCACACCTCTTTCTGGCCGATGCGGTGGATGCGGCCGAAGCGTTGCTCAAGCTTGTTGGGATTCCACGGCAGATCGTAGTTGATCATCAGGTGGGCACGTTGAAGGTTGATGCCCTCACAGGCCGCGTCGTTCGCCACCATGATCAGCGTGTCCGCATTGTGACGGAATGACTCGACGATGTTTCGCCTGGCTTCGCGGCCGACCCCGCCGTGGATCACCACCACCGCTTCGTCCTTGCCAAGCAGTCGCTTGATGCGCTCGGTCAGGTATTCGACGGAGTCTTTTGGCTCAGTAAAGATGATCAGCTTGCGCCGGTTCCCGTCGCGGTCGGTCATCAGGGGGGCGTCGAGGATCTGCTGCAAGTGACTCCACTTGGTGTCCTGCTCCGCCTGGAGCACGCGCTTCGCTTGTTCTTCGAGGACTTTCAGCGTTCCGATTTCGGTTTGCAGCTCTTCGATCGTCCTTGCGGCAGTGGCCTGGTCGATCACGCGATTCTCTTCTTCTTCGACCTCGGCCTCAGGTGCATCGTCAATCTCATCCCAGAAGTCTTCATTGATGGCAGGTAGCCAGTCGCTGGTTTCCAGGGTAGAGCGCCCTGACTTCTGCATCGCCTTTTCGTCAAGCAGGCGACGTTCCAGGCGCTCCTTTCTCCGCTTGATTGAGCGAAAGATGGCGAGAGGGGAAGAAGCCAAGCGGCGCTGAAGGATCTGAAGAGCAAAGCCGACGTTCATGCGCCGCCGGTTGTCCTCTTCGGCGAAGCGCTCGACGCGGTTCATCTCTTCGCGAACGTAGTCGGTCACCGCCCCGTACAGCAATTGCTCAGGCTCGGAGAGCTTGTAGGTGACGGTGTAAGCTTTTCGCTCCGGAAACAACGGCTTGCCTTCGAACGTGACCAGTTCCTCCTTGATCATCCGGCGCATCAAGTCGCTGACGTCGGCCTTGTGTACGCCGTCGCTTGGCTTGCCCTCAAAGCGGTCCCCGTCCAGAAGCGACATGAATAGGTCGAAGTCGTCAGGCTTGCCGTTGTGCGGCGTCGCGGTCATCAAGAGGAAGTGACGAGCGCGCTGGCCCAGAAGTTGACCAAGCTGAAACCGCTTGGTGCGTTTGACCTCGTTGCCGAACCGGCTGGCGGACATCTTGTGGGCTTCGTCGACTACCACCAGGTCCCACTCATTCGACGCCTGCATGCGCTCCTGAAGATCAACGTTGCGGGACAGCATGTCCAATCGGGCGATCAGCAGGTTTTTCTCTGTCAACGGGTTCCCTGTGCGGGTTGCGTTGATCAGGTCGCGAGTCAGCAGGTCGAATTCGAGACCGAACTTCTCGCCCAGCTCTTCCTGCCACTGCTCGACCAAGTTGCCGGGGGCGACGACAAGACAGCGCTCCAGATCACCCCGGATCATCAGTTCCTTGATGAACAGGCCTGCCATGATCGTCTTGCCAGCGCCTGGGTCATCGGCAAGCAGGAAGCGCAGAGGCTGCCGAAGCAACATTTCCTCATAGACGGCGACTATCTGGTGCGGCAGCGGATCTATCTTGGACGTGTGAATCGCCAGGTAGGGGTCAAACAGATGGGCGAGCTTGATTCGTTGCGCTTCAGCAGCCAATCTTAGCAGGTCACCATCGCCATCGAACGACCACTGGCGGCCTCGCGCCACCAGCTCAAGTGAAGCCTCGGCATCTCGGTACAGCAGTTGGCGCGCAGGTGACCCGTGAGTGTCTTCGAACGTGACGTTGGCGGCTTGGTCGCCAATGAACTCGACGTCAATGATCTTCACCGCGCCGGAGGGTGTGATGCCCCGAACGAGCGCGCCCTTCTTCAGATCTTCAAGCCGTGCCATGCAGCCCCTAACGATGAGTGGCACAGTATAGTGGTGCACGCGACACACGGACCGACCTGCCAGTTGCGGCATTGTAGCGGCGGACCAAATTCTGTCGAATGAGCTTCATTCGTGCGATGCGTGGCGGTACTCCAAGTCCCAACGTGCCGCTCGCGCCGAATAACTGCTGATTCCGTGGCATAAGTAGATAGAAGAGGCTCGTAGCGCACGCTGCGGGCCTCATCTCGTTGCATCGGGCAGCGAGTGCGTACTCGGGCCGATACGGTCCTACATCCCATTGTTTGGAGGTCATCCCATGGTGCTAAGCGCCGATGGAACTGCTGTGTCTGCACCCGAAGACACGGCGAGTGAATTGCGTTTCGGGCGACTCAACGAGGAACCCGGCTCAATGCTGGGCGAACTGCGCGACCGGCTGGCTGCGCTGGCGCATGACCAGCGTGATGTGGTTGTCAGCACCCGCGAACTGGCGATGGCACCAGTGGATAGTGCGTTGATGGTGGGCGGCAGCGAGCGTTACACCCTGCGCGAGCACGCCTTCGGCCAGCTTGCCGCCAAGCTGGGCATTCCGGCACCCTACCTGCGCCGGTGCGATCCCGACTTGCGCGCCCGCAACGTCAACCGCTGGCTGCGCGAGACCGACCGCGACGTGATGCTGCGTTTCGAGGGCGGCGAAGTCCGCGGCGTGCTGTCGGGCAGCTACCGCGTGATCAACCACCTCGACATCCTGGGGTGGCTGGAATCCCGGCTCGGCGCGAACACGCAGATCCGCTGCGAGTTGACCGAGGGCTACCTCGACATGCAGGTGGTCGGCGACCACGAAACCGGCATGCCGGAAGCCCGCCGCGACCCGCTGCACCGCGGCCTGCATCTTCGCAACAGCGAAGTCGGCCTGGCCCGAGTGAACATCAGCGCGTTGGTGTTCAGGACAATCTGCTTGAACGGGCTCGTAATGGGTGCGGGCCGCTGGGCGTACCAGCGAAGGCACGTCGGCAAGGCCGAAATCGCCGACCAGGTGCGCGAGGCCTTCGACCACGCCATTGAGTTGTCAGCGCAGGCCGCGACAGCGTTCGCAGGCACCCGCGGTATCCAGGTCAAGGAACCTGAGAAGGCGCTGGACCGCATCGTCACCCGCTACGAGCTGGCGGAAGATGAACACACCGCGGTGAACCGGGCATACCAGATCGAACCCGGCCAAACGCTGTACAACGTCATCAACGCCCTGACCCGCGCAGGCAACGACAACGTGCTCACCTTGGAAAGCCGCCACAAGCTGCAAACCCTCGGCGGCCGCCTCACGGACCTGTCCGCAACGGGCAGGTGGATCGACAACTAGTGGGGCACAATGTTCAGCCCCGCTTGTTGATGCATACGTCGCACCGTCGCCAAGGGTGGAGGCCCGCGGCCTCGTCAATCGCGGTCTTCAGACCGCGCATCGGTCCCAGCCAGCGGTTCTTGTATCCGATGCCCGTCTTCGCGTGGACGCGGTTCTCAAAGAACCGGCAATTTGTTCGGTGGATCACTGCCCTGTAGGGGCCGGAACCCTTCGGCCCCACGTCCCAGTCGGTTACATAAATGGCGAACTCGCCGTCGCCATCACCGGGTTGTTCAGTGACCGGGATGGCCGTGGGGTCGAAGTCGGGGCTGTAGAGCCCGGCGTCGCGTAGCTTGGCAACCTTGCCGTCAGCAGACACTACAAAGAGATCGGTTCGCAACTTGCACGCGCCGAACACCATCACGTCAAGTTCCGCATCACCGATCAGTTTGAAAGCCATCGTCCGCAAGGGATGCCACTGGATCCTGCGCGGTTGAGCACGAATGTAGTCAAACACAGACAAGGCCAAGTCGTGCCAGTGCTCCTCCGTAAGCCGCTGCCCATCGAGTATCACGTGTTCCTTTTCTCCAAGGCTTCAAGCAGCGCCCTGACTTTGGGATGGCCTTGGGCGGCGGCCTTGCGGTACCACATCTTGGCGGTTTCCAGATCCTTGGGCACGTCCTGCCCCAGCTCGTAGCACCGGCCCAGGGCAGCTTGGCCGTCGGCCTCACCGTTCTCGGCCGACAACTTCAGCCAACGCATTGCCTCGGCCATGTCGCGTGCTACTCCGTCACCCAGCTGGTACGTGATGGCAAGGTTGCACTGAGCACGTCCGCTGCCTTGTTCCGCCGCGGCGAACATCCACTTGAGCGACTCGGCCTTGTCGTGCTTCACGCCTTGGCCGACTGCCAGCAGCACCGCCAGGTTGTACTGGGCCTCGATGTGCTTCTGGTCGGCAGCCTTGCGAAACCATTCAATCGCTTTGCCGTCGTTACGCGGCACACCACGGCCTTCGTGGTAGCAGGTCCCCAGGCTGTACTGGGCCACGGCCAGCCCTTGGTCCGCCGCCCTGCGGAACCACTTGACGGCTTCGGCAGGGTCAGCACGCACACCAAGCCCCGAGCGCAAGCCCCGCCCCACATTCTCCTGTGCATCGGCCAAGCCAGCTTCCGCAGCCTTCATGTTCCAGTAGAACGCCTCCGCGTCAGATTGCTCGACCCCAACGCCTCGCGAGTAAAGCGCAGCCAGGTAGTGAGCTGACATGGCGTGGCCCTTGTCGGCCGCTCGCCGGAACCAATTGGCGGCTTCAGCCGGGTCTCGCAACACGCCCCAGCCTTCCTGATAGCAGGCGGCGACGCTGAACATCGCATCCAGCAATCCGTGCTCAGCGGCCTTCATGTACCAATTGAGGCCAGCAGGCTCGTCACGTTCGCAGCCCCAACCGTAGCGTTTGCAGTTTCCAAGATCCCACTGGGCCTGGGCGTTTCCTCCGGCGGCAGCCGCTTCAATCTGTGGCAGCCGTTCCGCAATTGCGGCCTGTGTCAGACCATCGCCGCGAAGTCCGCGAAACGCCCGGCCAAACTGCTTCTTGAAGTCCTTTGGGTCCATGGGTTGGAGCCATCGTACTGAATTCACTTTCAGGCCCAAACGCCTTTCGCCAGCCACTTGCACTCGCAGCACTTTCTTGTTGCCCGTTTCTGAAGCGATAGCCCGACGATCCACTCCCGCGATAGGAACACGGTCGAGAACACATATTTCTCAAAGGAGGTGACGCCATGACACCGCTAACGCAGGGCAAGAAACTCGTTCGTGTCGTACCCAGCCGCAGCCACGATGCCCGAAAGTCGAAGAAGATGGTGGTCGAGATTGACCACACCGGCCTGTTGCCGGAGATACGCATCCGCCCTTCCGGCAAACGCACTGGCGTCAGCATCACCGTGGACGGCTGCTACGAGATGTTGACCAAGCGCAGCATCTGACGGCTCGAAAGCCGCGCACCGCGGCCCATACTTTGGGCATGCTTGAACTCATCGCAATCTATTACGGCTGTGCCTGCTGGGTTGTCCTGGCCTGGTTTGGACTGGGTCGGGCCGTCCGGGCCCTTGCTCGCCGCCTCAGGCGGGTCTGACCAGGACTTCTCGCCGCGACGCTACCCCGGCATTCCCACGGTTCACGAGTACAGGCCCGGATGGTCCGGGTCTGCTTGTTTCGGGGCGGTCCACATGGGCCGCCTCTTCTGTTGAAGGAGAATCCATGCTGCTACATCCGGCAACACTGAAGCACCACGTCGCGGCCGCCAACCGCAGTCGCTACGCACTGAACACGATCGCGCTGATGCCCGGTGGCACGTTATCCACCGATGGGCACTCGCTGCTGTTCACGCCCTACCCTGACGCCGACCCTCAGGAAGCGCCGAAGATTGACGGAATCGACCCCAAGTCTGCGCCTCCCAAGGCGGAGCCGTTCTTGCTGTCGCTCGACGACGCTGCCAAGGCTGCGGCTATGTTAGGCAAGCCCAAGCGGCACGCCCCGCCGATGACCCAGTTCATCCAAGCTGACGTCCGTCAGGACAGCATCGTCCTGGGCGTCACCGACTTGTCGAACACCCAGGGCATGACGGCCCGGCGCGTTGAAGGCGTTTTCCCCGAGGTCGGCGGCGTGATTCCGGACTATGCCGAGGCGAAGGCGATCACCGTCAACATCGACCAGTTGCTGCGGTCGCTGAAGGCACTCAGGGGCGTGACCCAAAATGAAGTTGTCACATTGCGCATCATCGACGACCAGCAGGCTCTCGGGTTCTCGTGCAAGGATGGCACGGCCATGCTGTGCATGCCGGTCCAGGTAGACAGGCCCGAAGAACATGTGCCGGACCAACTCGCCAAGTTGCGCGACGACGGTCCCGGTGTTGCCGCACCGGCTGAGCCGGACGAAGAGGATGAAGAGGCGGCGGTCGTTCCAACCGAGCAGGAAATGGAGGCTGCCCAGGCGGTCTATGACGACCTGCCGACGCTGCCCGTGGTTGCGCCCCAGCAGGCAGCCAAACCTCGCCGTCGGCGTCGCAAGTCCACGCCGGTGGAGGGTGAGCTGGCCGAGATCATTGGCGGCTGAAGCTGAGTGTTGGCCGCGTGATCCCCGAGGTTGTCCTTTCGGGCTAGCGCCCAGTCGCCAAATGAACCGCCTTGACGCCAGTCGACTGCTAGTCCGCGACATCACGCTCCAAGGTAGGATACGGTTGAACGTGGCATGGCTCAGTGCCGGGACAACCGGGCATACCCCAAGGCGGTAGAATGGACTGGCTTCATGCAGTCACGAACCTGAACGTTTGGCACCAAGGTGGTGTCCGTGCGGTACATAAGCCACTGCTTGTGCTGATGTTGATAGCCAGAGCCGGGCAACGGTTGGACGCCCGGTTGCCTTTCCGAGAAGCTGCGGGGCCCCTGCAACAGTATCTGCGCGAGTTTGGGCCGAAGCGAAGGACGTATCACCCGGAAATGCCCTTCTGGCACCTCCAGTCAGACGGATTCTGGGTGATTGAGAATGCAGCCAAGCTACCGGCTAGGTTGGGAAGCAAGTCACCGACCAAGCGTACTTTGATTGAGCAAAACGCGACCGGCGCGATACCGGAACCACTTTGGAGCCAACTTGTCGAAGACGCCCGGCTTCGGGAGGATCTGACCCGCAGGATTCTCGACGAGTTCTGGCCGGACACCTACCACGCATCAATCAGAGAAGCAGTTGGCTTACCGCAGACCGAGGTCATCACCAGAAGAAGACGAGATCCCCGATTCCGGGAGGACGTAATCCGGGCGTATGAATCCAAGTGTGCGGTCTGCGGTTATGGTGGCAGGCTCGGGAACAACTTGCTCGGCATCGAAGCTGCCCACATCAGGTGGCATTGCGAGAGCGGCCCCGATGAGCCGCGGAACGGCCTTGCCCTCTGTGCGCTGCATCATGTCGCATTGGACCGAGGCGCGATCGGCATCTCTGAGGACAATCGGATCTTGGTTTCCCAGGAGGTTTCGGGTGGTGAAGAAGCCAGTCGGTTGTTAGTGGATCACTCACTGAAGCCCTTGGCGAAACCCCAAGCAGACGAGTTCCTTCCGAAGCCCGAGTTCACCGCCTGGCATCGCACGGAAGTGTTCAAAGCTCCAGCTAGACTATCGCGTCCGTAACTCGACACCCTCAACACCAGCCTCCCGGCCCTGCCGGTTGAGCCCGCGAGGTCCGCCTGCCGTGGCAATGGCGGCGGGTACCTTTGCCAATTCACTACTTCTGAACCAGGGGCCGGGGTGTTTACCTCGGCCCCGCTACGTTGAAAGGAGCGTCATGATCAAGATCGTCGCAAGTTACGGCCTGAAGGTGCCAGCCGAGCAGGAGTACAGTTCGCAGTCGTTTCACGCCACGGCCGAGATCGAACTGGCGGACTCGCTTGTCAACAAGCCTGATGCCCTCAAGGCCGCGCTGCACAGCCTTTGGGGCGACTTGAAGGCTGCTGTGGCCGAGGAAATCGGCCGCAACCGTTTGCCCGCCCGCAACGGGGGCAACGGGGAAGTCCGTCGAAACGGCGGCAACGGGCAGCACCGGGAGCCCGTCAACCGGATCGCTGCAAACGGTGCAACCGCCAGCAAGAAGCAGATCGGCTTTCTGTTGTCGTTGGCCAGACGCAAGCGCAACTTCAGCGCCGAGCAGTACCGCAACTGGCTGCGCAGCGAGCGTGGCCTCAGCCTGGACGACCTGTCCAAACAACAGGCGGGGCAATTGATCGACGAACTCAACGGGGTACAGGCCTAAACGCGCTGGCCTTCAACGTCAGGGGGCGGCGCTGGCCGTCCCCTTCAGAAAGGTCCCATCATGCAAACGAAGACAGCCACACGCACAAGTTTCAGCAGGCTCAGTTCGTGGCTGCGGTGCCCGCGGCTGCACCGCTACCGCTACATCGACCTTGCCACCGAAGAACGCGTCAGCGGCAGCATGCTGCTGGGTATCGCGTTCCATGAAGCGGCCGAGCTGCACTTCCGCGGCATTCAACGGGGCGAGCAGTTCGTGTCAGCGGAGGTATACGCGGCCTTCGACCGGGCCCTTACCGATTCCGCCAAGTACAACGAGGAAGTCGGTTGCCCGGTAGATTACGGCAAGGCAAGCCTCGACGAGCTGATTGGCAAGGGCCATGAGATGCTGGCCGTGTTCCTTGCTGAGTCACCCCGCGACATCGAGGTACTCGACATCGAGCGCAGCTTCGAAATCGAGATCGAGCCCGGAAGGGTTGTCGAGGGCGTGCTCGACCTGGTGCTGCGGCAAGGCAACAGGGTTCTGGTCGTTGACCTCAAGACCAGCGCCCAGGCCTTCGGCCAAGACCGGCTGGACTTCGACAGCCAAGCGACAACCTACATCGTCGCGGCCCGGCAGCTCTATCGCTGCGCCGTTGACTTCGAGTTCTGGTTGGTGACCCGAACTAAATCGCCGCGGTTCATCCGCTACCCCGTTGTTCGGGACGCAGCCGACGAAGCCGAACTGATCGAAGCGATTCGCGAAGTCGAAGCGGCAACGGCCCTCGGCGTGTTTCCCCGCAGGCGCGATTGGCAGTGCATGGGCTGTGAGTACCGCGACCGCTGCAACGGCGAACGCGGCAAGGAGGCGTGATGGCCCGACGGAACCGAAGAAAACGGCAGCAGTCCTGGGCCGTACAAGGCGACGCCGAAACGGTCCGCCAGTTCAGCTTCCACCGCATGATCGAACACGTTTCGGACAACCAGCTAGAGGCCCTTCAGTCGCTGATCGGCATGCACGAGCTGGAGCTTCAGATGCAAGCCTTCATGGCCGCGCTGGGCGCGTCAGCGGCGATGCAGCAGCGGCAGCTTCACGCTTTCGAGTCGAGTTTACAACAGCTACCCAACCTTGATCCGAATCAGCGGACGCAGCTACTCGACACGTTGAAGGCCATGATGCAGGGCCAGACAGCACTCCCCCCGAGTCAGCCGCCTCGCGGCTGACCACTGAACGAAGACCCAATCCAGGGCCTTCGTTCTTTACTCCAGCCACATCACCGCCTGGCTCACGCACTACTGAGGGGCGTGGCTCTAGGAGCCGGTCGCAGGAAGTGGTGGGGGTGAAGGTGCAGGCGCAGTACTCATGCGGACTATGACCTTCTTTGAACCCGCTGGATTGATTCGGACGAATCCAAGACTCAATAGGAATCGCTCGATGTCGGCTGCCCTTGGGTTGGCCGCCTGGACGACGCAATCGACTGGCCACACCGTGGTTGCCTTCAGATATGCATCTAGGGCTTGACGCCCAAATCCACTTCCCGAGTGGCTGTCGAAAACCGTCATGGATACTTCCTTCGTGTAAACGGAGGTCAGTGGGCAGACGAACGGCTTTGTAACGCAAAGCTCTCCTATGACGGTGTTCGGCAATGGGTCGTCGATTACGATCTCAAAACACTCGGCCGCGTTGTTGCGTTGCGACTGTATTCCCCCACTAAGCTCAGCGTCTACTCGATCAACCCCGGCTTGGTCGACCCCGGGGTAGCAAACTCGATGCGTTGAAACGTGTGCCAAGAACTCACGATTCCAAACTGGGTTGGATTGGCGTACAAGTCTGGCGTTCGGCATAGCATCCCCTCTATTAGTCTCCACCGATTAGCGTGTTCGACTGAGATGTTACGTTGTGCTTTTCATTGCGCCCAATCGGATCCGGACCTTGATCTGTTCTCTCGCGTTGAGAAAGATCAAGCGTGAACTTCACTTCTTCCATCTGCGAGATACGTGATGGCAAATCTACCGTGGCAGGCCTTTGACCCAGACGAGATCTTGGATCAGATGCCCAAGTGGACAGCCGATCGAGAAGGCGTTCAACCATGGGCAAGTTGGGTGAGCACTAAGGTGCAAACCTGTATGGAACGAGCGAAAAAGGCGAATGAGAAGCAGGCGTCGCCAAAACGATTGCCTACCCAGGAGGAATGGCTTGAAGCGGTGCTTGATGCACTAAGCAAAAGTGAAGGGATAGGCGCTTACTCCAAGTTTCGACTGTCCCTTGGTCACGGGTCCGCCCATGGGCTCTATCCGTCTATCGAACACATCAGCACACCTCTCGATACCGAACTCAAAGTCGAAGTTCGGGTTGTGAACGATATGAAATCCATCTTGAGCGTAAAAGAGTTCAAGCTTCTATGTGAACACCTGGTGCAGACCTTGGATGGCAAGCCAGGCACAATCGGCGACGATTGGGAAGGACCCGCGCGAGACTTCAGCGGGCGGACCTAATCTGGCCGCTATGCTGCGAAAGTCTGACCGGAGCCGTTTATGGCGAATCGACTGTTCACCAAGAAGCAACTCGCCGACTTCCTGAAAGCGCAGGGCCAACCGGTATCACTTGACAACGAGAGATACGAGGAAGTCACCAACGAGTTGGAGGATGCAGTTCGTGCCAGATTCGCGGTCGAACTTGCGCCCGAGTCCGCGCTAGATGCATTTCTTCTATCGCCCGGAAAGAAGTACGGACACAGCCGGGAAATGCCGAAGGGCCGCAAGGATGGGATGGTTCAGCCGTTCAAAGTTGACGACCATGAACTTGTCGACTTCGCCAAACCCATAGATACGGAAGTTGGAAGGGCAAGCGGCATCTCGGCGACGCTGCTCTGGTCCAAACGCATGTACAAGGACGGCTACACCCCGCCCTATGTATTGCGCAAGCACTTCGGGCACG
Source organism: Planctomycetota bacterium (assembly GCA_016712285.1). Classification (GTDB taxonomy): domain Bacteria; phylum Planctomycetota; class UBA8742; order UBA2392; family UBA2392; genus JADJRK01. The sequence continues at coordinate 198,823 of JADJRK010000001.1, read as the reverse complement.
TCAGGCGATACGACGAAGTCAAGGCGCATGCGCTCAAAGCCGCAAGCAGCCTGAAGAGGTTGTTGGAGACTGACTCGGCGGTCCCATTGCGGAAGGCTCAGCTTCGTGCCTTGTATACGCCCAATAGGTGGGGAAGGTTCATCTGGCCCACGAAAGGCTCACTGGAGGCTGGAACTTCGCTTCCGGCCACTGGCCCGGCCATCGACGACAAGCTTCTCAACATGCTGTTGAACTTCTTCGGTGACGCCAAAGTTCTGCAAAGCCTGAGATTCCCACGAGGCATCGTCACAGGCGGCCACACCGAGTACCGTTGGCTTCTCGTGGCTCCAGCGCGCATCGCCAGAATCATTCGAAAAACCAAGTAGCTTTCCTCCGGCGGCGCACTTCACTTCGCGACGTATGGAGGCCCCTCACTGAGACGCCTCCGATTTTGCAGGGCCAGCCGATGCCTCGTCAAGCTCTTCCAGGTAGCGCAGGTTCCCCCTGAGGTGCGTCAGGCGAAGTTCGTAGCGGCGAATGCCAGCTTCGGCCTGCTGCAATCGGAACCTGGCCAGCGCCAATGCCTCCTGGGCCTTTGGATTCGGCTCTTCGTTGGAGTGGTCTTCGCCCGTTTCGCCGTTTTCGAGTTCTTGCACCCGCGACCTGAGAGACTCCACTTCCTTGTAGCGGCGCTCCGGGTCAAACTCCTCGATCTCTGCCACTAATGCCAGCATTTCTTCGTAGTTGGCCTCGTCATCCTCGGCTCTGGCTAGCTCCCGCCAACTCGTGATCTGGGCGTCAGGCACGGTGGGCTTCATGGCGGACGTCGGCCAGGCAGCGGACTTCAACAGAACCTGGGCAGCACGCATGCGCTGGTCGATGCTGGCAAACTTGCTGTTACGTACTCCAGCGAGGTACCGGATGGACTCCAGGCCTTCGGACCAAACGCTCTGAACGATTTGCGCGAACAGTTCGGCCCGAGCCATCAAGAGGTGCGTCTGGAACGGACTGTGGTGATTGCGCCAGTGGCTGACAGTCTCTCGGCGCACACCGGCTGCCTGGGCTGCTTCTTTGTTGTTCTTTCCGGCCAGTATCGCCGTGAGCGCCTTGGTCTGCTTGACCGTCAGACCGGCGAGCGCATTGCCGCGCCCGCCCAGAGACTCGAAGATCGGCCTGTCCTTTTCTTTCCGCAGGGTCATAGGGAAAGTGTGGCCCTACGACCCCCGATTTCGACCATGACCTAACGAAACCTAACACAATCCAACACCTGGCGCTGGACCTTGTCGCCCCTGCTCGGGTGGCCGTGATCATTCGCCGCGCCAAGGCCTGATAAAACCGCGTAGGCGAGAGAGGCGCGTTTGTTTACAACTCATCAGCCTAGGAATACTGGAGGTCCCTCAATGAGGGACCTCCAGTAGATGCATAGAGGGTGCCTAAGGCTCGCCAGCGCCCGACACCGCCCTACGTCAAAACCGCAGGGGCCTTCCCATGTGGCGGCAGGATCCACGCTGTGCCGCATAACTAGGCCAGCCTCCCACCAACTTCTTGCTTGGGTACGACCGGATACCGTAACTCATCCAGCGCCGCCGTCAGCACATCATCAATCTGCAACCACTGCTCTACACGGTCCCCTTCACGAGGTTCTGTGTCTGCCACGTAGTGCCGAGCAGCGACCTCCACACCATGGCCCATCCGAAAGGCAAGCTGGTACGGAGTAGGCGCTTTCCGCGCAGACGCCAACGCCGTCGCATAAGTAGTCCGCAACATCTTTGGTGTCACGTGAGGGATGCCCGCCGAAGTCAGCATTCGACCCCAACTCTTTCGGTTGAAGTTGCGGGGATCGGAACTTTCGGTGTCCGGCAACACGTAAGCTGAAGCACCGCGGCGGAGTGTCAGTCCGAAGAGAAGTCGCTCCACCGCCGGTGAATCTGTGAAGCCGATGTTTCTTTCGTGGCGAGTCTTCACTTGCCAATTGGTTTGCCTGTCAGCTCTGACACAAATGCGCTTCCCCGAAAGGTCGACGTTCTCCCAGCGCAGGTGAAGAGCCTCGCCAAGACGCATGCCTGTCAAAACCAATAGGGCGACCAATGGAAACAGCGGCTTGTATGTGTGTGTCGCGGTGTCACTCCGTTCACCAACATCGTATGCGCGCTTGTCCACCCTAGAAGCAAAGTTCATGGAGAGATCATTGGAAACAGCCGCTTTGACTAAGGCACGGAGCGTCTCTACTGGAACTTCGACAGGCAGCTTCTTCTCCTCTCTGAACTTGGGCATCGCGTCACGGACATCGTCTGAGCTAATCCGCAAGTACTCCCGCCGACGCAACCAGTTCATGAGCGCGACAATCACCGCCCTGTAGCTGTTCTTGCTGGAAGCCGACAGCGGCTCGTTGAGCATCGAGTTCGCGCCACGCTTTCCCTGCCGGGGTTGGCGCTTTTTCAGCCTGGCCAAGTGATCGTGGACCGACACGAGGGCCACACGCGTCACATCGCCAGTCGTCACGAATCTCCTGCCGTCTCCCCTCAGCCAATCCCGAAAGGCGTAAAGAGCGCCCTCTTGGCGGGCATACGAAACTTCGCCGTTCATTTCCTTGTAGTGTTCAAGGTACGCCTCGATGGCAACCGGCCAGGTCGTAGCCAGCAGCTCACGCCGACCGTGAATCCGTACCCGTCTGCGTTCATCCTGGAGCTCCAGGCTCGCGTTGAGCAGGTAGGCATCCGCTTGCTCCAAGGTGTCGAACCCGAGCTTCTTCAGGGAACACTCATGCCTCTTCAGCGTGTGGGGATCCGTCCACTTCATGTACCAGCTTCCCGCCTTGTTCTTGAACACGCTGATCCCTGGGTAGCGGTGCTTCTTCTTTCGCTTTCTGGCCATCTCATCCTCCTTTGGTTGAGGGAGCAGCGACGCCGGAACACTCCGACAAAACTGCCACCAATTTCCTACCTAAGGATGGGACCGAGGCGTCCGGTTACGACCGTACTCGACAGCAAAGCCACAGCACTGAACACGCTTGAAATAGCAGTTCTATTGCTGGCGTCAGGGTTTATGCGAAAATGCGAATGAAGCTGGGACCGCCGTTCCCAAGCAGGTGGTCGAGGGTTCGAACCCCTTCGCCCGCTCCAGACTCACACTCGCCTCTTAAGTTGGTTTGGAGGCGAGTTCTGTTGTGCCACCTGATTCTATTTGTGCCACCTGATGTGGTTGGCGCTTCGATGCCTTTTGTTTGGCAATCACGACGATGTGGCGACCTTAAGTTGCATCGCAGAGTTGGCTTCCAGGCCTTGGGGTCCGCCCGCCGCGGACCCGACTCCTAGAGTGCCTGCGCCAGCGCTCCATTAAGTTTGCGCGTGCCCGCTCCAGCTCTCCCTCGCCGCTACTTCACTGCCAGGGTTGTGCTGTTGCTGTGTCCTGACTGGTTTTCGTTGTACATGTTGAATGCCTTGGCCGGCAATGCAGTGAACTTGCCTGCGGCCACTACCACGCAGTCGTACCGGAAAGTGATTTGGCCTTTGCTGTCGAGGTCGGCTGCATAAAAGTTCGTTGTGGTATCTCTTTCTTCTTTAGTCAGTGTGAGCCCCCCCACTGCCTCCACCAGCCCCGGTACACGCTCATAGCGGCTGGAAATCGGCTCGACGCAGCTTGGGCGCGCATCCTCTATGCAGAAATACCGCTCGCCGGCCTTCGCAGCCACCTGAATTGTTACACTAATAATATCTCCCACTTTCAATTCATCGCCGTCGTGCATCGGTGCGTACTTGTGCTCAACGCGCTTCTCAGTCGTGCGCCGCAGTACCCTTCCGTTTTCGTCCTGCACTTCCACTTCGACATCTCGCTCAACGGCTGTGCGTCGGCTGTAGCTTCGTTTCACCTGTACGCCGTTGGAGGTCTCCGCCACCGGCTTATCGATCGGAAGAAACGCGCGCACTGTTACGCTGCCGGTTACTGCCGCAGTACCGCTGCGCGCGAGATTGAGTGTGGCGCCGTGCTCTTTCAACATGTCGCCGCGAATGTCCCAGCGCGTGCGGGCCGAGAGCAGCCGGTCGGTGGTGCGCTCGAACGTGCCGATCGTTGCCGCGCCCAGGCGTATGCCTACTCGCGCCTCTGCGGCCTGTTCCTTATTCGCTTCAAGATAGGCACCCAGGGCGGCAATTGCTTGGCCCGTCGAGCGGGTGCTGCCCCAACCTCCGCCACTCTTCGAATGCAGCAGGCTCTGCACTGCCTGCTGAAGCACGGGCTCGGCGACATTCACAGTCGCTATGGCCTGGATGGCCAGCGCGTGCGCCTCGACCGGAACGTCGTGCCACGCAAGGTCGCGATCACTGCCCGATGGAAAGGTAGTCATCCCCCGGCTGTCTTTCTCGGCCAGCGCCAGCAACAGCTTCACTACGGCCTTTGCATCGGCTGTACGGCCGGCATGGTGAAGCGCGAGTGCCAGTGAAGCCAGGCCGGCGCTGCCGCCGCCGTTTTCGGCTACCGCTGTCGGGTCACTTCCCAAGGCCGCTTGTGCGGAAATCAGCCGCTGATGCAAGGTGGTGCGGGCGTCAGCATACGGGTCTTTCTCGCCGGCAACCGGCACGGGCAGAAACGAAATCGCCCACGCCGCGCCATACAGGGCGCGGGCGCGCAGTGCGGGGTCGTAGCTCATCTCCGCAGCCGCTTGAATCAGGAACTCTGCGCCGCGCGCGAACATCGCGTTCATCACCGCTTCGGTCGCCGGCAGGCTTAGACCGATGCCGGCTGCCACCTGGCGCGCACTGCACAAACCCGCAAGCACGGTCGCGCTGAGGTGCGGACTGCTGCCATTGTTCCCGAACCAGCCCCAGCCACCGTCGGTATTCTGGTAGCCGCGCAGATTGCCAAACCCGATGTCGACCATCTTCTGGATCTCGCGGGCGTTGCTCAGTTGCGCGGGCCAGTTCTCGGCCTCGACCACGCCGTTGTAGCTGACGCGTGTCTTGCCGATTTCATGGACATCAAGGTTGTACGCCTTGAGCAGTTGCAGCACCGACAGCAACGGCACGAACTTGTTCGTCGTCTGCTCGGCGCACCCATACGGATAATTCACCAGGCCGGGCAGCGCATCCACCACGCTTCCGATCAGCGAGCCATGGAACTGGATGCTGACGCTGCTGCGGTCGAGCAGCGCACCGGTGGGCAGGTCCGTTGCCAGGGCCAGCACATCCTGGCCGGGTTCGAACCGGAAGCTTGCGGTCGAACTCACCGCTATACCGCGCGGTGCCACGGAGTACTTCCAGACCAGGCTGTCGGAATCGCTTTGCCCGATGGCCTCGACCTTGAGCGTCGCGAGACCATAGCCCCCGACCTTCACCCGAAAGCGCACTTCCTGGCTCATGCCGGGCAGGATGCTTATGTGCTCAGGGCTTGACGCGGCCAGCAACGACAGCGGCGCAGTTGAGCCCTCTACGTTCAGGGTCACGCGGCAGCTTACAGCGTCAGTCTCTTGCCCGAGGTTCTGGACAAGGGCGCTGAGTTCCACTTCATCGCCCTCGGTCAAACCGCGCGGGCCGACCATGCGCAGGCTGAGGTCACGTGCGGCCTTGAAGGTGCCGCTGCACTGGCCGATGGCGGCTGCGCGGTCGGACGCAGTTGCCTCAAAGGTCCACTCGGTCAGGTTGTCCGGCAGCGTGAAACTGACGCTGGCGAAGCCCTTTTCGTTGGTGCGAATGTCGGCGCTGAAGAATGCGCTGTCGCGGAAGTCGCTGCGCTCCCGCGATTCAGTGCGCGGCCTGCCGCCACCGCCGCGTGCTCGGCGATAGGCAAGGCCGCCGGCTCCACCACGTCCGCCGCCTCCGCCGAGGCCAACGGCGGAGTTCTCGCCGTAGTACGGGTCTGCAGACTCCTTCGGGGCGGCGCCGTCCCAGTCTTCATCCATCGAATGCATTGCTTCCTGCGCGATGCGCATGTCTTCATACAGATCTTCCGGGTTCTCCATCATCCCGAGCAGCCTGTACTGGCGACGCGTGGTCCAGCTTTGGGCGCCGTAGAAGAAGCTGCCCGGCGGCATGCTGTAGATGCGCCAGCGCTTGACGCGGGCGTCGTTTCGCCGCGTCGCGGATACGCGCGTGCGCGCGCCCAGGTTCTCGTCGCGGGCCAGGAAGTCACTGACGCCAGAGTAGAAGTGGTCGTACAGGCTGGCCTCAAGCGCGCTTGACGCGAACTCCTTCAGCGCGCTGTCCCACACCGATAGCGCAACCTCGGCCTGCACCGGCTCGCCGCGGTAGTCCACGGTGAAAATGTCAGCGGTTGCGACGTCGCCGGGTTTGTACTGCGCCTGGTCAAATCGCACGCTGGTCTGGATCGCCCGCGATGCCGGCCGCACGCTTACGCCATACTGTGCTGCACTCAAGCCGCCCCAGCGGACGGCCCGCGCACTGATGAAACAATGCGGCGCGTCGCCCTCTCCAACCAGCAGCTCGTGAACACCCATTGCCGGCGCGCCAACCACCACACGATGGCCGCTTTCGAAGCCGTTGGCGTGACGGCTGAGCAGCACATCACCGGCAGCCGGCTGGCACAACAGCAGTCTGGCCGGCGTCGTGAGGTCGAAGCTGTTGAACTCCGGCAGTACCGACAGCACGCGGTTGTCCAACTCGCCGCGGCTGACCAGCAACACCCGGTGGGTCAGCGTGAAGCTCTCGCCATCGGCGTTGCCCCGTACCTGGATGTAGTAGCGCCCCGTTGCCGCAGGCAACTGGATCGTCACTGCGTCTGCGCGGCCGCCGTCGTCATAGCTCCTTGAAACAACGCTGCGGATACTGGGGTTGGTCCAGTCCGAAGCCAGCAGGCTGGTCTGGTCGGTAATGCGCCAGACGGTGTATTCACCCGTGGCACGAAGGCGTTTGCCCGCGGAGTCGTTCACCCGCAGCTTCAGGGGCAGGTTGTTGGCGGTCTGCCAATTCGCCTGCGGCCACTGCTCGGTGACGGTGATCCCTGAGCCGCTGATGCGCGCGGTTGCTTGCGCGTGCACGACTTGCCCGCCGGGGCCTGTGCCCTCGGCGTCAATCGTCAGCGTTACCGCCTGGCCCCCGGCATCGCGGCTGATGCGGTCCGTGTTCAACACCACCAGCACGCGCCCCTCAAGGTTGGTGTGCGCGCGACCCGCGACTGGCTGCCACGCCTTTCCGCCCTGGGCGCGGGCGCTGACGCGGTACGTCACTTCGCTGCCCTGCACGGCGCCGCCCGCGTGATACGAAAACACCACAGGAATCTCGGCGCTGCTGCCGGGCACCAGTGTGTCTGCGGGCGCGACAATCTCAAGCTTCACGTCTTTCTTGAAGTACTCCAGCACCTTCATGCGGAAGGTGGTCTCGCCGCCGATGCGGGGGTTCTGGACCAGAACCTGGTAGTCCCCCACTGGCGCGCCAACCGGCACGTCAAAGCGCGCCGTGGCACACCCGAACTCGTTCAGCACAACATCGGCACGGTACTGTTCCACGCCGCCATACAGCACGCGCAGCACAACAGCCTGCCCGGCTAGCTCGGCCTGCCCCATCGGCGCGCGGGTGATCACACGCAGCCACGCCGCGTCGCCGGGGCGATACACCGGCCGGTCGGAGTAGACAAAGGCGCGCAGGTCGGTCTGCGGCGCGGGTTGCGGCTGGGGTATCCAGTCGGCCGGTGCTTCGATGCTGAGGGGGCCGCTGCTGTGGTTGATCAGAAACACCGTGCCGTTGACGTCAATCGCGGCCCAGAAGTTTGTTACTTCGTGGGGCGGCAAGTCTGTTTCAAAAAGCCCGCTAGCATCCGTCGCGCCTTTCACTTCGTGCTGTACCAGTTGGCGTTCCTCGCGAAAGCGCGTGACCTGGGTGGTGCCGCGGGTCGGGTCCTTCGCGTCCACGGGCACAGTCTCGCGATAGGGCACCGAGACGAACAGGTTCTCGTGATAGCCGCCGCGGATCAGCGCATTGGCGAGCGGACGGCCGTGGCGCGTGGTCACCCAGAACTGCTCGCTCGTCTTCAGGCGGCGGCGCTGCACCGACAGGTCGGCGACCTGTACCAACTTGCGCTCACGCACCGGGCCGCCCGCGATCTCGAGCACATACACGCCCGGGGCGCCGGTAAACAGCGGCAGCGCCTCGCGTATGCCATAGAAGTGGCGCGACTCAGCGTTCAGCTTGAACGACTGGTCGAGCACGCTTTGCCCCAGCGCGAGCTCAAACCCCGGCAACTTCTCAAGCTCAGCCAGGTCGTTGTACACATGCGCGGCGCCTGGTGCGGACGCGAGCAACTGCCCCAGCTGGAGGGGTCGCAGGCTGATGTTCACGCTTTCCACGTTGCGCGCGTAAACGCTTACCGCCAACGCTTCGCCGGGCGCCACCAGCGCGTGGTCTGCGCCGCCGGTGCTGAAGCTCGTGAACACCTGCGGAAACTCGATCACCTGGATCAGCCGCCGCGCTTCGCCGATATAGCGCGACTTCGGGAAGTCCTTTTCGAGCAGCGCAAACTCCGTGCGCGCCGAGGCGAAGTCATTCAGGTAGTAGCCGATGTAACCCAGCAGAAAGCGTGCTTCGTCGTCCCAAATGCTGCCGCCATGCTCGCGCAGCAGCTTGCGGAGCAGTGGACGCGGGTCGCGGGACATCTGCGGTTCAGCCGAGGCCCCGTTGCGCCAGTCGGTCAGCGCTGCATTCAGCTCGGCGCTTCCATAGAGTCCCACGTTCAGCATCAGGACCGCGCGCCGGTACAGAATCGTCGCCTGCATCGCCTTGTCTTTCAGGTCTTCGGCGCGGCGGGTCGCGGTCTCAAACAATGCTTCGATCGTCGGCAGCGACGGGTACTGCGGCTGCAAGTAGTAGCCGCGGCGGGTGAACGGTTCTTCAGCCGGGGTGACTGCTGTCGGAGCGGTTTCGGCTTCCGTGTCTGGCGCTGATTCGCCTTCGGTTGGTTCGTCGCTGGGATCTACTTCTTCTGGGAATCCCTCCGGTTCCGGGGGCGGCGCTGGACGCTTTCCGCCGAAGCCGTAATCGCTGCCAAAGAAGTGCATTTCGTTGCGCGTACCGCCCAGAAGGCGGTCATTCACCTCAAGCAGGTCGCAGTACTCGAGCGTCACGGCAACGTGAAGCTCAAGCTGCGCCTTGCTGGCGGCGTCCTGGCGCTGGTCCATCAGTGACTTGCTGACACTCCAGGCCTCGAACATCAGCCAGCGCGCCGACTCCACGTCAGCGAGCGCCGTGTTCACATAGCGCCAGTTGCGGGCTTCTTCGGCCTCGAGCTTGCTGGTATCCAGCTCATACTCGCGAATGCCGTTGCGGCCGGCGTGGAAGTCGTGGTCGCGGCCGGCGTAGTACAGCGCCGCCATGCGGTAGCCTTCGAGCAGCGTGTCGGCCCGGTCGATCCGGCGCAGAAACTTCGACAAGCCGGGCTTGGCCGCCAGCGCGTCCATGCCGGCGTGGTCGGCGGCTTCAGCCAGGCTGACGAGCGTGCGGGTGACGGCGCGGTTGCGATCCTGGCCCGAGCGCAATTCATCGACCACCCCCCGGTAACCGCTGGCCGCGTCGGCATAGCGTTTTTCGTCAAACGCGGTGTCGGCTGCAGCCAGTGCGGCCTGGGTTTCGGCTTCGCGATTTTGTGCAAGGGACGAGCGTGAAACGAGCGCGGAGACAAAGAGGAAGAGAACGGTCACAGAAAGGACCGCCGCCACGGCGAGAAGGTTGCGATGCATGCCCAGACCCCTGTATGTGAAGCGCTGACTCCCGGAAGTTGTTCAAACGCATCGCATGGCTGAAGGTTCGTCATATCTGCACAAAAGGCCCGGCTGTGCGTTTCGCGGGCGTGCACAGGGTGGAAGCGCCGCGCATCATGTTTTTCAAGCGTAAATATCTGGTCAATGCACAAAGTTGGTACAGATTATGGTTGCCCATAACGCACCGCACTACTACCTTTCGTGCCCTAAGTTTCATCATCGGATGATCAACAAAGCACGCGCTCGGGTTGCCGCGGTAGCCGCGGTCAGGCCAAACCCGCGCCATGAACGGTTGCAAGCCCACCAGAGGTTAGAAATGACAAAGCCGACGATCCTGACAGTCCTGACGCTCGCATTGCTGGCAACAACCGCAGCCGCCCAGTTCGGGCCCCTTGGCAGCGAGTTCCAGGTCAACACGACGGTCACTAACCATCAACGCCTCGCTACCAATGACTGCGGAGTCGCGTCCGATGCCAACGGCAACTACGTGGTGGTGTGGACCAGTACCGGCCAGGACTTCGGCACGACCGATGGAGTCTACGCGCAGCGATACAGCAGCGCGGGCACGCCGGTTGGAGCCGAGTTTCTTGTCAACACGACTGTGGCGAACCACCAGCGCAACCCGGCCGTCGCAATGGATGATGATGGTGACTTTGTCGTCGCGTGGCAGAGCTTGAATGCGCTGACGCAGCACGAGATCTTCGCCCAACGCTTCACCAGCGCCGGCGTTGCCGCGGGATCAGAGTTTCAAGTTAACACTACGACGACGGGCGAGCAGATTTACGCCGGCGTCGCTATGGATGCTAACGGCAACTTTGTGGTCACATGGCAGAGTTTCGGACAGGACACCAGCGACTACGGAGTCTTCGCTCGAAAGTACACCAACGCAGGCATCCCCGTGACCGGCGAGCTTCAGGTCAACACCTACGTCTTGGACAGGCAGGCTGAAGCCTCGGTAGACATGGACGGCACGGGCCAGTTTGTCGTGGTCTGGCACAGCCGGGACCAGGACGGCAGTAACATGGGGGTCTATGGGCGGCGGTACGACAGCGCTGGCGTGCCGGCAGGCGGCGAATTCCAGATCAACACGACTACGTTCGACGGCCAGGTTTACCCCTCGGTCGCGCTTGACGCTGACGGTGACTTCGTGGTGGCTTGGACAAGTCCGTTTCAGGACGGCGACATGGCGGGCGTGTTCGCCCGGCGCTACACCAGCGCAGGCGTTCCCGTGACCGGCGAATTTCAGGTCAACACAACTTTTGTCAGTTCCCAATCCGACGCCGCCGTGGACATTGACGTTGATGGCGACTTCGTAATCACCTGGACCAGCTTCGGCCAAGACGGTGACGTCAACGGCATCTTCACGCAGCGCTACAACAACACTGGCGTGGCTGTGGGTAGCGAATTTCAGGTCAACACCTTTACGACCGGCGCCCAAGAGAGCCAGTCCGTTGCCATGGATGCTAACGGCAACTTTGTAGTGGTGTGGAACAGCTTCCAACAGGACACCGACCTCCAGGGTGTTTTCGGCCAACGCTACGGTGTGCCGCCTCCTGCCCCTGTAGTCACGCTTGCGGCTTCCAACGCGGGCTACACCGAAGGTGCGGCCCCGACGCTGCTCGACGGCGCGGCGACTGTCACCTCAGCCTTGGCTGATTTCGACACGGGCCATCTTCTGGTGGAGTACACGACCGGCTTGCTGGCTGAAGACGAACTTTCCGTGGCGACCACGACCGACATGCGCCGCACGGGCAACAACGTTGAGTACGACGCGAGCGGTTTGTTTTCAGGCGGCGAAGTTGTCATCGGCACAGTCCCGGCGGCTGGCGCGGGCAGCGGCCTTGCAGGCGCGCCCTTGCAGGTCAACTTCAACGCGGCGTGCACGCCCGCGATTGCGCAGTCCGTGCTGCGCGCGATCGCGTACCTGAACACGTCGCAGAACCCCAGCGCAGCCACGCGCACCGTCCAATTCACCGTCGACGACGGCGCAGGAGGCACCAGCAACCAGCCCACGCTCGACATCAACGTAACGCCGGTCAACGACGCGCCGGTGTTTGCAGCCGGGCCCTATACTTTCAGCAACCAGGATGAAGACGACATCAGCAACACTGGTGACGACATTGACGTCTCTGGCGACATCACCGACGCCGACGGCCCGGGCACCGGCATCGCGGTTGTGGGCGCTGACAACACCAACGGTGACTGGCAGTACTCAATCAACAACGGCACCAACTGGCTTTCGTTCGGCGCGGTGTCGGCTACCAGCGCCGTGCTGCTGGCCAGCGACTCGGCCAACACCCGCATCCGGTTCGTGCCCGACGCCGATTGGAGCGGCAACGCCTCAATCCAGGTTCGCGGCTGGGATCGCTCTTCAGGCAGCAACGGCGCCACCGCAGTGGACACCACCGCAGGCACGGCCTTCAGCAGCAACACCGAGAACGCCACCATCACCATCGACCCGGTCAACGACGCGCCGACGCTGACCACCGTCAGCACCCTACTGGGCGGCACTGAAGAGACGACCTATTCGATTACTTTCGCCGCGTTGGCCGGCGCCGCAAACGAAGCCGACGTGGATACCGTCACGATCAACTTCCGCGTTGAGGCCGTCTCAAGCGGCACACTCTTCATTCAGCCGGCCAACGTTGCAGTCACCCCGGGCAGCACCATCTTCACCAGCGCCGACACCCTTGAGTGGACGCCTGCCCTCGACGCCAACGGCGCCGCGCTGAATGCCTTCACGATTGTTGCCCACGACGGCACTGACGTTTCGACGCCGGCTGTGCAGGTCACGGTCGAGATCGCGAACGTCAACGACGCGCCCACGCTGACCAGCGTCGCCACAATCCCCGGCGCCACCGAGGACACGCCATTCAACATCACGTTTGCAACCCTCTCGACGGCTGCCAACGAGGCCGACATCGACAGCGTAACAATTGATTTCCGAGTCGAGTCTGTTGTCACGGGCACGTTGCTGATTGGCGTAACCCCGGTCGCGCCGGGCACCGTGATCACCAGCACCGACACACTGATCTGGCAGGGCGCGCAGGACGCCAACGGCGTGCTTGCGGCGTTCACGATCAGGGCCTGGGACGGCGCGCTTGCCAGCGCAACGGCGATCACGGTCAACGTAAACACCGCTGCTGCCAACGACGCGCCATCGCTGATCAACGGGCCCTATGCCTTCAACAACCAGGACGAGGACGACACCGCGCAGCAGGGCGACGAGATTGACGTTTCCGGCGATATCGTAGACATCGACGGCCCTGGCATGGGCGTTGCTGTCGTCGCAGCCGACAACACCAACGGCCAGTGGCAGTACTCGATCAACAACGGCACCAACTGGTTCGCGCTTTCAAGCCTTTCAGACACGAACGCGACGTTGCTCGCCAGCGACCCGCTTCAGACTCGCATGCGCTTTGTGCCCAACGCTCACTGGTTCGGCAACGCGTCGATCCAGGTGCGCGCGTGGGACCGTTCCAGCGGTGCCAACGGCGCCACCGGCGTGAACGTTTCGGTCAACGGCGGCACTTCGGCCTTTGGCAGCAACGTCGTCACGGCAACCATCACCATCGACCCGGTCAACGACGCGCCGTCATTCACCGACGCGGGCGACCCCGTTCCGGTGCTTGAGGGTGCCGGGGCGCAGACGGTTCTGACGTGGGCTACCGCGATCAGCTTCGGCCCGGCCAACGAGGCTCCGCAAACACTCCAGTTCAACGTAAGCGTCACCGGGACCACCGGCACGCTGGCATTCAGCGCGGGCCCGGCTGTCGATGCGGGCACGGGCAACCTCACGTACACGGCCACCGGCAACGGCACAGCCACCGTCGCAATCACGCTGCAAGACAACGGCCTCGGCACAGACACATCCGCCCCGGCGAACATCTCGATTACGGTGGTGCCCGTACCGACCATGGTGTGGGTGAACGCCGCGTGGACCGGCACGCCCTACGGCACCGACCCGGACGGCGCAGGCCCCGCCAGCTACTTCGGTATCGACTCGTTTGCCACGGCGCAGGCGGCCGTTGACGCCGTGGCCACTGGCGGCACGGTTGTGATCAGCGGCGCACCGCTGGTTGGTTTCACGACCACCCGCACCATGACCATCAACCTGACCGGCGGCACGCTGCGCGGCGCCTCGCCCGTGATCACACACAACGGGCCCGGCACACTCACCGTGATCGGCGGGACACTCGACCAGAACACCGCGTTCCCGACCATCCTTGTGGACGGCGGCATTGTGCAACTGAACGGCGTGCTGGTGCTGGAAAGCAGCGTCAGCAACGACTTCTGCGTTCTCGCGCAGGCAACCGGTACGCTTGACGCGTCAACTTTCGGCGGCAACACCTTCCGCGTGCGTGGCGTCGGCGGCGGGCTGATCGACAACCAGACGGTCAATGCGATCAACCTGGTTTCCGGCACAGCCAACGCCTTCGAAGAAGATGCCACCGTGTTCAGCGTCGCCACACTGGCGGACAACTTCAGCATCGAGAACCGCGTCGTACATGCCATCGACAACATCGCGCGCGGGCTGGTGACATGGAACACCGGCAACGTGTACGTCACGCAGTCCAGCAACAGCATCCAGAATGGCGTTGATGCGGCTTCAGCTGGCGACAACGTCCACGTGCAGGCGGGCACCTACACCGCGCAGGTCACTGTCAACAAGTCGCTCAGCCTGCTGGGCCCCAACGCCGGCACCCACGGCACCTCAGGCTCGCGCGTGGCAGAGGCGCGGATTGACCTGGCTGCGGGTTTCCTGCCGCTGCTCACGGTCAGCGACGTCAACGTGGTGGTGGACGGCCTTGAGTTCTATGCGTTCGACTTTGCTGTCAATCGCTGCATCACAACTTCCGGCACGTCTTTCAGCGGCTTGACCGTGCGCAACAATGTGTTCGTCCGCGACGCGACTGCACCCGCCAGCGGCTTCGGTCCGGTATACGCGGTTGAGTGCATTGGCAACGGCTCTCAGAGTGTGTCTGTATCGCGAAACCTGATCACGGGTACCGTGCTGCCCGGCCCCGTAGTGCAGGCTGCGTTCTTCCGCGGCGTGTTCTTGCAGACCGTCGGCGGCACGGTGGGCGGCGCGCTCGCCACCGACGGCAACACCATCGGCGCGTATGTGCAGGACGTGCTGTCGCAGTTCGGGCCGCCACTCACGATCTCGAACAACACCTTTCAGGGCTCCGGCGTTGACATCAGCGAACCAGCCACGGGCTCGGCGGTGCAGATTCTGACCAACAGCTTCACGCTGGCTGACCCCGTGCTGCCACAGGCGCTGCTGCTGAAGTACAGCCACAACGCCGGCGCAACCATCGCGGTCACCGGCAACAGCTTCAACAACTACACCGTCGGTGTGGTGGTGGCCGCAGTCCAGAGCGTCACTCTCGACGGCAATGACTTCAACAACGCTGCCACGGTGACCGACTACACGCACCTGCTGTTCTCAACCAGTTGGCCCACCGCCGGCACGCCGCTGCCCGTGGCCAATTGCGGCATGACTCTGCTCAACAACAATTTCAACCACGTGGCTGGCCCGGCCAATGGGCGCGCACTGGACTTCCAGAACGGCAACTCGGCCAGCACGGTCGGCACGATCACAATCGGCACGAGCGGCAACGAAAACCTGTTCGACGGTGCGCTGCCGCAATACATTCGGCTGCAATCGGCGACGCTGCAGGCGCCGCTGTTCTCACCGGCGTCAAACCCGGCGCCCGCAGTGTTTGCGACCAACCTGAACGGCCAAAACAACGAGTTCGCAGGCACGGCGCCCGCCTCAATGACCCCCGGCGAGCGCAACGCGCTTGAGACCAAGGTCTATCACAAGGTCGACAACGTCGCGCTTGGCCTGGTGGACTTCGGGTTTGGCTCGCCGACCTCGCTGCTGGTGCAGTCATTCGCCATCACCGGCGGCACGCCGGACGCGTTCGACAACGACTACACGCGCATCAACAACGCCATCCAGATGACACTCGTAGGCGTCACACTGATTGAACTTGAGGGCACCTTCGACTGGACCGAACCATTCGCGGCGGCCTCCTGGCAGCTCGGCAGCGACGGCATCACGACCGCCTATCCGGGTGACGTAAACGGCGACCTGCGCCCCGACGAAAACGACGACTACACTATTCTTGTCCCGCTCGGTGCCGAGGGTGTCACGCTTACTTCAGTCACCGGCCTGGGGTCGGCCCGGGTGCAGGGCCCCGGCGACGTGCCGACACTGTACTGGGAATCGTTCATCACATTCTGGAGCGCCGATGTCCCGGCTGCCGCCGACAACCGCAACTGGACGATCAGCGAGCTTGAGTTGTTCGACTTCGACTGGACGATCGGCATGTTCTTCGGCACCAACGGCAGCAACGCCTACGACGGCACGCTGATCGACAACAACCACATTCGCATGGCCACCGACGACCGCACCGACGGCTTCCATAACATTGGCATCCACTATGCCTTCGGCGTGAACCAGACAATCAGCAACAACCTGATCCAGATCCCCGGCGATGGCCTCAGCGACACTGGCGCCAGCGAGATCTCGGCCAGCGTGGGCATGCAGTGCAACACCAGCGGTGGCGCCGTGTTCGACGGCCTGTTGATCGAGGGCAACCGCATCGAGGTGTTGAACGATGCAGCCGTTGACCCCGAACGCATTCGCGGCTTCTGGGAGAACACCGGCAGCAACGCAGCCGATATCACGGTGCGCAACAACGAGTTCGTGAACCTCGGGGCGTCCAACGACCCGGCCACGAACATGCAGGTGGCGTTCCGCATGACCTCGCGCAGCAGCGCATCCACAGTGGTTCTATATGAAGGAAACAGCGTTGAGGGCGCGAACGTAGCGTTCGACTACTACCCCGGCTACAACGGGGCCGGCACGCCACCGGTGCAGCTGGTCTCGAACAGCGGCACGGATGTGTTCCACGGCTTCAACTTCTCGACGGCGACATCGGTCAACCTGCTCGACGACAATGACATGACGGGCGTTGGTGGCGGCATCGGGTTGCACGTGGCGCTGGGCACTGTGGTGACCACCGTGTCAGTCACCGGCCAGAACCTGTTTGACACATTCGCCATCGGCGCCCACGTGCATGCAGTCGGCAGCAGCGCGGCACTGGCAGACGTCGAGATCTTCGCATGCGGCACGGGCCTGCTGCTTGAAGACAACGCCGTGGCAAGCCTGACCGCGGCGAACATTGACGGCCAGACCGTGGGCACTGACGGCGTGGTCGTGCAGACTGGTGGCCAACTCACCGCCTTCACCAACAACTTCGTGGACAATCACATCGGCGACGGTCTGCGCCTTGAGTCCAGCGCCGGCAGCTTCCCGCTGGTGCTCACCGGCCACTCGTTTGCCGGCAACAACATGGGCATTCGCAACCTCACGGGCACGCCGGTCACCGCCACCAGCAACTGGTGGGGCAGCCCCACCGGCCCGACCGAAGCATCCAGCCTTGGCGGCACGGGCAGCGCGGTGACCAGCCTTGCGCTGGTCGCCTACACCCCGTGGTACGCCAGCGGCACCGACACGCTGCCCGGCACGCCCGGCTTCCAGGGTGGCGGCACTGCCGGCAGCCCATCCGGCGAGCCGCTGCACGCCATTCCCACCACGCTGGTGTGGACCGTGCAGCCGCCCAATGGCTCATCGGCGGTCGCACTTTCGCCCTTTCCCACGTTGCGCGCGCAGGATGGTGCCGGCGTGCTCGGTTACAACTTTGACGGCCTTAACGGCGACGCCTTGGTCGGCTTTGTGAACAACCCCTCCGGCGCCACCTTCATCGGCTCGTCAGTTGTGCAGGCTACGGGCGGCATCGTGGTCTTCAGCAACCTGGCCATCAGCCTTGGTGGCGTGGGTTACACGGTGTCTGTGACCGGCCTGTACGGCGCGACGAACCTGTTCTCGCCGGTGAGCAACCCCTTCAACATCAACAACCCGCCGCCCGTGATCACGTCGGTTACGCCGACCTTTGTTCACGCGGGCTCGGGCGCGATGCTGTTGCAGGTCGATGGCGCCAGCTTCAGCGGGACATCGACGGTGCGCCTGAACGGCGTGAACCGGCCTACCTTCTATTACAGCAGCACGACGTTGCTGGCGGCCCTTTCGGCTTCGGACGTTTCCGTGGCGACGCTGCACAACGTGACCGTCAACAACCCGGCCCCGGGCGGCGGCACTACCGCGCCGCTGACCTTCACGGTCAACGGTATCCCCAGCGCGGTAAACTCCACCAGCCTTGTCGTTGACGAGAACCTGCCCGCGGCCACCACCGTCGGCACCCTCTCGACGATTGACGCCGGGCCGATCGGCGACACCCACGCGTTCACGCTGGTATTCGGCGCCGGCAGCACCGACAACGGCAGCTTTGCGATTGTCGGCAGCGCGTTGCAGACGGCGGCGAGCTTCAACTATGAAGTGAAATCGAGCTACAGCATTCGCGTGCGCTGCACCGACAGCTTCGGCGCATGGGTTGAGCAGGTGCTCGTGATTTCAGTGAATGACGTCAACGAGTCTCCCACCGCCGGCAATGACGGCTGGGGCACCAACGAAGACGCAACCCTGAACGTGGCCGCGCCCGGTGTGCTCGGCAACGACTCTGACCCCGACGTGCCGACCGTGCTGACCGCGAGCTTTGTCAGCATCAGCGTGACCGTGCCCGGCCCCGAAGTCAGCTCGTTTACGCTCAACGCAGACGGCAGCTTCAACCTGGTTCCGGCGCTGAACTACAACGGCGTCGTGACCTTCCAGTACCAGGCTTTTGACGGCGTGCTCTCCAGCGCGGCGGCGACTGTCACCATTACCATCACCAGCGTCAACGATGTGCCGCTTGCCGGCAACGACACTCACGGCACCAACGAAGACACGGTCTTGAACGTCGCTGCGCCCGGCGTGCTCGGCAATGACTCCGACGCCCACGGCGGCGCGCCCTCCGAAAGCAACACGCCCCTGACCGCGGTGCTGGTCGCCGACGTCACCAACGGCACGTTGACCCTCAACTCCGACGGCAGCTTCTCGTACACACCCGACCCTGACTTCAACGGCCCCGATGGCTTCACGTATCGCGCCGTGGACTCACTCAGCGGCCAGAGCACGATCGCCAGCGTCACTATCAACGTCGCCGCCCAGAACGATGCGCCGACGGTGACCACAAACGCCGGCTTGACTGTCGCCGAGGGCGCAAGCGGCGGCGTGACACAGTCGCTGCTCGAAGTTGACGACATCGAGGACGGCGCAGCCGCGCTGACCTACACGCTCGACATCGCGCCACTGAACGGCCAGCTGCTGCTCGGCGCGACGCCGCTGGTTGCAACCAACATGTTCACCCAGCAGGACATCAACCTCGGCAACCTCAGCTACCAGCACGATGGCACGGACACCACCGCCGACACCTTTGAGTTCCACGTGTCGGACAGCGGGGCCGCGCTGCTGCCGGCATCCGGCAGCCTTGTCTTCAGCATCACCATCACGCCCGTGAACGACGCGCCGGACCTGCAAGCGATGGCGGCCTTCACCGGCGCCATCGAAGACACCGCATTTGTCATCACGCTGGCGCAGTTGCAGGCCAACGCAACCGTCGTGGACCTCGACGGACCGGCCAACCATTTCCGGCTTGGGGCGATCCTGTCCGGCACGCTGACCATGAACGGCAACCCGGTCACGCCTGGCGTGACTATCCTGGGTGCCGGTGACCAGTTTGAGTGGACGCCCCCACTGAACCAGAACACCACGTTCCAGACCGTACCCGGCGCGTTCAGCGTCGCGGCATGGGATGGAATTGCGGCCTCGACGGCTGTGCTCGACGTCAACATTGCAATCGACTTCTACGTCAATGACCCGGGCAGCATCACCGCCGTCAACGTCGGTGTGCTCGAGGACGAGATTCCCCCGACGCACAGCTTCCCAGGCTGGGCCACGTTCGTGACCGGCGGCGGCGCTGACGAGCCCCTGAACGAAACCGTGGTCTCGTACCAGCTGACCAACGTGTCCAACACGGGCCTGTTCACACTGACCGGGCAGCCTGCCGTCAGCGCGACGGGCGAACTCACGTTTGAAACGGCTCCCAACGCGTTCGGCGTGTGCACCTTTGACATCCAGGCTGTCACCAACGACGGACGCGACACACCGCTCGTCGCCTACTTCTCGCCGGCCCAGCAGTTCACGATCACGGTCACCAACGTGAACGACGCACCAACGCTGTCAGCCATCACGCCACTGTTCGGCGGCACCGAAGGCACAACGATTGTCATCAACTGGGCAATGCTGGCCGCCGCCGCAAACGAGGCCGACATCGACAGCAGCCCCGTGAACTTCAGGATTGAGCAGGTGCTGTCAGGCACGCTTGTGCTGAACAGCGTACTGGTCGTGCCGGGTACCAGCATCTTCGCCGCCGGCGACGTGCTGGAGTGGACACCTCCCACCAACGACTACGGGTCGCTCGATGCGTTCACCGTGGTGGCCCACGATGGCGCCCTGACCTCAGGCGCCGCTATCACCGTGCAGGTGTTCGTTGACGCCGTGAACGATCAACCGTCCATGACCGCCTCCAACCACACCAGCGACGAAGACCAGGGCCAGGTCACCGTTCCCGGCTGGGCAACATTGCAGCCGGGCCCGAACGAATCCCAGCAGACGGCCCTGCAATACACCGTCAACAACATTTCGAACCCGGCGCTGTTCAGCGCCGCGCCGACCGTGGACCCCGCGGGCACCCTGCGCTACACCGCAGCGGCCGACATCAGCGGCGCGAGCACGTTTGACGTTACGGTGCAGGACAATGGCGGCACGGCCAGCGGCGGTGTGGACGCCAGCATCGCGTTCAACTTCACGATCACGGTCAACCCGGTCAACGACGCGCCAACACTGACCACCGTGGCCACGCTCAGCGGCGCCACTGAAGACACCGCGTTCAACATCACGTTTGCAGCCATCGAAACGGCGGCCGACGAGGCTGACATTGACAGCGCTGTCATTGAGTTCCGCGTCGAGGCGATTGTCAGCGGCACGCTGCTGATCGGCGCAACCCCGGTCGCGCCGGGCACCGTCATTACCAGCGCCGATACACTGATCTGGCAGGGCGCGCAGGACGCCAACGGCACGCTTGCGGCATTCACGATCACGGCATGGGACGGCGCGCTTGCAAGCGTAACGCCGGTTACGGTCAACGTGGACACCGCCGCGATCAACGATGCACCAAGCTTCAGCGTGGGGGCCGACCCCTCGGTCACATGGGCCGCCGGTGCGCAGAGCATCTTCCCGTGGGCAACCGGCATCAGCGCCGGCCCCGCCGACGAAGCAGCGCAGACACTGACTTTCAACGTCACCGGCAACACCAACGCCGCATTGTTCAACGTGCAGCCGGCTGTGGCCGCCGACGGCACCCTGACCTTCACGCCGGCAACCAACGCCAGCGGCACAGCCACGATAACCCTGACGCTGTCCGACAACGGCGGCACGGCCGGCGGCGGCATTGATACATCCGCGCCGGACAGCTTCGACATCACGGTCACGGCTGCGCCGGAGATTGACCTGTTCCGGCAGGTTGGCGTGCCGATCCCGGACGGCACGGGCGTGGACGCAATCGGCGCGACGTTGCCGGTCGCCGGTGCGCAGTACCTTGAGTACACCATTGCCAACACCGGCAACGCCGCGCTCGCCCTGACCGGCTCGCCGGACCTCGTAGCGGTCAGCGGTGCATCCAACTGCGTTGCCTGGATCACGCACCTGCCCGCCAGCAGCGTGGGTGCAGCAGGCAGCACCACATTCCGACTGATGTTGATCCCGCAGGCCACCGGCGCATTCAGCGTGGACCTGGCCATCGACAACTCAGACGCCGACGAGAGCCCATACAGCTTCCAGGTTTCCGGCACCGCCGTGGACGCCCCGGATATTGAACTGGCCCGCGGCTTCAACGACCCACTGCTCAACAGCGACACAGACTTCACCGCCGTTCACCCGCTGACCCAGAACCTGGTGCTGGATTACACCGTCCGCAATGTCGGCACGTCTGACCTTGTGTTCGGCGCGCCCCAGGCGTCTGTCACCCAGGAAGTGAACTGCACGGTATCGGTGACCCTGGCGCCTACCCTGATTACGGCCGGCAACGCGGACACACTGACACTGACAGTGATGCCGGGCGTAAACGGTCCCTTTGAGTTCGTGGTTCGCCTGGACAGCAATGACCCGGATGAAGACCCGTTCTTCATTCACGGCACAGGCCGTTGGTCGCCGGCACCGGCACCGGTGTTGGAGGTACGCCGCGGGCTGCCCCTGGCCCCGGCTGGCACCGACATGGTCGGCCTGCTGCCCAGCGGCAGCACCAGCACGCTGCTGTGGGAGATCCGAAACCTTGGTGCGGCTCCCCTGGCGATAACCAGCCCCGTCACCATCTCCGGCGCTGTAAACTGCGCAGCCGTCGTCACGCTCGCGCCGGCAAGCGTGGTCGCGCCGGGTACTGCAACGTTGTTCGGCATTGACATACAGCCGACCACCCCCGGTCCGTTCGCATACACCCTCTCGTTTACCAACTCTGACCCCGACGTTCCGATGTTCCCGTTGACAGTGCTGGGCACAGCCACGGCATCGCCGGCGCCGGAGATTGCAGTCGAACGCGGGGGCGTGTGGCTGGCATCGGGCGGTACCGACGACGCGGGTGACTTTGCCTCGGGCCAGTTCACGCCGCTGTTCTACCGCGTGGTGAATGAGGGCACCGCGACACTCAACCTGCAACTGTCGGCCCGTGTGCTTTCTGAGTCCAACTGCGAAATCCGCATCCTGACCAACCCCGACGCCGCCATCGCGCCGCAGGACGACAGTGTTCTGGTCATCGGTGTGCAACCACTTGCGACCGGCGCGCTGAGCGCGGTCATCGAGTTGCGCAGCGACGACAGTGACGAAGGCTCGTTCCTCATCAACCTGGTCGGCACAGGACCGGCACCGGACATCCGTGTCGAATACCCGCCATTCGCACCGCTGGTTGCGGGTGGCGCGCTCGATATCGGCTCACATCCATCACTGGCGGTGCCCGTCACGTTTGTGGTCCGCAACGTCGGCACGGACGCGCTTTCCCTGACGCTCTATGCCGTAAGCAACGAAGTCAACTGCACCGCGGTAGTCAGCACGCCGGCCACGTCGCCCCTGAACGCCGGCGGTGAGAGCGACCTGGTGCTCCTGGTAACCGTGCTGACAGCCGGGCCGTTCTCGTTTGACTTCGACATCCAGAGCAACGATGCCGACACGCCAAACTTCGTGATTCACATCAACGGCGTGGCGTCCTCAAGCTCGGGTGGCGGTGGTGGCGGCGATGGCGACGACAGCAACTGCTCCACCGGCAGCGGGCACAGCGGCTGGCCTGCACTGCTGGCAGCTCTGGGCATGCTGGCGCTGGCGGTGCGCGTCCGTCGTTCACGCAACGCACAGTAGTCCTGCAACAGGACGCGCGCCCGGGATTCGTCCCGGGCGCGCGTCATTTTCGGCGATCACTCGGCTGGCACATAACGACTTGCCCTGCCCTTGCCCTCACGGCGGGCGCTGCCTTGATCGGCCAGCGCCGACAGGGCCTGCGACGCCGTCGTGCGCGAGACACCCAGCCGCTGCATCAGCGCCCGCGCCGTCAGCTCGCCCTGCTTGCGCAGCATGCCGAGTGCAAGTTTTTGCGTCAGGTTCAGGTTGTCATCGTCGGCGATGCTCACCGCGTCGGCGGCGCTGCGGCTTTGCTCAAGGTCGGCTGGCTCAATCACGTTGCCGGCGGACAAAATCGCGGCGCGCGTGATGGCTCCCTTGAGTTCGCGCACGTTGCCCGGCCATGCCTGCCCCGAAATTGCCTGCTCTGCGCGGCTCGAAAGTCGCAACGACCGGCCTAGCTGCGTCCCAAGCTGGCGCACGACATGCCGCGCAATCAAGACCGCGTCGTTGGCGCGCTCACGCAACGGCGGCACACGCAACGGCAACCCGGCAAGGCGCTGTGCCAAATCCTGGCGCAGCACGCCGCGTGCGACCAACAGATCCAGCGGCTCGGTGCTGGTGACAACCATGCGCGCACGAAACTCGCGCTCATTCGTGCCGCCGACCGGCAGGAAACGCCGCGATTGAAGCACGCGCAACAGCATCGACTGGATCTGCGGCAGCAACTCCGCGAGGCCGTCGATCTGCAGGCAACCCTCACCTGCGGCTTCCAGCAGCCCGATGTGGTCCGCTGTCGCGCCCGTGAATGCGCCGACAACGTGCCCGAACAGCTCGCTTGCCGCAGTCTCCGGCCGCAACGTTGCGCAATCCAGCACCATCAGCGGCCGCGCCGCGCGCTGCGACATTGCGTGCAACGCCCGCGCCGCCAGGTCTTTGCCCGCGCCCTGCTCGCCTGTGATCACTACTGGCAACTCCAGGTCAGCATAGCGGCGCAGGTCGTCATACAGCCGTCGGCTCGCGGCACTTTCACCCAGCGGTTCTCCGGCGCCCTCCAGGGGCTCGCCGGCCTCGGGGCTTCCCAGCTCGGTGCGCAGCCGCCCGCCGTGCTCGGCCAGCATGGCCGTCACCGCCTCGGCTGCACTGTCGGCGGCGGTGTCCAGGGTGTCGCGCAAACCGCCGTTGGCGCGCAAGCGCAGCGACAAGGTGTGGTCAACCCGGCGCGTTGCCTCAAAGTCCCAGTCATGGATGCGCGATGTGTTCCAGACCGGCGACATCCTGCGAAGCAGTGCCAGCTCGCACGCCATGCTGCCTGCTTCGGCCCGGGTGAGCTCGGCCAGCGCCTGCAACCGCTGCATCGGCGAGTGCGCCGTTGATGCCAGCGTCCAGGCCGCGCGGGCAAGCGCCTTGCGCATTCCGGCCGCAACATCACGGTCGTTGCGCGCGGCCCCCGTCACCAACAGCTCGTCCAGCCTGCGCGCGAACGCCCGCACAGCGGCCAGCGCTGTATCGTCTCGACTGTTCTGGCGGACCGCCACACACCCGACGTTGGCCTCCAGCGGCACAGCCAGAATGCCGCCGTCGACGATCTCGCCGCCGAGCATTGCCTGGTCCCGCGCCGCAGCCAGCTCGGAATCCACAGTGCCGAGACTGGCCGCACCGCTGCTGACGCGAATCGCCACGGCGTCGGCATCCAGCGCGGCCATGATCGCGACCGCGACGGCCTCGCAGACTGCGCTCTCATCGACCGGCCCATGAAGCGGAACCGCCAGGCCGGCCAGTGCGCTCAGCACCCGCGGCTCATGCGGTGTCGAAGTCACGACTCGCTGCGGCAACTCGCGATCCAGCCAGTTGCGCAGCACGACGATGTCGGGTGGAAGATGTCGGCGCGCCGCATCGGCAAGCGACGCGGCTTCACGCTGCCCGCGACGACGCGCCACGACCGCTCCCACGGCAAGGACGAGCCCCTTCCACATCGGGGGCGCCGCAACATCATCGATGTCATGGCGCAGCCGCGCCAGGCCGCTGCCCGTTGCCAGCGCGTCGAGCATCAACAGCATGGCCGATGGCAGTGCGTGGCGCGGCCCCGCCAATGCGCGCAGTTGTTTCAACCCCTCGGCGTCGGGTTCGTTGCCTTGCAGCAGGTCAGCGACCAGCGCCAACGCGACAAACGTTGAGCCGCGTGTGGTTGCGCCAATCGCTGCCAGCATCTCTGCCGACTGCCGCAGCCTCTGCGCCGCGACTTGGAGGCGGCCGGCCAGCAGCAGGATCACGCCCCATTCGCCCAGTTTCACGGACAAGCTGCGCGAGCGCCACGGCTCACTCATCACGCGCAGCTTGCCGCGCCGCCATGCGCGCTTCATGCCCGGCCAGTCGCCTGCCAGCGCGCGCGCCAACGCCATGTGCCTGGCCCAGCTTACCGCGACGCCCGGCGCCACCTCGGGCGCTGCCACGCTTTCCATGCGCGCGTCAATCTGCCGCGATTGCGCAAGGTTGCCACTGTAGACCGAGTTCTCCGACAGCTGGTGCAGCACCACCACATAGCCGCGCCGGTTGTGCGGCGGCGCATGGGCAAGCACCTGTTCAAGCTCGGCGCTGCCGACAGTTCCCGGCTCGCGCATGCGCGCCCGGAACAGAAAGTCATTCACGACCGCCGTGCAGACGTGGTCTTCACAACAACCGTACTCGCGTTGCAGGCCCAGCAGGCGCTCAATCACGGGCGCGAAGTCACGCTTTGAAAGCGTCAATTGCGCCCACGCCATCGCGTTCAGCGACTCGATTTGCGCCTCGACGCGCACACGCCGAAACCACGGCGCTCTCGGGCTGATCTGGGCCCGGGCGTCCTGCAGAATCGACATCGTCTCCTGCGGGTTCAAGCGCACGAACCGGCTGTGCGCCTTCATATAGGTGGCCCGCGCCCGCGACAGAAAGTGCGCATCGCGCGCAAGGTTCGTGGGCAGCCGCTTCAGCAGCTCGTCGGCAGCATCCGAGTCATCCTGGTGCATGCTGGCCGCCGCCTCAATCAGCGTTTGTTCGCGCAGCAGCCGCGGCAACCGGTCCACCTGCGCCAGCGCCTCGTCCAGCATGGGCTGGTAGGCGGTCACACCGCGCAGCGTACGCTCGGTGCGGGCCAGCACAGCCAGCAGCACCGGTTTCAATTCGCCGTTGTAGCCGCGCAACCACAGGCGCAGCAGACGGCGGCGGCGCTGCGCGGGCGACAGCGCCATTCCGAGTTCGGCTGCATCCAGCAGCGCATTCAGCGAAGGCGGGCCGGCGCCTCGCCGCGACGCCGCAAGCGCGTGCGCCTCATACAACTCCAGCACCAGCGCAAGCTCGCGTGCATCCATCAGGCGCCGCACAAGTGCTTCGCCGCTGTCGGCCCAATCGGCAAGTTCACCTGCCCGCAACCGCAGGCCCAGAGACCAGGTCTCGCGCTTTAGCGCGTCGGCGTCGGGCGCAAAGTGCGGACGCGCCGCAAGCCAGAGCATCTCGGCGCGGCGCGTCGCCAGCGACTCAGACGCGACCGCACTGCCGGCCGTCGCTCGCACCACCTCGCCGTCGCGATCAGCCAGGCCGATGCCCTCGAGCACCGACAGGCCGCGCGACAGGTCTTTCGATGCCTCCACCTCGGCTGCGTTCAAGCCGCGCCGCGACAGCGACAACAAACCAGCCAATCGCGCCGCCGCCGGTTGCGCGACCGCCGGCCCCATGCGCGGCCGCGTCAGTTCGCGCCATGCGTTGCGCCAGTCGCCCTTCAGCGCCAGGCCTTCCGGCGTTACTTCGGCGCCCGCGCGCTCGATCAACGCCAGCACCATCCGGCGCGTCTGGCTTGGCGGCTTCGACAAGTGGGGTGCCAGCGACTCGATCACGTCCTCTGCGGCCAGCCCCAGCGGCTTCAGCCACGCCAGCACTTCGGCGGGCCGGGGCAAAGGCAACGCGCAGAGATTGGCAAGCGCAGCCAGCTCGCGCTCGGCGTCGCGCTCCGATGCAAGCACAATCGCCACCGTGGGCTGCGCGCTCAGGTTCTCCAGCCGCTTGGCGCACGCATCCGCCGACAGTGGCCCGATGATGCGCACCCCGTCGCCGCTGCCGGGCAGGCGCGAGTCACCGCCCCGCAGTCCACGGCGGGCGCAATCCGCGACCAGCAGCCAGCGCAGCGCCTCGGCCTGGTCCGCATCAGTCAGCGCGATGGCCTGCGGCACCGAGGTCGCCTTGGCCGCATCGACAACTTCCCGCACAAACAGCGAAACGGCTTCTGTGTTGGGCAGCGGCGACAACGCGCTGCGCATCAGCAGCGGAGCACTGCTTTCACCACCAAGCGCGCGCGCAACGACACGCAGCAGCCCGGCACTTGAACCAGAAAGAGTCGCCCGCCGGTTCAACATCGTCGATGCCGCAAAGATCAGCGCCTGCGACGCCGACTTCTCGTCGCCCAAGGGCGGCACTCGCAGCAACGTCAAACCGTCGGCGTGGGCTAGATAGTCGTGCAGGTCAATGTCGCCCGGCGCGCCCCCGGCGCAGAACATGCGCCACACAGTCAGCGCAAGCGCCGGATGCCGCGTTGGCCGCCGCGGGTCGCGGTCAAGCCGCACGCCACGCCCGTGTGCTTGCAGCAGGAACTGCCCCTCCACTGTGCCGAGCGTGCCGACGGCCGATTCGAACAGCCGCGGCGCACGCGCCGCAAGTTCCACCAGCTGACCCGAGAATGGCAAAACGCGCAGCAAATCGCCGCGCGACCGAAACAACCAACCCCCTTCGCGCTGGCGTGCGCGATGATTCATAAGGAAGGAAGGCGCCGATGCGGACATGCTCTCTCAGCAGTCAGGTTGCCAGAACGCACTCGTAATTGTTCAGATTACGAACGATTGTAGCGAACGTCCGGACCAGCCCAAGTGCTAACCAAGATTCCTAACTAACTCCCTTTGCACGACTTACAGCAGCATCGCCGGCCCGCGCCGCCGACTGGCACGCATTCGGCATCTATGTCCCCACACCGGCCGTGCGAGCACGCTGAGCCGGCAAATCACGGTCCTCTGGCAGGGAGATCGCAATGCGCAAGTTCGGGGTCATGGCACTCATTACTTTGGCCGCACTCGTGGCCGGCTGTTCGGGCGGAAGCTCGGGCGGTTCTTCCGTTGTCAGTGTGCCCGGCTCGGGCAACGCACAGCCGACGCTGACCGTCAGCGGCATGAGCGGGGCGACGCCGAACTATTCGCTTTCGGTGCAGCAAGGCAACGCGCTGCCGGGGACAATCAACGTCGACGGCTTCGACGCCAACGCGGGCAACGTGCTGACACTCAACGTCGCGTTCAACCCGGCATCGAGCAGCGGCTATGCCGACGTGCCGACACAACTAGCGCTTTCGCCGGCACCGATCGGCACCCCGAAAGTCTCTGTGGGCAGCGCAACGGCACCATCTGCTGCAAACGTGTCGATCGCACCCAACGGTGCATTGCCGACGGTCGGCAGCATCGTATTCGACGTTTCCGTGACTGACGGTGTCGGCGGAGTCGCAACCGCCACACTCACCATCAACGTCACGTCCACGCCCGTAAACAACCCGCCCGCGATCGCGCGGCCGGCTGGCCCCGTCACGGTCAGCGGCAATCACCCGACGTACTCAGCCACCGTGCAGGTCGGCCAGGCGCTGACCTTCAGCGCCACCGCAAGCGACCCCGACGGCAACAACGTCACGCTCACCGGCAACCGCACCGGCGGCTCACTGACAGCCGCGCAAGCCGGTTTCACCACGACGTTTCCCGCCAGCGTCAACGGCCCTGCCCCGCGCACCTTGAACCTTGCGGGCACAGCGGCGGCGGCTGGCACCATCACGATCACGTTCAGTGTCACCGACGGCGCCGGCGGCAGCGACAGCGCCACACTGCTGATCACGATTCAAGCGCCCACGGGCGGCGGCGGCAGTTCAGTGCCGACCAACGGCACCGGCGGCGCCACCGGCACGGTCAACGACACTTACCAGGGGCGCGGCTACCGGCTGTTTGTGCCCACCAGCTACTCGGCGAGCACGCCGACGCCGCTGGTGATCGCGCTGCACGGCTACGGCGACACGCACACGAACTATCACAGCATTCTCGCGGCGTACGGCTGGACCGCAGCCGCCACCAGCAACAACTTCATCCTGATGACGCCGCAGACCATGAACACAAATCGGCCCAGCTTCCTGCACCTCACGGCCCAGGGCGGCCTTGATTCGCAGGGCACGGCGGGCGAAATCACCGGGCTGATCAACGCCGCGTACCACGGTGTCGGCGCGGACTACAACATCGAGACCACGAAAATCTACTTCATCGGCTTCAGCGAAGGCGGCGTGGTCACCGACATCGCCGCGTACTGGAACAGCGCGCAGATCAAGGCCGTTGCGCCCTACGCCGGCGCCGCCACAGGCAAGACCTTCCCGATCACGCGCAATATTCCCGTGTATCCGATCTGCGGTACCGCGGACAGTGGCTACAGCGGCTCGCAGACTATCTACAGCGAATGGACAGCCGCCGGCCACGCGACCAACTATGCGTGGGTCAGCGGTGTCGGGCACACGTTCAGCAGTCTTTGCACCCAGGGGCCGTCGCCCTCAAGTGTGTACCAGTGGTTGGCAACGGCCCAGTCCGACCCGGTACAGTCAGGTTATCAGAGCGGCGGCGGCACCCCCGGTGGCAGCAACCCCTCCGGCGGCACGGGCGGCACATACCCCGGCAACCAACAGCGCGTGGTTGCTGTCAGCGGCCTGGGCAACCAGACTTACTACCTGTACATCCCCGCCAGCTACAGCCCGTCCACGGCGATGCCCGTGCTGTTCGGGTTCCATGGCGCGGGCGGCACCGGCACGGCGCCGGCGGCGGCGCAGCAGGTGCGCAGCGACTGGGCCACACTGGCGGCAGCGAACGGGTTTATCGTCGTGACCCAGGCCGCGACCGGCAGCGGCGGCGGCTGGCTGGCCGGCAACGACACGACGATCCTGAACGCCATCATCAGCGACGTGTTCGCCGCCTACAACATTGAGCAGAACCGCGTGTACGGCTGGGGCTTCAGCGCGGGCGCCCATTACCTGCACGCCATTGCGCTGGGCAACAGCAACTTCTTTGCGGCCTACGGCATCAGCGCAGGCACGTTGCAGGCCTTGGCCGGCACAGGCGCCCCGGCGGCGGCGGCGCGCAAGATTCCGGTCAGCCTGTACGTGGGCTCAAGCGACACGTTGCAGCCGTACGTGAACCAGGACCGCACGACGTTCACCAGCGCGGGCTGGGTGCTGAACACGAACCTCTGGTACACCGAGTTCAGCGGCGGCCACACGTACAGCGCGTCGCACCTGAGCGCAATCTGGGGGCACATCGGTTCCCACACCCTGCCCTAGACCCTGTGGGAACAAGTGTGCCAAACGCCCGCGGCCCCACGCCGCGGGCGTTTGAACTTATGGCCACAGTGGCACGCCGTCACCGCAACCAAGTCGCCCGAGACCGCCCGCTGTTGGTTTGCCGGCGGGTCCGACCTGTCACATCCTGCAACGCGGTGTGTCAGTAATGGCCGCCACGAAAGATTTCTGCAAATAATTCGCGAACTCTATTTTTTTTTGTGGTGGGGTATCTTGGCCTTTCCTGACTTTTGGAAAGGTGATCCATGCCGGTTACGAATGCTGATCTGCTGTCAGACGACCTGTTGGCGCTTTGGCTGGTCGAGAACGCCCCGATCAAGATTCCGTTCTTTCAGGCCTGGTCCTGGCAGCAGGTTGCCGGCAAGTCGCTGATCTACCCGCGCACCACGGCGCTTGCACCGGCTGGCGTGATGGCGGACTGTACCACCGTGGAGGAGCAACTGCCCGACATCTCGCAAGCCGAGATGACGTTTCTTGACTACGTCACCCGCTGGCAGGCCTGCGCTTCCGACCTTGACCGCTACCGCAACCCGCAACTCCTGCAAGCCATCATGTTCGCCGCCGCCAAGCGGCGCATCCTGTACGCCTACGCACAGCAACTCGACTCGTTCGGCTCTGCTGTCGGGCCCGGTTTGCCGGACCTTTGCGCCGCTGGCCAGCTTGTGGACATGGCCGGCGGGGCGCTGACACTGGACTGTCTTGACGACGCCTACGAGCGTATCACAGCCGGCACGGGCCGTCCGACGCTGATCATGAGCCATTCGCGCAGCCTGCGCACCTACCGGAAACTATGCCGCGACGCTGGATTCAAGGCCGAGCGCGCGCCGTTCCGGTGGTACAATCCAGCCAGCAGACGCATGGAGGACGGCAGCGTGGACGCCTTCAACGGCACACCGTGGCTGGCAAACGACCTGTGCAACGCCGCCGGAACTCCGGGAGGTGTCGAGCGCACGTACTTCATGGTGGTCGGCGATGACGGCAAAGCCGGCCCCACACGCGGCGTGACGGGCATCGTGCCCGCGCACCTGGGCCGCGAGATGTTCATCAAGCGAACGGTGCCGGCGTTAGTGACAATCGACGGCCCGGGCGAAGACACATTCGTAACAATGCCGGCTGGCATCGCGGTCGGCAGCCAAGGGGCGCTGAGCATCATCCAGAACTACACCACGGTAGCAAGCTGCGGCGGAGGAGGCGGATAGACGGGTACGCAGTGCAGGAGCAGCTGCTTCGGAGGCTGAACATGAACACTCAATCAACCTACAATCCAGTAAACTTCACGCTCGCGGAAACCGATGCGGGCGACGTTTTGGGCATGGGGCCGCCGTCGGCACCGGGCGCCGAGCTGTTGAGCGCAACGAGAATCAAAGTAACGGCGCAGTACGCGCGGGCATGCACTCGTCGCGGGTATCCATCCGGGTGGGTTGAAATTGTGATCGAGGAAGAGTGGACCGCGGCAAACGGCACGGTCACCAAACACACCTGGGTCTCGGGCGAATGCTACCCGCCCGGGCAAGCCTCGGACATGCTCGCCCGCTTGCGTGGCACCGCACAAACGTAGTGGCAGCGATCAGTTTGCAGAGAACTGTTGCACCCGGCGGGGTTGACCATCGTGAGCAAGTCGTCAAAAACCGAAAAGCGTGAACCGGGCATCAGACTGCTCTTTCTGGTGACGGGTGTCGTCGTCTTGGGTGCGGTAGCCTTCTTTGTCGTCTACAAAGTCTCCGGTGGTGATGTAGCAGTTCCTGGGGCAGCGGGTGGAACCGCTGAGGAACCTGCTGCGGAGTACTACGAAGACTCAGGATTCTCGATCGGCAAGTGGGAAATTCTGGAACGACGAAAGAAGTCGGCGGGCACCGGTTTCGCCTGGGTGTATTTGGATGGAGAGACGCTCAGCGAGTTCGGACTTGCCAGGGGATGGAGCGAGGAGGGAGCCCTCTTGTACGAGGATCGGGTGTTCGATGATCGGGGAGAGCAAGTGCAACCCCTTCAACGAGACCCTGTCACGGGCAAGGTTCAGCAGGCGCTGCCGTTTGCAAAGATTGTTCGAATCCACTTTCGTCCGGATGGATCAGTTGCAAGTGAACAAGTGATCGCGATGAAAGGCCAGCTAGAGACCCCCGTGCACGACGCGGGCCGTTGAAAATCTAGCAGCGCCGGCGGGCCATGTTCCAGCGGTACCAAGCTGCGCGAATCCGAAGGAACTTAGCACGAGGGATCAAGGCGATGGAAGACAACAAAGAAGACTGTCCAACATGCAGCCCCGGCGGGTTGAAGTTCAGCAAGCACAACGGCCGCGGAAGGGTCGAGGTGCCGGAAGACTTCATGGCCGACAAGCTGGGCAGCACCGACGCGCAAATCGCCGAGGCGATGACGGCAGCGGAAATGCTAGGCGCTTCGACACCAAGCCGCGAACCGGCGTCAAGGCTCCCCTCTTCGTCGTCATACGAGGCGGGAGCACCAGGCAAGGCCGAGCGCCCAGCAAAAGGCTTCTTAGCAGATCGGTTTTCGTTGTCGCAGCCTACAGAGAAACTGGCCCCGCCTGCCGAAAGCCGGCGCCCATCAAGCAATCAGTTCACACTGGCAGAAACCGAGCACGCAAGCTTGTTCGGATTAGCCCCACCATCAGGCCCCCCATCCACAAACCAGTTCACCCTTGCCGAGTCCGGCGCAGCAGACGTGTTCCCGGCCTTAATGCAGCAGGAAGGCGGAGACAACAAAGATGAGCCGCTACCGGATCCGTTTCCTGGGGTAAGAACTGCCGACGGCGCCCATCCATATCCCGACGCCTCCAACAACGAAAAGTGGAAAGGAAAGGGCGGAACGGCGACTGGGGTGGTTGACGCCGAAGCTGCGTCCCCAAAGAAGGGGCCTTCAGAAGTGTCTGACTTCTCCGCAGCCTCGCCAGCTAAGTGTAACAAGACATATGTACTTTCATGGTTTGGCCAAACCAGATTACATTACTTTGAGAACTGTGACACAACTGTATCCACTTCGCTCAAAGGCTCACGAAAGCAGAAGAAGAACTGGTGGGATGCTGATTCTGACGTTTGGGATGGGAAGGGCTTAACCGAAGAACAGATGAAGGAGTTAGCGGACCTCAAGGCGAGAGCTGAAGAGGATTGTCCAGTACCCCGAGAGAAGGAGATGCTCGACCGACTTTCCAAGACGATCGAGAATGGCGGTGACCTTGATACGCCGCACAAGAAACATATCGATGTACAGGTTGCTTTGGTGGCGAACGAAGTTGTCTGTGAGCCGGACTGCCCAACGAAGAGAGTCAATCTCATTTATTGGCACGCAGGGCGCCAAACAAGTAGCGGGATCGTGAATTCTGCGCCAACGCGATTGGGCAACCCGCGTGCGAAGACAGTTGTCACGGTCAACGCCGAAGGCAATCTGGTGATTACCGTTCGTTTTGAATTGTGGGTTCAGATCAATTGGACCGTTTACTTTACGGTGACCTGCACAAAGTAGAGATATGTGTGGTCTCGGCACATTCTGGCTAGCAACATTCATCGCTTGTGCGGCGGCTATTCCCAGTTCAGAACTGCTTGGCCAAGCCGAACTTACGTGGTATTCGTTGGGGGAGCTTGTATCCACGGAGGTCGCTCCAACAAATCCATGTGGCGTACGGGCACGCCACTCGACCGATGACCAGGCCAGATCTCTGACCGGGTATGCGACCGTCATTGCAATTGATCTGGCAAACAGCGCCGTCCAAAACAGCACGCTCGTACACTTGCTGGATTGCTTGTCGGTGGAAGAGTTGACGCTCGACGGCTGCGGCTCGATATCGCACTCTACTATGATGAAAGTCTGCAGCACGCCGACACTCAAGCGGCTGTATGTGCGAGGCGACATGCCGTGGTCGGAGGGCTGCGCGGTCAGGCTGAAGAAATGCTGCGCGTTGGAAGTATTGGACATTAGCGCAGAGTGTTGGCGTACCGGAGCAACCGACGAGCGCGACCCTGAGCTTCTCTCTTTTGGCTGGGACTACATTCTTAGCATCACCAGCCTGAAGGAATTGCGGTGTCGAGGGCGACCGAGTTTCATGGACGACTCGGCGCAGTTGTTGTCTAATCACGAGAAGATTGAGCATGTAGACGCGTTCGGCTGTCGTCTCAGTGGTCGAGGAGTCGCAGAGATATTGAAAGTCAAGCAACTGAAGTACTTGGACGTGGGTCTAGGCGGAGTGGCTGCCGGAAGGAACTCCGTGGATCCACAGGATCGACTGACCCCGCAAGTCGTGCAACGACTCTTGCAGTTGCCTCTTCTTCACACCGTTGGCATCGCTTACCGCGGCGGCTTGGACGACGATGCAGTCTTTGCGTGGGTGTGCCAAGGCAAGCGAGCCTTGCGGCATGTGGACGTCCGGGGGTGCTCGGACCTCACAAATGTTGCATGTCACTGGTTCAGCCAATGCAAGTCGATTGAGAGCATTAACCTGATTGATTGCTCGAACATTTCGCGAGATGGCATTTATCACCTTTCCAAGCTGCGTACGTTATCCACAGTGGAGTTTGGTGGAGTTGCGTACAGATCCAGCAAGTACTTCGGTGATGTGCTGTCGGTACTGAGTGCGACAAGCAGAGTGAAGACCATTGGTGTAGGATTAAACATCGAATCCAGCATTGATTGGGACGCGTTGCCAAACGTATCCGATTGCGAGAAAGTCCGGATAGTCTCTGGCGTTGCATCCGGATCTGTACAGGAAGTCGCGTGGAACGCAATTCAGAAATGTGCGAAGGTTAAGTGTATAGAGTTGTTCGAGTGTCAAGTAGAGCTTGCGAGCAAGAATCTAGAGGTACCTTCCGCAGGCAACGGTGTGACGTACCGGTTCGTACGATCGTTTGTGCCAAATGCCCGACAAGAAGCACTGGAGGCCGAGCTAACGAAAGTCGCGCAGGTTGAAATCTCAACATATGAGTATTGGGTATTGAACTCTGAGTGACCGGCATTGCGCTGCCCCCGGGGTGTAAGCCACACTCTCGGCCGGTTCGCCGATGCGGCTCCCACCGGGCTTCAGGTCACCGCCGTTAGAATGCTTGTTGCCGCGTTGGGTACTCCTTTTGACCTGGCGGCTGCTTGCATGCGTTTTCTTAGGGCTTCGTCGCCCAGGAACTTGCCTAGCTTGTATTGCAGGCTGCCGGGGCTTCGGGCCATCATGGCTGCGCCGCTTTCTGTTAAATACTCGGCGTTGCGCTCTTCCTGGCCCGGAATCGGGTTCGGCACCAGCATCGGCACACCCATCGCCAGGCACTCGCTGGTGGTCAAGCCGCCCGACTTCGTCACGCACAGGTCGCTCACCGCCATCAGCTCGTGCACATAGTTCACATAGCCCAGCGCCAGCACGCGGCTGCCCGCGGGCACCGGCAGCGCGGCCACGTTCTCGCGCATCTTTTCGTTGCGGCCGCACACGGCAATCACCTGCACCGGCGCGTGGTGCAGAATGCCGCGCACCAGGTTAGGCATGCCGGCGGCACCCCAGCCGCCGCTCATCGCCAGCACCGTCGGCACGCTGGGCAGCAAACCGTGGCGCCGGCGCAATTCGTCGCGGTCGTAGGTCGCGCCGAACTCGGGCATGATCGGGATGCCGACCTTGCGAATCTTCTCGCGCGGAATGCCCTTGATCGCGACCTCTTCGACGGCTTCGCCGCTGGCGACGAAAATGGTGTCGGCGTTTGCCTGGGCCCAGAAGGCGTGGGCCATGAAGTCCGTGACCACAAGATGCAGCTTGAACGTGTACCAGTCTTTGCCCGTGTACGGCTGCAGGATCTGCGCGGGCAGGAAGTGGGTGCAGAACAGGTGGTCAGGGTTGAACTCGCGCAGGAACGCGCGGAATTTGCGGAACTCGATGTGGTCAAACGCGCGAATGATGCGCGCCTGGCGCTTCTTGGCGCGCTTGCTGTCGCTGTGGTTGTAAAGGTATCCCCACATTTCGGGCGCGCGGTCAGCCAGCGCGAGATAGCTGGCGGCGTAGGCTTTGCGATAGAGCGCGGCCGTGTAATCAAGAATGTCCACGTTGCGGACTTCGGCGCCCGGAAACGCAGCCGTGGCGGCGCGCTCAAGGGCCTGAGCCGCACGCACGTGGCCGTGACCGGCTGAAGCAGAGATCATCAGCAGTCGCATGGGAGGAGTGTAGAGAATTTCGGGCTTGGGTGCGAATGGATGGGGGTTCTGGGTTCTGAGTTCTGGGTTCTGGGTTCTGGGTTTGGGGTCGCGGGCGAATCAACAGCGCTCAGCCGTCCCCTATACCCTGAACCCTGAACCCTATACCCCGAAGCACTAAGAACTAAGCACTCAGCACAACGCACTCCGCACTACGTCTTACCGGCGTCGGTGCTTTCGGCTGCACCATGCAGCCGTCTCGTCACGGGCCTGATCGAGAGGGCACCGACGCCGTTTTTCAACTCACGCGCCTTTCGGGCACGGCCAGGGGCACAGACCGCGCCAGCGGGTGCGCCGGTTGGCCGGATGGATCGACGCAGGCGAGGCGGGCGCCGAGCGCGCGCAACAGGTCGCCCTCGGGCGTATCCAGCGCGCCGGCGGCCATCACAGCCACCTTGCCATCCAGTGGCCGCGCCTTGAACGCGTGCTCGCGCGCCACGCCGATGGCGATGATCGCGGGCGTCCATGCCGACGCGTCGGCCAGCAGCGCGCCCAGTTGATCAAGCGTCGTCTCGGCGATGAGCTCGGCCGGCGATCCGCCCCGCGCCACCACCACAACCGGCGTGTCCTGGGGGCGGCCCTGCTCGATGAATGCCGTGGCGATCTGGGCCGCGCGATGCACGCCCATGAACACGATTGCCGGCCCCGGTGTCAGCGCCCACTGTTCGAACTCGCGTTCGTCCGTGACGCCCGCGCCGCTGAACACCGCGAAGCCGTGATTGCGCCCGCGCACGGTAGGCGCCACGCCCGCGGCCCCCAGCACGCCGTTGAGCGAGCTTACGCCGGGGATGACACGAAACGGTATGCCCGCGCGGTGCAACGCCGCGATCTCTTCGGTGCCGCGCCCGAACATGAACGGGTCGCCGCCCTTGAGCCGCACCACGTTGCGCCCCACCGAGCCCTCGCGCACGAGAATGCTGTTGATCGTCTCTTGCTCGGTGCGTTGGCCGAACGGCAACTTGCCGACATCGATCAGCGTTGCATGTACCGCCAGCGCCAGCATGTCCGGGCACACCAGGTTGTCGTGCACGACGACGTCCGCGCGCTGCAAGGCGCGCAAGCCGCCCACGGTCAGCAGGTCAGGGTCGCCGGGGCCGGCGCCGACCAGTGTTACGATTCCGGTCTGTTCATTCATGGCCCACCGTTGTCTTCCAGTATTCGTGCAGCCCGCATTCGGTCTTGCCTGTCCCGTGCCAGCGGCCCTCGCGCTCGCCTTGCTGCTCATCAACCGGCTGTGTGCATGGCTCGCACCCAAGGCTGCGATAGCCCTTTGCCAGCAACGGATGCTGCGGAATGCCCAGTGTGCGCAACTCCTCGTCCACCCACTCGCGCGTGACCAGTGCCAGCGGCGAGAGCTTGAGTACGCCGTCGGCTTCGCGCTCGAGCACGCCCACGTCGGCGCGTTCGCCACCCTGCTCCTGGCGCAGGGCGCTGACCCAGGCGCGCTTTCCCTTGCGCAGCTCGGCCATCACCTGCACTTTGCGAATGTGGCAGCACAACGCGGGATCGCGCTGCCACAGCCGCTCACCGTAGCGGTCAGTGAATTCGGATTCGGCAAAGGTCGGGCCGACCAGCTGCACGTTCAGACCGAACTGCTCGCGCAGTTGCGCCGCGTAGGCCAGCGTCTCAGCGAACAGCTTGCCGGTGTCGATCAGGAACACCGGGTGCGCGGGCGCAAGCTCACGCAGATAGTGCGCAAGCAGGACTCCGCCGGCGTTGAGCGCGCTGCTCACCAGCAGCGACTCGCCGAACGTCTCGATCCCCCATCGCAAAATCTGGCGCGGCGACTTGGCCTCGAGGCGGGCCTCGAACGCCTCCACATCAGTCGGCGACTCGCGCGCCAGGTCATCGCGCAGGACCTCGGTCCATTCGCCCTGCCTCAACTCCACCCGCGACGCCAGCTCGATGGCAAACCTGTGCAGCCCCACGCGGTCAATCAGCGCGTCGAACGGCTCATCGGCAATCGCAAGCGCGGCGTACGCAGCCACGCCGGCCTTGGCCGCCGCAATCAGGTCTTCCTGGCTCAACAGGTTTGCAAACTGCTGGCCCAGCAGCGTGCGCCCGTACAGGCGGCCGCCGATCAGCAGGTCATAGCCTTTCACCACTGCGCCACGGGCCTTGCCCGCGTTGCCCCGAAAGCCAAGGTCAAACAGTTGCGGCTGGCTGCACGAGTTGGGGCAACCCGAAACGCTGATGCGTAGCCGCTTGGCAAAGCCCGGCGCAACCACCGACTCAAGTTCGCGCGACAGCACCTGCGCAAACTCGTGCGTTTCAACGAATCCCTTACGGCATGAACTCGCGCCGGGGCACGCCACGATGTCGCGCGCGCCAAACCAGCCCGAGGGCGGATAGCCAAGCCGCTCAAGTTCCGCGACCAGCGCGGGCACATGCGCCGGCGCCACGTCAGGAATCGCGATGTTCTGGCGCACGCTCAGGTGAAACAGCTTCGCGCCCGCAGCCTCAGCGGCGTCCACCAGCTTGACGACCTGCTCGCCGGTCATGTCGCCGGCCACAATCGGCACGCGCACCTTGAACGCGCCGTTCTGCTGCGCGTGTACGCCACTGGCCTCGAAGCGTGCCGGCGGCGGCGACAGCGACGGCTGCGGCTTGAGCTCAACCTCAAGCGGCGGCACCCACTTCTCAAAGATCCAGCTGCGCAGTTGTTCAACACCGTGTTCTTCAAGCACGAACTTGAGGCGCGCCTGTGCGCGGTTCTTTCGGTTGCTCCAGGCGTTGTGTATCTGCACCGTCGCCGCCACCAACCCCGGCACCGCGTGCTCGGGTACCCGCTTGAACAGCAGGTCTGCGAGGCGCGGCTGCTTGCCCAGGCCGCCGCCGACCCAGACCTCAAACGTGCCGCCTTCTTCTTCTACGAAGCCCAGGTCGTTGATGCGGTGCAGCGGCTCTCGGTCGTCGCGCGCATAGAACGCGATTTTGAACTTGCGCGGCAGCGTTTCGAACTCCGGCTTGCCCATGAACATGCGAGTCAGCCTGTCCACCAGCGCGTTCAGCCGGTCAACACTGGCGCTGGCGCTTTCGCTGCCGGTGACAATGTTGCGCACACTGTCGCCGCAGGCGCCGCGCGTGCTGAGGCCCGTTGTCTCGATCGCCTCGATGAATGGCAGCAGGCGATCCTCGGGCACGCCGTGCAGTTCCACGTTGGCGCGCGTGTCCACGTGCCACTCACCGTTGGCGTACTCATGCGCAAAGCCGGCCAGCGCCCGCGCCTGCGCCAGCGTCATGATTCCGCCGGGCACGCGCACGCGCACCATGTACACGCCGGCGGCGCGCTCGGGATAGACACCGTCGATGGTGATCTCGCCGTCGCTGCGCACAACGCGATGCTTTGCATAGTCCGTCTTTGCGATGTGTCGAATCTCAGGTTCCATGTCCGCTCCAGGGTCCTCTCGTCAGCCACAGCAGCACCAGCGCCGACGTCACTGCCCACAGCGCCAGCCCGATTGCCGTCGGCCTGGCCGCTTTGAAGATTGCTCCAGCGTTTGTCCGATATCCCACGCCCACCAGCGCGATGAAGAACGCCCACTGCGTCAGGGTGCCCAGCACGGCGCGTTCCTGCTCGGTGAACGCGCCCAGCAGCGCAGCCGCGCCCACGATGGCGAAACCAATCACGAAACCCGGCACCTTGGGTAGCAGCAGCCGGGCGCCAATGTGGCCACGGTCCCGCTGTTCACGCGGCATGAACAGCCACAGGTACACCAGTACGGCAAGGCCCTCGAACGCATTGGCCAGCACCTTGTAGGCCGCAGCCAGTAGCAGCGCGGGCTCTTCGGCTGTGCCCGCGGTGGCCAATGCCTCTGCATTATTGGCGACCGTGAGCCCGGCAAATGCGCCGAAGGTCGCCGCATCAAGACCCAGCAACGGCGCCAGTAGCGGATAGCCCACGAGTGCAAGCGCGCCGCTGACCAGCACCACCAGCGTCGCCACGGTCTGCGGCGTGCCGGCAACATCGCGGTCGTACTTCGCGACTGCAACGACCGCCGTGACGCCAAAGCCCGACAGCCCCAGCGCGAACAAGCCCGCCAAACGCCCCGGCAGCAGGCGCAGTTTCACCGCCAGGGCAAACGCCCCAAGAACACTCAGCCACAACAACGCCAGCGAAAGCACGCCGGGCCAGCCGACCAGCGCGAACACTTCCGGCTGCATCTGCGCACCCATCATCACGAACCCGGCGGTGAGCGGCACCTGGTACGGCAGCGAGGGCGCGGGCCTGCGTGAGCGCTCGGCGCCGGCCCCGGCCAGAATGCCGAAGCCAAGCGCCCAAACCACGGCCGGCACTGACGGCACCAGCACGTGCGCCAGCTTGGCCAGCGCGACAATCCCCGCCAGTACGACCACGCCCGTGGCACGTTGTGAATCCAGTTGTGAGGTCTTCGCCCGCATCGGTTACCAGGGAATCAGGCTGATCAATCCGACCTTCACCGCGGCAATCAGTGCCAGCGCGATCAGCGTCGAGGCGAACTCGCGCGCAAAACCGCGCCGCAATGCCGCAAGTGTTGACACATTCGTTTTCATGGCGTCTTCCGTCCGGTGTTCAAAGAAAAGGGCCGCCTGTTGGCGGCCCGTGATTGCGCGT
The DNA here is from genome assembly GCA_016712285.1 of Planctomycetota bacterium. Taxonomy (GTDB): domain Bacteria; phylum Planctomycetota; class UBA8742; order UBA2392; family UBA2392; genus JADJRK01. Next base: position 157,602 of record JADJRK010000001.1, on the reverse strand, counting down.
CTGTTTACGCGTCAACACGGGCCCTTTGCACAGGGCATCATCTTGCAGCACTTGTTGAGCTTGCGTTCGCGCATGGGCCTACACCGCCGCCGGTTCTTCGATGGTGATGAAGCCGTGCTGGGCAAGGTATTCCCACACCACGTCTGCCGACTCCGTCACGGTCTGGATTTCCGTGTCGATCCTGATTTCCGGGCTCTCGGGCGCCTCGTAGGGGTCGCTGACGCCAGTGAAGTTCTTGATCTCGCCGTGCAGCGCCTTGGCGTACAGGCCCTTCACGTCGCGGCGCACAAGCTCGTCGAGGCCGGCATCAACGAACACTTCAATGAAACGCGCCTTGCCGATCTTGTGGCGCACTTCTTCGCGCACCGCGCGATACGGGCTGATGGCGGCAGTGATCACCGGGACTTCGTTGCGCGTCAGCAACTCGGCGACAAACCCGATGCGCCGGATGTTCGTGTCGCGGTCCTCGCGTGAAAAGCCAAGCCCCTTGCTGAGGTTTGTGCGCACCACGTCGCCATCGAGCACTTCATGGCCGATGCCGCGGTCATTGAGGCGGCGGCTGATCTCGTCGGCGAGTGTCGATTTGCCGGAACCGGAAAGCCCGGTGAACCAAAGCGTGAATCCCTTCGTGTAAGCCATTGTCCTGCCCTTTCGTGTTGGATGCATCGTGGAAAAAGAAAACGCCACCGCGGTTGCGGTGGCGTTGCGTAGGGAAAGTCTATGAATCAGCAGACCATGCCCGAGCGCAACCCACCGGTGTGGGCGCACATCAGACAGCACATCTTGGTCTTGGTGTTCATGGGGCGAAAAGATAGCGGCGAAAATTGACTGGTCAACAGCAATGCGAAACTTTCTTTCATCGGCAGACACATTTCGCTTCAAGTCGAAAGGAAACGGAAACCATCGTTGCTCTCGCCTTGTCCGTCAAACGCTGACCGACGCCCGAAACTCACTCTGCCGCCGTACGTCTTCCATCAGCCTCTCGAACTCCTCAAAGTGCAGGCTCTGGCGGCCGTCGCTCAGGGCCTTGGCGGGCGTCGGGTGCACTTCCACCATCACGCCGTCCGCCCCCACCGCCAGCGCCGCCAGGGTCAGTGCGTACACGTACTCGCGCTTTCCGGCTGCGTGGCTGGGGTCGATGATGATCGGCAAGTGCGAAAGCTGCTTCACCACCGGCACAGCCGTGATGTCCAGCGTGTTGCGCGTCGCCGTCTCGTAGGTGCGGATGCCGCGCTCGCACAGCACCACGCGCGGGTTGCCGGCATCCACGATGTACTCGGCTGCCAGCAACAGTTCCTCGATCTTGCTGCTGGGCCCGCGCTTGAGCAGCACCGGCTTGTCGGTCTTACCGACCTCTTTCAGCAGGTCGAAGTTCTGCATGTTGCGCGCGCCCACCTGCAGCACGTCCAGATGCTCCACGCAATCGGCCACCTGGTCAATCGACATCACCTCGCTGACAGCAGCCAGCTTGTTGGCCCGCGCCGCATCACGCAGAAGCCGCAAGCCGGGAACGCCCATGCCCTGGAACGCATAGGGAGAAGTGCGCGGCTTGAACGCGCCACCGCGAAGGCCTTTGGCGCCGTGGGCTGCTACGTGGGCGGCGATGGTGTGGATCTGCTCTTCGTTCTCGACGGCGCAGGGGCCGGCAATCACCGTGAACCCACCGCCACCGAAGCGCGCCGCACGGGCGTCGATCACGCTGTCTTCAGGGTGATAGTCGCGGCTGACACGCTTGAACGGGTGCGCATCCTCGTGCACGTCGCGCACGCCGCCAGCGCTGCGAACCTGCTGCGCGTCGATCGGCACCTTGCTTGTGGCTGCCGTGATCAGCGTGCAGCCGCAATCGCGGCTGATGCTGGGCGATGCTCCGAAACTCTCAAGTACCCGGATCACGCCGGTGATCTCTTTCAGTGTCGCGGCGGGCTGCATGGTCACGATCATGATTTGGCTCCGGTTGTCAGTGTTCTGTTGTCAGCGGTCTGACGGCAGGCGGCGCACAATGGTTCAAGCACATCGCCGGCGTTGTGGCCCTCATCAATGGCCCGTATCAAAGCGCTGCCGACAATGAAGCCGTCGGCATGCTCGCTGAGACTGTGTATGTGCTCGGGCTTGCTGATGCCGAAGCCGACGCACACAGGCACAGCCGAGAGTTCGCGCGCCCGGCGAATGTACTCGACGGTCTCGGCGGCAAATCCCTGTCGCGCGCCGGTGACACCCGCAACACTGATCAGGTACGCAAAGCCCTGCGCCTGCCCCAGAATGGCGGCCATGCGCGCGGGCGTCGTCGTCGGGGCCAGCATCGCGATCAGGCTCAGGCCCCGGCGCGCGAACTGCGCGCGCACATCCGCGGCTTCTTCGTGCGGCAGGTCCGGAATGATCGCGCCGCTGACACCGGCTTGCGCCGCGTCGGATGCAAAGCGCTCGATCCCTCGCGCCAGCACCTGGTTCACACTCAGCATCAGCACAACCGGTGGGCCGGGATCGCGCGACGCAAGTGTTGCCAGCGTGCTGCTCAGCGTTGTGTGATGGCGCAGCGCCACCTCGGCTGCGTGCTGGATCACCGGTCCGTCGGCGAGCGGGTCGCTAAACGGCACGCCGACCTCGATCACGTCGGCATACGCCGCCACCTGACGCAGGTTGTTCGCAAACGCTTCGGGCGAAGGGTGGCCGCTCATCAGAAATGGCAGCAACGCCTTACGGCCCTCGTCGCGGGCAGCGCGGAACGCGCCTTGCAGCGACTGGTTCATAGCAGCCCCCGTTCCATCAGCCGCGGCAAGTCTTTGTCGCCGCGACCGCTGAGATTGACGATCACGGTGATGCCCGGCCGCTGCTTCAACAACCGCCGCGCGTAGGCAAGCGCGTGGCTGCTCTCAAGCGCCGGGATGATGCCCTCAAGACGACTGAGTTCTTTGAACGCAGCAAGCGCTTCGTCGTCGCCGACCACGTGGTACTGCGCGCGGCCGCTGTCTTTCAACCCGCTGTGTTCAGGTCCGACGCCCGGGTAGTCAAGGCCGGGCGCAATTGAGTGCGTGTTCAGGATCTGCCCGTTTTCATCCTGCAACAGATACTGCATTGCGCCGTGCAGCACGCCGGGCGTACCGCTGTTCAATGGCGCCGCGTGGGTCGCGCCGTCGCCGCCGGCTTCCACACCGTGCAGCTCAACATCATCGCCGGCAAAGGCGGCAAAGATGCCCATGGCATTGCTTCCACCGCCGACGCAGGCGATGACCGCATCGGGCAAGCGGCCCTCGCGTTCAAGCACCTGGGTGCGGGCTTCGCGGCCGATCACGCTCTGAAAGTCGCGCACCATGGTCGGGTACGGGTGCGGCCCCACGACGCTGCCGATCAGGTAGTGCGTCGAGTGAGGATCGCTGATCCAGTCGCGGATGGCCTCGTTCACGGCGACTTTCAGGTTGCGGCTGCCGCTTTCGCACGGCACGACCCGCGCGCCCAGCAGTTGCATGCGCTGCACGTTCGGGCGCTGACGTTCACAATCCAGCCCGCCCATGTACACCACGCACTCCAGGCCCAGCTTCGCGCACGCCGCAGCCGTCGCGACGCCGTGCTGGCCCGCGCCGGTTTCAGCCACAATGCGTGTCTTGCCCATGCGTTTGGCGAGCAGCGCCTGTCCCAGCGCGTTGTTGATCTTGTGGGCGCCTGTGTGCGTGAGGTCTTCGCGCTTGAGGTAGATGCGCCCGCCGCAGGCCTGCGACAACCGGGCTGCGAAGTACAGCGGCGTCTCGCGACCGACAAATTCCCGCAGCGCTGAGTCCAACTCATCGCGAAAGGCCGAGTCCTGCTGCGCCGCCGCATAAGCAGCTTCCAGCGCAATCAGGTTTGGCATCAGCGTCTCGGGGACGTACTGGCCGCCGTAAATGCCGAAGCGTCCGGCTGTTGCAACTCGGGTAGTCATGCCTGCACCTCGGACCCGACGTGAGCAAACGCGGCCAGTGCTGCGGCCACAAACTTCCTGATCAACGTGATGTCCTTGCGCCCGCGCCGGCTTTCCACGCCGCTTGACACGTCAACCCCATAGGGCTTGACCACTTCGATGGCCTCGCCGACGTTGCGGGGCGTCAGCCCCCCGGCCAGAATCAGCCCGCGCCGCATGGCAATGCCCTTCACCTGTTTGAAGTCCCATGCTTCGCCACTGCCTTCGCCCGCCGGGGAATCCAGCAGCAGGCGTGCGTGCCGCAGCCCGACCGGAAAGCTGGCGCGAAAGGCCGGGATCACCGGCAGGCCGTCCAGCGTCAGGGGTGGCTGCTCCAGCCCGTGCACCTGGATGACGTCAAGCCGCACCGCCGCAAGTATCGCGGGCAGGCGCTTCAGGTCACCGGCGCGAAACACGCCCACCCGCTCAATGCCCGCGGGCAACGCGTCGGCGATGGCAGCCGCGGCCACTGTGCGCACCCGACGCGGCGACTCGGCAAACACCAGCCCGATTGCGGTCGCGCCCGCTTCGGCGGCCGCCAGCGCGGTGCTGACATCGGTGATGCCACAGATCTTGATCATCGCGTTGCCTCCTGGGGCAGGTTGCGCAGCCTAGCCAGTGCCGCCGCGGGGTCGGCTTCGCGCATGAGCGCGCTGCCGACCAGTGCCGCGTGATAACCAAGGCGGCGCACGGCGTGAAACTGGGCCGGCGTGCTGATGCCGCTTTCGGCGATGGCGGTGCGCCCGGGTTCGATCAATTCGCGCAGCTTCTCAAAGCGCTCACACTCCACGTGCAGGTCGCGCAAGTTGCGACTGTTGATGCCAATGATGCGGGCGTCTGCGGCCTGCGCGCGAGTGACGTCGTCGGCGTCAAAGCACTCCACCAGCGCGAACATGCCAAGGTAGTCGCACACGCGCAGATAGTGGCGCAACTCGCGGTCTGAGAGCATCGCCACGATCAGCAGCACGCCGTCGGCGCCGGCTGCCCTTGCTTCGTAAATCTGGTAGGCGTCGCCGATGAAGTCTTTGCGCATGACCGGCAGGCCGGTCGCCGCGCGGGCATGGCGCAGGTCGGCCATGTTGCCTTGAAAGCGCGCGGGCTCGGTCAGCACCGAAATGGCGCTTGCGCCGGCGGCTTCGTATGCGCGGGCTTGCGCCGCCGGGTCCATCGCCGCATTGAGCACGCCCGCTGCCGGTGACACGCGTTTGATCTCGGCTATCACGCCCAATTCGCCTGCCGGCAACACCAGTGGCAACGCCGGCGGCATGGCCTCTGCGGCTGCGCGCATTTCGGCCTCGGGGGTAGCTGCCCGCGCGTCGGCGGCTCGCCTGGCGCTCTGTGCAGCCATCTGCTGAAGAAAGTCAGACATGCGTGCCCCGCAGTTCGTTCAGCAGGCGGCCGGCGTCGCCGCTATCGATGGCCCGCGTCGCGATGCTCGCAGCCTCGGTCGGTGTGGCCGCGCTGCCGGTGAGCATCAGTGCCAGCGCGGCATTCAACACGACCGTGTCGCGGCGGGGCCCAGGGTTGCCATTCAGGACCTGTTCGATGATGGCAGCGTTCTCGGTTGCATCGCCGCCCCGCAAATCACTGAGGTTGCAGCCGCCGAGGCCAAAGTCGCTGGCGGTGAAGTCGGCAGCGCTGATGCTGTCGGGGCGAACGTCAATGACAGTGACTCGGCCGGCGGGGGTGGCTTCATCCAAGCCCGGCTCGCCGTGCACCACAAATGCGCGCTTGCGGCCCAGGCCCTGCAGCGCGCGGGCAACATCGGGCAGGCGTTCACGCGTGGCAACACCCATCAACTGAAAATCAGGGGACGCGGGGTTCGCCAGCGGCCCGACCAGGTTGAACACCGTGCGAATGCCCAGCGCCTTACGCACCGGGCCGATGCGCTTGAGGGCAGGGTGAAACTGCGGCGCGAACAGAAAACTGAAACGCGCATCCGGCAGCGGCTCGCCGGGTTTGGCAAACGGCACGCGCAATGCCTCGATCACGTCCGCGCTGCCGCTGCGGCTTGTCACGCTGCGGTTGCCATGCTTGACGACCGGCACGCCGCACGCGGCGACCACCAGTGCGGCAGCAGTGCTGATGTTGAACGTGCCTGCGCCATCGCCACCGGTGCCGCAGGTATCCACGGCGCCTACCGGGGCACGCGGGCTGGCAGCCGCGACGTGCAACAGCGCGCGCGTGATACCCAGCAGCTCTTCGCCGGATTCACCCTTGGTGCGCAATGCCGTGAGTATACCGGCGATCAGTGGCTCAGATGTTGACTCGTCAAGAAGCTGCGCGAGAAGTGCCTCGGCGCTGGCGGCATCCAGGTGTTCCCCGGTGGCGAGTCGTTCGAGTGTGGCTGTGGCGGTCATATGAGTTTCCTAGATGGCCGGTTAGCGGGCTGCGGCCAGAGTTCGGTTCAGGAAGTTCTGTAGCAGGCGCGGGCCCTGCGGCGTGAGAATGCTCTCGGGGTGAAACTGCACGCCCTCGACGGGCAACTCGCGGTGGCGCAGGCCCATGATCTCGCCGTCGCTGGTGTAGCTGGTGATCTCAAGGCACGCGGGAAGACTTGACTCGTCAACAATCAGCGAGTGGTAGCGGCCGACCTCAAGCGGGCTGGGCAGGCCCGCGTACAGCCCGCTGCCGTCGTGGTACAGGCGGCTGGTCTTGCCATGCAGTTGCCGCTGCGCACGCACGACCTTGCCCCCAAAGGCCTGCGCGATGGCCTGGTGGCCCAGGCAGACGCCCAGAATCGGCTGTCGCCCGGCGAAGCGCTCAATGATGTCCAGCGTCTGGCCGGCTTGGCCGGGGTGGCCGGGGCCGGGCGAAATGACGATGGCCTGTGCGGCTTCCACGTCAGCCTCGGCGACCTCGTCGTTGTAGCGCACGGCAACGTCGGCCCCAAGCGAACCAAGCGCCTGGTACAGGTTGAAGGTGAAAGAATCGTAGTTGTCGATGAGCAGGATCATGGGTTCAGTTCTGGGTTCTGGGTTCTGGGTTCTGCGCGAGGGTTTCACAGTTCGTCTCTTGCGAATTTCAGCGCCGCCAACAGTGCTGCAGCCTTGTTTCGAATCTCCTGGTACTCACTTGCCGGCACGCTGTCGGCGACAATGCCCGCGCCCGCCTGCGCGCTGTAGCGCCCCTGGTTCATCACGATCGTGCGAATCGTGATCGCCTGGTCGAAGTTGCCGCCCGCCGTGAAATAGCCGACGCTGCCCGCATAAAAGCCGCGCGGCGCCGGCTCAAGCTCGTCAATGATCTGCAACGCGCGAATCTTCGGCGCGCCGCTGACCGTGCCCGCCGGGAACGCGCTGGCGTACGCATCCAGCGCACTCACGCCATCGCGCAGCCGCCCCGTCACGCGGCTTACCAGGTGCATCACGTGGCTGTAGCGTTCGATCACGCGCAGGTCAGGCACAGCCACGCTGCCGATTTCGGCCACGCGGCCCACGTCGTTACGCGCAAGATCAACGAGCATGTTGTGCTCGGCCAGTTCCTTGGCGTCGGTCGCGAGTTCGGCTTCCAGGGCCGCGTCGGCAGCTTCGTCTGCGCCGCGGGGTCGGGTGCCCGCGATCGGGCGGATTGTCAGCGCGCCGTCGTCAAGTTTGACCAGCGCCTCGGGGCTGCTGCCGATGATCTGGTACTTGCCGAAATCGAAGTAATAGAGATAGGGCGACGGGTTCAGGTGCCGCAGCGCGCGGTAAACCTGGTACGGGTGCAGGTCGGTCTCGCCTTCAAACGCCAGCGACAGCACCACCTGAAAAATGTCGCCAGCCGCGATGTGTTCTTTGGCGCGCTCGATCATGACCTGGAAGTCGGGCTCGGCGATGGTGGCCTTCGGTTCGCTGAAGCTGTGGCCGCCCCGCAGTTCGGGCACCGGGCGCGACATGGCTGCGCGAACCTGTTGCAGCATTTCAGTCGCCGCTTCGGCGCCGTCGGCGTGGTCGATGCTGATGCGGCGTGTGCCGTGATCGAAGGTGACCACCGCGCGCGGCACCACAAAGGCCGCCAGCGGCAAATTGGGGTCAGAGCGCAGCGAGGTGCCTGACCCCATTTTGCTTTCCGCAAAGGGGTCAGGCACCCTACGGGAGCCAGACCCCTTTACGCCGGTCGGCAACAACTCGTGCACGTTCTCGTAGGCGATGGCGCCGACAAGCCCGCGCAGCGGCGACGTGCCGGCGGCTGCGGTGTTGCTGCCCAGGGCCGCCAGTTCGCGCTCGATCAGGTCGCGCAGCTTGCCTTCGCCGCGGTACTCGATGGTCTTGACCGGGTCGAGGCCGATGAACGAGTAGCGGCCGACTTTTTCGCCGTGGGTGACGGACTCAAGCAGGAACGCGGGCCGGAAGTCGCGCAGCTTAAGAAACAGCGAGGTCGGGGTTTCGAGGTCAGCGATCGTGGATGCGGTCATGGTCAGGTCCTGAAAAAACAAACACGCCCGGAGAGGTCTCCAGGCGTCGCGAACAAAACGGGGCAAACAATCAGGCGCGACACCCGGAAGGTGTCCACCACCACGCGCGCACAAGGTTGTTCGTCGTCAAAGTCATGGCAGATACAGATACGCGATCAGCGCCCGTCGGGCAAACACACGCTGCCGAAACATCAAGAATTCTTGCGAAAGTTGCCTCAATCCTGTTTAGTTCAGGTTTCAACGTTCGCCGAAGATACTTGCAACCGTCACAGCCGCACCCAAAACTCAAAGCCACCGGAGGCTGCCATGGACAAGAAGAAAGTGATCGACGCTCTCAACCGCATCCTTGAGCTGGAACTTGCGGGCGTCGTGCGTTACAGCCACTACTCGCTGATGATCTTCGGCTACTCGCGCATTCCCATCGTCTCGTGGTTCCGCGGCGTGGCGACCGAGTCGCTCAATCACGCGCATGCCGCCGGCGAATACGTCACGGCCCTGGGCGGCCACCCGTCGCTCAAGATCGGCAAGCTGCTCGAGACCGAAAAGCACCACATTGAGGACATCCTGCGCGAAAGCATCGAGCACGAAGTCGGCGGCGTGCAGATGTACCGCGACCTGCTGGCGCTGGTCGAAGGCAAAGACGTGCGCCTCGAAGAATACGCGCGCGATATGATCCGCGACGAAGAGAACCACATCAGCGAGATCGAAAAGATGCTGCGCAAGCCCGGCGAGCTCAAGCCGGCCACTTAGCCTAGCGGCGCGTCAGTACGTTGTACTTTCGGCCCAATCGCTGAATGCGCAACGCTTTGCCGATGAATGGCGAGAAGATGAATCCCGCATCGTCGGCTTGCTCCTGCGCAAACTGGCCGTCTTTGGGTTTGTTGAAGATCGCAAGCGAAGCCGTGGCCGGGTCCGCAATCCAGTACTCGGGCACGCCGGCTCGGGCATAAACTTCGCGCTTGATGCCATGGTCGCGCCCGCCGGTGCTGGGTGACCAGACTTCGACCAACAGCTGCGGCAATGTGCGCAGCGGCATACGCCCGTCGCCGATGTCCTTGCCGCGAACGACCACAATGTCCGGCCGCAGCCAGTCAGGGTCCGGGTCGCCCGCGAACAGAACGTCCACGTCCTGAACCATCTCAAGGCCCCGCTTGCGAGCGCATGCCGTGTTGACGATCTCTGCTATCGCAAAAACCAGCCGCTGATGGTTGTAGTTGGGCGACGGGCTCATCACTGGAACACCCCCGATCAATTCCCAGTGCTGCTTTTCCTCAAACCCGAACTCCAGAAACTCGCGCTCGGTCATGCGCTCAGGCACGGCTTTGCGCCCGTCGCGGGTCTCGACGAAGTCGGGTGTTTCAGGGGCGTAGGGAAGGCTCAACCTCATGCCGTTATTCTACGCGAGGGCCCGCGCCGCCGCCACCAGCCTTCTGCATGGCCGCGAACACTGCCGCGTACATCTGGATCTGCTTGACCATCGCCGCCAAGCCGTTCGCGCGGGTCTGGCTCAAATGGCTGCCCAAACCCGTCTCGCGAATGAAGTCCGGCGGCGTGGCGATGATCTCGGCGGGTGTCGCCCCGTCGTACACCTTCAGCAACAGCGCCACCAAACCCCGCACGATCATCGCGTCGCTGTCGCCTTCCAGCCGCACCGCACCATGCTCCAAACCCGCGTGCAGCCACACCGTACTCTGGCAGCCCTTGACCTTGTTCTTGTCCACCTGGTTCTCGGGGTTCATCGCCGCCAACTCGCGCCCGTACTCAATGATGCGCTTGTAGCGGTCTTCCCAGTCGGCAAGTGCCTTGAACTCGTCAATGATGGCTTGCTGGCGGTCTTGGATGGTCATCGGCTTCCTGCTGGTATCTCGTGTTCCTTCTTCTATTACTTAGGCCCAAGTTGGGAATAAAGGACTAGTTTAGTCCACTTTCCTTCTTGTGGGGCACGGCGGGTCCTGTATTTTGGACAAAGTTAGTCCAGATAGGCCAAAAGGCCACTGACATGAGCAACGAAACCATCCAATCGCTGGCCGACCAGGAATACAAGCACGGCTGGACCAGCAACATCGACGCCGACCAGCTTCCGCCCGGGCTGAATGAGAGCGTCGTGCGCGCGATCAGCGCCAAGAAGAAAGAGCCCGAGTGGCTGCTGGAGTGGCGCCTGAAAGCCTACCGCCACTGGCTGACCATGACCGAGCCGACGTGGCAAAAGCCCACGTACCCAAAAATCGACTACCAGGGCATCATCTACTACTCGGCGCCGAAGAAGAAAAAAGAAGTCACCAGCCTCGACGAAGTCGACCCCGAGCTGCTGGAAACCTTCGAGAAGCTCGGCATCAGCTTGGATGAACAAAAGCGCCTGACCGGCGTGGCTGTTGACGCCGTGTTCGACAGCGTCAGCGTCAAGACGACGTTTCGCGAAGAGCTTTCCAAGCAGGGCATCATCTTTTGCAGCTTCAGCGAAGCCGTCACCGACCACCCTGACCTTGTGCGCAAGCACCTTGGCAGCGTGGTGCCCTACACCGACAACTTCTTCGCGACGTTGAACAGCGCCGTTTTTTCGGATGGCAGCTTCTGCTACATCCCGCCCGGCGTGCGCTGCCCGATGGAACTGAGCACCTATTTCAGAATCAACAGCGCCGGGACAGGTCAGTTCGAAAGAACCCTGCTGATCGCCGACGAAGGCGCCTACGTAAGCTATCTTGAGGGATGCACCGCGCCCCAGCGCGACGAAAACCAGTTGCACGCGGCGGTGGTTGAGCTGGTGGCGCTCAAGGGCGGCCACATCAAGTACAGCACGGTCCAGAACTGGTACCCCGGCGACAAGGACGGCAAAGGCGGCGTGTTCAACTTCGTGACCAAGCGCGGCATCGCCCACGAAAACGCCAAGGTCTCGTGGACGCAGGTTGAAACCGGCAGCGCGATCACCTGGAAGTATCCGAGCTGCATCCTCAAGGGCGACAACAGCGTGGGCGAGTTCTACAGCGTGGCGGTGACGCGCGATTACCAGATGGCCGACACCGGCACGAAGATGATCCACATCGGCAAGAACACGAAAAGCACGATCATCAGCAAGGGCATCAGCGGCGGCCACGGCGACCAGAGCTACCGCGGCCTGGTGAAAATCATGAAAGGTGCATCCGGCGCGCGAAACTACAGCGCCTGCGACAGCCTGCTGCTGGGCGACAAATGCGGCGCGCACACCTTTCCGTACATCGAAAGCCACAACGCCAGCGCGGTAATCGAGCACGAAGCCAGCACCAGCAAGATCAGCGACGAGCAAGTCTTCTTCCTGCGGCAACGCGGCCTAAGCGAAGAAGACGCCGTAAGCATGATCGTAAACGGCTTCTGCAAAGACGTGCTGTCAGAGCTGCCCATGGAATTCGCCGTAGAAGCCCAAAAGCTGCTAGGCCTCAAACTCGAAGGCGCTGTGGGCTAAGGTCTTTGGAACCACGGGTGAACACGGGTAAACACAGATGGCGAGCAAGCAGTTCAGCGACGAGTTCAAGTCTCGATGCGATGAAATCTGGGAAGTGATCAAGCAGGCGGCATACACCGTTGCGAACACGCTGGGTGTGGGCTTTCTGGAAAAGGTCTACGAGAATGCCCTTGCCATCGAGTTGCGAAAGCGCGGAATGAAGGTGATCCAGCAACACCCTCTGAAGGTCTTCCACGACGCCCAGGTTGTCGGTGAGTTTGTCGTGGATCTGCTGGTCGAGGACTGCGTACTGGTTGAATTGAAGGTTGCCAAAGCATTGGACAACATCCATGAGGCCATCGCGCTGAACTACATCAAGGCAAGCCCGTTCTGGCTGATCGGGCTGATTAACTACGGCAAGCCTCGTATTGACGCAAAGCGCTATATAGACGGTTAAGCCATTTGTGTTTACCCGTGTTCACCCGTGGTTCTAGTTATTGCAGTTCGAGGAATGAGTAGATGAGCAAACCGCTTCTTGAAATCAAAGACCTGCACGTTGCCATTGATGGCACGGAAATTCTGCACGGCATTGACCTCACGATCAACGCCGGCGAAGTGCACGCCATCATGGGCACGAACGGCAGCGGCAAGAGCACGCTGACCAAGGCCATCGCCGGCCACCCGGACTACACCGTCACCAGTGGCGACATCGTGTACGAAGGCAAGAGCATCCTCGAAGCCGAGCCCGAAGACCGTGCCTGCGCCGGCATCTTTCTGGCTTTCCAGTATCCCGTGGAAATCCCCGGCGTCAGCAACATGTACTTCCTGCGCGCAGCCCTGAACGCGCAACGCAAGGCCCGCGGCGAAGCCGAAGCCAGCGGCGCCGAGTTCCTGGCCCTGATCAAGGAAAAGGCAAAGCTGATGGACATCGACGCCGGCTTATTGAACCGCAGCGTCAATGAAGGTTTTTCCGGCGGCGAAAAGAAGCGCAACGAGATTTTGCAGCTCGCGGTGCTCGCGCCCACGCTGGCCGTGCTGGACGAAACCGACAGTGGCCTCGATATCGACGCTTTGAAGACCGTCGCGACGGGCGTGAACAGCCTGCGCTCGCCGGAACGGTCGTTCTTGCTGGTGACGCATTACCAGCGCCTACTGAATCACATTCAACCCGACTTCGTGCACGTGTTGCTCGACGGCCGCATCGCCAAGAGCGGCGGCAAAGAACTCGCGCTCGAACTCGAAGACAAGGGCTACGCCTGGCTGGAACAAACAGTGTAGGGATTTTGGTTTGGGGATGTCGGATTGCCGCCAATCCACATTCCAAAATCCAAAATCCAAATTCGTATGACTACGCAAACACACAACTCGCTTCAGCTCGCCATCGACGGCTTCACGCCACAGTCGGCTGAGCCCGCGTGGCTTTCTGAGTTGCGCCAGGATGCAGCCGACAGCTTTGCCGCGCTGGATGTGCCGACGATCCGCCATGAAGATTGGCGCTACACCAACCTGAAGCCGCTTCTTGCGCTGAAGCTTGCTGCGGCTGCACCCGCCAGGATCACGCCCGACGACCTGAAACCGTGGCTGATTGAAGGCGCCGACGAGATTCGCCTGGTGTTCGTCAACGGTTTCTACGACAGCACGCTAAGCCGCATTCCAGCGCTGCCTCAAGGCGTCTTGATCGCGCCGATTTCTCAGTTGCTGGGCGAAGAAGAGGGCCTTCCCAGCAAACTGGCGCGCTACGCCGACCACCATGCGCAGCCGTTCACGGCACTGAACACCGCGCTGTTCACCGACGGCGCGTACATTCGTGCGGGGCAAAATGCAGTACTGGAAACGCCGGTGCATGTGTTGTACGTGTCCACGGGTGGACAGATCAACGCGCCGCGCACGCTGGTGCTGGCCGGCGAGCACGCGGGGCTGCGGCTTGTGGAAAGCTTTGTCGGCCTGTCGGGCGACGTGCGTTTCGTCAATACGGTCAGCGAAGTCATGCTTGCGGCGGGTGCAAACGTGCGCCACGCAAAGCTGCTCCGCGATACGGCTGCGACGCACATCGGCTGGAACGAGGTTCGCCAGGACCGCGACAGCACCTACACGCACCACAGCATCAGCCTGGATGCGCAGCTTGCGCGTCACAACGTGAACGTGATGTTAGCGGGCGAAGGCGCGACTTGCACACTGAATGGCCTGGTGCTGGGTAACGACACGCAGCACATTGATAATCACCTGATTATGGACCACATGCGCCCGCGCTGCACAAGCAACCAGCTCTATCGCAGCGTGGTGGACGGCAAGTCGCACAGCGTGTTCAGCGGGAAGGTCATCGTGCGCCCCGGTGCAGCCGGCACCGATGCCAAGCAGCAGAACAACAACCTGCTGCTGAGCGACGATGCGCGCGCCGAGACTAAGCCTCAGCTCGAGATCTATTGCGACGAGGTCAAGTGTGCCCACGGCGCAACCAGCGGCCAGCTCGACCCTGACGCGGTGTTCTTTCTGAGAAGCCGCGGCCTGGACACGCGGCAGGCACGCAACCTGCTGACCTACGCATTCGCCAACGACGTGGTCGAACACATCAAGATGGACGCAGTAAGGCAGCACCTCGAAGAAGTCATGCACGAGCGCTTTCACGGGTTGCTCGGCGAATAGGATCCACGGGTGAATCACGTAAAGACATTCGAGGTTGAGGCGCTACGCAAGGACTTCCCAATCCTGGCGCGCACTGTGCATGGCAAGCCGCTGGTCTATCTCGACAACGGCGCGTCCGCGCAGAAGCCGCGCTGCATGATCGACGCCATCCGTCACGTCTACGAGCAAGAGTACGCCAACGTGCACCGCGCCGCGCATGAGCTTTCGGCTGCGTGCACTGACAAGTTCGAGGCTGCACGCCGCACCGTGCAGCGCTTTCTCAACGCGCCCGAAGATCGCGAAGTCATCTTCGTGCGCGGCACCACCGAGGCGATCAACCTGGTCGCCCAGACGTGGGGCCGGGCGAACGTAAAGGCCGGCGACGAAATCCTGATCACGGCCATGGAACATCACAGCAACATCGTGCCATGGCAGATGCTGTGCGAAGCGAGCGGCGCCAGGCTGGTCGTCGCGCCGATGGACGACACGGGCACGCTGATGCTGCCCGAGTTCGAGAAGCGCCTATCGCCGCGCACGAAGCTGCTGGCCTGCGTGCACGTCAGCAACGCACTGGGCACGGTAAACCCGATTGAATGGATGGCGCAGAAAGCACACGCGGTCGGCGCGCTCGTGATGGTCGATGGCGCGCAAGCCGCACCGCACCAGCGCATTGATGTCCAGAAACTCGGCGTGGACTTCTACGCGTTCAGCGGGCACAAGGCGTTCGGGCCCACCGGCATCGGCGCACTGTGGGGCCGGGCCGAACTGCTCGAAGCCATGCCGCCATGGCAGGGCGGCGGCGAGATGATCAAGTCGGTCAAGTTCGAGCAGACCACCTACAACGTCATTCCCCACAAGTTCGAAGCCGGCACACCCAACATCGCCGACACCATCGGGCTTGGCGCGTCGCTGGAGTACCTGATGGGCATCGGCCTCGACGCCATCGAAGCCTACGAACACGAACTGCTGGCGTATGCCACAGCCAAGCTGGGCGAGATCCCGGGGCTTCGCATCGTCGGCACGTCACAGAACAAGGCAGGCGTGATCAGCTTCGTGCTCGACGGCATTCATTCCGCCGACGCGGGCATGATCCTGGACGAGCAGGGCATTGCCGTGCGCGTCGGCCAGCACTGCGCCGAGCCGGTGATGGACTTCTTCAAGCTCCACGGCACGATCCGCGCCAGCTTCGCGTTCTACAACACCATGCACGAAGCCGACGCGCTGGCGGCTGGAATCCGCAAGGTGCAGGAATTGTTTAAGTAGTGGCGCAGTGAAACTATGACCAACGAGACCGAAAAATCCCACCCCGAAGGCGCCGCCAAACTGGTTGACCCCGATAAGGTCAAGCCGCTGCCGCCCATCGAGGTTGACAGCTCGCTGCAAAGCCGGGGCGCGCCGGGCCAGGCAACTGGCGCCAGCGGGGGTACGTCACCAGCGACAGCGCTCGACAACTCCAAGCTGCCCACCGACGCCGCAGGCCATGCGCGCGACCTCACACCCGCCGAGGCCCGGGCCGTCAACGAATCGGTCATCGAAAAACTCAAAACCGTGTTCGACCCGGAGATTCCGGTCAACGTCTACGAACTTGGCTTGATCTATGGCGTAAGCGTCGGCTTCAAGGGCGACGTGCATGTGCGCATGACGCTGACATCGCCGGCCTGCCCCGTCGCGGGCACCCTGCCCGGCGAAGTCGAAAGCAAGCTCAAGCAGCTTGAGCGCGTCACCGACGCGAAAGTCGAACTGGTCTGGGACCCGCCCTGGAACAAGTCCATGATGAGCGAAGCTGCCAAGCTTGAGCTCAACGTGATGTAGCCGCGCTAAACAATCTGCCACGCCAGCTCGGGTGCCTTGCGGCGCGTGATCGCCTCAGCCACGGCAGTGCGCAACCTGCCCGTGTGTTCGTGCAAGGCACCCAGCAGCGCCATCGGCTCGCCCTGCCCGCGCACGCTGACCAGCATGTGCGTCGCGTCGGGCGCCGGCTGCACCTCTTCGACGTAGGCCGTAAGCAACAGCTCGTTGCCGGTTTCGGCCAAGGCAAACGTCAACGCGCGTTGCACCTGCCGCGCGAGTTGCAGCGCCTTGCGGTCTGGCCGTCGGATATTGCCCTCTTTGCCCATAGCACCATTCTAACGCATGCGAGTTGCAACCCTATGCCCGCCGCATAATCTTCCCGCATGGAATTGCCAAGCGCCGAGTTTGTCTACCTGTTTCGGCACGCGTCGTTGCGCGACGCAGCTTACCAGTTGCAGATGCCCAGCGAACGCGCCCGGCTGCACGAACTTGCGCTTGAGTGCATCGAGGCAACATTGCCCGAAACCTCGATCGACACCATGGCCCTTGAGCTGGCCGACCACGCCCGCGATGCCCAAACCGGCGTGACGCGACTCAACGACACGCTGGCGCGCCGCGAACTGGCATGGCTGCAACGCGCAGCCGCTTTTGCCGAGCGCGAGTACCAAAACGAAAGCGCCGCCGAGCTGCACGCGCGCATCGCCGGGCACCCCGCCGCGCAACCCGCCGCGCAGGCCGACGCGCTGATCAGCTGCGGCATGCTGCGCTGGTTCATCGGCCGCCGCGATGCCGCGCTGGACGCCCTGACGCGCGCCGTGCGGCTTGCCGCCAACGACCGCGCGCGGCGCGCCACGGCCCTGATCGAGCGCGGCGTGCTGTACCGCGACGTGCGCGAGAGCTACGCCGCCGAAGCCGACCTGCGTGAGGCCCTGCGGCTGGCCCAGACCATCGACAACGAACGCCTGCAATTGCGTGCACTGGGCAACCTGGCCACCGTGATCGACCGCGGCCTGTCCACCGCCGACGTCGTGCAGATGTACGAGCCGGTGCTGGCGCTGGCCGAGAAGCTGGGCGTCAAGGCCGCCATCGGCGTCAGCTACGGCCAGATTGGCGCCGCGTGCATGGCCAACAACGAGCACGACGGCGCCGTCGAGTGGCTCGAGAAGTCCCTGACCATCCTGCGTGAAACCGGCGACCGGCTGAACGAAGCCGCCATGCTGAGCACGCTGGCGGCGGCACTGATGCGGCGCGAGCGCGACGTGCGCGGCGACCTTGCGCGGGCGACCGACCTGTACCGGCGCAGCCTTGCGGTGAACGCCGAGATCGGCAACACGCCCCAATGCTGCTCGGCGCTGGTGGGGCTGTCCTCCTGCTATCGCCGCATGGGCATGCTGGAAGAGGCGCGGCGCTACGCGCGTGACGCGATTCAGCTTGCGTCGGAAGTCGGCAACCCCGAATCACTCGCCGGCGCATGGCGCGAACTTGGACGCGTGCAGGAAGAACTCGGCGACGAGGTCGAAGCCGAACGCAGCTTCAGCTACGGCGTGTTCGCGGTGCAGGATGCGCCCGAACACCGCTCGCTGGCGGACCTGCTGCTGGCGCTGGCAACGCTGCTGGCACGCCGCGGCGCATATGCCGACGCAACCCAGCATGCGGAAAACGCATTGGCGCTGGCCGTCGAAAACTATGACGGCGTCCTTGCCGACGAAATCCGCGCCGTCATAGACGGGTTTCGGGGCGAAGTTCCGCTGCCAAGATCGGGCGGAACCATCATCCGCCGAAAAATCTGACACTTTCCCACCAAGCCACATTCCATGGGCATTCCGGGGCGCCTTCCGGGGCCGAAATGCTTTCCCGTGGGCCAATTGTTGTCGCATAGCCGGTGTACCTTGCACGCGCAGCCGGGAAACGGCCTGCACACGACGATCAAGGAGCCGCCATGGAACGCACACCCGCATCTGCCAGCCGCAAAAGCGCCCGCGCGCAGCAACTGCTTGAAGAAATCCGCGAGATGCTGAACGACATCGCGCAAAGCGCCACGATTCTCGGCGCCACGCCATTTGCCGGCAGGCAGGCGGCTGCGCACCTGGGCGCATCGCTGCACACCACATTGCTGGAGTTCGAAATCGCGCTGGCCGAAGTTCAGTTCCACAACTTCGAAGTGCCGCGATAAAGGGCAAGTGGACAGGGACAGGGGAAGGGAGTGAACCTCACCCGTTCAGCGCTCTACGGCAATGCGCCCCGGGTGGTCGGCGACGACATCCCCCACCACGGCGCTTGCCAGCGAGTTATGGCGCTTCAGGCTGGCCACCAGCGCATCGCACTTGGCCGCGGGCACGCTGATCAGCATGCCGCCGCTGGTCTGCGCGTCGCACACCAGCGTCTGCTCGTGCTGCGACAAGCCAGGCGCGTAATCGACCCATTGCCCATAGTGCAGCCAGTTCTTCTTTGTGCCGCCGGGAAAGCAGCCCGCGGCAATCAGGTCCATCACATCCGGCAGAATCGGCAGCGCACCAAAACGCAGCTTCACGCCGACGTTACTCGCAGCGGCAATGCCGCGCAGGTGCCCTATCAAGCCAAAGCCAGTGATGTCGGTGGCTGCGTTCGCACCGATTTCGTCGATGGCATCGCCGCCGGGTTTGTTTATAGCGGCCATGCAATGAATCGCGGCGTCGATCTGCGCCTCGGTGCGAAGTTGCCGCTTCACAGCCGTCGTCAACACGCCCACGCCCAAGGGCTTGGTCAGCACCAGCTTGTCGCCGACCTTGGCGCCGGCGTTGGACATGATCTTGGCGGGATGCACGATGCCGGTGACGCACATGCCGTACTTGGGCTCGGCGTCGTCAATGGAATGCCCGCCGGTCACGAAGATGCCGGCTTCGCGCGCCTTGTCGCTTCCGCCCTTGAGAATCTGCGCCAGCACGTCGTGCCCAAGCTGCGCGAGCGGAAAGCCGACGATGTTCAGCGCGAACAGCGGCTTGGCGCCCATGGCGTAAATGTCGGAGATGGCGTTGGCGGCGGCAATCTGGCCGAACGTGTAGGGGTCGTCCACGATCGGCGTGAAGAAGTCCAGCGTCTGGACAATCGCCTGCTCATCGTTGATGCGATACACACACGCGTCGTCGGCCCAATCCGTGCCCACGAGCACGTTGGCGTCCGTCACTTTTGGCAATCCCTTCAGCACCTGCACGAGGTCGCTAGCTGAAAGCTTGCAGCCTCAGCCGGCGCCGTGGGACAGTTGCGTCAAACGTGGTTTCTCGCCCGATGCCTGCTCAACAGCCATGATTTCTCCTGGGTGCAGCATACCAACAACGGGCGAAACGGTCACATTCCCGAGCGGCCGGCAGGATGGCAAGCAATCGTTGAGCGCCGTCGCCGTGGCAACGCCGGGAGTCACGCCGCAGAGAACGCCAAAGGCAATGAAACCACGGGCCTGCGCGCCGAAGGGCGCTACTGCCCGCAGGCGGGTGAACACAAGTGCACACGGCTGGGCCAGGTCATGACACCTGTGTTTACCCGTATTCACTCGTGATTAAGAACAACAACCCTCGGCGTGAGGCAGTCAGGCGGTTGCAGTTCTTCGCGGCCTTCGCGCTCTTCGCGCCTTCGCGTGACGCAGTTGCAGTTAGGGGCGGGGGAAACCATCACGAGCGGCACAGGGCGTCTCACGCCAAGGCGCCAAGAAGTGCCACTACAACGACCTCGTGGCCCGTGCTGGTTCGTTGTAGTGCCAGTGCAGTTCTTTGTGCCTTTGTGTCTTGGTGTGGGTCGGTAGTTGCAGTTCGCTGTTCCAGCTCTTCGGCAGCCGCACACAAAGACACGAAGCCACAAAGAACTGCTTGAATCCGCTAGAAACACTTTTTCGGCCTTAGTGGCGCCTCGTGGCCCTTCGTGGTTCCCAGCAGTTGCAGTTGGCCGCGTAGGACCGGGAAGGGCAGCCCTGCCCCGGAATTGTCAGAAAACTTTTCTCCCACAAACTGGCTTGGCGGCTGGGTTTGTCGGCGATAGCAGGTCTTTGCCCGACACAAATCCGTGCTGACCTGTGTCCGCTGATTCCTGTGGTTAAGGGCGCAAGTCGTGCCCTTGAAGGAACCAGCCATGATGGCCTTGTTTGAGCTGCCATTCCCACCAGACACACCCGCACCCGCAACATGGACAGCGGCGCTTGGGCCGGCTGACGGCCTTGCCCGCCGCATGAAACTCCAACTTGAGCGCGAACGCGTCGAAGCCGAGCTGGCGCGCGTCAAAGCCACCCTGCGCGCCTCTACAGCCGAGCGCCGGCGCATGGCGCAAGCCTGCCGCGACATGTCGGCCCGGCAGGTACCGCTGAGGATCAAACAGGACCGGGTGTTCACCACCGAAGCCCGCGGGTGGATCCTGGTGGAAATGCGCGAGCAGCTTGAACTGCTGATCATGAAAGACTCGATCAGCGAGTTGGGCGAAGCTTCACCGTTCTACAACGACCTCAACTGGCGCCGAATCGGCCACCGTGCCAGCGATGAGCGGCTTGCCGAGCTGTGCGAGAAGCTCAAGGCCACCGAGCCGCGCAAGCGCACCCACAGTGCGCCAAAACGGCGCACATGCGCCCGCGCCACCGACGGCGAAACATACGAACGCATCGGCGAGATCTACGAGCGCTACGAAAGCAGCGAACGCAAATCGGCGCCTGCCAAGAAGATCGCCGGGCCGGATGTCGCTGCAACGGCTGAGCCAGCAAGCGCCACGAAGTCGGGCGAGAACTCTGGCCCATGGCGTAGCCGCAATCGTCTACGCCGCCGCTTGGCACCGGAAGTCAGCCGCGAAGCGGCGCCTCTCGGGTTTGCCCCCGGCGGAACGCAGGGGAGCCGGGGGAAAACCAGCAATGCAACACGAGCCGCAAAGCGGCGGCTCTTTCGGGCGAGGCAAGAGGCGCTGCTTCGCCGCATCGTCACCAGTGAGTCCGTGCGTGCACGCCGGCATGCAACCCGCGCAGCGGTCTGCCAGGCAGGTTCCGGGGGTACCTGCCTTCGCACCGCCGCCTGAGCGGCAACCCCCAATCCTGCATCACCCGGGAGGCACCCGGGTGCGGGTCAGCCATTTAATCCATGCATGCGGGCGCTGTAACTGCGCCTTCGCCGCCGCCCCGAGCGCTCTAATCCGGAATCAGGTCCACTTCAATGAATGGAGGACGCGAATCGCTTTCGTTCAATACGTCCTTGATCAACCCGCGGACTCCTGGCGGCACGATCCCACCGTTGTCCTCAGTCAAGTAATTCACTTTCAACAGAATCACACCGCGCATGGCATCAAGCCACGCATGGACGTCGCCCTTGATCGCTTCGCGCAGTCCGGCTTGATCCGCATGTTCCGGGTCGTCCGCACAATCCTCCGAAATAGTGACGCGCCGGACAAAGGCTCGGTCGCTGGGCCTGATCTCAAGCCGGCGAATTGCCCGAAACCATTCCACCTCCAGAGTGCGAGAACGAAATCCGGC
Organism: Planctomycetota bacterium; assembly: GCA_016712285.1. Classification (GTDB taxonomy): domain Bacteria; phylum Planctomycetota; class UBA8742; order UBA2392; family UBA2392; genus JADJRK01. The sequence continues at coordinate 135,974 of JADJRK010000001.1, read as the reverse complement.
ACTGTGGATTGGATCGTCCGGGCCCGGAGGACGTTCCGGGACCAGTCTCGTGTAGATCGGATCCGGGTCGCACCAATCGACCACGGGTTCGGGGTTCGGTCGCTCCACCGTTGGCAACGGACCCTCGCCAGGTTGTGGAAACTCTTCAAGAACTTTCTTCGGTACAAGCCCTGCCGCACGAATGAACTCCAGTTCGGTACGAGCCGGAAGCCCAGGTGCCGTGTACAGCGCCCCGTACAGAATACGCTCCGCCCCCCACGGCGCCTTCCGCCAAGGCACCAGCTCGGGGCCGTCATATTCGACACGCAGCGTATCGACCGGGCCCAGACAGACGAACCAGGCGTGAAACATCGGTTGCAGCGCTATCGCTGTGGCGACGATGCCCACCCGTACGGACTCGTCCCAAGGGTAGTACAGTTCGATATCGGTCATCGCGATCGATAGAGCAAATCCGGGGGCCGAGTAACTCACGGTCCGGGTAGACGAGTTCAACGATACTCGCAACACAACACTTGACGATGCGCTTGGCTCGGGCTCGGGCTCAGTCGCATTCTGGGGTCTTTCAAGTACGGGTTGCGTGTCTCGCTCTGGCGCGGCGATCGGCACGCACCCGAGCATCAACAGCAAAATCAGTATCGTGCAGCGCCCCATGCACTTGGTAACGCGCCGGGGTGTGGCTGGTTCAAACGAATGGGCTTTGCTGGTCGCTATCCCAGCGCTCGACAGCACCCATCAATTGTTAGATCAGAATCGTGGGGCTAGGTCGCCCGCTACGCGGGCTTGGGACATTCTGCCTTCGCGTACCTGGGGTTCCTTCGGCGCTACGCGCCTCCTCCCGCGGATCGCAGTGCGCTCCGCGGGTTCGTTCGCTGCGCGAACCCCCAGAGCCACACTCGTGGCGCCGCCAAGGCGGCGCTATCGGCCCGCAGAGCGGGCCAGGCGACTGTAGCCTATGGTGACAAGCGCCGAAGGCGCGCGGAACCATAGGTATAGGCGGCGATTGATTCAGAGCCCGCGTCGCGGGCGACCGAGCCGCGCCAAGCGCGGCACCCTCTGATGTGTGCAAAGACAAGCGCTCGACTGCCGAGCGGTGCCGCGAGAGGGTAGGTGCTCTCTCAAGAATTGCAGCTTTCACTCGGCGCTCGCGGGAGCGGTGGCTGCGCCTTCGCCGCCGCCTCGGGCGCGGGTGCCGAACACGACTGTGATCCAGCCCTTCACGGTCAAGCCGATGTCATCCAGTATCGTGTACCACGCCGGCACCAGCAGCAGCGTGTACACCATGCTGGCCAGCAAGCCGCCCAGCACCATGCGGCCCATCGGGTAGTACGGCATGCCGACAAACTTCGCGTCGCCCAGCGCCATCGGGATCAAACCGAATACCGTCGTCAGGCTGGTCAGCAAGATCGGACGCAGGCGCTGCCGCGCAGCCGTCTCCACCGCCTTCGTGCGCTCCATGCCGTCGGCCCGCAATCGATTGATCAAGTCCACCATCACGATGCCGTTGTTCACCACCACGCCCACGAGCACTAGCAGCCCCAGCATCGCGATGCCGTCCACCGGTGTGCCGGTCAGCTGCAGCAAGCCGAACGCGCCAAAGATTGCGCCGGGCACACTCGCGATCAGAATGCAGACCGGTTTCAGCACGCTTTCAAATAGGAAGCACATCACCAGAAAGACCAGCACGGCTGCCCAGATCAGGCTTGTCCAAAGGCTGTCGAACTGTTGCCCGAAGCGCCCGAAGCGCCCGCCAAGTTCCTGCGAATAACCGGGCGGAAACTTCACGCCCTGCATCGCCTGCCTGACCTGGGATTCGATGCGTTCCAGGTCTTCGGTGCTGGTGGTGCCGACTACGCGCAGGCTGGTCTTGCGGTTGGTGCGCCGGATTTCGCCCACCTGTGACGTCGCCAGGCCGCTGGTTTCCGTGACCGCCTTGGCGGCGACAGACCCTCCGCTGGTGCCGGCGATGCGGGTCTCGGCCACGTCCGAAAGGCTGGGGTCGCGGGGGTTGCCGCTTTCGTCCTCGGGCGGCGCAAAGCGCACGCGCAGGGGCAGCAACGCTTCGCCGCGCTGGTAATCACGCAACTGCGTGCCCGAAAGTTGAAAGCCCATCACCTGCGACAACACGCTGGGGTCAACGCCAAAGGCCGCGGCACGCTGGCGATCAACGGCGATGGTCACTTCATCGAGGCCTTCCTCGGTGTCAACGCGCAGACCCTCGAGGCCCTCAACGCCGGAAAGGCGCACGATCACCTCTTCGGCCAGCGCCAGCAGACGCTCCGTGTCCGGGCCGTTGATCCGCACGCTGACTTCGCTGGTGGTGCTGCCCGAGAACTCGCCGCGAATGTCCACGCCCGCGCGCTCGGGCAGTGCCGCCATCATGCGCTTGTAAATGTCGTTGGCCTCGGCGACTCTTGCCGCGTCAAGATAGATCCAGAATTGCGCGCGCCCCGCGCTGAAGCTGACCGACATGGTTTCGATGCCGAACTCTTCTTTGGCCTCGGCAGGCGTGCGCCCGAACTGGGTCTTGGCTTGCTCAGCCGACATGCCGGCTGCGACGGCTTGCTCGCGCTTGGCGGCGGCATCATCGCGGCCGAGCAGGATGTCCTCGACGTCGAAGACGTAGGTGGTCCAGATCGCGTCGCGCAACGGCTCGGTGTCCTGCATCTCGCCCTGGATGCCCATGGGCCCGGGTTCTACTTCCAGGGTGCCGGTCATCTTGCCGCGCGCGACATCGACGGGCACGTTGGCGCCGCGCGGTGTGTCGCGTTCAAGGCGATGCAGGTCTTCCAGCGATTCGACGGCGCGGCCGTTGTAGCGCAGGATGAAGTCACCGACCTTGAAGCGGCCGCGCTCGGCGGCGCTGTCTTTTTCGATGCCGATGATCTGCAGCGCGTGCTTGGTGATCATGATGTCGCTGCCGTTGTCGAAACCCATGCGCAGCTGGATGCTGTCGCGGTTGCCCTGGTTCTGGTCGGTGCGTTCCTGCAGCGCCATCAGCAGGAAGACTCCGCCGATGGTCAGGCCAAGGACGCCCAGGGTCACGAACCAGCGGGCGGGCATCATCCGGCGCACAAGGCGTTCGTACCAGACCGAAAGGCGGTCCATAATCGGCGAGCCGGGCAGGCCCGTGGCGTTTCGCCCGACAAACAGCGCCGCGAACTCCCAGCACACAATCAAGGGCGCAGCCGCAACCCGCGCCGGAAGCGGCTTTGCCCACTGTGCCGCAAGTTTGGTGCGCAGGCCGGCAAACCAGCGCCGGAAGCGCGACGTCTTTTCGGCTTGCAGCAGGCCGGTGCGGTACATCGTCATCGGGATGACGCCGATCGCCAGCAGGATGGAGAAGCCGAGACTCAGGCAAACGGGCATGCCGATCTTGCCCATGAAGAAGCTGAGCATCTCGTCGTCGAGCATGAACACGACTGTGATAAACACGATCACGGTCGTGCTGGTTGCCAGCACAAGCGCCAGGCCGACTTCACCGGCGCCGCGCACGGCAGCAGCGTACGATTGCTCGCCGAGGCTGTGGCGCCGAAAGACGTTTTCGGCAACGACGATGCTGTTGTCGAGCAGCATGCCGGCGGCCAGCGTGAAGCCCATCAGCACCATCAGGTTGATGGTCTGGTCAAAGAAGTACATGACGGCCAGCGCCATGGTCATGGAAAGCGGGATGGACAGCGCGATCATCAGGCTGAGGCGCCAGCTCTTGAGAAAGACCAGCATCACGAAGAAGGCCAGCACGCCGCCCCAGAACAGTGTCCACAGCAGGTTTTCGATGCTTTCCTTGATGCTTTGGCCCTGGTTCCAGGCAACGCGGGATGTGAAGCCCTCGAGCTCAGGATTGTTCTTGAGCTCGGCCAGCGACGCCTCGACACGGTCACCGACCTGGACGGTGTTGCTCTCGCCGGTCTTGAAAATCATCGCCGTTGCGCCGCGCTGGCGGTTCACGCGCACGTAGGTGCTTACGCTGTAGGTTTCGTAGACGCCGCGGTGCGGGCCGGCTTCCCCGGCGCCATGGCGGGTGATGTCGGCAAGTTCAAGGCCCGGGCGCACCGGGATACGCTCAATCTGCTGGATGTTGGCAAAGCGCGAATCCGCCACCAGGTAGACTTCGCGGTCGTGGCGGGCGCCGTCGCCGCTGCCTTCTTCCACGGTGACCTTGCCGGCAGGTGCGCGAAAGTTGTCGCCGCGGAGGCGTTGCAGCAGGTCGGCGATGTCCACGCCGTAGGCCCGGACCTTTTCGGGGTCTAGGTCAACGACCACGAACTTGCGATACGTGCCGAAGAAGTTGACGCTGGCGACGCCCTCTACCGCTTCAATGTGAGGCTGGATGACCTGTTCAAGCTTGATGTGCGGGTCTTCGGTGCCGTCTTCCCACGCAAAGTTGACGAAGGCGACCGGCCAGCTGCCGCTGTCGGCGCGCTGGCGACGCACCTCGATGCGCCCGACGGTGGCAGGCAGGCGCAATCGTGCGCGCTCACAGGCCGCCCAGACTTCGGCGTAGGCTTCGTCCATGTTGCGATCGGCATCAAAGTCCATGTTGAAGCTGGAGCCGTCGCCGCGGGAAGTGCAGCTGAGTTCACTGATGCCGGGAATGGTGGAAAGCTCGCCCTCAATGATCAGCGTGAGTTCGCGTTCGACGACAAGTGGCGAAACGGTGCCGCCGGCACGGTTGTAGTCAACGCTGACGCTGATCGACTTGCGCTCAATGCCTGCGGGCAGCAGCTCCACGGGCATCAGCTCCATGCTGATTGCGCCCAGCACCGCCACGGCCACCAGCAGCACGCCCACGGTGATGGGCCGCCGCGCAAAGAACGCGAGAATCGGGTGGCGCTCACGCGCGAGTTCAGGGGTCCAGAGTTCGGACATGCTTCCTTTTATACGAACATGCCGCCCGAAATGGGCAGGCGGGATGCCGGCAATCGCCGGTTCGGCTCAAGTGCCCGTGCCGGTTCCGCCGATAAGCAGTGGGAAGAACCGGCCATGAAAAAGATCTACTTTCTGACGCGCCCCGAAACCGCCGCCTCGCACAGCAGCAAGTGGCGCAACCGGCTGCGTAACACGTACAAGTCGACCGACGCGATTCGTGACATCATTGACTGGACGAGTGAAGGCCGCGAGTTCTACGTGGCCATCGTCGTCCACTCGACGGGCGAACGCCGGGTCTTTCATATGAACCCACCCGGCAGCAGCGAAATCTGCACCGACTTCGCCACCCGCAAACCGGTGTTGAACGTGATTGACCAGATCCTGCGCCTGTGCGCGGAGAACCAGGACATCGATATCTGCCTGCTGCAACGGCATCGCGGTGGCAACCCCGGCGGCGGCAACTGGCCGGGCCCTTCGACCGCCGCCTGATCGACTGAGTTGCCAACATACCCCCCACATGGGCGGGGAAACTTTTTTTGCTTGGCAATCTTCAATCACGGCATTATGCTTCATGCCGTGATGCATTCCGAACAATCTTGCGCAACCAAATTCGCGAAGCCGGATTGCCCGCTAGCCGTTGCCGCTGGCGCGAGAATCCGGGCTCTGCCGACGCTCGCATATCGGAGTAAGTTAGTCCGCTTCTCCGGCAGGGCCGCTGCCCTCATTACCCCGCTATCCGCCCGTCGGCACTTGCCAGATACATTCCAGCGCAATAGGTTCTGCTCCCGTCTTAGACTTCTTCGGTCAACTATGACCGTTATCGTCGGCGCGGGGGCGGACGTGATCATCACTTCGAAGTCTGACTATGGTCTGCGCGCGGCTTTGCACCTGGCCAAGACGCGCGGCCGGGTGCGCCTGCGCGAAATCAGTGAACACCAGCATATCCCGGCCCCGGTCTGCGCCCAGGTCATGCGCAAACTGGTCAGCGCCGCCATCGTCACCTCACAGGCCGGCCCCGCCGGCGGCTACACTCTGGCGCGCGACGCCGGCCAGATTTCGATTGCCAGTATCCTGACCGCGTCAGACCGCGACATCTGCATCTTCCGCTGTCTCGACGAAGGCTGTGACTGCGAACTGTCAGGCCGCTGCGCATTCCAGACTGTGCTGCAGGGCTTCGGTCGCGAGATTGCCGGTCGGCTTGAGCGTATGACGCTGGCCGAACTGCGTGACAAGCAAGCCGATTTCTCTGAAGTGTTGCCATCCGTTGCCAGCGTCTCCATCGTCCATGGAAAGGCGAGCTGATGTCCATCAATGAACAACACCCCAACGGCGTGACGATCGGTCTGGACGTGGGAAGCACCACGGTCAAAGCGGTGGTCATGGACCCGGTGACCGACAAGATCCTGTGGTCGCACTACATGCGCCACGAAACCCGGCAGCCCGAGAAAACACACGAGCTGCTGACCAACATCCTGAAAGAGTTCCCGCTTGCCAACGAGAAGATTCGCATCTTCATCACGGGCAGCGGCGGCAACTCCCTGGCACCGCTGTTCGGCGCCAAGTTCGTGCAGGAAGTGAACGCGGTGTCGCTGGCCGTAGAAAAGTTCTACCCCGAAGCCGGCAGCGTCATTGAGCTGGGCGGGCAGGACGCCAAGATCATCATCTGGAAAGAAGACCCGAGCGGCAAACGCAAGATCCCAAGCATGAACGACAAGTGCGCCGGCGGCACGGGCGCTGTGATCGACAAGATCAACAACAAGGTCAAGCTGCCGATCGAAGAGCTGGTCAAACTGAGCTACCACGGCGTCAAGTTGCACCCGGTCGCCGGCAAGTGCGGCGTGTTCGCGGAAACCGACATCAACGGCCTGCAAAAGCAGGGCGTGCCGCCGTCGGAGCTGATGGCATCACTGTTCGAAGCCATCGTGCAGCAGAACCTGTCGGTGCTCACGCGCGGCAACACGCTGCGGCCGGTGTGCCTGCTGCTGGGTGGCCCCAACACGTTCATCCCGGCCATGCAGCAGGCGTGGCGCCACAACATCATGAAGGTGTGGGAAGAACGCAAGTTCCCGCTGCCCGAGAACCCCGACCCGAACGAGCTGGTCAAGGTGCCCGAGAACGCCCAGTACTTCGCGGCGATCGGCGCGGTGCTGTACGGCAAGAGTGAAGACCCGCATATCGCGCGCTTTCTGGGCATGGAATCGCTCACCGCTTACATCAGCGGCGGCCGCGACGCGATGCGCACCAGCGGTGGCCATGGCGGCTTGAGCAAGAACAAAGAGGAACTCGACGAGTTCAAAAGCCAGTACACGATTCCTTCGCACGAGTTTCCGGAGTTCGGCCCGGGCGAAGTGGTTGAGGGCTGGGTCGGCATCGACGGCGGCAGTACCAGCACCAAGGCCGTGCTCGTCAACAAAGACGCCAAGCTGATCGGCGCGTACTACGACCTGAGCAAGGGCAACCCGATCGAAGACACCAAGATGGTGATGGCGGGCCTGCGCGACCAGATTCAGAAGAACGGCGCCATTCTCAAGATCATGGGCGTCGGCACCACGGGCTATGCCAAAGACATCCTGAAAGAAACCATCGGCGGCGACGTCGCGCTGGTTGAGACCGTGGCCCACACGCAAGCCGCGCTGCACTTCTATGACAACGTGGACGTGATCGTCGACGTCGGCGGCCAGGACATCAAGGTCATCATGCTGAAGAACGGGCGTGTGTCCGACTTCAAGCTCAACACCCAATGCAGCGCCGGCAACGGCTACTTCCTGCAAAGCACCGCCGGCAAGTTCGGTCACCCGATCCAGAACTTCGCCGACATCGCGTTTGGCGCTGATTCACTGCCGGTGTTCAGCTATGGCTGCGCGGTGTTCATGGAAAGCGACATCGTCAACTTTCAGCAGCTTGGCTGGTCAGCGCAACAGATCATGGCGGGCCTGGCCCACGTGCTGCCGAAGAACATCTGGCTGTATGTGGTGCAGGAGCCGAACCTAGCCAAGCTCGGGCGCAAGTTCGTGCTGCAGGGCGGCACGCAACGCAACCTCGCAGCGGTGAAGGCGCAGGTAGACTTCATCAAGAGCAAGGTGCCTGACGCCGAAGTCATCGTTCACAAGTTCTGCGGTGAAAGCGGCGCCATCGGCTGTGCCATTGAGGCCATCCGCGTGACGGCCCGGCACGGGCACACGCACTTCATCGGCATGGACGCGCTGCTGGGTCTTGGTTTCTCCAGCAAGCGCGATGAGTCCACCCGCTGCTACTTCTGCAAGAACAAGTGCCTGCGCACGTTCATTGACACCAAGACGCCAGCCGGTGACGAACGCCGCTTCATCATCGCCACCTGCGAAAAGGGCACGGTCGAAGATGTCGCCAAGATGCGCGACATCAAGGGTCGCCTCGACGGCCTGAAGAAGTCGTTCCCCAACTTCGTGGACACAGCGGCCAAGAAGGCTTTCACCAGCTACGGCGTAAAGCCGGTGCTGCGCGAGCAGAAGTCAGGCATCGGCACGCTGCTGCGCCTGCCAAGCGTCAAGGCGCAGAACGAAAAGCGCGCCCGCATCAAGGACCTCAAGATCGGCATGCCCAAGACGCTCAACATGTACAGCACGGGCCCGTTCTGGAGCGCATACTTCGAAGCCATCGGCATCGACCCCAAGAACATCATCTGGAGCGACTTCACCAACGAAGAGCTGTACAAAGAAGGCTCGCGCCGCGGCAGCATTGACCAGTGCTTCCCCGCCAAGGTCAGCCTGGCGCACGTTCACAACCTTCTGTACCGCAAGAAGGTTGACATCATCTTCTTCCCGATCCCGAACACGATGCAGACCGAGCTGACACACATGCTCGATTCCTGCGCCTGCCCCACCGTCACCGCCACGCCCGAAGTCGTGAAAGCGGCCTTCACCAAGGAAGGTGACCTGTTCAAGGAAAAAGGCGTCGAGTACTGGGACCCGGTGGTGGACATGTACCGCCCAGAGCTGTGCGAGCGCCAGATGTTCAAGTATTTCAACGAGCGCCTGGGCATCACACGCGAAGAAAACGCCGAAGCGGTCAAGCTCGCGTTCAATGCGTTGCAGGTCTTCAAGAACGATGAGCTGCGCAAGCCGGCGCGCGAAGTGCTGAACAAGCTGAAGGCTGACAACAAGATCGGTGTCGTGCTGCTCGCGCGCCCCTATCACAACGACCCCGGCTTGAACCATGAGATTGTCGAGGAGTTGCAGAAGCTCGGCTACCCGGTGTTCGGCCTCGACAGCCTGCCAATTGATGAAGACATCCTGGAAGAGGTCTTCGGCAAGGAAGTGAAGATGGGCAAGTTCCCCCACGCGCTGGCCATCACCGACGTGTGGAAGAACGCCTACTCCACCAACAGCGCCCAGAAGCTGTGGGGCGCCAAGTACGCCGCGCGCCACCCCAACCTGATCGCGCTGGATCTCAGCAGCTTCAAATGCGGCCACGACGCGCCGATTTACAGCGCCGTCGAAGAGATCGTGTCCGACAGCCGCACGCCCTACTTCACGTTCCACGACATCGACGAGAACAAGCCGACGGGTGCAATCAAGATTCGCACCGAGACGATCGACTACTTCTTGAAGCGCTACATCGAGGACATGGAAGACAAGAAGAAGAAAGAGATGCAGCTGCGCGAGATGCTTGAGCAGAAGAAGCGCGAAATCATGGAGCGCAACAAGCAGGATAAGAGCGACCCGGAGCTGGCAGCCGTAAGCTAAAAGCGGTCTGACGTTGCGGGTCCCGCGTCAGGGGACACGGCACCCGCAGCGAACGACACGGAACACATGTCATGGACAAGGCAACAACAGGCGCGGTACTGGGCACCATCCTCGGCTTGGCAGCCGGCGTGGGCGGCATGATTGCGTTTGCGCCCCGCGACGACGGCCGCCTCGAAGAGATGGAATACAAGGTCGCAACGGTAGACGCCGACCTGAAGAAGCTGCAGGACGAGCGCGATGAACTGCGCCGCTCGCTGGAAAAGGCAAACCGCGACATCGAGTCCAGCCGGCAGCTCGCGGAAACCGCGGGCGACCTGATGGATGAGAAGGGCAAGCACGAGGCACGGGCGCGCGAACTTGAAGCCGAGCTGAAAGCCCTGAAAGAAACAACCGGCGAAGAACGCCGCCAGAACGAGGCGCGGATCAAGCGGCTTGAAAAAGTGCTGGCCGACAACGGCATCACCGAGCACTTGAGTGACGAAGAGATCGCCGCCCGCATCAGCAAACTCGAAGTCGAGTTCAACACAGCATTCGGCGGCAAGAACAAGAAGAACGCCATGGAGTCCCTGTGGGCGATCCAGGCGCTCGGCCCGCGCAGCTACGACAAGGCCATTGAGCTCTGGCGCAAGCTGGCCGAGGACTTCGGGTTGAACCCGTGGGGCGAAGGGCCCAAAGAACTGGGCATGACGATGCAGGACTACGTCTCCCTGATCTCGGAGTGGGGCCTGGTCGAAAAGGGCCTGACGGACCCCAACGTGCCGTCAGACTTCCGTGTCGCGTCGATCTACGGCACGCCATGGTGGAGCAGCGAAGATCCCGACATGCGCGCCAAGCTGCTGGGCGAAATTCTTCTCACCGGCAGCGGCTATGAAGTGGAAGCCGCCATCGACGCGCTGGGCGACATCAACAGCGCCACGGCGACACGTTACCTGGTCGATTACCTGGCGCGCAATCGCGACAACCCCAAGGCACGCAAGCTGTGCATCAACGAACTTGTGGCCAAGAACACGCCCGACGCATGGGCCGGCATCGAAGACGCCGCCCAGCACGACAAGGACGAAGACGTCCGCAAGCATGCGCAGACAGCGATTGACGGCAACAACGTCACCGTTGCCGGCATCCGTATCACCTTCGTGGACGCCAACAGCCAGGGCGCGTTGGCCGGCATCAAGCTGGGCGACATCTTGACCCACTACAACGCGGTGCGGGTCAAGACGATTGCTGACATCAACACCGCCAAGGCCCAAGTGGCTGAAGGCGAAAGCGTGAAGGTCATCGTTCGCCGGGGCGCGGACGACCTGACCCTGACATTGGGCCCCGGGATGATCGGTATCAACGGCGTGGCGGTCACGCCGAAAGAATAGGACCTTCAGGGCAGGACTCACAATGAACAATGAACAACTGGCAATGACGCACGCGACTGCCCGCAACGCGGCCACTGCACTTCATTGCCAGCCGCTCATTGCTCATTGCTCAATGCTTCTTCAACGGAGAGCGCCATGACACCAAACGATGTAATGGAAACCAGCGTGGAATCCGAACTCAAAGCGTATGAAGCGCAGCTCCGCAAAGAGCTGGGCATTGAGGACGGTGGGATCAACCACTTCGAGAAGCCCTTCGAGCAGAATTTCGTCAAGCAATCCCGCGAGACGACGACGGTGCTGTTCGGCGGCCTGACACTGGCCCACGAGCAGTTCCTGGAATACGCAATCCGCGGCATGGGCTACAAGGTTGAGGCGCTGGCCTGCCCCGACAACGACGCCCTGACCATCGGCAAAGAGTTCGGCAACCGCGGCCAGTGCAACCCGACGTACTACACCGTCGGCAACCTGGTCAAGCACTTGCAGGAGTTGCGCGACAACAACGGCCTGACGGTGCAGGAAATCAAGGACAAGTACGTATTCCTGACCGCCGGCGCCTGCGGCCCCTGTCGCTTCGGCATGTACGAAGCCGAGTACCGCAAAGCCCTGCGCGACGCCGGGTTTGACGGCTTCCGTGTGCTGCTGTTCGAACAGACCAAGGGCATCAGCAAAGCCGCCGGCGACGAAGTGGCCGAAGAAGGCGGCATCGACTTCAACAAGGATTTCTTCATGGCGCTGATCATGGCTGTCATGATCGGCGACCTTGTCAACGATCTGGGTTACCAGCTTCGCCCCTACGAAGTGAAAAAGGGCGAGACCAACCGCGTGCTGGAAGAGGCCAAGCGCATGCTCGGCCAGACGATGCACGACGGCGACAAGCTCGAGGGGACGCTCAAGAAGGTCCGCGACATGTTTGACGCGGTCGTGTGCGACTACACCCGCGTCAAGCCCAAGGTGAAGATCACCGGCGAGTTCTGGGCCATGACCACCGAGGGCGACGGCAACTACCACCTGGGTGAATGGCTTGAAAGCGAAGGCGCGCAGGTGCTGGTTGAGCCCGTGAGCACATGGGTCGACTACCTGCTGTACATCGGCAAGCACGACCTGATGAAGAGCTTCGGGTTGCCTGACAAAGAGGGCAACAAGAGCCGCCTCAAGCAATTGAAGTCGTACGCGTTGATGAGCGCGCTGAAGATCTACTTCCGCGGCCGCTACGACCGCTACCGCAAGCTGCTGGGCATGAAGCCCAACGCGCTGCCCAACCAGGGCAAGATCCACAAGCTGGCGCAGGAGTACTACAACATTGACCTGCGCGGCGGCGAAGGCCACATGGAAGTGGGCAAGAACATCTACAGCGTTCTTGAAAAGAAGGCCCACATGGTGATCAGCGTCAAGCCTTTCGGCTGCATGCCGAGCACGCAGTCAGACGGCGTGCAAAGCAAGGTCGTCAACGATTACCCGGAGTGCATCTTCATCCCGATCGAGACCAGTGGCGACGGCGAAGTGAACATCAAGAGCCGCGTGCAGATGAAGCTGTACGAGGCCAAGGTGCGCTGCCGCGAAGAGTTCCAGCGCGTGCTGGACGGGTTTGGCGTGACAGCGGCCGAGTTCCGTGCGGTCGTGGACAAGGACCCCGAGCTCAAGCGCGGCCTGCTGACCTTTGTGCACGAAGAAGTCGGCGTGGCAGCCAACCTGCTGCACATGGTCGCCAAGCGTCTGAAGAAGAGCCTGGCTAAGTCCGCCAAGGCCGAGAAGAAGATCATGAGCGCGCAGGAAGTCGAAGCCCTGGCCCGCCAGGTTGCCATCGAAGAAGGAGCCGCCTGCGTCAAGGAAGCCGAACTCGACACCGAGGCCAAGGCCGACGCCCGCGGTGCCGCACGTATCGAGGAAGACCGGCAGGAACACGCCGAGAAGGTGCTGATCGCAGCCGAAGTCGGGCATGACCGCCATAGCCATGGCGACGGCGGTTGCAGCACCGGCGCCTGCGGCGACAGCCTGCCCGGCGAACAGAAGGCCCGCAGCATCGAGGAAACGGCAAAGGCCGCCGCCGGCGAAGGCTGCGGCGACTCCTGCGGTTGCGAGTAGGTTGCAGGGGCGCGGCTTGCCGCGCCCGCGAAACATCAAAGCACAGGGGGCGCAGCATTCTGCGCCCCCTGATTCTTGGCCCCACGAGCGCGGCGAAGCGCGCCCCTACTTTTCGACCACCGCGTTCGGGTCCAGGCTGCGCTCAACCGGCGCGTCCGCTGTCGGCTGTGAGTCGCTGCCCGGCATCTTGACCACACCCGTCACCAGCAGCACCGCCAGCGTCACTGCGCCCACGGCCAACCCGAGCGCCGCGCCGGTCAGCGCCATCTGGCGCTTGGCAGACTGCTTGAAGTGCTCTTCGATGCGGTTGAAGTTGCGGTTCTGGTCCTGTTGCAGCGACATCCAGCGATCATGCTGCTGGCGCGAAAGCTCGGTGTGGTGGCGTCGCTGGCTGTGGCGCGACATCTCGTTGCTCTTGACCGCGAGCGCCGCCTGTTTGAGCTGCGCCTTCTGCAGCTTGGTCAACTCCTCGACCGCGCCGTTGAATTGCTCTGACTTGGCGCCGCTGTCCGCGGCCAGCGCCTCGACCATCACCTTGACCTGATCGCCTTGTTCTTTGGTGGCCCTGTTGCCTTCTTCCAGTTGCTTGGTGAGCTCGTTGATCGCCCACATCTGCTTGCGCGCCGTTTCGGGCAGGTTGGCAGCCGCCTGCATGAATTGCGGCAGCGGCTTCATCGCCTCGACAAACTGGCGGTTCGCCTCGGCTTGGTCGTCCAGCGCCAGCTTCATGGCGCACAGGGCGTTGGTTTGTTCCTGCGTGTTGGGGATGACTTCCTTGATCGTTTGCGGCAGGTTGCTCAGCGCCTCGATCAGTTTCGACTGGCCCATGCTCTGGGCATGCAGCCGCTGGCCCAGCACACGAATATGGCTGGCCAGGTCGCCCAGCCCGTTCTTGATCTCTACGACGGCCATGGTGCGGGCCGACATGCCCGTCTGTTCGACGGGGGCAAGCAAGCGGCTGTTCAGCGTGGCGACTTCCTGCAGCTGGATCTCTGAGTCGTCCTCGATCAGGATCGGGTTGAGCTCTGGGTCGTCGCTGGGAAGCTGATAGTCAGCCACGGGTGCCGGTTTGCGGCGAAACATGCGTGTGATCAGGTTGAACATGGCGCGGTTCCTTGGCGTTCGGAATGTGGAATGCGCGACTGCTCGCGCTAACCCGTCATCGGAAAGCGAGGTGCGTTCTGTTCAGGAATTCTGTGGGTTGGCGCTGTCCGGTACGTTGACCCCGTGCCAACGCAACTCGCGCATAACCGCATCGCGCAGGTCTGAAGTCGGCACATAGCCAAGCTCGCGTTGGGCCTTGGCACTTGAGTAATACTGGCCGTAGGCGATGTGATAGTAGCTGGTCAGGGAAAGTGCCCCGAGCTTGCCCGTGAGCAGCCCCCACCACTCCGCGAAGTACGCCCCCACCAGCGCCCCCACACGCGGCAACACTATGGGGCGCTTGATGCCGGCCATGCCGGCCACCAGCGCCGCAAACTCTTTCAGGCGCAAATTCACGCCGCCCAGGATGTAGCGTTCGCCGGGCGAGCCCTTTTCCAGCGCCAGCACGTGGCCGCGCCCGACGTCGCGCGTGTCCACAAAGCTCATGGTCGCGTCTACCATGAATGGCGTCAGCCCTTGGAAAAACACGCAGGCAGCCGACAACTGCGGGTTGCGGCTGCCCTCGCCGACCAGCCCGGTCGGGTTGACGATGACTGTGGGCGGGCCGTCAGCTTCTTTTACCGTGCGCTCGAGATCAGCCTTGATCGGGTAATAATTTCCGCCGCCCTGGCGCTTCGGGTCATAAGGAAGAGACTCGTCGGCAAGCTCGCCCTTCTTTGCCTGGCCGATCGTGCTCAGGCTGCTGGTGAACACCGCGCGCTCAATGCCCGCCGCCTTGGCCAGTTCAAAGTGCTTGCGCACTTGCGGCAGCCACAGTTTGCGATACCCGGCAAGCCGCAGATGAAGCCCGGACCACGGAAAGGGTGCTGCCACGTGCGCGAAGTAGCGGCAGCCTTCGAGCGCTGACTTCAGGGCTGCGTCGTCGTTCATGTCGCCGAACACGATCGTGCCGCCGGCGTCGGTGATGCAGGCCAGGTTGCGGTGACCGCGGCTGCGCGCCAGGCAGCGCACGTCGTAGCCGGCTTCGAGAAACGCCAACGCCACGCGGCTGCCCACGGTGCCTGCACCCCCCAGCACCAGGATGCGATCAGCCATGTTTCGCAATCTCGGCCAGGTGGGCGGGTTTGAGCGGCTTGAGTGCAAAGCGGCGCCCGGAGGATAGCTCCGCAAGGCTACCGGCTGTCAGGTCCACGCTGACTTCGGCGCCATCGGCAATCGAGTCCACGGGGTCGCGCGCCACCGTGACTGTCACGCCGCGCTGGTTCAGCAGCCGTTCTAGATAGTCGTCACAGGCCTGGCACAGGATGATCGCGGGCAGCACCGGCAACAGTTCTTTGGGAAGCTCTTCCAGTTCCGGCAGCACATGCAACGCGCCCGGAAGCAGCAGGCACGCGCCTTTCAGCGCCGCGTCAGGCGTCAGCCGGTGAATGAATGTCACGTCGCGTTTGATCAGTTTCATGGGTCTTGGTGCGCCTTGCCGTGAGACGAGTTACCAGTTCGCGTCGCCCCTGTCAGCCGCTTGGTGGGTCAATCGCAACCCGCTGGTCATTGGCCAGCCCAATCTTAGCCTGCCCGCATGTGGTTCATTCTTCAAAACGCAACCAATGCTGCCGGTGACCCTGAGTTCACGGCCAAGGCCCGCACGTTCTTCATGTGGATGGCGGTCATCGCCCTGGTCGTGACTTGGTCGTGGCTGTACCTGCGCATCCGCAACAAGGTCCGCAATGCCGAGCGTGACTTGCGGCAAGCGGTCGAGTCACCGCCACCTCCCGCCGAAGATGAATCCAACCGCACCCCTGATTGAACCCCCGCCGCATGCCGCTAGCGTGGCGCCATGAAGCTGCTGCTCTTGAGCCTGCTTTGCTGCTCGCCCCTGTCGGCGCTCCTTGTGGCGCCGGCGGGTTCAACTACAGCGGTCCACGCGGCCCGCACGGAAGTTGTGGTCATCCACCGCGCACCCGTGGGCGACAAGTCCGGCTACCAGGAATTGCTGATCCGCGTGACGCCGCTCTTTGAGGGCACACCGGCCACGCGACTGGCGTGGATCATCCCGTTGCCTGCCGCGCCCGCGGCGTTCGGCAACGCTGACGTGGCAACGCTGTATGCAGGTATCGGCTTTCACCCCAGGCTGTTCGAACTCGCGCGCCAGCAATGGGCCGACCGCACCGAGTACCAGTGGCCGGATGCCATCACTTGGCTAAAGAAGCCTGATGAAACTGACCCCGCGCTCCGCGCCCCAGACCTGCCGGACCTGCAAGCCGCGGACCTGCGGAACCTCGCCGCGTTCAGCCCCGTCGAGATGCAGCGCTGGCTAGAGGCGAACGGTTATGCCGAGGCAGACCTCTCCGACACCGACGTAAAGAGCTACCTGTGCGTCGAGATTGTGCCCCGCGCCGGCCATGCGCGGCTGGGCAGTGCCGTGGAGATCCCGCCGCTGAGGGTGGCACTGGGGACTGCGGATCCCTGGCTGCCCGTGACCAACGCGGCGCCCGGATCAATGGACGTAACGGTCATCAGCGACACCCCGCTCGACACCAACCCACTGATGGAATTCGCGCATTACTTCGGCGCGAAGGCTGAAGCGCGCGTTGTGCTGCTGAATCTCTGGTCGGTGAAGCCGCTACCGAATGAATTACAGGCCGAACTGGGACAAAGACCGGATGCAGCACGCTGGTACGCCAACCGGATGGAGACGGCGACAGCGCCTGAGAAACCGGAAAAGAAATACCCCTTCGTCGTGCTGCCGCGGGGCGACCTCAAAGACGAGTTGCCGGGTTTCTGGTACTACGGCGACACCGACATTTCTTTCTTTGAGAAACTGTTCCGCGAACACCTGCTGGCGTTCACGACCAGCGCGTTCTTTCTGGGTGTGCTGGTACTCTTTGTGAAGGCGCGTATCAACCGGGCCAGAGTTCGTGGCCCTTCCACGAAAGCCGGTAGCCCATAGCCGCGCCCTCGGCACCTTCGGGCTCACTGAACACACCGGTGATCATCAGCACCAGGAACAGCCCCATCACACACAGCGGCAGGGCAACCAGCGCCACCAGGATCAGATATCCCATCGATTCCATGCCTTCGCCCGCTTTGAGCCACAATTCAGTATACGCCATGGCCCGCCAACCCACAAATTTCGCGGCATGGGGCTTGATCTCGAACTTTCTGACGGCCCCTGACGTTGGTATCCTTACCCTTTCCCCGATTTCCCGTCAGGAATTGATCCTGTGGCGGACGCTGAACGCGACCTCGAACTCATGCGCCGCTTCCAAGCGGGCGATGTCGACGCGTTCACTGAGCTCTATGAGCGCCATCTGCGGGGCCTGCTGAACTTCTTCTTTCGGCTGTGCTGGGACCGTTCGCTGGCTGAGGACTTCGCGCAGGAGGTGTTGCTGCGCATCTACAAGTCCGGCAGCAAGTGGGAACCCAACGCCAAGTTCACCACCTACCTGTACCGCATCGCCCGCAACTACTGGATTGACCACTGCCGCCTGCTGAGCACCCAGAAAGAAAACGTCAGCCTGCAGACCCGCGTGGGCGGTGAAGACAGCAACGCAACGCTGGTCGACCGGCTACCCGACGAAATCCGCCCGCCCGAAGACGACCTTGACAGGCGCGAACTCTACGGCGCCATCATGGGCGCCCTGGAGCAGCTGCCCGAAGAACAACGCATGGTCTTTGTGCTGAGCGAAATTGAAGAGCTGAAGTACCAGGAAATCTCCGAGATCATGGACATCCCCCTGGGAACAGTCAAAAGCCGCATGCACACCGCCGTCGGCAAGCTCCAGGAGCTTCTTGGCGACTATCGCCCGATCACCGCAACTTAGCCGAAATCTATGCCCGCCAGGAACGCGGGCACATAAACTCCGGCCGTGGACGCCGAAATCGCCTACCTGTTCCGGCACGCGCTGTTGCGCGATGCCTCGTATGAGCTTCAGCTTCCCGCCTCGCGCGCGGCCCTGCACAAGCATGCCCTGGAGATACTGGAAGATCTCTACGGCGGTCTGCCACCCGAGCCGACGACTGATTCCGGCATGCCCGCCAGTTACGCGCCCCTGCCCATCGATGAGGTGGCGGCCGAGCTGGCGGATCACGCCGAATGGGCCGCCAAGGCCCAGAGCCCGGTCACGCCTGAGCTTCAGGACCGGCTTCGCATCTACCTGAAACGGGCCGCCTTGCGCGCAGAACGCTCTTTCCAGAACCGTCAGTCCGCGCGACTATGGCGGAGAGCTTCTGACATGCAGCAAGGACTGGGCCGTGCACACGCCCTGCTGTACGCATCGCGCATGGAAGGCGCCGCCGGACTTGCCAGTGAAGCCGAGACACTGGTTCGCGTCGCGCTGGCCATCGTGGATGTGTCCGATGGCGAAGCTACTTTGCTGCCTGAATGCCTCGTTCAGCTTGGCCATCTGTGCTCGAGCGCCGAACGCCATGAAGAGGCGGAACAGCACTACCAGCGCGGACTGGAGCTTTGCGAGCGGCACAATCTTGCCCGCCTTGCAACGACCCTGCGGATGAGGCTGGCGCACGTCTGCCTGCGTACGGGCAGGCTGGAGGACGCAAGCAGCCTGTACAAGCGGGCCTTGGCTGAAAGCCGCGAGCGCGGTGCGGTGGCCTCAGAGGCCCTGAGCCTGGCCGGCCTTGCCAGCGCAACTGCCGCCATGGGGCGACACGCTGAGGCCGACGAGATGTTTGAGCAGGCACTGGAAATGCATCGGCAACAAGGCGACCGCCGCGCCGAGTCGTTGACGCTGGGAAACATGGCCTCTTACCTGTGGAGCAGCAGACAGTGGCAGAGGGCCGAAGACGCCATTCGCCGCGTACTGCCCATGCACCGCGAAGTCGGGAATCGCCTGTTCGAGACAAGAGCGCTTGGAGGCCTGGCAAGTTGCCTGGTCCGGCATGACCAACCGGAGCAAGCCTTGGTCACGGCCAAAGAAGCGTTGGCGATTGACCGCGAGATTGGAAACCCCGTCGAGGAAGGGATCCACCTTTGCACGATCGGGCGTTGCCTTGTCCTGTTGGATCGCCTTGACGAAGCCGAAACAACGTGGCGCAAAGGGATTGCGCGGTTGAGAGAACTCAGGGTCACCGGCATGGTCGAGTACTCGGTTGGCTTCATGCGAGAGGTGTGCGCCAAAGCCGGCGTTCAGCCGTTTGAATAGCCAACGGCAGGCAGGTGCCAAGCAGGACGTGTGCATAACCACTTGAACAAACAACACTTGCGACAGGCAAGCGATCCGGCAGTTATCATGGGTTTGTGGATGTTTGTCCGAACCTAAGTCATCTATCGACGTTTGAATGCATGGCTCCGGGGCTTGCCCGGCGTTGTGGTCGCAGTGTAGCTGTCTGGGCGTAACTCGAGATGAACGAAGACTTTGGCCTCTTGGTGGACTTTCTGCGCGGCGAGCTTGATGCGGGCTCGGCTGCCAGGGTACGCGTACGCCTTGAGGAAGACGCCGACTACTTTTCGCTGTTCACGCGCTTGAAGCGCACATACGACGTGCTGCGCAGCCTGCCGGTCGTGCGCCCCGCACAATCCGCTGCCGCACAGCTGCCGGAAGTACCCCAGATTGACCCGCGTGAAGAGTTTGTCGCCGCCGTGCGCCGCGAGTTTGAGGCACGCGATTGGATGAGCCTGCTGCCCTGGATTGAGGGCCGCGAAGAGTTCCTGCGCGGCCTGCGTACCGAGTTCACGGTGCGCGCCATCCTGTGCAGCATTCCGCAGCTTGACCCGACGCGCAGCTTCGTTGAGGCCCTGCGTGCCGAGTTTGGCGCGCGCGCGCGGCTGCTTTCGATTCCCCAGATCAAGGCCCGGCCCGAGTGGGTGCGCGCCCTGCACGAAGAGTTTGGCGTGCGCGCCACGGTCGCATGCCTGCCGCACCTTGAGCCGCGCCCCGAGTTTGTGGCGGCCCTGCGCGCCGAGTTCGCGGGCCACGCGATTGCCGCCAGCCTGCCCGAGATTGCCGTCCGGGATGGCTTCCGGCGCCGCTTGCAGGTGGCGTTGTTCGAAGCCGCCCGCGAGCAGGCTCCAGAGCCGGTCAAGGCCAGGGCGCCGCTGCCCGAAGTCGGGGCGAGTGACCCCTTCCGGCGCCGCCTGTTTGCCAAGGTGCTGTTCTCTTCGCGCCGCAAAGTTCGCGACGAGCCCAAACGCGCCGACGTCAACGACTACAAGTGGGGCCGCGAGATTGAACGCGGCTTGAAGGGCAGCCGCAGCAGCATGGCATTTACGCTGGGCGTGCACGCGCTGGCGATTGCGGTGATGCTGTTCATTTTTGCCAGCAACCCGGTCAGCTCTGTCTCTGCGGGTGTGCTGCTCGGTGACACGACGCGTGTCACGACGCCCGAGCTTCCGCGCGGCACCGAAGGCGATGAATCTTCCGTGTTTGAGAAGCCCGAAGACTCGGTCGGCGCCACGGGCCCGGAATGGTCTTCGGCCGACGAGCCGCCGCCATTGGGTGCCGGCGACGATATCCCTGAGCCTAACTTCGAGAACCAGCCCGAAGACCCGCCTCCCCCGCAGCGCCACAGCAGCGAGAGCACAGCCGCCTACTCCGACCACATGCGCGACGGCGTCTCTAGCTTCTTCCGGTTGCGTACGCAGTCGCGGGCGCAGAAAGTTGCGTACCTTGGGCGCGAAGACCTGTACGACGCGCTGGACAAGATCTTGCGCTACCTGCAGAAAGAGCAGCAGAAAAACGCCGAGGGCTTCTGGTGGCACGACGGCGTGGAGATCGTTCCGTCGGATGAATCCCTGCGCGAAATCCAGAAAGTCGAATTGACCAGCATGGCGCTGCTGGCATTCCTGGGCGATGGCCACAGCAGCGAGTTCTCGCCCGTGGGCTATGACTGGACTGTCAAGCGCGGCATCAACTGGCTGATCAGCCGCCAGCGCGCCGACGGCCAGATCGGCCCGGCCAACAACGCAAACGTAATGATTCACGCCATGGCGACATTGGCGCTTGCCGAAGACTTCGGATTGACCCGCGCCTCACACCTGCGCGAGCCGCTGCGCAAGGCGTGCCGCTGGCTGTGCGCGGTGAAGGCCGACGGGTCGGCTGGTTTCCCGTTCAAGGTCGATGGCAAAGCAAGCCTGACGACCAGCGTCTGGGCGTACATGGCGCTGGCCACTGCGCGCAACGTGAAAGTGCCGCCGATTGACCTGCCGGCGCAGCGTATCGAAGAGTTCGAAGACTGGTACGGCAGCGTCACGCGCGGCACCACGGCGCTGAGTGACGAAGCCGACCTGTTCTGTGGCGAGCTGGTGCCGACTTCGGCTGCCGCTGCACTAAGCCTGTTTGCGCCGACCCGCGACAACGTGGAGCGGGCAGATGCACTGACACGCCGCATCAGCCGCGAACACCCTGAGCTGAAAGCAAAAGGCGACCCCGCCGACATGCGCTACCTGTTCTTTGGCAGCCTGGCGTTTGCGTTGAAGCAGCAGCTTGGCGGCAAGACCGGTGCGGAGTGGCAGAACAAGTTCGCGGATACGCTGTTGCAGAACCAGCTTGAGTCGGGCGCCTACGAGCCAACCAGCGACTATGCCCGGCTGTACGGCCGCGTGTTCGGCGCGGCATTGGCGGGCCTTAGCATTGAGAACGCATACCGCATCAACCTGATGAGAGATTAGCCCCCTCTGCTAGCGCAAAGGGACGGGCGCAAGCCCGTCCCTTCTGTCTTAACGGGCGCTTAGCTTACTCCGATGCTTCCTTCACACGCGCTTTCAGGATGCGCTCCAAGCGCTTGGGGTCGCGGCGCAGCGCCACGGTCTTGCCCTGGCTGACGTACACCAGGCCCGGCTTGGCGCCTTTGGGCTTGTGCACGTGCTTGATCGGTGCGACATGCACGTCTACGCCCCTTGCGTTTTTCATTTTGCTGAAGTGCACGCAGAGTTCGGCTGCTTCCAGCACGCTCTCCTGGGGCGGGTCTTTGCGGCCGCCAGTGCGCAGGACGGTGTGGCTGCCGGGGTAGCCCTCGACATGGAAGAACCAGTCGTTGCCGGCACTGAGCTTTGTCGTCAGGTAGTCGTTGCCGTCATCGCTCTTGCCGACCCATACCTCAAGGCCATCGCTGGTGGCATAGCGGCGCGGCAACAGGCGACCGGGAACATCTTTCTTTGTCGGCAGCTTCTTGGGCGGCCGCGAAGGCTTGAACTGCTCCGGAAAATGCTTCTGGCGCAATTCCTTGACCACCGGGCGCTCGGAAAACTCCTGCAGCGCGGGCATGTCGGTGACGCTGATCAGCTCAGTGTGAAGCTGTTCGAGCTCAGAAATGTGAGTCTGGATGATCTCGAGTTGCTGCCCCAGCACGTTGGTGCCGACGAGGCCCTTGTGATAGCGCTTGAAGTAGCGGTCCAGGTTCTCGGCGGGTGTCAGCTTTGCGTCCAGTTCAATGGTCACGTCCTGGCCGGTTTCAAAGTCGCGGGCGATCACGTGGGTCTCGCCCGGTTTCAGGTTGCTCATGACCTGTTTGAGTAGTTCGCCGTGGCGTTTCTTCTCGCGGGCGTCCTTGGCGTCGTCGAGGTCCTGCAGCAGCTTGGCAGCTTTGCGGCGCGCGAAGTCGAGTTCTTTGTCGATTGCCTTTTCGGTGCCGTTGCGCAGGTCGTCGTAATCGCGTCGTGTCTCAAGCGCTTCGTAGCGTGTCTGGACCGCCTTCAGCAGCGCCTCGCCCTGCAACGCGGGCCAGCGGCTGCTGGTTTCGGCGGCGGCTTCGTGCTTTTCGGGATTGGTGTAGACGTCGCCCATGCGCAAATCGGTGCGCGTGACATCCAGCGGGCGCAGCGTGTGCTGGATTCGGCCTTCCATGTCCAGCGCGTAGATGTTGCTGCGGGTGCCCATCAGTGACAGCAGCAGTTCATGTTCGCCTTGCTTGCCGCCCAGTAGCACTGCAACCTGGCGGTCGTCGTTGACGATGCGCACGCCTTTGACGAGCGCGCGGTGACAGTGCGACTTGACCCACTGCGCAAAGTCGGGCGGAAAGCTGGGTGCAGCCGGCGGCTCACTCAGCAATGAAATGCGGCCGAACTTGGGGTGCGTGGAAAGCACGACCCAGCGCTTGGCCCCTGAGTCTTCTTCTTCGCCGCGGCCGTACAACTCAAGCACCAGCGTGTGGTCGTCCGGCTGGATGACACGCTGGACGCGGCACTCAAGCATGATCGGTTCCAGCAATGGAACCAGCGCACGGATTTCAGCCAGCGAGAGCATGGCGGTCAGGATAAGACTCGCAGGGGCAAGGGGATAGGGCGTATCAGCGCTGGCAGCGCGGGCAGTAGTGGGCGCTGCGCTGGCCGATGACGACCCGCTTGATCCTGGTCCCGCAGACCTTGCACGGCTCGCCCTCGCGGGCGTAGACCATGCGCTCGTCCTGGTAGGCGCCGTCCGCACCGTCGGGGGCCACGTAATCGCTGATGCTGCTGCCGCCGGTGTCAATGCTGCGCTTCAGCACGCGCTGCGTGTTGGCGATCAACCTGTCGCATTGCGCCCGAGGCAACGTGTTGGCTTTTCGCGTGGGGCGCACGCCCGTCAGGAACAGCGCCTCGTCGGCATAGATGTTGCCCACGCCTGCCAGCACCGATTGATCCAGCAGCAGCGTCTTGATCGCAGACCTGCGCGTGCGCGCCGCCGCGTGAAACTCAGCACCCGTGATTTCCAATGCGTCCGGGCCAAGCTTGTCCAGCCGTTCGTCGCTTTCACCCGGCGCCAGCCACTTCACCTTGCCGAACTTGCGCGCGTCACGAAACCACACCTCCGGACCGCGATCCGTGAACGCCAGCCGCAGGTGGGTATGCCGGTCGGGCTTGAAATCCGGCTGTTGTTCGGGCTTCAGCGATGCACGCGCCGTGGACGAAAGCAGGCGCAGGCTGGCGCTGCCCTGCACGAACAGCTGGCCAGTCATGCCCAGGTGCAACAACAGGCGCGAGCCGTCATCCAGCGTCGCCAGCAGATACTTGCCCAGCCGCGCAAGACTGATCACAGTGCGCCCGGTCAGGCGCCGCTTCAGCACCGAAGGCGGCGTCAGGAAGAAGTAGCTGGGCGGCGTGGTGCGAACGCCCGCAATCACGCGCCCCACCAGCGCAGGGGCAATCTTGCGGCGCGTAACTTCAACCTCAGGAAGCTCGGGCATGTAAGGCTTTTGCCACAGATGAACGCAGATGGACACGGATTGTGCGGCAGGCCACTTAGGCTGCTCGTCGGTGTCCATGTGTGTTTATCTGTGGCTCAATTGGTAAATCATCTTCATGGCCGACGCTGAGGCATTGCTGCATACCGCGCCCCGCCCGATGTGGCGGCTGTTCTCGTACCTGGGGCCGATGCGGGGGCGGCTGACAGCGTCGATCAGTTCCAGCGTAACCAACAAGGTGCTCGACCTGGCACCGCCGATCATTGTCGCGTGGCTGATCGACAGCGTCACCGGCAACGCGCCCGCGTTCATGGCGTGGTTCGGCTTGTCGGAAATGTTTGCCCAGATCGTGTTTCTGGCTGTGCTGACGGTGATCATCTTCGGCCTCGAAAGCCTGTCGCAGTGGGGCTACTCCTACGGATTCATGACCATCGCGCAGAACATGCAGCACAGGCTGCGTGTGGACGCCTACCGCCGCATGCAGGCGCGCGAGATCCGCTTTTTTGAAGAGCATCGGCTTGGCAAGACGCTGGCGATGCTCAACGACGACGTGAACCAGCTTGAGCGCTTTCTGAACAACGCGTTCAACGAAATCGTGCAGTTGTTCGTGCTGCTGGCGTTTGCAGGCACGGTGATGACGCTGATTTCGCCCTCGCTGGCGGCGATCGGCCTGTTGACCATGCCGCTGATCATTTTCGGCAGTTTCAAATTCAGCAAGATGCTTGAGCCGCGCTATCGCAAAGTGCGTGAAAGCGTGGGCGACGTCGCAAGCCGCCTCGAGAACAACATCGGCGGCATCCTCGTGATCAAGAGCTTCACTGCCGAAAACTACGAAGCCGAGCGCGTCGAGCAAGCCAGCGAAGCCTACCGCAAAGCCAACCACCACGCGATCAAGCTGAACAGCGTGTTCATCCCGATTGTACGCATGGGCATCGCATTGGGGTTCGCCGCCGTGATCGTGCTGGGCGGGTGGTGGGTCATGCAGGGCATGTTGACCGCCGGCGAGCTTGTGCTGTTCTGCATGATGATCCAGCGCCTGCTGTGGCCGTTGACGAGGCTGGGCCAGACGTTCGATGACTTCCAGCGCGCCAAGGCCAGCGCCACGCGGGTGTTTGGCTTGCTGGACACACCCAGCGCGGTGCAGGATCCAGCCGAGCCGGCACAGATGCAGCGCGCCAACGGCGAAGTCGAGTTCGACAACGTGTTTTTTCGCTACCGCAACCGCGAGCCCGTGCTGAACGGTTTGCGGCTGAGCGTCAAGGCCGGCGAGATGGTGGGCATCGCGGGCACAACCGGCGCGGGCAAGAGCACGCTGATCAAGCTGCTGCTGCGGCTGTATGACGTGAACGAGGGCGCGATCAAGGTTGACGGCATCGACGTGCGGCAGTTGCGCCAGGAAGACCTGCGCCGCCAGATTGCGCTGGTAAGCCAGGACGTGTTCCTGTTCCACGGCACGATCCGCGAGAACATCGCATACCCCGGCGTGGACGTGTCGCCCGAGAAAGTAATCGAGGCCAGCCGCCACGCCCAGTTCGACGACTTTGTCCAAAGCCTGCCCGAGGGCTATGACACGATCGTCGGCGAGCGCGGCATCAAGCTTAGCGGAGGGCAAAGGCAGCGCCTGAGCATTGCACGGGCGCTGCTGAAAGACGCGCCGATCCTCGTGCTGGATGAAGCCACCAGCAGCGTGGACACAGAGACCGAACGCATGATCCAGCAGAACTTGGAAGAGCTGACAGCGGGCCGAACGGCGCTGGTGATCGCACACCGGCTAAGCACGATCCGCAAAGCCGACCGCATCATCGTGATCAAGGACGGCAAAGTAGAAGAAGAAGGCACACACGACGAACTGGTTTCCCACGGCGGAGCCTACGCCGACCTGTGGGCCGTCCAAAGCGGTTCGGTTGACTCGGTGGTACACTAAACGTGATGAATCTCATCCATCCGCTTGTTGATGAGCAGCGCTGGGTTCAACAGTACCCACTGGAGGGGCTCCGTGAGGCCGCGGTCAAGTTTGTCGAAAATCGTCGTCGGGAGCTGCCGGGAGAGTACCGGAATGAGGCTGCCGTGCGTCGTCACATCGAGTTAATGAGTCCCAAGTGGGGATCACTTAGTACACCCGAGAGTTTTGCGGCGCTTGTTCAGCTTCGCTGGGAGATGTGGCCGTCCGACGAGCCACCTCTAGATGCAGTTCCCACCGACGTGTTTGCGTGGGCAGAGGGCGAACCCGAGCACCCCGCTGCCACAAAGGTTGCCGGAAGACCTTACTGGCCAAAGGATCGCGAGTGGCCAGAAAGTGGCAACCCTATGTACTTTGTCGGGCAGATCAACTTTGCGGACTCCAAAGACATTGTTCCTACACTGCCTGCCGACTTGCTCTGCATTTTTGCCAAGTCTGAAGAGTTCTACGAACCAACTGACTTTCACTTTGAATGGGTTGAGGTCACAGAGCAACCGCTACTGGAGGCTGTTCCGGTTGCAGGATGGTGGTCCGCAAATCCCGTCTGGGGCCATAGGTACCGCACGTGGGACCACGAGCGGTTTGGCATCCATCAAGGCACCAAGATTGCCGGCATACCCTTTGAAATCCAGGGGCCGATTGATCTGCCGGGCACATACCTTTCGACACTGCACTCGGTGGGATTCCCCATTGAAGAAGATCAACCGATGTTGAACCGAAGTGAGCCGCTGACGTGGGATGAGTCAGGCAAGTTTTTCGGGATTGGAGATGCGGGTTCGCTTTACATCTTCGCAAGCGACGAGGGAGAGATCCACGCTGAAAGCGCCTGCTACTGAGTCTTACTACAGTAACGGAGTCCAGAGCGATCCGTGGGACGTGCTAAGTCGCGTGCAGTTGCGATAGTTCGCTAACGCACTTCGCGCAGCAGCTTGGGCGTGGCAAACCACTTCAGCCGGCCCTCGTCTTGTGCGATGACATGTGGAAACTCGAGGGAAGCGGCCCCGCCCTTCTTGTACTCGAAGGTTGGCTTGCCGTGCCCCAGCAGGATCGCTGTCAGCTCTGACAGCGCGGGCTCGTGGCCGACGATTGCGATTGGCCCCTTCGTTTTCAGCTTGGCCAGCGCGCTGGCGACGATACCCGGGTCAACGCCCGGTTCCAGCTCGGGCAACACTTTGGGCACCGGCCAACCGGCTTGCGCCAGCAACTTCGCTGTACGGGATGCTCTGCGAAACGGGCTTGTCAGGCACAGCGCGACATCAGGGCAAAGCTTGACCAGCCCCGCAGCGGCTTTGCGGAACTTTTCGGCGCCGCGCTTGGTCAACGGGCGCTGGCTGTCGTCGGGCCAGCGTTTTGCGTTGCGCTCGAAGGCGACAGCGTGGCGAACGAGGATCAGCTTCACCGGGTTGCTCCTTTGGCGCTGCGCATGACTTCTTTGAAACGCAGCTTGTCCATATTGTCCAGCAACTCAGGCAGGCTGGCTTTGCGCTCGCGGGCATCGTCGCGAAAAGCCGCGGCCATGGCCTTCAGGGCGTCATCAGTTGCAGCGTCGGCGGCTAGCTGTTTGCGCAGATTGCGCACGGCTTTCCCGCCGTTGCGGGCATCCAGAAACTCGCCCAATTCGTCCTGAAACGCGCGCAGCAACTTCACGGCCCGCCGGGCGGGCTTGCCGAAGTGCGCGCTGAACGCATCCAGGCAATAGCGGAGACGCTTGCCTGCGATACGTAACCTGTGGCATCGGGTGTCGGTCAGCTTGGCCCGCGCGCGCTTCAGCACCTTGCGAAACTCCGACCACACCTGCTTCATGAACGGGCCAGCCACCCTTGCCATGCGTGCTTGCGCGCCGCGGGGCCACTCGCTTGGCGGCGCGGCAAGCAGAGCATCCAGTGACTGCACGAAGCCGGCACCAAGGCCGCCGGTAAGTTGTCGGCTTGCCGCAGCCGATAGCTCTCCCCGACGCTGCCGCAACATCGCGAGCACCGGGGCCATGGAGTCGGCCAGCCCCGGCGCCGGCTCAGCGCTGAACGCGGCTACGCTGGCGGTCAGCACGTCAAGGTCGCGCAGCGCATTGAGTTCGTGCATTACTGCGCGCGCGGCGTCAGAGACTTGCCGCGCCCGCTTTGGCAACAATGGCCGCCACAGGCGAAGCACCGAGCGCAATCGTCGGGCCACTACGCGCATGTCGTGTACAGCAGTGGGCGTCGCGGCGCGTGATACTGCCTCGACGCGTTCGCGTACCACGGGCACCAGCTCACGCAGCACCCCACAGACGAACTCGATCACGGTGGCGTCGCGCAAAATAGCGACTGGCCTGGGTCGTGGCCTGGACATGGCTGGATTATTCAATCCGCGCCGCGGCGCAACAGACGCAACTTGCAGCGGCTCTTTACACGTTCTTCATGTTGCCGCGCTACTTGCCCTGGGTGCGCGCTTTCAAGCCGATCAGCTGCAACTCTTCGGCGCGATGCCACTGCACGATGTATTCCATGCGGCGAATCTTGTCGCCTGACTCGTATACCCAGGCTGCGGCGTCGAGTTTGCCGGTCTGGTCGCGAAACAGGATCACTCCTTTGCCATCAACCTGGGCGGCTTCGGCCTTCAGCGGGTTGTCTTCATCCAGCATGTGGGTCAGCGACTTGGATGCTACTTCGTCGATGCCCTTCTCTTCGGGAAACGGCGAGTCCATCACCTGTGCCGTGCCATCGGGCTCGTAGAGCGCTTTCAGGGCCGCCATGTCGCGGGCGTTGAACGCTTCGCAGAACTTGCCCAGCACGTCGCTGGACTGCCGCAGCTTGGACAGGATCTCCGCGAAGTCGGGCTTCTGCGCCATGCTGCTCGCGCCGTGGGGCAGGAAGTCTTTCATCGAGTTGCTGGGAAACAGGTGGATGTGCACGTGCGGCACTTCGTACCCGACCACCATGCTGCACACGCGGGTGCATTGCAGTTTTGACTTCAACAGTTGCGCAACGCCCTGGGCCGCGGCGTGCAAAGCCGCGTACTCAGCCGGCGGCATGTCGAACAGGTAACTGTGCTCGGCCTTTGGAATGACAATGGTGTGCCCGTAGCACCACGGGTTGATGTCAAGAAACGCGATGTGCTTGTCGTCTTCCCAGACTTTGTGGCAGGGAATCTCGCCGACAACGATCTTGCTGAAGATGGTGGCCATGGTTGCTCCAAATCAGTGAGCCCCGAGCCTAAGCTCGGGGCCCGCGAGAATCCACTGTCAGCCCCGGGGCGATCTGCGCTACTTCTTGAGGTTGCTTGCGGCCCAGTTTTCGAGGCGGGTCATCTTGCCAAACTCGCTGTCGAGCTTGCTGATGTCAGCGTTGTAGCCGACCTTGTCGAACCACTCGAGCATCAGCGCAAAGTCTTCGCTGTTCGCGCGGACAGCCTCGATCGGGTATTGCACGAAATTGATCGTGCGGCCAAGGTGCTTGCTGAGCAACGACGCTGCCTCGGGCATCGTGGCTGCATCGCCCGCGATCTCGATTTCGCGGCGATTCAGCTTTTCGGCGTCTGTGAATGCGCGCGCGCCGACGCGGCCGATGTCCGCCACCGCGACCATTTGCAGCTTGGTTTCGGGCTTCATGGCTGTGCCCAGGTTGTCGCCGTTCAGGAACCAGGGCGACGGCAGGTTTTCCATGAAGAAGACCGGGCGCAGAATCACGTGGGACGGAAAGTCCAGGCCGCGCACAGTCTCTTCCACGCGCCACTTGTTCTCAAAGTGCGGGATGCCGGTGTTGCGCTCGGCGCTGCCCACGGATGTGTACACGTAGTGTTGCACGCCGGCTTCGCGGGCCAGCTTGGCAATGCGCTTGCCCTGAGTTTCCTCGCCCTCGACGCCGGCTTCCCATGTGTTTTGCACGGCAAACACACCCCAGGCGCCCTTGAGCGCCTGCTTGAGTGAAGCCTCGTCGTTCAGGTCGCCCTGTACGATCTCGACGCCCTTGGCCGCGAGTGCCTTGGCTTTGTCGCCATCGGGTTTGCGCGTGAGGCCGCGCAGCTTGAAGCCCTTGCCGATCAGTGCGTCGGCCACCGCGCCGCCCTGCTGGCCGGTTGCGCCGGTAATCAGAATCGCCTTGTCTGCCATGGTCTCTCTCCTGTTCACTGGCCGAAAGAATCGTTCTATATCGAACGACTTTGTACACCGGCATATTCCGGCTGACAAGGGAAAAAGCTGGGCGCGGACACGAATGTCCGCGCCACCATTGCCTCGCGGGCGGTACGCCCGCGGTCTCTATCTTGCGTACTCGGTGACTCGGGTTTCCCGCATCAGGGTTACCTTGATTTCTCCGGGGTACGTCAGTTCGTCCTCGATCTTCTCCGCCATCTGGCGGCAGATCAGCAGGGCCTGCTCGTCGGTTACCTTGGAACTGTTCACCAGCACGCGCAACTCGCGGCCGGCTTGCACGGCAAACGCTTCGCTGACGCCCTCGAAACTCTTGGCCACCGCTTCCAGTGCCGTGAGCCGCTGCACATAACGCTCCATGCTTTCGCGCCTGGCGCCCGGCCTTGATGCGCTGATTGCGTCGCCGGCTGCCGCCAGCGACACATACGGGTACTTGTGGTGCATCGGCTGGTCGTGGTGGCCGCCGGCGGCTTCAATGACTTCGGGCCGCTCGCCGATACTGATCAGGAACTCTTTGCCGACCAGCGGGTGACCGCCTTCCTTTTCATGGTCAATCGCCTTGCCGATGTCGTGCATGAGCCCGCAACGACGGGCCAGCTTCACATCCAGGCCCAACTCGGCAGCCATCATGCCGCACAGGTGCGCGACCTCTACGCTGTGCTTGTAGTTGTTCTGGCCATAGCTGCTGCGGAACTTGAGGCGACCCAGCAGGCGCTGTGCCTTGGGGTTGATGTTGTGAACGTCGGCATCGAACTGGATCTGTTTGCCGGCTTCGATGATCTCCTTGTCTACCTCGGCGCTGCACATGACGTGCAGTTCTTCGATGCGCGCGGGGTGAATGCGCCCGTCCTGGATCAACTTCTCCAGCGTGCGGCGCGCGATTTCGCGGCGTACCGAGTCAAAGCAGCTCACGACCACCAGGCCCGGCGTGTCGTCCACGATCACGTCCACGCCCGTGACCTTTTCGAAGTGGCGGATGTTGCGGCCCTCACGGCCGATGATTCGCCCTTTCACCTCGTCGCTGGGGATTTCAACCGTGCTGGTCGTGGTTTCGCCGGTGTGCTCACTGGCAAGCCGGCAAATGGCCTGGCTGACAGTCCACTTGGCCTTTTCGTCAATCTCTTCTTCCGTCTTCTCAAGCATGTGCTTGATGCGTTCGGCCTTCTCGGCGACCAGTTCCGCGTCAAGCCGCGCCAGCAGCTCGCGCCGTGCTTCATCGGGCGTCATCTCGGCAATCTCTGACAACTTGGCGCGAGATTCTTCCAGCACGGCGGCGCGTTCGGCTTCCAGCGCTGCTGCGCGCTCTTTTGCCACTTCAATCTCTTTCTGGCGGTTCTCGAGCTGGTCGGCTTTCTTGTCCAGCAGCTCGAACTTCTGCTCCATGCTTTCTTCACGTTTGGCGATGCGTTTTTCGAGTTCTTTGACTTCCTGACGGTCCTTCTCGAGTTCCTGTTCAATCTTCTCGCGGTGTTTCAGGGCCTCGCTTTTGGCCTCGAGGCGGGCCGTGGTCATGATGTTTTCGGCTTCCTTCTTTGCGTCCTCCTTGATGCGTTCCGCGTCGCCCGTTGACAGTTTCTGGGCGGCATCCACTTTCCCCTTCATCAACATGAAAACAGCGCCGGCAATCGCACCACCGCCGACGATCACTCCGATCGCCAGTCCAAGCAGCAGCGTGCCGGTTTCGGCAAGAAACATGACGTGCCTCCGTGCCCCGTGCGGGGCGATTCCGCCCAATTCGGGGCGGGCGAGGTACGTCGATTTACGGTGCAGCTATGCAGGCACCCCACCCGGCGAACCAGGTGGCTCCAGACAGTCTTGCGGACCGGCTGTCAAACTGCCGAACACGGTAGCCCCAAGTGGCTGGGCAACCTGTGCGTGCCGACGATTTGGTCGGGTGCAGCTCATTCGCGGTGCTTTACTGCATTCGGCCTTTGGGGCCGTTAGGCATCCATAAAGTTCGACGTATCCTTAAACCGCAGGGGACCGCGCGGGCGTAGTGGACCTGAAAGGTCCAACATGTTGCCTCGTGAAGCGCAGCCCGCTGACCCGAAGGTCAAACTACGGACCGCAGGTAGTTTACCAACACTCAGCCAATGCACAAACTAATCAGCCGCCGCATTGCATTGAGATATAAGTCAAGTTCCATGGCCGAGATACGCATAGTCTTGTCAGGCGAAGCCGCCCACTCGATCTCCCACGCGGCTCATGCACTGCAACAACGGAGCGACTGGCAGCGGCTGGTTTAGATGGCGGCTTACCGACTTCGGGGGTCTTGATGGGCTTCACCGCCGGGCACGCCGTGAAGAACGTCCAGCGCGCGTGTGTCCGTGCGGGATGGAAACTGCGCGGCACGTTACGCGCACTTTTTAGATTACCGGACTTGTTTATCCGTTTATACTGCCGACCGAGGGATGTTTCCCACGGAGGCCGCCATGGTTGCTCGCTCGAACGACAAACCGCCCTTGATGCGCGCGGCGCGCGCGGTCAAGGCGATCGGCTTCTCGAAAGTGCTGGTACAGAAGAAGTATTGGCCCATGCATATCCTGTTCGTGGCTGCCGTCAGCATTATCGGCGTCGGCTACCTCGGGCTGGAGACCTATAAGGGCGCGCCCCCCATCGCCGACTTCGTCACGCCCGACGGCAAGACCGTCTTCACTGTTGAGGACATCAACCGCGGCAAGGAAGTCTTCCACCTGCGCGCGCTCATGAGCTACGGCTCATTCTGGGGCGATGGCGCCGAGCGCGGACCCGACTTCACAGCCGAGGCCCTGCACCACACAGCCGTCAGCATGACCGCCTTCTACGAGGCCGAAAAAGCCGCCGACGGCGAACTCACGCAGGAAGAGCGCGACGCGATCAGCGCCCGCGTGCAGCGAGAACTGCGCCAGAACGGCTGGGATGAGAAGGCCGAGCGCATCACAATCACGCCGGCCCAGGCGCATGCTTTCAACGAACTGAACACCCACTACTCCCGCGTGTTCACGGACCCAGAATACCCCGAGGCGCTGCACCCGACGAATTACATTTCCGACCCGGAAGACATCCGCACGCTCACTGCCTACTTCTACTGGGGCGGTTGGGTAGCCGCGGCGAAGCGGCCCGGCGAAGACTACAGTTACACGCACAACTGGCCCTACGACCCAACTGTCGGCAACGCCCCCACCCAGGCGACCATCCTGTGGAGCGTACTTTCCATTCTCGCGCTGTTTCTGGGAATCGGCGGCGTGCTTTACGTGTATGGCCAGCTGCGCAACATCGGTGACCCATTTGAAGTCGGCACAACTCCGGCGCTGACGACGGCCAAATTGGAGTCCAGTTTCGAGCGCGTGCATCCCACACAGCGCCTGGTCTACAAGTTTTTTGCGTTCGCGATGATCGTCTTCCTGGTGCAGGTGCTGGCGGGAGTGCTGAGCGCCAATGACTTCGTGCGTTCGGATCGCCTGCTGGGTCTCGACATCGCGGCCATTCTGCCGATCACTGTGGTGCGCAGCTGGCACGTGATTCTGCAGATCTTCTGGTTCTTTATCTGCTGGATCGGCTACACCATTTTTTTCCTCGCCGATCTTTCGAAAGTGCCGCGCGGCCAACGCGCGCTGATCAACCTGCTGTTCTGGATGGGCATCCTGGTGGGCGCCGGTGTGCTGTTCGGCATCTACCTCGGCCCCAAGGGCTACTTGAACGAGCAGCTTGCCTACTGGCTCGGCAGCCAGGGCTGGGAGTTCATGGAACTCGGCCGCCTGTGGCAGATCGTGATGCTGGCGGCTTTTGTGCTCTGGATCGTGATCATCTATCGCGCCGTGCGTCCATGGCTGAACCGCAGCAACATCTGGTCCGTGCCAAGCTGGCTGCTGTACGGCAGCAGCATCATGGTCGCGTTCCTGTTTTTCGGCCTGCTGGTGCGGCCGCAGACCAACTTCGCGATTTCGGACTTCTGGCGCTGGATGGTCGTGCACATGTGGGTGGAGGCAACCTTCGAGGTCTTCACCACCGTAATCGTGGGCTACATGCTGGTGCAGATGGGCGTGATTCGCCGCGCGATGGCCGAGCGA
Organism: Planctomycetota bacterium; assembly: GCA_016712285.1. Classification (GTDB taxonomy): domain Bacteria; phylum Planctomycetota; class UBA8742; order UBA2392; family UBA2392; genus JADJRK01. The sequence continues at coordinate 101,589 of JADJRK010000001.1, read as the reverse complement.
GTGATCTTCCTGGCGGTGATGCTGTTCCTGCTGACAGCGCTGGTGGGCATCTCGCACAACTTCTACTGGATCGCCAAGCCGACACCGATCATTGCTTTGGGCTCGGTGTTCTCGACGCTGCAGGTGCTGCCGCTGCTGCTGCTGACACTGGACGCGTGGCGCACACGCCTTGAGCTCAAGCGCGCCGACGCATTTGCCGAAGATGGCCGGCAGGCCGTGGTGATGGACGGCGTGTGGCTGTTCATCCTGGCCGTAAACTTCTGGAACATCTTCGGCGCGGGCGTATTCGGCTCGATGATCAACCTGCCGATCGTGAACTACTACGAACACGGCACCTGGCTGACGGGCAACCACGCCCACGCGGCGATGTTCGGCGTGAAGGGCAACGTGGCGATTGCGGGCATGCTGTTCTGCTGCCAGCACCTGTTCAAGCGCTCGGCCTGGAACGCGAAATTGGTCCGGGTGGTGTTCTGGTCGCTGCAGATCGGGCTGGTCATGATGATGGTGCTGGCGCTGTTCCCGCTGGGCATGCACCAGGTGCTGATCGTGCTGGATGAAGGCCTGTGGAAGGCGCGCACACAGGAAGTGGTGACGGGTTCGTTCTGGTCGCGGCTGATCTACCTGCGTTCGATCGGCGGCACGCTGTTCCTGGTTGGCGGGGTGCTTCCGCTGGTATGGTTCATCCTTTCGCGGGGGCGAAAGATGGTGCCCGAGGTTGATGACCACCGCGGCGAATGGGACGTCTACGACACCGAGGTAAGCCGCGACTCCAGGGTGTGGTCCGACTTCGACGATTAGCCGCGCCGAACCTACAATCGCGCCATGCCCTCGGCCGAAATCGCCTACCTGTTCCGCCACGCGCTGCTGCGCGACGCGGCGTACAACCTGCAACTGCCCAGCGAACGCACAGAGCTCCACTGGATCGCCGCAACGTGCATTGAACAGGTCCATGGTGGTCGCGCGAACGCCCCTGCGCTTTCCGCCATCGAAGTCTTTGACACTCCGCCCGATGCTCTCGATTCCCATGCAGCGGACATCGTAAGTCACATGGATGCTGCACTGGCCGGCGGCAAGGCTGATCCCAAACAGCGGGCGACCACCCTGTTGTACCTGCAGCGGGCCGCTTGCCACAGCGACCGTATGTATCGATCCGCTGATGCGGCGTTGCAATGGCGTCGTGCGTTCGAGCTTGCCACGGGGCACTTGCGGCTCCTCTGCCTGTTGCGATCGGCACTGTCCACACATCGCCAGGGCGATCCGCGGCAAGCCGAGGCACAACTTCGCGAGGTTCTTCACGCCAGCCGGACCGGGCCAGACCAGCGCTTCGTCGCAATCGTGCTGGTCAAGCTGATGAACACTTTGCGCGAGTTCGGTGAACCGAGAGAAAGCGAAGCACTCGGGCTTGAGGCCTTGGCGATCACCCGCGAGCGTGAAGATCAATTGCAGGAAGCTGTTGCGCTGGGAAGCTTGGCAGTCCTTTACTCAGAGACGGGACGCGTGAGCGATGCAGAGGCAGCCTATCTTCAGAGCCTGCGAGCGTTCCGAGAGATCAATGCGCCGCGGTACGCGGCCGTGGCGTTGTCCAGCCTGGCTTCGCTCTATCAGCTCACGGGGCGCCTGCAGCATGCGATGGATGCATACATTGATGCGCTGAAGCTCTTCCGCGAGGTTGGTGATCGCCGGCTGGAGGGCATGACAGTCGGAAACCTGGCAATTCTGTACCATGGCCAGCAACGCTTCGAGGAAGCGATGGGGCTCTACGATGAGGCGCTTACGATCCACCGGGAGGTCGGCAACCGTCGCTCCGAAGGCATCACGTTGGGAAATGTCGCCGGCATGATTCGGGAAGCAGGAGACCCGCGACGTGCGGCGGCGATCTACGAAGACGCCTTGGCGATCCACCGCGAACTGGGCAATCGGGCTTTCGAAGGTGGCCACCTCGGATACTACGCCATTTGCCTGCTAGAACTCGGGCGGCCCGAAGAGGCTCGGCAGGCCTGGACGTCCGCCAGCAGCCTACTGAGGAAGCGCGGCGACACGGTGCAGCTGAAGCGCGGGTACGAACGGATACAGGAGGCCTGCACGCGGGCAGGAATCACGCCGTTTGAAGCCGCCCCAGAGACAGCAGCAAGCGAGTCACCAAGTGGGTAACATGCCACGATGCACGCCCATCCGCGCGACAAACTCACAGGGGAAGCCGCCTACCTGTTCCGCCACGTGCTGCTGCGCGACGCGGCGTACGAGATGCAACTGCCGTCCGACCGGGCAACGTTGCACGCGGCGGCGTTGCACGCGCTGGAGTCCGCGGTGGGCGGCCGGCCGCCTGTGATGGCAGCTCTGGCTCCCGGCCAGGGAGACACGCACGTTCCGCACGCCACCGATTCGCTGGCACTTGAGTTGGCTGCCCATGCTGAGCAGGCTGGCGATGACGAGCAATGGCAGGAACTTCGACGCCTGTATCTGCGACGGGCAGCGGCGCAAGCCGAACGGCAGTTTCAACTGGCACTTGCGAGTTCACTTTACAGCAAGTTCTCAGGGTTATTGCACGGAGCGGCGCGCGCCGAGGCCTTACGCCGTGCAGCCGATGCACTTCGCAACGGCGGGCGCAGCCTTGAGGCTGAGCCGTTGCTTCTGCAGGCCCTGGAGGAACTTCGGGGCTGCGCAAGCGCCGCCGGTGATGGCGCGTGCCTGACTAATCTGGCCCTGGTATACTTCTACACCGGACGTCAAGAACTTGCCGCGTCCACGTTGCAGTCCGCCATGGTGGCCCTTTCTGCGGCAGACTCTGACGCGCTTACAGCCTCTGCACTCTCAACACTGGGCATGCTGCACACGACTGCCGGCGACTATGGACGTGCGCTGGAATACCAGCGCGAAGCATTGAGTATCCATCGCCGGATGGGCGACGACGGGCACTCCGCAAAGGCCCTGGCAAACCTGGGTCTGACAGAGCTCTCGGCCGGACACCCCGACGCGGCCGAGCGCTCGTACCACGAAGGCATTCGCTTGGCACGGGCCCGCAACGATGTAAGGACTCTGGGCGTGTGCACTGGAAACCTGGCTGGACTGTGCTACGAAACCGGTCGATATGAGGAGGCCGCTTCGTTGTACCCGCAGGCCCTCCGGCTGCACCGCGCAGCCGGGAACCAGCGCTTTGAGGCAACGTGCCGCTGCGACTATGCGGTTTGCCTTACTGCGCTGGGGCGGACAGACGAAGCCATGCACGTGTGGCGGCAAGGCGTCGATACCCTGCGCGAAATCGGGGACACGCTTGCCCTGCAGCGCAAGGTCGAGGGTATGCATAGAGCGTGCGCCAAGGCGGGCGTGCCGCCTTTCGATTCGCCGGAGGCGGCGTGACCAGTGCCGAGACCGCCTACCTGTTTCGACACGCGCTGCTGCGCGATGCTGCGTACCAGTTGCATACCACCGGAGAACGGGCGCGGCTGCACGAACTGGCATTCCAGATGATTGAACAGCTGTTCGGTGGCCGGGCACCCCGGCCCCCGGCGCTGGATGCACGCGATGCCATCTCTATCCCAGCGCACCCGACCGACCCCATTGCAGCCGAACTGCTGATGCACCTGAATGCGGCGCTGCAGCGAGCTGACACGGACAGTCCCGAACTCCGGGCCATTCAACAAACCTACTTGCGGCGCGCGGCGGAACACTGCACGCGCACGTTCCAGGTGGACCAGGCCGTGCAGTTTTGGAAAGCGCTTGCCACCGACATTGGTGGCGCCGCCGGTGGAGAAGCCCTCCGCCGCGCCGCAATTCTGCTGGCGCAGGTGGGTCGCCTTGGCGAAGCGGAACCGCTCCTGAACGGCGCTCTCGATGCGCAAGTACAGTCCGGCAGTCCGTGGCACGAAGCGCTGGTGCGTTCAAATCTGGGACTCCTCTATGACCAGACCGGCCGCCTGGAGCAGGCAAAAGAGGCCATGAGTCAGGCGCTCGAAATGCATCGCCAGGCCGGCAACCGCCGCGGAGAGGGACAGGTGCTGGGAAGCATCGGTGCGAGTCTCTTGCGCGTCGGCGAGCTGCAGGAAGCGCTGCGTGTAAGTACCGAGTCGGCCGCGGTGCTGAGCGAGTGCGGAGACAAGGACGGAGAAGGCACCTCGTTGCTCGGGATCGCGCAGGCCAGCCGCATGACAGGCCAACCGGAGAAAGCCGAGAGCGCCTGCCGACAAGCAATGGAGATTCTGCACGCCACAGGGAATCGACGCGTGGAGGCTGCGGCCCTTGCCGCGCTTGCAGACATCCACGGCGCGCGGGGAGAATATGCCCGGGCGGAAGAAGCCTACGCCAATGCAGCGGCCGTTGCCCAAGAACTCGGCCTGCAGAGGCTGCAGGTCACCATCAACTCGAACCTCGCCGTGCTGTACCAGACCACTGGTCGGCTTGGCGAAGCTGAAGCAACCATCAGACGCTCGCTAGCAATCCTTGACGAGGTCAGCATGCCCAACGCGTACGTGTTCGGGCACGCCACGCTGGGCTTGATTGAGATGGAAGCAGGCCGATTCGAAGCAGCGAAGCAGTCCTTCCTGACGGCCTTGAATGCGGCGCTGAGAATCCGTGACCGCCGCATGGAAGGTGTTACGCGGGGCTACCTGGGCGAGTTGTACCTGAAGACCCGCAAGTTGGACGAGGCGCGGCAGGCGCTGGAGCAGGCCTTGGCCTTGAATCGCGAGCTGGGGGCGCGCCGATTCGAGGGAGACGCCTTGGCCAACCTGGGCCTGCTTCTCCGCGAGACAGGCGAAGTCGTGAAAGCGGAACAATTGCTGTTGCAAGCCGTAAACATGCATCACGAATGCCTGGCCCAAGGCCCGGAGGCATCTTCCTCGAATAAGTTGGGGCTTGTCTACCTGTTTACAGGCCGCGCAGACCTGGCCAAGCCACGCTTTGCGCACGCGGCAGAGCTGGTTGACCGCATCGGTGAACTGCGCAACGCTCCTGAAATCACATGCCACGTCGGCCTGTGCGACTGGGTGCTCTCAAAGGGCACCGTTGGCACGGAAGTGTGGCAACGCGGCCTGGGCCAAGTGCGACGGCGCAGGTCCGCGGCTTCGCTGGCTCAACTGATTGAGGTCATGCGGACGGTATGCGCCAATGCTGTCGTGCCGCCTCTGCCAGCCGCCCCGGACGAGCCCTGCGAATAGGTTGAATGGCCTGCCCGCCGTGGTAACGTGCCCGCGATCAATCGGAAGGCACAGCTATGGCCAAGTTTGAACCCATTCTCAGCAAGTACTTCAACCAGTCCGACTCGTGGACGTTGCAGCACTACCGCTCACGCGGCGGGCACTATGGTTACGAGACCGCCAAGAAGGCGATCAACAGCTTTGAACCCAAGGCACTGGTCGACGAAGTCAAGAAGTCCAACCTGCGCGGCCGCGGTGGCGCTGGCTTTCCCGCCGGCGCGAAGTGGTCGTTCCTGCCCGAGAACGGCAAGCCGCGCTACCTGGCGGTCAATGCCGACGAGTCCGAGCCCGGCACGTTCAAAGACCGGGCCATCATGGCCTATGACCCGCACGCGCTGATCGAATCCATGATCTGCGCCTGCTGGGCCATCCAGAGCCACCACGCCTACATCTTCGTGCGCGGCGAGTTCGTGCGCGAAATCAAGCGCATGCAAGCCGCCATCGACGAATGCTACAAAGCCGGCATCCTGGGCCAGAACGTGCTGGGGTTGGGCAAGTTCGCGCTCGACATCACGGTAATTGGCGGCGCGGGCGCATACATCTGCGGCGAGGAAACCGGCCTGCTAAGCGCCGCAGAAGGCCAGCGCGCATACCCGAAAATCAAGCCGCCATTTCCAGCCGTCGAAGGCTATTTCCGGTACCCGACGATCATCAACAACGTCGAGACCATCGCCTGCGTCATGCACATCGTCGCCCACGGCGCCGACTGGTTCAAAAAGATCGGCCCCGAAAGCGGGCCCGGTCCCAAGTTGTTCTGCGTCAGCGGGCATGTGAAGAAGCCCGGCTTGTACGAGGTTGCGCTGGGCACCACACTGCGCGAGATCATTTACGACTACGCCGGCGGGCCGGTCGGCAACATCAAGGGCATTATCCCCGGCGGCAGCAGCATGCCGATCATGACGCCCGACCAGATCGACACGCCCGCTGACTTTGACAGCATTCGCGCAGCCGGCAGCTATCTGGGCAGCGCGGGCATGATTGTCTTCAACGACGAGACGTGCATAGTGAACGCACTGCTGAACCTCGCGCGCTTTTATCACCACGAAAGCTGTGGCCAGTGCACCCCGTGCCGCGAAGGCTTGGGCTGGCTGGAAAAGCTATGCCATCGCCTCGAGTTCGGCCACGGCAAAGAAGGCGACGCCGACCTGCTGAACGAAGTGTGCGTGATGATCAAGGGCCGCACCATCTGCTTTTTGGCGGATTCACTGGTGATGCCCGTACAGAGCTACGTCGCCAAGTTCCGCGACGAGTTCGAGTACCACATCAAACATCACAAGTGCCAGACCGCCACCGAGCCCGGCAAGTTCAAAGCGCCCGAGCACCTGGCGCTGGCCCACGCGTGATTACTCGGCAGGCTTGAGTTCGGTGATCCAGTCGGCGAGTTTCTTTTCGCCCTTGGCGTCGCACACGAGGTTCATGGTGTCGTTGTAGTCGCCTGCCTTGATGCGGTACGCGCGCCAGCCCTGATGCCATGTCTGGCTGATCACGGTCATGATGCGGTCGTCCTTGGCGATCAGGCACGGGCCCTCGATGCCCAGCTTCTTGAAGTCCGGCTGGTGGATGATGGTCGTGCTGCCCTTGTTGCCGACCAGCATGAAATCCTCGAACTTGATGTTGAGAATCGTGCCCGGCCCGGTCGTGGTTTCGTCTTTCGGCTCATCCTGCGACGGCAGCTGCAACTGAACGGGAAAACCGTCGATGTAAAACTCGTTCAGGTTCACGCCATTGTGGTTGTAGTACTCTTTGGTCTGCTTGCGAAAGCACTGGATCGTGACCACGGGGCTGCCCCACGTCAGCGTCACTTCGTAGGCGTACTCTTCGTACAGGTCGAGCAGCTCTTTGTTGTTCTTGCGCGCGAAGTCAACGCAATCGACGCGCAGCCTGCGCTGGAACGGGTTAGGCTCAATGAGCGTGGCCTTTTCGGGCACCGCGAACACCGCGAACAACTGCTCGCTGTCCGGCTGGCCCGTGGCGCTGTTTTCGTCCGAACTTGCGCCCGCAAGATGCTTCAAATCGTCGATGCAGCCATAGATCTGGCCCAGGGGGCTGAGCACGAGCTTGTAGCTTCCCTTGAGCGCGGTGATTTCGAGACGACCGTGAACTTCGTTCTCCGGGTCGAGTTTCAGCTTCAGCACGTCGCTTTCGAGCTGCGCGTTGGCGCGCTTGACCTTCAAGCCGCCGAAGTCGATCTCGCGCACCTCTTTCCCGGTCTTGCCCTTCTTCCAGGCGGGCAGTTTGGCCTTGGACTTCACGCCCGGGTGAATCGTGAACTTGCCGCCACCCGCCGGCACCGGGGCGAGAAAGCGCATCTTGCCGGCTTTGCTGTCGTACGAGCTTGGCACATCTTTGCCGTCGGGGCCGCGTACGGCACAGTCGCCGGTGAGTTTCACGTCATATGAAAAGCCGCGCGGCGCAGTGGCGAACTTGCCGGCATTGGCGATGTCGATCGTGATGACTTCTTCGTCTTTGGCGACCACCGTCACCGACGAAAGGCAAAGCACCAGCAGCGTAAGCAGCAGTTTCTTCATGGCTCTATTTGGCCACGAGAACACGAAAACACAAAAGGCATACCTACAAAGTTTTGCGGATCGTCGCGGCGATTGTTGCTCCTCGATTTTCGTGTTTTTGTGTTTTCGTGGCCAACTCAACGCGGGATTGCGCCCGCATGTCGCAGGCGTTGTTATGCTGCCGCGATGCCTGACAAACCGTTCAAACTTGTTTCGGCCAACCAGCCATCCGGCGACCAGCCGCAGGCGATTGCGGCGCTGTGCAGCGGGTTTGAAAAGGGCGCGCAGTTTCAGACGCTGCTGGGCGTGACCGGTAGCGGCAAGACCTTCACGATGGCTAAAGTGATCGAGCAGCTCAATCGCCCCGCGCTGATCATGGCGCCGAACAAGACACTGGCGGCCCAGCTTTTCAGCGAGTTCAAGAAACTGTTTCCTGAAAACGCGGTCGAGTACTTCGTCAGCTATTACGACTACTACCAGCCCGAGGCCTACGTTCCCCAAACCGACACCTTCATCGAGAAAGACAGCGCCCAGAACGAACGCATTGACCGGCTGCGCCACAGTGCCACGCGCAGCCTGCTTGACCGCCGCGATGTCATCATTGTCGCCAGCGTCTCGTGCATTTACGGCCTTGGCTCGCCGGAGGCTTACCAGGGCGCATTGCTTTACGCCGAAAGAGGCGTGCCGCTTTCGCGCAAGAAAGCGGTCAAGAAGCTGGTGGACATCCAGTACAGCCGCAACGATTTCGATTTGCAGCGCGGCACCTACCGCGTGCGCGGTGACGTGCTGGACGTGTTTCCAATCTATGAAGAAGACAAGGTGATCCGCCTTGAGTTCTTCGGCGACGACCTTGAATCAATCTGGGAGATTGACCCGCTGACCGGCGAGGTGCTGGGCCAGCTTGAGAAGGTAACGATCTACCCCGCCACGCATTACGTGACACCGCAAAGCAAGCTGGACCTTGCGCTGGAGAACATCGAGGCCGAGCTGGTGCAGCAGGTCGAGTACTTCAAGACCAAGGGCAAGCTGCTTGAGGCCCAGCGCATTGAGCAGCGCACAAAGTATGACCTGGAACTGATTCGCGAAATCGGCGCCTGCAAAGGCATCGAGAACTACTCGCGCCACTTTGAGCATCGCGCCGCGGGCAGCCCGCCACCCTGCCTGCTGGATTACCTGCCCCAGAACGCGCTGCTGATGCTGGACGAAAGCCACGTGACCGTGCCCCAGATCGGCGGCATGTACAAGGGCGACCGCGCGCGCAAGGAAATCCTGGTTGAGTTCGGGTTCCGGCTACCGAGCGCGATCGACAACCGCCCGCTGAAGTTTGAGGAGTTCTCGGCCATCAAGCGGCAGACGCTCTACGTCAGCGCCACGCCGGGCAACTACGAGCTTGAAAAGTCGCTGGGCCACGTGGCCGAACAGATCGTGCGCCCAACCGGACTGATCGACCCGCCGATCGAGGTCAAGCCGGCCAAGGGACAGGTGGACGACCTGATCGGCGAGCTGCGGCCCGTCATTGCCCGCAACGAACGCGCGCTGGTGTGCTGCCTGACCAAGCGCATGGCCGAGGATCTGGCCGCGTACCTGGCCGACCTGGACTTCAAGGTGCGCTACTTGCACGCCGACATCGACACCATCGAGCGCACCGAGATTCTGCGCGACCTGCGCAAGGGCGAGTTTGACGTGCTGGTCGGAATCAACCTGTTGCGCGAAGGGCTGGACCTGCCCGAGGTCAGCCTGCTCGCAATTCTCGACGCCGACCGCGAGGGCTATCTGCGCAGCCACAACTCGCTGATCCAGATGGTGGGCCGCGCAGCGCGCAACGTGCACGGGCGAGTCGTGATGTACGGCGACAAGACCACGCAGAGCATGTTGACCGCCATCGACGAGACCAACCGCCGCCGCCGCCTGCAGGAGGCCTACAACCAGCAGCACAACATCACGCCCCGCACGATCATCAGTGCCATCGACGACGTGCTGGCCAGTATCTTCGAAGCCGACTATGTCACGGTCGATAAAGAAGAAGAGACGTACACGCACTACGAGTGGCCGGGCCAGAAGGGCAAGCGCAAGAAGCCGGGACCACTCAAAGACCCCGGGCGCGGCAGCGGCGAGCGCGCAACCGAGACCGGCCGCAACTTCGCCACCCGCCGCGCATTGCAGGCGGCCGAAAAGGCCGGTGCGCTCGAGGGCCGCAAGAAGAAGCTGGCAGATCGATACCCCGAGGTGCATGAGCCGCCGGTCGGTGTCCAGCGCGTTGTCGACCGCTCTGAAGTACCCGGCATGATCAGCAAGCTTGAAAAGGAGATGTTCGAAGCCGCCAAGAACCTGGACTTCGAAACGGCAGCATTGCTGCGCGACGAAATACGTGAACTCAAACGCATCGAACTGGGCGTGAAGTAACACGAGGGCGGCATGGAAGCGGGACTGTCACTGACCATTCTGTACGTCGCGGACCTGGCCAAGGCCACTGCCTTCTACGACGCCGCGTTTGGCTTTCACAACAACATCGACTTGCCCCAGTATGTCGAATACCAGCTGAACGCCGGCGCGTGCCTGGGCCTGATGCCACAAGGCAACACGCGCCACTTTCTCGGCGATGAGCGTGGTGCGCGCAGACCCAGCGATGGCTGCCCGCGCGGCGAGGTCTATCTGCTGGTCGCCGACGTCGAAGCCGCCGTCGCCCGCTTGCTCGCGGCGGGCGCTGAGTGCACTTCGCCACTTGCCCGGCGCGACTGGGGCGACCGCGCCGCCTACTTTCTGGACCACGACGGATATGTCGTGGCAGTGGCCCAGCCCGCCGGCGAAAAGCGTCTCACTTGACGTTCGCTTTGCCCAAGTGATGCTCCGCGCCCATGCTGGCCCTCACGCAGGACGCACAAGGCATTGCGGCTGCAATTGGCACCGCCTTTTGCTGGGCGATGTCGGCGTTGTTCTTCGCGGCGGCATCGCGGCGCATCGGCCAGTTTCACGTCAACCAGATCCGGCTTGTGCAGGCGTGCCTGTTTCTGGGCGCGGCGTGTCTCGTTACCGGCGCGTTTACCATGGCGCCCTGGGCGCAACTTGTGCTGCTGGCACTGTCGGGGCTTGTGGGCTTGGCGCTGGGAGACGCGGCGCTGTTTCTTTCGTTGCAGATTATCGGGGCGCGGCGCGGCTCGTTGATCATGGCGCTGGCGCCGGGATTCACCGCGCTGCTGATGGTGCCCCTGCTTGGCGAGACGCTGGGCTGGGTCGGCATCGTCGGCATGGTGATCACCCTGTCGGGCGTGATGTGGGTCGTGCTCGAGCGCGGCCAACCCGGCGAGATCGTCGGGAACGTCAAGCTGGGCATCATCATGGGCGTACTGGGCGCCATCGGGCAGGCCGCCGGGCTGATCTTGAGCAAGGCGGGCCTTGGCATGGAGCACCCCGACGGCCTGCTCAACACGATGTTTCATGTAACGCGCGACAACGTCAAACCGCTGAGCCCGCTCTACGGCACTTTTGTACGCATGCTCGTGGGCATGGTGCTGCTGGTGGGTTACGGAATTGCAGCCGGCAAGTTTGGCGCCACGCTGAGAACGCTCAAAGATCGCAAGGGGCTTACCCAAACGACGGGCGGCGCGTTCTTCGGCCCGTTTGTCGGGGTGACGCTGAGCCTGGCCGCCGTTGCATGGACCAACACTGCGGTGGCAGCCACGATCATTGGCACCAGCCCCGTACTGGTCATCCCGATTGTCGCGATAGTCTACAAGCAGAAGATCACGGTGCGGGCCGTGGTTGGCGCGCTGGTGGCGGTTGGCGGCGTGGCTGTGCTGGCCATGCGCAAACAGATCGCGGATGCCGTTTTCTAGCGGGTGTACAGTGGCAGCAGCTGGTACGGCACCTGCAGAATCAGCAGGGCAAACGCCGTAGTGTAGGCTTCGCCGTAGCTCTGGCTGGGCCAGCCGCCGTTATTGGCGGGGTTGCGCTTCTGCTCTTCGACCAGCAACTCACGCATCTTCGGAAAGTACTCGTCGAAATAGACTTCGTCGGGCGCCATCCACATTGCCTGCGCCGCATAGAAGTGGGCGTAGTAGAAGTGCGAGACATCCAGCGCACCCTGGCCGGCTTTGCGGCGGCCGATGAAGTCATCGAACTTGAAGCGCAGCCAGCGTAGTCCGCCGTAGTACACCTTGCCGATGTCGTGCTCGTTCCAGGTTGCGCCCTCGGCGTACACGCCAATACCGTTCAGCGTCGCGATGGCAGCCGCGCACAGCGCGTAGCTGTCGCTGTTCCAGCCGCTGGCCAGGGAATACTTGAAGGTGTAGCCAACGTGCTCTTCTTTGTTGTGGATGAAGACGCGCTTTTCTGCGGTGTCGTACATGTACTTGATGGCGTTCTGGATGGTTTTCTTTTCGACCTTCAGCCCGGCGTCGCTGGCGGCGCGCAGCGCTTGGATGCAACAGACGGTGGTGCTGCCTTCGTCCCAGGTCAGGTCGTCGGGCACATAGCCCCAACCGCCAAACTGGGTCTGGCCCTTGCTGATGCGTTCGACGGCTGCCTCGAGTGACTTCTTCAGGCGGTTCTTTTCTTTCACGTCTTCCAGCGCGCCGTAGGCCTGTGCCAGGAACAGCGTGGCGTACCCGTGGCCGTGAATGCGGCTGCCGTCGTTGTCGCCCGTGAAATAGCCGGTGTTGCGGTCCTGCGTGCTGAGCAGCCAGTCCATGCACTTGCGAATGTGCGTGGCGTAGGGCCCTTTCTCAGGTGTGCTGCCTGACGCCAGCAGGGCCAGCCCGCACAGCGAAGATGTGGCGATGGCCACGTTCTGGCCGCCGGCGCGGGTGAATGCGCCGTTGGCATCCTGCAACTCGGAAAGGCGCTTGAGGCCCTTCTTGACAGACTCTTTCAGGTCTTCGGTGACGTAGTTCTTGTTCAGGATGCGCTGCGCCGTTGCCTCGGAATCGCCGCCTTCGCCGCCGCCCTCGCCTTCCTGGGCGATCGACAGCGACGTCACGCTGCCCAGCAGAATCAGCACGAATGACCAGCGGCGAATCATGTTCATGGCACGCTCCTGTGCCGCCCCCGGGGGCGGACCTATCTACTATACGATACGACGGGCCATTTGGCCGACGATTTCAACTGCCGATTTCATCGGTCGACTGTGGCCTGCGGGCGGTTGCACATGCGGCCCTTACGTCGCCTGCAATATCTGCTAGGTTCCGCCCCATGTTGCCGCTGACGCCCCAAACGATGCCCTTTGACCCGCCCGGCGGCTGGCAGCGCTGCCTGAACCTGCTATTGCGTCGGCCCTACGCGGTGCTGTTTGACAGCGCGTTGCCCGGCGAGCTTGCCCGCCAAAGTTTTCTGTCCTTTGGGCCGACCATGCTGCTGTCGTGCACCGGCCTCAGCGCGACCTGGGTGCGCGGCAAGTCGGCATCGCGGCTTGAGGGCGACCCGCTGGAAGTGTTTGAGCGCGTCGAGACTTTCACGCGACAGGAGTGCCCGCTGCGCGAACCGGCCACCGTTGAAGGTTTCTACGGCGGCTGGGCCGGACTTCTGGGATTTGACCTGCGCTGCAGTGTTGAATCGCTGCCGCCGCCTAAGGTGCCCGGCCCGCAGTTTCCGGACCTGTTCGCCGGCTTCTATCCCTGGACGCTGGCCTACGACAGCGCAAGGGGGACCTGCGAGTTGCGCCACCTGCGCGGCGCACCGGGCGCGTTTGGCGACATTGCGGAACTGGCGCTTGCGCTCGAAGCCTTGCTGGCAGAGGACACGCCGGTGACCAGCACGCGGCTGGGTTCGCCGGAACTCTCGACTTCACGCGAAGACTTTCTGGCGGGCGTGACGCGCGTCAAGCACTACATTCGCGAGGGCGACATCTACCAGGCCAACCTGACGCGCGAAGTGGTACGACACGGCGAATGCGACCCTATCGCCCTGTATGGCGAATTGCGCACACGCAACGCCGCGCCCTTTGGCGGATTTCTGGATTGCGGTGACGGCCGCTGCGTGCTCAGCAGTTCGCCCGAGCGATTCTTGTCCGTGCGCGACGGGCTTGTGGAGACTCGCCCGATCAAGGGTACGCGCCCGCGCAGCAACGATGCCGAAAAAGATGCCCGGCTCAAGGCCGAGCTCGAATCCAGCGCCAAAGATCGCGCCGAGCTTACGATGATCATTGACCTTGAGCGCAACGACCTGTCACGCGTGTGCGTGCCCGGCACCGTCAAGGTACCCCACATGCTGCGTGTCCACAGTTTCGCCAGCGTGCACCACCTGGAAGCCACCGTGCAGGGTCGTCTGCGTGATGACATATCGCCGGTTGCCCTGCTGCGCGCGACGTTTCCGGGCGGCAGCATCAGCGGGGCCCCCAAGAAGCGCGCGCTTCAGATTTTGCACGAGCTTGAGCCCGTACGGCGCGGGCCTTACACGGGCAGCCTGTTCTACCTGACGCCGGACTTTCGGCTGGAAAGCAACATCCTGATCCGCACGCTGCTGCGTGAGCCGGGACGCGTAAGCTACCACGTGGGCGGCGGCATTGTCGCCGACAGCGAGCCGGAAGCCGAGTGGGATGAAACCGTGGCCAAGGCAGCGGCGCTCGAGGCAGCGTTGGAGGCCGCGCCATGAACGGCCTGCGCGAGTACCTGAGAAACGTCGGCCTGCTGAAACGCAACGTCTGGCTGTTCCTGTGCGCCGCGCTGGTCATGGGCATCGGGCGCCAGATTTTCATGGTGCTGCGCAACCAGTACCTCGTGGACATGGGCCTGGCAGACCAGCAGGTCACCAGCGTGCAGGGCTTCAACAGTCTGGGCGGCCTGCTGATTGCGCTGCCGGCCATCGTGATCATCAGCCGTTTCCGCGCCAAAGTGATGCTGGCGTGCATCTGCCTTGCCAACGCGTGCGGGTTTGCGGCGCAGGGCCTGTTCGGCACGTTGCAGGTCTTCCAGGGCGCTGCACTGGCCGCGGGCGTTGCGATGAGTTTGAACATGGCGCTGGGCGCCCCGTTTCTGATGCGCAACACCAGCGCGCAGGAACGTGTGTTCGGCTTTGCGATACTCAGCGCCGTAAGCTGGCCGCTGTCGGGATTCATCGGCAGCCTGCTGTCCGGCCTGCTGCAGCAGTGGTTCACGGTGCTGGCGGGCGACGGCGCGACCCTGCTGGGCGAATCCGTGCCGCCGCTTCTGTTCGGCTATCGCGCGACGCTGCTTGTTGCGGCGGGACTTGTGTTGCTGGCGCTGGTGCCGATCGCGCTGGTGAAAGAGGGCGCACCCGACGGCAAGGGCAAGTCGCTGCGCCAGATCCTGACGTTCCACGACAAGAAGAAACTGCTGTGGCTTGGCCTGCCGGAAATGATGATCGGGTTTGGCGCGGGCCTGACGATTCCTTTTTTCAACGTGTACTTCAAGAACGAGTGGGGCCTGTCGCCGCAACAGATCGCGCCGATTTTCATGGCGATGTTCGCAGTGCTGGTCTTTGGCTATCTCGCGACGCCGCCGCTGGTGCGGCGCTTCGGCCCGGTCAAGGTGATGATTGTGGCGCAGCTGTTGAGCCTGCCGTTCTTTATTGAACTGGCGCTGGGCCACTACCTGTGGGCTGCGGTGACCGCCTTCATCGCGCGGCAGGTGCTGATGAATAACAGCGACCCGATCTACAAGCAGTTTGCGCAGGAAGTTGCAGATGACCGCGACCGCAACGCGGTGGCGGTGTGGGTACATTCGTCGCGCCACATCTTCTTCACGATTGCCAACTTCGTGGCCGGGTACCTGATCGCGATGGACAACGGGCGCTTTCGCATCGTCATTGCCACAACCATCGTGTGCTATCTGGCGGCGATTGCCGTGGAACTGGCCGTTTTGCCCGGACTGAATCGAGCGCGGCGTTACAAACTTGTCCTGAGCACCCGAAGCCAGCGGATTGGCTAAAACCTGGATTCACTTGCGCAGCACGAACGTGAATTCCAGCGAACCGATGACAATCTTGTCGCCATGTTGCAGCGGCAGACTCCCGTTCACCAACCGGCCGCTGACGCGCGTGCCGTTGGCGCTGCCCTCGTCGCGAATTTCATAGCCCGTGGGCGTTGCCAGGATGGTGGCGTGATGGCGCGACACACGCCCGTCGTTACCGATCGAAAGGTTGTTGTCGGGATGGCGGCCGATGCGAAACTCGGCTGTCACGATGCGGTGAAATGCGACTTCGCCGTGTGCGTCAATTTCCTGCAACCCGATGTGGGTTACTTCAAATCGCGTGGCCTGCAGGTCGTCGTCGGGCGGAGCCGGGTGCTGGCCCGTGCCGAGGTCTTCAATGCCGATTTCGTCAGACTCTTGTGCTTCGTCAGCCTGATTCGCGTCCGGCTTCTGGTCCGGGTCTGTGTCTGGCGCAGCCATGCGGCCTCACATTCGCGCCCGCCGACGCTCATGTGATCATCATACCCCTGAACGCCATCGCCCGTCGCACAAAAACTCTTGCGGCCTACTCCTGCAATCGCACAAACTCCACCCAGTCAATCTCCAGTTTGTTGCCGACAAAATGCAGCTTGAAGTTGCGCAGCGCGTCGCCGGCTTGCAGGCGCATGCCCGCATCCTCGCGCGCCGGAATGTCGGCCAGCTTGAGCTCAAGTTCCTGCCAGTCGCTGCCCTTGGCAGGAGTCCAGACATGCTTGAACATGGTGTTGTCTGCCAGGAACTGCTCCAGCTCAAGGCGCTCAACGTCCGTGCACCGGAACCGCAGCCGCACGCACATGCCGGGCAGCACCGTCAACGTCGCATTGTGCCGAAAACCGATGTAGTACGGCTTCTGGTCCATGACCACCGCGCCGCCTTCCAGGCGTTCACCATCACCGTATAAACCGCCGGTGGGCTCCACATCAAAGTCATAGCGGGCAATCACGCGTGCCGGGATGCCTTTCAGCAGCGCGTCGCCCTGGAACTCTTTGGCGCGCTGGACTGCGCGGCTTGTCGCTTTGCGTTCGGTGCCGCGTTCGACAACGTCGCCACCGAGTGTCAGGCGCCCCTCCAGGCAGGTTGCCGTCAGCGCGCCGCTGCTCACTGAAAACAGAGCCGCGCCCGCTGTCAGGCGCGACTCCAGGCCCTCGCCGCGCACAAGTAACTCACGCTCGAAACCGAGGTTGTCGGCGTACAGGCCGTCGTCGTGCAGCTCGGCCAGCAGGGCACCTTCGTGCACGCCAAGCGTGATCTCGCCATCGAACCTGACCTGCTCGCCGCCGCTCAGCAACAGGTCAACGTTGCCCCGCCGCGCCTGCATGCGTGTGCCCGCGACAATCGGGTCGCCGGCGATGGCGTCGCGCCACTGGGCGTTCTCGAACAGACGCAGCTTCACGTTTTCGGGCACCGTGGCAATCAGCACGCGCTCCGGCGCTGGCGGCGCCTCGGTCGGGCCCGGCTCGGGTTTGGGTTCAGGCTTGGGTGTCTCGACCGTGTCTTCCGGCTTTGGCGCCGGCTCGGGTGCTGGCTTCGGTTCGGGCTCGGGCTGCGGTTTCGGGCTGCCATTGCCGGGCTCGCGCGGCAGCGGGTCGTTGGCTGCCGGGGCAGGCTCTTTCGGGGCAGGAGCGTCAGGCCCCGGCTTGGGCTGACCTTCGGGGGTCGGGGTTTCAGCTTGGGGCGCGGGTGCAGGCGCGGCTTCGTTGCCTTGGGCGGTATCCGGTTTGGCGGGTGGTGTGAAGTCTACGTACATCAGGACGAACGCCACCAGCAGCGCCGCGGCAGCCACTGACACGCCGGCGCGCAGCCACGCAACGCGCGCGCGGCGCCGTGCCGCCATGTCGCCCTGCGCACGCATACGCACACGGGCGCCAAAGCCGGCGGGCGCGCCCTGGGCGTTCGCGATGCTGCGGCGTACAAGGTCGTCTACTGGATCGTGTCCCGGCATGATTCCTCGAAAGCTGTGCCTTCTATAGTGATAACCCCACCCGTGGCATACAGGTCAGGAAGAATCGTCAAACCTGTCCCTGATTTTCTTGCGGGCGCTCAAGATGGCCTGTTTGACCGCCCCCTCGCTGGTGCCCAGGGCCGCCGCAATCTCGGCTTGCGCCATGCCCTCCACAGCAAACAGGGTCAGCGCCGTGCGCTCCTGCTCGGGCAATGTGTCAAGAAACGCCCGCACCTGCGCCAGCCGGTCAGCACCCGCAACTTTCAGTGCGGGGTCAGAGGGCGGGCGCAATTCTGATTTGCCGTGCCGCGCAGTGCGCCGGCGCGTGGCGCGTATCTCGTTCAAGGCAACGTTGCGCGCCACGGTGATCAACCACGCGCGCAACGAGCCCCCGACAAATGCCTCGGGGTTGCGCCACAGACTGACGAAGGCCTCCTGCGCAGCATCGTGGGCGCGGGCATCGTCGCCTGCAACGACCCGCGTAATGCGCACCAGCGCGTCCTGGTGCGCCGCCACGATGGCGTCAAGCGCGGCAAGGTCGCTGCGCCGCAAGCGCGCTACAAGCATGTCGTCGGTGTGGTCCACGGTTTGCCAGTTTCAACCGTGGCGGCATGACAAGGCAAGCCCCTACCGGTAACGCGCGAATTCCCAGACGATGAAGGCGCACTGCACCGTGATCACAGCAAGGATCCCCCACAGCAGCGTGCGATGCACGGCTTTGGCCACGTCGTCCTCGCCCTGGGCCGGCGCCAGCCCGAACATGGCCGCTAGCGCCCCACCAATGAAGCCACTGGCAACCACCTTGGCCCACAGAAACTCTTTCCACTTCGGCGCCGACTCGAGACCGTCGGACATGAGCTGCACAGCCAGGCCCATCGACGCACCCTCGTGGCCGGCCACATAGATCAAGCTTGCCAGCGCGATGCCGCTGTAACAGGCGACAAAGGTTGCCGCCATGATCGCAAGCGTCTGCGCCAGCACGGCAGGCACAAGTCCATACGCCTCGACGCGCCAGCGCGCCAGCGCCAGCGTCTCCAGTGAGCCGCCGCGCACGCCGCTGGCAAGGCGCGCAGCCTGCGCTGCGCCCAACTTGCCGGTAATCAACGCCGCGGCACCAAGGGGCAGCACGACGCGAATCAGCGTGTGCCCGGTGGCTTGCAGAATTTCTTCCAACAGCAGCGGCTCGACCAGCTCCGGCCGCGGCAACTGCTCAAAGATGAAGTACGCGACCGTGCCGCCGATCAGCAGGCTTCCCAGCCACGAAAACAGGTGCGTGCCAAGGTCCCCTGCATCGGCGATCACGCGCTTGAGCACAAAGCCCGGCCGCTTGATGCACATCAGCCCCCACAGGAATGCCAGCGGCGCGAGTGCCGCCCCGCCGAGCATTGCCATCGCCTCGGTGGCCCGGTTCTTGACGCCTTCCAGCACCGGATTCACGGGTCGGCCCGCTTCAATCTTGAGGCGCCCGATCTCCTGTTCAATCGGCGCGTGGTCGGCGCCGACGGCGCACTCAAAGATGTGCACGGTCTTGCTGCCGCCGGTGCGATCCACTTCGGGTGGCTCTTGACCGGTAAACACCTGCGGATCGTGGCTGATGACCACGACAATGCTGTCCTTGCGGCGCGCGTAGTCGATCAGCTCTTTGGCAAGGCCCTTGGCTGCAATCGCATCCAGCCCCGCCGTGGGTTCGTCGGCGATGACCAATGCAGGCGGTGTCTGGTCTTCCCCGCGTTTCAGCAGGGCGCGCACAGCCGAAAGGCGCATGCGCTCGCCGCCGCTGGCATGGCTGAGCTTGGCCGGCAGCTTCATCAGGTGAAAGCGTGCCGCCAGGTTCTCGGCGTGAGTCTTCGCGGCGTCGCGCGGCAGGCTGCCGTACAGCCGCACATTCTCGAGGGTGCTTAGGCCGTCAATGAACCCAAGGCGGTCGGCCTGGGGCAGAAACGCGATCTGGCTTCGGGCATCGGGGTTGTAGCTGGCGCCCTGCCACAGCGGGTAATCCACGCCCGCGCCGTCGATCAGCGTCACGTCGCCGCGCGCCACGACCCGCGGCGTGGCGAGATCGCCCAGGCCAAGCAGCGCGCGCACAAAACTACTCTTGCCGCTGCCGCTGGGCCCCCAAAGCACGTAAAGCCGCCCCGCGCGCATGCTGACGGGCGCCTGCAACCGCAGCACGTCCGCGCCAAGCTTGACCTCAAGTTCACGAATGTGCAGCTCAACGCCGGCCGGCGGCGCGGACTGCGCCAACGCTGGCTCAGTCGTGGTGGCACTCTCGGTCACTTGCGAGTGTCCTTCTCAAGTCGTGGCATGATCCACTCGAACTCGACTTTGCCTGTCAGTTCGGGCTTGATCACCAGCAGCGGGTCCTGCGTGATGCCCAGGCTTGAGCGCAGCGCGTAGGCGAGCAGTAACTTGGGACCGCCCTCGGGCGTCAACAGCCGGCGCTGCGCGAAGTCGTTGGCGTACTCCTCGGCAGCTTCCAGCACGCCCTCTTCACCTTCAAGCCAGCTTGGCACCAGCGCGTTCTCGTAAAGCTTGGGCCCCCACTTGGTCTCGAACTTCTCAATGAACTCGGCGCGGCGGTTGTTGAGCACCTTGTTGAACTTTTCCTTGATGTCCTTGTCGTACTCCTTCAGGAATGCTTCCACTTCTTCTTCCAGGGCAATGCGCAATGCGGCTGCACGCTCTGGCGTTAAGAAGTCACTTTCCTCTTCCGCGGCTTCTTCTTCGGCGCCCCACCAGCTCTTCACCCAATTCTTGACTTTTTCAGCGGTGTTGCCGGCTGCGTCGCCGGTCTTGCGCATGATGCCTTCCGCCACGCCGCTGACACCAATCACTTCCCAGGCGCGGTTGGCGAGGCGATTGAGCAGGATCTCTTCCAGCTCGGTCATTTCGTCGCGCAACTCAAGGATGCTTTTGTCCAGCAACTCACGGTCGTCGTCGTCCAGATTGTCAAAGCTTTCGGTGACTTCCTTGGTGACGCGTTCTTTCAACTTCGGCAGCACGTGCTTCTCGATCGCGGGCCACAGCCGGTCACGGGCGATCTTGGCCTCTTCACGCGGGATGTCTGGGCTGATCAACAGGCGAAACGCGTCTTCGACGCTGGCTGTCGGCTCGGCGCCGCGCAGCTTGCCGCCGCGTGCCATCGCGCCCGCCGCCGTGGGCGTAAGCAGAACAGTAATTTCCTGCGCACCGGCCGAGGCCTCACTGACCTTGATCACGCGGCCCACAATTTCGGCTTTGCCGCCCTCGCCCTCGCGATACACCAGGCCGCCCTTGCGCACGCCCAGTTCAACGGGCACGTTGCAGATGACGGTGCTGTCGGTGTCAGGCGCGGTCTCGCGCGAGATTTCGCGCACGCCGTCAGCGGCACGGCCCGCGGCTTCAGTCTGGGAAACGGTTGCCACGCCAATGAACAGCGCGGCGACAACGCCGACGCCCGCAACGACACGGGTCAGGCGCTGCCAACGGTACGAACGGTCCCACATACGGCACCTCCGCCCCCCAGTGTAATACGGATTTCGACGCCGGGAGTTACAAAGCGCCCGATGCGTTGTAGACCCGGCGCCCATGAAACGCGTATTGCTCAGCTGGTCATCCGGCAAAGACTCGGCCTGGACGCTGCATGCTTTGAGGCAGATGCCGGACGTGCAGGTGGTCGGGCTGCTGACCACGCTGAACGACGAGTTTCAGCGCGTGGCGATGCACGCCGTGCGCCGCGAATTGCTGCGCGCCCAGGCCGATGCCGCGGGTCTGCCACTGCGCGAAGTCATGCTGCCGTGGCCGTGCAGTAATGAAGTCTACGAACGCTTAATGACCGCCGCATGCGCGCAGGCTGTGGCCGATGGCGTCACGCACATGGCGTTCGGCGACCTGTTTCTGCCGGACGTTCGCCAGTACCGCGAAGACAAGCTCGCTGGCACCGGCATCACGCCGATCTTTCCGTTGTGGGGCCGCGACACCGCAGCGCTGGCCCGCGAGATGACCACCGGTGGTCTGCGCGCCGTGCTGACGTGCGTGGACCCGCGCAAGCTGGACCCGACCTTCTGCGGCCGCGCATTTGACGACGTGCTGGCCGACCTCCCGGCGGGTATCGACCCCTGTGGCGAGAACGGCGAGTTTCACACCTTCGTGCACTCCGGGCCCATGTTCAGCCAGCCGATTGCGATCGAAGTCGGCGAAACCATTGAGCGCGACGGGTTCTGGTTCGCAGACGTGCTGCCCGCCGGTCACGGCAGGTAGACGTCAAAGCGCACGCTCTTGCCCTTGTGCACGTGGGCCGGCTGGGCCGCTGATGGCAGTCGCGGCGCATGCACCGGACGTTTCACGACTACCCGGCGCGTGGCTGCTTGCAGCGCGGGCTCCAGCAGGTCGCTGCCGTCTTCCGGCCCCAGCAGCTCCTGCATGTACTGCATTTCCTTCTTTACCTTGGCCGACTTGCGGCGGTCGGGAAACATCGGATCAAGGTACACCACGTCGTAGCGCGCCGTCTGCATCTGGTCGCGCGCGTCGGCCAGCAGCAGCGAGATGCGGGCCACAGCCGGGTCCTGGCTTGAGCGGTACAGCGCATCGCGCAGCAGCGCAGCCACCACGGGTGAGCGTTCAACAGCTGTCACGGAGCAATGCAGCGCTGCGAGCGCATATGAGTCGCGACCCAGGCCGGCGGTCGCGTCCAGCACGCTCAGCTGCTGGCCCGGCTTGACGCCGATGGCCTTGGCGAGCAGCAAGCCGCGCCCGGCTTTGCGGCGGTTCTCGGCAACCCGGGATTCAAAGTCGGCGCAGATGGGCCCCGGCGCGCCGGGGCGCGTATCCCGCAGGTGCAAGGCGCCGTCGATGTACTCAAGCACGAAGTCGGCTTGCCCGTGTGGAAGGCCCAGCGCGCCAGCCAATGCAGGGTCGGCACATGCTACGCGGCTCAATCACCCTCCCGCGCCAGCGCGGCGGCGGCGTCGGCATACTCTTTTCGCTTCTCGGGCGTGGTGGCGTACTCGCCGGCCTTCTCGAAATCGCGGCGGGCTTCTTCGCGGTTGCCGAGCAGGTGGTGGCAGTACGCGCGCCAGCCATAAATGTCGTTGCTGGTCATGCGCTCGTTGATCAGCGTGGTGTACGTCTCGAGAGTCTCTTCGTACTTCTCCTGCGCGAACTGAGCCTGTCCCAGCCAGAACATCGCGTCCCGCCGCCGCGCGTCCGTGAACAGATCGGCGGCAAGTCGGAATGCCGATTCGGCTTCGGCGTACTCTTTGCGGCGCTGCTGGACGTAGCCGAGCAACATGCTGATTTCTGCCTCGGCGGGGCGCAGCTTGACTGCGTCGCGCAGGTGCTCAAGGGCGAGCTTGTCTTCGCCTCGCTTGTACGCTTCGTCGGCCAACACATGGCTGCAGTGGGCGGCACGGCCCTCAAGCTCGACGCGTTCGTCGCCCTCGGCCAGCTTGGCCGCGAGCATGAATTGGGCGCGAGCCTCAGCAAAGCGGCGCACGCGTTCATAGGCGTGGCCTAGCCGCGCCTGAACCTCCCAGTCGCCGGGCGCAAGTTCACACGCCTGCTCAAGCAACGGCACGGCGCCCACGTAGTCGCCCCTGGTGAAGTGCTCTTGCGCCTTGTCATACAGCTCGCGCGCGCGTTTCTGGTTTGCGCTGTCGTCACGCTTCACTGCAGCGGGCTGGTTCTGTGCGGGCTGCGGCGCAGGAGCGTTGTTGCCGCCACCGCAGGCGGCGAGTGGCAGAAGCAGGATGAAGGCAAGTGCGCGCATGGGGCAGTAGTCCGGGGCTGCCAATCGTTGTGCAGCCATCAATCTTGATCTTAGTAACAACGGCGACACAGCTAAAGCAGCTTCAATTCACGCGCCCGCTGCTCAAGCTGCGGTCTGAACTTCGGGTGTGCGATGTCAACCAGCGCCCTCGCCCGATGGTGTATGCCCTTGGCGTACAGGTCCGCGACGCCGTACTCAGTGACCACGAAGTGCACGTCGCCGCGGCTTGTGACCACGCCCGCGCCTTCACCCAGCGTTGGGGCGATGCGGCTGACAGTGCCGCCCTTCGCCGTGCTTGGCAGTGCGATGATTGGCTTGCCGCCTTTGCTTCGCGCGGCACCGCGAATGAAATCGACCTGCCCGCCGATGCCCGAGTACGGCTTCGTGCCAAGGCTGTCCGAGTTCACCTGCCCGGTCAGGTCCACCGCGATCGCGCTGTTGACCGCCGCCATGCGATCGTTGCGCGCAATGTTGAACGGGTCGTTCACGAACTCGTTGCCGTAGAATTCAGTGAACGGGTTATCGTCCACAAAATCGTAAAGCCGCTGCGTGCCCATGGCAAAACTGCAGATCGCCTTGTCAGGGTGATAGTTCTTGCGCGAGCAATCGATCACGCCGGCTTCGACAAGATCCACGATGCCGTCGCTGAGCATCTCAGTGTGGACGCCGAGGTGCGTGTGGTTGCGCAACTCTTTCAGCACCGCATTCGGAATGGTGCCGATTCCCAACTGCAGGCAGTCGCCGTCGTCAATCAACCCGGCGACATGTCGGCCGATGGCCGCGCTGGCTTCGTCAATCGAGTCTGGCAGCAGTTGTGGCAGCGAATGATCTACCTGCACCATCGCGTGCAGCCGCGAAACATGCACGATGGTGTTGCCCCAGGTGCGCGGCATACGCGGGTTGATCTCGGCCACGATGTGTCGCGCATGGCGCAGCGCCCCCATTACCACGTCGGCGCTGACGCCAACGGTGCACCAACCGTGCTTGTCGGGCGGCGAAAGCTGCACGAACGCCCAGTCAAGCGGCAGGCGCGACTCGAACAGCGCCGGAATCTCGCTGAGAAAGATCGGCATGAAGTCGGCACGGCCATCCTGTACGGCTTCGCGCACGTTGCGGCCAATGAAGAATGCAGTGTGCCGAAAGCTGGCGGCGTACTGCGGCGCAACATAGGGCGCCTCGCCCAGCGTCAAGATGTGCAGCACGTTCACGTCACGCAACTCGCCGGCGCGTGCCGTGAGCGCCGCCACCAGCGACGAAGGCTCACCAGCGCCGCTGCCGATGAACACGCGCTGGCCGGACTTCACGCCTGCAACCGCGTCAGATGCCGTGACGAATGATGGTTCTGCCTTAGTCATGGGAGTGGATTGTAGTGTCCTGCGGCAGGATTGACCCACCCCGTGTGTATACTTTGCCCGAAAGCGAAATCATCGTTGCCGGTTGCAGCCCGGAATTCCCGTATTTTCCGCTGCGGCACCAATCTTGCTGATACCCTTTACCTAAACCTCCCCTGCCAAGGTGCCGTATGCGCAAGGCCCTGATTGCCGTGCCCGTCCTGCTGGCTGCCTTCCTCGTCGGGTGCTCTGACCTTTTCGAACCGATCATCGTGCCCTGGAACCCCAGCGGGCCGGGACAAACCACGTTCGCCACGACCGAGGTGACCCTCGCGGCCGGCTTGGCCGAGCTACAGCCGGCGGCGGTGGACACGCTATCGGGCGCAGTGAACACTTCGCGCTTCAACTTCAGCGGCTTTGACCGCGTGTATGAGCTTGAGACGCCAGCGGGGCAAGACTTCTCGTTTAATATTGTGGCGCGCGGCGGTGGCAACTTCGGGTTGACCCGCGTGTCGCTGGGGCACGTGGAAGACTCGGGCGTGACGCTGAGCAACGGCGTCGAGAGCATCGCCGGCGCGGGCATGACGATTGAGGCGCCGGGGCTGAGCAACCAGGGCGACATCGTTGACGTCAACGGTGACGGTTTCGCGCGGGCCACAGTTCGCGGCAATGTGGTGGGTACGCAGGTGCTGTATGTGCGCGTGCCACGCGCCAACGACACGCTCAAGATCGGCATTCGCATCAGCATCGGCAACCAGAGCGCGATCAACCTGGTCGGCGGCAACACGCAGGGGCCGCGCCCGGGCATGACCACCAGCGACCTGTTCAGCAGCGATTCCTACCAGTTCGGGTTGCCGGCGATTGCGGTCTCGGGCGACCGCTACAGCATTGTCACTTACGACGGCGACTCCAACCAGCAATACTACGTCGACCGCCGCCGCTCATGGTTGCAGATGGATGCGCAGACGGGCGCAATCACCGGCGCCAGCGCGGAAAGCCAGTCGCCCGACAGCGGGTTCTGGCGCGACCAGGAAATCGCGGCATTGGGCAACGTGCTGGCCGTCGCCTACACAGGCTGCGGCACCGTGCGCGCCGAAATCAGCCTGGACCGCGGCGCGAACTTCTCGATTGAACGCGACCTTGAGTCGAACGGCTTGCTGGGCACCCGCCTGGTGCAGATTGCCATGCGCAGTGACTATCGCATCGGCGTGCTGTACTGGCGCAACACCTACTCAAGCAGCTGGGCGTGGAACAGCCAACTGGTACTCGTCGAAGCCACGCCAAGCGGTTTTGATGCCAACAACACGCCGACCGGCTACACGTGGGGCACGCCGCAGACCGTGCACGCGCCGGGCACCGACGTGACGCCGCTGCTGATGCACATGGAATACAGCACGGGCGGCGACCTGGTGGTGGGCTATGGCTACACCGACGTGCAGTTCAACTGGCAGACGTGGCAGGCCGTCAGCACGACGCGCTTTCGTTGCGCCGTGAGGCCCTTTGGCGCCACCTACTTCACAGACACACAGCTTGACCAGGAAGTCAACGTGATGCCGTGCGACCCGCACGTGTGCCTGCTGGGCAGCGGCAGCAGCATGGAGATTTTCTACGCCTACGAAAAGTCTGACGGCGTGCACCTGTTGTACAGCGACAACGCCGGGTTCACGTGGCAGAACGTGGCCAACGTGCCCATGCCGGGCGCGATGATGCCCAGCGTGCACGCGCGCATGCAGGGCACCGAAAAACGCGTAGACATGCTGTACATGTCGCCTTCAGGCTGGGGCCTCGAGCTGCACGACCTGTTCTGGCAGGACTTCACCGTCGGCACTGTTCCCACGTTGCACCGCGTGACGCAGTCGACCGCAACGCAGGGCGGCACTCCGCCTGCGGGCATGCCGCAGGGCCTGAACATCACGACTCTCGGCTGGTTCGGCTATGACGCCGTGCTGGTCGGTGACGACCTTGCAGTAGTCACGCAGGAAGTCACCTACAACAGTTACGAGTACTACTGGGCGCAGGGCTGGCAGTGGCAGAACCCGCAGCAGGGTGGCGGCCAGGCTTCGGCTTCCGGCGGTGGCGGCAGCGGCGGCGGATACACGCCTCCCCCACCACCCCCGCTCCTGATGCCCGGCATGACCGGCGCCGTGCCCGCACCGGACCCGCTGCACCGCAACCAGTTGCGCCTGACGGTCATTGACTGATGCAAGCACATGCAAGCGCAGGGCGGGCACATTGCCCGCCCTGCCTCATTTCAGCTCTTGCGCAATCTGCTGCGCGTACACCGGCGCGAGCGCAACACCCATGCCGCCAAAGCCTGCCACGTACTCGGTGCTGGCGTCCACACTGCGCCGCGGGCTTCCGCCCAGATGGCTGCCGCCAATGAATCCCATGATGCCGGCCCAGTGGTGGTCAATCTGCCAGTGACTGTTGCCGACAATGCTCTGGGCAAGCTGTTGCAGGTAGTCCCGCACAGCCGGTGTGCCCTCGAGTTCGCGCGTGGACTCGGCGGCCCTGAAGATGTGGCGCCCGCCGCCCAGCAAGAGGCGGCCGTCCACGAATCGGAAGTAGTCGTAGCCATGGTTCAGGTAACCGAGCGTCTGGTCTGTCTGCGTCTGCACCGGGCTGGTCACGATCACCTGGCCACGCCCCGGCTGCACCGGGCTTGACGCGTCAAGCTCGCCGGCGAAGGCGTTCACGCACACGAACGCCCGAGAGTAGCGCAGCTCGTGTTGAGTGCTTGCCGTGGCCAGCGTTGCCGTGCCATCGCCGATGCGAAGCAACTTTACGCCGAATGCGTACTCCGCCGCGACGCCATCCTGCAGCGCGCGCAGCAGCCGCACCGGGTGCACGCCCGCGTCGGCGCGATTGAACACCACCGGCCGCACGTCATCGCCCAGTTGCGCCGTGCGCACGCTGTAGACTTCCTCGCCGGCGGCTCGGTTCAAAGCAGTCACCAGTTCACGCGTCTGCTGCGTGACCTCGTCATAGTCGGTACTGCCGCACTCATCGAGTTCAAGGCCAGGAAACTCGCCGCGCACGAGCGCGATGCCCTTGCGCCGCAGCAGAAACGTCTCCAGCACGCGGTCGATGCCGACTTCGGCTGCATCGGCGAGCATTTCGCTGGCTTGCCCGCAGGTCAGAAAGCCCGCGTTGCGTGTGCTTGCGCCGTAGCTGAACCGATCACGCTCAATCACCAGCGTACGCGGCGGGTTGGACAACTTGCTCAGAAACCACGCCAGCCAGCGGCCCATGAACCCGGCGCCGACAATCAGCACATCCACTCGCGCCGGCAGTTCCGACGGGGGCGGCACTTCAGGCGGCAGTTCACTTTCCCAATAGCTGTAGCGGCGCATGGCGCGAGTGTGCAACACAACGCCCAAGCCCGCCAGCCGCCTTCTGGAACGATGCGGTGCGGCTGCTACATTGTGCCCGGAGATGACCGTGAAAGAAACGCGCCAAAAACTCGGGCCGAACGACGTCTGCTGGTGCGGCAGCGGCAAGAAGTACAAAAAGTGTCACCTGTCGGCCGACGCCCACGGCGCGTCAACACCTGAAGCAGAAACAGCCCCCAAGCGCGACCCGCTGCTCTTGAACGAGCCTGAACGCAACGGCATGCGCAAAGCCGGCGCCACCAACGCCGAGTTGATGGATTACCTGCGCGACTTCATTGTTCCCGGCATCACCACCAAGCGCATCGACGAACTGGTGGCCGATTGGACGCACGCGCGCGGCCACGTCTGCGCCACACTCAACTACCGGGGCAGTTACCCCGCGCACTGCTGCACCAGCCCCAACCATGTGGTCTGCCACGGCATTCCCGGCAGCTACGTGTTGAAAGAGGGCGACATCGTGAACGTGGACCTGACCACGATTGTCGATGGCTGGCACGGCGACCAGAGCGAAACTTTTCTGGTCGGGCAGGTCAGTGAAGAAACGCTGCGGCTGGTCCAGTGCACGTTTGACGCGATGTGGCTGGCGATTGACGCTATCAAGCCCTACAGCAAGGTGATCGAGATCGGGCAGGCGATCAAGCGGCATGCTTCGCGGCTGGAACTCAGCGTTGTGGAGGACTACCAGGGGCACGGCATCGGCCGCAAGTTCCACCAGCGGCCGCACATCCCGCACTTCCCTGACCGTTACCACGGCCAGCAGATCCTTGAGCCGGGCATGTGCTTCACGATTGAGCCGATGATCAACCAGGGCACCAAGCGCACGGTGCTTGACCGCAAGGATGGCTGGACGGTGTACACCGCCGACGGCAAGCTGAGCGCGCAGTTTGAACACACCATTCTGATGACCGAAAAAGGCCCGGAAGTGCTCACGCAGCCCAAACGCGGCCCCGCCCGGGGCCACAAGTTCACGAACCAGGCCGTCACCGCGTGAATTGATTCTCAGCTATGCGGTATCCAGGGGCGTTGGGCCCTTGGGCGGCGGGAACAAAGCGTCCAATTCGGCCAGCACTTGACTTGTCAACGTTACGTCTGCAGCCGCCGCGTTCTCGCGCACGCGTTGCGGATTGGCTGACTTCGGTATCGCTTGCACGCCCTTGTCGCGTGTGCACCATGCCAGCGCGACTTGCGCAGCCGTCAGCTGCGGCGGTTCCGCCACGGGCTCGAGCTTCTTCCACGGCAGCGCGCCTTCGGCCAGTGGCGAGTACGCCTGCAACAGCACGCCGCGCTGTTCGCACCACGCAATCAGGTCCCACTCAACGCCGCGCGAAGCCAGGTTGTAGAGCACCTGGTTGCAGGCGCAGCGGCCCGGCGCGATACGCTCGACTTCTTCCATGGCCGCCGTGTCAAAGTTGCTTACGCCCCAACACCGGATCTTGCCGGCTTGCACCAGTTGTTCGAATGCGGCAATCGTGTCTTGAAGGGGAAACGCGCCGGGCCAGTGCAGCAGGTACAGGTCCAGTGTTTCGATGCCCAGTCGCTTCAGGCTGGCTTCGCACGCCTTGATCGTACCCTGGCGCGACGCATTGCCTGGCAGGACTTTGCTTTCAACAAACACCTTCTCGCGCTGGCCGGCAATAGCGGCAGCCACGACTTCTTCGGCGCCGCCGCTGGCGTACATTTCCGCTGTGTCGATCAGTGTCATGCCTAACTCAATGCCTAGCCGCAGTGCAGCCGATTCAACATCCCGGTCGCGCCGGTGATTGCCCATGTTCCAGGTGCCCTGGCTGATCGCGGGCAGCGGCTGGTCGATGCGTGAGACGCGGACTGTGCGCATGAATCGCCCTCAGAGGATGTCGTCATCCTTGACCAGAATGCGCACAAGGTCAAACCCGATTGCAACGAAACTCGTACCCAAGAACACGATCGCCATCTGCATGGCCCATCCAGACCAGTTCCACTCCAGTCAACAGCTTCCGTAGACCATCGCCCACATCCGCAGGGTCGAGTAGGTTGCCGAAATGCCGAACAAGAGACCAAAGGTGCGCGCGAATGGCCGCACGCGTGCTGCCCACGAGACCTGCGAGCGCTGCTGATGCCACTGTTGCCGGATGCGTTCATGCTCGCGGCGGCGGGATTCGCGCAGGTGGTACTGCCAGTGGCGGTATGGGCTGGGCCCTTTCATACGCCCATTGTCCGCCGGCGCGCCCGCCTGGCCTGCTCCAATCGGAGTGCCCGGTTGTAATCACTTCAGCAGGCGGAAGATGTTGCTGTAGTCGTCAGTCCAGGGTGGCGACGTCGCCGTCTCTGGGTTCAGCGTGCCTTGGTAACGTTCCAGCCGTTCGGCGCTGCGGGCCAGCAACGCCCAGTCGGTGGAATTCAGGTCGTCGCCGACGCCCTCATCCAGCACGAGCTTCCAATGCAGCCCCCGCTCACGCACGAGCGCCGCGACTACGGGGTGCAGATCGATAAAGCGATTCGTGACGTGCAACGCCAGCACGCCGTCGGGCTTCAAGTGGCGCAGGTACACATCCAGCGCCTCGACTGTCAGCAGGTGCACGGGAATGCTGTCACTGCTGAACGCATCCAGCACCATCACGTCGTAGCCCTGCGGCTCCTCAGACTCCAGCACAAGCCGCCCATCGCCAATGGCAATGCTGACTTCGGCGTCGCTTTCAGCCACGAACGTGAACCACGTGCGCGCCACGTGCTCCATCTCCGGGTCGATCTCATAGAATCGCAGTGTGTCGCCGGCGCGCCCCCACGCCGCCATGGTGCCGGAGCCCAGCCCGATGACGCCGATGCGCCGCGGCCCCGTCTCTTCCTTCATCACGCGACCAATGCCCGAGTTCTCGCCGTAGTAGCTCAGCGGCACCTTGCTCCAGCCCGGTTCCTGCCATTGCACGCCGTGGGTGGTGGTGCCGTGCACCAGGCTGCGCCTGCCGTCCTGGTCATAGATCCGCGACACGCCAAAGAACGAGCGTGTGTGCGCCAATGCGTCGTTGACCTGGTCTTTCATCGCCCAGCGCGTTGCGTCGGCCCAGGCCAATACCGCAACGCCCATCAGCAGCCAGGCCCAGCGCGGCTTGAACCCGCGCAAGGGGCTTGACGCGTCAACCGCCACGGCCCCCGCCACTGCCAGCAGCGTCAACAGTTGCCCAAGCTCGTACTCCCAGTACATCGGCAGC
The DNA here is from genome assembly GCA_016712285.1 of Planctomycetota bacterium. Taxonomy (GTDB): domain Bacteria; phylum Planctomycetota; class UBA8742; order UBA2392; family UBA2392; genus JADJRK01. The sequence continues at coordinate 70,393 of JADJRK010000001.1, read as the reverse complement.
ACGCGCGGCGCGGCAAGGCCCACCAGCGCGCCGCCAATCGCGCCACCCAGCGAGACCGACAGGTAGAACCCTGTAAGGCGCGAAACCTCGGGCCGCACCCGGTACAGCTCGCCATGCAGGACCCAACACAGGCAGAACAGACCGAACGCGAACACCGCAAGCCGCAGCGGCGTGCTGTCCGGAAAGTTGTCGGTCGGGGCGACTGCTAGCGCGCCAAAGGCGCAGGGCACCACCACCAGCGCCCAGCTGCGCGCGTAGCGCTTCTCGCCCGAGAACGTGACGATGAAGCTTACCAGGTACAGCGAAAGCGGCAGCACCCACAGAAACGGCACGGGCGCAAGGTCGAGCGACATACGGTTGGTCACCGACATCAGCATCCAGACGCCGCATGCCGACAGCGCAATCCACACCAGCCGTTTGCGAACCGTGGGCGGCGTGGATGCCTCAGCCGGCGCCGCCTCGGGGGCGCGCCTGGCCGCCAGCAGCCCGCACGCGGCAGACAGCAGCGCGAACAATCCGAACCCGACCGACCAGGACCAGGCCTGCACGCCACGCCCGACCCAGGGCTCAACCAGAAACGGGTACGCCAGCAACGCACCCAGCGACCCGACGTTGCTCAGCGCATACATGATCCACGGCGGCTTGCCGGGCTGCATGCGCGCCAGCCACGCCTGCAACAGCGGCCCCGTGGCCGAGAGCGCGACAAACGGCAGGCCCACTGTGCGCAGCAGCAGCCACAGAATCGAAAGTGCCGGGTCGTCGCCGGGCGCGGGCTTTAGCGAGTCCGCGGGAATCACCGGCAGCGTGATTGCCGCCGCCAGCAGAACCACGGCATGCACAATCGCCTGCGGCCTCGGTTTCAGGTAGCGAATCACCAGGTGCGCATAGCTGTACCCCGCCAGCAGCGAGCACTGGAAGAACAACAGCGCGACAGTCCACGCAGCCGCACTTCCGCCATACCAGGGCAGAATGAAGCGCCCCAGCAGCGGCTGTACGAGAAACAGCAGAAACGCGGACAGAAAGATGGCGGCAGCAAAGGCGTACATGCCCAAAGGCTAACGAGGGAAGCCGTTTCGGACAGGGCACATGGACGATTGTTGCTGAATCTGGAACGAACCGGGGTGCGTTGAAGCTCGCGATACGGATCGGCAAACCAGAATACCGCCAACCGCTATTCGCTACCCGTGCGCCGGGCGAAGACGAACTCGCGGTGGCCGATCTTGACGTTGTCGCCGACCTTGAGTTCGTAGGCGCCCTTGATTTTCTCGCCGTTGACGATTGTGCCGTTGCTGCTGCCGTTGTCTTCAAGCACGTAGGCCATGCCCTGGCGCGTGATTGTGGCGTGTTTGCGACTGGTCTTTGTGTCCTTGCGAATCACGAGGTTGCATTCGGGGTCGCGCCCGATGTTGAAGATGTCGGTCACGATGGCGTGAAACAGCGTTTCGGTGCCGACTGTTTCCTCAAGCCCGGCCTGCACGCCGCTCTTGCGAGTAGGCACCATCGCCTCAGACGTGGGTTTGGCTACGTCGTCTGATGAAAAGTCGTCGCCGGGTTTTCGCTTTGCCATAGATGCACCGCTGCGAATATAAATTCTGGCGTACACAAAACCAGAATTCAGGAAGCCGGAATGAGAACGACTGTGACAGATTCAACTAAACACGGCGCTTGAACACATACGCCTGCGAGCCAATCTCCAGTGTATCACCAACTTTCAGTTCCTGGTGACCGGAGACCTTGGTCCCGTTGATGAAAATTCCGTTGCTGCTTCCCAAGTCCTCAATGATGAACTGCACGCCGCTGCGCCGAATGCTGGCATGCTTGCGCGACACGCTGGTGTCACCCTCAATGCGGATATGGCAATCCTTGCCGCGGCCGATCACGAACAGGTCACCCAGCAACGGGTGCACCTGCGTTTCCGCGCCGTTGACCACGCGCACCAGTGTCGCCAGCGCCGGCGATTGCTGTGTGGAGTCGCCGGCTTCGCGCGTCGGCTTGGCGACTCTATCGGTGCCGAAATCGCTGTTGCCACGCTTAGCCATCACATCCCCGTTGCATTGATGTAATTCTACCCCACAACACGACTAACGCATAGCAAGGCATTCTGTGCAGTCTGAGCCGTGCCGAATCCGCGCGCGGCTGTATACTGCGTGGCTTGCTGTGACTTCGGAAAAGGGAACCGAGATGGCTGATCCAAAGAAGCAAAAGGGCGGCGGCAGTGTTCTGCTGAAGCTGGTGGTCTTTGTTGTGCTGCTGGTCATTCTGGTCGGCGCGGGTGGCTACTTCTACGGGACGACGCTGGAAGCCAAGAGGGTGTTCAGCGAGACGGTCTCGGTCAAAGGCGACGAAGACGATGTGCACAAGTACATCGGCGACCTGAAACAGTGGCCCGAGTGGGGCCCGTGGAAGGACGGCGACCCCGAGATGACCTGGACGTTCTCGGAAAACACCACTGAAGTAGGCTCGTGGACCCGGTGGGTATCCAAGCACGGCAACGGCGAGTTGAAATTCACAGCCGTCGACCCCGAAAAGGGCGTCGAGTACCTGTTCACGATGGAAGGCTGGGACCCGCAGAAAGGCTCGATCGTCTACACCGACACGGACGAAGGCATCAACGTCACGTGGAACTCCGACATGGACATGAGCAACAGCATCATGGGCCGGTACTTCATCAAGTTCGGCGAAGCCGAGATGAACAAGATGCTGACCGACGGCCTGAGCAAGCTGAAAACCAAAGTCGAAGCTGACTAGCCGCGCAACGCCAAATCATGCAAAGGCCGGGCGTAAGGCCCGGCTTTTTGCTTGAACGGCAAGTCTGCGGGCGATTCCGCTTGCAGAATGCGCAGCCACGGGTGATCGTTCAGTTAGCGATGGCAGACACGAACGTGAAAATCCGCCGTTGGGGCGCCGACTGGCAACAACTCCAAGCCGAACAGGCGTTTGTCGAGGCGTCATTTCCCGACGAGTTGGACCACGACGTCGCGCTTGAGAAGCTGCTGGAACTACAGAAGCTCCGTAACGACTTCCACAACCGCACACACCAGCCGGAACCGCCGAAGTGGGAGTGATTACTCCGGCACGACCAGCTTGCCGTCTTTTTCTATAAAGCCGCCCTCGGGTACTTCAATCCGCAGCTTGGTCGCAAGTAGCTTGTCCACGTGTTCCGCGTTTTCGGGGTGTGCCTTGCGAAGCGAGCACGCCACGCGCGCTGCATCATCCAGCATCCCCTCATCGAAACAGAGCATCAAAGTCGCCACACGGTCGTTTTGCGTCAACTCAAGAAGCTGCTCGTACATCCTTACCCTGGCGCCAGGCGACACGGCGTGGATCGGCTGAAAGATTACGTACTCCCACACTTTCGCCCTGCCCAGGATCGGCCGCTTCACGGTCATGCGGATGCGCCCGCCCTCGTAGCCGGTCACCTGTGCCTCGCGCCCGTAATTCAGCGTGTTCATGCCCTCGAACTCGTCGCCTTGAATGATCGACAGCAGGCGCGAACGGATACGCGACTCGCCGCGCACGCCTGAGTTCTCGCCCTGTGGCAGCAGCGGGCTTTCCGGTGCAGGTGGCAGCCGGTCTTTGCGACGGTCAAATGCCGCGCGAGGCGGCGGGCGCCTGCCCTCATCCTGCTCGGCTGACGTCTTGCGGTGCAGGGCGGCTTCGTTGCTCAATGCGCCCGCAATATCGTCATCCAGTACCGCCAGCAGCGCAAGGCCGTCCAGTGTGGCCGCGGCCTGCGCGAAGGCATCCCGTTGCAGGGCCTCGTCGGCGATGCCGCATTGTTCGCCGATCCAGCGCTCGTTGCGCGATGCTATCGCCGGGCGTTCCCTTTCGATGTACGCGTTCATGTCGTGGCGCTTGGCCCACTGTTCGTGATACACCGACTCCGTCAGGTACGAGGCCAGCGCTTCAAGTCGCCGATGCGCCTCGCGATAGTCGTTCTTCTGCTGCAGGTCGTAAATGTCGCCGTTGTCTTTGCCGTAGCGCCGCTGCATCAGCGCCGACAGTTCCAGGCCGATGTTGGTCTGCGCGCGCTCAACATAATACGCAATCATATGTCCGCTCAGGCCCTCGACCTCTTTCAGGATTGCATCAAGTGCCGCCAGCCGCTCGTGGGGCGGCGTCTCGTGGTCGTCCTCCAGCTTATTGATTCTCTCGCGATACGCCCTTTCTTCGGCGCTGCTGAGTCGCGTCCTGGGCAGCGCCGGCTTTTCGTTGCCGCTGCCCTGCGTTGCGGCACTCGATCTGGGCACTTCCTCGGTAACCACCTCTTCCACACCGTGGTTCGGCTCGTCGCCAATTCCCAGCTCTTCGATAAAGTCAAATCCGAACACAACCCCCAGGATCACCACAAGAACGACAATGCCGACGATCTGACCGCCACGAGCAGAACTCTTCGGCTTCGTCGGCTGAATCGTCGCCTGCCAGCTGGTGTCCTTTGCTGCGCTGTTCTTGCGGGCTCGTTTGCCGGCTTTGTCTTCGCGGCGCGTGTGTATCGTGGGCTGGCCGGGATCAATGACGTGCTTTTCCTCGACGCGGGGCTTCTTGTCATACTTGGACTTGGTCGCGTCCGGTTTCGAGTACGGCGCCGGGGACTGGGGCGCGGCAGCGACCGGCGACTGGAACACCGGGGCCACATCCGCGGCCTGCCGCACGAACATCGGCTCAGGACCCTTGGCGACCTCGTTTGTGGTCAGCAGGCTCAACACTTTCAGCGTCGTGTTACCCAGCTTCAACTCGTCGCCGTCTTTAAGCTCGCCGCTGTAGCGGCTTTCGCCGTTGTGCAGCGTGCCGGCATCGGACATCTGGTCGGTGTAATTCCAGACGTCCATGAACTTGTCGATGCGCACGTGCAGCTCTGACACGCTGGGGTCTTCCACCACGATGTCGCAGCTGTCGCGGCGGCCAACTGTGATGCTGGCGCCGCCTTCGCGTACCGCGAACTCCCAGGACTTGTCGCCGGATGTGACCTTGAGGCGCATGCACGAATGCTAGCAGCATTCCCGCGCCGTACCCGCATATTCGCGTCGCGAAGGTGATTCAGCGCCAGAACGCCCACCACGGGTGCGTTTCTGATTCGTCGACTGACCAAGCACCTACCGAAAGGTCCACCACGGTCAGCACGATCTCGGGCTGGATCTCGCCGCCACCCTGGTAGCGAATCGTGGTACCTGCATAGCCGGGGTGCGTGCCCGCCAGCTCAATCCGATAGCCGTGATAGTCGAACTGCCCGTGGCGCCAGGCGTGTTCATTGCCGCCACCCATCAGCCGGTTTGCAGTAACAGACGCAGTCAGCGCTTCAGTCCGGGACGTGTCGGCAAGTGCCTTGGCAAGCACGACGACGCCCTCGCGGGCTTCTGCAGCGCCCTGCTCGGCCGAGGTATCGCTCGACGACACGTACAGTGCCAGAAATGCCACACTAACGCCCACGCCCAACAGCAAGCCGAGTGATACGCCGGTCATGCGTTTGCGGGGCTTGGTTGCGGGCATGCACGTTGGGTTGCAGAAGTGCTAGGCGGCGCGGCGCGCTTCACGAAAAGTCAGCATGCGCTGCTGCTTCTCGTCCCACACCTTCAGGCGCAGGCATCGCCAGACATCGAGCGGGTTGAGCGTCGTGATCGGCGGGTTCTGCAATTCCGGAATGCTGTTCATCGCCTCTTTCAGGCGATAGAACGGAATCGTCGCGTTCAGGTGGTGCACGTGGTGAAAGCCGATGCTGCCCGTCATCCAGTCAAGCAGCGGGTTCAGCTTCATCCAGCTGCTGCATTTGAGGGACGCTTCCGGCACGCTCCATTCCTCGGGCCGCAGCATCTTCATGCCCTGGAAGTTGTGCTGGGCATAGAACATGTACGCGCCCAGCGCCGAGGCCAGCGCGTAAGGCAGCACGAATGCGTAAAACGCAGTCATCGGGCCGCCTGCCCACCACAGCAGGCTGATCAGCCCGCCATGGACCAGGATGGCCAGCCCGGTGTGCCACGACTTCACGGGATTACGCAGAAACGGCTCAAGCGCGTTGCTGAAGAAGAACACCGTGATGTATGCAAACAGGTACGTCAGCGGGTGCCGCGCCACGTGATAGTGAAAGCGCTGCATGCGCGTTGCCTTGCGGTACATCTCAACGGTCATGATCGGGAACGAGCCCGTGCTGCTGCCCTCAATCGTGCTGACGTTGGCGTGGTGAAAGTTGTGGGTGTCGCGCCAGTACTTCGGCGGTGTCATGAAGATCAGCCCGTACACGCGCAGGATCGCACCGGCAACCTTTGACTTGCGAAAAATCGCGCCGTGCATGTAGTCGTGAAACAGGATAAACCCGCGCACCATCACGCCTGCACCCAGCACCGAAAACAGCAGCCGCAGCTGCCACCACGGCATCAAGGCCGCCGTCGTCAGCAAAGCGATGATGATCGCCAGCGTGCTGCACAGGTGAAACCAGCTCAGGAACCGGATTTCGCGGGCGAAGGGCCGAGTGGCGGCAATCAATTCGCTGCCGGTGCGGGGCGACGGGTTGCTTGGTACGTCGGCTGCAACAGCAGGTAATTCAAGCACGGGTGCGTTGGGCATTGAGAGATTCCACAACCCAAACCGACCGTGTCAATCAGAAGGGCAAGTTTTGCACACTACGGGGCCTGACCCATAAGCAACGCAACAATCGTTCCGCGGCATCCCCCACCACCAACAATTCTTCGCCGAGTGGCTGTAACCCGCGAGTCATGCCGGGGTACTCGTTCAACTGCCAACCGAATTGCGGAACAAAGGCCCCCCACCCCTCGTTCGCACTTGGTCCGGGCATCAACAGCGGCGCCCGGCTGAACCGGGTACGCAAGTACCAACGCGAATGAGCCACACCATTGAGCGCGCGCCGGACGAACGGGTCAATTGGCTGGGATCGGCCCCTTTCATTCTCATGCATCTGGCACCCCTGGGTGCCCTGTTCACAGGCGTGCCTTGGGTGGCCTGGGTTGTGATGGCGGTGCTGTACTTCGGCCGCATGTGGTTCGTGACCGCGGGCTACCATCGCTACTTCGCCCATCGCAGCTACAAAATGGGCCGCGTGATGCAGTTCATCATGGCAGTTGGCGCCACCACCGCCGTGCAGAAGGGCCCGATCTGGTGGGCGGCACATCATCGCCACCATCACAAGTACAGCGACCAGGAAAACGACGTGCACTCGCCCAAGCGCGGCTTCTGGTGGAGCCACATGGGCTGGATCCTGTGCCGCAAGTACGACGCCACACGCACCGAGCTGGTGCCCGACCTGATGAAGTACCCCGAACTGCGCTGGCTGAACAAGTACTGGATCATCCCCCAGGTGGCGCTGATTGCAGCCGTGTTCGGTTTCGGCCTGTTGTTCAGCGGCGGCGCGGTTGTGCCTGCGCTGGGCATCGTGTTTATCGGCTTCTTTCTGTCGACGATTCTGCTGTCACACACGACGTATACGATCAACTCGCTGAGCCACGTGCTGGGGCGCCGCCGATTTGCGACCAACGACACCAGCCGCAACAACTGGGTGCTGGCGCTGATCACGGGCGGCGAAGGCTGGCACAACAACCACCACCACTATCAGGGCTCGACACGGCAGGGCTTCAAGTGGTGGGAAATCGACACGACGTATTACGTGCTTTGGGTGCTGTCAAAGCTGCGGCTGGTGTGGGGCCTGCACACGCCGCCAAAGCGCGTGCTGACGCGGCACCTGATCAAGCAAGGCGCGCCGGACATCGGCACCTTCGACAAGTACTGGGCCAAGGCTGTGAAGGCGTTGCAGCAATCCGGCCACGCGACAGGCGATTTCGCCACTGAGCAGAAGGCAAAACTTAGCGAGTTGTATGTAGCCACGCGCGCCAAACTGCTGGAACTTGCGAATGCCACGGCCCAGAAACCCGCAGCCTAGGCGCATCGTCAACGATTACACACGCCGCCGCACGTTGTAACTGCGGCGGCGTGTTGCGTGGGGTATCCATGATCCCACGGAGGATGCGATGGCGTACTTTGAGATTGTGGCCTACTCGATTGCGTTTGGACTGAACGTGCTCTTCAGCTGGCTCGGGGCCCGCTGGATTGAGCGCAAGGGATACCCCGAGCTCAAGTGGCTCATGTTCGTGTTGGGCACATTGACCGGCTTCGTGTTGCAGTTGATGGTCGTCTCGTTCATGCCTGGCAAACGACGCTCCGTACCGCGCCGCAGCCTGCGCCGCGCAATGCCCGCGCCACAGATGCCGGTGGCGCGCGAGAACGCGGTCACGCATTGAGTACACCCAGCACGTGTTCGATGTGAACGTCGCGGGTCTTCAGCTGCTCGATCAGGTTACTGCGCAGGTTCGGCCAATCTTGCGGGAGGGCTTGGGTTTCTAGCCACCGACCATTGCTATCGCCTACTCTTTTTGGCGGGTTTCTTCTTCGCTGGCTTCTTCTTGGCTCCCCCAGCCTTCCGGCTGGGGCTGTTCGCCTTTTTCGCGCGTTTCTTCATGCCGGCTGCTATGGGGTGGCGGGGCTGATACATGCCTAACGCGCCGCCGCCTGGCAGTTCGAACGATGTCATCAGGCCGAAACCCGCGTCGCGGATGGGTGCGCACTGGTGGCCGAGTTTTTCGAGTTTCGCGACGGCTTTCTTCACGTCGTCGGTCATCAGATACAGCTGGTGCGACTCGGCGTCGCCGTCCATGGTCGGGTGCACGCCAATTTCTGCGGGCGGAAGCGCGAAAATCAGCCAGCCGTGGCCGGCGTCCACGTGCGGCCAGTCGAGCACGTCACGAAAAAACGCCCGGGCCTTGTCGGCGTCGCGCGCGTAAATCAGCGCATGGATTCCGGTGATCATGGGTGCAGGATATTCACAGCCGCACGCGGCACAAGCCGCGCCGGCTGCTACATGCGGGCGCCAAGCGTGAAGCCGGCACTGGCGCACGCCTTTTCAAGCAGCGTTGCCTTGGGTTCAGGACCGTTGATCGAAAAGGTGACTTCCTTGCGCGGAAGCGAGAGGGCAACGTCTTTCACGCCCTTCAACTGGCTGACAGCGGCGACAAGCTTGTCCTGCTCTGACTGCGACGTCTGCGCGCCCAGGTTTGAAACAACGTATCGAATCACGGGGATACTCCGGCGCCGGGAGTGGTGACGGAGGCTTGGACGCCCCTGCATCACCAGGCTACGGCAGCCCGTATCTTACAGCAGAACAGCCCGCGCTGCCATTGCGCGCCGCGCTGGAACCCGCGATTCCGGCTAGATCTTTCGCGAAAGCTGAAAGCCTGCGCCGCTGCAGGCTTCTTTGAGCACGTGGATGTTGGGCTCCATGCCCGTGCAGGTAAGCGAAAACTCTTTGCGGGCCAGTGAAATCAGCACGCTGCGCACGCCTTGGATGCGCTTTAGAGCGGTTTCAAGCTTCATCTGCTCAGCCTTGGGTGTTTCGAAACTGAGGTTGGTGACGCTGTATTTGGACATGGAGCAACTCCTGCCGGATGCGGAATGCGGCTTCGCCCGGACCGACGTCAGGGAAGCCGAGAACGCTGCACACCAAGGTGGCGGACAGTTGTAGGAAAGAACACGAGCGTGGTCGAACGACCAGTGAGTTAGCGAAGGCAGTGTACCACAGAAGCAGGGAACCCCTCACGCCAACCGCGCAAAGTTCAGGTGAACCAGTTTACGTGGAACTGGACTGCCAGCGCGTCCTGGCAACTCGGTGATGTCAGTGGGTCGCATCGGCCAATCATCATAGCCGCGAAGCGGCGCTTCTCGGGTTAGCCCCCGGCGCAGCGAAGCGAAGCCGGGGGTCGCACCAACCAGCAAGTGCGAGCTGCGAAGCAGCGGCTCTTTCCCGCGACAGTACAGCCCAATAAACTGGCGCCATGACACACACGTTCACACGACAGCTGTCGCACATCGTCTTCAGCACAAAACTGCGCCGCCCGTTGATCGTACCCGACCAAAAAACCGCGCCTGTTTGGTTACCTGCGCACAGTCTCGGACGATCTTGGCGTGGCTGTACTGGCCCTGAACGGTATCGAAGACCACGTGCACCTCGCGGTGGACCTGCCCGCTTCGTTGAGCACCGCCGAGTACCTGACCAAGTTAAAAGCCAACTCGTCACGCTGGTATCGCAGGAAGTTTGACGCCGCTTTTTCGTGGCAGCGTGGCTATGGGGCGTTCAGCATCAGCCCCTCAAAGTTGGCGGAAGTGCAGACGTACATCGACAACCAGGAAACACACCACGCTCGCCAGACCTTCGAGGAAGAACTACGAAAGCTGGTGGCCAACCACGGCATGCAATTCGACGAACGCGCCTTGCTTGAGTGAAGAGGCGCCGCTTCGCGGCTCGGGGTGGGGGCCTATGGAACCCCCGGCTCCGCTGCGCTGCGCCGGGGGCAAACCAGTGAGACGCCGCTTCGCGGCTGAACTGCGGCCTTGGCGGGAAGCCGAAACTCTTTGCATACAAGGACACCACAAGCGGCTGTGCTAACGAGATGCGATTACGCAAACGTGAAGTGGCCTTCGTGCTGGTCTACGGTGACTGTGTCGCCTTCCTTGAACTGGCCTTCCAGCAGCTTCATCGCCAGGGCGTTCTGCAGCTTCTGCTGGATCACCCTTTTCACCGGCCTGGCCCCCAGCTGCGGGTCGTAGCCTTGTTTTGCCAGCTCGGCTTTCGCGCCGTCGGTCACCTTCAACTTCAAGCCGCGTGCGGCCAGTAGATCTTCGATGTGCTTGAGCTGCAGGTCCACGATCTTGCGCAATTGCGCCTCGTTCAGGCGTTTGAACATCACCACATCGTCCACACGGTTCAGGAACTCCGGGCGGAAGTGGCGGCGTAACTCGGCCATGACCTGCTTTTCGACTTCGGCTTCGTTGCCCGACGACCCGGCATCCATTTCCATGATCAGGTGGCTGCCGATGTTGCTGGTCATGATCACCACGCTGTTCGTGAAATCGACGGTGCGGCCCTGTGAATCCGTGAGCCTGCCGTCATCCAGCATCTGCAGCAGCACGTTGAACACATCCGGGTGCGCTTTCTCTATCTCATCGAACAGGATCACGCTGTACGGGCGACGCCGCACGGCTTCGGTCAATTGCCCGCCTTCTTCGTAGCCCACATAACCCGGGGGCGCGCCGATCAGCCGCGCCACCGCGTGCTTTTCCATGTACTCGCTCATGTCGATGCGCACCAGCGCGTGCTCGTCATCGAACAGGAACTCGGCCAGCGTCTTGGCCAGCTCGGTCTTGCCCACGCCCGTCGGCCCCAAGAAGATAAAGCTGCCCGTGGGCCGGTTGGGGTCCTGCAACCCGCTGCGCGCGCGGCGCACGGCATTGCTAACGGCGCTGATTGCCTCTTCCTGGCCGATAACGCGCTGGTGCAGGTGCTGCTCAAGGCGCAGCAGTTTCTGCTTTTCGCCCTCGAGCATCTTGGTCACCGGCACGCCGGTCCAGCGAGACACAATCTCGGCGATTTCGTCGGCTGTCACTTCTTCGTGCAGCATCTGCTTACCGCCTTGCATTTCGCGCAGCTTGGCTTCGGCGTCTTTCACCTGCTGCTCTTTGGCGGGCATGTCGCCGTAGCGAATGCGGGCGACTTTCTCCAGTTCACCCATGCGCTCAAAGCGCTCGGCATCCAGCTTCAGGTTCTCGATCTCTTCGCGGCCGTGGCGCACCGTTTCAAGCACTTGCTTCTCGTTCTGCCACTGCGATTTGGCGGCCTGGTGCTTCTCGCTCAGGTCGGCGAGCTCTTTCTCCAGCGTTGCCAGGCGCTGCTTGCTGGCGTCGTCTTTCTCTTTCTTCAGGGCCTCGCGCTCAATCTGCAGCCGTCGCATCTCCCGCTCAAACCCGTCGAGTTCCTGCGGCAGGCTGTCGATTTCAAGGCGAATGCGGCTTGCCGCTTCGTCCATCAGGTCAATCGCCTTGTCCGGCAGGAAGCGGTCCGTGATGTAGCGATTGGAGAGCACTGCCGCCGCGACAATGGCGCCATCGGCGATGCGCACGCCGTGGTGAACCTCGTACCGCTCTTTCAAGCCGCGCAGAATCGCGATCGTGTCTTCGACGTTTGGCTCGCCGACAAACACAGTCTGGAAGCGGCGCTCAAGCGCCTTGTCTTTCTCGATGTACTTGCGGTACTCATCCAGTGTAGTCGCGCCTACGCAGCGTAGAGTGCCGCGCGCCAGCGCGGGCTTCAGCAGGTTGCCGGCGTCGGGGCTGCCTTCGGTTTTGCCGGCGCCGACAATGGTGTGCAGCTCGTCGACGAACAGGATGACCTGCCCTTCGGCGGCTTCGATTTCTTTGAGAATCGCCTTCAGGCGCTCCTCGAACTCGCCGCGGAACTTCGTGCCGGCCATCAGTGCGCCAAGGTCTAGCGACAGTACGCGCTTGTTGCGCAGGCCCTCGGGCACGTCGTTTTCGACAATGCGGCGCGCGAGACCTTCGACGATGGCGGTCTTGCCGACGCCTGGCTCACCGATCAGCACCGGGTTGTTTTTGGTGCGGCGACTGAGCACCTGCAGCACGCGCCGGATCTCGTCGTTGCGGCCGATCACCGGGTCAAGCTTGCCGCCGCGCGCTTCTTGCGTGAGGTCGCGCGTGTACTTGGCCAGCGCCTGGTATTTGCCCTCGGCGTCGGGCGAATCGACCTTCTGGGTGCCGCGCACGTCTTTCAATGCTGCCAGTACCGACTTTCGGTCGCAGCCCGCGTCCTTGAACACCCGGGCGCTTGGCGTTTTGCCGTGGTCCAGCACAGCCAGCAGAATGTGGTCGGCGCTGACGTATTCGTCCTTCAGCTTCTCGGCTTCTTCGTACGCCTTTTGCAGCACCGTGTTGAAGTCGTTGCTCGCGTACTGCTGGCCGCCGGACACTTTGGGCAACTTGTGAATAGCGTCCTCAAGCTGGCCGCCAAGATGATCAATATTCGCGCCAAGTTTCTGCAGTAGCGGGCGCAGCACACCGTCTTCCTGCTGCACAAGCGCCAGCATCAGGTGCTCGACTTCAAGCGACTGGTTCTCGGCTTTGCGGCCGATGTCCAGGGCGGCTTGCACAGCCTCTTGGGATTTGACAGTCAGTTTATCGAGTCGCATGGCAGGCCTTTCCGTAGAGTGCTTCGCCTGAAGGCCTGCACGGGAGGCGCCCAGCCTGGGCGGCGGGGCAGGGGGGCACAAGCCCGAACCGCTTGCCAGACGCCCCCGGCGCAAGCCTTCAACCAGAGTATTGCAACGACCGTGCCAAGGGCCCGTACTCCGCATATTCCTGCCAAAACGGCGCAGAACAAGCGCCCACAGGCTTCACTCCATGGGGCGCTGCCGTTTTGGCTTAGTTTGCCGGGCTTACTTCCTTACAATCAAACCGGCGGTCAATAATGGCCGTTACTCAGCTTTGACGCCATCCTGTGATTTCTTGCCATCGGAGAAACCAATGCGCGCACTGGCTGCTTCAACACTGATTCTGCTGCTTTTCGCGGCTTTACATCAGCCGACCATCGCCCAGGACAAACCGACCCTGCGCGGCATCAAGGCCTGCAACCATGCCCTGAAGCTGATAAGTGACGGCAAGCCGCAAGAAGCGCTGGACGTCATGCTTGCCGCCAAAGGCACGCTCGACGCCGAGGATGAGTGGCTTTGGTGGGGAAACACGGGCCACTGTTACCGCGACCTGCGCAAAGACAAAGAAGCGCTGGAGCACTACGCCAAGGCGGTCGAGATTCAGCCGGACTGCTGGTTCCGGTTTTCGTGGTGCCGGCTGCTGCATGAATTCGGGCGCTGGGACGAAGCGCGGCCCGAGCTTGATAAGGCCATCAGCGAGGACTACGCCGACCGGGCCGAAAACCTGAAATCGGTGATTGACGGGCCATTCAAGGCGCGCTGGCCCAACGCGTGGCCGAAGTTGGAGTGCCGCAGCAAGAAGGGCAACTATCTTGTGGTCAGCGACGTAGGCGTTACTGAAGCAGAAATGGACGCTCTCGAAGAGCAGTTGGCCAAGCTGGACCCCAAGAAAGACGCACGCAAGATTGAGTCGCTGCTCAAGCCCAACAACGACCTGGTCTCGCTGTCAAACCTCGCCGAGCTCGCCCGCGACGAGTACATGCGTTTCACAGGCACCAAGTCTGGCAACCTGCCCAAGGGCAAGGTCTTCAAGGTGTTCTTTTTCATGAACGACGGCGACTTTCACTCGTTTGCGGCGGCTTGCGGCGGCGATGGCGACACGGAAAACACGCTCGGATTCTACGACCCGAACCTGAAGTACCTGCAGCTCTACAGCCAACCGGGCGCCGCCAGCAAGGTCTGCGGGCTGGCTGTGGACACTGTGGACACCTTTTTTCACGAGGGCTGGCACCAATTCTTTGACATGCTGACCGAGCAGACGCCGATCTGGATGGACGAGGGCCTGGCCGAATTCCTGGGCCACGCGAGCGTGAAAGAAAAGGGCGCCAAGATTGAGCTGGGCCTGCTGATTCGCGTGCGCGGCGACACGTACACGCGCTATGAGCGCAACCGGGCAACGATTCTGGCCGGCGCCCACATCCCGTTTCGAAAGTTCTTCAAGTACACCAGCCGCGACTGGCACGGCGGCGACGTCAACGTGCACTATGCGCAAGCCTGGAGCGTCGCGTACTTTGCGCTGAAGGGCAACGACGCGGCGTTCACCAAGGACTACAGCAAGCTGTTCTTTGAGCTGGTGAAGGGCCGCAACGTAGACGAAGCTGTCGCCGAGATCTTCCCGGATGACAAGCTGGACAAGTACGAGCAGTCCTGGATCAAGTACTGGAAGTCAACCTGATCGCGCGGTGGAAAACTCAGGGGAGGCCTTTCGGCCTCCCCCTTTTCGTTTGCGGCTACCACATGGGGTCAGTCACGCGAGTCGCCGCCGACGAATTGCAATCAGCAGTATCGCAAGACCACCAGCCAGCAGCATCCAGGGAGCACGCCCCTGTCCGCCAGCACAACCACCACCGCCACCGTCACTGCCGCTGCCGCCACCTCCGCTTGGCGTGGCGCCAATCGTGATCTGGAACGTGTCGGTGTCGGTCGCGAACGCGCTGTCCGTTACCTGGACGTCGAAGATGGCTGTTCCCTGAACGGTCGGGGTACCCGAGATCACCCCAGCCGTGCTCATGGTGAGGCCCAGAGGCAGCGTGCCGTTCACGATCGCGAAGGTGTAGCCCGGGGTGCCGCCCGAGGCCTGGATGGTCACCGGGCCATAGACGTTGCCAACGATACCGCCGACCAGCGTTGTCTGGGTAATGGTCGGGTTGCCGTTGGCCGGCGGGTCAATCGTGATCTGGAACGGGTCAGCGTCGGCCACGCCCAAGGTGTCCGTCACCGTGACAGTGAAGTTGTACACACCCTGCTGCGTCGGCGTGCCGTTGAACAACCCAGTTGCGCTGAACGCCATGCCCGGCGGCAAGGTGCCAGCCGTGATCGAGTAACCAAGTGCGCCGGTGCCACCGGTCGCCGCGAATTGCAGGGCCGTGTAGGCAACACCCTGCTCACCATCCAGCAGTGGCGAAAGCGTTGTGATGGACGGTGCCGCATTCACGGTCAGCGAAATCGCAATATCCACAGTGTTCAAGCCATCGGTCACCGGCACATCGAACGTGTATGTGCCCACGTCCAAAGCAACCAGAGCCAGCGTCGGGGCGACATTGAGCAAACCGCCTGCAAGCGTAATAGAGAAGCCGCTGCCGCCCGACGGGTTAGACGCGCCAGGCACAATCGTGCCCAGGCTAAGTACCTGGTTGGTGTTGGGGTCCGAGACGCTAGCGAGGTCGATGTCGGACGCAGGCCCCATCGTTTCAGTCCAGGTAGCAGTGTATGGGTTGCCGACGGCACCAGTGCCGCCGGTTGCGCCCGAAATCGCGTGCGTGGGCGCCATGTCGATAATCGTGATCGTCACGTCAACAACGACCGGCGTCTGGTTGACGGCGTCCTCGAACGTGACCTGCCAGGTGTAGTCGCCCGGATCATTCGCCGCGTTTGCGGTGCCGGTCCACGACAGGCTGATCGGGTGTCCGGCTGCCGGAATCGTCGGCGGCACAATACCTGCGGGTACCGTGGCCGGAGCCACGATGCTGGTGACGGTGATGTTGTCCGACTCGGGGTCGGTCAGTTCGAGGTCGGCGTTGGCCAGCGTGGTGCCGGGGTTGACGCTCATGCTGAACGGCCCGTTCGTGCCGCCGGTGAAGTTTGAGCCGACGGTGGTGTTGGCCATCGCCTCGCCGTTGGGTGTGAAGCCGGTGCCCTGGATGTCGAAGACATACGGGTCGCGGTCGGCGTCGTTGTTATCGATCGAGATCGTCATGTCGAACGCGACGTCGAGCGTCGGGTCAATGAAGATGACGAAAGTGGTGGTGCCGTTGGGGTTGATGGTGGTGGTCGCCGGCGCCGTGGTCACGCCGCTGGCGGCATCGAGGTTGTTGTTCAGGCTGACGGACACTTCCGGCGTGCCGGTCAGAAGCAGGTCGTCGGCGCCGGTGTTGCGGATGGTGAAGGTGATGCTGGTGCCGGTGGTGGTTGCGACGTTGCCGGCCTGGAAGTTCGAGTTCATGGCAACGGGGGTCGTGCCCTGCAGCAGTTCGATGAACGGCACAACGGCTTCGTCGGCGCCGATGTCGACCGCTGAACCGATAGGACGGGTGTCGCCATCAATGTCACTGGTGACGCCCGAAGTCTGCGCAGCAGGGTCGATGCATGGCGAGCTGGCTGACAGGTGCAGGTCAAAGGGCGCGGTCGAGCTGGCGAGCTGGGGGTCGGCATTCGAGCCGTTGGTATCTCGGCCGGTTGCCTGCCAGGCTGCAAACGTAGCCAGCGTCGCCTGGTTGGACTGCACCGTCGCAAACCAGAAGTTGTGGTCGCAGTTGGCGATGGTCGGCGCGCTGGTGATGCTTGAAAGATAAATTGCAGGCACGGTGCTGCTGGTGCAGACGACAATGTTGTTGTTCAGGTTGTTGATCGCGTAAGTAGTGCTGCTCGAGTACGCGTAGATGCCGCCGGTGTTGGTGAACGTTGACGTGTGCAGCACGGTGTTATGACGCACGATGCCCGTACCGTTGGCGGCATTGCGCAAGGTAATGCTGCCATAGGTGTTCGTCAGCAGCACCGTGGTCGCCGGCACCGAGTTGGTGAAGCAATTCCAGACAAAGTTGTTCTCGATCAGCCCGTTCTCGAAGTAGGACGAGTTCTGGCCCATGAACGCGATACCGGGGCCGTCCGGGATGTCATGGACGATGCAGTTGCGGATCGTGTTGTTGATCGGCCGCAGCGTGGTGCTGTTGCCCTGGATCAGGATGCCAAAGTTCGGGCCGTCGTAGCACTCAATGCCTTCCACCGTGACGTAGGAAGTCATGATTCCCAGGCAGCCCCGACCGGTCAGCGGTGACTGCAGGTTGGCGCCAGTGGCGTTGCCCTGGATCTTCGGCGTCTGGCCGGTTGCCGCGCGCAACGTAATGGTGTTGGTCGCCGAAACGCCGTTTACCGCTACCACGGTGCCGCTGGCATTGATGCCCAGAGTATAGGAGACGTCTGCCGTGTACGTGGCGCTGTCCGTGATCTCCAGGATGACTGCCCCGGCAACGCCAGCGGTTTCCAGTGTGTCAAATGCCTGGCCAATCGACGTAAAGTCGGCTGTCGTTGCGGTCTGGTCAATCGAGTACGTGCCAGTCATTGGCGGCTCTTGCACTGTGATCGTCACGCCAAACGTCGGCGAGTTCACACCGTCAGACACTTGTACTGAGTAACTGTAGTTGCCTACGGCGGTCGGCGTGCCGGTCCAGGTGATCGTGGCCGGTACACTTCCATTCGCGACGTTCGTGGGCTGGGTTACGCCGGGTGCTGCGGACACTGCCGTGATCGTGACGTTTACGGTCGGGTCGTTGGCGTCATTGGCATCAAGCGTGGCATTAGAAAGTGCGCTGCCCCTGAAGACGGTGAGTACACGTGCCGCCGTAAAGTTTGAGCCTGTGGTCGGCACAAGCGTCGGGGCCGGATTGGTGACGTTGATGGTGACCGTGAAGTTCGGCGAGTTCGTGCCGTCATTCACGACCACGGTGTAGGTAAAGCTGCCGGTGGCTGTCGGCGCGCCCGTCCAGCTGAGCCCAGCCGGTACAGCTGCGCTGGCTTGGTTTGAGGGCTGGGTAACCCCCGGCGCCGCGCTGACGGCCGTGATGGTGATGCTCACGTTGGGGTCATTGGCGTCATCCGCAACGAGGTCGGCATCCACAAGCGCCACACCCTGCAATGCGTTGTAAGTGCGCGAGGCGTTAAACCCCGAGGGTGTCGCCGGCACCAACGTCGGTGCGGGGTTGGTCACCGCAATCGTGACCGTGAAGTTCGGTGAAGTGTTGCCGTCGCTCACGACCACCGAGTACTGAAAGTTGCCCGCAGCCGTCGGTGCGCCAGTCCAGCTGATAGTTGCCGGAACGGCCGCACTGGCCTGGTTTGACGGCTGGGTCACGCCCGGCGCGGGGGTGATGGCCGTGATCGTGATGCTCACGTTCGGGTCGTTGACGTCGTTGGCCACAAGGTCAGCAGCCGTAAGCGTCACGCCTTGAAGCGCGTTGTAGACTCGCGTGATCGTGAAGTTGGATGTGCCTGACGGGAACAAGGTTGGCGACGGGTTTGTCACGTTGATCGTGATGTTGAACGCAGGGGCGTTCGTGCCGTCGTCGACAGTGACGGTGTACTGGAATGAGCCAAGCGCGGATGGCGTGCCGGTCCATGTCACCGTACCGGGCACGGTGGCGCCGACCTGATTGGACGGCGTCGTGACACCGGGGGCCGCCGAAACCGCGACAATCGTGATATCGACCGTGGGGTCGTTCGTGTCGACCACAGACAGGTCAGCATTGGAAAGTGCTACGCCGATCTCGGTGTTCAACACCAGGCTGGCGGTGAAATTTGATCCGCTCGCCGGCGTAACCGTCGGAGCAGGATTGACCACGTTGATCGACTTGCCGATCACCGGGAAGTTGCCGTCCACGGGGCCCGCGTTGGCTGTCACGTCGGTGGTCGCGACAATCCGGAATTGCGCAGTGCCCAGGGTGGCGTTGGCCGCGATCTGGGCGGTGACGAAGAATACGAGTGCCTGGTTCTGGGCCGTGAACGCACCCAGGGGCGAGCCCGAGAAAGTCACGGTGGAACCGGTCAGGCCTGTCACCGTGCTGCCCAGTTGCACGTCCGCTACGTCAAACTGGTTGTTGGCATTGGCATCGACCCACAGCTTGAGGTTGCTGTAGCTGGCGTTGCCGGTGGTGCCGCTGTGCGTGAAGGTCACGCTGTTCACCTGCTGAATCGAGAGCACCGACATCGCGCTGAATGTGCCGACCCACTGGTCGGTGGTAAGCGCCGTGGTTACGGATGACGGACCCGCGTTGTTTTGACCGATGAGCAGGCCGGTCGTGTAGTCTGACTCGTGGGCGCCGATGTCCACGGTGGTGCCTTGCGGGCGGGTGGTGCCGAAGATGTCGATTGTGGCTGTCGAAGTCTGGCCGGTGGGGTCAATGCACGGCGAGCCCGGCAGCAGTCGCAGATCAAATGGTGTCGTGGAGCTGATCAGCTGCGGGTCTGCATTCGAGCCGTTTGTGTCACGACCCGTGCCCTGCCATAACGCAAAGGTGGCAAGCGTCGTTACGTTGCAGTGCGTGCTGGCGAACCAGTAGTTGAAGTTGGCGACGGTCGGCGCGTAAGTGGCGCTGCCGGTGCCGCTGCCACCCAGGCGGATTGCCGGGACGCTAGTCGAAGTGCACACCACAATGTTGTTCGTGCACTCAGCCAGCGCCTGCGCGCCGCTGGAGTTGTAAACGTAGATGCCGCCCGTAAGAGCATCGGTGCTCGTATGGACGATCGTGTTGTGACGCACGATTGCACCATTAGCAGCCGGCGTATTGCGAATCGTGATTGCGCCGTTCGTCAACGTCTGCAGGGCGGGTGTCGCCGCAATCGACATCGTCAGGCAGTTCCACACAAAGTTGTGCTCGACCAGGAAGTTGTTCGCCCAGCCGGAGTTCATGCCCATGTGCGCGATGCCGGGGCCGTCGGGAATGTCATGCACAATGCAGCGACGGATGGTGATGTCCGTGTTGTTCAGGAAGTACGGCGAAGTGTTGTTTCCCTGCGCCATGATGCCGAAGTGCGGCCCGCCGAAGACCTCGAGGCCCTCCACGGTGACATAGGACTGATTGATGACCAGGCCGCCGCGCCCGGTCTGTGCTGCTGTCGAGCTCGAACCCATCAGCACCGCACCGCTGCTGCTGCCCTGAATATGGGGCGTCTGGCCGCTTGCGGCCCTCAAGGTAATCGTGTTGGTCGATGACGCACCAGGCACCGGTGTAACTGCCGGCAGCGGCTGTGCGCTGCTGATGCCCAGGCTGTACTCTGGCGTGGCCACGTAGGTTTCACTGTCCGTAATCTGCAGCACCACCGGGCCGGACACACCAAACGTCTCGAGGTCGTCGAAGGCATCGCCGATGTCCGTGTAGTCGCCCGAAGTCTTGTTGATGCTGTACGTGCCCGCCATGCGCTGGACAAACGTGCCGGACTGAAGCGGATAGTTGGTTGTATCCGTTCCGCCGCTGAACGTCACGTTGCTCGCGCTGGTGATCTCGAAGGCCAGTGTCGTACCGGCCGACTGTGCCGTTGAGATGTTGACCGCCAGCAGCAGTCGCACCGCCGGGTTGGCGCTCGTATCCGGAATGTTGACCACGGGCGATCCTGCAAAAGTGATCTGGCCGGACGTCAGCGTGCCGGAACCAAGCACCGTGTCGCCGCCGTCCACCACGCCGTCATCGTTGTTGTCCCGAAGAAGCCGAACCAGGGTGACGTTGGCGTCACTGATGGTACCCGACTTCGTGAACGTGACTGAATCCAGTGTGCGGGCTGTGGCGATTGCAACGCCGCGCATATCCATCATCACAAGGTCAGATTGCGGCGTTGCCAGGCCACCGACGGAAGGCGCACCAGCAAGGGCCACACTGTTCGCGGGATAGGTCAGCAAGTGGAGGCCGTAGTTGCCGAGCGTGGTGGCGGCTGTGCCACTCAGGGTTGTGGAGTTGCCGGTCGTAGCGTACACGCGACCGCGAACCGTTTCGCCCGAGGGTGCCGCGGTGCCAACCGTGAAACCGGTGCCCACCTTGGAGTCATACGACCAGTCCACCAGTAAGCCGTCGGTGCCATTGTAGACGAACGGGTTCGTCAGCGGGAACACGTACCACTGTGAAGTGGCGCCAATCGCGATTGTTGTCGGCGTGTAGTCCGCCGGGCCAAACACGGTCTGCAACGTGCCGGTGTAATTCGAGTCAAAAAGGGTCGAAAGTCCGGCTACCGCAACGTTGGTATGGGCGATGCGGCAACGCAGGCCATTGTACTGCGGCGGCGTCAGGATACTGCCCGCGACGCGGATCTCCGAAATCACGGTGCCAGCCGGCATGGAAACTTCAGCCGCGGTATAGGCTGTCTGGAAACGCACGCTGTTCTGGTTGAATGGAATTGTGTTGCTCATGGTCGTTTGCTGACCAATCAGCATTTCAGGCACGCTGACGTCGATCGTAACGTTGAAGTTGGTGATGTTGACGCCGTCCGAAAGCGAAATGGCATAGGTGTACACGCCGACCGTCGTCGGCGTACCCGTCCATGAAATGTTGAACGGTACGACTGTTGGTCCGGACGAGCTTGGCGCGGTAACACCCGGCGCCGGCGCCGTCGGCGTGACTGTGACACTTACCGTTGAACTGTTGGCGTCGTTGACTCTCAGGTCAGCGCTCGCCAGCGCGATTCCGGGAGCCGCGAAGTACTCCAGTGTCGCGTTGAAATTGGACGAGACCGTGGGAGTCAGCGTCGGGCCCGGGTCCGTGACGTTGATGACCACGTTGAACGAGGGCGACGCCGTACCGTCGCTCAATTGAACGGTATAGCTGTAGCTGCCGGTTGTGGTCGGGGTGCCGGTCCAGCTCAGGCCGTGAGGAACCGCAACGCCGAAGGCATTGCTAGGAGCTGTAACGCCCGGGGCAGCCGATACCGCGGTAACGGTGACGTCTATGTTGGAGGTATTGGAATCGTCTGCAACCAAGTCGGCCGCTGAAAGCGGCACGCCGACTGGCGCATCGAGTACTAGGGCGTTGCTAAACGTAGACCCTGATGCCGGCTGCAGGGTGGGGTCACCTGCGTTGTAGTACACGGTACCGTTCCAGCCGCGGCCGGTGATCAGCCCGGAAAACTGGGTCGCGCCGCATGCAGAGCCGACGGTAATCGTGATGTTGGAATCGGCGTAGTTTGTGGGTGTGGTAACGTTGGTGTAGTTGATTCCCGCCCCGGTCGTTGTCATCGAAACGTATATGCCGTACGTCGTAGAAGCGTTCAGCACCAGCGGCGTGTTGAAAGTTACGTTCGTGGGGTTGTTCAGTCCCGCGCCCGTGGTGTTGGTAATCGTGTCATGCAGCGTCCAAGCCGCGGCATTGGTTTCGAATCCCACGAAAGTTCCGGTCCGCGTGTAGATCTGCCAGTCGACGCCCGTGGTCGCATCGACGTTGCAGTCGAAGCGAGTGATCGTGATGCCGGACGATCCGGTGGTGATGTTGAACATGTTGCCGCCGGTCGCCAACCCGTTATTACTGGCGAACGTCGTCGTGAGCTGAATTTGCGCCGCTGCCGTGCCTGCGAGCACGACCATCGCCAGCGCGACCAGAATGCTGCTGAAGCCGAATCGATTCATGGCTGGTTCCTTGTGTCAGGTCCGGGATGTCCCGGATCGACGTCAGGGTCGAAACATCGAGCGCAGGCGGCTGACCCAACTTTCGCCTTCGCAACGGCCACAACGAATCGGGAACCACGCAGATTCCCCGTTGCTGACCGTCCAGTCACTTATGCTGGGAGATGTTTTGCACTTACCGTGCCAACTGCGCGCCGCATCTAACTGTGCAGTTAGAATCTGGTCTATCTTATTGGTATTTCTACAGTTATTTCGCTACATCAGCATGTGATGTTGTGCGATCCCGCGACAGCGGCAAAGCAATCACGATCGATCAGAATCGATCTGAATTGCACCGATGCTACGACTTCTACGGATTGCACTCTACCGGCCCAGGCAAAAGAACACCAGCCCGCGGGGCGCAGAGCGCGCCCCGCAACCAAGCACCCAATGAATGAGGGGCGGGTTTAGAGGCCGTGGCTGGGGGGCTTGGAATGTGGGTGAATGGCTTCGTGGTGCGGGTTTGGCGTCGTTGGGTGTCTTTGGAGTTCCTTGGCCGACTGCGCGTTGACTGCAAGCCCGTATGCAAGCTACGCGGTCTCAGCCAACTTGCCCACGTCGAGATCGGGCAGCTTCGCCGCGGCAGCAGCATGGTCCCCGAGACTGGTGTGCGTGTAGTAATCCATGGTCAGAGTGATCGTGGAATGCCGCGCCAGTTCTTTCGCCACGTTCGGCATTACACCGGCCCGCGCAAGATTGGTGATGAACGTGTGCCGCAACGCGTGGAAATCGGCAAACTGGTTTTCGACCTCGTACTCAATGTTGGCCGCCGCAAGATCTGCTTTCAGCATTTCGGCCGTGTGGTTCGACTGTGGCATAGCAGAAAACACCATCGCGCCAGGCAGCATGTTGGCGACGTGATGTGCCAGCAGGCCAGCCATGACGGGCCGCAAAGGCAGGGTTGCTGCCTTGCGATTCTTTGCGTGCCTAGCCGCTACAGTGACGCTGGGTTGCTTCCCGCCTAGCTGGAATGCACTTCGGGTCAACGTTCGCAGCTCGTTGGCGCGCAGGCCCGTTTCGAGCGCAAGACGGTAGAGCAATGCACGCTCTGGCCCGGTCATTCCGTGACTGTCGCGGCCTGTTTCCGTGCGGGCCAGCAACGCCCGGCACTCTGTGGCCGTCAAGGCGCGACGCTGGTGGACTCGGTTGGCCTTGGCGTTGCGCCCCTTCACGCCCAACAGCGGGTCGGCGTTCATGCGCTTGCCGCGTACCAGCCATTTCGAGAATTGCTTGCAGGCGGAAAGGTGGTGGTTGTAGGTGGCGTCGCTTTGGTGCCGGGTTTGGCGCAGCCGGTCGGCAGCAAGTAGCAGGTCGCCCTCGTTGAGCGCGGACAGTGACTTGCATCCGGCCTCTGTCAGCACGGCCAGCGCACGCGTGTGTACGAGGGTGGCCCAGGTCTCGGAAGCGCCCTTGGCAACCAACTCGGCCTTGTAGTCACCAAGGTGGTCGGTAATCGTTCTTGCGGCGTGCTGCCTGCACTTGTCGAGAACACCGAACACCGTGAGCCGGTCCCGCACCTTGGCCGGCATGGACTCGATGCAGCGAACGAGATCCGCGCCTGGCAGCGCGTTGTTGCACCTGCATGCGACCAGCTTCTCGATGGTACGTTCCAACTCCTGTGACTCCCGCTGGCCCCTGTACGCAGGCACGCGGCGGCGGATGCCGGCGGCATCCTTGAAGTCGATGTAGAAGTTACCGGACCGCTGCTTGCGGCCGTTCTTGGTGAAGGTGACGCGGAAAACGCCCATCGGTAATTCCTTTCCTCTGGCGTGATGCAGTGCGGGATTGTTTGGAAAAGTACCCCATGAAACTGTGAAGTGCCACGTAGAACTACAAACAATCTTGACTGGTCAACAGTCTGACAGCTAGCCCAGGGAGCGGCTTCAAGGCGGTTCTGCCCTTGGCGTTTCGCCCCAATACTCTGCCGGTGTCAGGTCGAAGTCCTCGATCTTCAGGCTCGAAGGGTACGGCCAAGGGGCGCAGCACCGCGGCCCCACCGGCCGGGTGTGTGATTGTTGGTTCAACGTTTCCCAGTCGGCTTCGTCTAGGGGTTCGTGCGGGACCGCCGACACTGGTTCGGCAAGGGTTCCACTGGTTCGCCGTGCATGAAAGTGAACTGTCTCCGGGCTCGTCGAACCTGCGGTACCTTGCGGAACCGGCAAGTCTGGTTCGGCACCAGTGCCATCAGGTGGGGCTTTCGGGACTGCCGAACCGGGTTGTGCGGGAGGTGGCCACCATGCCATGCACTCACCTACAAATGCATCATTGGTCATTGGAGCCCCTTTGGATCGGGCAGCCAAGTAGCGGCATGCTCGCCGACTTCGGTCAGCATCTTCCACTTCGCGGCAACGTTCCCGTGGCTTTTCTCTACTCGCAGCGCACAGCCGGCGTCGGCCAACGCGCGAAGGTAGTCGTTCACTTTTTGGCTCGCCTTCACCGATTTCTGGGCGGCGGCAGCGTCGGCTGGCTCAAAGTCTTCGTCACCGAATCGCGCGCGTAAGGCCTGCCCGAATCGCACGACAGCCGGAGTCAACCCATTGCCGAGAGCGCGCCCCAATGGCCCGCGCAGCAAGTATGCGGCGACGGCATAGTCCTCGATGGTCGCGCACACTTCATCGCCATGCTGGGGCGTGGTCAGGCGCTCGTACTGGCGCAACAGCGCGACGGCTTCGATGCCGCTCAAGAGCATCGGGAAGGCCCGATTGGTCTCCGGCCTTCGGGGGATGCAGGCGGCCAATTCGGATGCATACGGGATCTTCACGCGCAGCCTTCGGAGCATTCGCTGCATCGCGTGGTGGACCTGAATGATATGCGTCGAGTCATCAGCCAGCCCCTCTGACCGCCGTGCTTGAGACTGGATGATCCTCTCAACTTGCTCATCGCTTTCGTCTGACGCCAACGAGATCAAGCGGTTGCTGTCCTCGTCGAAGACCTTGGCGGCCGTTGTGGATTCCGTGTAGGCAATCGGGCCGGGCTGGTAGATTTCGATGGATTCGGGCCTGCCGGAATCCGTGATAGTCACCAGCTTGCGAAGCTCGCCTTCTGCCAGCATCTCGCGCAGTGCCTTGGTTGCGTCCTGCTGTTCAGGCTTGTCGCTGCGTTTGCGTTCGCCGCCGAGGACCCAGGTGTGCACGAGGCGTCCAACTTTGGCGTAGTAGAGAGCATTGGGCGAGACTTCGTGCGCGAGAAGAATGGTTTCAGCGGGGAACAGGTCGGACACTTTCCGCGGCACATACGACTTGCCCGAACTTGACAGTCCTTGGATCAACCCGCCCAGTGGCTTCACGAGCAGGCGCGAAGTCCCGATCACGTAGCAGATGGTCCGCAACCCGACTTCACCCGCAATGCCGATCAGCTCAGTGTCGCTGCGGATACGTTCCAGCACTTTACCGCCGCGCAACACAGACTCCGCCTCACGCCGTATGTCTTGGGGCATCCGGGCCAACAGCTCGGTCGTCTCAGCGTCTTTTTCAGCCAGTAGTGATTCGCGGGACGGTTCGTCAGACAACGGCTCCTCAGAAGCCGGTTCAGCAGCGCGATCCAGAAGCATCCTCTCCAGCGCCACAACATCACCAGCGCCGTTCCCGGCCAACATAGCCGCAAGTTTGCCGCGGGCCTTGGCATCGAAGAGGTTGACCGTGTCCGCCCCAAGAACTTTGTCGCCCGAGCGGGCGATTACCGTTGTCCGTGCTTTGCCGGCCTCACGTTTGAATTCCAGCGCGACGGATACCGGACCACCGTCAGGTATTGGAGGGCGACCCGGTTCGATTACTTCAACGCGCGTCGCGGTCGAGACGACTAAGCCGCTGTCTTCGCGCGCCCAATGCACGAGCGAGCCGACCGACAAGCCGTCTCCCTTGAACGTCGCCCACTTCTTGGCGCACAGACCTTCCTGAAACTTCACGCTCTGACGCGACCACTGTTCCCAGTCAAAGCAATCAAGGCCGGCGGCTTTGCAGGCCATGCCAACGTCAACCCAAGCTGTGTAGTCGTCGGCCCGCCAGGATGCGAGCTGGGTCAGCGCCTTCCAGGCAGTATCGGCGTCAGCGCCGCCGCGCCCATGGAACCGCTTCCGGGTAGCCTCTTGTAACAAATTTCCTGACGCGTCAACTCCGGGTTTGATAGGCTCTGCTTTCTTCTTTCGGCCTGCTTTGCGAAACCACTGCGGAGCGTCCGCTATTTCTGTGTCCGGGTTGATCCACTCGTAAACGCGCCCCGACTCATGCACCGATGGTGGCGCGACGACGTACCCGCCCTTGCTTTTGCGGTCTACGCCTTCAAGCACTCGGTTGACGCTTGTCGATTCGCCGCGCATGTATGCGTGGCGGCCCTTACCGGTGCGAGCCTCCAACGTCGCTGGAAACGCGCCGGAGTGTTTGACCGCAAGCTCACCGGCCGCACTGTCCACGTCGCCGATGCAGAGTTTTGATGGGCCGCATGCGATACCGATGTTGGCGTTAGGCTCGGCAGTCCACCACCGGCGAATCACTTCGGGGTTCGTGGTGGCATCGCTTACGCCGTGCGGCACAAGCACGCCAATCGGTGCTTTGCACTTCTTACCGACGGGTGACTTGTCGCGTGGGTCGTTGGAATCGCCAAACACCGGGAACACGTAGAAGCCACGGGCGGCAAGGGCCAACGCGGCAAGCAACATTTTGTTGCCGTCCCCGGTTTGATGAGGTATCATAGGTGTTGACTCGTCAAGGCCGTCGCGGTCTTCGGGTTCGGGCGCGGTTGCCGCCGCGCCCTTTTCATTGCTACTCATGGCTGACCCCCTCCCGCGCCAGGTCACGGTAGGTGCTGCTGTCGCGTGAAGGGCAACCCGCACGCTCCCAGGCCTCAATATCGGCCAGCCGCCAGCGACAGGCGCGCCCAAGCTTGATGGGCATGGGTAGTCGGCCTTGGCCTTGCAGCTTCCAGACGAAACTGCGCGAGACGTTCAGCCGGGCGGCGAGGTCTCGGTCAGTCAGGAAAGAAGTTGCTAGCGTAGCCTTTTGGTTCTTTGACATGGTCCTGGACTCCTTCGTCGTCGCCCGGTGAATTTGGGCGCACACACAAAGAAACCATGTCCCGCATCGCTCGTCACTTCACGCGGAATGCTAGTCGGTGATTCGCTTTCAGAGTTGCGCTTGGCTTGGAGTCCGCTTGCATGGCGGGACACGGACCATCGATGAATAGCGCGTCTACTTCATGCCAACTGCTAATGGGCGCAAATCGTCAACCATTCCGACCAACCGCGACACGAAGGTCGCCTGTTCAAATTTGTTTTCCCCCTTGCCGGTGGAATCCGGTTCGGTGGGGAGGTAGTCCTCAATACCGGGAAAGCAGTTGTTCAGTTCCCGCCGGTCGTTGATACGGCTGTTGGCTAGCCTACGCTCGTTGCCCGCGCGCAAAAGAAGTGTCGCAAGAGCCGGTCGCACGTAATCGCTAGTTCCGAGCCAGGTGACCATCGCGCCGGGTTTGCCAGCCGCGGCCTCAATCTTCACCCGAAAGCTGGCGGCATGATGGCACAATGAGTCCAGCAGTGCGGCGACGGACAGGGCTATGCTCTCGGCCTCTCTGGATGTCAACGTCCGACCATCCGCCCGACAGGTGTGCCACTCGTTGATTGACAGGCCCTTTCCAGCAACGTCGTCCGGATGAACGTGGGACTGCTTCCCGCCCTCGCTCACTTCCACGCGCTTTTCCCAGATATGCAGCACCGGTTGGCGGCCGTCTGTGGGCTGATGCCTTGCGTTCCAGGAGTAAATCGTCGGCATGACCGAGTACCACCACCACTCTGTGATTTGAGTTGAACCGGGGGGACGGACTGCAACGAACTCGTTGACCGTTGACGGCGACGCGCCACGAAGCAATTCCTCCACCACCCTCGCGATGATCCAGGGGGACTTGCCTTGCTCGCGCAGCCCCGCGAGGTAGCTTTTCGGAGCTGCGAGTCTTGGCAGGTCGCAACGCCCCAAAGTTTGCGCGCCAAGGCCGTACCCGGTCAATCTCGCGTTTGGCCTGTTCGGATCGCCTGAAGGAAACACGTTGAATTTGTTTGGTGGCGAGTTGTTCGGGTAGTCCTGCTGCCCGACTTGGAACACCCCCTGCCATTCGCACTCCGGTATCTCCTCTCCCCCTGGCGGAAGCCCGAACGCAATAAGCGGTGCGTCAAATGGTGCGACCAACGCGTAGTCGATTGCGCGCAGCCATTCTGTTGTGTGATGCTGAACCCACGTCCGGGCCTGTTGCAGGTCTTCAGCCCAACGCGTCTTTCGCTGTGCTTCGGTATCCATCCACACACGATGGCCCTCTTCAGCCTCGGATGCCTCGCCATTCAGCTTCGCAGATTCCGCCTTGCTTTGTTTGACTTGGCGTGCAAGCGCTCTTAGGCACGCCGCGCCGTGCGACTTGACGGCAGCTCGCAAGTCTTCCAGCGCGGTTACAGTGAGTGTTTCGATGCGTCTGCGGTGTGCCGCAAACTCGTTCAGAATGCCCTCACCAGACTCTTTCCAGAAGTCCGCCGTGAGGTCCAGCCACGCACCATAGGCAACGATATCCAGATGCGCACCCGGCTTTGGCCACGGCTGCGCCTCAGTCGATTCACGAAACGCCCGGAGGATTTGAAGCGCATCGGTCATGGAGTCCATTGTACGGACTCTCAGCGACGCACAACTACTTACAAAGTGTGGGATGGTGCGGTATGGACCAAGTGTACTCGCGGCCGTCCACCGGGGGTCGTAGTGCAGGCAAGCCGCCGTCCCACGCGCGTAGCGTGGGCGCGCGTCATGGGGTTTGGGATAGGTGGCCTTTGAGATCGCCGTACGGAGTCAGGCCGGACGCGCGGACTTTGGCGGCAGGTTTTGGGTTGTCCTGGCCTTTCCGGCGGGTGTTCGTGGCCCGCTCGACCAGCCGCCGTGCATGCGGCAGCGGGTGCTGAGCTTGCCTGTGTTGGGGTTCAAGGCGATCTTCGCACGGCAGGCGTGACCGTCACGGCAGCGCGCCCCGCAACAGGGTCGGAACCGCTTAGGCGTCACCGGCTTCTTCGGCATCGTCTGGCTCCGTCTTTTCGTCCGGCGGCCCTTCGCCGCACATGAAGTCGATCAGGCAGGCCTTGGGAATCAATGCGCCACGAAACCCCTTATCTACGCCTGCCAGTGTCCCGTCGGCCAGCCAGCGCTTGATCGACCGCTCCGAAACGCGTGCCAGCTTTGCGGCTTCTGGTATCTCCAGCAAGTTGGGCTCACGCCGCCAAGCGTTCACCAGTTGACGACGGGCGTATGCGAGAATCTGCATTAGTGGCTCCAGACAATGGTGTTGGCGTAACAAGAACGTTGAGTTCAAGAGTAGTGTCCGGTTGTCCTGCTGTGTCATGTCGGACGCATGAGTGGTTGTCGTATGCCGCCGTCTTTCCCGGAGATTGTGGGCCGTTACGCGACCCGGCCTCTGTAGTCATGGGATCTGGTGGAGCACAGTGCCGTGCAGGGCAAGCATTGCTTGTCACGCCGCACCTCGATTCCATCGGGCCTGACGGGCGCGTGCCAGCGCAACCAGGGCCCGCACCTTGCCGTCGGTTGTTCTCGGCCCTGTCGCGTGGCCGCCATGCCACTTGCAGCGATTCGACTGCTTGCCAGTGAACTTGTTAGTCACGGCTTTTGCGCGGCAACGGTGACCATCTTTGCATCGCGCCAGGCAGGTTGGGATGAATTCGGGCTCAGCCATCCTCTTGCCTTGGTCGTCCCATCGCGGGGGCGGGGCGGGGATGTGCTTGTCGTAGTGGCGGTCGTAGTAGCCGTGCCGCAGACGACGCCAGAGCAGTTTGCGGGCCTTCAAGCGCACTGCCCGGTCGCTGGAGAGAATGCCCGGTAGGTCCCGGAAGACGTCGTGCAGGATGATCGCCCAGTAGTCGATACGGTGCCGGTAGCGTGTGCCGTCGTTGCGGAAGAACCGCTTGGGACCCGTGTCCCACCAAAGCCACCAGCCCGGTTGTGGTTCGTACTTCATTGCCTACTTGCGTCCTTTGCCCTTTCCGGCGTCACCCGGCATCGGAACCTTCGGGAAGGTCTCCTGCCACAGTCGCGCCGCGCCTTCGGCGATCACCTCGTCCATGGTCTTGTTCAGGTAACCCGCCAGGGTCTTGAGCGTCTGGTGCAGATGTTCCTCGATGCGAACTGACTTTGTCCGGTTGTCCGGCATAGTGCTCTCCTGTATTGAGAATATACTTCCACGCTTAGATATACTCAACTGGCTGCCGCTTTTCCCGCGTTGCCAGAACGCTGCGCAGATTGCTGCGCTGCCACTTTCCGCCCTGTTTGGTTGGCCTTTGCTGGCGGTTTAGCTCGTCCACGATGGCCTGTTGCGACTTGCCTTTGGCCATTAGGTTGTCGATCAGTGATAGCGTTGCTTGCTCGCCGGCATCGGCTTCCAACGTCATGCCGTCGCCGGCCAGCTTGAAGCCGAAGGGGCAATGGCCCGTTGCTTCGCCCTTGGTGCGCTTGTGGGCGTGCGCTGCTGCTGTGCGCTCGCTGATTATCCCGCGTTCCATCTGCGCGAGACTGGCGATCAGCGTGAAGAAGAACACGCCCATTGCACTGCCGGTGTCGAGCTTTTCGGTGATGCTGTGCAGACTTGCGCCGCGCTTGTCGAGCGACTGCGCGATCTCCAGTGCGTCAATTGTGCAACGTGCCAGACGGTCGAGCTTGTACACCACCAATGCGCCGGCCTTGCCCGTGTCGATGGCTGCCAAGGCGCGCTGCAATTCCGGCCGGTTGTCGGCCCGCTTTCCGGAAAGGCCGGCATCGGCGTAGATGCTGACCAGCTCGATCTCGTTGAGCGCACAGTAGGCTCGAATCTTGGCTTCCTGTGCGTCGAGACTCACGCCGTCAATGGCCTGGCCTTCGGTTGAAACGCGGATGTATCCGACTGCCGTGTGACTTGTTCATAGCTGGTTTCCTTTCAGCCCAAGGGGCGGTTTCCCGCCCCTTTCAGGCAGCTTTGGGTTTGGTTTAGGCCGCGAGGATGGCCATTGCGTCGCCATAGGCATCCTTGGCGTTGGCCAGTTCGCCGCGCCCGATGCGGGCGAACACTTCGCGGATGCTGTTCTTGCTGGCTTCGATCAGTGTCTTGATGCGCTTGTCATCGGCGCCGAAGTCGAGACCTTCAGCCCTTGCCAGTTCCAGCGCCTTGGGTGCCAGCGATTCCTTGATGCCTTGCGTTGTGAACTCGACCACGTGGCAACGCGCCTTGAGCGCCTTGTCGGTCTGTTCCTCGAACAGCACCCTTTCGGTTTCCATCGACGTAAAGATAATGCAGTGCTTTGGCGGTAGTGATTCCAGTAAGTCGAGCATGGCCGATGCCGCGCCTTTGGTTGCCTGCTGAACTTCGTTGATGACGATTACACGCCATCCGAACAGCCACTTGCAAAGCGAGTCTGCCAGTGCCTTGACGGCCTTGTGGTCAAAGTAGCTGCCGTTGTATTCCTGGCGGCCGATGCTGCCTTTGGGGCTGCCTAGCGCGTTGGCGATGACGTTGGCGGTTGAACTCTTGCCGCAACCCGTCGCGCCTTCCAGCCAGACCAGCAACGGGGTTTCGTCGCCCGATTCGATGCGCTTGCGCAGCAGCGCAATCTGCAAAGCGGTTTTGCCTTGTGTCGGCAGAATCAAGTCGCGCCAGTGTTGCGGGCGGTATTTTTCTTGAAGCATGGTCGTTTTCCTTTTCGCGGCCGGCCTTGGTGCGGCCGACCGCGTCGTTGGTTTGGGTTAGGCCGCGATTGCGGCAGGCATGGTTTCCGTCACGGCTTCGCTTTCCAGAATGAAAGCCAACACGGCTTCAATGCGCGAAAGCAAGCGGGTTACGGCCTTGGCTGCATCCTGGCGGTAGCGTTCGATGTAGCGCAGCGCGTTGTGTTCGTATTCGATGCCGTAGAGTTTTGCCAAAGCTGCTGCGCAGAACTCCGCGACGACTTCGCCATCCTTGTAGGCCGCGTCTGACTTGCTCTTGGCGCGTTTCATGCTGCCCAAGTAGTCGTCAACCGCGTGTGACAGTTCGTGAAACCACGTTGCGCT
This sequence comes from Planctomycetota bacterium, assembly GCA_016712285.1. GTDB lineage: Bacteria > Planctomycetota > UBA8742 > UBA2392 > UBA2392 > JADJRK01. The sequence goes on along the minus strand of JADJRK010000001.1, from coordinate 37,658 downwards.
ATCGTGCGTGCAAAGCTCGATTGCCTTGCGGCCGGGAAGATAGCGGCCCATGAAGTCAGCGAGGGCCGGCGTGTAGCTGACTTGAACGCCGATGCGCTGCGCGACTTCCTGAAGGGGCGGCAAGGCTTCCGGTGTGTAGCTGCTGACTTCGAGCGGCTGGCCTTCGGTATCTTCAAAGCGAAACACCGGGATGCCGCGAAAGCCGATCAATGCCAGTTCCGACGCGGGGTCTGCCTTGTCGCGTTTCACCAGCACCGGCCCAAGGATGTAGATTGCCTTGCTGCCCTTGCGCACGTTGCGCTCGACTTCCTTCCATTGCTGGAAACCGCGTGCATCGGCAGTGCCTTGCACCAGCATCAACAAGCGATTGCCAAGCGACCACTTCGCGCAAGGCAAGTCAGCCTTCGATGCCAACACCGATTGAGCGATAAGGCCGGGAAGCTGTCCGCTTTCCCAAACGCGCAGTACAGACTGCGCAGCCATGTTGGCGCGTTCACGCGCCGTGATACCATCACGTGTAGCCATGATCTAACTCCCTAAGCGTTAGGTCTGGTAAGGCCCGGTTTGGTGTTAGCGCACCATGCCGGGCCGCTTTGCTTTGCCGGGAACCACTCCCGTCAAAGTATATCTGCTAGTCAAAGTATACTATGCCACAAAGGCCGTCAAGCGGCATTTTGGCTAGAAGTGTTCACACCTAGCCTACGCCGCGTTGAAATGCGGCTTTCGCAGTCATTCAAGATTTTTCAGATTCGCGCTTGCACGTCACGCGCAGGCAAATGAGCGCACGACGCAACAGAACACGCGCAGCGCACGCAAAAAGGAAACGCAAAGCGCAACGAAAGCGCAGGCAAACCGGCTGCATGCACGACACACGCGCAAGCTCGCTGCGCTCACGCACGCGCAGGCAGGCAAAGGAAAGACCATCGAAAGCCGCCCGAAACCGGGCGAAAAGCACCAGCCAAAGCCACCAGAAACCGCCCGGAAAGCACCAGCAAAGGCCAAAAGAAACCGCGCCGAAACCGCGCGCGAGCCGACAGGAACACCACCCAGGGAGCCCCCCACGCCCCATTTGCATCTCAAGGCCCACACGCGCGAACACCCCGCCACCCAAGCGGGACGGGGTTTAGACCTTATGGCATCGCACCCCCGCGGAGCCCCGCGGGCCGCCTTTAGTATTCAAGGTCCATGCCAGCCCGCAACAGTCCGGCTGGACGGGACTGGCAGTCCCCGACGCTTCACCACACCCGGCAATTCCCGCCCGTCCTGGCCACGACATGCACCGGGCGCGAGGCCTTCCGAGAAAGGCATCCGGAGCTCTTTGTGGAGCATGGTGTGGCTGCGCCGGGCTGCAACTGGGTGACTTGCGAGCCATGCTTGACGAAGCAGGCAACAGGAAACCGTCATGGCGCTTCAATGCAATCAGCTCAAGGTTCCACATCGGCACGCAGTCGCCTTGCCCGATGAGAAGCAGATGCAAGGCGCTCCTGTCCAGTACGACTCCCACCGCGGTCTGCCCGGTTCCTCGCCAATCCCTCCCTACGAAAAGGGTGCTAGCAGCAGCAACGCACCCTTGAACCGGGCAGCCGCGATCCCCACAGAGACAGAAGACGAGTTGGACCAGGCTGCAGTCGTCGACCTGGCATGGGTCGCACTGAAGGTAGCGGCCCATTGCCGCGTAACAGTGAGTGAACTGCGAAACGGGAAGCTCGGGGCCGCGTCACTGTGCCGTGCACGGATCGTGTTCGCCCTGGTCTGCACTGAGCTGACTTCCCTTGGGCGCGGCGACGTCGCCGCCTATCTCGGTACGGCCAAAGGCGTTTCTGCACCAGAGATCAACAGCGCGTCATCTTCTGACCGGATCCTTGCACAAACCATCGCAACCGCGCTCGTGAAAGAGCGTCGTCGCGCAGGAGTCAAGCCATGAATGCCGCCGCACCAGTCATACAGGACCCACAACTTGCCGTGCGCCGCTTGCTTCGCGGCCAGCTGTTCTGGCGCCGTTGCTTTCAAGACCCGGCAACAACACGCACACCATGCTGGATTCGCCACGTGGAGCACGTGCGCCTGGCGCTATCTGCAGATCAAGCACGCCAGGTCGAGAGCCTGCGGCGCGGGCGGGGCGAACCATTGGTGATTCACGAGCTTCATTGTGAGCGCGACACGAACGGCGCAATCCTGAAGTGGATGGAACGGGTCGAAGTTGAAGTCCGGGAGATCGCATTCGACCCGGACGGCTCGGCCACAATGTCCGGCGTGATGCGCATGGAATCGCGCTACCGGCGTTTGGACACCCTTCAAGTAAACGGCCGGCGGGACCGTGGATGTTCTCGCCCCGGTACGTGCCCGTTGCACGACGGAGAATTGCCATGATCCGCTACAACCCCAACGACAACCGCTTCCTGTGGCCTGACGGTGTCTACAGTGCACATGTCGAGCGCGCGGAGGAGAAGAAGTCCAGCGCCGGCAACCGCATGATCGAGTTCACCTTCTTGTGCTTTGACAGGTCCCTGGGCCGGATCCGCGTGTGGGAACACGTCGTGATCCCCAAGGGCCTGTGGAGGCTCAAGCGCATTGCCCATGCCGTAGGAGCGATGAAGGCCTTCGAGTCCGGCAGGTTTTCGCCGCGACAGTATCTCGGGGCGCACCTTTTGCTGGAGTTGAACATCCGGCGTTCACCGGGTTTCGCGCCAAGGAACGTGGCCGTCGAGTACCTGCCGGTCGAGAAGTTCACAAATGCACTCGCGATCTGACATCCACGAGCTGCTGCGCGAAGGACTGAACGTCGCAGCCATTGCGCGAGAACTCGGCATCCAGGAGCGCTCAGTGCGCCGCGCCCTGCTGCGCGCCGGAGTCCGGTTTCGGAAGCCAAAAGCGAACCCGCATGCTTCCGAGTGCGATCCCGGCGCGTTGGCAACGCTGGTCCAACTTCTTGAGCGGTTCTGCGGATTGGCCGGCGAAGTGCGTTCGCTTGCCGAGCGATTGGCCGAGGACAGGCTGGGAGACCTTGCTGCACAGGAAGCGCACCTGGCTGCGCGCCGGACGCGCCAGGAAGCGGGGGATTGCGTTTACTACATGCGCCTTGTGCTGGAGAGGGAGATCAGGCGATCCGCGCAGACTCGACCGACTTCTTAGAGCCGCAACCCGCCATCCGGGCCGGTCGGTCAGCGCGGTCGAAGTTTCTGACACAGCGACGGATCGGGGACTTGTCGCATCCCGTTCTAAGTTAGCAGACGAACCGGAATGGCGGCAAGGTCTCACCCCTCCGCACCACACCGGAAGGATGGGCCAATGGACGGCAACCAGGAAGAGAAAGCACGGCAGCTTGCTGCACTGGAGGCCGCGCTGGCGGCTGAGCTGACGCGCACGCGAACTATGATGCTGGCGGCGGCTTCCGTCGCGCGGCCGGCGGAGTTGGAAGCGGCGGTGTCGGCGTGGATATCCGATTGGGCCGAGTACCACACCTCGCTCACGGAGAACGCCATCCTTCGTGACATCATCCCCGTGGCGATCAGCCGGGTAAGCGTGCAACGCGTGGCTGCGGCCGTGTGGACCCGTTACCAGCTTGAGTGGGTTGAAGGAACCGCAGTGGAACTGCGCTGCGCCGTGGGCGCTGAGGTTTTGCACGAGCCAGGAATCTGCCCGCTCCAGTTGGCGCCGATCCACCTGCCTTCCAGGTTCTCGCTGCGGCTGCCGGTACGGATTCAGCTTGGCGAGGACATGCGCAAGGTTCCACCGTCGGTGGCGCGGGCGCTCCAGGAGATTGTCGAGGGTGCCGAGCTGGTGCGCTTTCGCAAGGAGACACACACCGCCATCCTTGGCGCACTGCCGGAACTTGCCGCGCACCTTGTGCGCCTGGATGACCGGAAGGTGATCGCAAACAAGCATGTGTATCGCCCCAGCGAGGAACTGCGGCGCGCGATTCGCAGCGAGTGACTGCCGCTCCGATCACTGGGGTTCTTGGAGATTTCGGTATGCGAGCGCCTTCGTGCTAGCTCACTTGACCCTCCGTCAGCACCACACCCGTCAGACGGAACGCCGCTCGTAGCCGGGTTACTTGTTGATCTCTTTGATGACTTCCGAGGCTATCGCCGCAAGCGTCTTGTCGTCGCCGTTGGCTAGCTCTCGGAGCAGTGGCAAAGCCTCTTTGTCTTTGGTGACAGCCAGCAGTGCGATGGCGCGTTCGCGGAGTTTGCGTTCGGCAGTTTCGTCGTGTGCTACCTGGCTGATCTTGGCGTGGGCTTGCTCGCTTTGGGTGTATGCGAGCGCGGTCAGCGCCATAGTCGCGTAGGGGTCGCGGTTGTCGACCAAAGCGATCAGCTCGGAAACAAACTCGGGATCGGCGTGCTCGCGCGCCGCCTTCAGTCCCCGCGCGCGGGTATTGCCCTTGCCGGAAGCCAGCGCTGTACGAACGACGCCGGTCTGCGACGCCACCCCCTCGCTCTGCGCGAGCGCAAGCGCCGCCTCAACCGCGTGCAGTTGCACGGCTTCGTCGGGATCGGCGACAATGGTGGAACGCAACACCGGCAACGAGGACTTGGCCCACGGCTGTCCCTTGATCCAGTCCACGTGCGCCATGCGTTCTTGCGGCGTGGCCAGGGTTTGCATTTTTGCGTGCGCCGCTTGTTCCGGCGTTGCGTGTTCCGGCGTCGGCACAGTCGGCTGCTGGTCCGAGCATGCCGATCCGGTGGCGCGAACGAAGGGGCTGCCGCCCCCATCATCGAGCAGCAGCACTGCCAATACGGCTCCGGCAGCGATCAGGATTACCAGTGAAGCAAGCAGTGCGGGTTTCATATGGGTTGCCCTCGTCACCGTAACCATATCCCGCGTACACGACAGTTGAGCGCGCCGGCCTCGAACCCGCAGCGCGGCGCTTCGCCACTGCTGCAATCGCGGGGCTGTCGCATTGGCGTGGTATGCCTTTGTTAGAGGCGATGCGCGGCAAGTGTGCCACGCGCTACATGGCGAGACAATCGCGGAATGAGGAATGCGGCGAGGGCCTTCGATCTTTCACATATTGCCCATCGCGCCAAAGATACTGCTAGACCGGTTAGTTAGATTGAGACTGTCAGTAACTAAATGAACACAAACCTGTTGAATCCACCATGAAACCTTCGCTACCCTTTCCCACAATTCAATCCTGCAAACCACCATCAGAAATCAGGGGCAATCCGATGCGCACACTCGCGACGTACAGCCTGTTCGCCGTGCTGGCACTGTTCTGCGTTCAGGGCAGCACGCTGGCCGACGACCCACCGGAAAATAATGCCGACTGGTTGACGTGGACGGTATCAGACGCTGCCGGCGATCAGATATCCCTGGGGTCCTACGAGGACCAGACAACGTTTGTCATCGTGTTCTCCGCCAGCGACGAGAAGTCCGGCACGATGATGAGCAAGGCCGCCAAGTACATCCGCAACCACCCGGCCAAAGCGAGCAAGGTGCTGGCCATGTGCTGTGACGATACCGGACCCAAGGCTCTGAAACTGCATTTGCGTCAACAGGAGTGGTCGAGACGCGTCAAACAGTGGAAGGATGACCAGGAGGCTGCGCAGCAGCAGGCCCAACAGGCAAATGAGGAATTTGTGCCGGGAGCCATGCCCGATTACCTGAAGCAGATCGAAGACGAGCTCAATGACCCCGTCGACCTTCAGACACTGATGAACTTCCACTTTCCGTTCAAAGCAGGTTGCCGCTGTGAAGAGATGTGGAAGTGGTTGAAAGAGCGGTTCACGGGCAAGCCCAAGGCTCCCCGTATCTTGAAAGTAAATGCCTCCGGCCAAGTTCTTCAACAATGGCCCGATCCACCGGAAGAAATCGGCGACGTGATTGGCAGCTAGCTGCACCACGACACTTAGAGCACTCACCATCGACTTGACCACAGGAACCTGCCATGAACCCGATCAGAATTCTGCTGGCTGTCACCTGCATCGCGCTCGCGCCCTGTCTTCTGGCAACCAGTGTGTCGTCCGACATCATTGTGGACACTACATGGAACAACGCCGGAAGCCCCTATGTTCTGAACGCCGCGGTGATCAAGGTGCGCGCCGGCGCAACTCTCACGATAGACAGCTCCGGTGGCAATGTGGAAGTTCAGTGGAGCGACGGTGACCAAGTTTTGCAGGTCGGTAATGGTTCGGGAAACGAGGGCTTTCTAGATCTGAACGCCGCGAGCGGAACAGTCAAGTTTCGACTTTGGTCCACCGGAAACATCGTTGTGAACCCCTACGGGCAGGTGACTACGACCGACTCCACCGCTGCCACCTACTTCGAAAATTATGGTGCCGCGGGCAAGGAAGCCGATTGGGGCGCCCTCGACTTTGAAGCCGGCCAGCAGTTCCAGTCTTGCCTGATCAACTGCTATTTCTCGGGTGGCGGTTTTGATGGCAAGGATGCCGCGTTAGTTGTGCGCGACACGGCAGACAACACACCTCTTCTTGAGGATCTGTCGTTTGACGACTGCAACGTGTCTGCGATCCGATTCGATGGTGAAGGCGTGAACACCTTACGGCAGAATGGGATAAAGCTCCCGTTGTCCGTTACGAACACCGATTTTGTGTTCTACCTGAACGAAGTCACGTCTACGGACCCGGTAAGGTTTCCTGATCCCACGTTGCCGGACGCTCCCGAAGTCAAACTAGTCGGCACCTGCAGTGTGGGCGACGCAAGCAATACAAGCCACTGGAGATTTGACGATGCGTACACGTTCAAGTGCGCGGCTTCGTCCAAGATATCCGTTGTAAATGGGTCAGTGTGGGGCACCCAAGAGTGCCGTCCGCTATTCGAAGCAAGTTCCGGCACATCGTCAACGCACTGGGTAGGCATGGAAGACGCAAGTGCCAAACCAAACGTGTTTGGTGGCGTCGGTCCGTTTGCATGCATCACCGTGCGAAATGCCTCTACCGGTGTTGACCTGAACAAGGGTACTTCGTACGTGCCGGAAGCCGGATTCAAGACGTCTTGGCGGTTTCCTGGATTGTCGATCAAGAAGTGCGGCACTGGGCTTCGCATTCGCACCCACATCAACACTGGCAGTGCCGACGCCGGCTACACCACGGTCGTCGAAGATGCTGACGTCGGCGGTTCAACCTCCGCAGACTCTTGCACGACGGGCGTCGTAATCGATTACGGCAGGGTGGTGATGTGCCGGTGCACCGTCAACCAGGTGTCTACCACTGCAATTTCTATTGGAACAACAAGCGTCGGCAACACAAGTAACGTTACGATTCGCGAGTGTGCGGTTGACGGCAATGAGACCGCGGCAACTTGCATATATGCAGGTACGTGTCAGGGGAACGCTGCTCTCTTGCTCGACAGGACGATTTGCGAAGGGGCGATGTGCGCTGTCCGACTGGAGCAGTCAGACGACACCGAAGAGACGCCCACGCGGTCACTCGCCGCCTCGCACTGCTTTCTGAGCGCATACCCCACCCAGAGCTTGGGATATGCAGTCGGCTTACTAGTCAATGTAATGAGCACATCTGTATGCACAATCAATGTCGAGGATTGCACGCTGACCTCCCAAGGCAGCGCCACCGTCACAGGCGTCGGGATTCAGTGCGCGGAGCTTCGCAGTGCGTCCACCATGCTAGTTAATCGTTGCACCATTGCCTCTTGCACCGACTACGGCGTGCTGGTGGTGAGCGATGCGAACAATACCTGTGAGTACACGTTTCTGGAGTGCAGCATCACCGGAAACGGCGGGTCAGCCAACGAAGGTGGCATCCACGATGCCCGCACCCAGAACGCCAAAGTTGTCGCAACGCGCTGCACTGTCGCCAACAACAGCCCTTACAACGCCTATGACGCCGACAACACCGCACTCATGGACGCTGAAGACTGCTATTGGGGGTCAGACGCAGGACCAGGGGCAACGATCAATGCAAACGTGGATGGCGCCCCTTACCTTGAGAGGCCCTACATCGGATGGTTGATTGGCGGCAGTCCGGCCGGTGTCAGTTCCCTGCACGTTGAAAATGGCGGGCCCTCGTTTCCCGATCAGTTCCACATCATCGACACGGACACACTCGACGTTTATTGGACTGTCGCATCGGACTTCGCGGGGCAGAGCCAGAGCGCCTATGAACTCGATCTGGATGACGACCCGGCATTCGGGTCGTTGACCCACGATGGATCCAAGCAGGCCTTAGCAGCAGAGTGCGGCGAAGTGCTCCTTGCCACCATCGCGCCCACGCTGGCCGCGGGGACGGTCTACTACGTTCGTATCAGGTTGTGGGACGCCAACGACCGCTCGGGGCCGTGGTACTACCACACGTTCCGTACCAACACCGCACCTCCGCAGATCGGCGACACCAGCCGCACGCCAACGAACACGGCCGTTCTTACGGACTGGACACCGGTGCTGGTCTGGCAGCGACCCACGGACGCCGACGAAGATTCGCTGCACTTTGAAGTCTACGTCGAGGAAGGCGCGACCAACTACACGGTGCGATCCTGGACAACGAGCACCAATAGCGCGAGTCTTGTAATCGACGCCCGCGCGTGCTTCGAGGTGTCCACGGACGGCGGCACGACATGGCTGCCCTTGCCTGAAGACGGCGCCCCCGCGGGAGAAACCACCCTCGTGCGCCTCACCTGGCCCGACGCGTACGGGCTCGCTGACAAGACGGGCGCAAGCGATTGGGACTGGAAAGTGCGGGCCTGGGACGGGTTCGAGTTCGGCAGCTACTCCAACACGTGGGACTTCGAACTTGGCCGCTCGTACACCATCAGCGGGCAGTTGCAGGACAATGCAGGCACGGGTCTGAACGGCAAGACAATGCGCCTTTACATCAACGGCGTCAATTCGGGCGACACTGACGTGACCGCCACCGATGTGGTGGCCGGCCGATTCGACATTGTCACAACCGACGCGTTGGAGGTAGGCGACGTGCTTTGGGTCTACCTTGACGACGACGGGAATGACAGCGAGCGGTGCGCAGCCGCCTTCCATTTCACCGGCGACAGCATCACCTATGACGACGACATTGAAGACATCGTTTTGCGGGACGAGCGGGTCTACATCTATGGCACCGTCGCAGACCTGGTGTTCAGCAATGCGGACTTCCAGATCACCACGGCTGACGCCGACATCCCCTGGACCTACTCCGGCGGTGACGTCACGTTCAAGTCTGACCTCGATGGTTCCGGGGACGGCGTACATCTGGCGGGCCAATGGGACCTGAGCGGCGATGTGGACGGCACGACTTCACTGGATGTGGAATTGACAATCGCAACGTCCGGTCACTTGCGTACGCAGGGCAACGACGCGAGCTTCCACAAGCTGACAAACAACGGCGCGCTGGAAATTGTTGCAGACTCGCGGCTGACGCTGGATGGCGCAAACTCTACCTCCAGCGGGACGCTCATTGTCCGCGACGGCAAACTACGCCTGAAGAAGTCGGGCGGGTTGTCGCTGACTATTGATAACGGCGTCTGCGAACTTGTGCGCGCCGAGCTTGACGTGGACACCGGCGACGTGAGCAGCCTGGTTGTCGATTCCGGCGCAAGCCAGCTTGCTGTGCTTTCCTGCTCGGACAGCAGCTTCTCCAAGGTCGGCTTGGTCGTTGAGGCCGACGGTGTCGTTGCGATGTTCAACGGCAACACGTTCGAGGATGGCATCTCCACGCGTCACATTTACTGGAAGACCACAGATACGCGCAGCACAAGGGTGATGCGCGGCATCCAGTTCGACTACGCCTTGACGCAGGGCAGCCAGTTCAACGTCGAGGCCGACGCAAGCGCAATCGCATTGCAAATGATCGGCTGCGGCGGCGTTCGCTGGGGCGAAGGCTACGATAAGGACGGCGGCAGCGAGGGCGACGCCCTGGACGACCTGGTACTGTGGGAACTCACGCCGCCGACTGACCTGAAGATCACGGCCGGCGACACGCGCATGCGGCTGGAGTGGTCCGCAAGCGATCAGGCCGCCCTGACCAACGCGGGCTACAACGTTTATCGCACCACCAACCCGGCGGACTCGGTGCCTTGGGGCAGCCCCCTCAACGGCGGAACGCCAATCACGGCGACTTCGTACAACGACTCCTCGTTGAGCAACGGGACAACCTATTACTATTACGTCACGGTCATCGACACCAATCCTACGCCGGATGCGGAAAGCGGCGGTTCAAACCGCGTAAACGCCGCGCCTGCGGCCTCGGAGATTGACGAGATCGCTCCGGCCTCGACCGCCGCAACCAGTGTGCTTGCGTTGACGGTGCTGGGCGAAAACACCCACTGGACCTCCGGCATGTCGGTCACCATCACCAAGAGCGGCGGCAGCGAAGTCACAGTCAATGACAAGGTCGTGATCAGCTCCGAACTGGTTCTCGTGGATGTCACACTCAGCGGTGCAACCACCGGGACCTGGACGGTCACAACCACCGAGAACGACGTCTGGGGCATCAGCGCCTACGACGAAGTTGAAACCGCGGACCTCACGGTCACCGCTGACGATCCGGACGAGTCCGACCGACCCACGCTGGTCTTTTCGACCAACAACAGCGGCATCGCCGCCGACGCCAACACCAGCGGCGCTTTCGTGTTGAACATCGACTTCACGGACAACGGCAACGGCATCGACACCACGAAGTTCGAGGCGTTCGTATCCCGTGACTTCGCCGCCTACTTCGGGGGCGGTACATCCAACATCACACCCGATATGGAGATTGTTGCGGCGGGGATTGTCATTGAGACCCTGAATGATTCGCGCGCCACGTGGACTGTGGAGCAAGTCGCAACGATGAACGGCGAAGAGATGTTCAATGACGGCGAGCATATCGTCTACGCCCGCGTCGCCGACGATCAGGGCAACTATTCGGAATGGACAACGCTGCGCTTTTACGTCGAGGGTGCCGCAGCCGATGTCGCCAAGACCACAACCCTGCTTTACCAGGGCGATACAGCGGTCAACGTCGTCATTTCCGGCACGTTCTCGACTACTGTTGACGGCGTGGACTTCGGCACCGGCATCACCACCGTCAGTTACAGCAAAGACTCCGGCACGCAAGTGACCGCCACTGTCACCGTGGACGAAACCGCCGCGTGCGGGCCGCGCACGTTCACTGTGGATATGACCACCGGGACCGATCCCGCGGGCATCGTCGTCGTGGAGTACCCGACCAACATCCTGCCGACGACCACGAATGCTGAACCGTCGCGGAATCCTGCGGTCGGCGGCATCAACGTGTTCCTCAACAACGGCGCGTTCTTCAAGTCGGAAACCGACATAGCCACACGCGGCCGCATGATGGGCATGAGCTGGTCTCGCTTCTACCGCAGCGACATTGCCTTCAACGGCCCGTTGGGCCACAACTGGGTCGGCCATTACTTCCAGCGCGCCTTCATTGACACAGGCAGCAGCGACATTCACTGGTACACTCCGGACGGGCGCAAGGAGGTCTTCCCCGACGTCACGGGCGGCTACTCCAGCCCCGTCGGTGTCTATGTGCGGGCGGAATCCGAGAGCACGCACAACACGGTCACGCTGACCGACCGCCACGGCTACCAATGCGTGTTCAACGCGGATGGCCGGCTATGGAAGTGCATTGACCGCAACGGCAACGTCACGGAGTGCACCTACAATAACTTGGGGCAGCTCGTTGGGATCACGGACGACCTTGGCCGCGCCTGGGAGATCGAGTACTACGCCCACGGACGCGTGCACAAGGTCATCGACAAGGTGTGGGACACCAGCACGCCTCGCGAGATCGAGTACATCTATGACTCCAACGGCGACCTGACCGAGCAAAAGGCGCCCACCACGGCGCGCTATGACGGCACGCCTCTGGCGCGCATCACTTACGGCTACGGCTACGATAGCGCGCATCGGCTCACCACGTGCATCAACCCGCGTGAGTTCGCCGAGAGCGCAAACCCCGTACCGTACCTGGAGAACTTCTACGACAGCACAGGTCGCGTCGTTGACCAGAAGCTCGGCGACGAAGCCGACGTGCAGGACAGCCATCTCACCAAAAGTGCCTTCATCCGCCTGCGCTACGAAAGCGGCACCCTGATCCGCGAGCTCGACCGCAACGGCCTGCGCACCGACTACACCATCGACGGCAGCGGTCGAGCCACGGACATCAAGCGCTACACCGCGTTCTGGAGTGTGGACACCGATTACCCCTACACCCACAGCACAGTCAGTCAGGTCGTCGCCAAGCTGCGCAGCACCGACCCCAGCTACTTCCAAACCGTGCTCACCTACAACTCCAACCACGAGGTCCTCACCGTCACCTACCCGCGCGGCAACAAAGTCGCGTACACCTACCCAAGCGGCAGCAGCCAGGCGGCGGCCACAGCCGACTCGTGCTCGGGCGCTGTGCTCACCGATTCGGGCGAATCCTGGACCACCGACGAGTTCGCAGGCATGACCCTGCGCATGGGCACCAGCGCCGCGAACTACCGCTATTACCCCATCGCGTCCAACACCAGCAACACTATCACCGTGGAAACCGGCTTCGATCTGCAAGCCGACGGCTGGAACGCCGACGCCTACGCCATCTACGACGAAAGCAACGATCCCCTTGCAGTCGGCAACGTCGTCTCGGTCACCCGCAGCGACGAAGGTCTGGGCAGCCTGAGCGACCTGGTCACCGAATACACCTACGAGTCGCGCTACCAGTTCGTGAAGACCGCCACGAACCCGCGCGGCTACGCCACCACCTACACTTACGACTACGAAGAAAGCGCGGGCAACGGCGGCGATGCCGGCAACCTGGTCAAGGTCGTGTCACCCAACATCACCGGCAGCATGCCCAGCGGCACCATCACTTCCCGCACGTCGTACAACGAGTTCGGCCAGCCGGTCACCAGCATCGACGGCGAGGGCTTCGTGTCGCGCTTCATCTATTACACGACGGGTGACAACAACGGCTACCTGAAGCAGCGCATCACCGACTGGGGCGGGCTCAACCTGACCAGCGAGTACGAGTACAACAAAGCCGGCGACATGACTGGCTCATGGCCGCCCCGCGCCTTCGAAGCCGGCGTGACCAAAGACGACTTCAAATTCGTCGCCGAAGTCAACGAGCTCGGTCAATCCTGGCACACCACGCGCAAGCTCGAAGTCGGCACATCCGGCGCGCTCAGCCTCGTCAGTGTGGACACCTACCACTACTTCGACGCCAACGGCAACCGTACGAACACCCTTAGCGAGTACATCACCGACGCCGCCACCGCGCCAAGCGCACCCGGCGACGTGCTCGATCCCACGTCATTCCCCAAGGCCAGCACAGCCATGGCGGCCACATGGCGCGAGAGCAGCGCCACTTACAACCTGCTCAATTACACCGTAACCAGCACCCAGGACGCCATCGCCGGCAGCGCCATCACCCAGTACACGACACGGGTCGAGTACGACAGCAACTACAACACGCTGGCCAGTATCAGCCCGCTGGGCAACCGCTCGCACACGGTCTATGACGAACGCGATATGGTCTACCAGCGCATCGCGGGCGCCAACTCTGACGTTGCGGGCACATTCGAAGCCGACTACGACGCCAACGGCAACGCCGTCGCATCCCGAGACGCTTTGGGCAACGAGAGCGTCAGCGAGTTCGACGGTTTCGACCGGCTTATCACCAGCACCGATCCTGCGGGCCACTATCGTGAGTTCGACTACGACGCCAACGGCAACACCACCGAATCGCGGGCATATGACACCCTGGACGCTCTGCTGGCCCAAAGCCAATCCACCTTCGACGAGATCGACCGAGCATACACCTCCAGGCGCCTGGCCCTCGATCATCTCGGCAACCCCATCGGCGATGGCTGGAGCACCAACACCACCGTCTTCGACCACAACAGCCGCGTCGTCAGCAGCACCAATGACAGCGGGATCACCTATCACAGTTTCTACGACGGCGCCAACCGCACCACGTACACACGCGACGCAGCCGGCAACGAAAGCCACTTCGAATACAACGCCAACGGCGCGGTCAAGAAGGTCAACTACCGCGAGATCAACGGCCTGGACAACGCCGTCGAAATCAGCCACACCGAGAACGTGCTCACCAAGCAGGACAGCGTCGTCGAATACCGCGACCGCCGCTACACAGTGAGCACCTTCGACACGAGCACCAAGCGCAAGTACGACGGCTGGGGCCGCGTCACGGTGTCCTATGACGCCGCGGGCAACACCGTCACCACCAACTACGACCTGCTGTCGCGCGCCATCGATACGCTCGAAGAAGCCGGCACGGACGACATATACACCCGCTTCGAATACGACGACGATTCGCGCACTACCCTGCGCGGTATCAAACGCAACCCCGGAGCATCCACCTGGCAGGAAACCACCTACGAATACGACGAGCGCTCGCGCCTGATCACACAGCGCCGCCCCGACGCGGGCACCACCGGCGACATCTGGACCTACCAGTACGACGCCAACGGCAACCGGCTGGGCTGGACAGACCCGATGGGCACGCAGGTCACAAACTCCTACGACGAGCGCAACCTGGTCAGCTACCGCCACATCACGCGCGGCACGGGCATCAAGGGCGCCACATACGAAAGCTACGCGTTCGACGGCCTGGGCCGCCTGCAATCGTGCAGCAACTACGAAGGCAGCAACCTGATCAGCGCCAGCGCCTGGCAGTACAACACGCTGAGCATGCCCGAACGCCACGACCAGACGATTGCCGACCAGTCCGGCGGCATCCTGGGCACCTGGACCTCCGGCGCAGAGTATGACGGCAGCGGCTTCAACACCGCGACCATCTATAGCGATGGTCACCGCCTGACCCATGTGCCGGACCAGCTCAACCGGACACTGTCGAGCTACGACGAAACCGAGAACACCTCAATCGCCACCTACCTCTACGCAGGCGCCAGGCGCCTCGTTGAGCGCAACTCCGGCAATGGCGTTCGAACCAACTATGCATGGGAGGCCAGTGGTTGCGGATGCGGCGGCAGTTCATCCTTCTGCGAGCGCGTCGAACACATTGACCCGTACACCGGCGAAGTGCTGTTCGCCACGGATCGCCGCTATGACGAGCGCGGCTTGGTAACCGTCGACCGCCGAGACCACGAAGGCGCATTCGGCAGCGTCTATCGTTACGATGCAGCCAACAGGTTGACAGCCAGTTACGTCGGCACGGACCTTTACAACACGGCGCTCGCAACATACGCCGACCAAGGGAATACGCCGACGACGTTCGCCATGAAGAGAGGCTACGACCTCGACCCGCGCGGCAATCGGACCGAAGTCTCGGACAGCGACGACTCACCAGGCACGGTCTACGACTACGCATACACAGCCAACGCCGACACGAACCAGTACACCGCTGTAGACGGCGCCAACTACACCTACGACGCCATCGAACAGATGACCTACGATCCCAGCACCAACCTGTACCACGCCTATGACTACAAAGGCCAGCTTGTCGCCACAGACAACGACAGCGCGCTCACCAGCCCCGAACGGCTGTACAGCTACGACTGCCAGGGCAGGCGCAAGCGCATGACGGAGGCGTACAATCCCACCGTGTTTGACATCTGCTACATCTCTCCCGTCGCCTGCGCCTCATGCTCTTGCGACGGCAGCGAAGACATGGTCGGTGAGGTGCAGACGCTCAGCGGCTCGACCGGCTCTCTGCTGGCCGCCGAACTCAACTTCTGGGGGCCGGAGGTCGAAAGCCCGGGATCAAGCTCGGCGGTGCACCCAGCCACCGTTGCCATGCCATCATCCGGCCGCGGGCCCGGAAACGCCATTGTTGCCCAATTCGTCATAAACGTTGACGCGGAAACGGATTTCTGGCGCTTCCTGCACCACGACCAGCATGGCAGCACCATCGGCGTTACAGATTTGTATGGGTGGCGCACCGACGAATACAGCTATACTGACTACGGTCAGACCTCGCGGCTGAAGATCATGTTTGACGGACAGGACTCCCGCATCAGCTCGTTGCAAGCCGACACGCCATCGGCCGGGTTTACCACGATTAACCTCACCAGCGCCGACCCCGATCCCGCCACCGACGAGTTCAACGGCAAACTGCTGCGCATTGCACGCCCGGGTGCGGCCAGCCAGCGCCTGATCTATGCCAAGGTGGAGGACACCACAACCACAAGCATCATCGTCGAAGATGTCGATGATGATGTGTACGACGCCCTCAATGGCGTCACCCAGGGCTTCACGATCCTGGACCAGGCGGCTGTTACTGCGGACGCCTTCAGTTTCCTTGGGGCGTGGTCAGCCAATCCAACCTACGACGGCGGCTCTGACACCACAACGTTCACCGATACCGGCGGCACGTTCGGCGCTGGCGTCATCGGGCTGGCTCTGTTCCCGGATCGGGTTAATGATCCCGAGATTTGGGCCGTGATCGTTTCCGCCACGTTCACCACCGTAACCGTCGCCGGCGACCTCACTAGCTATGCCGAAGCCAGCAGCGAGTATGCGGTGTTGGAGCGCGGCTGGGTGTACGATTCAGGCAGCGACATGACGGTCTACTTCGACATGGTAAACGGCTTCCCCGCGTTCGCGGGCAATTGGACGTTCGTGCCGAACATCGAAAAGCCGTGCCATCTGCAAGCCCAGGGCGTGGACGGCAATCTGCTCTACTTCAAGGGCGACACCCGCAACCTGGCGGACCCCGAGACAGACCGCTATATGCTGCTGCCTCCCGCGGGCGTAAGCGCGACGACGGGAGCCTATGCCAAGCCGGAGGATTTGGGCGAGAACGACTACACCGACCGCGGCACAATGTGGCTATGGAGCGGGTACCTGTATGTAACGCCCCAGGTCGGCCACGACGTAAACGGCACCACCTACGGCGCCCAAAGCGGCACCAACAAGGTCGGCAGTTACCACTGCTGGAACCGGGTCTACGAGCCGGCAACAGGAAGATGGACCACACCAGACCCGGCAGCAAGCCCGTCCACCAGCCTCTGGGACTATGTTGCGAGCAACCCGACTACAGGCGCAGACTCTTCGGGCTTGGAGCCCCACAAGTGTTTAGGAATTCTGTCGCTGGATCACATTCACTACGCCGACACAAAGCAGGACTGTAATTGGCTGAAGAGAGTTCGCGATAACCTGCTTCAGTACAAAGGGTCGAATGAAGCAAATCAACGTCGGCACACGGAGTGTACGACTTGGCTGAACGACCGGATTTACGAAGCATGCGGGAAGGGCGCACCCGGACGCACGCCTCGGCCCGGAACAAGCTCGCTAGGGGAAGAAGCTAAGTCCGCATTTCGCAAGGCGGAGGAACGATACGCCCGAGCAAGAATCGACAAGCGCGTACAGGGTTGGTCTGCACTCAAGACAATCGCTGAAGTCGTTGGAACTGCTGGCACATTCGGCCTGCCGGCTCTTACAGGTTGCGGAGGCGGTGCGCCGGTTACAGGTCCGTCTAATGTCGTTTGTCCAGATGTTTCTGAGGCAATGGCAACTGAGGCTAAGAATACAATTTTGGCGAAAGCTGGCGGCGTCGGCCCCAGCGGCGTTGGCGACGCGGGACACGTGAGCGCCTGCGTCGCAGCATTCCTCAATATGTTTGGGAACTCACTCCGATCCACAAGCGAATGCTGCAATTGGGTAACAGCGCCTAGCGGACCCCAGGCGGTGATAGCCGGGAAATCTTGTTTGGAGAGTCTAAGCGCAGCCGCGCCAGAGCCGTACGCTGAGTGGCGGCGTATCTGCGCTGGCGACGTCACGGGCGGCCAACCAGGGGCGGATCAGTTCGCGACATCGTTTATGGGCAAGTGAGTGCCAAGGTTGGACACTAGAGATGATGGCCGTTTTCAAGAAGCACCCTTATCGCAATCTCTGGCTGGCAAGTGCCGTTTGCATTGCCATCGTGGCAAGTGGGTTGGCGTTTACACTAACTCGTCCGACAGGCGAGGACACGCCAACGCAGAACAGTCGAGTGCAAGAGAACGTAGCGGCACTGGAGCGACGGCTCTCAGTGCATTTGTCGAGTTTCGAGGCTACAAACAGCACACGTCATGGGAACAGCGGGCAGCCAATTGATGCGTTGGATGTGCTGAACAAGTACCGTAGTGGTTTGCTCACACTAAATGCGCTCAGTGACGTGGTCATACTCGCACGTATCAACGAGGGAATCGCCCTTTGTGTCCCGGACCTCGCCAGTTACAACTTCGCCCATTGGGACGGCAACGATGCGTATCTCACATACGTGCTTCCGCCACGGGGCTTGATACGAAGGCTCGTGTCGCTATGCGTACGCAATAGCAGTCAAGAGCGTCTTCGCGAGCAATTGTGGAGTTGGCTTGATAGTTCACTTGACCTCGGCTTTCGACTGCTTTCGCTTCCGTGGCTAAGGGTGTGCTTGGATTACATGTGGCAAGAACTTCCCATCGACGACCTCCAGCTTTGGCTACTCACCATCAAGCCCGCTGGCGGTAGATATGAAGCGGAAGCATCGGATACCAGATACGCAATCATGCCCATCCTCAGACATCTGAGACACTGGTGCACGGAGGTGCAAGACTTGTTTTTGCAAGGCTCACCGGAGGAAACAGCGGCCAAGATAAGTACTGCTAAGGAGAATGCGGGACTTCATGAAAGCAAAGCCGGGATTGAATGGCTGGATAAATGGACTGACGAGCGGGAGGTTCGCGGGGTTGTATCAGAGTCCCTTCGCCGTATAGATGCTAACGCAAGGTACTTTACCAACCTGAATTACGATGCGTTTAGAACGAGATCCGCAATGCTTGCGATGCTTCGTTACGCAGACATGTTTCCATCCGCTAACATTCCACTCCTTGAGACAAAAGATGACGTCATGGCTTGTGTGCGTAGTTTGGTAAGATTGCTAGCCGTTCGGACATTGCTGCTGGCCCAAAATCAAGTAAGTGCTGAATCCGAGAATGCCCTCGTTGTAGAAGTGTCCATGAGTGATGGCCGCACCATGCCTAGGGTTCATCTGGAAGTTGCCGAGGGTGAAGGTCAGGCGCCCCGCAAACTTGGATACATTGATTGGCGCTAACTTGTCCCAGCGGGATCTGCCGGTCCCTAGCAGAACGGAAACGGGGTCAGGCTACTGTTTGTGAGGCTCTGGGGGCTGAGTGCCAGCGGCAGGCTGTGTGGCGCGACCGCGACGGCGGTGCACTTTTCCGCACCAGCTATGCCGAAGCCAGCAGCGAGTATGCGGTGTTGGAACGCGGCTGGGTGTACGATTCAGGCAGCGACATGACGGTCTACTTCGACATGGTAAACGGCTTCCCCGCGTTCACGGGCAACTGGACGTTCGTGCCGAACATCGCAAAGCCGTGCCATATGCAAGCCCAGGGCGTTGACGGCAATCTGCTGTACTTCAAGGGCGACACCCGCAACCTGGCCGACCCCGAGACAGACCGCTATATGCTGCTGCCACCAGCGGGCGTAAGCGCGACGACGGGGGCCTATGCCAAGCCGGAGGATTTGGGCGAGAACGACTACACCGACCGCGGCACAATGTGGCTATGGAGCGGGTACCTGTATGTAACGCCCCAGGTCGGCCACGACGTAACCGGCACCACCTACGGCGCCCAGTCGGGCGGAAACCTACTCGGCAGTTACCACTGCTGGAACCGAGTCTACGAACCAGCAACCGGAAGATGGACAGCCCCGGACCCGGCAGCGAGCCCGTGGTGGTCATTAATCATTTATTCACTCGGGCTGCCTATTGCAGCGACAGATCCCTCGGGGTTGGGGCAGTCGATCTCTATTGGAACTGCAGCGGCCGGTCAGAAGTCTGATGACGAAGCGAATGATCCTGTGCAACCATGGATGGAGAAGCATTCAGACTGTGTTTCGCGCTCGTCTGAAGACTTCTTAGCGTGCGTCACAAACAAATATGACAGTTGCATTGCGGCAGGTGGAACGGCCGAGGAGTGCTGCATCTCAACAATTCATGTCCACGGCCACCACGGCAGTGGATATGGGGGCGGCGACGCGAGCATGTCCGCAGCCGAACGGCAACAGATTGCAGATATGATGTGTCCGAACTCAACCGTCCATATGCATCATTGTTTTGGCGATCCATTCACTTCGATGATTTGGCCTGGAGATCGTGAGGGTCCTGTTGGTGGAAGCGTGTATCTTGGCCTCCTCGACATACTGTCTCGAATCAAAACTGGGGAACAGCAGTACATCGGATTTAAGGGCATTAAGTGGTACCGCAGAGGCATTCCCACTCCGTACATACATCCGCATGACTCTAGAGGGCATTTCGTGCGGTATCGGGTCAACCCAGGGGATGGCTTAGACGACATCAAGGATAGGACGGGAAATGGACCCTTTGGTCACAACCTTGGGCCGGGGCCAGCAACTCCGTTCACCGGACCGGAGATTCAGCGCAGACTTCGAAAAAAGCTTGGGTTGCCGCCCCTTCGTCCCGTGAATACTGAAACACCCGAAGACTATGACCCGACCCAGGACCCAGAGTATGGAAGCCCAACGCCCCCCAGTGAGTAGGAGCAGATTGATGAGCGCACCTACTATCAACGCAGCAATGAGCTGTGTCAGCCTCGTGATAATGTTGTTGGCAAGCTCGTGTGCCTCAGGGCATAAGTCTGAAGAAGGTCAAGTAAGCTACGCAGGGAGCCCTCGCTATCTGATACGAATCTACCTGCTCGAGTTGAGGGACTATCCAAGCCAAGCGCCCACGCGGTACGAACACATGCGTGAGCAGTATGCCTCGAACCAGAATGCCTTCGCCTGGGAGATGGAGTTTCTTGCCGTTGGCCCGAATGATCAGATACTCGAACTGCAAGTTGAACAAATCTGCTTTCTTGCCGATCACTATCAGAGTGGACTAGACGACATGCCGCGCCTCACTGGGTGGGTTCGAGCAATGTCGAGTGGACACGAGGTCGGCTTGTTTGAATGGTTGGAGGCCGAAGTTGGCGCTAGGAGGGGTAGCTACGAGGACTCTTGGCACAAGGTCTCTGCCAAAGTCACCCTTGAGGTTGATGAGCATCTGTTTAGAAGGATCATCATCACGGCGAGATGAGTGCAGGATGTGCGTATCCCAATGCGAGAGGGTATGACGCAGCTCAAAGACTTGAAGAACTACCAGGTCGCGCCGCCCGGCCACGCCGTGGCCAATAGCTCCGGCGGCGAATGGACCGGCGCGCCCGGCCATGCCAGCGGCTTCACCACCTTCACCGACACCGGCGCCGACTTCCAGGCGTACATGGTCGGCTGGCTGTTGCATCCGGATGTGGAACTGCCCAGCTACCTTGAGATCGTGGAAGTGGTTTCGGCCACGGCCATAAAAGTAAAGGGCGACACCGACACGTTGGCAACCTCAGGCAGCACCTACCGGCTGCATACCCCGCCGGGCGTGGACCGGGCGACGGGCGCACTGATCACCGACCTGGAGGAATCCGGAAGCCACTGGCTGTGGGCTGGCTACGAGTACGTTCCGCCGATGGTGGGCTTCGCTGACCCAGCAGGTCAGGACCCCGGAATCTACGGCGCCCAGTCCGGCGGAAACAAGGTCGGCAGTTACCACTGCTGGAATCGCGTCTACGAACCCGCAACCGGACGATGGACCACCCCCGACCCGGCGATGACGCCGTGGAGTAGCCTAGCGACGTATGTAGCCTCACCGGTCTCGCAGGCAGACCCATCCGGACTTGGCGACAAAGCTAGCGAAACTGAGGAGGAATCACCTTGGCCAACCGGCACGGCACCGGAGCTGAAGATGATTCGGAAGCTCAGCAAGATCCATTGGGGACTTAGGAATAGTATTCGCAAGGCATTAGGTATCCGGGTTGAGTCGCGCAAGCGCAAACGTGGACACATCATTCAGGACAATCCCGGCTTTGATGGCAACGAGGACAAATCCACAGCTGATTACAAGGCCCGGATGTCGGAGTCACTGGCAGGGCTGGACAAATGGCTGGCGACGCTTCCCAAAGGTGAGTGCCTAAGCGTGCTTACGATATCGGCCCACGGAAATCCCTGGTTCCTCGAAGGAGAATGGACTTGGTGTGCCGATGATTTCTCTGCCCGCAAGCCCCATTGGATAACTGCCACCAAATGGGGAGAGAAAGTAAAACCATTTATGTGTAAAGACAAGTGTGTCATTGAAATCGACGCTTGCGACACGGCAGTGGGTTCAGCACCACAGCAGATCGCAAATGCAACGGGTTGTGAAGTGCGGGCAATGGCGGGAGAAGGCAGCACTTGGGGCGAGTTCAAGAATGGGTGTCGGAAGCCCGGAAAGGACGCGCGCCCAGGATGTGATGGTAAGATCCAAGTGTTCTTTCCTGGACGCACTCCTGTTCCATACAAGGAGCCCTAGATCGGGCGGAGTTATGAAACCGATGTCGTACAGTGCTAACGGGAGAGTGCGTCAGTATCCATTTCGTGCCTGGTGTTCACGAGCGACGCTTGATGGCCAGGGACGTTTAAAGGCGTTACCGTCAACTGTTGACCAATCGGCTGTTGCTGTTGGTCAGCGCATTCGAACGCAGTTGGTGGCGTGTGTTACGTTGCTACTGAGTATCGTAGCTTGTTCACCGACTGACAATGGTGCCAAGCCCCCGCCCCGCTGTTCAGAGCAGGGATACGACCTGGAGCACAGTCAGTTGCGTGAGGCCTCGTTACGCCTGCACGCGACTGATCGTCTGTTTATTGAGCCCTACAAGACGGAGTCGCGCCGATGGGAGCTTCAAGACGATGAGGTCAAGGCCGTCAAAGCTCTGGTGTCTACGCAGAATCTTAGGCGAGGGAGGCGCGATTATGGTAAACAAGCAATTTCATATTGGATAGTCGCTGGTGACGATCGATGGGGAGTCTATCATGATGGGTTATTTTTCTATAATGGCGACAGGAATCTGCGATATTCGCACGACGACCTTGATCTCCATAGCCCGGGCCCCCTAGATAAGTTAGCTCCGTTCAATGCGGAGAACATGGAACAGGGGCTAGCGAACTTGGTCAAGTTGTATCGTGCGGGTAAGTTTGAGGGATAGTATCCTTGTACTTCGTCCATTTCGCGACCCAGAGAGAAACAGAAGTCTAGAAGCAGTCTCAAAAACGTCGTAACAGGATAACTGCGCAGCCGAGTTGTAGTCAGGCCAGAAAGTTCTCTGCATGGTACTCGTATACCGGTCCCCTTGGAGTTGCAGCCACCCTTATTGAGGTCTTCAATGGTCTTGGGAGGGTTGGAGCATGGCAACCGAACTACCGCAGGACGAAGTACAACGATGGACCGCCTAGCACCGCGTGGCGCTGGTGTTGAGCATCCTGAAGGGTGTCACGTCCGTGTGGCTTGAGAACTTCACCGACTTTGGGAAGGCAAGATCAGCAGTGGCAGGCTGACTCTGTTTATACAACTCAGAAATGCCGCACCAGTCATTGGACTAAATGAGCCCGGAACAATTCCTGGCCCAACAACAGCAACAGGTGACTTGATTTCAGGGGAGCATTATATTGGTGCTGCCGCCACAGCCGCAGCCGGACGTAGCTCAGGCGATGCGCCCGCGTCCCATTCTTGCCTCGTGCCTGCACTACTCCGGAGGTGTTTTCAGTCCTGCGGCGCGTGCTGGCGTGGAGTGCTAGCGAAACTCCAAGTGTTCATCATCCCATGTAATGCCAGACTTAGATTCCAGGGCCAACAGGC
The DNA here is from genome assembly GCA_016712285.1 of Planctomycetota bacterium. Classification (GTDB taxonomy): domain Bacteria; phylum Planctomycetota; class UBA8742; order UBA2392; family UBA2392; genus JADJRK01. The sequence continues at coordinate 14,070 of JADJRK010000001.1, read as the reverse complement.
TCTCCCAGAGTGACTCTGCGAATGCATCGCCCCGCAGCTCATCAGACGCCGCCGATATCAAGTACTGATGGGCAAGAAAAGTGCGATGCGGTCCGCTTGCGCGGATTCCTTGTGCCCTAATGCATGCGACGGTCCATTGATCGCATTTGCCTTCAACCGCCGCTTTTGCTAGCTCACTTGCTCGTTGCAGGGGGTTCTTAACTACTTCCGCGAGTTGCCTTGGGTTCCTTAGGGTTGTGGCATCGCAAACGCGCAGAAGATCCCCTGCATAGGGGCATGTCGAGAGGTCTGCGTCAAAGTCGTATGTGAGGAATGGCACTCCCTTTGAGATGTATACCCAATTGCGGCCCGGGACGCGAATGCACTGTACGAGCAACACTTTGTCAATCGCCTCCTTGGGCATCTCAAACAGTGCCGCAAGAAGCACGACGACACGTGCGGCCTCTGCTCCGTACCATGTTCTCCAACAGGAGCTTTGGGCCAGCATCAAGTAGTGCTCGACGCCCATTCGTATCGTGTCCGCGGCAAATGTGGAGACCTTCCACATTGCTACCATTGCCGCTGCCGGGTTGAAGTGATGAATTGAACAAGGGCCGATTTCGTGAACGGCGTTGACAATCCTTTGAACATCCGGAGAGAGTTCCCAAGGCAGCGCCTCAATCGGCAGCGGTTCTATGGACACGTCTCGTACTTCTGACTGCCGTGATTCGCCCACGGAATACCTGCGCACCTGAATTTCACACAATTTGTCTGTTACTAGGAAGTCCGTTGTGCCTCGAGCGTCGGCTAATCTGCCGACAACGCCGCCCGTAACATTTACACCTTCCATGCGTGCACTGGCGAGCCAAGCCGGCAGACGCGGGGAGGGCTGTGTTTCAGCCAAGTTAGGTGGCAATTCCCGTCTACTGTCGCCTCTTGCAACATCAAGGGTCGCTTGCCGGCCGGGTTCGTCATACGCAATTCTCAGCGCGGCGGTTAGGACAACCCCGATTAGCAACACGACGCAGGGAACAACCACGCTAGTGCTTCTGTTTGTATGAAACTGAGTGTTTCTCATCTGCGCCATCCTCGTTGTCACTTGCTGGATAGATCTGCACTCTAGTGAAGTTGCCCACGAAGTCGCAATCACAACAATGCCAACTGAGCGTCATTCGTTTGTAAATGCCATTCTTCCACCAAGATGGCTTTACTTTCGTTGCTGCCAATCCCGCAGCCTCACTAACCTCGTTCTTTGCAAATCCGTCAGGTGTCTGCTTCCCTCCTCTAAAGGTAGACCAACCTTCCACGTAACATGTTCCGTAGGTGCCAGGCCCCCCTGTGGTGCCAGTATTGAGTCCAAGTTTATCAATCCCCTTGTCACTTCCCTTGAACCAACCCTTTTCCACTGGAAAAGACTCCCAGTACTCGTACCCATCGTCATATGGAGTCTTCACACGAGTCCCATCGCACTTGTACACATAACAGGTGAAGCGCACCTTCTGAACCACCGCGCCAGTTTTCTCACCCGGCAGGGGCTCTGACCAAGTACCTTCCCAAGATGCAGCCGTACCGCACCTCTCTCGGTTCAATTTCGGCGTGAAAGGTAGGCGGAACTTCAGTCCATTGGCGGCGTCCTTCCGTGCCTTAGCCTCCATTACCTCTTCTTCTTTCATTGCAGCCTGACCCGGGCTGTTAGCTTCATCAATTCCTTGTTTATGCTTCTCAACTTCCAATTCCGACGGTTTGCTTGGTTCAAGGCCACTCACGTCGCTTAGCCCCAACGGAGAACTCCAGACATATACCAAGAGGTTTTGTACTGGCGTTTGGGCTGGGTCGGGGGTGGTCCAGCGGCCTGTTTGTGGGTCGTAGACGCGGTTCCAGCAGTGGTAACTGCCGACCTTGTTCCCGCCTGACTGGGCGCCGTAGGTTCCGGGGTCCTGGCCTGCTGGGTCAGCGAAGCCAACCATTGGCGGCACATATTCGTAGCCGGCCCACAGCCATTGGCTTCCTGCTTCCTCCATGCCAGTAATCAGCGCGCCCGTTGCCCGGTCCACGCCCGGCGGGGCGTGGATGCGGTAGGTGCTGCCCGACGTTGCCAGCGTGTCGGCGTCGCCGATTTCGCCAACGGCGCTCCAGCCAAGCGCGTGCTCGTAGGCGTCACACTGCACTTCGCATTCGTCGGGTAGCGGTACAACCATCGTAAAGCTCCGTCGCTCAACTTTACCGTACCAGACGACATTCGCGACCATGACACCGGCTATCGAATATCCAAGTTAGGATTGACCTCAAGTATACGTCTCTTCATGTCGACCGTAAGTCCAAACAGGCCGAACCGCAGCGTGCGCAGCGATGCCATACCTGCTAGTCTTAGCAGATCGCGTTCGCCAACGTGACTCCCAGAAAGGCCCAACTCCTCCAAGTTCGGTAGTGTCACAATAGTGCTAACCATGGACTCGCTAAGCTTCAGACCCGACACATCAAAGGTCCTCATGTTCGTAACCTTGCCTACGAGATCCCACACTACGTGATTGATGGTACAGTGAGCAAACGAGACTTTGCGAACCGACCACTTGCTTAGCTGCTCCACATCGGAAAGCGAGATATCCGTCAGATTCAGATACTCTAGCAAGACCTCGTCAATGCTACGCCTGCAGAGTGCGCTAAGTAGATGCCCGCCATTTAGATTGGTGCAAGATCGCACTTCGATGCATTGAAGTTGCTTGCTTTCGGCCACGCCTTTCACGAACTCTTGCCCGGCAGCGTCGATGCTTGCCACGCTCAGGCGACGCAACTCCGGGAGGGAGCAAAGGGAACGTAGCCAATCGTCGGTGACGCCAGAGCATTCATGTAACAGTAGTTGCTGTAGCGAGGCAAACTCTCCTGCCTTGCTCAGGCTGCTGATGTGAAGCGCCGTCAGACTGAGGAATGTGAGTTGCTTGCCGCGCGCCAAGAGCGAAAGGTCTATCTTGGCCTGATCTGGGCTGTCCAGTTGTAAGTGCTTGAGGCGAGCCGCCGTGTACAGTGCGGTCATATGCTCAGCGGATAACAAGACGCCGCGAAGGTTTAGCGCGCTCAACACGTTGGAATCAAGAACGCCCGCCAACCCCTTGGCAGATACGCTCTTAGCAAATGCTAAGTCAAGTCGGGTCAGTTGCTGAGCCTGTGACAACTGTGACAGTGCGGCGTCGGTACTGAAAGTACATTGATTGAGGCATAAGTACTCGAGTCCAGGGACTCTAGCCAACTGCTTAGAGAGTTCGACTCCGATCTCCGCATCAAACAAGGCCACACCACGTATTCTGTTCTTCGAAAACGTGTCGGCGCTGGGCAAGGTGAAACCCGACTTTGGTGCAACCCAGAGTAGACGCTCATCCTTTTGCAGAGTTACTTGACCCCGTGGCAAAGCCGTGGAATACAGCGTTTGTGTTTGCAAATGGTCTATTGAGCTAGGTGTGTAGCTATAGAGCCACCCGGGCAACTCGTCGCTGGGGGGTAGAGTTATCACGACGCTCTTGCTATTTGCTTCTACTTGCGCGCTTGCCTGGCGCACAGTTCCTAAGTCAACAAGCGACACAAAAGAGGCGCTGACTACTGCAGCAGCGAGCAAGGTAGCTCTAGCAAGACATGCACTAATGGGTTGCATGTGGCTTCTCGCTTGCATTCAGATTCATGATCGTACTCCATGAGACTTGCGAAAGGAAAAGTAGCACAGCACAAGAACGGCCTACCTGTACCCTCCGCTGTCAGAATACATTACCGATGGTCTGTCGAGGGACCAGGGAGGCAACTTCTTCCACTCGGCGTGATACTTGTGCCAAGCGGTGAGCGCCGGTCCATACATGTGCGCTGCTCCCATAACTGGCGCGGACGACGTGGCCGGAGGGGCGTATTGGCCTCCCATGGGGAGGCGTGAAACTCCCGTCGATGAACTGGCAGTTGTGAAGTACCAGGCCGTTTGTGAGAAACTACTTTGCGTCGAATTGGCAGTCCAGCTAAGAACATAGCCAAAAGTACCTCCTCCGGAATGAGCCGAAGAACTCACCCATCCGTAGGAGGCACGAAAGTACTGATAAAAATCGACTGTGATCCTCTCACACCGTTCTCCAGTTTGCTGGAAGAACAAGTCGTCAGCCTGATGTGCTTCGGTGCCTCCGAAAATGAAAGAGTGTTGGTCAAAGTCGGAATTACCACGCCCATTGGCAGTCCCGATTTTGAACCACTCGGCATAGTGATTCTCTCTCCACATGTAGTACTTATCGTCGCAGTTCAGGTGAGTGACAGCATGCACAGTTTGAACTACGGTTTTCCCCGGTGCGCCGCTAAAGTAATAGTAGTGTTGATAGCCCTCCATGAGGCCGGTGGATGGATCTTCATTCCTTCCCGTCAGCCCAGGATGCTTGCTAGCAGGTGGGACTAAACCGCGCAGGGGTGTGGACGAACCCCTATACGCCGCTGCCCCCCCGCCTGCCGGATTTAGCCCCGACGAGTCAGTCTCAGTGATTGGTCTGTTGTTGCCGTATGAGAACAGATTAGCCCACGGTAACATTGCCGGGTCGGGGGTGGTCCATCTTCCGGTTGCTGGTTCGTATACGCGGTTCCAGCAGTGGTAACTGCCGACCTTGTTGGTGCCGCTTTGGGCGCCGTAGGTGGTGCCGTTTACGTCGTGGCCGACCTGGGGCGTTACATACAGGTACCCGCTCCATAGCCACATTGTGCCGCGGTCGGTGTAGTCGTTCTCGCCCAAATCCTCCGGCTTGGCATAGGCCCCCGTCGTCGCGCTTACGCCCGCTGGTGGCAGCAGCATATAGCGGTCTGTCTCGGGGTCGGCCAGGTTGCGGGTGTCGCCCTTGAAGTACAGCAGATTGCCGTCAACGCCCTGGGCTTGCATATGGCACGGCTTTGCGATGTTCGGCACGAACGTCCAGTTGCCCGTGAACGCGGGGAAGCCGTTTACCATGTCGAAGTAGACCGTCATGTCGCTGCCTGAATCGTACACCCAGCCGCGTTCCAACACCGCATACTCGCTGCTGGCTTCGGCATAGCTGGTGCGGAAAAGTGCACCGCCGTCGCGGTCGCGCCACACAGCCTGCCGCTGGCACTCAGCCCCCAGAGCCTCACAAAAAGTAGCCCGTTCCCGTTCCCGTTCCCATTCGGCTGTGCGGTTATCCTGCTACGACGTTTTTGAGACCGCTTCTAGTCATTCCATCCCTGCTCATTGTCATTTGGCTCGTAATACTCAATGATCACATTAGGATACTCGACTACCACTAATTGTCCTGCTGTGACGGTCGAAACGCGAAGTGGAGCAAGATGGGTCCTGCGAGCTCCAGACTTCGGGGCCTTACGCGCTTCGGGCAGATCTGCATACCCCATATTAGACTCTCGACATCCCGTCAGTATAGCAACTAGCGGCAGTACAACGAATATCAATACTACGGCAACTTCTGAGTTCATTTGCATCGCTTCATCCCCTCTATCCAACTGGCTTATAAGCCTCTTTTGCAAAATCCTCACAATTCTTGTCCGTCACCTTTGGTCGCTGTGAAAGCACTCTGTTGTTGTACCCATATGGGTAAACGTCTGTAGAGCCTATAATAAATGGGTGAATGTTCCCCCACACAAATGAACCTTTTGGACTACCTTCGCAACACGAGAAGGCGAAATGCGTGATACGATGAATTCCTTTCGAGCGATCCCAACCGGCCGGCATCCTTATTGTCTTGGGAAGTGATTTACCCGGATTAGCGGCAATCCACGTGCTAGGTCCGGGCCTTAGGTCCCCAGCCTTGACCAGTTGGGCAATACGGTAGCTCGTTACCGATCCCTTCATAGGACCAGGGCCAATTGCAAAAAAGCCGATGTCGTAGCCTGACCGGCTCGAGTCCCTCTTGTGCCCTCCGTAGACGACACCATTGACGACCTCCCACGCCTCCCAGTAGTGGTCGTCGAAGGAGAGCAACTGCACACCGTTGCAATCGAACACCACTCCTATCTTTCGCACTTCTTGGACAATGTAGCCAGTGAAGTTAGGTGGAACTATCCACTGAATTTTTTCAATGTATGCACCGCAGTTCCATGGGATAGTCAATGGTTGAATGATCTCATAGCCTAGCGATGCCTCCAGCCCTGATGGGTCAGACTGGCCTAACGGGTACTCGTTCGCGTACCCAAACGGTTTTATCCAAGAACTACTAAAGGGGTCCGGCGTGGTCCATCTTCCGGTCTGCGCTTCATACACGCGGGTCCAGCAGTGGTAACTGCCGACCTTGTTCCCGCCTGGCTGCGCGCCGTAGGTTCCGGGGTCTTGGCCCGCCGGGTCGGCGAAGCCAACCATCGGCGGCACGTACTCGTAGCCGGCCCATAGCCAGTGGCTTCCGGATTCCTCCAGGTCGGTGATCAGCGCGCCGGTGGTGGCGCTCACTCCCGGCGGGGCGTGGATGCGGTAGGTGCTGCCTGCGCTTGCGAGCGTGTCGGCGTCGCCTTTTACTTTGATGGCAGTGGCCGAAACCACGTCCACGATCTCAAGGTAGCTGGGCAGTTCCACATCCGGCTGTAGCAGCCATCCGACCATGTACGCCTGGAAGTCCGCACCGCTGTCGGTGAACGTGGTCTCGCTGCTGGCGTAGGTGGGCGACCCGGTCCACTCACCGCCGGTGCCTTTGGTGACGGCGTGTGCCGGCGGGGTGGCGACGTATGCCGACATCGCCGCAAAGTTGTCTGTCTGGTCGCCCGCCACCACATAGGAAACGCCCGGGTCAACCTCCACGACTTCAGCCAGGTACAGGTCACCCTCGATTGTCCACCCTACGGCATGGAAGTAAGGGGTGCACTCAAGCACAGTCTGGTCGGGGCCGGACAGGTAGGTCACGGTCAACACCGTAAAGCTGACGCCGGCTTCCTGCACGCTGCCCTCGAAGTCGTAGACGACGAAGGGGCGACCGGCGTCGATGGCGTCTGCCGCGCTGTACGTGCCGGGGTCGTTGATCCAGAGGGTGTCGGTTGTGTTGCGCACGACGCGGGCCACGCGATAGGCGTCGTTGGGGTCGTTCGGGATGCTGACCACGAGCTCTTTGCCGGTGAGGTCGATGCCGTCGAGGTAGTCGTCATCAAGCACGATCTCGCTGGTGCCGTTGGCGGGCTCGTCGTGGGTGGCGCCCGAAACCAAAGCCGCCGCGCCGTCAAACGCGATCGGGCGATGGATGACGCTGCCGTATTCGAGATTTCGGTACTCGGCCACTTTGGCGCCTCCGGCGTCGGCGACACCTATCAGGCTACCAAGCTGGTCCTCGTAGCGGTAACGAGAAACATAGTTCTCGCCCTCGTAGATGGGTTCCCGCCCAGACCGCGCAAGACGACATTTTGGGAAGGAACAAGAGACCGCCCGTATATCGCACTACAGCAGCATTACAAACAGAAATGACGCGAGACACACAAGTACAATCGATGTACTTGTCGCCGAGCTAAACAATGTCAGTGACCGCACGCACTTTGACGCGCTCGAATGCCTTGCCTTGCTAGCTGCAAACATGGCCAAGCATAGTGATGCAACAATACTAAAACCAAACAAGATCGTCCACGACCATGCATGCGAAGGCAAGTTCCTAGGCCATCCGGCAACCCGGAAGTTCAACGATACCATAGCGATGAGGACAAACGCCAAGAAGCTCATAACCAGAGCACCAGCCGAACAGCAAACGAGACCCCACGTACACTTGACATTGTTTCGCATGCGAGTCCCCATCCAATAGATGGAAATGTTTTCGGCCAACGCATCCTTCGGCTAATCTTCAAACAGAAAGCGCCAAAAGCCTCGAATATTGTTCTTCCGGCACTGACTAACACATTCCCAGTACTTGTCACTCTCGTTCTGATGCTCCTCAGCACTCGGGTGCATTGGTAGTGCTTCGTAGTAGGTGTCGAGACAGCGAGCCGTGCACTGGACGAAGCCGGCCAACGCAAGGCCTGCCTCGTCACGACCCTTGGGGTGGAACGTGCCGTCGGGAAAGTTGACTTTTGTACTGATCTTTCGGCCCGATATATAGCGTCCTGACGGGTAGCACTTACCACTATAACCAGTACCGGTGATGCTGCTATGACCCTTTTGGAGTTCATACACCAATGTCCAAAACCAACCATTTGCGTAGCCGTCACAAGATCGGTACTCCATCTGGGCTTCGTCGCACATCATCTCCCGCATTGCGATCAAGGAGTCAGTCGTAATCTTATCGAATCCTTCTCCTCCGCCAAAGTCCGATCCCGATTCGCCAATAATGGTTACTGCTTCCAGACACTCGCAGTCGGGGTTATCCTTTTTCCATTCGTCAAAACACTCCTTGAACCCCGCAGCGCTGGTGGCGAGACAGCGTGTCCCAAATCCCGCGATGATGTCTTCTCGGACAGTTGAATCTGCTGCCTCCGACGCAACAATTGTCAAAGTACAGTCCAGTCCTGTGGAATCGGTCTTACTCGTTGGTCGGTCGTGTGCGTATGCGAGCAGATTCGCCCACGGGCTCATCGCCGGGTCCGGGGCTGTCCATTTTCCGGTTGCGGGTTCGTAGATTCGGTTCCAGCAGTGGTAACTGCCGAGTTTGTGTGGCTGGGCCTTGCCTTTTGACGATGCGGGGTTGGTGGCAGTCGGCGCTGAGCCCGCCCGGGGTGCTGCGTTCGGCGTGAAGTGCCATAGTGACTTGGCACCAGTTTCCTGTGCCGACGCTGACGTTCGTGCGCTGGAATTGCGCTGGTTGGTCGCAAGTGGCCCGCAGGGCGCTTCAATCATGGGCTGCATTGTAACTGGGCCCCACGTTTTTGACACGCAATCCTGACCTCGTAGCGAAGCGAAAATTGCAGCCTGTTCGGCTACATGATCGCACAGGTTGCACGGGCCGCTCTGCGTGATCAGCCGGCCATGCGCGCAGGGTGGGTCAGGGCGTGGACCTGCTTTAGCTTGAGCGGGTTTACGTGGGTGTAGATCTGCGTGGTCTTGAGGTCGGCGTGGCCGAGCATCTCCTGGATAAAGCGGATGTCGGCGCCGTTCTCCAGCATCGCGGTCGCCATGCTGTGCCGGAACATGTGGCAGGCGCCGCGGCCGGTGATGCCGGCTTTGCTGAGGTAGTCACGCACGAGGATGCTGGCGCCCGATGGCGTGTACGCGTTGCCCGTGCGCGACAAGAAGAGCTGATGCCGAACTTTACGGCGCAGCAGCTTGGGCCGCGCCTCGTGGAGGTAGCGTTGGATCCAGTGAAGCGCGCGGGCGCCGATGGGGATTACACGGTCTTTCTTTCCTTTGCCCTGGTTGACCAGCAGGAAGCCGCGCTCGACGTACAGTTCATCAAGGCGCAGGGCGATCAACTCTGCCCGCCTTATGCCCGTGGAGTAGAAGGTTTCAAGGATGGCCCGATCACGGATGCCCATGAGGGTGTTCAAGTCGGGTAGCGCGAGAACTTTTTCGACTTGGGCTGGGCTGAGTACCTGCTTGGGCAGCCTGTGCTCAAGTTTCGGCAGGTCCATTTCTGAGGCCGGGTTGTGCGGAATGTGCCGCTTGCGTGACAGCCACTTGAAGAACGATCGCACGGCAACCAGCCGGCCGTGTTGTGCGCTGGTCGTGAGGCGCCGCGCTGAAGAAGTGCTGCGCGCCTGTGCGACATGACGAAGGTAGCGATCCAGAACGCGCTTGGTTACATCGCGCGGCCTTGTCAGCCGGTGGTCTGCGCACCAGCGCAGGAACGAGTTGAGTTGAATCGTGCGCACTCGCACGGTGCCGGCGGAGTAGTTCATCGCAGCCATCCACTTGAGGTAGCGGCCAACGAACTGTTGCAGGCCCTTGCGGTGGGGCGCAGCGGTTGGATCACAGGTGACTTCGAGCGCGGGTAGCTCCATCGAAAGGACATCGACCCGACGCCTGTGCTGACTTGAGCAGCATTGCTCCAGGCTTGAGCGACCAAAGCAAACCAGCGCCGGGGCACCCGATTGCTTGACAGAATATCGGAAGCACAGTTAGCCGCGATGGATGCGCGGAGCGGAGCGAACCGAGTCCAGCGGCTGCAGCAGCACAGCCTTGTTCAAGTAGTCTGTGGGGCGAGCAAGGAAGGCCTATATTGGAGTACGCCAACATGAAACGCTCAACGAGGCGGGCAGGCCTGGTATCGATTGTCGCCTTGATCGCGCGCGGAGGATGGGTGGCGAGCATCAACCGCTCAGGGGTGATGGCAAAGGCCACGGCTATCTGGCGCTTCTTGAGACCCCACATGGTTGGCCCTACGCAGTGGCGCCAGACAACGGGTCTTCGGCACCGAGTTCAGGGGGATTCAACGGCCTGTTCGCCGGGAAACCTGGAGACCCAATCAGTTCGAACCGCTAGTTTATGGCGCTGAGCACCAGGATCGCGTGTCGTATGCTTGGTGAAAGCGTCGACCATGCCTGAATCAACTCGGCAAGGTCGGGGTGCGTACGAGCGAGTTCCGCCAAGCAGGACGCCAAGCGGTTTTCGGAATGGCTAGGAACGCCTGAATCTGCGCCTTCCGTGTCCACCGGCAGGGGACTCATAAGGCGCTGGGTCGCCAAGTTAGGCGGCCGACTGCAAGCCTGACTGCAAGATCTTTGTCCATTCGCCGCTACACCCCTAGAAATGTGGGTTCCACGAACAGAAGGGGCGGGTTTAGAGCCCGCCCCTGGCGTACTGCCGGATGTTCCAGACGTCTGATCTCCTCATTCGCGTCGGTAGGTCGCGACCCGGGCGAGGCAAGCCTCGCCCCTACAGTTCTGCTCTTTTCCAGCGACGCCACAGGTCGGCCACAAAGCGCTTTGTGTTGTCGCGGACTCCGCGTTTCTCAAACCAACGGAACGTGGTTGCAACGTCCCGCAGCAACAGGTCGTGCGCGTTCGGGTTGAAGCGCGCATCCACCGCCTGCGGCAGGTCAATGATGCGCACCATGTCGCCGGGGTCGCTGCTGTCGATCATGATGTTGTACGGGCTCAGGTCGCCGTGCACAAAGTTGGCCTGCAACATCATCTCTATGTTGGCCTTGATCAACTGCCACGCGTCCTGCGCCAGTTGACGCGTCAAGTCAGCATTGTGCAGCATCGGGCATGGGCCATTTTCGTCCCCGTAAAACTCCATCAGGATCGCCCTGCCGGATTGCTTCACGGGCGTCGGCACATAGACGCCTGCGCGGTGCAGCTTGGTCAGGTGCTCCCACTCCTGCCCGACCCACAGCATGAAATGCACCTCAAGCCCGAACTCGCTGCCATTCTCGTACGCGCGCCGCACGCGCGTGTTGTGGTACATCTGCGTTCGGTTCTCCTGGTACACCGCGTCGTTGCGGAACGAGCGGTCGCGAATGTGCTTGTACACCTTCGCAGCCAGAAACTCCGCGCCTGTGCCCGGGTGCGCGCGGCAGGCAAACACCGTTGCCTCTTTGCCGCTCTTGACCGGGTACAGAACTTCGGTGATCAGTGACAGGTCAATAAACCCGTCGAGTGCTTCTTTGGTTTCAGAATCCATTTCCGTGTTCCATTGATTGCGGGCATGGCCCACTGCGTCAGAACCCTCAAGTTGGGCATAACGCGCCTCCTTTCCTGACTTCTGCGGCAAAGCCGGGCTCATGCCCGACGGCCTGCCGCAGAAGGCAGATCAAATGAACGAGGCCGGTCACGAAGACCGGCCTCACGATTGGGTGGGTAAACGGTCTCGCGTCTAAGCCTCGATGATTTCCGCAATGGCCGACATAAGACCCTCCGTTGATGAAGCCCGCTGAGTGTACCGCACGCTGTTGACGAGTCAACAGAAATCAGGCAATCGCAATCTGGCCGCGGCTAGTCCTTGTAGCTCTTGAGATCCTTGTCTTCGAACTTACCGTCCGCGGCGCCCTCGAACTTCTTCTTGGCGTCGCCGAACGTCTTTTCCCAGGTCTTGCTGACGTGCACGTCGCTGGCGACCTTGTCGTACTTCAGCGCGTCAGTCCGAAACTTGTTCAGCTCGGCTGCGTCGGTCGCCGCCAGTTCATGCGCGGCCTGGGTGTGGCGGCAGGCCTCTGACCGCAACTGCTCATCGGCCAGCGTCTCGACTTCCGTGCGGTCGTGGATGAACACGGGCATGTAGTCCGCGTCAAGGGTGTGCAGGTGCAGAAACAGGTAGTGGGCATAGCGCGCCTGGTACCAGGCCTTGATGCAGTCCGCCCATTCCTTCTCCAGGTTGTTCTTGCCCTTGTCCTTGTCTTTGTCAGCGCCCTTGCGGGATTCTTTCACTTTCTCGTACTTGTCGCGCCAGTGCTTCAGCTCCTGTTGCCAGTGCTTGTACGACTTCGATTTTTCCAGTTCATACGTCTTGTCCTTCACCGCGGCGATAAATGCATCGACGTTCCCCTGGTGCATGTCGGGCTCTGGTTCCGGCTTGGGCTGGGGCTTGGGCTCCGGTTTGGGTTCAGGCTTCGGTTGGGGTTTTGGCTCCGGTTTGGGTTCGGGTTTCGGCTGGGGCTTTGGCTCGGGCTTCGGCTCCGGTTTTGGCTCGGGTTTGGGTTCAGGTTTCGGCTCGGGCTTTGGCTCGGGCTTTGGCTTCGGTTCCGGCTTGGGTTTGGGTTCTGGTTTCGGTTCGGGGTCTCTCTCGACCGTCGGCGGCGGATTGTCGTCCTGATCGTGCACCACCGTGGAAGAACATCCCACCAGCAAGACTGCCAACACCGCTGCAAGCAGATAGCGCATCACAAACCTCCCGGGCCTCAATCCGGGCATTGTGCCTTGGGCACGCCAGCTTGGGAATCAACACCGCTTCAGGCTTCGCCAAGCCACGGGCGAAAGTACGCGTAGCCCTCGCGCACTTTGCGCTGCAGCCATACGCGCGCCCGTGTGTGCAGGCGCGAATCAGGCGGCTCAAGCAGCAGCGTCTCGCGGTGCACGCTGGCGCCATGGAACAACCCCGCAGGCACGACGCCCTGGCCGGCGTCCCACAACTTCCACGCCTGCCGCAATCGGCTTCTGGCGCCTCGAATGTCGCCGCCGGCCCGCAGCAACTCAATCTCAGCAAAGCGCAGCGCTTCGTAACGGTTGGGCTGCGACATGATCGACTCCACCGCACTCAGCCAGCGCTTTACGGCGCCTTTGCCATCGCCCTGCATCGCCTGCAACAGGCACTGGACCCGCAGGGCGTTTGTCGGCTGCGTTGAGTCCGGGTGCAGCGCGCCAGTCTTTTCGGCGAACTTCAGCGACCTGCGCAGCAGGGCTTCGCTGCCATCCAGCAGCGCAAGCGTAAACAGTGCCGTGTCATCCTGGGGCCAAGCATAGCCCTCGATTACGTTAAACGCTGCCTCGGTCTGCATGTTGCCCGCGAGCACCAGCGTCCTCAGGTACAGGCCCCAATACCGATCGCGCGAAGCCGCGGGCAAACGCGGGATCGCGTCCGACAACTCCGACACCGCTTCGGGAAGGCGCCCAAGCTCCACCAGGCACGACGAGCGCACAACGCGCAGCCGCAGGCGGTGCGGGTCGCCCTCGGGCACCAGGCGCGTGGCGGCAAGCACCCCGTCGGCCATGAGCACGGCTGCGTTGTGGCGACCCATGCCGTAAGCGGAGTGCACGACAGCAAAGGCGTACTCGAGCACGCGGCGGGGGTCGTCGCCGCCCTCAACCAAGTAGCGCCAGAGGATCTTCTGACGCAACTCGTAGTCGCGCTGGTAGTCCAGGTCAAGAAACGCGAAGCGGCTCAGCGTCAGGTCGATGCGGTTGATGGCTTCGGCCGGCAGGTCAAAGCGCTTCAGGTACTCGAGCCCCGCCTTCAGGTCACCCGCACGAATCAGGTTCATGCGGTCCATGGCATCGCTCATCGACTTGACCAGCCGGTCTGCGACGGGCAGCAGTTTGTCGTTCAGGCGCTGCTGCGTTTCGTCCCACGTCTTGAGCATCTCGTTGAGCCGCTCAAACCGCGGCGCCGCGGGTGAGTGCTTCAGGGCCCCTTCCGCTTCTGATTCAAGCGCACCCAGGATTCGCACCATGCGCTCAAGGCCTTCACCCATCGCGTCGGCCTGCAACATGGTCTCGCCGGCTTCGGGCGCGCCGGTGCCGGTGAGCAGCCAGTTCAGGCTGACACCCAGCGCCTCAGAC